>CBDANZ010000001.1:0-215795 GCA_965197865.1 Vicinamibacterales bacterium
CTCGACCGTGGCGGCGTGACCATGACGACGCTCACCTGGAACAGGATACAGTCGCGCGGCTGGTCGTCAATTGAGGCTGGTCGTCAATTACTGCGCGACGTAATCGATGCCGACTTGGAGTGGGTATCGCTTCGGCACGGGCACTGCGAACTCGTCCGGGGCGGCCGGCGTGGCCGTCACTTCGACCTTCGTTCCCGCTGGAAGTTCGATCGGCTCCTGCAGCCAGTAGCGGCGGTACCACTGCGGTTGTGCGGCGCGAAGTCGCAGCAGCGAGACGCGGCGACCCGTTGGCACCACCGCATCGACGGCAAACGATTCGTACACCTGCTCGAAGCTTGGACGCAGTGCGATGACGCGCGCCGAGGTCTTGAAAGCGCCGCCGAATTTGCGCGGCTCGCTCGAATCGTTTTCGCCGTTGGTCGATTCGACCGCCAGCGAGTCGATCGATTTGCCAGAGAGCGGAGCGTCGGTGAAATACAGGCCAATCGTGCTGCGGTCCGACTTCGCGTCTTGCTCGTCCTGCCAGTTCTTCTTGTAGTGAATCCGAACGGTCAGCTTGGCGTCGGCCGGCAACAGAAATGCCGTGCCGCCCGGTGACGCAATGACCTGGTGCCCGGGAACCCATGCGGCAAGCACCGGACCGTTTTCGACCGCGATGATGGCGTCGTGCACCATCGAGCGCTCGCTGGGGAGTAAATCTACTGCCTTCACCCACTTGGGCTCTTTAAGCCCAGTCGGCAACGTGAACGTGCGATCTTCCTCGACTGTGCCGGCAGGCACCGTGTGCTCCGCCTCCAGCTCAACCTGTAGGTCCGGCGGCCCAGCGTTCCACTGCAGCCGCGGACCACCGTAGGTGGGCGACTTCACGTTTCCGAGCGTGTTGAGAGTGAAAGTCTTTTCCCCGGCACGCGGTGTGCCACCGGCGGCCCAGCTCAAAAGGACGTCCAGCTCCTTTGTCGGCAGCGGGTGGCCGCCCTTAACCGCCGGGCCGGTCGGGTCCACGTACCACGGCGGCATCCTTTGACCGCCCAGCTGTTCGCGGATCGATTCGGCCCAGGGCACGGCTGCGCGGTAGTCAACGAGCGACATCGGCGCGGGGCCGCCCGCAAAATGGCACGTACCGCACCGGTCACGCAGGATCGGGAAGACGTGCACGTTGTAGTTGTACTTCGACGTAATACCCTTGTGTGCCTCGCTACGCGGCGCGGCAAGAATCACGAGTACAACAGCGACACCGAGGGCGCCGGGAACGAAGACTTTATGGCTGACCGTCATAAGCAGACTTGATGTCGGCGATTGCCACGGTAAAAAGATTGTAGGCTTCGGTCAGCTTGGTCTGATTGCCGAGGTCGCCGTACAGGTCGAGCTGCCATGCCGAGAGCACGGTCCGGCGAATAGCGTCGGTGGCCTGCCGCCGCCGCCGCTCTGGCAGCTCCCTCACATGCTCATCGAGCGCCAGCGCGATGTCCTTGCCAAGTATTGTCGGCTGATAAACGAAGCCGAACTGGCCGCTGTCGATCAACTTCTGCACCTCGGCGCTGCACATCGACAGAAGCTCGAAGAGCGCCTTGGTGTCCTTGGGCAGCGCATCCGACAAAAGCAGCAGGTCAGTGCGCGTAACGTTTGGTTCGCAGTTGGTGAGCGTCGGCATTGCCACGGCTGCCTCCGTTTGCGGCAGCGGTACGGTGACCGGAGGCGTCGTCGTTGTCGTTGCAGTCGATGCAGGGGCTGGCGCCGCGGTCACGCCAGCCGTGGGCGTCGACCCGGCCGCAGGGGTCGCCCCCCCTCCAGCACCCGCGTTCGTCGACGACGCGCGCGTCCGGGTTGACTGCGTCGAATCGCGCGCGGTCGTTGCCGCTGTTGCGGCGACGCGAGCTTGCGCCACCGAAGTGCCAGCGGCCGTTGTCGTTGTCGGCGCGGAGGCCGGCTCCTTCGACAGCTCGGTGAATGTGAAGTCGAACTGTGATTCTGGCCTGTCCTTGCCGAACTTCACCTTTAGCGTGAGCTTGAGGGGTGTCTTGATGTCTTTGATCGCGCCTTCCATCGTGTTGTCGCGCACCGGTTTGAGGAGAATGTCAGCCTGATCCTCTCGCACGAGGCGGGCGCTGAAATGCTTGACGTCAATCGGCTGCGTGAAGTTGTCGTAGAAGTACGTGCGGAAGAGACCCTGCCTCGGATAGGTGCCCTCGACGTGATGCCAGTTGTCGGCAGCCATATAGAACTGGCCGCCGTGCCTTGGATTGTGGTCCCCGTGCGCGCGAATCTCATGCACTTGCTGGCGGTTACTGCCGTCTTCGCATCGGCCTGGTTCCATCAGCTCTTGATCGGGGCTCTGCTTACAAGTCCAGTGCACCGTAACGACAACCGGCATCTTCTGCCGCTTCTTGTCGATCGGGCAGACTCCGGCCGCGGGTGTGAGCGTCACGGGATGAAGCGGACACGCATACCAGAACTCGGTCTCGATTCGCACCGGTTTGAGTCGCATCTTACAGACCGGGCAGCCGCCGGGCTTTTCATCGAGAACGTCCGCATGCATCGGGCAGGTGTACAGCAGCTCAGGCAACAGGTGCTCCTGCGCCACAACGGAGCGTTTCGCAAACGGCGGCAGGGATCCCGATCCGAGGAGTGCAAACCCTACGAAGAATGAAAGCGCCGCGCGTTTGGCTTGCATCCCTCATATTGTAGCAGGGTAGTGCCCCGGGCCCTTTTCAGGCCGGGGCGGATAGTGCCTTGTTTCCCTGATTCAAGAGGCAACTCTCGCGGGCGAAGGGCCGTGATTCTACTGGGCAGTGGAACGAAGAAGCGTCAGCCGCGACATGGCGCTCGCCCAGGCACGGTGGGCGGACTACAAGCTTGTAGGCAGGTCCCGAGTCCCTCGAGCCAGTCCCGGCGGCTTTTTCCACGCCAATAAACCGTTTTCTCGAACCGTCGCCCGGCTGCCTTGGCACGCAGGTTACTCGGGCTCTACTTCTGTGCCAGCTCCACCGCGCGCCACAAGTACCAGCTCGCCACCGTGCGATAGGGCTTCCACCGCTCGCCGCGCCTTTCGATGTCCTTCGGCGCCTGCAGTTCCCGTTTCTTGAAGGCGATCGCGAAGCCCTTGCGAATGCCGTAGTCGTCCGCGGGCAGCACATCCGGGCGGCCGAGGCGGAAGATGAGGAGCATCTCGACCGTCCACCGGCCGATGCCCCGTACTTCGGTCAGGCGCTCGACGATCGCCTCGTTCTCCATGCGCTGGACCTCGGCGAGCGTGGGGATTTCGCCGGCGGCGGTCTTTCGCGCCAGGTTGCGGACCGAAAGCCGCTTCGATCGCGAGAGGCCGGCGGCGCGGAGCTTCTCGTCTGAAACGCGCAGGATCTGCTCGGCCGTGGGGCCTTCTTGGGCGATCGGGAAGAGCGCACGCAGACGCGCGAAGATCGTGGCCGCGGCCCGACCCGTGAGCTGCTGGTAGACGATTGCTTCTGACAGCGCGACGAACAGGCTTGGCGTCTGCTTCAGCTGCATGCGAAAGGGGCCGACGGTGTGGATGAGGCGCGCGAGGGCGGCGTCGGACGCACACAGGTGCTTGACGGCAACCTCCGGATCGAAGCCGAGCGCGCCGTCGCCGTCGAAGAGTGTGGCCGCGCTGTTCGCTCGCGCGCCTTCGATCGAGAGGAGGCGGAGCTTGGTCGCAATTCCGCCAGTGGCCGAGAAGCCACCGATCCTGCCGTCTGAGGTGAGCACACGGTGGCACGGCACGACGATCGGAAACGGGTTTCGCCCGAGCGCCTGTCCCACGGCGCGCGCCGCGCCAGGCGCGCGGAGCCGCGCCGCGATGTCGCCGTACGAGAGCGTCGCGCCCGGGGGGATCGTGCGTGCAATTTCATAGACGCGGCGGTGAAACGGCGGCACCTGGTCCATGTTGAGCGCGACGGCAGAAAGATCAGTCGCCTCGCCGCCGAGGAGCGCGACGAGGTCGTCGATGGCCTGGTGCACGTCGGGCGGCGGCGGCGCTTCCTGCGCGCCAGGAAATTGTCGCAGCATGCGCGCGCGGGTCCCGAACGCCCGCGCTTCCGGGAGCTGCACGCCGACAAGGCCGCCTTCGCCCCAGGCTATGCCGCATGGGCCAATCGGCGTGTCGAAGAGCGCAAAAGCGGGCGTCATCACTTCGTGCTGGGCGCTCAGAGGAACTGGCATATGCTAGCACTGCAACGGGCGAGGGTTGGTCGCTCGAGTGGTAACGAGACAAGAATAGGCGCTGTGATAAAATGTCGCGCACCTTAATCCCAAGAAACGGTTTCAGAAACCGCTTGCAATCAAAGAGTCTCATCCGCAAGGGGGTGTGCGGTGACATTCCACGATTCGGTCGAGCTGGTCCTCAGACAGAAGGGATTCCACGTGTTCACCGTCAACCCTCACGTCACAGTCTACGAGGCTCTCGAGAAGATGGCGGACAGAGACATCGGAGCCCTTGTCGTGATGAACGGGTTCGATTTCGCCGGGCTGTTTTCCGAACGCGACTACGTGCGCAAGGTGATCCTTAAAGGGCATTCCTCGAAGGAGTTCAAGGTCCATGAGATACATGTCCGGCCCGGACGTCACCGTGAACCTGAGGAGCACGGTCGATGAGTGCATGCGCCGCATGACGAGCGAGCGCTGCCGTCACCTGGCCGTCGTGGAGGAGGGAAGGGTCGTCGGCGTGGTGTCGATTGGCGACCTCGTCATTTGGACCATCACGGCCCAGAATTTTGCGATCCACCAGCTCGAGGACTACATCTCTGGCAAGTGCCCCGCCTAGCGGATCCAGCAGATACGGCAGATGGGAATTCCCGTCGGACAGATCGCCTTCTACTATCTAGCCGCTGCCAGCGTTGCGAGCGCGATTCTGGCGGTCACTCGCAGGGATCCTCTCCACAGCGTGCTCTGGGTGCTCGCTCTCTTCCTGCACGTCGCGGGGATCTTCCTGCTGGTGAACGCGGAATTCCTGGCCGCAGTACAGGTTATCGTGTACGCGGGCGCCATCCTGGTGTTCTATCTGTTCTTTCTGATGCTCCTCGACCTGCAGAGGGAAACGGCGGGACCCCGATTCGGCGCCAATTGGCCGCTCGGCGCCGCCGTGGGAATAGGTTTCGTGGGGCTGGCATGGCTCGCCCAGGAACCAGGGCTCGTGCCAGCCGCGCGGCCCGCGCCAGCCGGAGGCCCTCCGCTCGGGAGCCTCTCGGCCATCGGAACGGCGTTGTTTACCCAGTTCGCACTGCCCTTCGAGATTACATCCCTCATTCTCTTGGCCGCCATCGTGGGCGCAGTCGTTATCGCCAAGAGAAAGATTCGCTCCTGATGGTGCCCGTAGGCGCATGCGTGGGACTAAGCGCGGTCCTCTTTGGGATTGGTGTCGTCGGCTTCCTCGGCCGGCGCAATATCATCCTCATGCTCGTCTCCGTCGAGATCATGCTCAACGGCGTCAACGTCAGCCTGGCTGCCTTCAGCTATAACCTGCAGGACTCGCGTGGTCAGATCCTGGCCCTCTTTGTTATTGCTGTGGCGGCCGCGGAGGCAGCGGTTGGCTTGGGGTTGGTGCTCGCACTGAGTCGTAACAGACTGGGCGTCAGCGTCGAAGACCTGACCCAGCTGAAGTGGTGACGCCTGGCATGGAGCCCGCCACTGCATTTTCCCCTCTGCTCGCGATTGTCGTTGCGGCGCTGGGTGCGCTCCTCATCGCGTACACGGGCGAACGCCGGGCCAACCTGAGAGAATTCTGGTCGGTTGCAGCCGGAGTCCTGCAGTTCGCGTTTGTGTGCTCCATGATCCCGGACGTCCTGGCGGGGCGGACACCACAATGCGTGGTCTCCCGCATCCTTCCCGGAATCGAGCTGGCGTTTCGGGTCGATGCGTTTGGTCTCCTGTTTGCCCTGGGGGCGTCGCTTCTGTGGATCGTTACCTCGTTCTACTCGGTCGGCTACATGCGCTCTCTAGACGAGCACGCGCAGACTCGCTACTTTGCGTGCTTCGCCCTGGCGATGTCCGCCACCGTGGGCGTGGCCTTCTCGGCCAACCTCCTGACGCTGTTCCTTTTCTATGAAGCATTGACGCTGGTAACCTATCCCCTCGTGGCCCACAAGGAGACGCCGGAGGCCAAGGCTGCCGGTCGCAAGTACATCATTTACCTTTTGGGTACTGCCAAGGTCTTGCTTCTCACCGCCATCATCCTTACTTATAACGTGACCGGCACCCTCGAGTTCCGTAAGGGCGGAATCCTGCCGGTTTCGGAGCTCGCAGCCGAGCCGACCCTTCTTTATGTCGTCTTCGCTTTGTTCCTGTTTGGCTTTGCGAAGAACGCCGTCATGCCCTTGCACAGTTGGCTGCCGGCCGCAATGGTGGCCCCCACTCCGGTGAGCGCGCTCCTGCATGCCGTGGCCGTGGTCAAGACCGGTGTCTTCGCCACACTTCGAGTCTTCCTGTTCGTTTTCGGGCCCGAGGCCATGCGGCTTCTCGGCGCAGATACCCTGGCGTTGGGAGTTGCCTCGGTGACGATTCTTGGAGGGTCGCTACTGGCCCTCGGCCAGGACAACCTGAAGGCCCGGCTGGCGTTTTCGACCATCAGCCAGCTTTCCTACATTGTTCTTGGGGCAGCACTCCTCACCCCAAGCGGGATCCTGGGCGGGATCGTCCACATCACCAATCACGCCTTCACCAAGATCACGCTCTTCTTGTGCGCCGGATCGATCTACGTTTCCACACACAAGACAGAGGTTAGCCAGATGTCAGGGCTGGCCAGGAAGATGCCGTGGACCATGGCCGCCTTCGCGCTCGCCTCCCTGAGCCTGGTGGGTATTCCTCCCGCGTCTGGGTTCGTATCCAAGTGGTACCTGGCTCTTGGCTCGCTGGAGCGCGCAAGCGGAGGGGCGTGGCTCCTGGGCGTGCTGCTCGTGAGCTCGCTGCTGAACGCGGCTTACCTCGGCCCCATCGTGTACAAGGCTTACTTCGAAAAGGCCCCTGATTCAGACCAGGACGGGATCTCCGAGGTGCCCTGGTTGGTCATTCCACTAGTGCTCACCGCCCTGGCTAGCTTGCTTCTGGGCGCTTACCCGGATCCTATTCTGAAGCTGGCGGGAAGAGTGCTGCCGTGAAGCGCTGGTTCTACGCGGGCCTGGCCGCGCTCGTCCTCGGCGAAGTCGCTGCACCGCGCCTCTTCGAGATCGACCTCGCCCACTTCTGGTTCGAGAACATCCTAGCTTGGGGCTCTATTTGCGGCCTCGTCTCCTGTGCGGCGATCATCGTCGTGTCGAAGCTCTTGGGGAAGCTGTGGCTCACGCGTTCGGAAAACTACTATGACTCCTGAGTGGGTGCACCCGGGGCTCCTGCTGATCGTTGGCGCCTGTTTCCTGCCGTTCCTCAAAGGCAGGGCCAAGCGCCTCGCCATGGTTTTGCTGCCCGCTTCCGCCTTGGTCGACTGCATCCTCATGGAGCCGGGCACCCACGGTGTCGTGCGCTTCCTGGGACAAGAGCTGGTGTTCGGCCGGGTAGATCGCCTGAGCCTGGTTTTTTCCTACGTCTTCTGTCTCGTGGCTCTCGTTGGCCTGATCTATTCGCTGCATGTGGACGATGACGCGCAGCATGTGGCGGCGCTGGCGTACGCAGGTGCTGCGCTCGGAGCTGTTTTCGCCGGAGACTTCCTGTCCCTTTATCTCTTCTGGGAGCTGATGGCCCTGTCGGCCGCGGTCCTCATATGGCTGCGCCGAGAGCGGCCCGCCGCCGCCGCCGGATTCCGCTACTTTCTGGTCCATGTTTTTGGCGGTCTGTGTCTGCTGGGAGGGATCGTTCTTCAATGGTCACAGACGGGGTCGATCGCTTTCGGGGATATGTCGCCGTACGCGGGAAGCGCAGCGTTCACTCTCATCCTCCTGGCTTTCGTCCTGTGCGCGGCGGCACCGCCTTTGGGGGCCTGGCTTCCAGACGCCTATCCGGCGGCCACCGCCACAGGGGCTGTGTTTCTAACGGCTTTTACCACCAAGTCTGCGGTCTACGCCTTGATCCGCGGATACGCCGGCACGGAGGTCCTCGTGTGGTGGGGAGCGGCCATGGCGGTCTACGGCGTGGTGTACGCCGTACTCGAGAACGACGCGAGAAGGCTGCTTGCCTATCACATCGTCAGCCAGGTGGGCTACATGGTTTGCGGGGTGGGGATTGGGACGGCTCTGGCCCTAAACGGCGTGGCCGCCCACGCCTTCTCGCACATTCTTTATAAGGCTCTCCTGTTCATGGGAGCGGGTGCCGTGCTCCAGGTGACCGGCCTGAGAAAGCTGAGCGACATGGGAGGGCTCTACAAGACCATGCCGCTCACTCTCGGCCTCTACATGGTTGGCGCCTTCGCCATCTCAGCCGTACCGCTCTTCAGCGGCTTCGTCAGCAAGTCGATGGTCGTTTCTGCCGCGGGTGAATCCCACCGGGCCGCGATCTTCTTGATGCTTACTCTGGCTTCCTCGGGGACCTTCCTGCACACCGGGCTGAAGCTTCCTTACTACATGTTCTTCGGCAAGGACCGCGGCCTGCGCGTCCAGGAGCCGTCGGTGAATATGCTCGTGGCCATGGGGCTCTCTGCGGCGGCTTGCCTTCTCATCGGCATCTTCCCCGCGCTCTTGTACTCGTACCTGCCGTATGAGGCGGACTACATCCCCTACACAGTGCGGCACGTCACGGCCACGATGGGGCTGCTGGGCTTCACCGCGCTGGGGTTCTTTCT
This sequence comes from Vicinamibacterales bacterium, assembly GCA_965197865.1. Taxonomy (GTDB): domain Bacteria; phylum Acidobacteriota; class Vicinamibacteria; order Vicinamibacterales; family CAVVIG01; genus CBDANZ01. The sequence continues at coordinate 8,720 of CBDANZ010000001.1, forward strand.
GCTGCTCAGGTACCTGGATCCCGAGCCCAACGTTAGCCTTGACACCGACTGGTTCTACCGCCGCGGCTCATCTGCCGTTGTGGCGCTGTCCCAGGGTGGGCTGACGCGAGGAGAGCGCTTCGCGGGACAGATTTACGACGTCGTGATTGAGCGGTATGTGCTCGGCGCGGCAGCGCGACTGCTCAAGCTCGATACGCGTGTGATCGACAGAACTGCGGTTGGCGTCGGTGAACTCACCCAGGCCTTGAGCCGTGGCCTCAGCATCACGGTGAGCGGTAACGCCCAATATTATGGGTTCCTTATGGCAGTCGGTGTCCTGGCTGCCATTGCACTCGCGGTCTTTATCTCGTGACGTACCCAATCCTCACGGTCACAACGTTTCTGCCCTTGGTTGGAGCTGCCGCCATCTTCTTATTCAGCGAGCGGCTGGCGCGGTGGATTGGCCTGGCCGCAACGCTGACCACTCTGGCTGGCTCTGTCCCGCTCTACCTCCGTTTTGACAAGACATCGAGCGCCCTGCAGTTCGTCGAGACCGTGCAGTGGATTCCGTCCTGGAACGTGACTTACGGGATGGGCGTCGACGGAATCAGCCTTCCGTTCATCTTTCTGTCGGCGCTCGTGAGCGTGTTGTGCGTGGGCGCCTCGTGGGCCGCGGTCCAGGTGCGCGTGCGGGAGTTCTACGCGGCGCTCCTTGTCGCCGAGACCGCGATGGTTGGCCTCTTCGCGTGCACGAATCTCTTTCTCTTCTACGTGTTCTGGGAGCTCATGCTCGTTCCCATGTTTCTCCTGATCGGCGTGTGGGGAAGCGCCGGCCGCATCTACGCCTCTGTGAAGTTCCTGTTGTTTACGCTGGCGGGGAGCGTGCTGATGCTCGTGGGTCTCATCGCCCTCTCTTATGCGGGCGGCACGCTGGATTTCCAGACGCTTGCGACGAGGAGCCTCGGTCTCGAGCTTCAGGCGTGGCTGTTTGTGGCCTTTCTGGCTGCGTTCGCGGTCAAGGTACCCATGTTTCCCGTGCACACCTGGCTACCCGACGCCCACACCGAGGCACCCACGGCAGGGAGTGTGATCCTCGCGGGGATTCTCCTCAAGATGGGTGCCTACGGCTTCTTGCGGATTTCTCTGCCGATACTCCCCGATGCCACCCAGCTTTTCTTCAAGCCCATGCTGGTGCTTTCCGCGGCAGCCATTGTCTACGGCGCGTATGTGACGCTGGCGCAGACAGATGTCAAACGCCTCATCGCCTACTCGAGCGTCAGCCACATGGGTTTCGTGACGCTGGGGATCTTTACGCTCAACCGGAGTGGCGTCGAGGGTGCGATACTTCAGATGATCAACCACGGGATCATTACCGCCGCCCTCTTCTTGTGCATCGGGATGATTTATGAGCGCACGCACACGCGGGAAATCGTGGAGTACGGAGGGTTGTTCAAGATCGCACCGATCTACTCGACGTTCCTCGCGCTCTTCTGCCTGGCCGCTGCGGGATTTCCGGGCTTGAATTCCTTCGTGGGGGAGTTCCTCATCATCAGCGGGGCTTTCAGGACCTTCCCCTGGCTCGGGGCCGTGGCTGTCTGGGGTGTGGCGCTCGGCACCACCTATATTCTCTGGCTCTACTCCCGCGTGGCGCTGGGCGATCCAAGGCCGCGTCTGCGAGAGCTGCGTTTCGAGATCAACGCACGGGAGATGGCGACACTGGCTCCCCTGGCGTTCCTGGTTCTTGTGATCGGCCTCTACCCGGAGTTGGTGCTGGGGTTTCTGCGGGCTTCCGTGGCGCAGCTCTTGGTGGCAGTGGCCGCGCCAAGCCAGGCTTTGGGGGGGCTGTGAAGGATCTGCTTCTTCTTTTTCCGGAGCTCGTTCTCGTCGGCATGGCATTAGCGCTCATCGTCGGGGCGCGCCGTGTCGAGCGGGCCCAGTCGGTCGCGTCCTGGGTCGTCATCGCTGCGGTCGCCGCCGTGTATTCCGGCTGGGCTTTCTCGTTGAAAGGCCCGGACACGGGGTTTGGAGGCACGCTCGCCGCCGACGGCTTTGCTCAGTTCTTTTACGTCCTCTTCGCGGCGAACCTCGCCGTGGCCGCGCTCCTCTCCGTGAAACACCTCGACACAGAACATGTTCCGCGTGCCGAGTACTACGCACTGCTCCTCCTGGCCTCGGCAGGCATGATGCTGGCGGCCTCGGCCCTGGACCTCTTGGTCCTCTACCTGGGACTGGAGCTCATGGCGCTGTGCTCGTACGTTCTGGTGGGGATGACGCGCGACCAGCCCGCCTCGAACGAGGCTGCCATCAAGTACTTCCTCCTGGGATCTTTTGCGTCGGCGCTGCTCCTGTACGGCATTGGCCTGGTCTACGGGGTCACCGGCGCGACCGATTTTGCGACAGTTGCGTCGGCTGTGTCCGGGCCGGAGCCCGCGCAGCATCCGCTGCTGCTCGCAGGCGTGGCACTCGTGGCCGCCGGGCTCGCCTTCAAGATTGCGGCGGTGCCATTCCACGCCTGGGCGCCGGACGTCTACCAGGGCGCCAGCGCACCGGTCGCGGCATTTCTGGCCGCCGGCTCGAAGACGGCGGGTCTGGCGGCGCTGGTTCGGGTTTGCCTGGTTGCTTTCGCGCCTGAGCAGCACATCTGGTCGATGATCCTAGTGGGGCTCGCGGCCCTGTCGATGGCCGTCGGGAGCCTGCTCGCCGTGGCCCAATCGAACATGAAGCGCATGCTCGCCTATTCGTCCATCGCGCACGCTGGGTACGCGCTTCTGGGTCTCATTCCCGGAACCCCCGAGGGGGCTTCGGCGACCATGACTTACGCGTTCGTTTATGCCTTCATGACCCTCGGAGCCTTCGGAATTGTCATCGTGCTGGGCCCGCGCGGCGAGGATCTGGCAGGGTACCGGGGGTTGGCCACGACCACGCGCGGGACAGCCGCGCTCATGTTTCTGTTCCTGCTGTCTCTCACCGGAATCCCGCCCACGGCTGGATTCGCGGCCAAGTTCGGCGTCATCCTGAATGTCGTGCGCGGGGGCTATATCGCGCTGGCCGTCCTGGCTGTGGCATGCAGCGTGGTGTCGGCTTTCTTTTACATGCGCGTGGCCGTCCTCATGTACATGACGGAGCCGCAGGGATCGGCGCCAGAACGTCTTCCCGCTCCGGTGTCTGCAGCGCTGGCGATCGCGGCGTTTGTCACCATCATGGGAGGAGTCTTTCCCGGCACCTTTACAGCGTGGACGGTGCCGCCGTAACGCCCAAGTCTTGGCTGGCACCCGTCCAGCTCGCGTGGAATTATGAGTTCAGCGCACGGGAACTCAGCGAGATCCGTCGACTGGTTGTGGAACACGAGCCATCGATTATCGAGGCATGGCATAGGCACTGCGATCAGCGTTGAATTGCGGATCGATCACGTCGAGGTTACGACGATACGCTCACAGCACACCTCGTCGATAGTCGCGTGATTGGTGTTCCCCTCGCGTGGTCGTGGCGACTTTCGGAAGCCACGGCGGCCCAACACGCGAACTGGGAATTGATTGGAAACGGTCACGGTGTTCATTGGCCGGATGTCGACGAAGACATCAGCGCGGAAGGGATGCTCCTCGTCGAGTTCGTCTTCTGCCCGCAGAGCTGTTCGAGAAGCTGGGACAAGTCGTCGGTGAGCCCTACGTGTCCTTCTCTCTACACCGCACGGACGACATCTCAGAGCCGGTCATGCTCGAGATCCTCTTCGGCCGCTGTCCTCGGTGGTCGGCCCTGCGGACGCTCCTTCTCGGGGACGCCGCCCATCCGATACCCCGGTCCGCGCCCAGGGAATCAACTTGACGCTTCGAGACGCCATCGTCGCGGCCAAGTATCTCGTCCCGGCACTTGAGTCGATGGAGGCTGATGCTTTCGACCGCGCGAGCGGCCGCATCCAGCAGGAGCGCCCGTGCGTCACGGTATCGTCCCCGTGCGGCTCTCGGCATGAATGGAGAGGGCACCCTCCTTGACTGGTCGCCGAGGCAGGGCTCACGCCGCGCCACTGCGAAGGGCGAGAGGCCCATTCGTGCGTTCCGGGCACGTGTCTTGGCGCCAAGCATGTCGCCCGTACAGGTCGAACCGACGCGGCCCAACAGGCGTTTGCAGCCGGCGGCAGCTGGCGCGATCATGAGCCGCCGCGGCTGAAACGCGTCATTAGCCAATCAGGCCCGGGAGGCGTTGCCCACCACATGACAGACGAACGGCGAGCTTGCTTCCGGCGTGCGGTCACAACACTGTTGAAAAGGGAATTTCGGATGGGATTGCGCCACTCGCTGTGTTGCGTCCTCGCAGTCGCCTGCGCCATTACGGCGTCCGCCGCGCAGAGGCTGGAGGTGAAATCGGATCAGCAGGTCCTCATTGAGCTGGAACGGGGTTGGAACGAGGCGTTCTATCGCAGGGACGTCGCCTTCATCGAGAACCTCCTAGCCGACGAGTTCACCGCGACGTACGAGGATGGCAGCCGCGGCGACAGGGCAAAGGAGCTAGCGCTCGCGGCTGAGTTCGATCAGCAGGTGGAGTCAGCCATTCAGGACGAGTTCACGGTGAAGGTCTACCGCGATACGGCCGTGGTCTGGTTTAGGCTACGCTTGATCGGCATCAGGCAGGGCCAGCGTGCGGAATTAACGTTGCGCTATACCGACGTTTGGGTGATGCGTGACGGCCGTTGGCAATGCGTGTCAGCTCAGAGCACGAGGGTGAACCCAACGTAGCCACGCCGAGTTGTTTTTCGTTGCTTCTGGCCTCAACGTCGGAGGTGATCACCGCCGTGGCGAAAACCGTGCTTAACGATACGGATCGTTAGAGGATGCTGGCTAACAACCGCGTGGAGCCGACACGCCCGCAACGTTGTGGAATCCTGCCTGTGCGACGCGCGGCTCAAGCGGAACGTTACATGGCTCAAGAGAGCGGTCGAGGCAGCCTTCTACATGCTGACGTCTACTCGAAGAGCGAGCAGGGAGACTTGACGCGTGCGCAGGCACGGCAGCTCGCTCTGGAAGAGTTCAAATGAAGGATGCGGCGTTTCGAGAAAAAGGTGCGCGTTTCGAGAACTCATCACCAGTATTCGGCAGGCCGGGCGGACTCGGTCGGGGAGTGCTTCGACCCTCTGGCACAGCGGTACTTAGGCCGGAGGACGTTAAGGCTGTTCGAGCCGAACTGAGCGCCTCACAGGCCGAGTTCGCTCTTACGATCGGCGTGAGTGTCGCGCCACTCCGTAACTGGGAGCAAGGGCGACGAACACCAGATGGCCCGGCCCTGGCTCTGCTCCGGGTCGCCGCCGCACTCCATGGCAAGCGAGGGGCGCCATAACAACCGCTTGGAGCCGTCGCGCCCGCTGTTCCTTGTGATCCTGTCACTATGGTGCGGCTCAAGCGGCACTAGTCTGAATCGAATCGAGGGCCAAAGGTGATCAGGCGGCAGAAAGCTTGGCAACATGGAGCTTCTTGCGACGTCGCTCGATGTGCCATAGGTCGTACTGCACCTGTTGGTTCATCCAACTCTCGGCCGTCGGACCGAATGCGAGCGACAGGCGTACCGCCATCTCAGGACTGATGCCGGCGCGCCCGTTCAGAATGCTCGACAGCGTCTTGCGACTCACGCCGAGGGCGCGGGCGGCCTCGGTGACGCTCAGGCCGAGCGGCTTCAAACAGAGTTCACGAAGCGCTTCGCCCGGATGGGGCGGGTTGTGCATCTTCATCGGTCGACCTTCAGTGGTAGTCTTCATAGTCCACCCACTCGGCATCTTTCCAGCAAACCCGAACTTCACACCCCCGTTGCCGCTCATCTTTACCGCCCACGTCCCTCGGCGGGCACCTTGCAGCTCATGAAGTCCAAGCCGGGCAAGTTCATGTCACCGGGCGCCGTCGCCGCGTTCAGGGCACCGAGGATCAGTCGCAGCCGCTGCTGATGCTTGGCTTGAATCCCCCGCCTCTTTCCGGTGGCAGGGAACCGTTCGAGATCCCTGTGCCGAAAACCCTTGATCGCCACCTCAATTAGCGTAACCTGCGTAGTTACAGATCACAATCCGGCCAAGAATAATAAGAAGTTACCCGCTTCATCAAGGCTTGAGGAGGTAGAAATGCGGAGAGAAGGCATGCGGATAGCTCCTGTGCTCATGGCTCTTCTTATGGCGGTCATGGTAGGGTGCCAGAGAGACGCTCCTGCCACGAACGTTGGAGTTTCGACCACAGAGCAACCCTCACTCTCCCCTCGCGAGGCGCTCATCGCACGAGCGAGGTTGCTAGAGCTCGACACACCGTACGTGCCGCCACCGGGCGATCCGCTTGAGCATCACACGGCAGGTTTTGCCAAGATCATGTGCTCCGCCGTATTCATTACCGGTCTCGGTCCCGACTTTGCCGCCGAGAATGTCGGTTACTTCACGAGTCCTTACGCAGAACGTGCGAAGGTGGGGAAACCCGTTATTGATCGCGATGCTAAGGCGGTGCACGTCATGCTTCACAATGGCGTGACGCTCACTGCCAAGTACCTGGGCAGTCAAGGGTGCGTGACCCTGCCCGTAGGACAGACCTCGGTGAATTTCAGACCGATCCAGGTAAAGAGCGCACTGCCTGATCCTTCGAAGCAGCCGTGGCCAATGGGTGATGTGCTGCCAAAGGATCCGATCCCAGGAGCACTCGACGCAGGCAAGGTGAAACAGGCCGTGGACGCAGCATTCGAGCCTGCCGCGGAGATGACGGCCGCCTTTGTGGTGACTTGGAAAGGCCGAGTTATCGGTGAGCGGTACGGAGAGGGCATCACGGCACGCACACCACTCGAGAGCTGGTCGATGGGTAAGAGCGTGACGGCTACGCTGATGGGCGTTCTCATCAACCAGGGCGTCTACGAACTCTCGCAGCCCGCGCCAATTCCCGAGTGGCTGGATGAGGGTGATCCGCGTGGGAAGATCCGCATTGCCGATCTCCTGAACATGTCAAGCGGACTACGGATCAAGGCACCCGCGGATCCCGACTACGACCCATTGGGCACCTATCCAGATCATGTGTATCTCTACACGGGCACTGTGAACTCGTACCATTACGCAGCCACGCGCCCGCTGCAGTGGCCACCAGGCCGGGTGAGCCGCTATCACAATACCGATCCGGTGCTGATCAACTACCTCGTTCGCCTTGCCGTCGAGAAGCGCGGCGAGGAGTATTTGTCGTTTCCCCAGCGCGCGCTTTTCGACAAGATCGGCATCCGGACGGCGGTGATCGAAACAGACCCGTTCGGGAACTTCTTGACCCAGGGATACGATTTCATGTCGGGACGCGACTGGGCCCGTCTCGGCAACCTCTATCTACAGGACGGAGTCTGGAACGATGAGCGCATTCTGCCGGAGGGTTATGCCAAGTTCGTGAGCACGCCGGCGCCGGCATGGGAAGCGGACAAGCGCCCGACTTACGGCGGCTTCTTTTGGATCAACCGGGAAAGTAGGTACCCGGTCCCGAAGGAGGCGTACTACATGGCCGGCGCAGGCGGCCAGACTACGCTGATCATTCCGTCGCACGATCTGGTCGTGGTGCGCCTCGGACACTCCAAGGGCAGCACCGCGGGGTCCACTGGTTTCGAGAGGGCACTTGCGCTCCTGATGGAAGCAGTCCCGCAAGGCGGATGAGGGATCCGAACGCAAGGCTGGTTCAGCGCGGGCTAGCAGCAACTGGAGCCGATGGCGCAAGGAACTGAGTGCGCCGCGGCTCGGTTGCAGACGTTGGACCGACGAGAACGTATTTCGAAATCAGGGCGACATATGAACCCGACAGCAACTGCTGATACCAAGCTGGCAGCACGTGGCGCGTTTGCGGGCTCTGCTCTATTCGTGGCGCTGATTGTCGTGTTCAGCAAGGTTGGCGCCGAGCCGTCGGCGACCCTCTCATGGGTGCCTCCTGGGCAGCATCTCGTTTAGTGTTGCTTCTTTGGTGCTGCTTCCGGTGGTCGCTGAACTTCCCGCGCCAAGCTGGGTGCGTGCGGCCGGGTATGCGTGGATTGCTGTCGACGTGATGCTCAATGTTGCGTCGGTCGAGACGCTGAACCCCAGCTGGTGGCTGCACTTCATCTCGGTAGGTACGTGCCCGCCGCACTCTGGATGGGGACGGCTGCACGACAGGCTGTTAGTCCTGTGGCGCTGTCGGACTGCCACTCGCTGGGCTCCTCTCGGGATTCACGTCTTTCTTTCTCCCTGGACGCCAATGCGGGTGCTGTCTTGCCCCTTGCAGCGTCTATTGCTCGACGGTCTTGACCGGCCTCGGTCGATCTTGTTGCGACGCACGTAGGGCCGGACGCACTGCACGGGTAGCAAGCGCACGCGGAGGTCACCTGCCCGACGCCGCCGTCCCCAATAGTGCGCCGTGCCGCAGCCCTCCAGCACGAGCTCGGTTCCCAGTGCCAGTCCCTCGATGAAACGCTCGAACTGTCGGTGTGTCAGCCGCTTCCGCTCGACAATCCGTCCCGCCCGATTGGCCAGCGCGACCTCGAAAATCTCTCTTGGCAGATCCACGTCGACAGTCGTAGCATCCATGTCGGTCTTTTCTTGGTTGCGAGGTGCCACGCACGTCTCATCACGGCAGATTCTGCCGCGGAAACACCGGGATGAGTCCAGGCCGTTACTGGAGCCGTCGGCACCCGGGCCTCGAGGTGCTGCTGAGTGCGATGGCGTTGGGCAACCCAGGTCTTGTGAGCTGATGGCACGACCCGAATCGGTGGCGGCGAGTAGCGGCCCCGGCGAGCCTCGGCGCGTGAAGAGGGTTAGAGATGATCGCGCAACCAAGACCTGAGCGGATTCTGCAGACTGGACTGGGGTTTTGGGCTTCGAAGACGCTGTTGAGCGCCATCGAGATGGGCGTGTTCACCGAGTTGGCGCACGGTCCGGAAGCGTTTGAGTCGCTCAGCGGGCGGCTTGGCCTGTACCCACGATCGGGCTGCGACTTTCTCGACGCGTTCGGGGCACTTGGGTTCCTGGAACGCGTCGGGGATCGGTATCGCAACGCGCCGGAGACGGACGTCTTCCTCGACCGAAAGAAGCCATCCTACGTCGGCGGGATCCTCAAGATGGCGAACCATTGACTATATCCGTTCTGGGGCCATCTCACGGCGGCGCTTTGCACCGGCAGCCACAAGACGAGATTAAGACAGGCGTCCCAGGCCTCTTCGAGACCATCTATGCCGACCCGGCACAGCTGAAGGAGTTCCTGGCGGCGATGACGGGCCTTAGCCACGGATCGAATGTTGTGATCGCGCGGGTGTTTCCATGGAAGGACCACCGAACGTTCGTCGATGCGGGGACGGCGCAGGGGGATCTCGCGGCGCAAGTCGCCTTGGCCAATCCTCATCTGCGGGGTATGGGGTTCGATCTGCCCGAGGTAGCTCCGATCTTCGAAGACTACGTCCACACGGTGGGCGTCGGGGACCGCTTGACCTTCGTGCCGGGCAGCTTTTTCGAGCAAGATTTCCCGAAAGCCGACGTCGTGTTGATGGGCCATATCCTCCACGACTGGGATCTGCCGACCAAGAAAACACTGCTTAGGAAGGCATTTGACGCGGCCCCGGCCGGTGGGGCCGCGGTCGTTTACGAGTCCATCATCAACGATGATCGATCGACGAATGCTTTTGGACTGATGATGAGTCTGAACATGCTGATCGAAACCCCGGGCGGATTCGACTACACAGGCGCTGATTGTGCCGGATGGATGAAAGAGGCCGGGTTTTCGGCAGTGCGAGTCGAGCCACTTGTGGGGCCAGACTCCATGGTGATCGGCATCAAGTAAGCTCCAACCAGAGGCGGCTCCTTGAGCCGATCGGCCACGTGCCGTCCATGGAGTACGAAGCGCAGTATTATGAGCAGGCCGCAGTGGCCTGACTGAGATAAGTCGCTTTCCGGCGATCCCGGTACGATTCAGCTCGTTTAATAATCTGTATCTACCATGTAGAATGAGACGGCACTGGCGAATGACTGAATACATCGGGATCGTGGTCGCTTTTGTCCTGGCAGGGCTGTTCGCCGGGGTCAGCGTCGTGCTGGCATCCGTGCTTGGTCCCAAGAAGCCGTCGATCGTGAAATCGGAGCCGTTCGAGTGCGGAGAGGTCCCGTTCTCTCTGCCGGTCGGCCGCCTGTCGGTCAAGTTCTACTTGACCGCGATTCTCTTTATCTTGTTCGATGTCGAGCTCGTCTTCCTGTACCCCTGGGCCGTTGCGTATCGTGGGCTCGGCGTTTTCGGTCTGGTGGAAATGGTCATCTTCCTGGGGGTCCTGATGGTTGGGTTCTTCTACGCCTGGGACAACGGCGCCCTTGAGTGGCAATGAATGGCTAGTGAGTAGCCAATGAACGGCAATGATTGGCAGTGACATGTCTGGCGAAGCGGGATTCCTGACGAGCCGGCTCGACGAAGCCATTGGCTGGGCCCGGAAGTACTCGATCTTCCAGTACCCCTTCGTGACGGCCTGCTGTGGAATGGAGTACATGGCGACAGCCTGCTCCCATCACGATGTCGACCGCTTCGGCGCCGGGTTGCCGAGATTTTCTCCGCGCCAGGCGGACGTGCTCTTCGTGGTGGGCACAATCAGCCACAAGCTGGCGCCGGTGCTGAAGCGCATCTACGACCAGATGGCCGAACCCAAGTGGGTCGTCTCTTTCGGGGTCTGCACCTCCACGGGCGGCTTCTATGACAACTACGCGACCGTCATGGGGATTGACACGATCATGCCGGTCGATGTCTACATCCCGGGCTGTCCCCCGCGGCCGGAGTACGTCCTCGACGGCTTGCTCAAGCTCCAGGCCAAGATCCAGGCCCAGCACGCACACGGCGAGCGCCCCGCTCCTGAGCCCAGGCCGGAGTTTGGGCAATGAATGCCGCGTCTCTGATTCAGGCTGTCAGAGATCGTTTCCCGGCCGCCGTCATAGCCTCCCACTCGTACCGAGACGATGCCACGGTGCTTCTCTCCCGTGAGTTTCTGCTCGAGGTCGCGCGAACCCTCAAGGAAGACCCCGCCTTCCGGATGAATTTTCTGATGGACCTCACGGCTGTGGACTTCTCCACCTTCGAGACGACGCCGTCGCCGGCCTTTTTTGCGTCCTCTGGCGTCGCGGTGAAACCGTTACCGGAAATTCCAGATGAGCACCCTTGGCCCGGACCCCCTTCGGCGTGCCACCCCAGCGCGGATGCTGCGCCGGCGACCCCGCGGCCGGCGCGCTTTGTTGTCGTCTACCACCTTTTTTCGCTGCCACTCAAACACCGGCTGCGACTAGAGGTTCCAGTGGAGGAGGCGGACGCGGAGGTCGAGTCGCTGACTCCCCTGTGGGCGGGAGCTGATTGGTTCGAGCGAGAGGTCTGGGACATGTTCGGAATCCGCTTCCGTGGACATCCGGATTTGAGGCGCATCCTGATGTACGAGGAGTTTGTCGGCCATCCGCTTCGAAAAGACTACGGGGTCAAGAAGCGACAGCCGCTAGTAGGGCCGGTCAACTAGTGACTCCAATGGTGACCCAGCCTGCCAAGGGTACCTCCGCGGATCTGGAAACACGGGAGATGCTCCTCAACGTCGGTCCTGCGCATCCGTCCATGCACGGGATCATCCGGATCGTCACCAAGCTGGACGGGGAGCTGATCGTGGGCGCCGACGTGGAGATCGGCTATCTTCATCGCGGCTTCGAGAAGATGTCCGAGACGGTCGACTACAACGGTGTCATCCCGTACACCGATCGGCTCAATTACGTGTCCCCGCTCATCAACAACATGGGCTACTGCATGGCGGTGGAGAAGCTGCTGGGCATTTCGGTTCCCGATCGCTGCCACTACATCCGGGTCATTGTTTCGGAGATCTCCCGGATCGCGGATCATCTCACATGCGTGGGTGCCAGTGCGATGGAGCTGGGAGCGTTCAGCGTCTTTCTCTACATGATCAAGGCCCGGGAGTATCTGTGGGAGCTCGTCGAAATGGTGACCGGGGCGCGCCTGACGGTTTCCTACTGTCGCGTAGGCGGCGTGAAGGCCGATCTGCCCGAGGGCTTCACCGAGAGGTGCCGGAAAGCCCTGCAAGAGACCCGGCAGGTTCTCCGCGAAGCAGACACCCTGCTTACGCGCAACCGCATCTTCGTCGACCGCATGTCGGGAACCGGCAAGATCTCAGACGAGGATGCGATCTCCCACGGCATCACCGGACCCTTCCTGCGGGCCACTGGCGTGGACTACGACGTTCGCAAGGACTGTCCGTACGCGGTCTACGACCGGCTCCAGTTTGACGTGCCCGTTGGCACTCGCGGCGATAACTTCGACCGCTATCTGGTCCGGATGGAGGAGATGGAGCAGTCCATGCGGATTATCGAACAGGCCTTGCGGGACATCCCTCCGGGCCCGTTCCAGACCCACCCGGAGACCGGGCGCCCGATACCGGCATCCGAGATGGTGGATCAGGGCAAGATCGGAAACATCGCGGCCATCGCAGACAGCCGCGCGATGATTGGTCCGACACTCGAGGGTTCGGCCAAGCCGCTGCACGCATACATCGCTGCGCCCGAGAAACGGGTTTTCCTCCCTCCCAAGGAAGACACCTACGGCAATATCGAGGGGCTGATGCAGCACTTCAAGCTGGTCATGTACGGCCACGGCGTTCGGCCGCCGAAGGGAGAAGTGTATTTTCCGGTGGAGGGGGCTAACGGGGAGCTGGGATTTTATGTCGTCAGCGATGGGACCAGCCGTCCCTATCGCGTGCGCGTCCGCCCACCTTGCTTTGCCATCATGTCGGCTCTACCCAAGCTCCTTATTGGGGACATGATGGCGGACTTAACTCCCACGTTTGGGTCGGTCAACATGATCGGGGGCGAGTTGGATCGGTGAACCTCGTAGCGCTCGAACCTCAAGCTCGGGAGATTATCCGACGCTACGACGAGCCGCGGGCAGCGATGCTGCCCCTCTTGTGGCTCGTCCAACAGAACTTCGGCCATATCTCTTCGGACGCTGAATTCTGGGTAGGACGACTCCTAGGCGTGGCCGTGTCCCACGTGCGGGAAGTGGTTTCCTTCTACACGATGTTGCGCGGCGGTGCGGCGGGCCGGCGTGAGCTTCGCGTGTGCACGAGCCTGCCCTGCCTCTTGCGGGGAGCAGAGGGTGTCCTGGCTCAGCTCAAGGATCGCTTGAAAATTGGCCCAGGCGAGACAACTCCTGGCGGGGAATTGACGCTCACGGAGGTCGAGTGCCTGTGCGGGTGCGAGATAGCACCCATGGCACAACTCGACGAACAGTTCGTCGGGCCCTTGGACCTGAACAAGGGAACCCTGGACGCCGTGCTGCGCGAGGCGCTCAGCAAGCCGACCGAGTCGGCCGTGGAAAGTCTGAACTCCAAAGCAGGAGGTCTGAGCGCGCCGCCCTTTGTTTCTTTTGGAGGCCCCGTGCTCTCTACGCGGCTCAACAACGCCGACGGGACGTGGTGGAGCTCGTACATGGCCGACGACGGCTACGTCGCAGCCAAGAAGGCGCTTGTCTCGATGACGCCGGCGCAAATCATCGACGAGGTCTCCCGCGCGAACCTGCGCGGTCTGGGCGGGGCAGGGTTTCCGGCCGGGAAGAAGTGGTCCTTTATCCCGCAGGCGAGCCCAAAGCCCAAGTATCTCGTGGTCAACGCCGACGAGGGAGAGCCCGGGACCTTTAAGGATCGATACCTCCTCGAGCGGGATCCCCATGCCCTTCTCGAAGGGATGATCATCGCGGCGTATGCCATCGGGAGCCACAAGGCGTACGTCTATATTCGAGGCGAGTACTTCCAATCGGCCCAGCGCTTCGGCCGTGCCGTGAACGAAGCGTACGCCAACGGCTGGCTCGGCAAGAATATTCAAGGGAGCGGTTTCGATCTGGATGTGGTGATCCATCGGGGGGCGGGAGCCTATATCTGTGGGGAGGAGACGGCTCTGCTCACTTCTCTGGAAGGGGGCAAAGGCTATCCTAGACTCAAACCGCCGTTTCCGGCAGTCTCTGGCCTCTTTCAGTGCCCGACGATTGTGAACAATGTCGAGACGCTGGCGTGCGTGCCCTTCATCCTGCGCGAAGGTGCCCAACGGTTCGCCGACCTGGGAACACCCAGGCACGGCGGCACCCGGCTATTTTCCGTGAGCGGCCACGTGAACCGGCCGGGCCTCTACGAAGCGCCCGTGGGCCTCACCTTGCGCGACCTCATCGACAGCCAGGCGTTGGGGGTACGCGGCGGTCGGAAGCTCAAGGCAGTGATCCCCGGTGGAATCTCCGCCAAGGTGCTGACCGCCGAAGAGATCGACGTCCGTATGGATTTCGACTCCCTGATGGCGGCGGGAACGATGGCCGGCTCCGGTGGCGTGATCGTGATGGATGAAACCACATGCATGCTCGAGGCCCTCGAGTCCGCAGCGAAGTTTTTCGCTCATGAATCTTGCGGGCAGTGCTCTCCGTGCCGGGAGGGAACCGGCTGGATTCATCGCATCATGTGCCGAATTTCGGCGGGACAGGGAAGGCTCCGCGATTTGGATGATTTGTTGGCCATTGCGCGCGACATGGAGGGCAAGACGATCTGTGTGTTCGCTGACGCAGCGGCGTGGCCGGTGCAATCCTACATTACGAAGTTCCGAGCAGAATTCGAGGAACACATCCTGACCGGGAAATGCGTCCGAACGAGCGAGGCTGCGCCGTGCCTGCCCTGACGATCGACGGCAGCCAGATCGAGAGTCCCGGCGGCAGCACGGTCATCCAGGCTGCGGAGAAACTGGGGATTTTCATCCCCCGCTACTGCTATCACCCAGGGCTTTCCATCGCAGGGAACTGCCGCATCTGCCTAGTGGAGGTGGAGAAGAACCCCAAGCTCCAGATTGCCTGCAACACTCCGGTAAGCGAAGGGATGGTCATCCACACCAAGAGCGCCAAGGCCGAGGATGGCCGGCGCGCGGTGCTCGAATTCCTCCTCGCCAACCACCCGCTCGATTGCCCAGTCTGCGACCAGTCTGGAGAATGCGACCTTCAGAACTTCTACATGAACTTCGGGCTCTACGATCCGAGGTTTCGGGAGCAGAAGGTCAAGAAGAAGAAAGCCGTGGCCATCGGCCCACACGTGATGCTGGACCAGGAGCGCTGCATCCTCTGTTCACGCTGCGTGCGTTTTACCGACGAGATCTCCAAGACCGGCGAGTTCGGCATTTTCAACCGAGGCGACCAGGCCGAGTTGGCGCTTTACCCTGGTCAGCGGCTCGATAATCCGTACTCCGGGAATGTCGTCGACATCTGCCCTGTCGGCGCTCTCACCGAAAAGGAGTTTCGTTTCAAGGCCAGAGTCTGGTATCTCTCGAGCGCGTCGTCGGTATGTAACGGCTGCGCCCAGGGGTGCAATGTGGACCTCCATTACGTGCTTGACAGACCGCACCTTAATGGGGGCGCGCGCGTCCTGCGCCTGAAGCCGCGCTACAACGGGGACGTTAACCAATGGTGGATGTGTGATGAGGGCCGCTATGATTATGAGTGGATCGATCGAGGACGCTTGACAAAGGTCCTGAGCCGCGGCGTTGGCTCCACCTGGGAACAGGCCCTTACAGAAATCACGGCGACGCTGGCGAGTCTTCGCCGGAACAATGCCGGCTCCCGGATCGGCGTGATCGCCTCTCCACAGCTTACCAACGAGGAGCTCTTCCTGATTCGAGAGATCTTCCAGGGCGCGCTAGGCGCTCGCGTAACCGCCTTCATCCCGACACCGCCTGGCTTCAGCGACCAGTTCCTCATCAAGGCTGATAAGAATCCCAACACTCTTGGGACGAGCTTGCTCGGTTTGTCGAGCCTGGGTCCGCTTGACGCGGCCGCTCTTGTCGACGATGCCTTGGGGGGGCGCGTCGAGGCGTTGTGGGTCTTCGGGCACGATCTGACGAAGCTCGTCGACGAGAAGAAGCTTCAAGAGCTGTCGCGCACGCTTCGCCTCTTCGTTTTTTCTGGAACCAACGAGAATCCCACTGTTTCCCGTTCTCATTGGGTCCTGCCCACCGCGGCTTATGTGGAGAAGGACGGAACCTTCGTGAACTGCCACGGTCGAGTCCAGCGTATCGGTCGGGCGTTCCCGCCTTTGCCGGACTCCAGGGAAGACTGGAGCATTCTCCTGGAATTGGCCCGCCAACTAAATCATCCTCTGGCTTGGCAGAAGCCCAGCGAGATCTTCCTGGGACTGGCGGCGGCCTCGGCTCCTTTCGCGGGCCTGAGCTACGAAGGGATCGGATCTCAAGGAGCGATGTTGGCTCTGCCGAAGCCGGTCGCAGGAACGGCCGCGTCATGATGGACGTGTGGATTAAGCTGGCCCTGGCGACTTTCGTGTTCTTCGGGGCCATCAACCTGGCCGCGCTGCACACCTGGCTGGAGCGCAAGCAGTCGGCCATCATCCAGGACAGGATTGGGGCCAACCGCGCCAGCATCTTCGGGTGGCGGCTGATGGGACTGTTCCATCCCCTTGCCGACTCCATCAAGATGTTCACCAAGGAGGATACTGTTCCAGCCGGGGCAGACAGGATCCTCCACACCCTGGCGCCGGTCTTCTCGGTGTTCTTTGCGCTGGTTGCCTTCGCGGGAATTCCATTCGGGGATCGCATCGTCCTGGGCGACCGCGTCATCGAGCTTCAGGTGGCCAAGATCGACGCGGCGCTGCTCTTTATCTTCGCGATGCTGTCGTTAGAGGTCTACGGGGTGATCCTCGCGGGATTTGCCTCCCGCAGCAACTACGCGCTCCTCGGCGGACTGCGAGCAACCGCGCAGATGATCTCCTACGAGATCGCCCTGGGCATCTCGATCATCGGCATCGTCATGGTCTACGGGACGATGGATCTGCAGGAGCTTGTGCGGGCCCAGGGAAAGACCGTGGGCGGCTGGATTCCCCTCTGGGGCATCGTGGTTCAACCCGTGGCCTTTCTTGTTTTCCTGACCGCAGCGCTGGCTGTAACCAAGAGGGCCCCCTTCGACCTGCCGGAGGGGGAGTCGGAAATCATCGGGTATTTCGTCGAGTACAGCGGAATGAAATTCGGGATGTTCTATCTGGCTGATTTCCTCGAAACCATATTGGTTGCCTGCCTGGCGACCACGCTTTTTTTCGGCGGGTGGCAGGTGCCCTACCTCACGGTGGACGGTTTCCGTTTTCCCTGGGGTACGACGCTGCCTGTCTCCCAGTGGGCCTACGTCCTGCTCGGGATTGCCAGCTTTTCGGTCAAGGTCGTGGCCTTTTGCGTATTGTTCATGCAGATCCGCTGGACCCTTCCGCGCTTCCGCTATGATCAGCTTATGCGGTTAGGCTGGCTGGGACTATTTCCGATCTCGGTGGCCAATATGCTGGTGACGGCCGCCGGGTTGGCTTTTTTCGTAGACGGATTCTGATGGCGGTCAAGGTCCTCCGCAGGCGCGAGTTGACGTTCTGGGAAAAGCTCTATGTGCCGCAGATTGTCAGCGGCCTCAGGGTCACCTTCGCACACCTTTTCAGGAACCTTTTTCTGCACGCGGCGCACAGCCTCGGACTGCTCACGGCCCTTCGCGCGTCTGTCACCTTTCAGTACCCGGAAAAGCCAGGGCCGCTCGCGGCACGATTCCGCAGCCGCCACCGCCTGACCGTCCGGGATGAGGGAACCCCCCGCTGCGTGGGCTGCATGCTCTGCGAGAGCGTCTGCCCGGCAAAGTGCATCGCCATTGTGGCCGGCGAGCACCCAGACCCGAATGTGGAGAAGTACCCGATCCGCTTTGATATCGACCTGGGAATCTGTGTCTACTGCGGATACTGTGTGGAAGTGTGCCCCGAGGACGCCATCCGCATGGACACCGGGATCCTCGATGTGGCGGCCTACTCTCGAGACGAGATGAAGCTCGACATTCACGAATTGATGAAACCGTCGTTGCGCAAACCGTTCGAGGAGTGCAGCCTCAAGTTCCCGCACGAGTGCCGACTTACCGGTGGGCATATAAACGGCGATTGGAATCAGATATATGGGAGCTGAGAAGCCGTTAGTACGAGCGGTTTCAGAACCCTTGGCCCGCCGGACTCTAGGCGGAGCCCTGCCAGAAGATCGGCAACCTTCGGAGGACATCTTGTTCGCCGGGCAACTGTTGCTGTAGGTTAGCCCGCGGAGGGACGATGGCGACCAGCGAGCTGCAGCGATTCATCGACGTGTGGGACAGGGAGTCGCAGAAAACAGCGGATCTGCTCCGCGCGCTGCCACGCGACAAGTACGACTTCCGGCCCGATCCCGAGGGACGCTCCCTGGGTGAGCTCGCGTGGCACCTGGCCGAGGGCGATGCGTACATGACGTACGGAATCGAACAAGGTCAGTTCGCGACGGAGATGAAGCCCCCAGATATCGAGCGGCCAAAGACGGTTGCGGACCTGGCGTCGGGCTTCGAGCGAGTCCACCGCGACGCCCTTGGCCGGGTGCGCAAGCTGACGCCGGAGGATCTCGATCGCAAGCTCGCCTTTTTCACGATGGGGCCGGTTGCCGTGCGGGATGTGCTCTGGGACATGGTCCTGCACCACACCATTCATCACCGCGGCCAGCTTGCGCTGATGTGCCGGCTTGCGGGAGGGCAGCCGACCGGCCTTTATGGGCCGACGCGCGAAGAGATGCCGTTGCCCAAACCGAAGAGCGTTGCGTCGCGACCCTGAAAGGGTCGCGCTATTGAATTTCGTTCAGCAGGTTCGCGACGCCGTACACCTTCAGCGCCTCGATGATCACCGCGCTGTGCGCGGCGATCGCTGGGCTGCCTTCAGCCTCGTCGACGTAGAGGTAGCGATTTGGCAGCTTCTGTTGGTTGCTGTCGAAGTTGAGCCCACAAGCTCGGCGCGGTTGGCAGTTGGGCTACCCGAGTTCCCGTCAATCGTGTCCACGGTGTACGCGAAGTTCAGCGGCATGGCCAGATTCAGCGTATGGCGCGCACACGACATCGGCGAAGTGCGAGCCGAGATCGAACCCGTGCTTACAGCGCTGTCGCCTGCCAGAGTCCCAGGTCTCCAGGCGGTAAGTAGTCGCATCCTTCATCGCTGGTGCGGCAGTTACGTCTCGCGTTGACGGTCGACGGGTGCGAACGTGGCCTGAAAACCCATCGCGCCTGCGAGAAATCCTGCCTCGACGTTGCATCGGCCTTGGCAGGTCTAAAGACCTGCGCTACGTCTGCCGATGTAGTGCGGACCTTCAGGTCCGCCGTCCGCGGCCACGCGAGATTCCATCGTCCCTCAGCGGCGGGAGGGACGAGCCTTCGCGATCGAAACGTGGGTCGATCGGACCGGTGCGCCCTTCGACGTGGCGCATGCGCGTTGATGAAAGTGCGGACCGCGTGAAATGTGTCGTTGCTGACGACGCTCTGCCAGACGAGATTCCAGAGAGCGGTGACGGTCTCGGCTGGATATCCCCCGCCCACGGCCTCGTGCAGCGGCCAGAAGAACGACGCCCCGTGAGATCGGAGGTAGTCGATGATGGCCGTTTCCCGGTCTGTTTCGGACCGGACGCGGATATCTCTAGGTCTGCCGCGTGGTCGCGGGTCCAAAGGACCCGCGCTATGTGCGTCCTGCTTTGGCGGCAGCAATCGTGCCAGGTGATCCGCGAGGTAAAGCGCGACGCGGTCGCCGCCCTCACCGAGCGACTCGACGCCCACCCACACGACCTCAACACGCGGCATCGCCGGTTCCCCTGCGGCGGCGGGCGCGAACATGAGCCGATCGAGGCACCAGGGAAACGCCTCCAGCGTCTTGCCGCTGCCGGTCGGCGCGAGAATCAGCGTTGAGTCGCCGCGCGCGATTGACGACCATCCGAGCGCCTGGCTGCGCGTCGGCCGCGCGAAGACCGAAGTGAACAACGCGCGCACCGCCGGGTGAAACGGCGCGAGCGGATTGGAATCGGACCGACGGGTCGCTCGGACGTCCTCTAATCGGGTCATTGAGTCATTGGGTCATCGGGTAGTCTGGTAATCTCGTGACTGCAATTATCCAATTACCCAAGTATCCGATCACGAGATTCAACCGCTGCATGGCTCAGCTCGGTGCCGGAAAGCCTTAGGGCCGTTCATCGGTATCACGACGGCACCAAACATCACTTCCACCGGTTCGCCCGGTCGATGGGGTACCTCGACTGGGCCTCGCAGCCGAGTCCCTTTCGCACGTTTGAGGGTTCGCCGCGGTTTCCGCTCTTCCCGAGGCCCGACGCGCCGGCTCTCGGGTATGTGCCGCCGTCAATTGCGTACGACGACTTGGCCTACGGTCGGCCGGCCGCCGAGCCGATGGTCGCCGCGGCCATCGGTGATGTGCTGCGGCATGCTCTCGGCTTGTCGGCCTGGAAACAATTCCGCGATTCGAGCTGGTCGCTGCGCGTAAATCCGTCGAGCGGCAACCTTCATCCTACGGCGGCGTACATCGTGTCCGGTGCCACATCCGGCCTGGCCAACCGTCCAGGGGTGTATCACTACGCGCCGGATCGCCACGAGCTCGAGCTGCGCTGCGTGTTCGAAGAGCGGGCGTGGGAGTCGGTCTGCCTCGAGCATCCCCACACGGTGCTCGTGGCGCTCACCTCGATCCACTGGCGCGAGGCGTGGAAGTACGGTGAGCGGGCATTCCGCTACTGCCAGCACGATCTGGGTCACGCCCAAGCCGCGCTCGCGATCAGTTCGGCCATCGTCGGCTGGCGGACATTCGTTCTGCCTGCATGGTCGCATCGCGCGATCCGGACGCTTACCGGACTGGATCGCGACGGCGACTTCCTCGAAGCCGAGCGCGAAGACCCCGGCTGCCTGATCGCGCTGACGCGGGCCTGTGTGCCGAACGCCATCTGGAACGCCGACGAGCGGCTCGTGGCCGCTGTCGCCAACGGCCAATGGTCGGGTTCGGCGAGCCAGTTGAGCGAACATCACGTCCAGTGGACGTTCATCGACGAGGTTGCAGCTGAGACCCAAGACAGTGGCCTCACGCGACCTTCGGCGAGGCACGCCGAAGCGTTGAGGCGCGAAGGCGGCAGACCTGCAGACACGAGATCTGCTCTCATGGGTCGGTGGTTGGATGCTCGTCAGATCATCCTTCAACGGCGCAGCGCCCTGGCATTCGACGTCCGATCCGCGATCGATCGCCAGACATTCGTCACGATGCTGTCGCGGGTCATTCCGGGTCCGCACGCACCCTGGGACGCCTTGTGGTGGACACCGCGCGTGCACCTCGCGATCTTCGTTCATCGCGTGGAGGATCTGGCGCCAGGTCTCTACCTGCTGCCTCGGCACGACGATGCGCTCGAACCCATGCGGACGGCGTTCAGGAATGAGTTTCTGTGGGAATCAGCCGACGAGACGCTGCCGCTTGTCTGTCTCGCGCGCGGCGACTGCACGGGTCTGGCCGAGCGCCTCAGCTGCGACCAAGCAATTGCTGCGGACGGATTCTTCAGCCTCGGTATGATCGCCCGGTTCGATGCCAGCCTCGAAGAACATGGCCTATCCTTCTATCGTCATCTCTTCTGGGAGACCGGCGTGGTCGGCCAGGTGCTCTATCTCGAAGCGGAAGCCGCCGGCGTGCGCGCGACTGGCATCGGCTGTTTCTTCGACGATCCGGTGCACGCCGTACTCGGGCTGCAGGATCACGCGTTCCAGAGCTTGTATCACTTCAGCGTTGGGAGGCCGGTCGAAGACACACGACTCATGACGGAGGGAGGCTACCCCTGGTCTCGGTGACCTACAGGCGGTGAAGGAGCTGCAGAAGATCCGAATCCTGGGCCGGGAACACCGTGCGAAGATCGAGAACGACGCGATCGTCTTCGATCCGCGCGATGACCGGTGGTGTGAGACCGCGGAGTCGCGCCTCGAGGGCATCGGGCGTGACACCCGCTTGTTCGATCGCGACGAGCCAGGTGGGCAGCTCGGCGCCGGACGCGCTGCCGCCCCCGACCGCCGAGACGCCGTCCACCAGGTCCGCCCGCCAGCCTTCCATCTCGACGAGCCCTGCCGCGAGCCTTTCCGCACGATCGCGGATCTCGTCTCTGGTCATCCTCAGCATCCGTTGCACGGGAACGCTTGATGCGGCACGGCCGGTTGCGTACTGCAGGAGCGTCGCCTCGAGCGCCGCGTACGTCATCTTGTCGACGCGCAGCGCGCGCATCAGCGGATGACGACGAATTCTCTCCATGAGATTCGTCCGACCGACGATGATGCCGGCCTGTGGACCGCCGAGGAGCTTGTCGCCGCTGAAGCAACAGATGTCCGCACCAGCATCGACGCTCACGCCGGCCGCCGGCTCGAAGGGATCCAGCGGATGACCCGTTTCGCCCCCGAGATGCCCGCTGCCCAGATCTTCGGCGACCGGGATGTCGAACCGGCGTCCCAGCGCGACCAGCTCGTCGAGCCCGGGCCGCTCGGTAAACCCCTGGATGCGGAAATTCGACTGGTGCACGCGCAAAATCAATGCGGTGCGATCGTTGATCGCGGCGGCGTAATCGGATGCGCGCGTCTTGTTCGTCGTGCCGACCTCCCGAAGCGCCGCGCCGGACTGCACCATCACGTCGGGCACGCGGAAGCCGCCGCCGATCTCGACGAGCTCGCCTCGCGAGACTATCACTTCCCGGCCCGCCGCGACTGCGGCCAGAACAAGCAGTGTAGCCGCGGCGTTGTTGTTCACGACGGCGGCCGCTTCGGCCCCGGTCAAGCGGCACAACAGCCCGTGGGTGTGCAGGTCGCGCCGTCCGCGTGTGCCGCGCCCCACGTCGTACTCGAGCGTCGAATATCCGCTCGCGACTTCGGCGATGCGCGCGATCACCTCCGGCGGGAGCGGCGCCCGGCCGAGGTTCGTGTGAACGATGACACCGGTTGCGTTAATTACGGGCTGAAGCGAAGAACCGAATGCGCTGTCGAGGCACGCGGCGGCGGCCGCTTCGATGCGGGCGATGACCGCGTCGGCGCCGCCTGGTATCCATTCGCCTGCCGTCATGGCCCGGCGCACGGCGGCCGTGCCAGTCCGTAGAGCGTCGAGCGTGGCCGCGGCTCCAAACCGCGCCTCGAGCGCGCGACCTGCTGGCCGTTGACGCAACTGTTCGATCGAGGGAACCGCACGGAGGTCGGCCATCGGCAAGATGGTATGCTACTTATTTCTGACAGCCGTTTAGATCATGAGTTCGAGTCTGCCAAGATACGGTCCGGTGGAGCGCTTCTGGCCGTACGCGGAGCTGTCGGAGCAGCCGACCGAGGAGGAGCTTGTCGCGCTCGATCCCGATCTCCGCGCGGCGCTCTTTGGGGCGCGTCCGCGGCCGTTCTCGATCACGCTGGTCTTCCCGAAGCTCGATGTTCCCAGGTTCGCGAAGGCCCTCGAGTTGGCCCGGCAGTCGGCGGAATTCCTGGAGACCGGATCGGGTACGGCCCACCGGTATCGCGCGAGGTTCTGGTCGAGTGATGCTGCCAAGCTGCGCGACCTGTTCGAGATCGTGGGCGGGTTCGACGCCACCGAGGTCCTGGTCGACGGCCGCCCCGTGCCGTACGCGCGCGAGCTGTGGCTGCCGCTCGTGTGGTTTCTCCTGCCGCGGTGAGTGACACGTGCCCCGAGTGACACCGAACGCGATTTACAGCGACTCGAAGCGGCACTCAAGCAGCTCGAGGCCGAATACAACATGTTCTTTGCGGGGCGTCTTCTGAGGCCGTCGTGGGAGGCGCGGAGCCGCGTGGAAGCGATCGTCAAGCGCTACGATCGTTCCCACATCACAGAACTATGGCGATCGCTTTCGCTTCCACACTCTTCAGGCGCGGTTTGCAACGTTTGTCGATCTGTGGGATCGCGGCCTGCGCGCCCGCGAGGAAGGCCGGGCGGGTCCGTTTGCGCAGAAGTCGAAAGACAGAGCGCCGGAACGCGAGCGCGCGGAAGATCGGATTCTGCACGTAGCCGCGTTCCGGGACCCACCAAGAGAGATGGACAAACTCCACGACCTTTGCAGTTCCCTGGTGGACGCACGCCGCGAAATCGGCGAGGAGGTGGTGCCGTTCTACAAGTTCGCCGAGCTTGTGAAGGGCCAGGTCAGGAAGCTGAAGTCGAGCGGCGCACCCGAGGTGGCGTTCCGCGTTGCGGTGAAGGACGGGAAGGTGAACTTTACGGCGCGAGTGTTGAAGAGCAGCGACGAGTAGCAGCCAGGCGGCCGAGAGCGGCTCTGCCCTCAGCCCCCGGGTGCCTGAATCCCTAGATCTTGGTGACGTTTCCGGCTTGCGGGCCTTTCGGACCGTCAACGATCTCGAACTCGACTGCCTGACCCTCCTCGAGCGAACGGAAGCCGTCGCCCTGAATGGCTGAATAGTGGACGAAGACATCGCTGCCTCCGTCGCGTTCGATGAACCCGTACCCTTTGACGTTGTTGAACCACTTGACCTTGCCTGTGATGCGCATCGTTCTTCTTCCTGCTTGCTGTGACGCGGCCGTCGTGGCGCGTCGATGAACCAAAAAAAAGGCCGCGTCTGCGGCCTTTTCCTTGCGGCGCCAGGCCCGCGCCGGCGTCAGAGAAAGAATACTGAACGTTGGCCCATATGCCAAGAGCCCTCTTGAGTGTGTCCGACAAGTGCGGCATCGTCGATCTCGGCCACGGTCTCGTCGCGCGCGGCTTTGAGCTCGTGTCAACCGGCGGCACCGCCCGCGCGCTGACCGAGGCGGCGCTGAAGGTGACCAGCGTCTCGGCCGTCACCGGCTCTCCGGAGATGCTGGACGGCCGCGTTAAGACGCTCCATCCAAACATTCACGGCGGAATTCTGGCGCGGCGCGACCGCCCGGCCGACCTGACTGCTCTGGATGCCCACGGCATAGGGCTCATCGACATCGTCGCGGTCAACCTGTATCCCTTCGCCGAGACGACGAAGATGCCAGGCGTGGCCTTCGATGAGCTCGTCGAGCGAATCGATATCGGCGGCCCGAGCCTGATGCGCGCCGCGGCAAAGAATTTCAGGAATGTGCTGATCCTCGTCAACCCTGCGCAGTACAGCGACGTGCTCCGCGAGCTCGACCGGGAGGGTGGACCGACGCTGGCCTTCCGTTTTTCGCTGGCGCAAGCGGCTCTTGCGCACACGGCGCAGTACGACATGGGCATCGCGGCGAAGCTCTACGACTTCAGTGCGAAGGACGGCGACGTTATTCGAGAACCTTCGAGCGAGCAGGTTCCCGACTGGCTCGGCTTCACGCTGTTCAAACTGCGCGATCTGCGCTACGGCGAGAACCCGCATCAGAAGGCCGCCCTCTACGAAGGCTTCTCCGAGCGCTTTCAACCGTGGCAGGTGCTCCAGGGCAAGGAGCTGTCGTACACGAACCTGCTCGATCTCGACGCGGCGGTGCGCATCGCGCTCGAGTTCAGCGAGCCGGCAGCCGTCGTTGTGAAGCATACGAACCCGTGCGGCGCGGCGATCGGCTCGTCACCCTCCGACGCGTACGTCCTTGCTCGCGATGCTGACAGCCTCGCCGCCTTCGGCGGCATCGTCGCGGTGAGCCGTGCTATCGATGTGGCGACGGCAGAGGCTATCACGTCGACTTTTGTCGAGGCGGTCATTGCGCCGGGCGTCGAAGAGGCGGCGCGCCCGGTGCTTGCCAGGAAGACGAGTTTGCGGGTGGTCGTGGCCGACTTCGACGACCTCCGGTCAGAAGGCTCGGGGCGTTCGGGCGAGGAGCTGCGATCGACTCTTGCGGGCATGCTGGTTTCGTCGCGCGACTGCGTCGATGAGGCCGAGCAGCCCTGGAGCGCGGATTCCCTGCCTGGGGGCCTGCGCGTCGTCACCGGGCGGCAGCCGGCAGCGGAGGAATGGGAAGCGCTTCGGTTTGCCTGGCGGATTTCGGCGTACGTGAAGTCGAACGCCGTGATCTTTACCGACACGAAACGAACGCTCGCCATCGGCGCCGGTCAGATGAGCCGTCTGGACGGCGTGAATGTCGCGGTGATGAAGGCCAAAGCCGTGAATCGATCACTCAGGGGCTCGGTTGCAGCGTCTGACGCGTTCCTTCCGTTTCGCGATGGGCTGGACGCCGTTGCGGCGGCAGGAGCCACGGCCGTAGTGCAGCCAGGCGGCTCAGTGCGGGACAAAGAGATCATCGCGGCTGCCGACGAGCACGGTCTGACGATGGTCTTCACGGGGCGCCGGCATTTCAGGCACTGACCAATTCACAATTGACAAAGTGACCTTTATCACTTTCATATTGCGAATTGTCAATTGTGAATTGTCGATTGCGTGGCGGCGAAGGGAAGAGTAATCAGGAAGAGAAACAGCATCAGGAACTCGGAGTCGCCGAAGTTGTACTCGAAGAGGCCGGCTGCCAGCATCGCAGTCACCGAGGCCAGGCCGACGGCGGGCAGGGAGCGATCATGGCTCGATCCTTCTTCGACGGCCCCGGGGCGTCCCGAGCTCGCCGGGCGACGAAACAAACCCCACAGATCAAAACTGAGGACGCCGACAAACCACAGCCAAATCGCCAGGGCCGGCAGGCCGCGCTCGGCGGCGATCTGCATCGGGACGTTGTGCAGATGCTGCGGGGTCACCTCGAGCGCCGCGTCCGGTACGCGATAGGACGGGTACTCCCGGATCACCATGTCGGGGCCGACGCCGGTGAGGGGATGGTCGCGCACGATGTGCTTGCCCGCTTGCAGCATCGCGAGACGATCGCGGTTGGTCGGATCCTGTAGGTCGACAATCGAATAGAAGCGCTGCGCGATGTCGGCAGGCGCAAGTGTGAAAAACACCGTGGCCAGGACTGGCAGCACGGCCAGGAGACGAAAGTCCTTCAGCGTGAGCAGCAGCGCCAGCACCGCCAACGCACCAACCCAGGCGCTGCGTGTGAAGGTGACCGCGAGCGCTACCGAGAGGGCCGGCACGATGAGCGCCGGCCACGTCCGTCCCCGACGCGCAAACAGCACGTGGGACAGCGCCAGAGAGACGACGAGCATCGTCAAACCCGAGAAGGTCATGTACATCCCGAGCGTGCCGTGAGGCCGCTTGGCGAGGTTGTCGTAGTTCAAGATCGCGTACTGGCCTATGCCGAACACCCCGCTGATCGCTCCGGCGCTCATCACCGTGGTGGCCGCCAGCGGCGCAAGAGGCGCGGTGACGAGGTCGCAGGTCATCGGCACGATGAGCAGCAGCACGAGCTGTTTGCAGTCGATTAGGCTCGTGATGGGATCCGCCGACAGCGCAGCGGACACGATCGTGGCGCCCCCGTAGGTCGCGAGCGGAACGGAAAAACGCGGGACGCTGGGTCGGCGTTTCTCGACAATGAGCAGAGCGACCCAGGCTGCGACGGCCATTGCCAGCAGCGTCTGCGCGAAGAAGATGGAGAACTGCACGGCCGCCATGACGAGTATCAGTCCGGTCGTGGCGGCGGCCCGCAGTCTCCTGGCCAGTGAATCAGGCGAGCGTTCAGTCATCGAAGGGGATGTCCTGAAACGACGAAGCGGCTTCGCCGGTACCGTCCCTTGCGAGCAGCCGCTCGGCTGCAGCGATGACCTGCGCCGGCTCGATCCGCACGAGACAGCGAAAGTCGCCCGGCGCGCACACGCGCTGGTCGCATGGCCGGCATGGCAGCGGCCCCGCTTCGACCGCCTCCGCCGCATGTCCAGCGGCGCGCCAGGGGCGCGAGCGGATTGGCAGCGTCGGACCATACAAACCGACGATCGGGGCGGAATGAGGTCGCCGCGACGTGAAGCGGACCGCTATCGCCTCCGATATAAAGCGCCGCTCGTTCGGTGAGCGCTCGCAGCTCGGCCAATGAGAACTCGCCGCAGCGGACGACGCACTCGGCACGCGAGTGGCCGAGGCGGCCGCGTGCGGCCTCGATGATCCGCTCCGCTGCATTTGGCTCCGATGGCCCCGCTGTCACGATCACGCGGCGATCGTGACCGCTGGCGGCGAGCGCCGCCAGCGTCTCGGCAAAGGAGTCAGTCGGCCACCGTCGAAACGGTGAGCTCGCGCTGACGTGCACGATAATCACCCGCGCGGAGAGACTGACGGCAGCCTTCGAGAGCCGTTCGGCCACCCTCGCGGCGGCCGCAGAATCGACTCGCATCTCAAGGGGAAACGCGGTCGGATCGGGCGGGTCGATGTCGAGCGGCGCGACTAGGTCCCATTGATTTTCAATCGTATGTCGCGGTCGGAAGGCGCGCGCCCGCGCCACCCGGCGCGTGTACATCCAGCTCCGCCCGAGCACCTGGTAGCCGATTCGCGTCGGTACACTGCTCAGCCATGTGAGAAGCGACGCGCGAGGGCCGCCGTGAAAGTCAATGACGAGGTCGTACCTGCCCGCGCGGACACGCCCAATCAGCGCTAGCTCCGCCAGAAATCCCTCGGCTCCGCCAGGTTTCGGCGCCACGATCACCTCGTCGATACAGGGATTGTCGGTGACGAGAGCGGCTGCAGCCGCCTCGACGATGTAACTGAGGTGGGCGTCAGGAAAGCGCGGACGAAGTGCGCGAATGGCGGGGGTGGTGAAAACGACGTCCCCTGTCTGACGGAGTCTCAGGAGCAGGATCTTCGAGACTTGAGGACTCGAGGAGTCCATTTTATTTCTCAATCGTGGCTTCGTCGATAAGCATGACAGGAATGTCGCCCTGGATCGGGTAGACGCGCTTGCAGGTGGCGCACTTGAGGGCCGTGCCGTTCTTGACGAGCGTGACCGGCGTCTGGCAATTCGGGCACGCGAGAATTTCGAGCAATTCGGGATCGACGAGCATGCCTGGAATATATGACACATGCCCCCTTTTATGGAACAATTCGGTCATATGAAACTGGCGTTCGGACTCGTTGTCGCAGTTGCGGTGCTCGGCGGAACGTCGGCAGCCGACGCGCAGCAGAACCAACCCCAGAACGTTGCGCCTGCGGCGCAGCAGGCCAATGCGGCGGCTCAGGCCTACGAGCAATTCCTTCTCGCTCGTCGTCTCGCCGCCGAGGACGACGTCGACGGAGCGGTCGCGGCCTACAAGCGCGCGATCTCGCTCGATCCCAAGTCAGCGGCGATTGTGGCGGAGATCGCCGACCTCTACATGAATCGTAACCGCGCGTCGGACGCGATTGCAGCGGCGGAGCAAGCGCTCAAGGTTTCGCCCACCAACCTCGATGCGCATCGCGTCCTCGGCGTCGTCTACGGATCGATGGGTATCTCGGACACCACGCGCGTGGGGCTTGAAGCGCGGCAGGAGAATCTCGCGAAGGGCATTCAGCATCTGGAGCAGGCCATCGATCGGCCTGTCGGACATCTGCCGGCCGACGTGGAGGTTCGCGCGATGCTCGCGCGTTTGTATGTGGCAAACGGCCAGCCCGACTTGGCCATTCCCCTGCTGATCGAGCACGTGACGCAGGAACCGACCTGGCAGCGAGGCGCGGCGCTCCTCGCCCGGGCCTACGGCGCCGCGGGACGCGGCGAGGAAGCCATCCGATGGTTGGAGGAGGCGGCGCCAGACAACCCACGGCTCTATCGGACACTCGCTGGCTTCTACAGCGAGGCGCGGCGGTGGAAAGAGGCGGCTGGTGCGTACGAGAAGGCGCTGGGAGTATTACCGAACAGCTTCACGGTGAATTTCAGGTACGGCTCGATGTTGCTCAGCAGGGGCAGCGACAGCGACCTGACGAAGGCGCGCGATGTGCTGCGCAAAGCCGTCTCGATTCGTGGCACCGACTGGCGCGCGTTGTACTTGCTGTCGCAGGCAGAGCGGCGGAGCGGCGATCTCGCCGCCGCCGAGCGAATCGCCCGCCGGTTGATCGCCCAGAACCGCCGGAACCCACGCGGATATATCGTGCTGGCCGAGGCGCTCGAAGAGCGACGTGGCTATCAGGAAGTCATTGATGCGCTCGCGACCGCCGTGTCCGCATTCCGGTCCGGCGCCGACACCGAGAACGCGCTCTCGCTGTTGCTGCCGCATCTGGGCTTTGCGTACCAGCAGGTCGGAAAGTTCGACGAAGCGATCGCTTCCTTTGAAGAAGCGCTCAAGCTGTCGCCCGCCAATCCGACCATCGCCGCCTATTTGATTCAGGCTGCGCTCGCCGCGAAACGCCAGACGGCGGCTCTGGGGCTGGCACACGCCGCTCGAGCCGAACACCCGGGGAATCTGGAGCTTGCGCAGCTGGAGGCCTACGCGCTGCGACAAAGCGGCAAACCAGATCAGGGGATTGCGCTCCTCGAAGATTTTCTGACAAGGCGTGCGGAAGATCCATCCGCGCACATCGCGCTCGCGCAGGCGTACTCGGGCGCCAATCGTAGGGCGCAGGCGGTCAAGGTGCTCCAGGAAGCGCGCGCAAGATTTCCGTCGGAGACGTCGATCACCTTCGAGCTTGGCGCGGTGCTCGAGAAGCAGAAGAAGTTCGGAGACGCGGAGGCGGTGTTCCGGCAAGTGATCGCGCAGGACGGCGACCATGCGCCGGCGCTAAACTATCTGGGCTACATGCTTGCGGACCGCGGCGAGCGGCTCAATGAGTCGGTCGACCTCATCAAGCGAGCGCTCCAGGTCGAGCCCAACAACGGGGCTTATCTGGACAGTCTCGGCTGGGCATACTACAAGGTCGGCAAACTCGATCTGGCCGAGGAGCACTTGAAGCGCGCGGCCGACCAGCTCGTCACCAATTCGGTTGTCCAGGATCATTACGGAGACGTGCTCTTCAGTCTGGGCCGCTTCGACGCGGCGATTGCGGCCTGGTCGCGCGCGCTTACCGGCGATGGTGAAGACGTCGATCGCGGCGACATCGACAGGAAGATCCGCTCGGCTCGACAAAAGCTCGCGAAGCGATGATCTCGCTCAGGCGTCGTTCGCGGTGAGCGTGTCGAGAGGCGAGCGCCGTCTTCGGCCTTCCGCGCGCGCCGGCCTCGTGGTGTTGACGGCGTTCATCACACTTTCGTGTGGAGCGTCGCTCGTGAGGCTGCCCGCCGGACCCGGCGCGCCCGCGCCTGACGCCAGCACGGCCATCACCGAAGCCACCAGCGTCTGCCGCGCCGTGGCATCGATCACGGCGGCGGTTTCCGTGCGCGGCTCCCTCGGCGGCCGGCGCCTACGCGGCCGGCTGGATGTAGGCTTGGCCCCGCCGTCCTCGGCGAGGCTCGAGGCGGTGGCGCCCTTCGGCCTCGT
Source organism: Vicinamibacterales bacterium (assembly GCA_965197865.1). GTDB lineage: Bacteria > Acidobacteriota > Vicinamibacteria > Vicinamibacterales > CAVVIG01 > CBDANZ01. The sequence continues at coordinate 39,756 of CBDANZ010000001.1, forward strand.
CTTCACCTTCGTCGCGCGGGGCGACGACGCGACGCTCGTCTTGCATCGCGACGGGCGCGTGCTCGAGCACGGACGATCCGGTGCGGTGATCGAAGCGCTCACCGGAATTCCGCTCGATGCGTCGGACCTGCGGATGGCGCTCATGGGGTGCGCGGAGGGACTCGATGCGAGCCAGGCGCGGCAGCTCGGAGAGGACTGGCGCGTCGCGTCCCAGGGACCCAACCTGGTGTACCTGCGCCGCGAACCAGGCGCGGGCCCCTGGCGACTGGTTGCCGCTATCCATCGTGAGCCCGGTCGTCCCGAGTGGCGCGCCGAATACGACGAGTTCGAAAACGGCCTTCCGCGGACAATCCGATTCGCGAGCAGCGATCCCGGACGGTTCAACTTGAGGCTCGAGCTCTCCCAAGTGGACATCACGACGCCGCTTGGGACCGAAGCGTTCGAAGTGAAGATTCCGTCGTCGGCTGATCCAATCACCCTCGAGGAACTGCGGCGATCGGGTCCGCTCGCCAGCTCATCGTCAGACTCCGATGGGAGGTGAGCGCGCGACGCGCGGTCCGAGATTGGTTCGCGCGAAGGCCTTCGCGAAAATCAATCTAACGCTGCATGTTCTGGGCACGCGATCAGACGGATATCACGACCTGCGAACCACGTTTCAGTCGCTGGCGCTTCACGATACGCTGACGTTTGCTGCCGCTCGCGACGGCTTTGAAATCGAATGCGACGATCCGCGATGCCCAACCGGCCGAGCGAACCTGGTCTGGCGTGCCGCGGCCCTGATGTGGCGGGCGGCGGGCCGCGCTGGTGATCCTGCTGGAGTGCGTGTTCGCCTCGAGAAGAGGATACCCGCGCAGGCGGGCCTCGGCGGAGGCAGCAGCGACGCCCTCGCGACGCTGCGCGCGCTTGGGACCCTCTGGCGTGTGAAGGTCGACGACGATCGACTCCTCCCCATGGCCGTCAATCTGGGTGCCGACGTCCCATTTTTTCTCGAAGGGGGCGCCGCGCTTGGCGTGGAGCGCGGCGACGGGCTGCTCCCGCTCGCCGACTTACCGCGGCTCTGGGTGGTGCTGGTGGTCCCGAATTTCGGTGTGAGCACGGAAGAGGCCTACGCCTGGTTCGATCGGAATGTTGGGTCCTCGGCGCGGCCCGTTCAGAGCGGTGGCGGTCGCGTGCCTGAACGGCGCACGCGGCGGTCGCTGTCGTTGCCTGTACCCGAGCTCGGCAACGATCTTCAGGCGCCGGTCGTCGAGCGTCATCCCAAGATCGGCTGTATCGTCCATGGCCTCGAACGCCGCGGCGCTTCGTACGCCGCGATGTCGGGAAGCGGCTCAGCCGTCTTCGGCCTCTTCGCTGCGCGTCAAACGGCCGAGACGGCGGCACACGCGCTTGCGGCCAGTGATCGCCAGACTCTCGTGACGAGGACCACCACTCGGCGCGATTATCACCTTCAGGCGCGACCGCGTGTCCTGCGGTGAGTCTGACCTTCGATCCGTCGATAAGCTCGGGGAGGGCGCGCTCAGAGAGGCCCCAGAGCGCGTCAAGGGTGAAAGACTTGTCCCACGTCGATTTGCAGCCGCGCGATACTTGCCGCCGTGTGAGCCACTCGTATAGAATAACTGTTTGCGCCGCGGCTTTTCGTCCACTCCTCAGGTTCGCTTCTTCACTGCAGTGTCGAGACGATGTTCACACGCGGAGCAGGGCGCCGGACCCCTGCGAAGCGCGGCTGGGGAGGGGCTTCCGGCGCAGACGATGGGGCGTGGCCAAGCGGTAAGGCGCGGGACTTTGGATCCCGTATTCGAAGGTTCGAATCCTTCCGCCCCAGCCAAGTTTGCGAGGGTCGCTCCGTGTTAGCAGTCCGTGGTGAAAGTCGGGCGCTGCACCGAGACGAGCGAGGCGCCTCGCGGGCAAGGCGCGACGACCGAGAATACCGCCTGTATTTGATGGAGGAGCAACGCAGGCCACGAGGATGCATCGCTCGTCGAATGCAGACGGACTTTCACCACGGACTGTTAGGTGATGCGGTCATGGCCACCGGCTTCGGCGAGCTGAAGATCTTCTCGGGCAGCGCGCACCCCGAGTTGACCAGGGAGATTGCCGCGGTGCTCGGCGTGCCGGTGGGGCAGGCCCGATTGAAGCGATTTCCCGATACGGAGGTCTCGTTTCAGATCGATGAGAACATCCGCGGGACCGACGTGTTCGTGGTGCAGCCGACCTGCGCGACGCCGTCGGCATCGGTCGATCAGCATCTGGTCGAGCTCTTGATTATGATCGATGCGTTTCGTCGCTCGTCGGCGGCGCGGATTACGGCCGTGCTGCCCTATTATGGCTACGGCCGTCAGGACCGGAAGGACAAGCCGCGGGTGCCGATCTCGGCGAAGCTCGTCGCCAACGTGCTCAGCGCGGCCGGCACCCACCGCGTGCTGACAATGGATCTGCACAAGGCGCAGATCCAGGGGTTCTTTGACATTCCCGTGGACCACTTATTCGCGGCGCCGGTGATCATTGAATATCTCGCGCAGCTGAGCGTGTCGAAGCTCACGATGGTCGCGCCCGATGCCGGAGGCGCCGAGCGCGCGCGGGCCTATGCGAAGCGCCTGGGCGCCGAGCTCGCCGTGATCGACAAACGGCGCACCGATGACGGCTCAGCCGAGGTGATGAACGTGATTGGCGATGTCGAGAACCGCACCTGCATCATCCAGGACGACATCATCGACACCGCCGGCACGATCGCGAAAGCGGCCACCGCGCTCAAGACCAGCGGCGCCGCGCACGTGCTCGCCTGCGCGGTTCACGGAGTGCTCTCCGGATCGGCGATCAGACGCATCGAGGAGTCGCCCCTGGATAAAATGATCGTGACTAACACGATTCCGCAGTCGAAAGCCAGCGAGGCGTGCAGCAAGATCGTTGTGCTCTCGGTCGCGCGGCTGCTCGGGCAGGCGGTCAAGAGCATTCACGAGGAGACGTCGGTCTCCTCGCTGTTTGTGTAACTCTCAGCCAGAAAAACGGATATGGCAGTCACACTCGAAGCGACACGGCGCGACACACTTGGCACTAACGAGGCGCGGCGCACCAGGCGCGCGGGGCTCGTACCGGCGGTGCTGTATGGCCCCATCTCGGACAGCTCCGGCAAAGAGGCGACCCCGATCTCGGTGAACCCAAAGACGCTGGTCAGGATCCTGCACTCGGAGTCGGGCGCCAACACGCTCATCTCCCTGAAGCTTGGTGGCGGCGGCGAGGCGCGGGTGCTGGTGAAGGAATATCAGCTCGATCCGATTACGCACCAGCTGCTGCATGCGGACTTCTACCGCGTGGCGATGGACCGCGCGATTCTTATCACGATCCCGGTCGTCGTCAGGGGTGAGCCAAGAGGCGTGAAGCAGCAGGGCGGCGCGCTCGAGTTCATCCGCCGCGAGATTGCGATCGAGTGCCTCCCCGGCGACATTCCCGAGCACGTCGAGATCGACGTAAGCGAGCTAGTGCTGTACCAGGGCGTGCGCGTCCGCGACATCGCAACCAGTCCAAGGTGGAAAGCGGTCAGCGAAGCCGACATGATGCTCGTCCACGTCATCATGCCGAAGGCGGAGGAAGTGCCGGCGCCAGCCGAGGCGGTTGCAGTGGCCTCGGCAGCGCCTGCGGAGCCCGAAGTCATCAAGAAGGGTAAGAAGGAAGAGGTCGAAGAAGAAAAACAGCCGCGCTGATGAAGGCGATCGTTGGACTGGGGAATCCAGGGGCCGAATATCAAGCCACGCGGCACAACGTCGGGTTCGCGGTCGTAGACTTCTTGGCCCGGCGATGGAACGTTCGCCTCAAGTCGTGGAAGTCGGTGGCGGCTCTGGCGGTGGTGAGCGATCGCGACGTGCTCTTGGCCGAACCGAAGACGTTCATGAATGCGAGCGGCGAGGCAGTGGCGCGAATCACGGCCTTCCACAAGATCGAGTCGGACGATCTGCTTGTGGTTGTAGACGAAGCTCAGCTTCCGCTCGGCCGTTTGCGGCTGCGTCGGGCGGGGTCCGCTGGCGGCCACAACGGACTGAAGTCGATCATCGAGCACCTGGGCCCAGATTTTCCGCGGCTGCGAATCGGCATCGGGCTCGGGGATCCTCGCTGGGATCTGGTGGATCATGTGTTGTCGTCGTTCGAGAACAACGAGCGCGCGACAGCGAGCGAGGCCATCGCTCGATCGGCCGACGCGGTCGAAGTATTCGTCGAGGAAGGCATCGGCCCGGCGATGAATCGATTCAACGTACGTGGAGACACAGCCGGAGAAGAACCCTAGGCCAGTGCTAGGTTCAGTAAGGATCCTGAATGGCAGACAGACAGTACGAGCTCGTCTATATCCTTCCCCCCGACAGTACCGAGCAGCAGGTCGCCGAGCTGCACGCGCAGGTCGAATCGGTCGTGTTGCGGATGAACGGGCGCATCGAGAAGACCGATAACTGGGGGCGCCGCAGGCTGGCGTACGAGATCGGCCCGTTCAAGGAGGGCGTCTATGTTCTCGAGGTCATCAACGGCCCCGGCCAGATCATGAAGGAGCTGGATCGCCGTCTCAAGGTGATCGAGCTGGTGGTGCGCCACCTGATCGTTCGCGTGGACCAGGAACAGAGGGTTGTCGCGCGCACGCGGACCAAGGGGCAGGACGAGTCGGAGCGCCGGCGTATCACGCGTGGGCTGCCGCCGGTCCGCCAGCCCGGCGAGGGGCGGTCCCCGGAGGTCGGCGAGGCCGAGGACGATCGCTTTGACGGAGTGGAGGTCTGACCATGGCTTTTGGACAGCGACGGTCGGGCGGCGGCCGCCGCGACAAGAAGAGTGCGGATAAGCAACAGGGCCAGCGCCGGGCGATGTTTCGCCGGCGCAAGGTCTGCAAGTTCTGCGCGGACAAGATCGATGACATCAACTACAAGGATGTGAAGGTGATTGGGCCGTTCGTGCCCGAGCGCGGCAAGATTCTCCCTCGGCGCATTTCCGGCACCTGCGCGATGCATCAACGCAAGCTGCAGACGGCCATCAAGCGCGCGCGGCAGATCGCGTTGATTCTCTATACAACGGAGTAGTGAGACGGATGCGCCAACCATGGAAGTGATCCTCAGAGAGGACGTCGACAATCTGGGCCGGCGCGGCGAGATCGTGACGGTCGCCGACGGCTACGCGCGAAACTACCTGCTGCCGCGGAAGCTGGCGCTCGCCGGCACCGAGCGTAATAAGAAGTGGATCGAGCACGAGCATGTGAAGTTCGAGGCCAGGGAGGTGGAAGACCGGAAGATCGCGGAGGCGCTAGCCGAACGGATCAAGAGCCTCGAGATCGTGATCTCGCGCAAGGTCGGAGAGACCGAGGCGCTGTACGGATCGGTCACGACGGCCGACATCGCCGAGGCGCTGGCTGCGAAGGGGGTCGAGGTCGATCGCCGACGGTTTCAGCTCGACGAGCCGATCAGGAAAATCGGCGAGACGGACGTTCCGGTGAAACTGCACCGCGAGGTCACGGGGCACGTCAAGGTCAGAGTCGTGGCCGAAGGCGGGGACACGGAAAGGGCCACTTTTTCCTTTTAACTTTTCCCTTTTCCCCTTACACTTCCCCTCTTTCCCGCCTGTCGTGTCTCCGTATGCCTGAAGCGATTGCCGAACGGACTGTCCCGCACAATCTGGAAGCCGAACGGTCGGTCCTTGGCGCCATCCTGCTGCACAACGACGCGTTCAGCCTGGCCACCGAGGTCATTGACTCGGCGGATTTCTTTCGAGATGCCCACCGCCGCATCTTCGACAAGATGGTAAAACTCGGCGAGCGTGGCGAGGCGATCGATCTCGTCACGCTCAAGGAAGAGCTCGGCAGGAGCGGCGAAATCGACGAGGTCGGCGGTCCGGCCTACATCGCGTCGCTCGTCGACGGGGTGCCACGCTCGACCAACGTTGAGCACTACGCTCGCATCATCAAGGAAAAGGCGACCCTGCGTCACCTGATCTTCTCGGCGAACAAGATCCTCGCCACGGCGTACGAAGGCGAGGAGGACGCCGACGTCATCCTCGATCGGGCGGAACAGGCCATCTTTGCCATTGCCGACGACCAGGTGCGAGACGGATTTGTGCCGCTCCGCGATCTGGCGCAGGCGAGCCTCGAGACGATCGAAAAGCTGCACGCGCGCGGCGACCTCATCACGGGCGTGCCGACCGGCTTTGCCGACCTCGACGAACTGACCTCCGGCCTCCAGCCGGCGGATCTCATCATCGTGGCGGCCCGGCCATCGATGGGGAAGACCAGCCTGGTTCTCAACATCGCCGAGCACGTAGGCACGAAGACCGACCGGTCGGTAGGGATCTTCAGCCTCGAGATGTCGAAGGAGCAGTTGTTCCTGCGCCTGCTCACGGCGGAAGCGCGAATTGACGCGCATCGACTGCGTCGCGGGTTCCTAGGCGAAGCCGACTGGGGCAGGCTGTCGCGAGCTATCGGCACGCTGAGCGAGGCCAAGATTTTCGTCGACGATGCACCTGCTAGCGGCGTCCTCGAAATGCGTGCAAAATGCCGCCGCCTGGCCGCCGAGCACGGCCTGCACCTGGTGATTGTCGACTACATTCAGCTGATGCAAGGGCGCGGCCGCTTCGAGAATCGCACGCTCGAACTTGCGTCGATCTCGCGTGCGCTCAAAGGCCTCGCCAAGGAATTGCGCGTGCCGATCGTCGTGCTGTCGCAGCTCAGTCGCGCACCCGAGGCGCGGTCCGGTCACCGGCCGCAGCTCTCCGACCTCCGCGAGTCGGGCGCCCTCGAACAGGACGCCGACGTCGTGGTCTTCATCTACCGCGAAGATCAGTACGCCGACAGGGGTGCGCCGCCGTCGGAAAACCAGGGTGTGGCCGAGCTGATTATTGGCAAGCAGCGTAACGGTCCGACCGGCGTCGTCAGGCTCGCCTTCATCCGCGAGTACACTCGGTTCGAGAGCCTCGCCATCAGGACCGGATGAGATTTCCATCGGGACGGGATGAGATTTGAGGATGTTCAGAATGAAATCCTGAACATCCTCAAATCCTCAAATCCATGATCAGGCCAACGGTCGCGCGGATCGATCTTCGTGCCCTCAAGTCGAATTACCGAACGATTGTCGATCGCCTGCAGGCCGAGCGGCCCCTCCATCCGCCTGGCGTGATTGCCGTCGTCAAGGCGAATGCCTATGGGCACGGCGCCGCACCAGTCGCGCGCGCGTTCGAAGAGGCCGGCGCGGACCTCGTGGCGTGCGCCGACATCGAAGAGGGGGCGGCGCTGCGGGCTGCCGGCGTTCGCGCGGAGATTCTCGTCTTTGGCGCGCTCAGCGTGAGCGATCTCGACGGCATTTTCGATGGCCGGCTCACGCCGACGATCTCGACGCCCGGGGCGGCCCGCGCCGTGGCTGCCGCGGCTGCCAGGCATCGGCAGCGCCTCCGCTACCACCTGAAGATCGACACCGGGATGAACCGCCTGGGATTCCGCTTCGATAACCTGCGGCGGACGCTGCCCGCGCTCCTCGTGAGCGAGACCTTGGAGCTCGACGCCGTGTACACGCACTTCGCGACGGCCGAGGATCCCTCGAGCCCGCTCTTCGAGCAGCAGCGTCTACGCTTCGAGCGCGCCCTTGCGGACATTTCCGCACTCGGTGCCCGGTGGCGCTATCGTCACATGGCCAACAGCGCGGCGCTCCTCCGTGACTTGCGGGTCTGGTTCGATCGCGTCCGGCCAGGACTGCTGCTGTACGGGATTGTGCCGCCGCCGCTCGCGTCGACGCTGGAGCTGACGCCTGTGATGACACTCGGGAGCCGCGTCGTCGCGGTGAAAGGCCTGCGGCGCGCTGAGGCCGCCGGCTACGGTGCCCGGTTCACCGCTGAGCGCCCGACGAGTGTCGCGATTGTGCCGGCCGGGTACGCCGACGGTCTCGATTCGCGGCTCTCCGGCCGTGGAACGGTGCTGATACGAGGCCGGCGCGTGCCTATCGTCGGCTCGGTGAGCATGGACATGTTGATGGCCGACGTTACCGGCACGGACGTGTCGCCAGGCGACGACGTCGTCATCATCGGACAGCAGGGCGAGGACCGGATCGACGTCCGCGAGATGGCCGCCACGGTCGGCACCATTCCGTGGGAGATCGTCTGTCGGGTGGGCTCACGGATCGAGCGGATCTACGACTGACGCGCGAGAATTGAGTCATGGCGAAGCCGCCTAGAACCGTTTTTGTGTGCCAGGCCTGCGGGTCGCAGTCGCCAAAATGGCTCGGTCGGTGCCCTGACTGCGGCGCCTGGACCTCGTTTGTCGAAGAAAGCGTCGATGAAAGCGGCGGGGCGGCGGGGAGCGGTCACCGTTATGCACTGACCGGTGCCCCTGGCTCTGCGCGCTTGTACGCCGAGGTTGAAATCGCGGCGCACCGACGCTTGTCGACTGGCATCGACGAGTTCGATCGGGTGCTCGGCGGCGGGGTGGTGCCCGGCTCGCTTGTGCTACTTGGCGGGGAACCCGGCATCGGGAAGTCGACGCTCCTCCTCCAGGCGGCCGCAAACATGGCGCGCGCGATCGGGCCTGTTCTCTACAGCTCGGGTGAAGAATCCGAACATCAGGTGAAGTTGCGGGGCGAGCGTTTGGGGGTCGGCACGGCGCCGCTCTATCTGCTCGCTGAAACCTGTCTTGAGCGCATCCTCGAGGAGATCGCGCGCATCAGGCCGGCGCTGGTCATCGTCGATTCGATTGAAACGGTTTTCTCCGCGAAGTTTCAGTCGGGGCCCGGCAGCATCGGCCAGGTGCGCGAGGCCGCCACGCAGTTTCTATTCACGGCGAAAGGGCAGAACATCCCGACGCTGCTTGTCGGCCACGTGACCAAGGACGGCAGCCTCGCGGGACCGAAGGCGCTCGAGCATGTCGTCGACGCGGTGCTCTATTTTGAGGGCGAGCGGCACCACGCACATCGCGTCGTCCGCGCCGTAAAGAACCGGTTCGGCGCCGTCAGCGAGCTCGGCGTGTTCGAGATGACGGCTGGCGGGCTTCGTCCGGTGCCCAACCCGTCGAAGTTGTTTCTCGCCGAGCGGCCGGCGAACGCACCGGGTTCCGCGGTGCTGTGCTCGGTTGAAGGGTCGCGGCCGATTCTCGTCGAGGTGCAAGCGCTCGTGAGCAGCAGCACATACGGCGCGGCACGCCGGATGGCGAGCGGCATCGATCAGCAGCGGTTGTCGCTGCTCCTCGCAGTCCTCGAAAAGCGTGCCGGGATCAATCTGACTGGCGATGATGTATTCGTCAACGTGGCGGGCGGGATGACGGCCGACGAGCCGGCTTCCGACCTTGGAGTCGTTGCCGCGATTGCCTCGAGTGTCCGGAGTCGCGTGATTCCCGCGACTACCGCCATGTTCGGCGAGGTCGGCCTCGCAGGTGAGGTCCGCGGTATTACCCAGGCGCCGCTTCGCGTTCGCGAGGCGGCGCAAATGGGATTCCGCCGCTGCCTTATGCCGGAGGCCAACATCGATCCGGCCGACCGACGCGAGATCGCAGGCCAGTGTGAGCTGCTGGGGGTCCACACGGTCGGCGAGGCGCTGGACGCGCTGCTCTCCTGAACGGCGGCTCATGCCTAGATGAACCAGCGAGCCCATGAACCAGATGACCAGATCGCAGGTTGGTGATATGGTTTGCCTGCGATGGTCTGGCTGGCCCTGGGCCGCACGTTCATCATTGCCGCGCCGGGCGTTCATCAGAGCTAGCGCCCGGCAAGTTGTGAAGGTCCCTCCGTATCACTGGTGGCGGACTGTCTTCTATTTGATTCCCGCCATCGCGATCTACACGATCGTCCTCGGCGCCGCGTCGATTCTGTCGGGCCTCTTCGATCGTCATGGCTACGTCGCGCACGAGTGCGCCCGAGCCTGGTCGTGGCTCATCCTGAAGACCACGGGCGTTCGGGTGACCGTCGAGGGCCTCGATCGGCTGACGCCCGGCACGACCTACGTGTTCGTGTCAAACCATCAGAGCATCTACGACACGCCCGTCATCTTTGCCTCGTTGCCATTTCAGCTCCGTATCATCGCGAAGAAATCGCTCGCCCGGTTTCCTGTACTCGGCTGGCATCTCAGGCGCGGCGGGCACCTGTTCGTCGATCGTCGGAACCCCGATCCCGCCGGCATTCTGAAGCGCTGGCGGGCGCTCGTGTCGGAGGGCCTGTCGCTCATCACCTACGCGGAAGGCAGGCGCAGCCTCGACGGACGGGTGTCACGGTTCAGGACCGGCAGCTTTCTGCTGGCCATACGGGCTGGATTGCCGGTGGTGCCGCTGGCGGTCATTGGCACCCATCAGGTGATGCCTAAGGGTCGGCTGCAGACCGAGCCGGCCCACGTGAGGCTCGTTGTTCACGATCCGATTCCGCCGCCACCCCCCGACGGGGTGACTATTCACGACGCAAAAGCTCTCGCCGAGCGCGCGCACGCGATCGTCACGGCGACGGTCGCCAAATGGCAGGATGTCCGTTAGAATCCGATCGAATGCACGTCACGGCCCTCATCCCGGCTGGCGGACGAGGCCAGCGGCTTGGCGGCGCGCAGCCGAAACAGCTTCTATTAGTTGGCGGGCGTCCGACTCTCGAGCGCAGTATTTCCCTGCTTCTCGCCCATCCGGCGGTTGATGGAATCGTCGTCGCGCTCCCTGCCGGGATGGAGGCGGATCCGCCGGCGTATCTGCGCGGCTCCTCGAAACCGATGCGGCTCGTGGCTGGCGGCGCCCGGCGTCAGGATTCGGTGGCGAATGCCTTTGCCGCGGCCAGCGAGAAAAGCGACATTCTTGTTGTCCATGACGCCGTGCGGCCGTTCGCGAGCGCCGATCTCATCACGCGCACGATTGCGGCCGCAGCCGAGTGTGGTGCCGCAACAGCTGCGCTACCGGCGCGCGATACCGTCAAACGCGCGGCCGCCCACCCTTCCTCCACGGCCGCCGAACACGACGAGGGCGGGACTCTGGTCGTAGCGGAGACGCTGCCGCGCGCCTCGCTTTTTCTGGCTCAGACGCCCCAGGCCTTCCGGCGCGATGTTCTGCGCGACGCGCTGGCGCTGGGCGGTCACGACGCGACCGATGAAGCAACGCTGGCTGAGCGCGCGGGGCATACGGTCCGGCTCGTCGACGGAGAGCCGACCAACATCAAGATCACAACGCCTGAAGATCTTCCGATGGCCGAAGCGATCGCTCGCGCGGGCCACGCGACACTGGTCTGGCGCACGGGCTTCGGGTACGATCTGCACCGGCTGGTTGAGGGCCGACGGCTGATACTGGGCGGCGTCACGATTCCGTTCGAGCGTGGTCTAGCCGGTCATTCGGATGCCGACGCCGTGTGTCATGCGATCACGGACGCAATCCTCGGCGCCGCAGCCGCCGGCGACATCGGCCGTCATGCTCCGGACACCGACCTGCAATGGAAGGACGCGTCGAGCCTCGAGCTGCTGCGGCGCGCGGGTGAGGCTGTTCGCGAGCGCGGGTTCAAAGTCGGCAACATCGATGCGTCGGTCGTCGCCGAACGCCCGAAGTTGGCGCCCTACGTCGATACGATGCGCGGCAAGGTGGCCAACGCGCTCGGGATCACAGTTGATCGGGTCAGCATCAAGGGGAAGACGAACGAGGGAATCGGCGAGCTCGGTCGTGGCGAGGCCATCGCTGTCCATGCGGTCGTTCTGCTCGTGTCATGAGGAATTGAGAATCAGGAATTGGGATTGACGACGTAGTTCATGCTGATTTACGGCATCAATCCGGTCCTCGAAGCGCTCAGCGCCGGACGCGTCAAGCTGCTGCGCGTCGGTGAGCGCGTGAGTGGGCGCGTGGCAGAGGCGGTCAGGACGGCCGAGGGCGGGGGCGTGCCGGTACGGCGGGTTTCATCCGCCGAGCTCGCACGGGCCGTCGGCGGTGGTGCGCGCGGTCGGCATCAGGGACTCGTCGCCGAGCTGAAGGAAGGTAGGACGGTCGAGGTTGCGGATCTCATCTCGGGCGCCAAAGGCCCGCCGCTCATTGTCGTTCTCGACGGCATCGAAGATCCCCACAACATCGGAGCGATTCTCAGGACCCTCGACGCAGCCGACGCCGACGGCGTGGTCCGCCAGACCCGTCGTGCGGCGCCGCTCGGGGGCGCGGCCGCCAAGGCCTCGGCCGGCGCCGTGTCGCACGTGAAGATCGCAGAGGTGGTGAACATCGCGCGAGCGCTTGAAGAACTGAAGGAGGCAGGAGTCTGGACCGTCGGCCTTGCAGGCGATGCCAGGAAACGGTATGACGAGGTGGACTTCTCGCTGCCGACGGCTCTGGTCGCCGGGGCCGAAGGCGTCGGATTGCGCCGCCTTGTTCGGGAGCGATGCGACTGGCTGGTGTCGATCCCGATGCTTGGCCACGTTCAGAGCCTGAACGTGTCGGTCGCCACTGGAATTGTTCTATTTGAAGCCGTGAACCAGCGTCGGAGACGTCCATAGCGGTAAGCCGTCATGGGTTCCCGCACGCGCTCTTGCTCTCCGGCTGGTGACAGAATCAGCAGGAACTGCACGCTGGGGCGGTGAGGTCAAGTAGGCTTGACCAGCTAGACTTGACCAGCCAAGAAGTTGCGCGCCTGGCACACGACGTGCTAGGCTATTTCATTTGTCTGGCTGGCGTAGCTCAGCCCGGTAGAGCAGCTGATTTGTAATCAGCCGGTCGGGGGTTCAAATCCCTCCGCCAGCTCCCTCGGATCTGCTCCTCCGCCGCGAGTCAAGTGTCGAGAGCAACGCATTCCAACACAACAGACAGCTGGCGAGGTAGCGAAGCGGTCAAACGCAGCAGACTGTAAATCTGTCGCCCTAGCGGCTTCGAAGGTTCGAGTCCTTCCCTCGCCACCAACTTGGGCGATCGTGAAGTTGGATCATCTCGTCAACCGGTCAACGGGCGGGAGTAACTCAGTGGTAGAGTCACAGCCTTCCAAGCTGTTGGTCGCGGGTTCGATCCCCGTCTCCCGCTCCAGCCCTTCGTGCGGAGGCTGACTGCCGTAGCGCGAAGGGCAAGGTGCGGACCGCAGCGAACTGACGCCTGTTGACTGACGACTGATGAGTGTTAGGCCGATGTAGCTCAGTTGGCAGAGCGCGTCCTTGGTAAGGACGAGGTCACCAGTTCAATCCTGGTCATCGGCTCCAGAGCCGCTGCCGAATTTGTAGCGACACGACACCCGCGAGGATCGTTAGATATGGCCAAAGAAAAATTCGATCGCAGCAAACCTCATGTGAATGTGGGCACCATCGGGCACATCGACCACGGCAAGACGACGCTCACTTCGGCGCTCACCAAGGTCGCTGCAGACAGGGGCTGGGCGAGGTTCATCTCCTACGACGAGGTCGCCAAGGCGTCCGAGTCGCAAGGCCGGCGCGACGAGACGAAGATTCTCACGATCGCGACGAGCCACGTCGAGTACTCGACAGCGAAACGACATTACGCGCACGTGGACTGCCCTGGCCACGCCGATTACATTAAGAACATGATCACCGGCGCGGCGCAGATGGATGGTGCAATCGTGGTGGTCAGCGCAGTCGACGGCCCCATGCCGCAGACCCGGGAACACATTCTGCTAGCGCGTCAGGTCAATGTTCCGTGTCTCGTCGTCGCGCTCAACAAGGTCGACGCGATCGACGATCCGGAGATCCTCGACCTCGTCGAGCTCGAGGTGCGTGAGCTTCTGAAGATGTACAAGTTTCCCGGCGATGAAGTTCCGGTGGTCCGCGTGTCGGCGCTCAAGGCGCTGGAGGGCGATGCCGAGGGCATAGCGGGCGTCGTGAAGCTGATGGAGGCGCTCGACTCGTACGTGCCGATTCCTCAGCGCGAGATCGAGAAGCCCTTCCTGATGCCCATCGAGGACGTCTTCTCGATCTCGGGCCGAGGCACCGTCGTCACCGGCCGCGTCGAACGCGGCAAGGTGAAAGTCGGCGAGGAGATCCAGATCGTCGGGTTCAGGCCGACCGAGAAGAAGATCGTCACGGGCGTCGAGATGTTCCGAAAGCTCCTCGACGAGGGCGTGGCGGGCGACAACATCGGCGTGCTGCTTCGCGGCGTGGAGAAGACCGACGTCGAGCGGGGCCAGGTGCTCGCGAAGCCCGGCTCGATCACCCCGCACACGAAGTTCAAGGGCGAGGTCTACATTCTGTCGAAAGAAGAGGGCGGCCGCCACACGCCGTTCTTCAACGGCTATCGTCCGCAGTTCTACATCCGCACCACCGACGTCACTGGCACGCTCCATCTGCCCGAGGGCGTTGAGATGGTGATGCCGGGGGACAACACGACCATCAGGGCCGAGCTGATGACGCCGGTTGCAATCGAAAAGGGCTCGCGCTACGCGATCCGCGAAGGCGGCCGTACGGTGGGTGCGGGCACCATCACAGAGCTCGTGGAATAGGCTCGCGTCATGAGAGAGATCATCGCGCTGGCTTGCACCGAGTGTAAGCGCCGTAATTACAGTACGACGAAGAACAGGAAGAAGACGACCGAGCGACTCGAGATGAGCAAGTTCTGCCGCTTCTGTCGCAAGCACACGTCGCATAAGGAGACGAAGTAGGCCAGTAGCTCAATCGGCAGAGCACCGGTCTCCAAAACCGGGGGTTGGGGGTTCGATTCCCTCCTGGCCTGCCAGCCCTTCGGGTCGTGGAAGGCAGAAGGGGAAGGCCGAAGGGTAGAGGGAAAAAGGGAGAAGGAAGAAGTCAGAAGGGCGAAGGCAGAAGGAGAAGTGGAAGGAAATGGGGGCTGACACTTCGACAAACCCGACGACGGCCCTGGAGACCGTGCGGGAAGCAGCGGGCGGTCGGTTAGAGCGTCTGCGCCTCTTTCTGAGCGAGGTGCGCAACGAGCTGAAGCGCGTGACCTGGCCCTCTCGAAAGGAAGTCTACGCGACGACAATCGTCGTCATCCTGACGTCACTATTCTTCGGGATCTATCTGTGGGTGCTCGACCTCAGCTTTTCTAACGTCGTGCAGTGGATCTTCCGCCGGTTTAGCGGGGCATGACCGACGTCGCGACCAGGAACTGGTACATCGTCCACACCTACTCGGGGTTTGAGAAGAAGGTGGCTGAGTCGCTGCAGCAGCGCGTGCAGGCGTACGGGCTGCAGGGTGAGATCGGCGAGCTCCTCATCCCAACCGAAGACGTGGTAGAGATGCGCGGCGGGCGGAAGGTCGTGACCGCGAAGCGGTTCTTCCCCGGCTACATCCTGGTCGAGATGAACATGTCCGACCACGCCTGGCACGTGGTGAAGAACACGCCGAAGGTCACCGGCTTCGTGGGGGCCGGAGCGAAGCCCACGCCGTTGAGCCGAGAGGAGGTCGAACAGATCCTCACGCAGGTGAAAAATGCGGCCGAAAAGCCGAAGCCGAAGTACATGTTCGAGAAGGGCGAGCAGGTGCGGATCAACGAGGGGCCGTTTACCAGTTTCTACGGCGTGGTTGACGACGTGAACGTCGACAAGAACACACTGAAAGTGATGGTGACGATCTTCGGTCGCGCAACACCCGTCGAGCTCGATTTCTTGCAGGTGGAGAAGATTTAGGGAGGCATGGCGAAAAAAGTACAGGCCATCGTGAAGATCCAGATTGCGGCGGGCAAAGCCACGCCGGCGCCGCCTGTTGGGACCGCGCTCGGCCCGCAAGGCGTCAGCATCATGGACTTCTGCAAGAACTTCAACTCGAGGACGGCGAAAGACGAGGGTCTCATCATCCCGGTCGTCGTGACCGTGTATGCGGACCGGTCCTACGCCTTCATCACGAAAACTCCGCCAGCGCCGGTGCTCCTGAAGCGCGCCGCAAACATTGCGAAGGGTTCGGCCGAACCCAACAAGGCGAAGGTTGGTACCGTGACGGCCAAGCAGGTCGAGGAGATCGCGAAGCTGAAGATGCCAGACCTGAACTGCGATTCACTTGAATCGGCAGTCAAGTCGATCGCAGGCACGGCCCGGTCGATGGGTCTGGACGTGGTCGGATAGCGGGGTGGACCACCGGAGACACGATGCGCAGCCACGGCAAGAAGTACACCGCCGCCAGGGCCGAGGTCGCACCCGATCGGAGCTATACGATCGAGGAGGCGATCCCGCTCCTGCAGAAAGTGAAGTTCGCGAAATTCGACGAGACCGTCGAGCTCACGCTTAGGCTCGGTGTCGATCCAAGACACGCGGATCAGATGGTGCGGGGCACGGTGGTGCTCCCGCACGGCCTCGGAAAGTCCAAACGCGTGCTCGCGATTGCGAGCGGCGAGAAGCAGAAAGAAGCGCAGGAAGCGGGCGCCGACGTCGTCGGCGGCGAAGAGCTCGTCGATAAGATTGGCGGCGGCTGGATCGACTTCGAGGCTGTCGTCGCAACGCCCGATATGATGCGCGCGGTCGGGAAGCTCGGGAAGGTGCTCGGCCCGCGTGGCCTCATGCCCAACCCGAAGACTGGCACCGTCTCGGTCGATGTTGCCAGGGCGGTGAAGGAAATCAAGGCCGGCAAAGTGGAGTTTCGCGTGGACAAGACCGGCATCATCCACGCGCCCGTCGGCAGGACGTCGTTCGCGAGCGACGCCCTCGTGGCCAATGCGCATGCGCTAGTCGACAGCATCGTGAAGGCGAAGCCGGCGGCGGCCAAGGGGAAGTATTTGAGAAGCGTGACCGTGTCGTCAACGATGGGCCCGGGCATTTGCGTCGACACGACGCACATTAGCGTGGTGACCAAGGATTGACACTGCCGTTCTTCGTTCTGCGTTCTTCGTTCCACGTTCGGCAGAACCCGAGCCACGAGCGTCGAGCCGAGAACGGAGAGCGACAAGGAACATAGATGGCAGTCAGTAAGTCGGGGAAAGCCGCGGAAATCCAGGCCCTGGAGACGGCGTTCAAGGGGTCGGACAGTGCGATCCTCGTCGACTTCAAGGGGCTGAACGTGTCGCAGGTCACCGAGCTGCGGCGTCAGCTCCGCACGGCAAAGGCAAGCTACAAGGTCGTCAAGAACACGCTCGCCAGGCGGGCGCTGAAGGGAAGCTCGTTCGAGGTGCTCGAGCAGTACTTCGAAGGCACGACGGCGGTCGCCTATACCGCGACGGATCCGGTCGCGCTCGCCAAGACGCTAACAACGTTTGTCAAGATCGCGCCATCGCTGACGGTCAAGGCGGCGGTCGTGCAGGGTCGGGCCGTCAAGCCCGCCGAAGTGGCCGAGCTGGCCGCGCTGCCAGGGAAAAGCGAGCTGTACGCGAAATTGCTTTTCGTGTTGCAGGCGCCGATGGTCCAGATCGTCAGCGTGCTGAACGCCGCGCCACGGGACTTGATGAGCGTGCTCGTGCAGGCGGAGAAGAAGAGATCTGAATAGCCATAGAGGAGCAGACAATGGCCCAAGTGACGCAGCAGCAGGTCGTCGAATACATCAAGGGGATCACCGTGCTCGAACTCTCGCAGCTCGTGAAGACGCTCGAAGCGGAGCTCGGGGTGTCGGCCGCCTCGGTGATGCCGATGGCGATGTCCCAGGGAAGCATGCCGGGCGGGGCGAGCGCTGCCTCGCCGGCCGAAGAAAAAACCGAGTTCACCGTCGAGCTCACCGAGATGGGCGCCAACAAGATTAACGTAATCAAGGCCGTCCGCGAAGTCACCAGCCTGGGTCTCAAGGAAGCGAAGGATCTCGTCGAGAGTGCGCCCAAGGCGATCAAGGAAGCGATTCCGAAGGACGAGGCCAACGCCATCAAGAAGAAATTCGAAGACGTCGGCGCGAAGGTCGAGATCAAGTAGGAGTCAGGATTCTTGACATCCTGAAATCCTCAGATTCAGATCGACGTGTTTCGCTCTCTTCGAGGTCTTAACCCATGTACAGCCTTCCCAAGAACGTCTACCGCGAGCGCATCGACTTCTCGAAGATCAAGACGATGGTCCCGATCCCAAACCTGATCGAGATCCAGAAGAAATCCTACGAGCGCTTCCTGCAACTGAACCGTCTGCCGAGCGAGCGCGAGGACGCCGGTCTGCAGTCGGTGTTTAAGTCGGTGTTTCCGATCAGCGATTTCCGCGAGAACTCGTCACTCGAGTTCATCGAGTACTCAATCGGAAACTGGGAATGCAAGTGCGGCAAGCTGGCCGGCTTGCACCATTTGCGCAAGCCCTGCAGCCAGTGCGGTGCGACCCTGATTGCCGACCCGTACAGCGACCGTGAGGTGCTGTGCCGCTGCGGCAGGGCGAACCAGGCGCGCGGCGACGTGTGCGACATCTGCGGCGATACGGTCGGCCTCAAGCGGAAGTACGACGTCGACGAGTGCCAGGAGCGCGGCATGACCTACGCCGTGCCGCTGAAGGTGACGATCCGCCTCGTCGTCTGGAACAAGGATCCCGAGACCGGCGTGAAAACCATCCGCGATATCAAGGAGCAGGACGTCTACTTCGGCGACATTCCGTTGATGACCGAGAACGGAACCTTCATCATCAACGGCACCGAGCGAGTCATCGTCAGCCAGCTCCATCGGTCGCCCGGCGCCTTCTTTCACTCCGAAGACAAGACGATCTTCGTGGCGCAGATCATCCCCTACCGCGGGGGTTGGGTGGAATTCGAATACGACACGAGGAATCTGCTGTACGTCCGCATCGACAGGAAGCGAAAGTTCCCGGCATCGGTCTTCCTCCGCGCGCTGGGGCTGCATGGCGCCGACGAGATCATCCGGATCTTTCACAGCGTTGACAAGCTGCACCTCAAGAGCGGTTCGCTCTACTGGGCCGTCGCCGACAGTCTCGTGGGTCTGCGCGCGGCGAGGGACATCGTCGTGCCGGGAGGAAACTTCACGGTGCAGTCCGGCAAGAAGATCACGAAGAACGCCGTCGAAGCGCTGAAGCGTGCGAACGTCGAGGCCATCGAGATCTCGGACGCCGAGCTGGAAGGCTCGTTCGCGGCGGCCGATGTGATCGATCCGTCCACCGGCGAAGTGATCCTCGAGGCGAACGAGGAAGTCACGCCGCGCGTCATTTCGATGGCCCAGGAGAAGAACGTCGGTCGACTCGACATCTTCTTCCCGGAGCGCGAGGATGTTGGTGCGATTATCAGCCAGACGCTGAAGAAGGATCCGATTCATACCCACGAAGAAGCGCTGATCGAGATCTACCGTCGTCTCCGCCCTGGCGATCCGCCGACGCTCGACAGCAGCCGATCGCTGTTTGAGAACATGTTCTTCAACCCGCAGAAGTACGACTTCTCGCGGGTCGGCCGCCTGAAGCTGAACACGAAGCTCGGGCTGAACACGCCGCTCGACGAGAAGATCCTGCACCCCCAGGATTTCTACGAGGTGATCAAGTACCTCCTGGGGCTGCGTCGAAACCAGACCAACGTGGACGACATCGACCATCTGGGCAATCGTCGCGTCCGCTCGGTGGGCGAGCTCCTCGAAAACCAATTCCGCATCGGCCTTGTCCGAATGGAGCGCGCCATCAAGGAAAAGATGTCGGTCTACCAGGAAATGGCGACGGCGATGCCACACGACCTGATCAATGCGAAGCCGGTGATGGCCGCTATTCGCGAGTTCTTTGGGTCGTCGCAGCTCAGCCAGTTCATGGACCAGACCAACCCGCTCTCGGAGATCACGCACAAGCGGCGCCTCTCAGCGCTCGGGCCGGGCGGTCTGTCGCGCGAGCGCGCCGGGTTCGAAGTCAGAGACGTGCATCCCACGCACTACGGGCGCATCTGTCCGATCGAGACTCCGGAAGGCCCGAACATCGGCTTGATCTCGTCGCTGTCGTGCTACGCGCACATCAACGACTTCGGGTTCATCGAATCGCCCTACCGGAAGGTCAAAGACGGCCGCGTCGCCGACTACGTACTTGTCAGCAACGGCGCCGGCTCCAAGTACAAGGCCGGCGACATCGTCCCCGCCGAGGAGCTGGTGTCGGAGGAGGGACGTCCGAAGAAGAAAGGGGTCGAGTTCGAGCCGTACTCCTTCTACCTGTCGGCGTGGGAAGAAGACCAGTTCATCATCGCGCAGGCCAACGCGCAAGTGGACGCGGACGCGCGTCTCGTGCAGGATCGCGTTAACGCGCGCCAAGCGGGCAACTTCATTCTGTCTCCGCGAGAGAACGTCCAGTTCATCGACGTTTCGCCCAAGCAGCTTGTCTCGGTGGCCGCCTCGCTGATCCCGTTCCTCGAGAACGACGATGCTAACCGCGCGTTGATGGGATCGAACATGCAGCGCCAGGCTGTGCCGCTGCTCCGCGCCCGGGCTCCGTTTATCGGCACCGGCATGGAGTACATCACAGCACGCGATTCAGGCGCCGTCATCGTGGCGCGCCGGTCGGGCACCATCGACTACATTGACAGCCAGCGCATCGTCGTGCGCGTGGAGAGCGAGACGGAAGATGGCAAAGAGATGGGCGCCGACATCTACCCGATGACGAAATTCAAGCGCTCGAACCAGAACACCTGCATCACCCAGAAGCCGATCGTGCGCGTCGGCCAGCGGGTGCACAAGGGCCAGGTGCTGGCCGACGGTCCGTGCACGGAGCTCGGCGAGCTCGCGCTCGGCCGCAACGTGCTCGTCGCGTTCATGCCGTGGCGCGGCTACAACTTCGAGGATGCGATCCTCGTCTCCGAGCGGATGGTGAAGGACGACTACTACACGTCCATTCACATCGAGGAATTCGAGATCGAGTCGCGCGACACCAAGCTCGGGCCTGAGGAAATTACGCGCGACATCCCGAACGTGTCGGAAAGCTTCCTAAGGGATCTCGATGAGAGCGGCATGATCCGAATCGGCGCGTCGGTGCGGCCGGGCGATGTCCTGGTCGGCAAGGTCACGCCGAAGGGCGAGACGCAGCTCACGCCAGAGGAAAAGCTGCTTCGCGCGATCTTCGGTGAGAAGGCCGGCGACGTGCGCGACGCGTCGTTGATTTGCCCGCCGGGCATTGAAGGCATCATCGTCGGCGTGAAGATCTTCTCCCGCAAGGGCATCGAAAAGGACGACCGCGCGAAGGCGATCGAGCAGGAAGAGCTCGACATGATGGAGAAGAACCTTCAGGACGAGATCCGCATTCTGCACGACGAAGTGAAGAAGCGCGTGATTATGATGCTGACGGGCCAGCAGCTCCGGTCGGATGTATTCGACGAATACGGCCGCGAGTGTCTCCTGAAGAAAGGCACTGAGCTCACGCGAGAGCTCCTGCAGGACATGCCCTACGAGACGATGGTCCGGCTGAGGATCGCTACCGACGACACGCGTCTCGAGGACGACCTCCGGGATCTCGAAGAGCGGACCGAGCGACAGGTCGAGGTCATCAAGAACCTCTTTAAGGAAAAGAAAGAAAAGATCCGCCGCGGTGACGAGCTGCCTCCTGGCGTCATCAAGCTCGTGAAGGTCTACGTCGCGATGAAGCGCAAGCTGTCGGTCGGCGACAAGATGGCCGGCCGCCACGGCAACAAGGGCGTCATCGCGCGCATCCTGCCCGAAGAGGACATGCCGTACCTGCCCGACGGTACGCCTGTGGAGATCGTCCTGAATCCGCTAGGCGTTCCCTCGCGCATGAACGTCGGTCAGATTCTCGAGACCCACCTCGGGTGGGCCGCGCATGCGCTCGGCCTCTACTTCGCGACGCCGGTCTTCGACGGCGCGACGGAGGGCGAGATCAAGGGTTGGCTGGATCGAGCGGGCCTGCCGAGCGGCGGCAAGACGCGGCTCTACGACGGCATGATCGGCGATCCGTTCGAGCAGAGCGTTACGGTCGGCTACATCTACATGCTGAAGCTCTCGCACCTGGTCGACGACAAGATCCACGCGCGCTCGATCGGGCCGTACTCGCTCATTACCCAGCAGCCGCTCGGCGGCAAGGCGCAGTTTGGTGGACAGCGATTCGGCGAAATGGAGGTCTGGGCGCTCGAGGCGTACGGCTCGGCGCACATTCTGCAGGAGCTGCTCACCGCGAAGTCCGACGATGTGACCGGGCGCGCGAAGATTTACGAGGCGATCGTCAAGGGCGACGCGTCGTTTACCGCGGGCCTGCCGGAATCCTTCAACGTGCTCATCCGCGAGCTCCAGTCGCTGTGTCTGGACGTCGAGCTGATAAAGACGAAGAAGAAGCCGGTGGAAGCGCCGCCGCAACCGGTCTTGGAGGAAGTCTAGGATCTTTGAGCTTTTTCTCTCGGCCTTCAGCTTCCAGATTTCGGCGAACTTGGTGCTCGCTGAAAGCTGATAGCCAAGGGTTGAGAGCACCCAGCGAAGGGAACTATGAAACCCTCTTTCCACGAACGTTCCGCGCTCACCAGCGATTTCGACGCGATTCGAATCAGCCTCGCGTCTTCCGACAAGATCATGTCGTGGTCGCACGGCGAGGTGACCAAACCGGAGACGATCAACTACCGCACGTTTAAGCCGGAGCGCGACGGCCTGTTCTGCGCGAAGATCTTTGGCCCGATCACCGACTGGGAGTGCTTGTGCGGCAAGTACAAGCGCATGAAACACCGCGGCGTGATTTGCGACAAGTGCGGGGTCGAGGTGACGCAGGCGAAGGTGCGCCGCGAGCGGCTTGGGCACATCTCGCTCGCGACGTCGGTGAGCCATGTCTGGTTCTTCAAGGGGCTCCCGAGCCGAATCGGCCACCTGCTCGACATCTCGCTCCGCGACCTCGAACGCGTCCTTTACTTCGAGGCCTACGTCGTCGTCGACCCGGGCGAGACCGAGCTCAAGCAGAGCCAGCTCCTGAACGAGGAGCAGTACCGCAAGGCGCGCGAGGAGCACCAGCACCGGTTTCGGGCGCAGATGGGCGCCGAGGCCATCAAGGATCTCCTCAAGCGCGTCAACATCGAGCAGCTCGCCGTCGAGTTGCGCGACAAGATGAAGACGGAAACCTCGGCGCAGAAGAAGCTGAAGTTCGCCAAGCGCCTGAAGGTCGTCGACTCGTTCCGAAAGTCCAGCAATCGGCCCGAGTGGATGATTCTCGACGTCATCCCTGTCATTCCGCCCGAGCTTCGTCCACTTGTGCCGCTCGACGGTGGCCGTTTCGCGACTTCGGATCTCAACGATCTGTATCGCCGCGTCATCAACCGCAACAACCGGCTGAAGAAGCTCATTGAGCTGAAGGCGCCCGACGTCATCATCCGAAACGAAAAGCGCATGCTGCAGGAAGCAGTTGATGCGCTCTTCGACAACGGGCGCCGCGGCCGGGTGCTGCGCGGGGCGAACAACCGGCCGCTGAAGTCACTGTCGGACACCCTCAAGGGCAAGCAGGGGCGCTTCCGCCAGAACCTGCTCGGCAAGCGCGTGGATTACTCGGGCCGTTCGGTAATCGTCGTCGGCCCCGAGCTCAAGCTGCATCAGTGCGGGCTACCGAAGAAGATGGCGCTCGAACTGTTCAAGCCGTTCATCTACAACAAGTTGGAGGAGCGCGGCCTGGTCGCCACCATCAAGCAGGCGAAGGAGATGGTGGAGCTGCAACGTCCCGAAGTGTGGGACGTGCTCGAAGAGGTGATCCGAGAGCACCCGGTGCTCCTGAACCGCGCGCCGACTCTGCATCGCCTGGGCGTCCAGGCGTTCGAGCCGGTGCTGGTCGAAGGCAAGGCGATCCGCATCCACCCGCTCGTCTGCACGGCGTTCAACGCCGACTTCGACGGCGATCAGATGGCTGTCCACATTCCGCTGTCACCCGAAGCGCAGATCGAAGCCTCGGTGCTGATGTTGTCGTCGAACAACGTTCTGTCCCCGGCGCACGGTTCGCCGATCGCGATCCCTTCCCAGGACATCGTCCTGGGCATCCACTACCTGACGAAGGCCAAGGGCGTGGCCAAGGGCGAAGGACGCGTCTTCGGCAATTCGGACGATGTGATGTTGGCAGTGGAAGCGAGAGAGCTCGAGACGCTTACGCCGATCAGGCTCCGCTACACGGGTGATCTGCAGGATCTGACGGCTGCGCGCGACGACCAGGACGTGCTGCACACCGAGGTTCAGACGCTCAATAACAAGATCATCAACACGACAGTCGGCCGCGTCATCTTCAAGCAGTCGATGCCGCCGGAGATGCCGTTCGTCAACGGTCTCCTGAAGAAAAAGGGCCTGCAGCAACTCGTGCAGAGTTGCTACCTCAAGTTCGGCCTCGAGAAAACCGTCGAGATGCTCGACTCGCTCAAGAACCTCGGGTTCACGTATGCCACACGGTCTGGGCTGTCGATCGGCATCGACGATCTCATCATTCCGAAAGAGAAGGCGATGCTCGTGGATCGGGCGCGCGACGAAGTGATCAGGGTCGAAGCACAGTACCTCGAGGGCGCCATCACCAACGGCGAGCGCTACAACAAGGTGATCGCGATCTGGTCGGAAGCGACCGAAGACGTCGCGAACGCGATGTTCAGCGAGATGGAAGAGATCGACAAGAACGGCCAGCAGTTCAACCCGGTCTACATTATGGCCGACTCCGGCGCGCGGGGGTCGAAGCAGCAGATTCGCCAGCTGGCGGGCATGCGCGGTCTGATGGCCAAGCCGTCGGGCGAGATCATCGAGACGCCGATCACGTCGAACTTTCGTGAGGGCCTCACGGTGCTGCAGTACTTCATCTCCACGCACGGCGCGCGCAAAGGGCTGGCCGACACGGCGCTCAAGACCGCCGACTCCGGCTACCTCACGCGGCGCCTGGTGGACGTGGCGCAGGACGTCATCATCCACGAACAGGACTGCGCGACGGTGGACGGCATCGAGGCACGGGCCATCGTCGAATCGGGCGAAATCATCGAGCCTCTGCGCGACCGCATCATCGGCCGCGTGACGCTCGAGAAGATTACCGATCCATTCACTGGCGAAGTGATCATCGGCGTCAACGAGGAGATCGACGAAGAGAGGGCGTCGGCGATTCAGGACTGCGGCATCGAGAAAGTCAAGATCCGTTCGGTGCTCACCTGCGCATCGGGCCGCGGCGTGTGCGCGCAGTGCTACGGCCGCGACCTCGCCACCGGAAAAATGGTTGAACTCGGTCAGGCGGTCGGCGTCATTGCGGCGCAGTCGATCGGCGAACCGGGTACGCAGCTCACGATGCGGACGTTCCACATCGGCGGTACGGCGTCGCGCATCTCCGAGCAGTCGACGCTCGAGGCGAGGAACGCCGGCACCGTCCGGTTCCAGGGCCTGCAGGTTGTCCATGCGAAGGATGCCACCCTCGTCGTGATGAACCGCAACGGGTCGCTCGTCATTCAGGACCTCAAGGGCCGCGACCGCGAGCGGTATCCGATCGTGTACGGCGCGCGCTTGAAGGTGAAGGACGGGCAGGCGGTCGAGCAGGGGCAGGTTCTGGTCGAGTGGGATCCCTACACGTTCTCGATCCTCACCGAGGAATCCGGCCAGGTGCGCTTCAAGGACATTCTCGAAGGCATCACGGTCCACGAAGAGGTGGACGAGGTCAGCGGTCTCTCGCGCCTCATCATCGTGGATTCGCCAGACGAGAAGAAGCAGCCGGCGGTCGAGGTTCGCGGCAAGGGGCCCAGTCCTCGCAAGTACCATATGCCGGTCCATGCGCACCTAATGGTGCAGGACGGCGAGGTGGTCGTTGCGGGCGACGTCCTTGCGAAGATTCCCCGCGAGACCACGAAGACCAAGGACATCACCGGAGGTCTGCCGCGCGTCGTGGAGCTGTTCGAAGCGCGCAAGCCGAGGGAGACAGCCGCCATCTCCGAGATCGACGGGCTGGTCAAGCACGGCGGCATCGTCAAGGGGCAGCGGAAGATCATCGTCGTGCCAGACGAGCAGGGCGCCGAGCCGCGCGAGTATGGGCTGCCGCGCGGCGTGCACGTGAACGTGCAGGAAGGCGAGCGCGTCCACGCGGGCGAGCCGTTGATGGATGGGCCCTCCAACCCGCACGACATCCTCAACGTGCTGGGCGAGAAGGCGCTGCAGTCGTACCTCGTGAACGAGATTCAGGAGGTGTACCGGCTGCAGGGCGTCAACATCAACGACAAGCACATCGAGACAATCGCGCGGCAGATGATACGTTGGGTGAGGATCGAGGACGTCGGCGACACCGAATTCCTAGTCGACGAGCAGACCGACAAGTTCCGGTTCCTGGAGGAAAACGAGCGGGTGATTGCCGCGCGCGGACGTCCGGCGCAGGGCCGGCCGCTGCTCCTCGGGATTACGAAAGCGTCGCTCTCAACCGACTCATTCATTTCCGCGGCGTCGTTCCAGGAGACGACGCGCGTACTGACCGAGGCGTCGATTTCGGGTAAGGTCGATCACCTGCGTGGCCTGAAGGAAAACGTGACGATGGGCCGGTTGATTCCAGCGGGAACGGGGTTCGAGTATTACCGGCGCGTGCAGATTCCGCCAGACGAGCCGCCGCCGCCGCCCGCGCCGCCGCAGCCGATCGACGACGAGCTCGAGCTGGAGCGGGACATGGAATACTTCGTGGAGCCTGAGGAAGCCCTCAGTCCCCGCGCCGGAGACCTCGGTGAGTAGACCTTGAAAGACGGAAGCCAGGAGTTGCCTCGCCGCCTGCTGGTGGGGCGCACCCGTCATGGACTCACCCACGGTCATCGTCATCGCCAGGCCCGAGCATATGGCGGCAATGCGGAAGCGGCTGGGAGCCAATTTGCCCGTGGTCGCGTTTTCAGCCGCCGAGTCTCTCCAGGTGCTTGCGACCATTCGGCCCGCCCTCCCAGAATCCTGGCACTCGATCCGACGTTTGCGGCGACTTCGCGCGGGGCGATGCTGGTCGCAAGGGTCAAGGCCGAATCACCCGCTGACGTCGAACTGCGCGTCCTCATTGAAGACGAGGACAAGGTCCTCCTGATCCTGTCGCAGCTGGCCGCCTCGCCTGAGAAGGCGCTGTGGCAGACCTCGCGCCCATTGGATCGGACCGGCACGCGTCGCACCGCTCGGTTTCCGATGAGCCGACTCGAGGTTGTGGTGAACGGCAAAGACAGTCATCTCGTCAATCTCTCGGTCACCGGCGCGCAGGTGCTCGTGCCGACTCGTCTGCGTCCTACGCAAACCATGCGCCTCACGTTGTCGGACAAGTCGACGGAACTGCGTTGTCGATCCGCCGTCGCGTGGTCGGTTGCCGTGCCGACTGGCTCAACGGTCCAATACCGGGTGGGGCTGGAGTTCATCGATCCAGACACGACACAGCTTGAAGCTTTCTGCGCGCAGTCTGGAGGCTCTCCCGATCCGCACTTCGGATCCACGTAAACGGTGTCGGCTTTAGGCGATGCGCCACTGCGGAAAGATCCTCGCGTTCGGCACTGCAATCTCTTTGAGCTTCCACGCACCCGCTTTTGGGGACGAGCGACCTTTTGGCAAAGGGAGCCGCACGCGCGGCCTGGTAGGCGGCTGGGGGCACAGCTGGCACCCGATTTTCGGCCAGACTCGCAGCGACATCGCATTCATGGCGTTCCATCCGCGTATGGGATGGTTCGTCAGCGACCGCCTGGAACTTTACGGAGAAGCGACGGTCTTTGTTTATTATCAGCCGCACCTCGACGTGACCGCGGGGCTGGGCGGGCTGGCCGGACGCTATTACTTGACGGCGAGCGGCCGCTGGATCCCGTACGTTCATGCGGGTGCCGGCCTGGTCTGGACCTCGCTTGATGTTGCGGAGATCGACCGAATCGCGAATTTCCAGCTCTTCGTGGGTGTTGGATGGCGCCAGAACCGGGTCCGTGGCCCCAGGTGGGTTTTCGAGTTCCGCAATCACCACATTTCGAACGCCGGGACCGCTGGCGAGAACCTGGGCATCAACGCCGCCGTCATTCTAGCGGGCGCCGAATCGGTCCTGCGGCCATCGCGATGAGCGAACAGGGTGTGACGTGACGCGGAGGAGACAGTCAGGTTGGTCTTCACCTCGGAGGAAACGATGACAGACTGGCGTCGTCTCGAGCAGCGCATCTCCCAATCGGTCCAACTCAGCCGTCGCCCCGTGGCGGTCGCTTTTCTTGACGCCGCGCCTCACGGCGTTGTGAGATTCACGGGAACCGAGCCTTCAGCCTGCAGTTTTTGGCGCCTGGCTGCGGAGGGTCGCACCTTTTGGGCGGCGCCGTCAGATCATTTCAACTGCGCGGTCGGCAGCTACATACTCAATATCGATCTGGTGCCGGAGCGCGCGCCGGAGACCGAGCAGACGCTGGCGATGATGTTTCGCGCAGGCTATGTCCGACCCGACGAAGTGGCTGGCATTCCGCGCCTGGCCCGATCGCCGGCCGCCATCGTGTACTCGGTATTGGCGGACACGCCCGTGTCCCCCAGCGTGGTGCTGTTTGCGTGTCGTCCTGCCTCGGCGATGCTGCTTCAGGAGGCCGGCATCCGCGCCGGCAAGGCTGCGGCGCTGCCTCCGCTTGGCCGGCCGACCTACATGGCGTTGCCGGCGGCGCTTGCGCACGGCACGGTGACCAGCCTTGGCTGTGTCGGGAACCGCACGTACACCGGGCTGGGCGAAGACGAGCTCTACGTCGCCGTCCCCGGGGCGGACCTTTCTGAAATTGCTGATGCGCTCGAGGTGGTGAAGTCCGCCAACGCGGAGCTCCTCGCGTATGCACGGAGCCGCCGCGCGGCGCTTTCCACGGAGTAACCGAAAGGTGGGCGTGCTGACGCTCGGAAGTCTGGCCGCACTGAAGTGTCCTGCACCGGGGGTCGAGTCGCGGGCCGCCGCCAGCTTTAAGCTCGGGCCTGTAGCGCGGTGATCGTGTCCTTAAGGATTCAGATAGGCAATGCCGGCCAGAAGCATCACCCCGGCATACATGGCTGTGGGGGCCGGAGCAAGATGATTCTCTTCCATGCAACCAGTGACGATCGGGGACCAGGGACAGCCACCCTAAGACTAGGCGGCGGCTAGGCTTGACAGATGCGATTCTTGGCCTATGGCGTTGTTTCGTCTGTTCCGAACGTGATCGTCGACGGGTCGCGGACCCAAGGGACGATCCTGACGCTTTCACACTGGCCGCTGAGCGGTACTCCGGCCGCGCTCAAAGGCGACACGTCGGCCGAGATCGTGTTCAAGTATCTCGACTCTTCGGAGTTTCACGTTCAAGCCGACGCCGTGTCGAACAATCACTTCGACGAAGACGGCCTCGCGGGCATTTTCACGACGATTGCACCGTTAACGGCAGATCGATATCGGCAGCTGCTTCTAGACGTCGCCCAGGCCGGCGACTTTGGGGTTCTTGCAGGGCGTGATGCTGCTCGGATCACGTTCACGCTGTCGGCCCATGCCAATGCAGATACGTCTCCACTGCCGAGGGGCATTCTTGAGCTGCCGTATCCTAACCTGACGAGCGAACTGTATGTCCAGCTCCTCGAGCTGTTGCCGCGCTTGCTCACGAGTGTGGACGAGTACCGATCGGTTTGGGAAGGTGAGGATGCACAGCTGACAGCCAGCGAAAGATGTATCGAGAAGGGACGCATCACGATCGAGGATCGGCCTGAGCTTGACCTCGCGATCATCCGGATAGCCGAGGACGTCGCCACCGATGGCGTGCATCGATTTACCCAACAACACGTGGCCGAGTATCACCCGTTTGCTCTTCACAACAGGACGCGTTGCAGTCGACTGCTGGTACTGCAGGGCAACCTCGTGGAGCTTCAATATCGGTACGAGAGCTGGGTCCAGATGGTGTCAAGAAGGCCCGCGCCGCGAGTCGACCTGTCGAAGCTGGCGAATGAGCTGAATCGCGAAGAGGAAACGCCTGGGCGTTGGGCATTCGACGGAGTCGATCACATCACTCCCAGGCTTCACTTGGATGGAGCCCCCGCCACTTCCATTCCGCGAGAAACCATCGTAAGACGCATCGAACACCACCTGCGGACTGGGCCGCCAGCTTGAAATCCGTACAACTAGCGGGTCGTCCCCGCCGGCAGCAAGGGTGCCGGCTCGCGGCCGTCAGCGACCAAGGCGTGCGACCTGAGGCGCTCGGCCGCTTCAACATCGCACCGGGCGATTACATGATGGCGTGCGCCGGATCGCCGGCGGCCATGAGAACCCGGGCCTTCATCGAGAAGATGAAGCGAGGCCCCGTCGCCTTCATGACGGTCATCCCGTCTGGTCCGCCGTCGATGAGGAAGAGCCTGATGCTTTGGTTCGTCTACTCGATCTTCGTCGGCGTCTTCGCTTCCTACGTGGCAGGCCGTGCGCTCAGACTGGGCGCCGATTATCTTGAAGTGTTTAGCGTTGTCGGCACGACGGCATTCCTCGGGTACTCGTTCGCGTTTCTTTAGAATTCGATCTGGTACTATCACAACTGGCGAATGACAATCCTGACCATGTTCGATGGCCTGGTGTATGGGCTCTTGACGGCGTGCACGTTCGGCTGGCTTCGGCCGCGCTGACCCTCAACTCAGTGCGTCAGCCCGTATAGCATGTAATTCACGCCGATCTCGTACGCCTCGTTCGACGGAGCCACTTGAAAGAGGCCCCGTCCCGACCATTCCCAGTATTCCGCTACGTCGTTGTTGTGGTTGGCGACGACCATCAGCCGCATGGAGGGATCGTTGTTTTCGTAGATGCCGTAGTAGGTGGGGAGGATGCCGTACATCGGATGCGGAACGTTGATCATCTTCATCCTGAAGAACGAATCGAAGATTAAATTCGTCTCGTTCAGCTTCACGAATCGAGCTTCCGGCAGCACGCGGCGCATCTGCGCCTCGAAGTTGTTCCAGTGCTCGTTTTCGAAGTCGTCGAAAATCGCGAAACCGCCTTTGAGGAGGTATTCGCGAAACCGCGCCGCCTCGAGGTCGATCATCGTCCAGAAGCCGGGCTCCCACATGTACGCGATCGGGTACCTCAAAAGCTGAGGGTTGTCGAGCGTCAGAATCAGGCTGCCGTCGATGTTGGCATCGACGAGCGTGAGCTCTCTGAGGATCGTCATGAGATTCTGCTCGGCCTGCGGGAAGTCGTGGTTCCACGCGTTGCTGAAGCCGCCGCGCCAGAAGCCGCCCAGGCCCGACTCCCAGCGAAGGCGCACGAACGTGAACCGGCTGTCGTACGCTGGTTGGAGGCGGCCCCAGCCCTCCGACCCTGAAGAGGCGGATGCCGCGATGACGCCACCGAGCAAGGTCACGAGCAGTATCCGGCGCCAGCGACCCATGTCAAGCTACTCTCCAGACGCGGTCAATTATCCCACGGCGAGACCCGGCCCGGCCTGAGCGGTGAGGCCGATTTCGTGGTACTCTCCCGGCGACGCTCTTTTGCGTCTTCCAGAGGAGAACGCATGGCAAAAAGGACTGCGAAGAAAAAGCCGGCGCGCAAGCCCACTGCGGCCTTCATGAGGCCGGTGACGCCGAGCGCAACACTCGCGATGGTTGTGGGCTCGAAGCCGATACCGCGTACCGAGGTTACCAAGAAACTTTGGGCCTACATCAAGAAGAACGGTCTGCAAGATAAGCAGAACAGGCGCTTGATTAACGCCGACGCGATGCTGAAGCCGGTCTTCGATGGCAAGTCGTCGGTGAACATGTTCGCAATGACCAAACTGGTGAGCAAGCATCTGAAATAAGCTCGCCTGCGCTTTGTCTTTGGGACGAGTCACTCGGGCACGCGGGTTCGAGGTAAACACGCGGATCGAGGCGACGACCAAGCGGTCGTCGCCTTTTTATTTTGATTGCGAATGGAGCGGCGGGATGGTGAGGAGCAGCGCGTCGACGTCATGAAGTCGGAACGATTGCTCCCCTTGCGGTTGGTGTTGTTCATCGGGAGCGGCCGAACCGACCGTTTCGACATCGAGGAGATCGAGGCACGGCTCCATGGTACGAGCCGGTGGTCGAGTCGCTTCGCGAGATCGGCATGTTCTCGGCCACGGGTCTGTTCGCAACCTTTGCCGTCAAGCAAGAGATTTCGAGCCATGGCTGAAGGACACGGAGATCAACCTCGATCGCAACCTCCGGCTTCAGTACCTAGCAAGACACAGATTGGGCCTGTATCGAGCCGACGTGATCTTTTCCGACATGCGCAACTGCGCCAAGGATTCGGACGAGATTGTCTTCGGATCCGACGATCGGATGCAGGCGCTTCTGCAGAAGATCAGGCTGAATCTGGATCGATGAGGGAATGAGCTTCGCGCCAGCCGCCCGCGCGATAGACTCTAGGCGTGAAAAAGATTTGCGACACCATCCTGGATGCGATCGGCCACACCCCGATGGTGCGTCTCAACCGCATCCCGAAGGGCGTGGTCAAGGCGACGGTCGCGGCGAAGCTCGAGACCTTCAACCCCGGCCATTCGATCAAGGACCGCATGGCGGTGAAGATGATCGAGGACGCCGAACGCGCCGGCCTCCTTGAACCTGGTGGAATCATCGTCGAGGGGACGTCTGGCAATACCGGCATGGGGCTCGCCATTGTGGCCGCTGTCAAGGGCTACACATGCGTTTTCACCACGACTGACAAGCAGTCCAAGGAGAAGATTGACGCGCTGAAGGCATTCGGCGCCGAGGTGATCGTCTGCCCGACCAACGTCGATCCCGCGGACCCGCGGTCGTACTACTCGGTGTCGTCGCGGCTGGAACAGGAAGTGCCCAACGCCTGGAAAGCGAACCAGTACGATAACCTGTCGAACTCAACTGCGCACTACGAGCAGACCGGGCCCGAGATCTGGGAGCAGACAGACGGGAAGGTGACCCATCTGGTGGTCGGCGTCGGCACGGGCGGCACAATCTCCGGCGCCGGACGGTATTTGAAGGAGCGGAACCCGAACATCAAGGTCTGGGGTATCGACACGTACGGTTCGGTCTTCAAGAAGTACAAGGAAACGGGCGTTTTCGACAAGAACGAGATTTATCCGTACATCACTGAAGGGATCGGTGAAGACTTCCTGCCCAGGAACGTCGATTTCTCGGTGATCGATCATTTCGAGAAAGTCACCGACAAGGACGCCGCGGTCATGACCAGGCGACTGGCGCGCGAGGAGGGGATTTTCGCCGGAAACTCATCGGGGTCGGCCGTTGCCGGACTACTCCAGGTCAAGGATGACTTTCGCACGAACGATCTGGTCGTCGTCATCTTTCACGACCACGGGTCGCGTTATCTCGGAAAGATGTTCAACGACGACTGGATGCGCGAGAAAGGCTTCGTCGAGAGGAGCGGGCTGACGGCGCGCGACCTGGTGGCGATGCACGTGTCGGGCGAGCTGTGCTCGATGGAGTCGAATGAACCGGTGGAGCATGCGGTGACGCTCATGAGCGATCACGACTTCTCGCAGATCTCCATTACGCGCGACAAGCGCCTTGTCGGATCTCTGAACGAATCCCGTCTCTACACCGAGCTCGTGCGCAATCCCACTGTGAAGCGCGAACCCGTGGAGTCGATCATGCAGCCGGCGTTCCCGTTCGTGGACATCTCCACGCCGGTCGATCTCCTGTCGACCATGATCACGCCTGGAAATCCTGCGGTACTCGTGCGTGATTTCAAGACCGAGAAGACCTTCATCATCACTCGGTCTGACGTCATTCGCGTGCTGTGAACAGGTGTTGAGGTCGCGCGCCGGAGCGGGTCTAAGGACCAGCGCTACATCATGAGGTTATGAAGTCGCTTCTAGCCGTCACGCGCGCGGCAAACTCCATGATGGCGGCGCGCGAACCAACCCTCCTCTTGCCCCTACCGATTGAGGTCGAAAAGGCAGCGGCAGAGCACCAGGAGTACGAGCGAGCCCTTGCGGATCTTGGGTGCTCGGTGCAGCAGCTTCCGGTCGGTTCGGATATGCCCGATTCGGTGTTCATCGAGGACACGGCCGTCACGCTCGACGAGATTGCCATCATTACGCGCCCGGGAGCCGAGTCCCGGCGCCGCGAGACGGCAGCGGTCGAAGAGCGGCTGAAGCGCCAGCGGTTGCTTGGTCGCATCGAGGCGCCGGGAATGCTCGACGGAGGCGACGTGCTCGTGACCGGCCGCTCGGCCTTCATCGGATCATCCGGCCGCACGAATCCAGACGGCATCGAGCAGATGCGACGGCTGCTCGAATACTTCGGGTACTCGCTCCAGGCCGTTGCCCGTGCTGGGCTGCCTGCACCTCAAGGCGGCCGTCAGGGCGGCATCCAAGACGGTGCTCGTCATCAATCGCCACCGGGTGCCCGCGGAAACTTTCAGCGGGTTCGAGCTCATCGACGTTGACTCTCACGAACAGGACGCCGCCAACGTGCTACGCGTCGGCGACCGCCTCGTCTGTGCGGCGGCGTTCCAGCGGACGCGCGAGCGGCTCGAGCAGCGCGGATTTTCGGTTACTGCCGTGGACGTGAGCGAAATCGCGAAGGCCGGGGGTGCCCCTACGTGCTGCAGCGTGATTCTTGGGGCGTGAGGACGTCGGTCTGAAGACGGACGCAGCCACGTTCGGTGGTTTGCCGTACTGCGAAGAATTGCGCGGAAGCGTGCTGTGGCGAACGTCGATGCCGACCGATAGAGCACCAGACGTTCATGCGTGTCGTCAGCGAGCAGAGGCCCGCAGAAACCGGCGTCCTTCGCGCACACGGGGTAACCGACCGAGGCCCGGTTCGGCCGACCAACGAAGACTGTTTCGGGATCGACGATCGACTTTGCCTCTGTGTCGTCGCCGACGGCATGGGCGGCCGCAACGGTGGCGAGGTTGCAGCGCGCATCGCCGTAAACGCCGTGACGGAGTACGTTCGCGGCGCGACCCTCTCAACAATGCAATCGGATGGCGACCCGAAAGGGCGGGTCCAGTGGCCGTTCGGATTCGATTCGTCTCTTTCCGAGGCGGGCAATCTGCTGCGGACCGCTGTACACCTCGCGAACAGCCATATCCTCGAAGCCGCTGCCAGCGCTCGCGAACTGTCTGGCATGGGAACGACGATCGTGGTCGCGCTGGTGCGGGATCGCAGCTTGTCGGTGGCACACGTCGGCGACAGTCGCGTGTACCTGCTGGCCGGTTGCGAGCTGCGGTTGCTGACGCGCGACGACTCGTGGGTCGCCAGCCTGGAGGCGAGTGAACGCGGAGCCCATACTCGCTGGTTGCGGTATCACCCGATGCGAAACCTGCTGACCAACGTAGTGGGCACACGGACGCACGCCGACGTGCACATTACTGAAGAGGCGCTCGAAGGGGACGAGCTCCTGGTGCTCACAACCGACGGTGTGCATGGCGCCGTCGACGATACGGTGCTCGAAAGGGTGCTCGATGAGGGCGGGGACCCGGCCGAGATCGCCACCCGCCTCATTCGCACCGCGCTTGGGCGCGGCAGCCACGACAACTGTACGGCCATTGTGGCTCGGTACGAACGGCAGTGAACTGCCCTGGCTCGAGGCTTGCGGCGACCTTCTCTACGGGTTCAAAGCCCAAAGACTGAAGCACTTCGGGCCAACAGGGACCGAGCCGGCGGCCGGACCATTAGGGTTGCACGGGGCGAAAGCCCCATGGTATATTCGTCAGGTTCTATTGAAGCTAGGAGACCCTATCTAGCTTCGAATCCTTCGGTGCGCTCAGGGCTCGTCCCGGGTACATCGAGAGACGAACTCGCCGGAAGCGTCTGCATCCCGGCACTCCGGGAAGACCCGTCGCGCGACTCACTACGACTCATAGGGTAGCCAAGGGTTTCAGGCGCCAAGCCGTTCGGCTTCTAGGCCTGAAACGACTGCCGGGGGGAGGCCCCGGAGTGCACAGGGTCGAGCCCTGGAGGCAGCCGCCGGACACCGCGCAGGCGTCCGCGGTGCCGTGTTGGTGTTGGGATGTGGAACGTTGTATGCCGACTATCAGTCAGCTTGTACGTGCCGGCAGGAAGAAGATCGTCAGCAAGACCAAGAGCCCGGCGCTGCAGAACAACCCGCAGAAGCGGGGTGTCTGCGTGCGCGTCTTTACTCAGACGCCGAAGAAGCCGAACTCCGCGCTGAGAAAAGTGGCGCGGGTTCGCCTCACCAACGGCATCGAGGTGACGACCTATGTTCCGGGCGTCGGCCACAACCTGCAGGAGCACTCGCTCGTGCTTATCCGCGGCGGCCGCGTGAAGGATCTGCCTGGCGTGCGGTACCACGTGGTTCGCGGTACTCTCGACGCAGTCGGCGTTCAGGGGCGGATGCAGGGGCGCTCGAAGTACGGCGCGAAGCGCCCCAAGAGAGCCTAGAGCCGGTTTCATAACCACGAGAAGCTGGCCAGAAATTGGGACGAAAACGGGGTTATGAAACCGTTTCTAGCCATCAGAGCTGAAAGCCGAGAGCTGTAGAGATGCCACGTAGACGAGAGATTTCGAAGCGCGAGGTTCCCTCCGATCCGATTTACGGCAGTCCGCTCGTCAGCAAGTTCATCAACTGCGTGATGACGGGCGGCAAGCGGAGCACGGCGGAGCGCATCTTGTATCAGAGCTTCGACATCATCAAGGAGAAGACCGGCGACGATCCGCTGAAGGTGTTCAAGAAGGCGATCGATAACGTCAAGCCGAGCCTGGAAGTGAAGTCGCGCCGTGTTGGTGGATCGAACTACCAGGTGCCCGTGGAGGTGAACCCGAACCGCCGTTTATCGCTCAGCATCCGGTGGCTGGTCGGGTACGCCGCCTCGCGCGGCGATGGCAAGACCATGCAGGAGAGGCTCGCCAACGAACTGCTCGATGCGGCAACCCTGCGCGGCGGCGCCGTGAAGAAGCGGGAAGACACGCACCGCATGGCGGAAGCCAACAAGGCGTTCGCGCATTATCGGTGGTAGGACGTTCTGGACGCGAACGTATTTAGATATGCCCAGGCAAGTCGCCCTGAACAAGACGCGCAACATCGGCATCATGGCGCACATCGATGCCGGGAAGACCACTACGACGGAACGGATTCTGTTCTACACCGGGATTACGTACAAGATCGGTGAAGTGCACGAAGGGACCGCGGTAATGGATTGGATGGAGCAGGAACAGGAGCGCGGCATCACGATCACGTCGGCCGCGACCACCTGCTTCTGGCGCGATCACCGCATCAACATCATCGACACGCCGGGGCACGTGGACTTCACCGCCGAAGTCGAGCGGTCGCTTCGCGTGCTCGATGGCGCCGTCGCGGTGTTCGACGCCGTCTCCGGCGTCGAGCCGCAGTCGGAAACCGTTTGGCGGCAGGCCGACAAGTACGGCGTTCCGAGGATCTGCTTCGTGAACAAGATGGATCGTGTCGGGGCGAACTTCAGGCGCACCTTCGACGAGATCATCACCAAGCTCGAAGGTAATCCCGTGGCCATCCAGCTTCCCATCGGCGCTGAAGACCGGTTTGTTGGCGTGATCGACCTCGTCAAGATGAAGGCCATCACCTACAGAGACGAGACGCTGGGCGCCGATTACGTCGTGTCGGACATTCCGGCCCAGTACAAAGACGAAGCGCAGCGCTACCGGGAGCAGCTCGTCGAAAAGGTCAGCGAAGTCGACGACAAGATCCTCGAAAAGTACCTTCGCGGCGAGTCAATTTCCGAAGACGAAATCATGGCGGCGCTCCGCAAGCGCGTCATCAGCTCGATTCAATCGAAGGGCCAAAGGGTGTTCGTGCCGGTGATCTGCGGCTCGGCGTTCAAGAACAAGGGTGTGCAGCCGCTGCTCGATGCGGTCGTCGACTACCTGCCATCGCCCGTCGACATTCCGCCGATCGTGGGCATCGACCCGACGAAGGCCGAAGAAACGCCGGTCCAGCGGCCGGCGTCCGACGAAGCCCCGTTTGCCTCGCTGGCGTTCAAGATCATGACCGACCCGTTCGTCGGCCAGCTCGCGTTCATCCGCGTCTATTCCGGGGTGCTGACTTCGGGCTCGACCGTCTACAACACCGCCAAGCAGCGCAGCGAACGCATTGGCCGCCTCCTAAAGATGCACGCCAACAAGCGTGAAGAGATCAAGGAGGTCTACGCCGGCGACATCGTCGCCGCGGTCGGGCTGAAGCGCGTGTCGACCGGCGATACGATCTGCGACGAGAAGCAGCCGATCGTGCTCGAGTCGATCAACTTCCCCGAGCCGGTCATTTCGCTCGCGATCGAGCCCAGGACGAAGGTGGATCAGGAGAAGCTCAGCCAGGGTCTCGGCAAGCTGATGGTCGAGGACCCGACCTTCCGCGTGCGCACCGATCAGCAAACCGGCCAGACGATCATCGGCGGCATGGGGGAGCTCCACCTCGAGATCATCGTTGACCGACTCAAGCGCGAGTTCAACGTCGACGCGTCGGTCGGCAAACCGCAGGTCGCTTATAAGGAAACGCTCACGCGCTCCGCCGATGGCGAAGGCCGCTACGTGCGTCAGACGGGCGGGCACGGCCAGTACGGCCACGCGAAGCTTCATCTGTATCCCGGCGAGCCAGGCACCGGCTACGTCTTCGAGAACGAGATTGCAGGCGGTACGATCCCGAAGGAATTCATCAAGCCGATCGACGAAGGGATCAAAGAAGCGCTCACGCGAGGCGTCCTGGCCGGGTACCCCGTCGACGACGTAAGGATCGAGCTGTACGACGGCTCGTACCATGACGTCGACTCGTCGGAGATGGCGTTCAAGATCGCTGGCTCGATGGCGTTCCAGGACGCCGCGAAGAGAGCCAAGCCCGTGCTGCTCGAGCCGGTGATGCGCGTCGAAATCGTCGTGCCCAAGGAATACATGGGCGACGTGATGGGTAACCTCTCGAGCCGGCGCGGCCAGATTAGGTCGCAGGAGGATCGCGGTGGTACGCAGATCATCGCGGCGGGGGTGCCGCTGTCCGAGATGTTCGGATACGCGACCGACCTCCGGTCGCGTACGCAGGGGCGGGCCACCCACTCGATGCACTTCGACCGCTACGAGGCGGCACCGTGGAACGTGAGCGAAGAGGTCGTGGCTCGAATGCAAGGAAAGTAGCAGGTCTTCAGACCTGCCAGGTGAGACATGGCAACCACGTTTTCCGACAAGATTCGAATCCGCCTGAAGGCGTACGACTACCGGGTCCTCGATCAGTCCGCAAGCGAGATCGTGGAAACGGCCAAACGCACGGGCGCGCGCTTGGCGGGCCCGATCCCGCTGCCGACGGTGAAGAATAAGTGGACGGTGCTCCGCTCGCCGCACGCGGACAAGAAGTCGCGCGAACAGTTCGAAATCCGCACACACAAGCGACTGATCGACATTTTCGAGCCGACACCGCAGACCGTGGATGCGCTGATGAAGCTCGATCTACCGGCTGGCGTCGATGTGGAGATCAAGGCGTTCGGGAAGGAACGCGAGTGACATGGTGACGGGGATCATCGGCAGGAAAGTCGGGATGACCCAGATCTTCGATCCTGATGGCACGGTCCATCCAGCCACCGTGATTAGGGCGGGGCCCTGCGTGGTCGTCCAGGCGAAGAGCGCGCAGACCGACGGCTACGAGGCCGTCCAGCTCGGGCTCGTCGATGAGAGGCCGGCAAAGGTGGGGAAGCCCACGGCGGGCCACTACAAGAAGGCCGGTGTGCCGCCGACGCGCGTGCGCCTCGAGGTCCGCGTGGCGGCCGGCGGCGACCCGGTAAAGGCCGGCGATCAGGTGCTCGTGGCGTCGGTCTTCAACAACGGCGATCGCGTGGACGTGGTCGGCGCGAGCCGAGGCAAGGGGTTCCAGGGCGTCGTTAAGCGCCATCACTTCGCCGGCGGCGGGGCGGCCCACGGGTCGATGTTTCACCGCGCCCCGGGCTCGATTGGCGCGTCTTCGTTCCCGTCCCGCGTCGTGAAGGGCATGCGCGGGCCCGGTCGGATGGGGGGCGGCAGCGTCACGATCCGGAACCTCAAAGTACTGCGCGTCGATCAGGACAACCACCTACTCATCGTAGAGGGCGGCGTTCCGGGCGCACCGACCGGCTATCTCGTCGTGCGCAAGGCGGTGGCGGCGAAGAGGATCAAAGTGGCACAGGTCGAGAAGCGGAAGAAGGGCAAGAAGTACTGAAAGCTGCCTGAGATGCAACTCGATGTCGTGAACGGCAACAACGAGAAAGTGGGCGCCGTCGACCTCTCTGACGATGTGTTCGGTGGGCGCGTGCACGCCGAGTTCGTGTGGGAATCGGTCGTGCGCGCGAATGCTGCGGATCGGCGCGGCACGCACATGACAAAAAACCGCGCGCTCGTGAGAGGCAGCGGCAGGAAGCCGTGGCGGCAGAAGGGTACCGGCCGAGCCCGCGTCGGCGAAATCAGAAATCCTCTGTGGCGCAAGGGCGGCACGGTGTTCGGCCCGCAGCCGCGCGACTACGTCTATCAGTTGCCGAAGAAGGTCGAACGCGGGGCGCTGCGCTCGGCGCTGTCGCAGAAGCTGAGGGAGGGACGACTGGTCGTCGTCGACGTGCTCGCGGCCGGCGAGATCAAGACGAAGGCGGCCTGCGAGATGTTGAAGCGGCTGGGCGTCAGCGGCAAGGCGGTAATCATCGACGT
Source organism: Vicinamibacterales bacterium (assembly GCA_965197865.1). Classification (GTDB taxonomy): domain Bacteria; phylum Acidobacteriota; class Vicinamibacteria; order Vicinamibacterales; family CAVVIG01; genus CBDANZ01. The sequence continues at coordinate 79,963 of CBDANZ010000001.1, forward strand.
GACGCTCGACGAGAACCTCGAGTGGTCGGTTCGCAACCTGCCTGGCGTGGAGATGGTCGCAAGCAGCCGCGTCACAGCGCGTGACGTGATGAAAGCGGAGCGCGTCGTCGCGACCAGAACCGCGCTCGAGAGACTACAGGAGGCGTTGGCGGTCTGAACACGGGCCACAGGATATGGAACTCACTGATGTCATCCGACGTCCGCTGATTACCGAGAAGACATCGATCCTGCGCGAGGACGGCAAGACGATCGTCTTCCACGTGGCGCGAGACGCCAATAAAGTGGAGATCAAGAGGGCCGTCGAACAACTGCTCGGGTCGAAGGTGGCGGCGGTTCGGACGAGCATCGCGCACGGCAAGATCAAGCGACAGGGTCGCTTCGCAGGCCAGCGGCCCGATTGGAAGAAGGCGTACGTGAGACTCCGCGAAGGCGAAAAGATACCCGAATTCCTGGAAGGCACATAGAAAGCTAGAACCGAGAAAGTGACAATTTAGAAGTAGTACATCGCCGTACTTTTGACCTTTTAGTTTTCACTTAAGTTCCAGAAGGGTGCTATGCCGATTCGAAGATTCAATCCGACGTCGCCGGGCCGGCGGTTTCAGACCGTGCAGATGTTCGACGAGTTGACGACTTCCGAGCCGCACAAGCCGCTTGTGGAACCGCTGCACCGCTCAGGCGGCCGAAACAACCGCGGCCAGCTCACGTCGTGGTGGCGTGGCGGCGGCCACAAGCGGATGTACCGCGTGATCGACTTCAAGCGTGACAAGCGCGACATTCCGGCGAAGGTCGCGACGATCGAGTACGACCCAAACCGTTCGGCGCGCATTGCGCTCGTGACGTATTCCGACGGCGAGAAGCGCTACATCCTGCAGCCGACCGGGCTCAAGGTGGGCGACATGATTGTCGCAGGGGCCAACGTCGACATCCTGTCCGGGAATGCTTTACCGCTTAAGAACGTCCCGCTCGGTACGATCATTCACAGCGTGGAACTGAGGCCGGGCAAGGGTGGACAGATTGCGCGCAGCGCCGGCTCGGCGGTCCAACTGGTGGCGAAGGAAGGGGAATACGCCTCGGTGAAGATGCCTTCTGGCGAGCTCCGCAAGATCCACCTCGAGTGCTACGCGACGGTCGGCCAGGTCGGCAACCTCGATCACGAGAACGTCGTGATCGGCAAGGCGGGGCGAAGCCGCTGGCTCGGTAAGCGGCCGCACGTGCGCGGGGTGGCGATGAACCCGGTCGATCATCCGCTTGGCGGGGGCGAGGGGAAGAGCTCGGGCGGCCGGCATCCGGTGTCGCCCTGGGGTCTGCCGACCAAGGGCTACAAGACGCGGAACCGAAAGGCGACTGACAAGTTCATCGTGCAGCGGAGGAAAACATAGCTGAGAGTTGATATGAGCCGTTCACTAAAAAAAGGACCGTTTGTCGACACCTCGCTCCTGGAAAAGATCGAGGTGATGAATCGCGGGGCCGAGAAGAAGGTCATCAAGACCTGGTCGCGGCGCTCGACCGTCGTCCCTGAAATGGTCGGCCACACACTCGCCGTCCACAACGGCAGGAAGTTCATTCCGGTCTACATCACAGAGAACATGGTCGGCCACAAACTGGGGGAGTTCGCGCCGACGCGGATGTTCAAAGGACACACGACAAGGGTCGCCGAGAGGGCGGCTGCGCTGACCGGGGCCACAGCAGGGCCCGGGGGACCGGGCGCTCCGGCGGCTGGCGCGGGCTGGGGAACGGGCGCGGCGAAGCCCGCGGCTCCAGGGAGCTAGAGATGATTCAGGCGGAGGCGACGGCCCGGTATGTGCGGACCTCGGCGCAAAAAGCCGGGCTCGTGCTCACGCTGATTCGGGGCAAGGACGTCAACCGCGCCCTGGCGACGCTCAGGTTCACAAGGAAGTCGGTGGCGCACGACGTTGCCAAGCTGCTGCGGTCGGCGATTGCCAACGTCCAGCAGAAGGACGGTTTCAGCGGCGACGTCGATCGCCTCTACGTGTCGGCGTGCTTCGCGAATCAGGGGCCGTCGCAGCAGCGCGTGCGTCCGGCGCCGATGGGCCGGGCCTTTCGCGTGTTGAAGCGGACCGCACATCTCACGGTGCACGTGTCGGAACGGCCACAGAAGATCGCGCCGGTCGGCGCCCCGTCCAGTCCGGCGGCGCCGCAGAAGCGCACGCGCAGTCGACAGTCTCCAGTCGAGGGTCGAAAACGCGGGCAGTGATCAAGGCTTGAGGACTGACGACTACGAAGGAGCGTTTGTGGGTCAGAAAGTTCACCCGTACGGATTCCGGCTTGGGTTCAACAAGACGTGGCGGTCGCGGTGGTACTCCGATCGCGATTACGCGAAGTTACTGCACGAGGACATCGAGGTGCGGCAGGCGCTGAAGAAGCGCTTCGCGCACGCCGGGGTGTCGAAAATCGAGACCGAGCGGGCTGCGAACAAGCTCAAGATCGACATCTACACTTCACGGCCTGGCATCATCATCGGCCGCAAGGGGGCCGAGGTTGACAAGCTGAAGCAGGAGATCCAGAAGCGGACCAGCCGCGAGGTCTTCATCAATATCCAGGAGATTCAGAAGCCGGAGCTCGACGCGCAGCTCATCTCCGAGTCGGTGGCGATGCAACTCGAGAAGCGCGTGGCGTTCCGCCGCGCGATGCGCAAAGCGGTCGAGTCGGCGCTGCGATTCGGCGCGCGCGGCATCAAGGTGCGCGTCTCGGGCCGGTTGAACGGCGCCGAGATCGCGCGGTCTGAATGGTACCTGCATGGGCAACTGCCGCTGCAGACGCTGCGCGCCGATATCGACTACGGCTTCGCGGAAGCCAATACAACCTACGGACAAATCGGTGTCAAGGTGTGGCTGTACAAGGGTGAGCGGCTGGTCCCGCAGCGGGGCCGCGAGGAAGAGTACAGGGAGCGCGGGCCGCGTCGGCCTGCAGCGCGAGCGTGAGAGGACGTTGGACGGTCAAGGGGTTTTGTTATGTTGATGCCCAAGAAAGTCAAGTACCGCAAGCAGCATCGGGGGCGGATGCGCGGGAAAGCCTGGCGCGGCGGCGATGTCTCGTTCGGCGATTACGGGCTCAAGGCGCTTGAGCCTTGTTGGTTGACGGATCGTCAGATCGAAGCGGCGCGCGTTGCGATGACGAGGTTCGTTGCGCGCGGCGGTAAGATCTGGGTGCGGGTGTTTCCCGACAAGCCGATCACGAAGAAGCCGCAGGAAACGCGCATGGGCAAGGGCAAGGGTGCCCCCGAACAGTGGGTCGCGGTTGTCCGCCCCGGCCGCGTGCTGTTCGAGATGGAAGGCGTGACCGAGACACAAGCGCGGGAGGCATTGAGGCTCGCCGCCTCGAAACTGCCGATTCTGACGAAGTTTGCAACCCGGTTCGCCCAGGAGACGATACTGTGAAAGCCGCTGAATTGCGCGGTTTCGGTGCCGACGAGCTGGGCACGCGCGAGCGCGATCTGGTCAATCAGCTCTTCCGGATGCGCGTCCAGAAGTCGATGGGGCAGCTCGAGGTGCCTGAAAAGATGCGCACGCTTCGCCGCGATCTCGCGCGCGTGAAGACCGTGCTCAGAGAGAAGACAGGCGGGTAGAGCCGCCGGCCCACGTGGCCCGAAGGATTTATGAGCCAGAAGTCCGAAAAGGTCGGCGTTGTCGTCAGCAACAAGATGCAGAAGAGCATCGTGGTCGCGGTCGGGTGGCAGGTGCGGCACGGGCTGTACGGCAAGACCAAGCGGCGTACTTCGAAGTTCATGGTGCACGACGAGCATGGCGCGGCGAAGCCCGGTGACATCGTCGAGATCGCAGAGACACGGCCCCTCAGCTGCCGCAAGCGCTGGGCACTCAAGCGTGTTGTGAGACAGCGGGCGGAGGTCTGGAGCGAGCCGTCATGATCCAGATGCGATCGATCCTGGACGTGGCCGACAATTCCGGCGCGCGTAAGATCGCGGTTATCAACCCGATCGGCGGTTCCACGGGGCGCTACGCACGGCTTGGCGACATCGTGGCGGCGTCTGTCAAGGAAGCGACGCCCGAGTCGAATGTGAAAAAGGGTCAGGTGGTGAAGGCCGTCATCGTGCGGACCGTCAAGGAGCAGCGCCGGCGCGACGGGAGCTATATCCGCTTCGATCGCAACGCCGCCGTCCTCATCAACGATCAGGGTGAGCCGGTTGGCACGCGCGTGTTTGGCCCCGTGGCGCGGGAGCTGCGCGAGCGGCGCTTCATGAAGATCATTTCGCTGGCGCCTGAGGTACTTTGAGGAAATGTCTCGCTTAGCGACCCCGATTCGCAAGAACGACAACGTGCTCGTCGTGACAGGCAAAGACCGCGGCAAACGCGGCCGCGTCCTGCGAATGCTGCCGGAGAAGAACCGGCTCGTGATCGAAGGCGTGAACATGATCAAGCGGCACACGAAGCCCAACCCGGGCAGAAACATCAAGGGCGGCATCGTGGAACGCGAGGCGTCGATGCACGCGAGCAACGTACAGCTTGTGTGCCCGGAGTGCGACGCACAAACGCGCATCGGCCGCAGAATCCTCGGAGACGGCCGCAAGATCCGCGTCTGCCGTAAGTGCGATGGAGTCGTCGATAAATGAGCCGATTGAAAGACAAGTATCGCAAGGAAGTCGTTCCGGCCCTCGCCAAGGAGTTTGGCTACAAGAACGCGATGGCCGTGCCGCGAATCGAGAAGGTCGTGGTCAATATGGGGCTCGGCGAAGCGACCGCGAACGCCAAGGTTGTCGACACGGGCGCCGACGAGCTCGCGCGGATCACCGGCCAGAAGCCGGTGACGCGCCGCGCCAAGAAGTCGATCGCGGCTTTCAAGGTCAGGAAAGGCATGCCGATCGCGACGATGGTGACCCTGCGCGGTGAGCGCATGTGGGAATTTCTCGATCGCCTGATGAGCATCGCATTGCCGCGAGTCCGAGATTTTAGAGGCGTGTCGCCACACGGCTTCGACGGCCGCGGCAACTACACGCTCGGGTTGCGCGATCAGCTCCTGTTCCCAGAGATCGACTACATGAAGGTCGACAAAGCGCGCGGCATGAACGTGTCGGTGGTCACGTCGGCGAAAACCGACGAGGAGGCGCGGAAGCTGCTGCAGTTCGTCGGCATGCCCTTCAGGCAGAACTAGGGTTGGACAGGTCTGGAAGGCGGGGTTCCCGGGAACGTCACGTGCGAGCGAGCGCGAACATTATGGCGACAACGGCAAAGATTGCGAAAGAACAGAAGAGTCCAAAATTCAAGATTCGCAGGCGCAACCGGTGCCACCTGTGCGGCCGGCCGCGCGCGTACATGCGAAAGTTCGAGCTGTGCCGTTTATGCTTCCGCAAGCTGGCGCTCGAGGGAGACGTCACGGGCGTGAGGAAAAGTAGTTGGTGACCTGCCGCTTCGGGAGTTGGAAGCTGAGAGCGGAAGAGAGCTATGACTGATCCAATCGCCGACATGCTCACGCGGATTCGCAACGCGGTGACCGCAAGACACACCCGCGTCGACATGCCCGCGTCGCGCATCAAGGTGGACATCACGCGGATCCTGCATGACGAAGGGTACATCCAGGGCTTCAAGCTCCTGGACGAAGCTGGCGGCGCGAAGCCCGTTCAAGCGAAGATGCTGCGCCTCTTTCTCAAATACGGGCCGCACGGCGAACGGCTCATCACGGGCATCGAGCGCATCAGTCGTCCGGGTCGGCGCGTGTACTTTGGCCGCGACGACGTGCCAGAGGTGCTGGCTGGACTCGGCACGAGCATTCTGACGACGTCGCGCGGCGTGATGACCGGCCGCGAAGCCGTGAAGGTCGGTGTCGGCGGCGAGGTGCTCTGCAACATCTGGTAGCTGAGAGCTGACAATGTCCCGTATTGGCAGGAAACTGATCACGATTCCCAAAGGCGTGACCGTCACGCTGTTCGACGGCGCGGTCGAAGTGCAGGGGCCGAAGGGCAAGCTGAGACAGGCGTTTCCAGGCGGCATCAACTTCGAGCTCGCCGACGGACACCTGGCCGCCAAGCTCAAGAGGGACGACGCGGAGCTGCGGAAGTTTCGCGGCCTCGCGCGAAGCCTCGTGGCCAACGCCGTCGCCGGCGTGACCGAGGGCTTCAAGAAGGAGCTCGACATCGTCGGCGTCGGCTACCGTGCAGAGGTCAAAGGCAAGCAGGTGATCTTCGCGCTTGGCTACTCGCATGCCGTCGTGTTCGACATACCGGCAGGAATCGGCGTCGCTATCGATAAGCAGACGCACATTACCGTGAGCGGCATCGATCGGCAGCTCGTCGGTCAGGTCGCCGCGAACATCCGCCGCCTGCGGAAGCCGGATCCCTACAAGCAGAAGGGCGTCCGGTACACGGGCGAGGTGCTGAAGAAGAAGGCTGGGAAGACCGGCGCCAAGCAGGCCTGAGGGCTGAAGCTGAGAGTTATGAAGATCGAAACGAAAGCAGATCGCCGCCACCGAATCCACCTTCGTCAGCGGAAGCGGATCGCCGGCACAAAAGAACGGCCGCGCCTGAGCGTGTTCCGCAGCCTGTCACACATCTACGCACAGGTGATCGACGACTTCGGCGGTCAGACGCTGGCGGCGGCGTCCAGCGTCGATCCGGCGCTCAAGGGCGCATTGGGCAAAGACGTGCGCGGCAGAAATCTCAAGGGCGCCGAGGTGGTCGGCAAAGCCATCGCCGAGCGATCGATCGAGAAGGGCATCAAGCGTGTGGTGTTCGACCGCAGCGGGTTTCTCTACCACGGCCGCATCCGCGCCATGGCCAACTCGGCCCGGAAAGCCGGTCTGGAGTTCTAGATGCGAACGCGAGAGCGAATCGATCCGGGCCAGCTCGACATCAAGGACACGGTCGTCTCCATCAACCGCGTCACGAAGGTCGTCAAGGGCGGGAAGAACCTAAGTTTTAGTGCGCTGGTTGTGGTCGGCGACGGCCACGGCTTCGTCGGTTTCGGGGTCGGCAAGGCGAAGGAGGTGCCGTCGGCCATCAAGAAGGGCATCGAGGGGGCGAAGAAGAACCTGATTCGCGTGCCGCTGCAGGGGACGTCGATTCCCCACGCGATCATCGGCCATTTCGGCGCCGGCAGCGTGCTGTTGAAGCCGGCGCCAGACGGCACCGGCATCATCGCCGGTGCCGCGGTACGCGCCGTTGTCGAGTCCGCCGGCATCACGAACATCATGACGAAATCGCTCGGATCGGCGAACCCGCACAACGTCGTGCAGGCGACGATCGCTGGACTCGAAGCGCTGAAGAATCCGGCGGCGGTTGCGCGGATGCGCGGCAAGGATCTCGGTGAGCTGGCGAGAGCTTCCTCGTAGCAGTTATGGCAAACCAGCGAACTGACTCCAGGGGAACCGGCACCGTCAAGGTGACCCTCGTCAAGAGTCCCATCGGATTCAACCGGAACCAGGGGACGGTCGTCCGAAGCCTGGGCCTTCGCCGCATCCGACAGACCGTGGAGCTGGTGGACACGCCGGCGACGCACGGAATGATCCACAAGGTGCGGCACCTGGTGACGGTGGAGTGAGAGCGGAGACGTTATGGATTTGAGCAGCCTCAAGCCGCCCAAGGGCGCCAAGCACGCGAAAAAGCGGGTCGGCCGCGGGCAGGGCTCGGGGCAAGGCAAGACGGCCGGCCGGGGGCACAAAGGTGCGAAGTCGCGCGCCGGCTTCAAGTTCAAGCGCGGGTTCGAAGGCGGTCAGATGCCGCTGCACCGCCGCGTACCAAAGCGCGGGTTCCACAACCCGTTCCGCCTCGAGTACGCGGTGGTGAACCTCGATGCCCTCGCTCGGGGGTTCGACGCCGGCGCCCTCGTGACGCCGGAACTGCTTCGAGAGCGCGGCCTCATGGGCAGGAGGAATCGTCCCGTCAAGGTCCTCGCGCGAGGCGAGATCGGCAAGGCGCTCACTGTGCGCGCGCATAAGTTCAGCGGCAGGGCTACCGAGAAGATCGCGGCGGCTGGCGGTGCTACCGAGTTGATCGCAGTTTATGGATAGCCTGAAGAACATCTTCGCCGTTTCGGACTTGCGAAACCGTGTGCTGTTCACGCTCGCGATTCTCGGTGTGTATCGCATTGGGTCGACGATTCCGACTCCCGGCGTGAACACGGCCGCGCTCGTCGAGCTCGCCCGCCAGCTGGAGAACACGATGTTCGGCCTGGCCGACATGTTCTCCGGCGGCAACCTGTCGCAGGTGACGATCTTCGCGCTGGGCATCATGCCCTACATCAGCGCGTCGATCATCCTGCAGTTACTGACGGTGGTCTGGCCGTACCTCGAACGCCTGTCGAAAGAGGGCGAGCTTGGGCGCCGCAAGATCACGCAGTACACTCGCTACGGCACCATCTTTCTCAGTGTCGTGCAGTCTTTCGGCATCGCGATCTTCTTGGAGCGCCAAACCCAGATCGCCGGCGGGCTTCCACTCGTCTACAACCCGGGCCTTACGTTCCGGCTGATGACGGTGCTTACGCTCACCACGGGAACCTGCTTCATCATGTGGCTGGGCGAGCAGATCACGGAGCGGGGCATCGGCAACGGGATGTCGCTCATCATTTTCGCCGGCATCGTCGTCGGGCTGCCGAGCGCCGTAATACAGACATCCGATCAGATCCGGACCGGCCAGCTCGGGCTGATTCCGATGGTGATCCTTCTGATGATGATGGTGCTCGTGATTGCGGCTGTGATCTTCGTCGAGCGCGGACACCGCCGGGTCACGGTTCAGTACGCAAAGCGGGTCGTCGGCCGCCGGATGTACGGCGGATCGAGCACGCATATACCGCTCAAGGTCAACACCGGCGGCGTCATTCCGGTGATCTTCGCGTCGTCGATTCTGGCGTTTCCGGCCACGATCGCCCAGGCGTTTCAGGGCAACGCGACTGCCGACTGGCTGACCTCTCAGCTCGGGATCGCCATGCCGCTGTACAACCTGTTGTACGTCGTCGCAATCATCTTCTTCGCGTACTTCTACACGGCGATCGTGTTCAATCCTGACGACGTCGCCGAGAACATGCGCAAGTACGGCGGCTTCATTCCAGGCATCCGACCCGGGAAACGGACGGCCGAGTACATCGACACGATTCTTTCGAGGATTACGCTGGCGGGAGCGGTCTACCTGTCCATGATCGCGATCCTGCCGCAGTTCCTGCTGAGCGGCTTCAGGGTGGCGCCGATCCCGCTCATCGGCGAGCGGCTGGACGCAGCCCTGCCGCGGTTCATTACCGAGGGCCTGGGCGTGACGTTTTACTTCGGCGGCACTTCGCTCCTGATTGTCGTCGGCGTGGCGATGGACACCGTGCAGCAGGTCGAGAGCCAGTTGATCATGCGGCACTACGACGGCTTCATGAAAAAAACACGTATTCGGGGGCGCAGGGGGTAGGAGCCTTTTATAACTGTCGTACATGGCGCTGAATCTGATCATGCTCGGCCCGCCGGGGGCCGGCAAAGGCACGCAGGCCGAACGTTTCGGACGCAAGCGCGGGATTCCGAGGCTTTCGACGGGGGATATCCTTCGAGAAGCGGTCCAGGGTGGCACGGAAATTGGGCGCTGCGCCAAAGCGATCATGGAGCGCGGCGAGCTCGTGAGTGACGAGGTGATGATCGGCGTCGTGCGGGAACGGCTCGTAGAGCCTAGTGCGCGCGTCGGATTCGTTCTCGACGGCTTTCCGCGGACCCTCCCGCAGGCCATGGTGCTCGACGGGATCATGGCCGGACGCGATCCGCTTATCGTGATCGACATCGTCGTGCCGGAGGTCGAGCTGATGCGCCGCCTGGCGTCGCGGATGATCTGTGAATCGTGCGGCGCGAATCTCGACGAGCGGGACGACGCGAGAGGGGGGTCGACAGATCGGATTCGGACCGTGCTGCAGAGCGCGGTCGAAAGTGCCGATGCCCCGGTCCGGGCCGAGACAGTGTCGCCCAGATGCCGCCGGTGTGGCGGCCGCTTGAAGCAGCGGGTCGATGACAACGCAGCTGTGGTGCACGAGCGCCTGCAGGTGTACCGCCGCCGCACGAAGCCGCTTATCGACTACTACGGCGCGCGCCAAACGTTCCGATCGGTCGATGGCACCCAGCCGCCCGATCGCGTGGCGGCCGCGCTGGCAGCCGCCGTCGAGGCGGTGGAAATACGCGTTGCTGGTGAAGGGTCGATGCGGTGATCGTATGCCGGTCGACGGCGGAGCTCGAGCGGATGAAGGTCGCGGGTCGGGTGGTGGGCGAAGTGTTGAGGACGCTGGCGTCGAGAGTGACGCCTGGCGTGAGCACGGCGGAGCTCGACGAGCTTGCCGAACAGATGATCGCGGACGAAGGCGGGTCGCCGGCGTTCAAGGGCTACCACGGATACCCCGCGAGCATCTGCACGTCGATCAATGACGAGGTGATTCACGGCATTCCCTCTGGCCGGCGCGTGCTACAGGAGGGTGACATCGTCTCGATCGATGTCGGCGTCTCGCTTGGCGGTTACTTCGGCGACAGCGCGATTACCCTTCCGGTCGGCCGCGTGTCAGAGGAGGCGGCCACGCTGCTGCGCGTCACCGAGGAGTCGCTCTACGAGGCGATAGAGCACGTGCGACCGGGCGGACGCGTGTCGGACATCGGCCACGCGGTCGAACGCCACGTCGAGGCGTACAGATTTTCGGTCGTGCGCGAGTTCGTTGGCCATGGGATCGGCCACCGCATGCACGAGGAGCCTCAGATTCCGAACTACGGCGAGCCGGGGCGCGGTCCGCGGTTGGTCGAGGGGATGGTGCTCGCGATCGAGCCGATGGTGAACGCGGGCAAGCCCGGGGTGAAGGTGCTGGCCGACGGCTGGACGGCTGTGACGCGTGATAACAGCCTGTCGGCCCACTTCGAGCATACAGTGGCGGTGACGGCGGCTGAACCGTTGGTTCTGACTGCGAGAGAAGTGCCGGTTCCCGTACGATAGAGCCTGCGAGCGGTGAAAGAGTTGATCGGGAGGATCGTCGAGCAGATGCCAAGCGCGCTCTACCGCGTAAGACTGGACGAAGGGCCGCACGTGACCGCGCACATCGCAGACCGGAGGGATCGGAATTTCATCTGGGGGCTGGTCGGGGACCGCGTGCGTATCGAGCTTTCGCCGGTCGATGTCGGGCGGGGGCGGATCGTGTCGCGGCTTTCATGAGATGTAAGGATGTGAGGAAGTGAGGATGTACGGATCTCACTTTCTTACCTCTAGCGAGGGGGTAGCCCGATGAAGGTACGAACTTCGGTGAGACGGATATGTGACAAGTGCAAGATCATCCGCCGCCGCGGCGTCGTACGGGTCATTTGTTCGAATCAGAAACACAAGCAGCGGCAGGGTTGAGGTCCTTGGTTCGTTGCTGGTCCTTGGTTCCTCGTGCGACGGCACAGACGAAGGGTCCAGGAGCCTGGGGCAACCAGGGACGAAAGACGAACTAAGCACCAAGCGACAAAGGACAGGGGACTGGCGTCATGGCGCGAATCGCAGGTATTGATCTTCCACGGACCAAACGGGTCGAGATCGGTCTGACCTACATCTACGGCATTGGCCGCCTCCGATCGAACGGCATCCTGAAGGACGCCGGGGTGAGTCCCGACGTCCGCGTGAAGGACCTGTCTGAAGAAGATGTGAGGAAGATCAGCCGCGTCATCGAGGAGCAGGGCGGCGTCGAGGGCGACCTCCGCAGGGAGATCTCGATCAACATCAAGCGACTGATGGAGATCGGCTGCTACCGCGGCATGCGGCACCGCCGGGGCCTGCCCGTGCGCGGCCAGCGGACGAAAACAAACGCGCGGACGCGCAAGGGTCCGCGCAGGGGCGCTATCGCGAAGAAGAAGACGATCTGAAGGCTGAGAGCTGAAGGGCTGTGAGCGACAACTATGGCAAGAACAGATCCGGCGGACGCTGCTGAAACGGCCACCCCTGAGAAGAAAGCTGGCGCGGCAGGCAAGCGCAAGAAGACCTTCAAGAAGCGCGGCGAGAAGCGCATCGTCCATCACGGACTAGCGCACATTCAGGCGTCGTTCAACAACACCGTGGTGACGATTACCGACACCCAAGGCAATGTCGTCGCATGGTCGAGCGCCGGCGGCATCGGCTTCAAGGGATCGCGCAAGGGGACGCCGTTTGCGGCGACGCAGGCAGCGCTGAACGCGGGTAACGCGGCGAAGACGGTCGGCATGCGTTCGCTCGACGTGCGAGTCAAGGGGCCGGGATCGGGCCGCGAGTCGGCCATTCGGGCGCTGCAGACGATCGGCATCGAGGTGAAGTCGATCCGCGACGTCACGCCGATTCCACACAATGGATGCCGACCGCCAAAGCGACGCCGGGTGTAGGGAGAACCGGCTGAGAGCTGTCAGCGGACAGCTTTCAGCGATCAGCGAAGAGGTCTTGAATGGCTCGTTACATAGGCCCCGTTTGCCGTCTGTGTCGCCGCGAGGCGATGAAGCTCTTTTTGAAAGGAGAGCGTTGCTACACGGAGAAATGCGCGATCGAGAAGCGCAATTTCCCACCGGGTCAGCATGGCAAGGCGCGGAGAGCGAAGCTTGCAGGCTACGGCCTACAGTTGCGCGAGAAGCAGAAGGTGAAGCGCACGTACGGCGTGCTCGAGGACCAGTTCCGCCGCTACTTTGAGACGGCAGAGCGGGTGCGCGGCATCACCGGCGAGACGTTGCTGCAGCTCTTGGAGCGGCGCCTGGACAGCGTCGTCTACCGCCTCGGTTTGGCGACCTCGCGGCCGCAGGCGAGGCAGCTCGTGCGCCACGGCCACTTTCTGGTGAACGGCAGGAAGGTGGACATCCCCTCGTACTCGGTGAGGCAGGGCGACGTCATCACGGTGCTCGGCCGGAGCCAGAAGAGTCCGACCATCGAGCACGCGATGGAAGAAGTGAAGGGCCGCGGCATTCCGAGATGGCTTAATTTCGATCCGTCGTCGATTACGGGCCGAGTCGTCTCGATGCCGACCCGGGAGCAGATCAACCTTCCCGTGCAGGAGCAGCTGATCGTGGAGCTCTATTCAAAGTAAGAACTGAGAAGTTAGGAAGAAGAAGGACTTCGAGGCGCGTACCTTCACTGTCCTCTCAACTTCTTACTTCTCACTTTCTTAAGCCGCCGGCCCGCAGCCTTACAGGAGACCTGCGGCGTGAGGTTGGCGGTCACTTGCAGGTCTCCAGCCCGTCTGCGGGCTCGTTGGTGAAAGGACAGGACCGCCATGTTCTGGAAAGGCTTTCAGCGACCCAAGCGTCTGGAATTCGAGCGCGAGACGTTAACCGAGCGGTTCGGCCGTTTCTACGCGCAGCCCTTCGAGCGCGGGTTCGGCACCACGATCGGGAACGCCCTGCGCCGCGTGCTCCTGTCGTCGATCGAAGGAGCGGCGATCACCGCGGTCAAGATTGACGGCGTGCTGCACGAGTTCTCCCCGATTCCTGGCGTGGTTGAGGATGCGACCGACATCATCCTCAATCTCAAGCAGATTCCGCTGAAGCTGTACGTCGATCATGCGAAGACGCTGACGCTGCGTGTCGACAAGGCAGGAGAGGTGCGGGCGCGTGACATTCAGGCCGACAGCGAGGTCGAGATTCTCGAGCCCGACGCGCACATCGCGACTGTCGCCGAGGGCGGAAAGCTCCACATGGAGATGCGGATGAAGCGCGGCCGTGGGTACGTGTCGGCCGACAGGAACTTCGACGAAGATCTCGGGATCGGCTGGATTCCGATCGACGCGTTCCACTCGCCGATCAAGAAGGTCAACTACCTGGTGGAGGCGGCGCGCCTCGGACAGACGACCGACTACGACAAGCTCACCGTCGACGTCTGGACCAACGGTTCGATCAGCTCGCGCGACGGAGTGTCACTCGCGGCAAAGCTGATTCGTGACCACTTAAACATCTTCATCAGCCTGGAGGAAAGCGTCGAGATGCAGGTCGAAGCGGCCGGAGACCTACCGCGCTCAGGCGTCGGCAACGAGAATCTGGACAAGTCGGTCGAGGAGCTCGAGCTGTCCGTGCGGTCGTACAACTGCCTCAAGAACGCGAACATCCGGACGATTCGCGAGCTGGTGCTGAAGACCGAGGGCGAGATGCTCAGGACGAAAAACTTCGGTCGCAAGAGCTTGAACGAAATCAAGGAGATTCTGCACACCATGGGGCTGAGCCTTGGCATGCGCGTCGACCAGCCCGCCGCGGCGCCGCAGGAATAGCGGTTCGAACAACCATGAGACACCGAGTCGCATACCGAAAGCTGGGACGCGTCACCGAGCACCGCATGGCGTTGCTGCGGAACCAGGCGACCGCCCTGCTGCGTAACGAGCACCTCACCACGACCGTGGCGCGAGCGAAAGAGGTCCGGCCGTTCGTCGAGCGACTGATTACGATCGCCAAGCGCGGCGTGTCGGGCGGCGGAGGAGCCGGGGCCTCTGGATTGGACGAAACCAGGACCCTGCACGCGCGGCGCCGGGTCATGCAGGACCTGCAGGACCGCGAGATCGTGAGGAAGCTCTTCGACACGATCGCGCCGCGCTTCGTCGGACGGCCAGGCGGCTACACGCGGCTGCTTCGCCTCGGCTTCCGCAGGGGCGACGCTGCGGAGGTCGCACAGGTTGAGCTCGTCGGCAGCGAATTCAATCCGCGCGCCAAGGCCGAAACCGCTCCTCCTGCCCAAGGCGCTGCGCCAGGCAAGCCCAAGGGCGTCGGCAGCCGACTCCGCCAAGCGGCCCAGCGGCTGCGGGGCAAGAAGGAGGAGAGCGCTCGGCCTGAAGAGAAGGCACCGAAACGCACCACCGCCCAGGGCGCCGGAGGCGCGAAGCCGCGGTCCAAGAAACAGGGTCCTCGCGGGAGCTGACTTGTCCTAGACCTCCTCGACTTCGATTCCTGCCCGCTCCGCCTTCGCGGCGGCGACGATCTTCGGCTGCAGGTGTGCGGGTACCTCGTCGTAGTGCGAGTACTCCATGTGGTAGGAACCGCGTCCTCCGGTGGCCGATGTAAGGTGCTGCTCGTAGGTGAGCATCTCGGCCATCGGGACATGCGCCTTGATGATCGTCGTGCTGCCGCGGGTATCCATGCCCCCGATGCGGCCGCGCCGGCCGTTGAGATCGCCCATCAGATCGCCCGCGAAATCAGAGGGCGAATACACCTCGACGTTCATGATCGGCTCGAGAATGGTCGGCCGCGCCCGCCTCATCGCGTCTTTGAAGGCGAGCGAGCCGGCCAGCCTGAAGGAGAGCTCGTTGGAGTCGACGTCATGGTACGAGCCGTCGAACACGGTGACGCGGAAGTCGACCATCGGGTAGCCCGCAAGATAGCCCCTGGTCCGCACGTCCTGAATCCCCTTTTCGACAGCCGGCACGAATTGGCGCGGGATGGAGCCGCCGAAAATGTCGTCTACGAACTCGAAGTCAGCGCCGCGCACGAGCGGTTCCACGCGAATCTTGCAGTCGCCGAACTGTCCGTGGCCGCCGGTTTGCTTCTTGTGACGGCCGTGAGCCTCGGTCGACGCCTTGATTGTTTCGCGATACGGAATCCGCGGAGGCCTCAGGTTGACGTCAACGCCGAAACGCCGCTTCAATTTCGCGACCGCGACCTCGATGTGGAGCTGACCTTGGCCTGACAGCAGCAGCTCCTTGGTCTGCGGATCGCGGCTGTAGCGGATCGAAGGATCCTCTTCCTCGAGCCGATGCATCGCCGTACTGATCTTGTCTTCGTCGCCGCGGGTCTTCGGCTCGATCGCGTACGACAGCACCGGCTCCGGAAAGTTCATTGGCTGGAATGTGACCTGGTCCTCCTTCTCGCCAAGCGTGTCGTTGGTCAGCGTGTCCTTGAGCTTCCCCACGGCGCCCAGATCGCCAGCCTTGATCTCCGGCAGCGCCGTCGGGGTCTTACCCTGCAGGAGCTGCAGGCTGCCGAGCCGTTCCACCACGGACCTGGTCTTGTTCTGGATCGTCGAGTCAGACTTGAACGTGCCCGACACGACACGAAACATCGTGATGCGGCCCGCGAAGGGATCGGCGACCGTCTTCCACACGAAGGCCGAGGCGGGCGCTTTGTCGTCGGCCTTCCTGAACACGTCGGCGCCGCTTTTCTCAACCGTCTTGAACGGCCGATCGGCTGGCGACGGCAGACACGTGACGATCGCGTCGAGCAGCGGCGGTACGCCGGTGTTCGCCAAGCCCGACGTACAAACCAGCGGAAACAGCTTGCCGGCTGTCGTTGCGCTCCGCAGTCCAGAGACAAGCTCGTCGTCGGTGAGCGTGCCCGAGTCAAAAAACTTCTCCATGAGTTTCTCGTCGGCTTCCGCCACCATCTCGATGAGCGCCTCGCGCGCCGCGTCAGCGGAGGCGGCAAGCTCGGCGGGGACCGGTCCCTCGGTGAACTTGCCGCTTTCGTCGATCTGAAAAACGAACGCTTTCTTCGACACCAGGTCGACAATCCCGCGGAACGAGTTTTCTTCGCCGATCGGAATCTGAATGGGAATGACGGTCCGGCTGCAGGATTGCCGGAGCGACTGCAGCGAGCGACTGAGGCTCGCGTGATTCCGATCGAGCCGGTTCAGGACGACCAGGCGGGGCAGCTCGAGCTCCTGGGCGGCGGCCCAGACTTGTTCGGTTTGAACCATCACGCCCGACACTGCGTCGACGACGACCAGGGCGGCGTCGGCGACGTGCAGGGCCGCGCGCGCGTCGGGCAGGAAGTTGCCGATCCCCGGCGTGTCAATCAGGTTGATCTTGTGCCTGTTCCACTCGGCGTAGGCGACGCTGGCCGACAACGTATGCTTCCGTGCAATCGCTTCTTCATCGAAGTCGGTAACCGTCGTGCCCTCGTCAACTTTCCCGAACCGATTCACCATGCCCGCATCGGAGAGGATGGCGGAGGCAAGCTGGGTCTTACCGGAGCCAGTGTGTCCGACAAGCGCGACGTTTCTGATACTGGCGGCGTCGTAGACCTTCATAATCGGGTGTTCTCCTCAAGGACTTGAACCGCATCATATTTCGGTCGACTGTCGACTGCCACTGTCACTCGTACCGCAGCGCTTCGATTGGGTCCAGCCGTGACGCTTTGACTGCCGGATACATGCCGAAAAAGATCCCGACCGAGGCCGAGAAGCCGAGACCGATCGCGAACGACCACCACGGCAAGGAGATCGGGAACCCAAAGGCCAGGTGCACGGCCCAGCCGATGGCGCTTCCGAGCGCGATGCCGAGCACGCCGCCGAGGGACGTGAGGAAGGCGGCCTCCATCAGGAACTGGGAGAGGATCTCTGCACGCCTGGCGCCGAGCGCCTTGCGGACACCGATCTCGCGCGTCCGCTCCGTGACCGAGATGGACATGGTGGCCATGACGCCGATGCCGCCCACCATCAGCGCGATTGAGGAAATCACGATGAGCGCCAGGAACGTCGCCTCGCTGATGCGATCCCAGAGCTGCAGGATCGCGTCCTGCGTCACGATGTCGAAGTCGTCCGGCTCGTCGAGTCTCAAACCGTGGCGGGTGCGCATCACTCGCTGAACATCAGCAATGGCGTCGGCCTGCGACACGCCGTCGCGGAGCACCATGGCAATCTGCATGGGCACTATGACGCCGCGGTTGGCTCCGCGGCCAACGGTGATCTGTCGAATCCCGAACTGCCGCTGATAGGTGGTGTACGGTATCACCACGAAATCGTCCTGACCGGCGTTGAAGCCGCCGATGGCCGGTCGCTTTTCGAAGACGCCGACCACGGCGTATCGCTCGGCGCCCACGCGAACCATCTTGCCGATGAAATCGGTGCCGGCTGGCGCAAACAGCGCCTGATACGGCGTCTGGCCGAGCACCACCACGTTCTTCCGGTATTGGACCTCCGTGCCCGTAAAGAACCGCCCGGCCACGAGCTCGAGGAGGGTGCCGGCCGCGAAGTTCTCAGTGGCGCCGAAGACGACCAGCGGTTTGCTACTCAAGTCGCGGTAGAACACCCGCTCCTGGATCGGCGGTCCGCCGCCCACTCCGAGCTGGACGTCGACGAGCTGAACAGACGCCGACGCCTGTTCTTCAATCGCCCGCGAGTCGGAAATCGTGAGGATCGGCCGCCGGATCAGCTCGGCGAACTCGGCACCGCTCGTGAAGCTCAGCGGGCCGAACCGCTGGATAAAGATGATGTTGGGGCCCATTTCGCGGACCGAGTCGCGCAGCGACCGGTCGAAGCCGCGGATCATGGCGGTCATCCCGACAATCGAGGTGATCCCAATCACGACGCCGAGTACGGTGAGACCGGAGCGCATCTTGTTGGCGCGCACCGTGTCGACCGCCATCGCGACGACTTCCGTGAGAAGAGGGCCTCGCACAACTACATCCACGCAGAGTTCTTCACAGCGAACCTCATTCCCGTCTCAACGCCTCGATCGGATCGAGCCGTGCGGCGCGTGCCGCGGGATACAGCCCGAAGAACAGGCCGACAAGCGCGGTGGCGCCGATGCCGAGCGCAACCGACCAAGGCTCGACCGATGCGGCCACTGGGGTGAACGCCGAGATCACGGTGGCGATGAGGGCGCCGAAGAGCGTGCCGACCACTCCCCCCAGGACCGATAGCACGACCGACTCGGTGAGCATCTGCGCCAGGATATCCGACCGGCGCGCACCGAGGGCCTTGCGCAGTCCGATTTCCCGCGTCCGCTCCGTCACCACCATGAGCATGATGTTCATGATCACGATGCCGCCGACCACCAGAGACAGCGCCACGACACCAACCAGGACGGCGAAGATGCCATTGGTGGCCTGGTGGTACAGGTCGAGAAACGTGTCCGAGGAGAACATGCCGAAGTTGTCGCGTTGCCTCGGCCGGAGTCGCCGGACGGTCCGCATGGCGACGACCGCCTCGTCCATCGCCGCCGAGATCGTCGAGATGTCGCGCGGTTTCACGGTGACCGAGAGTTGCTGGCGCGCGCCGAAGATGATCTGAAACTGCCGCAGCGGAATGATGGCGAAGTCGTCCTGCGACTGCCCGAGAAAGGCTCCGCGCTTGGTGCTGACGCCGATGATCCTGAAGTGAACGCCCTCGATTTGAATCAGCTTTTCGAGCGGATCGTTGGGGCCGAAGAGCAGGTCCGCCACTTCCCATCCAACTACGGCGACAGGATGCGATCGGTCCACCTCGATAGCGCTCATCAACCGCCCGCGCTCGGCGCTGAACGTGGAAAAGCTACTGAACTCCTGGCTGACGCCGCGGATTGAGACGCCATCGATCGACTTGCCTCGGTAGGTGATCTGGCCGGTTTCCTGCGATTCGACCATCACGGCCGACGCCAGCGGACTGTAGCGTCTGATGGCGGTCGCGTCGGCGGTGGTAATCCGCGGGTTGTAGCGGAACTTCTCGAACTCTTCCTCGCTGAAGGTGACCGGGAACTGCTGCACGCTGAAGGAGTCGGCGCCGGCCTGGTTGAGAATCGCGTCCTGGACCGCTACGTTGAGGCCATGAATCAGCGCTACCACGACAATGATCGAGGTGACCGCCACGATGTTGCCGAGCACCGTCATGAACGACCGGAGCTTGGACGCCCAGATCGCGGCAAGAGCGATGCCGGCCGATTCCTGGAACTGACTCACTTTTCTCCAGTGGCGCAGGGGGCCCACCCCCAGCGCGAACTGACGCTGATGCTTCGGCTCGGATCGGCTGGTCCTCGGCTCGGCATGGCCGTAGGCGCTTCTGTCCCTCCCGCCTTACTTGGGCGCTGCGCTTTCAACTCGCACCGGGTCGCCGTCGGAGATGCTGCGGACCGAATTGAACGGGCCGGTCACGACCTCGTCGCCAGGTTCAAGCCCCGACAGAACCTCGAAGTACCTCTCGCCGGCGATTCCCATCGTAATCGGCACGAACTCCACCGCGCCGTCGTGCACGATGAAGACGCCTTCGGTCTCCTTGCGAGTCTGACCGGGCAGAAGCTCGGCGACCGCTGTGAGCGGCTCGACTGTCGCCCGCCGCCGGTCGCGAGCCGTCTTCACGATCTGGCCGCTGCCGTCGTACACGAGCTCGCGCACGGCCACCGCCGCAATAGGTACCGAGGTGGCCTTCGTCCGGGTGGCCGTCGTGATGTCCGCCGTGCACGTAAAGCCGGGACGCAGGTCTGGAATTTCACCTTCGATCACGACGACAACCTTGAAGTTCGTGGCCTGTCTGGTCCCGGTCACCTGAATCGGGCTGTTGCCGATCTCGCTCACGCGGCCGGTGAATGTCTTATCGGGCAGCGCGTCGATAGCAATCGTTGCCGGTTGACCAAGCGCCACGTTCGGAATGTTCGTCTCATCGACCTCGATCTCGGCCTGGATGACCGACATGTCGGCGAGCGTGAGGAGCACGGTTCCCGCGTTGTTCATGGTGCCGATGACCGCCGTCTCGCCCTCCTGGATGTTGCGACGCGTCACGATGCCGTCGATCGGCGATTCGATCCGGACCTTGGTGAGGTCGTACCTTGCGCTCTCGAGCCCGACGCGCTCCTGGTCGATCCGTGCGATCTGAGTGCTCACTTGCTTTTCCCGCTCTTGCAGCGCCGATCGCGCGGCCTCAACCTCGTTCTGGGCGTGCTCGAGCGCTTCTCGTGTCGTGAGCTGTTGCTGCCAGAGCTCCTGCTGACGAGCGAGATTCCTCTGTGCCTGCTCGAGCTGGAGGCGAGAGGTCTGGACTGACTGCCGCATCTGCTCGAGCGAGGCTTCGGCGGCCTGCAGCGACGCAGTGGCGCTGTCGACGCGCATGCTGAGCGACTTCGGATCGATCTGGAGGAGCAACTGTCCGCGAGCGACCCGGTCGCCTTCGTTCACCACAAGGTTGACTACGCGCCCCGACGCATCGGCGCTGATGTTCACAAGGCGTTTGGGCTGAATCTTGCCAGACGCCGACACCACAGCTAGAAGATCGCGCGTCCTGATCGCCTCCACCGTGACGGCCGGCGCTGGGTTCCTCCTGAACCAGAGGTTCGCGGCGACAAGCGCCCCGCCAACGAGAATGACACCCAGCATGATGAAGACATCCCTGCGGCTCATCGATACTCCTGAAAGATGCTACCAAAATATGTCCGGCTCTCGATGGTAAGTTGATCCTCAGCGGTTTTCTTGACAGTCGGTAAGTTGGTGTTTACCATGCACCTTCGCCTTCGACAAGGAGCGTGACGTGGTCGGATTCGTTCCCAAGGAGATGTTCTTTACCAAGGGCGTTGGGAAGCACCGCGAGAAACTGACCTCGTTCGAGCTCGCGCTCCGCTCGGCTGGCATCGCCGCTTGCAACCTCGTTCGCGTCTCGAGCATCTTTCCGCCCAAGTGCCGTATCCTGCCGCGCGTTCAGGGCGTCAAGCATCTCGAACCGGGTCAGGTCACGTTTGTCGTCATGTCGGAGGCCGCCACGCGCGAGCCGCATCGGCTCATTGCCGCCACCGTCGGCGTCGCGATCCCGCGAGACAAGAACCTGTACGGCTACCTGTCCGAGCACCACAGCTTCGGCGAGAGCGAAGACATCGCCGGCGACTACGCGGAAGAACTCGCGGCCGAGATGCTGGCGACGACGCTCGGCCTGGAATTCGATCCCGACAAGAGCTGGGACGAGAAGAAAGAAGTCTATCGGCTGTCGAACGAGATCGTCCGCACCCAGAACGTCACGCAGTCGGCCATCGGGGACAAGAAGGGCCTCTGGACGACGGTCGTGGCTGCCGCCGTGCTCGTCGGCTGAAAGGCGCCCCCTGCCCCCGACGCCTTGTCGCGCCGGTTCCTTCCGATAACATCCCTATGAGGTTGACCCTCGCGTTCCGTGCCGCGCTGGCGGCGGCGATGCTCCTCGTCTCCTCGCCGCGAGCTGTTGCGCAGATGTATGAAGCCATAGGCACGCGCGCACAAGGGATGGGCGGCGCCTTCGTGGCCGTGGCCGACGATGCGACCGCAACCTGGTGGAATCCGGCGGGTCTCGCCACCGGAGCGATCGCCAGCCTGGTCGTCGAGCGGGCACAGGTGCTCGAGCCGGCCGACGCCGCCGAGCGGGGCCCCGCGTGGCAGGCGCGCACGGGCGGGTTTGCCGTGGCCTATCCCTCGTTCGGCTTGAGCTATTACCGCCTGCGTGTCAGTGAAATACGTCCGTCTTCCGCTACAGGAGCGGGCGACCCCGGCCGGCAAGATCAAGGGGCCGAAGGTGTCGATCTGCGCTCAATTGCACTCAGCGAGTTCGGTGCCACCTTCGTTCAATCGGTTGGCGGCCACCTGTTCGTTGCCTCGACATTGAAGCTGGTTCGCGGCGACCTCGCCGCGTCCCCTGATGATAGTCCGGGCGCAGCGCTCGATCATCTGGACAGGGTGGCATCGCTCGACGTGTCGCGCGAAACGCATGCGAATCTGGACGTCGGCATGATGGCCGTGTTCGACCGTGTGCGCATCGGCGTCAGCGTGAAGCACCTGCGGCAGCCTGAATTCGGAGAAGGCCCGACCGGCTTGGAGTTGAAGAGGCAGGCTCGCGCCGGGATTGCCGTGTTTGGAGCTGCGGCCGGCGTGTTGGACGGTGTAACCGCCGCCGTGGACGCCGATCTCACCCGGACGATGACCGTCGTCGGTGACGTCCGGCATGTCTCTGCGGGCGCCGAAGCCTGGTTCCTCCGGCGTCGGCTCGGGGTACGCGGTGGCGTCAGCGCCAACACGGTCGGGGAGGTTGGCCATTCGATGAGCGCCGGGATCAGCCTGGGCGCCGGGGCTTTGTACGTCGACAGGGCTGTAACGGCCGGGTCGGACAGGTCCCGTGAGGGGTGGGGAATCAGCGTACGGCTGGCTTTCTAGGTCAGGAATTGACAACTCTTGTCCATCTTGTCCATCAGGGATAGCGGTCAGCTTCCATGCCCGTTCGTATTGGCGAGCTCCTCTCAAGAGAGAAGCGGATCACGCCCGATCAGCTTCAGCAAGCCTTGAACCATCAAGAGGCCAACGGGGGGAAGCTCGGCCACAACCTCGTCAAGATGGGGCTCGTCAAGAACGAGGAAATTACCGCCCTCCTCAGCAAGCAGTACGGGGTCCCCTCGATCAATCTCACGCAGTTCGAGATCGACCCAGCGGTCACCAAGCTCATTCCGGCGGAGACCGCTCAGAAATATCAAATCGTGGCGCTGAGCCGCGCCGGGGCCACGCTCACGATCGCGATGACGGATCCGACAAACGTCTTCGCGATGGACGATATCAAGTTCATGACCGGCTACAACGTCGAGCCAGTCGTCGCCTCCGAGACCGCCGTCGTCGAAGCGATTCAGAAGTACTACCCCTCAGTGGGAGCCAGAGGGGTCGGGACTATCGTCGCGCCAAGCGGACCGATCGCTCTTGAGGTGGCAAGCCAGGGTCTCTTGGAGATGCAGGCGATCGAGAACACTGGCGACGTCGAGGTCCTCGAGGAGCTACAGGAAATCAGCGCGGAAGCGCTGGCCAAGCAGGGCGAAGACGCGCCCTTCGTGCACCTAGTGAACGTGGTCCTGATGTCGGCCATTCAGAAGGGCGCCAGCGACATCCACATCGAGCCCTACGAAAAGGAGCTGCGCGTTCGCTACCGCGTCGACGGGATTCTCTACAAGATCATGAGCCCGCCGATGAAGTTCCGCGACGCGATCGCCAGCCGCGTCAAGATCATGTCGAAGCTCGACATTGCAGAAAAGCGCCTGCCTCAGGACGGCCGCATCAAGATTCGCTTCAACGAGAACGGTACGCAGAAGGAGATTGACTTCCGCGTCTCGGTCATGCCGACACTGTTCGGCGAGAAGATCGTCATGCGTCTGCTCGACAAAGAGAAGCTGATGCTCGATATGACGAAGCTCGGATTCGAGGCCGAATCGCTCACCAAGTTCGAGGCGGCGATCCTCCGTCTGTGGGGGATAGTGCTCGTGACCGGCCCGACAGGGAGCGGCAAGACCAACACGCTTTATTCGTCTATCTCGAGGATCAACACGGAGGAAATCAACATCATGACGGCGGAGGATCCGGTCGAATTCAACCTGGTTGGCGTCAGCCAGTTCCAGGTGAAGGAAAGCATCGGGCTGAACTTCACGGCGGCGCTGCGCTCGTTCTTGCGGCAGGACCCGAACATCATCCTGGTCGGCGAGATCCGCGACTTCGAGACGGCCGAGATCGCCGTGAAGGCGGCCCTCACGGGCCATCTGGTGCTCTCGACGCTGCACACCAACGACGCGCCCAGCACGATCAACAGGCTGATGAACATGGGCATCGAGCCGTTCCTGGTCGCGAGCTTCGTGCACATGATTTGCGCGCAGCGCCTGGTCCGGCGCGTCTGCTCGAACTGGGGAGTACGACTGGCCGAGCAACCTCCGCGAGCTCGAAAACGTCATCGAGCGTGCGGTTGCCCTTGAAACGACCCCCGCGATTCTGGTCGAGAGCCTACCTCCCTCGATTCGCGGCGCCGGACCGCGCAACGGGGCGCAGGCGCCCGACGCGCTGCCTGACGGAGGGTTCGACCTCGAGGCGCGCGTCAAGGAAATCGAGCGCGGCTACATCGCCCAGGCGTTGCGACGGGCCGGGGGTGTGCAGGTCAAAGCGGCGGAGCTCGTCGGGATGAGCTTCCGGTCCTTTCGCTATTACGTGAAGAAATACAACCTGTGTTGACAATCTTCGGCGCTATCCAGCGACAGTAATTGTCGGCGTGACGACTTTCTGGTTCACGGTTCTGCACGATGGCAGCAACAAGTTCAACAACATAAAGAATTTGCCAGGCATGACCGAACACTGGAAAGCTGGCACCGCTGTTGCTGGGAGGAGGGATACCGCACTGCCTAAGCAAAGACACAGGGCAGCCGTTAACCAGTTTCTTTCAGGGAGTTAGACCAATGAAGATGCGTAGCGCCAAAGGTTTCACACTCATCGAGCTGCTGATCATCGTGGCGATCATCGGCATCATCGCCGCGATTGCGGTGCCCGGTCTGCTTCGTGCCCGCATGGCGGGCAATGAGGTGTCGGCCATCGGCTCGCTGCGCGCCATTAACAGTTCGCAGGCGGCCTACTCCTCGAGTTGCGCGGCTAATGGTTATGCCGTGACGCTGGCCGACCTCTCGAAGCCGACCCCAGGCAGCAACCTGGGCTTCAGCAGCCCCGACCTGTCGACCGACCCGTCGCGCAAGAGCGGCTACGACGTGTCCCTCGCGGCCGACGCATCGGCCGGCGTCGTCGTGCAGACGCTCGCCGCCAACAGCTGCAACGCGTCGGCCGCCGACGCGATGTCGAGCTACTGGGCCGGCGCGATGCCGACGACTGTCGGCTCGACCGGGCAGCGCTCCTTCGCGACCGACACGCGCGGCACGATCTTCTTCGACAACACCGGCGCGCCGCTCGTCAATCCGATCCCGGTGGGCGCCCCCGTTCTGCAGTAGCCCGGGCGCTTCAGACTCGGATCATCCGGCGGGATGCCGCTTCGGCGGCATCCCGCTTTTTATTGTGCGCGTCCGCGATCTAAACTCTCTAACCGAGGCTATGAGCAGGACGGCCGCACGCATCGCTCTTCTCAGCGCCCTCGCGGGTCTCTTCGCGTCGGGCACGGCAGCCTACGTGCATTACCAGTTGCTCAGCAATCCCGGCTATTTGAGCTTCTGCGACGTCAGCGCGACGGTGAGCTGCACGGAGGTCTATTCGAGCCGCTACGGGTCGTTGGGCGGCGTGTCGGTGGCCGTCTTTGGTGCGATCTGGTTCGCGTTTGCCACGCTTCTTGCAGGCGCCGGCCTGACGGCGCCGCCCTCAGTCCGGGAAAACGTTCCGGGGTATCTGTTCGCCGGATCCACGCTCGCCCTGGCTGTGGTGCTGTATCTCGGCTACGCGTCGTTCGTGATTCTGAAACTGGTCTGTGTCCTATGTGTGATCACTTATGCGGGCGTGGTGACGCTGTTCCTCGTATCGGGTGCGACCGCGACGGTCCCCATGTGGTCCTTGCCGCGCGGGGCCGCTCACGACGTGAAGGCTCTGGCCACGAGCCCGCTTGCCTTCGCGCTCACGGCGCTTGTGGCTGGCACATCGGCCTTCACGCTCGCATTCTTTCCCCGGGAGGTCGCTCCGGCGGTGCCGTCCGATGCGGCCACCGCAGCGGCCATCGACAAAGCCCGCGCATCGGAGTTCGAGCGGTGGTACACGGCACAGCCGCGCCGTGAGATCACCGTTGCAACCGAGGGCGCGAAGGTGCTCGTGGTGAAATTCAACGACTACCAGTGTCCGGCGTGCGGTGGCGCGTACCAGGAGTACAAGAGCGTGTTCGCGAAATACGAGTCGAGCCAGCCCGGCGCGGTACGGCGCGTGGTCATGGACTTCCCGCTCGAGGTCGAATGCAACTCGAGCGTGGCGACGAGTCTGCATGCGGCCAGCTGTGAAGCGGCGGTCGCAGTCCGGCTGGCTCGCGCGCGAAACTTGGCCGGCGCGCTCGAGGAGTGGCTGTTCGCGAACCAGTCCAGGATGACGCGCGGTCTCGTTCGCAAGTGGGCGCAGGAAATCGGTCAGGTGCCAGATTTCGACGCCCGATACGCGTCGACGCTCGAGGCGGTCAAGGCCGACATCGCGTACGGCCAGCAACTCGGCGTCAACTCGACGCCGACCTTCTTCATCAACGGTGTGAAGGTCGAAGGCGCCTTACCTGTCGCGTACTTCGATCAAGCGATCGCGTATGAGCTTCAGCGGGCCAAGTAGGCCAGCCCTGGCTACCCACGAGCTGACTAAGGATTACGCCGTCGGCTTCTGGCGCAAGCGGCCCTATCGGGCGCTCGATCGCCTCACCCTCGAGGTCGAGCAGGGCGAGGTGTTCGGATTTCTTGGCCCGAACGGCGCGGGGAAGACGACCACGCTCAAGCTGCTGATGCAGCTCGTGTTTCCCACGGCAGGGCGGGCTGAGATGCTCGGACGGCCCGTCGGCGATCTTGCGACGAAGCGACGCATCGGCTACCTGCCCGAGACCCCGTATTTCTACGATCATCTGACGGCCGAAGAGCTGCTCGCCTATTTTTCAGCGCTGTTCGGTTACGGCCCAGCGGAGCGTCGCGCGCGCGTCGGCCAGCTGCTCGACGAAGTTGGCATCGGCGCCGAGCGCCGGCTGCAGCTCCGCAAGTTTTCGAAAGGGATGCTGCAGCGCGTCGGCATCGCGCAGGCGCTCATCAACGATCCCGAGCTCGTGATCTTCGACGAGCCGATGTCGGGGCTCGATCCGCTCGGTCGCCGCGACATGCGCGCCCTGATTCTTCGGCTGCGCGACCGTGGCTGCACCGTCTTCTTCAGCTCGCACGTGCTCGGCGACGCTGAAGCGCTGTGCAGCCGCGTCGCGATTCTTGCACGAGGGCGCCTCGTGACGACGGGACGGCTCTCCGAGATATTGGCGTTCCAGGCGCGCGGGTGGGAACTGGTTGTGTCGGGCGTGAGCTCGTCGCTCACCCGGACGCTCGAGTCGCGGGCGCGGCGCATCACCCGCATCTCAGAGGGGCGATACACGATCGAGTTGCCACTCGATCCGGCTCCAGACCGGATCGTGTCGGAGGCGGCCGCGGCTGGTGCCACACTCGTCTCGCTCAACCCCCTTCGCGAGACGCTCGAGGATTTCTTCGTCGAGCAGATCGCGCGTGTGGGCGCCGCCGCCGACGGCCAGCGGGTGGAGGATGCCCCGATTTCGGGAGGGCGTCGGTGAGATCGATCGGTTGGATCGCGGTGAACGTGTTCCGCGAGTCGGTGCGCGACAAGGTGCTGTACAACCTCGTGCTGTTTGCGATCCTCCTGATGGGTGCGGCGTACCTGATCGGTCAGCTCACTGCCGGGCAGGACGTGAAGATTGTCAAGGACCTGGGCCTCGCGGCCATCTCGATCTTCGGCCTCTTCATCGGGGTCTTCATCGGCATCCAGCTCGTCTCGAAAGAGGTCGAGCGGCGAAGCCTCTACGGACTGCTGGCCAAGCCGATCAATCGCCATCAGGTCGTGCTCGGCAAGTACGCGGGGCTGCTGCTGACGCTGGCCATCAACATCAGTGTCATGGCGCTCGCCCTCTACGCCTTGCTCGCGTACGTGGCGCTTCAGTTCCCGCCTGAAGTGGCCCAGGCCCTTGAGGCGCCAGCGCTCGATCCGCGGCTCTTGACGGCGGTCGCCCTCATCTTCGTCGAGTTGTCGGTGGTGACGGCGATCGCGCTGTTCTTCTCCACCTTCTCGACGCCGATCCTGTCGGCGGCTCTGACCTTCGGTTTGTTCGTCGCCGGGCACTTCAGCAACGACCTCCTGAACTTCGAGCAGGTCGTCTCGTCGCCCCTCGCCGGCAGTGTGGCGAGAGGTTTGTACTGGGTGCTGCCGAATCTCACGACGTTCGACGTCAAGTCGCTGGTCGTCCACGGCCAAACGGTGCCACTCGGGTTGATAGCGATCGCCCTGGCCTACGCGGCGACCTACATCGGTGTCCTGCTCGTTGCGTCGGTCCTGATCTTCTCGCGCCGCGATTTCAAGTGACTCCCCGCCCCGCCCTGCAAACCGTCACCGCGCTGGCCCTCGTCGTGGCGCTGATGTCCGCCGCCGTGTGGCTGCAGCAGGTGCGTGAAACGCGCTATCCATCGTCTCTGGTCACCGACGAGACGCTGTACCTCACCTCGGGCGCCGCGATCGGCCGCCTCACGGTCGCCTATCAGACGCTGGCCGCCGACCTGTACTGGATTCGAGCCGTTCAGCATTTCGGCTGGACTCGGCGGCAGATCTTCACGCCGGAACACCCGGCAGGCGTGGCGGCTCAGGCGCTGAAGGCGCCCTACGCGCTACTGTATCCGCTGCTCGATCTCACCACGACCCTGGACCCACTCTTCAACATCGCCTATCGGTTCGGCGCGATTTTTCTCGCCGAGGCGTACCCAGGCGGCCCTGGGCGTCCGGATCTGGCCATTGCACTCCTCGAAAAGGGTCTGCGCGAACGACCCGATAAATGGGAGTACATGCAGGACATCGGATTCGTGCACTACTGGTGGCGGCACGATTACCGCGCGGCGTCCGAGTGGTTCCGCCGAGCGGGCGATGTGCCGGGAGCCCCGTGGTGGCTGAAATCTCTGGCGGCCACGACACTCACAGAGGGCGGCGATCGGCAGTCGTCGCGCGTGATGTGGGAGGCCATTCGACAGTCGGCGGAAATCGACTGGCTCCGGCGCGACGCCGAGCGGCGCCTCACGCAGTTGACCGCGATGGATCAGGTAGACGAGCTACAACGGCAGGTCGATCGGGTCGCCGCGCGGGTAGGCGCGCCTTCGACCGGCTGGCGCCCGCTCATTCAGGCAGGAATGCTGCGAGATATTCCCGTTGATCCGAGCGGCACCCCGTACGAGATCAACGCGGCCGGGCGCGTGCGGCTTTCGAGGAACTCCCGACTGTTCCCGCTCCCCGACGAACCACAGCGTATGGTTGCCCCCATCTCATGACGGACGGGACGGCGACCATCGTCGCCGGCGTGGCGGGCGCGATCGTGGGTAGCTTCTTGAACGTGTGCATCTACCGGTTGCCGAGAGGGAAGTCGGTTGTCTGGCCGGCGTCGGCCTGTCCTCATTGCCACCGCGCCTTGACGTGGTTCGAGAACGTCCCGATCCTCAGTTACCTCGTACTTGGCGGCCGGTGCCGCACCTGCGGTCAGGACATTGCCGCGCGCTATTCGATCGTCGAAACGATCACGGCGCTGATGTTCGCCTCAACCTGGTGGTACTATGGCCCGGGCCCCCTCGTCGTGTCACGCTTGGTCCTCGGCTGCGCGCTCATCGTCCTCTTCGCGATCGACCTCGAGCATCACCTGCTGCCGAACGCCATTACGATTCCGGGGATCGTCATCGGCTTCCTCTTCAGCTTGATAACCGAACCGGGGTGGACGGCGTCACTCGTCGGCATTCTGATTGGCGGCGGAGCGCTGTTTCTGACGGCCGAAGCGTACTTCCGACTTCGGCACCAGGAAGGTCTCGGCATGGGCGACGTCAAGATGTTGGCGATGGTGGGCGCGTTCCTCGGCTGGAAGCTCACGCTCGTCACGCTCATGATGGCGTCGTTTGCGGGCTCGGTGCTCGGCGGCATGCTCATCCTGGTCCGTCGCGGCAGCATGAAGACCGCCCTGCCGTTCGGCACGTTCCTGGCGGTGGGCGCTGCGCTGGCGGCGACCGTCGGTCCGCCCGTCCTCGACTGGTATGTCGCGCTCTGGTGACGCTCTCGGAGCACGCCCGTGTCAACTGACGCCTACACGCTGCTCGGCCTGACCGCAATCGTCGGTGCGCTCGCGGCAGCGTTGACCTACGCGATGCTTCAGTTCGGCACCGCGGCAGCCGAGACCCGGCGTCGACTGCGCGGTAGTTCCGGCGAAGCCGCTCTTTTGTCGGCCGCGCTGCAGGACGCCGTGGCGAAGCTGAAGGCGCAGGAGCGCGAGACGGCCGCCCGGGCCGACGCATCCGAGCGGCTGAGCGGGGAGATCATCGAGAAGCCTCACCGCGGGCCTGCTGGTCGTCGCGCTGAACCGCGAAGTGCGGATTCTGAAACCCGGCCGGGCGCCGGATGCTGCACGTCCCGGAGTCGGCGCCCCAAGATGATCACCGACGGATGCTCGGCGCGCCGGCCTTGTCGAGCGCCATCCCCAGGGACTAACGTACGATGGCTCTGAAGCCGATACACCAACCAGCACGCATGCGTCGTTACCTTCCGGCTGTTGTCGCGGTCGCGTTGTTCCTCGCGGGTGCCACGCCCGTGGCGCAGTCGCTTGCGGACGTGGCGCGGAAGGAGGAGGAGCGGCGCAAGACCGTGAAGGAGGCCGGGAAGGTCTACACGAACAAAGACCTGGGTAGCGCTCCCCTCGCTCCTCCGGCGACGGCCATCCCGCCCCCCGACACGAGCACATCGCCAGCACCGGCCGGCGGCTCCAACGATTCGAATGCTTCCGCGGTGGAACCGGCAGAGGGCGAGCCGGAGGTCAAGGACCAGGCGTACTGGGCGGGCCGCATGAAGGAGCTGCGCGCCCAGGTCGAGCGGGATCAGACCTTACTCGATGCGATGCAGTCGCGGATCAACGCGCTCACGACGGATTTCGTCAACATTGCCGATCCTGCGCAGCGCTCCGTCATCGAGACGAACCGCCAGAAGGCCCTGGCCGAGCTCGAGCGGCTGCGCAAGAGCGTGCTAGAGACGACGCAGAAGATCGCCGACCTCGAAGAAGAAGCGCGTCGCGCGAACGTACCGCCCGGCTGGCTGCGGTAGCCGTCCGCTAGGCTCGGACCACTCGTGCCCCGCCGCGCCGCCGACTCCGCCATCCTCCTCGTCGAAGACAAGGACTCGCTTCGGGCCATGCTACGCCACGCCCTCGAAGGGCAGGGCCATGTGGTGATCGAGGCACGCGATTAGAACGAGGCGGCGCAGGCGCTCCGTTCGAGCCGTCCCGGCGTCGTGTTGTCGGACCTCCGACTGCCGGAAGGGGACGGCTTCGGCGTGCTGCGTGCCGCGAAGGAGCTGGATCCCGAGATACCGGTGATTGTGATGACGGCCTTCGGCAGCATCCAAGACGCCGTGGCAGCAATGAAGGAAGGCGCGCTCGATTTTCTCGCCAAGCCGATCGATCCCGATCATCTGCTGCTGGTCGAACGCGAGCTGGCGCTGCGGCGGATGGCGACGGAGAACATTCTGCTCAAGGAGGAGCTGGCGTCGCGGCGCCCCGTAGATCGTCGGGGAGGATGCGAAGCTCAAGCACGTGACCGTCGCGCTGCAGCGGGTGGCCACCTCGGATGCCACGGTGCTCCTCGAAGGGGAGATTGCCGCCTAGCAGGCAAGTGGAGGTTCTGGGTTTCGCACAGGGCGGCGAGGTCCCCGGTGCCTTCTGCCCGCAAGAAGGGGCGGCCCTCATCACAGACGGGCGAGAGGGTGAACTGCATATTGAGCCGCCGGAACTCGGCCTTGGCCCGTTCTGGCGCGTCCCCGAGTAGCCCAGCGACATCCTGAAGCTGGTCACGGACCCAGGTCGGAATCACCGCGAGTCTCACAGGCGGCGGGTCGTCAACGCGCGCCAGGGTCGTCGTCAATGCGTCGCAGAGCTCGGCGTGGCGCGCCGTCATGGCGTCCTGCAAGGCAGGGAGCGCCACCCCGTCCTCCACGGCCCGGACCAGATGCTCCACCTTGCGGGTGACCCTGTGTCGTTCGGCGAGGAGATGCTCTCGCGCCTGCTGACACTGGACGAGAGACTCATGGACCGCCGTCGAGACCGCCGCCGTGATGTACGCGACCGCCTGTGGGTGCAACAACTCGTCCTGCACGCCGCTCAGCAACACCGCGTCGGCGACTTTGGCGCGCACGGTGATCCGGTTGTCGCAGGCGCGCTGGCCATCACGCTAGGAGCGGGAGCAGCCGTAGCGAGGGCTACCCATGCCCCCCGAAGATGCAGACAGTCCCACCACAAACGCCACATCGCAGGAGCCCGCTGAAGAGGTGTCGAGAATACACAGCACTCCGTCCCCGCGCGAGGTTCGGGGTACCCGGATCGACTGTGAACGACGCGCGCACCTGGGCCTGTCGGGCAACAACACGCGTCCACAGCGCATCGCTGATGATCCGAAGGTCGGCACGTTCGCGGATCTGCCACGTCCCGCGAGAGGGACGCCGCGCACCCGCGTGAGCCGTACGTCCTGTTGTTGTTGAAGCGCCCGCCGCCCTACGCTATGTTAAACGTCTCACTGTTCGTCGTCGTAGTCGGAGAAGAACTATGACCAGTTGTTGTGTACGTCTTGTCGCGGTCGCCGTCACCTTGATCGCGACTCTGACGACAACAGGTATCGTTCAAGAGCCTGTCGTTCGTGACTCGGCAGATTATCGCCAGGTGTTATCGGCGAGCCCGTTGGGTCTGATCTTGCTGCGATGGTACAACGGCGAGTACGAGCGAAAGGTAACGGAAGGAGTCACTCTGAGTCTGTCTGGATCGAGACTTCCCTGGGGCGAGGGAGGCGGATTCTATAGTGTCAACACCGCATTCCGGTATTACCCGAGCGGCACAACTTTCAAAGGATTTTATTTAGGACCAAGGATCGGACTGTTCTGGGTGTCGCAAGGTCAGGACGTTATGGGTATCGAAGAAGATCGAGGGCCACACCTCGGTCTAGGTATCGAACTGGGGTGTGCCTGGCTCCTTGGGTCCGAACAGCACCTCAGTATGAGCATCGGCGGTGGCGCGACCAGGGTGCTTAATGGTGAGCCAATTCCCGTGGTTCGGCTCGTCAATGTCGGGTGGGCTTTCTGATACGAACCGCCTGGCGAACCGGAAAAGCCGTATCGTCCCACGTAGATCACGCCAGGGGATTCAGATACAAATCAGGGTCGTGCTGGCAGACGGCCATAGCCAAGTGCCTCGCCCACGCGTGCGCCGTAAGGAGCGGCGCATGAAGCCGCTCGGTGCCCTTCAGGGACGGTTCCTCCGTCTCGCCGCAAACGCTTCGAGCGCGCTCATCGTCTCCGCCGGCACCGCGCTGCTGACCCTTGCCCGGCTCGCCGGTGTCAGGCTGAGCTGTGTGGCCCACTGCCGAAGCTCCTGCGCCGATCGGATACTGCTGCCGATGGCCGGGTGGGGCCGAAGATTGATCGCCCCGTCGCGCGTCTCGACGGCGACGACGGGCTGGTAGCCCGGTTCGAGCTTCACGCGCTCCGCCTGCACGACGGCCGCGTAGCTCGCGCAGTATCCGACCAGCGCGGCGCCGTCGGCCGCCGTCAACACCTGCTGTCCCACGAGGATTGGCACGATCCGGTCCCACTCTCGACTGGCGTCAGGCCGGGCCGCGATGCAGTCCGGCTTGTCGGGCGCGCCGATTGGGTAGACCGGTTCGGCCGCATTCATCCGGTCTGCTCGCGCCGTCCCGTCGACCAGGTGTCGCCTGATTGATTTTCGCTGTGTCGGCATTGTTCCTCCTTTACCCGCGAATATTTGGAAGCGCCACTGCGTGCGCTCGCCCCCCCCCCCCCCCCCCCGGAATCGCCCCCCACGGATCTCTACGCTTTACGCCCGCCCCGTGTTTCTTGGGCCGTCGGACCGCCTTCGGGAAGTAGACTCGGCACCGGCCCGAACAACTCCGCTGCCAGGAGCGGCTAGGCGTGAGAACGGTCTCACACCCCTCCCAGGAAACGGGTGTCAAATGCGCGCATGCGCGTTCTCACGCAAGTCGTTGGGTGTGAACGACCGTGGGAGCCTGCCACCTCATCCGGCCTTCCTCCGCCACCCAGGACCGGGCTGACCCGGGGGCAGGTCGACGACCACACGGAATTGCTTACTAGGGGGGTGATTGCCGGCGAAAGGGGCACCGGCAAGGAGCTTCTTGCGCGAGCGCTCCACGTGCTCGGCGCGCGTGCCGACGGACCGTTTGTCGCAATCAACTGCGCCGCCATACCGGAGACGCTCCTCGAGACCGAGCTCTTGGGGCACGAGAAGGGCGCCTTCACGGGCGCCGCCGCCAGAAAGCCAGGCAAGTTCGAGATGGGGCACCGCGGCACGCTATTTCTCGACGAGATCGGAGACCTGCCGCTGTCGCTCCAGCCCAAGATCCTGCTGGCGCTTGAGGAAAAGCGCTTCGAGCGGGTCGGCGGCACCACCCCTCTGCAGGTGGACGTGCGAGTGGTTGCGGCCACCAACCGCAACCTGAAGGCGGCGGTCGCCGCGCGTCGGTACCGCGAAGATCTCTATTTCCGGCTGTCGGTGTTTCCGATCACCATTCCGGTGCTCAGGGAGCGGGCCGATGACATTCCGATGCTGGCCAATTACTTCATCGGGCGTTTCTGCTGGGAGCTGAAGAAGAAACCAATCGCGCTGGCACCGTCGGCCGTGCAGGCGCTGTGCGCGTACAGGTGGCCTGGCAACGTACGCGAGCTGCAGAATTGCATCGAGCGCGCCGTTATTCTCACCGAAGGCGACACGATATCATGCGCGCCACTTGAGCCTGTCATTTCACGAGGCGACGCCTGCTCCCGAGGAGGATGAGAGGCCGTGTGAGCACATCGATTTGTCAGGCACGCTGGCCGAGGCGTCACGGCGGGTACTGGCTGAAATGGAACGGTACAAGATCGAGCAGGCGTTGAAAGAGGACGGAGGCAACCGCTGGGGCGCCGCCGACATCTTGCAGATCAGCTACAAGACACTCATGGCGAGGCTCAAGGAGTACGGGCTCGAGTAAGCGAGAATCAGCGTCACCGTTTGAATCCCACCCGCACGAGCGCGGCCTTCATCTCCTTTTCCGTCACATCGTCCACGATCGTCATGGCACCGATAGCGGTCGGCAGCACGACATGCAGGCGGCCGGCGACCATCTTCTTGTCGTGCCGCATCGCCTCGAGCACCGGCCCCGTCGCGATGTCGTTGATCGGTGGGAGCGGCCCGAGGCTCGCAATCAGATCGGCGAGCGCCTTGCGATCGCGGTCGGCGAGCGCGCTTCGCAGGGCCGCAAGCTCCGAGGCGACCAGCATGCCGTAGGCCACGGCCTCGCCGTGCCGATACCGTCGGTACCTGGTGACCGCCTCGAGCGCATGGCCGGCCGTGTGGCCAAAATTCAGGATGCGGCGCGGTCCGGCTTCTCGCTCGTCGGCTGCCACGACTGCGGCCTTGATGCGGCACGATTCCAGGATAATGGCCGACAGCACACCGGGCTCTTGCGCGAACACGGCCGTCCGCTCTCGGGCGATGCGGTCAAAAAGTTCGGCGCTCGACGTCATCCCGTATTTGATCACCTCGTACAGGCCCGCGCGGAACTCCCGACGGGGAAGCGTGGCGAGCACTGACGGATCCACGACCACGGCATGAGGCTGGTAGAACGAGCCGATAAGGTTCTTGCCGAGCGCGTGGTTCACACCGACCTTGCCGCCGATCGCGCTGTCCACCTGTGCGAGCAAGGTCGTCGGCACGTGTACGAACGCGATGCCGCGCAGATAGGTCGCGGCGGCAAAGCCGGCCATGTCGCCAATGACCCCGCCGCCGAAGGTGATGAGGGTCGACGCGCGGCTGGCGTTGGCGCGGATGAGCGCCTCGTACACGCGCAACACCGTCTGAAGCTGTTTGTTGCGCTCGCCATCTGGCACGAGAATCGGTTCGGCGACAGTGAATCGGGCCAGACGCGATCCATGCAGTCGCCAGACGAGCGGGCTCGATACGACGAAGCGACGCGCGGGGACCTTGGCCTCATCCAGCAGATGCCCGAGTCGATCGAGGGCGCCGTCACCGAGCGTGACGACGTAGTGACGCGAGGGTGTGTCGACGTTGAGGCGGTGCATGCTCCTACTGGTCGCGCTGCAGGCGCGAAAGAAACTGAGTGTTAGGATAGCACCCGAACGAACGGTGGCCACCGACGTCGACTTTCTGATTGTGGGCAGCGGGATCGCCGGTCTGCGCGCTGCACTCGATCTCGCGCCGAGAGGTCGCGTGCTCATCCTGACGAAGGCCGATCCAGCCGAGAGCAGCACCGGCTACGCGCAGGGCGGGATCGCGGCGGCCATCGGCGCCGACGACAGCCCGGCGCTTCACGCCGCGGACACCATCCGGGCTGGTGACGGACTCTGCGACCCCGTCGCGGTCGAGGTGCTCGTCCGGGAGGGGCCGCAGTACGTGCGTGAGCTTGTCGAGTGGGGCGCGCGCTTCGATCGGGCGAGCGACGATCGCCCCCTTCTCGGCCTCGAAGCGGCTCATAGCGTGCGCCGCATCCTCCACGCCGGCGACTCGACCGGCCGCGAGATTGGCCGTACGTTGTGGGAACGCGTCGTCGGGTTGAGGTCTGTGGAGACGATCAAACACGCGCTGGTCACCGGACTCCTTGTCGAGGGTGGGTCGGTCGTGGGCGTCACGTTTTTCGACCGCGACGGCACGCGGCACGATGTGCGCGCGCGCGCGACGATGCTGGCCACTGGCGGAGCCGGACAGGTGTTTCGCGAAACCACGAACCCGGCCGTGGCGACCGGCGACGGTGTGGCGCTGGCGTATCACGTCGGTGCGCGAGTAGCCGATCTCGAATTCGTACAGTTTCATCCCACGGCCCTCAGTCGCCCTGGAGCGCCGCGGTTTCTCATCTCCGAGGCGGTCCGGGGCGAGGGCGCACGAATCGTGAACGCCGGCGGCGAGGCGTTCATGAAGCGCTACCATCCGGACGGCGATCTCGCGCCGCGCGATGTGGTGGCCAGAAGCATCGCACGCGAGTCCGAGCGGACCCGTGCTCCGGTGTTTCTCACGCTCGCGCACCTGAGCCTCCGCGTGCGGGATCGCTTTCCCACCATTAGCGACATGTGCCGGCAAGTCGGGCTCGATCTCGCGTCGGATCCGATCCCGGTCGGTCCGGCGGCCCACTATCTGATGGGCGGCGTCGACACGGACGACTGCGGACGCACCTCGCTCAGGGGGCTCTATGCCGCTGGGGAAACGGCCTGCACTGGCGTTCACGGCGCCAACCGGCTGGCCAGTAACTCCTTGCTCGAGGGCCTCGTCTTCGGCGCGCGCGCAGCCGCCGCGATGCAGCAGCCTCCGCAGACGGCCGAGATGAAAGCGGGTCGGCTTGTGCGTCCAGGCCCCGAGCGCCGAGCCCCGTGCCCAGACACGGGCCCTCTCGATACGGCGGCCGTGCGAGACTTGATGTGGCGCGCGGTGGGCGTGTTCCGAACTCGCGAGGGACTACAGGAAGCGGTCGGCCGTCTAGATGCGGGGTACGCCATCGAGAGCCGCGCGGTGGAAGAGCGGCCGGCATCGGATGTGGGCGGCTGGCGCCGCTTCAACCTGCTGACTGTTGCCCGCCTAATCGCGGGGGCCGCGCTTGGGCGCGCAGAAAGCCGCGGCGGCCACTTCCGCACGGACTTCCCCGCGCGCGACGATCTACACTGGAAAGTCCATCTTGTAGACGTGTGGGCTGACTGACGTGCAGCCAAGTGCCGCGTAAGGTTTGGAACCGATGGTGAAAAAGCTTGAGACCGACTCGTTCGTGACCGAAATCACGGCGCGTTCGGCAGACTTCTCGCAGTGGTATCTCGATGTCGTGCGTCGGTCCGAGCTGGCCGACTATTCGCCGGTCAGAGGCTGCATGGTGATCCGCCCGTACGGGTATGCGATCTGGGAACTGATTCAGCAGGCCCTGGATGTTCGCATCAAGGCGACCGGCCATGTGAACGCCTATTTTCCGCTTTTCATTCCAGAAAGCCTTCTGCGCAAGGAGGCAGAGCACGTCGAAGGCTTTTCTCCACAGGTCGCCTATGTGACGCACGGTGGTGGGGAGGAGCTGGAAGAGAAGCTTGTGGTGCGCCCAACATCGGAGGCGATCATTGGAACGATGTACGCGAAGTGGGTACAGGGCTGGCGTGACCTTCCGATCCTCATCAACCAGTGGGCGAACGTCGTCCGCTGGGAGAAGGTGACACGCCCGTTTCTTCGCACGACCGAATTCCTCTGGCAGGAAGGTCACACCGCCCATGAAACAGAAGAGGAAGCCGAGGAAGAAACGCTGAAGATTCTCGACCTCTACGAGGACGTGTGCGAGTCGATTCTCGCTATGCCGATCGTGAAGGGCGGGAAGAGCGACAGCGAGAAGTTCGCTGGCGCTCTGCGCACGTACTCGATCGAGGGATTGATGGGCGACGGCCGCGCGCTGCAGGCCGGAACGTCCCACAACCTCGGTCAGAACTTCGCGAAAGCGTTCGACATCACCTTTCAGGCGCGCGACAAGTCGGTGCAGTACGTCTGGGGCACGTCGTGGGGCGTCTCGACACGACTCGTTGGCGGCGTGATCATGACCCACGGCGACGACAGCGGCCTCGTGCTGCCTCCCCTCGTTGCGCCCTATCAGGTGGTGATCGTGCCGATCGGGCGGGACAACTGGCGTGAAACGGTGCTCCCTCCAGCCAGGGAGATTCAGAAGGAGCTCGCTGCTGCCGGCATTCGCGTCACGCTGGACGAGCGCGACGAGCGGCCCGGCTGGAAATTTTCGGAATGGGAGCTGCGCGGTGTGCCCCTGAGGCTGGAAATCGGCCCGAAGGACATCGAGAAGTCGCAAGTGCTTCTGGCGCGGCGGGACACGCGCGAGAAGGTCGCCGCCCCAAGGCAGGGCTTGCCAGCACGCGTGCGCGTACTGCTAACCGATGTGCAGCGGAATCTGTTTGAGCGCGCCCTGAAGTTCCGTGAGGAGCATACGCAGCGTGTCGATAGCTACGGCGCATTCAAAGAGAGCATGGACGGCCGTCCGGGCTTCGTGATTGCCTCGTGGTGCGGATCCGCGGAGTGCGAAGCGCAGATCAAAACCGACACGCAAGCCACGATCCGCAACATGCCGTTGAAAGCCCCCGCACCGTCGAACGGCTGCATCCGGTGCGACAACCCGGCAAAAGCGGAGGCGTGGTTCGCGAAAGCCTACTAGTCGACTGTCCGACTATCGACTATTGCACTCTTATTGCACTCTGAGAACGATCGCGGCACGGCGATTCAGCCGGCGCGTTTCCTCCCGCGCGTTATCGTGCTTCGGCCGTTCTTCGCCGTAACTCACCACCTCGACCTGGCGACCTTGCCCCGCGCCTCGCTGAAGCAGGTAATCCCTGATGCCGGCGGCGCGCCGCTCGCCGAGCGCGAGATTGTATTCGGCCGTGCCGATGTTGCAGGTGTGCCCCTCGATGATGATGTTCCGACCGGGGGCGTTCCTCAGCTTCGCCACGGCATCGTCCAGCAGACGCAGCGCCTCGGGACGAAGTGTCGACCGGTCGAAGTCGAAGTGGACGTCCTCAAAGACCAGCTCGACGACCGGCGGCTGCACGACCTGAATCGTGACGGTGTCCGACGCAGTGCCGCCCTTCCCGTCGTTTACCGTCACCGTTGCCTGAACCGGTCCTGCCTGCTGAGAAGCCGTCCACGATGTTTGCCGCTCGGCCGTATTCTGAAGCGTGCCGGCCGGCGCGGTCCAGCGATACGTCAGCGGGTCGCTGTCCGGATCGGTGGCCGTTGCCGTCAGGGTAGAGCTGCCTCCGACGTCCACGGTGCACGGATTGCACTGCGCCTGTACCGACGGCGACCGATTCGCTGGCGGGGGCGGTGGCGGGGGTGGCGGGGGCGGCGGCACGTACACGTGGACGCCCGGGTGGTACCCGATGCGCACCTGCCAGTCGACGAAATCTCCCAGGGTGCTTACCGTGTTGTCGTCCGTAAGGAAGGCGTTGCGACCCGCCGTGGGGCCACCCCAGCCGACACCACCGCTGATGAAGAAGCCGTTCGGTGCCTGCCAGGTGACTGCGGCTGTTGCACGCGTCAGGTTCCTGGCTTCAGACAGTGCCGGCGGGTGCGAGCCATCCACCCCGACGAGCGCGCCGCTCGTCACGGTGGCGTCCTCGTTCGGCACTGAGCCGGTCAACTCGAGCACGCCGCGGAGAGGACTGCGGGTTGGAAAGCCGGCGCCGATCCCCCAATTGAACGCGCCACTGGGGAGATCGCTGTTGTCGGGGCTGCCGCGGAATTCATACCCGGCGCGTCCGGCCAGCTCGACCGACCGCTGCAGCTCTTTGCTGAAGATGGCGTCGAACAGGACGTCGGCTTTTCCGGTCGACACGCCCACCTCGTCGTCACCGGTAGGCGCTTTGACGATCCCGCGGATCGCAATTGCCGCCGGATTCTGGCGGGACTCCGACCAGACACCCACCTTGGCCCCGAGGTACAGGTCGCCGATGTTGTCGCTGCTCCATCCGCGCGTCACGCCCGGATACCGATCAACGATCCCGCCGTTCTTTTGATCGGCTGTAAAGAGTGGCCGCAGATCGCGGTCGATGCGCGTGTTGAAGAGAAACGATCCGAAGATTTCTGCGCGATCTCGCACGCCGACCGAGAATGTGCCGGCAACGTCGGCAACGTTCGAGAAGCCCTGGCCGAAGTTCGTGCCGCGCCGATAGCCGCTCACGGACCAGGTTCCGTCCCCGAGCACTTCGGCCGTGGGCACAAACCAGAGTCCGGTATCGCCGAAGAAGGTTGTGGTGGCGGCTCGCGTGGCGTCATCGGCAGACTGCGACGCAGCCGATTGCTGAGCGCTTGCTGGCGGCGTGGCAGGCGTCTGAGCGGCCGCCGTTACGGCCCACAGCGCCGAGACGGCCGTGAACCTCAAGGATCGAAACGAAATCGTCATCGCTGGCACTCCCACGGCAGCTGGGTGGCTTGGGATGCTCCCCCGTAGCTCGACGAAGATACTAGGTCCGACGTGTACCCGAAGTCAATCAACGAGTTAGCGGGGCTTCAGTCAACTACGTTCTTGGTCGGCTTCAGTGCGTTTGGACCCCGCCAGCCGTGCGATGAGAATGCTGACGCCGTAGAGCCCCATCATCGGCGCGACAAAGATCATGAGCGTCACCGGATCGCCGGTCGGCGTGACCAGCGCCGCGACGATGAAGATCAGAAGCACCGCGACCCTCAGCTGCTTGACGAGGAAGCGTGCGGTGAGCACTCCCATCCTGGCGAGGAAAAATACGACCGTCGGCATCTGAAAGATCAAGCCGAGGCCGATCAACATCTTCACGTACAACCCGAACACGTACCTCAATTGCGGCAGGTACGCCAGATTCGGCGTGTTGAAACTCGCGAAGTACGTCATGATAAATGGATAGGCGACGTAGTGGTTGAAGGCCCCGCCCGCTATGAGGCCCAGCGTGGTGAAGAGGACGAACGGGACGACGAACCGCTTCTCGGTCGCATACAACCCTGGCGCAATGAACCTCCACACCTGATACATGATGAACGGCGCCGCGAGGATCGTGCCGCTGATGAGCGAGATCTGGATGTACAGCGTGAACGCTTCGGTCGGCTGCGTGTAAATCAGCTGGCTTCCCGGCGGAAGCGTGGCAAGCGCTGGCGCGGTGAGAAAGTCGTAGATCCGCTGGATGTAGAAGAAAGTGAGCGCGATCCCGACGACGATCCCGAGGCACGAATGGATGATGCGTTTCCGGAGCTCGTCCAGATGCTCCAGAAAGGACATCTTCCCGCCCCCAAACTCGTTGTCGTCTTCTTGGGGGAACTGCCGCGCCCCAGTTTGGGAGCCGGGGAAAGGCACGAGGGCCATAGGTCCGCTGGGAGCTCAGACGCTGGTATCGCGGGGGCCCGCGCCGACCGTGGTCGACTCGTCAGGCTCTTCCAGCGTGCCTTCGTTCGGCTTGCCGCGGGTGGCGGCGGTCGTCGAGGACGACGAGGCCTGGCCCTGGGTTTTGTCGACCTCGCGCTGGTCCTCGATCCGAATTTCTTCCTCGAGCGTGCTGCGCAGCTCGTGGGACGCCCGCCTGAATTCCGAAAGGCTCCTGCCGAGGGAGCGGCCCAGCTCCGGCAGCTTGCGCGGGCCGAAGATAATCAGAGCAATCACGAAAATGATGATCAGTTCCGGCATGCCGATGGAACCAAACATGGGTTGCCTACTTTCCCAAGAAACCTAAGGTGGGCCCGCTTAATTAATTATAGGAACGGCCCCGGATCGGGTCAAGGAATTCCGGCCCCGTTTGTGTCCAGAAGTCGTTGCTGAGACGGCATTTATCTGATAATATACCGTCATGCGACATCACCCGCCGGTCAAAGCCGTTTTCGCTGCCGTTGCTCTTTCTGCGCTGATTGGCGGGTCCTTCGGGCCCAGCGTGCTCGCGGTTGACGAGAAGATTTCGGAACATTACAAGGCGTTTACTGCCGCGCTTGGCGCGATTGAGGCAAACTACGTCGACGACGTCGAGTCTGAGCGCCTAGTCTACGGCGCGATTCGGGGAATGCTCGGCACGCTCGATCCGCATTCGAGCTTCTTCTCTCCGAGAGAGTACGCGCAGATGCGCGAGCGTCAGGAAGGTCGGTACTACGGCCTGGGCATCACGATCGCATCGCTCGACGGCAACATCACCACCCAGGGCGTTTTCGAAGGCTCGCCAGCCTCCAAGAAGGGTATCCGACGCGGCGATGTCATTGCGAGAATCGCCGGTGAGGATGCCAAAGGCTGGACGACCGAGCAGGCGATGCTCAGGCTCCGCGGGCCGAAGGGCACGAGCGTGCAGATCGAGGTCCGGCGGCGCGGCTACGAGCAGCTCATCCCGCTCGAGGTGACGCGCGACGAGGTCCACATTCTTACGGTGCCGGCCTCCTTCATGATCGACGATGCCACCGGTTACGTCCACGTGAAGGATTTCGGCGAGAACACCGACCGCGAAGTCAGGCAGGCGCTGCGCGAGCTGACGGCGAAGGGCATGCGCCGGCTCCTGTTTGACATCCGGCAGAATCCTGGTGGTCCGCTCGATCAGGCTATTCAGGTGGCCAACGAGTTCCTGCCGCGCGGGAGGGTGGTTGTCTCTACGCGCGGCCGGATTACGAACACCGATCAAGACTACCGGGCGACCGCCGATGGCCAGTTTACGGACATCCCGATGGTCGTGCTCGTGAACCGCAACAGCGCGAGCGCGTCCGAGATCGTCAGCGGCGCGCTGCAAGATCACGATCGCG
Organism: Vicinamibacterales bacterium; assembly: GCA_965197865.1. Taxonomy (GTDB): domain Bacteria; phylum Acidobacteriota; class Vicinamibacteria; order Vicinamibacterales; family CAVVIG01; genus CBDANZ01. The sequence continues at coordinate 123,326 of CBDANZ010000001.1, forward strand.
CCTACGTCGTCGGCGAAACGACGTTCGGCAAAGCGCTCGTGCAATCGGTGTATCGCGTCAGCTCGGGCGCCGGCCTCGCGCTGACGACCGCGCACTACTACACGCCGAGCGGTCGGCTCATTCAGCGGCCCTGGGATGCGTCGTTCGACGAGTATCTCAGCTACGCGATACGCGATCAGGATGCAAGCAAACCGCACAATCCGAGCGACTTGAAGCGGACTGAGGCCGGCCGTCCGGTGTACGGTGGCGGGGGTATCGAGCCGGACACGCACATCGCAGGGCAGTACGAGGGATTCAACCCGACGCCCTTCGGACGTACTCTCGTCGCGCGGCAGGAGTTCGGCGATTACGCGCAGAAGTTTGCGGCCGAGGGCGACACGCGCGTCTCGCAGCAATCAACCGGACGCCGCACGGTGTCGCCGAATTTCGTCGTGGACGACGCGATGCTGGCCGATTTCCGCGAGCACTTAAAGCGCGAGCGAATCAAGCTTGATGAGGACGCATTTCAGAAAGATCTTGCGTTCATCAAGGCGATGATTCGCTACCGGATTGACGAAGCCGTGTTTGGCATCCTCGACGCCAAGCGGCATTTGATCGCCGTTGATCCGCAGGCGCAGTTGGGGTTGTCGCTGTTCAGCGAAGCCGCGAAGCTCGGCGGACTGCACGGAGCGACGAGCCGAGCGAACTGACCCGCAGGTCGTTCGACCACAACGACTTGGGCCCTCAGTTTGCGCTTGCCCCCATACCTGGGCCTTGCTAGACTGACGACCGTTTCTGGCCCTGGGGCTGCTTCTGAGGTGGAGAGTTCGGTCTAGTCGGAAGTGAAGGGCTTCCTGAATCTCGTCTGTTGTTGTTCTGTCTCCCAGCCAGAACCGAAGGTGTCGCAGTTTGGTCGGAAATGTCCGGCGGTAGTCAGGCTGTGTACTTGTGTGCGAGCGCGCCGGCCCGCGACGCCGTGGTGAATTCATGCGCCTTGAACGCCTAGAGATCAACGGGTTCAAATCGTTTTCCGATCGCTCTGAGCTGGCGTTCGACAAAGGCGTCACGGCCATTGTCGGACCCAACGGTTGCGGCAAGAGCAACGTCGCCGATGCCATCACCTGGGTGATGGGCGAACAGAACGCAAAAAGCCTCCGCGGCGATCGGATGGAAGACGTCATCTTCAGCGGCAGCGATGCGCGCAAGCCAACTGCGGCGGCCGAAGTGCGGCTCCGGCTCAGTGGGGTGCTGAAGACCATGACGGGCCCCGTGTTTGCTGGCGAGAACGACCGTGGGAACGGTAACGGCAACGGGAACCGAGACGAGCTCCAGGAGGCACCTGAGGAATCCGGTTCACGGGGAATCCCACCAAGCGACGCTGAAGAACTGATTCGGTCGGTGGCTCGCGAGATCGAGGTCACGCGCCGCCTGTACCGGTCGGGCGAAAGCGAATATCTCATCGACGGAGAGATCTGCCGGCTTCGCGACGTGCACGAGCTGCTGATGGACACCGGGCTCGGGGCGAAAGCCTACGCGATCATCGAACAAGGGAAGATCGAGCGGATTCTCAGCTCGCGCCCGACCGACCGGCGGCAGGTCATCGAAGAAGCGGCCGGTGTGACCAAGTACAAGGCGCGGCGCCGTACAGCGGAACTGAAGCTCGACGCGGCGGGGCAGAACCTCACGCGTATCGACGACATCGTCTTCGAGGTGGAGAAACAGCGCGGCACGCTGAAGCGACAGGCGGCCAAGGCGCGAAGGTACCGCAGGCTCCGCGACGAAGTGCGGCGCTGGGAAGAAGTGCTCTTTGCCCGCAAGTACCGGCAGCTGGCCGAGGCGATCGATGCGGCTCGGGGCCGGCTTGCGGAGGCGCGCGAGCACGAGTCGGCGGCGGCCGCCCGGGTCGCTGAGGTTGACGCCGATCTGGGGCGTTTGCGCATCGAAGTCGTCGAAGCCGGGTCGCGCGCGGACTCCCTGCGCGACGCCGCGCATGCGCGTGAGATGACCATCAACCGCCGGCAGCAGCAGATTGCCTTCGACACCGAGCAGGTTCAGGCGTTGGGCGCCCGTATGAGCAGCCAGGGCGTCGAACTCGAGACGCTCGAGGCGCGCCGTGGGCCGGCCGGCGGCGCCATGGCGGCATGCCGTGATGCAGCAGCCCTGGCCGCGGCGGATCGGGACGAGGTGGCCCGGATGCTCGCGTCTGAATCGGACGCTTCGGAGGCGGCTCTTCGCGAGATCGAAGGGTTCGAGGCTGACGTCGAGGCGGCGCGCAGCGAGGTATTCTCGGCCATCAATGCGGCGACAGCGCTGCGTCACTCGCTCGAAACTGCCGCCTCGGCGCGCGATCGCATCGTCGAGGCCCTCTCAAGGTTGCAGGTTGAGGCCGAAGACGTGCGCCTCCAGTCGGAGCGCGCGGCCACCGAGCAGACAACTGCGGCTTCGGCCCTCCGGCGCGCGCAGGACGCGATCGAGGCGACGGGAGTGACGCGGGCCGCGCGCGAATCGGGCCTAGCCAGTGCCCGTATCGAGCACGAGTGGCGCAGCCGCTCGGTCCGCGCGCGCGAGCAGGAACTGGCGGGCCTCGAAGCCAGACTCAGGTCGATCGAGGAGCTCGAAGCGGCGCGTACGGCATACGGCGATGCCGCGCGGACCCTGCTGGCGCAGGCCAATGGCCAGGTGGGTCAGCAGGGCGCCGTTGCCGATTTCCTCGAAGTCGATACGGGCTATGAGGAGGCGGTCGAAGCATGCCTCGGCGATCTGCTGCAGCACGTCGTCGTCGAGCGGCCCGAACAGGCGTTAACCGGGTTCCAGTTCCTGCGCGACCAGCGCGCCGGCCGCTGCGGGTTTCTCATCGCAGATGATGGTCCGACCGAAGCCGGACCCCACGCAAACGATGTGTCAGGTGAACGTCCTGCGCTCGATAGCCTCGTCCCGCTGTCCTCGGTCGTGCGCGTCAATGGCCCGTTCGCCGGGCCGATTCGTCGGGCGATCGGCAACGCGTGGATTGCCAAGTCCTACGATCGTGCCAGCGAAGCTAGCTGCATGATTCGGCTGCCCGTCGCGACGCTGGCCGGCGATCTGTTCCGAGGGCGCCATCTCGTGTCCGGCGGCACCCGCGAGGACGCGCGCGGCATTCTCGAGACCAAGCGCGAGATCAAGGATCTGCGCAATCGCATTCAGGGCGAGCGCGAGGCGTTGTTCCACCTGGCCGAGGAGACTGCCGGATTCGAGGCGACGATCGCGCACGCATCGAGCGCCATTGCTGCGCTCCACGCCGAGCGACACAAGCAGGAAAAGGCCATCGTCGGTCATGAGGCGCAGCTTCAGTACGCCGCCCAGCAGTCCGCGCGGCTCAGCCAGGAAGCCGAGCAGCTGGCGCGCGAACGCCGGCAGCTGGAAGAGGAGCGCAACGGCTTGGATCGCCGGCAGATGGAAGCGCGGATGTCAATCGGGCGTCTCGAAGGCGATCAACGGGCGGCGGATGAGCGGCTGACCGCCGCGCAGCAGCATCTCATCGAGGCGCGCGAAGTGGCGCAGGAGCTGAGCCGCCGCGGTGCTGACGCCGGGGCATCGCACGCCGCGCTGGTCGAGCGAGCGGCGGCGCTCGCGTCGGAAGTCCAGCGGCTCGAAGAGGCGTGGGCGGAGCTCGAGGACCGCACCACCTCGCTCGGCGCGGAGCTCGACGAGTCCCGCCGCCGCATCACCGACCTGCAAGACGCCGTCACGCAAGGGCAGAGGGAGCTCGATACAGATATCGGCGCGCTCGAGACGCTGCGGCACGAGGTGCAGGCGGCTGACGCTGCCGTATCGACGTTGAAGATTAAGGCCAACGAGCGGGAAGCCTCGCTCCGGCAGGCCCGTGCGGCACTTGAGGAGGTGCGCGTGTGGGTCGCCGAGCTCGATATTGCGCGGGCAACGGCGGAAAGCGATCTGATGCACCTGGCGCAGTCCTGCATCGACGCCGTGCAGGCGACCCTCGACGAGGTGCTTGCCGAGGTTGCAGCCCAAGAGGAGGCCGGGACCCTCGCGTCCGACGCGAGTGTTCTTTACGCCGACGAGCCGGAAGAGATCGGTGAGGAAGATCAACAGTCGACAGTTGGCGGCCGGACTGACGACGTGCGACCGGCGACTGACGACTCAGGCCGGCGCGCTCTCAGTGCCGAAGAGACGATCGTCTCTCTCCGCGCCAAGATCGATCGGCTGGGCCTGGTGAACATGATGGCCATCGAGCAGTTCGACGAGCTCGAAACGCGCCACGCGTTCCTCACCACTCAGCGAAAGGATCTCGTCGACTCGATCGCCCAGACGAGCGAGGCGATCAAGAGGATAGACGAGACAACCCACCAGCGGTTCAGCGAGGCGTTCGCCGCGATCAATCTGAACTTCCAGGAAACATTCAGTACGCTGTTCGGCGGCGGCCGCGCGGGCCTCACGCTGCTCGACGACAACGATCCGCTGGAGAGCGGGATCGAGATCATCGCCCAGCCTCCAGGCAAGCGCTTGCAGAGCGTGCAGTTGCAGTCTGGCGGTGAAAAAGCGCTCACGGCCATCGCGCTGATGTTTGCCTTATTCAAGTACAAACCGAGCCCGTTCTGCCTTCTCGACGAGATCGACGCGCCGCTCGACGACGCGAACATCGGCCGGTTCGTGGAGATGCTTCGGGGCATGCAGCAGCGCACCCAGTTCATCCTCATCACGCATAACCGGAAGACGATGGAAATTGCCGACCGCCTGTACGGCATCACCATGGAGGAACCAGGCGTGTCGAGGCTGATCTCCGTCAAGTTGAATTGAATCCCAGATTTCAGATTGGGCGCGAGATCAAGTCTACAATCTGCAATCTGTAGTCTCGCGGTCCTGTGAACGAAGACAAGGCGACCCGCTACCACCGGCTGAAGCGACGCGCCAGCCTCCTGGCGCTGGCGTGGAGCATCCTGTTCCTCGCTGCAATGTTGTCGAGCGGCGCGAGCATGGCCTTGAGAGCGGGCGCGGACTCTGCCGCGCGCTACCTGACGTCAGATCCTTGGACCTCCGGCCTCGCGGTCGTGGTGTACGTCGTCGGCCTGGCTGTGATCCATGAACTCGGCAGCCTGCCCATCGCCTTCTACAGCGGACTCATCCTCGAACGCCGCTATGGACTGTCGAACGAACGATTCGGTGCGTGGCTGCGCGATCAGGCCAAGTCCCTCGTGATTGCCCTCGTGTTCGGAGTCGCCGCAGCGAGCATCGTCTACTTTTTCATCAGGCGATCGCCCGCCGTCTGGTGGCTGCCAGCTGGCGCGATCTTCGCCCTGGTCATCGTCGGGATTATGAACCTCGCCCCGGTTCTATTGTTCCCGTTGTTCTACCGTGTAGGGCCGCTCGATCGCGAAACGCTGCGCGCGCGCCTGCTGACGCTGGCGGAGCGCACGGGTGCCCGTGTGCTGGGCGCGTACGAGTGGGGTCTCGGCGACAAAACGAAAAAGGCCAATGCGGCGCTCGCCGGACTGGGCACGACGTGCCGGATTCTGGTGTCGGACACGATGTTGGCCGAATACTCCGACGAAGAGATCGAAATCGTGCTGGCGCACGAGCTGGCGCACCACGTGCACGGCGACATCTGGAAGGGACTCGCGTTCGAGAGCGCCCTCGTCCTGAGCGGATTCTTCTTCGCGGCGAGGGTCCTCGCGGCGTCTGCCGACCAGTTCGGTCTCGATGGGCCGTCCGACCCCGCAGGCGTGCCGCTGTTGCTGCTCGTGGCGGGGGCCGTGTCCCTCGCCGTGTTACCCGCGGCGCACGCCTTGTCGCGGGCCTGCGAGCGAAACGCGGACCGGTTCGCTCTCGAGCTCACGAAGAACCCTGCGGCATTCATCTCTGCGATGCGACGCCTCGGAGCACAGAACCTCGCGGAGGAACACCCTTCGAAGATCATCCAGTGGCTGTTCTACAGCCACCCGCCGATTCGAGAGCGCATTGCCGCAGCGCAGGCGTTCAAGGTCTGAGCGGACAGGAGACAACCGCGTTTGCGTTTACCTGGCCGAAAGCCGCCTCTGCAGGGCGTAAATCGCCCACGTGGTGAGCGCCAGGCCGAGGGCGCCGATCGCGAGGAGCGTCGTCAGACGTCGCTCGAGAAAGCTGGCGCCCAGATAGACCGTTCCGATTGCATACGGCAGTTCGCTGATTCCGACGACTAAGAGGTATTTGACGAACCGATATCGCGCCAGCCCGAACACGTAGCCCGGCACCTCGGAAGGGACCGCGAGCTGGAAGAGGAGCACGAGGCCGAACGACGCCTGCATCGAGATTCGGTTCTCGAACCGTGCGAGCGCGGCCGTAGAGGTCAGCCTCCTCAAGACCGGACGACCGACCGTACGCCCCAGCAGGTATGCGCACATTCCTCCCAGCACCCAACCGGCCCACAAGAGACCACTGCTGAGCGGCGTGCCCCAGGCGTGGACGGCCACCGGCGTGATTACGGCGGCTGAAAAAAGGCCAGCATCGCCGACAGCTCCGACAAGATCACGAAGAGTGAGATGCCCCAGAGCGGGTGGGCGGTGATGATCGCTTCGAGGGCCACGACGAGCCGCAGGAACGCCTGGTGAAGTCCGTCGGATGACGCGACCCCCGCAAACAGCGCAATCAACACCGCAAGCGCCAGTAGGTGCTGCTACGTCGGCGCGATCCGCTCCGGCGGGTTGAGGGCGCGCGCTTGTGGTGGCATCGAAGAATCTAGGATTTGGTCCCCCCTTCTTCCTGCTGCAGTAACGCCTTCCGGCTCAGGCGGATCTTTCCGGTTGGATCGATGTTGATCACCTTGACGAGGAGCTGCTCGCCTTCCTTCAGCTCGTCGCGGACGTCCTTCACGCGATGGTTCGCGATTTCCGAGACGTGGAGCAGGCCGTCGGTTCCCGGCATGATCTCCACGAACGCGCCGAAGTCGGTAATTCGCTGGATCTTGCCGAGGTAAGTCTTGTTGAGCTCCGGCGTGGCCGTCAGCTCCTGGATGATTGAGATCGCCTTCTGAGCCGACGTCTCGTCCGCCGATGCCACATTCACCCGCCCGTCGTCTTCCACGTCGATCTTCACACCGGTGCGCTCGATGATACTGCGGATCATCTTCCCACCTGGGCCGATGACGTCTCGGATCTTGTCAACGGGAATGCGAATCGTGACGATCCGCGGCGCGAAATTCGAAATCGACTGACGCGGCGCGGGAAGCACCTCGCGCATCTTTTCGAGGATGTGCAGCCGGCCGCGGCGCGCCTGCGCGAGAGCCTTGCGCAGTACCTCGGTGGTAATCCCCGAGACCTTGATGTCCATCTGCAGGGCGGTGACGCCTTCCGCCGTGCCGGCCACCTTGAAGTCCATGTCTCCGTAGTGATCCTCAGCGCCCGCGATATCGCTCAGGACGGCATGCTTGCCTGTTTTCTCGTCCATGATGAGGCCCATGGCGATGCCGGCGACCGGCGCGCGGAGCGGCACACCGGCGTCCATCAGGGCGAGCGAGCCGCCGCACACCGAAGCCATCGAGGAGGATCCGTTCGATTCGAGGATGTCGGAAACGATACGGATCGTGTACGGAAACTGCTCCTCGGCGGGGAGCATTACCGCGAGGGCACGCTCGGCGAGCGCGCCGTGCCCGACTTCGCGCCGGCCCGGCCCGCGCAGGAAGGCCACCTCGCCGACGGAGAAAGGCGGGAAATTGTAGTGAAGCAGGAAGCTTTTCCATGTTTCGCCCTGAAAGCTCTCGATCTTCTGCGCGTCCTCGGCAGTGCCGAGGGTGCAGGTGACGAGCGCCTGGGTTTCGCCGCGCGTGAACACGGCGGAGCCGTGGGTGCGCGGCAGCACGCTTGTCTCGATCCAGATGGCACGAACCTCATCAAAGGCGCGGCCGTCGAGCCGCCGGCCTCGCTCGAGGACTTCGTCGCGGAGCACCTTTTCCTTGATGTTCTTGAAGATCTGCTTGGCCTCGAGTTTGCGTTCGACCTCGCCCTCCGGCAGGCTCGCGGCGAGATCCTCGAGTAGCTGGTCCACGCGATCGTAGCTTTCAAGCTTGTCCCGGATCCGCATAGCTTCGGTGAGCGGAACGAGAACCTTCTCTTCGACCTCTCGGTAGAAGTCGTGGCCGATCTCCTTCGCGGTCACCTTGAGCTTCGGCTTCCCGGCTTCCTTCGCCAGATCCTCGATGGACTCGACGATCTGCTTGATCGCCTCGTGGGCAGCGCCCAGCGCTTCGACGACCTGCTCCTCAGAAACTTCCTTGGCGCCCGCCTCGACCATCACCAGGCCGTCTCGGCTTCCGGCAACGACCAGATCGAGCTTGCTCTGCTTCCGCTGCTCGAAGGTCGGATTCATCACGTACTGCCCATCGACGAGGCCGACGCGCACGCCGGCAATCGTCTTTTCGAAGGGGATTTCCGACAGAGCCAGCGCCGCCGAGGCGCCGGTAATGGCCAGCACGTCTGTGTCGTTCTCCGGGTCGGCCGACAAGACGAGCGCGATGACCTGCGTTTCGTAGCGCCAACCCGACGGGAAGAGCGGACGAATCGGACGGTCGATCACGCGGCTCGTGATCACTTCCTTTTCGGCCGGCTTGCCCTCGCGCTTGAAAAAGCCGCCAGGAATGCGGCCCGACGCGTACGTGTACTCGCGGTAGTCGACCGTGAGCGGCAGAAAATCGATGCCCTCCCGGGATCTTGCCGCGCGACAGGCCGTGACCAGCACGACCGAATCGCCGAAGCGGACGAGCACAGAACCGCCGGCCTGCTTGGCCAGCTTGCCGGTTTCGAACCGCAAGGTCTTGTTGCCGATCTTCAATTCGCGGGTAGTCATAAAGGGGAGGAGTTCCTCTTGCCTATTTCCGAATATTGAGACGTTTGATGAGATCCGCGTAGCGCTGAACATCCTTCGCCTTGAGATAATCCAGCAGCCGGCGTCGGCGGCCGACGAGCATCAGAAGACCGCGCCGCGAATGGTGGTCCTTGGCGTGCGCTTTGAAGTGTTCGGTCAGGTAATTGATGCGCTCGCTGAGAATGGCGACCTGGACTTCTGGGGAACCGGTGTCTGCGTCGTGCGTCCTATAGGAGCCGATCAACTCGGTCTTGCGATCTTTGGTCAACGCCACGGATCTTCCTCCACGGGCGCCCCAGAACCACCCAGGAACCGGATGCGCCGTACGGCCAGGAATTCTCTTAGTCGAACAAGATCAACATGTTACACCAACACAACGGAGGGATGCAAAAGCCCCGGCGTCGATGCCGGCTCGGCAACACCGACCAGATCGCCCGCCTGGTCGAGGAGGCGGAACCAGCCCGACTTAGGGAGAGGGGTCGGATTCGCCATCGCCGCCGGCTCCACGAAGTCGGCCGCGCCAAGGTCGCGTCCCTGGCGCGCACGCCTGGCGCCCTCGTCGGTGAGCCTGACGGAGGTCAGCACCGAGAGCATCCGTCGAAGCGGAACCAGCGCGGCGGCGGTCGCCGCCCCGTCTTGCTCCACGACCTCGAGAGCGATGGACGCGGCCAACGTCAGGTCGCCGCTGCGCGTTCGTCTGAGCGCTGTGAGATGGGCTCCCGTTCCCAGCCGCCGGCCCAAGTCGTGAGCGAGCGATCGGATGTAGAACCCGGCCGAACAGTCGACGCGGATCGCGACTTGGTTGCCATCGATGCTCACGATGTCTATCGCGCGGGCCGTCACGCGGACTGGGGCGGGAAGGGAGCGCCTGCCACTGGCGTCAGACAGAGAGCCCGCCCGCGTTTGTGAGCTCGATGCCGTGCGCGCGAGCCAATGACTGGCTCTGCCGCCGATCTTCTTCGCGGAGTACACGGGCGGCTGCTGGAGAAACGTTCCTCGAAAGTCGTCGAGCGTGTGACCGATCTGGTCGCGCCCAGGCAGCGGTCCGTCGTAGGCGGGCCCCGAGGGCTTGCCTGCGCTGTCGTACGTGTCCGTGGACAGGCCGAGGCTGATGACCGCTTCGTAGGTCTTGTCGGCCGCGCCCAAGAAGCGCGCCAGTCGGGTGGCGCGTCCGATGACGAGCGGGAGCACGCCGCTCGCGCCTGGATCGAGCGTGCCGGTGTGGCCGATCCGCGACTCGCCGGTGGCCCGCCGGGCGCGCGCCACGACGTCGTGCGAGGTGGGGCCGACGGGTTTGTCGATGAGGAGTAGACCGTCCATGAGTCAGAAGTCCGCCTCAAGGCGGACACTGCGAAGGTTATAAAGGCTGTTCCTGCACTTCGATCGCCTTCTCGATCTTCTCGATGAAAAGCTTCCGCTGCGCGTCGATGGCGCCTCTCACCGTGCAGCCGGCAGCGTTCTTGTGCCCGCCGCCTCCCAGTGCCTTCGCGACGGCGCCGATGTCCACCGCGTCCTTCGAGCGGAGACTCACGCGGTACTCATCGCTTTCGATCTGCTTGAAGAACACCACGGCCTGGATGTCCTTGACCGTCAGCGGCAGATTGATGAGGCCCTCGGTATCGTCGTAGGTCCCACCCGCCTCGCGCGCCATCTGGTGATCGAGATACATGATGGCGATGCGTCCACTCGTGTCGAGCTGCATGGCGCTCAGCACCGATCCAAAGAGCTTCAGTCGGCCCACGTTGTTGCGGTCGTACACGTTGTGCGCAACCCTGACTGGATCGACGCCGGCTTCGAGCGCCTGCCTGCAGATATCGAACGTCTGCGGCGAGATCGCGGAATAGTGAAACGAGCCGGTGTCGGTGAGGATCGCGATATAGACGTGGGTCGCAATCTCGCCGACCAGCGGAGCTCCAAGCGCGCGGACGAGCTCGAACACCATCTCGCCGCACGCCGCCGCCGAAGCATCGAACCAGTTGATGTTGCCGTAGCCGGTATTGCCGGGGTGATGGTCGATGTTGATGACGAAGAAGCGATCGAGCCCGCTCACGCCCGTTCTGGCCAGATCGCCGCACTCCATGATAATGGCCGCGTCGAAGCGGCCCTCCACCCGGTCCGCTACCTCGATCTCGGAGACGCCCGGGAACTGCAGGAACGGTTCTGGTGCCCGATCGCTGTTGACGACGCGGACAGCCTTGCCGAGCGCGCGCAGCGCGTAGGCCATCGCGAGTTGGGACCCGATCGAGTCGCCGTCTGGTCGCGCGTGCGACGAGATGACGAAGCGTCGTCTCAAGTTGATCGCGTCGACAATCTGTTGGAGTTCTGCGGCGCTACTCGTCATCGCGGTCGGGCGTGTCGACATCGCCAGTATGAGCTTGCAGCTCGTGGAGGATCTGCTCGATCCGGTCCTGGCCGGCAATCGAGTCGTCGTAGATGAACCTGAGCTCGGGTGCGCGCTTCAGTCGGAGGCGGGAGCCAATCTGGCGGCGCAGAAATGGCGCGGCCCGCTCCAGGGCTCTGGCGGTCGACGCCTTCGCCTTGTCGTCTCCGAGGGCGGTGTAGAGCACGCGTGCCAATTGCAGGTCCGGGCTGACGCGGACGCGCGTGAGCGTCACAAACCCGATCCCCGGATCGTGGACCTCTCGCGCCAGCAAGGAAGCGAGCTCGCTGCGGACTTGATCGGCAACTCGATCGGGACGAGAGCCCTGAGACATTGTGGAATGAGGAACTACGTCAGGAACTCGATCCCCGTCCGCGTAATGAGTCCCGGCTCGACACGCTCGATTTCGTCGGCGGCGGCGGCCAGTTCGCGGTCGGCGTGGGCTTGATCCGTGCTGACTGTGACCAGGGCCAGCGCAGCACGCTGCCAGAGGTCCTGGTGCTCGACCTCCGACACCGCTACGTTGAACTTTCTTAACCGATCCTTCAGCCGCCGTAGCACCATGCGCTTGTCCTTCAGCGACTGCGCACCCGGCACGTGCAGCTCGATCGTCAAGAGGCCCACAATCATGCTTGCATCGGCGCCGGCGCCTCACCCGCAGTGCGAATTGATGGCACGACAATCAGGCGGTTACAGCGACGCGTTCCACGACGAAGACCTCGACGACATCACCAATCTTGATGTCGTTGAACCGCTCGAAGGCGATACCGCATTCGAACCCCGCCTTCACCTCGCTCACGTCGTCCTTGAAGCGACGCAGTGAGCCGATCTTGCCTTCGTAGACAACGACGTTGTCGCGCAGCAGACGCGCGTGCGTCTCGCCGGCGCGCGTAATTCGGCCCTCGGTGACCAAGCACCCCGCAATCGTGCCGTACTTGGGGGCCTTGAACGTGTCGCGCACTTCGGCGATCCCCAGTCGCACCTCTCTGAAGGTTGGCTCGAGGAGTCCTGTCATTGCCTTCTTCATCTCGTCGGTCGCGTTATAGATCACTGAGTGCAGGCGTATATCCACGCGCTCCCGCTCGGCCACATCCTGCGCGTTTCTGTCTGGCCGTACGTTGAACCCGACGACGATCGCGTTACTAGCGGAGGCCAGCAGGACGTCCGACTCGTTGATCGCGCCCACCCCCGCGTGGATGATCTTGATCTTCACTTTCTCGTCGGACATTTTCGCGAGCGTGTCCGCGAGCACTTCGGCCGACCCTTGGACGTCGGCCTTGATGATGATCGGCAGCTCCTTCACGCCGCCTTCGGCGATCTGGGCCTGCAGCGTTTGGAGCGTGAGCCGGCCGCCTTTGGCGCCGAGCGCCCGCGTCTTCGCCTGCTCCTCGCGGAAGGTCGCAATCTGGCGTGCCTTGGCCGCATCGGCCACCTGAAAGACGTTGCCGGGCTGCGGCAGGCCGGTCAGACCGAGCACTTCAACCGGCATGGACGGCCCAGCCGACTTTGCCGGGCGCCCGCGGTCGTCGATGAGCGCGCGGACGCGGCCGACGATTGGGCCGGCGATGAAGGTGTCGCCGACGTGCAGCGTGCCGGCTTGAACGAGCACGGTCGCGACCGGCCCGCGGCCCTTGTCGAGCTTCGCTTCGAGCACCGTGCCCGAGGCGCTGCGCTTCGGGTTGGCCCTGAGGTCGCCGATGTCGCTGACGAGCAGAATCATTTCGAGGAGCAGGTCCATGTTCTGCTTTTTCTTCGCCGACACTTCGACGGTGACAGTCTGGCCGCCCCATTCCTCCGGCATCAACCCGAGCTCGGTCAGCTGGCGCTTGACACGCTCCGGATTGGCGTTCGGCTTGTCGATCTTGTTGATGACCGAGATGATCGGCACGTTGGCCGCCTTCGCGTGATCGATGGCTTCCAGTGTCTGCGGCATCACGCCGTCGTCGGCCGCGACGACCAGGATCACGATATCCGTGACCTTCGCACCGCGGGCGCGCATCAGCGTGAACGCCTCGTGGCCGGGCGTGTCGAGGAAGACGATATTGCGGCCGTTGATCGTTACGTGGTACGCGCCGATGTGCTGGGTGATCCCACCAGCCTCGCGCTCGGCCACGCGCGCCTCCCGGATGGCGTCGAGCAGGCTGGTCTTGCCGTGATCGACGTGACCCATGACGGTGACCACGGGCGCGCGCGTCACGATGTCGGTCGGGCTCGCTTGCCCTTCGTCGGTCTCTAGCAACTCTTGCTCGAAGCTGCGCGTTTGGACGTCTGCGCCAAACTCGCGCGCGAGCACCGTCGCGGTCTCAGTATCGATCGTGGAGTTGATGGTCATCATCAGCCGCTTCATCAGCAGCCGGGCGAGCACGTCTTTCACGCGTACGTCGAGCTTGTCCGCGAGATCCTTCACCGTCATGCCTTCGGCGAGCGTGATCGTACGCGTGACCGGCGGCGGAGCCATTGGCGGCGGCCCGACCGGTCTAGACGGTGGTTCGCGGCGAATACCGGCCGCGGGTCGGTGCGCGGGACGGTGCGGGCGCATGGGCGGACGCCAACCCGGCCGCTGCGGATACTGGCCAGGACGGGGTGCTGTCGTCGGCTGCTGCGTCCGAATCGGCTGCGAAGGCAGTGGCCGCGGACCACCGGGCGTCGGACGCGGCGTCGGTCCCGCATACGCGGGACGCTGAGGAACAGCGGGTCGCGCCGGCGTCACCGGCGGACGAGCGAGGGTAGCCTTCTTGGCTCCCGCTCCCGCGGCGCCACCGACGGGAGGTAGGGCGGCCGTCGGAAGCACGGGCCGCTTGGTGCGCGGCGACGCGGACCGTGGAGCCGGCTGCGTGGGCAGTGGCGGCGTCGGCGTCGCAGGGCGTTGCTCCTCGATGCGAAGCCGAATCGTCGGCGGCACCACGCGTCCCGGCGTGACGGGCTTTCCGAGCGGCTCGGGCACGGAAGTGGGGGACGGAGCCGTGTCCGCTGCTTCCAGGTGGGTCAATGTGTCGGCCGTTGCTTCACCCCATGCCTCGGGCGCGGGCGCGATCTGGGCGACGGGCGCGGCGGCCGTCGCGTCGTCGGCGAAAGGCGCGGCGGTCGGCTCGGACGAAAGCGACACCGCTTCAGCGGGCGGAGCGACGGGCACAGCGGGTTTCGCGGTCTTGACGAGCCGGGGCGGTGGCAGCGATGGCGCAACCGCCTTCGGCGGCTCGGGGGCTTTCTTGCCCGGCGCGCCCTTTCGGCCTTTCGGCGCAGGCGTTTCGGTGAAAAGGTCACCGGTCGGCAGCGCGATCCTGCGCTGCCGGGCAAGGCGCTCGACGAACTGCCGCGCCACGACCTCTTCGATCGTGCTCGACGCGCTCTTCACATCGATGCCGTGCTCGCGCTTGAGCATCGCCGTCACTTCCTGGCTCGTCGTGTCGAGCAATTCCGCGACCTTATAAATCCGAACGGTTGCCAAGCTGCTAACCTCGTGCGGCTGTAGCGCGGCCCTTTGCGGGCCGCGTCGATTGGCGGGCCTGAAAGGCCCGCCCCACGTTTCGTCGGTCTGCCCTACCCTTGGTCGATCTGCTGTCGCGCGGCCCTTTCAGGGCCGCGTCGATCCGTGGGCCTGAAAGGCCCGCCCTAGGTTTCGCCGGTCTGCCCTACCCTTGGTCGATCTGCTGTCGCGCGGCCCTTTCAGGGCCGCGTCGATCCGTGGGCCTGAAAAGCCCGCCCTAGGTTTCGCCGCTGTCGCCACGCGCGGTAGCGAGGATCGTTTCTGCGGTCTTGCCGTCGACGTCCGGGACCTCGGACAGCTGTTCAACGCTGGCAGCGGCGACAGCCTCGACCGTTTCATACCCGGCCTCTACCAGCTTGCGGATTGTCTCCTCGTCGACGCCGCCGAGCGTGTAGGGCAGCAGTCGCTCATCCGGCTCGCCTGAGGCCGGCGCCTCGGCGCCCTCCGCAGCGTCGCCGGGGCTGGACCCGACCTCGAGGTCTTCGAACTGGGCCTCAACTTCGCGGCGCTTTTCCTCTTCGCTCTTGATGTCGATGCGCCACCCGGTGAGCTTGGCCGCCAGCCGGACGTTCTGGCCCTTCTTGCCGATGGCGAGCGACAACTGCCTGTCCTCGACGATCACTTCCATGACCTTCTCGCGGTCGTCGACAATCGACACGCGCTGGACCTTCGCCGGGCTGAGCGCGTTGGTCACGAAGGCGATCAGGTCTTCCGACCACTCGACGATGTCGATCTTCTCGCCGCGGAGCTCGCGGATGATGGACTGCACGCGCGTGCCCTTCATGCCGACGCAAGCGCCGACCGGATCCACATCGCGCTCGCGCGAGTAGACGGCCACCTTGGCGCGGTCGCCAGCTTCGCGTACGGCGCCTCGAATCAGCACGGTTCCGTCGTAGATCTCCGGCACTTCCTGCTCGAACAGTTTGATGAGGAGCGCGGGATCGGTGCGCGAAAGCACGATCTGCGGTCCCTTCGCGCTGCGGTTCACGCCGTTGATGACCGTGCGGATCCGATCGGAGGGAGCGTAGCTTTCGGCCCGGGACTGCTCCTTGCGGGGTAGAACCGCCTCAATTCTGCCGATTTCCAGAATGATGTCGCCATTCTCGAAGCGCTTCACCGTGCCGTTGACTACGTCGCCGATGCGCTGGTTGTACTCGGCGAAGATGTTCTCGCGCTCGGCCTCCCGTACCTTCTGGAAGATGACCTGCTTGGCGGCCTGCGCCGCGATGCGTCCCAACACTTCGGTCGGCTTCGGGAACTCCATCTCATCGCCGAGCTCGATGTTGTTGGCCACTTGGTCGCCGTAGAGCTGCTGATACATCTGTCGCGCATCGTCGATGGCGATTTCGGTGGCCGGATCGACGACCTCCTGGACGATCTGCCTGAGGGCAAAGAGGTCCACCTGGCCGGTCTCGGTATTGAAGCGGGTCTTCAGATTTTCGCTGTTCTTGTAGTACTTCCGCGACGCGGTGGCGACGGCCTCTTCGATGGCGCTGATGACGACATCGGGCTCGATGCCCTTTTCTTTCGCTAGTGCTTCAATCGTCTGTTGCAAGGGATTCGACATATCCAGCTTTCAACTGACCTCCGCCGGCGGTCGGTTAGAACTCCACTTCGAGGTTCGCGCGTGTGATCACGCCGTAGGGTACACGATGCCGGCGGCCGTCGTCGGTGTCGATGAGGATGTCATGGTCCTCGAGTCCGCAGAGCCGGCCCTTGAAATACGTCTGCCCGTCCACCGCTTCCCGCATCACGAGCTTGGCTCGCCGCCCGGTGAAGCGGCGGTATTCGTCGGCGTGACGCAGCGGCCGGTCGAGCCCCGGTGAGGAGACTTCCAGCGTGTACGAGGTCGGCACGACGTCCTCGACATCGAGCATCGCGTTCAGGTCGCGGCTAACGTGCGCGCAGTCATCCACGCTCACGCTTTCCTCGGCGGTGACCGCCGGTCCAAGCCGATCGATCTGCACGCGAAGCACCATTCCGCTCGTCTCGCGACGGAATTGTACGTCGAAGATCTCCAGGCCGTAGGTGGCCGCGACGCGGGCGGCGATGCCCCGGACCTGCTCGACGACCCTAGGTTCACGCTGCAGATGAGGGTCCCAAAAACGAAAAAAGTGGGCACACGCCCACTCCGGTCCTCACACCCAGACTCAGAACAGTGCATTATAGCACAGCTGGTCGCGCGATCAGATCGTAGTCGTGGGCGCCGACGATGTCGACCTCGGCAAATTCGCCGCCTTTGAAGCGGCACGGGTCGCACTCGGTCAGGTAGACAGCCGGATCGATATCAGGGGGCTGCGACCGAAGCCGGGTTTTGAGCACGAGGGCTTGGTCGCCGGTCGGGCCGTCCACGATCACGCGGACGCGCTCGCCGATGCGTGCCCGCTGCCGGGTCCGAACTAGGCGTTTTTGAAGGCTCATGACGCGATTCCGCCGCGCCGCCTTCGTTCGGGCTGGCACGTCGTTTGTCATCCCGTACGCCGACGTGCCCTCTTCATGCGAGTACATAAAGACGCCGACGTGGTCGAAGCCGTGCTCCTTTACGAAGTCGCAGAGCTCATCGACGTCTGCGTCGGTCTCGCCCGGAAACCCAGCGATAAATGTGGTGCGGAGCGCGACGCCGGGGACGCGACTGCGGATGCGATGAAGCAGTCGGTCGTAGTGCCGGCGCGTGCCCGGCCGCTTCATTCGTTTCAAGACCGCGTTCGAGGCGTGCTGCAGCGGAAGGTCGATGTACTCGTAGACCTTGTCGCACCCGGCCATCGCATCAAGCGTTCGGTCGTCGATCGTCGTGGGGTAAAGGTACAACAGCCGAATCCACTCGAGCCCCTCGACGGTGTTGAGCTCACCGAGCAGGTGGGCGAGTGCCCCGCGCTCCTGCCGGTCGATGCCATAGAAGGTCGTGTCCTGCGAAATCAACAGCAGTTCCTTCACGCCGCGCGCCGCCAGGGCGCGCGCCTCGCGGACGATGGAGCCGGACGGACGGCTGCGATAGGCGCCGCGCAAAGTGGGAATGATGCAGAAGGCGCACTTGTAATTGCAGCCTTCGGCGATCTTGAGGAACGCGTAGTGCGGCGGTGTGGAGAGCACACGAGGCGTGTCAGCGTCGTAAATGTAGCGCGGACGAGTGCTGGGTGCCGGGCTCTGCGTGCCTCGTACTGACTGTAGCGCCTGCGGCCATGCCGAGCCGCGGTCAAGCGAAGCCGCGGCGAGTACATCAGCGTGAGTTCGCGCTAGCAGTCCGTGGTGAAAGTCGGGCGCTGCACCGAGACGAGCGAGGCGCCTCGCGGGCAAGGCGCGACGACTGAGAATACCGCCTGTATTTGATGGAGGAGCAACGCAGGCCACGAGGATGCATCGCTCGTCGAATGCAGACGGACTTTCACCACGGACTGCTAGGGGTGGGGCCCCAGCGCCAGTGTAAAACGTGAGCGGCACGGCGTCGGGGTGGCCGTGTACGCCGGCGATCGCCCTGACAATTTCTCCGACCTCTCCCGTGCCCAGCACCGCGTCGATTTCAGGGATCTGGGCGACGATCTCATGACGATAGCGCTCCGCCAGGTAGCCGGTCACAATCAACCGGCGGCAGGCGCCGTCTTTCTTGTGCTTCGCCATCTCGAGGATAGCCTCGACCGATTCCTTCTTCGCCGAGTCGATGAACGCACACGTGTTGACAACGAGCGCGTCGGCGCCGGCCGGATCCTGCGTGAGCTCGTAGTCCGCCTGCCTCGCGAGTCCTAACATCACCTCCGAGTCGACGAGGTTCTTCGGACACCCGAGGGAGATGAGGCCAATTTTCATAGACGTTCCACGTTCTGCATTCTAGGTTCGTCCTCACGGATACAGCCTATATAACATGCGCGGATACGGAATCGTCTCACGCACGTGCTCGAGCTTGCAGATCCAGGCTACCATGCGCTCGATGCCCATACCGAAGCCGCCGTGCGGCACCGTGCCGTAGCGACGAAGGTCGAGGTACCACTCGAACGCGCCCTGTGGTAGGTCTCGATCCTTGATCCGCTGGAGCAGCAGATCAAGGTCTGCGAGACGCTCGCCACCCCCAATGATTTCGCCGTAGCCCTCCGGCGCCAGGACGTCGACACCCAGCGCGAGCTCCCCGCGCTCGGGATCCGGTCTCATGTAGAATGCCTTCAGCGCCACGGGATACCGATGGACCATGACCGGTCGATCGTGTTGTTCGGAAAGCGTCGTTTCGTCGGAACCGCCGAAGTCGCCGCCCCACTGGATGGGCAGACCTTTCGCCTGGAGCATCTTGATGGCGTCGTCGTAGGAAATCCGCGGAAAAGGCTTCCGGACGGATTCGAGGCTGGCCATCTGCCGCTCGAGAACCTCGAGCTCGCGCCGGCGCTTGTCAAGCACGCGCGCCACAACCGCGACGACGAGGTCTTCTGCGAGATTCATCACGTCGTTCAGGTCGGCGTACGCCATCTCGGGCTCGGCCATCCAGAATTCGGTGAGGTGGCGGCGTGTCTTCGACTTTTCCGCTCGGAACGTCGGGCCGAAGCAGTACACGCGGCCGAGCGCCATCGCGTTGGCTTCGTTATAGAGCTGCCCGCTCTGCGTGAGATACGCGGTCTGATCTTCGAAGTACTGCGCTGGGAAGAGCGTCGTTGTGCCCTCACAGGCCGCCGGCGTGAAGATCGGCGTGTCGGCCAGGATGAAGTCGCGCTGGTTAAGGAAGTCTCGCACCGCGCTGATGATCTCGTGCCGCACGCGGAGAATCGCCTGCTGGCGCTCGCTGCGGATCCACAGGTGGCGCCGGTCCAGGAGGTAGTCGACCCCGTGCTCCTTAGGCGTGATGGGGTACTCGCGTGAGAAACCGACGACCTCCATATTCTTCACATCAATCTCGTAGCCGCTCGGCGCACGTGTGTCGGCACGAGCCATACCGGTCACGATCACCGAGGTTTCCTGCGACAGATGGTCGGCGGTCTTGAACGGCTTGTCGCCGACAGAGGTCTTCGACATCACCGCCTGGATGAATCCGGTGCCGTCGCGCAGGATCAGGAAATGAATCTTCCCGCTCGACCGACGGTTGTGCAGCCATCCCTTGATGGTGACCTCTTCGCCCTCGTGCTTGCCGATGTCTTCGATGTAGACGTGCATATCAGTCGTCAGCCATCTGTCATCAATCAGGCCAGGAGGCTCTCGATATGCTGGCGCGCTTTCTGTGCCTTCTGCAACGTGGTCTTCGTGGATCCGTGGGCCACGATCTCCAAGAGGAGCGTGCCGTCGTAGCCCACCTTCTGGACCGCGGTCAGCGCCGCCGGCCAGTCAATCGTGCCGTCAAACGGTACGAGGTGATCGTCGGTCCGTCCGCGATTATCGTGCACGTGCGTCGTCACCAAGTGCTCCGACACGGTCTCGATCGCGTCGACGAGATCGCCGTTCATGTGCGCGTGACCGAAATCGAGACAGATCCCGACTTCGCTGTCCTCGAGCACTGTTTCGATGAAATGCACCAGCGAAGCCGGCCGAGACAACTCGTTTGGGATCACCTCCAGCGCCAGGCGAACCCCCAGCGGTGCGGCGATCCGGCCGAGTTCGTCGATGCTGCGCCGCGCTGCGTCGCGGCTGTTGTCGGCTGCCGACCGCTGCTGCGAGCGAGTCAGCCCGATGTGCACGACGAGTACGGCAAACGGGATGCGGCGCGCGATCTGGAGCGCCCGCTCCGTTTCGTCCATCGCGCGAGCGCGAATTTCCGTCTCCGAACTCGCCAGCGTCAGCGGCGGGCCCCAGCGCCCCCACCTGAAACTCTCCCCGATCGGCGCGTGCACGCCGTGGAGCTCGAGGCCGGCTTCTGCGAGCCACTGCTGCAGATTCGCCACCTCCTCGGGGTTCTGATAGTCGAAGTGCGTTCGCGTGGCGAAGACCTCAACCCTCTGGAACCCGTGCGCGCTAATCTCGAGGAAATGCTCCCGGCTCAGCCGGTAATTGTGGTACAGGTGCGTCGAGAGGCCGAACGGCCGGTTCTTGACCACGGGGCGAACCACTAATTCTAACCGCGGAGCTCTTCAACGTGAGTCGCGAGCAGCTCTCGCAGCCGCGCGAATCGCGAATATTTCTCGAGATTGGCGCGTGCATAGTGGATCGTTCGCCGCATGTACTGGATGTAGACTGGGTTGCCGCGCGCGGCGGCCTGATGCCCGAATGTTCCGAGCGCTTTCAAGTTCCGCTGGACCGCCACCAGATCGAACCGCCGTCGGAACTCACCCGGGTCCAGGCGACTGTCTGCCACACCGCGCGGGAGGGTCCCCTTTCTGAGCGCAAGAAAGTACGCGATGAGGTCGTCGAGATCCCGTTCGGTCACATCCACGTACGAGTCGCGCAGAAGCGACGCGACGTCGTAGGTATCCGGACCCAGGCGAGCGTCCTGAAAATCGACGATGTAGACGCGGCCGCCGTGCACCATCAGGTTGCGACTGTGATAGTCGCGGTGGCACAGCACCCGCGGCTCCGACGCGAGCTCTTCGGCGAGGGTCGCCCACTCAGTGCCGAGCGCGGATCGTTCGGCCGCCGTCAGTGTCGCGCCGCGATAGCCCTCGATGAAATGACGGACGAAGAATTCCAGCTCACAGGTGAGCTTCTCGACATCGAACGCGATCCGGTACGGCACGTAGCGATCGGATCTGAGCTCGGCGCCGCGTCGCTGAAGCAGCTCGATAGCCGCCACGGCCTGGCGGTACGCTGCGGCATGCTCGCTGGGCGTCGCCGCGTCCACGTGCGCCTGCAGCGTGACGTCCCCAACGTCCTGCAGCGCGATCACGCCGTCCGAATCAGAATGCCCGAGAATGGCAGGCACCGGCAGCGGCACCTTCTGCAGCAGCTCTGAGACGTTGGCGAACGGCAGCGTACGAAAATCGATCGGCGCGGCGTGAAGCGCGAGCACCAGCGATTCGCCGTCGGCGAGCAGGATCCGAAAATACCGGCGGTCGGACGCGTCGCCTGTCAGCGGGACGACTCTCGGCGCGCCGATGGCCAGGCCGCTTGCCTGCAAATATCTGTTGATCCTGCTGCGGAGATCGGCGCCGTCCTTCGAGCTCTGGTCCATCTCGTTTCAGTCGAACGGCGTCGCGCTCAATCCCGTGTCGGTATTGATGAGAGCGCGGCGACGGTAGACGGTGCCGGCCGGCACCCTCGTCCCGTCGGTGACGATGCAGTCTTCGAGCACGGCGCCAGCACCGATCTCCACATCGTCCCACAAGATCGAGCGATGGATCCGGGCGCTCGCGTCGATGCGAGCATGGCGGCCCCGCCACTGTTCCTCTCCGCCCGCGCCATCCATGAAGGCCAGCGAGGTGCGCCAATAGTCGGAGATCGTCCCGACGTCCCAGAATGCCGGGTCGCTGACGAAGCCGCGGATCGACCCCGGCCGCCTCGACAGGAGTTCGTCATACGTGCCGCCGATCGAGTGAATAACGCGATCCGGAGGCAGCGGACGAAAGACATCTGCATGTGCAACCTGCACGCCGACGAAATGATACGAGCCGATGGCCGACGCCCCGCGTGGAACGAAACCGGTGACACGAGACTCGCGATCGAGCCGAACGCCGCCGTACTTGAGCGGCTGACGGTTGGCCACGAGCGCCAGCGTGACGAGCGCACCCGACTGAGAGTGAACCGCAGCCAACGCACCCACATCCAGATCGGTGAGCGTGTCCCCGTTGACGATCAGAAACGTCTCGGCGCCGATCATGGTCAGCGCGCGTCGCGGCCCGCCGGCGCTGCCGAGCACCATCGGCTGTTCCCACGAGTAACGGACGCGGGCGCCGAGGCCGCTCCCGTCGCCGACAACGGAGGTGAGCGTTTCGGGCAGGTGATGAAGATTTATCACGAGGTCGCTCACGCCGTGAACGGTGAGCCAGCGGACGATGCGGGAGACGAGCGATTCACCGGCAATGGGGACGGCCGCTTTCGCGCGTACGAGCGTGAGCGGTCGGAGTCGCGTGGCAAGGCCCGCTGTGAGGAGGAGCGCGTCGCGCACTACACCGTGTTGAACAGCATGTCGGTCACTGGGATTCCGCGCTCCTTGCAGTGTCTGACGAACAGTCTGCGATAGGAGTCGAGCACGTAGTCGGAAGGTCCCAGGCCCAGCGTTTGCGCAGTCGCTGCGATGCTGCGCTCTCCGCCCTCGATCTCGACGAAAATGCCCACGGGCGTCTCGTCTATGGCAATGATCACATCGTCGAGCGCGAACTCCTCGCGGTACTTTTCGTACCGAAACCACACTTTGAAGCCGAGCTCATCGAGGATCTTGAGGAGCAGCGGGCCGTCGCCGGCCACGGTCTCGAACTCTTCGCGCAGCTTCATAGTCGATGCCTGGACCGGACCCTTGAAGGTGAGCAGGTTCCTGCCTGATTCCATGCGGACGCGAAGGAGCGATCGGCGGCGCTGCAGCAAGCCGTCGGTCGTATCGAGCAGGCTGTCCTCCTGTAGCCGGCGTGCACGCACGGGGGTCGCGCCTGCGGCGAACACGGCGGCTCGTGCCTCGCCAGGACTGTCGAATCGGAGCTTGATTTCCCGCTCCAACGTCGCGGTCATCGGCGGTCGTCTATTTAATCGCCGGCCCGATCAAATTACAACGCGATCCTGCGGCCAGGCTGGGGGCGCCCGGCTGCAAATCGGCCGAAACCGTCCGCCACGGCCAGAAACGCCCCTCGGAGAAAGACATACATTGTGAAGCACTCGAGCGCGAACACCGGGAAGCCAAGGTAGCCGGGGAGCGGCATCTCAAAGATCTTGAGGTTTTCCATGATCGGCACCGTGTAGTGCCACTTAGCGCGCGACCAGTAGTTCCAGAATTCCCACAGGATTCCGCACAGAAATCCACTGAGAACGAGGTTCTTCGTCCGCTCATGGCGCCCCTGGCGGAAGTCGTCGAGCAGCGATTCGCCTCCCAGCCTGGCGTTGATCGGGTCGAGCAGGAATATGAACCCGAGCCAAACAGGGGCGGCGAGGTACGGTGACGGCCAGATGAGCGGCCACAGGAGCATCGCGGTGCCGGCGACGATCGAGAGCATGTGGGCAGGACCAAAGTCGTGCGCTACATGTGCCTTCAGGTGTGCGACATTCGTGTGAGCCTCGGCGACGTTCTTGTCGCGCAGATCCTTAGACCTGCCGGGCTGGCCACGAAACCTGCGTGGACGGCTGCGCCACACCGCCATCAACTCCGCGCCTTCGAAGATCGCCGGCCAGATCGTAGCGAACGACCACGCGTAGCCGCAGTACCTCAGAATCTTGTTTTCCGGCAGCCCGGCGTAATACCAGTTGTGAATAAACAGGTTGTAGAACTCGAAGACGAGCCACAGCGGGATCGAGACCAGCGCCAAGCAGGCAAACTCGCGCGAGTGGGACCGGATCCACGAGCTGCCTCGTGCCTTCCAAACGAGGCTGTCGGCAAACAGAATGAAGCCGGTCCAACAGAGCGGGGTGTTCCACGTCGCGACGAGATCGTTGCCGGCCAACGTTGCCGCCTGTGAGACAGTCATCAGGGCAAGACCGGCAATCGCGAGTCTGTTCATGTCACACGCATGCGGTACGAACAGCCGCGCAGGGCCGGTCGGTCGACACCTTTGCCAAGAATCAGAACCTTGAGCGTACTTCCGAGGCCGCCCGGCATCAGCAGTGTCTTGAGAGCGAGGCGTTGTTGGAGGTTCAAGTGGTTCAAGGTGTTCGTCACGAGCCCCATCAAGAAGTACGTCTGGTCGAGGAAGCCAAGCGTTGTGAGGCCTTCGTCTTCAGCGGCCGAGCGGATGGCCGTGAAATCCACGTGTGCCGTGATGTCCTGTTCTCCAGGGCGGCGCAGCCACGCTACCACGGGCTCCGTCGATTCTGTTCCGGCCATGGTATGCCGGGTGAACGTGGTCAATGTGCCGCCCGCGTGCGCGACCGAATAGAGGTCGCGGGCTTCGTGCCCGTAGTCAATCAGGATGACGAATCCACGGCGCAGGCGCCGCGCTACCTCACGCATCCAGTCCACGGCCCGCAGGTTGATCTCCGCGCGCCACCCCGGCTCCAGCGTGACGGCGAGGCGGGCCAGGTGATCGGCCAGCGCCGGGGTCGACGGCGGTCCCTCAACTGTACGGAGGGCCGTGGGTTGGGTCGCGCCGGTCCGCGGCCCTGAAAGGGCCGCGCTCCGATTGTCTGCCGCAACGTACACCTCGCGCAGGCCTTCTTCGCGCATGACGACTTGATGCACCGGGAAGGCGTCGAGGAGCTCGTTTGCCAGCAGGACGCCGTCGAACGATTCCGGCAGCGCGTCGGATGAACTCGCGAGACGGTCCAGCACATCGTCCAGGATGGAGTGCTGGGCGCTGCGCGCCGCGGCGCTGGCTTCCACGAGATGCAGTCGAAGACAGCTGTACAGCTTCGGGTGATGGCGACGCGCCGCGCGAAGGATATCCGCGGAGAGCCGGCCGTTGCCGGCACCGGCTTCGACGAGGTCGAACCATTTCACAGCCTCTGCGTTCTTCGCGTCCCCTGCGGTGATCGTCTCTAGGATCTCGGTCATTTCGGCGAGCTGGATTTCGAGGATCTCGCCGACGAGAGGGCCGACGTCGACGCTGGTAAAAAAATCGCCCGCGTGCCCAGACCGTTGG
Organism: Vicinamibacterales bacterium; assembly: GCA_965197865.1. Lineage (GTDB taxonomy): Bacteria > Acidobacteriota > Vicinamibacteria > Vicinamibacterales > CAVVIG01 > CBDANZ01. Next base: position 148,623 of record CBDANZ010000001.1, read on the forward strand.
GTGGCGCGGGCGTAGTAGCCGAATTGCGGATGGTAAAGCGCAAGATCCATGAACGCGGCCACGGGCAGCGGCCCGCGCTCATGGATCAGATCGATCAACAAATCAACGATTGGCAATTTTCAATTGGAGTTCAACCGTCAGTCTTTCTTCACCGTGACGAACACTTCGTTGTCGCCGCGCCAGAGGAGAATCCGTGCGAAGCGGCCCGATGGAATCCGCTGCAACTCGCGTGCGGCTTCTTCGGTGTTCGACACACTCTGACCGTTCACCGTCAGGACGACGTCGCCGCGGCGCAGCGAGCCGGCCGAGGGTCCGTTCGGGTCGACGTCGGTCACCAGAGCGCCGGACGTTCCCGACGGCAACTGGAGCTGCCTGGCCCGCTGTGGCGTGAGGTTGCCGAGCGCGAAGCCGAAGCCTTCGCCGCCTGGCTCGGTTGGCTCGCTCTGCGGGCTCCTGCGGCTCTGACGCCCCTGCTGTTCGGCCTCGAGGTCGAGCTCGTCGACTGTCACGTTGAGCGTCCGCTCGCGACCCGTGCCGTCCCGTTCGGTGCGGATCACTTTCATGGGGATAGTCGTCCCGGGCTTGGTGGCCGTGACCATCTTCACGAGCGCATTCGTGTTTGGCACCGGTCGGCCGTTGTACTCGATGATCACATCGCCGGGCTCGACGCCGCCCATGTCGGCGGCGCCGCCGGGCTGGACGATTGACACAAGGGCGCCAGCCCGCGACTTGAGGCCCAAATCCTCGTAGGCATCGGCGGGCACCCTGCGAACCATCACGCCAAGTCGTCCGCGGATCACTCTGCCGGTATGAAGCTGCGGCAGGAGATCGCGGATCGTGTTGATCGGGACCGCGAAGCCGATGCCGATGTTCCCTTCGACACGACCGTTGCTGATGATGGCCGTGTTCATGCCGATCACCTCGCCGCGCAGGTTCAGGAGGGGGCCCCCGGAGTTGCCCGGGTTGATCGCGGCGTCGCTCTGGAGCATGTCGCTCGAGCGCCCCTCGGTCACCGCGAACGGCCGCCCAGTGGCGCTGATGACACCGACCGAGACAGTGTGGCTCAGGCCAAACGGATTGCCGATGGCCATCACCCAGTCACCAGCGGCTACCTGGGAGGAGTCGCCAAACTCCGCTTCGGGCAACGGGCGGTCCGGTTTCTCGACCAGCTGAATCAGCGCACTGTCGGTCAGCGGATCGCGGCCGATGACCTTTGCTTCGTATACCTCATCCTCCTCGTTGTAAAACATCACCTGGATCTTATTCGCGCCTTCCACGACATGATTGTTCGTGAGGATGAGGCCATCCTTGCTGATGATGAAACCAGTGCCAGCCGCCACCGTCGTTTGATCCCGCGGCTGACGCCGGTTTCCACCACCCCGATTCCCTTGGCCCGGTGGCTCGCCAAAGAACCGCCGGAAGAGATCGTCGGGGATGTTGCCCCCACCGAAGAAGTTCGAAAGGTCCTGCGCGCGCTGGGTCGTCTCGGTGCGGATGTTGACGACCATCGCCGACTGTGCTTCGGCGACGTTTCTGAATGTCTGCGCATCGAGCGGCCCGGTCACGGGCGCGCTGTTCATCGACGGCGCCGTGAAGTCCTGTGCCAGGGAAGCCGGCGTCAGATCGAGCCGCGAGGCAATCACCATTCCCACGGCGAGCGAGGAGACGGCGATCAGTAAAGCGTAAAATAAGGTGGACTTGGGAGCAGACATCGTTCCTCCGTCGGGGCCTGCCACGGCCCGCTTCTAAACAAGAGTCAGAATATCGGTCTGCAGCGGTCCGGTGATCGCTGCGTCGTTGTGGCCGATGATCATGTTGATTTCCGAGCGAACGCCGAAGTCTGAAAAGTACACGCCAGGCTCAATCGTAAAGCCGGTGCCGGCGAGCAGCCGCCGGTTGTCGTGTGTCTCGTAGTCGTCCATGTTGACACCGTTGCCGTGCACCAGCTCGCCCAGGCTGTGTCCGGTGCGGTGCAAAATGTGGTCGTCGTAGCCCGCCTCGCGCAAGATCGATAAGGCGGCTCGATCCACTTCCCAGCCGCGGACCTCCTGTCCCGAGCGCGTCCGACTCTGCACGAGCGCCACGGCCGCGTCGCGGGCTTCGCTGATGGCGGCAAACGCACGCACAAACCGATCCGGCAACCGGCGGCCCGTGTATCCCACCCAGGTGATGTCGGCAAACACCGCGCCCGGGCGATCGAGCTTGGCCCAGAGATCGAGCAGCACCAGCTCGTCGGCACGTATCGTGCGCGCCCTTGAAGGCGTCGGGAGATAGTGCGGGTTGCCTGCGTTTTCCGCGGCCGAGACACTTGGCGCCGAATCGCTTACCAGCCCTTCTTCGACGAACCAACTGGCCATGAACTGCTGAATGTCGTATTCGGTGCCCGGCGCGCCGCTGCGCGTTCGGCGCGCGATCTCCTCGAACGCGCGATCCTTGATCTGGTAGAGCTTTCTTGATGCTGCGACGTGGGAGGCGATTTCCGCGTCGTGCCAGACGGCCGAGAACTGCTGAATCAGGTCGCCGGAGGAGACCACGTCGGCGCCGAACTGACGCACCAGCTCAATCGTGCCGGCGTCCACGCGGGCGACGTACGGGACCGCGCAGGCCGGCGAGTACTCCATGGCGAGGCGGCGCGCGCCGCCAATCAACCGTTTCAGGCCGGCTTCGAGCTGCTCGCGTCCGGCGTAGCGCTCGGTCGTGCCTGGCAGGTGCGCGAGCGCCTGTGATTCGATGGCGTGGACGAGACCGCGCGGCTCGCCCGCGGCCGGAATCAGGTAGTACCATCGCCGGGTCGCGAGGTGGCCGCCCTGCCGACCGACGCCGGTGACGTCGACGGCGATGGGGTTGATGCCGCGGAAGTCGTACAGCAGCCACCCGTTTAGGCTCTGGCCCCTGAGCGCCGCTTGAATAGCGGGGATGTCGAGCACTGAAGGCGCGGCGGCAACGTTGACAGCGGTCACGACTGAACGTCCCCCCATCTTGCCTTCCAGTATACCGTCCCCGGTATAATCGAATCACCTATGAACCAACGCTTCGGACTTGCCGGATCGATGGCGCTCGTTGCTGCAACCGCGCTCAGTGCCGGCCAGGCGCCGCCGCCGGCCACCCAAGCACCCACGTTCAAGACCGAGATCGAGTACGTCGAGGTCGACGCCCTCGTCACCGACGCCGAGGGTCGCTTCGTACGCGACCTCACGAAAGACGATTTTCAGGTTTTCGAGGACGGAAAGCCTCAGACGATTAGCACGTTCTCGCTCGTTGACATCCCGATCGAGCGCGGCGAGCGGCCGCTGTTCGCGGCGGCGCCCATCGAGCCAGACGTCCGGACGAACGAGCGCCCCTTCGACGGCCGCGTGTACGTGTTGATTCTCGACGCTTGGCACACCTACGCGCTGCGGTCGCAACGAGTGAAGATTGCGGCGCGCCGGTTCATCGAGCGCAATCTCGGCGTCAACGACGCGATGGCCGTCGTGCATACCGGCGGCCGCTCCAGCGCCGCTCAGGAGTTCACTAGCAACAAGCGCTTGCTCATCGCCTCGGTCGACCAGTTCATGGGCAGGAAGCTGGAGTCGGCGACCGTGGCGCGCAACGCGGATCGCTTCCGGCTGCTCGACACGCCCGCTGGCGACTTGTACTTCGGGGACACTTTAGAAATGGAGCGCGCGTCCCACGCACGGTCGACGCTCCGCGCGATCAAGAACACTGCCGAGTGGCTGAGCGCCCTGCGCGGGCGTCGCAAGTCGATCATCTTCATGAGCGAGGGATTCGACTACGACAGCACCGACGCGATCCGCCAGTTCAACGAGCCCACGAGCGCGGCCTTAGGGATCATCGACGACATCAGAGAGACGATCGCGGCGACGGCTCGCTCGAATGTCAGCATTTACGCGATCGATCCCCGCGGGCTGACCGACGTCGGCGACCTGTCCATCGGCATCAGGGGGTACACGGAGCGGCAGGCTGTAGGCCGCGGCCTGCGCACGGAGCTGCGGGCGTCGCAGGACAACCTGCGTGCGCTGGCCGAGGGGACCAACGGCTACGCCGCGGTCAATTCTAACGATTTCGCCGGCGCCTTCGACCGAATCGTTCGGGACAACAGCTCGTACTACATGATGGCCTACTATCCGCCGTCGGTCCGGCGCGACGGCAGGTTCCACCGGATCGAGGTGCGCGTATCGCGGCCGGGTCTGACCGTGCGCGCACGGCGGGGCTATGTGGCCCCGAAAGGGACTGCCGCGCCTCGGAAGCCGGCAAGAAGCAACGGCGGCGCTTCGCCCCTCGTCGTGGAGGCGCTGAACAGCCCGCTTCCGGTCAGCGGCTTGACGATGCATGTCTTCACGGCGTCGTTCAAGGGCACCGCGCCGAACGCTTCGGTCTTGCTCGGCGTCGAGCTGAGCGCGCGCGATCTCTCGCTCGCCACCGGCGGCAAAGTGGAGCTGTCGTACTTCGCCTCGGACGTCTCGGGCAAGACGCGCGGCGGACAAACGGACAACCTCACACTGAACCTGCGTCCCGAAACCAAGGCGCGCGTCGAGCAGGAGGGCGCCCTTCGGATACTGAATCGGCTCGACCTGAAGCCGGGCCGCTACACCCTGCGCGTGGCTGCGCACGACAAGGTCGGCGGCAAGGTTGGCTCGATCAGCTACGACCTCGAGATCCCAGATTTCTATAAACTGCCCTTCAGCATGAGCGGTCTGGCGCTCACGTCGTTGTCGGGTGCCGCGATGGTCACCGCGCGGCCCGACGAGGGGCTGCGAAGCGTGCTTCCGGCCCCGCCGATGGCGCGGCGGACGTTCCAGCGGAACGACGAGATCGCGCTCTTCGCCGAGATCTACGAGCGATCCGGCACCGCGCCACACGCCGTGGACATCGTGACAACCGTCAGGTCGGACGAGGGCGCGATCGTTTTCAAACACGAAGAGGAGCGCAGCTCGAGCGAGCTACAGGGCCAGAGCGGCGGCTTCGGATACCAGGCGCGCGTGCCGCTTTCGGACCTGGCGCCAGGCTTGTACGTCCTGGCCGTCGAAGCGCGCTCGCGTCTCGGCGATCACCCAACGGTCACCCGACAGGTGCAGTTCAAGGTCACGCCGGAAATGCTGCTGCTTTCGAGGTGAAGACCGCCGCCCATGTGGCCACTGCTACTCGCGGTGCTCCTGCAGGGATCGGCGCCCATGCGCGTCGTCGACTCGGGTAATCAGAGTGGCATCGACGAGAGGCATCAGGCGGTAGTGCGAAGCGCCGCGGAATGGAACACGCTGTGGCGTCAGCACTCGCCGGACCGGCCGTAGCCGCAGGTCGACATTCACGCGCGAGATGGTCGTCAGCGTCTTTCTGGGCAGTCGCCCGACCGCCTGATTCAGGATCGATATCGTGAACGTGGTGGAGAAAGACGGCGTACTTCTCGTGCAGTATCGCGAGACGCGCCCACCAGACGATGCGATCACGGCCAGGTGATCACATCGCCGTATCACATTGCCGCCGCGCCGAAGTCTGCCGGGGAAGTCCGGTTCGAACGCGCACAATATGAAGTGAAAAAGTAGAGTAGAAGTGAAAAGGTAGGGGACTGAGCGTCCTGTTCGCTTTTACCTTACTTGCTTTTCCCTTCTTACTCTTTCGCCGGCTCGGGGGGCGTCAAAGGCGCCTCCAGCTTGGGGACTAAGACCGGCTTCACTGTCCCGTTGGCGTGGTTGAAATTGAAGTTGTTCGCGTTCATCTCGGGCCGAAACGGCGTCTCGATCGCGATGTCCTGGATTTCGCCCGGTTGAAGCAGGCCATTGATGACCCCGGTGCCGATGGTCACGACGTTGCCCGCTTGGCCCGCCTTGTCGTACCAAGTCTCACGGATCGACAGGCGCGCGATCGGCGCATCAGCCGAGACGTTCCGGACCTTGAAACTGGTGACGACCATGTCTTTTACGCGCCGGGTGGTGGGTCGCGTGTACTCGACGATCGCCTCCCCCCTGAGAGGCGGCGTGAACTTCTTGCCTGCCAGGATCGACGGCAAACGTGGGGCTTGCGTGGGCTGCGCCCCCGCTGGGGCGGCGAAGAAGCTCACAAACACTGTGGCGACGGCAATGCGCGCGCAATGCATAACGATCCTCCCCTTGAAAATGGGCCGACGTAGGAAATAGGCCAACTTAGGAGAATAGCGGCGGTAATTATACCAGTCGGGGCTACATTTCGCCGTTCCAGTCCTCTGGCTCAGGGTTCAGCGAGCGGAAGACCTCCAGGTGCCACTTGCCGCCGCCCCACGGCTCGATGACTTCGGCCGCGACGACATCCACAAGGAGCTCCGAAAAGAGCCGGCCCTCGGGGTCCCCTTCGAGGTGGTAGGCGGGCTCGTCCCAGCCGAAGTTCGGATACAGCATCAGTGAGAGAAACAGATCGTAGCCATCGTCGACGACAATCAACTGGCCGCACGGGCGTTTCAGCGTTGAATGGTAGATGAGGTACTTCTCCGCGCTGTGGGCGCGGATGTAGCGTTTCAGCGCGAACTCACGCGCGACGATTTCCTCGACGGCAATCTTCTTGTCCCAGCAGTCGTGGCAGTATTTCTCCTCGCCACGCGGCTCGGATACCTCCTTGGCGCCGCACAGCGCACACCGAGACTTGACGACCGACTTTCGGGGCATGGCTTCAATTTACAGCTTACAATTCACAATGTCCAAGGGAATGAGCGGGTCCCAGTTGTTCTTCGTTGACTGTAGATTGTCACTCATAGATGGCCATGAAACGACCGACGCACCACGGGCTTCGCCACCTTGCGCTGAACGTCCGCGACCTCGAACGCATGAAGCGCTTCTACGTGGATCTCCTCGGATTTGCGGTTGAATGGGAGCCCGATCCGGACAATATCTACCTGTCGTCCAGCATCGACAACCTGGCCTTGCACCGTTCGACTTCGCTCACGGGCGATCCCTCGGTCGGAGCGGAGGAGGCGGCACCGGGCTCACTTGATCACTTCGGGCTCGTCGTGGGCGAGGCGAACGATGTGGATCGCTGGGCGGCGTTTCTGGAAGGCCGCGGTGTCCCAATCGATGGGAAGCCTCGCACCCATCGCGACGGCGCGCGGTCATTCTATTTCCGCGATCCGGATGGGAACAAGGTCCAGATCATTCATCACCCGCCCATCAGCCAGAAATAAATCGCCGTCCCGCAACTTCCCGGGCGAGCGTCGGCGCGTATATGCGCTCCACGTATTCTTTCACCATGCGGCGCACCGAGAAGCGCGGCGCGACAAAGCGAATGGCCTCCTTGGCTGTGGCGAGTCAGCGGTTGGGCACGCCCGCGGTGTCGCGCGCCACAGCGTGTAATCGAGGCGGCGGAAGACTAATCTCGCCTCGCGATGCCAGCTCGACCACGAATCGATGGCGAGATCGTCGAGGCGGGTTGGACGTTCGGGTAGCGGAGGAAGCCCTGAATACCTCTTCATAAGACCGCAAGCTTGCAGGATTGCGCGATTGCAGGAAGGAAGGTGGTCAAAGGGCGCCCACGAGCGTGGTGAACACGGAAAGATCAATGTTGCCGCCCGAGACGACGGCCACCACCTTACCGCGTCCCGCCCGGCCACCAAGCGCCGCCGCGATGGCGCAGCCGGCGGCTCCTTCGGGGATCACGTGGGCGCGATCGGCGGCGAGCCGCATCGCGCGCGCCACGTCGGCCAGGGGCACGACGATCGAGCCCGACAGCGATCGAAGGAGCGGCCACGTTGTGTCCAGCACAGACTTGCCGCCCGCGCCTTCGACGAAGGATGCTCTCCAGCCCTCAAAGGTGACGGGCCGTCTGGCCGCGAGCGACGCCGCCGTTTCTGGCTCCGCCGCGAAGATTCGAACCCCCGGTCGCCGCTCCATCACGGCTACGGCGATGCCAGAGAGCAGCCCCCCGCCGCCCAGCGGCGCCACGATCGCATCAACGTCGGGCAGATCTTCCAGGATTTCGAGGCCCACCGTGCCGTTGCCGGCGATGAAGCGATCATCGTCGAACGGGTGCACGAAGTAGCCGGTCATCCGATCGGACTGGTGCGCGATCGCGGTGCGCCAGCATGCGTCGTAGGTGGCTCGCACGATCGAGGCACCAAGCCGTTCGATGGCGCGAATCTTCGTGTCCGGGGCAGTGTCGATCACCATGACCGAGCAGCGTGCGCCGACCTGTCGCGCCGCCAGCGCCACGCCTTGCGCCGCGTTGCCAGCGTTGACCGTCCATACGCCGTCCTTTAACTGGCCGGCGGAAAGCTGTCGCAGCACGTTGTACGCGCCACGAATCTTGAACGATCCAACGGGTTGAAGCAGTTCGAGCTTCAAATAGAGCTCGGACAGCGGCCCCTGGTTGTCGAGCTCGATCCGGATGAGCGGAGTGCGCACCGCGGCTTGATAGACGGCGGTCGCCGCATCGCGAACCTCGGACAGGTCAATCTGACGGCTTGGCACCGCAATCGACAAGACGAGGCCATTCTAGCAGTCCGTATATGGACTCCTCCCGGTGATCAAGCGAGTGGGTCGTGACGGTCGGTCCTTCGCGTCGGTTGCGGTCGTATATCCGGCCTGTCCGTGGAGAGCCTTTGCCTCCTGGCCAACATGGATAGTCGCGCACCGCGGGCCAATCGTGGTGCCGGCGTCGAGCGCCAGGGCTGCTATCAGCCTGATGCGGTGTCGGTCGGACCGAAGGGCCATGTCAGGGTCACTCGCTCAGCATCTCGCGTGGAGGTGTAGCTCGGGTTACGCCGCGTCCGGCAGTGCGCAGGGCACATCCTTGTGCCAAACCGCCCAAACGAGTCGGCCGAGTTTGTTCGCCACGGCAATCGTGGCTTTGTTGTAGCCGCGCCGCGCGTGCACCGTCATCGCCCAGTGGTGCAGACGCGTGAGGGGCTGCTGGGCCGCCCGGCGCCGGTGGGCCGACGCGAGCACCGCGCGCGCGCCGTGGGTGAGCAAGCACCGGAGATACACGTCCCCGCGTTTACTGATCCCCCCGAGGCGCCGCCGCTGCCCACTCGAGTACTCGCGCGGCGTCAGGCCGAGCCAGCTGGCAAACTGGCGCGCGCGCCGGAATGCGTGGATGTGCCCGACGGTGCCGACGAGGGCCGTGGCGGTCAACAGCCCAATCCCGGGAATCGTCCGCAGTCGCATCACGACGGGGTCGGCGTCGGCCAGGGCGCGCAATTCCCGTTCCAGGCCGGCAATCCGAGCCTCAATCGCCCGCACTTCCTCGTGGACGCTCGTGAGCACCTGCCGCAGATGCCTCGGCAACACGGTGGCCGCCTCGTCGAGCAGCACAGGCAAGGCCCGCAGCGCCGCACAGGCCCCCGCCGGCAGCAGCAGCCCCTGTTCCCGCAAGAGCCCGCGTAACACATTGATGCGCGCCGTCCGCGTCGTCATCCACTGCTCGCGCACCCGGTGCAGCGCCACGAGCGCTTGCTGCTCGACCCGCTTCACCGGGACACGGGGTATCTCGCCCGACCGGATCGCCTCGCGGATCGCCTCCGCATCCGCCCGGTCCGTCTTGTTGCGCCGCACGTAGGGCCGCACGTACGCCGGGGGCACGAGGGTGACGCGATGGCCGTGTTGCTGGGCAACCCGCCCCCAGTAGTGGGCGGTGCCACACGCCTCCATCACCACATGGGTCGGCGGCGTCTGCGCGAGAAAGCGGGCGAACCGTGCGCGGTTGAGTCGCTGGCGCGACCACACGCGCCACCGGGCATTGGCGATCGCCAGCTCGAACACGGACTTTGCCAGGTCAACGGCCACTGTCGTAGCATCCATTTCGGTTTCCTCCTGGTTGTGGCTGATGGGCATCAGCTGATGCGGCACATCGTGCCGCATCGGAACCGGGAGGAGTCCATACCATCATGGTGAAAGTCGGGCGCTGCACCGAGACGAGCGAGGCGCCTCGCGGGCAAGGCGCGACGACCGAGAATACCGCCTGTATTTGATGGAGGAGCAACGCAGGCCACGAGGATGCATCGCTCGTCGAATGCAGACGGACTTTCACCACGGACTGCTAGGCGCCGACTCGAAGATACGTCAACGGTCAACGACCGAGGCGGCGGGCCGATGGATCGAAGCTGGTACAATCGACGCGCGCCATGCGACGCTCTGCCGTTCTTCTCGCAGCGCTTGCCGTGACGTCAGCGGTGAGCGGCACGGCACACGCTCAGGTTGCGCCACCGCCAATCGGTCCCTTCGTCTTCGACGTGCGTGGCTCCTTTCCCAAGTTCGTGACCGATCCCCAGCTCGCCGACAGTCGCGGGTTGAGCCCTAACGAACTGCCCGGCCGCGGTCTCGGCCTCGACCTCGGAGCGCACGTGTATCTCTTCACGTGGAGGGCGATCACGTTCGGCCTCGGAGGTCAGTTGACGCTGGCACGATCGCATGAGTCGCCGCCGGAGGTTTCGGGCGTGACGTTAGGGCGGCCCGTGACCGAGCGATTCACCTCGATCGTGCCACAACTGTCGTTCAACTTCGGGACCGGCAACGGCTGGAGCTACATCAGCGGCGGCATGGGTCCAGCGCGCTGGTTGCTCGTGCCCGACGGGGAGCAGCCAACGGCGGCCGACGAGGAACGCCTGACGACGATCAATTACGGCGGAGGCGCGCGGTGGTTCACGAAGCCGCGCCTCGCCTTCACGCTGGACGTGCGCTTCCATGCGATTGCTCCCGGCACGGCCCAGCGCGGCTTCCCCGGCAGCCCGCGTACGACGATGCTCATCATGGGCGCTGGAATATCGATAAGGTGAAAAGTGAAAAGTCAAGAGTCAAGCGCCACTAGGGAAGGTCAAGCGTTCGACTTCAAACTTCAGACTTCTAGCTTTCTTTGAGATTGCGGCCGCGTGTTTCCGGCCCGAGCCAGACCAGCAGAATCACGACCAGTCCGGCCGCCGCGATGCACGCCGCCATGGGGGTGGCGAGCGACATCCCGCCGTCCTGCAGCGACCCGATAAACGTGGGTCCGACGGCCGCCATCGTGGCACCAGCCTGGTACGCGAATCCGGCTCCGACCGCGCGGGCGGCCGTGGGAAACCGTTCGTTCAGATAGCCCGGTGCAACGCCAAATTTCCCGTGCCGAACATCCCCATGCTGGCGGCGCCGATAAGGAGCAGCGGCGTGCTGTGGCTGAAGAGGTACAGGGGAATCGATGCCACGCCGATGACAGTGGGTAGGGCGACGGCGCCGCGCCGGCCGAGCCGCGTTTCCGATCACCGCCCGCACAGGGCTCCGCCTACGATGCCGCCCGCGTTGAAGGCCACGAGGAAGGGCAGCGTCTGCCGAGCTTTCTGCCCGAGGAAGGTGGGATACCAGGATGTGATCGAGTTGTCGAGAAAGAGCATCGATTCCATCAGCAGCGATGTGTGAGCGCTGTGGGCAGCACGTCTCGTCCAAGAAGGCTGACGAGCGACCAGGAATCGCGCTTCTGTCCGTCCTGCAGCCGCTGGCGCCGATCGAGCCACACGGGGCTCTCCTTTACCTGCCACATGACCCAGACCGCGAGCAGCACCGGCAGGATGCCGATCCAGAGCATGACGCGCCACCCGAAATCACCGTAATTGCGGACCAGCGGATAAACGAACTGGTAGACGAGCGATGAGAGGATGAAGCCCATCGCGTAGCCGCCTTGCAGGAGGCCGGAGGCGATGCCGCGCAGATGAGGAGGCCAATGCTCGAGCGCGAGCGGCATCCCAGCGGCCCATACCCCCCCATGCCGATGCCGAAGAGCGCGCGGCACGCGAAGAGCATGGCGTAGGAGTTCGAGAAGCCGCTGAGGAAGGCGAACAGCGAGTACCATAGAATCGAGAATACCAGCGGGCCCTTGCGGCCCCAGCGGTCGGCTGCCGTGCCCACGCCGACGCCCCCGACCACGCGGAACAGGAGGCTGATGGTGAGGAGCGCGCCGGCCAGTGCGTTATTCACGGTGAAACTCTGTTGGATGTCGACGAGCAGAAAGGTAAGAGTATGGTGAAGTCGAAGCCGTCCAGCAGCCATCCCAGGTACGCGGCGAAGAACGCCTTCCATTGATCCTCTGTCACCTCCTGATACCAGCGGTGCGTCGCGGGCGGCCCTCCGGCGGTCGGGACGGTCATCTCGGCGACATCCTAGCGTAGATGCTTTTCGTGCAACATCTGGCCGGCGATTCACGTAAGAGTATGGATAGATGGGGCAGCGGCCACGAAACGGTGCTTCCCCCCGCGCCGCGCGTCTGGCCGGGCTAGCAGCAATGGTCGTTGCGGTGCCTCGCGCGGCGGCGTCCTGGACCGCCGGCTCGGTGGCGGGCAGCCGCGGACTAATTTGGTAGGGTTTGGGGGGGGCCGCTCTTCCCGATGGGGGTCGGGCTGGCCGTCATTGGCTTTCTTGTCGAGTATGTCGCCTGGATGATTGGCTTTGGCGCAGGCGCGCTCGCAAGGTTCGATCGGGCGCCAGTTGCGCCGGCAATCGCGTCGGCGCCTGCGGTGTGAGCAGGACCAAAGTCCTGCCGCTACGACCCTAGCCGATGTGAGCCGGACTGTCGATGACTTCGAGCTTCTGACGGTTAGTGCGTCATCGCGTAGAGAACGACGTTGACGCCAATTGCATAGCCGCGCGGCGAGAAGAGGTCGAAGTACTCCTGGCTCTCGCCTTCGCGCTCCCAGGTGTCTGCGATATCCGTGTTGTGCGTCATGAGTACCATCAGGCGTCCGTGCGGGTCCGAGATACCCTTGAAGTACACCTGCGCGCTGTCCCAGCCGCGCTCGGAAGTCTGGCCGCCGCTGCGGGTCCAGTGATTGATCGAGGGGACCTGTGGAATCTCTTTCACGTCGTAGAGCGTGTGCATGATCGGATGGGTGGCCGGGATGTCGACGATCGGAAACTCGCCGGGCGGAAGGATCCGGCCGATCTCGCGCACCCACATGCTCCACGCATGAGATCCCCACGAGTCGTCCACCCACAGGAAGCCGCCCTTCAGGAAGTACTCGCGGAGGCGCTGAGCTTCCTCGGTAGAAAATGCCGCGGTCCCAATGTCCTCCATGAACAGCAGCGGGCAGCGAAAGAGCAGCGGGTCGGTGAGCGGCATCACGACGAAGTTCGGCTCCCGGTCTGCATCGAGCTTCACGCGGATGCGCGTCAGCTCCGCGAGTCGCACGGAGAAATTGTGTTCCGCGTTGGGGTAATCCGTGTTCCAGCCGCTGCCGCTTTGCTCGCGCCGCACGCTTGTGTAGAACCCGCGGCAGTACACAAACGACCCATCGAAATCTGATAGCTCCGGCCACCTCGGCGGGTAGCCGCGGCCCCCGCCGACCCAGACCTGGGCGGAAGCCGCGGCGATCGCGATCAGCACCAGAAACGCCACCAGAGAGGACACTGCGCCTTTCATCGATATTCCGCTCAATGGGTCATCGCGTACAAGACAACATTGACGCCAATCGCATAGCCACGCGGCGAGAACGTGTCGAAATACGAGCGCAGCTCCTCGCCTTCACGCTCCCAGGTGTCCGCAATATCGGTGTTGTGCGAAATCAGTACCATGAGCCGCCCATGCGAGTCCTGGATCCCTTTGAAATAGACCTGAGCGCTGTCATAGTCGCGCTCGGACGTTTCGCCGCCCGTCGATCTCCAGAACCCGATGTTCGGGACCTGCTGGGTTTCCTGTACATTGTACAATGTGCGCATGATGGGGTGCACCGGTGTAATGTCCAGAAGCGGGTACTCACCCGACGGCAGCACGCGCGAGATCTGGCGCACCCAGTTGTCCCACGCCCGCGACGCCCAAGAGTCGTCCACCCAGAGGAACCCACCTTTCTGTAAGAAGTGTCGGAGCGACTACGCTTCCTCGGCGCTGAACTGGGCCGTTCCGATGTCTTCCATGAAGAGCATCGGGCAGCGAGCGAGCAGCGGATCGGTCAGCGCGACGACCACGTAGTGCAGCTGGCGGCCTAAGTCGAACTCGACCCGCACGCGGGTCAGCTCCGCCAGCCGTACCGAGAAGTTGTTGTCCGCGCCCGGATAGTCCGTGCTCCAGCTGCCCCGGCCGTAGCTGGTATAGGAGGCGCGGCAATAGATGAACGACCCGTCGAGATCCGCCTGCTTGGGCCATCGGGGCGCCATGCCGCCAAAGCCGCCGCCTCCCACGATGATTTCTTGGGCGTAGACGACCGAGGCCGCCGCGGTAGTCAGGAGCAATCCAAGAAGCCGAACGAGCACCTCCGCGACCTTCGCTTAATCTCGACCGGATCGTGACATTCCGGGCCTTCCGCGGCAACAGACTCAGGCTAGGCCCAGCGCGCAGCCGACCGCTGCTCCGCGTGGGCCATAGGCATACAGCCAGTATGGGGAAGGCCGGCAGGCCAATTCAAGGCAGTTGTGATTGTCGGCAACCGAGTGTGATGAACAATAATAACTGATCCGAGGACGGCTCACGCGGCGCGGTTGACATGGATTTGGAAGTTCGCCGTTTGAAGCTGGTACGCGCCGTGAGTGACGCCGGCAGTCTCACGCGGGCCGGCGCGGTTACAAACGCACGTGGAGCGCCGCCGCATTGAAGGACATGGCGAGAATGCCTACGTCTGCGCATTCATCGATCTTGGAGTCGACGGCGCAAGGGCGCAGGCCGGAAGGCGGCGCGCGCGCGCCGATCGCGCGGGAACTTTAGCGCCGAGGTGACCGCGGCTCTTATCAGGACCGCGGTTCAGGACGGATGTCGTTTGAAGCTGCACACCAAGCTGTTCCTTGCACTGGTCGCTGGCATCGCGTTGGGCGCCGCGCTCCATTCCCAGGCCGACTCCGGCTGGATCAATGCCGTCAATGTCAACGTCCTGCGTCCGATTGGCCAGATTTTTCTGCGATTGATCTTCATGATCGTCGTACCGATGGTGTTTTCGGCGCTAGTCATCGGCGTCTACGAACTTGGCCGCGGGCACGACCTGAAGGGCGTCGCAGGGCGGACGTTGTGGTTCACCCTCGTCATGAGTGCGCTATCGGTCGTGATCGGAATGGTGCTGGTCAACGTCCTGCGGCCAGGCGACGGCCTGGACCTCCAGCGTTCGGCCGTCGCGCCGCAGCCCGGGGGCGTTCAGGCGCTCCAGGCGAACGCCGCGGCCGTCACGCCGGTCACTGAGACGCTCGTCGAGCTCATCCCTCGCAATCCGTTCGACTCGGCCGTGCGTGCCCTCGATGGCGAGATGCTGCCGCTGATGGTGTTCGCCTTGATCTTCGGGATGGCCGTCAGCGTCGCAGTGCCGAAAGACCAGGAGAAGAACGTGCTGGTGCGGCTGCTCGAACAGGTGTTCGACGCCTGCATGACGATCGTGCACTTCGTGATGAAGCTGGCGCCCGTCGCCGTCTTCGCGATCATCTTCAACACTGCGTTCACTTTCGGCACCGCCGTTTTCGCCTCCCTGTTCTTCTACGTCGTCACCGTCGTCGTCGGATTGCTCCTTCATCAGTTCGGTGTCTACGCCGCGTTCCTGAAGCTCTCGGCTCGGCGCTCGCCGATCGAGTTTTTTCGCAACAGCCGGGAGGTGCATCTGTACGCGTTCTCGACGGCCTCATCCAACGCCACGCTGCCACTTTCACTCGAGGTGGCCGAGACGAAGCTTGGCCTGCCGCCCGACGTCGCCCGGTTCGTCCTCACGGTGGGTTCGACGGCCAATCAGAATGGCACGGCGCTCTTCGAGGGCGCCACCGTGCTCTTTCTGGCGCAGGTGTACGGTCTCGATCTATCCGCTGGCCAGCAAGCTCGCGTGATGCTGATGTCGATCCTCGCCGGTGTCGGTACGGCCGGCGTTCCAGGCGGATCGCTTCCGATGGTGATGATCGTGGCACAGTCGGTCGGCATCCCGGCCGAGGGCATGGGATTGATTCTCGGCGTCGATCGGTTTCTCGACATGTGCCGGACCGCGGTCAACGTCAGCGGGGACCTCGTGATTGCCGCGCTGGTGAGCGGGCGGCAGGTGCGCCGACGCGCAGTAGCGTGAACATCTCTTCGCCGAAATGGCCAGCCGGGAGGTGTTAAAAGTGTCACGAGTGGCCCGGCTGCGCCAGATTTGTAAGTACCAGCGGCGAAACGGCCCGCCCGTAGTTTCCAGTTAACTATTTTGTTTTCATAATCTTAAAAGGCGAATCCTGTTCGCCTGGATTTGGTCCGTGCTTTGCCGGATCACAAGATAAATGGGTGCCTCGGTCGTCGTCATCGCGAGGGGGGAGCAGACCATGGGGCTCCGCAAGCGGTTGGGGGTCGAGCCGAGCGTGGCACTCTTTTCCGACTACGAGGCGCTGAGAGCCTTCGACGAGATTCGCACACACCCGCCCAAGATCCTCGCGCTCGACCGTGCGTTTGCGGTCACGGCGCGCGCAGCGACGCTTGTGGCGCGCATGAGGGCGGAGTCGCATCTGCGCGGCGTCGACGTTCGCGTGTTAGCCGAAGACGAAAACAACGCGCCGGTCATCCTAAACACGCATGCCCTCGGCCTCGAGGGGGCGGTGCTGAAGACCTCGCGTCCCCTGGATTACTGCGGCACACGGCGGTCGCCGCGATTCGCCGTCACCGGAGACGTCAGCCGCACCATCAATGGCGCACCGGGCCGGCTGGTGAACCTTTCGTCCATGGGTGCTCAACTGATCGGGCTGATGCGTCTGCGCCAGGCCGAGCAGCTCCGGCTTGCGCTCGCCGACCAGTCGGCGGAAGTGCGGGTCCGTGGCGTGGTCGCGTGGTCGGTGGCCGAGCCGACCGGCGCTGAGGTGACGTCCCGTGCCGGCGTGGAATTTATCAACCCCGACTCGCTGACGCTCGACGAATTCTGCTTCCGCCACATGGCCGCGCGCGAGGACGCCGTCAGCGCGCCGTAGCCCCGTCGCTCCTCAGGACAAGCCAGCCGGTTGGAGCCTCGCTCATGGCAAGCCGAGTCTCTCCTAGTCTGTGTAGCCTGTAGTTGTCCCCCCCTTTGATAGACTGTCCTGATGTGTCCGCTGGTCGAAAAGCATGCTGTGTCCCTCCCGCGTGGGGACGTTGCCAACCCGCTGCGGCGCAATGTGGCCATCATCGCGCACGTCGACCACGGCAAGACGACACTGGTCGATGCCCTCCTGCATCAGAGCGGGACCTTTAGGGACAACGAGTGGGTGGCCGAGCGTGCGCTCGACAACACGGATCTGGAGCGTGAACGCGGCATCACCATCCTGGCGAAGAACACTGCCGTTCACTACCATGACCTGCTCATCAACATCGTCGATACGCCGGGCCACGCCGACTTCGGCGGTGAGGTCGAGCGTACGCTGTCCATGGTCGACGGCGTGATGCTGCTCGTCGACGCGTCCGAGGGGCCGCTCCCGCAGACACGGTTCGTCCTTCGCAAGGCACTGGAGCGCGGGCTGCCGCCCATCGTTGTCGTCAACAAGATCGATCGCCCGGACGCGCGGCCGCAGGAAGTGCTCAACGAGATCTACGACCTCTTTATCGATCTCGACGCCACCGACGAGCAGCTCGATTTCCCGGTTCTGTATACGAACGCCAGGCTGGGTACGGCGAGCCCCGACCAGACAACGCCCGGCGGCGATCTTGGTCCTCTCTTCGGCGCCATCATGCGCCACGTGCCGCCGCCGCGCGGAAACGTCGATGCCCCGTTGCAGCTGCTGGTGGCCAACCTCGACTCGAGCGATTACCTGGGCCGCATCGCTATCGGGCGGATCTTCAACGGCCGCGTTCGCATCGGGGACCTCGTGGCCGTCTGCAAGCTGGACGCGCAGGTGCAGGAGACGCGCGTCACCAAGCTGTACGCGTTCGACGGCCTCAAGCGGGTCGACATTCAGGAGGCGGCG
Source organism: Vicinamibacterales bacterium (assembly GCA_965197865.1). Lineage (GTDB taxonomy): Bacteria > Acidobacteriota > Vicinamibacteria > Vicinamibacterales > CAVVIG01 > CBDANZ01. The sequence goes on from CBDANZ010000001.1 coordinate 166,400, forward strand.
GCGGGCGACATCGTGTGCCTCGCCGGGATCGAGGACATCACGATCGGCGAGACGATTGCCGACGCCGAGCATCGGATTGCCATTCCCCCGATTGCGATCGACGAGCCGACGGTCTCGATGATTTTCAGCGTCAACACCTCGCCCATGGCCGGACACGCAGGCCAGTACGTCACGTCGCGGCAGCTGCGCGATCGGCTCGATCGCGAGCTGCTCGGCAATGTCTCGATCCGGCTCGAACCGACCGACTCGCCCGAGCACGTCAAGATCGTCGGGCGGGGCGGACTCCAGCTCTCGATTTTAATCGAGATGATGCGCCGCGAAGGCTACGAACTGCAGGTGTCGCGTCCCGACATCGTCACCAAGACGCTCGACGGCGCGATCGTGGAGCCGGTGGAGGAGCTCGTCATCGACGTGCCAGAGGATCGCCAGGGCGTGGTCATCGAGCAGGTCGGCACGCGCCGCGGCGCGATGACGAAGATGGTCAACAATGGCAGCGGCCGCGTGCGGATCGAGTTCCGGATTCCCGCGCGCGGGCTCATTGGCTTCCGCTCGCAGTTTCTGACCGACACAAATGGCACGGGGATCATGAATCACCTGTTCTCGAGCTGGGAGCCCTGGCACGGTGCCGTTCCAGCGAGAGTCACTGGGGCCCTGGTGGCGGATCGGCCAGGGCCCGCGACGGCGTACGCGATCTACAAGTTGCAAGAGCGCGGCGAGATCTTCATCGAGCCCGGAACCGTTGTGTTCGAGGGCATGATCATCGGAGAGAACTCGCGCCCAAGCGATATGGACGTGAACGTCACGAAGGAAAAGAAGCAGACGAACATGCGGGCGTCGACCGCCGACGAGGCCATCCGCCTCGTCCCGTTCAGGCGTCTGGGTCTCGAACAGGCGATTGAATTCATCAACGACGACGAGCTCGTCGAGGTCACGCCGACGAGCATCCGGCTACGCAAGCGGATCCTTGCCGCCAACATGCGGCCGAAGAACAAGAAGTAGCCGCGTCCGCTGGTGTCTTGACGGCATTGTCAAGTTGAGGCCATGCCTGGCAGAGTAGGCCGATAAGGAGCCGGTTCCCCAGCTATCGCGGCTATCGATTCCCGCCCGAGATTATCAGTCACGCTATTTGGTTCTACCATCGGTTCTGCTTGAGTTTTCGAGATGCGGAGGATCTGCTCGCCCAATGGGGCCTCACCGTCTCCTGCGAGGCGATCCGACACTGGGGTCAGACCTTCGGCCCGCAGTATGAGCGCACGCTGCGGCGACGACGATGGCGATGTGGTCGACATCCTGGTGCAGTCGCGGCGCAATCGGCTGGTGGCCAACCGAATTCTTTCGGAAGTTACTGAAAGGTGAGGGCCGCGAACCCCGGCGGCTGGTCACGGACAAGCTGCGCAGCTACGCGGTGGCGTACCGCACGCTCATGACGGCCGGGGTTCACGCGACGGACCAGTACGCGAACAGTCGAGCCGACGTCTCCCACCACAACCGACCCGTCAGCGCGGCGAGCGTCAGATGCGACGCTTCAAGTCGGCCGCCCACGTGCAACGCTTCGTGTCCGTGCACGGCCTTGTGCAGAACCTCTTCCGGGTGGGCCGACATCTGCTGCGGGTGGCTCACCACCGGCTGCTGAGAACGCAGGCGTTTCACATCCGGCATGCGGCGACGTACGCCTGTTAAGGAATGACAGAAGCACCCCTTACGGGACGGTCACGTTTTCTGTCCATCAACTTGACAGTGCCGCGCTCCGCGCATGACGCTGGAGGCCATAGACCAGGAGGAGAAACAAGCACCCAGTCCCGAACCCGCCGCGCAGGAGCTAGGTGCGGAAAACATCGAGCGAGGCCGTCCGTGTGGTGACACGATCACCGTGATAGCGCAAGACTGGATTGAGGTAGAGAGTCGTGCGCGGCGATTGAATCACGGTTCGGACGTACGTATCACCAGCCTCAAAGGTGTACTCGGCGGTCACCGTGTCCGTTGCCGTCTTGCGCGCGACACCGTCCTACCCGATGAATCGGAAGCTCGACGGCTCACCAGTGACGCTCACGACGAGCGCGCCGTTGTCGACCGAGACGTCGGCAAGCATCGTCTCGTTCGGCGGCGCCGACTCGGCGGTTCGCGTGACGGCGGCCGTCCGGAGAGCGAGACATGGCCGTCGATACCGACACCGTGCGCCGCATCGCGATGCTCGCGCGGCTGAACGTGCCCGAGGATCAGCTCGACGACCTCGCCGGCGAACTCAACAAGATCCTGGAGTGGATGGATTTGCTGAACGAGGCCGACACCGACGGCGTGGCCCCGATGACGGCGGTCAAACCGATGCCGCTTCGCCGGCGCTCCGACGAGGTGACGGAGGGCGGGATCGCCGAGGACCTGGTCGCCAACGCGCCGGAGGCCGCGGGCGCGTTCTTCACCGTTCCCAAGGTCATCGAGTGATGGCCGACGGGGCGCTCACCGAACTCACGATCACGGAGGCGCGCGACAGGCTCGATGGCAGTGAGATCTCCGCCCGCGAGCTTGCCGAGGCCCATATCGAGGCGATCGAGGGCGCGCGGGCCCTCAACGCGTTCGTCTCCGAGACGCCCGAGCGCGCGATCGCGGATGCCGAAGCCTCCGATGTCCGGCGCCGGCGCGGCGAGTCCGGGGCTCTGGAAGGGATCCCGCTCGGGATCAAGGACCTGTTCTGCACCGAAGGCGTGATGTCGACTGCGGCTTCCGGGATCCTCGACGGCTTCGTGCCGACCTACGAATCGACGGTGAGCAAGAACCTTTTCGAAGCCGGCGCGGTCATGCTCGGCAAGCTCAATCTCGACGAATTCGCGATGGGCTCGTCGAACGAGACCAGCCATTTCGGCCCGGTCGAGAACCCCTGGCGCCGGGAAGGAGACAACCGCCCGCTGGTGCCCGGCCGGATCCTCCGGCGGTTCGGGCGCGGCGGTTGCCGCCAGGCTCTGCCTCGGCGCGACGGGGACCGACACCGGCGGTTCGATCCGCCAACCGGCCGCGTTCTGCGGCGTGGTCGGCGCCAAGCCGACCTACGGCCGCTGCTCGCGCTGGGGGATCGTCGCCTTCGCGTCCTCGCTCGACCAGGCCGGCCCGATGGCGCGCAGCGTTCGGGACACGGCGATCATGCTGGGCGCGATGGCCGGATTCGATCCCAGGGACTCGACTTCCGTGGATATGGAAGTGCCCGATTTCGAGGCCACGCTGGAGGACGGCGTTGCCGGGCTTCGGGTCGGCATCCCGACCGAGTATACCCTCGACGAAACCCCGGACGACATCCGCGCCTTGTGGGACGAGGGTATCGCGTGGCTCAGGGACGCCGGCGCCGAGCCGGTAGAGGTCAGCCTGCCGCACACCGCATACGCGCTGCCCGGCTACCACCTGATCGCACCGGCCGAGGCGTCGTCCAACCTCGCACGCTATGACGGGGTGCGGTACGGCCGCCGGGTCGACGGCGAAGACCTGATCGACACCTACGCCAGGACGCGGGGCGCGGAGTTCGGCGCCGAGGTGCGCCGCCGCATTCTGATCGGGACCTACGCGCTTTCCGCCGGCTATTACGATGCCTACTACCTCAAGGCTCAGAAGGTGCGCACGCTGGTGGCGCAGGATTTCGAGCGCGCGTTCGAAGCCTGCGACTTCCTGCTGACGCCGACCTGTCCGTCGGATGCGTTCGCCATCGGCGAGAAGTCGGACGATCCGATCGCGATGTATCTCAACGACGTGCTGACCGTACCGGCGAGCCTCGCCGGGCTCCCGGCCATGTCGGTGCCCGCCGGGCTGTCCGGCGGCGGCCTGCCGCTCGGGCTCCAGATCGTCTCGGCGGGCCTTTGACGAGGAGACGATGTTCCGCGGCGCCCGCGCAATCGAGAAAGCGGCCGTGTTCGACGCCAGGCCGGAGCCGCGCGGCTGATCCGACGGACGCGAGCGCTGTGACGATCGTCTGGTATTTGCTGATCCATGTCAGCCTCGGGCTGATCGGCAGCGACGTCTTTCGGTTCAACAATGCGGGGGCGCTGCTCTGCGTCGCTGCGAGCGCCATCGTGCAGGGATATGCGATGTGGGAAATCCACCGCCGCAGTTGGCCGATGTTTTTCGCGAGCCTCGATGCGGATGCGCCGCCTGCCGCTGTCTCGACGGCGCGGCGGGGCTACTGGTACCGGCTCGGGCGCGTGTTTATCTTCCGCGTCTCGGCGTTCACCATCCTCACCTTGCTGATCGCCTTTCTCGTCCGTGGAGCCGGGTCGTGAGCGCGAGGGCAGTCGCATGAGCCTGATCGAAGGGCGCACCGGGTCCTGGGAAGCCGTGATCGGCATGGAGGTCCATGCCCAGGTGGTCTCCGAGTCCAAGCTGTTCTCGGGCGCATCCACCGGCTTCGGAGGCGAGCCCAACGCGCAGGTCTCCCTGGTCGATGCCGCGATGCCCGGGATGCTGCCCGTCATCAACGAATACTGCGTCGAGCAGGCGGTCCGGACCGGGCTCGGCCTCGGCGCCGAGATCAACCTGGTCTCGGTATTCGACCGCAAGAACTACTTCTACCCCGATTTGCCGCAGGGCTATCAGATCTCGCAATACAGCCAGCCCATCGTCGGCCGCGGCACGGTCGAGATCGGGCTTGAGGACGGCAGCCTGAGGACCGTCCGCATCGCCCGCCTCCACCTCGAACAGGATGCCGGCAAGAGCCTCCACGACCGGGATCCGCGCAAGACCTGGGTGGACCTGAACAGGGCCGGCGTCGCGCTGATGGAGATCGTGACCGAGCCCGACATGCGTTCGCCGGAGGAAGCGGCGGCGTTCATGTCGAAGCTGCGGTCGATCCTCCGCTATCTCGGGACTTGCGACGGCAACATGCAGGAGGGGTCGCTGCGCGCCGACGTGAACGTGTCGGTGCGGCGTCCCGGCGGCGACCTCGGCACCCGCTGCGAGATCAAGAACCTGAACTCCATACGCTTCATCCGCCAGGCGGCCGAGCACGAGGCGAGGCGCCAGATCGAGGTCCTTGAGGATGGCGGCAGCATCGACCAAGAGACCCGGCTGTTCGACACCGACCGTGGGGTGACACGTTCGATGCGGACCAAGGAGGAGGAGCACGACTACCGCTACTTCCCCGATCCGGATTTGATGCCGCTGGTGCTGACCCAGGATTACGTCGACCAAATCAAGGCGAACCTCCCCGAGCTTCCCGAGGAAAAAAAGGATCGATACGTCATACAACTCGGATTGTCCGATGAAGACGCCAGCATCCTCGTCGTAGATCCTGAGCGAGCCGAATTATTTGAAACCGCTGCCGAGGGCCGCGATCCGAAGCTCGTAGCGAACACGGTAATCCACGACGTGCTTGGTGAGTTCAATAAATCGGGGCTGACGATCAGAGAGTCGCTTCTGACGGGGCCGAAACTGGGCGGCCTTATCGACTTGGTTGAGGCCGGCACCATATCGCGCAGAAGCGCTAAGGACATTTTGCCAGAATTGATCGAGACCGGCGAGGAAGCGCAACCGGTCGTCGATCGGCGCGGCGTCTCACAGGTCAGCGACACGGGCGCGATAGAGGCGATCGTCGACGGCATCCTCGCCGAACGGCCGGATATGGTAGCGGAATACCGGAGCGGCAAGACGAAGCTGCTGGGGTTCTTCGTCGGTCAGGCGATGAAGGCGAGCCAGGGCAAGGCCAACCCGAAGACGGTAAACGAAATCCTGCGCGCAAGGCTCGACGGCTGAGCGGCAGGCGGACGAAAGGAAGAGGCGGATGATCGATTGCTACACATGGCCCACGCCGAACGGCCACAAGGTCCACATCATGCTCGAGGAGTGCGGGCTCGAATGGACCGTGCACCCCGTCAACATCCAGGAAGGCGACCAGTTCGAGGAGGATTTCCTCAGGATCAGCCCGAACAACAAGATGCCGGCGATCGTCGACCGCGACGGCCCGGGCGGGAAGGAGATCGCGGTCTTCGAAACCGGCGCGATACTGGTCTACCTGGCCGACAAGACCGGCAGGTTCATGCCGGGCGAGCCGCACGCACGCTACGACGCGATGCAATGGCTGATGTGGCAAATGGGCGGTATCGGCCCCATGCTGGGCCAGGCGCACCACTTCCATTCCTACGCCCCCGAGCGCTTCGAGCGGGAGAAGCTGCAATACGGCATCGACCGGTACGTCAACGAGGCCAACCGCCTCTACGGTGTCCTCGAAAAGCGCCTCGACGGGCGGGACTGGGTCGCGGCGGACGAGTACACCGTCGCCGACATGGCGATCTTTCCGTGGCTCCGCTTTCCCGAGCGGCAGGGCGTCGACATCGAGGCCTTTCCCAACGTCAGGCGCTGGCGCGACAGGATCTGGGCGCGCCCCGCGGTCGAGCGCGCGCTCGAGACCCTGGCCGACCACGCGCGGAGGGGTCCAGGCTATTCCGACAAGGCTTGGGAGCTGCTCTACGGCAAGACCCAGGTCGCGCAGGGCGGGTCGTAGGGCGCCGGGGCGAATCCGTTTCGAACGGAACCGTTGTCGTGCCGTCCCGCCGGAGACGTTGCCCGCCCTTCGATATGCGGCTTCGCCGCTACTCAGGGTGAGGGTACGGTGGGGGTCACCAGAAAAACCTCCTCATCCCGAGTAGGCGCGCCAGCGCCGTATCGAGGGACGGCTCGCCGCGGCGCAATCCGCCACGGTTCCAACTGGAGAGTATCCGTTTTGGATGGAATCTTTCCCTCCCTTTGACTCTCTCCCGTCATTTCGACCGGAGCGGATACGCTCCGAGACGCTATAGCGGGTTTGCCGCGATCAGGCTCTCGATCTCGTCCTCGCTCATCTGGAAGCGGAACTGCTCGTTCCGCATCAGGACCCGTTGGATCGAGACTTCGCGGATGGCGCGTTTCATCCGCTCCAGGTCGTCGGGCGTACGGACCGCCTTGGCGGCGTCCGCGGCCGCGTCCTCGTAGTGGTCCTTCTCGTCGTCATGGATGATCTTCATCGCGGCGGCGAGCTTTTCTTCGAGCGCCTCGCCGGTGAGCTTCGATGCCTCCCGGAAGGTGCTCGCGCCGCCGCCCTCGGTGAGCCCCATCGCGGCGACAAGGCAGGGATCGCCCGATTCCACGTATCCGCGGCGCATCGCGTTGAGCTTCACGTCTTCCGGGAGCTGCTTCGCGTCCTCCGGCGTGAGCTTGCGGCCGAGCACGAATTCGAGCACCTCGGCCAGGACGACATAGTGCTCGAACTCCTCGGTCATCATCTTGAGCGCGCCCAGCATGTCACGCCGATCCACCTCGCCGTCGAGCCCCCGGAAGCGCTCGACGATCTCGCAGAACTCCATATGGAGTCCGTTCGCAAACCCGTCCGTCGGGCCGTAGCCGATCACCGGGTTGAGCTCCTTGTAGACCGCTGAACGGAGGTAATGGATGTAGTCGTCCCGGCTCGGCGGGCGGGCGAAGAAGCGCCTTGTGATCTCGGCCTCGGCATCCCAGAACGGTTTCGCGGCCGCGATCAGCGCGGCGGCATGGTCGATCATGGCGCCTTCTCCACCCCTTTCCGTCCGGGTTCCGATTAAGCCACGCGCCCCTTCGATGTCAAAGCCAGCGCACGCTATAGTGCCGGCCATGGCGACCCTCGAAGCCGATACCGCACCCGCGGCCGGGACGCGCCGCGACCTCGTCGGGCTGTCGCGCGAAGAAATGGGCGAGGCGCTCACCGCCCTCGACCTGCCCGCCTTCCGCACGAAGCAGGTCTGGCACTGGATCTATTGCCGGGGCGCGACCGGCTTCGACGCCATGACGACGCTCGCCAAGCCGCTGCGCCGGACGCTGGCGGAACATTTCACGATCTCACGGCCGAGGGTGTCCAAGGCGCAAACATCGACGGATCGCACGCGCAAGTGGCTGATCGGTTTCGACGACGGCAGCGAGGCCGAAACGGTCTTCATCCCCGAAGACGACAGGGGTGCGCTCTGCGTTTCCTCGCAGGTCGGCTGCACCCTCAACTGCTCGTTCTGCCACACCGGCACCCAGCCCTGGGTACGCAACCTCACGGCAGGTGAGATCGTCGGCCAGGCGATGCTGGCGCGCGACGCGTTGGGCGAGTGGCCGACGGCGGAGAACGGACAAAGGCTTCTGTCCAACATCGTCCTGATGGGGATGGGCGAGCCGCTCTACAACTACGACAACGTCGTCAAGGCGATGAACATCGTCATGGACATGGAGGGCATCGCGATCAGCCGGCGGCGGATCACGCTGTCTACCGCGGGTGTGGTACCGCGTATTCCGGATGTCGGGCGGGATCTCGGGGTCCGGCTGGCGATCTCACTCCACGCGGTGACGGACGAGCTTCGCGACAAGCTGGTCCCGCTCAACCGGCGCTATCCGATCGCCGATCTCCTGGCTGCCTGCCGCGATTACCCGGGCGGGCGCAACGCGCGGCGCATCACCTTCGAATACGCGATGCTCAGGGGCGTAAACGACTCCGAGGCGGACGCGCGCGCGCTGGTCAAGCTGGTACGCGGCATCCCGGCCAAGATGAACCTGATCCCGTTCAACCCCTGGCCCGGCGCGTCCTTCGAATGCTCGACGCCGAGGGCGATCGCGCGCTTCGCGGCGATCGTCAACCGTGCCGGGTACGCCTCCCCGGTGCGTACTCCGCGCGGGCGCGACATCCTCGCCGCCTGCGGCCAGCTCAAATCGGCGAGTGTACGCGTGCCGGCGAGGGCGCGGGCAGGCTGACCCCCGCCCGACTTCGCCGCCAAGCGATAACGGGCGCATCGAAAAAATTTACCATAAAATAGTAATATTTCTTGAAATTAAATCTATTTTGGGGTATGATTGCCATAATCGGTAGAAAAGACTGGGGCGCCGGACCCGTCCGGCGCCCCAGTCTTTTCTACCGATTATGGCCCGGGGGGCGGCTTGCAGCCTGCCTCCGCGCAGGCCAGGGAGAGGGCGGATGCGGTTCAATCGAGTCCGGATACGCTTTAGACTCCGGCGCTTCCGGCAGGGGGAGGGGACATGGCCGAAAACGTGAAGAAGGTGGTGCTCGCCTATTCCGGCGGGCTCGACACCTCGGTCATCCTCAGATGGCTTCAGGAGACCTATCGCTGCGAGGTGGTGACCTTCACCGCCGACCTCGGCCAGGGCGAGGAGCTCGAACCCGCGCGCAGGAAGGCCGAACAGGCGGGGGTCCGCGAGATCTACATCGACGATTTGCGCGAGGAGTTCGTGCGCGACTTCGTGTTCCCGATGTTCCGCGCCAACGCGCTCTATGAGGGCTGCTACCTGCTGGGCACCTCCATCGCGCGGCCGCTGATCGCCAAGCGTCAGATCGAGATCGCGCGGGAGACCGGGGCCGACGCCGTGAGCCACGGCGCCACCGGAAAGGGCAACGACCAGGTGCGCTTCGAGCTCGCCTACTACGCCTTCGAGCCCGGCATCAAGGTGATCGCGCCGTGGCGCGAATGGGATCTGGACTCGCGCAACAAGCTGCTCGACTACGCGGAAAGGCACCAGATCCCCATCGAGCGCGACAAGCGCGGCGAGCCGCCTTACTCCATCGATGCCAACCTGTTGCACACCTCCTTCGAGGGTCGCGCGCTCGAGGATCCCTGGGTCGAGCCGGACGAGGCGATGTTCGTCCGCACGGTCTCGCCCGAGGCCGCGCCCGACGTGGCGCGGACCGTCGAGATCGATTTCGAGCGCGGCGATCCGGTGGCGATCGACGGGGAGGGGCTCTCGCCCGCCTCCCTCCTACAGCGCCTCAACGAACTCGGCGGCGCGCACGGGATCGGGCGGCTCGACCTCGTCGAGAACCGCTATGTCGGGATGAAGTCGCGCGGCGTCTACGAAACCCCCGGCGGCACAATCCTCCAGGCCGCGCACCGGGCGATCGAGAGCCTCACCCTCGACCGCGAGGCGGCGCATCTCAAGGACGAGGCGATGCCGCGCTACGCCTCGCTGGTCTATAACGGCTACTGGTTCGCGCCCGAGCGCGAGATGCTCCAGGCGATGGTCGATGCGAGCCAGGAGCGGGTCTCCGGCACGGTTCGCCTCAAGCTCTACAAGGGAAACGTGCGGGTCACCGGCAGGCGGTCGCCGAACAGCCTCTATTCGGAAGCCCATGTGACCTTCGAGGAGGACAGCGTCTACGACCAGCGCGACGCCGAAGGGTTCATCCGGCTCAACGCGCTGAGGCTCAAGCTGCTCAACCGGCGACGCTGAAGACCGGCCGATGGCTGCGATCTGGCGCGGCGCGTTCTGGATGGTGCTCGCCGCGCTGTCATTCGCCGTGCTGCTGGCGAGCGTGCGGCTCCTGTCCGACACATTTCCGACCATCGAGATCGTGTTCGTGCGCGCGCTGGTCGGCATCTTCCTGATCGTGCCGATGGTCGCCCGGAACGGGCTCGCGCGTCTCAGGACGCGGCGCCTGCCGATGCATTTCGCGCGCACCGCTTTCGCCTTCGGGGCGATGCTGAGCATGTATTACGGGCTGATCCACATCCCGGTCGGCGACGTGACGGCGCTCTCCTTCCTGATCCCGGTGTTCTGCACGCTCGCCGCCGGGCTGGTGCTGCGCGAGCGCGTCGACGCCGCCCGCTGGACCGCGACCGTGGTCGGTTTTCTCGGCGCGCTGGCGATCGTGAGGCCCGGCATGGCCTCGGTCAGCCTTCCCATGATGGCGGTGATCCTCTCCTGCGCGTTCTATGCCGGCGCATGGACATCGGTGAAGTTCCTCACCGCCACCGAACCCGCCTCGGTGATCGTCTTCTACATGAACCTGATGATGCTGCCGCTGACCCTGATCCCGTCGCTCTTCGTTTGGGTCACCCCGGGCTGGGAGGACGTGCCGGTGCTGCTGGTGATGGGGATTTCCGGCTGGACCGCGCATTTTTGCCAGGCCCGGGCCTTCGCCGCCGCGGATGCGAGCGCGGTGATGCCGTTCGATTTCCTCCGGCTTCCGTTCACCGCAGGGCTCGGCTGGCTGCTGTTCAGCGAGGTCATGGATGTCTGGACCTGGATCGGGGCCGGCGTGATCTTCGCCAGCACCTATTTCATCACCGTGCGGGAATCGCGGGTGCGGGAAGGGCAGGACTAGGAAAGTCGAACGGCCTCCGGCGTCTCCATCCCGCGCCGCCGGCACGCGGCGATCGCCGTGTTTCGCAGCAGGCAGGCGATGGTCATCGGGCCTACCCCGCCCGGCACCGGGGTGATCGCGCCCGCGACGTCCTTCGCCGTGTCGAATTCGACGTCGCCGACGAGCTTTCCCTGTCCGTCCGGGCCCTCGATCCGGTTGATGCCGACATCGATGACGGTCGCGCCCGGCCCGATCCAGCTGCCCTCGATCATCTGCGCCCGGCCGACGGCGGCGATCACGATATCGGCTTCGCGGCAGCGTTCGTCGAGATCGACGGTGCGGGAATGGGCGATCGTCACGGTGCAGTGGGCGGCAAGCAGGAGCTGGGCGACCGGCTTGCCGACGATGTTGGACCGTCCGACGACGATAGCGCGCATCCCGGTCGGGTCGGGGCAGACGCTCCTGAGCAGGATCATGCAGCCCGCCGGAGTACAGGGCACCATCGCGTCCAGCCCGGCGGAAAGTCTGCCCGCATTGGTCGTGTGGAAGCCGTCGACGTCCTTGAGGGGGTCGATGGCCTCGGTCACCCGGGCCGCGTCGATGCCCGCGGGCAGGGGGAGCTGGACCAGGATACCGTCTACCTCCGGGTCCGCGTTGAGACGGCTGATGAGGTCGAGCAGGGCGTCTTCCGAAATATCGGCGTCCGGCGCGTGCTCGATCGAACGGATTCCTACCTCCGCGCACATGCGGATCTTGTTGCGCACATAGATCCGGCTCGCCGGATCGTCGCCCACCAGAACCGTGGCGAGGCCGGGCAAAATATCGCGGTCCGCCAGCGCCGCAACGGCCTCCGCGACACGCGCACGCACATCCGCGGCGATCGCCCTGCCGTCTATCAGGCGGGTCATCCGCCGAGCTCGAACAAGAGATTCTGTATGACGCGCCGCAGAAAAAAGACGGCGAGCAGAAGCACCAGGGGCGAGATGTCGATCGCGCCGAAATTGGGGAGGAAACGGCGGATCGGGGCGAGGGCGGGCTCCGTCAGCCGATGCGTGAAGTAGCCGATCGCGTAAACGAAGCGGTTACCGGTGTTGACGATGTTGAAGGCGTAGAGCCAGCTCATGACCACCGACAGGATGATCACCCACATATAGAGCCCAAGAATCGCATCGACGATTTCGAGAATCGGGCCGAGGATGACATTCATGACGGGGCGGTCTCGCTCCTGCAGTCGGGCCGGGCGACACTAGCCCCGGCGGTTCGGAGGCGCAAGTTCGGCACCGGCCGCGCGGTCCAGCCCGCGCTTGACATCGCCACGCCCGGCTCCACATTATCCGCGCCTTCGGTGGACGGGGCCGTAGCTCAGTTGGGAGAGCGCGACGTTCGCAATGTCGAGGTCAGGGGTTCGACTCCCCTCGGCTCCACCACTCCTCTCTGACGGGAGTTCCCGGAGTTTCCCAAAACCCCCTGTTTTCAGGGGGTTTTCCTTTTTTCGATTCTTGAAGGCGCGCGCCGGTTTCTCCTGGTTCCGATTATCGGTCCGGGTCGGTTCCGATGTTGGGCTTGCCGGGAAGTGCGGGACCGCTGTCCCGTCGTTTCGCGAAGCCGGGTCCATCGGCGGGTTCTCGCGGTTACCGAATGCCGGTAGCCTGGCTGGCGACATGGGCAGCTTCGCCTGAGCCATGCAAGGGCTCCGCTCGGCCGCCATCGAGCTCTACGATCGAAGTCGAAAACTCTCAAACGAACTGGCCCTGAAGACCGGGAAAGGTCGGGAACGCCGCGACAGAGCGGCTGCAGATACGCAGTGCAAAAAAACGGCTTGCGTCGGTGCCACCGTGCCGGTAAGGGCGTTTCCGTTCGATGCGTTGGGTCAGGATGAGAGTCGCTTCAGGTTCCCTGGTAGCGCGAAGCGGGGGAGGTCGCGATGTCGAGCGTCGTTCCGTTCGTCAAGTCGGCGCTGCGGCCGGCCGGAATTCATAGCGCTGGAGCGCCGGCAGGGCGGGCGCCGCAGCCGCAAGACCGGTCGATCCGCGGGCGGGGCCGCCGATGAAGACGCACGCGCGCGTCGTCGTGGTCGGCGGCGGTGTAATGGGGGTCGGGCTCCTCTACCACCTCACCAAGGAGGGGTGGTCGGACGTGGTCCTGGTCGAGAAGAGCGAGCTTACATCCGGCTCCACCTGGCACGCGGCCGGGCTGGTTCCCCATTTCATCGGCAGCCTCAACATGGCGAAGGTGCATTTCTACGGCTCCCGGCTCTACCAGCGGCTGGAGGCGGAAACCGGCCAGGCCACGGGCTGGCACGGCTGCGGCGCCATCCGGCTTGCGACCAACCGGGACGAAGCCGACTGGTTTCACTATGTGCAGGGCGTGCTGCGCTGCGTCGGTGCGGAGTGTCACCTTATCGGTCCCGCCGAAATCTCCGCGTTGCATCCGTTGCTGGACACCGAGGGCGTGGTGCTGGGCGCCTACACGCCGGGCGACGGACACACGGATCCCGCCAGCAGCACCATGGCCATGGCCGCCGGCGCGCGCGCGGGCGGCGCCGAGATCTATCTCCGCAACCGGGTTGTCGACATCGCCCGGCGTCCCGAGGGACGCTGGGACGTCGTCACCGAGCAAGGCACCATCGTCGCCGAACACGTGGTCAACGCCGCGGGCGGGTTCGCGCCCCGGATCGGGGCCATGGTCGGGCTCGATGTTCCGATCGTCAACATCGTCCATCAGTACCTGGTGACCGAAGACCTCGAGGCGGTCGCCTCATTGGAGCGGGAACCCCCGGTCGTTCGCGACCCCCGCGCGTCGTGCTACTACCGGCAGGAGCAGCAGGGGCTGATCGTCGGCCCCTACGAGACCGATGGCGCGCAGGCATGGGCGCTGGACGGGATCGACTGGTCGTTCGACGCCGAGCTGTTGCCGCCCGACATCGACCGGCTGGTGCCGTGGCTCGAACTGGCGGCCAAACGCATCCCCGCGTTCGAACACGCCGGGATCAAGCGGGTCGTCAGCGGGCCCATCACCCACACGCCGGATGGCGGATTTCTCATCGGACCGGCGCCGGGCCTGGAGAATTTCTGGATGTGCTGCGGTGCCGGCATCGGGATCACCCAGGGTCCCGGCGCGGGGAAATATCTGGCGCAGTGGATGGTCCACGGCCAGACCGAGATCAACGTGCGCGAGATGGAGACCAGACGGTTCGGCCAGTGGTCGATCGGCAAATACAGCCTGTCGAAAGCGCTCGACGAGTATCACCGGATGTACCAGGTGCACTATCCCGGCGAGTTCCGCGATCCCGGCCGTCCGGTCACGACCACGCCGATCTACGACAAGCTAGCGGCCCGCGGCGCCGTTTTCGCCGAGACCTTCGGATGGGAGCGGGCAAAGTGGTTCGCGGCGGACGGTGCCGGGGAACGGTATGGCTTTCGCCGCATGAACTGGTTCGACGCGGTCGGCGAGGAATGCCTGGGCCGTGCGCGAGCGTGTGGGCGTGCTGGATCTGTCGGCCTTCTCCAAGTTCGACGTCACCGGCCCGGACGCGGCCGCGTTTCTCGATCGCATCGTCGCCAATCGCGTGCCGCGTCGGAACCGCCGGATCGTCCTCGCCCACGCGTTGACCGAACTGGGCGGCATCGAGAGCGAGTTCACGGTGACGCGGCTGGACGAGAGCCGGTTCTATCTGCTGTCCGGCGCCGTCGCCCGGATCCACGACCATGACTGGCTGGTGCAGCACCGGCGCGAGGCCGAGGACGTGGAGATAACCGACGTTACCGACGATTACGGTGTCCTGGTCGTCACCGGTCCGCGTTCGCGGGAGCTGCTCGCCGGGCTGACCGACGCCGATCTCGGCAATGCCGCGTTCCCCTGGCTGTCGGCGCGCGAGATCGAAGTCTGCGGGCGTCCCGACGCGGGCGCTCCGGGTGTCCTATGTGGGCGAGCTCGGTTGGGAGCTCCACCATCCGATGAGCCGCATGGACGCCCTCTACGACGCCATCATGGCCGCGGGCGAAGAATACGGCGCGGTGGATTTCGGCCTCTATGCCGTCAACTCGCTCCGCATGGAGAAAGCCTACAAGGCCTGGGGTCTGGAGTTGACGACCGAACTGACGCCTATCGAGGGCGGCCTGGAACGGTTCGTCGACATGGAAAGCCGGTTTATCGGCAAGGACGCCGTGGCCGAGCGGGCAAGCGAGGGTGTCGACACCCGGCTGGTCTACCTGTCGGTGGACGCCGTGGACGCGGACGCTCACGGCAACGAGCCGGTCTATGCCGACGGCCGCGTCGTCGGGCTTACGACCAGCGGCGCCTACGGATACACCGTCGGGCGGAGCATCGCCTTCGCCTTCGTCGAGCCGGATCTCGCCGCGCCCGGCACCGAGCTCGAAATCGCGATCCTGGGACGCCGCTGCGGCGCCAGGGTGCTTGCCGAACCGCTTTATGACCCCGGGAATGAGCGTTTGAAAGCATAGCGAACGGGCAGCGCGGGAGCGCGGTGCGTTCGCACACGATGGGAGAGCCCTGGAATGAACGAGATCCTGACGAAGGCCGACTTCTATTTCGGTCCCCGCTATCGCAAGTCCCCCTTCTTCGAGGCCACGCGCCGGGCCGGGTGCAAGGCGTGGGGCATCTACAATCACATGTACATTCCGAATTACTACGACGATCCCATCGAGGAATATCGAAGCCTGACCGAGGATGTGACGCTGTGGGACGTGAGCGTCGAGCGCATCGTCGAGATCACCGGACCGGACGCATCCGAGTTCACCAACAGGCTGACGCCCCGGGACCTGACGAAATGCGCGGTCGGGCAGGGCAAATACGTGCTGATCACCGCCGAGGACGGCGGCATCGTGAACGAGCCGGTCTTGCTGCGCCTGGGCGAAAACCAGTGGTGGCTGGCGCTTTCGGACTACGATGCGGGCCTGTGGGCGCGCGGGTATTCGGTGGGTTGCGGGCTGGACGTGAAGGTCCGCGAACCCGAAATCTATCCGGTGCAGGTACAGGGCCCCAAGTCCAGGGACGTGATGATCGAGCTGTTCGGCGATGCGGTCGCGCAAATTCGCTATTACTGGACCATGGAGACCGATCTCGACGGCATTCCGGTGGTCATCAGCCGAACCGGATGGAGCGCCGAGATCGGCTTCGAAATCTATCTCCGCGACCCGAGCCGCGGCGAAGAGTTGTGGGACCGGATCATGGAAGCGGGAAAGCCGCACCGCATCCGGCCGATCGCGCCCTCGCAGATTCGCCGCATCGAGGCCGGGATATTTCGTTACGGCGCCGACATGACGATCGACAACAACCCGTTCGAGATCATGGGGCTCGAACGGCTGGTGGAGGACCAGAGCGCGGACTATATCGGCAAGGAAGCGCTGATCCGGATCAAGGCCGAAGGGGTGAGCCGGAAGCTGGTCGGCATCGTGCTCGATGGCGACGAGATGATCCAGGGATGTCCCGATGTCGCGCCCGCGTACAAGGACGGCGAGGAGATCGGACGGGTCACCGTGATCGACTGGTCGCCGCGCATGCAGAGGAACATCGGCTATGTCTGGGTGCCTGTCGAGCTGGCGGCTCCCGGCAATGCGCTCGAAGTCCGCACCCTGACCGGGACGGCCACGGGGAAGACCGCCGCCGTGCCGTTCTTCGATCCCAGGAAATCGGTGCCGAGCCAGCGCCTCGCGGACGGTTGAGCCGGCATCGCGGGCGCGGGTTCTCGCGGTCAGGACCGGTCGACGGCGGCGTTCAGAGAGGGTCCATGCCGTCGACCGGGCCGGGGTCGGCCATGCCGGGGCCGAAGACCTCGCGGCCACCGAGGAAGGTGTGCTCGACGCGGATGTCCTTCAGCGCATCCTCGGTACAGCTCAGCGGGTCGGCATCCAGCACGACCATGTCGGCCATCTTGCCCGGCTCCAGCGTGCCCTTGATGTCTTCCTCCCAGGTCACCATGGCGCCGGTCTGGCAGATCATGCGCAACGCCTCCTCGCGGGTGAGGTTGCTCTTACCCAGCGTGCGGCCTGAATCGGCGTCGTAGCGGGCCAGCGCCTCCCACATGGTCCACAGCATGGAATACGGCACGTTGTCCGATGACAGCGCCACCGGGACGCCGGCATCGAGCAGGGCGCGGATCGGCATCGCGCGGTCGCCGATCTCATGCAGGTTGAAGCGATCCGAGGCCATGTACATGAAGTTGGGCGTCACGGTCGCGATCACGCCGAGGTCCTTCATACGCCGGATCTGATCGGCGGTCGCCTCGATCACATGGATCATCACCCAGCGCCGGTCGCGGATCGAGACCCGGGCATCGATCGCCTCGTAGGCCCGGAGCACGCGTTCGAGGTCGTAGCAGATCAGGCAGCTCAGCCTGATGCCGAGCCGGGCGGCATGGACGCCGATCTCGACGAACCGGTCGTGCGACAGCGAGTGATAGAAATGCCCGGCCCAGGCCTCGTAGGGGTAATCCTCGCCAATGATGGCGGCGGCCTGCTCGTTGGCGACGTCGACGCACACGCCTTCGAAGCGCAGCATCTCATCGCCGCTGCCGCGCCCGGCGAGCCGCGTCGCCCACTCGTCGAGGATCCCGGCCAGCCTGCGGTCGTCGACCGAGGCGCCGGGCACGCTGAGCGGCAAGTGAGCCCGCACCGCCAGGTCGCCGTCTTCATGGACCCGGCGATAGGCCTCCAGGATCGCCGGCGTCAGCCCGTGACCCTCGTAGATGCTCGTCGTGCCGGAAGCGGCGTAGGCGGCGGCGCCCAGCCGGCAGCCCGCCACCCGGTCTTCGAAGGTGATCCGCGGCGCCTTGCGCATCAGGGTGTATTCGATCACCGGGGCGTAGGAGCGGTCGAGGAAGACACCGCTCGGCTCGCCGCCGTCGGTGAGGATCTCGACATTGTAGGGCGCTTCCGTGTCGCGATCGATACCGCATAGCCGCAACGCGGCGCTGTTGGCGACGCCTACGAACGGGCGGTGGACCCACCAGCCCCAGGGCACGCGGATATAGACCGGGTTGTCCGGCGAGACCGCATCGAGGTCGTGGCGGGTGGGGAACCGGCCTTCTTCGAGCTGGTCGGGCCGGCAGATATAGGAGAGCTTGGGCGTGCCCATGGGCATGAAGACCACCCATTCGCCCCTGGGCGTGCGGGCGCAGGCGCTTGCGACGGCGTCCACGATCGCGGCGACCGAGTGGCGCCCCGCCAGGGAATAGCCGCCGCGCGCCTTCAGCCCCTCGCGATCCATGTGCGCGTGGGTGTCGATGAAGCCCGGACACACCGCCCGTCCGCCCAGATCGATGATCCGCGTGTGGCGGCCGCGTCCGGCCAGCACCGCTTCGTCGGAACCCACCGCCGAAATGCGCCCCGCCGAGGCGCCAACGGCGCTCGCCAGCCGCGATCCGCCGTCCAGCGTGATCGCCTTTCCGCCGTGCAGAATCAGATCGCGCTCGGGAAACATCGCGACCTCTCCCTGCCGCCCGGGCGTCAGCGGCCTGCCGCGCGCTGGTCCTCGGGGATGATTTCCCCCTTCAGCACCATCGGCTCGTCGTCGAGCCATACCGAGCAATTGCGCATCGGAATATCGAGGTGGCACAGCGTGTCGCGAGGGCCGCCGGCGTCGTCGTTGGGGCCGGTCGAGAACATGAAGTTGCCGTAGAACGCACGCCCGTCATTGCCGTTGGTCTGAGCCTTGTCCATCATTCCGAGCGCGGTCCAGCTCGCCCTCGGCTGCAATCCCCAGCCGACATGCGACATCGCGAAGCCGTCGCGGTCGTGGTAGCTCTCGATGAACTCCCGCATGTAGGCGGCGTCGAAATCGCCCGATATCCCGGTGACGAAGCCGTCCTCGAAGTCGACCCGGATCGGCGTCTGCACATACGACTTGAAGGGAAAGACGATGTCGCCGCGGTCCACCACGATGGTGCCGCGCGCCGACAGCTCGTTGGGCCAGGTGGCGACGAAACCTGCCGGCCAGTGGTCCCAGTGCCCGGGATCGTCGGAGTAGCCGTATTCGTAGAGAACCGGGTACTCGCCGAGGTCGCATTCGAAATTCGTGCCCGCGTCGGACTCGACCCGCATGGTCTTCGCCGCCTCGATGCGCCTGCCGGCGGCGTAGACCCGGCGCTTGTCGTCCTCCTGCGGCAGCATCCGAGCCAGCGCCTCGGGCGGTTCGGTGACGTAGAGAATGCGCGTGTCCGCCGCCCGGACATGCGGCAGCTCGCCGCCGCGCAACAGATGCAGCCCCACGAGGTCGATCACCATGTCGGCGGCCCGCATCGCATCCATCGCGACGGCGTTTTCGCTCAGGCGCGAGCCGCCGATATGCGGTTCCATGTGGATGGTCGTTGCGCCGATCCCGATACACGCGTTGTAGGCCGCCTTGACGTTCTCCGGCCTCGCCTCCGGCTTGGTCAGCACGACGACGGTCTCTCCGTCATGGACCTTGCAGAGGCGCAGGACATCTTCCCACATCGCGATCTGCTGCGATTCGCTGAGTGCCATTGGACGGTCCCGGTGGATGAACGGAGCGCAAGGTTAGCACGGGGCGCGCCGGCGCCGGCTACTCCCGATGTTCCCGACGGGCTATAAGCGGGTCCGGGAAACCGAGGAGGACGGCGAATTGTCCATCTCCGAGTCTCTGCCGCGAGGACGCGTCGCGTGAACGACCGCGCCCCGGCTGTCACGGTCGAAACCGTGGCCGCGATCGTCGACGCCTTCAATCGCCACGATGTCGACGGGATAATGAGCTACTGCGCCGCCGACGTCGCCTGGGTGATGGCCAGGGGGCCTCACCCATGGGGCCGCAAATTCGAGGGGGCCGCCGCGGTTCGCGAGGCCCTGGCGGAGCGTTTCAGGTCGATACCCGACGCGCATTGGGAGGACGGAGGCAACTGGGTGCTGGGCGAGATGGGCGTCTCGGAATGGACGCTGACCGGCACCACCGCAAAGGGCGAGAAACTCCAACTGCTCGGTTGCGACCTGTGGAAATTCCGCGACGGAAAGGTGGTCAAGAAAGATACATACTGGAAGCAGCTCGACGAGGAGTTCACCTAGCCGACCGGGGATGCCCCAAGATGACATCGTATGCCTTACGCAATGCGAGGGTGCCGCTTTCCCTGCTCGCCGATCCGCCCGCCGATCTGACGGTCGACGCCGAAGGTCTCGCGAGCGTCGACATCGCGATCGAGGACGGACGGATAGCCGCCGTTCGGCGTCCCGCCGGAATTGTCGAGGCCGGCGACCGCGATCTCGACGGCGGTCAGGTATGGCCGTGTTTCGCCGACATCCACACCCATCTCGACATCGGCCACATATGGACCCGCGCGCCGAACGCGGACGGTTCGTTCTGGACCGCGGCCCAGGCCGTGGGTAGCGATCGCGATTCCAACTGGTCGGCGGACGATCTCCGCGCCCGGATGGAATTTGGGCTCCGGTGCGCCTTTGCGCACGGGACGCGCGCAATACGCACGCATTTGCAGTCCCTGCCGCAACAGGCGGCGACGACCTGGGGTGTGTTCCGCGAATTGCGGGAGGAATGGCGGGGCAGGATCGACCTTCAGGGGGTCAACCTGCTGATGGTCGAGGAATTCCGGGACGGAAAGAGCGACGCGATCGTCGATCTCGTCGCCGCGTCCGGCGGGATCGTCGGCGCGGTGATCTTCATGATCCCTGACATAGACGACGTTTTGGACCGTATCTTCCGGCTCGCATCCGACCGTTCGCTCGATCTCGACCTTCATGTCGACGAAAGCCTCGATTTGCGCGACAGGACCCTCCGGCACGTGGCCGAAGCCGCCAAGCGCAACCGGTTCGCCGGGCGGGTCCAGTGCGGCCATTGCTGCAGCCTCGCCGTGCAGCCGGAGGACGATGCCGACCGCACCCTGGATCTCGTTGCCGAAGCCGGTATCGCGGTCGTCAGCCTGCCGATGTGCAACGTCTTCCTGATGGACCGCGAACCGGGCCGGACCCCGCGCCGGCGGGGCGTCACCCTGGTCCGCGAGATGGCGGCGCGCGGCATCCCGGTTTCGTTCGCCAGCGACAACTGCCGCGATCCGTTCTACGGCTACGGCGATCACGACATGCTGGAAGTGTTCACCCAGGCCACTCGAATCGCCCATATCGACCTGCCGATGAACGACTGGCCGCGCAGCGTCAACGCGACGCCCATCGAGGTCATGGGGCTCGAAAACCCCGGTCTGATCGCGGTCGGCGAACCTGCCGACCTGGTGCTGTTCAGGGGGCGCGGCTACAGCGAGTTACTGTCCAGGCCGCAAGGCGACCGGACGGTCTTGCGCCGTGGCGAGGCCATCGACACCGCACCGCCGGATTACAGGGAGCTGGATCGCTTGTTCGAAACTTCCGGATAGGCGGGCCGTCTCCCTAGTCCCTTCCGGCGTCCATGATTGCCTGGGCAAGCCGTTCCGGCGCCGTGAAGCAGACCTCGTGCCCGCCCGGAATCTGGATCAGCCGGAACAGGCCCAGCTTCTCCGACAGGCGCGGATGCCAGGTCATGCTGTGCGGCATCGACGTATCTTCGGTGCAGTTGATGTAGGACTTGGCCACTCCCATCTCCGCCGGGTTCTTCGACAGGGAAATGCCGTCCGTGAAGGTGGCGAAGGGGTGGGGGTTGAGCTTGTCGTAGGCGGACTGGGACAGCTCGGCATCGGCGTCGTTCATGAACGCTTCGCGCCAGATCGGATAGGGCATGACGACGGAACCGTCGCCGATGTCGGCCGCGATCTGCTCGAACAGGGGAACGTAATGGGGCGGCACCATGTCGTTCAGGGATTCGCCGTCGTCCGGGACGAAGGCGTTCCAGTAGATCAGCCGGCGGATTCGTTCCGCCGCCTTGTCGGCGACGCCGGTGATGACCATGCCCCCGTAGCTGTGGCCCATCAGGAGCACATCGTTGAGGTCGTGCTCTTCGAGAAAATCGACGATCGACTGGATCGCGTCCGCCAGGCCCACCGTCTTGGCATCGCCCGGCCGGTTCCCCGCGAGGGTGGGGCAGTGGACCTCGTGGCCGGCAGCCCGGATCGGCGCGGCGGTGGCTTCCAGCAGATCTTCCGAATGCCAGGCGCCGTGGACGAGGACATAGGAGGACATGGAGGGTTCCTTCTTGGGACGAGGTTTCGGAAACGTCTTTCGCCGAACGCTATGGGCCGCCGGGAAGATTGGCAAGCGCCCGCGGAAGCTGCTTTATTTCCGAGCGTCGGGGTTTGCACCCGACAGCCAATCCCCGCATGGAGTCCCTGCGATGATCGACGCGTATTACTGGCCCACGCCGAACGGCTGGAAGATATCCATCGCGCTGGAGGAGATGGAGCTCGACTACCGCATCGTGCCCGTCAATATCGGCCGAGGCGGCCAGTTCGAGCCGGAATTCCTCAAAATCAGCCCCAACAACCGGATGCCGGCGATCGTCGACCGCGACCCGCCCGGCGGCGGCGAGCCGGTCCCGGTGTTCGAGAGCGGAGCGATCCTGCTCTATCTCGCCCAGAAGACCGGGAAATTCCTGCCCACCGACCTCCGGCGGCGCATCGAGGTGGTCGAATGGCTCATGTGGCAGATGGGCGGTCTCGGGCCGATGCTCGGCCAATCCGGCCATTTCCGGTTCTATGCGCCGGAGACGATCCCCTACGCCGTGGAGCGTTACACCAACGAGATGCTGCGGCTCTACGGCGTTCTCGACCGGCGGCTGGGGGGACGGGAATTCATCGCCGGCGATTATTCCATCGCCGACATGGCCTGCTGGCCGTGGGTGATCACCTACAAGCAGCAGGAAGTGGACCTCGACAGCTTTCCCAACGTGAAACGCTGGTACAAGGCGTTGCAGCAGCGCCCCGCGCTCAGGCGGGGCTACGATGTCGGGAAGGATTTCGGCAGGCCCACCGGCGAATGGGACGAGGAAGCCCGCAAGCACCTGATGGCCCATGCCAATCCCGGAGAGACGCGATGATCGAAATCAATGGCATGGCGCATGTCATCCTGACGGTCAGCCGCTTCGATAAGTCGCGGGAATTCTATTGCGAACTGCTGCCGTTCCTCGGGATGCACAAGGTCTATGACGGCAACAACTTCGTTTACCACGTGGGCGGGCGCACCGCGCTCGGCATCCAGCGCCCGGCGCCCGACTACGAGAACGAGCGCTTCGTGCAAAACCGGGTGGGGCTGCACCATCTCTGCCTGCGCGCGCGGTCCCGCGAGGACGTGGACGAGGCGGCGGCGAAGCTGCGCGAGATGGGCGCGAAGATCGACCGCGGGCCGACCGAAGGCGATTGGGCGCCCGGCTACTACTACATCGTGTTCGAGGACCCCGACGGCATAAGGCTGGAGATCAACCACGTCCCCGGCAAGGGCCTGCTCGCCGGCGACACCCCGCTATCCCCAAGCGACGATCCCGACTGGGACCAGAATCCCTGAACTCTTGCCGATCCCGTCGTTTCTTACCCACCGTCACGGTCGGCGGAGGCCGACCATCCACGTTTTTTTGTTTTCGCGACGTTTTCTCAAGGCAACACGGCAAGAACTCGTGGATGGTCGGGCCAAGTCCACTGCCGTCCGGTTTAGATTGGTTCGACGGGATCATTGCCTGGATGCCAGCGGGTTATAGACACATCGGTCGAATCGAGGCTCGGGTTGCGGCACGCTCGCACCTCCCGTCCTTGCCCCCGCTGTCACCCCGGACTTGTTCCGGGGTCCAGTGGGATGCTCCGGTTTCCGTCCGGAACACAACATCCACGCCCCGCCGCCGCTGGAGATCACCCGACCGCCTAGAGGTGGGAATGCCGTTCTGGACCCCGGATCAAGTCCCATAAGCGCTAACTTGTTTGTCTTTATCTTTTTGGCTAGGTTTCCGGGTATTTGGTTCCGGAGGCGTGCGATGGACGAGGACTGGGCGGTTTTGCGGTCTTTTCTGCCGGCGGGCTGGGAAGAGTTGGGGCGTTCGACCGGGGCGCTGAAGGGGCTGCGCAAGGACAAGTCCGCGGAGGCGGTTCTTCGGGTTCTTCTTCTGCATCTGGGCTGCGGGCACTCGCTGCGCGAGACGTCGCTGCGCGCCCGCAAGGCGGGTCTGGCGCAGCTGTCGGATGTGGCGCTGCTGAAGCGGCTTCGCAAGTCGTCGGACTGGCTGCACGGGCTGTGCGTGGCGCTGTTTCGCGAACGCGGTCTGGCGCGCGCGCCCGCGCCGGGCTTGCGGGTCCGGGCGTTCGACGCCACCACGGTGCGCGAACCCGGGCGGACGGGTTCGCTGTGGCGGGTGCATTACAGCCTGTGCCTGTCCTCGCTGTGCTGCGATTTCTTCGAGGTCACGCCGACGCGCGGCGCGGGCAGCGCGGAATATCTCGCCCGGTTTCCGGTCCGCGAGGGCGACCATATTCTGGCCGACCGGGGCTACGCGACGGCGGCGGGGCTCCGTCATGTGTCGGCGGCGGGCGGGCGCATCGCGGTGCGGGTGAACACCGGGGCGTTGTCGCTGCGGACCCCGGACGGGGCGCCCTTCGACCTGCTTGCGGCGGTGTCCGGGCTGACCGGCGCCGGGTCTGTCGGGTGGTGGCCGGTCGCGACCGCCGGGGAGGTCGGCGTGCGCGGTCGCATCTGCGCGGTCCGCAAGTCGGCGCAAGCGGCCGCGCGGGCCCGCAAGACGGCGCGCCGCGAGGCCCGGCGGCAGGGCAGCGAGGTGCGGCCCGCAACGCTTGCCTTCGCAGCCTATGTCATCGTCTTCACCACGTTCTGCGAAGAGGCGTTCAGCGCCCGCGAGGTTCTGGAATGGTACCGCCTGCGCTGGCAGGTCGAGTTGGTCTTCAAACGCCTCAAATCCCTGGCCCGGCTGGGCCACCTGCCCAAGCGCGACGACGACAGCGCCCGCGCCTGGCTTTACGGAAAACTCCTGGTGGCGTTGCTGGTGGACAAGCTGGTCGATCACGCCCGCGCCGTTTCCCCCTGGGGATACGACCTGGCGCCGCCGCCGTCCCCATAGCCCCTGGCGCGAGTTCCGCTTCGTCCTCAACCAGATCCGCCGGGCCATCGAGCCGGCCTTCGGCCTCGCCCGCACGATCGACGAGTGGAACGACATCGCCAAAGCGCTCTCCGAACCGCCACGACGTCGCAGACCCCAACGCTCCTCCCACTTCAATCCATGAACAAGTTGGCGCTTATGGGACTTGATCCGGGGTCCAGAGCCACAGGCACCGCCCTCGCCCGGCTTCCCCCGGATCGGCGTCCGGGGCAGGCCTGGACCCCGGAACAAGTCCGGGGTGACAATCGCGGCTGTCCGACAATCTCGTGCCGAGCGCATTCCTCACCCCAGCCCGAAAGCCTCGGCGAGGAGGGCGTAGCTGCGCCGCCTGACCTCCTCGTCGTGGGTCCAGGTGACGACGGCGATTTCCTGCACGTCGAGTTCGCTCGCGAGCGCTTCGATTCGTTCGGCCACCCGGTCCGGGGTGCCGACGAAGGACTGCTTGCGGAACCGCTCGAGAACCGCCTTCTCCGCTTCGGTATAGGGGTGGGCGGCGGCGTCCTCGGGCGTTTCGAGCGCCGTGTAGAGGCCCTTGCGCCGCAGCAGCTGCCAGCGCGCCCGCGGCGTGTAGTGGTGCTGCGCCTCTTCCTCGCTGTCCGCCGCGAGCGCCCAGACGCAGAGCCCGCCGATCGCCTCGGGGTGGCGTTCGCTCGGCTGGTAGCCCTCGCGGTACATGCGGAGCGCCTCGGCCGCGCCCTGTCCGTCGGTGAAGAACCAGGCGAAGCAGTAGGGCAGTCCGAAATGGGCGGCGACCTGCGCGCCGTAATTCGAGCTCCCCAGCATCCAGACCTCGGGCACGGTATCGCCCGCCGGATAAGCGCGGATCTGCGCGAAGGTGTGCCCCTCCGCCAGCGGCTTCCCGGCGATCCAGGCCAGGATGTCGCGCACGTCGGCCGGGAACTGGTGCGGCCGCTCGTTGGCCATCGGATGGAGCGCGTAGGCAGTGAGCCCGTCCGAGCCGGGCGCGCGCCCCAGCCCGAGATCGATGCGGCCGGGCGCCAGCGCATCGAGAACCCGGAACTGCTCGGCGACCTTGAGCGCCGAGTAATGCGGCAGCATCACTCCGGCGCTGCCGATGCGGATGCGTTCGGTCTTCATCGCCAACGCAGCGATCAGGACTTCCGGCGCGGTGCCGAGGATGCTCGGATGATTGTGGTGCTCCGACACCCAGAAGCGGTGATAGCCCAGCGTCTCGCAATGCGAGGCGAGCGCGACGGTATCGCGGATCGCCTGGCCGTGCGGCCTGCCCGCGGCGGCGATCGACTGGTCCAGAACCGACAGGCGAAGCACCACGACTCTCCGGCGAACGAACTCGAAATGCAGGGAAACGGTCCCTGCTGCCGCTGCAACTTGCGGCGATGCCCCCGCGTTTCTACGGCGCGACGGGCGCACTATAGTCCGATCCCGCCGCGCGGGAAGTTGGGACGGAGCAGAGGCAATGACCGAAACCCCGCGGCCCGTCTGTCCACGAGCGGGGCTGGAACCCGGATGAGCACCGGAGCGGACCGTCCGTTCATGCATCCGCTCTGCGGCGCGGATATCGCGACCTTGGTTCGGGTGCTTTACGCCAACGGGGGCGTCGCGCCGCGGGCGCTGCCCCGGGCCGCTGTCGCCCTGCTGGTCGCCGCCGCCCGCCTGCCGTCGACCCTCGCCGAGCGTGCCTGGGTCGCCCGCAAGCTGGGGAAGGCCGGCGACATGCCGGCGCCGGTCTTCATCGTCGGGCATTGGCGAAGCGGCACCACCCATCTGTTCAACATCCTGTCCCGGCGGGGCTTTTCCTATGTCTCGCCGCTCGCCGCCGGGATGCCGTGGGACTTCGTCGGCCTCGCGGCGGCGCTCGGCCCGGTTCTCGAACGGATGCTTCCCAAGGAGCGCTTCATCGACGGCATCCCCGTCGAACCCGATTCGCCGCAGGAAGACGAGATCCCGCTCGCCAATATGAGCCCGGTCTCGTTCTATCACGGCATCTATTTCCCCAAGGCTTTCGCCGCGAATTTCGACCGCGGCGTCTTCTTCGACGCCTGTTCCGAGGACGAAATCCGAGACTGGGCCGAGACCTTCGCCCGGTTCTCGCGCAAGGTCTGGCTCGCCGGCGGGCGCCGGCCGCTGCTGGTCAAGAATCCGGTCCATACCGCCCGGATCGAGGCGATTCGGCAGATCTGGCCCGACGCGAAATTCATCCACTGCGTCCGCAACCCGTACGAGGTGTTCTTCTCGATGCGGAACTTCTACGACAAGCTGTTCCCGGCCTTCGCGCTCCAGCCCCACGAAGGTTTGTCGATCGACCGCATCGTGCTCGACGGCTACCGCCGCATCATGGACCGTTTTCTGGCCGACCGGCCGGCCATACCGGACGGCAATTTCTACGAACTTCGTTACGAACGGCTTTCCGCGCGAGCCCATGAAGGAGGTGGCGGCGCTCTACGAGACCCTCGGGATGGACGGGTTTCGCCGAGGCGGAGCCCGTCATTTCGCCGCTATCTGGACGGGGTCAGGGACTACCGGCGCAATCGCTACGACTACCCGGAGGAGGACCTCGCCACGGTCGAGGACGCCTGGCGCCGCTATATCGACCGCTGGGGCTACGCCCGGCCCGGCGATCCTCAGGATTGACGATATCGAACCGCGAAGGCCGTCCCGGATTCATCCGACCAGACGATAGCCGGCCGCGGCGAAATGATGATCGAATGTGAACGCTAAGCTTATGTCGTGCTTGGCCATAAGGACGAAGCTGGTCGCATCGACCGCCGAGAGCTTGTGCAGGTCCCGACGTTCGAAGTAGCGCCAGGCTCTCCGCACATCGGCTGCGGCGCAGGCGAGAACCTTCAAGTTGTCCAGCCCATTCAATGAATCCTTCCAGGCAATCGCGATATCCCGCCTCGCATTCCGGTCGAGAAAAGTGAAAGTTTCCAGCACCACCGGGGCGGAGGTGTAGAGCCGCGCACGCTGTCCTGCGATAAGCCCCCATGCTTCGACCGCTCTGGGATGCAGCGGGTCCCGAGCGAGCGCCAGAGCGATCCAGGCACCGCTGTCGACGAAGACGGCCTCGCCGGTCTTCATCGACGTTCGTCGTAAATCGAGTCGTGCTCCATGGAGGTTCGGGTCGGGGTGCCGTCCCACAGGGCGACCGGACCGTCCGTCGGCGGCGGCAGCCAAACGCGGCGAATGGCCTCCCGGACAAGGTCGGCGACGCTACGTCCCGAGCGCTTCGCGGTTCGCCGGAGGGCCTTCAGATCTTCTTCCGGCAGGTAGATTTGAGTCTTGATCATATATGTCACTTTAAGGTTCCTGGTGACATATGTCAAAACAAGGGGTCGCTGCCTCTCCTCACGGTCCGGCGTGGCCGGACCGTCCATCGGGCTTGTCGACGTTCGGAAAGCACGAAGAGCGGGTGGCGGAAAAAGGAAAGAAGCCCATCGTGCCATTTGCGTCAGGGGCGCAAAATTATGTCTATAAAGAAAACTTATTGCTTGACACGGGACAGCGTTTTGGGGTAGAGTTTGTCATAGTCGAGAAGTGGGGGCGTCGGGAGTGACGGCGCCCCCTTGCATGATCCGGCCGACCCGAAAGCGGTTGAGTCGCAACCTGCCGGTCCGGAAGGGTGCATTGGAAATTCAACCGTGAAAGATCATTCTGGCCAGGAGCATTTCTCCCGATGCGGGACGACGAGCGGACTCGGCGTTTTTTCTCCTCTGCTCTGTCCTCGCGGGTACGAGTCTTTATTGCCGTCATGGTCGGCGAAGGCCGACCATGACGCAAAAGGAAGAAACCATCGTCGCGGATCGATTCCCCCGCACTCCATCCCTTCGGCCTGCATCCCATGATCGACCTGGTCACCGGCGGGGCGGGGTTCATCGGCGGCCGGCTGGTGGAGCGCCTGTCGCGGGACGGCGCCCGGGTGCGGGTGCTCGACCTCGACGGGCGCACGAAACTCCCCGACGGCGTCGAACGCATCGTCGGTTCGGCGGCCGATCCCGAAATCCTGCGGAGGGCGATGGAAGGGGCGGGCCGGGTCTTCCATATCGCCGGCAACCCCCGGCTCTGGGCGCCGCGCGCCGCCGACTTCACCGCGGCCAATGTCGAGACCACCAGGGCGGTGCTCGACGAGGCGGGGCGGGCCGGCGTGGCGAGGATCGTGGTGACCTCGACGGCGGCGATCCATTTCGCGCCCCGGCGCGAAGGCCGCGCGCTCACGCCAGACGACATGCCGGGCGCCTATGCGCGGTCGAAGTTCCTCGCCGAACGGGCGGCGCTCGACGCCGCCGCAAGCGGGCTTCCGGTCGTCGTCCTCAACCCGTGCCTGCCGATGGGGGCAGGCGACCGAAATATCACGCCGCCGACCCGGATGCTGCTCGACTACGTCAACGGAACGACCCCGGCCTATCTCGATTTCGAGTTCCGGATCGTCGACGTGGGCGACCTCGCGGAGGCCTATGTAGCGGCGGCGGAGCGCGGCGCCGTCGGCGGCCGCTATTTCCTCGGCGGCCCGCCCGTCCGGATGTCCGAACTGCTCTCGATGGTGGAGCGAATCACCGGGCTCGAGATGCCCCGGCGCCGCGTTCCCTATCCGCTGGCGTATGCCGCCGCCTCGGTTTCGGAGCTCGCCTCGCGCGTCACCGGCCGGCCGCCCAGGGCGCCGCTCGAGGGCGTCCGGATGGCGCGCCGGCCGGCGGTGCCGGGGCCGCTCCGGACCGCCGCCGATCTCGGGCTCGCGCTGCGCCCGGTGGAGGAGACGCTGGCGGACGCGCTCGCCTGGCTCGACGGCCAGGGCCTCGCGGCCCGCCGCTTCAGGACCGGCGGATCGGCCAGATCAGCATCAGGCCCGGGAGGACGGTGAGGCTGCACGCGAGAAGGCTGACCAACGCGATCGTCAGCAACACGCCCATGCTCGCCGTGCCCGGATGGTTCGAGATCCCGAGGCTCGCGAACGAGGCGACGGTGGTCAACGCGCTGAACAGGACCGCGCGCGGCGTGCTCGAGCGGATCGCCAGCGAGGCGGAACCTTCCCGCCGCTCTCGCGCGAGCAGGTGGATGCCGTTGGCGACCCCGAGCCCGAACAGGAGCGGCAGAACGATCACGTTGGCGTGGTTGAACGACAGCCCCGCCGCGACCATGACGCCGATGGTGACCAGCGCCGCCAGCACCAAAGGCAGGAAGCCGATCGCCGCCGACCGCGCGGAGCGAAGCGTCGCTGCGAGCAGAAGCGCGATCGCGATGATGGCGGTCGCGGTCGCCTGAAGGAACGAAGCGACGACCGTGTTCCCGGCCTCCAGGACGGTAAGCGGCGGGCCGACCGCCTGGGGCACCGCGCCGCGCACGGCCTCGACGAAGCGGCGCAGCTCGTCCCGGTCCTCGTGGATCGGCGCCCTGGCGTGGATCTCCACCTTGGCGCGCCCGTCCCCGGCGATCCAGCGATCGCGCAGGACGGCGGGGATCGACCGGGCATCGACCGGTTCCGCCGAAAGCGCCTCCTGGAGACGTTCCACCGCCTGCGGCAAATTGCGCAGCAGCCGGTCGGTGAGGTCGGCGAGCCGCGCCGGCGCGGGGTCGGAGGCGATCGGCCCCGCGAGCGCCCGGGCGAGGCGCTTCGCGGACCGGGCCTCCCCGTCCGCGCCCGTGGCGGCCAGCGCGTCCAGTTTTTCCTTGAGGCCGCGCAACGCTTCCACGGTCTCGGCCCCGGTGGGCGGTGGCGCGCGATCGGCGACGAAGGCGGGCCCGACGAGCTCCGCCACCTCCTCGACGATGCCGAGCTTGTCTTCCTGGTCGTCGGGGATGAAGCTCGACAGGGTCCGGGCGCTGTCGACCTCGGGAAGCCCCGCGATCCGGGCGGCGGCCGTGTCGGCGGCCTCGACCGAGGCGGCGAGATGGACGAGCGCGTATGTGTCGCCGTCGCCGCTCTCCACCAGCTCCATCACGGTCTGGACCGACTCGCTCTCCGCGTCCTTGAGGCGGAGCGGGTCGAAGTCGAACCGTACGAACGGCGAGAGCGCGGCGGTTGCGACCAGAACGACCCCGGCGCCGATGACGACGCTCCGGGCGCGGCCTTCGATGAGGCGGGCGACGGCCTCCGCGAAACCGCCTTCGCCGCCGCCCACGCCGTCCGGCCGGGCGTTGAACACGGCGATGAACGCGGGCAGCAGGGTCATGGTCGCGAAGAAGCCGATCGCCATCCCGGCGCCGGCGATGAAGCCGAGCTCGGCGAGGCCCAGATAGGGGGTCGGCAGGAACGCGAGGAAGCCGATCCCGGCGGCAAGCGCCGCGAGCGCGAGCCCGGGTCCGACGCTGGCCGCGGCGAGCGCGGTCGCGTCGGCGCGGTCGACCCCGCGCCTCGCCGCCTCGCACCAGCGGAGTCCGTAATGGATGCCGAAATCGACGCAGAGCCCGATGAAGAGCACCGCGAAGGCGACCGAGATCAGGTTGAGCACCCGGACGGTCGCGGCCGCGAACGCCGCCGTCCACAGCAGCCCGATCACAAGCGTCAGGAGCGCCGCCAGCGAAATCCGGATCGAACGGAAGCAGACGAGGAGGAGCAGGACCACCAGCGTGAACGAAAGCGCCCCGGCAAGCTCCATCCCCTTGCGCACGGACCGGAGCTCGTCGTGCCTGAGCGCGGGCTTGCCGGTGAGGCGCACCCTGACGCCCTCCCCGATCCCGGCGGGCATGGAGTCGGCGATCGCGCGCACCGCTCCGATCGCGCGCTTGCCCGGCCGGAACCGGTCGAAGGCGAGGGCGATCTCGACCAGCAGGATCTGGCGCGCACCCGAGCGCCGGTCGCCGGTCTGTCCGAACATCAGGCCGATCCACGAGACCGCGCCCGGTTCCCGCCGGGCCTCCGCCTCGACGGCCGCGGCGATGCGGTCCAGCGCCTCCCCGAGGCCCCTGAGCCCGCTCTCGGCGCCGTCGTCGATCCGCTGCTCGACAGCCAGGGAGAGCATGTCGGCGAGGCCCCGGATGCTGCGGTCCTGCCAGACGGTGCCGAGGAAGGGCTGCGCGGCGACGATCCGGTCCGCGGTCTCCTCGAGGTCGTCGAGCGGCAACAGCAACAGCCCGTTGCGGCGGAAGAACGGATCGCCCTGCGGGTGGAACACCGACCGGAAAAGGTCCGGCCGGCGGACGATTTCCTGCCGCATCCAGGCCGCGGCGCGCTCCGCCTGCTCCGGGGTCGCGCCGTCGATCACCACCGCGAGGTCGCGCGCCTGGCGGGGAAACGCCTTGCGCAGCTCGATATTGAGCCGCCGGAAATCGAGCTCGTCCGAGAGCATGTCGGCGGTGTCGGAATTGATCTTCACGGTGCGCGCGGCATAGACCCCGGCCGCGACAGCGCCGATGCCACCGCGAGGACCGCGATCGGCCAGGCGAAGCGGTGGGCGGTCCGGCCCCAGAGGGCGAAGAACGATGCAGCCTTGCCGGTTTCCCGATGTGTCGGTGCGTTCAAGGGAGCCCTGGGGGTTCGCGGACGGGTTGGGGCGGGAGCGTGGTTATGGGCGCTCCGGAGCCCGCCGGTCAAGCGCCGGCGGCCCTTGAGTCCGTTCCGCCCCGGCCTATGCTCCGGACACGCGGATGTCCCGGAAGGAGCAAGCGATGACGCGATACGAGCCGGTCAGGCCCGAGACCATGACCGACGCCCAGAAAGCGGTCCACGATTCGATCGCGTCCGGGCCGCGCGGCGACGTGTTCGGCCCCTTCCCGGTGCTGCTGCACAGCCCGGGGCTCGCCGACCGTGTCCAGAAGCTGGGCGCCTTCATCCGCTTCGGCTCGTCCCTGCCGGGCAATTTGCGCGAGATCGCGGTGCTGGTCACCGCGAAATTCTGGGCGGCCGAGTTCGAATGGTACGCGCATGCGCCCATCGCCCGCGACGAAGGGGTTTCGGAGGAGATCGTCGAGGCGATCCGCACCGGCGCGGTGCCTGCCTTCGATGACGAGGCGGAGGAGGCGGTCTACCGCTTCTCCGCCGCGCTGCACGAGACCCACGACGTCGACGATGCGCTCTATCGCCGGGTCCAGGCGCTGCTGGGGCAGGAAGCGCTCACCGACTTGATCGCGGTCTGCGGCTACTACACCCTGCTCGCGATGACGCTCAACGTCTATCGCGTGCCGACGCCCGACGGATCGACCGCGTTCGGCGGCTGAGGGACGGGAGGAGGAGACGATGGAACAAGGCGCGGTCGTACTCGTCACCGGCGGCTCGTCCGGCATCGGCGCGGCTGCCGCCTTGCAGCTTGCCGGGAAGGGCTGCCGGATCGCGGTCAACTACCGGGTCAACGGAACCGGCGCGGCGGATACCGTGGCCGCCTGCGAGGGCGCGGGCGCCGAGGCCTTCGCGATCCAGGGAGACGTTTCGGACGATGCCGCGTGCCGCCGCATGGCCGAGGCGGTCGAGGCGCGCTGGGGCCGGATCGACGGGCTGGTCAACAACGCCGGCACCACCCGTTTCGTCGATCCCTTCGACCTTGAGGGGCTGACGGCGGACGACTTCGCCTCTTCCTACGCGGTCAACGTGACCGGCGCGTTCCAGATGGCGCGCGCGGTCGCGCCGGCGATGAAGCGGGCGGGCGGCGGCGCGATCGTCAACGTGTCGTCCTTCGCCGCCGCGATCGGCGCCGGAAGCTCGATCGCCTACACCGCGTCCAAGGGCGCGGTGAACACGCTCACCCTCTGCCTCGCCCGGGTGCTGGCGCCCGAGATCCGGGTCAACTGCGTCGCGCCGACGCTCACCGACACGCGCTGGAACCGCTCGGGGCTGGGCGACGAGCGCTACGAAACCGTGCTGTCCGGCTTCGTCGCCTCGGCTCCGCTCAAGCGGAAGATCGTCGCCGAAGACGTGGCCGACGCCATCGTCTGGCTGGTCACCGGCGCCGAGCTGGTCACCGGCGAGATCGTCCCGATCAGCGCCGGCACCCATCTCGGCTAGGCGAAATCGGGCCGGAGCGCCGATTCGGGACGGCGGAAGGTAAGGAAGTAAGGAATCCTTACTTCCTTACTTCCTTACTTCCTGTAACGGCGCGGGCGGGGACGCTCGGGGCTCAGCCGAAGTCGAGCCCGCGCTGCACCCCGGGCCGGGCCTCCATCGCCGCGTACCAGCGGTCGAGATTGGCGTAGCCCTCCATCAGATGCGGCGTCACCTGCTTGCAGCGGACCAGCGTCCCGAACATCGCGAAATCGGCGATGGTGACCGCCTCGCCGCCGCAATTGGCGCGCGTCCCGAGCGCCTCGTCCCAGACCCTGAGGAAGTCGCTGAAGCGCTCCTCGAACATCGCCTGGGTCGGCGCGTGCGGGTTCTCCGAGCGCACGATGGCGAAGATCGTGGACAGCGTCGGGCCCATGTCTGAGAGGATGTTGACGTAGCGCTCGCGGAACAGGGCCTGGTGGTCCGCCGTGGCGATCCCGAACCTGCCCGTCTTGTCGGCGAGGTAGGCGAGGATCGCGCCCGACTGCGCCATGGTGAGCGCATTCCCGTCCGGCCCGTCATGGTCGACGATCGCCGGCGTCAGCCCCTGCGGGTTGAGCGCGAGGAAGTCGGGCTCGCGGTGCGCGCCGGCGAAGATGTCGACGAATTTGAGCGTGTAGGCGAGGTTGCACTCCTCCAGCATGATCTTGACGCGGATCCCGTTCGACGTGGCCGCGGCATGAAGGTCGATCAATTCTGCCTCCTTGGTTGGGTTCGGCGGTTCAGCGCGTCACGCAGCTCTCGGTAAACGCGTGGACGGCGGCGTTGAAGGCTTCCGGGTGCTCGCGATAGCAGAAATGCCCGGACTCGTTGAAGATGTGGAGATAGGTCCGGCGTTCCCTGGCGGTCAGGAACTCCATCAGCGCGATGCCCTGGGAAAGCGGCGCCGTCGGGTCGTTGTAGCCCCAGAGCATCAGCGTCGGGCGCTGCAGCCCCTTGTCCAGCAGCCAGCGGTGGGTCTCCTCGAGGTCGCGCTGCAGGTCGGGCAGGAACTTCGTGGCGAGCAGTCCCTCGTCCGACATCTTGCGCACGGCTTCCTCGTATTTCGGCGTGTGCGCCGCCTCGACCGCGACGTCGAGCCAGCCCTCGGTGACGCAGGCCGGGCTGTATGAGTAGCGCTCGAACACCCAGCGGTGGCATTCGCGCGAGCGCAGCGGGAGCGGCGGGTCGGCGTGGACGATCTCGTTGCGGCCCGTGCCGGGCGACAACGTGCCCGAATCCACGATGATGCAGGAGCGGCACTGCTCGGGGTGCTGGAGCGTCAGCCGGGTCACCAGGTAGCCGCCGCGCGAATGCCCGCAGAGATGCGCCGGGCCGATGCCGAGCGTCTCCATGAAGCGCGAGACGTGGTCGGTCTGGGCCTGGATGGTGTAGCCGTCGTCGGTCTTCGGGTTGTCGGTGAACCCCATGCCGAGCTTGTCGAGCGCGTAGACCCGGTAGCGTTCGGACAGCGCATCGAAGTTGAGGTCCCAGTCGTCGGCGAGGTCGGCCGCGAAGGTGCCCATGTGCCCGCCATGGACGAGCACCAGCGGCTCGCCCTCGCCCTTCTCGAAATAGCGCGTCCCGATGCCGTCGACATCGACGTATTTGGGATCCGAAAGCGGCATTGTTTCCCCCTTGCGTTCGTCCGGTTCGCTATGATCGAGGGCGATCATAGCGCGGCGCGGCGGGAGACCGCCATGAGGGGGGAACGGATGCTCGAACTCTACAACTTCAACAACTCGGTCTGCTCGCAGAAGGTGCGCATGGCGCTCGCCGAGAAGGGGCTCGACTGGACGGAGCGCGAGGTCGATTTGTTCCGGCACCGGCAATACGACCCCAAATACCTCGCCTTCAACCCGAAGGGCGTGGTGCCGACGCTGGTCCATGACGGGACGCCGCTGATCGAATCGACGCTGATCTGCGAATACCTCGACGACGTGTTCCCCGACCCGCCGCTCCGCCCCTCCGCGCCGGCCGAGCTGTCGGCGATGCGGGTCTGGTGCAAGACGGTGGACGATGTGCTGCATACCGGGATCACCGCGATCAGCTTCTCCGCCATGTTCCGCGAGCGCATGCGGGCGATGACCGACGAGCAGCGCGCCCGGCGCTGGCGCAATATCGGCGATCCGTCGCGCGGCGACCGCGACCGCTCGGTCTACGAGCACGGCGTGGACTCGCCTTACGTCTACAACGCCATCGCGGCCTATGAGTCGACATTCGGAAAGCTGGAAAAGGCATTCGCCGACGGGCGGAGCTGGATCATGGGCGATACGTTCACCCTCGCCGAGATAAACCTCGCCCCCTACATGGCGCGGCTCGACTACCTCACCCTGCTCGATGTCTGGACCGGGGAACGGCCCGGCGTGGCGGCCTGGTGGGGACGGCTGCGGGAGCGCCCGTCCTACCGCGCCGAGCTCAGCGGCAAGCTCACGCGTGAGCTGATCGAGCCGATGAACCGGTTCGGCGGCGCGATCCGGTCGCGCCTCGCCGAGCGGCGGGAGGAATACCTGGCCGAGCTCGCCGCCGCCCGCGCGGACGCGGCCTGAGGTGAAGGCCTGGCGGTCCGGCGAGACCCCGGGCATCGACGGACTCACGCTTGCCGGGATCGAGCCGCCGCGTCCGGGGCCGGGCGAGCTGCTGGTCCGCGTCGAGGCCGCCGCGGTCAATTTCTCCGACCTCCTGATGATCGGCGACCGCTACCAGGTGCGCCCCGACCGCCCCTTCACCCCCGGCCAGGAGATCGCGGGCGTCGTCGAGGACGCCGGGCCGGGCGCGGCGATCCGCCCGGGCGAGAGGATCGCCTCCAAGCTGGTCTGGGGCGGCTTCGCGGAGAAGGCGGTCGTCCGTGACGACATGGCGATGCGCCTGCCCGACGGGATCGCGTCCGAGATCGGGGCGGCGCTGCCGGTGGTCTACACCACGGCCGTGGTCGCGCTGACCGAGACGGCCTCGGTCGGGGAAGGCGACCGGGTGCTGGTTTTCGCCGCGACCGGCGGCATGGGCATCGCGGCGATGCAAGTGGCGAAGGCGCTCGGCGCGCGGGTCGTCGCCGTCGCCTCGGGCGCGACGAAGGAGGCGGTCGCGCGCGAGGAGGGGGCCGATGTCGTCATCCCCTCCGGCGCGGAGGATTTCACCGACCGGGTCATGGCGGCGACGGAGGGGAAGGGGGCGGGAATCGTCGTCGATACGGTTGGCGGCGAGGCGACGGCGCGCGCGCTGGAATGCCTCGCCTGGCGCGGCGAGCTCCTGGTCGCGGGGTTCCTCAGCGGCGAGGTGCCGCGGATCCCGGCCCATCGCCTGCTGCTCAAGGGGGCGTCCGCGAAAGGGGTCTACTGGGACCACGACCGCGACCGCGCGCTGGTCGGGCGCGCCGTCCGCCGGGTGCTGGACATGGCCGGGAGCGGCGCGATCCGGCCGCGCGTCGATACCCGCTACCGCCTCGCCGACCTGCCGCGCGCGCTCGATGCGCTCGCGCAGCGCAGAACGGTCGGCAAGCTGGTGCTTGCGACCTGAATCCGGTTAGAGCGGACCGATACAGCCGAACGCGAACCGCACTGCGCCAAAGGCGCATCGGACGCCGCCAGACCCGATCGATCGAGAGTCAGTCCGAGAGAGAATTGTCTCCGCTACGCCAGCGGGTCTGCGACTTGCACTTCTTGCAGATCCTTTCGCCCGCCCACGCACTCTGAAACATCTCGCCGCACATCAGGCAAGAGCGGTCTCTTGCACTGTACCTGTGCTCTAACCCCTGCTCTTCAACTTCGTAGTCGAGTTCATCCACATATCCACTCTATCCACAGACGGCCCGGAATGCAATTCCAAAATTGATTTGGCGCGATGGATTTGAGACTTTTTTGTTATAGCAGCGCGCGTCGGCGCGGCCGGTCGAACCGGCCCGCGTCGTCACTCGCATCCCCAGACCCTTACCATGCAATTCGAACGCCCTCCGCCGCGCCTGCGACATTCCTGAAGCGCCCCATTCTGGACGGTAGAGGCGTTCCGGGCTCCCCATGCCCACCCGTAAACGGTGCTGCCGCGCGCCTGGTCGGCGGCGTATGCGGCGCAGGTGTTCGAGAAACGCATGACGATGCTGCAACCGTATCCGCACTCGTTCAGCGCCCTACGGTCCGCTTCCGATTGCGTCCGGTACCGGATGGCCCATCCGTACTGGTTGCCCTGATTGGAGTCGATGGCGAGGGCCCCGGCGGCCCGCGATGCGGATGGCGCGGAAAGAACCGATGCCGCCAACGCAACCGCGAGTACCATCGCGGCGAGTTTGCTTGAATGACGCGCGGTCGGAGATTCGATCCGGTCGATGGGTATGCTCATCTCGGGCTCCTTGTCCTGCACTTGAGGGCGAGCCCCGAACGGAACCCGCCTGCCTCTGCCATTATAGAAATTCGCGCCGGCACTGTCAGCGGCAACGGGGTCGCGGTTGCCGCCCGTTTCGGCCTATGATGCGCGCCTTGCAACCGAATGGAGGGTGTTTCGGAGATGATGTCTTGAAGGAAGACTTGCTGGAGACGAGCGGTACGGTTACCGAGAAGCTCCCCAACGCCATGTTCCGGGTCAAGCTCGAGAACGACCACGAGATCATCGCCCAGCCCAAGGGGAAGATGCGCAAGTTCCGCATCCGCGTGATGGTCGGAGACCGGGTCGACGTGGAGATGTCGCCCTACGACCTGAGCCGCGGGCGGATCACCTTCCGCCACAAATAGACGCGCGCCGCTTCGCGCTTCCGGCCGCTCCTGCCGTCATGGTCGGCGGAGGCCGATCGTCCACGAGTTTTTGGGGACGGCCGGAAGATCGAAAGGAAAAACAAAAGAGCGTGGATGGTCGGCCTCCGCCGACCATGACGAGGCGGGGCATATGAAAAGAGGGCGCCGCCTTCCGGGCGCTTCCGGCCGATATCACGGATAAGGAGCAGGATCGATTGCCCAACGACCCCGACCGTAGATCCGACCGGCGCGGAGTGAACGTCGCGGGCATCAGGAGCCCGCGCGGCCCGGAGCTGACCGCGAAGAGCTGGGCGACCGAGGCGCCGCTCCGCATGCTGATGAACAACCTCGACGCGGAGGTCGCCGAGCACCCCGAGGAGCTCGTCGTCTATGGCGGGATCGGCCGGGCGGCGCGCAACTGGGACTGCTACCGCGCGATCGTGGAGTCGCTCACCCGGCTGGAGGAAGACGAGACGCTGCTGGTCCAGAGCGGCAAGCCGGTCGGCGTCTTCCGCACCCACGCCGACGCCCCGCGCGTCCTGATCGCCAACTCCAACCTGGTCGGCGGCTGGGCGAACTGGGAGCATTTCAACGAGCTCGACCGCGCCGGGCTGATGATGTACGGCCAGATGACGGCGGGCTCGTGGATCTATATCGGCAGCCAGGGCATCGTCCAGGGCACCTACGAGACCTTCGCCGAGGTCGGGCGCCAGCATTTCGGCGGCGATTTGTCGGGCAAGTGGATCCTGACCGGCGGGCTCGGCGGGATGGGCGGCGCGCAGCCGCTCGCCGCCACCATGGCGGGCGCCAGCCTGATCGCCGTCGAATGCCAGCCGAGCCGGATCGAGTTCCGCCTCAAGACCGGCTATCTCGACACCGGGGCCGCCACCATCGACGAGGCGCTCGAGATCGTCGAGCGCGCGCGGGCGGACGGGAAGCCGGTCTCGGTCGGGCTGCTCGGCAACGCGGCCGAGATCTATCCCGAGATCCTCGCGCGCGGCATCCGCCCCGACGCGGTGACCGACCAGACCTCGGCGCACGACCCGTCGAACGGCTACCTGCCCGTCGGCTGGACGCTGGAGGAATGGGCCGAGAGGCGCGAGCGCGACCCGGCCGGCGTCGCCGAGGCCGCCAAGCGGTCGATGGTGCGCCAGGTCGAGGCGATGCTCGCCTTCCACCGTATGGGCATCCCGGTGCTCGACTACGGCAACAACATCCGCCAGATGGCGGCCGAGGCCGGGCTCAAGGACGCGTTCGACTTCCCGGGCTTCGTCCAGGCCTATGTCCGCCCGCTGTTCTGCCGCGGCAAGGGGCCGTTCCGCTGGGCCGCGCTGTCGGGCGACCCGGAGGACATCTACCGCACCGACGAGGCGGTGAAGGAGTTGCTGCCCGACGACAGGGCGCTGCACACCTGGCTCGACATGGCGCGCGAGCGGATCGCGTTCCAGGGGCTGCCGTCGAGGATCTGCTGGCTCGGTCTCGGCGACCGCGACCGTGTGGGGCTCGCCTTCAACGAGCTCGTGCGGTCGGGCGAGGTCGGCGCGCCCATCGCGATCGGCCGCGACCACATGGATTCGGGCTCGGTGGCGAGCCCCAACCGCGAGACCGAGGGGATGCTCGACGGCACCGACGCGGTCGCCGACTGGGCGTTCCTGAACGCGATGCTCAACACCGCCTCGGGCGCGACTTGGGTCAGCATCCACCACGGCGGCGGGGTGGGCATGGGCTATTCCCAGCACGCCGGCATGGTGGTGCTCGCCGACGGCACCGACGACGCCGCGCGCAAGCTCGCCCGCGTGCTGTGGAACGACCCCGGCTCCGGCGTGATGCGCCACGCCGACGCCGGTTACGACATCGCCATAGAGACCGCCAGGACGCACGGTCTCGACCTGCCGATGCTGGACGGGTAGGGGGACGCCGGCCTCGCCTTAACGGACCCGTCGGAGGAGAAGGGACGCCGCTTCTTTCGCTCCCCGTCATGGTCGGCGAAGGCCGACCATCCACGTTTTGTTTTCTGTTTTTCCTTCCGCCCTTGTCGCTCCGCCCGCCGAAAAAACTCGTGGATGGTCGGCCTTCGCCGCCGCCTGAGCGGGCGGCCGACACCGGCAGCCGTCGGGGATGCGGGTGGGTCGAAAGGACGGGTAAGGGCAAACGGTCGATGAGACGGGATCGGGAAAACCAGACATGGTCGGAGAGCCGATGAGCACGCTGCGCCGATTTGGACCCGGTCCGCGTATTCCATACCGGCCCGCGGCAGACCACACGCCGCACACACAGGCCGGACACACGACTGCACCCGACCGCAGGTCACAAACCGTCCAAAAAAACCCTTGCATCCCGGGAGGCGTCCACACACGACCATGACGGGTATGGGGCGGGGGCTGCCCTTGCTCGTCGTTTCGACCGGAGCGCCGTCGCCTATTTGGGAAACTCCGCCTTTACCCGCTCGCCCAGGCGCTTGAACATCCCCATGAGCACGGGTGCGGCGCCGGCATTGAAGGACCTCAGAATCTTGCCCGATTTCACCGTCGCGCTCGCGCCCGGCTCGGTGTCGTAGAAGGCGTTAAGCGCCCGGACCTCTTCCAGGGTGAATGTCTCGATGACGGCCTTCGTCATCAGCGACTCGACCTGCGGGCGTATCCGATCGAGCTCCTCGCGAACGATCCGGGTCAGCGCCTCCGTCTGGTCGCGCCGGAAGTTTGCGCCCTGAGCCCGCGAGAGAGCGGTGACAAAGGAACGCATCGTGTCGCCCGACCACATGCCGTCGATCACCTGTTGAGTGACAGGGTGATGGACATAGGCCTCGGCGGCCGCCTTCAGCGCCGCATCGTCCCTGGCGAGGGAAGGCCCCGCGGCGGCCAGCAGCATCGCGGCCGCGGCGATGGCGG
Organism: Vicinamibacterales bacterium; assembly: GCA_965197865.1. Classification (GTDB taxonomy): domain Bacteria; phylum Acidobacteriota; class Vicinamibacteria; order Vicinamibacterales; family CAVVIG01; genus CBDANZ01. The sequence continues at coordinate 207,983 of CBDANZ010000001.1, forward strand.
AGATCGGGAGGGGCAGGGGCGGGGTCCTTGGTCGGGGGGTGGGAGTTTTTCCGTTACTGAGATTTCATGACGAGGATGCCGGAGAGATTCCGCGACGCTGCCGGCGCTTCAGCACGAACTGGTGCGCACGATCGAGCGCGGCCAGCGCCAGGGCGGCGATCAAGGCGATCCTGAGGTCCGCGCCTATTCCGTCCCAAGACGACAGGGCCGCCCCTGCACCCAGCAGGAGCAACAGGAACAACCCTTGCAAATGGAATGCCCGCCAGATGTACGAAGCCGCCCGTCCCCCCGGGGGACGCAAAAAATAGTACCGAATCGGGACAAAGTTTCACGTGAAACATAGGTCAGAAATGCTGTCTATTGTTTCACGTGAAACATTAGGCGCCTCCGCGGGGCTTAGTACATGTGCTGGCCGCCGTTGATGCTGGAGCGTGGACCCGGTGATGAAATCGGCGTCGTCCGAGGTCAGGAACACCACGCCGCGGGCGATGTCGTGCGCGCTGCCGAGCCGGCCGACCGGGATGCGCTCGACGATCCGCTCCAGCACCCGCTCCGGCACCGCGCGGACCATGTCGGTGTCGACATAGCCCGGCGCGATGGCGTTGACGGTGATGCCCTGGCCCGCCCCCTCCTGCGCCAGCGCCTTGGTGAAGCCGTGGATGCCCGACTTGGCGGCGGCGTAGTTGACCTGGCCGTACTGCCCGCCCTGGCCGTTGATCGAGCCGATATTGACGATGCGCCCGAAGCCGCGCTCGCGCATGCCCTCGATCACCGGCCCGCGAGCAGTTGAAGCAGGACGTCAGGTTGGTGCGGATCACGTCGTCCCAGCTCTCGTATTCCATCCGGTGCATGGTGCCGTCGCGGGTGATGCCGGCGTTGTTGACCAGGATGTCGACCGGGCCGAGCTCGGCCTCGATCCGGGCGATGCCCTCGCTCACCGCCTGGAAGTCGCCGACGTCGAATTTGTAGGCGGCGATCCCGGAGCGGGCGGAGAACGCCTTCGCGCGTTCGTCGTTGCCGCCGTAATTCGCCGCCACCCGGCAGCCGGCGTCCTTCAGCGCCACCGAGACCGCCGCGCCGATGCCGCGGGTCCCGCCGGTGACCAGTGCTACGCGTGTCATATCCAACCTCCGTCAGCCGCACTCGACGCACATGGCGATCCCCATGCCGCCGCCGATGCAGAGCGTGGCGAGCCCCTTGCCGGCGCCGCGCCGCCTCATCTCGTAGAGGAGGGTGACGAGGATCCGCGCCCCCGACGCGCCGATCGGGTGGCCGAGCGCGATCGCCCCGCCGTTGACGTTGACCCTCCCCATGTCGAAGCCGAGGTCTCGCGCCACCGCGCAGGATTGCGCCGCGAAGGCCTCGTTCGATTCGACGAGGTCCACGTCGGCGATGCTCCACCCCGTCTTGTCGAGCGCCTTGCGGCTCGCCGGGATCGGGCCCGAGCCCATCAGCGCCGGATCGACGCCGGCCGTCGCCCAGGAGACGATGCGCGCGAGCGGCTCGATCCCGCGCCGCGCCGCCTCCTCGCCGGTCATCAGAGACGAGCGCCGCCGCGCCGTCGTTGATGCCCGATGCGTTGCCCGCCGTCACCGTGCCGTCCCTGGCGAAGGCCGGGCGGAGCTTCGCCAGCGTCTCGACCGTGGTGCCGTGGCGCGGGTACTCGTCCTCCTCGACCGTGATGTCGCCCTTGCGGTGGGGCACCGTGACGGGCGCGATCTCGCCCGCGAACCGGCCCGCCTTCTGCGCGGCTTCCGCCCTCGCCTGGCTGGCGGCGGCGAATTCGTCCTGCTCGGCGCGGGCGATCTGCCAGCGCTCGGCGACGTTCTCCGCCGTGGTCCCCATGTGGTAGCCGTGGAAGGCGTCCCACCGCCCGTCCTTGATCATCGTGTCGGTGAAGGCGATTTCGCCCATCCGCTGGCCGGTCCGCAGGTGGGCGGCGTGCGGCGAGAGGCTCATGCTCTCCTGCCCGCCGGCGACGACGATCGCGGCATCGCCCGCCCGGATCGCCTGGCCCGCCATCGCGACCGCGCGGAGCCCCGAGCCGCAAACCTGGTTGACGGTGAGCGCGGTCTTCTCGTCGGGGATGCCGGCGGTCATCGCGGCCTGGCGCGCCGGGTTCATGCCGCAGCCTGCGGTCAGCACCTGGCCCATCACCGCCTCGTCGATTTCGGCGCCCGCGACGCCGGCGCGCTCCATCGCCGCCCCGATCGCGACCCTGCCGAGGTCGGAGGCGGGCACCGAGGCGAAGGCGCCGTTGAACGCGCCGATCGGGGTGCGCGCGGCGCCGGCGATCACGACATCGGTCATGGAACCCTCCTCCCGGGGATAGGGCGCTGCGGGGCGCCCGCGACCGATCTAGGCCCCGGCGGGCCGGGAGGCAACAGGACAGAAGCGCGCAGCCCGGCCCGCCGCCGTCTCGGCTCGTAAACCCACGCCCTGAACAGAGAGTAGGAGAGCGCGTTCGCTCGGTCCTCCGCTACCCGGCCCTCAACCGCATCGAGGGGAAACGGTCCTCTGCTCCGAACAAGTCGACCGCTTGGAAATGCCCGCCCGTGGCGTGCCGATCCCGCCGCACCCACGCGCCGAACGACAGAAGGGCTTCTACCAGGTCAATCCGAGCGTACCCTTGCTCTCGCCCTGGTTCGGCCCCGAAGCCGAAGGCGCATCCGATGAGGCGGCCTCCCCGGTTACCGTCGCGCCCGGATCGGATCCTGCGAGCGACCAGCGGCGACCGTTCGACTCATACTTGCCCTGTCTGCGGCCGCTTTGCAGTTCGTTCCGGATCGACGGCAGCTTGATCGATCGCTCCGTGTCGGTGGCCGCGCGCTCCAGTATCTCCTGCACCGTCGAACCCGGATGGTCCCGCAAGGCCCGTTCGACGAACCGGGGAACGGAGCCTCTCGGTGCGCGTTGGCGCCCGCTGGCGCGGCGCTTTCCGGGCTCGGCTTTCTTCGCTCGTCCTCCGCGCGATACCTTTGCGCTAGGAAGACGTCCGCCTCCCGCCGCAAGGACATCCAGCAGTCCCTTCCTCGCGTCGGCCCGGCCGCGCGCATAGGCCTCTGTCTCGATCTCCGCAATGAGCGCGGAGAGTTCCTTCGTAGTGCTCCTGGAAACCTTCGGCATGAATTCCGATCCCGTGGTGCTATGACGATTGGACAGTCCTGGCTCAAATCCCGGCGAGCAATATAGGGCTGCAAGGTTGGATGCAACGGCGCTTTCAGACGGTCGAGCCGACGGTGCACCGTGCGAAAGGCTGCCTCGGCGCTATCGAGCGGGATGTTCCCTGCGAGTTGAAGCGTATGCGTGCCTGTCATCGCCTGCGTCCATCCTCTTTTCCGGACCCGGACGGCCCCAGCGATACAGCTTTTTCTATCGGCCCGAAGGTTCTTCCGGCTTCACGTTGTCCGGATGGGTCGAATCCCGGCCCATATACACGCCCCGCTCCCAGCTGCGCTTGAGGGGATCGGTGACGTTGACGGCCATGCGTCCGATGCCCGCGATTTCGATCTCCGCGCGGTCGCCGTCCTGCAGCGGCCCCAGCCCTTCGTGATTGGTGCCGCACCCGACGACGTCGCCGGAATTCAGCGTCATGATGGCGCTCGCCCATTCGATGAGCTCGGGCACCGGGTGCTCCATATCGCCGGTGTTGTAGTCGTGGCGCAACTGGCCGGAGACCCGGAACCGAACGTCCAGGTCGTTGGGATCGGCGATTTCGTCCGCCGTAACGATGCACGGGCCGAGCGGTGCGAAGGTGTCGAAAGACTTGCCCATCCAGCTCCGCGCCCGCCACGTCGAACGTCCCTCGCCGCGCGCGGATACGTCGATGATGCAGGTGTAGCCGAACACCGCCGAGCGCCAGTCCGCCCGGCGAACGTGCTTGGCGGGGCCCTTGATGACGAGGGCGAGCTCCGCCTCGTGATGAAACACCCAGGGCTCGGTCATCTCAGGCAGCACAACGGTGTCCCCTGGGCCGATCACCGCGTCGGGGTTCTTGAGAAACATGTTGAGCGGGCGCGGATCGCGCTCCCGATGCTCCCAGTAGTTGCCGATGCAGCAGAGAATCTTTCCAGGCCGCGGCAGCGGCGCGCGCAGTCGAACGCTGTCCAGCGGTACCGCTTCACCCTCGGCATCCAGGCGGGTGAGGTCTTCCCGCATCGCTTCGAAACCGTCGATGATACCGTTGATCGTGTCCGCCGGGGTTCGACCGGCCCGACCGCGGACCGCCTCGGTAACGTCCACGATGCCTCGCAGCGTCAGCAGGCCGGGTCTGATCTCATCGCCATTGCGGGTCTGAAAGAGCACGAGCTTCAATTTCTTCTCTCCAACGGACAGCCGCCCCGACGGCGGTTCCTGCGTTCACTAATGGGCTCCGCAGAATGCCGTCCGGCGCGGCTTCCGTACAACGGTTGCTAAAGCAACAGGCTTGGCAACCGCAACACCGAAGCCGGAAACAGGACCAGGATCACGAGCGCCGAAATGTCGGCGATCGCGAACGGAGTCGCCCTGCGGAGCAGGTTCCCGGGAGGTACGTCGGCGGCGTATGTTGTCGGCACAGGACTGCACCTGACCGCATGTCACCAGCAGTTCAAGAAAACCGCTTGCATCGCCGGAGGCGTCATGACCATGGTCCGGTCGGCTCGATGGCACGATGCGGCAACCCAAACGATAACGCCACGATGGAGAGCTTCATGAAGACGCTGAAGGTCGAAGGCGTCTATCGAGAACGAAGAAGGTGTCAGTCGGCTATCCCAGCCCCGACCGTTTCGATGAGAAACAGCCCCGTCTCCTCGTCAAATCAGCTGCCTGAAACTGTCCGCTCCCGGGAGCCCACTCCATAGGTGGCGCAATCTTGCACCGCCGCGACCGGACCGCCCGGCCGCCTCGCGTGGTGCATCTTTGCTCCGCCATTGACAGCTGTCTCCGGGACCGGCGCCGCTGGGCTTCCCGAGAGGAATCCCGGTCAGGTCCGGCAGCGATCGGCGGCCAGTCATACACCCATCGGCCTGCGACGCGCATGCGGTCGTTGCGGCGACGGCGGGCGTTCCCGGCCCGTGCGGCGCTTTCCTCGGCACATATGCCGATTGCGCAAACAAGGCGGCCGCTGAAGCGGGGACGGGCCTCGGCCGGCGACTTGTCCCCGGGACCGTTTCAAGTCACGCTCCAGCTGTTGGGAGGCTCCATATGGGGACTCCCTGTGAGGAATTGGGAGAGACACATGAACATTCTCAGGATCCTGCCCGCGGTCGGAATTCTGGCCCTGACGAGTGCGCCGGTCCTTGCGGCGGGCCAACACCCCATGGGGTTCTTCGTCACGAGTGTCGGTATGGGTCAGGGTGCGAATTTGGGCGGTCTTGAAGGAGCCGATGCCCATTGCGCGAAGCTGGCCGAGGCCGCGGGCTCCACCGGGCGCACCTGGCGGGCGTATCTCAGCACCCAGGTCGAGAAAGGCCGCGCCATTTCCGCCCGCGACCGAATCGGATCGGGCCCCTGGTACAACGCCAGGGGAGAGCTGATCGCCGTCGACCTCGATCGGCTCCACATCAACCCGAATATCGTCAAGCGAACGGCTCTGGACGAGAACGGCAATCCGGTGAACGGGCGTGGCGATCGGCCGAACCGGCATGACATTCTGACCGGAACGAAGGACGACGGGACGGCCTATTTTCCTTGGGAAAAGGGCGATCACACCTGCAATAGCTGGACCAGCTCCGGAGAAGGCAGTGCGCAGGTTGGCCATCACGACCGGCATGGCGGCGGCAATATTTCATGGAACTCGGCCCATGCTTCCAGAGGCTGCAGCCAGAAAGGTCTGGTAAGCACCGGCGGCGCCGGGCTGCTCTACTGCTTCGCCGCTGACTAAGGCCGGGTTCGTTCGGCGGGGGCCGGTTGGTACCCCGCCGTCGCCCGATCCCCGGTTCCATCGGATTCCGCGTTACGGCGTGCACAACGCTCCATTTCCGGGTTGGCTCGATGCCGTTGAACGAACCGCTCTGCCAGGGAGGGTTGGCCGTGCAGTATTTCTGCCTGACGCAGCTTTTTCATCGGCAAGGGCGGCCAGAATATCGCGAGGCGGGACGCGCGTGCACATATCTTCGGGTATTCCGTTTACAATGACATCTCGGCGCGGGATGCGCAGGCGCGCGAGATGCCGGGCGGGCTTGGCCCGGGCGAGGGCAAGGATTTCGACAGCGGCAACGTGATCGGGCCGTGCATCGTTACGCCCGGCGAACTCGCCCCGTCGGGCCCCCGATCCCCGAAGCGGCGTGCTCCACGATCCCGGCGAGCCCGCCGTCGAGCAGCATCCCGACCACGATCCACAGGAACACGGTCAGCGCAAGCCGGAACAGCGAGTGGACGTTGTTCACCCACTGCGAGACCGGCCCCGCGACGATTTGCAGCCTGTAGGACTGCGCCTTCGCGACCTTCGCCACACCGTCGCGAGCCATACCGTCATGAGCGGCCTCGACCTTCACACTGTGGGCGGTCTGCCCGGCCACGCCGATACCGGCTCGATCGAGCGCTCCGCCCATCTCGCCGCCGATCCGGTGCAGGCGGCGGCGGAGCAAGTGACGGCGAAGGTCGCCGCCATCCTCCACGAGGGTCGAGAGCAAGCGTGTGACGCCGGCCGCGCCTCGGCGGCGCGATGAGCTACTCGCACACCACGCCGTCGCTGTCGCCATCCCGCATGATCGGATAGGCAGGGTGCGTGAACGGTACCGGGAGACAGGCTCACGGAGATGACAACGACATTCTCGTTTATTGGTCGAGCACCGGCGACCGTGTACGTGTGTTGCCACTTCTTGAATGACGTTGGCGGTCACCCCAGCGGCGCCAAGACACACCGGCATCGCCTTGTTGCGATTGGCGAAACCGACTATCGTCCTCCGAGGCGGGATGGATTGACCGCCCATTTGGGGAATGCCGGTCGAGATGCTGCGGCGTCGGCATTGCGGTTCAGAAAGCCAGGAGTGTGTACGAAATGCTTGGTATTGAGAAAGTAGATCACATTGGGATCCGAGTCAGCGACAAGTCTGTTTCCATCGCCTTCTATGAGCGATTGGGCTTCCGGACTCTCTCCGACACCGGCTTCGAGAAAGGCCATCCCATCATCATGCGACATCCCTCGGGAGTTGTTCTCAATCTGCTCGGGCCTGCGGATATGCCGAATGACAAGAACATTCTCATGGATGTGGGCGAGAAATATTCCGGCATTACCCATGTCTCGTTCAAGGTCGCGTCGATCGCTGCCGCCAAGCAGTTCCTCTCAGAGCAGGGCATCGCGTTAAGCGGCCAATTCTCGTTCAAGGACCTGCGGGCCGTCTTTATCCGCGATCCCGACCGAAACGTAATCGAGTTGGATGCCTACATTGGCGCTGAACCGGAGACGCGCGGCGGCGTAGAAGGGTTGAGCGGGTATGACGCGCACCCCTGACTGAACGGGATACCGGATTCGGACTCAGCTTTCATCGCACCGGAGGGCCTTTACGACCTCTGTCGGATTGGCGGAGAACTGGTAAATTGGGAGGTAAGTAGGATGGCGAGAGTAAGATATATCGTGGACGATGTTGCAGCGGTCACTGAGTTTTATGTCTCAAATTTTGGCTTTGAAATCAAAATGGGCGCTGCGCCGGCAATAAACATCTTGGGGCTCGGCGACTTGATCCTCTTGGTGTCAGGACCGAGAGCCTCAGCATCCCAGCCGATGCTTGACGGCACGGTGCCCAGCCCGGGAGGCGGCTGGAACAGGATCGTATTGAGCTTCGACGACTTGGAATCTGTTGTCAAAAAGCTCAAGGCCAAGGGCGTCAAG
>CBDANZ010000002.1:0-668443 GCA_965197865.1 Vicinamibacterales bacterium
ATTCGACGACGAGGGCCGTGGCGCACGCTCGAGGCCGTGGAATTCGCCACGCTGGAGTGGGTGGATTGGTTCAACATGCGGCGGTTGCTGGGACCGATTGGAGACGTGCCGCCGGCGGAGTTTGAAGCGCAGTACTATGAGCAGGCCAAGGTGGCCTGATTCAATGAATCCAGTCTCCGAGAAACCCGGTACGGTTCAGATGGATTCGTGCCCTAGAGATCAGGGTATCTTGGAAGGGTCCACCGTCGAGAAACCAGCTGGGCGGATGATGGCAGATGGTCAGGTACTCAACGCCAGGCTGGTTCGGCATCGAGTAGGCGTTCTCACCTAGGAACAGGCTCTCCTTTTGGTCTTCGAGGCCGGACAAAAGAACCGAGTTCAAGCCCCGCAGTCGCAAGATCGACCCGTCGCTCATTTGCAGGTCGTCTTCCCATGCGTAGGAAGATGCGTCCGCAAAAAACGAGCATCCGTAGCGCCCAGCGAATTCGTTGAACTCAGAAAGAGGCGAATAGAACAATGCCTGAGCTGAGGCGTCCGTCAGTCGCTCCCTGAGAGCCGTATTTCGCTCCGGGTTATCCCTCGCTAATCGAACAGCCTGTTGAGCATCTCTCAATAATGGGTTCTGACTGACCACCTGCTGATCCACGTCGTGGTTTCCCGGACATACGTATACGGCATCCTGGTGGCATTCACACGCCTCGCAGAGGACGTCAAGCCACCTTGAAGCGTGTTCATACTCTTCTCGCTTACCGCCGTAGGCGATGTCTCCAGAAACGACGATCCCGTCCGCACTCCCACCGACACTCCTCAGGAGGTTTTCAAGGTCTCGTACCAACTCAGTCCGCAGGGCCTCATCTGGATCGAAACCAATCAGCCCAGTACGAAAGTTGAAGTGAATATCAGAAAGGTGCACGAGGCGAAGAGGGGGCACGGCACCTTCCTTCTGGCGGGTGGGCGTTCACTCGTTCGTATAAGCACATCTTACGTGTTACGTGAAAAAAAGTTGCGCGGAAACTTGTCGCGCAACTCGCTCTCTCTATCAATCTGATTTCAAATGGGTTACGCCTACCCTCGATCGCCTCGATTGCGGCAATTGGCGTGGCGACGCACGAGGCAGGCCACGCCATCCAGCATGCGGACCACTACGCCCCGCTCTGGCTGCGGAGTACCCTCGTGCCCACGGCCACCATCGGCTCGTCAATCGGCTACGTCGTGATGATGATCGGGCTGTTCATGGCGTCGCAGTCGCTGGTGGGCATCGGCGCGCTCCTGTTCTCCGCGGTCCTCCTCCTCCAGATCGTGACGCTCCCCGTGGAGTTTGATGCCACGGCCCGCGCGAAGAAACTCGTGGTGGCGTACGGGATCATCAGTGAGCGCGAGCGGGGGGGTATGGACCGCGTGTTGAACGCCGCCGCGCTCACCTACGTGGCCGCCGTGGTCAGCACGCTCCTGACCCTGCTCTACTTTTTGATGCGGGCCGGCTTCCTGGGAGGGCGGGACGACTAGCGGTGCGTGCCCGCTTCCGGTCGCTCCGGCAGCCGCCGGTGGAGCACGGTGATTCGTTGCCAGAACACCGGCGATGGACAGCGCTTCCGCGCCTCCCATTGGTAGACGACGGCTTTCCGCGCGGCACCCACTAGCGTGGCCAATTGCGCCTGGCTCACCCCGCGCGCACGACGCAGCGCGCGAATCTGCACATCGTAGTCGTCCGGCACGCTGGCCCAACTCGGCGGCTCTCGCTGGTCTGCTCGCCGCACCTGCCGTCCAAAGTAGGAATGGCGGAACTGGCGAGCAGTCGCCAATGTCGCGCGGCCCCGGAGCCGTCGAAAGGTCGTCTTGTTGTCATAGGTCACCGGCAGCCGCCCGTCTCGGGCCGCCGCCCGCAGCGTCTTGACGTGCACGCCGATCAGCAGCGCGAGCACGGGTAAGGGAAGAAGCGCGTGCTCATCGCGATGCGTGGCGAGCGCCCGGGCTCGCGCCATGACGTGGGGCGGTGTCGCCCGCCGCCCGGCATCCCACGTCCGATACGACTCGGGTGACACGCCGAGCATCGCCGCGAACGCCGCCCCTGCGACTGGCCCAGCACGATCCGGCATTCACGCAGCGTCCGGGGCTCCACGACGTCACACCATGCCATCGGCGCAGGCCAGTGTGAAGCGCGGAGTGGGGGCAGAGCGTACTTCAGTCAGCCAATCTTGGAAGGTGACCGGTCACTCTTTTCGCCTGCACCTTCGCCTCCGGTGCCCAGGCAGTGGGCACAATCGGCGAATTCTTTAGGAAACTGGCGCGCCCGGCAGGATTCGAACCTGCGACCCCCGGCTTAGAAGGCCGGTGCTCTATCCACCTGAGCTACGGGCGCAATTGAGTAAGACTTCTAGTGTAGCTGGTCTTCCCAGGGTTCACCGGGGATGCCGAACCCGTATGGCCCTCCTCGAGGCTGACTCGCTCGGCACCGGTGAGGTGCTGTCCACCCATACGATCCACCCGCCGGGCACGGACGTGCTGGACGAACTAGGAGTCGGCGCGATCCGTGAAACTCCTCACGTCGTCCTCCTTCGTGCGGGTACACCGGCAAATGGCGCGCGCGTGTGCCGCACCTATACCTTTGGCGGTCCGGCCATCGGTTGTGGCACGATGGGCTGGGCCGCAGGCCGGTACCTGAGGTAGGGCTGCTCCGTAACGCGTGCAGGCGCCCAGACGCGTACACTGGAGGTTCTCCATGTCGGCCGTTGTGATCACGTTCGTCGCACTTGTCCTGGTCGCCGTCGTGCTGGCCGCGCTCGTGGTGGGCATCTACAACAGGCTCGTCACGCTCCGGAACCGCTACAAGAACGCCTTCGCCCAGATCGAAGTACAGCTCAAGCGGCGGTACGATCTCATCCCCAATCTGGTCGAGATCGCCAAAGGCTACATGAAGCACGAGCGCGAGACGCTCGAGGCGGTCATCCAGGCACGGAACCAGGCGGTCGGCGGTCTCCAGAAAGCCGCGCAGGACCCCGGCAACGCCGACGCCATCAAGGGCTTGGCGGTGGCCGAAGGGGCGCTCACGGGAACCATCGGACGGCTGTTCGCGCTGGCGGAAAGCTATCCAGACCTCAAGGCCAACCAGAACATGATGCAGCTCAGCGAAGAGCTGCGCTCGACGGAAAACCGGGTCGCGTTCGCCAGGCAGGCGTTCAACGACGGCGTGACGCAGTACAACACGTACAAACAGACGTTTCCCCCCGTCGTGTTTTCCGGGATGTTCGGCCACGGCCAGGACGCCGCGATGCTCGAGTTCGACAGCGCACAGATTCAGGAAGCGCCGAAGGTGTCATTCTAGACGCGGATGGCCACCAACTTCTTCGAGTACCAAGACGCCGCCCGCCGCAAGACAACCCGCCTGGTCATCCTGTTCGCACTCGCCGTCCTGGCGCTGGTGGTGTCGATCGATCTCCTGCTCGCCGTCACCTTTGGTTATCTTGACCAGAACACGCCAACCGGGTCCGTCGACTGGGCGCGGGCTTTCGATCCCCAGCTCGTCAGCCTCGCCGTCGTCGGGACGCTCGTCGTCGTGGGCAGCGGGAGCCTCTACAAGATTGCGCAGCTACGGGGTGGCGGCAGGGTCGTGGCGGAGCAGCTGGGCGGGCGGCTGCTCCACCCGGATACGTCGGTTCTCTCGGAACAGCGGCTCCTGAACGTCGTCCAGGAGATGGCGATCGCGTCGGGCACGCCGACGCCGCCGGTCTTTCTGCTGGAGCACGAACAGTCGATCAACGCATTCGCTGCCGGGTTCACACCGAGCGATGCCGTAATCGGCGTCACGCGCGGGACCGTCGAGCAGCTGACGCGCGACGAGCTGCAGGGGGTGATCGCCCACGAGTTTAGCCACATCCTCAACGGCGACATGCGACTGAACATCCGGTTGATCGGCGTGCTGCACGGCATCCTGATCGTCGGGATACTCGGCTACTTTCTCTTGCGGATGACGATGTTTTCCGGCCACCGGCGCCGACGGTCGCGGGAAGGGAACCCGATGCCGATTCTAGCGCTGGGTGCCGGGCTCATGGCGGTCGGCTTCCTCGGCACCCTTTTCGGGAACTTGATCAAGGCGGCGGTGAGTCGGCAACGCGAGTTCCTCGCCGACGCCGCGGCGGTACAGTTCACCCGGCACCCGGCTGGTATCGCCGAGGCGCTCAAGAAGATCGCCGGGCTGGTGTCCGGCTCGAGCATCCAGAGCCCGAACGCGCCCGAGGCGAGCCACATGTTCTTCGGGCGCGCGACCAGCGGCCTGAGCGGTCTGTTCTCGACCCATCCCCCGCTGGTGGAGCGGATTCGCCGCATCGAACCCTCCTGGGATGGCACGCTCCCCGACGTGGCGCAGGTCGCTCCCGTCGCGTCGCAGTCCCGAGCCGCGGCCGGCCTTTCGGCCCTGGCCGGTGCGGAGACGGTCGACCGGGGCTCCGTGGCGGGTCTCTCTGGCGCTGTCGAGCAGGTGGGTCAGCCTGGCGAGGCCCATCTGCAGTACGCCGCCAGGCTGCTCGACAGCCTGCCCGCGCCGCTCGTCAGCGCCGTCCACGGACCGTACGGCGCGCGCGCCGTCGTTTACGCGCTGCTGTTCGATCGAGAGGCCGAGCCGCGGCGGCGCCAGGACGCGCACCTGGCCGCCGCGGCCGATCCGGGAGTGTACGAGGAGACAGTCCGGTTGATGGGGCTCGTCGATCGCCTCGACATGCGGGCGCGGCTGCCGCTCATCGACATCTCGTTACCGGCCCTCCGCACGCTGACGGTGGAGCAGTACGAGCTCTTCAGGAAGAACGTCGCCGCGCTCGTGCAGATTGACAACGCGATCGACCTGTTCGAGTGGTCGCTCCACCGGATTCTGCTGCACGATCTGGACGCCCACTTCGTGAGGCGCGGCCCGCCGCGGGTCCGGCACCGGTCGTTCGCGGCGGTGCGGCCGCACGCCGAGCTGCTGCTGTCGACGCTCGCGTACGCGGGGCATCGCGACTTGGCCGCGGCCCGGAGGGCGTTTGAGCAGGTCCGGCGGAGCCTCGGCCTGGCCGATCTGCGCCTGCGGCCGGTCGACGACCTCAAGCTCGACGCGCTCGACGCTGCGCTCGCGGCGCTCGATGAGGCGGCGCCCCAGGTCAAGCGCCAGGTTCTGCAGGCAGCGGTCGCCTGCATCGCCGCCGATCGTACGGTGACTCCCACGGAAGCGGAGCTGCTCAGGGCCGTGTCGGCGTCGCTCGGCTGCCCGATGCCGCCGCTGCTGCTCACCTGATCGTCGCCAGCGAGCCCTCGAAACCGCGCAGCAGCATATCAACCGCGACCGCGACCTGCTCATCGTTGGGACTGAGCTTGACGGCGCACCGCCGAATCGTAAGGGCCTTGACGAGTTCAAGAAGGTACACGCTGAGAATGAAAGGATTGAGCAAGACGAACAGCATGAGGAAGGAGCGGGTGAAGGTGCTAAGGCGTACGACGAGGCCACGCCGGTCGTCATCGCTCGGCCGAAGACGCCGCCCGTGCAGCTGGTCTGCAGGACGCGATTCTCTTCGGTCAGAGACGCCACGGCTTCCTGCCGCTGCCGATCCAGCCAACCGACCAACGCGGCAAGAAGCACGCGCAGAAAGGTCACGCCGACCGCGGCGGGAGTCTATGTCAGGGACTGGGATTCAGTTTCCCGAGGCCGTTGGGCCGAGGTATGGGACATTGCGGGACGTCTCGCTGTCGTTGGCTAAGTTGAGGTAGGGTGGGAGGTATGAACATGACGTTTCGACCGCAGCGGCTCGTTGTTGCGCTGACGGTAGGTGTGCTGGTGGCAAGTATGGGCGCGGTGGCTCAAACCGGCGGCGGTGATTACTGGCCGCAGTGGCGAGGACCTCTGGCGACCGGTGTGGCTCCCGATGCCGATCCGCCGACCGAATGGAGCGAGAGCCGCAATGTGCGGTGGAAGGTGACGATCCCAGGGCACGGGTCTGCCTCGCCCATCGTGTGGAACGACAAGGTGTTCGTCCTCACGGCGGTTCCCACCGGGGAATCAGGCGAGTCGCCAGAGGGCTTCATCGCCCGGTTCCGCTCCAGGTTCATGGGTGGCGTTGGAGCCGGCGCCGTCCAGCGGTTCGTCACCTTGGCGATCGACCGGCGAAGCGGTCAGGTCGTTTGGGAACGGACGAGTCGCGAGGAGCAGCCCCACGAGGGCCGGCATGAAGCGGGGAGTTGGGCATCGCCGTCACCGGTGACCGACGGGGAAGTCGTTTGTGCCTTCTTCGGGTCGCGTGGACTGTATTGCTACGACATGGACGGTACGTTGCTGTGGGAGCGCGAGCTCGGGGACATGCGAATCCGGATGGGGTTCGGTGAAGGCGCATCCCCAGCACTCTACAAGGAGGCCATCATCATCAAGTGGGATCATCAGGGCGAATCGTTCATTACGGCTCTCAACAAGACCACGGGCGAAGAATTGTGGCGTACCGAACGGGACGAGATCTCGTCCTGGACGACACCGATCGTTGTCGAACACGCCGATGGGGCGCAAATCGTGACGAGCGCCACAAATCGCGTGCGCAGCTACGACTTTGAGACCGGTCGGCTGTTGTGGGAGGGTGACGGGGTGACGATGAATGCGATCCCATCGCCCGTCGCCGCAGATGGCTTCGTCTATCTGACGAGCGGGTTTCGCGGCAGTCAGCTGTACGCGGTTCAGCTCGCGAATGCCCGTGGCAATATTGCCGGCACCGACGCAGTCGTCTGGTCACGCGATCGAGACACGCCCTATGTGCCGTCCCCGCTGCTGTACGAGGGAATCCTCTATTTCATCAAGAGCAACTCCGGCGTCTTATCGGCCTACGATGCGAAGACCGGCCGGCAGCACTACGGGCCGCAACGTCTTCCTGGCATCCGCAACATTTATGGCTCGCCAGTGGCAGCCGCGGGTCGGATCTACGTGACCGGCCGGGATGGCACCACGCTCGTGCTCGCGGCAGGACCGGAATTCAGGGTCCTGGCAACCAATACCCTCGACGATGACTTCGACGCGTCGCCGGCCGTGGTCGGGGGCGAGATTTACCTTCGGGGTCAGCAGCACCTCTATTGTATCGCCGTCGACCAGCCAGTCGATTGACGACGGCTGAGAAAGCGACCCGGCTCGTAGCGCTCGTGGCAGTCACGGACTCACTTGGGTCGCGTAGCCCTGGTGGATACGCCGAGTGACCACCAGCCCACAGCAGACGCACCGATTACGCGACCGCGCAACTCTTCCTGCTTGCCTTTCGTGCTCATCGATGCGGACGAACATTACTTGGCGGGACATCAACGAACCACCATCCGCCGCTTGACTTCGAAGCCAGCTGCTCTCGATGAATGGGCCCTCCCACAATCACGGTACGATTCACCGTCGGTCTTGCAATATTTCCAGGGCAACTCGGGGCAGCGTCTTTCATTCGGCTACTGTGCCCGCCGAGCCCTCAACTTGACGATACCCACGCGTGGTCACACCTGTGCGAAGATTGAGTAGAGGAGTCTCTATGCGGTCCAAGTGTCCGTGCGGCGGCCGCCGCCATGGCGCCGTTCTGGCGGCGGTCGTGCTACTCGCCGTGTGCGGTGGCCCCGCCGATCCTCTCCCTGCCCAGAGCGGGTTCCTGGACAAGAACAGGCAGGCGTTCCCGGCTGCTCCAGCGGCTGGCACCGGCGCGCTGGCCCCTTCGGTGCGCGACGCCCTAGCGAGCGTCGTGCCATTGCTGCGGCAGCAGCGCTTTCCCACCGATGCGGTACGCACGATCGGCATGTCGGGCGACGGTCGCCTGCTGTGGTACTTGAACGACCTGCTACGGTTCGTGACGCGCGACTCGCTGCCGATCGTGGTCGATGCGTTCGAGGAGCTCAGCGGCGCCGAGCTTCCCGGCGAAGCAGTCACCGCCGCGGGTGATCGTGTCCTGGCTTGGGACCTGCCGGCACCCCCGGACTACCGGCTGCTCAAACGCGACTTATTCCTTCTCATCGAGCCGCGTTGGGCGCCGTTCTTCGAGGACGAGGACTCTGCAATCGACTGGCGGCTCGTCGGGTGGGGTGGTGTCTTCATCGACGATCGCCCGGACGCAACGGCGGGCCAGATCTGCCCGCGGGGGTGCATCCCCGCCTTGGACCAACCGGCCGTGACCAATGCCCAAGGCGGGTTCTGGTATCCGGACGACGACCTGGTGTTTGGGATCGTGATCGGCCGGCAGGCCCGCGCGTACCCGAAGAACATCATGGAGGTGCATGAGATGGTCAACGACACGCTCGGCGGGCGCCGTCTTGCCATCCCGTACTGCACCCTCTGCCTATCCGCGCAGGCATACTTCACCGACGACGTCAAGGGCTTCCGGCCGCTACTGCGGACCTCCGGGCTGCTGTCGCGATCCAACAAGTTCATGTACGACGTCACAACGTTCTCCGCCGTCGACACCTTTACCGGAGAAGCCATCTCCGGGCCGCTGCTCGATGCCAGCGTCAGGCTCAACCAAACCACGGTCGTGACTTCCACCTGGGCGGCGTGGCGCGCGGCCCACCCACAGACCTCGATCATCGCGGAGGATGGAGGAATCGGCCGGAGCTACCCGCGCAACCCCCTGCGCGGTCGCGACGACGCCGGGCCCATCTTTTCAGTAGGTGACGTCGACCCCCGGCTCGGCGTGCACGATGTGGTGCTGGGCGTCATGGACGCCGATGGTTCGCCGGTCGCGTTCCCGGTGGGGCCGGCGCGCTTGGCACTGGAGGCCGGCGAAGAGGTTGCGCTTGCTGGGGTGGCGCTGCAGCCGGATGCCGGGGGCCTACGCGCGTTCATCGACGGTGTGGAGATTCCGGCGCATGAAGCGTTCTGGTTTGCGTGGAGTCAGTTTCAGCCGCAAACGCTCTTGTGGGAGCGATAGAGCGCAAGGCCTGAGGTCGGGCGCTGTTAAGTTGCTGACAGGCACTCTAAATCTATGCCTCCGCCTCGAGGCGCGCGAAGAGATTGTGATCACGTGTCACGGTCGGCCGGCGGGTGTGCTCATTGGGTTTGCCTCAGACGACGGTTGATTCGAATGTCGACTGAGCATCATCCGGAGCTCCTTCGACGCGTAGCCAACGCCCGGACGGCCATTCGTGAAGGTCGGGGTATCCTGGTCGAAGAGCTTGAACAGACGTAGTCAGACTGGGACCGACGGCGCGACCGACTCAGGGCTTGACACCTTCATCCTCGTTATAGCGCTGCTATTCCTGCGGCCCGTGTACCTCTTCATGTTTCTCCAGCACCTCTAAGGATGCGAGCGTTCTGCTCTTTAAGCGTACGGAGATCGGCCATCGTGCCGCCTGCTGGGAAGGCATCGACCTGAATCACCTCGTCGCGAACCCGATCGGCCTGCAGCACCTGCTCGTACTCCTCGCGCAACACAATGCCCGAGGCGAGTGCCGCCTCCAGCAGGGCGTCGCCGGGCGCCTTGTCCAGCTGGCCGGCGCGGACGGCGTCGCGGATCTTCGTCTCCACCCGGTGCGCCGCAACCGCGTCGCGAAGGGCGGCCTCGAGGCGGCCGAGACCCGGTTCGTCCGGGGGCGGCACGTACATGTCTGCAGTCAAGCTCAGGCGCGCGTTGCGGTCCTCCAGTAGTCCACGGGGGCGACCTGGGCACCGACCGCGTCGCTCGGCAGGCGGTACCGCCGCGTCCGAGGGGGAAGACGAGCGGTCGCACGGCTCGCGCCGCAACGCGGCTAGGCAGGTTGTGCAGCACGCCTTCGAGCGCCCCCTGAATCTCGTGGAGCGCATGTTCGCAGGCGAACCGCACGAACGGGAAGCTCGCGTCGGGGGCTCCATCGCTGTGAAAGCGCTTCAGCGCCGCCGAGCCGAGGTAGAGCCACGCTAGTGCGTCGGCCAACCGCCCGCTGATCTTCTCCCGTCGCTTGAGCCGGGCGCCCAGCGTTACGAGCGCGACATCCGAAACCAGGGCAAAGGCCGCGCTCATTCGGGTGAACTGGCCGTACATTCTCCGCGTCTTCCCGTCCACCGGCGTGCCGACGAGCCGGCCGTCGGTGATGCGGAGCAGCCAGGCGCGAGCGGGGGTTGATGCCACGTGGCCGATGTGCCCGAAGAGCGCACGGTCGAACGCCGCGAGATTCCCGTCGGTGGCGGCGGCGATCTCATCGTGCAGGAACGGATGGCACCGGATCGCTCCCTGGCCGTAGACGATCATCGACCTGGTTAGAATGTTCGCGCCCTCTACGGTGATGCCGACCGGCACCGCCTGGTACGCGTAGGCCAGAATGTTCCGCGCGGGGCCCCAGCGAGTTCGGCACCATTACGGTCACCGCGGCGGTGATGCTGCGGCTGGCCACCTTCACGATAAGGGCCGACTGCGCGGCGGCCGAGAACCCCAGGCCGCCGTGCTCCTCGGGGATGATCATCCCGAAAAACCTGTGGCGCTTGAGGAAGCTCCACACCTCCAGCGGGAGGTCGCCCGCACGCACGATATCCCATTCCCGCAGCATCGAGCAGAGCTCGTCGACGGGACCATCAAGAAACGCATGCTCCCTCTGAGAGAGCGGCCTCGCCCTGAAGGCCAGCAGCTTTCGCCACTCGGGGCGACCCGAGAACAGGTCGCGCTCCCACCACACCGTGCCCGCTTCGAGCGCGGTCCGCTCGGTATCGCTGATCCGAGGCAGCATCGGTTGAATCAGCCGCATCGCAGCGCGGCTCAGAAGCTGGCGACGCAGCGCCGGAATCCCGGTCGCCGCGGCCGCGGCCGCAAAAATGAGCGCGGCGACGCCCACGCCCGGTGAACCCGTCCGCACCCCCCACCACGCCAGGGCTGCCAGGCCGGGCAGCGTCTAGGCCGCGTACGCGCGGCCGAGGTACAGGAGCCGACCGGCCAGGACGACCAGCAGCAGGAACAGCAACATGTTGATCATGATGTGCGCGCGCGTCCGGCGGCGGCCGCTATCTCCCTTGCCTGCAGTTCCCGGCGGAGGATCTTCAGCGTGCTGCTCTTCGGCAGCTCGTCAAGAAATTCGATCAATCGCGGAACTTTGTAAGCGGCCAGCTCGCGCCGGCAGTGCGCGAGCAGATCCTCCGCGCTCGCCGCCTGCTCCTTGCGCAGGACCACGAAGGACTTGACCGTCTCGCCGCGCTCGGGATCCGGTACCCCGATCGTGGCCGCCTCGCTCACCCCAGGATGCGCCATGAGCACGGCGTCCACTTCATCGGGGTAGACCTTGTAGCCGCGGGCGTTGATCATCTCCTTCTTGCGCCCGACGATGAAACAGTAACCGTCTTCGTCGATGGTCGCCACGTCACCCGTGTGAAGCCAGCCGTCGGTGAGGACGGCCGCCGACTCCGCCGGTTTGTTCCAATACGCGCGCATCACCTGCGGTCCCTTGATGAGCAGCTCTCCCTGCGTGCCGACGGGAACTTGGGTCGCACCGTCGTCGAGGCTCACGATCTTTGTGTCGGTGCTCGGCAACGGCACGCCGATGCTGCCGATCTTCCGCTGGCCGTGCAGCGGGTTGGCGTGCGTCACGGGCGAAGTCTCGGTTAGCCCGTAGCCTTCCACGATCTTGCTGCCGGTGAGCGCCTCGAACCGCGCGAGGACGTCGACCGGTAGCGGTGCCGAACCGGAGAAGCACGAGGTCACACTCCGCAAGTCGATGTTCTCCAAGCCAGGCGAATTAACGATTGCGTTGAACATCGCAGGCACGCCTGGGAACAACGTGACGCGATGTCTGGCGATGTTGGAGATCATCTGCCGGATGTCCCTCGGATCGGGCATGAGCACGATGGCCGCGGCGATGTACACGGGGAAATTCATCGCCACCGTGAGGCCGAAGACATGAAAGAAGGGTAGACAGCCGAGCATGACTTCTCTCCCCGGCCGCGCGTTGACGAACCACGCCCTCACCTGCTGGACGTTGCACGACAGATTTCGATGGGTCAGCATCGCGGCCTTCGCCACGCCGGTCGTGCCGCCGGTGTACTGGAGCGCCGCGAGGTCGTCCAGGTCGATCGGCGGCCGCGGCGGGTTCGGGGGGGTCGTCCTGATCAGGCGTCGCATGAGGTGGACGCCCGGACCTGTCGGCACCGAGGCCAGGAGCGGGGGCTTCGCCCGCCGCAGCCGCAGCGGCGCCAGCAGGTTCATCGGGAAGCGCAGATAGTCGGGAATCGAGGCGATCACGTAGTGCCGGACGGGCAGCCGAGCCCGAAGGGCGGCGAGACGCCTCGCAAACAAGAAATCTGTCGTGATCGCCACAAAGCATCCCGCGTCGTTCCACTGATGCTCGATCTCGCGCTCCACGTACAGCGGATTCGTCATCACGGCCGTCGCGCCCAGCGACAGCACGGCGTAAAACGCGACGACCGTCTGGGGCAGGTTCGGCAGGTGAATGGCCACGCGCGAGCCGCGTTCGACGCCGAGCGCCGCCAGGGAGGTGGCCAAGCGGTTCACGTCTGCTTCGAGCTGGCGGTAGCTCAACCGGCAGTTGAGGAAGATCAGGGCTGTGGCGTCGGCGTGATCCCGGGCGTTGCGCTCGAGGAACGAGGGTAGCGGGCGCTCCTCGAAGTCGAGGTTTTCTGGAACCCCCTCGTCGTAGAACCGATACCAGACAGGCGGCTGCATCGGCTCTAATGGTAGACGGTTCTTCCTCTGCGGGTCATCTTAACGAGCACCTCGGCAGGCGTAAAGCGTGGACCGATTCGGCCTGCGTAGTGTTCGAGTTCTGTCACGATCATCTTAGCGCACGCCTCGTCGATGTAACGGAGCGGCCCTCCGAGGTAGGGCGGGAATCCAAGACCCATGACCGCGCCGATGTCGGCATCACTCGGGCACCGAACGACGCCCTCCGACATCGCCCGCGCCGCTTCGTTCAGCATCGCCAGGATCGGGCGGCGCTCGACCTCGTCACTCGACGGACGACGCATGGGCTGCCGCTGGTGGAGTAGATCGCGCGCCGACTCGTCTACTTTCTTCTTGCCGCGTTCGTACTGATAGAAGCGGCGCCCCGACTTGCGGCCCAGTCGCCCGTCGCTGACGAGCCTCCCGACTCCCGGCGCGGGGGCCAGGCGGTCGCCCAGTGCCGTGTGCAAGACCGCGGCGGCTTGTGCGCTCACGTCCAGGCCCACCTCGTCGAGCAGCGCGATCGGACCGACCGGGAAGCCGAACGCCGTCATGGCCCGGTCGATCGCATCAACCTCGACGCCCTCCTCGAGAAGCCAGCCGGCCTCGTTGAGGTACGGCGCAAGAATCCGGTTCACCCAGAACCCCGGCGCGTCGCGGACGACGACGGCGGAGACGAGGTTGAACGCGGTTCCGGCCCGACAGGAGGGGGTCCGGCAACCTGCGACGATCGCGACGCGCCTACCGTGCGCGGTCCCCTGCACCCGTCACTCGCTTCCACGGGCCTGTGAGGGCTCGAGAAGCGTGGCGATGTCTTCTGCGCGCGCTTCGGCGTCAGCTTCGCGGATCTCCATCAGCCGCTTGAGATACTTAGGATCAAACATCAACAGGCTGAGCAGGTCGGGGTTTGTCGTTTCGCGGGTCCCCGTGCTCCAGAGCAGATGCCGAAAGAAGCGCGGCAGGCGAACCTCGAACTGAGCCGCGAGCCGTCCGATATCCTGCGACGGCCGGATGAACACGAGATCCAGGATACGCAGGTCGCGTCGCTTCTCGGTCGGCAGATCGGTGAGCAGTCGATTGAGCCGAGCAAGAGTGTTCGCGTCGCGCTCGTGGTCGTCGAGAAAGATGGCGCTCAGGAGCTGCCCGGCGATCTGCATCGGTGGCGGATATCGCTGCACCTGCGGCCGTTGGGCTTCGTCCATGGAGCGTGTGTACCGAGTGGAAAATGCCAGGAGGCGGTTCGCTCCAAGGTGGACTGCCGGCGCCAGCGGCGTCACGAGCTGGATCCCTTCGTCGCCGTACCAGCCGTGTCCTCCAGTCTCACCGCGGGAAACAGCAGCGGGAGGGCCGTCGAGGCCATGACGTGGTCCACGGTAATGCGCGCCTGCCGGCTGAGCCGCTGCGGCTTTTCCCAGTCTTGGATGTCTCGTCCCTGGACCCACGCCACGGAACGGCCCGTCGAGTACCTGCTCGTGACGACGGCGAGTCCGATCAAGCGTTTGGCGTCGAGATTCCGGCCGATGCCGGCGATCTCGCCGTCCGCGGCGGGTCTGAGGGCGGCTTCGAGCGTGCGGCGCAGCGGCGCCGTGTCGAGAAGGCCGCGAAAGGGTGGAGCGACTGTTCCTCCACCGGAGACGAGCCGCAACCCCCAGTGCCAGATATTTCTCGCCAGGGATCTCATGTCGACGCGAAAGACGTGTTCGACGGTGAGCGAGGCCCAGACCCGCGAGAGGTCGTCGACGGCAGACGAGAACGGACCAGGGTGAGACGCCAGGAACACGGCATTAAGCGCGCCGGCGGACACGCCGGTGATCATGGGCAGTCGGAGATTGGGGTGGCGGCGCGCGAGCGAGGGAAGTAGCCGCACCTGGTACGCCGCGCGCGCGCCTCCGCCGTCGAGCACCATCGCGAGATCGTCGTCGCGCGGAGGCGGAGACGATTTTCGCCCGGGTGTCCAGCCAGACGATGTCTGTTAAGCGCTGGAACAACCCCATTTGCCTGTCATGCCACAACCGCGAGTTGAATCCGGGTAGTGCGCGTCATAGCGCGGATTATAACGGCACCAGTCGGTTCCGCGAGGACGCCGGACGGCTCTCCTGCGCGCGATCGCCTCTCGAAATTCCTGCGCGAGCCCACCTTTCCACAAGATCCTTTCATGGACTTGGCAAACGGTCTTTCCATGTCAGTACCGATCGAATAGTCGCAGCAGGCCGGTCGTGAGCCACGGGACGTAGGTGATCATGAGGACGCCTGCGCCAAGAATCGCCAGCATCGGCAGAGACGCGCGGGCGACCTCGAGAAGCGGCTTCTTGAAGCGGTACGAAGACATGAACAGATTCAACCCGACGGGAGGCGTGAGGTAGCCAAGCTCGAGGTTGGCGATGAACATGATCCCGAGGTGGACGGGATGAATGCCGAACGCAGCGCCAAGCGGCACGATGAGTGGCACAACGACGACGGTGGCCGAGAAGATGTCCATCAGGCAGCCGACAATGAGCAGAAACACGTTCAGGCCGAGCAGAAAGACGATTGGCGAAGAGACGTAGGCCTGGGTCCACTCGAGCAGGCGGCCGGGAATCTGCGCGCCAACCATATAGTCGGTCAGCCCCACGGCCACGCCCAGGATCACGAACACGCCACCGACGATCGAAATGCAGTCCACCATCACGCGGAGCAGGTCCTTTCGGAACGACAGGTCGCGGTGAATAAGCGTCTGCACGACGAGCGCGTAGAAGGCCGTCAAGGCCGACGATTCGATCGGGGTCGCATAGCCGCTGAAGATCGACGTGATCACGACCACTGGCATCGACAGTTCCCACTTTGCTTCCCAGAGTGACGCCAGCGCCTCGCCGTTCGTAAACTGCGTGCGACGCGCGCCACCGACGATCCCCTCCCGCACGCCCCACGCGGCGACAAGCGTCGTGAGCAAGATGCCGGGCAGGATACCGCCGAGGAACATGTCCTCGATCGGCCGTTGGGCGACCACGGCGTACACGATGAGCGGAAGTGCTGGCGGCAGCAGGAGTCCGAGCGACCCGGAGGCGGTCAGCAGCCCGAGGGAGAAACGCTCGCGGTAGCCTTCCTTGACGAGCGCGGGGAACAACAGGCCACCGAGTGCGAGAATCGTCACGCCCGAGCCGCCCGTAAAGATCGTGAAAAACGAGCACAGCAGGGCGCAGACCACGGCCGTGCCGCCTGGAGTCCAGCCGAACCAGGCGCGAAACACGCGGAACAGCCGCTCCGACGAGCGACCTTCGGCGAGCAGGAATCCCGCGAGCGTGAAGAGTGGAATGGCCGGCAGGGTCGGCGAGACGGCTAGCGTGTAGCTGTTGATGAGAATCAGGACCGGCGTGGCGCCCTCGCTCAGAAAGAGCAGCACGGCGGCGCCGCCGAGAATGGCGAAAATCGGCATGCCCAACGCGCCGGCCGCGACGATGACGAACATCCCCGGCCAAACGTCTTGTCCCTCTAGAAGGCCGGGCGATCGCCAGATCACGGCCGCAGCCACGAGGCCCGAAGCGGCGAGCAACCGCCCTCTCCAGGTGGAGCCGGCCCGCCAGATCACCCGGCCAGTGACCAGCGCGAATGAGATCGGAAGCACGAGCTGGGCGATCCACGTCGGGATCGACGGGCCGATCGTGCCGCCGAACTCCCGCTCCGAGACCACCAGCTGCAGGCCGCCCCAGACAAGGAGTCCCGCGATCGCCGCGGTGATGGCCGCCGTGAGGATCTTTATGATGCGACGGCTGGCCCCTTCGGGAATGAACGTGCCGGTCGCCAGCGAGAGGAGCTTCCCTTCGCGCGCGGCGATGGCCGCACCGAGGAAGCCGACCCACAAGGTGAGGTGTTGAACGGTGGACGTAGATCCGGGAATGCGGCCCCCGACAAAGCGCCGGGCGACGATTTCGCCGAGCGGTAGCACGACCATCACCAGCAGGGCGAGGCTGGCCACGGCGTCTTCGATTCGTACGAGGACCCGGATCACCGGGCCGCAGGCTTCTTCAGCCGGAACTGGTCGCGTTCTTTCAGGGCGATGTCGTAGACATCGGCCGGCACCATCACCCCGCGCATCGTGGCCGCAAACGACTCGGCCACCGTGCACCACTCGGGACCCTCGGAGCTGGTCACCTCCAGCCCGCGCTTCTTCATCTCCTCGATCGATTGAAGATCCTGTCGCGGAATCTCAACCTTCAGGCGCCCTTCCATCGCCTTGGCCGACTCGAGGAACTTCGCACGATCCCCTTCCGGCAAGCGGCTCCACGCTTTCTTCGTCACGACGACCGCGCCGACCACGGGTGCGATGCCGACATCAAGCATGTACTTCGTCTGGCGGAACCACTGGAACGAGTTGGCCGCGGTGGGCGGCGCCGGCAGCCCATCGATCATCCCACTCGTGAGGCCGGTGAGGATATCGGTCATGGCGAGCGCTCTTGGCTGAAAGCCGTTCGTCTTGTACCACTGCACCATGCGTTCGTCGCCGACCGCCGTGAACAGCTTCACCTGCTTCAGCTCCGCGATGGTCGTCACCGGTCTGGTCGTGAAGACCCGCGCCCAGCCGCCGTGGCCCCAGGCGAGGAGCACGAGGCCTTTCTGGTCGAGCCGCTCGGCGAGCATCGGCGTCATCTGATCGATCACGTAATGGAGCTCGTCCCAGGAGTCGAAGAAAAACGGCATAGTGAACGCGTTGAACGCTTGGTCCAGCTGCGCCAGGCCGACCACGGTGAGGGCGGCGGCTTGAGGATTGTTGAACCTCAGCCGTCGCACGATTTCTTGCTCGTCGCCCAGTGCCCCGCCGGGAATGATCATGATGGCCACGCGGCCGCCCGACAGCCGGGTCCACTCTGCCGCCATCAGCTTGAGATTTCTGTCCCAGATCGAGCCCTCTGGCACGAGCGTCGCCATGCGGATGACGACCCGGTCCTGTGCGGTCGGGATCGCGGCAACGAGCAGCAGGGCCCCGACGAGGATGCCCACATGCCAGACCGTCGTACCTCTAGCAGTCCGTATATGGACTCCTCCCGGTGATCAAGCGAGTGGGTCGTGACGGTCGGTCCTTCGCGTCGGTTGCGGTCGTATATCCGGCCTGTCCGTGGAGAGCCTTTGCCTCCTGGCCAACATGGATAGTCGCGCACCGCGGGCCAATCGTGGTGCCGGCGTCGAGCGCCAGGGCTGCTATCGGCCTGATGCGGTGTCGGTCGGACCGAAGGGCCATGTCAGGGTCACTCGCTCAGCATCTCGCGTGGAGGTGTAGCTCGGGTTACGCCGCGTCCGGCAGTGCGCAGGGCACATCCTTGTGCCAAACCGCCCAAACGAGTCGGCCGAGTTTGTTCGCCACGGCAATCGTGGCTTTGTTGTAGCCGCGCCGCGCGTGCACCGTCATCGCCCAGTGGTGCAGACGCGTGAGGGGCTGCTGGGCCGCCCGGCGCCGGTGGGCCGACGCGAGCACCGCGCGCGCGCCGTGGGTGAGTAAGCACCGGAGATACACGTCCCCGCGTTTACTGATCCCCCCGAGGCGCCGCCGCTGCCCACTCGAGTACTCGCGCGGCGTCAGGCCGAGCCAGCTGGCAAACTGGCGCGCGCGCCGGAATGCGTGGATGTGCCCGACGGTGCCGACGAGGGCCGTGGCGGTCAACAGCCCAATCCCGGGAATCGTCCGCAGTCGCATCACGACGGGGTCGGCGTCGGCCAGGGCGCGCAATTCCCGTTCCAGGCCGGCAATCCGAGCCTCAATCGCCCGCACTTCCTCGTGGACGCTCGTGAGCACCTGCCGCAGATGCCTCGGCAACACGGTGGCCGCCTCGTCGAGCAGCACAGGCAAGGCCCGCAGCGCCGCACAGGCCCCCGCCGGCAGCAGCAGCCCCTGTTCCCGCAAGAGCCCGCGTAACACATTGATGCGCGCCGTCCGCGTCGTCATCCACTGCTCGCGCACCCGGTGCAGCGCCACGAGCGCTTGCTGCTCGACCCGCTTCACCGGGACACGGGGTATCTCGCCCGACCGGATCGCCTCGCGGATCGCCTCCGCATCCGCCCGGTCCGTCTTGTTGCGCCGCACGTAGGGCCGCACGTACGCCGGGGGCACGAGGGTGACGCGATGGCCGTGTTGCTGGGCAACCCGCCCCCAGTAGTGGGCGGTGCCACACGCCTCCATCACCACATGGGTCGGCGGCGTCTGCGCGAGAAAGCGGGCGAACCGTGCGCGGTTGAGTCGCTGGCGCGACCACACGCGCCACCGGGCATTGGCGATCGCCAGCTCGAACACGGACTTTGCCAGGTCAACGGCCACTGTCGTAGCATCCATTTCGGTTTCCTCCTGGTTGTGGCTGATGG
Organism: Vicinamibacterales bacterium; assembly: GCA_965197865.1. Lineage (GTDB taxonomy): Bacteria > Acidobacteriota > Vicinamibacteria > Vicinamibacterales > CAVVIG01 > CBDANZ01. The sequence continues at coordinate 18,927 of CBDANZ010000002.1, forward strand.
GCATCAGCTGATGCGGCACATCATGCCGCATCGGAACCGGGAGGAGTCCATACCATCATGGTGAAAGTCCGTCTGCATTCGACGAGCGATGCATCCTCGTGGCCTGCGTTGCTCCTCCATCAAATACAGGCGGTATTCTCGGTCGTCGCGCCTTGCCCGCGAGGCGCCTCGCTCGTCTCGGTGCAGCGCCCGACTTTCACCACGGACTGCTAGGCCCAATCTTCAGGTCGGGCGTCTGCTTGACACGCTTCATGGGAGGTACTCCTCGTGTGAATCGGGAAGAAACAGATCGTCAATGCGCGAAAGAAAATGACGCGCACGTTTTTGCGCGATCAAGGTCGGCAGCCGCGTGTTCGGGTTCTCGTCGGGATCAATCGCCAGCGCCCGTTCGAGCAGCCGTACAAACTCGTCGCGATTCTGGGCCGGGAGCGCGACGCTGGCGGCCAGCGTCACGTAGGGCCCGGCGTCGAACCCGCCCGACAGCTCGACGACGCGCTGAAAGTGCGCGCGCGCCCGCGCCGTGGAGCCGCCCATCGCCTCGGGCAGCGCCTCGAGCGAAATCATGGCGGCGTGCACGGCGCCGTGGCTGTAGTCTTCCTGCAACGCCAGCGCGCGCTCCATCAGCGCTTTGACGGCCGGCACGTCGGCAACGAGGTCTGGACGATGCAACCCGATTGAGATCGCCGCGCCCCACGACGTGCCGGTCCAATAGAGCAGCGGTACGTCGTTTCGCGAGGCCCACCCCAGGGCATTGGCCGGATCCACCTGAAGCATGTTCACGACGCCGGGCCGGCGCAGCTCCAGCAGACGCGTGCAGTAGCCCCGGCCGCGCAAGTACAGCCTCAGCGCGCGTTCCTCGAGCCGCGAGGCGGCTTCGTAGTCGGTCGATTCGAGCAGATCGGCGTCGGTCTGGACGAACGCGTACGCGTACTGCGTGAAACCGCTGCAGGTCGCGAGCAGCAGCCCTTTGTGTTTGGGGACCGATTCAAGCAACGATTCGTAGGTCCTTAGTGCGAATGGCACCGCGTCGCGCACGAGGAACCGAAGGAGTAGCTAAGGCATCCTTGGCTCATTTTACAATGACACTGGCCCCCTTTGCAGGAGGGGCATGCCTTGGAAGGAGTCGGTGACGCCGATGAAGTGCTGCAGAAGCGTACCAACGTGTTCGCCTCGCAGTCCGGGGCTTGTCCCATCCGCTGTTGAAATTCAGCGGCGGCTCGGGTGACGACTACGCAACCATCCCCGACGATTCATCGAGCCCCAGCTGAGCGTCACGTGCTCGCAACGCGGCGACCAGCACGGGCATGTCCTTACACCCCTTCACCCGCCGGAATCCTTTGGCCGCTTCCAGCACACCGGCAGCGACCCAGCGGAGCACCATCGTACCCCCGCGCCAGCGTTTCACGTTCCGCTTCACGTGGCGTGTCCGGCTCAGGAGGCTCTCGACGGCGTTGGTCGTCGCCAGCGATCGGCGGAGCCGCTCCGAGAGCGGCAACTCGACTACGGTGAGCGTCTCGTCGAGCCCTTCCCGTATGCTGGCGGCTGCACTCGGATAATCGATGTCCACCCGCCGGGCCAAGTCCTGCAACAAGCGCCGGGCCGCCTTGATGTCGGTGTGCGTATAGGCGCGCGTGAGGGTCGCCTTCACCCACGGACGCTGGGCCTCGGGCAGATACTCGAGCACGTTGCGCCGTTTATGCACCTGGCATCGTTGTACCAGGGCTGCGGGGCCGAAGGTCTGCATCACCGCAGTGTGGAGCGCTTGCGCTCCATCGAGGATGACGAGCAGACTGCGGTCGGTCCGCAGCCCACGGCTCTGCAGATTGGTCAGCAAGCCCTGACACACGGTCGTGTTCTCCGCTGACCCTTCCCAGAGGCCCAGCGCCACGACGATGCAGTGGCCGCCGACGTGGACCCCATCGATCAGTAGCGCCACCAGCTCGAGGTCGTCGAGCGGCGTTGCCCGCCACGCATCGAGTTGCGCCTGCGTCTGCGCCACAAACCGCCGACTCACGGCACTCTTGCTTGTGCCCCGCGTGCGGACGTCGGCCCCCAGCGGTTCTAGACTCCGGCCATACTGGCGCGTGGCCACGCCGATGAGCATCTGTTCGACCACGCGCCGGGTGAGCGGATCCGGTGTTCGTAAAGGCTTGGACGGATGGCAGCGCGACCTCCTGCCCGTCGCGCCGCACCCGCGGCCGACGCAGGGCGACCTTGCGGCCCCCCAGCACGACTTCGCTGGGCGCATGGCCCGCCCGAGACGCCCGCCGCGCGGGCTGATGCGCATACCGCGGACCGCACACGGCCACGCGATCCGCTTCCAACATCGCCGCGAGGACCTTCAGGCCCGACGCGACGACCAGCTCTTGGAGCTCGGCCTGTGCATCGACCAGGATGTCGACCAATGGAAGGTGCCGTGGTGCCGGCAATGCTGATTGGCGCCCACGAACGCCTGTGCCAAACTTCTTCATGGCGGCTCCTTTCTGGGGGCTTCAGCCCCAGGTTTTCCCACCGGCCGTCTATCACGACCAGCAGGGAGCCGCCGCTTTAAATTTCAACAGCTAGAGGGACATCCCCGCAGTCCGCCGTCAAGAGCACAACGAGGCCAACTGCAGAGAAGCGCACTACGAGCCGTTATGTCACTCCGTCAGCTCAGAAGCTACCTGCCTCCAATTCTTGGGCATAATAGAAGCGAGATCTTGATGTTCCAGGAGATCGATTCCCTGGCGCTCCCACTGAGACCCCGAAAGGACCCCTATTCTTTGGAGAGACCAATGTTCATTGATAGAATGTGCGCCGCCCTGCTGGTCGCAGGGGTGGCAGCCTTCATTCCGGCGTGTTCCCCTGCCGGGGGTTCCAACTCCGCGGCAGAGCGCCGCCAGTGGTCGGCAGACATTCAGCCCGTCGCGTCACCTGCAGGCTCCGGCAGCAGCGCGCCCCGGCTGACTACGTCCGATGGCAGCATCATCCTGAGCTGGTTCGAGCCGGAGGGTGACGGGACTGCGCTGAAATTCGCCGAATGGAACGAAAGCGGCTGGTCCGCCACGCGCACTGCCGCGACGGGTGACAACTGGTTCGTTAGCTCCGCGGACCTCCCGTCTGTCCTCCGGATGGCCGATGGCACGCTGGTCGCCCAGTGGCTCGAAGCCACCGTCGTGGAACGCGAGGCGTACGACCTGTCACTCTCGTATTCGACTGATGAAGGCCGGACGTGGGCTGAGCCATTCACCCCACATCACGATGGCACACAGAGCCAGCACGGCTTCGCTTCGCTATTCGAGATGCCCGGGCGAGGGCTTGGACTGGTGTGGCTCGACGGCCGCGACAACGAGTTCGACACGGACGATCCGAACCGCGCCGCGATGATGCTGCGCTTCGCGGTCTTCGATCGCGACTGGAAGCAGGTGATCGACGAGCCGATCGATGTGCGCGTCTGCGAGTGCTGTCCAACGAGTACTGCGGTCACGGCTGACGGTATCGTTGTCGTATACCGCGACCGGAGCGATACGGAGATTCGAGACATCTACGCGTCGAGGCGCGAGAACGGCACCTGGACGGAAGGCGTGCCGGTGCACGACGACAACTGGGAGTTCTTTGCCTGCCCGGTAAACGGACCGACGGTGAGCACGCGCGACCGGCAGGCGGTGGTCGCCTGGTTCACGGTGGAAGAGGGCCAAGGTCAGGCGTACGCGGCGTTCTCCAGCGATGCCGGGCGATCCTGGGGCGCGCCTGTTCGGCTCGACGATGCCGGATCCATCGGGCGGGTGGATGTTGTGCTGTTGGACGACGGGTCGGCGGTCGCATCCTGGTTCGAGTTCGCGGACCAGCAGGCACAGTTCCGGCTCCGGCGGATCGAACGGTCCGGGACGCGATCGCCGGCCGTGACCATCACAGGAGTGTCCGGAGGACGCGTGAGCGGCTATCCGCGCATCGCTCGTCATGGAGACGAGCTGGTGTTGGCGTGGACCGAGAGCACGGTGGCCGGCAGCGAGGACGGGTCGTCGCAGCGCGTGCAAACCGCGATGGCGGCGCTGTCAGGGAACTAGGACTTCGGGCCCAGGAAAGACCAGATTGTCGGTGGTGCGGCCTGGGTTGGGATCCGCGTGGGCCAGGTCCTCTTCATGCATCAACGTCCAATCCCGGTACGGTTCACCCCGCCACGTAGACCTCGCCCCTGCTGCCTTCGTCGATGAGGGCGGTCACGTCGTAGTGCCTGAGCCGGGCACCGACTGTGAGGGCCATGGCCTCCTTCCTACGGCATGAACCGTGAGACGTGCGGCGAATGTCCACTTTCGCGGCGTACGCCACCGTGCCCAGACGGACCCTCACCCAAGAACTCGGAGAACCACGACTCGTGTTCCACCTCTTCGTTCAGGATAGCCAGTGAGAGTTCGTATGTGCGGTGGTCTTTGCCAGCGGTCATGTTGCAGAGTTCGGCGTAGCCTTTCACCGCGCACCGTTCAGCGTTGACCAACACTTTCAGCATTGCCTGGATGTTCGTTGGATCGTCAGGGAGATAGGCGGGCGGGCAGGCCGATATGTCATGGAAGTCGTTCATGTTGCGAGGCAGCTTGCCGCCCAACTCGTAGATGCGCGGAACGAGGGCTTCAAAGTGGTTCCGATCCTCGATGCGGGCATCTTCAGTGATGGCCTTCAGCCCCTCGCCCTCCAGACCAATTAGATTAATTCGTAGGATCGTGTAGTAGTAGAAGGTGGTTAGCTCCGCCGAGGCGTTCTTGACGAGCATGTCAACTGAACCGTACCGGGTTTCTCGGAGACCTCATTACTTGGGAGGATGGGGTCTATGGGACGTCCAAGTCGGTTTTCTCCGGAGGTGCGTGAGCGCGCGGTTCGGATGGTCGAGGAGCATCGCGCCACCCACGCGTCGGAGTGGGGCGTGTTGCAGTCGGTGGCGCCGAAGCTTGGCTGCACGGCCGAGACGCTACGGAAGTGGGTACGCCAGGCACAGCGTGACGCCGGCTATCGCCCAGGGTTGACGACGAGCGAGCGAGAGCGCCTCAAGGAACTGGAGCGCGAGGTTCGCGAGCTGAAGCGGGCGAACGAGATCCTGCGGAAGGCGTCCGCGTATTTTGCCCAGGCGGAGCTCGACCGCCGCGGGAAGTGATGGTTCGCTTCATTCACGACCATCGGGATCAGTACGGGGTCGAGCCGATCTGCACCGTGCTGCCGATCGCCCCCTCGACGTATCACCGCCATCGGGCGGCGCAGGTCGATCCGACGCGTCGCTCGGCCCGGGCACAACGCGATGATGCGCTGCGCCCGGAGATTCAGCGGGTGTATGACGAGCATCATCAGGTGTACGGGCCGCGCAAGGTCTGGAAACAGCTGCGTCGCGAAGGGTTCTGCGTGGCACGAGGCACGGTGGGTCGGCTGATGCGGGCGATGGGCCTGGCAGGCGCGGGGCGTGGGCGCGCGTGGATCACGACCACGCACGCAGGCAATGGCAGCCGGCCCGCAGATCTCGTCGATCGCCAGTTCGTGGCGACCCGTCCGAATCAGCTCTGGGTCTCAGACTTCACCTACGTGGCGACCTGGGGTGGGTTCACCTACGTGGCGTTCGTGATCGACGTCTTCGCGCGGCGCATCGTGGGCTGGCGGGTGTCGGCCTCGATGCGCACGGACTTCGTGCTCGACGCCTTGGAGCAGGCCATCTACGCGCGCCGCGGCGACGCGCTGACCAGCCTCGTGCATCACAGCGATCGCGGCACGCAGTATCTTTCGATGCGGTACACGGATCGTCTCGCGGCCGCCGGCATTGCGCCATCGGTCGGGAGCCAAGGCGATGCGTTCGATAACGCCCTCGCCGAGTCGGTGATCGGACTCTACAAGACGGAGGTGATTCGACGACGAGGGCCGTGGCGCACGCTCGAGGCCGTGGAATTCGCCACGCTGGAGTGGGTGGATTGGTTCAACATGCGGCGGTTGCTGGGACCGATTGGAGACGTGCCGCCGGCGGAGTTTGAAGCGCAGTACTATGAGCAGGCCAAGGTGGCCTGATTCAATGAATCCAGTCTCCGAGAAACCCGGTACGGTTCACCCCCTCATCTCTAGATAGATTATTGTGCAGTGAGCAGGCCGCGGGCCCTCCTTCGGCCGGCAGGGAATCAGGCCCGATCATACTGCCGATCCTGACCAGGTTGGCCAGAGACCGATAGCACTCGTGGCTGCGGCTCGGCATCCAGATCGAACGCATCACACTTGGGCATCCCGAGCAGAACGGGCGCCGCGAGCGGATGCATCTCACGCCGAAGACCGAAGCCAAACCGGCTGCGGCCAACGTCTTCCAACATCGGGTACTTCGACCACGAGACCTGCTGGCTCGAGCCGATCGAGAATCCGTTCAGCCAGAAAGTATTACCCATGTCACCGGAATGAACTGTTGCCTAATCTCATCCGAGAGGCGCACTACTGTCGTTTCGTCGCATCGGATCACTTCTACGCCGACGAACCGCTCATGACGCTGAGGCATCCCCAGGTGATGCTCGCCTGGCTCATGAACGACGAACCGATTCCTTCCCGTCACGGCGCACGCGCGCGTCTTGTTCTTGCACGCGCTTGTAGCTTGCAGGAGGGCGAGCCGAAACGCGCTCTCGATGTTGCACTGTTCGGTCGCTGCCGGCGTCAACGGAGGAATCCTTCCGTCCGGCGGATCCACAATTAGCGACGTACGGTGGCCCGTTTTCCTCACGGACACGAAGACGGCGTTGTACACGCCGTTGACAGCCGCTTCGCTCCCGCGCTTCGAACGCTCGTCCCGCCCCAGATCCGCGGCCCGTACCTTGTCGATCTCGGCGACCTCTGCGTCGGTTAAGGACTCGCGACCGGCATACTGCGCCGGTCGTTCGAGGGGAATCTGGAAGTCGTCGCTCCAGATGCCCTGCAGGTTCGGCTCGCCCCATGGGGTCTTGCCCGGCGAGCCTGCGGTCGCTGTAGCTCCTGTCTTGGCCGCAGTTGGAGCCTGGTCCGAAACGGGGAAGGACGTGAGATTCACGAGGGCCATGACGATCACCGCCACACCCATCAGCTCCAGGAATCGCGTGCGCATCTCAATACCCCAAGGCGGCTGAGTCCGCCATCTTCGACGGGGACAGATTGCATCAGTTGACGATGCGAATGCCCGTTACGACGTCGGTTTGATCCCCTTGAAGATGAATCGCTGAACGCGGCTGCCTCCTTGCACTTCCACCGTGTAGAGGTTGCCCCTCGAGTCTGTCGCTAGGTGGTGGACGGCACGAAAGTCCCCTGGGGCTTTGCCTTCCTTGCCGAAATAGCCAACTTCCTCAAGCGTCTGGCGGTTGACGATGCGGACGCGCCCATTGCCCTGATCCGCCGTGTATATGAATTGCTGCTTGGGGTCTGACGAGAAGGCGAGTCCGCCAGTTGTCATTGGGTTCTTCGCTGTCCGCGCAACGAATCCTTGCTTGATGTACTTCCCGTCGAGCGTGAACACCTGGATGCGGCTATTGCCGCGATCGCCCACATAGACCAGGCCATCCTTGGAGACCTTGATGGAATGCACGATCCCGAACTGCTGCGGACCGGGGCCATCCATGACGCGAGGGGACGCGGGTATCACCTTCGCAGGGGCGTTGCCGAAGGCGCCCCACATGCGCTTAAACGCGCCCGTGTCGGCATTCATGACGACCACTCGGTTGTTGCCGTACCCGTCGGCGATGAATGCCTCGTTGGTTTTCTGATACACGACCATGTCACCGGGTGCGTTCATGTTCGTGGTGTCGCTGTTGCCCTTGCTCGAATCGCGATGACCGAATTGCCGAATAAACTCTCCCTCGCTCGAGAACTGGAGCAGCATGTCATCCGATCGCGTCGTCACTTTGACCTGCGCGAACGGATTGTTTCCGGCGATCCAGATACGGTCCTTGTAGTCGACGTGAATCACGTGCTCGTTATCCGGCCACTCGTAGGCGTCGGACGGCCCCCCCCAGGCCTGGACAAACATCCCGTTCTTGTCGAACTCCAGCACAGGCGGAGCCACCCGATCCCTCTTCTCGACCGGAAGGGTCCGCGGGCGGTGGATAATCCATACGTGATCGTGGCCATCAACGGTGACCGAAGCCGGGTCGCCCATGATCCAGTCATTGGGGAGATTTGGCCATTCTGGATCTACCTGAAACGTGGGTACTCCCTGCACCGCTCTTGTGCCCCAGGGCGCCGCCTGAATAAACGCGCCATGGCTCATGCCAACGCCGGCGGCTAGTGCCACGACGGCGACAGCTGCCAGCTGCTTCTTCATACACATATCTCCTTCATGCTGAATAACCAGATTACGATGCGCTTTTTCTGGCAGCAACTGATCACAACTCGCGGACGGCTCCTGACGCCGGACTGGCGGAGGGCGTTGGTGCATGAATAGAAACCGGCCCGCGACAATCCCAACCCAGAGGCCCATCACCAACCAATACTGTACGACTCTGGCCGGCCAAGGTCAGTCATCCGATGCCCTGCCGGAGTTCGGGCTCGAAGCGCCTCCCCGAAGAGCGACATGTACCGGAAGAACGCGTTCTCAACGCGGCCCTGTCGATGGTAGCCTGACGTTTTCTTCCACCGGCGCCGTCCGAGCTGCTTCACCTGCTTGATCGCCCGATCCCGCGCGCTCGACCGTGGTCTCCGTCGAGACACCCTTGCCGTCTTGGTCGGCGGAACCACGACCGTCGCGCCACGCGTACCCGCGACATCGTAGAAGGCGACCGTGTCGTAGGCTGCATCGCCCGTGACGCTAGCTAGGTCGCCGTCAACCATGTCAATCAGATCGATGCCAATCGTCGCGTCATCGCCCGTCGCCTCGGTCAGGGCTTTAGCGACGATCACACCGGATCGATCGATGCCCACATGGAGCTTCTTCCAACCTCGCTGGCCGTGTCCGCCGTGTTTCGCGGCGGCCCATTCACCCTCGCCCACAATCGAGAGCGCCGTGCTGTCGACGACGAGCTGGATAGGCCCCTTGGCGGAGGTGGTGGAACTCGACCTCGAGGCGCTGACTGCGCCGAGAGAGCGTGGTGTGGTCGGGGGCTTCGAGATCGATGCCCAGCAAAGACAGGACCGACCGCAAGCAGCCCTCCGCTTGGCGCAATGGCAACCGGAAAACGAGCCGGAGCGTCACGTCGCCTCGCTGGACGAGTGCTCGCTCGTACTCAGGCCAATTTCCGACACGATATTTCGTCTTGTACGTGGGATAAACCCTCGACTTCATATCGAGAGCGTGTGCCGGCGGCCGTCAAGATAGCCAGGGAACCAACGGTCGCCTACCATACCCTTGCAGAGGGGCCGTGCACCAATGCCGCGACTCGGGCACCTCGGTGAGCCCGGAGTCGGGCCCTCATCCACGAAGAAGCTGTTCCTGTCGATCGATCGACACGCGGAAAGCGCCCTGCCCAGCTTACATACCGGCCACCACATACTTCGTGAACGCAGAGCCCGCATCGCTGAGCGAGGACCCTCCCTCGGCCACGAAGACGTTGCCGTCGTCGTCCACTCCCACGCCCTCTCCTGCCACGCCATGATTCGGCCGGCTGTCGGACTCCCACGGCGGAATGAAGCCCACGAGCACGTCCCGATCGACAGGTCCGATGCGGACGCCGTTCCTCCAGTTGATGTGCCGGAGCCGGCTGGACTCGGAGTCGATGGCGTACACCATCTCGTCCTCGGTGATGAAGAGGTCGCTGGTGCGCCCGTACTGATAGCGCGAGTCCAGGTAGTTACCCTCTTGGTCGAAGATCTCGAGGCGGTGGTTGCCACGGTCCGCGACCCAGAGCCTGCCCTCGGCGTCGAACTCCAAGGCGTGTGGCGTGCGGAACTGACCGTGATCCGTGCCGATCTCGCCCCACTCCATGATGTACTCGCCGTCGGGGGAGTATTTGACGATGCGGCCGGTCAGCCCCGCCGCCCGGGCCTCGGCCATCTGTTCGTCTGTCGTCGAGCTCTGCCCGGCGTGGCCGTCTGCAACGAAGATGCTCCCGTCGGGCGCGACGATTACGTCAGCGGGCTGGTTGAGGTGATCCGGTCCGTTCCCAGGCTGGCCGGCGATACCGAGGCTCAGGAGCAGCTCTCCGGTCGGGCTGAACTTGTGGACCTAGTGACCTTTGGTGCCCTCGTCGTTGCCGGCGAAGTCCGTCACCCAGACGTTTCCCTCGCCGTCCGCGTAAATGCTATGGGGCGTCACGAAGGTTCCGGAGCCGAAGTTGGCGAGGATCTCCCCGGTGTTGCGGTCGAACTTGAAGATCGGGTCCACGGGGTTGTTGTCGCAGTTGACCCCGGCACCAAATGAGCTGGCTCCGCAGCGCTCGTACCCCCAGACATGCCCGTCCGTCGGGTCGATGTCGAGGCCGGCGGTGTTGCCCCACTCCCGTCCCTCGGGCAGTGTCGCCCAGCTCCCGATACGTGTCGGGTTCGGGTTCGGGAGTCCCTCACCCGTGACCGGGTTAACCTCCGCAGTGGCCATCGCTGCCGGTGGCTCGGACTCCGCAGCGCACGCCGCGAGCATCGCGACGCTAACGAGCACGGACATCAGGAGTCGTAACGATGACATAAGTCCCTCCCAAGCGAATCTCGATTTCGCCGCGGCACTCCCGCGGGTGCCGGCCTCAAAAAAAAGCGGGCTGGCAACCTCTTCTACGCTCCAACCCTCCGATATCCGCCGATACTTTACCTCACCTGAGCTACCCAATTCCAGAGACCCCGTACCCCATAGCGATGAGCTTCTGCCCCTCGGGGGTTTCATCAATCTCGTAGATGGTGCAGATGTTCGGGTGGTCCAGGGCTGAGGCGGCCTGGGCTTCCTGCAGGAATGGGTGCTTGGCTGTCGCGTCACGGGTCAGCTCCGGCGGCAGGAGCTTGATGTCACCTAGCGCTTGAGGCGAGTGTCCTGCGCCTTGTAGACGATCCCCCATGCCGCCAGCACCCAGGGCGGCCTGGATTTCATACGGCCCGAGGCGAGTGCTGGGGGCATGGGCCATGGGTCGTGAATGCCAGATTATGGGGCTGGGTGCTGAGAAAGGGCGGCTTCGAGGGAAGGGGTCTTGGTGGTGCTGGAAATTCGCCTTGGACCCGATGTCTTGGTGGGGAAGCTTAGGAAAATGGGCTTTCGAAATTGTCCAAATCCCGCCGAATCTCCAGGTTGCGAGTTTCAAGTCGGGAAGGATAGTCTATCGCAAGAAACATGAGACTTAGCGGCTGGCAACGCTTGGGTGCTGGCCCTGGCCTGGAGTTGCGGTTGCAACGGTTCTAGCCCCACGGCACCCGCACCGACCCCCGCGCCAACCACCTGGAATCTGTCCGGGACGGTGAGCGGGCCAAGGGGGGAGTGCCTGGCGTGACACTGCGAATTCTTGACGGAGCCAATCGGGACCGGAGTACTAAGGAGCGGCGTCGGCGGCGCTTACGCCCTGAACAGTCTGATCGGCGGAATGTTCGCTCTCGAGATCTCCGGCTCTACAGCCGTCACCGTTCAGCAATCGGTGACCTTAACCGGCCATCAGACGCTCGATGTGCGACTCACCCAAGCCATCTTGGAGTATTTCGCCGCCCCCGTGGTCGAAGTGCAGGCCAATGATTAGGTTCCAATTCACGGGCTAGATGCGGAACGTGGGCGATGCCTGCGCGTGACGCTCTTGGCAGCGTTCGGAGCCCGTCAACTTCCGCTGACCTGGTCGGTGCGGTCTACAACAGCGCCGTGAAACGGGTCCGGCCGGTCGTGATGCTGGGCACGGTGATCACGGCGGGCTTGCTCCCGATCATGCGGAGTCACGGCACGGGTACCGACGTGATGAAACGGATCGCGGCCCCGATGGTCGGAGGTGTTGTGACGACCGTGCTGGTCGTGTACCCGGCCATCTGTTACATCTGGCGCGCCCGCGGACTTCAGACGGTGCTCATGGCGGGCGTTCGTAAGTTGCGTGAACCAGGGAAGGAGGTGTCTGTGTCTCGTCTGGGGGTCGTCGAAAGCTGACAACGTGAAGCCGGAGACGCGCAGCAGGACTAGTGCGAGCCGGAGCAGCGCCGCGAGTTTCTGGACGCGTCGTCGGAGTTTCAGGACCTCTTGTCGGAGTTCTAGCTCGGTCGGGTCCGCCACTTCCAGACTGACCACCACGGTCGGCGCGGTGCGGAGCCACCCCCGCGCCGTCGACCGAGGAATGCCGAGATCGGTGGCGATGGTCAGGTCCCCGGTGCGTTGCTGAGGATGGGCCGTGGTCATGGGACTGATCATCGGCCCTCGGATCACCGCCGCTCAACATCGACCGGAGGAAACGGGCGTCCGCCGCTGTGAGACGGATCCTCCACGCTATCATCGTACGGTCAATCTTCTAGGTCCTGCCGGAACACCGGTTGTTCGGGATCCATGCGACCGTCGATGACGGCCGCCACCAGGAGTTCGTACGCGGTGGTGGCCTCCGGAAGCGACGGGTAGCCGCGTTCCCACTGCAGCGTACCGCTGCCCGAGTAGATGAGCGTGAAATACCGGCCAGACGCGTACTCAAGCGCGAGCATATCGCTCGGTCTATCCGGATCGCCCACCTGACCGAGGACGTCCATCAATCCTACGGACCACTGTCGCCCTTTCGGATCGACGACGACCTGCCGATCGAGGTATTGCCAGTCGTTGATGCTCCACGACGGCATAGATGATCAGGACTGGGTGGTAGAGTGATCTGGCGACGGGGTGATGGATAGCAGCTCGTCGAGCGCCCGTGCGACCTGTGCACCGGTAAACGGTTTCGGGATCAGCAGGACACGGTCGGCTTGCCGCGAACGAAGGCTTCGGTCAGCCTCCTCCGGCGTGTCGCTGATGATCACAATGGGAAGACCGGCATGAGCCGGGTCGTCTCGGACCATGTCGAAGAGCGATTCGCTCATGTTGAAGACGGAGCAATCGAGCACGAGTGCGTCGACGCCCTGGTCAAAGACCGACTCGCTGAGCGTGCCCGTGTAGCCCGTGGCGACGATCTCGTACCCGTGGTCGCGCAGCACGCATGTCAGCAGCTCGGCGATCTCCGGCGTGTCGTCGATGAGCAGAATACGTCGCGGTGCGTTCACTTCTTCACGGAGCTGGCCACCGGGACGCCGCCAGGCAGGCGTTTCTTCTTGCCCGCTGACGGCTCTAGGTCCAGCACCCACACTCGTCCGCCGGCGGTGTAGTAGCCGCGTTGGTCGCTCTCGATCACCACGCCCCACGCCTCGAGCGTGCGCATCACGAACGTGTAGCCCTCGAAGTTGTTGCGCGTATGATCCAGCACTTCGGTCGTGTGCCAGTTGTCGGTGAGGATGGCGTCGCCAGCATGCACGCGGAGAACGGTGTAGAAGCGGTCGTGAACCGCCTCGGCCCGCACGTCGCGGGTCGACCCAAGCTTCTTGCCTTCACTAACGATGTAGCTTTCCTGAGCCATGGTTACACCGTCTGCGCAACAGCGGCGCCTGCTTCCGCAGACGCCATATCAACCAGGTTCTTCGCTTCGGCCGCTCGCACCAAGGCCTCCGGGAGCTCGACGCCCATCATCTTCCACTGCGTGTTGGCAAACTTTTGCAGAGTGGCAATCTGTTCGGCGTGGAGGTGGCCGAAGCGTCCCTGCAGCTTCAGGTACTCAGATATCGGCCGCATGTTCTGCGGGCGAAAAGTGTAATCGTACTCGCGTTTTTCAGGATCCCATTCCCAGATCGGATACAGCCCGCATTCAACCACCAGACGGCCCAGATCTATTGAGCGCGGCGTCTCGTACACGAAGCCTTTCTGGCACGGCGTGTAGATCATCATGTACGCAGCGCCCTTGTGGTTGAGCCCTTTTCGCACCTTGTTCATCAGGTCGATCGGGTAGCCCACGCTCGCGGTCGCTACGTAGCAGTGCGGGTGACCGGCTGCCATCATCCGGGCGAGGTCCTTGGGGAACAGCTTCTTGGCTTCGGGGACCATTGGGCCTGGAGGCGAGAAGGTCGTCATGCCGCCGTAAGGCGTTCGTGAGGATGCCTGGATGCCTGTGTTCGCGTACTGCTCGTTGTCGTAGCAGATGATCAGGCAGTCGTGATTCCGGTAGAGCGCGCCGGAAATCGACGCGAGCCCGATGTCGGACGCGCTGCCGTCGCCCGCTTCGCAGATGATGTTCGGAAAAGGGCCCTTCCACTTACCCTTGCGGATCATCGCTTCGTAGGCGGCCGCGACGCCGGCGGTGAAGCTGCCGGCACTGCCGATTTGCGTGTGCGCCCAGGGGACGTTGTAGGGCGTGCACAGATACGAACTATTGGCGACATACATGCAGCCGGTCGGTCCGACCAGGATGGTGTTGTCGCCTGACGCCTTGCTCGTCATCCGGTACTGGATGGACGGCCCGCAGCCGGCGCAGGTCCGGTGGCCTGGAACGAAGGGCTCGGTCTCCGGCAGATCCGGGTTGTAGAAACGCGCGCCCTGGTTGGGGCTCCCGAACATCGGCAGCATCTGCCGTTCGACTTCAATCGCTGGCATCATGGCCCTCCAAGAGGCAGGACTAAAGTCCCGCGCTTCGGCTGTCGTGGCGCAGGTCTTCAGATCTGTGCCACGATCTTACTCCTCGAATCCGACCCAGTGCGTGCGCTTTTCGATCGCGCCGCGTTTCTGGGCTTCGAGCATCTTGTTCGTCATCCAGTAGAACTCTTTCAGCACGATCGCTTCGCCGCCCATCCCGGCCATGAACGAGAAAACGAGTGGGCGCTTCGGGCTTTCATAAAGCGCCGCGCAGGCCTCTGCGTATAACGATCCACCGCTGCTCACGCTGCCGAGTCCCATATTGGTCTCGATCACGCCGACCACCTTGAATTTGCTGAGGGCCGCCATCACGCGATCGGTCGGGTAGGGCCGGATCGTCTTGAGCCGCACGACGCCGACTTTCGCGCCGCGCTTACGCATGTGGCGAATCGCGTGGCGCGCAGTCACCGCGTGACCACCTTGCATGAAGAAGACAACTTCCGCGCCGTCGGTCATGAATTCCTCGATCCACGGGTCGTAGCGGCGCCCGAAGATCTTGGCGAATTCGTCGTGCGCCTGGTCGAGGACCGGCGCGGCGCCTTCCATGGCGCGGGCCCGCTCCAGCTGGAGTGGCGGACCCTGCTCCGGCATGATCTGCGGTCCGTGCGACACCGGATGCCTGGGATCGAGCGGGTACGGATGCTTGTAGGGCGGGAGAAATTCCTTCACCTGACCAGCGTCAGGCAACTCGACGTCGCTCGTGATGTGCGAGACGAAGAACCCGTCCTGGCAGACCATCTGCGGGAGAAGCACGCGAGGATCTTCTCCAATCCGAAAGCCCAGTAGATGGTTGTCGAACGCTTCCTGCGCGTCGCACGACCAGCCCATGAGCCAGCCCATGTCCCGCGTGGAGAGCGCGTCGGTGTGCTCCGACCCGAAATCGCCAGGCGGATCCAGCGTCCGGTCGGCGATCATCATCTGTACCGGCATGCGGCTCCCCGAGATCGGCGAGTAGAGTTCGTATGCGAACTGCACGCCGACGCCCGAGCTGCCGGTAAAGGCGCGTGCGCCGCTCGACGAGGCTCCGTGCGCGATGCTCAATTGCGAGTGCTCGCTGTCGGCCACGATGTACTCGGCGTCGAGCTCGCCGTTGGCCACCATCTGCGCCAGCGCCATCATCGTCGCGGTGTAGGGCCGGATCGGATAAGCCGTGATCACGTCGACGTCGGCGTACTTGGCGGCTTGCGCTGCCGCGACGCAGCCGTTGATCCGGACTTTCTTCTTCTTCGGGAGGTCGGTCGCCATCGGTCTCTCCCTTATCGCCCGTTCGCGATGTCCTTCGCTGGCCGGTCCGGCAGCTGTTTCAGTTCTTCCATCTGCCGTCCGTGCAGCCCTTGTGTGATCGCAAACGCCGTGTCCATCCGCACGACACCCGTATCGAAATCCAGCTCAGGCACACCCTCGAGGCAGCCCGTCGGACATTCCTCGATGCACACCCGGCATCCTTTGCAGTAATCGACCAGAATCTTGTAGACGCCGTTCGAACGGGCAGAGCGCACGATGCACGGCTCGGGGCAGACCAGATAACAGTTGTCGCAGGCGTTACACGTGCCGCAGCTGAAACACCGGCCGGCCTCTTCCACTACTTGATCTTCCCTGAACGCCTGAATGACCTCGTCCTGCGTGCGGCGCCGGCTGACCGGGGCCAGCATCGACTGCTGCACCCGCGGGAACTTCGGGAAGTAGGTCATGTTCATGCGGGCCAGATCGGTGATCACATCGATCGGGACCATGCGTTCCTGTAACCTTTCTCCCTGGAGCACCTTGTCGAGGTTGAACGCCACCCGCTTGCCATCGCCGACGGCGTTCACCACCATCAGCGGCTGGCCGGATGCGAACTGCACGACGTCGCCGGCGGCGAAGAACTTCGTGTCGCCGAGGCGTCCGAACCGATCGATCTTGATCGTGCCGCGCTCGTTCTTGAATTCATCAGGCAGCCACTTCAACGAAGCGTGCTGACCGACCGCAATGATCAGGTCATCCACGGCGAACCGTGTCGCCTGTACGTCCTGATCGATGGCGATTGGCGACGCGTTGATGGCGCCGGTAAAGCGCGCCGGATGCAGTTGCAGCGCCTCGACCTTGCCGCTGCCCAGCACGGCGGTCATGGCTAGGCCGTGCATCAGCTCGACACCTTCCTCGAGCATGTCGTGGAGATCTTCCGGCACGCACGGCATCTCGCTCGTATTGCCTTCCACGGCGATCATCGTCACTTCTTCAGCGCCTTGCCGGAGCGCTTCGCGGGCGCAGTCGATCGCCGTGTTGCCGCCGCCGATCACGGCGACGCGTGCGCCCAGCTTGACCCTCGACGTGCCCATGCCGATGTCGCGAAGGAAGGGGAGACCGTAGAGGACGCCGGCCTTGTCTTCGCCTTCGGCTCTGACGCTGTTCGGTTCGGTGAGACCGACGGCCAGGACGCAGGCGTCGTAATTGTTCTTCAGCTCGTCCCACGTGACGTCTTTACCTACATCGGTGTTCGTCTTGATCGTGATGCCCAGCTCTATAAGGCGCTCAATCTCACGATCGAGCACGTCCTGCGGGAGCACCCAGTCGGGAATGCCACCGCGATTGAGGCCGCCGGCTTTCGGCGATTTCTCCAGGATCGTGACCTCGTAGCCGAGGCGTGCGAGCTGGTACGCCGCGCTGTGTCCGGCAGGTCCCGATCCGACGACGGCGATCTTCTTCCCGTTAGGCGGGCCGGCCTTCACCACGTCGCGCGGCAAGGCCTGTCCGAGGTCGCCGAGAAACCGCTCGACGGCGCGGATCGAAATCGCCTCGTCGTACTGCCCGCGGTTGCACGCTTGCTCGCACGGGTGGTAGCACACGCGACCGGTGACCGACGGAAACGGCATGTCCTCCTTGATGAGCGCGTACGCGTCGAGATACTTGCCGCGCTTCACGAGGTCGAGATAGCCTTGGATCTTCTCGTTGGTGCCGCATGCGTTGTTGCAGGGCGGCAACTTGTCGCGATACACCGGCCGGATGGCGCGCCAGTTGCCGGTCGGGAAGAGGTCCTGGCCGCTTGCCTGTGACGGCGCCGGGGTGATTCCGGCAAACGGCACGGCGAGCCAGTCGGGAATGTGTGCACCTTTGGTCGACATGGATACCTTTCAGACGTTGGCTACGCGACGGCCGCTCCAAGCGGCAGGATATGTAATTGGTCGAGCGCGGCGCGGAACGCCGCCTTGTTCGCGATCATCGGCCCGATGGTCTCGATCTTGACGATGCCCGTCGTCTTGACCACCGCGGCGATGAGCGGGGCGGCGATGTCGGGCGCGATTGCATTGTTTCGCTCGGCTGCGCCTTCGGTCGACAGGCGGTCGAGACCGAGCTCGCCGAGGCGGTAGTAGAGCCACTTGTGGTCGGCCAGTTTCGAGGCGTCGACGCAGACGAGCTGCGACAGCTGCTCGGGACGGGGCACAAAGCGGATCATGTATGCCGGTGTGTAGTGCGTGTTGATCACCAGCGTGCCACCTGGCGGCATCCCGCGTATATAATCCCAGCCCTTCACCATCGTCTCCTCGACGAGCACGACGATGTTCGGCTGCTCGTTCTCATAGGTAAGCGCATTTTCAATTTCGCTCTCGCTGAGGCGGCAATACTTGCGAGTCGGCGCGTTGGTCCGATCGGGATTGTCGACGTAGTTTTCCATCGCCTGCGCAAACTTGCCCTCGAGCCGTCCGGCGGCGGCGACTGAATTGACGATGTCGCGGCCTTCTTTATCCATGATGATGCCGCGGGTCCAGACAGTGAGCTCCGTGTAACTCATGATGATGCTCCGCCCTCCAGCACGGTCAGAAAATCGCGCTTCTGCACGGCGAGCGGCACCTGCCGGCAGCAGAGCCGAACGACCGCCGCCCGGTCGGCCGCGTCGGGTTTGGCAAAGCGAACGATATAGTCGAATCGCCCGCTCCACAAGCCTCGACGCGCGCTTCGGCGACGCGGAGTGTGACCGTGGCCGCAAGCGCCGCCGGGAGCGGTTCGGAGACGCGGTGATCGCCGGACGGGGTGGTCATCACTCGACGTGGAATCGGGCCTGGACCTGCTGGGCGAAGCGGTCGAAGACGACGGTGAGTTTCTCCTGCTCGGGGTGGTCCGGCGGTTCGGCGACGATGGCGACCTTGGTCCGCTCCTTGCCCGCGTCGATCAGCCGGATCGTCCCCAGGTTGGTGTGCTCGATGGCCCATCCGTCGCTCTTGACGGCGGTGACCGCCATGCTGAGCGCGGGGCCGTCGCTCTCCCACGGCACGACGATCGCGGTGACGTGGCCCTCGGCTCGGGCGTACTCCTCAATCGCGCGGGAGACAGCCTGGCGTGAGCCGGGGACGGTGAACGTGACGATTTCGCCCATGCTTGCGCTCGAGCCTCATGCTACACTGGCCCAGTGGTCGAACCAGTTAGACAGGTGAGTCTGACATCCACTCGTCGTCGTGTCAAGCGCCTCGCCGGCGCTCGGCAGCGCTCCACCGCCCCCGGGTCCGGGCTCATCGAGCCGATCAGAAAGACGCGAGTCACCGAGGAAATCGCCGACCGCATTCGCGTGCTGATTCTCGACGGCACGTTCCCTGAAGGCCGGCCGCTGCCGGGCGAACGCGTGCTCTCCGAACGGTTCGGCGTCAGCCGCGGGTCGATCCGCGACGCGTTCCGGACGCTGGAGACGATCGGTCTGCTCGTCACGCGTCACGGCCAGGGCACGTTTCCTCAGGCGCTCGACGTCGACCGGCTCGTGGCGCCGCTCGCATCCGTGCTGAGCTACCGCTACGATCTGCAGGACGAGCTGCTGGATGTGCGCCGCATGTTTGAGCCCGCCGTCTCGCGCGCCGCAGCCACGCGTGCCACCCACGAGGATTTGGCCGACCTGCAGCGCATCGTCGACGCGCAACGCAAGAAGCTCAAGACCGGCCGCTCGGCCATCGTCGAGGACACGGCGTTTCACCATGTCCTCGCGCGCGCCACGCGGAATCGCGTGCTCGTCAGTATCATGGCCACGTTGAACGATCTGCTCGTCGAATCGCGCAGGCTCACGCTGAAGCAGAAGGGCCGTCCCGGCCGATCCATACTGGGACATGAGGCCGTCGTCGCGGCGTTGCGGCGGCGCGACGCGAACGCCGCGGCGGAAGCCATGCGCGAGCACATCGATCAGATCGCCGAGCTCCTTCAGCCCGCGACGACCGCTTCTTCTCATGGCTGAGACTCTGCGCCACCAGCGTGACACCTCGCTCGGCCAGCTGGAGGCGCTGATCCGACGTGGCCGTGAGATCAAGAACACGCGGGCGGTCGAGGCCATTCGAGCATGGCAGCAGGACTGCGCGGCTGCGATCAACCAGCTTTCCGGTGGCAGCAAAGCCCACTGGCTCGCTCGCGGCTACAGTGACGCCTTTCTCGTGCGTTCGGCCGACGGCGGGCTGGTCGTCGAGGCGGACACGAGGGAAATTATCGACCGAATTCTCGGTGTCTTGGCCGCGGGCGTGACGTCCCTGGCGCGCATGGATGAGGTCGACGCTGCCTCCGCCGCCGCGACGCCGCCGCGGCGCCGGTTCGAGTTCGTGCACAACGCGGAGCTTCGGCCCGTGCTCGAGCGGGCGTTCGCCGACAGCCTCGACGCCCTCGAACGTGGCGAACTTGGCCTCGTGCTGATTCTTTCATGCGGCGTCATCGAAGCGGTGCTAACCGATGCGCTCGACCACGCTCGGCCGCAGGCTGACGATGCGTCCGACACGCGTCTGGCCGACTGGTCCTTCGAGACTCGCATCGCGGCGGCGGAGCGGGCGGGCCTCATTCGTGGCGGCTGCGCTCGCCTGCCGCCCGTGGCGCGAGAGTACCGGGATCTCACCGATGCCGATGGCGAGTTGCGGGAGGACGCGTCGGTATCCGAGCGCGAGGCTCGACTCGCCAGTCAGGTGCTCCGCATCATCCTGCGAGATCTCGATCCCGGCCGGTAAGGGGAGCTACACGACTGCTTTGGTTCGGCTGCGTCCGCGGAGGCGGGGCGACGACGCCAAGATCCAGACAGATGCCCTAATCGGTCAAGTTTCCACTGTTTCTGGCTGTCTCGGCGTATAGGTTCGACGTCCGATGCGCGTCCATTGGCGTACATGTACGACAGGCATTTTTCAAGGTCTCGTCATCGTCGCCGTTGCGCAGTTCCTCAGGCATCCCCCGGCGGCGTCGGCGACCGCGGCCAAGCCCGCCGTCACCGGGGTCTCGCAATTGGGCCGCTGAACCGTACCGGGTTTCTCGGAGACCTCATTACTTGGGAGGATGGGGTCTATGGGACGTCCAAGTCGGTTTTCTCCGGAGGTGCGTGAGCGCGCGGTTCGAATGGTCGAGGAGCATCGCGCCACCCACGCGTCGGAGTGGGGCGTGTTGCAGTCGGTGGCGCCGAAGCTTGGCTGCACGGCCGAGACGCTACGGAAGTGGGTACGCCAGGCACAGCGTGACGCCGGCTATCGCCCAGGGTTGACGACGAGCGAGCGAGAGCGCCTCAAGGAACTGGAGCGCGAGGTTCGCGAGCTGAAGCGGGCGAACGAGATCCTGCGGAAGGCGTCCGCGTATTTTGCCCAGGCGGAGCTCGACCGCCGCGGGAAGTGATGGTTCGCTTCATTCACGACCATCGGGATCAGTTCGGAGTTCCTCGCGTGATCCGTCGCCGTTGCTTTCGCTCGCTGGAGTATGTTGAGTGGAATGGGTCGCAGCCCGCTGTCCCACATCCGAAAAGCATTCACGGGCACACACATCAGCGCGGCAAGTTCGCGTTGCGAGACTTGCCAGCAGGATTTCCGATCTTTAATGACCGCACACGTCGCCTGACAACCAGTCGACAATACTTGCCGTCTTAATCGCGTCAGGTCGGAACCGATTCAACGAAAATTCACCGCAATAGGTGCTCCGGTTGGAGTTGTGTAGACGCGTGGTGGGTTGCTCGCGAAATGGTTGCAAGCGCCATAAGTGTTTCAGCTGGTAGGTTCCGACCGGTGGTTGTGTGAGGTGGAATGTGGCCAGATTCCCCGGTGCGAATCCGCGCTTTCGCGAGATCTGGCTAGAATGGCGCGGCCGGCAGGAGCCGACCCCGCGACCCCCAGTTTAGAAGGCCGGTGCTCGATCTAACTGAACTACGGGCGCCTGAGGAGGGGATGACGTCCATGCTAACATGTTGAGTAGTCGCCATTTGACCAGCGGTCGCGGGTGCCGATGACCTGTCACCTCAGAATAGCGCGTGTCACCGCCATCGCGCTCTGCGCGACGCTCCTGGTGGCCCTCGTGACCACGGCGGCGCTTGCCGCGCCCGTGATCGATATCACCACCGACGCCCGAGCCCTGCAGCCAGGGGAACTGGTGGTCATCACACTGTCGGTCGACCGGAACGCCACCGGCGTCCTCGTGCGAGCCTTCGACAGAACCACGCCAGCCTTCAGAACCGGCGACGGCGTCTGGCAGGCGCTCCTGGGCATCGACCTCGATCAGCCGGCCGGCACTTACATGCTCTCGGCCCGCGGCGAGCTCGGCGCCTCCGTCGTCACTGGCACGCACCAGCTCGTGATCCGGCCCAAACGGTTCGCCACCAGAACGTTGCGCGTCGCCCCTGAGTACGTCAATCCGCCGCCAGCGGTGCAGGATCGCATCGTACGCGAAGTGCGGTTCCTCCGGGAGGTCTATGCGCATTCGACGGACGAGCGGCTCTGGGACGCGCCGTTCCTGCGCCCCGTGCCCGATCCGGCGAGCAGCCGCTTCGGACAGCGAAGCGTCTTCAACGGCGAGCCGAGGAGCCCGCACGCAGGAACCGATTTCATGAGCGGGGCAGGCAGGCCAATCAAAGCTCCCAATGCCGGCCGGCTCGTGGCGGCGCGCGAGCTGTACTTCAGCGGCCACACCGTCATCATCGATCATGGCCTCGGCGTCTTTTCGACGCTCGCCCACCTGTCCCGCATTGATGTCCGAGAGGGCGACTCGGTCGCTCTAGGCGACATCGTCGGCCTGGTGGGTGCCACGGGACGCGTGACCGGGCCCCATCTCCACTGGGCGCTCAGGATCTCTGACGCCAGGGTCGATCCGCTTTCGCTGCTGGCCCTTCTGGGGGAGGCGGCGGCTACCCGATAGCTCGACCTCATCCAATCGGACGCCAGTCTCCCGGGGGCCGCACGTGTCTTCTTGAGACAGCCGTTCGGACGATCGCCTGGCGTTCCTAAGGAGCAACGAGGTGTGGCCGCGGGAGCCGTACGTCTACGGTCCAAAGCTTGAGCTCTGCTTCGACTTCCATCGGGTCGGATCAGCGAGATGACAGCGGCGTGACTAGGCGCGATGGTCGATTCGACGGCTCGGCTTACGGATGGGACGTTCCGGGCAATCGTCCCACCCCGTGGCGTCTCTGGGAAGGCCGGCCGGCTGATGGAGCGCGAAGCCAATGAACACCCAGTCGGTATGAGGTTCGGTTCTACCTCCGCGGGGATCTGACCTAGAATGCGAGTAAGAAGGACGCTGCATCATCTCGAACGCTCGAACCAATCAGGAGATCGGAAGACCATGACGGAGCGAGGGAAGCCACATACCCCCGCCGTGTTCTTGTCAGCCGCGATTGTTGTGGGGTGCGTCGTTCTGCAGGTGTTGCCGGCTTTGGCCCAACAGGCCGCCCAAGGTGCGGCGCCCGCCCCTCGAGTGGTCACGGCCACCCGGGTGGACGAAGCCCCGACGCTCGATGGCAACGTACTAACCGATCCGGCGTGGGCGCGCGTGACTCCGACAACGGGTTTCACCCAGATTGCGCCCGATGAGGGTGCACCGGCGTCTGAGCGGACGGAGGTCCGCATCGCGTACAACGCCGATACCTTGTTTGTCGGCGTCGTGTGTTACGACAGGCGTCCTTCCGAGATCGTGGTGGGTGAGAGCCGGCGCGACTCGGCCTTGAACAACACGGACAGCTTTCGAATGCTCTTCGACACGTTCCACGATCGGCAGAATGGCTTCGTGTTCTCGACCACCCCGGTCGGGCTCGAGCACGACGGCCAACTGACGACCGAAGGCGCGGGCAGCGGCCGCGCGGGCGGTGGTGCGGGTGGGGCTCGCGTGGGTGGGGGCCAGCAGCGGGGATCGGGCGGGGGATTCAACCTGAATTGGGATGGTTCGTGGGATGTGCGCACGAGTGTGACCGAAATCGGGTGGTCGGCTGAATTCGCCATCCCGTTTCGGACGCTACGCTATCCATCGGCCGAAACCCAGACGTGGGGGGTGAACTTCCAGCGCGACATCCGGCGCCGCGTGGAGACCTCTTTTTGGGCGCCCTTGCCGCGACAGTACAATCTGAATCGCGTTTCGCTCGCCGGCGAACTCAGCGAGCTACTGGTGCCGCCGCAACGGAATCTCAAGCTCACTCCCTACGTGCTTGGACAGGCGGTTCGGCATTCCGCAGACGGTAGGACAGTGAGGACGGGCGCCTTCGGCGGCGACCTCAAGTACAGCCTGACACCCAGCTTGACGCTCGATCTCACCTACAACACGGATTTCGCGCAGGTTGAGGTCGATGAAGAACAAATCATGCTCGACCGGTTCAATATGTTCTTCCCTGAGAAGCGGCCCTTCTTCCTCGATAACGCAGGACTTTTTTCAATCGGTTCACCGGGGCGTATCGAGGCCTTTTTCAGTCGCCGGATCGGCATCTCGCCCTCTGGCGTGCAGATTCCGATCATCGGTGGCGCCCGCCTGCAGGGCAAGGTCGCCGGCGTCAACGTGGGCGTCCTCAACATGCAGACGGGTACGGTTAAAGGGGTAGAAGCCGCCGACAACTTTTCAGTCGTTCGTCTGAGGCGGGATCTTCAGAACCGCTCCAATCTGGGGGTGATGTTCGTCAACCGACAGGGCACAGGGGATCTTGCGGGGTCTGACGACTGGAACCGCACACTTGCGTTCGACGGACGGATCGGCATTGGGCAGAACGGAACGATTTCGGGGTATGTCATAGCTTCACAGACGCCAGGTGTTCGCGACAACGAACACGCCTTTTCAGTGACTGCCAGCCGCAACACGCAGGCGCTGCGATCATCGATCGGGTTCACTGAGGTGGCGCCGAACTTCAATCCTGAGGCCGGATTCCTTCGACGCGGGAACTTCCGACGTGTGAACGGCTCGCTCTTCAGCAACTTCCGGCCCGCCGACTTCATGAAGTTGCAAGAGGTCCGCCCACACGTGTCACATTTCACGGTGTTTACCTTCGATTCGGGCTTGGTTGAGACGCAGTACACTCACATAGACAACCATTGGGAGTTCAAGTCCGGCGACGAGGTAGACACGGGGATCAACGTCACCAAGGAACGCGTGTTCACGCCGTTCGAAATATTTCCAGGTGTGGTCGTGCCACCTGGAAGCTACGATCACGTTGAGACGCAACTCGTGCTCTCGACCGACAAGGGCAAACCAGTGAGCGGCAACCTGAGGTTCAACAAAGGCGGATTCTTTGGAGGAAAACGGCTTTGGTACGGGCCCTCGGTGGACATCAAGGCGGGAGAGAAATTCATCGCGAGCCTCGCACTGAGTCGCAATGACATCGATTTGCCTGGCGGCAGTTTCATCACCAACGTGTTCCGTACACGTCTCTCGTACTCCTTCACGCCACGTATGTTCGTGCAGGCGCTCGTGCAGTACAACGATCGCGCCGACATCTGGTCGTCGAACCTCCGCTTCGGCCTTCTATCGCAAGCGAACACGGGTCTCTTCGTCGTCTTCAACGACACTCAGGGACTGCATGACGTTCTGCCGACAGGCGCGGGCCGCAGTGTGATCGTCAAGTACAGCCGATTGCTCGACTTGCTGAACTGAGGCACGGACCGGTCGGCGAAAACCTCAGGGCCCGCGCCAAGGTCGGCCAGGACGGATCCAGTTGGGCGGCGGCTATAGTGACGAGAGCTGCGAGAAGGAACAGCTTGGACCACAAACTGGAAGGCGAGCACACCGCAAGCACGAGAAGCGGTTTCACAACCGTGTTTTCGGCGCTATTTCTGGAACGTACCAGACTAGTGGGTCAGCCCGTACACCATGTAATTGATCCCGAGCTTGAAGGCGTTGTTCAATGGATCGACTGGAAAGAACCCGGAGTCAGCAACCTGCCAATATTCGGCTAGATTGGTGTTGTAGTTTGCGATTACGATCAGATGTTTCGTTGGGTCGTTATCCTCGAACAGGCCAAAGTACTGGGGTTTCAGGCCAAACAGGTGGTGATTCGCGGCATGTGGAACGTCGGGCCTCTCGATACGAAAGAACGAGTTGAAGATCGAATGACTCGGATCCAGCCTGATCCATCGCGCCTCTGGTAGCACGCGTCGCATCTGCGCTTCAAGATTGTTCCACTGGTCTAGCTCAAAGTCGTTGAAGATAAGAAATCCTCCCTTGAGCAAGTACTCGCGAAGCCGTTCCGCCTCAACGTCGGTCATGATCCAGAAGCCAGGTTCCCACATGACGGCCACCGGATACTTGAACAGGCTGTGATCGTTCAGTGTAAGGATCAGGCTGCCGTCTGCGTCGGCATCGATCTTGGTGAGGTCCTTGAGCATCGCCATCAGGTTCTGCTCGGCTCCTGGGAACTCGTGGATCCAGAAGTTGTTAGGTCGACCGACCCGGAGCTCGCCATCGGTTCCGGCTGTCCAGCGCAGACGCACAAACATGAATTCACCATCGTAGACGGCGGTTCGCTGGCCCCAGTGGCTAAACGTCGGCTGCGCGAGTGCGCCTGTTGCAGAGACGAGCGCAATCACGAGCATCATCTTCACCCGGTAACGCATTCCTGACGCCCTTCGGCGGCCGGAACATGATGCCCCAACCCGGACGATTATGTCTACGGGGAAGGGGTGTGATCCCGCAGCGTGCAGGAGCGTGTAGTTGGCGAGCGTCCGTATTCGCCCGACGCTGCCGAGTCAAGTACGCATTCGAAACGGCGCTGGTGAAATCGTCGAGGAAATGCGGTGTCGGACGGACCGACTCGTGCCGTTTCTGGCGCGCCGAGCGCCTGCCCGTGTCGTGGTCGAAACCTGCACCGAGGCTTGGGTTGGTGGACATCTCCCGAAAGGTGAATACGATGTCCAGAATGAGATCAGGCAGAGCGGCCGAGCTCACGCGCCTGCGTAAGGAGAATCGCGAGCTGCGGATGGAGCGCGACATCCCAAAGAAGCCACATTCGGTTCAATCGGTCAATCCGACAACCTTCGGCCTGGATCCACGCGGAGGAGGTCGAGTTCCCGATCACGAGGCGCTGTCAGGCCTTGCAGGTCTCGCCCAGCGGAACACGGCTTTTCGCATCAGCGGCGCGACGAGGGGCCCGTGTTGTGCGATGGGTGACGTGATCGCCTGCACGAGGTAATCGACGTCGTTGAATCCGCTGTCGACGATCGCGCGGCATAACGCTTCGAACCGGTGCATATCCAGCGTGATGTTGTCGTCGACCAGGAAGATCGCCCGTGAGCTCAGGCGCCGCGCGTCCGCGATGTCGGCCATCACCCGCTCGACCGCGTAGGGATGGAAAATGCGACCGCGCATCTCCACGATCGAGTAGAAGCTGCAGTCGAAGGTGCAGCCCCTCGACGTCTCGACGACGTCGACCTAGCGGCCAAGGAGCGTGTATCCGCTGAGCACGCGAGCGCTGCGAGTGGGCAGCCGCAGCGGATTGGACGCGAGAGGCGGGATGGGCCTGGCCCCGTTGTGGACGAAGCCTTCCCGACTGCGATACGAGAGGCCAGCGACCGCGTTCAGGGCCCCGTTTCCCTCCAGGGAGTGGAGGAGCTCAGACAACGTGTGCTCGCCCTCGCCGCGCACGAGAAACTCGACATGGTGACAGCCTTCGTAGGCCTCGGGAGCCAGGCTGGGATCGTAGCCGCCGACGACAATTCGTGTTTGAGAGCGACGCGCATGAACGAGCCTCGCGATTGTCAGCGACGTGGCGCGTTGGAACGTCATGACCGACAGCCCGACGAGGTCGGGTTGAAGCTCGCGCATGAGGCGTTCGATGGTTTCCACCACGCGCGACTGCGCCAGGATGAGATCGGCGATCGCCACGCGATGATGCGGATCGACGTTACCTGCAAGCGACGCCAGCGCCCCACTCGGCATCCGAATCGCGACGGCCGGCATGTGCTCGAACGAATCCGACATGGAGAGCAGCAGAAGGTTCATCGGGCAGCGCTCGCAGTGCGGGTAGCATAATGCCTTCAGCGGGGTCTTCGCTGCGCACTTCTTGCTTTTTCCTTTGTCCTCAAAGCAGATAGGATCAACCAGAAGGGGAGGACTATGTCGAACCGCCGGCGCTCGGCCTTCGTGCCGGGCCTCATCCTGTGCGCCACGCTGACCTGGCTGGCCTCAGCGGCGGCCCAAGCTGAAGTCGATCCCGACATCACGGCGAGAATCAGCCGGGAGGCCAATGCGAGCTCGCAGATCATGCGGATGCTGCACTTTTTCACCGACGTGTATGGCCCGCGCCTGACCGGCTCGCCGAATCTGAAGGCTGCCGGCCAGTGGGCGATCGACACGATGGCATCGTGGGGCTTGGTCAATGGCCACCTGGAGCCGTGGGATTTCGGCCGCCCCGGGTGGGCGAACGAACACTTATCCGCGCACATCGTTTCGCCCGTCAAAGATGCCCTCGTGGGCGAAGCTCTCGCATGGACGCCCGGCACGGACGGAACGATCGTCGCGCAGGCGTTTCAGCTCGACCTGCCGGATCGTCCGACCTCGGCCCAGCTCGATCGGTATCTCGACAGCGTGAAGGATCGCGTCAACGGCAAGATCGTGCTCGCAGGCAAGAGCGTCATCGTGCCCGTAGATCTCAATCCGCCTGCCAAGCGCCTGGACGATGAGCGCGTGCAACAACGGTTCGATCCCGACAGACCAGCCCGGCGTCCGGACCGCGTCCGTCGTGGACCTTCGTCGCCGGCTGCGCTGTCGGCGCGTCAGATCAGCCGCCGGGTCGACGAGTTTCTGCTTGCTAGCGGGGCGCGCCTGAGGCTCAACGACGCGCGACGCGGGCTGGGGCAGATCGCCGCGTTTCAGAACCGCACCTACGATCCGGAGCGGGTCGTCCCGACCGTGGTCCTACGCAACGAGGACTACGGTCGGATTGCGCGCATCCTCGCGGACGGGACGCCCGTCGAGCTCGAATTCACGATCCTCAACCGTGCGTACCCAGAGGGCCGGACGGTCTTCAACGCGGTCGCCGAGATCGAAGGCGCCGACAAGAGAGACGAGGTGGTGATGATCGGTGCCCATCTCGATTCCTGGCACTCGGCAACAGGGGCCACAGACAATGCCGTCGGATGCGCGATCGTGATGGAAGCGGCACGGATTCTTGCCGCGCTCGATCTGCGCCCGCAACGCACGATTCGCGTCGCGCTCTGGAGCGGCGAAGAGCAGGGGCTGCTCGGATCTCGCGCGTACGTGCAGCAGCACTTCGGCGCCGCCGAGAATCCCAAACCCGACTTCTTCAAGCTCGCCGCCTATCTGAATTTCGATCACGGCACCGGCCGGCCGCGCGGCGCGCTGGTGTTTGGCCCGCCGGCGGCGGAGGCGGCCCTGCGTGAGGTCGTGGCGCCGTTCGCGGACCTCGGCATGGCGGGGGCGATTGCGACGAGCAACCGAATGATTGGCGGCTCAGACAATACGTCGTTCAATAATGCCGGGCTGCCCGGCATTAATTTCGATCTCGACCCAATCGAGTACGAGAGTCACACGCATCACACCAACCTCGACACCTACGAGCGCATCCTCGAGAGCGACGTAAGAACATCGGCAATCGTCGTCGCCTCGATGGCCTATCAGCTGGCGATGCGTGAAGAGCTGCTCCCGCGGTTTTCGGACGGCGAGCTGCCGCCCGTGCGGCGGTAGCGGGCCCTCGCGGGCAGGTCGGGCGTGTGGCGCAGGCAGGGGATCCGGTGAGCCACATGGACGTCGACCGACTGATGGATGGAATCGAGACCAACGCGGCCGGCGACCGGCGCGCGCGGCTCCTGGCCAAGGGAGCGGCCGCCGAGTACGCCGATCCGGAACTGTTTGCGGCGGTCGAGCGGACGCTCCGCCGGGCGCTCGACCGAGACGAGCAGGCGATCTCCGTACTTGAGCTCCTCGACGACGACGACGAGTGGCGGCTCCACCGGGGTCTTCGTTTCTCCAGCCATCGGCCACTCGTCGGGCCCGTGATAGTGTTCGTCAAGCATCGGCTGCTCCTGCCTCTGACACGCTGGCTGTTCGAGTACAGCCGCGAGAACTTCCGCCGGCAGCAGCGCGTGAACCGGGTGCTGGCGGCATGCATCGAGGAGCTCGCGATCGAGAACGTCCGCCTCCGGCAGGAATTGAAGCGCCGTTGAAAATCGCGTGCGTCGTCCATCGCTTCGGGGCCGACGTTGCGGGCGGGTCCGAGGGGCACTGCCGGGGCGTAACGACCCAGATGGCGGCGCGTCACGACGTCACCGTCTTGACGACCTGCGCCAAGGATCACATCACCTGGCGGAACCAGTATCCGGCCGGCGAGTCGAGCGACGGCCCGCTGCGCGTGCGCCGGTTTCCGGTGGTCCGGACACGGTCGCTCCGCCGGTTCAACGACATCAGCGACCTCGTGTTTGGCGGTGGAGGGTCGGAAGCGGACGAAGAACGATGGTTCAGGGAAAACGGGCCCGAGACACCCGCGCTGCTGGAGTTTCTCGGACGCCACGGCGCCGATTACGACCGGATTCTCTTCTGGTCGTTTCGCTACTACCACAGCTACTTCGGGCTACCGCTCGTTGCGGATCGTGCGGTGCTGGTGCCGACGGCTGAAAACGATCCGGTCATGGGACTCAACGTCGTCGGCCACCTCTTCACGCGCCCGTCGGGGCTGGTCTTTCTGACGCCGGAGGAACAGTCGCTGGTCGCGCGACACTGCCCGCGCCCGCTCGGCTCCTCCTCGGTCATCGGCACCGGTCTCGAAGCGACAAGGCCTCAGCGACGCTTCAATCCCGGGCCGTTGGGTATCACGACTCCGTTCGTGCTGTATCTCGGCCGCGTCGATCCCAACAAGGGATGCGAGACACTGCTCAGGCATTTCGTCCGATGGCAGACCGGTACCGATCTTCGTGTGCCGCTCGTCCTGGCGGGCCCGGTGAACATGCCGGTGCCCGATCATCCGCTCGTCAAGTGTCTTGGACAGGTTGATAGGACGCTGCGGGATGCTCTCTTATTGAACGCGGCTCTGCTCGTCGTGCCCTCGCCTTTCGAGAGCTTGAGTATGGTCCTCCTCGAGGCGTGGAACTACGGGACGGCTGCGTTGGTCAACGGCCGCTGCGACGTGCTCAGAGGGCAGGCGCTTCGTGCGGACGGCGCCCTCTACTACCGAAACTTCGACGAGTTCGCACGCGCGCTATCCTGCCTACTGAGCCGTCCGGAGGTCGCCCACCAGCTGGGTCGGCAGGGATTGGCGTACGTCGACCGCGAATACCGCTGGCCCCACGTGATCGACAAGCTGGACAGGCTCCTGAGCGCGCTCGCAATCGGGTAGCTTACTTGAGCAGTCGCCCTTGACGGGGATTCCGCGCGCCAGCCAGGCGCTTGGCGTCCGCCTTCAAATCCTTCGTCACGTTATCGAGTGCCACGACGTACCTGACGAGATCGCGAGAGGGCGACGCGGCCACGATCGCGGACGTATCGGCGGAGCGCTATTGCAAGATTGCCGAAACGATGATGAGGACGGCCGTGGCGCCGACGGCTTGGAGCCACATCTCCGATCGGTCCCGCAGGAACAGCAGGCCAATGAACAGGAACAGTCCCGCGAGGACGATGAACCGCCAGTAAAGATCTTCAGCCTGCTCCACGGCGCCGAGCGAGGGCGCCCTCTTCCTCCCGGCGTCGATGATCGCGTTTGCGATGTGCCGATCACCGTCCCGATCGAGCTCGAAATACTGCCCGCCGCCCGTCGCCGCAATCCGCTGCAGGGCCGATCGGTCCAGGCGCGAAGTGATGGGCGTTTCGGGGTCGATGACCACGTTACCGCGCTCATCCTTGAATTCCGGCATACGTGCGCCGCCGAGCGTCCCAACGCCGACGACGAAAAGCGGGACGTCGAGCTCCACTGCTTTCTTGATCGACTGTTCCACTTCCCCGCTCCATGACTCGCCGTCTGAGATCATCATGAAGACCCTTGCGTTCGGCGACTTTCCCTGAATGTCCTCGTCGCGCTCGATGAGCCGCAGGCCCCAGTAGATCCCGAGCTCGAGGTTTGTGTCCCAGCTGGTCGCATCTTCGATGCGGAACGGGGAGGCCTGATTGAGATGATCGATGAAGAAGAAGAACGTGTTGGGATCGTTGGTGAGTCGAATCTGCGGCGACGCGATGTGCGCGAAAAGCGCCAGTGCAATGCGGTCGTCGTTCCAGCTTAGGGAGTCTCCGAGGACGCGAAGAAAGCGAATCGAGCGCTGCCACCTGTCTCCGGTGACGTCCTTGACGTGCATCGAGGCCGAACCGTCCTGGAGGATGACGATGTCGACGCCGCCCTGTCGGATGGCGGTGGCTGGCCCCTGCGGCCGCGCGAGCGCGACGATCAGGATCGCCGACGCGATGATCAGGCACAGCCAGAACGGCAGATCACCCACGGTGGCGAACCGCTCGCGAACCGGGATCGTCCGCTGGCGCGCCAGCCGGCGGATGTCGCTGCGCCGCCTGGCTAGCCGCCATACCCACATCACAAAGAGCAGCGCAGGCACGATGAGGAGCCAGAGGAAGATCGGCTCGGCGAACATGATGCGCTCGAAATCAATGCTGACCGGCACCCGTGCTCACCCCTTGCGACGAATTTGTCTGCCGCCGCCAGGCTCCACCTGCTCGTCGCGCTCCTCGGAGCGCATCGGCGTGATCGTTTTGAAATTACTCATGTCCGTGTCTTCGGGCGGTCCGCCTGGAAGGCCGTGCACAGTCGGTCCGGAGGGCAAATCGACGCTGACGTCTTCCGGTTTCGGTGCGGCTCTGCGGTCGCGTGCGGCTCGACCGGCCGGCGCCTTGGCGAGTGTGTCGCGCAGCCTCGCGACGAACTCGTAGTTGAACGCCGCGTCGGCGTACGCGGGATCCTTGCGCAGCACGTCGGCATAAGCCTGAATGACGCCGTCGAGCCGCTCAATGGCCGAGCGCCGATCAACCGACAGCGGAGCGCTGGCGCGAAATGCGGCGTTGGCCGCGACGAACAGCAGCGCCGGATCGGTCGGGGCAGGGTCACCGGTTCCGCCAGCCATGTCGGTCAGCGACTCGTACCGCGACAGCCAGTAGGTGACGGTGGCCCAGTGGCGTTGCACATCGTCACGAATGGTCCCGCCAGGCCAGGGCAGCCAGCTCAGAACCGTCGTCGCGCCATCGGACTCGTCGTCCACGTCGTAGTGCAAGGTGGCGAGCCGCTGGTGCGCCTCGGCTAGTCGCCGCGCAGCTCGCGCCTGGCTCCAGCACAACGCGCTGGCCGCGAACAGAAGCACGGCGATGAGGAGTCCACCGAACGCACTTTTCATGACCATTCTCCTTCAGCGGACCTGAAAGGGCCGCGCACCTACGGCAGCTTCTGAAACTGCGGCACCGTGAGCTTCAGCCCAACGGCCCCTAGCCAGCACGCCACCGCAACGAAGGCAAAGAATGCGAACCGCGGCTGCTGGCTGCTGTACTGCTTCGTCTGGATGGTGCCAGCCGACAGCGCATCGATCTCTCGAATCGCTGCCAACAAACTCTCTTCATTATCGGCGGCGTAGAAACGCCCGCCTGTTTTTTCAATGGCCGGAATCCAGAGTTCGTCCGGGACCAACTGGCCACGTTCCCGCTCGTAGTTCGTCCGAACCATGTACACAGGGATCTTCGCGTCGATCGTGGACTGCATGATTTCGTCGAGGGTCCTCCCGTTGATGATCGTCCGTGTGTCCTCGCCATCTGTGAAAAGCACCATCACATTGCCGGACGCCTCGAGGAAGTTGAAAGCCTTGAACAAACCGACGCTCTGGTCGATGGCCTGCGCGATGATCGTGCCCTGATCGGGGAAGAACGAGTACTCCTGCGGATCCCCGATGAGCGAGATGCTGAGCAGGATGGTGTTGTAGTCGTGGGTGAACGGTGTCACAACGTACGCTTCGTTCCCGAACTCTACCAGCGCGAGCAGGTCGTGGAACTTGCCGCTCACCCGCAGCTGCACGAACCGCTCGGCGGCGGCCACAGCCGTGTAGAACGTCGCGTCGGTTGGCGCCCATCGGTTCAGACATTCCGCCCTGAATGGCGTGCGCATGCTCGTCGATGCATCAACCATGATGCTGATGCGGCGGCCTTGATACGAGACGTCGCGCGTGACCAGTGACGTAAACGGATCGGCCAATGCCAAGGCAAAGAAAGGTAACCCAGCGATGAAGAGCCATAACGGCACGTGCCGCAGGAATGCCCCATACGAGTTACCGAGCGAGGTGAGCACGGCGGGGACGACGAGTCTGTGTCGTCCAGGCCGACGCATCATCATCGATCGCATGACCAGCAGCAACACGGCCACCGCCACCAGCGCCAGAAGCGCCAGCCTGGCTTCACCCCGGTGCCAGAATTGCAGATCCTCGAGGTGGATGCCGCGCCACTCGGCCACGGTGTTACGCGCGAAGAGTCGCACGTCGCTCAGGGAGATCACGCCTGCGTTTCCACCGCGGGATCACCCGCGCGCCAACGCCGGATCCAGGGTCGAGGCCAGAGGTGTTCGGACCTGACGCGGCCAGCGCCGGCCGCAGCCGAAACCAATGCGGAGTCGAGCATCGCGTCATCCCCCTTGCCGCGGCCGTACTGGGCGGCGGCAAACGTGACAAGCGTCGTGCGCAGCGATTCAAGCATCGCATAACGGGCGGAACCTGGCGCGAGGCGGGCCATGGCGCTCCCTAAATCCTTCGCCGTCACCGAGGCCGACAGCGTCCGCAGCTTCCCGCGCCGCGGACCACGCGTCACTAGAAGCCCTTCACCTGCCTGGACGCCGGCGTCAACCGCGCGCTGGTTCACCGGGCGCCTGATGGCGGACGCCGCAGCCACGCGCGTCGCGGCCAGCGCGCGATCCAGGAGCGCGGGATTCCAGCCCTGCTGTTCGCGCTCGCGCTGAACCGCCGACAGTTCGCTCACGGCCACGCCCATCACGGGCCGCGTGTCGAGCTGGCGCTGATCCGCAGGGGTTCGCCGTCGGGGCCCGCGCGCGATCCGCATGAGCACCAGGAGTGTCATCAGCGAGCCAAGAGCAACCAGCGCGACGCCGAGGATCTCGAGTACACCGGCGCGAAAATCCAGGGCTTCCGCTGCCGCGAAGCTCTCGCCGGTCGCATCCCGAATATCGGGCGCATCGGCTGGGACCATCGACGCCACACGAATCGATTGCGGCGGAAGGACGTACACGAGATCCCGCCCCTGGAGCGCCGTGTTTGCCGCGATTCGGCTGTTTACCCGGTAGTGGATCGCAAGGCCTGGAATCGGGACGTCTTGGCCGATCGTATCCGGGTTGATGATGCGAAGACGGTACTGGTACTGAAAGAACCGCCGCTGGCCTGAGTGGAGATCCGCGGGATGTGAGCCACCCACCACTTCGAAAGGCGCCATCTGGATGACGGCGTTACCCAACCGCGTTTCATCCGGCGCGACCTGGACCGCCTCGTTCTCGAGAACCGCGCAGGTTAGCTCGAGGTCGAAGACCTCGCCGATGCGCACGGCCCCCGCGGTGGTCCGCCACCAGCAGCGGATGGGATCCACCTCGACGTTCGTCGTTCCTGCGGAGGGGGGGGCGGGTGTCGGCGCACCAGCGGCCGTGACACGGGCGACCAGTAAGAGCGAAAGAAGCAACGGTCCCACAGTGCCCTCGTCCCGGCGAGCCTGAGAGGCTCACCCTACAACAACCGTAACTCTCAGGTGTTCGTCTTCCGCAACCGTCGTTCAACGACGAACTCACTTAACGCGAGGTCGGCCCTGGACTGGTCCAGACCGACAGTCACGACGTCGAGTGCCAGCTCCTTGGCGCTCAATCGTATCCGCTCCTGCCATTCACCCGCACGATCGGCGAGCTGCCCGAACGCCCGTCGCGAAATTGTCAGAGCCCGCCCGGTTTCCACGTCAACGATCTCCACCCAACCGGCGGAAAGCTTCGGCAGGTCGTACGCGAACGCGCTGTCGATCAGCACCAGGAAGACGTCGTGCGTGGCGTTCAGGAGCGATAGTTCTTTCAGCACGTCTCCAGCGTCGTCGAACAGACAATCAGAGATGATCGGCAGCATGGCCGGCCGGCGCACGAACCCGCCGAGCGAGGTGCTAATGCTGCCGCTACGCGGTACGTCCTGCATGTCACGCTCGTACTGATACGCGTCGACGCAGTGGACGACGTGGCTCTTGCCCGTTCGGGGACGCAGGACCGCGACGTGCAGAAAGCTGCTGTCAAAGGTGACGAGCCCGAAGGGATCCTGAAAGAACACCGCGGACATGCCGAGCGTGGCAATTGACCGCGCGATGGCAGCGCCGATCGGCACGCCGTGAACACCGCAGCGGGTGGACGCAGACCGGTCAGCGATCGCCATCACGGCTGCTGTGCTCGGCTGTTCGAATTCGCGTATCACGAGCGGAAAGAAATTATTGAGCGACGACTGGGCCCAATCGATCGAGGAGAAGCGATCGCCGGCTTGCCAGTCGCGAAGGCCGATGAAATCGAACCCAGAGCCGTGGGAGCGGCTGCGGTGCCCCCCCATGGTCACTTCGTGCATGCGCTTCAGGATGACCAGCTCGATCTCCGCGATGTCGGCCATGTTGACGAGCGGCGCGATCTCCTCGTGGTCCCGCGTTCTCACGGAATTGGCACCCGCTCGACGATGTCCTCGATCACCGCGTCGGTCGTCAGGCCGTGACTCGCCGCGTGAGGTCCAAGCCAGATGCGATGCCCGAGGACATAAGGAGCCAGATCTTGGATGTCCTCCGGATACACCTCAGTCCGCTGACGGTGCAAGAGCGCCCACACCTTCGCGAGCCGGCCCCAGCAGATGATCGCGCGCGGGGAGGCGCCGAGATCGACGCCGCGCTCCACGAGGTCTGAGGGTGAGCGGACGCGCCAGTCGGTGTCGGCATTATAAGGACGCGACGCTGCGACGAGCTGCTGGATGTACTTGCCGAGACGTTCGTGCAGGAACACCTGCTCGGTGATTCGGGCGCGCAGATCGACGATACGCTCCTTCTGCATCAGCACGTTCAGCCGCACGCGCTTAAAGTCGAAGTTCACCAGTTTCTGCTCCTCTTCCGGCCGCAGGTAGCCGATGTTGATCATGATCGCGAAGCGATCGATTGCCGCTTCGGACAAGGGGAACGTGCCCTGGCCGAGCTCGATCGGGTTCATTGTCGCAATTGCGAAGCTAAACGACGGTAAAGCGTAGGTTTCCTTGCCGACGGTAATCGCTCGATCCTGCAGGCCTTCGAGGAACGCGCTCTGCGACTTCAGCGGGATGCGGTTGATCTCGTCCAGCAGGATGACTTCCGCCGTCGCCATCGGACCGAATTCCGTGACGAGCCCGCCGGTTGCCGGGTTGATCATCTGAAACCCGACTACCTCAGTCGGCTGCAGGTCGGCGCGCCCCTGGATGCGCGCGAACTTCGCGTTGCTGATCGCGGCAAGGATCACCCCGAAGAACGTCTTGCCGACCCCCGGGACACCCCGCAGGAGCAGGTTGCCGGCGTTGACCTGACGCTGCTCGCTCTTGTTATAGGTGGTCGGAATTTCAGACAGCAGCACGACGTTGGCGAGCGCCTTGGCGGTGTCGTAGCCGACGAAGGCCTTGCTGCCTTCCGCGACGATGGCATTGTGAAAGTCGATGGCTTCTTGGAGGTCTGGGTGCACGGCGGTAAATCCTATCTTACCGGCCGCTCCAGACGTAAGTTGGTGGCATCTATTCGCGCATGCGCGGATTGATGACGGACTTCCAGCTCACGATTTCGGCCATTCTGCGGCGGGACGAGTCGCTCTTCGGCGACAAGGCCGTCGCCAGCCGTCGCCCGGGTCGCGCCATTGTACGGTCCCCTTACAGGGCCGTCGTCGACCGGACCAGGCGCCTTGCGGTGGCGCTGCAGCAGCTGGGCGTTGGGTGCCGGAGACCCGGGTGGCGACGCTCGCATGGGCGAGCTCGAGCTCCGTGGGCCGTGGGTGGCCGCGCGGTACTACAACGTGGACGGTCTCAACGCCCGCTTCACCGGCGCTCGGTCTCGAGACTGAGAGTGTCTTCGCAGTCGCAGCTGAAGTACTTACTTGCCGCGACATGTACTAGGGAAATCTCGCATCTGAGAATTTCAGAATGGCATGTAGGATCAAGGGCTCTTGTCGGCAACGTGAGATCCATTCTCGGACTCCCGTCGCCTGGTCGCGGCCCCGACGTCTGACGCGACAGCGCCGACAATCAGACGACGTTGCCGTCTATCGCTTGTGCGACTGTGCGTAGTCGATGGCGAACTGCCGCAGCGCCGCGCTCGTCTGGCCGAGCGCGGTCGCTTCCGTGGTCGCACGTTCGACGTCCCAGCCGTCGACCACGAGCCGCTTGATCAGCCACATCGTTGCCGCGCGATTGCCGCCGGCGCAATGAATGAAGGCGGGCTCGGCGCCAGGCGACGTGATTGCCTTCACGAATTGGTCCGCCGCCATCGGATCCGGCGAGCCGCCGTTGAAGGGCACGTGGAAGTAGAGCAGGCGCGCGGCTCTCGCTGCGGCCTCCGATTTCGCGATGTCTGCGCCCGCTTCGGTGGCTTCGCGCAGATTGATGATCGAGACAAAGCCCATCTTCTTGATTTCGGGCACCGCGTCAACTTTGGTCGCGCCGGCGCACGCGACGGTTGTTTCAAGGCGGGCCAGGTTCGTGATGCCCGCGACCGGTTCCTTGGTCACCTGTTGACTTACGGCGGGGCTCGGGCAAAGCGAGAAAACTGCCAGCAGACCGGCCACGACGAGACGTTGTGGGCGCATTGCGAAAGTCTCCCTACATATTGGGATGCTGCTTATTCGGCTGCGGCCTCGTCTTCGCCGCCCCGGAGGTCCCTCAGTTCGTGGAACGAGCTGCCGTCGCCGCGGAACTCCTGCGCGGCACTGTAGAAGCCGGCTGTTGTCAGCCTGATCGTCAGTTCTCGAGCGCCCGGGTTCTCCCAGAACCAGCCGTGAATGCCGGAAAAGGGTGCCGTGTACTCGCCGTGGCTGGTCGCGGTGGTGTCCTTGTCGAAGCTCTCGGCGTACCCCTCCGGCCCGCCGTCCGGTTCGCTGTGAAAGTCGTAGATCACGGGGCCGGTGGCCTCCCACGAATAGAGCAGGCTCGCGCCCTCCTCGATGCGGTACTTGTATTCGATGAATTCGTACGCACCAAGAACGAATTCGGTGGCATCGAGCTTGTACTCGGCCGGCTGCCGCACGATGGCACCCGTGCCGCTTTCGGCCAGAGCCGTCAGGCCGAGGACCTGTCCGGTTCCGAGGGGATCGAGGCCGTATTCAGCCGGCAGGACGGCCACGGCCAGAACAGCGACCGCAACCAGCAGGGCGATGCCGGTTGCGATCCCAATCTTGCGCGGAGACGCGCCCTGCGATGGAACTTGTTGAGACAAGGATCAGCTCGCCATGAAGTAGCCGACGAGCTGATGGCCCGTCAGGATGAAGCCGGCGGCCATCAGCGTCGTGTTGGTCACGAGCGCGTGCCTCAGGAAACTGCTGCGTGCGCGCCACGAGGTCAGCGCAATGAGGACGCCCGTCAAGGCGAGGAACTGTCCGATTTCGACGCCGGCGTTGAAGCTGAGGATGTTGACGACCAGGCCGTTCTGCGACAACGCGAATTCCTGCAGCTTCGTGGCCAGCCCAAAGCCGTGGAACAAACCAAACACGAGCACAGCGACTCTGGTGTTGGGCCGAATCTTGAAGACGCGCTCGAAGCCCCCGATGTTCTCGAATGCCTTGTACGCGACCGACGCGCCGATGACGGCATCGACGATGTACGGATTGGCGCGGACGCCGCCAATGACCCCGAGGAGCAGCGTGATGCTGTGGCCGAGCGTAAACAGGCTGACGTAGAGCACGACGTCTCGCAGCCTGTACAGAAAGAAGATCACGCCGACCAGAAATAGCAGGTGGTCGTATCCCGTGACCATGTGCTTCGCGCCGAGGTACATGAACGGCGCGATGGCAGGTCCCTGGATGCCCTGGACGAATGTAGCGTTACGCCCGGTGAGGGGGTGGGCGCCCGCCACCGTCGACAAGAACGCGACACAGGCGACAATAGCCGCTCCCCGCAGGACGAGGGTCCTCATTCGTTTACCTTGATGATGGCGTCCCGGTCTACGTACTTGGAATGACAGTTGTTGCAGACCGCGTAGACAGTGCCGCCCGCGTCGAAGAGCCAGTCGACGTCCTTGGCTTCGGCGGCTTTCGCGGCTTCTGCGCCGGCATCGACCATCGCCTGCGCGATTCGCATCCACTCGTCGGCGTCCTTCGCGCGCGGCGCCATCATGAGCAGGTTGCCTGACTCGCTCAGCGTGATGGCCTGGTTTCGCACGGCGGCCCACTCTTCATCGTTCTTGGGACGGATCTGCTCTTCGCCAGCTTCCGTGATGATGTAGCCAACCGCATCGAAAATAACGCCGGCGGAGGGATCGACGACGGCCTGCATGAGGAGCTTCGTATCGGCGAGCGGCTTATAGGGAGGCGACTCGGGCCCGCTGCCGCATCCGAGAGACAGGACCAGACCAGCCGGAACCAGCCAGAGAATCTTCCGCATCTCGCTTCTCAACCTTTCGCTGAACCGGGGGACCTCACGGTCCGGCCTATGACGGCCTGGACGGCGGATCTCTCAAGGGTGGCACTACGACTAATCGAGTGGTGTCCGAGCCGTGCGCACGCGCGCGGCGTGCCCCTTATGTTTCCCAAGTCTATGCTAGCAGAACGGGCGACCACCCAACGCCGCTCATCCATTCCATGGCGGTAGACTATCATGCCAGGTTCGTGACGAAGTCCTTCTCCGTGCTGGTGCTTGGGCTTGCGGTGCTCTCGCTGCTGGCGGCTCTTGCGCAGGGCCCGCGCAGGTCGGTTCCGACCCCGGTATCGGCTCCCTTCAGCGTCATCGAAGCGACGATTACGGAGATGCGGGCAGCGTTGGAGCAACGCCGAGTGACGTCGCGCGAGATCGTGATGCAGTACCTTGCGCGCATCGCGTTCTACAAAGACCGGCTGCACGCCGTCATCACCGTGAACGTCCGC
Organism: Vicinamibacterales bacterium; assembly: GCA_965197865.1. Taxonomy (GTDB): domain Bacteria; phylum Acidobacteriota; class Vicinamibacteria; order Vicinamibacterales; family CAVVIG01; genus CBDANZ01. The sequence continues at coordinate 59,678 of CBDANZ010000002.1, forward strand.
GCGGTCGAAGAAGCCGACGAACGCGACCGCGAGCGGGCGACCGGCGGGGTGCGCGGGCCGCTCCACGGGATCCCGATTGCGCTCAAGGACAACATCCAGACGACCGACATGCCGACAACCGGTGGGGCGCTCGCGTTCGACGGCTTCGTGCCACCCTACGAAGCCACTATCACGACGAACCTGCGGGCCTCGGGTGCGATCATCATCGCGAAGACCGGAATGACCGAGCTGGCCAACTGGGTTGCCGGCCCGCCGACGCCAATGCCGACCAACTACAACGCGATCGGCGGCTTCGGATTCAACCCGTACGATCCGCGTCGCGATCCGCGTCCGACCAGCGACGGGCGTCCGGCGCTTGCGACCGGGGGATCGAGTTCGGGCATCGGGACGGCCGCCAGCCTTTGGGCGGGCAACGTAGGCACCGAGACGTCGGGGTCAATCCTCAGCCCGTCGAATCAGAACATGCTCGTGGGGATCAAGCCGACCGTTGGCCGCATCAGCCGCTACGGCGTGATCCCCATCACCGCGGATCAGGATACGGCTGGCCCGATGGCCAAGTCAGTAACCGACGCCGCACTCATGCTCGGCGTGCTGGAGAGCGTTGCGCCCGATCCGAACGATCCGGCGACGCGGATGTGCATACCCCCTCCGGCGCGCGACTATACACAATTCTTGCGAAGTGGGGGCCTCAAGGGAGCGCGCATCGGCATCCCTCGCGCCTTCTTCTACGATCGGGTCTCGATGCTGGCGGACGTCGACACCCAGCATGGTGGGCTTAACCCGGGGCAGGCCGAGCTGATGGCTGAAGCCATCGCCATCCTCTCGCGCGAAGGCGCGGAGATCGTCGATCCCGCCGACATCCCGAGCCTGGTGGATCAGGACGCCCGGAGCAATTTCGCGCACTGGAGCATCTGTTCCGGCGCGATGAGCGGCAGGGGGCACGACGAGGATTGCTCGATCGTCTTGAAGTACGGCATGAAGCGCGACTTCAACAAGTGGCTGGCGTCGCTGGGGCCCTCCGCGCCGGTCAAGACGCTCACTGAGCTGCGCGAGTGGAACGCCGCGCACAAGAACGCCGGAGCGCTCAAGTACGGCCAGTCGAACCTCGACATCTCAGACGAGATGGATGTCGAGCGCGATCGGGCGCGCTACGAGGCCAACCGGGCGAAAGATATCCGGCTTGCTGCAACACGTGGCATCGACGAGGCGATGAAGGCTCACCGCCTCGACGCGATTCTGTTCCCAGGATTGAGCGGTTCCTCGCTCGCCGCCCGGCCGGGCTATCCTACCGTGATCGTGCCGTTTGGCTTCGTGCCGAACGCGCCGACGCTACCGTTTCCAGAGGGCTTCAACGCGAGGCCACAGCCCTACGGCGTCAGCTTCACAGGGATGGCCTGCAGCGAACCGAAGCTCCTGAAGCTGGCGTACGCCTTCGAACAGGCGACGAAGCGCCGGGTCCCGCCGCTTGGAGCGCCTTAGAGCCGCAAATCGAACGAGATGAAATCGAGAGAACGCCTCATGCGTCCGCCGGCTGGTCCGCCCCTGGGCGCTCTCGCGCTCGGTGGAGCCTCCGGCTGCTCGCTCAAGGCTATGGCGGTGAAGACGGTTGCCGATGCGGTGTCAGAGAGCGGCATCTTTGCGCGAGGCGACGAGCCCGACCTCGTGCGCGCCAGCACGTTCAGCGTGCCGTCGAGCTGTCGGACGGCCGCGTGTCGGTGACCATCTTTCCCAGCGGAGCGCTCAGCGACGAGCGCCTGGTTCAGTGGTACAAGAGGAACGACTTTCAGCCGAGAGCGCTCGCCAGGCCAGACATCCTCGCCGGCCTCACGAGCGGGATGATCGAGGGGCTGTAGGCGCCGCCCACCGCGGCCAACGCGTTCCAGTGGTTCCGTCAGGGGAAGTATTTGCTCAGCGTCGGCATTGCGCCCGTTGTCGGAGCCGTCGTCATGACGAAGAAAGCGCGGAACGGCCTGCCGGACGCCGATTGCGCGAAATGTCTCGAATCCGCGAAGCGATGGAAAGTGGCCTCGAGGCCGAGATTTCGAAGTGGGACATCGCGTCGATTGAGGAGATGAAGAAGCGGGGCCTGGTCGTCACCTCCGCCGAAGGCCTCGAGTGGCGCACAATCGCGAAGGTTCTTGCCACGCCATGAAATATGCAACCTTTTCGCTTCCGAACGACCCCACTAGACGGCTAGGTATCGTTCGTGGCGACCACGTGATGGATCTGAAAGCCATCGCGGCGCGCCGCTCATCTGGTCCGGTTGCTGAAAGCCTGCTGGAGCTGATTGACGCCGGGCCCGAGGCCTGGAAGCGCGTGGCCGCGCTCGTCGGCACCAAGTCGGAAATGAGCGCCGGACATCGATTCGGCGACATCCACTGGCATGCGCCGATCCCTCGGCCGCGCAAGAACATTTTTTGCCTGGGCTTGAACTACTCGAGTCACATACAGGAAACGGCGGCAGGGCGGGGTCGCCAGGCCAAGATTCCTGAGGTTCCCGTGTTCTTCTCGAAAGTGCCGACGACGGTGAATGGCCCGTACGATCCGATTCCGTGGGATCGTTCCACAACCGAGCAAGTCGACTACGAAGCTGAGCTCGGGTTGATCATCGGTCGAGCGGGGAAGAACATCGCGCGGGCGGAGGCGCTGGGGCATGTCTTCGGCTACACCATCATCAACGACTTCTCGGCTCGGGACGTTCAGATGAAGCATATGCAATGGTTCAAGGGTAAGAGTCTCGACGGCTTCTGCCCGATGGGGCCATTGGTCGTGACGGCTGACGAATTCGGCGATCCGCAGAGCAAGCGCATTACCCTGCGCGTCAACGGCGACATTCGGCAGAGCGCCACGACGGCCGACATGATCTTCTCTCTCGATGTCATCATTCAGTGGCTGTCCAAGGGTCTAATGCTCGAGGCTGGCGATATCATCTCGACTGGTACACCGGAGGGCGTGGGACTTGGCCGAACGCCGCCAACTTACCTGAACGAAGGCGATGTCGTCGAAACCGAAATCGAAGGTATCGGAACCATGCGGAACGTGATCGCGGCTGAGCAGGTCCAGCCAGGATGAACTTTCACGTGGGACTTGGTGTCCTGAGGATGTGTTATCAGGGGTGGCATCCTCACCGGCCCTGTTGACGGCGCCGACGATGATGTTAGGCGTAGGCGGCTCGAAGGCGCGGCCACACTAAGGAGCACGACCAGTCAGACGAAGAGGGCCGGCGTCACTTGGCCGCGGCGTCACGTGGCGGCGCCGGTAGCACGTGGCTTCCGCTCACGGTCAGGCCCCCTAGTTGCTAATCCGGGCCCACCTGAGCGCAGTCTGCACCTGGCGCCCCTCGTCATCAGTTCGCACCGGCGGTCGCAGAGTGAGATGGGTGTCGGTCAACTCGTAGGAGCGCTGGGCGTCGGTGCCGATCGACCCCGGGTTCACGTTGCCGATCCGGTGATGCACGAGATACCCCTCGTCCTCATGCACCGAGATCGGACCAAAGTAGCTGCCGTACGTGCGTATCGCCGTGAGTGCTTCCTCCGGCGTCGGCTGCGTGCCGGCGTACGGCTGACGCCCCGGCCGCATCAGGTGCACCGACATATGACCGGAAGGCGCGTAGATAAGGAGTGCCGTGTCGTACTGATCGACCGGAATCGACTCTCCGTCGACGGTCTGCCGTGAGACGGATTCGATCCGGAAAAAGCCGAAGAGCTGCTTATGCGTCTCCGTCAACTCGGCTTCTGGCAAGAGACGCAGGCGCTCCCAGGTCAGCTCAGACTTGATGCCGTTCTCACCCACCACCGGTTGTAGCGTCAGCCGGTTCCCGGAGAACGTATAGAAGCGTTTGTAGTCTGAGCCGGCACCACGCGTGTTCAGGCTACCTTCGAGGTGGTGAGTCACAAACCCCTCGGCTTCGTCAACGGTGAACGTGCCGAAATACGAAGTGTAGGTTGAAAGCGCCGCGAGCGCCTCTTCCGGTGTTGCCTCGTCTCCAGCGTACGGCTGGCGGTCAGGCTGCATGATCGTGACCCCCATATACCCGCTGGGGTCATAGATGAGGTAGCCGACCCGGTCTTCAATCGGTGGGACAACCAGCTCGCCGTTGGCATGACGGCGCTCGATGCGGGCAAGTGTCCACGCTCCAGCGAATCGGCTCTGGGCGTCGGCGGTAGGGCTGGCGGCAACTTCTGGTATTGGTGCTGCAACCTCCTCCGGAGGCGCGCTGTCCCCGCACCCAGCTGGAGTCATGAGCGCGACTGAACTGACCAGCACAATCAGGAATCTGCGCATGTCTTCCTCCCTCGCGGCGGCCGCCTCAACGACAACGCGCCGAGCCGCGGCGGGCGACTGTCGCAATACTGCGCAATACTGAACGACGCTGCCGAACGGCCGTCGCGAGCCCGTAGGCGATCTGCGCAAACCGTTCAAACCCTGGCTGCCCCGGTCCTGCCTCGCCGTGGAATTGGACGATGCGATCCGACACACTGAAAAAGCAGTGCACGACAGCGGGCTGAACTGTTGCCGTTTCCCAGGGGGTCATCTTGTGTCAATCGTATGGGTGAAAGTGGTCGGGGCGACTGGATTTGAACCAGCGACCCCCTGCGCCCAAGGCAGGCTCCGCGGGTGGTGCCGATCTGCTTGTGCTGATTAGCACTTAGCCGTCGCGCGAGAGCGGTGCGATCCGTGGTGTGATCCTGTTTCCCGTTGGCACCGGCCTGGACGAGCCATGAAATCGCCATCGTTCGACTGTCCATTCTACGCCCTTCATCCGGAGGGTCCAGAGCCGTTCTCCAGGAGCTGGTCATGGGCTCTTTTCATTTCACGTAAGTAACACGAGGTTCATATGCTCAACTTCTACTCGTCTTGGTTTGACGTTGGTGGCTGCGATGGCCGCCTGATGGCGGCTGGGTCTGAGCCTGATTCTGGCGCAGAAGACGAAGTGTCTGAGTCACCAGCGTCCGACGCAGGTGGTCGTATGCCTCCTCTCGGACCTGCCCCAACGCATCGAGGAGTGGCTGCTGCTGCTGTGCCAGCAGCGGCGTGCTCCAGAACACCGCGACGACCGCTCCGACGCCAACCCACCTCCATCGATTCCTGCGTGTCGCGTCTTGTGTGTTCATCGTCATGGACGACCCCCTCCTCTAGGGATAGTCGGGGAACGTGGGCGTCGTCGCCGGCGGCGCGCGGCGATGCGTGCCCTGCTCGTAGGCATACCCGAATCTGAATAGCACCGCTTCGGTGAACGGCCGCCCGAGGAACTCGAACCCGACCGGCAACCCGTCGGTCGTAAAGCCGGCCGGCACCGTGAGGGCCGGGAACCCGATGACCGGGCTCAGATAGCGGTTGTTGCCCAGGGCATAGGCGTCCTCCGTGTCGGCGTTTGTGAGGGCATCCGGCGCGATCACCGTGTTCTGGTGGTCGAAGGTCGCATAGACTAGCGCATCGAGCTCGTTGTTTGCCATGACCGTCAAGACGCCTCGCCTCAAGCGTTCCCTCGCCTGGAGGATCTGCAGATACCCGAGGTCATCGGTCGACTTCCCCACCACGTTCATCAGCCCCTTCGCTCGCCACGGCGTGACGATGCCGGACAGCAGGATGTCCTGGACTGTCTCGATGGGGGCGTCGGCGTGCTCCGCCAGATACGCGTTCATCGCCTGCTCGGTCTCGAAATTGTTCTCGACATACGTTTGCTGCACCGAGTCGAGGCCGGGAACGACCACGGGGTCGACGACGACGGCGCCGAGAGACTGGAGATCGGCAATGGCCCTGTCGACCACTGCCCGCACCTGTCTGTAGTCGTCGGACTCGGGGTCGGTCTTGGGATCCATCGGTTCGCGGATGACGCCGATGCGCGCCCCCTGCAGGCCAACCGCCGCGAGACCCGCGGCATACGAGGCCGGTACCTGGCCGGCGGCGTAGGCGGTGACCGGGTCGTTCGGGTCATAGCCGGCGATCACATCGAGCAGAATCGCCGCGTCCTTCACCGTGCGAGCCATCGGTCCCAGTGTGTCGCTGGACGGGTTTGCCGGCATCATCCCGTGTCGGCTGACTAGCGGAACGGTGGGTCGCAGGCCGACGAGGCTGTGGACCGCCGCCGGGCCACGGATGGACCCGCCGGTGTCCTCGCCGATGCCCACCATCCCGAAGTTGGCGGCGATCCCGCTGCCGGTGCCACCCGAGGAGCCGCTGGGGTTCCGCGTCGGGTCGTAGGCATTTCTGATGACGCCAAAGGCGGAGCCGACGTAGCGGGATGCGAACTCGCCCATGTTCGTCTTCGCCAGGATGATCGCCCCGGCCTCTTGCATCCGGACGACGATGGTGGCGTCGCGCCCGGACACGAAGCCCTCGAACAGCGCCGATCCGTAGGTCGTCGGCATGTCGCGTGTCTCGACCTGATCTTTGAGCAGCACCGGAATACAGTGCAGCGCGCCGACGGGTCCCGATGCGGCGAAGGTCGAGTCGAGCGACTCGGCCTGCTGCAGCGTACTGGGGTTGATGTGCTGGATGGCGTTCAGCGCAGGACCGGCCTCGTCGTACGCCTCGATGCGATCGAGGTAACGTTGTACCAGCTCACGACACGTGATCTGCCTCGAGGTGAGGGCCGCGTGCACGTCGTCAATCGTGGCCTCGAACAGCTGGAAGCTCTGCGCACCGGCGACGCTGGACACCAACAGCGAGGCTGCGATCGTGGTCGCCACCCTCCATCTGAGACGCATGGCTATTCCCTCCTGGCGGTGTTTTCAGCCGCCTTCTCCTGAACGCCCCCGCCCGTCAGCATGTTCGTCATGCCGTAGTTCTCCTCGTGACACGCGTACTCGAACATCGGCGCGTCGGTCCTTCGCATCGGCATCGACGCCGTCCACGAACTCTTCCACGTCGCCGGGTCCTCGACGGTGAACTCGTAGAGCAGCGTGTCGGCGTCGACCCGCGTGAACTGCTCGACCAGATGCATGGCCGGGGTGGCGCCGTAGCGGTTTGTGAACGAGTTCTTGTCGTAGAGGTTCGTGGTGTCGACGACCAGTGTATTGCCCTCCCACCGGCCCCGCGAGTCCCCCAACCCCTGGTGGACCTGGGGAGGCAGATGCGGACTCGATCTGATCCAATCCTCGATGGTTTGACAAGGTTGGTTGTTAAGATCTGTCATCGGCCCTCGATTGCTAGCCGCGATAGGCCGCGCAGCACTCCACGGAAACAGCGAGTGTCTGGTTGCTCACACCCCTTCACGTTCTAGGACTCGCCGCTCTTCGTCCGCCTACTGCACGGCCAGGGCTCGGGTGTCGAAGCGGCGGCCGATGACCAATTCGCCCTGTCGAAGAATCTGAGTTTCGACACCCCATTCGCCGCGGTAACGCAGCTCGGGTTCCCAGGCTACGCCGTCCTGCCGTAGGGACCAGAGCGGTTCGCCCGGTCGCGGCACCCGCACCGGTGCCTTGGCCTTATTAGGCGAGTAGAACGGTTCGTCGGTCACAGCGTGGGATCTTAACGCAGTCAGGGTGACAGGACTAGGTTTCAGGCTGTCGGCTGAGCCTCGGCGGGAACAGCGTTCAATACGCGGCCAGCAGAGACTGGAATCCAGCTACTGCAGGCTCTACATGAGCTGCCGTATTGTTCCAGAACAGGTGTAGGTGCGGCACTCGTCTCCAGCTAGAAACTGGTAGGGTTCCCACTCGTCAAGACTGGACGATCTGCTGAAGCCGTGCACAGCCAGTCCGTAAGGCGTTCGCTTAGACTCGTCGACACGCTCATGCCGATAGTCGAAAGAATCCACAAGGGGCTCGTCGCTTGGGTGGTCATAGGAGCAACTGATAAGACGACTCTTGCAGCCCTGGAGTCCACTTCTTCACGTCATCCTCGCTGAGGGGGGATGCCCTTTCGTACTCATCGAGTTCCTTCTCGGCCGGTGTTTTCACGCGTTCTTCTACCTCTGACAGGAGGTCGAGCACCTGCTCCGGTAGATTGACAAGACGTGGTCGTCGAGATAATGAAAACACACCAAGTCGACTGGGACGGTATCGATGAAGATTCATGACGCCCAAACTCGCAATGGGAGGCGGCAGTCCGACGGCCCCTTGCTTTACATTCGCAAGTGGCGGCGAGGCAAACCTTTTAACGGACTTCATTGTCGTTGGCCAAAATGCAGGGTGATGACATTGAGGTAGACCGCATTCTCGGCGGCAAGCCAGAGATCTGGTTCTATCGAGTTAAGCCTCAGAGCGACTACCATAGCGAGTGGGCTTGCGACAAATCGGAAGCCGCTGTTTTCATGGAGGCTGACATGACGGAGCTGGTGAGTCCAATGACCAGACGGAGCTTTTTCACGGTGGGGGGACTTGGGGCGATTGCGACGCTCAGTGCGCCCGGGCTGGCGACGAGCCAGTCGTTCCAACTCACCCCGATTCTCGCCGACTTCGTCGCCGAGACTGAACGGCAAGCCAATGTTCGCGTGGTCGACGAGTTTTGTGCCAGTTTTCTGAAGAAGGATTTGACGAAAGCCGCGTCGTTACTCGACGATAATGCCGTGTACCGAGTGCAACAGAATTCTGAGCCGATCAGGGGCCGCGACGCGGTTGTGGAACGGGTCAAGGGCTTCATGAACCGCCCCGGTACAGTCGAGTTTAGGGTGTTTAGATCCGTCGCCTTCGGTCCGCTCGTGCTGAACGAACGCGTCGACCTCTTTACAAACAACAATGAGACGAGGCGTATCTACATCGCAGGCGGTATGTTCTTCTTGCAAGAAGAGAAGATCGTGGAGTGGACCGACTACGTAGCCGCGTTGACTTGACGAAGACAGCGTACGACACAACTGTCGTCACCCGCGTTCAGACGGTCGCTATGCCATCCGCCGTTGGTACGGTTCAGATGGTGAGCTGGCCCGATCAAAGATCACAAGCACGCGGCTCCCACCGCGATGCTAGGCCGCAGGCCGAACGCCAGGGCACGACTGCCGCGGCATGTTCCGCTTCTTCCGGTACGCTCGCCGAGCCTCAGACGCCGGTCGAGATTAGCACCGCGCCGCGTGTACGTCGTAAAGGACATCCCGTAATTAACGGGCGTCTTACGGGGAGGGGTCGCCGTGTCTAACTATCTGGCAACGTCGCCTGGAACGACTAGCCCTGACCTGACGCCTCGTGGTGAGCCCCGAGCCGATGGGACTTCCACCGTAGTCGTCCGTTGGCTCCGCGCTCGGTTCAGAACACTAGGAAGTCCTCCCCCGTGTGAATGACGACCGGATGCGATGCCACAGCATCTTGCGTCGACAGCCGGTGCGGCTCGCTCCAGGACCTTCCCTGGTCGTGGGAGGCCGAGATCCAGATGCCCCGAGTCTCGTCCCACGCCGCCACGAGGGTGCGCCCCGAAGCTCCCAGGTCGGCGTTGCGTGCCAGCTCGCCACCCATGCGCTGCGGCTCGCTCCACGAGTCGCCCGCCGTCCGTCGACCGGACCCAATAGAGACCATGCCGCTCCTCAAGGCCCGTCCAGACCAATGCGTGCAGCTGCTCCACTCCGCTCTATTGGATTACGGCGATGCCACCACCGACGTGGGGACACCCTTGGAATTCCCAGTTGAACTCGCCCACTGGAGATTTGAGTTCCCAACGCTCGCCCGTGTCCTTCGTTGACTGTGGTCCGCTGAAGCGCAACTCCAACCGTGTCAACAACGTGACGCTACCTGGCGGCTCGTTCATACTTGGTATGAGATGCCCTTGCCATCACTCGTCAAATCCAGCCGCTCCAATCGCATAAAACATCACCGTCACCTGACCCCTGATCAACAAGTACTTATCCTCCGGCTCAACCGGATGGGCCACGCGCAAGAGACCATTGCTCAAGTGGTTGGCGTCCACCAGTCCACCGTAAGCCGCACCCTAACTGCACTTGACGACACGCGCTTTTCCGCCAAAGCCCGACTGCATGCAGCGGCCCTCCCGATTGCCGAAGCGACGATGGACGGGGTGATGGCGTCCGCGGAGATGGGAAAACCTCAGCCGGGGATCCGTGTGCTGGAGGACTTGGGCGTGCTGCCAAGGGGGAATGCGCATGCGGCAGGCCCCTGCGTCGAGATCAGCCTGGGCGCGCCTGGTTCCCCAGCGGGCGAGGACCCATTCGACGACGAAGTCATTGATACGGAGTCAAGCCCATTCTTAGTTGAAACTCTCCGCGACTCCTGATGGCTTACGCGGCTTTCGTCTTCGATGTCGTCGTGTCGATCTTCAACTCTCGCTTCAATGCGTCACGAAGCCTGGGCAGGTGCCGGTAGCCCATCACCTTGCGTAGACGCGGCTCGATGTCCAGGAGCGCCGTGGCGAGCCCGCGCTGGCGTTGACTTGAGTTCTGCCAGGGATCGACCTTCGCACAGCGCTCCTCAATGAGCGCGTTGATGGACTCGAGGCCGTTCGTCGTCTTCAGCGACCGGCCCAGCACGCCATACACGCCGAGGCGATGCAATGTCAGGGTCTCGTCCAGGCCTTCCGCCAGACTGCCGGCCGCCGATTGGTTCCGATCCGCCAGCTCATGCTGGAGCGACTGGAGGGCGGCGAGGGCCTCGTCGTACTCCGGACGGTTGTAGGCGCGCTGGAGACGCTGCCGCCACACCGGCTGCTCACGCTTGGTCAGGTCACTCACCACGTTCTCGCGCTTGTGCCATTGACACCGTTGCACCAGGGCGCGGTGGCGGAAGGCGTGCCGCCCGGCCGCCCGGAGCCCCTTGCCGCCATCTACGATCACCAGAAGCCCCTGGGAAACATCGAGGCCCCGCTCGACCAAGGACCGGAGGAACGGGGTCAACACCTGCTCGTTCTCGGTGTCCGTCTCGACAAAGCCCAGGAACCGTTTGTCCCCCGTCATCGTGATGCCCAGCGCGACGACCATCGTCGCCTCGGCGAACGTCTTGCCGTCCAGCACGAGGGCCACAACGTCCTCCCCGGAGAGGTCCCGCTCCTGGAGTTCGCGGAGTTTCGTCGCGCTGGCCTGAATGAACGCGCGGGACACCGTCGACCCCGACAGGCCGATCGCCCCGGGAATCGCCTCGGCGGCCGCCGCGTCGTTGCGGCACGAGATCCCATACAGCACGCGCCTCAATAACAGGTCATTGACGGCGCGATCGCCATACAGCGCCTCGTACGACCGTAGTGGAATCTCGCGCTCCGTGACATGGCGAATCCGGGGCACGCGAATCGGCACGCGCTGGCCGGCCAACCCGACCGTCCCGGGGTTGCTCCCATGACGGCGCCCGCCGACTGACGGGTCTTTGCGGGCGTAGCGTTCGCCAGCCAGCGCGGTCACTTCCTCGTCGAGCAATTCCTCGATGTGCAGCAACCCCAGCGGAATCAAGGACCGGATCAATTCCACCTTGGCATCGACCTCCAGCTCCGCGTACCCCTCTCGGGCGATGACGTCGACCGCGCCCAACGTGCGACCTTTCTTGCGCTTCCTGACCGATCGTAGGACACTGCTCATCTCGGCTCCTTTCTCTCGTGGCGTGATGTTCGTCTCGCAACGTCATCAAACCACAGGGTTTGGAGCCGCTTCAATTTCCAACTAAGTTTCGCTCACACTCACCGCAATGCCGAGCCAGAGCCACGTCAGCCAGTAGACGCGCCAGCCGAAAGGCACGCTCGTCAGCTCAGACACCGGTGACTGGCTTCTGCTGCGCTGAGCATCGCTCTGACCTAGTTCGTCATCCTGTCCCTCATGAACGTCCGACAGGCGTCACACTTTACGAAGCCTTGCCCGCCCTGAATGTTGTAGAAGGTTCCCTCCTCATACCCTGGCACATCCGCGCAAATGCTGAGCAGTTTCTCTTCAAAGGCGTCCCAGAGCTCGTAGTACAGGGGCGGGAGCTCCGGACGATTGCGAGCTCCTGAGTTGAGGTACGTGCATCTGCAGAAAGCAGCGGCCATACTTCGGACTGTAGTGGTTTTGTAGTCCGAGCATATTCTGGTATGTAGCAAGTCGCGCTCGCGAGGTGAATCGGTCGGCTTGCGCCGCGCACTCCACCATGCGACTCCAGTCGTCTTGTTCGGACGGACCCTGCTCAGAGTTCTGTGGACCAAGAGGTCGAACCTCGCTGGCGACTGCGCCCGTTCCGTTGAGCAAAGCTGGAGGAGCCTCCTGCGATTGACATCCTCCGGCTGTGGCGGCAAGCGCTAGGCCGGCCGCGCAGAGCGTCCTTCGTATGTTCACATCATCCTCCGCATTGCCGAGGTCTGCTGCTGTCCCAAGATCGGCGAAGGCGGCATGGGCGTGCCGGGACGAATCACGTGTTCAGCTCGCAGACCAGACGTTTAGCGCCTGACGCAAAGCGATGAGCTGTGCGGCGTGATAGCTGTTGTGGTCTAGCAGAATGAGTACTGCCCGCAGCGTGTGATGGTGTTGCTTCCCGGCCGAGGGGACCTTCGCATAGAGATCGAGATCGGGGTCCTCGACGATCTGCGCCATCTTTTCGGTGGCGTCGAGAAGGCGGCGGTTGCTCACTAACCACGCCTCGGACGAGGGTGGCTCCGGACTCTCCGGCCAGTAGCCTTCGGGCCAGCCCCGCGCCTCGTAGTCGGGATTCCTGCAATAGGCGATGAGGTCTTCCGCCGCCAGCCGCATGTGCTCGACCTGCTGCCAGGCGGTATGAGCGTGGCCCTCGACCTGCTGGCCGGCGAGTTCCATGGGGAAGCTCTCGAGAGCCGCGGAGAGTCCCGCATGGGCTTGGCTCTGACGCAGCTGGCAGGCCACGGTCTCTCTCAGCTCGGAGGTGTTCATGCCCAAAGCATACCTGGCGGAGACTTTCCGAACGGATGCCTAGCCGTACGTTGCCTAGCAGTCCGTGGTGAAAGTCGGGCGCTGCACCGAGACGAGCGAGGCGCCTCGCGGGCAAGGCGCGACGACCGAGAATACCGCCTGTATTTGATGGAGGAGCAACGCAGGCCACGAGGATGCATCGCTCGTCGAATGCAGACGGACTTTCACCATGATGGTATGGACTCCTCCCGGTTCCGATGCGGCATGATGTGCCGCATCAGCTGATGCCCATCAGCCACAACCAGGAGGAAACCGAAATGGATGCTACGACAGTGGCCGTTGACCTGGCAAAGTCCGTGTTCGAGCTGGCGATCGCCAATGCCCGGTGGCGCGTGTGGTCGCGCCAGCGACTCAACCGCGCACGGTTCGCCCGCTTTCTCGCGCAGACGCCGCCGACCCATGTGGTGATGGAGGCGTGTGGCACCGCCCACTACTGGGGGCGGGTCGCCCAGCAACACGGCCATCGCGTCACCCTCGTGCCCCCGGCGTACGTGCGGCCCTACGTGCGGCGCAACAAGACGGACCGGGCGGATGCGGAGGCGATCCGCGAGGCGAGATACCCCGTGTCCCGGTGAAGCGGGTCGAGCAGCAAGCGCTCGTGGCGCTGCACCGGGTGCGCGAGCAGTGGATGACGACGCGGACGGCGCGCATCAATGTGTTACGCGGGCTCTTGCGGGAACAGGGGCTGCTGCTGCCGGCGGGGGCCTGTGCGGCGCTGCGGGCCTTGCCTGTGCTGCTCGACGAGGCGGCCACCGTGTTGCCGAGGCATCTGCGGCAGGTGCTCACGAGCGTCCACGAGGAAGTGCGGGCGATTGAGGCTCGGATTGCCGGCCTGGAACGGGAATTGCGCGCCCTGGCCGACGCCGACCCCGTCGTGATGCGACTGCGGACGATTCCCGGGATTGGGCTGTTGACCGCCACGGCCCTCGTCGGCACCGTCGGGCACATCCACGCATTCCGGCGCGCGCGCCAGTTTGCCAGCTGGCTCGGCCTGACGCCGCGCGAGTACTCGAGTGGGCAGCGGCGGCGCCTCGGGGGGATCAGTAAACGCGGGGACGTGTATCTCCGGTGCTTACTCACCCACGGCGCGCGCGCGGTGCTCGCGTCGGCCCACCGGCGCCGGGCGGCCCAGCAGCCCCTCACGCGTCTGCACCACTGGGCGATGACGGTGCACGCACGGCGCGGCTACAACAAAGCCACGATTGCCGTGGCGAACAAACTCGGCCGACTCGTTTGGGCGGTTTGGCACAAGGATGTGCCCTGCGCACTGCCGGACGCGGCGTAACCCGAGCTACACCTCCACGCGAGATGCTGAGCGAGTGACCCTGACATGGCCCTTCGGTCCGACCGACACCGCATCAGGCCGATAGCAGCCCTGGCGCTCGACGCCGGCACCACGATTGGCCCGCGGTGCGCGACTATCCATGTTGGCCAGGAGGCAAAGGCTCTCCACGGACAGGCCGGATATACGACCGCAACCGACGCGAAGGACCGACCGTCACGACCCACTCGCTTGATCACCGGGAGGAGTCCATATACGGACTGCTAGGTGCCGACCAAGCGCCTACGCGGGCTGCTCTGGACCATCGATGTCGAAGAGACCGGTGCGATAACAACGGGTCGCAGCTGTGGCCCTCAAGACATCACGTAAGCTATTCATCTGCATAGACTTATTTCGATTCTCTCCGCTGGGATCGTGGGGTGATCTCAGGGAAGAATTGACCATATGGCTACGTATCCGTTTGCCTGCGAGCCCCGAAGAGGTGCCGGCTCAGATGGCTCTCGGCCAACAAGAGCCAGTAGTACCGCGCATGCTTGACCCAGGCGCCCACCGGTCTCGACGAGGCGTTGTTGCAGACTGGGGAATGCTCGACCAGATTAGGCGAGATCTGGCTAATTTCGAAAGGCTCATTTTCCTAGGTTTCCCCAAAGAGATCGGGTCCACGGTCGATTTCAGGCACCACCAAAACCCTTCCCCTCGAAGCGGCTGGGCGTGCAGGACCAGTGCCGATGTAGTAAATCGTGGTCCGAAGAAGAGTGCCGGTCACCCGTTGGCGCTCTCGGCCCCGCGGAAGCTGTCCGAGCACCTTAACTGAGCGGGTCGAGTCGATTTCCGACCTCCGCCGGGAAGCCCGCCGGTGCGCGGCCGGCTCTGGACACAGAATCCGCAGCGGTTGCGGGAAGTACTAGCCCGTGCGTGCGCGGCACGAAAGGATCGCAAGTCCGGCCGGGTTCTCCGGGCGGCGATTCCCCATCTTAGCCCTCACGCGCTGCGACACACGTTCGGGTGGCGCTGGCTGAAGGGCGGGGGCGACATCTACACGTTCTGCAAGATCCTGGGACATGCCAGCGTGGCGGTGACGGAGAAGCATTACGCCCACCTGCTGCAAGAGGACATCCGTGCCAAGGCGGACGCTGTCGATCTCGGGCTCGGGTTGCCGGCGGTCCGCCCCCAGAAAGCGGGCCGGGTTCTCGGCTGGAAGCAGAGACGCACGGGAACCAGCGACCGCCTGTGATCCCTTCTGTGATCCCGTTTGTGGTCAACCGTGGTCAACCATAGGGGCGGCCGATGCGGGATTTGCCGAGGAAAATCTAGTAATGGTCGGGGCGACTGGATTCGAACCAGCGACCCCCTGCGCCCAAGGCAGGTGCGCTACCAGGCTGCGCTACGCCCCGACTGGACCGATCTTATCATTCGCAACTTGACGACCGGGGCAGGTCTAAAGACCAGCGCTACTGCTGCTCTCGAAGGCCTTTGACGAACGCATTGACGGCCGGCCAATACGTGTTCGGGTTGGACGGAGACGCGTCGTTGTGACCGCCGCCTCGAATCGCGACGAACTGCTTGGGCCCGTCGATCTGTGCGAACAGTCTGCGACCATGCTCGAAGGAAACCACGCGGTCGGCATCGCCATGCATCACGAGCGAGGGAACCCTCACCCGCCGCAGAAACTCAATGGTCGAAAACCGGTACGTGGAGAACAGCGCGAGGAAGGCCATCGGCGGCGACGCGCGCAGAAGCGATCGCGCGTCGGGAAAGCCGGATTCAAGAATCAAGCCGTCGGGCGGCTCTTTAGAGGCCGCGTAGGCCGCCATCGTGGCGCCAAGAGACCGCCCCCAGTACACGACAGTGATGTCCCGCTTCGGGATCTTCCGCATGTGATCGAGCACGCCGTCCACATCGCGATACAGGCCGCGCTCGGATGGCCGCCCCGTGCTGAGGCCGTAGCCGCGGTAGTCGAAGGCGAGCACGAAGTACCGCTGCTCGGCGAGCCTGGCGAGAATCGGTGCCCAGTTCGACAGATTTCCCCCGTTGCCGTGAAAGTACACGATGAGCGCACGCGGCTCCCGAACCGGGAGCATCCATCCGAGCAGCCGCTCGCCATCACGGGTCGAGATTGTGAACGCCTCGTAGTCGAGGCCGAACTCGCGGGGCGTGGCGGTTTCGCCGGCCGTGGGAAAAAACGCCAGCCGCGGCTCAATGAGCCGGACAATGACGATAAGCGCGGCAAGGACGAGGACGAGCGCGAGAAGCGCACGAAACGAAAACATCGCGCTCACGAGATTTGCAGATTGCAAAGCGTTGATTGCAGAGTCAGTGATGGATCTGAAATCTGC
The DNA here is from genome assembly GCA_965197865.1 of Vicinamibacterales bacterium. Lineage (GTDB taxonomy): Bacteria > Acidobacteriota > Vicinamibacteria > Vicinamibacterales > CAVVIG01 > CBDANZ01. The sequence goes on from CBDANZ010000002.1 coordinate 76,077, forward strand.
AATCTTCCTGCGCGATCCATTACTGTTTCTTCGCGAGTGATCGGTAGTACTCCTCGATCGCCTGGCGAAAACTGGCGGGAATCTCGTCGGAGCCCGACAGCGTGGGCGGCTGGTCAACGCCGTTGACGTTCTTGCGCAGGCCGAACTCAAAGGCCTTCATCCTCTCGAGCGCCGAGGCCTGCAGCGCCGCCAGCGATCGCGGATCGACGAACGCCTGATCGGTGTCGAACTGGCGAAGATCGCGGAGAATCGCGTCGAGCTCGCGGGGATCGATGCCGGCGTCCAGGAGATCCCGCCTGAGCGCCTTCACGTCCCCCCGCCACTCCCTGAAATCGCGCCGGAACCGCCGCACATCGTCCGGGCCCCAGAAGCCCCATGAGCGAGCGTCGCCGGTCCGGCCGCCGCCGTACGGACCGCCGAAGTAGACGCCGCCGGTCGCGCCGCCACCGGCGGCCGAGTGCGAGTCGGCCTGCTGCCCGCCTTGGCCTTGTTGCTGCCCCCCTTGACCTTGCTGGCCGCGCAGCCGCTGCTGGTTCTGCTGCGCGCGATCGCGCATCCGCTGGCCCAGCGACTCGAGCCCGCGCACGGCGTCCCTCGTCTCGTCGACGGCGCGCCCGAGCGCGTTTTCCTTCGTCGCCTGACCGAGTGCTGCCTGTGCGTCGGTAATTTTCTGGCGCAAACCATCGAGGTTGGTGCCAATCTGCGCTTCGATCGATTGCGCGTAGTCGCTGCCCATGGCGGTTCGCAGCGCTCTTCGCGTATACCGAATCATCTCGCGGATGCGCTTGTCGGTGATGCTGCCGGCCGCTTCGTCCAGCTTGCGGGCGGCCGCGCGATCGTTCTGGCTCCGCGCTTCGTTGGCGACCTCCTCGAGCTGGCTCTGGAGGCCGGCGACCTCAGCGTCCATGGCGTCCTTGCGCTCGGCGATCGCCTGCGCCCGGTCGGGACGCGCGGCCGCCGGCTGTTGTTCGAGCGCATCCACTTCGGAAGCGACCTGCCGCTGCTCGTCTACCAGCTCCTCGGCGCGGCGGAGCGCCTCCTGCACGTCGCGCTCGGCGCGGCCGGTCTGATTCTGCTGAAGTCGTCGCTGCGCCTCTCGAAGGCGGCCGAGCGCGGCCCGCGCCTGGGCGCCGCCGTCACGGCCGTTGGCGGCGGCCGCCTGCCGCATCGCGTTGACCGCTTCCTGTAGCTGCCTTGTTGCGTCGGTCAGGTTGTGCCGCCGCTCCTCACGCGTCAACTGCTGAAGTCGCCTGACGGCCTCTTCCACTTCCTGCGCCAACTGCCGCTGCAGATCGCCGCCGCCCGACGCACTGGAACTGGACGCCGCAAGCCGGCGCTGCCGCTCGGCTTCCTGCTGCTGCCGTCGCGCGAGCTCCTTCAACCTCTCGACCAGCTCGTCGACCTTCCGGTCGGCGCCTTGCATGTCGGCGCGCTGCTGCATCTCGTACTGGTTGGTCAGCTTGTCGAGCTCGAGCTCGAACAGGTCGGCAAGGTCGTTGGCCAACTGGTTCTGACGGCCCCCGCCCCCGCCGCGCTGCGCCTGCACTTGCAGCTCGTACTGCTGCTCGGCCACTTGCAGGAGCTTCAGCGCGCGCTGCTCGGGGGACAGCGCTTCTTTCGGGTTCTGGACCTTGAGGTCCGCTTCGGCGGACTTCATTTCGGCGGCCGCCTTCGGCAGCGCCTCGGCAATCGACTTGAACGCCGGGTCGACGACGTCGAGCCGGCTGTTCATCTTCTCGCTGAGCTCCTCCACCTGCTCGCGGAGCCGCGCCTGCGCGAGCGTGAGGAACACGGTGTTCTCGCGGAACTTGTCGGCCGACATCTTCGGGCGGTCGCGGACCGTGTTGAACGTGGCCGCCACAATCTCGCGCTGCTGCCAGGAGAGCTGACCCACCGCGCCGCCCCCGCCCCCTCCACCGGCCGAGGGCGCCGGCTTGAAGTCGGTGCGGAATGGTCGAATCTGGACGAAATAGATGTCGCTCGTCGTCGTCTTCGAACCCTGGACCGCGTCGTTATCCGAGGCCTTCGCGTAGTACGACACAAAGTCGCCGGGCTTCAGCCCGAGCTCCTCGAGGTACAACGTGTGGCTCGCGGTCACTTCGGGCAGAGCCTTCGATCCGCCGAACAAGTGCACGGTCTTTTCGCTGTCGCCGTTCACCGAATAGAACAGTTGAACCTGCTTGACGCCAAAGTCGTCGTCGGCTCGCACCTCGGCGAACACTTCCTCGACTGCCGTGGCTCGCGTGTCGCGACCAGGCTTCGAGAACGCCACAGACGGCGTCTGATCGGTTAGCACGTCGATCGTGTATTGCGGCGAGGCATTCACCTTCTCGGCTTGCGGGCCCTCGAGCTTGATGCGGTAGAATCCCTGACCGCCGACCTTGAAGGCGCCCGTGAGCGTGCCGTCTGCCTGCTTCGTCAGCGCCGCCGATCCGGCCTGGTTGAGCAGCACGCTGCCGGCCGGTGTGGCCATCGTCGGCGTGACCTTGACGTGTACTTCCGTGCCCTTGATGACGGCGATGTCGCCACCAGGATCGATCGTGCGCGGTTCCAGGCCGGTGTAGGCCGGGAAGTGGTACTGGAGCACGAGCTTCTTGACGGTCGGCAGATCCATCACCGTCAGCGAGAAGGTCGGCGACTTCACGCCGTTGGACTCGACGTAGTACTCGGTCTGCTTCTCGACGTGAAATAGGACGCCTTGGAACGAAGTCGGGTCGGCGCCAGGAGCGAGCGGCGCGCGCTCGAACGGTGTGTCCGGCGCGGAGCGGAACATCAGGTTGGCCTCGCCTGCGGTGAATCCGAAGAGTTCGGCTTTCACCTCCTGATCGGAGTCGCGCGGGATCTTCGCGTGGCCTGGCTGCACCTTGATCAAGTACGGGATCGCCTCTACGGCGCTTCGCGAGACGATGAGCAGCGCCGAAAGGCCATGGCGCAGGTACGCAGGGCCAAGCGTGACGAGCAGCGCCGCCACTGTCGCGAGGCCCGCCAGCGTGTAGGCGTGGCGTCGGAGCTTTGGCCGCTCGACGGCAAGCCCGTCCTCGATGGCGCCGCAGCGCTCGAGGGCCTGCTCGATAAGGCGCTCGACGAGCCTGGGCGACGGACCGGTTTCCGGCGCCCCTTCGGTTATCGATGAAGACGATTCGACCGCGCTGAGGATGGCGGCCTGAAGCGACGGGTCAGATTCCTCGAGATACAGGGCAACCTGGCTGTCGGTGACGCGCCGCCGCAGCGGACGAACGAACCCCTCATAGGCCAGTAGGCCAAAGATAATGAGGGCTGCGATGCGGAACGAGACAATGGCCGCGGGACTGAAACGAAGGGCTTCCAGGCTCGACGCCGACAGAAGCAGGACCAAGAGCGTGCCCCCGACCACGATCACAGTGCCCCGCAGCACCAGCTTCAGCCGCCAGCGGTTCCTGACACGGCGAATAACATCGACCAGCTCAAGACGACGGTCGGAGCCACGGAATCCGTCAGCCATGTTGGGTCTTTTCCCTACACTAATTAATTGAGGATACACCGAGGCCAGAAATAGGGAAGGGAAGACTACAAGAATCGCTCTTTTCGCGACAGTTGATTGGCGACAACGGTCTCCGCCGCCAGCAGCCCCATGCCCGCGAGCAGCAGGTACCACCAAAGGCCCTGCTGGCGTTCCTCATCCTGGGGCGCGACTTCGGCCGGCGCCTGGGCCTGGGGAGCACTGCCCGCGGCGGGCGTGGCGCGGCCGGTGACGGCCGCCACGAGCTCGCGGGGATCCAGCGGGGTAAGATCCGATTCGGTCGGGTCGAGGTTGACGACCAACCGATCGGCGCGTTCCCTTCGGCCCGTGGCCACTCGAATCTCGTAGACGCCCTGTTCGTCGAGCTCGAGCACGCCCGGGTCGCTCGAGGAAATGGTTACCCGCTCCCCGCTGGGCGTGATGACCACACGGTCGGCGCGGCCGTTGAGCGTCGCTGACAGATCCACTACCTGACCGACGGTGAGCCACGACGTCGGTTGCTGGTATCGCGCTAGATACTTCACGAGCTGGTGCACCAGCGGCAGGTACACCGGGCGCCTCGGGAGATCATTCCACCGGTCGTCGAGCGTCGTGGTCCACGCGATCACGCGCCCGGCGCCGACGCGCCGCTCCACCGCCGCGAGCGCGCCATCGTCGAACCGCGCCAGCACGCGATGGGCGGGATCCGCCTGCAGCGCGCGGTAGCGAAAGATTCGCACGGCCGAGAAGTCGCCGCTGCGCGGCGCCTTGAAGATCTCAAACACCGGGTGGCTGTAATCGAGGTACCCAAGCGTCGCCCCTCGGCCGTCCGCTCGATCGACGATCGTGTGGAGGTTTCCCGGCAGCAGGGCCGTTTCGGTATTCGGCCAGACGCTGTACTCGCCCAGCGCGACGAGCAGGCCGCCGCCTCGCTCGACGAACCGCTTCAGAACGTTCCCCGCGATGCTGGGCGGAACCGCAGCGTTGTTGATAACGACCACTTCGCGTCGTTCGAGCATGGCGGAGGTCACCCGTCCGGCCGGAGCGAGCTCGACGTCGAACGCGGGCGTGTTGCCGATCGACAGCGCTCGGGCGAGATAGAAGCTCGAGCTCGGGGCGTTGCCGCTGTCGATGACGAGCACCGAGAGGGGCCGGCTCGGCGTGAGTACGAAGTAGAACGCGTTGTCGGCGGCGAGGGGGTCGGAACCGGCGCGAACGATGCCGCGGACGGCCGGCTCCGCGAGCGTAAACGGCGCGAAGGTTACCGACGCTGACGCGTTGCCGGCGACACCGACCGGCAGCGTTTCGAGCTCCCGGCCTTCGATTTCGAGCGTGACCGGGACACTGCCGAGGGCGGTTGCGCTCCGGTTCGTAATACTGGCCGTCAGCGTGATGCGCTCTTGTCCCGAGAACTCGGAGCGCGCGAAGGCAACCAAAGGGACTGAGAGGTTGGCGACCTCGTCAGACCCGATCGGCACCGGGGTTACCGTCACGGTCTCGTCGAAACTGATATCCTCGGCGCCGGTCCACCCGGACTTCTGGAAGTCGGAGATGAGAAGCACCTCGCGCCGCGGCCGGGCCGAGCGCGCGAGGATGCTTTCGGCCAGCTTCAGCGCCGGGCCGAAGCGGGTGCCGTCGGAGGTGACGCGCGCGGCGCCGAGGGCTGCTTCGAGCTGCCCGCGATCGGAGGTGGCGCGGATGGTCTCTTCGGCGTTGCGCCCGAAGAAGACGAGCGTCGCGCGATCGCTCGCGCCGATCGATCCGATGGCGTTCTGCGCGGCCAGCGTGGCGCGACTCCAGCGATCGCCGTAGCCCATGCTCGCCGAGCGATCGAGTAGGATGACGACCTCACGATTGCCGCCCGCTGCTGCCACCGCGGCGGCGCCGCCCAGGAAGAACGGCCGCGCGAACGCGGCGACCAGCAGGACGATGGCCGCCGCGCGCATCAAGAGCAGGAACCAGTGTCGAAGGCGGCGCCGGCGCACCGACTGGTAGGGAATCCGCTGCAGGAACATCAGCGACGGGAACTCGACGACGCGCTTGCGCTCGCGCTGGATCAAGTGCACGAGGATCGGAATGACGATCGCGCCTAGACCGAGGAAGAATAGCGGACTGAGAAAGGACATTATCGAACTCGCACCAGTTTCTCGCGGCTGGACAGGTAGCTGAACAGCGCGCGATCCAGCGGTTCGGACGTACTGATGAGCGCGTAGCCGATGCGCTGTTCGGAAAACTTCGTGGTCAGCGTATTCACGTGCTCCTGAATCAACGCGCGGTACTGGTCCCTGAACGATTGCGGCACCACCGGCACCTGCTCGCGGCTCTCGAGGTCCTCGAAGCTCGACGCATCATCGAACTCGAAGCCGATCTCCTTCGGATCGAGCACGTGGAACACGATCAGATCGTTGCCGAGGTAGCGCAGCGGCTTGATGGCTTCCAGAATCTGGTCGGGCTCGTCGTAGAAATCAGAAATGAGCAGCAGAAGGCCCCGGTGCTTGAAGTGCTCCGCCATCTTCTGGAGCGGCTCGCTGAGACGCCCGCGCCGCTCCGCCTTCGCGCGGTCGAGCGTGTGCAGGACCATGTCGAAATGCTTCGCCGACGGCGGCACGTGCGTGACGATGTTCTCGTCGAAGGTGATGATGCCGACACGGTCGCGCTGGCGGTGCGCCAAATAAGCGAGGCACGCGGCAAGATACGACCCATACTCCAGCTTCGTCACACCGCGCGTCCCGAAGCCCATCGACCGCGACACGTCGAACAGCACCGTAAAGTTCGTGTTCGTGTCGGCTTCGTACTGCTTGACGTAAAATCGGTCCGTGCGCGCGTACAAGCGCCAGTCCACCCGCCTGATGTCGTCGCCGGCCACGTAGCCCCGATGCTCGGCGAAGTCGATGGAGGCGCCGAAGAAGGGCGCGCGGTGCAAGCCGTTGATGAAGCCGTCGACGACGGTCCGGGCCAGTAGCTCGAGGTTGCCCACGCGCGCGAGGATCTTCGGATCGACGAATCGCGCCCCGGCCATTTCCTGAGTCGGTGCGATAGTCATTTGGTCTTTCGGCCTTTCAACCCCTCAGTCGTTCGATGCTCTCCGTTTCCGTTGGTGGTTCGTGTTCTGAGACCTTGAACACGAGGGGAGCACGAAGAACGCAGAACGTCGCGTTACTACATCTCTGAGACCGGAACGGGAACCTGCTCGATCAACTCGTCGACGATGGTGTCGGTGTGGATGCCCTCGGATTCGGCACGGAAGTTCGTCAGCACGCGGTGACGCATCACCGGGTGCGCCAGCGAGCGGATGTCCTCGAAGCTCACATGATAGCGGCCGCTGCAGAGCGCCCGCGCCTTGGCGCCGAGCACGAGGTACTGCGCAGCACGGACGCTGGCGCCGAACGCCACCCACTTCTTCACCGACTCGGGCGCCTGCGGCGATTTCGGCCGGCTCGTACGGACGAGCGACAGCGCGTAGCGCGTCACCGCGTCGGCAATCGGCACGCGGCGGACCAGCCGCTGGAACGCGATGAGGTCGGCGCCCGTAACCGGACGCAGGAAGTGCGGATCGATAATCGCCGTCGTCGCCCGCACGACCTCCAGCTCCTCGTGTTCCGGTGGATGGTCAATGATGATGTGGAAGATGAACCGGTCGAGCTGCGCTTCGGGTAGCGGGTAGGTGCCTTCCAGCTCGATTGGGTTCTGCGTCGCGAAGACGTAGAAGGGTTCGTCGAGCGTGTAGGTCCGCCCCTGGATCGTGACACGATGCTCCTGCATTGCCTCGAGCAGCGCCGACTGCGTCTTTGGCGGCGTGCGGTTGATCTCATCTGCGAGCACGATGTTGCTGAAAATCGGTCCGGGTGCGAACACCATTTGCCGGCGCCCGGTCGAGGTGTCCTCCTGGATGATGTCGGTTCCCGTGATGTCGGACGGCATCAGGTCGGGTGTGAACTGGATGCGCGTGAACTTTAGGTCGAGCACGTGCGCCAACGTCTGGACGAGCAGCGTCTTCGCCAGACCGGGGACGCCGATGATGATGCTGTTGCCGCCGACGAAGAGCGTCTGCAGCACGAGCTCGATCACCTCGTTCTGTCCGATGATGCGTTTGCCGAGCTCGGTGATAATGGCCTTGCGCCCGGCGTTCATGCGGTCGGCGAGCGCGATGTCGTCGGCGGATTCGAGATTGAAGGTCTCCTGATCTGCCACGATGATTCCTTTCCACCAAAGACTTGCTCTACAGCGGTCCAGAAATAGCGGACACGCTCCAGTAGTGCGTCATTCCGTACATGATGTAGTTCACGCCGAGCTTGTACGCTTCGTTCGTCTCGTGAATCGGCCGCTACCCCGCCCTCGAGAACTCCCAGTACTCCGAGATATCCGTGTTGTAGTTGATCATCGCCATCATCCGCTTCCTGGGATCGTTGTCCTCGAACACTGCGCGAAGAACGGGTCGGCCTAGGTCGTAGTACTGCGGCAGGATATCAAGAGAGTCGATTTCGAAGAAGGAATGAAAAATCTGATGCGACGCGTCGAGATCGTAGAAGCGGGCGGCTGGAAGCACCCGCCGGAAAGCAGACTCGAACCTGGCCGACCCGCCACGCAGCTCGGCGAAGTCGTCGAAGATGACGAAGCCGCCCTTCAACAGATAAGCCTGGAATGCGGCAGCCTCCTCGTCGGTAATCGCCCAGAAGCCCGGCTCGGCCATGTAGGCGATGGGGTGCTGGAAGAGTTCGGGATCGCCGAGCCCCAGGATGCTCGTCTCGACCATCTTCGGTCTGAGGTTGGTGACCCCGTCGAGGATCTGCATGAAGTGCCGCTCACCGTCCGGGTAATCGTGCGACCAGGGGATGTTCTGCGAGATCACCTGGGTCTTGGGGCCGTAGCGAAGCCGCGTAAACGTGAACTGCCCGTCGTACCGGGGATTGGGTTGGACCGGAATGCCGAACCCGAGCCGCCTGTCCTGAGTCCAACCGAAGGGCCCGTCCTCAGCGAACGGCGTTGTGGCGCCTGCAAGGAGCGCCAGCACGACGACCGCCCGTGTCATTTTCTCGCCTCAAGCTCGCGGATTGCCTTGTCTTTCAGCGCCAGATCGATCAGAAGCTTTTCGAGCTCTAGCTCGTAGCGCGCCGGGTCTACGCCGTCCTTGCGCTGCCGCAGCTCGCCAATCTGACGCTCGAGCGCGTCACGCTCGTCGACCAGTGCACGCAACGCGGGGTCGGCGTTCGCCATCTCCGCGGACCGGGACCGCGGCGGGGCGAGAAACTGTGTCGCCGCGAACTTTCCCTGGCTGCCATCGTCGAGCGCAGCGTGCTCGGTCAGAATGTGGCCGGCCTGCTCGTACGCCGTCGCGACTTTGTTCTTCGCGTAATCGAAGGCTTCGAGCACTGAGACGCGGCCGTTCCTATCGCGGTCGGCGGCCTCGCCCTCGAGGGCTTCAACGAAGTAGGCGGGGAAGCGCGGTTCGTTCCACTCGCTGCCGGTCCTGGTCGCGGTAATGATCGTCCGTGCCGGTCCGGCCAGCGCCGAGAGAAACGCGCCGCTCGAGCTGGCCGTGTTGACGAAGACGATGCGCTGGGTGGTGAACTTGTCCAGCAGCTTCGAGTAGTCGGCCGCAGGCAGATCGGGTCCGGGCAGGTTGAACGCGCCCTGTCGGCCGTCAAACGTACCGTGACCGATCAGCAGGATGAACACCTCGTCGTTCGACTTGGCGCGGACGGCGAGGTCGGCAAAGGCGCTGGTCACGTTCTCGCGCGTCGAGCGCGCGCGAATGCGCGCGGAATCGAGCTCCGGCTTTTCGGCGAGATAGGCGATGTTGGCCTCGACGACACCGAGGCGCTTTGCCGCATCGACCACCGTCGTCGCCCACTTGTGGAACTGGGTCGTGTGCGCCTCGTCGCCCCCGACGCCGGTGATGACGAGGAGGTGAACGTCCTCGGCGGCGGCCCGCCCCGCCTGAAGCCCGAGCAGGGCGGCCACGCCACAACTCGCGATCATTCGTAGGACGGGCCTAATAGGCCCGCCAGGTCGCGGCCCGGAAAGGGCCGCCCTACCTACTGTGGGCGCCGTCACGCCAGGCCTCGTTTCCGTCGATACCCCCAGTCTGCGCCGATGAGCGCGACGAGCAGGATCAGGATGGCCGGCATGTCCCAAAGGTCGCGCTCTTCCACCACGGTGACGCCGCGGCCGGTGTAGCTGATCGCCTCGGGCAGCGACGAGCTCGTTGCCTGGGTGAAGAACCGGCCGCCGGTGTCTTCGGAGATGCGCGTGAGGAGCGACGAGCGCATCACCGCGTCGAAGTACTCGCCGTCGCCCGCGGACACGCGCGCGTGGATCGCGCTTGATCCGAGCTCCTGAAGGCCCTGGTCTCCGGAGCGGACGGCCGTTGCGCGCACGTCGTACATCCCCGGCTCGTCGGGGACAAACGAGCTGCGGTATTCGCCGTCACGCGTCACGGTCCACTCCAGCTTCACCTCGCTCACCTTGCCGGAGGGCGAGGTCACCGTGGCCACGACCTGTGCGTCGTTGACTTCGACAAACGCTGGATCGACGACCTCCACGGTGAGCCTCATGGGCTCGCCCGGTTCGACGCGATCGACCGCCGTCTGGATCGACACCTGATCGGGCACGCCGTCCACGAGCCAGCGAACCATCCGGCGCCAGAACATCTCGTGTGTCATATCGTCGACGGCCACCGGCGCGTCCATCTGCCAGAGCCACGAGTCCTGGATAGGAAGCGCCAGCGCCTTGCCGCGGCCGTATCGCTGGTACGCCAGCACGACATGTTCCCGTCGGTCGTCGTCGTCTCCCGTCCCGGTGAGCAGCACCGTGGCGCCCGGCTTGACTTGCCACACGGCGTTGACGGCACTCACTTGCGGCATTTCGTCCCAGCGCGCGCGGGATGCCGGTTCGGTGGCGGCGAGCTGTGTGACCGGATAGGCTGCGCCGGCACGCGTCGGACGAACGGCGAGGTGTGTGAAGAATTCCGCCGCGTCGCCGCGCGCATTGGCCTCAAACTTAACCGGGAGCACGTGAGCGACCGGCGTTCCCGCCCATCCACCCTCCGCAAACGACCGCCGTCCGCCGAGCATCAGCAGCCCACCGCCGCGCTTGCTTACGAAGTCGGCAAGCATTCGCAACTGGTCTGGGGAAAACGACGCCGCTTCGACGCTGCCGAGGATGATCGCGCGGTAGGCGAAGAGCTCCTCGCGCGTCTTCGGGAAGCCGCCGACGAGCTCTTCGGGGCTGCCAACGCCTATCCGGTAGTACTTGTCTTCAGCCGTCCGCTGGAGCAGCACCACATCGAGGTTCGTGTCGTCTTCCACGGCCCGGCGGATGAACTTCGGCTCGAAGCGCGGCTCGCCCTCCATATAGAGGACCTTCTCTCGGCGATCGGCAACTTCGACCAGGACGTCGCGCGTGTTGTTTTGGGTGACCTGCTCGTCGGGTTGCGGCGGCACTCGGAATCTGAACAGCCGCGGCCCCCCGTCCGAGGCCGTGAAGTTGACGCGGACCGTGGCCGATTCGCCTTCGCTCGGCAGTTTGAGGTCCTGCGTGCTGACGATCCGCCCTTCGTCTTCCACCTGCAGCGACACCGTCTGGCCTCCGTAGCCCGTGTGGGACACGACGACGTCGACCGCGAGCGAGGTGCCCTTGAGCGTCGATCGCGGCGTTTCGACGCGCGAGATCTGGATGTCGCGCGCGAAGCGATTCTGACCGACGCCGACGGTGAACACCGGGATCGAGCGCGCCTTGAGGTTGGCGATTGGCTCGTCGAGCGATTGGTCCGACGTATCGGCGCCGTCGGTTACCATGACGAGACCCGCGAGCGGCAGCCCCGCGAGCTCGTCGCGCGCGCGCTGAAGCGCGGTGCCCAAACGCGTGGACGTGCCGGCGTACTTGAGGTCGGCGACACTGGCCAACCGATCGGCGGACGAGGAGAAGCGGAAGAAACGGAGGACGAACCGGTCGGACAGCGCTTCGCGGAGCGGGCCGTCGGGGCCAAACTGCTTCTGTACGAAGTCGGTACGCGGCAGCCCGTCGCGATCCGCTATCGTCATGCTGCTCGAGTCGTCGATGAGGATGCCGAGAAAGTTCTGCTGCGGCACGGCCGCTCTCAGCACGAGCATGGGCTTGAAGAGGCAGAGCACCAATAGGCCGATCACGCCAAGGCGCAGCGCAACCAGCACGACCCGCTCGCGGATCGGCCCTTCGCCCGCGCCGGCACGATAGGTCACCAGGGCGCCGGCGGCTAGCGCCGCTACGCCGACAAGCGTTAGCGTCGTCGACCGGGACGCGACGAAGGTGAAATCCCCCTGCTCGAACACCACCCGAGGATACTTGAAGAGAAATTCGAACAGCCAGCCCATGAGTCGTTCCGAAGGTCATTCTACCGTCACAACGTTGCTCGTCGCCACCACCAACCCGGGCAAGCTTCGAGAGATCGTTGCGCTGCTCAACGGGCCTGGCCTCGAGCTTCGCACGCTCGCCGACTTTCCCCGGCTCGAGCCACCAGAAGAAACCGGTCGGACGTTCGCCGACAACGCGCGCGCCAAGGCGCTTTACTACGCCGAGTGGTCGGGACTGCCGACAGTGGCCGAGGACTCGGGCCTCGAAATCGACGCGCTCGGCGGAGTCCCCGGTGTCGAGTCGGCCCGATTCGGTGGCGTCGATGCCTCGTACTCTGACAGATTCGCGCTCATCGACGCCGCGCTTCGCGTAAAGGGAACCCGATCGAGCCAGGCGCGATTCGTGTGTGCGCTGGCGTTGGCCAAAGGGCAGCGTGTCTTGTTCGAGGCGCGAGGGACGGTCGAAGGCCAGATTGCCCCGGAGCCGCGAGGGCAGGGCGGGTTCGGCTATGACCCCATCTTCTTCTATCCCCCATTTAGCTGCACGCTGGCGGAGGCCGGCGACCGAAAATCGACAGTCAGCCACCGCGGCGAGGCATTCCGCAAGCTCAGGGCGTTTCTGAAAGCTCAGGAGTTAAAAGTGAAAAAGTAGAAGGACCACGTGTTTCGTGTCCTTCTAAGCTTCCCCCCTTTCACCTCTATGTCTTGATGAGGTGTCCGACAATCGCGAGCTGCTTGTCGACGAGCTGACGGATGCCGCAGTCGGCAAGATCGAGGAGCGTATTGAGCGCGTCGCGCCCGAATGGCAGCGTTTCGGCTGTCCCCTGCACCTCGATGAACCGGCCGTTGCCGGTCTTCACGACGTTCATGTCCACCTCGGCGCGCGAGTCGTCTTCGTAGGCGAGGTCGAGGAGCAGCTCGCCGTCGACGATGCCCACGCTGATGGCCGCGACGCAATCGGACAGGGGAATCGTCCGCAGCACGTTGCGCTCGCGGAGCTTCTCGAGCGCTAGTGCGAGCGCCACGAACGCGCCGGTGATCGAGGCGGTGCGCGTGCCGCCGTCGGCCTGAATGACGTCGCAGTCGATCCAGATGGTGCGCTCACCGAGCGCCTGCAGGTTCATCACCGACCGCAGCGATCGCCCGATCAGGCGCTGAATCTCCTGCGTTCGCCCACCGAGCTTCCCGACGCTCGCCTCGCGCGTCGTCCTCGTGGTTGTCGCGCGCGGCAGCATCCCGTACTCTGCTGTGATCCAGCCTTTGCCCGTGTTCCTGAGAAACGGCGGCACACGATCGTCGACGCTGGCGGTGCAGATCACGCGTGTTCGGCCCGCCTCGATAAACACCGATCCCTCGGCGTGTGGCAGGTAGTCTGGCGTTAGGATGGTGTCGCGAAGCTGGTTTGCCGGCCGGTTGTCTGATCGCATGAGAGTTACGGGAGCTTCTTCGTCAGCGGACGACGCAGGTCCACGTGGCCGGCCAGCGTGTCGAGCTCTTTGCCGTCGACCAGTAACTGGACCACTGTGACAGCCGGCAGGTTGACGACGAGCGCGTCGAACAGCGTGTAAATCGTCAGGAGCTCGTTCATCGAGCCACCGGGGTGCGCCGTCACCAGCTCGCGGCTCAGATCGACGTAGGCTTCGCCTGTCGCGGTGATGTACAGCGCGCGCAGCGTCGTGCCCGGCGGAATGGCCGACACGAGCGGCTCGGCTACCGGCGCGATCTGCTCGTTGATGATGGCTTTGGCCTGCTCGGTGGTGTTCTCGCCGAACGGCACCTCGCGCTCGACGCTCGTAAGCTTGGTGCCGCCCTCCGCCACATAGAACAGATTCACCTTGATTCTCCGGGCCGGCGGCGTGCTCGAGGGTGCCTGCTGGCGTGCGGCCGACGGACTGTACCACCGCGGCAGGCCCACGAACAAGAGCCAGGCAAGAGAGACGGCTGCCGCGGCGAAGGCCAGCGCCGCGAGAGCCTTCTGGCGCGGCATCACAGCTCGCCTGCCGTACCGGCCAGGTAGGCTCGGAATCGCACCACCGAATCGAACACGGCCTGCACAAACGAGGTCTGGAACTCGCCGCTCATCAGGAGTTTCGCCTGGTCGGCGTTGGTGAGATACCCCATCTCGACGAGGATGGCTGGCATATTCGCCGACTCCAGCACGCGGAACGACGCGCGATCTATCGGTCCGACCTCCAGCGGTACGCGATCGTGGAGCTGTTCTTTGAGAAGGCGACCGAGCTCGGCAGACTGACTGATGTACCGAATCTGCGCCAAATCCCAGGGCACGACCTCAATATCGCGTACGCCGCCGCCGAACACCGCCACGCGCTCGCGTGCCAGCGCCATCGGCGCCTGCTGGCGATCGTCGAACGCAGTAACATAGATCGTCGCACCAGTGGCCGAACTGCGCACCGACCCATTCGCATGCAAGCTGATGAACACATCAGCCTTGTTGTTGTTGGCGACCGCCGTCCGCCGGTCCAGGGGCACGTCGCGATCGTCATCTCTCGTCAACAGTACGCGAATGCCGAGGCGACTTTCGATCGCTGTCTTCAATCGGCGGGCGGCGGCGAGCGTCAGGTCCTTTTCAACGGCGCCCTCGGCGCTTCTGGCGCCGGCGTCGTCTCCACCGTGCCCCGGGTCGATAGCAATCGTGCGAATGCTGGGTGCGGGATCACCGAAGACCGGAAGGTCGACCCTCGGCGGTGGCGCTGGCGCGGAAGGCGACGCGGAGGTAGCCGTGGGGGTCGCCAACACCTCGAGAACCAGCCGCGTCGTGTTGTCGACCGTCTCGGTCGAAGCTCGAAACGAGGCGAACCGTGGGCCGAGATCCACGGCGACGGTCACCGGATCAATCATGCGAATGGCCTGCACCAGGTCCTGAGGCTGGAACGCCGGGATGGTGAAGTCGAGCGCATCGGCCTCGAAGCGGATCACCAGCCGGTTCGTTTCTTGCGTGATCCGGCTCGCCGTCGACGGCGTGGCATCGATGGTGAGCCGCGTCGCGTTTGCAAGCGGCTCGTACCGTGTCATGATCCGCGGCACCCTGATGTCGCCGATGACTACGAGGTGGGAAGGCCGGCTGAGGACGAGCCGCGCGTCGTACACTAGCGCGAGCGCACGGTTGATGAACTCCAGCGGCACGACCCAGCGGCCGCCAACGCGCGTCGCCGGCGCCGGCAGCGAGACCAGACGACCTGCAACCGAGGCGAGCGCCCGATCGGGCGTCAGCACGATCGTCCGGCCGCGGTACGAGACCGTGATCGCGCCCGATTCCTCGCGGACGATAAGCTGAAACGCCGATGCGAGATCGTCAAGCGCGACAAACTCCTGATTGCCGACTTGCGTCACCGGGAGCTCCAGGCGGCCTTCTCGCGAAAGCAAGGTGAGCGGCGTGCCGGCGCCCTGACCACTCGGGGCGGCGGCTGACAGCGCGAGCCCGAGTGCGGCGGCGGCGAGAAAAGTTCGGGAAAGGATTTTAGTTCCCCGCCGTGCCCAGCGGGGACGGCACGATCGGTGGCTTTTGCAGAATGTCCCGGTTCGGCTGGATCTCGAGTTCCTCGAACAATAGGCTCGGCGTGATCAGCGACACGGTCACGTCGCCGGAGCGGTAACTCCGTAGTACGCGTTCCTCCGAGGCCTCGAGGATGTTCCTGAACGCCGACGGCGGGACGTTGCCAAAACGCAGACCGCGCACCGGCTCTTCTCGACCGTCTGGCGTCACTTTGACAACGTATCGCAGGACTTGGCCGTCGATCCCGCGCACGATGTAGCCAAACGGCAGGCCGTGCACGTTCAATAGCTCGACGTACTTCTTTTTAAGCTCGGCAGACGGAATGGCCTGCGCGCTTTGTACCTGGATGACACCCGCCTGGACCCCACTGCCGCGGCCATGGCCGTTAGACTGCGCCAGTCTCCCCTGCGGCGTGCGACCGGTGAGGAGTGTCATCAAGCGACCGTTCTCGACGAGCGAGACATCTCGTGCCGGCACTCCTTCATCGTCCACGTCGTACGCACCGGGGACCGGCCTTCCGGCGATCCGCGTGAGCGAAGGCGTATCGGTCACCGAGAAGCCCTCGGCAAACACCCGCAACCCGATGCGCGTGAGGAACGGCGTCACCCGTTCGCGGGCAGCCTGAGCCACTCGGGCGTTGTCGGAATCGGGCGGCCGCTCTGAGAGCAGGAGGGGAACCAACGCCTGCGCCAAGAACTCGGCGCTCGCCTGGCCTTCGATGAGGACCGGGCCGGTAAACTCCTCGCCGAGCGGCGCGACGCGCTGGGCCGTGACGCGCGCAGCGATGCTCCTCGCGCGCGCGATCAACTTGGCTAAGGGAGGCAGATCCTGAAGGCTGTTCTCGGTGAGCCTGAACCTGTCGCGCAGCATCATGCCGTCAGCCGCCTGTGAATGGGCGGTCAGGACAAGCGACGCCGATCGAATCGGCGCGACGACCTTGAAACCTTCGCTGTTCAAGTAGTAGCGGGTCCCGCGCGTCTCGGTGGCCGTCACACTGGAGGAATGAAGGTCGGGACTCGCCGCGAAGGCGCCGGAAATCTTTCGGACGCGGTCGACCCATTCCGAGCTCGAGGGAACCGCCGCCACGGGCGGGAGCAGGGTCTGCGCCGGCGTTTCGCGGGAGAAGTCCGGAATGGCCTCGGTGCCGTTGCGATTTTGGAACGCGGCGTTCTTTCTGGCGAACACGTTGACGGCGCGCTTATACGAGGTGTCGGTCGCGATCCAGATCTCTCGCCGTATGGCGTCGTAGTCGTCGTCGAGCGGTAGGGTCGTCGCGGCATCTCCTCGTGGAGACGCCCTGCGGCGGCCGTGCGTGACGAACCGGGAGCTGTCGAAGCGGTAGTCACCGACCCGAACCTCGACGCTCAGCACGCGCGCCCGGATGGCCGGATCGTTGATGGCGATGGCTCCGAGGCGCGCCGAGACGCGCATGGTCGTCGTGTCGTCGACTTGGTACGCGACGAAGTAAGGCGGCGGTTCGTCCTTCACGCGCAGGCCGCTCATCGATCGTGACAGCTCATCCTGCATCGCCGCAAGAATGGGCGACTCTTCCGCGCGTGACGCGGACGCCGTCAGGAGTATGAGCGCCACGCCAGCGACGGCCGGAACGTAGCGCGGCCCTTTGACGGCCTCGAGCGATCGCCCGCGCATGGTCACACTTTCTTCCTCGGTTGGGGGGCCGACAAAATCGGCTGCGTTTCCTGCGATTGCGCCTTCTTCTGCACCTCGACTTCGCTGACAAGCAGGGCTGGCGACGAAGCAGAGACGGGCACCCTTCCGCTCTCGGCGCGGCACATGCCGTTGAAGGTCTCCACCGTATCGCTCGTCGCCACAATCTTGCCGAAAGCGGACAACGGCGTACCGATGAGATCCACGCCGCGCACGAGATCGGGCGGCCGCCCGTCGACGTAGACGCGGTAGACCACGTTGGGCAGCACGTTGAACGCGCTGGGACTCGAACGGTCCGTCGACGTGAAGCCTCCCTCGATGTTGTCGAACAGCAGCCCGAACGGCTTGCCCTGCTTGCGTGCCTCCTCCTTGAGCATGTCCATCAGCTTTTCGGTGGACACCGTTTGCGTCGATTCGACAATCAGGTTCGACTGGCGAGACACCGGGACGAACCCTGCTTCGGCCCGGCCGTGACCGTTGGATCGCGGGAACGAGTTGAGCGGCGCGCGGCCGAGCAGAAACGTCTTGAGAACGCCTTTGTCGACCGCGACGACACGCTGCGCTTTGACGCCCTGATCGTCGTACAGATAGTAGCCGTGAAGCTCGACCCCGCCGAGAATTCGCCGCGTCGGATCGAACAGGACGCTCAGGAATGACGGCAGGATGCTCTGGTCCACCCTCTTCGCGAACGTCTGCGCGTCGTCCACATTCCGCTGCCGGTGGCCTTCGACGCGGTGCCCGAAAAGTTCGTGGAAGAACACGCCCGCCGCTCGCCCTGAGAGGATCGCCGGCCCCGAGAACGGATCCATGAGGGGCGCCCGGCGAAGGTGTGCGAGGAGCGTGACCATGTCACGGACGTCGGCCAGAAGCTGCTCCTCGTCTGGCAGGCCCTCCGGCGTGCGCGCGAAGTAACTCGCATACATCGGCAGCTCCATCCCATCGTCCGCCTTGGTCATGGCCTGGATGAAGAGCTGGCAGAAGAGCTCGGATGTTGCGATGGCAGAGCCCTCGCTATTCGTGTAGTAACGATTTGTCGCGTTGATCGTCAGAGAGACGCTGTTGCGGAACACGAGCGGATCGTCGGCAAACGGAGCGGAGACCCGCCGGAGAAGCTCTTCCCAGCGCTTGGTGTCGATGGAGTAGGTGACCGGCGCATCGGTGTGGGTTTGCGGATCCTCGCGGGAGAAGTCGCGTGCCGGATCCTCTTCCCTGATCTTGGTCGCAGCGTTGGTCTTCGCGCGCGTCAGGGCTTCGGCCGCCTGCTTGTAAGCCCGGTCGGTAGTGCGCCACAATTCCAGCCGGATCGGCTTCTCGCTGTCAGCGAGCGGCAGCCGGACTCGGTTAACACGGCGGCGCGCCGCGCCGAATTCGCCGCGTATCGGGTGGGTGTTGTCGAACGAGTAGTCGCCGACCCGGACTCTGACCGAGCCCAGTCGGCGCCGCGCCTCGGCGCTCCGCCGCACCGCCCCGAAAGAGGCGAGAATGCGCGTGGTCTGCGTGTCGTGCACCGTGTAGCTTATGAAATACGCAGGAACCGGCTCCATTTTTAGGACCTGCAGGTTGCGCTGAAGCTCCGATTGCAGGATGCCAAGGAGGCCGTTGCTAGGGGTGCTGCGAAGCTGCAGCGAGCCAGGTCCGGCCATGAGGCCCAGCGCGATGAGGACGATCGATCTCACCCGGTGCATCATGACTATCATAATCGATAGTCGACGGGTCCACTTCGGCCGAGCGTGTCGGCGTAGAATATCGGGCCGCCGCGATGTCCCGGGAACACGAAGGCGTACGTAGGTCACGTCGATGTTGCCGCGCGAGTGGCGCGGCCATCTTCGAGCACGCGCGCGCCCTCGTTGGCGAGAGCGGTCGTCAGGCGGCGAGAATTTCGTTGTCTGAAACCGGACCCCGTGTGACGGCAACGGCCCACTTGATGGGCGGGTTGTCGATCGTCAACACGGCCATGCGATCGTTTTCGTCGTAATGAACGAACTCGGGCAACGGGAGAATCGTGAAATTCAGAATGTCGAATTGTGGATTCGTGGGCCGATTGCGTGCCCCTGCCGGCTCAGCGGTCTCCGCGTTCCACGGCCTTTTCATGTTCTTGCGTTCTTGTGGTTGCGTTTCTTGTACGCATGACGTTCCGCAAGGACCTACGGACGGTCCTCGCCACGACACGGCGGTCGGTATCGTCGATTGCGCGGGAGCTCGGACTGAAGCGCCGCAACGTCGAAGAGGATCTTCGCCACGCGATTCGATCGGCTCGCGCAGCCGGCCACCACGTGATGATCGAACTGGCGCGCTGCCGCGCCTGCGGGTTCACCTTTGGGGAAGAGAAACTGTCGAAGCCCGGGAAATGTCCCGCGTGCCGCAGCACGTGGCTCTATGAAGCGCAAATCAGCATTCAGCAAGAGCCCTAACACGCAGGGCGCTGTCGTGTTGCTTGGGGTGTAATGTCAGAAGAGCAGATAGCAGAGAATCGCCCCGACGATCGTCATC
Source organism: Vicinamibacterales bacterium (assembly GCA_965197865.1). Taxonomy (GTDB): domain Bacteria; phylum Acidobacteriota; class Vicinamibacteria; order Vicinamibacterales; family CAVVIG01; genus CBDANZ01. The sequence continues at coordinate 95,557 of CBDANZ010000002.1, forward strand.
GACATCGCCCACGCGAACAGCTTGTTGAACAGGTCCCGACTGACGTCGGCCGGCGCCCCGGCGAGGCAGAGGGCGCCGAGCGTCGAGAGCGGAGACATGTCGACGAGGTGACCGCCGACGTTCATGGCGGAGGCGATCGCGAGCGGATCGGCGCCGCCGAACTGCTGTGCCAAGCCGGGCACCATCGGGAGAAACGCCGGCAGTACGACGCCAGATGTGCTGCTGTAGACGGAGACCAAGCCGGTCATGAACGCGACGACCCCGGTCACCGTCTCACGCGACGAGAATCGCGCGACCAGCGACACGAGCAGGTCGATCCCTTGCGCGCGCTGGAGCAGCGCAATGAGCACTGTCACGCCGCACACCATCACGATCACCCGCCACGGCATCCGCTTGATCCCCTCGACATCGTCCCCCGATCGTGAGAGTACCAGGAGGACCGCTCCGAGAAACGCCCCCATCCCGACGTGCACCCCGAACCCGATGACGCTGACCACCAGCGTGCCAATCACGCCAAGCGTGATCCAGTGCTGCCGCTCAAATGCCAGCCCGGCCGCGGGCCCGTCCGGCGAAACCGACCCCTCGCCTGACCTCCGCGCGAACAGCTTCAAGCCACCGAAGAGGAAGTAGGCGGCGAACGCGATCGCCGCGTGCGCGCCGAGGTTGTACAGATAGGTCGGCAGCTCGTAGCCGCCGAGTCCGTTGAGCGCCATCACGCCGTTGACGATGATTCCGGTGGGCGCGAATGGCGACAGCGAGCCCGCGTTGGCCCCGTTGCCGACCATGATGGCCATCAGAAATAGCGGAATTCCCACACGAGTCGCCGTGGCCATGGCCATGGGCGCGAGGATGGCCGCCGTGGCGATGTTGCCGGGACCCATCGACGCGAGGAGGGCGGCGAGCAGAAAGAACATGATCGGGATCGTCCCGAGGTTGCCGCGGCACATTCGCACCGCGTGATGAGCGAGCCGATCCAGCGTGCCGTTGACTTGCGCGAGCGAGAAGAGCAGCGTGACGCCGGTGATCGTCAAGAAAAGTTGGGTGGGGAACCCGCTCATGACGGTGGCAACCGGTATCCCACCGACGTACACACCAATGATCCAGGCGAGCGTCACGGCCAGCACGCCGACGTTCAGCGTCGTCACGCAGCTCACGAGGATGGCGAGGGCGAGCGCGCAGACCGACAGCACCGCGAGGCTCATGGACGCTCCGATAGCAAGGACCGGAGAAGCGCGGTGGGATGCAGCGCTTGGATTCCGGTGAAGTCTTCGACCTGATGGCGGCACGAGACGCCACTTACCACGAGCAGCGATCCCGCCTCCAGGGTCCGGGCTGCAGGTAGGAGCCGCCGCTCGCCGATGTGATGCGATACGTCGAAGTGTTCGCGCGCGTATCCGAAGGAGCCGACCCTCTCGCAGCAGCCCGCGTCGAGATCGACGACCGACGAGCCGGGGATGCGCGACAAGAGCACCTTCGCCGGAGCAAGCAGCCCCATCGCTTTCTGACGGCAGTGTCCGTGCAGCAGGATCTGAAGATCTTGTCGAAGCGGATGTCGCCCTCGGTTCGCGACTCCAGCTCCGGCGCAATGCCTCTACGTCGATGGCCTAGTTCGTCACGGGGGCGCACGATCCGTTCCTCATCGCAACACTTCTCGCTGAAAGAACTTGGTGACTTCACTCCACGTCAGCCGGATCAACATATCAGGCACGGGTTCGCGCTCGACGTCCTGAAAATACGTGAACAACTTGGATGAGGTGCAACCGGTGGTGGTTCGCTGCGGCGTACTTCCCCCGAAACAGTTTCAGAAGGTGCTCGAAGCCGTACTGCCGCGCGACGACATAGACGTCCACGAAATCTCGCCAGGTGCCTCGGCCCGCGATCGCGCCGATCTTCATACAAGCGATGTCTCTATACAAGCGATGCCTCTCGGGTGGGCCACCTTGAGGCTGGAGGGTTGCATGAACGGGAACAACACGGAATAAGCGCAACGAGGAAACTCACCTGACGCCGCCCACATGGAGGTGAAGAGTCTGGCGCCTTGCTCACAACTGACAGGCGGGTCTGAAACCGCAGCTCACTGAGCAGCCGATCTTCATCAAACGGCCGTTCCGTGAACCAGTCCAAGTCCACGGAGCGGCGATGCGCGAAATTGAGGGCCAAGGCCGACCCGCCGGCCAGATAGAACGAGCGGGTCACCTCCTGGCGATCCGAGCTCCTCAACACCTGGTCGACCGCCGGACTCATCGCCTCCAGGTGCCACACGGCTGGTTGTTCATGGAAGGTCTCCAGTCGGTGGGAAGGGCGAGGAGAAGGTTGCCGCAGCGCCACCACGTCTTACACGGGGATCTGGTAGATATAGTGTCCAGTAGTTCGCAGAACGCGGCGTGCGGCGTCGATCCTGGCGAATCACCGCCTTGATCGCTTCCTCGTTGAGTTGCCTCTTCATCCACACAACCGCGTCGAGATCCCCGAATCCCTGGAGGCGAGCAATGGTGTTTTCGGTACATCCCAGAAGACAACAACGTAAATTTTCACGCATCATAGCATACTTGGCGTTCGGCTTCGGGGTGCTCGGCGTCTTCCGTGGTGGATCACACGCTCTTGATACGATGGCGATCCGATGCATCGCAGCGGAAGGCATTTTCTCTAGATCCCTGGACCCACCAACATTCCTGAGCGCGTACTCCTGGCGATGGCGCGCTCGACGATCAACGGTCTAAGGACCTGCGCTACACGTGACGTTCTTGTCCATGATGCTCGTAGCGCGGGTTTTCAGCCCGGCCGTGATTCACCGTCCCTTAAACACGGGCGACCGCTTGGCCAGAAACGCGGCGACCCCTTCCTTGAAATCCTCACTCAGGTAGCACATCGTGATGAGATCTTCGAGATCTGCGGCGGCCAGGCGCCGGCTCGCCTGCATCCGCCGCAGCGCCTCCTTCGTCGCCTGGATCGTCAGCGGCGCGTTGGCCGCGATCTTGACGGCGAGCTCCCGAACGGCGCCGGCAATGGCCGACCGGTCTACCACGCGGGTGACGAGGCCGATGGCAGCCGCTTCGGACGCATCGACGAGCCGTCCGGTCAACATCAGATCTTTCATGCGTCCGGGCCCGACGGCGTCCACGAGCCGCCCGCAGTTTGCTGCTGACAGGCAGTTGCCAAGCGTCCGCGCGATCGGCACGCCAAATCGTGATTCGGGCGTGCACACGCGCAGGTCGCACGCCAGCGCGATGACGCATCCGGCCCCGGCCGCGACCCCCTCCACCTGCGCGATCGTCGCCACCCGCACGCGCTCGAGGCGATCGAACACTTCGTCGAGACGTCGTTCGTACGAGACGACGTCGTTTCGCGTGGCGAAGCTTGTAAACTGCCCGATGTCGGTCCCCGAGACGAACGCCTGGCCGCCCGCGCCGCCGAGCACGAGCACGCGGAGCGCCAGGTCGCCGTCCACGCGGTCGCAGGCCTCGACGAGAGCCTGGTACATGTCCCAGGTCATCGCGTTTCTGGCTTCCGGGCGGTTGAACGTGAGGAACGCAACGGGACCGTCGACATCAAAATTAAATAGGACATGCGAGGTGGACACGTGAAGGCTCCTCAAAGAAAAACGATTGGCCGGACCGCGCTCGAGGGCGTACGGGTTCTGGACGTCACGCAGGTGATGGCGGGTCCCTTTTGCGCGATGCAACTATGTGACATGGGCGCCGATGTGATCAAGGTCGAATCGCCCGGCGGCGACTCGACCCGGCACATGGCGGGAGCCTCGGGCGGCGACAGCGCCAGCTTCAATGCGGTCAATCGCGGGAAGCGCGACATCGTGCTGGACCTGAAGACCGCGGTGGCGCAGCAAGCGTTTCGCCGGCTGGCGCGAGGGTCGGACATCGTGATCGAAAACTTTCGGCCGGGCGTCATGCGCGGCTTCGGGCTCGATTACCCGTCGCTGGCCCACGAGCATCCCGAACTGATTTACGCATCGATTTCCGGATACGGCCAGACGGGACCGTACGCCGCCAAGGGTGGCTACGACCTGGTCGCGCAGGGCGTTTCGGGCCTGATGTCGATCACCGGCGAACCCGGCCGGCCGCCCGTGAAGGTCGGCGTGCCCTTGACGGACCTCGGCGCTGGTCTGTTCGCGCTGTCGGCGATCCTTGCTGCGCTCTACTACCGGACGCGCACCGGGCGCGGCCAGTACATCGACACGTCTCTCGTCGAAGCAGGCTTGGCGTTGTCGGTCTGGGAGGCCACCGAATATTTTTCCGGCGCCGGCATTCCCGAGCCGATGGGATCCGCACACCGCATGGCCGCGCCGTACCAGGCCATTCGCTGCGCCGACGGGTACATCACGCTCGCGGCAGCGAGTGATCGTTTGTTCCTGCGCCTGTGCGAGCTGCTGGCTCATCCTGAATGGGCGACCGATCCGGACTTCGCCGACAATACACATCGCGTGCGCAATCGCGCGAAGCTGGCCTCGCTCATCGAGTCGATCGCCGTCCGACAGCCCTGCAGCCACTGGGTTGCCCTCTTTGAGGAGCACGGCGTGCCCTGCGGGCCGATCAACAATTACGAGCAGGTGTTTGCGGATCCGCACATCAGGGCGCGCGAGATGGTCGTCGAAACCGATCACCCGACGCTCGGGCGCCTTCGCACGCTCGGCCGGCCCGTGAAGATGTCCGAGACGCCGGTGATTGTCGGCCGCCGCGCTCCGCTCCTCGGCGAGCACACCCGGGAAGTACTGCGAGAGGTCGGCTACGCGGACAGCGAGATGTCTCGGCTACTGCCACCACAGCCGCATGATCGCGACGACTGCTGATGTCCCCGTCAACCGGAACAATCTTGAGCCCGAGCCCATGCCGCTCGTAATCGGAACCAAGTTCGGGTCATGCGAAGTCGTCGGCGCGCTCGGTGCAGGCGGTATGGGCGAGGTCTGCGCGCGCGATGCTCGCCTGGGTAGCGAGATAGAACGCTGGACTTGCAAGAAGGCCGCACCGAGAACGACCTGTGGGTCGGCGAGCTCTGGAACTGGCGGGCCCAGAAGGTCAGGCTGCGGCGATAGTCGCTAGTCGGCGGCGCCCGGGCCTCGTGTCTCGTGGCCTGGGCGCTGCGCGTGTCGGTGAAGACCTCCGGTTGCAAGAGCGCGTTCAGCTTGTGCCTGTCACCCGTGCCGACTGAACGCTCGGTGCCTTGTCGAAGCGCGGCGTGCGGGCCAAGACGAGCAACCCGAAGGCGAGCAAGGCCAGGACGCCCGCTGCATTGAACGCGTAGCGATAGTCACCGAAAGCGTCGAACACTCTGGCTGCAAGGATCGGACCGACGATTCCGGCTGTGCCCCAGGCGGTAAACAGAAGACCGTAATTCATGCCGAGGTTGCGCGTTCCATAGAAGTCGGCCGTGGTCGAGGCAAAAACGGAGAGCTGAGTACCGTAGCACCAGTACACGACCGCCACCAGGACGTAGAAGAACACCGCGTTCTCACGCAGCGCAAACAGCGCGGGCATGGCCACTGCCGACAGCAGGACCATCAGGCGTAGGGTTGTCAACCGACCGAAGGTGTCCGACAGCCAACCCGAGAGAATCCGCCCGCCTGCGTTTCCGAACGCACCGATCGAGATCGCGAGGGTCGCTGCAGCGGCGCCGAGACCGGCCGCCCGCGCAAACGGCACGAGTTGACTGATCGTCATGAGTCCGGCCGTGGCGCCGAAACAGTACGCAAGCCAGAGGGCATAGAACGTCGGCGTTCGAAGCATGTCCGCGGTCGAATAATCCCGGGTGTTGTGTTGGGCGGTCGGGCCAGAATGGGACGGCTGCCAGCCTGGCGGTTGATATCCAGCGGGAGGGTTTTTCAAGAGCCACGTGCCGACCATTCCCATGGCGAAAAACAACACGCCAAGAATCTGGAACGTCGCCCGCCAGCCGACGGACTCGATGAGGGAGGTTGCGACCGGCCCAAAGATAGCCGAACCCGCTCCGTAACCACCAACCATCAACCCCACGACGAGGCCTCGCTTGTCCGGAAACCACTTCGATGCAACCGGAATTGGGGTCGCATAGCCGAAGCCGTTGCCAATGCCGACCACGACTCCAAACATCAGGAACAGAAACCAAAGCGACGTCGTGAGGCTTGCCAGCAAGAAACCGCAACCCACCAGCGTTCCGCCGATCGCGGCGCAAACGCGCGGTCCTCGACGGTCCTGAATTCGACCTGCCAGGACGAACGAAGCGGCGAAGCACACGACAGCGATCGTAAACACCCACGACGTGTCCGCCCTGGTCCATCCGAACTCCTGTTCGAGCGGCAGGACGAAAACGCTCCAGGCATAGAGCGACCCGAGCGCGAGGTTCATCAAGACACCACCGACGATGGGGAGCCATCGATTCATGATCAATCTCCTGACGAATTGTGCTGCCTTGGCACGCCCAGAGCCTAGTGGAATGTATGCGCTACTTCGGGACCGCTGGAGCGCAGGTCTTCAGACCTGCCCGGCCCGCTTGACAGGCAGGATGAAAGCCTGCGCTACGGTCTACGGGCCTACCGAGTGGTACTGAATCAGCGGATACGCTCGACTAGCCCACATTCTTCACAAATGAGTCTGTCACAGTACCATCGCCCGCTGTGACAACGCATTCGAGGCGTCAAGCACCCGAAGGTATCACAACTTTTCTTGAGGGCGATGGTGTTTTCGCGTGCTCATTCGTGAATGATCCAGGCTAGTCGGCTTTCTCAGCTGGTTCGAAGGATCTGACCTGGTGTTGGTGAGGCGGCGTGACGAGATGGCACGCCTCGACGAGTATCAGAAACCCTCGCCGCGGGTTAATGTCTCGAAGGATGCTGGCGTACAGCGTTGCGATCTTTTCCACGTTGGTAGCGACGTCTCTACACACTTTCTCCGCTTCGGGTGGCAAAGCGGTTCCTGTCGCCACGATGCGCCGCTCGATTGGAACCCGGCCTGGCGTGTTCTTCGTGCCAGGCGAGCAGTTGGACCAGCCCACGCTCTCCCGCAACGGTCGTACGATCTGCGTCACGCGCGGGAGCACTGAACCACACCTGAATGGACATTGAAGTCGCATCGGCGGCCCTGAAGGGACCGCCCTACCCAGTGATCATCGGCACGAAGCGGACGGGGATCGTGCGCTTCTCGGCGACGCCCTGCGACGTTTTCGTGACGATGGTCATTTCCTGAAACCGCGTGCCGACCGGCAGCACCATCGTGCCGCCGACGGCAAGCTGTTCGACAAGTGCCGGCGGGATCGTCGGTGGCGCCGCTGTGACAATGATGCGGGGAAATGGCGCGTGAGCGGGCCACCCACGATAGCCGTTTCCGGTGAGGACATTGACGTTGCGGTATCCCCTCTCCGCAAGCGTCCGCCGCGCCCGCTCCGCAAGTTCGGGGACGATCTCAATCGTGTAAACCTCGCGGACCAGCTCCGCGAGCACCGCAGCCTGATAGCCCGATCCGGTTCCAATCTCCAGAACGGTGAGCTCGGGCGACAACTGCAGCGCTTCGGTCATGTAGGCGACGATGAATGGCTGAGAGATGGTCTGGCCCTGGCCGATTGGCAGCGGCGTGTCGTCGTACGCTCGATGTTGGAGGCTCGACGGGACGAACAGGTGACGCGGCACGCGCGCCATCGCCTCGAGGACCGCCGGGCTGCGGATCCCGCGCGCCCGGATCTGTTCCTCGACCATGCGCAAGCGCGCGGCGGCGTACGGGTCGGTTCGACCCGCCTGTCGGCCAAGCGACGCCGAGAGCAGCGCACCGCAAGCAAGCGCGCTCGCAACGGCTGCAGCCGCCGACGCTCGACAGAGGCGCGAGGCCATCCCAAGACTAATTGTAAGCTGTGAACCCGCCGTGGCGGCCCTAAAAGGACCGCTCTACAGGTCGTGAAACCGGCCCTTACGGTCTCTTCAGTAGCCCGCCCAGGTCGCTCTTCAATTGTTTCTGTGCCTCCTCTTTCGCGCGGTTCGTGGGGGCGGGCGCTTCACCATGCTGCTGGCGTCAAGGCGGACGCTCAGGGCACCGGCTGAACCCGAGACAGTGGCCGGGAAGGTGATGCGTCCCCGCTCCTGCGTGTATCGTGCGAGATCGCTGCCGGCCTGCCTGGTGAGCTCTTCGGAGAGCTGCACCCTGCCCGAAAGGTTGACGGCGCTGCCGTCCAGCTTCGCTGTGCCAGCCGCGTCAATAATGAGGTTGGCTGATTCGAATCGAAGGTCCTTGGTCGTGGCGGCGCCGTTCGCGACGACGACGGTGGCGCCGAGTCGGGAGAACGGCTCGTCCACGGAGCCGCTTGCCGCCGACGTCGCGGCGCCCGAGCGCATGGACGTGGCGGTGACGACTGCCCGCGCGAACCCCAACTTTTTCACGACGCCGTCGATGACGTCGATGCGTGCCGTGCCGCGCGCCGTCCTGATGGCCATGGCGGGGTCGGCGGCGGTGCCGGTCAGATCAATCTTCCCCGACAGCCGGCCCGTGACCATGAGGGGACTGTCGATAAACGCTGTGGCGGCGGCGACGTCGACGACCGACAGCGTCGCGGTCCATCGAAACGTGCTTGCCGAGTCACCTACCCTCAGCGCCAAGGTCCCCTTGGAGCGGCCGCCAAAGAGGCCGAAGCCGATCGGCTCGACCGTGATCGCCTCGGGAGTGATATGCGCGCGCCCGTTCAGCTTCTCAATTGTCAACGCGCCCAGCGTCGCGCGATCCGCTTCCACCGAGAGGGTCATGTTCAGCGCCGAAGGCGTCGGGGGCACGCTCGCGTGGGCCGCCCAAGGCGGAGGAGCCTCTCGGAGCACGCCGTGACTGGCCGCGCGGACTCCCACGCCGCCTGAAAAGTCGCCAACGAAGGCGAGGAGCTATTCGACGTTCAACTGCCGAGCCTTGATGCCGAGCTCCTCGGCAGAGGCGTTGAGATCGGTGATCCGTCCCGTGGTGCTAATCGTCGTACCCTCGGCCTTGAGCGTGATGTTTCGCAGGGCGAGACCCTGACCTTCCATGGCGGCCTCGATGTCTCCGCGAAGCGTGCGCCCGCCGCTCACGATTTCTACGTCGGAGAGGACGATGTCGTCGATGGACACAATCGTCACGGGCGGGGCGCTCGGTTCGGTCGCAGACGCTGGTGTCGCGGTTTCAAACTGTGTGCCAAGCGGCGGCAGCGGCAGCTCGATGCGCGCGCCAGCCAGACGTAGACCGGCGTGCTCGATACGCCGCGAAAGCAGTACGCTGACAGCGGTGCCGACGTGCAACGTGTCGATCCGAACCCTCGCGGGCTCACCGACCGTGACCTCGCCGAGGCTTATCGCAACGCGGGGAAAGATCGTGGCGCTGATACTACCGATGGCTTCCGGGTGCCCGATCGCCTTCGACATCTGTGCCGCGGCCAGCGTGCGAACGCTGTCGCAGGCCAAAATCGCCTGCGCCCAGAAAAAGACACCGCACACCGTGAGGAGCACGAACACGGCGACGCCGATTAGGATGTTCTTGCGCATCTGTGATGACTCTCTTGGGGGTCCCTCAGACGAAACCGTTCTTCCCGGCTATCGGCAGACCGACTCGGTCGCGACAGGCTGCTCGAAACGGCGAATGCCGCAGATCGACGATAGGGAGTCGACCTCTGTTGGCCCGACCTTGAGGTCGAGCGTGGCGGTGCTCTACCTCCTGGTGCGCGGCAGGCCGGAATCTCGTATTTCATGCGTCGAAGCTTGAACGGCGCGGACTGAGCGCTTCGACTCGAGGGTAGGTGGCTTGCAAATCAAGCCAGGAGCCGGGGTGACCCGGTAGCGATGCATGCGGGACTAATCAGAAACGAGGTGTCGTGTGAAAACCATATTGTCTGGTGTCCTGGTGGGGGCGTTCAAGCCGTCGCCACGAAAAGACAGAGCGAAGGCCGCCTGCGTCGGGCAGATGTTTCGGCGGACGCCGCGACGACATCAAGATACGGCAGGGATCGTGAGATCCTGAACCGCCGCGAGCGGCGCTTTTTCGGAGCCCGTGTAGACGACACTCACGGCGGTCGTTGCACCGGGACGGACGCGCACCGGTTGGGTGAGGGTGCCGTACCGCTCGTGCCAAGTCTGGATGTCGTAGGTTCCGACCGGCACGTTTGCAATCTTGAAGGTACCGTCGGTGCCGGTGACAGCGAAGTGCGGATGACTGACCACGCCGATGTACGCCGTCATCCACCGATGAAGGTCACACTTGAGTTGCAGCATGCCCTCTTCATCCTTCAGCGTGTAGTCGTAGACCATGTCGGCGACTGGCTGGCCGATGTTGAAGTCGTTGTTGCCGCTCCTTGAGACGGTACGCACGTTGTGCAGGAGCTGATCGCTGTTATGGACTCGCACCGTCTGGCCCACTTGCGCCCCGACCACGCGCGGCACATAGATGCACCCGCGTTGATCGATCGTCACGGCCTCGGTTGGCATCGGCAGGGGAGGAAACGTTCCCTGCAGACTCACGAAAATATTGGCCAGGCCGCCGTCGGCGTCCACCAGCGCGGCCTCTTGGATCCGTCGCTTGCCAGCGTTGATCCGAGAGCACATGGGATCAACGCCCATCCTAATGACGGTGTTGCCTGGCGCCTTTCCGGTCCATCGAACCTGGCCGGTGATGGTGCCGACGTCTGTCAATGGGGCCGCCGCACTGGGCTGTCCGCCACGGGGAGCGGTCGGCGGTATCTGCTGGGTGGGCTCGGCGTCCGATTGTGGCAGCGGCGGCTGCCCGGTGGCAGCTGGCGCGTTCTCCGGCTGTTCTCGTTCGGGCTGTTTACTCCTGCACGCGCTGCCGCAAACAAGTGCCACGAGTGCGAGAAGAACACCGATGCATCGCACCTCGACAGATCGTCGCATTAGTCACCTCAGTCGGAACATGTCGGGCCGCCTCACACATAGACGCACCCGCGCTGGTCGACGACGACCGGCTTGCTCGGAGCCGGTCCGGGCGGCAACGACCCCTGCACCCTTAGGAAGACATTGGCCAGACCGCCGTCCGCACTCGTCACGACGGCTTCCTGAATGACTCGCTTTCCCGCATTGATTTTGGCGCACATCGGATCGACACGCGTCCTGATGACCACGTTGCCGGGCGTCTTTCCGCTCAGAGCTACGCGGCCCTTGATGGTGCTAACGCCTGCCGATTGGGCGGATGTACGGGGAGGCCAACTCGCGAGGCCGCCGGCAGCAACGAGCGCCGTGACGATCGAATGGAGAGTGCGCCTCGTTGTGCCGATCATGGGGCGCTGGGTCCGTACCCAGGCGGGAGCGGCTGGTCTGGATACCAGTAATGCGAATGGCAGCTTTCGCAGGCCATCTCCATCCCGTCGCCGGCGTCCACGATCGCTTCCGGATCCTTCCTTTCGATCGCCTGCAGTGCCACTAAGGTCGCGTCGTGAAGCGCCTTCGCCATTCTGTTCCACGTCTCCCTGTCCTTGTTGATGTTGGTCTCGATCTCTTCGGGCTCCAGCTCGACACCGGGGGTTTCAGACTTTTCTCCCGGTCGGGCGACGCGGCGACCGGGCATCATGAGCAGGTTGGCCGCTTCTGCGAGTCTGATCGCGCCGCCGCGTACGTTGAGCCAGTCCTCGTCGGTTTGGGGGACCTGTTCCTCGATTCCCTTCTCGCTCACCACTGTGACAACAGACGTCCAAACGACGTCCGCAGCTGGATCGACGATCGAGACCATGAGGTCCTTGATCGTGGCGGTCGGCGTGTACTCCGGCTGCTGAGGCTCCTGCTGTCGGCCCCGGCACGCGCTGCCGAAAAACAGGGACACACTGAAAAGCACAACGCCCAAGAGGAGAAGCCAAGAAAACCTTTGCATATGCTGCCTCTGCTCAAGTGAAGTTAGCCGCAAAACAGTTAGCCGCAAGATGAGTCGTGCGCCTATCGTACCCCGAGTCAATCCTCGAGGTACTAGTGAATCTTCCTGACGAAGTCTTCAGAGACAACGCCTACCGCGCGGCTCAGGAGGGCGAGTTCTCACCTCGAGTAGCAACGGTGTGGCAAGGTTCCCACTGAGTGTGCTCACGTCTGTCGAAGCGCCATCCGGTACGAAGCGGTGTCTAAGTCAAGCTAGAAAGGTGATGGTGCACCGACCAAGAGGTGGAAGATGCCAGATGCATGGGATGACGAGGTTCTGAAACGGAGCGATGACCTCCGCGACCCGAAGCCTAGCGGGCGCCCTGCAGGACTCTGGGTCGTCGTCGCGGTGTTGATGGCGGCGGCCGCCATCACTGCCTACGTGGTCTTCAGCGGGCGACCGGCGTCAGAAGGGATGACGACAACGGTCGAAGTGCCTGAACCGGTCGCCGCGGAGGTGCCTGTTCAACCGCTCGGCAGCGACACGGCGCCGATCGACCTTCCGCCGCTCGATGAGAGCGATGTTATCGTCCGCGAGATGGTTCGGGCGCTTTCCGGGCACCCGCAGGTGGCGGCGTGGCTCGCAACCGACGGCCTGATTCGCAATTTCACCGTGGTAGTCGCGAACATCGCGGAAGGGAAGACGCCCGCTCCGGTGTTGCGGGCGTTACGGCCGTCCGCCGGCTTCCGTGTGACCGAGCTCGGCGACAACCTCTACATTGATCCCCGGAGCTACGAGCGATACACCGGGTTTGCTGAAGGCGTGGCGTCGATTGATCCAGCTGGGAGCACGCGACTCTATGCGCTGCTCAAGCCGCGCATCGAGGAGGCGTATGCCGAGCTCGGCTATCCAGACAGGCCCTTCGACCGCACGTTCGAACGCGCGATTGTGGCACTGCTCGAACCTCCCGTGCCAGACGGTCTGATCCGCGTGGAGCCCCGAGGCATCGGCTATGGGTTCGACGATAGACGATTGCAGGCTCTGACAGCCGCGGAGAAACAGCTCCTGCGCATGGGACCAGAGAATGCTCGCACCGTTCAGCGGAAGCTCCACGAGATCGCGCTGGCCCTCAACATTCCGGCCGAACGGCTGCCAGTGTCAGAATGATCCCCGGGGTCGCCCTCGAGCACGACGCTGTCAGATCGTCCGTTGCTGCCAGACAACTGGCCCTTCACGGGTCGGGCTCAAGCGGACATGGCCGATAGTTAACGGCGGGACGACCAGATGTTTTCCGAGACCGAAAAGGGGACCGTCGGAGGGCCAGTTTGCTCATGGTCTGAGCCGCCGCCTAGGCGAAGATCGGAGGGGGGCTGAGACAGCGTCCGATTTGAGGATCCGTTCAGGCCCCGGGCGGCGGGGCTTGCTCGTCGAAGTGGTGATACCAGTGGGCACCGCTGCAGAATGGTTTGTTCTTGCTTCGCCCGCACCGGCAGAGATGGAAGTGCTCACGTGACGCGCCCTCGCCCCACTCAACCCCCGGCAACTCGGCGCCGCCCTTGACTGCGTAGGGGCCATTCGGCGCGATCAGAATCATCGGATCGCTGTCGCGATCACGGTGCTCGACGCCATCGATCGAATAACTGAGCGCACCGGAGGGCACTGTGCGACGGTCGCGATGATCGCGTCCACACTGTCGCCGCGGGGATCGATCCACGGCTCCTGGCGCATCCGGAACGCTGCCTTCAGGGTGTCTGTGCAACGAGCCGAGTGGGCACAAATGCCGCGATTGTCGTGAATGGTGATTCGCGCGCCGACATAGGCTTCGCGCTGGTCCGGCACTCTGTCTGGCTCCTCGTCGCCGCTGAAGCCGTTCGTCTTGTGCGTGCCATCGCAGTACGGCTTGTTCTTCGAGCCCCCGCACCGGCACAACGCGAGCCTTCCCTCTGACTGGTATACCTTGCCGTCGGGGAGCCCCTTGAGCATCCGGTAGTCGGCGACAAGTAGCGGCCCGTTCTCGCTCGGCGTGATCGTTGGGATATCGCTCATCGTAGTCTACCCATGGCAGTCTACTCCAGGGGGAGACTGTGCCGAAAGCCATGACCCAGCTCAGCAGCCAGTGATTCGTGACAGCCACCGATGGGCTGTGGCAGATGACACCCGGAGCCGACCTAGCGCGCGCCGCCACCGGCGTCGATCACGTGCCGGTGTCGCGGATCGGCCGCGCCTGCTCAGTGACAACGGGCCGTGCTACCTCTCGGCCCAGCTCGCGACGTATCCCGACACACACGGGCTGCCCCCCCCGCGGAGTGTGCCGTACCATCCGATGCCCTAGCAGTCCGTATATGGACTCCTCCCGGTGATCAAGCGAGTGGGTCGTGACGGTCGGTCCTTCGCGTCGGTTGCGGTCGTATATCCGGCCTGTCCGTGGAGAGCCTTTGCCTCCTGGCCAACATGGATAGTCGCGCACCGCGGGCCAATCGTGGTGCCGGCGTCGAGCGCCAGGGCTGCTATCGGCCTGATGCGGTGTCGGTCGGACCGAAGGGCCATGTCAGGGTCACTCGCTCAGCATCTCGCGTGGAGGTGTAGCTCGGGTTACGCCGCGTCCGGCAGTGCGCAGGGCACATCCTTGTGCCAAACCGCCCAAACGAGTCGGCCGAGTTTGTTCGCCACGGCAATCGTGGCTTTGTTGTAGCCGCGCCGCGCGTGCACCGTCATCGCCCAGTGGTGCAGACGCGTGAGGGGCTGCTGGGCCGCCCGGCGCCGGTGGGCCGACGCGAGCACCGCGCGCGCGCCGTGGGTGAGTAAGCACCGGAGATACACGTCCCCGCGTTTACTGATCCCCCCGAGGCGCCGCCGCTGCCCACTCGAGTACTCGCGCGGCGTCAGGCCGAGCCAGCTGGCAAACTGGCGCGCGCGCCGGAATGCGTGGATGTGCCCGACGGTGCCGACGAGGGCCGTGGCGGTCAACAGCCCAATCCCGGGAATCGTCCGCAGTCGCATCACGACGGGGTCGGCGTCGGCCAGGGCGCGCAATTCCCGTTCCAGGCCGGCAATCCGAGCCTCAATCGCCCGCACTTCCTCGTGGACGCTCGTGAGCACCTGCCGCAGATGCCTCGGCAACACGGTGGCCGCCTCGTCGAGCAGCACAGGCAAGGCCCGCAGCGCCGCACAGGCCCCCGCCGGCAGCAGCAGCCCCTGTTCCCGCAAGAGCCCGCGTAACACATTGATGCGCGCCGTCCGCGTCGTCATCCACTGCTCGCGCACCCGGTGCAGCGCCACGAGCGCTTGCTGCTCGACCCGCTTCACCGGGACACGGGGTATCTCGCCCGACCGGATCGCCTCGCGGATCGCCTCCGCATCCGCCCGGTCCGTCTTGTTGCGCCGCACGTAGGGCCGCACGTACGCCGGGGGCACGAGGGTGACGCGATGGCCGTGTTGCTGGGCAACCCGCCCCCAGTAGTGGGCGGTGCCACACGCCTCCATCACCACATGGGTCGGCGGCGTCTGCGCGAGAAAGCGGGCGAACCGTGCGCGGTTGAGTCGCTGGCGCGACCACACGCGCCACCGGGCATTGGCGATCGCCAGCTCGAACACGGACTTTGCCAGGTCAACGGCCACTGTCGTAGCATCCATTTCGGTTTCCTCCTGGTTGTGGCTGATGGGCATCAGCTGATGCGGCACATCATGCCGCATCGGAACCGGGAGGAGTCCATACCATCATGGTGAAAGTCGGGCGCTGCACCGAGACGAGCGAGGCGCCTCGCGGGCAAGGCGCGACGACCGAGAATACCGCCTGTATTTGATGGAGGAGCAACGCAGGCCACGAGGATGCATCGCTCGTCGAATGCAGACGGACTTTCACCACGGACTGCTAGCCTTTTGTTCATGGCATTTCTCCGTTCAAAGTGCATGAGCGATCTTCGCGCGATGCGGGTGCCCTTGCTCGATCTTCTGCCACTCTCTTTGCATAATTTCACCCAGGATTTCCGGTTTGCCTGCCCCGAACACGCCGATACAATACCCACAACCGACTGCCACCGAATCTTCCAGTCGCGGCCCCTCCCGTACCTTGAACGCCAGCCCCGTGACCTGTCCCGAGCCGGAATCGACTGGAGACAGCTCGGTTCCATCGGGTCCAGGGTCGATTTACGGCACCACCAAGACGCCTCCCCCCGATCGAGTCCTCTCGGTTCCCCCTGATACCACCCCAGTCGGGGAGATATAGGGGAGACAACACTTCGGTAGGTCGTGAATCGCAGGTCGTTGGTTATTAGGATCCACGATTCACGACCCTGGAAGGACGCCCCCCTGGCTAGTTTCCGGTCGTCGCCGTCGGCCAGCCTTCGTCGATCGGCTTCGACGGATGCGCAGTGATTTGCAGGTCAGCGCAGTGGTGGTAGGAATAGCCGCCCGGCTCTTGGCTACAAGGAAAGGAATACGGACTGCCCGATTCGCTCTTTACCTGGAATCACGTAACCGTATCCTCAGATAGCCACTTACCTTAGTTTGACCTGGCTGGTCAGGGAGGCAGTCTGACGGAATAATTAACAGCATGAGTTGGCGCCCAGGGTGCCGGACGTCTGAGCATATTACGCACCGTAAAGACTGGTTCGCGAAGCCGCGACAGGTGTCCGATTCGCTGCGACGACCGCCCCTTGGGCTGCGCCGGACCGGGATCGAGGTGACGTTCATACGGGCGCCACACACACGGAGACGGGCTCATCCTTCTCGATAAGACATGTTGCGGCGAAACCTTGTCAGAGGCCAGGTGAGGACGCCCAAGAACCACCAGCGGCAACGCGTGGACTTGTCGCAGCAGTTGCGGGCTGAGCTTCGCCTATGGCGGTGGCGTCAGCGTGCGGTGTGGCTGAAACACGGGCAGCCCTTTCCTGAGTGGGTGTTTCCGTCGGTCACTGGCACGGCGCTCGACGAATCGAACGTGCGGAGAGCATTCAACCGGATTCTCGATGCCGCGGGTTTGCATCGGCGAGGTCCACATCAGATGCGGCACACATTCGCGAGTCTGTTGCTGCAGGACGGCGCCGCCATCACCTACGTGAGCCGGCAACTCGGGCACAAGGACGGCTCAATCACGCTGCGGGTGTACGCGCATTGGGTCCCCGACGCGTCGGCCGTTCGGGCCGTGGATCTCCTCGACGACACGCAACCATCCGCAACCCAGACGCAACAGGCGTCTGGATCGGGTGAGTGAAAAAACGCGCTAAGTCCTTACGGGAGAATGGTGAGCCAGGACGGAGTCGAACCGTCAACCCGCAGATTAAGAGTCAACACAAGATCAAAGCCGATCGCAGCCGACCTCTGAAAATCGGGGTCGGCTTTTTCATTCACGGGTCATCCACTGCCGATTGAGGTCGCGTCTCTCGGAATCCGTTGCACACCTGTTGCACGCGCGACGGGGCATTCCTCTACCCCTTGGAAAGACTCGAACTCCTCGCGACACGGGTTCTAATCCCCAAGGGGCGGACTAGAAACGCGCCGGGCAGCTTAACAGCCCGTGGTGAAAGTCGATCGAGCAGCCCCTTGTTATTGGCGAGGGGATCGACAGGATCGATCCCGCTCCTTACACTGTGGCGCATGGCCATGGGCACCCGCGACCCCGAACAACCTCCGTTGTGGATTGCCGCGTCGGATCTGCCGGTCTCGCCTGGGCATCCGTTCTACACGCGCTTGAATGCGTTGCTGGATGCCGACGGCTTCGACACCTTCGTGGAAGACGCCTGTCGATCCTTCTACGCGCCGGTGTTGGGCCGCCCGAGTCTGGCGCCCGGTCGCTACTTCCGCTTGTTGCTGGTTGGGTACTTCGAAGGCATCGATTCGGAGCGCGGCATCGCATGGCGTGCGGCGGACTCGCTGGCGGTGCGGAGCTTCCTGCGACTCGGGCTGGAGGAGGCGGCCCCGGATCACTCGACGATTTCGCGCACCCGCCGCGTGATCGATGTGGAGACGCACCGGGCGGTGTTCACGTGGGTCCAGCAGCGCCTGGCGGCCGCCGGCCTGTTGAAGGGCCGGACGATCGCGATCGACGCGACGACGTTGGAGGCCAACGCCGCCATGCGGAGTATCGTGCGCCGGGACACGGGGGAAGCCTACCAGGCGTATCTGACCCGCCTCGCCGCCGCCTCGGGGATCAAGACGCCGACGCGCGAAGTCTTGGCGCGGTTTGATCGCACGCGGAAGAAGAAAACCTCGAACAGCGAGTGGACCAGCCCCAGTGATCCTGACGCGAAGGTCGCGAAAATGAAAGACGGCCAGACGCACTTGGCGCACAAAGCCGAGCATGCGATCGATCTGGAGAGCGGCGCGTTGGTCGCGGTGACGGTGCAGGGCGCCGATCAGGGCGACACGAGGACGCTTGTCACGACGGCGATCACGGCGGCCGAACAGGTGGAAGCCGCGCACGCGACGACCGACGCGCGCGGGAGGTTGGAGGACATCGTCGCGGACAAGGGCTATCACAGCAACGAGACGATGGTAGACCTGGCTGCGGTGGGCCTGCGGTCGTACATTTCGGAACCCGACCGTGGCCGGCGCGATTGGTCCGACGCGCCGGATGCGTACGCGCCCGTCCATGGGAATCGCCGCCGTCTCCGGGGCGCCCGCGGGCGACGCTTGCGGCGGCGACGGGCGGAACTCGCCGAGCGATCGTTTGCCCACCTCTATGAGACCGGCGGGATGCGACGCACGCACTTGCGGGGACACGACAACATCTTGAAGCGTCTACTGATTCATGGCGGCGGCTTCAACTTGGGGCTCGCGATGCGCCAGTGCCTCGGCATCGGCACGCCACGGCGCTTGCAGGGCCGCGCCGCAGGCGTCTTGGCTGTCTTCATCGCCGTATGGGCGCGCCTCGGCGCTCTCTGGGGGAACCATGAACCAAGATTCGTTGATCGATCGCCGGGGTCGTCGCCGCGTCATTGTTTTGAGCTGCTACCCGTCGCCGCGTGAATCGCAGGGTTTAAACACAGACTGTTAAGGGAGGCTTTCACGGCGCCGTTGGGCAGATCACAGTCAACCGCACGGCCGGCCGGGGCGCACCGCACTAGTGAAGAAATACTTTGGCGTACCGGAACTGGACGGCGAGCTGATCGTCGGGCACCCGCTGAAGCCAGAATTCGAAGTTGCCCAGCGCGCCGACGTTGAGCGTGGCCGTGATGAACGGTTTGTGCTGCCACGCCTCGTCGCCGAACTTGTATGCGGAGTAGCCGGCACCGGCCTTGAGGCGGGCGAAGTCGTATTCGAGCTTCACGTGCTCGAGCAGGTGCTGCGCACGCCCCGCGTCGTTCAGCGGCACGTACGCGAGATACGAAGCCTCGAGCGGCACGCTGGGCGCCAGCCGGTAGCTGCCCAAGAAGTAGGGCTGGAAGTACAGCGCACCATTGGCGTGCTCGCCGAACGCTCTGGCCAGGAAGCCTTCCGTGATCAAGAATCCCCTGCGCCCCTCGAAAGGCACTCCGCCGCCGCCAATCCACATTTCTCGGTGCAGCTTGGGATTGTCGAAATCGATGTAGCCGATATCGAGCGCAATGAGCCTGCCTCGCTTGTGGCTGACTCCCGCGAAGTGGTAGGCGCCCCGGTCGGTCGCCGTCCGCAGCAGCAGGAGGGTCTCGTTCGGCGCCTGCGCGCGCGCAGGGACGGCCATCGTTGCCAGCAGAAGCAGGGTTGTCAGGGCGTACGCCGGCACGTGCTCCCGCTCGCGCCGCCGCCGCTCTCGAGACCGCTCGAACACCGTCACTTCCCACCCACCCGATGTGCTGTCGTTCCGCAGAATGTAGATCCCATCTCCAGTGAGCACCTTGAAGTACCGATGGTTGGGGGCCAACCAGCAATCGAGGACCTCGTCCACCTCGACGAATCGTCCGTCGCCGTTGCACAGCCGTTGCACACACCCGCTCGACACGCCCTCCGCCGTACGGCCTGATCGCTGATTTCTCTAGGACAAAGTGGTGAGCCAGGACGGAGTCGAACCGTCAACCCGCAGATTAAGAGTCTGCTGCTCTGCCAATTGAGCTACTGGCCCCAAACGCGCACGCGAACTGGGTCATCCGGGCACCGGTTCGTTTGGTCAAGGAGTGAATCAGTGACCCAGCGGCGAGATGATCAAATGACCGCATTCGAAGGTGAGTAAGAAAGCGATTCTAGTATAGTAGAATTTCGTTGAGACGCGCCCGTAGCTCAGCTGGATAGAGCGACAGGCTTCGAACCTGTAGGTCGGGGGTTCAACTCCCTCCGGGCGCGCCAGCCTTCGCTCGCGTCCTCCCTCTTCATCGCCGACGCGGAGAATCGTGATCGGTTGTTTCGTTCGGCAACACCACACACGTGGCTGCACGAGGCGGTCGGGGCCTGCCCCCTGTCGTTCCGACCTGGGCGCGTCGCCCTCCAACCAGCCCCTGATCGGATCGACGACGGTGACGGTCGAGCCACACGGACCTCTACGACAGCGGTTTCGATAAACCCTTTCGACCGATTCGCAGGATGATAGAATTCCGATCCGATTCTGTCATCTCAGATCGGGGCGCCCGTAGCTCAGCTGGATAGAGCGTTGGCCTCCGGAGCCAAAGGTCGCAGGTTCGAATCCTGCCGGGCGCGCCACTTCTGGGCGTTGGTGCACGGTCGTCCCGCACCCTCGGTGAGCCACGATCGACCTCCTGGCCATCGTGGCGACAGCAGGTGCATGATCTCGACATGAAGTCGAGAGTGCACCCGAAGTACAAGACAAAATACCACGTCGGGAATTGGCCGGCATACGACCGAGCGCTGGTCCAGCGAGGCGATATCACCGTGTGGTTGGCCCCGGAGGCGGTCGCCACCTGGGAGGCCGTGGGCGTCGGCGCGCGTGGCGGGCAACGGCAGTATTCCGATCTCGCCATCGAAACCGCGCTGACGCTCCGGCTCATCTTCCACCTGCCCCTGCGGCAGACTGAAGGCTTCCTGACGTCGATCTTCGGGATGCTGGGTCTCGATCTGTCCGCGCCCGATCACACCACACTCTCACGGCGTGGCCAGCATCTCGACCTCACGCTTCGTCGCCTCCCCGCGGGTGCCAGCCTGCATCTCCTCGTCGACAGCACGGGCCTCTCGATCGTGGGCGAGGGTGAATGGGCCGCTGTGAAACATGGAGGACGAGGGAGGCGAGGCTGGAAGAAGCTGCATCTCGGTGTCGACCGATCGGGAGTGATCGTCGCCCGAGCCCTGACGGAGGCACGTGTCGACGACGCGACGACTGGCATCACGCTGATCGAGGCGGTCGACGGCGCCCTCGGACGGGTGACGGCGGATGCCGCCTACGATACGATCGGCTTCTACGAGGCCGCCGGTGCGCGTGGCGCGACCGTCGTGGTTCCGCCGACGAGTACGGCCCACGTGTCTCGACACGGCCCGCGGTCGAGCGCCCGTGATCACACGATCCTGGCGGTCCAGGAGAGAGGACGGCGACGCTGGAAGCAGATGTCTGGCTACCATGGGCAGGCCCGCGTGGAGAACGCGTTCTTCCGGTACACGTCGATCATCGGAGACGGCCTTCGAGCGTGCAGTCCCGCAGGGCGGAGGACTGAGGTCGTCCTCACGTGCAACATCCTGAATCAGATGACTGGGCTTGGCAGGCCAATGTCGTACCGCATCGGTCGGTGAAGGAGCTGTGGATCGGGATCGGTGCGGGCTAGCTCCGATTCATGCAACAACGCCTATCATCGACAGGCCCGCGTCGAGAACGCGTTCTTCCGGTACAAGTCGATTCTCGGCGATCGACTTCGAAGTCGGACTCGCGCAGCGCAAGCTGTCGAATCGGTGCTTGCGTGCAACGTGCTCAATCGAATGACCGAGCTTGGTCGACCAGAGTCGTTTGCGATCGATCGGTGACGAACCTACGCGTGGGAGCGCTCGGCGCCAGTTTCGATTTACGCAACAACGCCGCGTGCAGTCATCGCGGCGATGCGGTTCTTCGCCGAGTGACCCATTGGCTGGCAGGGACCGTGTGATCCGCGATGGCGAAAGCTGAAGCCTCGGTCGAGGAGTTGGTCGGGATGATCGAATGTGGCGAGTCGCGGCTGCCCGAAGTGCAGCGACGCTACGTTTGGCGTTCGACTCGAGTTCGGGATCTGCTCGATTCACTGTATCGCGGCTATCCATCGGGTGCGATTCTCCTCTGGGAGACAGACGAGGATGTCCCGCTGCAGGACTTCGCACGCGATCAGCACGGCAATCCTTTAGGATGCTGATGGCAATTACCTTGCCGTCTCCTTGGTGCGCCAAGCAGCGGAACAGGTGCTACGCCTTGCTGAAGTCGGCAAATCTATATCGATCACTTCCTAAGCTGGAAGGAGCCAGCCTGCCAGGGAGTCGAGCCAACATGTCTCGTCGGACGTACTGCTTTCCAATCGCGGTACTCGTTTGTCTGCTCGTTGGTCCTCCGGCGGCTGCTCAAGTGCCTCCCGACGAAACGTGGCGTACGGTCGAGACCGAGCACTTTCGCGTCACCCTTCCTGAGCACCTTGAGGCGCTGGGCAGGCGGGTGGGAGACTTGGCCGAGCAGGCCTACCGGGAGCTCGCGGCACAGTTTCGCGCGGGGCCAACCGGGCGCATCGACATCGTCCTGACGGACCACTACGACGCATCGAACGGCTTCGCCACGGTCTGGCCCTCCAACCGCATCGTCCTTTTCGCCAGGCCTCCCGCCGATCATCTCGCGCTGGCCTACTTCGACGACTGGCTCGAGCAGCTGATCACGCACGAGCTGGCGCACGTCTTCCATCTCGACTACGGCGGGACGCTGGGCAGGATTTTCCGCACACTGTTCGGGCGGGCGCAGACGCTCCTCACGTTCCCGGGCGTCGTCGTCCCCGGCTGGGTCGTCGAGGGACTGGCGACCTGGTACGAATCGGCGCTGACCGGCGCCGGCCGCGTGCACGGGACGTTCCACGAGATGGTGCTGCGCACGGCCATGCTCGAAGGACGGTTCGAGAGTATGGGGCGGGCGGGCGGCAACTCGCCGCAGTGGCCGGGCGGCGTCCGCCGCTACGCCTACGGCTCGCTCTTCTTCGACTACCTGCTCGACAAACACGGCCGAGACGGCATGGCCGCGTTCATCGAGGCGGTCGTGCGCGCGGCGGCGCAACTGCCGCTGCCGCGGTTGAACGCCGCCGGCCGGCGCGCCTTCGGCGCGTCGCTGTCGAGCGAATGGGCCGCCTGGACGAACGGGATGCGGGCGCGCCTGAAGCACCTCGATGGCGAGCTCGCGGCGTTCGGCCCGATCAGCGAGCCCGAGGCGTTGACGCGGAACGCTCGCTACGGGCTGCACCCGCTGGCGTCGCCGGACGGCAACGCGCTGATCTACGTTCGGTCGGATGGACGGTCGGATCCTCGGCTCGTGGTCATGGCTCCCGACGGCGGCGATCCGTCCACGGTCACGAGGATCAACAACCACACTCCGTTTGACGTCCTGCCGCGCGGGGAGATCGTCTTCGCGCAACGCGATTACATGGACCCCTATCGGGTGTTGAGCGACCTGCATGTCGCGACCATCGACGGGGCGGTGCGGCGCGTGACCCGGGGTGCCAGGCTTACCGCGCCGTCGGCCGGTCCCGAGGGGGCATGGGCCGTCGCCGTGGCGGAGGGTGGGGGAACGAACGGCCTGGCCCGGGTCGATCTCCTAGACGGGTCGATCCGGGCGCTGGTGGCGCCGAAAGCCGGTACGTACTGGGTCTACCCCGCGGTCTCGCCCGACGGACGCTGGATCGCCGCCAGCCGCTGGACGGACCGTCGCCATGACGTGGTCATCCTCGATGCGGACGGGGGCGTGGCGGACGCGGTGACCCGCGACCGCGCGCTCGACCTGGCGCCGAAATGGAACGCGGATGGCCGCTACCTGGTCTGGTCGTCGGACCGGAACGGCATCCCGAACATCCTGGGAGCGGAGGTCGATCCGCTCACCGGCGCCGCCGCCTCCCCCGTCATGCTGACGAACGTGCGCACGGGAGCGGCGTTTCCGAGCATCGGCCCCGCCGGCGAGTGGTTGTACTTCTCCGGGTACCACGTCGACGGCTGGGAGGTGGAACGGGTCCGGTTCGCTCCCGCCGCCGCCCTGCCTGCTCCTGCCCCGGCGGCCCGCTTCGACGAGGCCGGCGCTCCCCGGGTCGCGCCGGCCGGAGCCGGCGCGGTCTCCGAGGCCGCAACGGGGGACGCTTCCGCCTGGCTTGCCGAACCGCGCGGCTCCACCGCTGCCGCGGGCCCCGGCCCCGTTGCCGCCAGCGGCTCACCGGCCGGTATTGGGGCGCGGGACACCGCCGACCCGGCTGGAACGCCGTCCCGCGACCGGGAAAGCCCGGCCCATGACTACTCACCGCTGTCGACCCTGTATCCGAGGTACTGGCTGCCGGTGTTCCGGGAGCCTCTGGCGACCGCGAAGACGACCGTCGGGGGCGTCGAGGTGCCGCGCACGGAGATTCTCGGCTACGCGGTCGGAGGCCGCACCTCGGGCTTCGACCTCGTCCGCAGGCATGCCTACGAGGTCGGGGCACAGGTCTTCACGTCGGGCGGCCGGGGAGAGGGCGACGTGTCGTACGAGTATCGGGGCCTGGGGAACCCGACCATCGGCGTGACCGCCTCGCAGACGTGGGACGACGACGGCGTCCGGGTGCGCCGCCCGGCAACGGGAGCGGAGGGCTCGCCAGAGACCTTCTTCGTCCTGGAACGGGAGCGGCGGCTGGCCACGTCGGTGCGCGTGCGCCGGCCCGGCGTGCGTATGTCGACGTCACTGAGGTTCTCGGCCGGGCTGGTCCGGAGCGACCGGGAAGTGCTGGATAAAGCTCTGCGGTCGACGGACGGCTTCCGCCTTACGCGGCCCGGCAGCCTCCAGAGCGAGTACGCCGTATCGTTCAGCGTCTCCACCGCGCGGTCACATGCGTTCCAGATGGGCAACGCGCGTGGTGCGGCGCTGTACCTGCGCGCCCGGACACGCGACGACCTGGATGTGCCGGACGCGCTCACCGGGCGCAACCGCGTCGATCTCTCCGTCGACGATCTCATCGGCCGACTGCGGGCCTACGTTCCGTTGCCGGGACCGGGATTCGCGGCGCCGGTGCTGGCTCTGCGCGCGAGCGGCGGGGTGGCTCGCGGGCCGGGGGCGCAGACCGGCTACTTCGCGGCGGGCGGTGCGTCGGGCGACGGCGTGTCGCTGCCGGGGCTGGTGGGCGGCTCGGTCTTCCTCCCTGTCCGGGGCTACGAGAGATCCACGCGGTCGGGCCGCTACGCCTGGTCCACCTCGGTGGAGCTGCGCGCGCCGCTCGCGCTCGTCAATCGCGGACTCGGGGCGTTGCCGCTGCACCTTGACCGCATCTTCGGGTCGGTCTTCCTCGACGGCGGCAACGCGTGGGGGGGCGCGTCGTCTGCCGGAGAGGAGAGTCCCAGGCTCCGGGCCCTGCTGTCGGCCGGGTTCGAGGTCAGCACCGACCTGCTCGTCCTGTACTCGGTTCCGTTGCGACTGCGCGCCGGTGTCGCCTTCCCCCTGGTCGAGCAGGAGGGGGCGCGATACTACGTTCGAGTGGGTCTGCCGTTCTGACGCCCGTCGCGCTGACATGACCTGCTCGTGTTGCGCCAGAGGAACTCGAAGGCCGCAGCCAACGCAGCGCCCTCTTCAAGACGATGTTCCTCGCTTTCCGCGATGCGGAGGCCCGCGACTGGCGTTCGAACCTCGCCATCGCGCTGGGACACCGCGGGGCTCAACATCGGCTCCAGTTTCACCACATTTTCCCGAAGACGGTCTTGAGGGGCAGCTACAAGGTGAACTCTGTTCGTTACCCACCGACCATGCATCACGCGCGTTCCACCCTGGTACTCTCTCCGGCTAGGTACGCCTCCCAGTCGTCCATGAGCCGCCGACGCACGCTGCGAACCAGACCCGGATTCCGGCCCGCCAAACGCGCCAGATTCCCCAGGAGTTCGAGCACTGGGAGTCTGACCCCGCAGCGAAGCAACCGGCCGTGGTGTTATCCACCACGGCCGGGCCTGCCTAGTGCAAGAACGGCGAAACCCCTATGGCATGCAGATCTTGGTGTACTCGGGGTCGGGAGCGGCGTGATCAGCCGCCGCAGACTTCGTTGTTCCACCGTACATTACGTCGGCGGATACCGAGAAGCCTCCTGACGGGTGGCCGTTCGTGGCTGCGCACGAGACGGTGAATATGCCCGGGTAGCGCGTACTCTCGGTCAGTGTCGGATGATCGACGGTTGCCGATTCATCTGGCGAGAAGTCCCACGTCGGGTCGGAGAGCCCCCACGAACCATAGTCGTTGTCGCCGTACGACAGATCTTGTGCATGAGTGTTGCCGAAATGCAGGTAAACCCTGTACCCGAAGTCGTTGTCGCCAGATGTTCCCACCGCGAGACTGACATTTGCCGTTGGAGGGTTGTCGTCGTCGGTGATAGTACCGTAGGCGAGCCGGTCCGCGAGGGATACCACATCCGAGCTCGAAGCGGCTGAGGCATTGGACAGCCGCACTGCAAACCGCTCAGTGGACTCGTTCGTGCTGTCCTCTCTGGTGGCGATCGTGAATGTCTCCGAATCGTCGCCAGACGTGAACGTCAGCACACCCGAGGGTATTGTCAGGTTGAGGCGACGAGTGGCAGAGTAGGCCGATGAGGAGCCAGTCGGCCAGCTATCACGGATATCGATTCCCACCCGACATCATCAGCCACGCGGTCTGGCTCTACTATCGATTCTGCCTCAGCTTCCGCGATGCTGAAGATCTCCTCGCGCAACGAGGCGTGACGGTCACCTACGAGACGATTCGGCAGTGGTGCCAGCGGTTCGGTCCGGTCTACGCTCGGCAGCTGCGGCGCCGGCGCGGTCGGATGGGAGACACCTGGCATCTCGACGAGGTGTTCGTCACGATCCAGGGTCGCCAGCAGTACTTGTGGCGCGCCGTGGATGAGGACGATGACGTCCTGGACCTCCTCGTGCAACCACGACGGAATCGGCACGCCGCGGTGCGATTCTTTCGCAGGTTACTGAAGAACCAGCAGCACGTGCCGCGACGCTTGATCACCGACAAGCTGCGCAGTTACTCGGCCGCCTGTCGCGCGGTGATGCCATCGGTGCTCCACTGCACCGATCAGTACGCGAACAACCGCGCGGAGGTCTCTCATCAACCGACACGACAGCGGGAGCGCCAGATGCGGTGTTTCACGTCGGCCGCTCAGCTCCAACGGTTCGCGTCGGTTCACGGTATCGTGCAGAATCTCTTCCGAGTCGGTCGGCACCTCTTGCGGTCGGCTCACCACCGTCTGCTCCGCACCCGCGCGTTCGTTGAATGGGATGCGGTGACGTGCGCCTGCTGAGAACGATCGGAGGCACCGATTTCACGGGGCAAGAGCGTGCTGCCCTCAACAAGTTGACAATGCCGTCCCTGGACACCGTCACGCCCGCCGACGTCTACCACGGGCGGCGGCCAGCGATCCTGGCCGTCGGGAGCAGATCAAGCAGCTGACGTTAACCGCACGACGGCGAGAGAATCTGAGGACGCCGCATCGCGCGGCACAACGGCGGGAAGTGTCTCTTCCCAAACAGCCTCAGTGGTCCGGATTGGTTTGACGACGTACAGTCGCCAGCCGTGCCAACGAACATGAACGTCTCGACGCCCCGACTGACCCGGGCCGGGCTTTCCGCACTGGTCCTCATCGTAGCTCTACTCGTGACTTCCGAAACGGGTTCAGGGCAGGAGGTGAACCGTGGCCAGAACGATACCTCTCCGGCGGAAGCCCCGGTCCTCCGGGCCGCACCCGTACCCGCGGGCCAGGGTGTCGACCTCGATGGTTACCTCGGCGAGTCCGCTTGGCAGACGGCCACGCCCATCACCGAGTTCAAGCAACAAGACCCGGTCGAGGGCGCCGAGCCCACCGAGGCATCCGAGATCCGGATCCTCATCGATGGCGTGGCACTCTACATCGGCGCGATGTTCTTCGATGACCCGGACGGAATCCTGGCATACCAAAAGCGCCGCGACGAGGGCCTGGGTACCGACGACCGATTCATGTGGATCCTGGATACCTTCCTGGACGGTCGGACCGGATACTTCTTCGAGATCAACCCAGCCGGTCTGATGGGAGACGGTCTTCTCAGAGCAGGAGGAAACGTCAACAAGGCCTGGGACGGCGTGTGGGAGGCGCGCGTCCAGCGTCTCGACAATGGGTGGTCTGCCGAGATCCGGATTCCTTGGAGCACCCTGAACTTCAACCCCGAGTCGGACACATGGGGTATCAACTTCCAACGAACCATACGTCGCAAACAGGAGGAGATCCTCTGGACGGCGCACCGGAGAACCGAGGGGTTGTGGCGACCCATCCACGCCGGACGCCTGACGGGCCTCTCGGACATGTCCCAGGGCATAGGTCTCGAGGTGAAGCCCTACGTTGTCGCAGGTTGGACTCGACAAACGACGCTGGCGGACTCGACGAGTTACCCACGAGACCTGGGGTTCGACGTCGGGTATTCGATCACCCCAAGCCTGCGAGCCGCGGCGTCCTTCAATACCGACTTTGCGGAAGTGGAAGTCGACCAACGGCGAGTGAACCTCACTCGGTTTCCCCTTCGGTTCCCCGAACAACGCGATTTCTTCCTCGAAGGGTCGGGAGTCTTCACCTTCGCACCCCGAAACGGCGTGGAGCCCTATTTCAGCCGGCGTATCGGACTTCGCGGCGGCAACCCGGTCCCCATCCAGTTCGGTACCCGACTCGGTGGGCAAGCCGGGCGCTACGAGATCGGATTCCTCCAGGTAGGAACGGAAGACCACCTGGGCATCGGAGGCGAAGAGTTCACCGTGTCTCGAGTGAAGAGACAGATCTTCGAAGAGTCCACGATCGGCGCGATCTATACGAGACGCGCAGGCGGTGCCGACATCCAGGGCACCCGCCCCGCCGACAACCATACGGCGGGCATCGATCTGGACTTCCGGACCTCACGGTTTCTCGGCGACAAGAATCTCCAGGTCGACGGCTTCTTCGTCTGGAACTCGAACTCCGAGCCCACCGTGGACCGGACACTTTCCGACCTCTCGGCGCGGGGGATTCGGTTCGACTTCCCGAACGACATCTGGCAGATGCACCTCTCCTACCGAGAGTTCGGGAACTTCTACGATCCGGCCGTGGGCTTCGTCACCCGAAACGGATTTCGGCGGGTGGAGCCCAACGTGACCTGGCGTCCCCGTCCCGACATCTCGTGGATCCGTCAGTTCGAGTTTGGCACTCAGTTCAGATACCTGGCGTCCATCGAGACCGGGCGTCCCGAGGAGCGACAGTGGCAGTTCGACATCCTCAATATCGACTTCGAGAACAGTGCCGACCTCGACTTCGGTGTCACTCGCCAGTTCGAGTATCTCGACCGTGTGTTCGAGATCAGCGACGGTATAGTCATCCAGCCTGGCGAGTACTGGACGTGGGAGTGGGAGGTGAGCGGAGGAACGCCGAATCAGGAGCGAATCAGCCTGGACGCGGGCGTCGGGGGCGGTAGCTTCTGGAACGGAGACTGGTTCGGCTACGAGCTCGAGTTTGGCTACCGTCCAACCCCAGGCGTCGAGCTCGGTCTCGAGTATGAACGCGACGAGGTCGCCCTTCCTCAGGGCGCCTTCGATACGAATCTGTTCCGACTGAACACAGCCTGGGATATCAGCCCCTGGTCCTCCGTCACCGGCAACGTCCAGTACGACGACGTCTCTGAGATCTTCGGTCTCTTTCTCAAGACGCGATGGATCATCGCTCCCGGGAACGACCTCTACTTGGTCTACACCCAGAACTGGCAGAAGCTGAGAGCGGATCAGCTCGACCAGCGTTTCACGACGCTGAGCCAGGGCGGGATCACCAAGCTGAACTACACGTTCCGGTTCTAAAGGGGTCGTGTCTGTCAACTGGTGGAAAAGTAGAAAGCGCGTCATCATCCGGCGCAGTTCAACCACGAGCTGTGCGCCCGCTTGGCGGCGGGTGCCGAAGGAGGCCGCAATGCAGGACTCTACGACCAAGACGGCCGCCGGCGGAAGGCTGCCGACGTTCGGGCCGGACACGATCGAAACCCTGATGCGGGCGCGGGTGCGGACCACGATCGAGGCCATCGTGCAGGAAGAACTCGATGCGGCGTTGGGCGCGGCGAAGTCGGCGCGCGTCGGTGAGACGCGCCAGGGCTACCGTCACGGGAGTCGCGAGCGGACGCTGACGACCAGCCTGGAGCCGGCGACGATCCCGATGCCCCGCGCGCGGATTCAGGCGGCTGACGGCACAACCGCGGAGTGGCGCAGTGCGCCGGTCACGCGCTATCAGCGGCGGACCGTGCGTGTAGACGAGATGATCCTGGGCGTGTATTTGGCGGGCACGAATACGCGGCGCATCAAGGGCGCCCTCGCCCCGCTGCTGCGGAATGGGCCCCTCTCGAAAGATGCCGTATCGTGGCTCGTGGGTCGGCGGCGCGAGGACTTCGACACGTGGCGCAGTCGCGACCTGGCCGACGAGGACATTCGCTACGTGTTCATGGATGGGTGGTATCCCAAGGTGCGGATCGGCGGTCGACGTGCGCGGGTGCCGGTGCTAAAGCGCTTTTCAAATAGGCCTTGTACCACCTAGGGCGGTCGTGGTACTTCTGCGCGCACTGATGTCGGAGGACCGATGCGTGCCTCTTCGATGGATCTGCGAGAGCGGGCGCGACTCGACAGCGAGGCCGGGATGACGGCGGCCGAGGTGGCGGCGAAGTCCCGCGTGAGCGGGTCGTGGGTGCGGCTCTTGCAACAGCGGCGGCGCGAAACGGGCGAGCTGGCGCCTCGCGTCCAGCGACATGGACGGCGCGGCATGCTCGATCCGCACCTGCACACCTTGGCCGATCTGATGGCGGCGCACCCGGATCGCACGCTGGCTGAGCGGAAGGACGCCCTCGCCACGCCCGCGAGTGTGCCGACGGTCTGGCGCGCCGGGCGGGCCCTCGGCCTGACCGTTAAAAAACACGGTCCGCCCGTCCGAACACGATCGGCCTGACGTCGCGGCAGCGCGGGTCGCGTGGCACGCGGCGGCGCCGACCTGGGACGTCGCCCACCTCGTGTTTCTGGACAAAACCGACCTCACCACCAAGCTGCTTCGGCGGTACGGCCGGGCACCGCGTGGCGCGCGCGTCCACGACCACGCCCCCTGCGGGCGCTGGCAGACCAGCACGTTTCTCGCCGCGTTGCGGGTCACGGGGCTGACCGCACCGGGTGTCTTCGACGGCGCGATCGATGGCGAGAGCTTCCGCGCCTACATCGAACAGATCCTGGTGCCGACCTTGCCGCCAGGCGACATCGTCATCGCCGACAACCTCGGGGGCCCACAAGGTCGCCGGCATCCAGCGGGCCCGCCAGGCCGCCGGGGCCACACTCTGGTACTTGCCACCCTATAGCCCGGACCTCAATCCCATCGAGCTCTGCTTCGCGAAGCTCAAGGCCCTCGTGCGCACCGCACGCTGTCGCAGCAGCGAGACGCTCTGGCCGTTCCTCGGTACCTGTCTCGAGCACTTCAGTCCTGACGAATGCCGCAACTCTTTTCGGCACGGCGGGTACTCGGCCGCCACACGGTCATGAAAAGCGCTTTAGTGACCTTGGGCGTCCGCGTGAACGGGCAGCGTGTCGTGTTAGATCTGCGGTTGGCTGGCGAAGAAAGTGCCGCGAGTTGGGGCGAGGTCGTCGCCAGCCTTGTGGCCCGGCACCTGACTCGACCGGTGTTGGCCATGATCGACGGGAATCCCGGGCTCGCCACGGCGCTCCTGGCGCACTGGGGCGTTGTTGCATGAATACCGTCTGCGGGTGGGGCGGCGTGGCCCGCACTTCTCGGGACCCTCCGCAGGAGCCACACTACGGGATGCAGTCGAAGGTTCATCCCAGGTATAAGACGAAGTATCGGGTGGCGAACTGGGCGGCCTACAATCAGGCCCTTGTTCGACGCGGCGATGTGACGGTGTGGGTGTCCTCGGAAGCGATCGCTGCCTGGACGCCCGGCCGGAGTGGCCGGCGGGGCGGGCAGCGGCGCTACTCGGATCTCGCCACCGAGACCGCCCTGACCCTGCGGCTCCTCTCCCATCTCCCGCTGCGCCAAGCCGAAGGATTCCTGCACGCCCTGTTCGGGATAATGCGCCTCGACCTCTCCGTCCCCGACTCTACGACGCTCTCCCGGCGCAGTCAGCATCTGCGGCGCTGTCTGCGACCGGTCCCGGCCGGCGAGGGCCTCCATCTCGTGCTCGACAGCACGGGGTTGTCCATCGTCGGGGCAGGTGAGTGGGCAGCTGCGACACACGGTGGCCGCGGCCGGCGTGGCTGGCGGAAGCTCCACCTTGGCGTCGATCAATCAGGAGTGATCCGTGTCCACACGTTGACTGAGGAGACGGGCGATGATGCGACCATTGCCATCGATCTGCTCACCGCGGTCAAGGGCCCTCTCGTGCGCGTCACCGCTGACGCCGCCTCTGACACGGTCGCCATCTACGAGACTGCAAGGGCGCGGGGTGTGACGGTCGTCGTCCCACCGGTCAGGACGGCGAACGTCTCTGGCCACGGCCCGCGGTCGCCCGCGCGGGATCGAACGATCCCGTTGGTAAAGACGCTCGGCCGGTGCCGCTGGAAGAAGGTGTCAGGGTACCATCGTCAGGGCCGGGTGGAGAACACGTTCTTCCGCTACCAGTCCATCATCGGCGATGGCCTTCGCGCCCGGAGTCCAGCCAGGCAGGGGAGTGAGGTCGTCCTCGGCTGCGAGATCCTGAATCGGATGACCGCCCTCGGCCGACCCGTGTCATATCGCCTCGGCAGGTGAGGATCCTGTCGGTGGGCATCGTGCGGGCCAGTCACGATTCGTGCAACAACGCCTATCTACCGCTACACGTACGCGTGGACGCTTCGTGACACGAAAATCCTGCCATCACACTACCGATCACATACCGACTGCCCGTACGTTCACGTGAAGCTGTATGTGATCGACAGGGAGGTTGCGTTTCTGGGTAGCCTGAATTTCACGAAGCCCGGACTATGTGACAACTTCGAGACGTGCCTTCGCGTGGGCAAGCGCGACGACGTTCGAGCGCTAGAACTCCTGATCAAGAGCCAGCTCAAGGAGATAGAGTCGTGGTCCCTCGCGCCCTCAGATGTAGGCGCGTTGCTTGTCAACGCTCGCGTGTGGCACGAACGACGCGCGGTCGGGTGACTGCGAGCTCACCCAGTCGGGTAAGGACGTTGTAGAAGCGGATACGCAAAGAGGGGTTGGTGGCGATGAAGGTGTGTATCTCGATGAACAATCAGACACGATCGTCCCATTGACCATGTTGCACATTCGGCGGCAGCGGCCTCGCCGCCCTCACGGACAAACCATCCAGATCCTTGCCGACACGGATGCCGCGGCGCGCCTGCCGCTCTTCAGCGGTAACCCTGATGGTGTTCGTGATTCTCGTGCGGCGGTCAACATGGTGGTGAGGGGCTCCGGGTTTTTCAGACCATTGCCAGGGTGAGTCTTGCGGCACAATCAGGCCGATCGGCCAGGAGGGTGTGCCGTGAAGAGAACGCGCTTTTCCGTCGAGCAGATCACCGGCGTGTTGCAGCAGGTCGGGGCCGGGGTACCGGTCGGGGACGTCTGCCGCCAGGTCGGCGTGTCCGAGCAGACGCTCTACCGCTGGAAGAAGGAATACGGCGGCATGCTGCCCAGTGAGGCCCGCGAGCTGAAACAACTGCGGGACGAAAATACGAAGCTCAAGCGTCTCGTCGCCGACCTGTCCCTGGACAAGGTCATGCTCCAGGATGTCGTCGAAAAAAAGTTCTGAAGCCCGTCAAACAGCGTGAGGTCATGCAGTATTTGATGGGCCGCTACGGCGTGAGCATCCGCCGCGCCTGCCGCGTCGTGAAGACGACGCGGTCATCGGTGTACTACACGCGCCGGAAGGATCCGCTCACGGCTCTGCGTCAGCGGGCGCGCGAACTGGCCCAGGCGCGCGTCCGGTTCGGCTATCGCCGGCTGCTGGTGTTGCTGCGGCGCGAAGGCTGGGACGTCGGCAAAGAGCGCTTCTATCGCGTGTACATCGAGGAAGGCCTAGCGCTCCGGCGGAAGCGCCCGTGGCGCCACGCGACGGCCGGCCATCGCGAGCAGCGACGGCCAGCCATGACCCGCAACGATATCTGGAGCATGGATTTCGTGGCGGACGAGCTGGCCGACGGCCGCCGCTTCCGGACGCTCACCGTCATAGACCTGTTTACCCGCGAATGCCTGGCGATCGAGGTCGAACAGGGCCTTCGCGGACAGGATGTCGCGGCGACGCTGGAGCATCTCCGATTCGAGCGCGGGTTGCCCCAACGGATCTACTGCGACAACGGGACCGAGTTCGTCAGCTCGGCGATGGAGCGCTGGGCCTACACCAACGGCGTCATCCTGGACTTCAGCCGGCCCGGCAAGCCCACGGACAACGCCACCATCGAATCGTTCAACGGGCGGTTCCGGGAGGAATGTCTGAACGTGCATTGGTTCGCGTCGCTCGAGGACGCGCAGCAGAAGATCGACGCGTTTCGGTGGGACTACAATGAGAATCATCCTCACCGGGCTCTCAAGGGGCTCAGCCCCAATGAATACGCCCGGCGAACGATGACAACGGCTGCGGACTCACCCGCGTAGTGGTCCGAAAAAGCCGGTCCGGGCTTGTCCCATCCGCTGTTGAAATTCAGCGGCGGCTCGGGTGACGACTACGCAACCATCCCCGACGATTCATCGAGCCCCAGCTGAGCGTCACGTGCTCGCAACGCGGCGACCAGCACGGGCATGTCCTTACACCCCTTCACCCGCCGGAATCCTTTGGCCGCTTCCAGCACACCGGCAGCGACCCAGCGGAGCACCATCGTACCCCCGCGCCAGCGTTTCACGTTCCGCTTCACGTGGCGTGTCCGGCTCAGGAGGCTCTCGACGGCGTTGGTCGTCGCCAGCGATCGGCGGAGCCGCTCCGAGAGCGGCAACTCGACTACGGTGAGCGTCTCGTCGAGCCCTTCCCGTATGCTGGCGGCTGCACTCGGATAATCGACGTCCACCCGCCGGGCCAAGTCCTGCAACAAGCGCCGGGCCGCCTTGATGTCGGTGTGCGTATAGGCGCGCGTGAGGGTCGCCTTCACCCACGGACGCTGGGCCTCGGGCAGATA
This sequence comes from Vicinamibacterales bacterium, assembly GCA_965197865.1. Classification (GTDB taxonomy): domain Bacteria; phylum Acidobacteriota; class Vicinamibacteria; order Vicinamibacterales; family CAVVIG01; genus CBDANZ01. The sequence continues at coordinate 130,516 of CBDANZ010000002.1, forward strand.
CTCGAGCACGTTGCGCCGTTTATGCACCTGGCATCGTTGTACCAGGGCTGCGGGGCCGAAGGTCTGCATCACCGCAGTGTGGAGCGCTTGCGCTCCATCGAGGATGACGAGCAGACTGCGGTCGGTCCGCAGCCCACGGCTCTGCAGATTGGTCAGCAAGCCCTGACACACGGTCGTGTTCTCCGCTGACCCTTCCCAGAGGCCCAGCGGGTGTTTGGCGCCCGTTTTATCGAGGCCCAGCGCCACGACGATGCAGTGGCCGCCGACGTGGACCCCATCGATCAGTAGCGCCACCAGCTCGAGGTCGTCGAGCGGCGTCGCCCGCCACGCATCGAGTTGCGCCTGCGTCTGCGCCACAAACCGCCGACTCACGGCACTCTTGCTTGTGCCCCGCGTGCGGACGTCGGCCCCCAGCGGTTCTAGACTCCGGCCATACTGGCGCGTGGCCACGCCGATGAGCATCTGTTCGACCACGCGCCGGGTGAGCGGATCCGTGTTCGTACAGGCCTGGACGGATGGCAGCGCGACCTCCTGCCCGTCGCGCCGCACCCGCGGCCGACGCAGGGCGACCTTGCGGCCCCCCAGCACGACTTCGCTGGGCGCATGGCCCGCCCGAGACGCCCGCCGCGCGGGCTGATGCGCATACCGCGGACCGCACACGGCCACGCGATCCGCTTCCAACATCGCCGCGAGGACCTTCAGGCCCGACGCGACGACCAGCTCTTGGAGCTCGGCCTGTGCATCGACCAGGATGTCGACCAATGGAAGGTGCCGTGGTGCCGGCAATGCTGATTGGCGCCCACGAACGCCTGTGCCAAACTTCTTCATGGCGGCTCCTTTCTGGGGGCTTCAGCCCCAGGTTTTCCCACCGGCCGTCTATCACGACCAGCAGGGAGCCGCCGCTTTAAATTTCAACAGCTAGAGGGACATCCCCCGCCGGCGGCCGCAAGTCGTCAGCTGACACAAACCCTCCTGCTAACGCGCTGGCGCTGACTTTCTTCGTATCTCCCAAGACACCAACGCCCCGGCCAACGGCAGCATTCGGCATCTGCCGCTGGCGGATGCTATAGCTGCGGACGATGTTTCCTGTTTTCGCATCCACAAAGAAACGCACGCTGTCGGCTAAACTCGCAACCTCACCCACCCATGCCAGTCGAAACTGCCCACCGTCTGTCGGCAGAATGACGAGTTCTGGTAGACGGTCAGCGCCTAGCAGTGCGCGGCCGGCACGCTCAATCGCTGCCTTCGCTTCCTGGCTCGTCAGTGTCGGAGTGGTGTCGATGTTGACGTCCACATACAGCGTGCCAAAGACAGAAACAGCTAGCAGGCCATCAAGTTGGCGACTAAGGCTACCGCCCCAGACGCGGACACCCTTGTAGTACTGATCGAGTTGCTCAATGGTGCGCCCAGGCAGCAAGGCGTCCTCTCGCTGCAGGCGGACCCTTAGTTCTTCTGTACGCAACATGCTGTTAACAGTGTTGTCCCATACGCGCACGTTGTCGTCGCTTGTCGCCGCAATCGTGCGCACCCGTGCTTGTCCTTGGACCACGTGCTGCCTCAAGACAACTGTCGAGGCAACTATCACAATGACCGCGGAACTACCAATGACCCTTTGAAACCGCATGCTGTTCCTCATGTTGCCTCTGAGAGGACCGGCGGGGATGTCCCTCTAGCTGTTGAAATTTAAAGCGGCGGCTCCCTGCTGGTCGTGATAGACGGCCGGTGGGAAAACCTGGGGCTGAAGCCCCCAGAAAGGAGCCGCCATGAAGAAGTTTGGCACAGGCGTTCGTGGGCGCCAATCAGCATTGCCGGCACCACGGCACCTTCCATTGGTCGACATCCTGGTCGATGCACAGGCCGAGCTCCAAGAGCTGGTCGTCGCGTCGGGCCTGAAGGTCCTCGCGGCGATGTTGGAAGCGGATCGCGTGGCCGTGTGCGGTCCGCGGTATGCGCATCAGCCCGCGCGGCGGGCGTCTCGGGCGGGCCATGCGCCCAGCGAAGTCGTGCTGGGGGGCCGCAAGGTCGCCCTGCGTCGGCCGCGGGTGCGGCGCGACGGGCAGGAGGTCGCGCTGCCATCCGTCCAGGCCTTTACGAACACGGATCCGCTCACCCGGCGCGTGGTCGAACAGATGCTCATCGGCGTGGCCACGCGCCAGTATGGCCGGAGTCTAGAACCGCTGGGGGCCGACGTCCGCACGCGGGGCACAAGCAAGAGTGCCGTGAGTCGGCGGTTTGTGGCGCAGACGCAGGCGCAACTCGATGCGTGGCGGGCAACGCCGCTCGACGACCTCGAGCTGGTGGCGCTACTGATCGATGGGGTCCACGTCGGCGGCCACTGCATCGTCGTGGCGCTGGGCCTCGATAAAACGGGCGCCAAACACCCGCTGGGCCTCTGGGAAGGGTCAGCGGAGAACACGACCGTGTGTCAGGGCTTGCTGACCAATCTGCAGAGCCGTGGGCTGCGGACCGACCGCAGTCTGCTCGTCATCCTCGATGGAGCGCAAGCGCTCCACACTGCGGTGATGCAGACCTTCGGCCCCGCAGCCCTGGTACAACGATGCCAGGTGCATAAACGGCGCAACGTGCTCGAGTATCTGCCCGAGGCCCAGCGTCCGTGGGTGAAGGCGACCCTCACGCGCGCCTATACGCACACCGACATCAAGGCGGCCCGGCGCTTGTTGCAGGACTTGGCCCGGCGGGTGGACGTCGATTATCCGAGTGCAGCCGCCAGCATACGGGAAGGGCTCGACGAGACGCTCACCGTAGTCGAGTTGCCGCTCTCGGAGCGGCTCCGCCGATCGCTGGCGACGACCAACGCCGTCGAGAGCCTCCTGAGCCGGACACGCCACGTGAAGCGGAACGTGAAACGCTGGCGCGGGGGTACGATGGTGCTCCGCTGGGTCGCTGCCGGTGTGCTGGAAGCGGCCAAAGGATTCCGGCGGGTGAAGGGGTGTAAGGACATGCCCGTGCTGGTCGCCGCGTTGCGAGCACGTGACGCTCAGCTGGGGCTCGATGAATCGTCGGGGATGGTTGCGTAGTCGTCACCCGAGCCGCCGCTGAATTTCAACAGCGGATGGGACAAGCCCCGCCGGCGCTGAACACATATGACATGCGGTCGAATCTGACGCGTGTTGTGCGGTTTCTGAATGGCCTGATACCGCTATTCCCGAGTGATCTTGGTACTGATTCCGACAACGATTGGACAGATGCAGCAGTGGTAGATGCTCACGCGTATACGGGCTACACCTACGATTATTATTTTGAACGATTTAGCCGTCGCGGTCTCGACAATGCGAATATTCGGATCCTAACAGTCTGTGTTTAAACCCTGCGATTCACGCGGCGACGGGTAGCAGCTCAAAACAATGACGCGGCGACGACCCCGGCGATCGATCAACGAATCTTGGTTCATGGTTCCCCCAGAGAGCGCCGAGGCGCGCCCATACGGCGATGAAGACAGCCAAGACGCCTGCGGCGCGGCCCTGCAAGCGCCGTGGCGTGCCGATGCCGAGGCACTGGCGCATCGCGAGCCCCAAGTTGAAGCCGCCGCCATGAATCAGTAGACGCTTCAAGATGTTGTCGTGTCCCCGCAAGTGCGTGCGTCGCATCCCGCCGGTCTCATAGAGGTGGGCAAACGATCGCTCGGCGAGTTCCGCCCGTCGCCGCCGCAAGCGTCGCCCGCGGGCGCCCCGGAGACGGCGGCGATTCCCATGGACGGGCGCGTACGCATCCGGCGCGTCGGACCAATCGCGCCGGCCACGGTCGGGTTCCGAAATGTACGACCGCAGACCCACCGCAGCCAGGTCTACCATCGTCTCGTTGCTGTGATAGCCCTTGTCCGCGACGATGTCCTCCAACCTCCCGCGCGCGTCGGTCGTCGCGTGCGCGGCTTCCACCTGTTCGGCCGCCGTGATCGCCGTCGTGACAAGCGTCCTCGTGTCGCCCTGATCGGCGCCCTGCACCGTCACCGCGACCAACGCGCCGCTCTCCAGATCGATCGCATGCTCGGCTTTGTGCGCCAAGTGCGTCTGGCCGTCTTTCATTTTCGCGACCTTCGCATCAGGATCGCTGGGGCTGGTCCACTCGCTGTTCGAGGTTTTCTTCTTCCGCGTGCGATCAAACCGCGCCAAGACTTCGCGCGTCGGCGTCTTGATCCCCGAGGCGGCGGCGAGGCGGGTCAGATACGCCTGGTAGGCTTCCCCCGTGTCCCGGCGCACGATACTCCGCATGGCGGCGTTGGCCTCCAACGTCGTCGCGTCGATCGCGATCGTCCGGCCCTTCAACAGGCCGGCGGCCGCCAGGCGCTGCTGGACCCACGTGAACACCGCCCGGTGCGTCTCCACATCGATCACGCGGCGGGTGCGCGAAATCGTCGAGTGATCCGGGGCCGCCTCCTCCAGCCCGAGTCGCAGGAAGCTCCGCACCGCCAGCGAGTCCGCCGCACGCCATGCGATGCCGCGCTCCGAATCGATGCCTTCGAAGTACCCAACCAGCAACAAGCGGAAGTAGCGACCGGGCGCCAGACTCGGGCGGCCCAACACCGGCGCGTAGAAGGATCGACAGGCGTCTTCCACGAAGGTGTCGAAGCCGTCGGCATCCAGCAACGCATTCAAGCGCGTGTAGAACGGATGCCCAGGCGAGACCGGCAGATCCGACGCGGCAATCCACAACGGAGGTTGTTCGGGGTCGCGGGTGCCCATGGCCATGCGCCACAGTGTAAGGAGCGGGATCGATCCTGTCGATCCCCTCGCCAATAACAAGGGGCTGCTCGATCGACTTTCACCACGGGCTGCTAAGCCTCGTGCATCCGGTACAAAGGCAGGACGTCTTCGACGCTCCACTGGATGTGCTTTTCAGTTTCTACCTAAACGCCTTCTATTCGCATCGATCTGGAGTGATGGTCTATGGCGAAGGTCTGCCCAGCGGCGTGTACTTCGCGGGTCAACACTGGAATTACCTTTCTGGGGGAGTGAGTGCTAGTCTCAGTTGAAATTCGGGGGGCGACCCCGTATAGGAATGAGCGTTCCGCCAAGAACGGCACATTCCAGGAGGTCACCACCCAGGGCGCGCAAAGTACGACAGATGCGAGGAAAAGGAAGCCACATCGGCCTGGTGCCGGTACCGTCGATGGCGGCCCCGGACCTGGACACGCGCATTGCGTTGATCCAGGCGCTGATTCCGGTGGCGCTCGAGAAGGTGCACGTCGAGTGGCAGGCCGATGTGGAGCGGCTCGCTGGCGAGCGGTATGTGCGGGAGGGCCGGCGGCTGGGCCGCGTGCGCTGAACGGCGCAACGGGGGTCGATTTACTTGGCCGATCAGAAGATTCCGCTCGCGGTGCCGCGGGTGCGCGATCGCCTGCGGAACCAGGAGGTGCCGCTGCCCACCTACGAGCGGTTGCAGGCACCGCGCACCCGCGACGCCGGGCTGCTGCACAAGGTCCTCGGCGGCTTGTCCACCCGAGAATACGAGCGGTGCGCGGAGGCGGTCCCGGAGGCCTTCGGCTTGAGCGCCTCGACGGTGTCGCGTCGCTTCAAGCGGGCCAGTGCGCGAAAGCTGCAGGAACGGCTGGAACGGCGCCTCGACCGCGACGACGTGGTCGCCCTGCTCCTCGACGGCAAGACGTTTGCGGAGGATGAGAGGGTCGCGGCCGTCGGCATCACGATCACCGGGGAGAAAGTGCTCCTCGGGTTCGTGCAAACGGCCACCGAGAATCGGAAGGTCTGTGCGGCATTCCTCCGCGAGCTCGTGGACCGCGGGCTGCGCACGGACCTCGGCCTCCTCGTCGTGACCGACGGCGCCAAAGGGTTGCACGCGGCGGTCCGCGAGGTGTTCGGGACGGCGGCCCGGCTGCAGCGCTGTCAGTGGCATAAGCGCGAGAATGTCCTGGCCTATCTTCCGGAGCGTCACCGGCCGACCCTGCGCCGGAAGCTGCAGGCGGCGTATGAGCAGCCGACGTACGAGGCCGCCAAGCGCGCGCTGGGAAAGGTCCGCGCCGAACGGGTCCTTCTCAATGCCTCCGCAGTGGCGAGCTTGGACGAGGGCCTGGAGGAGACGCTCACCCTTCATCACCTCGGCGTCTTTCGCGAGCTGGGCACGAGCTTGAAAACGACCAGTGCGCTCGAGTCGATCCACGCCCGTGTCGAGAGCCGCATCGCCAAGGTCGATCACTGGAAGAACAGCGAGCAGAAGCAGCGCTGGTTGGCCACCGCATTGCTCGATCTCGAGCCGCGGCTGCACCGCATCAAGAACTTCCGAGCGCTGCCCTTGCTGCGTGTCGCATTCACGCGACAGATCGAAGGAATGAAGAAGTCGGCGGCGTAAACCAGAGGGTCGTCACAGAATGTCAACTACGAATGGCATTGACTCTTCTGGGGCGCTTGACATTGTTGCTCATGAATTAACCCACGGTGTCACGAGGTTTACATCGAATCTTGAGTACCTGAACGAATCGGGAGCGCTAAACGAGGCCTTTTCCGACATGATGGGTGCCAGCGTCGAATTCTTCTTCCAGCCAGCCGGAAGTGGTCGCCTACAGGCGGACTACCTTGTCGGGGAAGATGTCGTTACTGCCGCGGTCGGCGGAGCTCGTGACGGCTTTCGCTCAATGGAAAATCCGGCGCTCTTCGGGGACCCCGATCACTACAGCAAACGCGTAATCTTACCGCCGGAGGCAGATAACGGCGGCGTCCACACCAACTCCGGCATTCCCAATCAGGCCTTTTACTTGGCTATCGAAGGCGGCACGAACCGGACATCTGGGATCCAGGTGCAGGGTGTCGGGGGGTCGAACCGAGAGCAGATCGAAAAGGTGTTCTATCGAGCGTTTGCGCAACTCATGCCATCTTTTGCGAATTTTGCTCTAGCGCGGGTGATCACGCTTCAGGCGCCCAGGATCTCTACGGTGTGAACAGCGCGCCGTATCGCGCCGTTCGTGATGCGTGGGCTGCTGTGGGCGTCAACTAGGTCGGGGAATGCGATCTTCGATCGACCAGAAGGAGTGACGACGTGCGATACTCCATCCTTGCAGTTCTAGTGATTCTCGCTGCTGACAGCACAGCTCGGGCGCAGACGGTCACTGCCGGGCAGTGGCGCGACCGGGGGTATTTCGCGGTCAGCGGTAACTATCAAGCGACCTCGTCTAGTTTCACGGACTCCCTAACCTCCCCTAAGTTTGTCGAGACCGAGACCGTGACGTCCTCGTACAAGGTTGACACAGCACCAGGACTCGACATAGCCGGGGGGGGGGGGGGGGGGGGGGGGGGGGGGGGGGTCCGGATCTGGCGGAACATGGCGGTTGGAGTCGCCGTTACTCGATTTACGAAGACGAACTCGGCTACCGTCAGCGCGTCGATACCCCATCCCTTCTTCTTCAACGCGCCGCGCCAGGTCAGTGGCGATGCCGGCGGGGTGCAACATGAAGAGACGGCGGTGCACATTCAGGCGGCCTGGGTTGCACCAGTCGGCCGTCGATGGCAGATCACCGTATTTGGGGGACCGTCATTGTTCAACGTGACGCAAGGACTCGTGGCAGGTATCACGGTCAGCGAGACGTACCCGTACGACACCGCAACGTTTACCAGCGCTTCGGTGCAGCAGGAATCGAAATCAAAAGTCGGCGTCAACGCGGGGGTTGACGTGGCGTTCATATTCTCGCGCAATATCGGCGTGGGTGGTGTTGTGCGGTTCAGCCGATCCACGCTGAGCTTCGATAGCGCCAGTGGGCAGGCAGTAGACGTCGATGCCGGTGGAGCGCAGGTTGGTACTGGCCTCCGTGTGCGATTTTAATTGACCTTCTCTGCGTCAACGCATCTCACTACCGCGGGCAAGGGCTGTTTCGATTCCACAAGTCTCCGCGTCGGGCACGGTGCCCGCTACCACCGAAAAAGGACGCTGGCACCACCACGCTGACCAACGCCAGAGCAGGATTAGAAACCGGTTCTCCGGCGGTTCTTGGAAGTATGGAGATCAGCAGGTCGCTCGTCGGCAAGCCCTACCGTGTGTCGAGCGCACGGGTCTACAGACACTGGCGGGCGCTACCGCGAGCCGACTCCGGCGAACATTACTGCGAGAACTGCTGCACAATATGGACGCCTGACGGGGCGATCCGGAACATCCCTGAGGGACCCACAACACGGCGTTAGCCTACGAATCGGCCGCCACACAGGTGATCCTCGTCCAGAACTGGTTCGAGAAACTCAGACAGCGCGTGCCGACGAACTGACCCGCCGCCCGAGTCGGTCGAGGGAATCACGAGGGGGTCACACCTGGAAACCCAAACGACCTTTTCATCGAGGGAAGCAACCTGACGGCCACAAAGGCTCGCCTTCTATTGATGGCATGCCTCATGAAGTTCGGCAGCCTGCCGGTACCATTGGACCCCGAGCGTCCGACCGAGCCGGAGCTCGATGCGATCCGGGCGAGTATCGCGTCGTATCAAACGGTTTTCGATTCGCACTGAGCAGAGAACTCTTGACGCTGTGGTGCGCCCTGGTGGATAACAGGTCCTGATGATCACAGGTTCGAGGAACTCAGACAGCGCGTGCCGCTGAACTGACCCATGTGTCTCTCCCCCCCCCTCGAGCCCGATCGCCCAATGTCCAGGAGGCTGCGATGCACCGACTCACGATGAGATTGTCCCCGGCCGCCCTCGCCGGCGCCCTGCTGTTGACCGGTTTGCCCCTTGTGTCGGCCTGCTCCGCACCGGAGACCGAACAGGCTCCGGCACTGACGAACGTCACGGTATTCGAAGGTGCGCGGGTCCTCGTGGGCGATGGGGATGTCATCGAGAACGCCATCCTGGTAGTCGACGACGACCGTCTTGTGGCGATCGGCGGTGCCGGGTCCGTCGAGGTTCCGGCGGGTGCGGCCCGCGTGGACCTGAGCGGTCGGACCGTCATGCCGGCAATTATCGATACCCACGTGCATCTCAGAGAAACCCGTGACGAGCTGGTCGAGGACCTGCAGCGGAAGGCGTACTACGGCGTCGGCGTCGTGCTGAGCCTGGGGCGGGGCTCCAGCGACATGGCATTTCAGGTGCGCGATGAGGTGATTCCGAACGCGGCCCGATATCGCCCTATCGGACGGTCGGCCGCGGTATCACGGCACCGGAACCGGGCCGCACCGAGATCCCATTCTGGATCTCGACCGAGGAGGAGGCCAGAACGGCGGTGCAGGAGCTGGCGCCCCGGAACGTCGACATGGTCAAGATCTGGGTCGACGACCGCAACGGCCAGTTCGAAAAGCTGACACCGGAGCTCTACGGCGCGGTCATCGACGAGGCGCACCAGCAGGGGCTACGCGTGACGGCCCACGTCTACACGCTCGAGGACGCCAAAGGACTGCTGCGCGCCGGCCTCGATGCCTTCGCGCACGGCATCCGCGACATGGATGTCGACGACGAAGTGGTCGAGCTGTTCGCAGAGCGCCCGACCGTCGTTCTCGTCCCGAACCTGCCCAATCCCGGGGTCGCCACCGACCTCAGCTGGCTGAGCGGCACGATCCCTCCGGACGAGCTCCAGCAGATGCAGGAACGATCGGTCGACCGCCCGGCCGCGCAGGAGGCGTTCGGCATCCAGGCCCGTAACTTGGCGCGCCTGAGCGCCGAAGGTGTGACCATCGGCTTCGGCACAGACGGCGGCGCCGGCTGGAGCCCGCATGCCGAGATGGAGGATATGGTGCGGGCGGGGATGACACCGGCCGACGTCATCGTGGCAGCGACCCGCAACTCGGCCGACCTGCTCGCGCTCGACGATCTGGGCACCCTGGAGGCCGGCAAGAGCGCCGACTTTGTCGTGCTCGAGGCAAACCCGCTGGACGACATCACCAACACACGACGTATCGTTGACGTGTATCTGCGCGGCACGGCGGTCGCCCGCGCCGCCCTGAGCGCGTCATGGGTTGGTCAGTAGGCGCTCCCGGCTGCGCCGAAAATGACGTGGGTTCACTGGGTCCTATACAACATCCCCCCGACTGCATCTGGCCTGGCGGCCGGCGAGACCCCCAACACGCTTCCTCGCGGCGCGCTAGAGGGCCTGAATGACTGGGGGCGAACTGGCTACAGGGGCCCATGTCCCCCAGTTGGGCGACATCGGTACTTCCACAAGCTGTACGCTCTCGACGTGGAACTTCCGGTTCCGGATCTAGCCCGTCCGACCAAAGCTGAGTTACTGAAGGCGATGGAGGGGCATGTCATCGCGTCTGCAGAATTGGTAGGCACTTACAAGAAGCAAGAAGTAATGAGGTGAGTAAGAAGGAGAGGCATGTCGCTGTCGCGCGGCACCCGCCTAGGCTCCCATGAGATTGGCGCGCCCCTCGGTGTGGGCGGCATGGGTGAGGGGATCTTCACGTATTCTGACCAAGTCTGGGACACAACGGAATCGAGGTTTGCGGAAATCGAGCGAGATGTGCGTGGGCTCATAGACGATTACGTCAGGCTGTGTGAAAGTGATGCCGCATCTCGCGGTCCCGCGGTCTAACCTCCAAAATGGAACCGACGCACCGACGGTCGTGTACCACCATGTCGCTGCGGTGCGCGGCTCATTTGGACCGTTAGGCTGGCGGGCTGCGGAGGGCTGTCATGACTAGGAGGATCCTCATTCTTGCTGCTGCCGGGGCGCTCCTGATGCCAGTCGCGTCCAAGGCTCAGAGACTTGAGACGGTCGAGTACTTCGCTGATTCGATAATCGAAAAGGGTGATCAGTACATCCGTCTACTGGGAGGCTCGTCCTGGGTTCTGTCCACGTTTTCAACAGCACTCGTTACGGACGACGTCATCATCGTATTCAGGGATGTCAACTATGAGGGCCGCAAGTTGCGGATGGCGGTCGCGTACCTTGATGGCGATGAGATTTCAGTTCGCCACGTTCGCGGCCCCTACACGAAATCGACCGGATACCTGACAATCGTCGTTGAAGCTCTTGGAAAGGGAGCCATCCTCAGACTTGCGGACGGCTCGCTGTTGTCCGTGCCGGACTACGACCGCTTTGACACGGGTTGGTGGTTGCCGCCGTACAGCGCCCTGATCACATCGAATCGGCTTTATCTGTACAACCTCAAGGAAGGAAAGAGAGTGTGGATCAGTCCACTGAAGTAGCCGCCTAACACGCGATGGACGCGACGCCGCTGAGTGCGATCCCGAGCGGCGCGGCTGAAGCTCACACATCAGCGACCCGCCGCCATGACGCTCAACGAACAGCAGGACCATTGCCGAAGGGTACTACTTCGTGATGGGCGACCACCGGAACAATAGTTCCGACACCCGCCACTGGGGCTACGTGCCGAGGAAGTACATCATTGGGCGGGTCGTTCAGACCCGGTCGTAACAATTCGTAGCCCGAGACTGACAATCTGGCGGTCTAACCCGCGGCTGCACCCGAGGAGGTGGGCACTCCCGCGTGCCGAGCGGACACTCAGGTCCCGTCGGCGGAACTGAGCGAGGCGTCTCCTCTCGTCGGTTACCAGTCCCGCGTGCCACACCCGGCCTTCCTCGGTCCCAAGAAACACTTGTTTCTTGGGATCGGCGACTTTGAAACCCTTGGTACCTAGAACCCCGTGAACCACGGCGCGGCTGGTTGAAAAACGGGAATCGGCCTGGTGACTTTTCACAGGCACGCCGATGCGGTGCGATGACACGCTGGTACACGCCGTGTCAGTGTCCAGCGGTGAGGAACCGACGACGCTGTCGGCTCCACGGTGGCAAGAGCACAGGACCGAAGACAACGGCCGGGCTCGAGCGCAGCCGGCGCGCGCGCTGGAAGGACGGGGTCTATTCGCGCGAAGTGCGAGCGTTGCTGGCGGACAATCGGCGGCGCTGGCGGGAGCTCCGGACGCTGCTCGCCCACGGCCCAAAGAATCCCGGCCTCAGGGTTTTCCGGTGCGCGCGCGCCGGACGTCGATGAACGACTTGACGCAGAGCCCCACGAACACCGCCGTCAGGATGACCATGGCCGTTTGGGAGGAGACCGCCATGGGGGAACGCGGCCCAGCCGGCGTGCGCATCAGGCTGAACAGGGCACCGCCACAGCCCAGCAGCGCGACGGTCGCGGCCGCGTGCATGGCGTGCTTGCGCATCGGCTCCGAGCGGGCGAGCAGTCCGAGCGCCAGCAGCAGGAGTCCGAAGATCGCCGGAATCAGCGCCGTGGGACTGCTGGCACCGGTGAGGACATAACCCGCGAGGCCGAGCAGCGTCAGCAGCACGCCGAACAGAATAGTTGTGGAGGACATGGCCGTCATTGTAGTCCTCTATGGCTTGGCAGCTAGGTCTCGCGGGGTAGTGATCGCTTTTTCAGGAAGGCACTGCGCCGGTCGCTGCGCGCGGCGTGATGCATCATTTCCTAGAGATTTGGTGCCGGATGAGGGAATCGAACCCTCACGGGGGGTGACCCCCACGGGATTTTGAGGGCACAGCGCCGATCGAAAACAGGCCGAAAGTCGCGCGTTTTGTTCAGTAACCCGTCGTGCTAATTGGTTGCCGTTGGGTGTCGAATGACCGAGCTACGAAGCACGTCGGGCACAAGACCGGGCACAGCTTTCAGAGCCTCTTCACCATCCTACGCGGCGCAAACGGGCACTTCCGTGGAAGGGCCGCCCAAGGAGGTTTGTTCCGCCTAGACGTCTAGGACCATGAGAAAGACCATCAACGCGCGTGGGCCAGGGGCCGATTCGGCGTGCCACTAGGCGCGTCGCCCGACCCCGCTCCGACCGTCCCGGAATCAATCGCGGCGTACGAGAAGAACGCCGCAGAGCTCGAAACGCAGGTCACGAAGCTGGACGACGCCGCGGGTGGGACAGCAAAGCCGGGTTTCTCGTGGGCGGGAAAGTTGCCTGGGAAACCTCGCTCGGCGACATGCTCTTCGGGTTCCTCTTCGACGCGATCCATCACCGCGGGCAGCTTTCGAGCTACCTGCGGCCGATGGGCGCCAAGGTCCCCTCGATCTACGGTCCGTCCGCGGACGATCCGGGGATGTGAGCCGCGGCTCGCTCAGTACCGGCAACACACCCCATAGAAGAAGTGACCCCATGAGCAAGGCAAGGGCGGGAAGCTGGCGCGGCCGCCCGCCGACCGGCCAATCGCTCGCCGAGCACATTCGACACCTGGGCGGCGAGGACGGGCACGTCTACGTCGGGCAGCCTCACCGCCTCGCCACCACGCCCCACCAGGACACGCGCTCTCGGCTGACGGCGATCGGACTCCTCCTCGATCGTGGCTACGGCAAGGCACCCCAAGCGATTGAGCACAGCGGGAGCCTGGAAACGTCCAGCCCCCTGTTCGCCCAGGAGCAACTGAGACATCTGAGTGACGACGAGTTGGCCCCTGCACCACGGGCACGGGTCCGGCACTCGTGGCGGACGTTACTTGCAGTGCCTGCTGAGGTTTGGATAATGTACCAATCCAACTTACGTCCGTGACTGAACAGTCGTCACCGGTGGCACGCGACGCCTTGGCTCTCGGCACAATCAGAGCACTCTTGCTCGCGATCGTCTTCCTGGGCATCATCGGTGCGATCGTCGATCTGCTGCTGCTCGGGCACGTCGAGGGCGCGGCGGAGTTCTCGCCCCTGGTGCTGCTCGCGGCCAGCCTCGTCATCGCGATCTGGCACGGCGTGGCGCCTGGCGTCGCGAGCGTGCGCGCCCTGCAACTGGCGATGTTGCTGTGCGTGGCCGTCGGCCTCGTCGGCATCGGGTACCACTACGCTAGCAACGAGGAGTTCGAGCGCGAGCTGTACCCGACGGTCGACGAGATGACGCTGCTGCGCGAGTCCCTCAGCGGGGCTACCCCGCTGCTCGCGCCGGGTTCACTGACGATGCTCGGCCTGGTCGGCCTGACCTACACCGTTCGACACCCGCGTCTGTCCGCCCGTCCCGGCGGCACCCCTGGAGTCACACCATGAAGGTTCACTGCCGTCTTCTCGGCCGTGTCGCAGCCGTCGTCGCCCTGGCGGCCTTAGTCCTCGTGCCGATCCGGGCCCAAGTGGGCGCGCCGGTGACGATCGTCGACCCCAACATCGCGTCGGAACGCGCCCTGGCCGCGTTGCCGGGGATGAGCCCCGCGTTGGTCGCCGCGCTCGTTGCCGAGCGCCCGTTCCTACGGATGGCCGATCTGGACGCGTTCCTTGCGGGACAGGGGCTTGACGCCGCCAGGCGGAGCGCGCTCTACGGGCGGATGTTCGTGCACTTGAACCTCAACACTGCGTCCGACGAGGAGATCCAGACGATCCCCAACGTCGGCGCGTGGATGCTGCGCGAGTTCCAAGGAGTACCGCCCGTACGTCGCGCTCGCCCAGTTCGAGCGGGAGATCGGCAAGTACGTGGACGACACGGAGCTGGCGCGACTCGAGCAGTACGTGTTCGTGCCCATCAATCTCAACACCGCGAGCGACGAGGCCATCCTGTCGATTCCCGGCGTCGGCGCGCGGATGCTGCGCGAGTTCAAGGAGTACCGCCCGTACGTGGCCATCGAGCAGTTCCGCCGCGAGATCGGGAAGTATGTGGACGAGGACGAAGTGGCCCGCCTCGAGCGGTACGTCACCATCAACTGATTCCGGAGGAGCGATGTGTGCGGGACGTGTGCAAGGGGTCGCGGTATGCCTGGGGCTCGTGGCAGAGTTGTTGGACGAGTTCCTCAATGACTGGCTCGCTGCGAACCCTCGCGAATTACCCGTCCGCACTCAGCCGTGAATTAGTGCGCCAACCCGGTCTGCGGCGTCTTGGTCCATCGACGTCGCCCAGCCACTGCCCGCGAAGGGGCAACACCTGGCCATCACGACACGCATGAGTCTGAGTCGGATATGCTCATCCTATGGATCACACAGCCGAGTTCTTCGTTGGCCAGCTCGTCCATCACAAGGTGTATGACTATCGAGGTGTCGTCTTCGATGTCGATGCCACGTTTCAGGGCGCCGATGAATGGTACGAGGTCGTGGCGAGGTCTCGTCCCCCGAAGGACAAGCCCTGGTATCACGTGCTTGTCGACGGGGCTGAACACACGACCTACGTGGCCGAACGCCATCTGGAGTCCGACGTCCACAGCCAGCCGATCGCACATCCCCTGGTCGCCGAGCTGTGTGGCGAGTTTCGAGAGGGGCGCTACGCCCTGCGAAGTACAGTCCAGTAGTGCGCGTGCGACAGCTGTCACAGCAACACGCGCAGACGAAAGGGTTCCTGCATGCCGCGAGTCGATTTCGATCAGCTTCCCGATGACGCCCGGCTCTGGATCTTTCCAGGCGAGCGCCCGCTGAGTGAATCCGAGCAGGCTCAGTTGCTGGCGGTGGTCGACCCGTTCATCGACCAGTGGGGGGCGCACGCCGTGCCGCTGACTGCTGGGCGCGAGATGCGATACGACCGGTTCCTGTTCGTCGCCGTCGACCAGCGGCAGGCCGGCCCCTCAGGCTGTTCCATCGACGCGCTGTTCCGCCAGACCAAAGCCGTGGAACAGCAAATGGGGGTCAAATTCACGGACCACGCGCCGGTGCTGTTCCGACAGGGTTCCCACATCGAGCGGGTGCCGCGTGACCAGTTCGCACAGCTCGCGGCTACAGGCTCGGTGAATCTCGAGACAACGGTCTTTGACAACACGCTGACGTCGGTTGGCGA
Source organism: Vicinamibacterales bacterium (assembly GCA_965197865.1). Classification (GTDB taxonomy): domain Bacteria; phylum Acidobacteriota; class Vicinamibacteria; order Vicinamibacterales; family CAVVIG01; genus CBDANZ01. The sequence goes on from CBDANZ010000002.1 coordinate 146,107, forward strand.
TGTCAGAGCTGGGCGCTGGGAAACGCGCCTGGCCAACGCCTGGCACGCGCGCGCCTTCTTCCCGACCTAACACGCTCAGGATGCGGGCGAGGACCCATTCGAGGACGAAGTCATTGATACGAGCACCGTGCCGTTGCTCGCCGATTGACAACTACCAACGGTCCGCGCAAGAACTGGTCGTCAGCCGCGTCTAGCCTGAGCGCGCCCGGTAGACCTGTGGCCTTGCCGCCATTGGAACAGGCGAGCGCGGAGGCCTCTATCGCGGACCCTGAACCGATCTTCGTACGCTGAGGGGAACACAGTCGCGGTGCTATCCAGCCGCCCACATCGCCCCCACAGGGGTCAGTTGACCATGCGGGCCTCTCTCGTTTCGAGGACGCTATCGTAAGCCCATGTCTGACAACCCCTACTCTCTCCACAGGCGGCGTTGCAAGATCGAGTGCGGTCGTCGATTCGGAGCTACACTCAGCGGCACTACAAGCAGGAGGACACCGATGCGACAAAAGAGGTGGACCCCATCCTTCGGACAGGTATTCGTCACAGCTAAGGTGGAATCCGGGTTCATGATTCACGCTGCGTTTGGCTGGCCGGAGGTGGGGCGGAGCCCCAGGCTCGGTCAGCTTCGCCGCGAGTGTACGCCTCTTCTGGCGTCCGACCGTTGAGCGACGAGTGGGGCCGGCACCGGTTGTAGAAGTCCATCCACCCGCCGATGCCGGTCCGGGCCTCAGAGCCAGTGGTGAACTCGGACAGGTACACGCACTCGTACTTGAGCGATCGCCACAGGCGCTCGATAAACACGTTGTCCATCCAGCGGCCCTTGCCGTCCATCGAGATGCGAATGCCGGCCTCCGTGAGCACGTCGGTGAAGTCGCCGCTGGTGAATTGACTCCCCTGGTCGCTATTGAAGATCTCGGGAGGACCAGAGCCCTTGAGCGCCTCTCGCAAGGCCGCGACGCAGAAGCTCGCCCCGAACGTGTTGGACAGGCGCCAGGCCAGCACCGTGCGGCTCGCCCAGTCCATCACCGCGACCAGGTACAGAAAGCCCCGCTGCAGTGGGATGTAGGTGACATCCGTGCACCACACGTGATTCGGCCGCGTGATCGGCAGGTCGTGCAGCAGGTAGGGAGAGATCCTGTGTCCCGGGTGCGGCTGAGACGTCCGTGGGCGCTGGAAGACCGCGCGCAACCCCAGCACCCGGAGCAGGCGGCGCACCCGTTTCCGAGAGACCGTGTCGCCCTGCCGGCGGAGCCAGCGTTGCATCTGCCGCGAGCCGTAGAACGGCGTCTCCAAAAACTGCGCGTCAATCGACCGCATCAGGCGCAGATTCAACGGACTCTCGCCCGGGCCCGCGTAGTAGAACGACGAGCGGGCAATGGACACGAAGCGACACTGCCGCACGAGACTGAGCCGTCTGTGGGCGGGATCAACCATCCCGACTCTTCGGCCGTGGCTCACCGACCGAAGGCCTTGGACAAAAAATCCCGCTCGATGACGAGCTCGCCAATCTTCGCCCGCAGTTGCTGGATTTCGGCCTCCCGAGAGGCCTCTTGCCGCTCGGGATTCCCCGATAAGCCGGCCAGCACCTGCTGCCGAGCCTTCGTCTTCCAGTTGGTAATCAGGTTTGGATGGACACCGTAGCGGGCCGCCAGCTCCGCCATCGGTGCTTCCTCGCGCAGGGCCTCCAACGCGACTTTCGCCTTCAGTTCAGCAGGATAACTCCGTCTCTTCCGTGGCATGCCAGACTCCTTCTCCTGGGTCTGGATCCCACCTTAGCAAGCTGTCCGAATTTCGGGGTCCACCTCTAAAGACTCACCGTAGCGGCAATTGCCTTGGCGTTCAGCACGGTGGTGTTCGCGGATCCCCTGATGTTCAAGAAGGTTGATTTCTTCGACCAACAAGGGGAAGACGAGAAAAAACGCGACGCCCGGTTGGAGTTCGACCCGGAGACGCGGATGCTCTTGATCACCGATGAGAAGAAGGGAGCCGAGAAGGCCACGTATCTCGCCGTGCCGTACGATGCCGTCACTAAGGTTATCTATGAGCGCTCGGCGCATCGGCGCTACGTGGCCGGAATCCTCTTAACTCCGTGACTGCTCCTGAGCAAGGCCAAGAAACACTGGCTCACAATCGAATTCAGCGGCGTGGCGGCCCACCCTGAGGGGTATGCTTACGTGCGGCTGGACAAGAGCAACCAACGGCGGGTCCTTTCTGCCATCAAGGCAGCCACCGAGCTTGAGATTGAGGAGCTCATCGAGGACTAGGCCGCTGGAACGCTCGCACCGGCGTCTCGCCGTCATGACCTCACGCCAGGGGGGATGGAGCCCGCCGGGCCGAGTGCGGCCGCGTCGATGTCTCCGACGATTACGACCCCCGCGATGATCGGGGCGAACCAATTCGGTGCGCGGCGAATTTGCGGAGGAAGAGTAATGAGAATAAGGGGTCTTGCGTCCTGTTTGGCGCTCGTCGCTATCGCGGGGGGCTTGTCCCATCCGCTGTTGAAATTCAGCGGCGGCTCGGGTGACGACTACGCAACCATCCCCGACGATTCATCGAGCCCCAGCTGAGCGTCACGTGCTCGCAACGCGGCGACCAGCACGGGCATGTCCTTACACCCCTTCACCCGCCGGAATCCTTTGGCCGCTTCCAGCACACCGGCAGCGACCCAGCGGAGCACCATCGTACCCCCGCGCCAGCGTTTCACGTTCCGCTTCACGTGGCGTGTCCGGCTCAGGAGGCTCTCGACGGCGTTGGTCGTCGCCAGCGATCGGCGGAGCCGCTCCGAGAGCGGCAACTCGACTACGGTGAGCGTCTCGTCGAGCCCTTCCCGTATGCTGGCGGCTGCACTCGGATAATCGATGTCCACCCGCCGGGCCAAGTCCTGCAACAAGCGCCGGGCCGCCTTGATGTCGGTGTGCGTATAGGCGCGCGTGAGGGTCGCCTTCACCCACGGACGCTGGGCCTCGGGCAGATACTCGAGCACGTTGCGCCGTTTATGCACCTGGCATCGTTGTACCAGGGCTGCGGGGCCGAAGGTCTGCATCACCGCAGTGTGGAGCGCTTGCGCTCCATCGAGGATGACGAGCAGACTGCGGTCGGTCCGCAGCCCACGGCTCTGCAGATTGGTCAGCAAGCCCTGACACACGGTCGTGTTCTCCGCTGACCCTTCCCAGAGGCCCAGCGGGTGTTTGGCGCCCGTTTTATCGAGGCCCAGCGCCACGACGATGCAGTGGCCGCCGACGTGGACCCCATCGATCAGTAGCGCCACCAGCTCGAGGTCGTCGATCGGCGTTGCCCGCCACGCATCGAGTTGCGCCTGCGTCTGCGCCACAAACCGCCGACTCACGGCACTCTTGCTTGTGCCCCGCGTGCGGACGTCGGCCCCCAGCGGTTCTAGACTCCGGCCATACTGGCGCGTGGCCACGCCGATGAGCATCTGTTCGACCACGCGCCGGGTGAGCGGATCCGTGTTCGTAAAGGCCTGGACGGATGGCAGCGCGACCTCCTGCCCGTCGCGCCGCACCCGCGGCCGACGCAGGGCGACCTTGCGGCCCCCCAGCACGACTTCGCTGGGCGCATGGCCCGCCCGAGACGCCCGCCGCGCGGGCTGATGCGCATACCGCGGACCGCACACGGCCACGCGATCCGCTTCCAACATCGCCGCGAGGACCTTCAGGCCCGACGCGACGACCAGCTCTTGGAGCTCGGCCTGTGCATCGACCAGGATGTCGACCAATGGAAGGTGCCGTGGTGCCGGCAATGCTGATTGGCGCCCACGAACGCCTGTGCCAAACTTCTTCATGGCGGCTCCTTTCTGGGGGCTTCAGCCCCAGGTTTTCCCACCGGCCGTCTATCACGACCAGCAGGGAGCCGCCGCTTTAAATTTCAACAGCTAGAGGGACATCCCCCCTCAGTGTCGCCGGAACGCTAGCTCGTTGAAGATCCAGTTAACGAAACGTAAGTCGTCGTCGCGCCGACCCGTCTGGGCCATGCGTGTTACCATCACGGCTCCCTACACTCAATGACCACAAGAGCGTAAGACGGAGGTGTTCTCAATGAGTAGCCGATTCTTCGCATCTGCTGTCGCGTGCGTGGCGCTCGTCGGGTGCGCGGCGGAGCCTGGGCCAGCCGGCCCGCCGCCTGAGACGCAAGCCACAACCCCGGTACCCGACCTGCCGGCGATGATTGTCGCGGAGCGGGGCGGTTTCATCCCAGAAGGTGTCGAGTACGATCAGGCCAACGGGCGCTTATTGGTCGGCTCGCTTGCCGAAGGGACGATCTTCCAGATCCACAACGACGGCCGGGTGAGTCCAGTCGTAAGCGATCCGGAGCTGCGCTCATCTGTCGGCATCGAGGCAGACGAACCACGCGACCGTCTGCTGGTCGCGAACTCTGACCGCTCGGTGTTCCAGGGCGGCGGCGCCGGGCAAGCGAAGCTGGGCGTGTACAACCTGACGACCGGCGAACGGATTGCGATGGTGGATCTCGCCGCCTCAATCGCCAATGCGCCGGACGATGCGGTTTATTTCGCGAATGACGTGACCGTTGCCGATGACGGAACGGTCTATGTCACTGACACCCGGATGAACGTCATCTACCAAGTCGACAGCAATTACCAAGCCTCGGTGCTGTATCGGTTCGAGCCGTGGGACGGTCTGGCACTGAACGGGCTGGTCCATCATCCGTCGGGCTACTTGCTGGTAGCGAGCGGTGCCACGCTCTACAAGGTACCGCTTGACAATCCGGCCGACACGACTCAGGTGACGTTGCCGGAACCCGTGCCAGGGCAAGACGGCGTCGTGTGGGCGGCGGACGGCCGCCTGGTCATCACCAGCAATTCCGACAACCGGGTGGTGGCGTTGACGAGTAGCGACGATTGGGCCTCTGCCGAGCTTGCGGGTGTCGCGACGTACTCGGTCCAGGCGACCACCGCGGCCGCCGTGGGTGATGATATCTACGTCGTCCATCCACACTTTGCGGATCAAGATCCGCCGAGTGTCGAGCGCGTAACGTTCCAGTAATGTTTGAGGGTCCCTACATCGACGCTGGGGTGAACGGTCGCCCCTATGCGTGATGGCCAGCGGTTCCTGATGATCAAAGCGGGCGATGCGATCGACGACACCTCCACCGCTGCAGAGGTGATCCTCGTCGAGAACTGGTTCGAGGAACTCAAACAGCGCGTGCCCACGCACTGAGCCCGCCGCCCGTCGGTCCCAAGAAACATCTGTTTTCCGGAACAGCAAGGGCCCCATGGCGGGGCCCTGTTCTCGGAAGAATTCAGCCTAGTTGTCAGGCGAAAGTCGGCGGGGTTTTCTGGAACAGCCAACGGTACGCCGTGGTAGGCGAGACGTTGAGCCGCCTGGCTGCCTCTCGCACGGGGAGACCTCTCACAGGGGCGAGCAGGCTCTCAGCGACGATGCGCTCCGGTCGGCCGAGCCTGCGGCCTTGCTGCCGGGCTCGGGCCAGTCCTGCTGTGACACGCTCGGCGATCCTGGCCCGCTCGAACTCCGCAATCGCTCCGAGGATGTGCATCTGGAGTTTGCCGGCCGGCGTCGTGGCATCGATCCCTTCGGCCAAGCTGACGCCCGGGCCGTTCAGTCCTACCGGCCTGGTGCCGCCGTCAAGTCACCCTCATAGGTGATCGTCTCGTCCGGCAGAATCCGAACCTGGAGCTGCAGCGACTCGTAGCCATCGGCCCTGATCTCGATGCTCTGCGGTCCGCTCTCGAGCGGCAGCCCCCTGCCGCCATCGAAATCGTCAACCGTGCCGACGTAGTAGCCATCGACGAAGACCCGGGCGTGACGCGGCTCGACCCGGAGACGCACGCCGCCGAACGTCGGAGGCGGCCTGTCGTATCCTGCCGGCGGTCCTGGCTCGGCGTCGCGATCGCGTGGACCCGGCCGGTCCTCGACGGCTGCCTGGTCAGGACCCCGCGCGGGCGGGCGACGGGCGGCCGACGGCGGCGGCGCTTCACCCGGGTCTCCCGCCCTCATATTCTCCTCGAATGTGATCTTGCGGCCGGGCAGGACTCTGACGTCGAGCCTGAGGGCCTCGAAGCCCGGGGCGCGGATCTCGATGCTCGCCGGACCCGGCTCCAGCTTCAAACTCTGGAAGGTCCCGTCGAAGTCGTCGACGGTTCCGACGTAGTAGCCATCGACCAAGACCTCCGCGGCTCGCGGCTTGACCTTCAGCCTGACGGACCCGGTGTAGGAGTAGCTCCCTCCGTAGTACCCACCCCCATAGTACGGGTATCCGTAGCCGTAGTACCCACCTCCGTAGTACGGGTATCCGTAGCCGTACCCGATGCCGTAGTAGTACGGCGAATAATAGCGTCCTCGGCGCACGACGATGGTCCGAGTGCCCCGGGCTCCCGGCCGGCCGGCCCGTGCCCCCCACGTCGAGGCTGAGCAACCCGGCGGTTGCCGCCGCTGCTGCGACGCTGCTGGAGCGTCGGTCGCAGCATGGTCGGGGTCGGAATCGCGGCCCCGAGGACCGCGTCCGCCCGCTCGGTGTCGCCGAACGCCTGATCGATTGTGGCTTGCACATCGCCGGCCGGCGGGACGCCGGTCGCGGCTTCCGTGTTGGCTGTCCACCCCACGGCCACCAGCATGAGAGCACCCGTGATCCCGACGGTTCCTGCACGTTTCGCGAGAGTAGTCATGGTCGTATCCTTCCGGTCGAGACAGGCATCCGCTCAGGAGGATTGCATAGCGCGTGCCACGAACGATCCGGTAGAACTCCGCAAAATGCGCCCATTCCGTGGGGACCGTGTCACACGCTGGTGACACCGCAATATCTATATAGGCGACCCGATCACATACCCGCCATTTTTCGGTTTTGGTTTCAATAACTTAAACGGGGCCATGGCTCCGACTAAGCATTCATTCCCTTGGCTTGACTATTAGCGGAAGTAAGAGTGGAAGTAAGAGTAAGAGTAAGAAGACTAAGAAGAGAAGAGAGTTGTACGTACGTCGATTAAGAATAAATGCCATCACTGGCATTCTGAGAAAAGAAGGCTAGTTAAGGGAAAAGCAACTCACCAGGGTCGCTTCACCGTGATGGCCGCCGCGACTTGAATGCGTTCGGTGGCTCGCCCGACCGAACGATCGATCAAACTATTCGCGGCCTGGAGGCGCACTTGCTCGGAGTCGGCGCTGGTGACGAGGGCTTCAAGCTCGGCGACCGCGCGTGGCGCGAGATCTCTGAGCCTCAGCTTGAGTGGTTCCTCAAGATGACCCTCCGCGCGTAGCCAACTCAGATAGCTGTTCGCCGCGCGAATCCGAACGTTGATGCCGCCGGGCGAGTCGTGTCGCTCGCGCATTGTCACGATCCACGCTTCGAGCGAGGCTTTGGTCAGCACGGACGGCAGCGTCCGCAGCGCGTAGCGATACATCCGCGCCGTACAGTGACTCCAGTTCCGCAGATAGAGCCCGTATTGGAGAAACATTTCGAGGGTCGAAGAGTGACTGCTCATGGCGTGTTTTCCTGAGCAGCGGGAAAGACTGGAAGTCCTAGAAGGGAACCGAGTTGGAGCCGGCGATCGGACTCGAACCGATGACCTGTCGATTACGAATCGACTGCTCTACCAACTGAGCTACGCCGGCCGGGAACCATTATTCTAGCATTGACTTGATCTGGTCGAGCGCCTCTTCGGGAGCTCTCAGCCAGCAGCTTTCAGCCCGGTGTGTCGTGCCGAGAGCAATCTCATGATCCGTCATACAGTTTGTCGCCGACCGATTCGAGCCACTCCGTCTCGACATTGACGTTCACGGCGAGATGTGTGCCGGTCGAGCCAGGCGTCTCGCCGTGCCAGTGCTTCTCACCGGGCGCGAACACGACCGCGTCGCCCTAGCCGACGTCCTCGCCGGGCTGGCCCCATTGCTGCACGCGCACGCGGCCTTGAATGATGAGGAGCTGTTGTGGCCCTGAATGCGTATGCCAATTGGTGCGGGTCCCGTCGCTGAAGGCGACCCGGTACACAGCGGCGGGCACGCCCGCCTCGTCTTCGGCCGGACGCTTCACGTGCGCGGAACCCGTGAAGCGGTTCTGGTTCGGGTCGACGGGATCGAGGGGCGCAGCGCGAAGAATCTTCACGGCTTGACCTCTTAGTTGCCTGTGCCCAGGCTGTAGGCTACGATGAGTAGTTTGAGCACCCTGCGATTATCTGGCCGTGACGTCCGCCCTTCGGCAATCTCAGGGCGTCCCAGCCTGTCGAGGGGACGGCTTTAGCCGGACTTCAGGGAGCACACGCAGGTCGATCCAAGCATGCCCGACACCAGTGCCAGCGGCGCGGCTCAAGCTGCCGATCTCGTCGTCCGAGGCGCGCGCACGCATAACCTCAAGTACATCGACCTCACGCTGCCGACCGGCAAGCTGGTGATCGTTACTGGCGTGAGCGGTTCGGGGAAATCGTCGCTCGCCTTCGACACCATCTATGCGGAGGGGCAGCGGCGGTACGTGGAGTCGCTGTCGGCTTACGCGCGGCAGTTCCTCGAACGGATGGAGAAGCCGGACGTCGATCGGATCGAAGGCATCGCGCCTGCCATCGCAATTCGCCAGAAAAACACGGTCAGGAATCCTCGGTCCACGGTGGGCACGACGACCGAGATCCACGACTACCTGCGGCTGTTGTTTGCCCGCGTCGGTCGGACATTCTGCAGAAACTGCGGGCGCGAGGTCGTGCGCGAGACCGCCGAAGTGGTCGCGCGACAGCTTGGCGATCTACCGACGGGGACAAGACTTCTGCTTGGTTTCGATCTGTCGGTCGTCGAGTCGGCGCCGCTCGCGCACGCGGACGCCTCGCAAGAAGTCGATGAGCTCAACGAAACGTCCGTCGACGATGCGGAAATGATGAGCTTCATCGACTTTCGCCCGGTGTCTTCGGCCCGGGGAGAACGGGCCGCGCTTCTGGACTCGCCGGGCGCCGCGGGGGGCGCCGATGCTCGCACGATCGTTGAGACGATCGAAACGCTTCGGCGAAAAGGATTCGGACGGCTATTAGTCGACTTTCGCCCGGTGGCGTTTGAGGACCTCGATCCGTCGTCGCTCGCCGGTCGGGCGACGCTGCAGGTCATCGTCGATCGCATCCAGCTGGGCGGCTTGGGGGGTGACGACCAGTGTCAGCGTCTGACCGACTCGATCGAGACTGCGTATCGGGAAGGGGGCGGCGCGGCGTGGGCCGTGGAACGGTCGGGGATCGTTCATCTGTTCTCGGAGCGCTTCGAGTGTCGACCGTGTGGGATCTCCTGTGAGGCTCCCCAGCCTCGGCTCTTCTCGTTCAACAATCCGTTCGGCGCCTGTCCGACCTGCCACGGCTTCGGCAACATCATCGAGCTCGACATGGGTCTAGTGGTGCCCGATTCGTCGAAGTCGATCGCCGAGAACGCGATCGAGCCGTGGAGCAAGCCCCACTATCGCAGCGCGCTCGCGGACCTCAAGCGCATCGCGCGCAAGAAGGGACTCCGAATCGACACGCCCTGGGCGGAGCTCACCGAGGTAGAGAAGCGATTCGTGATCGAGGGCGGCGACGGCTACGCAGGGATCCGCGGGTTCTTCCGCTGGCTCGAGCGAAAAAAATACAAAGTTCATGTCCGTGTCTTTCTGAGCCGGTACCGCGGCTACCTGACGTGCCCCGACTGCAGCGGCGCACGGCTGCGACGCGAGGCCCGCGACGTCCGGATCGCCGGTCGGACCATCGATCAGGTATCGTCGCTGACAGTCCGCGACGCGCAGCAGTTCTTCTCCACGCTGGACCTTACCGACAAGGAAGCTGCGATTGCCGAGAAGGTTCTCAAAGAGATCAGGCGCCGCCTGTCGTTTCTGACCGACGTCGGGCTCGATTACCTGACCCTCGATCGGTTGTCGTCGACGCTGTCTGGCGGCGAGGCGCAGCGGATCAACCTAGCGAGCTCGCTCGGCTCGTCGCTCGTCGGAACCCTTTACGTGCTCGATGAACCGTCGATTGGACTGCACTCGCGCGACAATCTGCGGCTGATCGGCATCCTCCAGCAACTTCGCGATCAAGGCAACACGGTGCTCGTCGTCGAGCACGATGCCGACATGATCAAGGTAGCCGATCACGTCGTCGATCTCGGTCTCGGTGCGGGTGAGCAGGGCGGACGCGTGGTCTTTTCCGGCACCTTCGAGGGCTTGCTCGACGAGCCGCGGTCGCTCACCTCGAAATACCTGCGGCAGGAGCTGGCCATTCCGGTGCCGACCTCGCGGCGCCGAGGCACCGGCCAGAAGATCTGGCTCCTCGGAGCGAACGAGCACAACCTCAAGGACGTCGATGTCAGCGTTCCGCTGAACGTCTTCACCTGCGTCACCGGCGTGAGCGGATCTGGCAAATCTACTCTCGTGCACGACGTGCTGTATTCCGCCGTCAAGCGTGCGAAGGGCGGCTCGGAAAAGCGCGTCGGCAGTCTCAGGAAGCTCGAAGGCGCCGATTTCATCACAGACGCCGTGCTGGTGGATCAGGCGCCCATCGGGCGGACGCCGCGATCGAATCCGGTCACCTACCTCAAGGCGTTCGATCCGATCCGTGAGCTGTTCGCGGCCACCAAGGACGCGCGGTCGCGCGGGCTGACGGCGAGCCACTTCTCGTTCAACGTGCCGGGCGGCCGCTGCGAGGCGTGTCAGGGAGAGGGCGAAACGCGCGTCGAGATGCAGTTCCTGGCGGACGTGTTCGTGCCGTGCGACCAGTGCGACGGCAAGCGTTTTAAGCCGCAGGTGCTCGAGGTGCGCTACCGCGGCCGCTCGATTCACCAGGTGCTCAATCTCGCCGTGCGCGAGGCCCTCGCCTTTTTCAGCAGCTCTCCCAAGGTGCTGCGCCGCTTGCAGGTACTCGACGAAATCGGCCTGGGATACTTACGGCTCGGACAGCCCTCGACCACTCTTTCGGGTGGAGAAGCGCAGCGGATCAAGATCGCGGCGCACCTGTCGTCACACGGCGGCGAACGGCTGCTCTACATTCTCGACGAGCCGACAACAGGGCTGCACTTCGATGACATCGCCAAGCTGCTGGCGGCGTTCAAGAAACTGCTTGAGGCCGGCCACACGCTTGTCGTCATCGAGCACAACCTCAACGTCATCAAGACCGCCGACTTCATCATCGATCTGGGTCCCGAGGGCGGCGAAGCCGGCGGTTACGTCGTGACAGCAGGAACGCCCGAGCAGGTCGCGCAGATCGAGGCCTCGCACACTGGGCGCTACCTCGGGTCCGTGCTGGCCGAGGGACGGTCGCACGCGTACGCGACTGGCCGGTAGGAGCCCGCGGCCTTTGAAGCTTTCTCGCGAGTTCTACGACCGGCCAACGCTCGAGGTCGTCCGCGATCTGCTCGGAAAGGTGCTCGTGCGCGGCCACCGGGGTGTCGTGACGAGCGGTGTCATCGTCGAGGTCGAGGCTTATATCGGAGAATCCGATCCGGCGTGTCATGCAGCGCCGGGACGAACGTCCCGCAACGCTCCTCTCTACGGCCCTCCTGGGCATGCCTACGTCTACCTGAATTACGGCATTCACTGCCTCGTGAACGTTGTCACGGAGGCAGAAAATTCGCCGGCGGCCGTGCTTGTCCGTGCGCTCCATCCCCTCGACGGCATTGCAGCCATGCGGCGCAGGCGTCGCCTGGCGATGAAAGGCCGGCGGACGCTCGAATCGTCGATGTCGACCGAGGAGCTCTGTCGCGGGCCCGGTAACCTGACGATGGCGATGGGGATCACGCTGGCTGAAAATGACGTGGATCTTGCGGGCAATCGGCTGTTCGTCGAAGACTGCGGGCTGAAGGTCGGACCAATTGCCTGGGGTCGGCGTGTCGGCATCAGCGTTGGGACAAGACACCCGTGGCGCGCGCGGGTGCTGGATCACCCCGCCGTGTCGATCACGAAAAAGACACCCTGAAACCGCTTCTCATGCGCTTCCTTGGAGAAAATGGCAGTCGGGCTTGACCCGGAAGGCCCAAAGGGAGTACTGGTTATTGAACATGTCGACCGGGACGTGCGCCTGTCACTGTTGTTGTTTCGTGGCGGAAGTGAGCCTCCGCGCCAGCCGTCCAGGTTTATCGTTATCGAGTATCGCTCGCTGAACGATTCGTGTTCCTGAACGACGTGAAGGCCCGGAAGCTCAACGCTTTCCGGGCTTTTTTGTTTAGGGTTCCTTGTGACCGATTTACTGCCGCTGTTTGTGAACCTGTCGGGGCGCCGCGTGGTGCTGGTCGGCGGGGGGCCGGTCGCTGCTGCGAAGCTCACTCAGCTTCTGGCCGCGCGCGCCGACGTGTTGGTCGTCGCGCCGGAGGTGCATGCCGACATCGAGCAGAGCGGCGTCGCGAGCGCGCGCCGGGAGTTTGCGCCCGCCGATCTGGATGAGGCGTGGCTGGTGGTGGCCGCGGCGACGCCGGAAGTGAACGCACGTGTGGCCCAGGCGGCGGCGGCGCGGCGCATCTTTGTGAATGCCGTGGACGATCCGGTAAACGCGACAGCATTTCTGAGCGGCGTTGTGCGCCGTGACGGAGTCACTCTGGCGATTTCAACAAGCGGTGAGGCGCCTGGGCTGACGGCGCTCTTACGGGAGGCGCTCGACGCCGTGCTGCCGCGCGATTTGGCCGCCTGGGTGCACGAGGCGCGGCGACAGCGCGGAGCGTGGCGGCGCGAAGGCGTGCCGATGGCCGCGCGACGCTCGTTGCTGCTGGAGGCGTTGAACAGGCTGTACGGAGAGCCTGAGGGCCGGCACCACGACAGTTGGGGGTCCGGACAGACTGAAGCAACAGGTGGAGCGGAGGACTTGAGTCCTGCCGGCGCCGTGGAGGACCGGTAATGGGGCATGTGTCGCTTGTCGGGGCGGGTCCGGGCGACCCGGGGCTGCTCACGCGCAGGGCGGCCGCGCGCCTGCGGGCGGCCGACCTCGTGCTGTACGACGCGCCGGTCGACGAGCGCGTGCTCGGCTTGGCGAGGCGCGCACGGCGATTCTTTGTCGGCAAGCGTGCCGGCCGCCACACGCTCTCGCAGGCCGACGTTCACGCGGCGATGATTCGGGCGGCGCGCCGCGGCCGCCGGGTCGTGCGGCTCAAAGGCGGCGACCCGTTCGTCTTCGGTCGGGGCGGAGAAGAGGCGCTCGCGCTCGAGGCTGCTGGCGTGCCGTACGAGGTCGTGCCCGGCGTCACGAGCGTCTCAGCCGCGCCGGCACTGGCCGGGGTTCCGGTGACGCATCGCGGCGTGGCGTCGGCGTTCCTCGTCGTCAGCGGTCACGACGAAGAGAAGTTCCAGTCGTCGGTTGCCAACGTGACGCCCAATGGCCTAACCCTCGTCGTGCTCATGGGGTTGGGACGGCGCGCGGCGCTGGCCGCTCGATTGATCGGCTGCGGCTGGTCGAGCGGGATGCCTGCCGCCATCGTCGCCGAAGCCTCGCTTCCCCGGCAGCAGGTGTGGCGGGGCACGCTCGACGATCTGGCGGGTGGCCGGGCCCCGATTGACGGCGACGGTCCCGCGTTGATTGTCATCGGTCAGGTGGCAGCCTTCGAGCTGACGGGAGCCGCTGTGACGGCGTCGGACGGGAAGGCAGGAAACGACGTCGCGGGGTCCACGGCATTACGGCAGCGTAAGTAGGCTGCCGCGCTCTGGCGACTAGGCCAACCGATCAGCGAGGGCCGCTAGGGTCGTCGGCTGCGGGGCGCTGACGGTCAGGGTGAGACGCTCCCCCGGACGGGAGCTGCGCGCAACGGCGAATGGCGTCGCGGGATACAACCGGGTCAAGAGTGGGTTGAGGGCCGCTCGCATCGCTTCGAAGGCCCCTTCGTTGTTGGGCGCCAGAAATCGGTCATTCGCGACGATTTCCAATTCTTCACCCCGAAAGCGGATTCGTTCCCTGAGCGAGGGTTCCCCTTCGAGCAGCATCGCCGCCTTGACGAGGATCCGGCAACAGGCCGTGAACCGCGCCAGAAGCGGTCCCTCGGCCGGCTGCTTCCGGTAATACTGCAGTCCCTGACGCCCCCCGCCGCGGTCGAAGGCGAAGTTGCCTTCGTGTGTGATCAGGACGATGCCGGGCCCTTCGTGAAGATGGGCGTAGTCGGCGACGTCGATCAAGAGCTGGTCGATTGCGCTGGTTTGAATCCAGCGATGGAAGATCGGCACCAGCTCGCGCGGGTCGAGTTGTGCGCCGTCCGCCAGGAACAGCTTGACGCCGATCCGCTGCAGCTGGTCGACGGCGTGCTCCGTCACGTCCGTGCGGCCGCGACGGGACGCGCAGCCGAGCGCGCCCGGCAGGCGTGGGTCGCCTCCAGAAACAGCTGAGCCTCCTCCACGGCTTGCCGGGCGGTGTCACCGGTCCGCTGCCGTGGCGGCTGAGCATGCCGCTGAAACAGATACTGGGCGAACTTGCCCCCCGCGTACTTGTCGTGGAACAGCTGGGTATCGTAGAACCGGGCCCGGAACTCTCCAACCACTTCGTCCGGATCCTCGGACACCTCCATGCGTTCCTGCTTCACCAGCCCGCGAGCCGCCAGAAGCATCGCCTTGTAGGCGAGCGCGTCGGCTCTCTCGTAATCGCCCTCTTCGAGCTGGATCTGGGCCTCGAAGACCTGCGCGTCCGCCGCTGCCATCTCGAACTCGCCCCAGCGAGACCACCTCGCCGGCGCACTCGCCGGTTCCCATATCTCCTATCGTGAAGACCCGGGCGTCGCCCCAGTCGGTGTAATGACCGGGGCTTACTTCCGAAGGAGGGGACCTTGACCAGGTCGTCGAACATCTCCTTGAGCGCCCGCTTCCCGATCCGGGCGGTAAAATGCTGGAAGGTCTCGGCGCTCTGCCTCTGCTTGACGTAGCGGTCGGTGATCCGGCTGAGCACGTCGGGGATGCCCTTCGAGGGGACGGCTCCGATCGCTAGACCGTAGGCGCCCGCGTTCTGGGTCCATTGACCGCCCAGACGACCTGGAAATGCGGAACGGTGTAGCCGCCGACATTGCGGCTCACGCCGTAGAAGCCGATGTCGGCGACGTGGTGCTGGCCACACGAATTGAAGCAGCCGCTGATCTTCACGTGCAGGTTCCGGACCGCTTCGTCCAGCTCCAGAGCGGTGGCGGCCAGGCGCGTGCGGAGCTCGGCGGCCAGCCCGCGCGACGACGCGATGCCCAGCTTGCAGGTGTCGGTGCCGGGGCACGCCGTGATGTCGACGATCGTGCTGGCGCCGGGGTCGCCGAGCCCGATGGCCTCGAACTCGGCGTAGAGTGCCGGGAAGGTCCGCGCTGCTCACCCACCGCAGCACAATGTTCTGCTCGACCGTCGTCCGAACCGTGTTGCCGACATACCGGCGCGCAATATCGGCGAGCTGCCGCATCTGGCGGGCCGTGAGGTCCGCCCAGCGGGAAGGGTGACCGTGGCCACCGAGTAGCCGGGCTGGCGCTGGGGGGAGACGTTCGTCGCGTACCACCTCTCGAATCCCTCGTGCCGCGGCCCTTCTTCGAGTGCCCGCGCCGACTTGAGCGCCCGCTCGCCGTAGGTCGGCAGTTCGTCCAGATACGAGGTCCATCGTTCGTCGGCGTTTAGGCGGGCGCGTTCCTCGAGCACCAGCCGGCGAAACTCGTCGAGGCCGAGCTGGGCCACCAGGAACTTGATCCGCGCCCGGTTGCGGTTCTTCTTCTCGCCGAGTCGGGCGAATACGCGCGAGATCGCCTGTGCCAGCGGCAGCAGATCTTCCTCGGGGACGAAGCGGTCGAAGAGCTTCGCCTGGTACGGCACCGTTCCCAATCCGCCGCCGACGTAGAGCTCGAAACCCCGCTTCTTGACGCCGTCCACCATGCTGGTGACGGCCACGGCACCGAGGTCATGCATCGACACCAGCCCGCAGGCGTGTTCCCGGCAGCCGGAGAAGGCCACCTTGAACTTGCGCCCGAAGTCCTGGGTGTCGGCGTGTCCCAGCAGGAACCGCGCGGTGCCCCGCGCATAGGGCGTGACGTCGAACGTCTCATCGGCGCACACGCCGGCCAGGGGACATGCGGTGACATTGCGGACGCTGTTGCCGCAGGCCTCGCGTGTCGTGATGCCCACGGCCGCCAGCCGCCACATGAGGGCGGGCGTGTCGTCGATGTGCACGTAGTGCAGCTGGATGTCCTGCCGGGTCGTGACGTGGCAGATGCCGTCGCTGTACTCCTCGGCGATATCGGCGAGCGCGTCCATCTGCGTCGTATTCAGCCCGCCGAAGGGGATCTTGATCCGCTGCATGCCCGGCGCGTTCCACAGCGTGTCGGGCCCCTTCGTCAGGTCGTTCGACGGATATGTGAGCGCCCGCTCGGCTAGGCCGTCGTGCCGCTGGCCGTTGTCGTAGCGCTGGCCGTAGACACCTCTCCGCAGCCGCGTTTCGGCAAACACCTTGTCGTCCAGCCTTCCCTGCTTCTTCAGGGTGATCTGGCTCTCGTACAGCTCGATTTCGGCCGCCACATCCGCTGGAACGACGTTGGCGAGCGCTTCTTTCGGCGTCATAACGTCCCCACGCCTCACAAAAAAATGGCCCGTCGGGATGTCGCCCTCGGGCCGTTGGTCATTACGCTTGTCTCAAGTGTTCTGAGTGAAACGTCAACCGGAAGCGCATGATCGCCTCAAGGGCCCCTCTACGGGGCTCGTACAGTAACAGCTGCGCCCGGGCCCCATCACATTCACATGCAGTGTACCTTTGTAGCCGGGGGGCTGGTCGCGAGTCAAGCCGGCGGCGGCCATGCGCGACGGAAGGAGGCGATCGTGAAGCCGCCGCATATATATCTACAAATGTAGATATATAGATAGATCTTCTTGCTCCTGATTTCGTGCGTCTGATATAGTCCTCGAAGACGCGGAGACGACTTGCCTCTGAATTCGTTCCAAACTTCGGGGAGCAGCCCCGGCCATCAGGCGTCAGGGCGCTGCCAGGTCGGCATTCTCGGCTTTGGCACCGTCGGGTCGGCTATCGCCCGGCGGCTCACCGGTCCGGATTCACCCCCGCTTCTCCAACTCACGCACATCTGCGATCGACGCGCACGCGAGAAGCGTGCCCGCCAGCCCGAAGCGACGACAAGCCGTCTGGTCTGGACCGACAGGTTCGAGGATCTCATCGCCAGCGACGTCGACATCGTCGTCGAAGCCGTGGGCGGCGCCGAACCGTCGGTGGACTACGTCCGCGGGGCGCTCCTGGCCGGGAAGTCCGTGGTGACGGCGAACAAACTCGTGATCGCGCACCACGGCTCGGCGCTGCTCACGTTGGCCGAGCGGCAGGGCCGTCAGCTTCGCTTCGAGGCTGCGGTGGGCGGTGCGATGCCGATCGTGCGCGCGCTCGGTGACGGTCTGGCTGGCGATCGCGTCACGCGGATCGTGGCGATCCTCAACGGCACGAGCAACGCCGTGCTGTCGAAGATGGAGGCCATCGGCTGCACGATCGACGAGGCGATTGCCGACGCCTGTACGCGCGGCTACGCGGAGGCGGATCCGTCGGCCGATCTTGACGGCGTGGATGCCGCGGCCAAACTGGCCATTCTATGCGGACTCGGTTTCCGCCTTCGCCTGACGCCCACCCAGATCGACACGCGGACCACGGCGCGCCTGACGCCGGAGGATTTTCGAGAAGCGCGGCTGTGCGGCGGGACGATCCGTCAGATTGCTCACGCCGAGTACTATTGCGAACGCTCCTCGCTCCTGGCGTGGGTGGCGCCCACCTTCGTGCCGTTTGGCTCGTTGTTCGCGCAGGCGACTGGGCCCGGGAACGCGGCCGTCATCACCGGCGCGCACGCCGGAGAAATCACGATTACGGGACCCGGCGTTGGCGGGGACGCCACGGCGGTCGCCGCCATTGGCGATCTGGTGGCCATCGCGCGCGATCGGGCCGCGATTGTTCCCGCGCCGGTCCTCACTGAAGCTGGGGAAATCCGGGGACTGTCGGACAAGAAACTCGCGGAGGCTGTGTAAGCGTGCTCATCGGACTGCAGTGTCACGTGTGCAAGGCCACGTTTCCAGCCGAGGCCATCTATGTCTGCGATCGGTGCCTGGGTCCGCTGGAGCCGGTGTACGACTACGCCGCCATCAAGCTCACCCGTGAGGACATCGCCAGGCGACCCAAGAATCTCTGGCGGTATCGTGAGCTCCTACCGATCACGGGTGAGCCGAGAACCGGGTTGCACTCGGGCATGACGCCGCTCGTACGGTGCACTCGTCTCGCGGAGCGGCTGGGCATTCGCGAGCTGTACATCAAGGATGATTCGGTCAACCATCCGACGCTGTCGTACAAGGACCGCGTCGTGGCGGTTGCAGCCACACGCGCTGTGGAACTCGGGCTCGAAGTGCTCGCGTGCGCCTCGACAGGAAACCTCGCCAACAGCGTTGCTGCGCACGCCGCGCGCCTGGGTCTTGAGTGCTGCGTGTTCATCCCCGACAATCTCGAAGCGGGAAAAGTTCTCGGCTCCGCGATCTTTGGCCCCACCATCCTGGCTGTTGCCGGCAACTACGACGATGTGAACCGGTTGTGTACGCAGGTGGGGGATCGGTACGGGTGGGGCTTCGTGAATATCAACCTTCGCTCCTACTACGCCGAAGGCGCCAAGACGTACGGCTTCGAGATCGTCGAGCAGCTCGGCTGGCGCTATCCCCAGCACGTCGTGTCGCCTGTTGCCGGGGGTACGCTCCTACCACGAATCGCGCGTGGGTTCCGCGAGCTCGCCGAGATCGGCCTGGTCGAGGGCAAGCTTCCGCGCATTCACGCCGCACAGGCTGCCGGCTGCGCGCCCATCGTGCGCGCACTCGAAACCGGCGCCGATCATCCCGAACCGGTCCGGCCCGACACGATCGCCAAGTCGATCGCCATCGGGAATCCAGCCGACGGCTGTCAAGTGCTTCAAACCGTGCGCAGCACCGGCGGCTTCGGGACCGCAGTCACCGATGAGCTCATCGTCGACGCCATTCGGTTATTGGCGGAAACAGAAGGTATCTTCACCGAGCCGGCTGGCGGCACGACGCTCGGCGGCACCGTCGATCTCATTCAGCGCGGTGTCATTGGCCCCGACGAGTCGGTCGTAGTCTGCGTCACCGGGAATGGCTACAAGACCGCGGAAGTCGTGAGCGATCGGCTAGCCGAACCGGTGCGCCTCAGCCGCGCGTTCAAGGAATTCGAGGCGTGGTGGGAAAGCCGCCAGGCCATCGCGTAGCTTCTTGATCAGACACGCCGGACGTCGCGGACGTTGAGAGCAACGCTGAGCACGCCCACCGCGAGAAGTGTCCCGAGCGCCACGGCGTTCGCCCAGCCTGGGTCAAGGTTGATGCCGGTCAGCTCACTCACCAGCAGCTGGATGTACGACGACGGGTCACGATAGCCGAGGCGCGCCCGGACATGCCAGTGCCAGTCGGTGCTCGGACAGTATCCCCAGCCATACCAGAGACCCAGGCCGAACCAGGAGAGGGTCGTGAGCGTCACCGTTGCCAGCTGCCAGCGCCGTGTTCGCCTCCATGCCCAACCTACGCAGTTGAAGCCAATCCAGGTCGTGTGGAAGACGAGAAAGCCGACATTGAGGATCTGGTCCATCCCTCAGATCCGATCGCCCGCGTCGCAGATCGCCCGGTTGGTATCGGTGAACAACAAGATGACCAGGCCAATGATGAAGAGGGCAATCAGCGAGAGAATCGCTTGTTGGTACGAGTTGGTCGCACCTGGGCCAGCGCGGTCAGACAGGGACCGGCCAGGACGGTTGCGACGGTGGTCGAAAAGGCCGAGCTGGCCCAGTCGGAGACGACCCAGCCGAACACCTCCCGATGATTGTCCTTCACAGGCCCTCGCCGTGTCGGCCAGATTGTCGCAATTGACATGTCCAGCCGCATTCGTTCTGATATGAGGTTCGCGCCCAGGCGCACGCCATGGAAGATACCTCCATCGACGGGACAACGGCCGTCGAGCATCAGGTGCTGGACATCGTCGGTTCGCTGGTCGCCGAGCTCAGCGGTCCGGGCAGCCCGGTCGCGCGCGTGCCGACACTGGACGACGCCCTCGACCGGGATCTAGGCATCAGCAGTCTGGAGCGAGTGGAACTACTGCTCCGGCTCGAGCGCGCCTTCGGCGTTCGCCTGTCCGACGCCGTGATGGCCGAGGCGGCCACGCCGAAGGAGCTGGTTGCCGCCATCCTTCGCGCGGCTCCGGTCGCCGCGGAAGCGGCGCCTGTGCCGTTCTCACCCGTAACCCCGGGGATGCGTGCTCCCGCCTCCGCACGAACGCTCACCGACGTCCTGCGCTGGCATGCAGAACGAACGCCCGAGAGGGTCCACATTAGCCTACGCCGCGATGATGGCACAGAGGCGGCAATCACTTACAGCGAGCTACTGACCGGTTCGCACCGGGTCAGCGCCGGTCTGCGGGCTCTCGGCGTGAAAGCGGGTGAGCCGGTCGCGCTGATGCTGCGAACCGAGCAGGCTTTTTTTTACGCATTCCTTGGGGTGCTCTTCTGCGGCGCCGTGCCCGTTCCACTCTATCCGCCGTTCCGGCCCGACGAGCTCGTGGAATACACACGGAGGCAGCGAGCGATTCTTGGCAACGCGGGGGCGCGCGTGCTGGTGACGTTTGCCGAAGCTGAGCGGCTCGCCACCCTCATGCGGGCTCAAGCGCACTCGCTCCAGACGATCACGACAGTCGAACGCCTTGGTGCCGAGCATGGTCACGCCGCTGACGTACGGTCAGGTCCGGATGACCCGGCTCTCATCCAGTACACGTCTGGAAGCACAGGCGATCCCAAAGGTGTTCTCCTGTCCCACGGCAACCTCCTCGCGAATATTCGGGCGATTGGCGAGGCCATTGATGTTCGCGCTTCCGATGTCATCGTCAGCTGGTTGCCCCTGTATCATGACATGGGCTTGATCGGTGCGTGGCTCGGGTCGCTGTATTACGGCGTGCCGATCGCGCTCATGTCGCCGCTTGCGTTCCTTTCCCGTCCGGCGCGCTGGTTGTGGGCGATTCAGGCGCATCACGGAACACTCTCGCCCGCGCCCAACTTTGCGTTCGATCTGTCGGTCCGCAAGATCGAAGACAACGAGTTGCAAGGTCTGGATCTCAGTGACTGGCGGCTCGCACTCAATGGATCGGAAGTCGTCAGCCCGGAGACGATCGAACGATTTACGAGCCGCTTCGCCCGGTATGGATTCAAGCCTGAAGCGATGTGTCCGGTGTACGGGCTCGCCGAATCGTCGGTCGGGTTGACGATGCCGGATCTTGGTCGTCTTCCCCGCGTGGATCGCATCGCGCGTGAGCCGTTCGAACGCGCCCGCACGCTACAGCAGGCCGGTCCTGGCGAGTTGCGGGCGCTTCAGTTCGTCTCATGCGGCCGTCCCCTTCCAGGCCACGACCTTCGCATCGTCGATGCCTCGGGACGGGCGCTGGGGGAGCGCCTCGAAGGTCACATTCAATTCCGCGGCCCGTCGGTGACGCGTGGGTATTTTAGGAACGCCGAGGCCACGCGCGCGGTCCTTCGGGATGGCTGGATGGACTCCGGTGATCTGGGGTACTGGGCCGACGGCGAACTGTTCATTACTGGCCGGGAGAAGGACCTCATCATCCAGGGAGGGCGCAACGTCTACGCGCAGGGGGTGGAGGACATCGCCACAACGGTGACAGGCATCCGCAAGGGCTGCGTGGCCGCCTTCGGCGTCTACGATCCCGCGCGTGGGACCGAACGTCTCGTCGTCGTCGCCGAAACGAAGGAACGGGATCCAGCCCGGCGGGTGGCGCTTCGCCAGGCGCTTCTGAATCGACTCGTGGCCGACATCGGCGTCCCGCCCGACGTCGTGGTGATTGCCGACCCTGGCGCCGTGCTCAAGACGCCAAGCGGAAAGATCCGGCGCAGCGCCACCCGCACCGCCTACGTCAACAACACGCTCGGCGCGAAAAGGTCTGTCCTGGGCCCCCGGCGCCGTCTCTTGCTGGCGGCCCTCCAGGGTCGAGCAGAACGTTCCGTGCGCTCTGTGGGTCGACTCTTCTACACCGGGTATGTGATTGGCGTGTTAGCCATCTTGCTTCCCGTAATATGGTTGCACC
The DNA here is from genome assembly GCA_965197865.1 of Vicinamibacterales bacterium. Taxonomy (GTDB): domain Bacteria; phylum Acidobacteriota; class Vicinamibacteria; order Vicinamibacterales; family CAVVIG01; genus CBDANZ01. Next base: position 168,119 of record CBDANZ010000002.1, read on the forward strand.
TGCTCCTCTGCCCGGTAGGCCGTCATGCCTTCCGCGCGGCAAAGCGCTGGTCGCGAATCGCGCTGACGCTGTGCGGTCTTCGGGTGCGTGTCGAGGGGGTGGACAAGCTGGGTGGAATCCGCTCTGGCATCTTGGTCGCCAACCACGCCAGCTATCTCGATCCGATCGTGTTAATGGCGGCCGTTCCCTCGGACTTTCATTTTGTGGCCAAGCGGCGGCTCGCCGATTACCCGTTAATCGGCACGGCGATCAGGAAGGCCCAACACGCGACGATCGAGAAAGCGCATGTGGTGCAGCGGCTCGCTGGCGCCGAGGACATTGCGAAGCTCCTGGATGACGATGAATTGCTGGTGGTCTTTCCAGAGGGAACTTTTGTGCGGTCCCCTGGACTGCTCACGTTTCGGCTGGGCGCATTCAAGGCGGCCGTCGAAACAGGCCGACCGGTCGTTCCCATCGCGATTCGCGGCACTCGCGAGATCTTGCCGGACGGCGCCTGGCTGATCCGGCGTGCGTCGATAACTGTGACGATCGGCGTGCCACTGCAGCCGGGTGCCGAAGGATGGCAGGAAATGGTTCGTCTGCGCGACCTCGCCAGAGACGAGATCGCGCGAGGCGCCGGCGAGTAATTGATGAAGAAGGGTACCGGGGCTGCGTTTGTGATGGCCTGCCTTCTGGTCACGCTGGCAGCGCAGGAGACGTTTTCGCCGGCACGCTACCGAAGGCGATCGGTCCCTGCCTTGCCGGAGCTGTCTGCTCGTGTCGGCGGAGGCCAGGTGTTCCTGGAAGTCGCTGTCAGCAGCAGCGGTGATGTTGTAGCCGTGTTCGTAAATTGGGGTCGTTGACACTCCGCGATGGGCCGCGATCTTGTGATAGTTCGAGATCCCGACGACCGCGTAGCCGAGCCCGTGATACGGGCGCACCACTTCGTCGTTGGACTGGCGGCGGCCGTTGGTCAGCCCACCCCAGGCACGGTCGTGCGCGAGCAGATTCGCGCGCTGCCACGTGCCGCCGAGCTTCCCGTACGGATTTCAGGAAATGTGAGCCGCCGAAGGGCTTCGCGTCGGGAAAGCGGTACACCGGCGCGCCGGCGTAGGGAAGCGCGATCAGCAGACCGAAGATGACGAGCGCGCGCCTCATCACCGAGCTGCCGAGTCCTTGACCAGCGCGTACTCGAGGCTGTCTACGAGCGCCTGCAGGCTGGCCTCGACGATGTTGTCGTCGACGCCGACGGTGCCCCACTCGTCGGGGCCGTCGCTCGACTGGACGAGCACACGCGTCCTGGCGGCCGTGCCGCTGGTCGAGTCGATGATACGCACCTTGTAGTCGGTGAGCCGCACCTGCCCGATCTGCCGATAGAACTTGACGAGGGCGGCGCGGAGCGCGGCGTCGAGCGCGTTCACCGGGCCGTCGCCGTCGGCCACCGTGTGCGCGAACTCCCTGCCCACTCGTACTTTTACTGTCGCTTCGCACACCGACGTCTTGCCCTCCCGGCGCAGCGACACGTGGTAGGCGTCCACCACAAACGGCGGCGGCGCATCGGTCAGCACGCGGCGGATCAAGAGTGCCAGCGAGCCGTCCGCCGCCTCGAACTCGTAGCCCTGGTGCTCGAGATCCTTGATCCAGCTGAGCATCTCACTAAGCTTGGGCGTGCGGTTGGTGACGTCGAACCCGAGCTCGCGCGCTTTCATCACGATGTTGCTGCGGCCGGCCAGGTCGCTGATCAGCACGTGACGCGTGTTGCCGACAAGCGACGGGTCGATGTGCTCGTAGCTTCTGAGCACCTTCTGGACGGCGTTCACGTGGGTGCCCCCTTTGTGAGAAAACGCCGCGGCGCCTACCCACGGCTGCCGTGGATTGGGACGGATGTTGGCCGTCTCGTCCAGAAACTGTGACAGCTCTGTGAGGTGTGACAGCGACTCCGCCGGGACCGAGCGCCGGTTGTACTTGAGGTGCAGGATCGGTATGACGCTCGTGAGATTACAGTTGCCCGTCCGCTCGCCGTAGCCGTTCAGCGTGCCCTGGATGTGGGTGACACCCGCCTCGAGTGAGGCCAGCGCGTTGGCAACCCCGAGGCCGATGTCGTCGTGGGTATGGATGCCAAGTTGGACGTTCAGATGGGCGCGCGCATACCTGGTGATCTCCAGAGTCTCTTTCGGCAGCGAGCCGCCATTTGTGTCGCAGAGCGCGACGACGTCGGCGCCTGCGCGCTCGGCGGCCTGCCAGGTGGCAAGCGCGTACTCGCGATCCGCCTTGGAGCCGTCGAACGCGTGCTCGGCGTCGTACACCACGAACTTACCGTGCTCCTTCAGGTGCCGCACCGTGTCGCCGATCATCGCAAGGTTCTCCTCCGGGGTCGTCTGCAGGACCTCGAGCACGTGGAGGAGCCACGTCTTGCCGAAGATCGTCACGACCGACGTGCCCGCCTCGAGGAGCAGACGGACCTGGTCGTCCCCGTCGACGCGAAGGCCTTTGCGCCGAGTCGAACCGAACGCGGCCAGTCGGGCGCGACGGAACGTGCGGCGCTTGGCCTGTTCGAGGAACTCGATGTCCCTCGGGTTGCTTCCTGGCCAGCCGCCTTCGATGTAATGCACGCCGAAGGCGTCGAGCCGCTCGGCGATTCTCAGCTTGTCGGCGACCGAAAAGGCGATGCCTTCGCCCTGCGTTCCGTCACGCAGCGTGGTGTCGTAGATTTCGATTTCAGGAGCCATTCCAGTCAACCAATTGTACCGCCTGAGTTTCAAGCGGCGCCACTCCCTCGGATGTGAACCTGACCAGCCGTTAGGCGACCTCGACACTCTCCAAACTCGTAGCTCGTGCTGCTGGACGACCGGTCAATCTACCTCAACTGTGTCGGCATCGTGCTCTGAGATTTCTTGCCAAACCATCCGAACGACGTGCAACAGATCGAAGGTGACGACGCTACTGAAGATGAACAACATCTTCAACGAGGAGGTCCAGCAGCACGTCTTGGGCGACCTGCTCAAGTTCTCGGGTATCTTCGAGGTTAGGTTGAAGATGGGGCCCGAAGCGAAGCATCCAGGAGCTCGACGAGGTGGAGGACGGTTCGTGAGTGACCGGCGGCCCGTTCGGCGGCGCCAATTTGAAGGATACAGCCGGGATTCGAGGTGACGACGACGTCGGAGTCCGACGCGGCGATGTGCGCAGCCTTGCGCCGGCCGAGCGCGCCGGCCATCTCGGGTTGAACGAGGTTGAAGATGCCGGCGCTGCCGCAGCAGATGTCGTTTTCGGCCAGTGGAACCAGCGTGATGCCAGGGATCGACCCGAGGAGCTCGCGTGGCTCACGGCGCACGCCTTGAGCGTGGGCGAGGTGACAGGCGTCGTGATAGGCGACGCGCAAGTTAAGCCGGTGACGGATCGCGCGGGCGGGAGCCAGGCCGGCCAGCGTCTCACTAATATCACGTACTTTCTCGGAGAACGTGTGCGCGCGCGTCGCCCATGCCGGATCGCCTTTCAGAAGCTGTCCGTACGTCTTCATCGCTGAGCCACAGCCGGCGGCGTTGACGACGACCTGGTCGACGCCGGTCCGCTCGAAGGCGGCAATTAGCCGGCGCGATAACCCGCGCGCTTCCTCGTCGCGTCCGGCATGTAGCGCTAGCGCGCCACAGCAACCTTGATCGAGGGGCGCCAATACCTCGCACCCCTCCGCCGCGAGGACTCGCGCCGACGCCTCGTTGATGTGTCCGAAGAACACTCGCTGCACGCACCCGGTAAGGAGGCCCACGCGCAGACGAGGGGCGCCGGCGGCAGCCGTGCGGACTGGGAGCCGATCGCGTAACGCGTTCTTGAGCCTGACGCTGGGGGCGAGGGCGATCAAACTGCCGATCTTCCGCGGCAGCAGGCTCAGCACGCGTGGCCAGCGCCCCAGCGCGCTGATGGCAGCCAGCGGGAGCACCAACAGTCGCAGGCGCGCGGGATATGGAAGCAGGCTGAACAACGCGAACCGGAAGAGCCGATCAAATAGCGGTCGCCGATGATGGTGCTCAATGGCCGCCCGCGTTTCTTCGACGAGCGGCGCGTACCGCACACCTGAAGGGCAGGCCGTCTCGCAGGCCATGCACCCGAGGCAGGTGTCGAAGTGGGTCACAAGCGTGTCGGACATCGAGACGCGATCTTCGACGCCGGCCTTCATGAGATAGATGCGGCCGCGCGGCGAGTCCATCTCCTGTCCGAGGAGCAGGTAGCTCGGGCACACCGGCAGACAGAAGCCGCAGTGCACGCACTTGTCCATCAACGGCTCAAGCGGCGTAAGCGTAGTGAATGCCGACGCGATTTTCTCCATCCGTAGCCGACCCTTTCAGGGTCGTGGTCCGCCCTACAGCCCCGCCTAGAGTCCCCCCGGCCCTCGTCCGGGGTTCAGCGTCCCGTTGGGGTCGAAGCGCGCTTTCACGGCGCGCATCACTCTCAAGCCGCTGCCGATCTCGCCCCACGGATCGACCAGCACTTTGACTTCTGGCGGCGCCGACAGCAGGATTGCGCTGCCGCGCCGGTCGACCGCACACCGCCGCAGGTCCGTCACGACGGCAGCGAGCCGGTCCGCGTCGGCCTCCTCAAGAGGCCTGCGCTCGGAATGAATATGGACATACAAGACGCCGAGCGCCGCGCGTCCGCCAACGACGTGGCCCACACTGCGGCTGGTCGCCACCTCGATAATGCGTTCCAGCACTCCGGCGACGTCGGTAGGGAGAATGGCGACTTTCACGAGAATCCCGTTGACGTCGGCGCGCCAGATGGAGTCCTCGTATTCGCGCCAGAGGCGGTGTTCGTCTACACCCGCATGAATCATCGCGTTGGCGCCGTGCTGTCGGCACAGGCCACAGACTCTCGCGGCCTGCTCGTCGGCGGCGCGCTCTGTCGTCTCGAACCTCACGAGCAACCGATAAGGCGGAGCGTGGAGCTCGACAGACGTGGGCGCGAGTGGACCGGCGGCGACGGCGAGCGCCAGGGCGCCGAGCTGCTGCGGATCTGCCAGCGCGGCCACGACCGTCCGCGACGCCGGCGCGAGGGGTGCCAGCTTGAAGGTAGCGCGAGTGACGACCGCGAGGGTGCCGAACGACCCGCACAGCAGCCGCGCCAAATCGTAACCGGCGACGTTCTTGACGACGCGGCCGCCGGCCTTCGCCACTCGTCCATCCGCGCGCACCATCTCGACGCCGATGATCAAATCGCGAGGCGTGCCATGTTTCTGCCGGCGCGCTCCACTGTCGTTGGTGGCGACGACGCCGCCGACGGTGGCGCGATCGAAGGTCGGTGGATCCAGGGGGAGCCATTGCCGTTCGCGCGCGAGGATCCCGTTGACGGTTTCAAGCGGCGCACCGGAGGCCGCGGTAACCGTGAGGTCGCCCGCGCAGTGATCGATCGGAAAGCTCAATCGTGCCGTCGACAACACCGCATCGAGGCGGGAGGGCGCCGATCCCCACGAGGCCTTCGTGCCGGCCCCGCGCGGCGCAAGGGCCAGGCGTTCCACGTCGGCCCACCGCAGCATCGCCGACAAGGTCGGCACATCGGTCGGCTCGAGGACGACGAGCGGCGTGAGGCCGCCGACAACATCCGCACGGCTAGCAAGGCGCACGCCCTCGCCTCCCCAGAGCCCGGCCGCGGTGTGAGCGAGCGTATCAGGGTCGCGCGGGAGCATCAGAACCGCTCGGCTACGCCGGCTCGTTCGAGCGGGTGCGGGCGATACGGGCCGGGCACTTCGCCGCAGAGGCGCGGCGTCGGGAACACCTTGCCTGGGTTGCAGAGTCCGGCGGGATCGAAGGCGCATCGCACGAGCTGCATCGTGTCGAGATCGTCGGGCGTGAACATCCTTGGCATGCTCGCCTTCTTGTCGGCGCCGACGCCATGCTCGCCTGTGATCGAGCCGCCGGCGTCGATGCAGTAGGTGAGGATCTCGGAGGCGACCTCTTCCGCCTGCGCCGCTTGGCCGGGAATCGATTCGTCGTAGCAGATGAGGGGGTGGAGGTTGCCGTCGCCCGCGTGAAACACGTTGCCGATGCGGAGGCCCGAACGTTGTTCGAGTGCTCGTATCCGCCGCAGCACGTCCGGCAGCTTCGTACGCGGCACGACGCCGTCCTGCACGTAGTAGTTCGGCGAGACGCGACCCATGGCGGCAAACGCGGCCCTGCGACCCTTCCAGATCCGCTCGCGGGCTGCCCCGTCGCGCGCCACTTCCACCGTGGTTGCACCTTGGCGCCGGCACTCGGCTTCGACGACGGGGAAGAGATCGTCAACCTCGGTCTGCGGTCCATCGAGCTCGACAATCAGCACCGCGTCCACGTCTGGGAACCCGGGATGCACCGCTGCTTCGGCGGCTTCGATCGTGAGACGATCCATCATCTCGACGGCCGTCGGCACGATGCCCCTGGCAATGATGGCTGACACCGTCTCGCCGGCCTCGTCGATGGAATCAAATCCCGCAAGCAGTGTCAGCACCGCTTCGGGCCGGCCGAGCAGGCGCAGCGTTGCTCTTGTGACGACGGCGAGCGTTCCCTCCGAGCCGACGAGAGTCCCCAGCAAATCCAGGCCCGGCGCGTCGGGCGCCGGGCCGCCAAATGACACGAGGTCTCCGTCGGGCAGCACCGCGTCGACGGCAAGGACGTGATGGACCGTAAATCCGTACTTGAGGCAGTGCGCCCCGCCGGAGTTCTCGGCGATGTTGCCGCCGATCGAACAGACGACTTGGCTCGAGGGGTCGGGCGCGTAATAGCACCCCGCGGAAGCGACCTGGCGAGTGATCTCGAGATTGGTCACCCCGGGCTCAACTGTAATGCGCCGGTTCGGGATATCCACCTCGAGGATGCGGTTCATCCTCGACAGAACAATCAACACGCCGTCGGCCACGGGCAGCACGCCGCCCGACAGACCCGTGCCGTGCCCCCTCGCGACGAAGGGAACTTGATTCCGATGGCACAGGCGGACGATTGCCTGTACCTCGGATGCGCGCGCAGGAAGAACGACCGCACCCGGCGTCGCACGCAGGTGTACGAGCGCGTCGGATTCGTAGGTCAGCAGGTCGGCCGGGTCGCGGAGCAGCGCACCGCGGTCGACGAGACGAGCGAGCTCAGTCAGAAAACGCGGGTCCATCTCCAGAACGAGATATTAGGATTTCCAAGGATCTAAGGAATCAAGGACTTTAGAATTTGAGTCGATTATCCTTCAGAAACCGGGCGGCGCAACCTGTTAGTTGCGCTGGGCAGCGATGCTTCACTCCTCAAGTCCTGAAACATGAAATCAACGAATGATCCTCAGTCCGGCCGGCGTCGATGGGGCCGCCGGCTGGCCGATCATGCGCAGAATCCTGCCCGAGTAGTTCACGATAAAGAGTTCGCTGTCGGCATCGACGCCACACGAGCTTACATTGCCGCGCGCGGCGATGTGATTCATCAGGGTCGACCATGCGCCTCGCCGCCCTCGTCCACCGACAGCGCCACGGGCCACACACGCTTCTGGGAGAAATCCGCGAAGAAGTGCGGCCCATCCCGCCGGGCCGGTACGAGCTGCGCGCATGGGCCAAAATACTGATACCGCATCGCACGGACCATGAGAGCTGGCAGCGGGTCCCCGAACGGGCGGAGCATGAAGTCGGCGCCTGTCCATTTAGACCTCGAAGTCGTCGGTCTGGTTGACTGCCACTATTTCCGAAACACCAGCCCGACCCAGCCGTCCTCGCTCGATTCCCAGACGATGTTCGCTCCCTTGAATGCGTTGACGACGTTGTCACGCTCATTTTCGAGCAGCCCACTGACGATTAGCACGCCATGCGAGCGGACGGCGGTGAGGAGCGAAGCCGCAGCGCGGCAGAGAAGTGTGCCAGTGAGATTTGCCGTCAAGATGTCGGCTTGGGGCGACGAGGGCTTGCCACGGAGGTCTGCTACGTCAAAGGCCACATCAGTGAGACTGTTGAGCTGCAGGTTCTCCCGCGCAGCCTGCACCGCGTCCGGGTCGTTGTCGATGCCGACCGCCCTGCGCGCGCCAAGCGACCGCGCGGCAATCGCAAGGACGCCGGATCCGGTGCCGACGTCGAGCACAACGGCGTCGCGAAGATCCAGTGTCTGCAGCCCCCGGAGACACAGGCGCGTCGTCGCGTGATGGCCGGTGCCGAAACCCATCGACGACTGAATGACGACCGTGAATGTTGACTCGTGCCTTGTGAATGACGACTTGCGACTGTCGCCTGTCTGTTGGTGGCCTACGCTTGTCCGCGACGGCGTAATCGTCAGGCGGCCGACGGTCACTGGTGTGAGGCTCTGCTGCGACCGGCGCGCCCAGTCCTCGTCGTCTACATCCAGAGCTCGCGTGACGGCGGCGGGTAACTCGCGGATAAGGGCTTCGCGCGCGCGATCGCGCTGGTCGATGTCCGGAAAGTAGATGGTAAGGGCCGCGTCGTGTTCTTCAGCGGCGATAGGGCAGTAGTCGTCTACCGCGGCGAGAGCCAGCGCTGCGTCTACGCCAGCGACTGTCAGCGCAGGATACAGCAAACCGCAATTGTATTCCTTGTGGCTCCTGCGAAATTGGAGCCCCTTGGGATCAAGCGGCCAAGAATCACGACTTCGACCCAGAGAGACAACAAAGTCCCTGCGATGATCTTACCGATCGTTACCCAAACATGTCTTTGACGCGGTCGAACAGGTTCCGCTCGTCTTGGTCCTCGCCGTGCGGCCTCGGCTCGAACTTTTCCTTAGGCAGCACCTTCTCGAGCTGTTCGAGTAGATGATGTTGTTCTTTCGTGAGTTTCTTCGGTGTCAGCACCTGGACGGTGGCGAAAAGATCGCCGCGACCATGGCCGTTGACGTCGGGCATTCCCTTGCCGCGAACCCTCAGCGTGGTCCCGGTCTGCGACCCTTCTGGCACTCTCAGGCGCTCCGGGCCGTCGAGCGTCGGCACGACAATCTCTCCGCCGAGTGCGAGTGTCGTGAAGTTGATTGGGACCTCGCAAAATAAGTTGTGGCCGTCGCGCCGGAAGAACTCGTGCTCCTGCACATGGACGACGACGTAGAGGTGGCCGGGAGGGCCGCCCGAGGTGCCGGCTTCGCCTTCGCCCTGCAGCCGGAGCTGCTGGCCCGAGGCAATGCCGGGGGGAATCTTCACCTTGATCCTCCGCTCGCTGGCGACGCGACCGGCGCCGCGGCAGTTCTGGCAGGGCTTCTCGATGGTCCCCCCGGCGCCTCGGCACCGCGGACAGGTCATGGCCACCGTGAAGAACCCCTGCTGCCGCCGGACTTGGCCTTGGCCGTGGCACATTGAGCAGGGGGTTGCCGCCGCGCCCGGTGCGGCACCTGAGCCCCGGCACGGTTCGCACGTATCCTGACGTGGAATCTGAACGGTGGGCTCGGCGCCCTTCGCCGATTCCCCGAACGAGATTTCGAGGTCGTACCGCAGGTCAGCGCCGCGCTGCCGGGCGCCGCGCCGACCCCCGCCGAAGCCGAACATGCTACCGAGGATGTCGGAGAAGTCGCCGAACTCGCTGAAGACCGATGGGTCGAAACCGGCGCCGCCGGCCGCCGAGCTGACGGCCCGGTGCCCGTAGCGATCGTAGAGGCTTCGCTTTTCCGCATCCGCTAGCACGGCGTAGGCCTGCGCGCCTTCCTTGAACTTCTCCTCGGCAGCCTTGTCGCCTGGATTGCGGTCCGGGTGGTGCTTCATCGCGAGCTTGCGATACGCGGTCTTCAGCTCGCTTTCACCGGCCGTCCGCTGGACGCCGAGTACTTCGTAATAATCCCGCTTGCTCACGCCTTTGCCACCTTCACCATCGCGGGACGCAGGAGCCGATCACCCAGCATGTACCCGCGCCTCAACTCGCCGACGACTTCGCCTTCGCGATGCTCGGGGCTGACTTCGTGCGTCACGGCTTGATGCACGCTCGGATCGAAGTCGGCGCCCAGTGCCTCGATGGGACGCAGGCCCTGCTTGCGCAGCAGATCGTGCAGCTTCGCGTGGATAAGCTCGATGCCTGCTCTGTACGCGTCGGCGCCGGCAAAGTCGCCGGCTTGTACCGTGAGTGCACGATCGAAATCGTCGACCACGGGTAGCAGATCTTGTAGTAGGTCGACCACGGTCTGCTCCGCCCGCTCGCGGCGCTCCCGCTCGATTCGCTTACGGTAGTTGTCGAACTCGGCGATCGTTCGCAGTAGACGATCGTAGATCTCGTCGCGTTGGCGTTTGAGCGCGGCCGTCTCGGACGACTCGTTCGTTTCGAGCGCCTCCGGCGCTCCTGATGAATCGGTCGCGGCCGGCGTCTCCGTCGGATCGTCGGTCGCGGCCGGCGTCTCCGTCGGATCGAAGGAATGGTTGTCAGTCATAGGTGTCGCGAAGCTAATTGGATTCGCGCAGCACGCGTGAGACGGCCTGTGCCGCGCCGTCGACGACCGCGATCGCGCGTGAATACCGCATCCGTGTGGGGCCAATCACGCCAATGGTCCCGATGCTGGCGCCGTCGTAATAGGTCGAGGCGACGAGGCTAAACGGGCGCAGGCTCGGATCGGGGTGTTCGGTGCCGATGACGACCGTGAGACCGGGACCGTCTATGTATTCGTTCAATAGCCGGATGAGTCGCTGCTTCTCGTCGATCATCACGAGCAGCGTCTGGAGCGTCGCGAGGGTCAGTCCCTGGTCCTCGCCGAGCAGCGACGCCGCGCCGTCGACGTAGAGCATGCGCTCGTTGGCCAGATCGGTGAACGTGGACGAGGCCAGACGGATGGCGCGGGCCATCAGCGCATCGTAGAGGAGGCGCTCTTCGTTCATGCGCTCGAGGACCACCTGGCGCGCGCGATAGAGCGGCAGCCCCGACAGCTCGGAATTCAGGTAGTTGGCCGCCTGGCGGAGGTCGTCTGCTTCGAGCGCCTCGCCCACATCGATCGCTTTCTGAATGACGTGGCCGCCGCTTGCGACGATCACGACCAGCACGCGCGCCGCGCTCAAAGGCACGAACTCGACACGATCGAACACCGCCGCTTCGTGTGCCGGACGAAGCGCGAGGCCGACGTGACGCGACACTTGCGAGACTACGTGCGAGGCCTGCGACAGCACCGAGTCGACTAGGTCGACAGTGCTGGCGCGACGCAGCCGCGCTTCGACGACGCTCCCCGTCCGGATCGAGCGTCTTGATTCGAGCAGGAGGTCAACGTAGAAGCGGTAGCCGCGATCGGTCGGAATGCGGCCGGCCGACGTATGGGGCTGCTGTACGAATCCCTCGTCTTCGAGCCGGGCCAGAATCGCTCTCACCGTCGCCGACGACACGCCGAGACCGGCGACGCCGACGAGCAGCGAGGAGGGCACAGGCTCGCCCGACGCGATGTACTCGCGCACGAGGGCCGCCAGGACGCGGCCCGACCGTTCGCGTGGTTCGATTAGCACTCTAGACCACTGACTGCTAACCCATTATACAATATGACGTTGCACTCGCTTTCAGCTTGAGGCTGAAGCCAGCCGTGGCGAAATGATGATCGAAGGCGAATGCCACCCGGATCCGCCGCTGGGCCATCAAGACGAAACTCACCGCGTCGACGGCTGAAAGCTTGTGGAGAACTGTCACGTTGCGAGCGTCGGCGGCGTCCACTTCATTGAGATCTCGGCGGCATCGCGGCTCTTCATCTTGCCGTGTTTCACCGCGATCAACTCGGCGAGGATGCTCACTGCGATCTCCTGCGGCGTGACGGCGCCTATGTCGAGGCCGATCGGCGCGTGGACCTGCCTTAGCATGTTGGGCGGCATGCCATCCGCCTGCAATGCCTCGTAGATGCGCGCCATCTTGGCGCGGCTGCCGATCAACCCGAGATACCGCAGGCGGCGCGGCGCGAGCGCCCGGACCGCCTCGAGATCGTTCGTATGCCCGCGCGTCACGACAACGACAGACGCGTGCGGCGGAATAGCGGTCCGCTCGAGCCAGGCGGAAATGTTTTCGGCAACGACCTCCGTCGCACCAGGAAACCGCTCCCGGTTCGCAAATTTCTCGCGGTCGTCCACTACGTGCACGTGGAAGCCGACTTCCTGCGCGAGGCGTGCAAGGTGAAACCCGACATGGCCGGCGCCGACTATGTAGAGCTCGGGCGAGGGCTCGATTGGCTCGATGTACACGTCCATCTGGCCGCCGCAGATAAGCCCCGACTCCTCGGCTAAATCGTCCGACAACTCGTAGTGGACGAGCTGAGGGCGCCGATTGGCGATCGCCTCGCGTGCTTTCCAGAAGGCGTCGTTCTCGTAGCACCCGCCGCCAATCGTACCGACGATGCGGCCGTCCGCGAACACCAGCATCTTGGCCCCGATCCGCTGCGGCGTCGATCCGATCGTGGAGACGATCGTGACAAGAGCCACTGGCTCACCACGCTCGAGCGCGTCCGCCACTGCCGTGAATACCTCCCGATTCATGCTTCTGGTGATTATAGAACCACGAAGGCACGAAGCTCACGAAGACCGCAAATGCGATTCGTGCGAGAAGACGTTTCGTGTTCTTCGTCTTTCTCGCGGTTTAGAACCTGTGCAACGCACAGGCTTGGAGCGGTTCCGTTCCGGCTAGGAACGCTTCGCGGATTACTTGCGGGCAGTTGCCGGTCGGTCATCGCCTGGCCTCACCGAAGCTCGAGCGGCCGGGCGAATACGCGCAGCAGCAGGCACTGGCGCGCGCCTTCAAGCCGAGCGTCGATCAGCCGCGCAAACAAGATGTAGTAGTAGCCTCCCGCAAAGTCCAGAATGACAAGGGGAATCGCTGCCGTGAGCGCGGTAAAACGCACCCATCTCGGTGACGTCGGCGGCCGGACTGCAGGCCGGAACCGCAGGACCGCAGCATGGCAGGATTGCAGAAAGGATCGAACGTGGCCTCCCGCGCGCCTGGCCTGCTCCTCTGCTTTCTGGAATCTGGTCATCCTGTAAGTCCTGCAATCGCCGCGATCTGCTCAGCAGGCCCGCTCTAGCCGCGCAGGTCCTTAGACCTTCATGTGAGAGGGACTAGGGTCCCGCGCTGCGCCGGGAGCGACGTCCGGCGAGCCGGGCGGGTCCAAAGCCCCGCGCTACATCAGAGGCTATGAAAACCGCTTCTAGACAGCCAAGATCCAATGCTGCCGAAAATCGAGCGGCAGCGCCTCGCTCAACCGTTCGACGAGCGCCGGGCCGTACTGGTTGAGGAACGAGATGAACCCGATGGCGCGCTCCTGCGGCTGGCCATCGGGGAAAACCAGCCCGCGCGTGCGCAGGTACTGACGGCGCAGCGTCTCGTCACGCCGCTTGGCCGCCTGAATCGCCTTACGGCGCAGCGCCTCCAGATCATGCCGCATCCGGCCGAGCGTTGATTTCGCCGCTCCCTCGAGTGTTGGATCGAGCGCGGACATGGCCTCAAGAACTCGCGTCATTTGCGCGTCGATGGCTACCGCGGCTCCCGCCAGCGATTGCTCGATTGCAGCCGGCATCTGCGATTCAAGCAACGCGTTCAGGGCCCCTTCATCCTGCGGCTGAAGGGTCTCGAGCCGCACGCCGGATTTGTTCAGAAAGCGCACCGCCGCCGAATCGAGCAGTGTCGCGGAGGCGCGAGGGTACATGAGCGGCATGGGCACGCCGAAGTGGTCGTACACGAGCCGAAGCTGACCGAGGTACGCCAGTTCGCTTGGTCCCGCCACATAACAGATTGTGGGGAACATCGCGTCCTGCACGACCGGCCGCAGCAGCACGTTCGGGCTGAAACCTGCGGGCCGGTCGCTGGCTTCCTGGAGGAGCGCCGAGCGAGCGTAGCGGCGATCGCCCACCACGAACTCGCCGTCTTGCTGGCGAATTGACCGGCGGCCGCCGTCCAGGTGAAAGAGCGCGAGGCTGTCGTCGTGGCTGTGGTGGACCTGCGCGTGGTAACCGTGCGCGACCAGATCCGCCCCGGCAATTGCGGCGAGCCGCAAGGTTTCGCCGGGCATCGACAGCTCTCTGGCAAACACCGACCTGGCCAACGGCTTGGACGCCATATCCGAGGCGTCGTGGACAACGAGCCCGCGATCCCCCAGCAGACGCTCGAGCCACCTTCCAAAGGCGTCGGCCATGCCAACGCCTGGGGTGTAGACCTCTCGCAGGTTCGCCATGAGCTGAGAGTGGAATTCGGTTGGCGGGAGGACGCTCTCGAGCTCCTGCAGCGTGCCGAGAATCGACTTGTCCAGATGCAGGGCCGCCACCGGCGTCGGATCTGTCCCGGTGCGCGGCGGCAGCTCGACGGTGCGCGGCGTCAACGCCTGGTCGAATACCTTACAGGCGCGGACCTCGTCCCAGTCGTGATCCTCGGAATCGATCCAGAAGACGGCGACGACCGGCACGTGATGGCTGCGCGAGACTTCGTCGGCAAGCTTCAACACGGTGACGGCCTTGAACAGCGTGAACAGCGGCCCGCCGAAAAGCCCCGCCTGATGCCCAGTGACGATGGCCACGGTGCAGGAATCGGCGAGGTTTTCGGCCGCTTCGCGCGCGCGGGCTGGTGCGCCGCGTCGCTGCTGCTGCGCCGCAACGACCGCCGCCAGCTCCGGACGCCGGCGATCGTGCGCTTGCGCACGGGCGATGGCCTGCGTCCAGGCCGCCTGGTCGGCCGGGTCGCCGGAGAAGAAGGGCGCAACGGCTGGAAAATCGTAGGCGTAGTCGGCAGCCAGTCGCCGAATCCAGGGGAAGCGGCGGACGTCCACCGCCATCTGCATCGATAGATCGCCGGTCGTGCCTGCACGAAGAGACGGGTCCGTGGAGTTGGCCGGCACCTAAGAAACTACTGTCTCAAAGAACAGCCGGACACGCAAGCATCCCGCGCAAGGATGCGCACGAAGGAAGCACGCGGCACGCAGTACCCGGCACGCTATCGCATTGAACACGTGACGCTTCAGTGTTACGATTCGATCGTCCCTTCGATCGTCCCTCCCTCGAGGAGTACCTCGCTGCACACGGAAGCTGCTGGCACAGCGCCTCCTGACGCGTTCGGTCCATTCCGCGTCCTTCATCAGATTGGAGCGGGAGCGCTTGGCCCTGTTTTTCGTGCCTACGATCCCGATCAGGACAGGCTCGTGGCCGTGAAACTTTTCCGGCTCGACGTTCCCCCCGACCGCGTCCATCGGTTCGTGACCGAGCTTCAGCAGCTCATCGACGCCCACCTGACGCACCAGGCGATTGCGACGCCGATTATGGCCGGGATTGTCAGAGCATCGGCCTACCTCGCCCAGGATTTTGTCGCCGCCGATTCTCTCGACATCGTCATGCGCGAGCACGGCTCGGCGCCGGCGGCCGACGCCGTCCGCGTCGCGACGCAAGTGGCGGGGGCGCTCGATTTCGCGGCGACAGTCAACGTGGTACACGGCGCGCTGCACCCTCGCGACGTGCTGATTGCCTCAGACGATACGCGACTGATCGGACTCGGCATCACGCGAGCGCTCGAGCACATTGGTTTTCCCGCGCCAGTGAGACGCCCCTATACAGCCCCCGAACGCGCCGCGGGCGCGGCGTGGGATCGTCGGGCGGACGTCTTCGGTCTGGCCGCGCTCATCTACGAACTGCTCTGGGCGCGGCGGGTAGCCGCCACGGGTCGGGAGGCCGTTGCCGGGCTGAGCCGCCTTCCCGGTGTCGATTCCGATGCGTTAAGCGATGTGTTCGCGCGCGGGCTGGCCGAAGATCCGGCAGACCGGTTTGAGACGGGCCTCCAGTTTGCCGAAGCGCTCAAGGAAGCCATCAGAAGTCCGCTCAAAGGTGGACGCTACCGGGGTTCTGGAATGGCCTCTAGCGAGTCGCTCTTACCGCTCGGTGAGCCGGACCCGGAGGGCACGGTCGACGAGGGGACGGTTTCGATTCGTCGGCTCAAGCCAGACGATGACGATACCGTGCCGACTGGCCCGTCGGGGCTGGGTGACGATGACGACGCTGTGCCGTCGGAGCTGGCCGTTTTAGGGGCCGAGAGCGCTGGTGCCACACCTGAGCCAGGCCCAGTCCCATTCGCCCGGCCGATGACGGGACCGATGCTCTCAGTGGATTCTGTGTCGTACCCTACACCTCCTCGTGCGCTGGCAGCGCTGGTTCGGCCCGCCGTGCTCGAGTCGAACCAGAGGCCGCTCAAGGCGTCGCAGTCTGCGATATGGCCACTCACGCTGGCACTGGTCATAGGCATGGCTCTCGGTTTTGGCGGCGGGTACTGGCTTGGCGGTGTCGAACGTGCGAATGCTCCAGTGTCAACTCTTGGGAACACGAGTTCGCAGCTACCCGCAGCGGGCGGGCCTCGGGCGCAGGAGTCCAACGAGGTCACCGCCAGCGCAGTGGCGACTGACACGACCTCGGGACCTGGCGCGCGTGACACTGAAGTTCTGCTCAAGCCGGATGCCACAAGAGAGGCAAGTGGCGCGGTGGCCCCCAGTGGCCGGCTGACCGTCCGTTCGATGCCTGCGGGCGCGCGCGTGCTCGTCGATGGACGCGACGTCGGCACGACGCCCGTGACCGTCGGCAAGCTGACGCGTGGCACGCACGCGGTCCGGGTCCTCCACGACGGCTATGTTGCCCAGGAGCGCCGCGCGAGCATCACGGCGGGGCGGCCGTCGCCCTCGCTCACGGTTCGGCTGACCCGTGCCGACGCCGCGGCGAGGACGAAGGCGCCAGCCAGCCGTCTCACTGCCTCGCTCGCCGTCGAATCGAGACCGAGCGGCGCCAGGGTGCTCCTCGACGGAAAGCTTGTCGGGACGACGCCGATGTTGATCGACGCGGTGCCGGCGGGTGTACATGCGGTCCGTCTGGATCTGAACGGCTACCGCCGCTGGACGTCGTCGGTTGGTATCGCGGCCGGTGAAAAGCACAGAGTGGCCGGTTCGCTGGAAAGATGATCGTGGAAGCCATCCTCGCACTTGAAGACGGTACGTTCTATCGTGGCATGGCGGCCGGCGCCGAAGGAGAAGCGCACGGCGAAGTCGTGTTCAACACGAACCTGACCGGGTATCAGGAGGTGCTCACTGATCCGTCCTACTTCGGGCAGATCGTCACGATGACCTGTGCCGAGGTCGGGAACTACGGCGTGTCACCGGAGGATGTCGAATCGCGCAAGCCACAGGTGGCCGGTTTCATCATCCGCAACCAGTCGCCCGTTGCCAGCAACTGGCGCGCGGAAGCCACGCTCCGGGAGTACCTTGTCACGAACAAGATCGTCGCCATTTCGGATATCGATACCCGCGCGCTCACGCGTCTGCTGCGGTCGGGGGGCGTGATGCGCGGCGTGATCGCCGCCGGCAATACCTTCGACGTGAAGACGCTCATCGATCGGGCGAATGCGATTCCGAAAATGGAAGGGTCGGATCTGGTGCAAGAGGTGACATCGGACAGGATTGTCGACTGGCCCGATGAGGATCCAGACGAGTTCGGCATCGCGCCGGAACGCCGTCCGAAGCGCCGGTTGAAGATTGCCGCCTACGACTTCGGCACGAAGTGGAACATCATGCGGCGGCTGAGCGCGCACGGCTGTGACGTGCGCGTGTATCCGGCGGAGACGCCAGCATCCGATCTCTTGGCTACTAGGCCTGACGGGGTGTTCCTGAGCAACGGGCCCGGCGATCCTGCTCCGCTCAGCTACGCGATCGACAACACGAAAGCGCTGGTCCGGTCGAATGTGCCGGTCTTCGGCATCTGCCTGGGCCATCAGATTCTCGGCCTCGCCATGGGCGGTAAGACCTTCAAGCTGAAGTTCGGCCACCGCGGCGCGAATCACCCGGTGAAGAAGCTCGCGACCGGAAGGATTGAGATTACGGCGCAGAACCACGGCTTCGCGGTCGATCCTGTGTCGCTCCTGGAAGACGTCGAGGTCACGCACAAGAACCTGTACGACGGCACCGTTGAAGGACTGCGGCACAAGAGGCATCCGGTGTTTTGCGTGCAGTACCACCCGGAGGCCTCGCCGGGCCCTCACGATGCCGACTACCTGTTCGATGATTTCATCAAGCTGATAGAAGAGACGAGATAGGAATCTTCGAGAATGCCCCGACGCACCGACCTCAGAAAGATCCTCGTCATTGGCTCGGGCCCGATCGTGATCGGCCAGGCCTGCGAGTTTGACTATTCGGGCTCCCAGGCGTGCAAGGCGCTGCGGGACGAGGGCCTCGAGGTTGTGCTCGTCAACAGCAATCCGGCGACGATCATGACCGACCCGGAGCTGGCGGACCGAACCTACGTGGAACCGCTCACGCCCGATTTTCTCACCGCGATCATTGCCCGCGAGCGCCCGGATGCAATTCTGCCGACGGTCGGCGGTCAGACGGCCCTGAACCTGGCGGTCGATCTCGCGAACGCCGGTACGCTGGCGGACTACAAGGTCAAGCTCATCGGGGCGTCGATCGAGGCCATCAAGGTTGCCGAAGATCGGCAGCGGTTCAAGGACGCGATGCGCGCGATCGGCCTGGAGGTGCCACAAAGCGGCCTCGCTCGCGATCAGGTCGAAGCCATCGATCTGGCACGCACGCTCGGCTTTCCCATCGTGATTCGTCCGTCCTTCACGCTCGGTGGCGTGGGCGGCGGCATCGCTTACAACATCGAGGAGTTTTGCGATCTCGTAGAGCGCGGCCTCGAGCTTAGTCCGGTGCACGAAATCCTCGTTGAGGAGTCGGTGATCGGGTGGAAGGAATTCGAGCTCGAGGTGATGCGCGACGTCGGCGACAACTTCGTTGTCATCTGCTCGATCGAGAACGTTGATCCGATGGGCGTGCACACGGGCGACAGCATCACCGTGGCGCCGATCCTCACGCTGAGCGACAAAGAGTATCAGCGCATGCGCGATGCCGCCAGGCGTATCATCCGGAAGGTGGGCGTCGAGACCGGCGGGTCGAATATCCAGTTCGCGGTCCATCCTGGCAACGGCCGCATGGTCGTGATCGAGATGAACCCACGCGTCAGCCGATCGTCGGCGCTTGCGTCAAAGGCCACGGGTTTTCCGATCGCAAAAATCGCAGCGAAGCTCGCGCTTGGCTATCACCTCGACGAAATCCCGAACGACATCACGCGCCTGACCCCCGCGTCCTTCGAGCCGACGATCGATTACATCGTCGTCAAGATCCCGCGGTGGAATTTCGAAAAGTTCCCGCAGGCTGATCGGACGCTGACGACGCAGATGAAGTCGGTGGGCGAGGCGATGGCCATCGGGCGGACCTTCAAGGAAGCCTTCATGAAGGGCGTGCGGTCGCTGGAGCTTGGTCGTAGCGGTCTGCTGTTTTCCGAGCCCGACACGGACCCGGCCGAGGGCGACGGTGTCTTGCAGAAGCGTCTGGCGGTGCCGAGCGATCGGCGGATGTGGGATCTGTTCCGTGCCCTGAGCCGGGGCTGGATCGTCGAGCAGATCCACGAGATCACGAAGATCGATCCGTGGTTCCTGCGGCAGTTCGCCGAGATCTCGGAGATGCGTCGAGAGGTGGCCGACCGCGGGCTCGACGGACTCGATGCTGAAAGAATGCGCCGGCTGAAACGCGCCGGCTTCGGCGACGCCGAGCTGGCGCTGGCGGCGGACGCTGCCGAGCGGGAAGTGCGCGAACGCCGGGTGTCGCAGGCCCTCAAGCCGGTGTACAAGCGCGTGGACACGTGCGCCGCGGAGTTCGAGTCGTTCACCCCGTATCTCTACGGTTCGTACGAGCCGTCCTGCGAGTCGAACCCCACCGCCAGGAAGAAAGTCGTCATCCTCGGCAGCGGGCCGAACCGCATCGGTCAGGGGATCGAGTTCGACTACTGCTGCTGTCATGCGGCCTTCGCCCTGCGCGAGGAAGGCCTCGAGACGGTAATGATCAACTGCAACCCTGAGACGGTGTCCACGGACTACGACACGGCGGATCGTCTGTACTTCCAGCCGCTGACCCTCGAAGACGTGACAGCGGTGATCGAGACCGAATCGTCGGCGGGTGCCGAGGTGTCGTGTCTCGTGCAGTTCGGGGGCCAGACGCCGCTCAAGTTGGCGCTCGCGCTGCAGCAGGCCGGTGTGCCGATCCTCGGCACGTCTCCCGATTCGATCGATCTCGCCGAGGACCGCAAACGCTTCTCGGTGCTCCTCGCTGAGCTCGACATCACGCAGCCGGCGAGCGGCACAGCCAGCTCGCGCCAGGAGGCGCGTGAGATCGCCGCCACCATCGGCTTCCCGGTCGTCGTGCGCCCGTCGTACGTCCTGGGCGGACGGGGCATGGCGATCGTGTACGACGTGGGCACGCTCGACCACTACATGACGCAAGCCGTGGACGCATCGCCCGAGCACCCGGTGCTGATTGACAGGTTCCTCGAGGACGCGTTCGAGTTCGATGTGGACGCGATCGCCGACGCGACCGGCGCGGTGGTCATCGGCGGCATCATGGAGCACATCGAGGAAGCCGGCATTCACTCTGGTGACAGCTCGTGCGTGGTGCCGCCCTTCACCTGTCCCGAGTGGCACCTGACGACGATCCGCGACTACACGCGCCGGATCGCGCGCGCACTGAAGGTGATCGGACTGATGAACGTGCAGTACGCCATCAAGGACAACGTCGTGTACGTGCTCGAGGTGAACCCGCGGGCGTCGCGCACGGTACCATATCTGTCGAAGGCATCAGGTGTGCCACTCGCCAAGATCGCCGCCAAGGTGATGGCGGGCCGAACGCTCGCCGAGCTTGGGCTCACCAAAGATGTCGAGGTGGCTGGGGTGTTTGTGAAGAGCCCGATGTTTCCGTTCGTGCGCTTCCCCGGCGTCGACACGATTCTGGGCCCGGAAATGAAGTCCACCGGCGAAGTGATGGGTGGATCGAGCAGCTTCGGCGTCGCGTTTGCCAAGGCGCAGCTTTCGGTCGGCCAGCGGCTCCCGGAGGGCGGCACCGCGTTTGTCAGCGTGAACAACGACGACAAGGCGAACTTGATTCCCATAGCGCGCGACCTCGCCGAGTTGGGCTTCCGGCTCATTGCCACGCGCGGCACGGCGGCGTACCTGCGTGCCTACGGACTCAAGGTGGACGTCGTCTTCAAGGTGAATGAAGGACGGCCGAACATTGCCGACGAGATCGTCAACCGTAAGGTCGATCTTGTAGTGAACACGCCGCTCGGCCGCGAGTCGTTCTTCGACGATCGGACCGTCCGCCGCGCCGCCATGATGCACGAGGTGCCGTGCATCACCACCCTCACCGGCGCCGCGGCCGCTGTCAGCGCCATTCGCGCGAGGCACGATCACGGCCTCGGCGTCAGCGCCCTGCAGGATTACTACGCAGGAATTGCCGCAGGCTCTGTCTGATCCGTACGAACGTTCGTCCACCAACAGCTTTTCACCGCGAAGCCACGAAGATCACGAAGGTACAAGAAGTGCTTCTGCCACGAGAGTTTGACGCGCTTTCGTTTCTTCGTGCCTTCGTGGTCGACCGCAGCGACGATGTTTGCATACTGGGCGCCATGTGCGCGCTGTTGCTGCGATCCCTGCCGTAGGTCTACTCGCCGGTTCGGCGTTCGGGTTCTTCGTCCCTGAATTTCCTGATCTGGTCGGATGCGCCGCGCTGGCTGCCTGCGCGAGCGTGGCCGTGTGGGCGTGGTGCACCTCGCGGGCGCTGGTCCTGGCGCTGGCCGTGGGGACGGTGTTCTCGACGGGCGGCGCGCTACTTTCGGCCAGCGCGTGGCGGGAAGCGTGGCGGCCTGCCCTACGCGTCGCCTTCGAGGCGCTGGTGCGAGCTGAGCGCGCGGATGCCGCGTTCCGCTGGCGCCCGGTTTCTCTAGATGACACCCCACTGGTGACGGTCACCGGCGTCCTCCGTGCCGACGCGTCGCCTCGACCACACAGCGTCTCTCCCAGTCTCGATGTCTTTTCCGCGCTGCCGGACGGAGGGATCGCGGCCCTTTCAGAGTCGCGATCCCTCGACGGCGAGGAAATTCGCGTCGAAGGGGGCGTGTTGCTGACCGTCCTCGGCATACTCTCCACCGGGCGGATCAACGACTGGCGCGCTGGCCGGACGATTCGTGCACCCGCACGACTTCGGCGCCCGGCGCGCTACTTGAATCCAGGGGTGCCCGACGAGGAGCGCGCCCTTGCGCGGCGCGGCACCACGCTGGTCGGCAGCGTGAAGAGCGGCGCGCTGGTGGAAGTCGTGGCGCACGGACACCGGCTGTCCGAGGCCGCCGCCGAAGCGCGGGCGTTCGTTCGCAGCGAGATTGCATCAGCCGTTGGCTCCTGGAGCCAGCGATCGGCCGCTATCACCACGGCCATCGTCATCGGCGACCGCGCCGGGCTGGACGATGACGTGGAGCGGGCCACGGCGCCGCTCTTTGCTGGCTGGCCCATTCGCACCGTTAAGGTGCCTCACCACGGCAGCCGCACGTCGAGCTCCTGGGAATTTCTACGCGCGCTGGCGCCGCGCATCGCGGTCGTCAGCGCCGGCGGTGGCAACATCTTTGGCCACCCGGCGCCCGACGTGCTCGGCCGCTACCGCCGCATCGGCGCCGAGATCTTTCGCACCGACCGAGACGGCGCCGTGATGCTCTCAACCGACGGTCGCTCAGTCGACCTGAGCACTTTTACCTGGCGCAAGTTGTCACTTCGCTGAAAGCAACCACCCAATTCACGTCGCTCAAGTCCTCAGCTATTTGCGCGTGACTGGTGTGAAGGTGGGGCTGTTGGTGAATTTCAGCGTTGAAATGTTACGATAGAGAGTTCGTCGGATCGTCCTGTAGCGGATTTACCTTCGTGCCCTTCGTGCCTTCGCGGTCAACCGACCTTGTTCGCTGCCACTCTTGTTCCAGCTCGTCGAGTGTCATCTCCTCCATCTGGCGCCCCGACTCGCTGATCCGCTGTTCCATAGTCGTGAACCGTGCCGTGAATTTCTCGTTCGCCTTGCGCAGTGCCGTCTCTGGCTCGATGCCAAGCTTGCGGGAGAGGTTCGCGATGGCAAAAAGCAGGTCGCCCACGTCTTCTTCCGCCCGGGCCGTGCCGGAAGGCTCCGCGTCAAGCGCCGCGCGAAGCTCCCGTGCCTCCTCCTCTATCTTGGTGACGCCGTCGCTCGCGTTCGTCCAGTCGAAGCCGACCGCGGCAGCGCGCCGGCTGATCTTGCAGGCGCGGAGCAATGCGGGGAGACTTTTCGGAATGCCGCCCAGCATGGCCGCCGCTCGACCCTCGGCAGCCCGCTCCTGAGCTTTTTTCGTGTCCCAGCGCGACAAGGCCGCATCGGCCGACGGCGCCCGCTCCTTCGACGCCCGATCGTGGAGCGACCCGTCGTCGCGAAAGACGTGCGGATGGCGCTTGACCAGCTTGGTCGAGACTTTCTCCAGCGCGTCGGCGACGGCAAAGGCGCCGAGGTCGGACGCGATCTGCGCGAGAAAGACACCCTCGAAGATATGATCGCCGATCTCCTCGCAGAGCGCAGCGAGATCCCCTCGCTCGATCGCCTCGACGACTTCATACGCTTCCTCCAGCACGAACTGGCTCAGCGACTGAAACGTCTGCTCGCGATCCCACGGACACCCTCCCGGCGATCGGAGGACCGCCATGATGTCAACCAGACGAGCGAACCCTTGCGCGGCGGTCAGAGGAGGCATGGTGAATTGGGTAGTCTGGTAATCTGGTAATCTGATACTTGGGTCATTGATTGCGTATTTGAATCAGTAACGATTATCAGATTACCCGATTAGCGAATGGTCTGATGTCCGAGTTCCTGTCATTTACGGCCTTTGTTCTCTCGCTGGCCAGCACCGCGGCGATTCACTTCGGCGACCTGCCGGATCCGGAGTCTGGCGCGCATGCCGAACTGAACCTCGACGCTGCGGCGCAGATGATTGCGATCCTCTCGCTGCTCGACGAGAAAACACGCGGCAATCTCACGGCCGAGGAGCGTCAGGTGCTTGAGCAGTTGCTGTTCGAGCTCCGCATGCGGTTCGTCGAGGCGAAGGGAGAGGGAAAGCGGATCATTGAGCCTTAAGGTCACGCTTCTCGGAACGGGCACGTCGCACGGCGTTCCGATGATTGGCTGTGAGTGCGCTGTCTGCCGTTCATCAGATCCCCGCGACCGTCGACTGCGGCCATCCATCCTCATCGAACAGCCGAGGGACGCCGGCGGCGCGTATACCATCCTGGTTGATACGTCCGTCGACCTGCGCGCGCAGGCGCTCGCCTACGGCGTCACCCGTGTCGACGCGATCCTCTTCACGCACAGCCACGCCGATCACATTCTCGGGCTCGACGAGGTGCGGCGGTACAATGGTCTTCAGCATTCAGCGATTCCGTGCTTTGGCGACACGCCGACGATCGACGACGTCCGGCTGATGTTTGGCTACATCTTCAACCCGACGGCAAGCGGGGGCGGCATCCCCCAGATCACGCTGTTTCGAATCGGCGGTCCCTTCACGCTCGGGCGCCTGGAGATCGTGCCGGTACCGATCATGCACGGCCGCCTGCAGATCCTCGGCTTTCGGATCGGATCGTTCGCCTACCTCACCGACTGCAGCCGCATCCCGAAGGGGTCGTGGCCGCTGCTCGAAGGGGTGCGCACGATCGTGCTCGATGCGCTTCGCGACCGTCCGCATCCCACCCACTTCACCGTCGCGGAGGCGCTGGACGTCGTGTCGCGCCTGTCTCCGGAGCGCACATACTTCACGCACGTCTGCCACGATCTTCCCCATGCCGCCACCTGTGCGCGGCTGCCGGCTGGCGTGGAGTTGGCTTATGATGGCCTGGTCTTAGAAATTACGGACGACCAACGCGGAGGCCGCTGAGACCGCGGGGGAAATCCTGTTCTTTCTGCGCGTGCTCTGCGAGCTTTGCGTTGATCGTTATGGACGTTATCCGCTTTCCAGATGAAGAGTGCCCCGCGCACTGGGTGCAGCCGGTTCTCGCGCTGGGTAATTTCGACGGCGTGCATCGGGGTCACAGGAAGATCCTCGACCGCGTGAGGCGCGTCGCTGGCGAGCATGGCGCGACATCGGTCGCGATGATGTTCGATCCGCATCCCTCGCGGGTCGTGCGGCCCGACAAGGCGCCGCCGCTCCTCATGACGACCGGGCAGCGGCTTGAGGCGATGGCCGCCCTCGGCGTACAGGGCGCTGCCATCGTGCGCTTTACGCCGGAGCTCTCGCGCTGGGATCCGGAAACCTTCGTCAAGACCGTGCTCGTCGACTGGCTCCGCGTGGCGGAGGTGTGGGTTGGTACGAATTTCCTGTTCGGCCACGATCGCGCCGGCACCTTTTCGGTGCTGCGCATCCTCGGCGGCCGCTACGGATTCAAGGCCGACAAAATCGACACGGTCCGCTACAAGGACTTCGTCGTGAGCAGCACGCGTATCCGTCGTCTGATCGGTGAGGGCCGCGTCGACGAGGCGGGGGCCCTACTTGGTCACCAATACTACCTCGACGGTTCGGTCGTGAAGGGCGACCAGCGCGGTACCACCATCGGGTTTCCCACTGCGAATCTCAGCACGGACAACGAGCTCCTGCCTCCTCACGGTGTGTATGCAACGACCATGACCATCGACGGCGTGGTGTGGCCCTCGGTCAGTAATGTCGGCGTAAGGCCGACGGTCGACGCGTCGGGCCGAACTACCGTGGAAACGCACATCTTCTGCTTCGATCGGAACCTCTACGGCACGCGGGTCCAGCTCGTGTTCGTGCAACGGCTGCGCGACGAGCGGGCCTTCGAGTCGATCGACGCGCTGCGCGAACAGATCGCCGCCGACTGTGACCGGGCGCGCGTGCTCTTCAATCGTCTTTCCCTGTAGAATCGCGCCAGATGGCCGCCAAGGAATTCTTCTTCGCGATGCGGTTTCAAGCCCCGCGTCGCGCGACATCTTCCACGAGTTGGTCGCTCGCGTGCTTGGGCGCCTCGGCTGCTCCGACGACGGTGTGGCCGGACTGGCTGAGCCGCTTCTCTCCGCGATCGATCGAGGTTCGCGCGCTGCCAACGCGCCATGCGACCTGCAGTTCCGCGCCCGAGACGGCCGCCTGCAGATCGTCGTATCATCCCGCGCCGGAGACGCTCCAGACCTATGCGAGATTCCCTGATCGATTGACGTGCGCCTGTACAACACGCTGACACGGACGGACGAGACGTTCACGCCTGGGCCGGGTAACACCGTCCGCATGTACACCTGCGGGCTCACGGTGTACGCGCGCGGTCATATCGGCAACTTCCGCACGTTTGTTTGTCTCGACGTCTTGCGTCGCACGCTCCGGCACCTGCTGGGCCATCAGGTGAAGGGCGTCATGAACTTCACGGACGTGGACGATCGGACAATCGCGGGCGCCAGACAGGCCGGCATGGACCTTCGCTCTTACACGGACCAGTTCATCGCCGCGTATCTCCAGGATGCGCGGAGCCTCCGCCTCGAACCGGTGGAGGAGACGCCGCGGGCCACCGACTATCTGAACGTCAAGGCGATGGCCGATCTGGTCGAGGCGCTCGACCGAAACGGTCATACCTACCGAAGGAGCGGCTCGGTGTACTTCAAGATCGCGACGCTGCCAGCTTACGGCAGGTTGACGCGGCTGGACCCTGAAGGCATGAAACCCGGCGCGCGTGTCGATGCCGACAGCTACGCGAAGGAAGATGCGCGGGACTTCGTGGTGTGGAAGGCCACCAAGCCGGACGAGCCGACCTGGGATCTGGTTGATCCGCCCGGTCGCCCGGGCTGGCATCTCGAGTGCTCGGCGATGGCGCTGCGGCTGCTGGGCGAGCCGCCCATTGACATCCACGCCGGGGGCGTCGACCTGGTTTTTCCGCATCACGAGAACGAGATCGCGCAAAGCGAAGGCGCGACCGGAAAGCCGTTCGCGCGCTTCTGGGTGCACGTGGAGTACCTACTCGTCGACGGCAAGAAGATGTCGAAGTCGCTCGGCAACACCCACACAGTTCCCGACATCGTCGCCAAAGGCTTCCGGCCGTCGGCCCTTCGGTACCTGCTGCTGTCGGCCTACTACCGCAAGCCCCTTAACTTCACCTGGGCCAGCCTGGCCCAGGCGGAGGAATCGCTGCGTCGCCTGGCCGATTTTCTGAGCCGCGCCGAGGCCGTCACGTTCGACGGTGAGCATCCCGAGGTCGCGTCGCGCGTCGAGGAGGCGCGCGCCGCGTTTGTCGAGGCGATGACCGCCGATCTGAACACGGCGGGTGCGCTCGGGTCGATGTTCGAGCTGGTTCGGTCGCTCAACGCGGCAATCGATGTCGGATCGTTCGGGCGCGGCGACATGCGCGTCGTCCGTGAAGCGTTCGACCTATTCGACAGCGTGCTCGGCATCATTGCGCTTCGGCGCGCCGAGGACGAGCGGCCGCCCTTACCCGTTGAGGAGATCGAACGCCTGATTGAGGACCGCCGCGTCGCCCGCCGCCGCCGCCATTTCGCGGCCGCCGACCGCA
Organism: Vicinamibacterales bacterium; assembly: GCA_965197865.1. Classification (GTDB taxonomy): domain Bacteria; phylum Acidobacteriota; class Vicinamibacteria; order Vicinamibacterales; family CAVVIG01; genus CBDANZ01. The sequence goes on from CBDANZ010000002.1 coordinate 195,417, forward strand.
TTCGCGACGACCTGGCAGCCAGAGGGGTGCTCCTTGAGGATTCCGCCAGCGGTACACGCTGGAAGCGGAAGTGAGAAGTGAGATAAGAAAGGGTGATGAGAAAGGGTAGATGGAAGACCTTCGACTCTTGACTTCTGACTTTTGTGAACGCTCCCGATGTCAAGATGGCCCTTCCCGGCCCGAAAGCGAAGTCGCTGATCGAACGGGACACGAAAGCCGTCTCGCCGTCATACAGGCGTGGCTATCCGCTGGTGATTGAGTGCGCGTCGGGCTGTCTAGTAGAAGACGTCGATGGCAACGTGTTCCTCGACTGCACGGCCGGGATTGCCGTCACCGCGACTGGCAATTCGCACCCCGATGTCGTGAAGGCGATTACCGAGCAGGCAGGGCGCTTCATCCACATGTCTGGGACCGAGTTCTACTACGAGCCGCAGGTGCGGCTCGTAGTAGAACTCGCGCGCTCGAGCCTCCCTCGCAACATGATGGTTCACAGCTAGCCGTTCCACGAGGACACCGGCGACGTGTACCAGTGGCACGTCCATCTCATCTCGAAGCTCGCGTGAACCGCCGACTTCCAGTGGGGGACGGGTTCCTACATCAACCCGACCTCGCAAGAAGAAGCTGCCGATGTCCTGCGCGCGGTTAATGATGTGAAGCGTGTGGTAGCGCAGGGTTTTGGACCTGCCGTGTAGCGCGGGCCTTTCAGGCCGCGTAGTTGAAGCGAGCCTAACCGTGTGTTACTTTATCGGTTTGGGGGCGAGCGGGAATAACTCAGTGGTAGAGTGCGACCTTGCCAAGGTCGAAGTCGCGGGTTCGAATCCCGTTTCCCGCTCCAATTCTCTCGCCCCGTCGCGAGCGTTGTGCCCGTCCTGAACGGGTGAAGGTAGCGCGGTCCTTTTGTTACCGCGACTCAGTGAATGTAGCGTGGTGAATGTCGCGCGGCCCTTTGAGGGCCGCGACTCATTTCAGGCCTTCGAATGGGCGCCGTCGCCAAGTGGTAAGGCAGAGGTCTGCAAAACCTCCACCCCCGGTTCAAATCCGGGCGGCGCCTCCAATTTTTCCTCGGTAAACCCACCAAGTCGCTCCTCGCTGCCCACCGCGAGCGGTCGTACTATGCCCGAAACTATGTCCATGACTTCGTCGAGACGCTTGACGGCCAGCGTCAGGTCACCGTCGCTGACGATGTTGTAGCGCTCGAACACTGAGCGGGTCTTGTGCCCGGTCATCTGCATCGCCACGCGCTCCGGAACGCCCGCCCGGACGAGATTGCGGACAGCGGTTCGTCGTAGGTCGTGGGGGATACGGCCCGGGCATCCGGCGGCGCTGCAGGTTGATTTCCATGCTTTCGTGAACCTACGGATTGGTTCGCCGTTCCGATGGAAGACCCACGGGCACAGCACGCTCTTTTCCCGCTTGACCTGGTCTCGAACGGCTTTCTGTTGCTCGATGAGCTGTCTCAGCGCCGTCGTCATCGGGAACACGCGTCCCTCGCTGTTCTTGGTGGTTCCCGGGTCCAATCGAACGATGCCGGCGGCGAGATCAACCTGACGCCACTGCAGGGTCAGGACTTCGCTCGGAATTCGCCAGCCAGTGATATCGCAGAAGCTCACGACAGCCGCCACGGGTGCCGGAAGGTTCCGGATGACTGATTCGATCTGCTCCCGCTCGAAGAATCCGGTGCGAACGTTGTTCGCGCGCAGCAGGGGGATGTGAGGCCGCACGGTTGATGAGAGCTCCTGGCCCGAAGGAGGGCACCCCAGGTTTCGCGTGGGCGGTCTGCCGACGATCCCAGTCCTCTCGGTTGCGGTCGGCGGCGGTGAGGTGCTGCTTGAGGTTTCAGTGAGCAGCGAGGGGAGTGTCATAGAGGTCAAACCGCTCCGCAGCACCGCGTCGTTCGATGAACTGATGATTGGAGTTGTGAGGGGGTGGCAGTTCGCTCCCGCCGAGCGCTAGGTCGATCTCCCCGCGCCCGACACCAGCCAACTCAAGACGCGCCCCGTGGGTTCAAAGGTGCTGGTCGCCGGCATGTTCCGTCCGCCGGCGCTCTACTCGCTCACGCTTGGGGAACCGATCACGGACGTCGCCTCGCCGTTTCCTGAGGTTCCGTTCCCGGCTGCGACCGTGATGCCGCCAACTCCGCCGAACATTCGGCTCCACGCCTACAATGGACTGCAGCTCGTCTACTTGAGTGGGTCCAGCCGCGTTCCGGTGCATCCCATCGTGTACAGTGACGAACGAGATCTCTGGTTGGCACGAGAGGCGCAACGAGCTGGGGCTCGACGCAGTCGGACCGATGGCGAACTACGCGCACCTGCATCTGGCAAGTCGCATCATCCTGACGTTGGTGATGTGGATCGGGCGGCTGGAGGTGCTGACGGTGCTCGTGCTCTTCCGCTGGGAGATCTGGCGGACGGCTCGCTGGCTCCCGAATTGATCACGTCACTGCGGTTGGTCGTCCGGTCATTTGCGGACGAACTCTGATGGGGTACGCTACTAAGCGATCCCGCGATCTGCGCGCGTGCTTCAGTCGGAGTCCTGCCGTCGGAAGGTCCCATTCTCTGCACGACGTGCCGTACATCACGCGACTGGTCGGTCGGCGACGGGCCGGCGCGCCCGATGGGACGGGGTAGAGAGAGACGCGGACGTGCGCCGGTCACGCGAGTCAGTCGGCCCGCTTCCGAGGGCGGAGCACGGCGCGTTGAGCCGAATAGGCTAGCCGGACGCGCACGTACTCCTGGTGATCGAAACCGAGCTCGCTGGCGATCTGCCGGATTTGTGCTTCCTCGTCCGATGTGACGGAGTGGTCCGCGGCGGAGACAGCGAAGAGGCACTCGATCAGGTCTGAGCGCTGCTCGGCGGTCGCGACCTCGCGGAATTCGCGCGTGACAAGAAAGTTCTCCGTCCCGCCGAACCGCTTGTTCTGGCTCTTCGCGATCTGAACGACCAGGATGGCCTGGTCTTCTGGGAGATGGCCACGTTGTTGGACGATCTCGATCATTTTGTCCGTTTCGACCGCGCTGATCAGATGGTCGGCGCCGGCCACCCGGCTGAGGACATAGGCAAATGCCGCCAAGTATCGCGCACGAGTCGGTTCCAGCCGCTCCAGCTCTGCGACGATCCGGCGGACGGTGTCCGTGTCGCCCGAATCGGTCGCGGGAGGGCGGTTGAGTCTGGTGGCTGGCACGCGTCTGAGCCCCAGGAAATCCAGGATCGACATCGTTGTCCCCCCAGTAAGAGCAGCCAACACTTGACCGTTGGTGTTTAATGTAGCAGAGGTATTTCAGGTGGGACAACAGTTCCTGACGGACGTCGGTACACGTCTGCGGGAGGCCCGCGAGCGCCGCGGCGTGACGCTGTACGAGGTCGCAAACGTCACCAAGATTTCGATGGTGACGCTCAAGGCGATCGAGCGAAACGACATCGCTCGACTGCCAGGCGGCATCTTCACTCGCGGGTACATCCGGGCGTTCGCGGCCCAGGTGGGCCTCGATCCAGAAAAGGTTGTGGCTGACTACGTCGCCCAGTGCGAGGTAGTCGAGGAGCCGCCCGAGGTGTCCGACGTCGATCAGGACTGGTGAGCAGATCGCGTGCGCTTGATCGCCGTGCTCGCGCTCGGCCTGGGGCTGACCATCTTACGCCGCCTCGTTCTTCTCGGGCTCCGACGAACTGCCGTCCGAATCGCTGGCCGTCGATGTTGTGCTGGCAATCCACGAGTCTGATATTCCGAAGACATTTGCGTTTGCCGCCGCGTTGGCTGCCGCGGAGAACGACCTTCCCACGCTGCAGCTCGAGCTTGAGCTGCGCGGTCGGTGCTGGGTCTCCGCCTCGGCCAACGGTCGGCTCGTGATCTATCGGCTGATGGAGCGTGGGGAACGCGCCGTGATTGACGCGTACGACGCCATCGAGCTGCACGTCGGCGACGCGGGAAGCTTCGCCTACTGGATCAACGGCGCGCTGGGCCGTGAGCTCGGCCAGGCCGGGGACGTGACGACGATCCACATCACGCAAGACAACTACCGGACGTTTCTGAAGAACGCGGCCGGTTCCGCCTCCAGAACGAGCGGCACCGCTCGCGGCGTTCTCGCCGCGCCGTAACCGGCGTCGATCCGACACGACACCAACAGGCCCGCGTTGCCGCGTTTGTCGGTGAGGAGATGACTTCGCGCGATTGTAACAACTTGGCGACCGAAAGCTTGCCCAGATCGTTCGTCAGTCTGCGGGGCAAGGTGGATGGCCGGCGAAGGTCGAGACCGCCTACACTTATAATGAGGCTTGCTGCTGAGACGCCTCCTCGAGGCTTGAGAGCTGAGAATGGCTGAGAGCTGAGAATGAGAGATATGTCGAACGCTTGGGACCCGCTCGCGGCCGCGTGCCTCGGTGCGCTCCTTGGAGGAGCGATCGCGTACCTGTGTTTTACGAATTCAGGCCGGCGACTGCTCGAGCGCGTGGACGCCACGCTGGACCGTGCGGCCGAAGAACTGCAGCGTCTCCAGAACACGGCAGCGAAGACCCGATGTGTGCTCGAAGAGGGGCGCCGGACGCTGCGCGATGTCGAGAGCGTGACCGATCCGGTCAGGACCGACCGCGTGAATTCCGTCCGTCACTGACACCGTCGGACTTGAGCGCCCGCCCACGCGTGCTTGAAGACGGTAACAAGGGCGCCGACCAGCTCGCTCAGCGCTCCCACCGCGACGAAGGCGCCAATTGCCGGATCGGCGGCGCCCGATTCCAAACATAGCTGGTGCCGACGACCAGGATGGCCAGCGAGAAGGCCGTGTTGTTCACCGTGCCGCCGACCGTCGTCACGTCGGCGCCAGAAGCCGACGGAAACCTGGCGAACGCCTCGGCCCGAAGCGCCGGGTTACCGGATCGCAGCGCCATCGTCCCTACCATCGTCTGCCCGTTCGTTCTCCGCGGTCCGACCTCAGGCTACTGTGGTGCTTCGAGGTACTTCAGGAACTCGCTGTCGGTTCCCAAGATGAGCATCGTGCCGGGATCGATTACCTTCTCGTAGCTCTCGAGCGACCTTGTGAACTCATAAAACTTTGGGTCGCGACTGTAGGCATTCGCATAGATGCCCGTCGCCTCGGCGTCGGCCGTCCCGCGCAGCTCTTCGGCGGTTCGGAAGGCTTCGGATTGAATCCGCTGAAGCTCCCGGTCCTGTTCGCCCTGAATGCGCGCCGCCTCGCCCTGGCCCTCGGACCGGAACAACTCAGCGATCCGCTTGCGTTCGGCAATCATCCGTGCGAAGACGTCCTGCTGGACTTCATCGACGTAGTTGATGCGCTTGATGCGCAGGTCAAGAAGTTCGATGCCAAAATCCTCCGTCCGAACGGCGGACCGCTCCAGGATCTCGCGTGAGATTTGCTCGCGCCCTTTCTCGATGCGGTTGAGAATGGCCTCTTCCTCCCCGTCTTCCAGCTGCACGTCGGCGGGATCCCGGTTGGTACTCCGCACCAGCTCGATCAGATCGTACCTGGCGACCGCGTTTCTCGTCTCGCCGTCCAAGATGTCGTCGAGTCTCGACTGGGCACCGAACTCGTCGCGCAACCGCTGGAAGAATCTGAGCGGATCGACGATGTTCCACCGCGCGTACGTGTCGATCCAGATAAACCGCTTGTCTCTTGTGGGGACTTGATTGGGATTGCCGTCCCATTCCAGGAAGCGCTTCTCGAAGCGGTTGACCTGTTGAATGAACGGCAGCTTGAAGTGCAAGCCGGGTGTGCTCACCAGATCGCCGACCGGTTCGCCAAACTGCGTGAGGATCACCTGGTCGGTTTCGGTAACCACGTACGCTGTGTTCGACACGACAACAAGCGCGGCCAAGAGCACGCCGAGCAGAATCGCAGATCTGATGTTCACTGTCTGCCTCCAATCCCCGAGGTCACTTGCGGCGTGGTGGTCGGCTGCGCGGCCCTCCTAAATCCCTCGAGCGGAAGCAGCGGGACCAGCCCTTGCGCGTCCTTGTCCAGAAAGAGCTTCCCCCCGACCCGCGGGAGCACCCTCTCCATCGTCTCGAGGTACATGCGGCGGCGCGTCACCTCGGGCGAGAGGCGGTAGGCATTGTGTATCGCCCGGAAGCGTGCGCTCTCGCCCTCGGCGCGGTTCACACGGTTCAGGCTGTAGCCTTCAGCCTCGAGGATGGTCTGCTCTGCTTCGCCGCTCGCACGAGGGATGACTTTATTGTACTCGGCGAGCGCCTCGTTGATCATTCGGTCGCGCTGCTGCTGTGCCTGGTTGACCTCGTCCCAGGACGGCTTCACGGGATCAGGAGGATTGACGTCCTGAAGCACAACCTGCTCGATGGTGATGCCCATCTCGTACTGCTCGGACAGCGCCCGTAGGCGGTCCTGCACGCGGGATTCGATTTCCTGGCGCCCGACCGTCAGCACCTCGGTCACCGTGCGATCCCCGATGACCTCCCGCATCACAGCCTCGTTCATGGCCCGGAACGTGTCGATCAGGTTGCGTACCTTGAAGAGGTAGCGATAGGGATCCGCCACGCGGTACTGCACGATCCACTCGACGACGGCAACATTGAGATCCCCTGTGAGCATGACCGACTCAGCAGCGAAATCGGCCGTGCTGAACGTGGTGCGCACGCCGGGATCGAGGGTGCGGAAGCCGAACTCCTCCTTGAGCTGCCGCTGGACGGGAATCTTGCGGACCTCCTCGACGAGCGGGATCTTCATGCGCAAGCCCGGTTCGGTCGTCCGGGTGAACCGGCCGAGGCGGAGCACGACGCCCACTTCCTCGGGTTGAATCTGGTACAACGTGTTGAAGAGCAGCACCAGAGCCAATACTCCGACGACGGCGGCTACGATCGCGCGGCCCGGTACGCTGGCACGCTTGCGCCACGCGTCGATCTCGTCGACAAATCCCCGCAGATCCTTGTCCATATCCATCTAGGGCTCCTCCTCAAAGGAAAAGGGAAAACCTTTGCCCCACTAAGCGGACGGTCAAAGCGACACCATCTCGACAACCGTAGCTCCGACCCGGGGGCTTGTCAACCGAGACACGCCGCTTGGAAGCTCCCGGATGTGAGAGTGAGCGCGTTCTTGCAGGAGCAGCCAAGCCCGCGCATCGTCGGGGCTGGCTCCCTGGGCAGCGGCTCGTTCCTTGACTTGAAGGGAAAGAACGATGAAGGTCAGCGCACTGACGGTGGTAGACGCCATGAGGCCGTCAGTTCCGGCACCGGCCGGTCCCTCGTCGAGTGGATGCAGTCGATCGCAGCGTCCGCGGGGGGGCAGCCCTCTGTCAGGCCGTCATCATGAAGGTGACGTAAGGCGAGTACTGTGGTTCTGCCGCGGGGCCCGTTTCGAAGATCGCCAATCTCCATCCAGTACGGACAAGTTCGGTTTCAAGATCGCTCTGGAAGAACGCGGCGTCGGTGGGATTGTCAAACCGTATGACTTGCGACGCAGCGCCGCTGAATGTCAGAAGGATCGCGGCCGTCGCGACGCGGTCCATGATGAGTCGCTCCGAGCCGCGAGTGAAGGCCCAGCGCGGGAGAGGCGCATCACAATCGAAGAGCTCAGCCATCAATCTGCAATCCTGGTTGGGGTGGGGAATCGCAACCGACAGGAACAAGAGCACACCGGTTGCTATGTGAAAAACCATGTAACTAGAGGACACAATACGTCAGGTGACGACGATGTATGTTACGCTTCGGTGCACGCTTCCTGCGGATCTCTGCTCGCCCGGCGGGCGTGCCAATCGTCTGGCAGTAGATGAATTTCATCACCTTCCGCGGTAGACTGCTGCTCGTCCGGAGGATGTGATGACGACAAGATCTTTTTCGTTTGCAGCAATGGCCCTGATCGGCCTTGCGCTGTTCCTGGCGGGGTCGGTCGATGTCACGAACGCTCAGCAGCCGGCCAGTGGCGCGATTCCGATCGACAACGACGACCTCGGCGGCATCGTGGCCAGTGCGAAGGGCCCCGAAGCCGGCGTCTGGGTCATCGCGGAAACCACCGACCTGCCGACCCGATTGATCAAGAGCGCCGTGACCGACGATCGCGGCCGCTACCTTCTGCCCGACCTTCCGAAAGCGAACTACCGCGTGTGGGTGCGTGGCTATGGTCTGGTAGATTCGCCGAAGGTGCAGACCGCGCCAGGAAGACTCCTGAACCTTACCGCGGTCGTCGCGCCAAGTGCGCGCGCGGCGGCCGAGTACTACCCGGCGGGCTACTGGTTCTCATTGATGCAGGTGCCGGCCAAGAACGAATTTCCAGGCAACGGCGCGGGCGGGAGTGGCGTTGCGCCAACCATGAGAAGCCAGGCCGAGTGGCTCAGATCGCTGAAGAGTGGCGGCTGCTGGGCGTGCCATCAGCTCGGGAACAAAGCCACGCGCGAGCTGCCCAAGGCCCTGGGCACGTTCTCATCGTCGCTAGCTGCATGGGGTCACCGCATACAGGTCGGACAGGCCGGCAGGCAGATGAACGGCGCGCTCAATCGGTTCGGCCGCCAGCGCGTGTTGGCGCTGTTCGCCGACTGGACCGATCGCATTGCCAAGGGTGAGGTGCCGGAAGCGCCGCCGCGGCCGCAGGGGCTCGAGCGCAACGTCGTGATCACCCAGTGGGACTGGGCCGACGCGAGAGCGTATCTCCACGATGAAGTCTCGACCGATAGACGGAATCCGACGGTGAACGCCTACGGACCGATTTATGGCGCGCTGGAGCTCAGTGCCGATTACCTGCCGGTTGTGGACCCTGTGCGCCACACCGCGAGCGTGGTGGAGTTGACGCTGCGCGATCCCAGTACACCGGTCACCTCTCCCGCGATGCCGCAGCCGTCGCCCTACTGGGGCCACGAGCCGATCTGGACGAGCCGGAACAACGTGCACAATCCGATGTCCGACGAGAAAGGGCGCATCTGGATCACGTCGGCTGTACGGCCGCCCGAGAATCCCGCTTTCTGCAAAGAGGGATCGAACCATCCCTCGGCGCGACTGTTTCCTCTGGACCGGTCCCGCCGGCACCTGGCGATGTACGACCCGAGAACCAAGCAGATCACGCACGTTAGCACCTGCTTCAGCACGCACCATCTGATGTTCGCCGAGGACGCCAACAACGCTCTGTGGACGAGCGGCGGGGGCCAGGTGGTCGGCTGGCTCAATAGGAAGATGTTCGAGGAGACAGGCGACGAGGAAAGATCGCAAGGCTGGACGGCGCTCGTCATGGACACAAACGGCAACGGCCGGCGAGACGCGTACGTCGAGCCGAACCAGCGCGTCGATCCCAGCAAGGACACGCGCTACAACGGCGCCTTCTATGCTGTCGCTCCAGCGCCTGACGGGTCGGTCTGGGGTACCCAACTCGGTTTCCCGGGTGCGGTGATCCGCCTTGATCCCGGGTCGAACCCGCCGGAGACTGCGCTCGCCGAAGTGTACGAGCTACCGCTCAAGGCGTCGGGCAACCCCGTCGAAGGGTTCTCTCCGCGCGGTGGGGACGTCGACAGGAACGGCGTGTTCTGGTCGGCGCTCGCGAGCGGGCATCTGGCCAGCTTCGACCGGCGCAAGTGCAAAGGACCCCTCGACGGGCCGACTGCGACCGGCCAGCACTGCCCCGAGGGATGGACGTTCTATCCTGAGCCGCTGCCGCAGCTCAAGGGCGTGACGGATCGCGGGAGCGCCGAGGCCAGCTACTACACGTGGGTCGATCAATTCGATACAGCGGGGCTGGGCGCCAATGTGCCGATCAACACTGGCAACGGGTCCGAGGGGTTGCTCGCGCTGAAGGACGGGAAGTGGGTCGTGCTCCGCGTGCCGTATCCGCTGGGGTTCTACACCAAATGGATGGACGGCCGGATCGACGATCCGAAAGCCGGCTGGAAGGGTCGAGGACTCTGGGCCACGTATTCCACGCGCGCGCCGTTCCACATGGAAACCGGAAAGGGCACCACGAGCAAGGTCGTGCATTTCCAGATTCGACCGGACCCGCTAGCGAAGTGACGATGATCAGGTTCCGCCGGACCCTCTCGGCCTTGTTGCTCGCCGCGTGCGTCTCAGTGATGGCCTGCACGGCCCAGGCGTCGGCGCCCGAGGTGCCGACGCTAGTGACCGCGGCACCCAGGGCGCCGCTCTACGACAATCTTGGGAGCTATCGCGTTCCGATTACAACTTCGTCGTCCGACGCCCAGAAGTATTTCGATCAGGGCCTCACGTTGTCCTACGCGTTCAATCATGCGGAGGCCATCCGCGCCTTCCGCCAGGCGGCCGAGATCGATCCGTTCTGTGCCATGTGCTACTGGGGAACCGCGTTTGCGCTCGGGCCGAACATCAACGCACCGATCACCGAGGCGGCGGCCAAGGAGGCGTGGAAGGCGATCGAGCAGGCACGACAAGTGGCAGGCGGCGCCACGGAACGTGAGCGTGCCTACATCGACGCGCTCGCCCAGCGCTACGAGCACCCTGACCGAGGCCGGATATTGCATGAACAGCTCGTTCAGCGTGATTTCCTCCAGTTGTCGCGCGTTATATCACGGGCATCCGAACCGGCAGCTGACCGCCCTCGTGCGCGGGCAAACACCAGGGCTCGCCTCGCGCTCGGAGGGTCGAGCGATTTGGGTAACGTTCGTCCGGCGCACCCGCCCGCGTTCGGTTGTCTTTTCGCGATATAATTTCCCCACAATGTGGACCAAGATGATGGACGGGCCTCGCAAGAAGGCGCCTAAGACGATTGCGGTGATCGATCCGGACCGCTGTTTTGGAGCGTATTCCTGCTCGATCTGCCAGGCGGCGTGTCCCGTCGCCGACTGCATCATCGAGGAACCGGATCGCGACGGGCGCATAGTGTGCGCCGTTCGGGCCGACCTTTGTATTGGGTGCGGGTTGTGCGTGACCCTGGGGAACCCGACGGCGCCCCAACAGCGGGAATTCGGCTGTCCGGCCGACTACGACGCCATCAATATGGTGCCGTTCGAAGAGGTCGTCAGGGTGCTTCAGGAAGCTAGAAGTTAGAAGGAAGTTAGGGTTAGTTCCGGGTCACGAGCCGCTTCAGCTCCTTGCAGGCAGGGCGCTACTTGCGCGTCGCCCGGCTGCGCGTCCTTGGCAACTGAAATCCCATCTAACGGAAATGACGGTCGGTGGTGATCACGTGAGTTAATCGGAGTTCGCGCATGATCAGCAAGCTGGTGCAATCCGTAAACGAGAACGCCTTATCTCGATATTGAAAGAACAGGCGGCCTGCTTTGTCGAACCGGGTGCTGTCGATGCGTTCGCACCGGACTCGCGCGCTTCGATCGACTTGCTGCCCAAGGTTGCAGAAGCGTCGAAGCCGAGTCGAAACCGGATCAACGTGAGCGTTTCATCGACCATGAAGTCTGTCGTGACCAACCTCCGACCTGCCTCAAGGGCCGCGTTACGGGCTGCACAGGATTGGACGCGCGCCGGATCTGCACCGTCCGCGCGGCCCATCCAACACGGGGTGTCGACGAATAACGCCTTCATCGACCGTACAGCGGGGAATCGTGTTGCGCGGTGGTCCGTCCGTCAGTGGACCGTCTAACGGGTGAAGCGCGGTAGAGAGGGTCGTCCACCAGCGCGACAAGCGGTTATCAAGCTTCGTCCCCGGGAATGATTTGAAACGCTGGCCGACTTCCATGGATGACGGGCACGTCTGGCAGCGAGGCGCGTAGTCGCTTCGCATTGATCGGCACATTCATTGGGGCAGCCTCAGAAGGGGAATTGTAGGTAAGCACGTGACAATCGCAGAGGTCAAGCAGCGACAGCGTCGACATGGTGCCGTTCGAAGAGTTCGTCAGTTCTGGTTCCGAATGTTGCGTCGGGAATAGGCGCGTTGTACGCGGTTGAGAGGCCTGGTGCCAGCGACTGATACGTGTGGGCCGGATCGAGGATCCCATCGCCCACACGCGACCGGGACGGATCTCGGGACAAAGATCTGGCCACATGCGGAGGGCCTCGATGTATAAGGGTGCGTACGTCGGACCACGGAAATCCGTGGAGACCCTTTGAGGGCCGGGTTCTTGGGAGGAGCCAACATGGAAAGAAGGGTTGGAATCGTCGGCGCGGCCGTGACGCCTTTCAAGAGCAAGTGGTACGAGAAAAGCTATTACGAGCTCGCGCAAATGGCGACCCGCGACGCGTTCAAGGACGCCGGAATCACCACTGCGGATTGCGACGCCGTCGTCTACGGAATCTACAACGACATTTTCGAACGGACGTGCATTCCGGAACACCCTCTTCATGGCGTCATCGGGATGCAGAACAAGCCCAGCGTGCGCGTGAGCAACGGCGGCGCAACGGGAGCCTATGCCATGTCGGTGGCGCACGCCTACGTGTCGGCAGGGCGCTACGACACGTGCCTGGTGCTCGGTGTCGAGAAGGCGACCGACTGCTTTGATTTCACGTCGATGACGTCGACGCCAGAGGTCATCGAGGTCATCGGCTGGTCGGGCGACAGTTTCTTCGAGCAGAAAGCCGGCTAGACGGCCTCCGACAGCTACTCGGAAGTGATTCTTGCGTACATGGATGAGTACCCGGGCGACCTGAAGCCTGAAATCACGGCGACGATTTCATCGCAGCTGAGCGCTCAAGTGAGAGGGAACACCTTCTGACGCTGGGCCGCATTAAGCAGGGCACTGAGGCAAGAATAATATTCCGCGACAATCGTATCGGCGAGATCAGCGACATTCTTGCCATCCCAGCGTCGGAACTTTCACCTGCGCTCGTTTCGAAAAAGGGTGTGCAGGAATCGGAAATCGACTGGGCCGCACCGGTCGAGCCGAACTACGGCGAAGCGACTCAGGAGGAGGCCGCACGCTTCAAGAAGTCTCTTGATGAGATGAACGTTCTAGCGAAGGAACTCAACGACTCGCAACGTGCGCGAGCGGCCATTGATGGCTGGGAGCGCGACATCGCCGTCAAGACGAAAGCGGGCGAGTGCGCGATGCACATCAACAAGGGTGACTTCCGCGTCGACAAAAGGCCTCCCAAGCAGCCCGACTTCGTGCTGGCCTGCGAGGACCTGAACGTTCTGCTTGACAGCCTCAATTACCGAGGGGCGCTTACCGATTCGATTGTTCTGAAGAAACTGTGGATCAGCAAGAACGTCGAGTTCAACACGATCTTCAAGCGCGACCGAATGGCGAGATCTCTGGCGCGAGAGAAAATAAAGAAAAGGCGCTCAAGGGATAGGCGGGGAAGCCGACAGCTACCAGACAGAAGCAAGGAATGTCGGATTGGGCTATGGTGCGCGAGCGGATGGTCGCCGAGCAGTTGCAGGGGCGCGGCATTCGCGACCCTCGCGTGCTCGATGCGATGCGTCGCGTGCTACGCCATCTGTTCGTGCCCCCAGACGAACAGGCCAATGCCTATGAGGATCGCGCGCTACGAATCGGGCAGGGCCAGACGATTTCGCAGCCCTACATGGTGGGCGCGATGACCGAGGGGCTCGGCCTCGACTCTGCGAGCCGCGTGCTTGAGATCGGCACGGGGTCAGGCTATCAGGCGGCGATCCTCGCTGAGGTCGCGCGTGAGGTCATCACGATCGAGCGAAAAGGGGAGCTGGCCGAGGAAGCGCGCCGCCGCCTCGCCGCGCTCAGCTATGCGAACGTCTCTGTTGTGGAAGGCGATGGAACCCTCGGCTATCCATCCGGCGCACCGTTCGACGGCATCATCGTGACTGCCGCCGCGCCGCGCGTTCCTGCAAGCCTCCAGTCGCAGCTCGCCGACCGCGCTCGGCTCGTGGTGCCGGTCGGGAGCGAGCTTCACCAAGACATGGTGATCATCCAACGCCTGGGCGATCGCTTCACTGAAACACGGGGAGACCCCTGTGTGTTCGTCCCGCTGATGGGCCAGGAAGGGTGGCCCGAAACGTGAACTGAGTCGGCACTCCCCGACAGGTTCGGGGCGCACTGAGCCGACGCCCGCCTCAGACGCGAACGATTGGTGATGAAGACCGAACGGAATCCTTGCTAGGATAGCGCCGATGCGATCAAACCTGCGCGCCGTCGGGCTCGGTGTGATCCTTTGCGTAGAGATTGCGGCACAGTCTTCATCTGGGCAGCGCGTGGGGATGGTCGTGCCTGACGGCGAGGCAATGGCATACTGGCCGCGATGGCGCGGGCCTTCGGGGCAAGGCGTCGCCGAAGGCAACGGCTATCCCGATCGCTGGTCCGGCACCCAGAACGTGCTGTGGCGGACGCCCGTCCCCGGCCGAGGCCATTCCTCGCCTATCGTGTGGGGGGATCGCATCTTCCTCACAACCGCCTACCGCGACGGGCGCGTGTCGGTTGTCGCTTTTCGCCGATCAGACGGCCGGCTCTTGTGGGAGGCCTTCGGTCCCGATCGCACGCCGGAGCACATCCACCAGAAGAACAGCCATGCGTCGGCAACGCCGACGACCGACGGTCGATGGGTCTATGCCTGGTTCGGCAATAAGGGGTTGATGGCGGTCGATTTCGACGGACGGGTGATCTGGCACCGTTCGCTCGGGACGTTCAGCAACTACCACGGCACGGCCAGCTCACCGCTGCTCTACAAAGACCGCTTGATTCTCTTTCAGGATCACGGCGGCGGAACGAACGGCGGCGCCTTCGTCGCGGCCCTGGACGCGCGAACGGGACGTACGATCTGGCGAACGGGCCGGACAGGAACGGTAGGCTGGAGCACGCCCATCGCCATTCAGGCGTTCGATCACGACGAGATTATCGTCAGCAGCCAGAAGCGCGTGCACGCGTACGACCCTGACACAGGCCAGGAACTTTGGACGTGCCGCGGGAATCTCTTCGAGGTCATCCCGACACCGGTGGTCGGACACGGGCTCCTGTTCTGCTCGTCGGGCCGAGCGGGCCCGACGCTGGCGATCCGGCCGGGCGGCACGGGCGATGTCACGGCAACCCACATCGCGTGGCAGAGCCCGCGGGGATCGCCGTTTGTGCCCTCGCCGCTCCTCTACGGAGACTACCTGTACATCGTGAACGACATGGCCAGCATTGCGACGTGCTTCGAGGCAGTGACGGGGAAGCTGATGTGGCAGGGGCGCCTCGGAGTGGCGACCCGGGAGGGGTTCTCGGCATCTCCTGTGGGCGTCGACGGCAAGGTCTTCTTCACCAACGACGATGGGGAGACCTTCGTCCTGCGAGCCGGTCCGACCTTCGAGCTGCTGCACGTGAACCGGTTGAATGCGGGCATCCTTGCTTCGCCGGCGCTCGTCGATGGCCGCTGGTACTTTCGTACCGATCGGGAGCTCCTGGCGATCGGAAACTAATTCCGGAAAGGCGCGTGTGTCGAGGTCGCGCCGCCCATGTGGTGCAGGACCTAGCGCAGGTCTTAGACCTGTTTCATGCGAGCGGAACCAAAGTCCCGCCCTACGAGACCCGCACCCGCGACAGCGCCCGGATGATCGCTTCGCTGAACAGCGGGACGTCGTCGGGCTTGCGCGACGTGATGAGGTTGCCGTCTTCGACGGCCGGCTTGTCGACGTACAGCCCGCCCGCGTTCTTGACGTCGATCGCAATCGAGGGCCAGCAGGTAAGCGTCCGGCCGCCAAGCGAGCTGGCCGAGATCAGAACCTGAGGCCCGTGGCAAATCGCGGCGACAGGCGTGCCGGCGTTCATGGCCTCGCGCACCAAGCCCACCATCGCATGACGCATGCGCATCTTGTCGGGCGCATGGCCGCCGGGGATGACGACCGCGTCGAAGTCCTTTACCCTGGCCGCGTGGGCCGCGAGGTGCGCGGTGACGGCGGCCTGCCCGCGCTTGCCCTGGTACTTGGTGCCAGCCGTGGGACCGACAAGTGTGACCGCTGCGCCAGCCACGCGTAGCGCCTCGAGCGGACCAGTCAACTCGCGATCTTCGAACCCGTCCTCGACAAGCATGGCCACCCGCTTGCCCGCCAACTGAGCCAATTCACTCATGACCGGGATTCTACTTCAGTCTGACGGCTGCGACCTGGAGCGCGTTTCAAGATTGAGGTAGTGTCCGCCTTCAGGCGGGCCTAATGTCATAATCCGGCTATGAACCGTCTGGCGCGTGAGCGCAGCCCCTATCTTCTGCAGCACGCCGACAACCTCGTCGATTGGTACCCGTGGAGCGGCGAGGCGTTCGATAAGGCGCGCGCCGACGACAAGCCCATCTTTCTCTCGGTCGGCTACTCGACCTGTCACTGGTGCCATGTGATGGAGCGGGAGTCGTTCGAAAACGAGGAAGTGGCGCGCGTGCTCAACGAGCACTTCGTGTCGATCAAGGTTGATCGCGAGGAGCGGCCGGATGTGGATCGCGTGTACATGACGTTTGTACAAGCCACGACCGGGGCTGGCGGATGGCCGATGAGTGTCTGGCTCACGCAGGAGCTGAAGCCGTTCTACGGGGGCACCTATTTCCCCCCGTTTTCGAGGTGGGGCAGGCCGGGGTTCGTGGACATCATTCAGGAGATCGCCCGCGTATGGCGCAGCGAGCGCGGGCAGGTGGAGCAGTCAGCCGAGACCGTCACGCTGCAGCTTCGCGCGGGAGAGCGGACCCCGCCTTCGGCGTCGACCCCGAGCGGCGAGGCGTTGCAGCGGACGGTGGCGCAGTTCCGTCAGGCGTTCGACGCGCGCCATGCGGGTTTCGGCGACGCGCCGAAATTCCCACGTCCGAGCGAGCTCCTGTTTCTGTTGCGGGAACATGCCCGAAGCGGCGAAGCCGACGAGCGCGACATGGTCCTGGCCACCCTGCGGGCGATGGCTCGCGGCGGCATGCGCGACCACGTCGGCGGCGGGTTTCACCGGTACTCGGTAGATGCCGCGTGGCGCGTACCGCACTTCGAGAAGATGCTGTACGACCAGGCCCAGCTCGTGCTCGCGTATGTCGAAGCCGTCCAGGTGTCCGGCGATCCATTTTATCTCGAGGTTGCGGAAGACACGCTCCGTTACGTAATGCGCGAAATGACCGACGGGGCTGGCGCTTTCTACTCGGCCGAGGATGCCGACAGTATTCCGCCTGAGCTCGTCGGCCGCCCTGACGCGCACAAAGCAGAAGGCGCATTCTACCTGTGGACCGCGACCGAACTCGATCAACTGCTGGGCGACGATGCGCCGGTGGTGATGCGCCGGTTCGGCGTCGAGAAAGCGGGCAACGCGCCCCTCGACCCGCAGGAGGAATTCGTGGGGAAGAACCTCCTCTACGCGGCTCGCTCAATACAGGAGGTCGCCGCCGAGTTCGGCAGGGACGAATCGGAGATTGCCGACATTCTAAGTCGCGCGCGCCAGAGCATGTTTCGTCGGCGGCTCGAGCGGCCGCGGCCGCATCTCGACGACAAAGTCCTGACCGCCTGGAACGGCCTCATGATTGCCGCGTTTGCGCGGGCGGCGCGTGTGATGCAGGCGATCGGCGCTGAAGACAGCTACGCCGGACAGCCATACCTCGAAGGGGCCCGGCGGGCGGCGGTGTTCGTTCGGAGCCGCATGTGGAACGCTGACGGGGCCGCGCTGTTTCGACGCTTCCGAGACGGTCACGCCGAAATCGACGCGTACGCCGAAGACTACGCGTACTTGATCTTCGGGTTACTCGAGCTGTTTCAGGCGGATCCCGATGTTGAGTGGCTGGATTGGGCGGTTGCGTTGCAGCGGCGGCAGGACGATCTGTTCTGGGACGAGGCCGACGGTGGGTGGTTCAGCACGACCGGGCGAGATCCTTCGGTCCTGATTCGCGTGAAAGAAGCGTACGACGGAGCCGAGCCGACGGCGAGCTCGGTGTCGACCATGAATCTGCTGACGCTGTCCCATCTCGTCGAGGACAATCGATGGACGGAACGAATCGAGCGCACGCTGCGGCTGTTTGGCACGCGGCTCGAGCAGGCCGGCCGCGCGGTGCCGATGATGGCCGCAGCGCTGTCGACGTATCTGGCCGGCCCTCAACAAGTCGTTATCGTGGGTCCCGGTGACTCTCGCGCGCTGGCCCGTACAATCGCCAGTCAATATCTGCCGTTTGTAACGACGCTTGTCCTATCGACAGAGCGGCAACGTGCGCTCGCTCCGGTTCTGCCTCTCGTTGCCGCGATGCAGCCGATCGACGGCGCGCCGGCAGCGTATGTGTGCCGCAATTTCTCCTGCCGGCAGCCGGTCACGACGCCGGAAGCGCTGGAGAACGAATTGTGTGCGTACTTGTAGTGCAGGTCTTCAGCCTCGCCCGACCGTCGATCAAGCAGGTGTAGCGCAGGTCTTCAGACCTGCTCAGCTGTCCGGCTTCAGCTCGACGAGATCGCCCGTACGAACGATCCCGCTGGCGAGCAGTCGCGCGTAGAGGCGGCTGGACCCTGGATGGACTTTCTGGGAGATGCGCGTAGAGTAGGCACCAATGAACGACCCGCGGATGTTCTCGCAGGGATCCGCGTAGGTCGTAAGGAGCAGCCGGACCGCGTCCCCCACCCGAATCTCGCGGCCAGGGGTCAGTACGTGCCAATCGAGGCCGGAAATGGTCAGGTTTTCGCCAGCCGTTCCGATCGCGATCGGATGACCTTCGCGCTGGAGAGTGTGAATCACATCCAGCGAGAAGAGCGAGACCGCGCGATCGGGCCCGCCGTGGTACCGTCGGTCATTCTGAAAATCGCCATGAAGGCCGTTTTTGGTGATGGACGCCTCGAAGACGCTCGTTTTCGGGACTCCTCCCCACGAAGTATTGATTGACTCGAGGCGTCCCACCGCATTCAACACGGATAGCGTACACTGAGGGCGGTCTTACCTTGGAGCGCGGGGTTGGGGTGACGGAACTGGCAGACGCACAGGACTTAAGAGACGAAAGAGCCATCTGCGTTCACCCGCCTGTTTCCCGCAAGAATCGTAAACCCACCATCCGCTCCACCAAAGTAGCTCTGTTGACGCCGGTGTCTCCGTGTCCGCCGAGTCGATTCAGGGCCGCTGGAAACTGGTTGCTGGGCACCGAGTAGAAGCGTTTTCTTGCTTCGAGAGCGCAAAGCCGCACTTCGGCCAGGTTCCCAGTTCCGGTCGTGGCGGAACCGAATCATTGACGCGTCGTCTGACGCTCCGAGCGGGCTCAGCCGTAGGGGCGGGCCTGCGCCGCGGTGATTGAACCCTTCAGGTTCTCCTCAAGACGAGGCGGAGGCGCCCCGTTGAAGGGGGCGATGATCTTGGCGCCTCGTCGACTGCCTCTGTCTGGTTGGCGGCTCAGACTCGGCCCGGATCGGGCCAGCTCATGATCGCGCCGCACCCGAAACCGGCCCGATGATGTTCGAAGTGTCTGGCATTCGAGCAACCCGTGGATGGTCATGTCACGCGAATCGCTAATGGCATGATTGCGGTCGTGTCACGTTGGTTGGGCAGGCGGGTCGGGCTATGGCCGGTGTGTGTCCTGCACGATCGTTCTGATGCTCTGAATGTTCCGATCTCGTAGCGGACACGTGCTGTCGGTAGCCACACACTGCGCCAGGTTCATGCCACAGCCACAGATACACCGCGCGCGATTGGCCGCCTGAAGAGCGTTCCGCTTCTCATTCGACGTGAGCAGAGAAAAATCCACGACGCGGATGTCGGCATCCGTGTAAGCCACTCCAGACAGCTGAGACGCGCCATAAATGAGTAGAGCGACTCCCGCCGTCAGAGCCATCCACTTCAGAGGCTTGGGCACAAGGCGCACCGGCCTCCGACGTCGAGTGTCCTTGCTGGAAGCTCTCTTCATGCGTCATCGTCCACACGAGCGGTCCTCTCCGCGTGCGACAGTCCCTCGCGTGGCGGAGGGCTTCAGACGTGCGCACCGCAACGAGCCTTAGGGCGGGTCTACAGACCGGGGCCCTATTCAGAGGCGAAACCGCTTCTCGGCATTGATCCTCGAAGCAGCCCTCGAAATCAATAGAATTCGTTACGGCAGGCTCGGCTCGGCTCGGCCTTGAGAATCCCGAGCCTGCAAAGGACCGGCTGCCACGATGGCGCCCAGCGCCCGCGTTCCCGATGAGCCTCGGCGTCTCAGCGAACGGTGAACGACCGTTCGTCTTCTGTAATCGGCTTCTCGGATCGCAGTTACTGCTCGAGCACGCCTAGGGTCGCTTCAGATGCATCGTATCCGTGCTCTATTCGTTGTGTGATGTGGTCACGCAGCGTCGCAATGTCGGCGGGCGGGGCGACAATCACGAACGGAATTTCCAGCTCGGCGGCCAGCTTCCGAAACAGGTCGCACTGCCACCGTCTGAGAAATGCGCCATCGACGATTACGATGTAGCCGGCGCGCGCGACCGAGCGTGCGAGCCAGGACAACCGCCGGTAAAGCTGCTGTGTGATCTCTGGTGCGTACAGTCCACGGTCGAGATCCGAGTCGCTGCGCGCGTCAGCGCTCAGGTCGTGAGCGCGCTTACGCTCGATGTCGGTCCGAATTCGGATCGCGCCGACCAGCGCGGCCAGCGATTCCGACGACGTTGTCCTGCCGCACCC
This sequence comes from Vicinamibacterales bacterium, assembly GCA_965197865.1. Lineage (GTDB taxonomy): Bacteria > Acidobacteriota > Vicinamibacteria > Vicinamibacterales > CAVVIG01 > CBDANZ01. Next base: position 215,799 of record CBDANZ010000002.1, read on the forward strand.
GGACGGGCCGTGTGTGATGATAAGAGCCGGATGGGGCTGCCGCACGTACCGTTTGGCCAGCTCCAGGTACCCGCGATACTCGGCCTGGAGGGTCGTCCGCTGATCGGTTGAAGCGACGTGTCCCATCCGGAGCCGCGTGACCTTCGCCCGCACCATGGCACGATAGGTAAGGTAAGAGCGCAGCACGTCCAAGCCTTCGTAGTCCCCGGTGATCTCGAGATATACGTTGAGGAATCGCGAGGCCAGATCCGGCCTCGCCCGGTCCTGCAAATCCATCAGGAGGAATCCGACGTCGCTCATCACGTCGATCCATCGCATTGACTCGTTGAACTCGATTCCGTCAAAGATCGTAATCTTGCCTCCGACAAGCACGATGTTGCCCAGGTGCAGGTCACCATGGCATTCGAGGATAAAGTCTTTTTGCTGGCGCCGCGCAAAGGAGAGCTGGTGGGCGGCGTAGTCACGTTCGACTCAGGTGCGAAGCCCCTCGACATCGGCGCGGTCGTCCGCGTCCAGCACCGGCTCGAGCTGGGCGAAGTTCTGAAGCGCGGGCAGCAGGACGGTGCTGGCCGTGCCGAACGCGGCGGGCGTCCCCTTCGATGAGGATCTCGGCGTGGTTGCGGTAGCCGGCTGCGTCTTCCTGACGCTCTCATGGCTAGCAGTCCGTGGTGAAAGTCGGGCGCTGCACCGAGACGAGCGAGGCGCCTCGCGGGCAAGGCGCGACGACCGAGAATACCGCCTGTATTTGATGGAGGAGCAACGTAGGCCACGAGGATGCATCCTCGTCGAATGCAGACGGACTTTCACCACGGACTGCTAGACGGGACGGAAGAACCTCGCGTGGAGGTGCGCGCCGACGCGCCGAATCCTCGAACGCTGAGGCTCGAAGTCGTTCAGCGGATGATGCCGATAGCCCCCCCCCCCCCCCCCCCCCCCCGAAACGCTGCGATCCCTGCGAGAGCCTGGGCTTGCGCGCTCAGACGATGCGATGGCCGCGATGGGCTTGCTGACCGTGAAATCAATCGCTCTCCAACGGGGCGGAACGGCCGAACTGATGGGCATCGGCGATCGTGGCAGCCTCATCCAGAGCACATTCTGCAGGCCTGACACAAACTGACGACCGCGCGGGCATCACTGTCTCTTGTGCAGCGGGCCGCCACTTCTCGTCAGCCTCGCAGTGAAGGTCGGGGCCTGTTGCGCCTCGTCACACATGCGGGGCCGACGATCGTGAATAGTAGATCCTGTCATCCAGAACTGAGCCCGCCAGCGTTCGAGTAGTGCCCCTTCTCTAGCAGTCCGTGGTGAAAGTCGGGCGCTGCACCGAGACGAGCGAGGCGCCTCGCGGGCAAGGCGCGACGACCGAGAATACCGCCTGTATTTGATGGAGGAGCAACGCAGGCCACGAGGATGCATCGCTCGTCGAATGCAGACGGACTTTCACCACGGACTGCTAGTCACTGATGGGTGTGCGCCGACCAGACCAGCCCAACTCTTGGTCCTGTGTCGAGCGCGTGCCAGGCGACTGACACGCGAAACGGTGACGTCCTTCACGCTGTGGTTCGGCGCGATTGACGGCTCTGCGATCGAGACAGACGGAAGGAGGAGGGACCGATGTCTGAACGAAGCGGCGACCGCGCCAGATTTCAGAAAGACCGGTCGGAGAGCCCCGAGGTCCCTGGGCGCAGCCATCGCACACGCCGTCCCTTAGAATCCGCCAGGTGAACGGTAGCTGATCGCGGTTCTCCTCGCCATCTCGAGACAGTGACACGGCTTCCGGCGCCCGAGACCGAAGAGCGGCACGACCTACACAATACGTTCGGGATGCGAATAGATGTTGAAGTTGTCACCGCGCACGAAGCCGAGCAGCGTCACGCCCGCTTCATCGGCTAGGTCGATCGCCAGGCTCGAGGGCGCGGACACGGCACCGACGATTGGGATGCTGGCCACGAACGCCTTCTGGACGATCTCGAACGAAGTCCGGCCGCTGACGAACAGCAGGCGGTCCGAGAGGGGTAGCGCGTCCATCATCAGCACGCGACCGACGAGCTTGTCCAGCGCGTTGTGCCGGCCGACGTGTTCGGCCACGTCGTGCAGGAGGCCGCCCATACTTGAAGAGGCCGGTGGCGTGGAGTCCGCCTGTCCGGTTGAACACCGTCTGCACCGCGCGGAGGCGGTCGTCGGGCAGTCCGGCCACGGTCAACGCGCTGACGCGGGCCTCGACCGTCAGGGGCGCGACATCCGCCGTCAACGACTCGATGGTCAGGCGCCGGGTTTGTCCCATCCGCTGTTGAAATTCAGCGGCGGCTCGGGTGACGACTACGCAACCATCCCCGACGATTCATCGAGCCCCAGCTGAGCGTCACGTGCTCGCAACGCGGCGACCAGCACGGGCATGTCCTTACACCCCTTCACCCGCCGGAATCCTTTGGCCGCTTCCAGCACACCGGCAGCGACCCAGCGGAGCACCATCGTACCCCCGCGCCAGCGTTTCACGTTCCGCTTCACGTGGCGTGTCCGGCTCAGGAGGCTCTCGACGGCGTTGGTCGTCGCCAGCGATCGGCGGAGCCGCTCCGAGAGCGGCAACTCGACTACGGTGAGCGTCTCGTCGAGCCCTTCCCGTATGCTGGCGGCTGCACTCGGATAATCGATGTCCACCCGCCGGGCCAAGTCCTGCAACAAGCGCCGGGCCGCCTTGATGTCGGTGTGCGTATAGGCGCGCGTGAGGGTCGCCTTCACCCACGGACGCTGGGCCTCGGGCAGATACTCGAGCACGTTGCGCCGTTTATGCACCTGGCATCGTTGTACCAGGGCTGCGGGGCCGAAGGTCTGCATCACCGCAGTGTGGAGCGCTTGCGCTCCATCGAGGATGACGAGCAGACTGCGGTCGGTCCGCAGCCCACGGCTCTGCAGATTGGTCAGCAAGCCCTGACACACGGTCGTGTTCTCCGCTGACCCTTCCCAGAGGCCCAGCGGGTGTTTGGCGCCCGTTTTATCGAGGCCCAGCGCCACGACGATGCAGTGGCCGCCGACGTGGACCCCATCGATCAGTAGCGCCACCAGCTCGAGGTCGTCGAGCGGCGTTGCCCGCCACGCATCGAGTTGCGCCTGCGTCTGCGCCACAAACCGCCGACTCACGGCACTCTTGCTTGTGCCCCGCGTGCGGACGTCGGCCCCCAGCGGTTCTAGACTCCGGCCATACTGGCGCGTGGCCACGCCGATGAGCATCTGTTCGACCACGCGCCGGGTGAGCGGATCCGTGTTCGTAAAGGCCTGGACGGATGGCAGCGCGACCTCCTGCCCGTCGCGCCGCACCCGCGGCCGACGCAGGGCGACCTTGCGGCCCCCCAGCACGACTTCGCTGGGCGCATGGCCCGCCCGAGACGCCCGCCGCGCGGGCTGATGCGCATACCGCGGACCGCACACGGCCACGCGATCCGCTTCCAACATCGCCGCGAGGACCTTCAGGCCCGACGCGACGACCAGCTCTTGGAGCTCGGCCTGTGCATCGACCAGGATGTCGACCAATGGAAGGTGCCGTGGTGCCGGCAATGCTGATTGGCGCCCACGAACGCCTGTGCCAAACTTCTTCATGGCGGCTCCTTTCTGGGGGCTTCAGCCCCAGGTTTTCCCACCGGCCGTCTATCACGACCAGCAGGGAGCCGCCGCTTTAAATTTCAACAGCTAGAGGGACATCCCCCAGGCGCCCACAGAGGCCGCACGCCGCGCTGGTCGTCACCTGGCGCCGTCCCGCGAGCGTGAGCTCCAGTGCGTCATCCGAATCACGGGCGAGTGTCACGTTCACGATGTTCTTGATCGTTTCAGTCGTTCCTCCGGTCGTAGCGTCCGCATCCGGGTAAGCCGCGGCCGTCGTCGTGCCGGTCTCAAGGCGGGCTGCACTCTCACAGTACTCAATCGTCCCCACATCGTCGGCTGACCTCAGGACGCGCTCTGCCAGCAGAAACCAGGCGACGAGCTCGTGATCGGCGCCAGGCGTGCGCATGATCACCGCAAAGGGCCGGCCGTGTAGGCGCACCTCAAGCGGCTCCTCGGTGACCGGCTGATCGACCTCCGGCAGACGACGCCCCTCACGCACCCGCACCACGTCCACCGCCCTGAACGCCTCGGCCATGCGCTCCATCTTACGTCCGAAAGCTGACGCCACCGGCTGAGTCGACAAAATAGCACTTGCAAATAGACCTACAATTGGGCGATGGCGACTTCATCCTCGTTCGACATCACTTCCCCGATCGACTTCCAGGAAGTCGACAACGCGCTGAACCAGGCGCGCAAGGAAGTAGGTCAGCGCTACGACTTCAAGGGTGCGAAGGCTGAGATCGCTCTTAGCACCACCGAGAAAACGCTCACGCTGGTTGCGGCCGATGAATTCAAGATGAACGCACTCTGGGAGATCGTGCAGACTCGTCTCGTGCGCCGCGGGGTGCCGATCAAGAACTTCAAGGCGGGATACTCCGAGCCGGCGGCAGGGGCCACCGTGCGGCGGGTGATTCCGATACAGGAAGGAATTCCGATAGAGGCGGCACGAGAGATCGTGAAATTCATCAAGGACCGGAAGCTGAGGAAAGTCCAGGCCTCGATTCAGGGTGACCAGGTGCGAATCGCAGCGCCGGCGAAGGACGAGCTGCAGGCCGCGATCTATGCCCTCAAGGAGCACGATTTCGGCGTCGCCCTGCAGTTCGGGAACTACAGATAGCCACCTGCCGGCCGCTTTCATCGACGCGCTCGGCGACCGCGGGCAGGCGGGCGCGCGTGGCACCGTCGTGATCGACGCGCGGCCCGGCCCATCGTGAAAAAGGTCAGCTTTCGGTCGCGATCCTCCGGCCTCAAGGTGCGCAGCCGTGTGAGCGCGTTCGCCCGGGAGCGGATAGAGGAGCGTCTCGGTTGCCACCATGGATAGCCCCTGATCAACGCTTCTCTCCCAGAAGCGGGTGCGCAACCGGCGCGGGTCCTGGCCCCGGCCAGTCGGGAGGGCGGGTTCATCCCAGGTTTGCTCTTCACCCCTGAAGCGTTTCGGACTTAGACTTGCGCGGAAAGGAGAACCTGTTATGAAGCGTTTCTCGCTGTCTGTGGTGTGCGTTCTCGCTCTGGGATTCAGCCTCGCGTGCGCCTCTGATGAGATGCCGGCACCCGATACAACGGAGATGATGTCGGCCGCCAATGCGCTGGATCAGGCGTTCGTCGAGGCATTCAATCGGGGAGATGCCGCGGCGATGAGCGGTCTGTATTGGAACAGCCCAGACGTCGTTTTGTTCCCGCCTGACGCCTTGCAGGCGCGTGGGCTTGCGGCGATTGAGAATACCAACGCCAAGATGTTTGCGGCGATGCCCGGGATGAAGATTGAAGTCACCGAGTCACATCAGATGCCCTTGGGAGACGTGGTTGTTGGCTGGGGCTTGTGGTGAGTGACGATGCCTGGGGCCGACGGCGCCACGACGGAGATAGTTGGACGCTACACTGACGTGAAAGCCGAGCGTGACGGCAAGTGGGTCTATCTCGTCGATCACGCGTCGGCCCCGTTGCCTCCGCCCCCAGCACAGTAGACGTGCCGGGCTGGGGCCACTACGTCGCGGTTTTTGAAAAGCCAACGTCTTGACGCGACTGGGTCCAGAGGGCTTGGGACGACGCCGTGTGTAGGTAGCCCCGGACGCAGAATCGGGATTGACGGAAGTGAAGCGCGCGGCTCCTTCAGCCGTCGTCCTCGATCTTCATCTTCCGATGGCCAACGGTTTGGAGTTTCTGCGCCAGCTGCGAGCCACCACACCTCACGCCCATCTGCCGATCGCTATCGTGACCGGCGATTATTTTGTCGAAGAAGCGGTGGTCCACGAGCTGCAGAGACTGGGGGCGCGGCTTCATTTCGAGCCGCTCTAGGAAGATGACCTCTTCCAACTCGTTCACGAGCTGCTTGGCGGCTCGAGACACGCCCCACAACGCGACCAGGTCCGCGACCTGATCACCGATGGCTAGTCGGTCGTTAGAGTCGCTCGTTAGAGCTTGGCGCGGCGCAGGCGGAGCGCGTTGCCGACCACCGAGACGGAGCTGAAGCTCATGGCGGCTGCGGCGATCATCGGGCTCAGCAGCAGCCCGAGAAACGGGTACAGGACGCCGGCCGCGATCGGCACGCCGAGCGCGTTGTAGATGAACGCGAAGAACAGATTCTGCTTGATGTTCCCGAGTGTTCTCCGGCTGAGCCGCCGGGCGCGCACGATTCCTCGGAGATCTCCTTTCACGAGCGTCACCCCCGCACTTTCGATGGCCACGTCGGCGCCCGTGCCCATGGCGATGCCGACCTGCGCCTGGGCCAACGCAGGCGCATCGTTGATGCCGTCGCCGGCCATCGCGACAACGCGTCCGTGGCCTTGTAGCCGCGTGATCACCTCGGCCTTCTGATTCGGCAGGACCTCGGGAATGATCTCGTCGATGCCGAGCTTCCTGGCGACCGCCTCGGCCGTGGCCCGGTTATCGCCTGTGAGCATGACGACGCGGAGCCTCTCTGCATGGAGTTGTCCGATCGCCTCCGGCGTGGTGTCCTTGATCGGATCCGCGACGCCGACCATTCCCGCGACTCGGCCGTCCACGGCGACGAACATCACCGTCTGGCCTTCGCGCCCCAGTGTGTCGGCCGCGCCCGCCAAGGTTCCCACATCGACGCCGAGGCCTTCCATCAACAGACGGTTGCCTAGCGCCACCGCACGCCCGTCGACACGCCCCTTGACCCCTTTTCCGGTGACCGATTCGAACTGGCTGACGCTGGTGAGCTGGGCGCCGCGTTCCTCGGCGCCGTCGACGATCGCGGTTGCCAGCGGGTGCTCGCTGCGGCGTTCCAGGCTCGCTGCCAGCTGCAGGAGCTGGGCGTCGTCCCAGCGGCCGACAGGTGTCACACTCACCAGCTTCGGCTTGCCGAGCGTCAGCGTGCCGGTCTTGTCGACCACCAGCGTGTCGACCTTCTGCAGGACCTCAATCGCCTCGGCGTCCTTGAACAGCACACCGAGGGTGGCGCCCCTTCCGGTCGCCACCATGATGGACATCGGGGTGGCCAGCCCGAGCGCGCAGGGGCAGGCGATGATTAGCACGGACACGGCATTGATGATCGCGAACGCCATCTGCGGTTCGGGCCCAACCGTGGCCCAGACCACAAAGGAGACGATCGCGATCGTGATGACTGCGGGGACAAAGAACCGGGAGACTGTATCGGCGAGCTTCTGGATGGGCGCGCGGCTGCGCTGCGCCGCGGCGACCATCTGCACGATTTGCGCGAGCAGCGTGTCGGCGCCCACCCGCTCGGCGCGGATGATTAAGAAGCCTGTGCCGTTCACGGTTGCGCCGATCACCCGATCCTCGGGTCCTTTCTCCACGGGAATGGGGCTCGCCCGTCACCATCGATTCGTCCACCGCGCTGGCTCCCTCGATCACGACACCATCAACCGGCAGCTTTTCGCCCGGCCGGACGCGCAGCCGATCGGCCGGCTGCACCTGATCAAGGGGCACGTCCTCCTCGCGACCGTCCTCCTGAATGCGCCGCGCGGTCTTCGGCGCGAGGCCCAGTAGCGCCCGGATCGCGGCGCCGGTCTGACTGCGCGCCCGGAGCTCCAGTACTTGCCCGAGGAGAACCAGCGTCACAATCACGGCGGCCGCCTCGTAGTAGACGCCGACCACTCCGCCCTCGGCGCGGAATGACGGCGGGAAGATGCCGGGCAGCAGGATAGCCACCAGGCTGTAGCCGTACGCCACCCCGACACCCATGGCGATGAGCGTGAACATGTTCGGGCTGCGGTTTACGATCGAGTGCCAGCCGCGCACGAAGAACGGCCGGCCGCTCCAGAGGACGACCGGCGTCGCCAAGACGAGCTCGATCCATCCCAGGAGCGTCGGCGAGTGCATCCGCTCGAGCGGCCGGCCGGGAATGTACTCGCGCATCGCAATCAGGACGAGCGGGATCGTTAGGACGACGCCGATCCGAAACCGCCGCGTCATGTCCGCGAGTTCGACGTTCTCAACCTCCTCGGTCGCCCCCGCCATCGGCTCCAGGGCCATGCCGCAGATCGGGCAGCTCCCCGGTCCGTCGCGTACGACCTCTGGATGCATCGGGCACGTCCACTTGGCGGACGGCGTACGATTCGGCGGGACGATCTCTACGGCAGGCTTCGGGCCGACAAACTTGTCCGGGTCAGCCTCGAAGCGCCGCCGGCACGACGGACTGCAGAAGTAGTAACGCTGACCTCTGTGCTCAGCGGATCCCGCAGAGGTGGCGGGGTCGATTTCCATTCCGCAGACCGGATCGACGGCGAGCGACGCGTGGTGTTGATGGTCCATAGGCGTGGAAGATCATCGAGACTCGGGAGTTGGCGCGACTGCCGAAGAAGACCCGGCGCAAGCACATAGAGCGCAACGATGGGCATTGCGTCCAACGAGAGCCGGTAGCGTTTCCGACCCGCGCGATAGGTCAGGCCAATCACGGCGGCGGCCGTCATCAGGATGGCCGTCGTCAGCGTGACCAGGTGCGCCCGTGCAGTAGCGGGCAACAGCGATCCGCGTACATATGAGGATATCGTCGACGCCGAGCACTACGATGTTGAATAGGTTACTGCCAAACAGGTTTGCCGCCGCCATATCTACCGCACCGATGCGCATGGCGGCGCCCGAGACGACGACCGCCCGCCAGGCGGTGCCACCGCGAGAGCGTTCCTGAAGGTCGGCCCGAAGATGCGTCTTCAAGCGAACGTCGATGCCTCCGACGGGAGGGTGGTACAGTAGAGAGTCGTGTAGAAGAGTTTCCCCCACGAGTCTTTGACAAGGAGAGCAGGTATGAGATCCAGGCTGCTGGCGCTTGGCGGGGCGATTGGGGCCATCGCGACTGCGGGAGCCGTGAGCGTTGCAGCTCAGCGCAACGCCGGCCTCGCTCCGACATTCAACAAAGACGTGGCGCCGATCGTGTTCAATAACTGCGCGAATTGCCATCGGCCCAACCAAGTCGCTCCGATGTCGCTGATGTCGTACAGAGAGGTGCGCCCGTGGGCGCGCGCCATCAAGACCAAGGTGGCGGCAGGCGAGATGCCGCCGTGGTATGCCGATCCACGGTATGGTGAGTTCCGCAACGAGCGGAGCCTGACGCCTGCGCAGATCAAGACGATCACCGCCTGGGTGGATGCGGGCGCTCCAGAAGGCGACACGCCGCTGGCGGCCAAGCTGCCGGACTTCAAAGAAGGCTGGATCCATCCGTCCGGCCGGCCGCCCGATCTGGTCGTTGACATAGCCGAGCCGTTCGTTGTGCCGGCCGAGGGCGAGCTGCCGAACTTCACGATCTACCAGGAGCTTCCCCCAGAGCTCAAGACGGGAGAACACTACCTGGAAGCCATTCAGCTCATCCCCGGGGCATCACAGGTCGTCCATCATGCAAGTTTCGGCGTCAGCACGCGCCCCGGGAAGAAAGTTGGCGTTGGCGAGGCATGGCCAGGCGGACCGGTCATCTCCGGAGCCTTGCTTGATGCCAAGACGGGGAAGTCGGTAAGTACTGTGGGTGACGCCAACGAGAGCGGAGCGGGCGAAGGTGAGGATGTCGTAGGGTTTAGTTTCTGCTGCTACGTTCCGGGCGGTACCTTCCAGCAGTACCCCAAGGGGATCGGTAATCGCATCAACCCCGAAGGAATCATCGGGTGGGGGATGCACTACACGACGGTCGGCAAAACGATGCCGGATCCGTCGCGGGTCGGTCTGTGGTTCCAGAAGGAAATCACGCACGAGATCGAACACGTCACCGGCGGTGCAGCCCAGAGCCACATTATCAACGGGAAGGAGCTGGTTGACGACGAAGTCACACCCGTCAGGAAATCCGGGATCGCGACCGGGATTCCCGGGATACCGGTGATTCCGCCCCATGCGAAGGATTGGGCGATCACCGGGTTCAGGGCATTTCAGGACGACACGACGCTGTATATCGTGTGGCCGCACATCCATCTGCGCGGCAAAGAAATGACCTACCTCTTGACGTATCCGGATGGCCGCGAACAAGTGTTAATGAGTGCGCCGAACTACAACTTCAACTGGCAGATCTTTTACGAGTTCAAGGAGCCGGTGAAGATCCCCGCCGGCACCACGGTGAAGACCATCGGGTCGATGGACAACTCGGTGGCGAACAAGTGGAACCCTGCCCCGGACAAGGAGGTCTACTGGTCCGAGCAGAGCTGGGACGAGATGTTCGTCGGGGTCATGGAGGTCACCGTTGACAAGAAGGATCTCCGGTTGAAAAAGACGACGCAGTAGATAATCGAGCGAGCCGCGCGGGAGTGAGTGCTAGTCTCAGTTGAAATTCGGGGGGCGACCCCGTATAGGAATGAGCGTTCCGCCAAGAACGGCACATTCCAGGAGGTCACCACCCAGGGCGCGCAAAGTACGACAGATGCGAGGAAAAGGAAGCCACATCGGCCTGGTGCCGGTACCGTCGATGGCGGCCCCGGACCTGGACACGCGCATTGCGTTGATCCAGGCGCTGATTCCGGTGGCGCTCGAGAAGGTGCACGTCGAGTGGCAGGCCGATGTGGAGCGGCTCGCTGGCGAGCGGTATGTGCGGGAGGGCCGGCGGCTGGGCCGCGTGCGCTGAACGGCGCAACGGGGGTCGATTTACTTGGCCGATCAGAAGATTCCGCTCGCGGTGCCGCGGGTGCGCGATCGCCTGCGGAACCAGGAGGTGCCGCTGCCCACCTACGAGCGGTTGCAGGCACCGCGCACCCGCGACGCCGGGCTGCTGCACAAGGTCCTCGGCGGCTTGTCCACCCGAGAATACGAGCGGTGCGCGGAGGCGGTCCCGGAGGCCTTCGGCTTGAGCGCCTCGACGGTGTCGCGTCGCTTCAAGCGGGCCAGTGCGCGAAAGCTGCAGGAACGGCTGGAACGGCGCCTCGACCGCGACGACGTGGTCGCCCTGCTCCTCGACGGCAAGACGTTCGCGGAGGATGAGAGGGTCGCGGCCGTCGGCATCACGATCACCGGGGAGAAAGTGCTCCTCGGGTTCGTGCAAACGGCCACCGAGAATCGGAAGGTCTGTGCGGCATTCCTCCGCGAGCTCGTGGACCGCGGGCTGCGCACGGACCTCGGCCTCCTCGTCGTGACCGACGGCGCCAAAGGGTTGCACGCGGCGGTCCGCGAGGTGTTCGGGACGGCGGCCCGGCTGCAGCGCTGTCAGTGGCATAAGCGCGAGAATGTCCTGGCCTATCTTCCGGAGCGTCACCGGCCGACCCTGCGCCGGAAGCTGCAGGCGGCGTATGAGCAGCCGACGTACGAGGCCGCCAAGCGCGCGCTGGGAAAGGTCCGCGCCGAACGGGTCCTTCTCAATGCCTCCGCAGTGGCGAGCTTGGACGAGGGCCTGGAGGAGACGCTCACACCTTCATCACCTCGGCGTCTTTCGCGAGCTGGGCACGAGCTTGAAAACGACCAGTGCGCTCGAGTCGATCCACGCCCGTGTCGAGAGCCGCATCGCCAAGGTCGATCACTGGAAGAACAGCGAGCAGAAGCAGCGGTGGTTGGCCACCGCATTGCTCGATCTCGAGCCGCGGCTGCACCGCATCAAGAACTTCCGAGCGCTGCCCTTGCTGCGTGTCGCATTCACGCGACAGATCGAAGGAATGAAGAAGTCGGCGGCGTAAACCAGAGGGTCGTCACAGAATGTCAACTACGAATGGCATTGACTCCCGCGCGGCGTCAGCCGCGCGGCTTGTACTCCTCGTGAAGCCAGAGGTCTTCGAGGTCGGGTGAGGCCTTCACCGTCATCCACGCCTACGGCCGCTTCAGCAGAATCAGCCAGCGTGGGTTCTCAAGGCAAGGGAATCATCTGCCAGTCGCCGAACGCCAGCTCGCGCGTTGCGAACTGATAGACGACCACCCGCTTCCCAGTGAGCCGGTCGGGATCGTGCTGCAGCATGGCACGTGTGGCGAACGCACCCTGGTCGTTCTGCACGAGGCGATCGACTGGTCGGCGCAACGTGTCGCTGAGCTGCTCGGCCAGCCCTGCGGAGGTGCCCCAACCCATCGATTCGAGCGCATAGACGTTGCTGAAGCTATCGCCGAGGAGGAGCACGTCGGCGTTGCGCAACGACCGCCAGACCGACCCGTCCGCCTGTAGAATGCGCCGGAGCCAGACTATCTCGGGCGGATACAGCGGATTGTCTTCAGGGAGGTCGAGCATGCGCACGGTGTCGCCGGTATTGTGCACCTCGAGCCGCTCGATCCGATAGCCACGGTCGGCAGCGCGGGGCAACATGACGTGCGCTTCGATGAAGCTGGCGAGTCGGGCGGCCACCAGTTCCATCGACTCGGGCCGCCAATGCGTGTCGGTGGCGAGGTACTGCGGGCCGCGCCGGCTCGCGTCGGCCAGCGCCTCCGAGGGGTCAAACACGAGGACGCCGGCGCGCGTGAGCTCGTCGATAAACTCGCCGTACGACGGATTCTGCAGCACGCCCCGAGCGCGGCCGTAGCGCTCAGCGAGCATGTCGGCGTGGATGCTGGGCTTGAGCGGCGTCGGCATCACGATGAGCGTAATCCCGCGTGCTTCGAGGTCGCGCTTGAATTGCGCAATGGCGAGGCGTGGGTCGGGCTGCGGCGGGGCGTCCCACTCGGCGGCGCCCGCGACGCGCCGCCGGAGCCGCGCCGGATCGAGGAACCCGCGACCCGTGACGTACTCGACGTCGGCGCGATAGAACAGCCAGCCGCGGCGGCCGCGATGCACGCGCTCGTTGCCGACGCCGAGCCAACCAGTCATCACCACCTGGGCGGGGCGCCGGAGCGTACGCCTCAGCCGCGACTCGTCCTCCAGCGCACGCTCGAAGTCGCTGAGGCCCGCGAGCACGATACGGTTCATGGAGACGACGAGGCGCCAGGTGCCCGGGGCGCTCGGCGAGACGGCTGCGCGCATCTCGCTCGGGAGGCTCGACAGGCGCGACCAGGCGGTGGCGACGCCCCCCGCCTGAAGCGCGCGTACGCTGGTCCACTCGATAATCGGCACGGCGAAGATCATTGCCAGGAAGACGGTTGCGAGCGCGTGTGCGGTGGCCGGTGCCACCGTGGTGTGCCCCACTTCGATCTGGGCCGCCTGTTTCCGGCTCAGCTTGGCGGACGGCAGGAACTGCTTGACCTTCGACATCAGAAGATGAAATAGATAAACGGGTTGTACGCTTGGGTGGCGAGGGTCACTGCCGAGAGTCCGAGCAGGGCGAGGACGATCGCCGCCTTCGCCGCCGTAAGCGTTCTCGTCCAGTCCCACGCCTGCGGCGCGCCCCAGATGATGGCTCCGGCCAGCAGGAACGTGCCGAGGTGATAGGGCTGGTAGACGAGGCCGGCTAGCAGACCGGCCCCCTCCTGTGGATGGCCGAGCGCCAGCATGTCACCCAGATAGCGGACGGCCTGCGGCAGATCCGGTGCCCGAAAGAACACCCAACCGATCAGTACGATGGTGAAGGTCGCACCGACGCGCAGCGGTCGCGGTAAGGCGCCGTAGATCGGCACTCGGCCGCGAAGCCGCTCGAAGCCGAGCAGCGCCCCGTGGAGCGTCCCCCAAATCACGAAATTCCACGCGGCGCCGTGCCAGAGCCCGCCTAGCACCATGACGGCCAGCAGGTTCACGTAGGTGCGCGCCCGCCCCTTGCGGTTCCCGCCGAGCGGCACGTACACGTAGTCGCGGAGCCAGGTGGAGAGCGAAATGTGCCAGCGGTGCCAGAACTCAGTGATCGACTGCGCCAGGTAGGGCGAATCGAAGTTCTTCGGGAAGACGAATCCGAGCATGAGGCCGAGGCCGATGGCCATGTCGGAGTAGCCGCTGAAATCGAAGTAGATCTGGAAGGCGTAAGCGGTGACGCCGTACCACGCCTCGAGCGGCGCGAGCGAGCCCGCGTCGAATGCGAGGTCGGCGATCTTCCCGCACGGGTTGGCGAGCAGCACCTTCTTCGCCAGGCCGACGCAGAAGAAAGCGACGCCGCGCGCGAACTTGGTGATCGTGTGCGTTCGTGACCGGAGCTGGTCGGCGATCTCTAAGAATCGGATGATGGGCCCGGCGACCAGCTACGGGAACATCGACACGTAGCACGCCAAGTCGACGAAGTTGCGGATCGCGGCAGCGCGGCCACGATAGACGTCGATCGTGTAGCTCATTGACTGGAACGTGTAGAAGCTGATCCCAAGCGGCAGCGTCACCTTGAACGCCACGTCGAGCCTGAGCGCCGGCAGGCCGATCCAGTCGGTCAGCGCGTCGATGTTCTCGGCCGCGAAGTTGAAGTACTTGAAGAACCCGAGCAGCGCCAGGTTGCTACAGACCGAGGCGGCCCGCGCCAGGCGCGCGGCCCTCCGCCTGGACCACGGGATGTCCCGCGATGACGCGGCCGGCGAGGTAGTCGACCGTTGTGGACCCGAGCAGCAGCGGCACAAGAAGCGGGTTCGCCCAGCCGTAGAAGAGATAGCTAAGGGTTGTGAGAACCAGATGCTGCGCGCGCCGCTGGGCGGCGTAATAGAGCAGGAGAACGGCGGGGGCTTGTCCCATCCGCTGTTGAAATTCAGCGGCGGCTCGGGTGACGACTACGCAACCATCCCCGACGATTCATCGAGCCCCAGCTGAGCGTCACGTGCTCGCAACGCGGCGACCAGCACGGGCATGTCCTTACACCCCTTCACCCGCCGGAATCCTTTGGCCGCTTCCAGCACACCGGCAGCGACCCAGCGGAGCACCATCGTACCCCCGCGCCAGCGTTTCACGTTCCGCTTCACGTGGCGTGTCCGGCTCAGGAGGCTCTCGACGGCGTTGGTCGTCGCCAGCGATCGGCGGAGCCGCTCCGAGAGCGGCAACTCGACTACGGTGAGCGTCTCGTCGAGCCCTTCCCGTATGCTGGCGGCTGCACTCGGATAATCGACGTCCACCCGCCGGGCCAAGTCCTGCAACAAGCGCCGGGCCGCCTTGATGTCGGTGTGCGTATAGGCGCGCGTGAGGGTCGCCTTCACCCACGGACGCTGGGCCTCGGGCAGATACTCGAGCACGTTGCGCCGTTTATGCACCTGGCATCGTTGTACCAGGGCTGCGGGGCCGAAGGTCTGCATCACCGCAGTGTGGAGCGCTTGCGCTCCATCGAGGATGACGAGCAGACTGCGGTCGGTCCGCAGCCCACGGCTCTGCAGATTGGTCAGCAAGCCCTGACACACGGTCGTGTTCTCCGCTGACCCTTCCCAGAGGCCCAGCGGGTGTTTGGCGCCCGTTTTATCGAGGCCCAGCGCCACGACGATGCAGTGGCCGCCGACGTGGACCCCATCGATCAGTAGCGCCACCAGCTCGAGGTCGTCGAGCGGCGTTGCCCGCCACGCATCGAGTTGCGCCTGCGTCTGCGCCACAAACCGCCGACTCACGGCACTCTTGCTTGTGCCCCGCGTGCGGACGTCGGCCCCCAGCGGTTCTAGACTCCGGCCATACTGGCGCGTGGCCACGCCGATGAGCATCTGTTCGACCACGCGCCGGGTGAGCGGATCCGTGTTCGTACAGGCCTGGACGGATGGCAGCGCGACCTCCTGCCCGTCGCGCCGCACCCGCGGCCGACGCAGGGCGACCTTGCGGCCCCCCAGCACGACTTCGCTGGGCGCATGGCCCGCCCGAGACGCCCGCCGCGCGGGCTGATGCGCATACCGCGGACCGCACACGGCCACGCGATCCGCTTCCAACATCGCCGCGAGGACCTTCAGGCCCGACGCGACGACCAGCTCTTGGAGCTCGGCCTGTGCATCGACCAGGATGTCGACCAATGGAAGGTGCCGTGGTGCCGGCAATGCTGATTGGCGCCCACGAACGCCTGTGCCAAACTTCTTCATGGCGGCTCCTTTCTGGGGGCTTCAGCCCCAGGTTTTCCCACCGGCCGTCTATCACGACCAGCAGGGAGCCGCCGCTTTAAATTTCAACAGCTAGAGGGACATCCCCAACGGCGGGCAGGAAGTAAAAAAGAAACAGGTAGGAGCTGAAGACCATCGGGGTGCCAGCCTGGTGAAACTAGAACACGTTGCAGAATGTAGCGGGGACCCTTTCGCTCCGCCCCGGCGGGCAGGTCCAAAAACCAGCTCTACGTCGAATTTCGCAACGTCCTCTTAATTTCCGACGTCATAGTACAGCGGCAAGCTGGACGCTTCGCTGTCGGAGATGAGTCGCTCGCCTTCGAGCTCGGGGTGCGCATCATAGCGGTCGACGAGCAGCGTGAATGCCGCGCCGGCAATCTTCTGTGCCCCCGGGACCGGGCGGCTGTCTCGGATCGCCCATTGCGCGATGCGGATGGCACCTTCGGAATACGCGCCCTCGCCGACCTCCAGAGCGTCGTACTCGTTGACGACCAGCGCGTTGCGGTACGGCAGGATCTCCTCCGGCGTCGGGATTGGTCCGGGCTCGGCAAGACGCACGTTGACCACGAGGCGGTCGGGTTCCGCTGGTCTGAGGGGCTTGGCCGCCGTGCCGGCGGCTTGCAGATGCGCGGGTCCAATCGGGCCGCTCGGCCGCTGCGGATATGGGCTGCCGGCGAGATCGATCCAGACATCGGGATATGAGTCGCCGTTCGAATTCTTCGTCACCCGGGCCCACACCTCGACCCGTGAGAAGTCGGCACTGAAGCGGCCGAGATACGCCTCGACCTGCGGGCCACCCGTGCGGGCCTGGTTCGGTCCCCCCTGGTCGTACGGGCCGGAGATCACCAAGAAGCGCGGATGATTGGTCCAGCGCGGAAAGTACACCTCGGCGCCGTCGAATCCTTCCGCGTGATTGATGTTAACCATCCAGCGCGTGCCGGTGTCGACGTCGACCAGCGTCACGTTGCGATGCGCTCCGTCGAAATACCAGAAGAGCGGGCCGCGCGCAGTGGTCAGAGATGTCCAGCATCCTTCTCCCAGTTTCTTCATCTCCCCGTTCGGCAGCTCGACGATGACGGCGTCCGGCCAGGGACACAGGCCGCTCGCGTACCGACCGTCGGCCGAGACTCGGAACCCGTCCATGCCGACCACTGACTTGTCCCAGACGACCTCACGCCTGTCGGGCTGGTCGATCGGGAATCGCGAGACCGTCGCGAAGTCATAGTCGGCGTTGTCGGTGCCGAGGTACGCCCACTCGCTGCCATTGTCCGGATCCTTCCAGAGATCCAGCGCGAACCCGTCAGCAAGCTTCCGCAGGCCGGTGCCGTCCCAGTTGACGATGAAAACTTCGGGAGGACCCGGGATGGCTCGAGTGGAAAAGACGATGCGGTCGCCGCGCGGCGTCAGGAGCGGCTTTACGTAGCTGCCACGCTCGGCGAGGACGACGCGCTCGCCTCCGCCGTCGTCGCTGTCGAAGCCCATCAGGATGAGCCGGTCTCCAGCCGCGCGTGGGTCGTTGTCGTCGCTCTGCACCCACACGACGCGCGTGTGCGTGCCGGTGAGCGCGTGCACCTCGGCGCCGGGCCCGTCGACCGCCTCGTTGTCGGCCCGGCTGCCGACGCAGCCGGCCTGCAGCAGAGAAAGCGACGCGACGGCGTAGAGGCAGAGAAAAAAGCGAGAAGGTCCTGGTGCTGCCATGCGGGTTCACGCCTCCGGAAGAGGATCTCTTTATGCTAACACCGGGTGCCTGGAATTTGGCAAGCCGCGAAGGCCCAGGTCGTGGCGCGCGTCCGGCTCTCGTGTACCACTCTTGTCCAAATTGTGTTTAGAAAACGATTGGGGGTTGAGTCCACCCGCATGATGGCGATGAGAGCTCACAACTGCACCACCACGAGTGGGAGGCCAACCCCGATGACGAAATACTGCAGCACCTTGAATCAACAGCTCCAGCTTTTTCCGCGCACCGATTTTCAATGGGCGGTCTAAGCTGTGCTGGGGTCTCAGCTGTGAGAGCCAGTCCTGGAGCTATACGGTGGTCGGGTTTCCTAGACCGACGGGGAGCCTCTTGGGCGAGCTTCTCAGCGATCTCCGTACGCAGCCAAAGTCCTGCGGTGCAGAGCTGAGGACAGACCACGTGAAGCCCAAGTCGTTGGGCATCACACCCCGCGCCAGAAGGTGAACGCCATCAGCAACTTGAGCAGCCCATTCCAACCCCTACCTGGTTTCGAGCAAGAATCTTCCGAAGCCGGACGACGGCCGCTCATTGTCGTTGAGCGGGACTTCCACTGGCGATATCCTGGGCCTGGGTCGGGGCGCGTGCGCGTGGCGCCCCGAAGGACTCCGAATCGTCTGGGCCGGACCGAGTCAATGTGTCCGGCGAGTGAACAGGAGAGGCGGACCACCATGACAACGAAGAGTCGATTGAGCGACTGCGGCGTCTCGCGTCGAGACATGATACGGATCGGCGCCGGCGGCCTCGGATTTGGTCTCTTCGGCGGCATCGGCCCCGTGCCGCATATCCTGAGCCAAGCGATCCAGGCGGCGCCGACCCAGTCGCGCAAGGTCCTGGTGGTCTTCGAGTGGTTCGGTGGCAATGACGGACTGAACACGATCGTGCCGTACGGCGACCCGATGTACTACGAGCACCGGCCGACGATCGGCATCAAGGAAAAAGACCTACTGAAGATCGACGCTCATTTCGGCTGGCACAAATCGATGCGTGGGATGAAGAACCTGTACGACGAGGGTAAGGTGGCGATCGTGCAGGGCGTGGGGTACGACCAGCCTTCGTTCTCGCACTTCACATCGATCTCGTTCTGGCACACGGCGTCCCCGAACAGCGGCAACGAGTACGGCTGGATTGGGCGGACCGCGTCGGTGCTCGATCCGGACGGGGCGCGCCCGAACATGATCGTGAACATCTCTAACAGCCAGACCCTGGCGGTGAAAGCAGAGAAGCACGTGCCGCTGGTGTTCATCGATCCCACGAGATTCCAGCGCGGGGTGTTTGCGCAGGAGAAGGTAGCGCTGGACGTGCTGGGCGCGCAGGACGTGCCGGTTGGCGACATTCACAAGTACGTGCTGGACGTCACCAAGAGTACGGCGCAGGCGTCCGAGGTGGTGCGCGCCGCGTGGAGCAAGTACCCAGGCAAGGACAACACGGATCTGCGCTTGCTGGATCTGGGCAAAGTGGCGGCGCTGATCGAAGCGGACTTCCCGACGACCCTGTATTACGTGCCACTGCGCAACAGCCTGTTCGATACGCACGTGAACCAGGTTGCTCCGCACGATCGACAGCTGGAGTACTGCGCGGACGCCATCGCGGGATTCTTCCAGGAGATGAAGCGGATCGGACGAGCAGATGATGTCGTGATGTACGTCCACAGCGAATTCGGCAGACGCGTGCCGGAGAACACCAGTCTGGGCACAGACCACGGCACGGCACAAGTGAACTTCGTGATTGGCAATGCGGTGAAGGGTGGCTTGTACGGGGCGCCGCCGAGTCTCACGAACCTGGTGCTCGGGGACAACCTCGCAAATACCACGGACTTCCGTCAGGTGTACGCCACGCTGATTGAGGGGTGGCTGGGCGCCGACGCTACGAAGGTGCTCGGACAGAGGTTCAAGACGATGGGCATGTTCCGGACCTAGCAGTCCGTGGTGAAAGTCCGTCTGCATTCGACGAGCGATGCATCCTCGTGGCCTGCGTTGCTCCTCCATCAAATACAGGCGGTATTCTCGGTCGTCGCGCCTTGCCCGCGAGGCGCCTCGCTCGTCTCGGTGCAGCGCCCGACTTTCACCACGGACTGCTAGCGCACGGTGCGCGACACGTCCCTGGAGCGCCGAGCGATCGGCGACCCGGTAATACGCTTCTTGGAGGACACGATGGTCACTCGCGTGGGCTGGGCTCCGGGTCCGGCGGTCTGGAAGGACAACCTGTCGCCCATTACTGCCGCCGACTGGAACTACGACCGCGCCGCGCACCTGCTGACCCACGCGGGGTTCGGGGACACGCCGGCGGAGATCGAGAAGCTGACCGACGCGGGTCTCGAGCGCGCGGTCCGCTCACTCGTGTACTACGAGAGCATCCCGAATCCGAAGATGCAGCCGTTCGTCGAATCGGGCCTGTGGGATCCGACGCTGAACGGGTTTCCGGAAAGCCGGCCCGAAGCGACGGATCGGGCGGCCAAGAACGGCATCTCGATGGGAGTCGAGAGCAAACCGACCGGCAACCGTCCGGTACAGCCCGTCTCCAACCGCTTCTTCTACTGGCTGCGCGCGACGATGCTCGAAACGCGGCGGCTGGGGTACTGGTGGGCGAACCGGATGCTGCAGACCATGCATCCCGTGGAACAGAAGATGGCCCTGCTGTGGCACGGCCACTTCGCCACCCATGAGAACAAGGTTCGCGACTACCGCAAGATGATGCAGCAAATCGACCTGTTCGAGCGGGGGGCGACGGGCAACATCCGCGATTTGACTATCCAGGTCGCTCAGAACCCAGCGATGCTGTACTTCCTGGACGCGCAGTACAACGTCAAGGGCGCCGCGAATGAGAACTTCGCCCGCGAGGTGATGGAACTCTTCACCATGGGGGTTGGGAACTACTCGGAGAAAGACGTGCGCGAAGGCGCCAGGTCGTTCACGGGTTGGTACTTCGACAACCTCGCGTTCAAGGTGGACCCGGACAAGCACGACGGCAGCGTGAAGACGTTCTTGGGTCGAACCGGGAACTTCGACGGCGTGGATGTGCTGAAGATCATCTTCGAGCAGCCGGCGACGGCCGAATACCTGGCAGGGAAGATCTACCGCTTTCTGGTGCGGGACGAATTGTCTCCGGGCCTGCGAAAGAAACTGGGGGCGGTCCTGCGAGACCACAACTACGAAGTCAAGCCACTCCTGACGGTGATGTTCTCGTCGAAAGACTTTTATAGTCAAGCGAGCTACGGCGGCCACATCAAGGGGCCCGTGGAGCACCTGGTCGCCATGATGAAGCACCTAGGCGTCGACGCCATGCCGGGGGTGCCCGACTTCAATCAATCGACCATCTCAATGGGCCAGCATCTCCTGAACCCGCCGTCTGTGGCGGGCTGGGCCAGGGGCAAGGCGTGGATCACGCCGGGCCTGCTCATCGCACGCGGCAATGTCGCCCGCGATGTGTTGATCCCCGACATGACTGGCTTCAGGGACTGGAACTTCACCGCTGGTACCTACGACGTTCTCGGTCGCCGGTTGCGCGACGGGTACGACATCGGCGCGGCCACGGCTGTCAACGACCCAGCGAAGATGACCACGTTCGACAGGGTTGCCCTCGAGCGAGATGAGCGGTTCAATACCCGCATCTCGGGCTACGTCGGCTGGGAGCAGGCTGCGCGCAAGCTTATTCCCACGCCGCGCAACGCGGCCCAATTCGACCTCACGCAGATGGTGCTGGAGAGTGGCTCCAAGACGACGGCGGAGGCGGTTGACTATTTGATGTGGCGGATGCTCCGAGTGCCGACTGCGGAGG
The DNA here is from genome assembly GCA_965197865.1 of Vicinamibacterales bacterium. Lineage (GTDB taxonomy): Bacteria > Acidobacteriota > Vicinamibacteria > Vicinamibacterales > CAVVIG01 > CBDANZ01. The sequence goes on from CBDANZ010000002.1 coordinate 237,172, forward strand.
CGACTCGCGACACCTTTGTGGCGTTCCTGACCAGGGAGTTGGGAACAGACAGCATCGACCGCGCCAAGACCTATATGGAAGATGCGCTGCGCATGGCAGTGCACCTAGTCATGAGCACGCCTGAGTATCAGATCGTCTAGAGAGCTCGGCTCGTCATCGAACTGATCAAAGAAAGACCGCCTCGACCGGAATCTCGGCCGGGTCCACGCGAAGGGTGACCTCGCGGCGGCGGTCTACGCGATTCGGCAGGAGCTCGAGCGCCTCCCCTCGTGTCGCCTTGGTCGACAGAGGACTCAATGTGTCAACACTCGTGCGAAACAGCACATCCTAGGATGTTCTCGACTACGACATTCGGCACGGCTCGATACCGGATGTTGACCTCTCGCGAAGGCGCGGTGTACAGTTTGCTTGAAAGCTCTCTGACGTGCGTTACACACCCATCCGGAATAGCGGCGGATCAGGAGGCACTCTGATGAGGATGAAGCGGTGGTTCTTGTTGCTCGTGCTGATCGTTGTGATCGGCACCGGACGCCCGTTTGCGCAGAAGCCGACGACGATTGAAGGGCAGCTTGTTGATGGGTATTGTTATCTGCTCGACTCCAATTACTCGGGGGCAGGTGTCGACGACCACGACTCGAAGAAGAAATGCGGCCTGCTGTGCCTTCAGCAGGGGAACCCCGCGGGTGTGCTGACCAAGGACAAGAAGTTCTATATCATTGCGGGGTCATCAATTTCTCTATCGAAGTATATCGGCCAGACAGTGCGGGTCCGCGGTCCGGTTAGTGGCGATTCCATTATTGTGGCGAACAGGGTGGAAGCCAGCAGGAATGGCACGTGGGAACGGGTCAAGTTGGCCAAGATGATGTAGAGTCACGCCAATACGACGCCTCCGGCACGCGCTGATGATGTAGCACGAGCTTGTGGAGGGCTTTCCGGGCAACCTGTGATTCCAGAACGAGCTGAGAACGCTCTGGCGGTGCGAAGAGCTTCAGGTCTAGGCTTTGGACCGGCTGGATCTGCTGGTGGGAAGGCGTTGTCTTTGAAGCGCTCCGCTCCAGCAGGTACGGAGTCTGCGCGCGGTGAAGCGAGGCTGCCCGTGGTGCCTGGGAGCGAGGGGCCAAATCCCCGGCATTCAGACGGGCGGCTAATCGGAGGGTGTCTGGAGTGTGAGATGGTCGGGGTAATGTTGTGAGCGCGAGCGGCAAATCGTTGCGAGGGGGATGGGTGAGCCGATACGCGATCGTGTTGCTGCCAGCGATTGTCGGCACCACCCAAGCATGCCTCCAGGGAAATGGGACGTCGGAGGTTCCGTCTGGGCTTCGGCAATCCCCGGAGCGATCAGCAGTGTTTACGCCCGCACATCCAACTATCGCCGCCGCCGTTAAGGATTTTTTGGGCGTGCGGGCATCACCCAAGCAGCCCCTCGAGTTCCCTCATAACGTGCACGCAGAAACGGGCCTGGGCTGCACAGATTACTGTCACCAAGGCGCAACCGAAGGTCCTGTGGCGGGCCTCCCGAGTATCAACACCTGCATGCTCTGCCACAGGGCGATTGCGGTGGACGCGCCGCTCATCAAGGAGCTCGCGGTCTATGAGGAGCGCGGCGAGGATCTCGCCTGGCAGCGTGTCTACGGCTACAGTCCGCTGGCGCATGTTCGCTTCAATCACGCGCCGCACATTCGAGCCGACGTCGAGTGTGCGACGTGTCACGGGGATGTCGGGCAGCAAACGGTTGCCGAGCGATCGGTGGACCTCACAATGGCGTTTTGCGTGAGCTGTCACGAGACCGAACGCGCACCAAACGAGTGCATCACGTGCCATTTTTAGGCGGCGCCGCGCTACCGACCACCATGGCCCGTCGTGACTTTTCAAGGTTGCAGCCATAACGGGGAGAGGGTCGCGCTGTCGCGGTGGCGTTGCTGCTGCGCTCGCGATACGACACTGACCATAGTTCTCGCGATACGACATTGACCATAGTTTGCGAGACGTGATATAAGCGCCAGGCGCGTGCGTCGCCTTTTGGCGTTCAAGGGGATAGCCCTCAGCGGGTTACTCGCGCTAGTCACCGCCTTGTAGCGGGTCTGAACCCTTGTCATGACGGTATCGACGAAGGAACACGACACTACGGATTATGACGAGGCAGGGATACAGGGATAATGACGAGGCAGCGAAAGGAGACAGTATGAAGTTCGGATCGAGGCGGATGATTCCTGCCACCGCTGGGGTGCTGATGGCGTGGCTAATCGGCGTCGCGTTCACCGGAAGCGGGAGCGCGACCTCCACATCATCATCGGTAGCTTCCTCTAATCAGTCGATTGAGAAGAGTGGGGACGGGGCGGTCCTCCCACTTTCCACTTTTCAGTCAATTGAGAAGAGTGGGGACGGGGCGGTCCTCCCACTTTGCGGCAGTGCCGCGTTCGCGTCCCCAAGCATCCAGGGTGGGGCAGGCGACAAACCGCTGATGTCCGAAGAGGTCTTCGAGAACATCCAAGTGCTCGACGGAATTCCCGTGGACGAATTTATGGCGACGATGTCGATCTTTTCGTCCTCCCTGGGCATGTGCTGCAACGAGTGTCATGCCGGCGGCCAAGACTGGGTCACCGACGTCGCACCTAAGCGGACCGCACGCGTCATGGTGGAGATGACGGATAACATCAATCAGGACTTCTTCGGGGGACGACGGGTCGTGACCTGCTGGAGTTGCCATCGTAGCGGCTATCCGCCGCCGGTCGTGCCCTCTTTGGATCTAATGTACGGCCCGCCGCCCCAAAGTCGTTGGGATGATGAACTCCGCGAGCAACAGCCCAGGTTTACTCCTCCAGACGAGATTTTTGACAAGTATATTCAGGCGACAGGCGGGGCCGGGCCGGTGGCCAAGCTCACGAGCTTTGTGGCTAAGGGGACGATGGGAGGATATGGGGGGGGACAGCAGGGGACGTTCGAAGTTTTTGCCCAGGCCCCGAATCAGCGCTCTCTGGTCGTCCACTGGCTAGATGGGGACCGGACTCTCACCTATGATGGCCGTGCCGGTTGGGAAGCGTCGCCCATCACAGCGGTGCCAGTATTGACATATACCAGAGGGGAGTTGGACCGGGTCAGGCTGGATGCGGAGCTGTCTTTTCCTGGGGGGATCAAGGAAGTTCTCACCGATTGGCGCAGCCAGCTCGGCTTGATCGAGGATCGGGCTGCGCCCAGGGTCCAAGGAACCAGCGCTTCGGGGTCTTACGCAAATCTATTTTTCGACCAGCAGTCGGGCCTGTTGTCGCGCGTGGTGTTCTATACCAGCACGCGGGTCGGCGACAATCCGACGGAGATTGACTACGGCGATTATCGCGAGGCTGCCGGCGTCATGATCCCGTTCCGCTGGACAGCGAGATGGACAGGTGGCTGGGATACGTATCAGATAACCGACCTACAGCCGAATGTCCAGATTGACCCGGCCCAGTTCGCCAGACCGGATCCGGTAGAGGGAAGGCCCGGGAGCCGGATCCCTCTATGACAGCAAGGCCGAGGAGAGCGGTATCCGGTAGCTGACACACATCAGGTATTGGTGGACGGCAGGAGGCTCGAACTCCCGACCTCGGCGTTGCGAACGCCGCGCTCTCCCAACTGAGCTAGCCGCCCACGCGTGTGGTAGCGCAGGTCTTCAGACCTGCCGCGACCTTTCAGTCTAGCACGATGGCGGACGCGATCTCGCCCGCCATCGTCGCCCGCCGTCTCGACAAGACCGTCGGCAAGCGGAAGACCGTCCCGAAAGATCTCGGTCTGCTCCTGACTGCACGGGCGCTCAGCGTGACGTTTGGGAATTAGCGGGGGCGCAACAGCTCCGCGTCCTTTCTTGTCCGCAGCTCGTCGATCTGCTTGATGTGGCTGTCTGTGATCTTCTGAACCTCGTCGAGGCCCTTCTTCTCATCGTCTTCTGAGATCTCGTGATCCTTGAGCAGCTTCTTCAGCCGCTCGTTGGCGTCGCGGCGCACCTGGCGCACGGTGTTGCGGGCTTCCTCGGTCAGCTTGTGGACGTGGCGCGACAGCTCCTTGCGCCGTTCGTCGGTGAGCGAGGGGATCGGGATCCGGATAATCTTGCCGTCGTTCGACGGGTTCAGGCCGAGATCCGAGGCGCGGATGGCCTTTTCGATGGGGCCAAGCTGCGACGGATCGAAGGGCTGCGCCACGATCAGCGTCGGCTCGGGCACCGAGAAGCCGGCAAGCTGATTGAGCAGCATTTTCGTGCCGTAGGCTTCGACGTGCACGCTGTCGAGAATGGTCACCGATGCCCGCCCTGTGCGCACACCACCGAGCTCGTGGCGCACGTGCTCGAGCGCGCCGTGCATCCGCTTGTTAACTTCGGCGTGCAGACTTTTCAGATCACTCACATCCATCCGGGCGCCTCATTGCAATTTGAGGATTTCAGGATTTCTAGCGTTCACGCCGTCACCAGCGACCCGACTGCCTCTCCCCTGACGGCGCGTCTGATGTTATTCGGCGTCCGCATATTGAAGACGAGGATCGGTAGGCGATTGTCCATGCACAGCGAAATGGCGGTGGCGTCCATGATTTTCAGGCGCTGCTCGAGCACCTGGAGGTAGGAAATGCGATCAAACCGCGTGGCGCGAGGGTTCACCAGGGGGTCGGCGTCGTAGATGCCGTCGACCTTGGTGGCCTTGAGGATCACGTCGGCCTTGATTTCCATCGCACGAAGCGCCGCGGCCGTGTCGGTGCTAAAATACGGATTGCCGGTGCCGCCGCCGAAGACCACCGCGCGGCCCTTTTCGAGGTGTCGAATGGCGCGGCGGCGGATGAATGGCTCGGCGACCGCCCGCATCTCGATCGCCGTGACGACGCGTGTCACGACGCCCTGTTGATCGAGCGCATCCTGCAGCGCAAGCGCGTTGATCACGGTCGCCAGCATGCCCATGTAGTCGGCGGTGCCGTGGTCCATGCCTCGGGCGCTGGCGGTGCGGGCTCGAAAGATGTTGCCGCCGCCGATTACGATTGCCGTCTCCACCCCCATACCCTGGATTTCTGAAACGTCCTTCGCGATCTGCGTGGCCACAGCCGGATCGATGCCGTAGGCTTGGTCGCCCATGAGAGCCTCACCGGAGAGCTTCAACAGGATTCTCTTGTAGGCGAGAGCAGGAGAGGACATCGAACCGAGATTATAGATCAGCCTTCGTTCTTGGTTCCTCGTTCTTCGCCCGTGGCTGGTACCGGTCCTCGGTGCGCTCCAAGAACTGAGAACCAAAGGCAGACGAAGGACCAGGGACCAAGAACAGAGGACGACGAGCGTTAGATCGTTTCGCCGACTTTCAGCCGTGTGAACCGTGCGATTGTCACGGCCGCCCCAAGCGCCTTCGTCGAGGCCGCGACGAGATCGGCCACGGTCATCTTCGGATCGCGAATGGACGCCTGATCGGGTAGCACGACCTGGGCGTAGAAGCTGCGGAGCTTGCCGTCGACAGTCTTGTCGATCACGTTCGGTGGCTTGCCCGACCCGTCCATTTGGGCGCGATAGATTGATCGTTCCCTTTCCAGCACGGCGGCCGGAATAGCTGTACGCGACAGGTACGTGGGGTTCGCGGCGGCGACCTGCATCGCGATTTCCTTGACGAGCCTCGTGAATGCCTCGCGTGTAGCGATGGCCGGCGTCACCCCTGCGAACTCGACCAGGACGCCGATCTTGCCGCCCATGTGGATGTACTGGCCGACGTAGCCCTGGCCTGCGTAGCGGAGGAAGCGAGGCACCGCCATGTTCTCGCCGAGCCTGCCAATCGCTGCGGCGATGCGCTGCTGAATCGGCCCGCTCGGATCACGCAACCAGGCATCGGTCGCGTTCTCGCCCGCCTTTTCGATTTCGGCGAGGACATCCTGTACGAGCCACTGGAAGTCGTCAGTGCGCGCCACGAAGTCGGATTCGCAATTCACTTCGACGACCGTTCCGCTCGAATGGTCGGGCGACGCGGCAAAGCCAATCAGACCCTCGGTCGTCGCCCGCCCGGCCTTTCTGGCCGCGCTCGCGAGCCCTTTCTTGCGGAGGATCGTTGTGGCCTCGTCGAAGTTGCCGCTGGCTTCCTCGAGCGCGACCTTACAGTCCATCATCCCCGCGCCAGTCTGGTCGCGGAGCTTCTTCACGTCGAGGGCAGCAATGGTGGGCAAGAGAACTACTGTGGCCGTTAGGCAGAGGCCGGGGCGGCTTCGCGGGTGCGGCGTGCGGGACGGACGCCGCGCCGCGTCTCATCGGCGCCGTCCGAGGTGTCGTCGGCCGCCTGGCGGGCCGCTTCGGCCTCGACCGACTGCCTCATGTCGCGGCCCGCGAGTACCGCATCGGCAATCCTCGACGCAAACAAGCGGATGGCCCGCAGCGCATCGTCGTTGCCGGGAATGACGAAATCCACCTCATCGGGATCGCAATTCGTGTCGACGACGCCGAGCACAGGAACCTTGAGCCTGCGCGCCTCGTCGACCGCAATCTTTTCCTTCTTGGTGTCGACGACAAACACCGCGTCGGGCAGCCGCGTCATCCCGCGGATGCCTTCGAGGTTCTTCTGGAGCTTCCGGCGCTCTTTCTCGTTGCGCGCCACTTCCTTCTTTGAGAGCGTGTCGTAGCGGCCGTCGGTCGCCATCATCTCGACGTCACGGAGCCGGCCGAGGCTGCGCTGAATGGTGGCGAAGTTGGTCAGCAGGCCTCCGAGCCACCGCTCGTTCACGTAAAACATGCCGCAGCGCTGTGCCTCTTCGGCGACGACATCCTGTGCCTGCCGCTTGGTCCCGACAAAGAGAATCGTCTTGCCGGCGGCGGCGAGATTAGTGATGAACTCTTCGGCTTGCTGGAGCAGCTTCACTGTCTTGCCCAGGTCGATGATATAGATGCCGTTGCGTTCGCCGAAGATGTACTCTTTCATCTTCGGGTTCCAGCGCTTCGTCTGGTGGCCGAAGTGAGCGCCAGCCTCCAGCAGATCCTTCATCGCGGTTGCGGCCAAATAATCCTCCACGCTATCTCTTGCTGAACTGGAAGCGCTTCCGCGCACCAGCCATTCCGTACTTCTTGCGCTCCTTGGCGCGTGCGTCGCGGGTGAGGAACCCCTCGTTCTTCAGGCGCTTGCGCAGCTCCAGGTTGTACTCGACCAAAGCGCGCGCGATGCCAAGCCGTACGGCGCCCGCCTGGCCCGAGACCCCGCCGCCGGCCACCGTCGCCAGAATGTCGAACTTGTCGGTTGTTTCGGTGAGGACCAACGGCTGACGAATCTGGGCGCGGATCGCTTCGCTGGGGAAGAAGGCTTCGAACGTCCGGTAGTTGATAGCGATGGCCCCTGTGCCGGGCCGGAGAAATACGCGGGCGGTCGATGTCTTGCGACGCCCGGTGCCATAGTACTGGACGGCTGGCACCGTTACGCGACCTCAAGCTTGGAAGGTTGTTGCGCCGTGTGCGGGTGATCCGGACCGGCGTACACGTTCAGCTTGCGGTACATCACGTCGCCGAGCTTCGTCTTGGGTAGCATGCCGCGCACGGCTTCTTCGACGAGCCGCTCGGGCCGGCGTTGTCGCACGAGGCGAGCTCGCTCTTCGCGCAGGCCGCCTTCGTAGCCGGAATGCTGGCGGTAGATTTTCTGATCTTCCTTGCGGCCGGTTAGTTTGACTCTCGCGGCATTGACGACGACTACGTGGTCGCCGGTGGCGAGGAAGGGCGTAAAGGTCGGCTTGTGTTTGCCCTGCAGCAGCCGCGCGGCGGCCGTCGCGATGCGCCCGAGCACCCGGCCATCGGCATCGATGACGTGCCAGCGGCTGTTCCTTGCTCCGTGACCGGCCGGGGGGATGAACGTAGACATTCTTCATTTACCTGCGGGCACTCGGGATCCGCGCCGCGAACGATGCCCGGCCAAACCATTGTGAGGGGATCTCGTCGTGACCCGCCTGACGGCGGAAGCCCTACTAGGACTTCGCGGCGTCCGGCTCTCGCCGGACCATACCCAACTAGGTCCGGCCTGCTCAGGCAACGGTAAACGCCAATGATACGGGGGCTTCCGGGTAGTGTCAAGCCTCGCGGATACTTCGTCCGATAAACACCGCGAGGTTTCCTGTGCCGTCGGTCCATTTCGTAATCACGTAACGGAACCGTAAGTCGGCTGATCCGCGATGATCCGTCCCCGATCGCAGATTTCGTCGTCAGTGCGCCGAAATTCGCACGTCACAGCCGGCCGAGGAGTGGTACTGGCCTTGCGCAGTTTGGCGCGGCCTCCTACTGTAAGGAACAACTCGTGTTTAGTCTCAAGAAGAGCAAAGCGGTCGTGGGCCTCGACATCGGCTCGAGCGCCGTCAAGGCTGTCGAGTTGAAGGCGACCGGTAAGGGCTTCAAGGTGGTCGCCTTCAGCATCGAAGCCGTACCGCCCGACAGTATCGTCGACGGAGCGATTATCGACAGCAGCGCCGTCGCCGACGCGATCCACCATGTGTTCGGCAACACCGCCTTCAAGACGAAAGAGGTCGCCGCGTCGCTGTCGGGTAACGCGGTCATCGTCAAGAAGATCAGTCTGCCGGTGATGACTGAAGGCGAGCTCGCCGAGTCGATCTACTGGGAGGCCGAGCAGTACATCCCGTTCGACATCCAGGACGTGAACCTCGATTACCAGATCCTCGACGCGGGCACAGGGGCCGATTCGAAGGGCACGATGGACGTCCTGCTCGTCGCCGCCAAGAGAGAAGATCTCGGACTACACGAACGTCATCTCTCAGGCGGGCCGCGTGCTCGTGATCGTGGACGTTGATGCGTTCGCGCTCCAGAACGCCTACGAGCGCAATTACGGCCCGTCTGCCGACGAGGTCGTCGTCTTGCTCAACGCCGGCGCGAGCGCCATCAATATCAATATTGTGAGCGGCGATCAGTCGCTCTTTACGCGAGACATCTCGATTGGCGGAAACGCCTACACCGAGGCGGTCCAGAAGGAGCTGAACCTGCCCTTCGACAGCGCCGAGCAGGCGAAGAAGGGCCATCCGATGGACGGGGTCACGTTTAAAGACGTCCGCCCGATGCTTCACGCGATGACTGAGAACGTCTTGCTCGAGATCCAGAAGACGTTCGATTTCTTCAAAGCGACGGCCTCGTCGGATCGCATCGACCGGATTCTGTTGAGCGGTGGCGCCTCATCGGTCGACGGGTTCGCGCAGGCGCTCGAACATCGCTTCGGCGCGTCGGTGGAGTCGTTCGATCCGTTCCGGAGGATCGCGTTCGACGCGGCGAAGCTTGGAGTCACCGACGAACAGCTGGTGCCGACCGCCGCCGTTGCCGTCGGTCTCGCGCTGAGAAGGGCGGGGGACCGATGATCCGAATCAATCTCCTTTCTGGCGAGCGCAAAGCCGCGAAAACAAAGATCGCCTTTCAGGCGGGCCAGAAAATCACCGCCGCTTGCACGCTGATTCTGGTTGGGGCCGGATTGTTCATCGGCTGGAGGTACTGGAGTCTCAACAGGGAATCGGCGCGCCTCGACCAGGAGATCGCGAGCGCTCAAGGAGAAACCGCGCGTTTGCAGTCGATCATCTCGGAGGTGCAGGAGTTCGAGCAACGCCGGGCGCAGTTGCAGGAGCGCGTCGCGCTCATCGAGCAGCTCCGGAGGGATCAAACGGGTCCAGTGCACATGCTTGACGAGATCAGCCGCGCGCTGCCCCCGTCGCTGTGGCTCACCGGTTTGAGACAAGGCGCGACACCCAATGAAGTGGTCATCGACGGCAGAAGCACGACGCAGACCGGCGTGTCCGATTTCGCCGCCAACCTTGAAGCCTCGGGGTACTTCAAGCGATCGGTCGACATCGTAAGCACGCAGGTCGAGACCATCACCCAGCCACCAGGGGAGCTGGTCCGATTCAGCGTTGGCGCAGTTTTTCAGCAGATCGGCAACGCCGCCCGGACTTCGCCGCAGGCTCCGGTGCCTGGGGCCGCGAGACCGGGCGGCTAGCTAAAGCTATGGGGTACATGCCCCGATAGGCTGAGTGGATAACGACCTCACAAAGAACAAATGGATATGAGCCTCGTGAAATTACCTTGGTACGCGCAGATCGGCACGTTCCTCGTGATCGGGATCGCGGCCACGGGTGTCTTCATGTGGTACTACGAGAGGCCCGTGCGCGAGGGTATGCAATCGCGCGTCGCGCAGCTCACAGAGCTGCGCGGCACCATCGCCAAAGGGCTTGCCACCGCCAAGCAGCTCCCGCAGTTTCGCGCTGAGGTGGATGACCTCGAGAACCGCCTGGGCAGCTTGCGTGCTGTCCTGCCGGACGAGAAAGACACGGCGGATCTGTTACGTCGGATGCAGACCGTGGCCACGCAGTCGAACCTGACGATCAAGAGCTTCAGGCCTGCTCCGACTGTTACGAAACAGCTTCATGCGGAGTGGCCGATCGCGATCGAGCTCGAGGGCACGTATCACAACCTCGCGCTCTTTTTCGACCGCGTCGGCAAGTTTACGCGCATCGTCAACATCAGCGGCGTCGATGTGACGGCCAAGGCCATGCCGGATCCGACCACGTCGATCCAGGCCAAGTGCGTGGCCACCACGTTCGTGCTGCTCGAACAGCCGGCGCCTCCGAAACTGGGCGCTAAACTGGCGGCAGGCGCCGCGGCGGCCACCGCCAAGACGGCGGCATGAGCGATGCGAGCGTTTTGTCTGATCCTGGCGGCCGGTCTCGTGGCGCCCTCGCTCTTGCAGGGGTCGGCCACCCGGAGGGTGAGTCCATTCTCGCTGGCTTCGCTGACCCAGGGCTCGCCCGGGGCGCAGAAGCCGGAACAAGCGGCGCCCGCAGCGCCGCTTGTTCCGGCGACGGGAAGGTACACCTACAACCCCGGCGACCGGCGCGACCCGTTCGTGAGCCTGCTCGGGATTGGCACCGAGGCAGGAACTGGTTCGAACCGCATCGAGGGCCTCGGCGGGATGGCCGTCGGTGAGATCTCGGTGCAAGGCATCCTGCAGACCCGCGGAATCATCATCTCAATGGTTCAGGGGCCGGACAACAAGAGCTATGTGGTGCTTGAGGGCGACAAGTTTCTGGATGGCACGGTGCAGTCGGTGACGCCGGAAGGGCTCGTCATCGTGCAGGAAGTGAACGATCCGCTGTCGCTTGTTAAGCAGCGGGTGATTCGCAAGCTGTTGCGATCGCTGGAGGACGTCAAGCAGTGACCCTGACGAGGGGCCTTGCCCTGTCTGTCACGATAGCCGTGGCAGGTGCGCTGGCCGATCTGCCTCGGATAGCGGCCGAGTCGCCTGTCGTCTCGAGCGCCCGCCTGAAGTCGATCAAGGCGCGCAGCAGCACGAAGGGTGCGTCGCTAGTCATCGAGGCGACCGACCCGGTGCCGTACCTCACCACGCGGCCCGATCCCTTCACCGTCCTTGTCGACTTCCGCAACGTCGACGTGGAAGGCACCATCGCCAGGGCGCCGGAGAGCGTTAGCAGTCCGATCGCCCGCGTTGAGGTGGAAAGGGCGGAAGCGCTGGGTGGGCCTGTGACACGCGTCCGCATTTCGCTCGTCGAGCCGGTGCCGCACACCGTCCGGAGCGAGCGTAATACGGTTGTAGTGAATTTTGAGAGCTCCTCCGATCGGCAGCTGCCGTCTGTGACGCCGACTCCGTCGCGCGGTCTACCCGACGCCATGTTGGCGCTCGCGCAGGTCGCGACGTCTGAGACCGACCCAATCGTCCCGTTAGTCCGGCCGTCGCCGGCAGTGAAACCCTCAGCGCGGCAAGCGTCTGCGTCGATCCTGGCGGCCGCGGCGCTGGCGGCCCAGGTAACCGCGGGGGCGGCGGCGCCGGGAGGGCGTCAGTATTCGGGCGATCCCGTGACGCTGGACTTTCAACAGGCGGATTTGCGCCTGGTGCTGCGGGCCTTCAACGAGATCAGCGGTTTGAACATCGTGATCGATGCGACGGTGCAGGGCTCAGTGGACGTGGCGCTGAGAGATGCGCCGTGGGACCAGGCGCTCGACGTCATCCTGCGGGCCAATAAGCTGGGCTACATCCTCGAGGGAACGATCGTGTGCATCGCGCCGCTGACCGTCCTCGCCGAAGAAGAGGGGCAGCGCCGCAAACTGGCCGAAGAGCAGGCGCTTGCCGGTGAGCTGCAAGTGCTGACCAGAACGCTCAGCTACGCGAAAGCCGCGGAGCTGCAAGCGCTGCTCACGCAAGCCGCGCTGTCGTCGCGCGGCACCGTGCAGGTCGATACGCGCACCAATACGCTCATTATCACGGATCTGCAGGATCGGATCACGACGGCGTCGGACTTGATCACCACGCTCGACAGGCCGGAGCCGCAGGTCGAAATCGAGGCGCGCATCGTTCAGACGAACAGGAACTTCGCGCGCGAGCTTGGCGTGCAGTGGGGCTTCTCGGGTCGCGTCGACCCGGCACTCGGCAATACGACAAACCTGGCCTTTCCCAACAGTGGGTCCATCACGGGACGGGTCGGGCGGACCCAGGGACCGACCGGACAGCCGACTGGGGTCAGTCTGGCCGCGGCCGCTGCCACCAGCGCTGTTGGGCTGGCGCTTGGGTCGGTCAACGGCGCGTTCAATCTCGACGCAGCCCTGAGCGCGCTCGAACAGTCTGGCAACGGGCGGATTCTCTCGACGCCGCGCGTGTCGACGTTGAACAACGTGATGGCCGAGGTCACGCAGGGCGTCCAGATTCCGCTGCAGACGATTGCCCATAACACCGTCACGGTCACGTTCAAGGACGCCGCGCTCAGCTTGAGGGTGACGCCGCAGATCACGGCGGCCAACACCGTCATCATGCAGATCAATCTCGAGAACGCGACGCCCGATTTCAGCCGCGCGGCTGGTCCGTCGGCCATTCCGCCGATCAACACGCAACGTGCCATCACGACGGTCCTGGTCAACGACGGGCAGACGACGGTCATCGGTGGGATCTACACGAGCAACCAGCAGTCCCTGACGAACCGGACGCCTGGGCTCGGCCGGATTCCGCTGCTGAGCTGGTTGTTCAAGCGTGATCGCGTCTCCGACGAAAGCCGCGAGCTACTGATCTTTATTACCCCCCGCATCATTAGGGGGTGAGTGAGGGATGACCTATACGCGGAATCTGAAGCGCTTCGTGGTTCTGGTTGTAGCCGTCTCGGCCAACGTGTCCTGCGGCGACGTCGTGCGCCAGGGCAAGTCACCGGTGTATCTGGTGGTCGACTCACTCCTGGCGTCCAGGGGCGGGGTGGGCGCCGGCCAACTCAGCGGGACGCTGTTCTCCGACGTCCTCACCCTCGTGACCACACCGGAGCCGTGTTCGACGATTAGCCCGTGCGCGACGATCTTTGCCGACACAGGTGAGGTCGTGCTTCGCTTCTCGCCAAAAGACGTCGGCCCGGCGGGCGCGCCAACGGTTCCCAGTCTCAACAACGAGGTGACCATCAACCGCTATCGCGTGGTCTACTGCCTCGCCGACGGTCGCAATACGCCTGGCGTGGATGTGCCCTACGGATTTGACGGCGCGGTGACCGGAACCGTTCCGAACGGCGGCACGTTGACGATGGGCTTCGAGCTCGTTCGCCACATCGCGAAAGAGGAGGCACCACTCGTGCAGTTGGCCGTGAGCGCGACGATCATTGGCGCGATCGCGGACGTGACGTTCTACGGCCGCGATCAGGTGGGCAACGAGCTGAGCGTGACCGCATCGCTTCTGATCGAGTTCGGCAATTTCGGTGACGGATAGAGCCATGTTCAAGGTGTCCACGGCCCGATCAGCGCTTCTTATCGCAGTTGTGTTGACTGCTGCGTGCACGGTCAAAGAAACGGACATTCCGTCGCGGGCGGGGCCGTCAGAGCTTGCGCTGTCGATCACGATCGAAGCCCTGCCCAACAGGGTGACACGCAACGGCGTGGATCGGTCGACGATTGTCGTGACCGCGCGCGATTCGCAGGGGTCGCCGGCGCCGTCGGTGCAGCTCCGCGTCGACTCGATCGTCCTGGAAGTGGTCCAGGATTTCGGCACGGTGTCGTCGGCGCACACCATTTTTTCGGGCACCGATGGACGGGCCACAACAGTCTACACGGCTTCGCCTGCGCCGCCGGCCGGCGTGTTTCAACTGACCGATCTGATCACGATCCGTGTCACGCCGGTTGGCGTGAATTTCCAGACCTCTGTGTCGCAGACCGCGCAGGTCCGTCTCGTCCTGCCGACGGTTGTCTCGCCGCCGGGCAGCCCGTCCGCGGTGTTCACCTTCTCCACGCCGACGGCCAAGGCCGTTGCGATGATCAACTTCGATGCGAGCGGCTCGTTTGCCGTCGGCGGCAAGACGCTCGTGGACTACGACTGGAGTTGGGGCGACGGCGAACCGAACGGCAAGGGCGTTCTCGAAGAACACGACTGGGTCGTCGCGGGCACGTACTTCGTCGTTCTCACCGTGACCGATGGCGCCGGGCAGCAAGCCCGCTCGACCCAGCTGATCCGATCACGCCGTAGCGCTCATGGCGGACAATCCGCGGCTTGAAGACCTTCGAAACTGGGTCGAGAAGGATCCGGCTTCGATTGCGTTTGCGCAGCTGGCGGAGGAGTATCGACGCGCCGGCCAGGCTCAGGAATCGGTCGACATCTGCCGAGCGGGCCTTGCGATTCATCCCGAATATCTGTCGGCGCGCGTGACACTCGGCCGCGCGCTTGCCGAGCTCGGTGTGCTCGACGAAGCCCAGGCCGAGCTCGAACTAGTGCTGAAGGGTGCACCCGAGAATCTGGCGGCCATTCGCGGGCTTGCCGAGATCCATCACAATCGAGGCGAGCTCGGTGAGGCCCTCGCGCGGTACCGCGCCGCGCTCGTCTTCGCGCGCCACGATCCCGATCTGGAGCAGACCGTGAACGATCTGGCTCGGCAGCTTACGCTGACCCACGCCCAGCAGAGCCAGGACGGCCTGTCGCTCGAGCAGATGCAGCGCGAGCTGGCGGCACACGTGTCCCCGCCGGCGCCGGCATGGGTCGTGAGGGGGCCGCCGGCCTCCCCGCCCGCAGGCGCGGCGCTCGTTGTAGCGCCACAGCCGCTCCAGGTTGTGGAGAGTGGAGCCTCCGGCCCCGAAGCGGATCGCGCGTCGCGTACCGTCGCGGCGCTCGATCAGTGGCTCGATGCCATCCATGTCGCACGCGCCGACCGACACTCTTAGTTCTCGTCATCAGTCCGTTCGCACCCGACTCGTCGAGCACCACCTCGACGCGCTGGTGGTGACGTCGATGCCGAACGTGCTGTACCTCACGAATTTCAGCGGCACGACCGCAATCGTCGTGGTGACAGGCGGCCGAATCATTTTCATCACCGATTCTCGCTACACGGCGGCGATGGAGCAGGCTCGCGGCACTTTGCACGAATGTCCGGCGCTGGAGTTTGTCACGGTGGAGGGGACCTACGATGCGACGCTGGCGCGGCTGCTGGCGTCCGTGCCGGGCTCACGCGTCGGCTTCGAAGCTGCGCACCTGTCGGTCGCTCGTCACGCGTGGTTGCGCAAGGCGGTCGGCGTCACGGCAGCGGCGCCGCTGGAGCCATCAGAGCTCGTACGAACCGAGGGGTTGATCGAGCGCGTGCGCGTGCAGAAGGACAAGTACGAGATTGGTGTGCTCACCGAAGCGGCCCAACGTCTGTCGGCGGTGGCGACAGGGGCGTTCCGCGAAGTGCGGCGGGATCGAAGCGAGCGCGAGATTGCGCTGGCGATCGACTGGCGGATTCGCAACGCGGGGTTCGAGCGATCCGCATTTGAGACGATTGTCGCTTCTGGCCCGAACGCGGCGTTGCCGCACGCGCGGCCGAGTGAGCGAAAGTTGACCGAAGGCGATCTCGTCGTACTGGACTTCGGCGGGGTCTACGAATCATACTGCGTGGACCTGACGCGGAGCGTTTCCGTCGGACCGGCAAGCGTGCGCGCGCGCCGGGTGCACGCGGTGGTGCTCGACGCCCACGACGAGGCGATCGCCGCGGTGGCCCCAGGGCGTTCGCGGTTCGATATCGACGCGGTGGCACGGGCCGCCGTCGACAGGGGGGGCATGGGCGCGGCCTTCGGTCACGGCACTGGCCACGGGTTGGGGATCGAAGTGCACGAGGATCCCTCAATCGTCAGACGACGGTCGGATGTTGATGGGCGCGACGAAGCCCTCGCGGCTGGCATGGTCTTCACGATCGAACCTGGCGCCTACTTTCCCGGCTGGGGCGGTCTCCGGATTGAGGATGACGTGGTTGTCACGGAAGGCGGCGTCGAAGTGTTGACCGACGTGACGACGGAGTTACTGGAACTGTGAATTTCTCACCCCCATGGATCTCGAGCAGCTCAAGCAGATTCTGAGCCTCGTGCGCGAGCACGCGCTGTCTGAGTTTGAGATCGAGCAAGACGGCCTGCGGCTCAAGATCCGGAAGGATGCGGCGGGCGCAGACGCGGCCGTGCCTGCGGGTTCTCCTGCGGCGCCTCTGGCGGCTGGCTTGGCGCCGGGGGCGGCGCACGCTTCGCCGGCGGCGCCGGGCGGGGCGGCGGCCGGCGATGTCGACACCGAGATCGAGCTCGCCGTCGTCAAGTCGCCGCTCGTCGGGATCTTCTATCGATCGCCGGATCCGAACGCGGCGCCATTTGTTGAGATCGGCGCGACCGTGGAAAAGGGACAGGTGTTGTGCATCATCGAGGCGATGAAGTTGATGAATGAGATCGACTCGGAGTACGACGGGGAAATCGTCAACGTCTATGTCGAGAGTGGGCAACCGGTTCAATACGGTGAGCGGTTGTTCGCGATAAGAACGAAGTAGATGTTCAAGAAGATCCTGATCGCGAACCGGGGCGAGGTCGCCCTGCGCATCATCTTCGCGTGCCGGGAGCTCGGCATCAAGACGGTCGCCGTCTACTCGGAGGCCGACGAAAACTCCCTGCACGTCCGGTTCGCCGACGAGGACGTGTGCATCGGGCCGGCGCGCAGCGCCGACAGCTATCTGAATGTGCCGGCCGTCATCAGCGCCGCCGAGATTACGGGCGCCGACGCCATTCATCCCGGCTACGGCTTCCTTTCGGAGAGCGCCTATTTGGCGGAAGTGTGCGAGGCCTGCCACGTTAAGTTCATCGGTCCAGACCCCCAGGTGATCCGCTTGATGGGCGACAAGGCGCGGGCGCGCCGGGTGATGAAAAAGGCGGGCGTGCCGGTGCTGCCAGGCAGCGACGGACCGGTCGAGAGTGAGGAAAAGGCGCTCAAGCTTGCGAAGGAGATCGGCTATCCGGTCATCGTCAAGGCCACGGCCGGTGGCGGTGGCCGGGGGATGCGGATCGTGCGGGCAGCGGTGGAGTTGTCCAACGCGGTCAAGACCGCGCAGCGCGAAGCCGAGGCGGCGTTCGGCGTCGGCGACGTCTATATCGAGAGGTTCATCGAGTCGCCGAGGCACATCGAGTTCCAGGTGCTCGGCGATCATCATGGCTCGGTCGTCCACCTGGGCGAGCGCGAATGCTCGATCCAGCGGCGGCACCAGAAGCTCATCGAAGAATCACCGTCGCCGGCGCTCGGCGAGAAACTGCGCCGCAAGATAGGCAGCATCGTTATCGATGCCGCGCGCGCGGTTCAGTACACCAACGCCGGCACCTTCGAGTTCCTCATAGATCCCGATGGCCGGTTCTATTTCATGGAGGCGAACACGCGCCTCCAGGTCGAGCATCCGGTGACAGAAATGGTCACTGGCGTGGACATCGTGAAGGAGCAGATCCGAATCGCAGCGGCGGAGCGTCTCGGCTTCAAGCAGGGCGAGGTCACCTTCACCGGCCACTCGATCGAATGTCGTATCAACGCCGAAGATCCCGATACGTTCGTGCCCTCGCCGGGCGTCATCCACGTGTTCAGCGTGCCGGGAGGTCCCGGCGTCCGCGTCGAGACGCTCGCCCATTCCGATTGCACGATCTCGCCGTACTACGATTCGATGATTGCCAAGGTCATCGTCCATGGCCGCGATCGCCAGGAGGCCATCGCGCGCATGCGCCGCACGCTCGAGATGACGGTCATCGAAGGCATCAAGACGAACATTTCGATGCACCTCCGCATTCTGAACGATCCGGAATTCGTGGTTGGTCGGTTCACTACGTCGTTCATGGAGCGCTTCCTCGCCCGGCGGCCCGGTGGGCAGCTGGCTGAAGCCGTGTAGCAACTTCGCTTCCGCAGTTCCTCAGTTCCTTGGAGCGCGTTGCAGATTTAGCCTCACGCGGGTGGTCGCGAATGGGGCCGCCCCACCCGGCGTGGGGTCCACGCTCGTCACAAGCGCCCTTGGGGCGAGCACCGCGTGGGGCTGTTCGGGGACAGGACCCGCCATGGGCCAATTTGCAGCGTGCTCGAGTAGAGTTCGACAATCGCGAATCCTTAGTCTTCGTGGTGATGTGACATGCCGTTTGTCGCTCCGTCGGCGCTGTACGTCATCTGCGACGCTGATATCTGCGCGCGTGCGGGGTGGACGCTCGTCGAGTTTGTCGAGGCCTGTTTAGAGGGCGGCGCCAGGTTCCTTCAGGTGCGCGCCAAGAGCGTGGCCGGTCGGGACTTCTTTGCTGCGACGGCTGCCATCGTGGGACGGGCAAAGGGGGCCGGTGCCGTGGTTGTGGTGAACGACCGGGTCGACATTGCCCTGCTGGCCGGTGCCGGCGGCGTGCACCTCGGGCAGGAAGATCTGCCGCCCGCGCGGGCGCGCGCGATAGCCGGCGCGAACGCCATCATCGGCCTGTCGACGCACACGCCCGCTGAACTCCACCTGGCGCTGGAGCAGCCCGTGAACTACATCGCGATCGGGCCCGTGTTCGGGACGATGACGAAGGAAACGGGACAGGAGGCGGTCGGGCTCGACCACGTCCGGCACGCGGCGGCCCGTACGGCAGCGCGCAGCATGCCCCTGGTCGCCATCGGGGGAATGACGCTCGAACGCGCCGCGTCGGTGATTCGCTGCGGCGCACAATCGATCGCGGTGATTTCGGACCTTCTGGCGACAGGCGATCCGAAGGCGCGCGTCAGGGAGTTTCTGGATGCCCTCGCGTAGGACCCGTTAGAATGCACAGCGTGATCGTCAGTCGTCTGCATCGCTCACCGGGGACGGATCTCCTTGAAGGGTACCGCGATCCGTCTGCCTGCACGGAGTCGTAGTGGCCGCCCGCTTGCTCGACGGCATCGCCGTCGCTCAGGCGATACGCGCCGAGGTCCGTCCCGCGGTGGAAGCGTTCACCGCGCGCGCGGGCCGGCCCCCTGGGCTCGCCCTCGTGCTCGTCGGCGACAACCCAGCATCCGAGCTCTACGTCAGCAGCAAGCTGAAGTCGGCGGGCGAGACGGGGCTCCGAGCCGACCTCGACCGGTTGCCGGCTCACGCCTCGATTGAAGAACTGCTGCGCATTGTCGATTTGCTCAATCGCAGCGACGCCCACGACGGCATCCTGGTCCAGTTTCCACTTCCCCGTGCGATGGGTCCCGATGCACAGCGTCGTGTCGCGGACGCGCTGACCCCGGAGAAGGACGTCGACGGCTCACATCCCCTCAATGTCGGGCGGCTGGTCCAGAACCGAGGGGCACTGGTGACATGTCCGGCGTTGGCGGTGATCGAGTTGCTCGAGCGCTATAACGTTCCAATTGCGGGAGTCCACGCGGTCGTCATCGGCCATAGCGACATTGTGGGGAAGCCGATCGCCTTGCTGCTTCTGCACCGGCTCGCCACGGTGACTGTCTGTCACGCGCGTACGTCCAATGTGCCACGCCTGGCTCGTGAGGCCGAGGTTCTCGTTGCGGCTGTGGGCCGGCCAGCGTTCGTGACGCCGGAGTACATCAGGCCGGGCGCGACGGTCATCGATGTCGGGACAACCCCAGTCGAGGACAGGGCGACTGTTGAGCGCTTGTTTCCACCCGGGTCGAAGCGGCGCGACGCGTTCGAGCGTCGAGGCGCGCTGGTGCTGGGAGATGTGCATCCCGACGTGGCGGAAGTCGCCGGCGCTTTGACTCCGGTGCCTGGCGGCGTCGGCCCCCTCACGATCGCGATGCTGCTGAAGAATACGCTGAAGGCGGCGGAAGCCCGCCTGGAAGGGGGCCCGCCCTAGCTATGCTGAAGGTCGCGCTGACGGGCGGAATCGCGACGGGCAAGACCTACGTGGTGGAGCGGTTTAGACGCCTCGGCGTGCCGTGCCTCGAGTCGGACCGACTCGGGCACGGCGCGATGGCGCCAGGCACGGAAGCGACTCAGGCGATTTCCGCGCGCTTCGGCGCCCACATTCTGAACGCGGCCGGCGGCGTCGACAGAAAGAAGCTCGGCCCTCTCGTGTTCGCGGATCCGGTAGCGCGGCGCCACCTCGAGGCCATCGTCCATCCACCTGTGTACCGCGCGATCTTGGCTGGCCTTCGCGCGTTCGAGGTCATGGATTCGCCCGTCGCGCTCGTCGACATTCCGCTGCTGTACGAAACGGACGGACAGCGCGGTTTCGATCGGGTGATCGCGACCCTGTGTTCGGTCGACTCGCAAATCGCGCGGCTGGTTCAACGTGGGCTGTCCGAAGCGGAGGCAGGCCAACGGCTTGCCGCACAGATGCCGGCTGAGCAGAAAGCGGCGCGGGCCGACTTCGTGATTCGGACCGACGGAGCCTTCGAGGAGACGGACAGGCAGGTGGACGAGACCGTGCGGAAGCTCACGACGTAGTGCACGTCTTCAGACCTGCTCACACCTCCACTCCCGTAACGTCCTGCGCCGGGGCAATTCGCTCCTCGACAAACGGATTCCAATCGTGACAGTGCGGGCACTGCCAGAGCAGTTCGGTACTGCGGTACCGGCAGCGCATGCAAATATGCGGGTCGAGGTAGAAGACTGCGTATTCGGTCAGGTCTCGGTACCGGGCGACGAGCAATGCGGGATGCTGGAGCTGGCCGAGCGCGAGCCAGATGGCCTGGTGAATGCTCAGCGCGTGCGGATTTTGCACGAGCGCGGCGAACAGCAGATCGAGTGCGTCCTGCGGATGTCCACTGGCCGCCAGATGCCGTGAGAGGGCGACTCGCCCGCGCCAGTCCTGCGGGTTGCCCTCGATCAGGCGCCAGCAGAGCCGGGTGAATCGCTCGGGCGAGCCGGCGCGCGCTGCCAGCGCCTCGAATCGATCGAATGCCAGATAGGCCCGATCCGGCGCCACCTCCACCAGCTTGTCCCAGATGCTCGCGGCTTCCTTCTCGTGACCTTCCGCGAGTCGAACGTCGCCGAGATTCAGGTACGCTGGCACGACCCGCGCGTCCAGATCAATCGCGGCCTGGAAGTGCCGTGCCGCTTCCGCGTGGTCTTTGCGGCGCATGGCTTCCAGCCCGATCTCGTTTTCCAGAAAAGCGAGAATCGCCTGGCTTTTGGGCCGCGAGTCGATGGCGCCGATCTTCGTGAGCCGCTGACGTGTGTCGTAGGCGTCAATCCACCGATGCTGCTCTTCGTGGAGCTTCTGCAGGTTCACGAGTGCGTACGCGTTCTGTGGATCGAGCCGCAAAACCTCGTTGAACGCTTCGGACGCGCGATCCACGAACCCGCCGCGCTTGTAGTCCAGGCCGAGGCACAGCAGTACATACGCGTGCTCCACCCGGCTCAGCTTCGAGCGCTGCAGCAGCGCCTGGTGCACCCTGATCGCTTTGCCGACCTGCCCCTTCTCGCGGTGCAGGATGCCCAGAATCATGTGCACTTCGAGCGCCTCGGCGTCCAGGCTGGCGGCGCGCGTGAGCTCCTCGATGGCGAGATCAATCTGGTTGGCGACCAGGAAATTGAGGCCGAGGATGTAGTGCGGCGACTCTCCTGCGCGGCGGCGGTCGATCCACTTGCCGCCACGAAGCTTGTAGCGTTCCCACGCCTTTCCAACCGTCAGGCCGACGAGTAGCGCTAGAAGCGCGGCGAGCAGGACCCCGTAATCGCTCATATCCCGTCAAAACATTTCCGTGCGCCAGAGGTCGTGCAAATGCACCACGCCCGCCACGCGGCGCGAGCCGTCCTTGACCACGACGATCGACGTAATCTTGCGCTGCTCCATCACGTTGAGCGCTTCGGCCGCGAGGGTCGATAGTCCGATTGCCACCGGATCCGGCGTCATGACGTCGGCAGCCGCGAGTGCCAGGATATCGCCCACGCGGCTCATGTGCCGCCGGAGGTCGCCGTCGGTGATGATGCCGAGGATCTGACCATCATCGTCGACCACGCACGTCATTCCGAGCTTCTTGCCGGACATCTCATTAATGACAGCGCGCATCGGCGTGGAGCCCTTCACCATCGGACAGTGTTTACCCGAGTGCATCAGGCTCTCGGCGCGCAATAACCGTTTGCCGATCCTCCCACCGGGGTGCAGGTTCGCGAAGTCCTCCTCTTTGAAGCCCTTCTGAACGAGGAGCGTCATGGCCAGCGCGTCGCCAATCGCCAGAGCTGCGGTTGTGCTCGCCGTCGGCACTAGGTTCAGCGGGCACGCTTCTTCGGTGACGCTGCAATCGAGCGCCACGTCGGCTGACTGGGCGAGTGTCGAGCCGGGCGACCCCGTGATGGCCAGGAGCTTCGCACCGAGCCGCCGGATCGTTTCGAACAGCCGCAGAATTTCGCCCGTTTCCCCACTGTAGGACAGCGCCACGATCACATCGTCGCTCTGAATGACGCCGAGGTCGCCGTGAATCGCTTCGGCGGGGTGGAGAAAGAAGGCGGGTGTGCCGGTGCTGGTGAGCGTCGCTGCGATTTTTCGACAGACAATGCCGGACTTGCCCATGCCGGTCAGGATCACGCGGCCCCGGCAGCTCTGCAGCAGCTCGACTGCGTTGTCGAACCGGTCGTCGAGGCGCGGCACCAGCGCGAGAATGGCGGCCGCTTCGGTTTGCAGGACCTTGCGCGCCAGGGCGTGGTCAGACACGGATTCTATTTTGCTCCAGGAGCGCCTGCCCACCGGAGTTCCTCGCGGTGCTTCACCACGGCGTCGAGCGCCACCAGGCGATGGAGCAGCGGCTCGAGCAGATCCAGGCGGAGGGCGTTCTGAGCGTCGCTCTTCGCATGGATCGGATCGCCGTGGATTTCCAGAAACACGCCGTCGACGCCAGCCGCGACGCCCGCCGACGCCAGCGGCTCGATGTACTGCGCAAGACCCGATGTGACCGCGTCTCCGCCTCCGGGGAGCTGGAGGCTGTGAGTCACGTCGAAGACGACCGGCACCCCTTGCTCGCGCATCATCGGGAACGCGCGCATGTCCACGACAAGGTTGTGATAGCCGAAGCTCGTGCCGCGCTCGGTCAGCAGTACGCGCGAATTGCCGGCGTCTCTGACCTTCGCCACCGCGTGCCGCACATCGTCGGGCGCCAGAAACTGGCCCTTCTTGATGTTGACAATACGGCCGGTCTCGGCCGCCGCGACCAGGAGATCGGTTTGCCGGCAGAGAAACGCAGGAATCTGCAGGATGTCGACCACCTCCGCCGCCGGCGCCGTGTGAGTCGTCTGGTGGACGTCGGTCAGGATCGGGACGCCGAGGCTCGACTTGATCGCCGCCAGAATGCGCAGGCCGTCGGTGAGGCCGGGTCCGCGGAATGATCGGCCCGACGTGCGATTTGCCTTGTCGTAGGAAGCCTTGAAGACGAAGGGCACTCGCAAGCGTTCGGTGATGTCGCGCAGCTGCGAGGCGAGCTCGTTGGCATGGCCCTCGCTTTCGATGACGCAAGGCCCCGCGATGAGCACGAACGGGCTCTCGCCACCGAACGTTATATCGCCCAGTTTGACAGGGGTCACGAGGGTCATTATACGAGGGCCGACCCGGTCCTGTCTGGCGTCACGCCACCGATTCGGTGGCTGCGCGCCGCCCGGCGTGCGCAGTCTTGTGCTTGTAGGTCGCCTCGACGAACGCCGCGAAGAGGGGATGCGGGCGCGTCGGCTTCGACTTGAACTCCGGGTGGAACTGAACGGCCAGGTACCACGGATGGCCGGGCAGTTCGGCGATCTCGACGAACTTCCCGTTGGGCGACCGACCCGAGATGCGGAGGCCATGCTCGGTGAGCGTCCGTTCGTACAGGCAATTGAACTCGTAGCGGTGGCGATGACGCTCGTGAATCGTGCTGGCGTCGTAAACGCGCTCGGCCAGCGATCCCGACGCGAGATCGCACGCGTACGATCCCAGACGCATCGTCCCACCCAGATCGTCCACGCCGAGCAGATCGCGGAGCTTGTAGATTACCTTCGCCGGGGTGTCGGGCGTGCACTCGGTCGAGTCCGCATCGGCGAGGCCGGCGACGTTTCGCGCATACTCGACTGTCGCCCACTGGAAGCCGTAGCAGATCCCGAAGTAGGGAATGGCACGCTCGCGCGCGATCTGCGCCGCCTGCATCATTCCGCGGGTGCCGCGGTCGCCGAAGCCCCCGGGCACGAGGATCCCGTCGGCGCCGTCGAGCAGCTCAGGACCGTTGGGTGCTTCAAGCGCTTCGGCCTCGATCCATTTGATGTTCACCTTCACGCGGTGCGGGAAGCCGCCATGGTAGAGCGCCTCGTTGAGACTTTTGTACGAATCCTCGTACCCGACGTACTTGCCCACGACGTGAACGGTGATTTCATCGATCGGATTCTTGATGCGGCTGACGAGATCCTCCCACGCCTGCATTCGCCGTTCCGTTTGCGGGAGGTGGAGGTACTTCAGGACGATCCGATCAAGGCCCTCGGCTGCCAGGACCAGCGGCACCTCATAGATCGTCGAGACATCCTTGGCCGTGATAACCGCCTCTTCAACCACGTCGCAGAAGAGCGCAATCTTGCGCTTGATGTCGGGGTCGAGGAAGCGATCCGTTCGGCAGAGCAGAATGTCGGGCTGAATGCCGATCGACCGCAGGTCGCGTACACTGTGCTGCGTCGGCTTGGTCTTGAGCTCACCCGCCGTGCCGATGAACGGCACCAGCGTCAGATGGATGTAGAGCGAGTTCTCGCGGCCGATGTCCTGGCGGAGCTGGCGGATCGCCTCGAGAAACGGGAGGCTTTCGATGTCGCCCACCGTGCCGCCAATCTCGACGAGCACGATGTCGACGTCTTGGGCCTCGCCGCGGATGGCATCCTTGATCTCGTTGGTGACGTGTGGAATCACCTGAACGGTACGGCCGAGGTAGTCGCCGTGGCGTTCCTTGTGGATGACGCTCTGGTAGATCTTGCCGGTCGTCCAGTTCGAATTGCGGCTCGTCGTTGCACTGGTGAACCGCTCGTAGTGCCCGAGGTCGAGATCGGTTTCGGCGCCGTCGTCGGTGACGTAGACCTCGCCGTGCTGGTACGGGCTCATGGTGCCCGGATCGACGTTGATGTACGGATCGAACTTCTGAAGAGTGACCCTGTAGCCGTGGCCTTCGAGCAGGGCGCCAATCGACGCCGCGGCGAGACCTTTGCCGAGCGAGGACACGACGCCGCCGGTGACGAATATGTACTTCGTTGCGCTCCCAGCGTCGGTCATCAATCTGCTCACTTCAGCTCTCGGGTGTCCGCTGACAGCTTCGTTCGGCGGGAGCCGGACGAAGCTAATTCGATGTCGCAATGGCGAGCAGGCGGCGCACCTGCTTGAGATCCTCCGGCGTGTCCACGCCGATTGAGTCGTAGGCGGTCTCGACCGCCTTGATCCGGATGCCGTGCTCGAGCGCTCGCAGTTGCTCGAGTGCTTCGGCGCGTTCGAGCGGCGTCGGCTCGAGCGACCCGAGGACGAGCAGCGCGCTACGTCGGTACCCGTACAGGCCGATATGCTTGTAGAGCGGCGGCCACCCGCCGCGAGGATCGCGCGCGTGCGGGACCGGTGCCCGCGAGAAATACAGCGCGAAGCCGGCGCGATCGAGCACCACCTTGACGACGTTGGGGTCCCACAGCTCGGCCGGATTGTCGATCCGCCGATACAGCGTCGTCATCGAGATCGACGGATCGGCAAACGGCGCCAGCACTTCCGCGATCGCGCCAGAATCGAGCAGGGGCTCGTCGCCCTGCACGTTGACAATCACGTCGCAATCCAGCGTGGAGGCGACCTCCGCAAGACGGTCCGTACCCGTCTGGTGGTCGGCGCGGGTCAGGCGAACCTGGCCGCCGAAACCGGTTACCGTCGTGGCAATTCGCACATCGTCAGTGGCCACAAGGACGCGCGAGACGAGGGGCGAGGCTTCCACCCGCCGATAGACGTGTTCGATCATCGTCCGGCCGTCAATGTCGGCGAGCGGCTTTCCGGGAAATCGTGTCGAGGCGTATCGAGCGGGGATAACGGCGATTGTCTCTGAGAAGAAAGCAGGATCAGCCTTGGGGTCAGCCGACGCACGATGCACGGCGAATAATAGCATACGCGCTGCAACGTGCGTGCTACGATCGAAACGGTGACTGCGACAAGCGTGAAGCGCACGATGTTCTTCGGGGTGATCGGTGCGGCGCTGGCCGCAATGATTGCTGGCGCTGCGACAACAGGTGTCCGGCGACCTTCGCCGCTGCCCGTCGTCGAGACGCCGGGCATCGAGTTGCAAGGGGCTGAGCTGGCGGCGGAGATCGCGCGGCTGCGCGAGCGTTTGCGGCCCGCGGCGGAGCCGCAGGAGCCGGCGCGCGATTTGTTTCGGTTCAGTGCAGGAACTCTGGGACGGGCGGATGTCGAGGTACCGTTACCAGCGCTCGAGGTTGCGCCTCCGCCGCTCGCGATATCCGCGGCGCTCGATCTTGTCGGGATCGCCGAAGATCCGGGCGCGGACGGTCCGGTCCGTACGGCTATCATCTCGGGCGTCGGCGAGCTGTTCCTGGCCAAGGAAGGCGACACCGTCGCCGGACGGTACCGCGTCACGACGATCGGTGGAGCTGTCGTCGAGCTCAGCGATCTTGTCGACGGCACGACCCTTCGGCTTGCCCTGAAGTAGGTCACTTCTTAGCGTCTCGAGCCTGAAGGGATCCCCTGCAAGCCGGGTCCGGAAGGACTCGCTCGACAGGCGGACAGACCAAGGTTTGAAACCGGTTTGGAGCCTGAAGCTCGCCCGAGTCGTTTCTCGCCGATGATCGCGGTCATCATCAACCCGGTTTCCGGCGGGGCTCGCCCGGTGACTTTTCGCCAGCGCGCCGAGCTGGCGTCAGCGGCGCTCGCGGCTCCGGGTGAGCGGTGTGACGTCTTCGTGACTGAAGAAAGGGGTCACGCTCGTCGGCTGGCCGAAGCCGCGGTCGAACATGGCGCGCGGATGGTCGTCGCCTGGGGCGGCGATGGGACGATCAACGAAGTCGGGTCTGCGCTCATCTTCGGGCCGACGCTGCTCGCGATCGTACCGTCGGGATCGGGAAATGGGCTAGCGAGAAAACTGGGGATTCCGCTCGGTCCCGCGCACGCGATCCCCTGGCGCTCGACGCGCCGGTTCGATCGATCGACGCCGGCGAACTGAGCGGGCGCTTCTTCTTCAACATGGCCGGCATCGGCTTCGACGAGCATGTGGCGGCCTGCTTTGATCGCCACGTCGACGGCCGCCGCGGCCTCGCGACCTACATTTGCGTGTGCGCGCGCGAGCTGCTCGCGTATCGCGCGGCCACCTGCCGGATCGGCGACGGTATGGCCACCGTGGATCGGCGTGCGCTGCTCGTGTCGGTTGCCAACTCGCCTCAATGTGGCAACAGCGCGCGCATCGCCCCCGGGGCGCGACTCGACGACGGTCGACTGGACCTCGTCGTGTTCGAGGAATCGTCCCGGCTGGCGACGGTGTGCGCGGTGCCGCGGCTCTTTGCGAGAGGCGCCTCTGGACTGCGGGGGTGGTCGGTCCGGCAGATCGAGCGCGCCACGATCGAGAGCGACCGGCCGATGGGATTCCACGTGGACGGCGAGCCGGTGCAGGGTGGGACGCGCCTGGAGGCGCGCGTGAATCCAGGAGCGTTGAGGGTGTGCTTCTAACCGTTCGGCAGCCGAATCACCCAGGCTTCGCGGACGGCCGGCACGCGACGGATCGTTTCGACAGCCGTCTCGAGCGCTCCGGGCCGACTGGCCTCCTCGTCCACGTTGACGATCCCTACGGCGCCGGTTTCGTTGCGTCCGAGGGCGAAGTTCGCGATGTTCACGCCGTGCCGTCCCAGGATCGTGCCGACCTCGCCGATGACGCCCGGTTGATCGTCGTTGCAGATGACGACCATCATTCCGGCGAGCGGCGCCTCTACGTTGATGCCGCGGACCGACACCAAACGTGGGCTGTTGGGCTCGAACACGGTCCCTTCGGCCCAGCGCTCACCGTTGCTCGTGTGCAGCTTCACCGACACCAGGCTCGTAAAGTTGCGCGGCCGCGTGCTGCGCGACTCGATGATCTCGATGCCGCGGTCGCGCGCTTCGGCGCGCGCGTTCACGATCGATACGCCGCCCGACAGAATCGGCCGCAGGACGCCGGCCGCTGCGCTGGAAGCGAGGATTTCCGGGGCCCGGCTGTCGGCCAGCGCCCCGTAGTACCGCAGCCCGATCGCTTGGATGCGCGCGGCGCCCATCTCGGTGACGATCGTCGCCAGGCGCTCGGCCAGGCGAATCCATGGCTGCAGCCGCTGGAGCTCGTCGGGGTGCACGGACGGGAAGTTCACCGCGTTGCGAACGATCCCATCCCGTAGAAAGTCGCGAACCGCTGCGGCGGTATCGAGCCCCACGAGCTCCTGCGCCTCCTCGGTCGAGGCTGCGATGTGCGGCGTCGCGATCACCTGCGGCAGCTTAGCCAGCGTCCAGTCCGACGGCGGCTCCTGCTCGAACACGTCCAGAGCGGCCGCCGCCACCGTCCCCTGATCGAGGGCGTCCTTCAGCGCCGCCTCGTCGAGGATATCGCCGCGCGCGGTGTTGATGATGCGGATGCCCGGCTTCATGCGCGCGAACCGGTCGGCGCTGAACAGACGCAGCGTTTCGGGCGTGGACGGCACATGAAGCGTGAGGAAGTCGGCCGCTGCGCACACCTCGTCGAGCGACTGAAGCTCAACGCCGACGCCTTCGGCGACCTCCCGGGAAATGAACGGATCGTGCGCCACAACGCGCATCCCGAATGCCCGCGCGCGCCGCGCTACTTCCTGGCCGACCCGTCCAAGCCCGGCAATTCCCAGGGTCTTGCCGCGAAGCTCCGTGCCGACGAGGCGCTTTTTCTCCCAGGTGCCCTGCTTCATGGCGCGGTCGGCCGCCGGTACCGTGCGAGCCAGGGCCAGCATGAGCGCGCAGGTGTGCTCCGCCACGCTGATGCTGTTGACGCCCGGCGCGTTCACTACGAGAATGCCACGGCTGCTGGCAGCCGAGACGTCCACGTTGTCGACGCCGGTTCCTGCCCGCGCCACGACGCGCAGCTTCGGCGCAGCCGCCAGCAGCTCGGCGGTCACTTTTGTCGCGCTTCGAACCAGCAGCGCGTCGGCGTCCGCAAGGGCCGCCGCAAGCTCGGCGGGGCTTCTCCCGCTTCGGGCGTCAACCTGCCACTCGGCCTCCGCCCGAAGCAGCTCCAGGGCCGATTCCGGCAGGCCATCAGCGACGAGAATCTTTACCGTGGCGTGGTGGGATTGGGACCGAGCTTGCGCACGTAGTTGACTAGATTGCATATCTCGTTGGTCGTCATTCGGCTGCGATAGGCTGCCATCCCGGTCCCCTTTGAGCCGTTGCGGATCACGGTGAAGATTTCACCGTCGGCCGACCCATGCAGCTAGGTCGCGTCGGTCAAACCCGCAGGTTTCGGGTTCAGCAGCGCGCCTCCTTTTCCGTTGCCCTTTCCCGTGGGGCCGTGACACGAAGCGCACTGCGCATCGTACAGCTTCCGAGCGGCGGAAAGCGATGTTGCGTCGGCGGCGACTGGACTGATCAGCTTGGCGGCTTCCGCGTGCGCTTGAGGGCCGTCCTGCTGTCCCAACGCCGCCGCCGAGACGCCAGCGGCCGAGAACGCCAGGGCCAGAGCGCGGCCGACAAACGCCGCACGAGAATGGACGCACAGCGATCGAGCCAATACACCTTACAGTATAATCCCGGGGTTTTGTTCTGGTTGTTGCTCGACTGATGATCGCCTCGCCCTACTGTGGTGCAATCCGCTAGAACATTCGAGATGGCGTATCACAGGGCGGTAAGCGATGAGGGTTTTCCACAGAGTTTTCCACAATTCCTGTGAGAATTACTCCACGCGTTCGGGGGACCTGACCTAATTTTAAGGAGCAGTCACGACACTATGCCAAGTCTCAGTTCGCTCAAACCGCCAGTCACCGGCAGCGCCATCGGCCGACGCGGCGAAAAGCTTGTCGTCCCCGACAATCCCATCATCCCGTTCATCGAAGGCGACGGCACCGGACCCGACATCTGGCGCACCAGCGTGCGCGTACTCGATGCGGCCGTGGCCAAGGCCTATCGCGGCAAGCGGAAGATTGCGTGGATGGAGGTGTGCGCAGGCGAGAAGAGCTTCACACAGTCCAAGAGCTGGCTTCCCGACGAGACCGTCGAAGCGTTCCGCCAGTATCTGGTTGGCATCAAGGGCCCGTTGACCACGCCGGTCGGCGGCGGCATTCGCTCGCTCAATGTGGCGCTCCGCCAGTTGCTCGACCTGTACGTCTGCCTTCGTCCCGTGCGCTGGTACAAAGGCGTGCCCTCACCGGTGAAGCACCCAGAGAAGATCGACATGGTGATCTTCCGCGAAAACACGGAGGATATCTATGCCGGCATCGAGTTCGCCGCGGGAACACCCGAAGGGCAGAAAGTCCTCGATTTCTTCGAGAAAGAGTTTCCCAAGGAATTCCGGAAAATCCGGTTCGGCAGCGCGGCGGCGGCCGAGCGCTGGCAGGCGCAGCTCGAATCGATTGGCGCGCCGGCGCGCGGGGTCGGCGTGGAAGTCGGCGTGGGGTTGAAGGCGGTGAGCTACCTCGGCACCGAGCGCCTCGTGCACAGCGCCATCGGCTATGCCGTCAAATACGGCCGCAAGAGTGTCACGCTCGTGCACAAGGGCAACATCATGAAGTTCACCGAAGGGGCCTTCCGCGACTGGGGTTTCAAGGTGGCCAAGGACTTCTATGGAGCCGTCGAAATCGATGGCGGCCCGTGGTGTCGGATTCCGGAAGGGAAGGCCGGTGCCGGCATCGTGATCAAGGATGCTATCGCTGACATCATGCTGCAGCAGGTCCTGACCCGGCCCGATGAGTTCGATGTCATCGCCACCCTGAACTTGAACGGCGACTACCTGTCCGACGCGCTGGCGGCGCAGATCGGCGGCATCGGCATTGCCCCAGGTGGCAATATCAACTACGTGACCGGACACGCCGTGTTCGAGGCCACCCATGGCACGGCTCCGAAGTACGCGAATCAGGACAAGGTGAATCCGGGCTCGGTGATTCTTTCGGGCGAGATGATGCTGCGGCATCTCGGCTGGAACGAGGCGGCCGATCTCGTGGTGAAGGGCATAGACGGCGCGATTGCCGCCAGGCGGGTCACCTACGACTTCGCCCGCCTGATGATAGGCGCGAAAGAGCTCAAGACGTCGGAGTTCGGGAACACAATCATCGAGAACATGTAACCGCTTGAACCACGAAGACACGAAGGATACGAAGAAGCAGGTGTGCACAGGCGCTTGGTGTCCTTCGTGTCTTCGTGGTTCAAACCTCTGAGGATGACCGATGCACCGTAAAGTGACCGTGGTCGGGGGTGCCGGCAACGTCGGATCCACCGTGGCTCGTGCCATTGCCGACAGGGAGCTGGCAGATATCGTCATTGTCGACATCGCCGACCAGAAAGCGGCAGGCGTCGCCCTTGACATGCTCGAGTCGTGCCCGATTACCGGATCCGACAGCCGCATTATTGGTGGTGCGGATTGGGCCGCGACGGCGGATTCCGACGTCGTGGTCATCACCTCTGGGGTGCCGCGCAAGCCCGGCATGAGCCGCGATGATCTCGTGAACGTCAACTTCGGGATCATGAAGGCGGTCACCCAGGAGGTGGTGAGGCACTCGCCCAACTGTGTCATCGTGCCAGTGGCGAACCCGCTCGACGCGATGTGTCAGGCGGTGTACCGGCTGAGCCGGTTTCCGCGCGAGCGGGTGATCGGCATGGCGGGCGTGCTCGATTCGGCGCGGATGCGCACCTTCATCGCGATGGAGCTGAACGTGTCGGTCGAGAACGTCCATGCGTTCGTGCTGGGCGGCCACGGCGACACGATGGTGCCGCTGCCACGCTACTCGACGGTCGTGGGCGTTCCCATCACGGAGTTGATGTCGAAGGAGCGTGTCGAGGCGATCTGCAAGCGGACCGCGGACGGCGGAGCCGAACTTACGAAGCTGGTCGGGACGAGCGCCTGGTACGCGCCGGGCGCCGCGGCCGCGGAGATAGTCGAGTGCATTCTGAAGGACAAGAAGAAGATCCTGCCCTGCTCGGTGTTCCTGCAGGGCGAGTACGGCATCCGCGACCTGTTCGTAGGCGTGCCAGTGAAGCTCGGGGCGCGCGGCCTCGAGCAGATTATCCAAATCAAGTTGACCCCTGAGGAGGACACGGCACTCAAGAAATCGGCGGCGGCCGTGAAGGAGCTTGTCGACGTGATACAGGTCTAGCTGTTGGCTAGGCCGTAACCTCCAGTCACCACCGTGAACTCCGTGGTGGCGCGTTTCGTTTTTCGGGCTCATGAAAATCCACGAGTATCAGGCGAAAGCTCTCCTCGCGCGGCACGGCGTGCCGGTTCCGCGCGGTGAAGTCGCGTTCGACGCGGCCGAAGCATGCGAGATCGCGCGTCGCCTCGGCGACGCCCTTGTGGTGGTGAAGGCGCAGATCCATGCGGGCGGCCGCGGCAAGGGCGGCGGCGTCAAGCTGGCGAGGTCGCCTGACGAGGTGGAGCAGATCGCCCGCACCATGATCGGCATGACGCTCGCGACACATCAGACCGGACCCGGCGGACGCGTCGTTTCACGCGTGCTCGTCGAGGAAGGGCTGCAGATGACCCGTGAGCTGTATCTGAGCCTGGTGCTCGATCGGGCGTCGGGCAAGCCCGTGATGATGGCGAGCGCTGCTGGTGGCATGGACATCGAGGAGGTGGCCGCCTCGACGCCGGAGAAGATCGTGAGAGTGTACGTCGAGCCCGGGGTCGGCTTCGTGCCCTTCGAGGCGCGTCAGCTCGGATTCGCCATCGGCCTCGACGGTCCGCAGGTGAACGAAGCCGTCAAGCTGATGACGGTGCTCTACGAGGCGTTCATCGCGACCGATGCGTCGCTTGTCGAAATCAATCCCCTGGCCGTGACCGTCTCTGGCGATCTGCTCGCGCTCGACGCGAAAATGAATTTCGACGACAATGCGCTCTACCGTCACCCTGACATCCGCGATCTCCGCGATCTCGGCGAGGAAGATCCGCTCGAGATCGAGGCCTCGAAGTTTTCGCTGAACTACATTCGTCTCGACGGCAATATCGGGTGCATGGTCAATGGCGCCGGCCTCGCGATGGCCACGATGGACATCATCAAGCTCACAGGGGGCGAGCCGGCGAACTTCCTGGACGTCGGCGGCGGCGCAAGTGCCGAGCAGATTCGCAGCGCGTTTAAGATCCTGATGTCGGACAAGAAGGTCAAGGCGGTGCTCATCAATATCTTCGGCGGCATTCTGCGGTGCGACGTGCTGGCGCAGGGCGTGATCGCGGCCGTCAAGGAGCTCGACGTCCAGGTGCCGATCGTCATCCGGATGGAAGGCACGAACGTGGACGAAGGGAAGCGCCTGCTTCGGGAGAGCCGCATGAACTTCAGCACCGCCGACAGCATGAGCGAGACCGCCAAGAAAGTTGTCCAACTGGCGAGATGAGATGGGCTGAGACACGTATGTCAGTTCTGATCGATAAATCGACTCGGCTTCTGGTTCAGGGCCTGACCGGCCGCGAGGGAACGTTTCACGCCAAGCAGGCGGCTGCGTACGGCACGACGGTCGTCGGAGGCGTCACGCCGGGCAAGGGAGGAACGACCTACGAAGGGTGGCCGATCTTCGGCACCGTGCGCGAAGCCGTGGACAAGACGGGCGCAAACGCTTCGGTGATCTTCGTTCCGCCTCCCTTCGCCGCCGACGCCGTCATGGAAGCGGCCGACGCCGGCCTCGGCGTTGTTGTCTGCATCACGGAGGGCATCCCGATGCTCGATATGATGCGGACGATGACGTTCCTCAAGTCGCGCCCGGCCACACGTCTGGTCGGGCCCAACTGTCCGGGCATCATCTCCGCCGGGAAGGCGAAGGCTGGCATTATTCCTGGTCACATCTGCCGCGAGGGCCGCGTTGGCATCGTGTCGAGGAGCGGCACGCTCACCTATGAGGTCATCCATCAGCTCACAAAGCTCGGGATCGGTCAGACCACGTGCATCGGGATTGGCGGCGATCCACTGATCGGCAGCTCCTTCGTTGACGCGCTCGCGTTGTTCGCCGCAGATCGGAACACCGAAACGGTCGTGATGATCGGCGAGATCGGCGGAACCGCCGAGGAAGACGCCGCCGCGTGGATCAAGACGACGTTCAAGAAGCCCGTTGTCGGCTTCATCGCCGGCCAGACTGCGCCGCCCGGTCGGCGGATGGGTCACGCCGGGGCGATCATCGCGGGCGGGAAAGGCACGGCCGCCGAGAAGATGGTTGCCCTGGCGGCGGCGGGCGTGAAGGTCGTGAAGAGTCCTGCCGATATGGGAAGCGCCGTCAAGAAAGTGCTGGGTGCCTAGCGCCAAGCACCCAAGTTCCGCATGCTATACTCGAAGCGGTCCGCCTCTCGGCAGCGCGTCCGCCGGGCAATCCCTACTCCGATGCTTAGGAGCTATTTTATCGCCTTGGTAGTGTTCGCCTATAGGCGGACTTTGGGCCGACTGAAGCCGGCGACTACCAATCTATGAAGTAGCTTCAGGGCTGTAAGGACGTTGAATGTCACCGACCGATCTCGCGGTAGAGCAACAGCAGGCCACACCGGGCCGGCAGCGCGTCGTGAACAACTTCAGTATCCAGGTCGCGACCGTCAACGGCTCAGGTAGTCAAACCGCTAATCTCGTGCTCCTTCGCTCGATCCTGCTCATGGGCGTACCCGTCTCGGGCAAGAACATGTTCCCGTCGAACATCGCCGGCCTGCCCACTTGGTACACGATTCGCGCGAGCGAGCGTGGCTACGTCAGCCGCAAGAAGGAAGTCGATTTCCTGGTGGCGATGAACCCCGAAACAGCGAAGGAGGACGTGCTGACGCTCGACGACGGTGCCGCCGTCGTGTACGACGAGCCGCTGAAGCTGAACACGGTCAGGAACGACCTGGTGTTCTATCCGGCCCCCTTCGACAAGCTCGTCGCCCCTGTCTGTCCCGACGCCAAGCTGCGCCGCCTCGTGCGCAACATGATCTACGATGGCATCCTCGCCAGGCTGTTGGGCATCGACCTGTCGCTGGTGGAGAAGGCGCTCGCCAGGCTACTGGGGAAGAAAGCCAAGGCAATGGCGCTCAACCAGGCCGCGCTCAAGGCAGGGTGGGATTACGCGGCAGCGAATTTCACAAACGAGTGCCCGTTCCGCCTGGAGGCGATGAACGAGACGGCCGGCAAGATCCTCATCGAAGGCAACCAGGCGGCGGCCATCGGCTGCATGATGGCTGGCGTCACCGTCGTCACCTGGTATCCGATTACGCCGTCCTCGTCGCTCTGCGAGTCGCTCATCGCTTACATGAAGAAGTACCGGATCGACAAGGAGACAGGAAAAGCGACGTTCGCGATCGTGCAGGCCGAAGACGAGATCGCCGCGATCGGCATGGTGATTGGGGCGAGCTGGGCCGGTGCGCGCGCGATGACGGCGACAGCGGGTCCGGGCATCTCGCTGATGTCGGAGTTTGTCGGCCTTTCCTACTACGCGGAAACGCCGGCTGTCATCTTCGACGTGCAGCGGGTCGGGCCATCGACTGGGCTGCCGACTCGAACCGCCCAGGGTGACCTCCTCGCCATCGCCTTTCTCTCCCACGGCGACACGAAGCACATCATGCTTTTTCCATCGTCGGTCGAGGAGTGCTACACGATGGCGATGGACGGATTCGATCTCGCCGAGCGCTTTCAGACGCCGGTGTTCGTCATGATGGATCTCGACCTTGGGATGAATAACTGGATGTCGGACGGCTTCAAGTATCCCGAGAAACCGATCGATCGCGGGAAGGTGCTCACCCCCGAAATACTCGAGAAGATCGGCGGGTGGGGACGCTACGAGGACGTGGACGGCGACGGCATCCCGTACCGCACGCTGCCCGGCGACGGCATGCCCCCGTACTTTGCGCGCGGATCGGGACACAACGCGAGAGGGCAGTACAGCGAGCGGCCCGACGACTACGTCGACAACATGAACCGGCTGGCACGGAAGTTCGAAACGGCGCGCGGGGCCGTGCCGAAGCCGGTGGTGGAGATGGTCGCCACCGCAAGGATCGGGCTCATCGCCTACGGCTCGTCGCACTGGGCGATTACCGAATGCCGTGATCAGTTGCGGGAGGAGACCGACGTGAAGACTTCGTACTTCCGTCTGCGCGGCTATCCGTTCACCCCGGAGCTGGGCCAGTTCGTCGACGCGCACGATCGCGTGTACGTGGTCGAGCAGAACCGCGACGCGCAGCTCCTGCAGTTGATGCGCCTCGAGCTCACACCAGAGCGTGTGTCGAAGCTGCGGAGCGTGCGACACCATGACGGGCTCCCGATCGACGCCAGGAGCGTCACCGACGGCGTGGTGGCGCAGGAAGGCTACGAGGTGGCGAGGAAAACGACCCGCGGTCCTGGCGCCGGAATGACAGGGGGGGGAATAGTCAACAGGACTCCACTTTAATGGCTGTCAAGATGAATCGAATCGGACTGGAACCCCAGGTTTATAAGGGCAGCAAGACGACGCTCTGCGCCGGCTGCGGCCACAATGCCATCTCGGAACGGATTGTCGACGCGTTCTACGAGATGGGCGTCGAGCCAAGCCAGGTCATCAAGCTCTCGGGCATCGGCTGCTCGAGCAAGAGCCCGGCGTACTTCCTGGGCGGCTCGCACGGGTTCAATGCCGTCCACGGCCGCATGCCGTCGGTCGGCACCGGCGCGCTGCTTGCGAACAGGAAGCTCATTGCCATTGGTGTGAGCGGCGACGGGGATACCGGGGCAATCGGTATCGGTCAGTTCGTCCATCTGATGCGCCGCAACCTGCCGATCGTCTACCTTGTCGAGGACAACGGCTGCTACGGACTCACCAAGGGTCAGTTCTCGCCCACCGCGGATGTCGGCTCGAAGCTCAAGAACGGCGTCGTCAACGATCTACAGCCGCTCGACACCTGCGCACTCGCCGTCGAGCTTGGCGCCACTTTTGTGGCGCGGTCTTTTTCGGGCGACAAGAAGCAGCTCCTGGCGCTCCTGAAGGCCGCGCTCTCGCACCGCGGCACGGTGATGCTCGACGTCATCTCGCCGTGCGTCACGTTCAATGATCACGAAGGGTCCACCAAGAGCTACTCCTTCGTCAAGGATCACGATGAGCCGCTCGAAGATCTAAACTTCGTGCCGTACTTCGCGGACATCAGCGTGGACTACGAGCCGGGCTCGACGCAGGAAGTGACCATGTACGACGGATCGAAACTGTATTTGAAGAAGCTCGAAGAGGAGTACGATCCGACCGACAAGGTCGGCGCCATCAGGCAGCTGCACGAGACCGCCCGCCGCGGAGAGTTCGCCACGGGGCTCATCTACATCGAGCCGGATCGCGACGACTTCCTGACGCAGCTCAACCTGGTCGACGAGCCTCTCGCGCGGCTGCCGCTCGAAAGGGTGCGGCCGAGTCGCGAGGCGCTGGAAGAAATGATGGAGAGCCTTCGTTAGTTCCAGCCCCCTTATAATGGGCGGATGGTTGAACGGACTCTGGCCATTATCAAACCCGACGGCGTCGAGCGACGACTGGTGGGCCGGCTTGTTCAACGCATCGAAGATACGGGATTTCAGATTCGTGCGATGCGCCGCGTGCAGCTGTCGAAACACGAGGCGGAAGGCTTCTACGCCGTGCATCGCGAGCGACCGTTTTTTGGCGGTCTGACGGGGTTCATGTCGTCAGGCCCGGCCATCGTGATGGTGCTCGAAGCGCCCGACGCGATCATGAAGTGGCGAGCGTTAATGGGCGCCACTGATCCCGCACAGGCCGACACCGGTACGCTGCGCAAGGAGTTCGCGCAGTCAATCGAGCGTAATGTCACGCACGGATCGGACGGGCCGGAAACGGCGGCGTTCGAGATCGGATACTTTTTCGAGGACATCGATCTGACTTGAGAAACGATAGTGAAGCTCTTTGGGTAAGATCCTCGTTCTGATCGGCTTCGGCGTCGCCGGCCTCGGTGCGCTCGTCATGCTCGGCGTGCCCCTCGGGCGGCTGCCGGGCGACATCGTCATCAAGCGCGGGAACTTCAGCTTCTATTTCCCGTTGGCGACCTCGATTATTCTGAGTATCCTTGTGACGCTTCTCTTCGCCCTATTCCGACGCTGACCATGACAGTCAAATCTGACCGATGGATCAAGCGGATGGCGCTCGAGCACCGGATGATCGAGCCTTTCGCTGAGAGCCAGACCCGGAGCGGGGTCGTCTCCTTTGGTCTCTCGTCCTACGGCTACGACATCCGGGTCGCCGACGACTTCAAGGTCTTTACCAACATCTACAACACCGTCGTCGACCCAAAGAACTTCGACCCCAGATCGTTTGTCGACATCAAAGCCGAGGTCTGCATCATTCCACCCAATTCGTTCGCGCTCGCCCGGACCATCGAGTACTTCCGAATCCCGCGCGACGTCCTGACCATCTGCCTGGGGAAATCGACCTACGCGCGCTGCGGGATCATTGTGAACGTGACGCCCTTCGAGCCCGAGTGGGAAGGGCATGTCACCATCGAGATCTCGAACACGACGCCGCTGCCTGCGAAAATCTACGCCAACGAAGGGATTGCGCAAGTCGTGTTCTTTCAGGGCGATGAGCCGTGCGAGGTGTCCTATCGGGACAAGAAAGGAAAGTACCAGGCGCAACACGGCGTCACCCTGCCTAGGATCTGAGCAGGCTGCCGCTTTCGGGTGATACAGGTGGGGGGCAGACCGGCTCGTCTCTTGACCGCGAAAGTGTAGACGTGCGAAACTTGCAAGGTTTCGGGTTAGTCTGACGGCCTCCTAGTATCCCGGTTTACATGGACAAACTTGTCGAGCGCGAAGGCGCGACTCGTGGCCCGCTCGTGACCACGCCGGCCCTTGCCGTTCAGTTCTTCCTTATCCCGTTGGCCGTCGTTGGCGTAACGGCGCTGGTCTATATGGGGTTCCGATCGCTGTTGCGTGACGAACGAACCGCGCAGGAGTACCTGGCCGAAGTCCGGCACGGCGGGCGGAGCCGGCAGTGGCCGGCGGCCTACGAGCTCTCGCGGCTGATGGAAGACCCGGCGGTCCGCGCGGACCGTTTGCTGGTGTCCGAGCTCGTGCGGGCGTTCGACGAGGCCAAGGAGGGCGACCCGCGCGTGCGGCGCTATCTGGCGCTGGCGATCGGGCGGCTCGAGCCGCCGCTTCCACCCGACGCGATTGAGGCGTTGACTAGGTCACTCCAGGAACCGGGCACGACGTGGACTCCCGACTTGTTCGCGCGGTTGAACGGCTGGGCCGACATCGACATCAACGAGGCGCACATCATGACGATTTGGGCGCTCGGGTCGTCTGGCGACCCTAGCGTCGCGCCGCGCCTGCAGCCGCTCTACGGCTCGAGCGACGCCGGCATTCGGAAGATGGTTGTCTACGCACTTGGCGCGCTCCCAGGCGAGACGCAACTCGTCACGCTGCGCACGGCGCTCCAGGATTCGGCGCCCGATGTGCGCTGGAACGCAGCCGCTGCTCTCGCGCGGCATGGAAACGGCGACGGCGTGTCGGTGGTTCGAGAGATGCTGGATCGAACCCTTGTCGAGCAGACGGTCAAGCGCGATGTGAGGCAGTACGAGGACCCGGTCGCGGAGGTGATGATCAGCGGTGTCCGTGCCGCCGCCGCGCTGAAGGACTCGACCCTTCGGCCCTTGGTCGAGAGGCTGAGCCTCCAGGATCGCAGCCTGAAGGTACGTCAGGCCGCGCTCGAGGCGCTCAGAGTCATGGGATAGTTAGTGGGTGCAATTGGCCAATTCGTGAAGGAACAGCATGGCTGACGACATCAGGCCGGAAACAGCGGCTCCCAAGGTCGATCCCAAGCCCCCGGCTGCGCCGATTCCGAATCTCGCCGGCAAGACGACGACCGCGGCATCGCCTGGCGGGGCGACCGCCAGAGCCGTAGCGGGCCCCGCCTCCCGGCCGGCGGCCTCCGTGATGGCCCGAGATCCCGACGACGCGTCGCCGCTTTTCAGCCGTCGTGCCTGGATTGGACTTGCGTGGGGCGCATTCACCGCGGCATCGGCCGCCGCGCTGGCGGCGACCGGCCGTTTCATGTTCCCCAACGTCCTCAACGAGCCTCCCCAGCAGTTCAAGATCGGGTTTCCGAACGAATATGTGATAGGGGTAGACGAGCGCTGGAAAGAGAAGTTCGGCGTGTGGATCGTGAGAACGACGGAAGACGTTTCAGCTGGCGCGAGCGGCTTCTACGCGCTGCTCGTCACGTGCACGCATCTGGGGTGCACGCCGAACTACCTGTCGGCGGAAGGCAAGTTCAAATGCCCGTGCCACGGCAGCGGGTTCCGCCTCACTGGTATCAACTTCGAGGGGCCCGCCCCGCGCCCGCTCGAGCGCGCGCGCATCGTGCTGGCTGACGACGGTCAGATCCTGGTAGACAAGTCGCGTAAGTTCCAGCAGGAGCTCGGGCAGTGGATCGATCCGGAGGCGTTTCTCAAGACGTGAACGCTGATAGCTGATAGCTGATATGGCAGACATGAAGACCGTCCAACCCAAGGAAGGCGCGGGCGCTCGGCTCTGGAACTGGCTGACCGAGACACAGGTCTGGACCTCCGTGTTTCGCCACGGGCGGCCGTCGAGCGACCGCAACCGTGTCATCGTGATGCTGTCGAACGTCTTCCTGCATCTGCACCCGGTGCGGCTGCGGAAGTCGGGCGTGCGGCTGCGGTACACGTGGTGCATGGGTGGCCTCAGTTTTTTCCTGTTCCTGTCGCTCACGCTGACCGGCCTGCTGCTCATGTTCTATTACCGGCCGACGCTTGAGTACGCCTATACCGACATCGTCGGCCTGCGCGAGCATGTGCCGCTCGGGATCATGCGCGAGATGCATCGCTGGGGCGCGCATCTGATGGTCATCACGGTGTGGCTCCACATGTTCCGTGTCTTCATGACCGGTTCCTACAAGCCGCCGCGCGAGTTCAACTGGTCGATCGGCGTGATCATGCTGGTGCTCACGCTGCTACTGTCGTTCACGGGGTATCTCCTCCCGTGGGATCAGCTTGCGATTTGGGCTATCACCGTCGGTTCCAACATGGCGCGCGCCACGCCCTTCCTGGGCCATGAGGGTCCGGGCGCGGCGCTGCTGCGGCTGGGCGACGTGCCGCTCATTCACGCCTACGACGACGCGCGCTTTGCGCTGCTCGGCGGGTCGTTCGTCGGCGAAGGGGCGTTGCTGCGCTTCTACGTGTTGCACTGCGTCGGCCTGCCGCTGGTCATCGCCTTTCTGATGGCAGTGCACTTTTGGCGCGTGCGCAAGGACGGGGGGATTAGCGGACCGCTCTAGCCAAGTGAAAAGTGAGAAGTGAAGAGTTGGATATATGTTCTAA
Organism: Vicinamibacterales bacterium; assembly: GCA_965197865.1. Classification (GTDB taxonomy): domain Bacteria; phylum Acidobacteriota; class Vicinamibacteria; order Vicinamibacterales; family CAVVIG01; genus CBDANZ01. The sequence continues at coordinate 278,775 of CBDANZ010000002.1, forward strand.
CTTCCCGGAGGGTTCGTGGGCTTTCTGAAGGGGCTGATCAACACGCTGGCCGATCCGCGGCTGTTCTTCATCCTGGCGGCCGCTTCGCTCATCTTGCTTGTCTGGAAGCGCGAGCGGATTGCGTCGAAAAACGTTGGCTATGGTCTATTGGGCCTTTTGAGCGCGTTTTTTCTCTTCGGGGCGTTCGACCCCAATTTCCAGCTCATCATTGCGAAGCCCGACAACGTGCCGATTGTCGGCCTGATCTTCCTTCTCGTCTTCTTCACTTGGTACGCCGTGCGCCAAGGCGTCTTGAACGACCGGCGCATTGCCGCTGGGGAAGGGCCGATTGAAAAGGCGGAATCGGATCGGGTCTGGGTGTGGCCCGATCTGGTGTACACGGAGCTCATCGCGATCATTCTCTGCTCCGTCCTCCTGATCGTCTGGTCGATCTTCCTGAAGGCACCGCTCGAACAGCCCGCGAACCGGTCGGTGACGCCGAACCCTTCGAAGGCGCCCTGGTACTTCCTGGGCCTCCAGGAAATGCTTGTGTACTTCGACCCGTGGCTCGCCGGCGTCGTGCTTCCGAGCCTGATCGTCGTGGGGCTGATTGCCATTCCGTACATCGATCGCAACCCGAAAGGGAACGGCTACTACACGTTCAGGGAGCGCAAGGCCGAGATCACGATCTTTCTTTTTGGCTTCGTCGTCTTGTGGTCGTCGCTTATCGTCCTCGGCACCTTTTTGCGCGGTCCGAACTGGAACTTTTTCGGGCCGTTCGAGTACTGGGACATCCACAAGCTTGAGGCGCTCGTCAACGTGAATCTGTCCGAGTACATCTGGGTCAGGAGCCTGGGGACGGGTTTGCCCTCGTTCTGGCTCGTGCGCGAGATCTTTGGCATCCTGCTCGTCCTGGGCTACGTGTTCGTCTTGCCAGGGGTGCTGGGGAAGACCGTGTTCAAGCGGTACTCCGAGAAGCTCGGCGCGCCGCGCTATTACCTCGGGGCGTTCCTGTTCCTGATGATGATGGCGCTGCCGGTCAAGATGCTGCTGCGATGGATCTTCAACCTGAAGTACATCGTTGCGATCAATGAATTCTTTTTCAATATCTGATCATGGCTGAGAAGAAGAGCATCGGACACGCGTATAACGTCGACTTCTTGAACGTCGTGTTCGCGACCTCGAGCGTATTTCTGCTCCTGTCGGTCGTCTGGATGGTGTGGGACGACCACGATCGGGACTGGAAGAATACGCAACGGGAGTTCGTGAACTTGGAGCTGCAGGTGACGCAGGCGAGCCTCGAGCAGGCGGCTCGCGGCGTCGACCAGAGCAGGCTGGCCGAGCTCCAGAGCTCGCTCGTTGCCGCCGAGGAGAAGGTCGCGGCCAATCAAGAGAAAGTCGACGAGGTGCGGGAGCAAATTGCGGCTCTGGACGTGCGGCTGTACCGCGAGCAGCAGGAGTTTCAATTCGCGAGAGCTACCTACGACCAGGACCGGTACGAGTTCGAGGCTGCGCGTGCCGCGGGTCGGTCGAACATGGATCGCATGTCCCAGGAGGTCGCTGACCTCGAGACGCGGACGAACGAACTGGACCTCGTCGTCCAGAAGACGACGGCCGAGCGGGCGGCGCTGGTGAAGCAGCTCGAGGAATATCCGGGTGCGGTCGGCACGATCCAAGAACAGCTCGACGAGATGCATGCGGAGCAGAAGCGGCTGCAGACGCGTCTCGACGTTCTCGCCCCCAGCGTGGTGAAGGCCTATTTCAGAAACGCTCCGCTGCTTGACTTCATGGCGCCGACGCTGAAGGTCCGGCAGGTCATCCTGCCGAACATCCTCGACGAAATGAACTTCACGAGAGTGCCCAAGATGGATCGGTGCCAGACGTGCCATCTGGCCATCGATCTGGTGGGGTACGAGAAATATCCGCAGCCCTTCAGAACGCACCCGAACCTTTCGACCTACCTCGGAAGCAGCTCTCCGCACCCGCTCGATCAGGTTGGCTGCACGGTGTGCCACGAAGGAATGGGGCAGTCGGTCAGCTTCCGTGACGCCTCCCATACACCGTCAAGCGCCGAACAGCGGGAAGAATGGGAATCAGGCCACGAGTGGGAGGAGCCTCACCTCTGGGACTATCCGATGCTTCCGCTCGAACTGACGGAAGCCTCGTGCGCGAAGTGTCACCGGCAGGAGGTCTTCATTCCGGAGGCCGAGGTGTTGAGCGCGGCCTACGCGACCTACGAGCGCGCCGGCTGCTACGCGTGCCACAAGACGCGCGGCTTCGAGAACCTCAGGAAGCCGGGTCCGATCCTGACGAAGATTCAGGCGAAGCTGACGCCCGACTGGGTCAAGACGTGGATTCGCAATCCGCGGGCGATCAAGCCGAGCACATGGATGCCGCGCGTCTGGTACAACTCGAACTCCAGCTCGCCCGAGGACGTTGTTCGAAACGAGGTCGAGATCAATGCCGCCGTGGAGTACCTCTTCACGAGAAGCGAGGCGTACGAGCCGGCGGTCGGGAACCCGCCGCGCGGCAACGCCCGAAACGGGGAGCAGATCGTGCGCTCGGTCGGCTGTCTCGGCTGTCACGCGATCGACGAAACCAGAGTTGAGGCGGGCCCGCACCGTACCTTCGGACAGCCGCTCCAGAACATCGGCAGCAAGACGACCTACACGTGGATCTTTAACTGGGTCCGCGATCCCAAACACTACAGCCTCGCCACGTTCATGCCCGACCTGCGCCTCACCGATGCCGAGGTTGCGGACGTGGCGACGTATCTGTCGGGGCTGAAGCAGAGCGAGGGCGACGCGGCGCGGGCGACGCCCGATCAGACGGCCGTCGACGAAGTGCTGCTCGACTACCTCCTCGGTGTAATGCCCTTCGAGGACGCGCAGGCGGAGGTTGCGAGGTTGGACGCGCAAGAGAAACAGGTCGCGCTCGGCCAACGCGTAATTGGTCGCTACGGATGCTACAGTTGTCACGAGATCCAGGGCTTCGAGACCGCCCAGCCGATCGGCACGGAGCTGTCGGAAGAGGGCAGCAAGCTCGTCTCGCGCCTCGATTTCGCCTTCGTCGAAGACATCCCGCACACGTCGAAGATCGCTTGGTTCCGCACCAAACTGCACGACCCGCGCCTGTTCGACCAAGGCCGCATCCTAAGACCGCTCGACAAACTCAGAATGCCGAACTACGACTTCGCCGACGAGGAGATCGATCGGCTGCTCACGGCGATCATGAGCTTCCAGCGCGACGTACAGCCGTTGGAGGCGATGCCGGTCCGGACGGCGCGGCGAGACTTCCTGACAGAGGGGCGTAACCTGGTGCATCGGCGAAATTGCGTCGGGTGTCACATCATCGAAGGCGGTGGGGGCGACTTTCTCAATCTGGTGGCGGAGCCGACGCTCGGCCCGCCGATGCTCACGCCGGAAGGCGCGCGCGTGCAGCACGACTGGCTGTACGCGTTCCTGCGAGGGCCGATCACGATTCGTCCCTGGTTGAGCGTGCGCATGCCGACCTTTGGCCTCGACGATCAGAACCTCAACGGCGTCATCCAGTACTTCGGCGCCGTGTCGAACCGAATGGGCGCGTTCCGCACGCCCGAGCTCGTGACCGTGTCAAGCAATGTGGCGGCGGGTAGGCAGCTCTTCGAGCTATTGAAATGCCAGACGTGTCATGTCCTCGGCGAGATCCCTAAAGACCAGCCCACAGCGAACCTGGCGCCCGATCTGCGGATGACCTCCGAGCGGTTGCAACCAGACTGGATCCTGGACTGGCTGAAGAGTCCGTTGCTCATCCTCCCGGGGACGCGTATGCCGGCGTACTGGCCCGACCACCCGAAGTCGCCCTTCCCGCAGCTCGGCGGCGGCGCCGACGCACAGATCCGCGCGGTTCGAGACTACCTGCTGACGTTTCGCGGTGGACCTAGTCCCAGGGCGAGCGGAGCGAGATCGGCGAACAACGACTGAAGCAGGTCTATAATTCACCGGGATGCTTCGGCCTCGCCGTGGGAGAAGCGCGCGGCGTCCCATCCGACGGCCTGCATCGACTCACGATCGCCGATGTCGACGAAACCACCGAGTGGAACTCGTGATTTCCTTCCCGATGAAATACGGCGGCGGGAACACGTCATTGGTGTCGTGCGGGCCGTCTACGAGCGCTACGGCTTCGAGCCGCTGGAGACGCCGGCTTTCGAGAATATCGAGACGCTCTCTGGAAAATATGGTGAAGAAGGCAACAAACTCATTTTCAAGATTCTGCGGCGCGGAGAGCACGAGCGAGCCGGGGAAGCGGATCTCGCACTTCGGTACGACCTGACTGTTCCCCTGGCGCGTGTCGTTGCCCGATGTCAGAACGATCTGCCGAAGTTCTTCAAGCGGTATCAGATTCAGCCGGTCTGGCGCGCCGATCGCCCGGCGCGCGGGCGGTTTCGCGAGTTCTATCAGTGCGACATTGACGCCATCGGCTCCGCGTCGCCGGTCGTCGAGGTGGAGGTGCTTGGCGCAGTCGCCGAGATCCTGACGACGCTCGGGTTCGACGACTTCAGGATTCGCCTGAACGATCGACGCGTCCTGACTTCAATGCTCGCGTCGTTTGGGATTCCAGCCGAATATCATGACGATGCGCTGATCGCCATCGACAAGCTCGACAAGATTGGGGCCGACGGTGTTCAGCGGGAATTGCGGAACCGCAAGATCGATGCTCGCGCCAGCGACGCGTGCGTGGCGTTCTTGAGGCGCATTCCGGAGTGGTTCCGGTCGCCGCGGGTGGGCCTCGATTGGCTGATCGAGCAGAGAGGTGCCGCAGGGTCGTACGGTCTGCTCAGGATTCTTGACCTAGTCGGAAGGACGCCGGCGGCCGGGCGGGTGTACTTCGATCCCAGCCTCGCCCGCGGGCTGGCATACTACACGGGCGCGATCATGGAACTTGCGGCGCCTGAGGTGGCTGGAAGCTTGGGAGGCGGTGGGAGATACGATAACCTGATCGGGATGTTTCTCGGCCGGGATGTGCCGGCGTGTGGATTCTCAGTCGGCCTCGAGCGGATCATTGTCGTGATGGCTGAGCGCAACATGTTTCCCCCCACCGTGACGCGGGCGTCGGTCGACGCGATGGTCATGCTGTGGAATGAGGAGTCCGGCGGCGAGGCGCTCGCGCTGGCCTCGGAGCTTCGGGCGGCGGGCCTGCGCGTCGATGTCTATCCGGAACCCGACAGACTCGGGAAACAGGTCAGCTACGCCTCGAGCCGGAAGGTCCCGTTTCTAGCGATTGTAGGCGACGATGAGCGTGAGCGGGGCCTGGTGTCGGTAAAGGACCTGCGGACCGGTGACCAGAAGACGGTGGCACGCGGCGAGGTCGGCGCGCTGATCCGTGAAAGGCTCGATCAGTTGACGGAACCGTGAACCCTACACCTTGAATCCTCGTCCCCTCATGGCAGAGCCACTCGGCGATCTAACCCGGACACACACATGCGGGGCGCTTCGCGCCGGCGACGTCGGCAAAGACGCCATTCTCCTCGGATGGGTCCACCGTATCCGCGATCTGGGCGGCGTGCTCTTCGTCGACATCCGCGATCGCGACGGCGTGTCCCAGGTCGTCGTGCGAGACGACGAGGGGCTGCTGATACAGGCTAAGCGCCTGCGGCCGGAATATGTCGTCGGCGTGCGAGGACCGGTGGAGCGGCGGTCGGACGAGACGTTCAACCCGAAGCTGGCCACGGGCGAGGTCGAGGTGCTGGCGCGCGAGATTCGGCTGTTGAACGAGGCGAAGACACCGCCATTTCAGATCGCGGAAGACACAACGGTTTCCGAAGACGTCCGACTGCGCTACCGGTACCTCGACCTACGCCGCCCTCGGCTGCAGAGCAACATCGGTCTGCGACACCGGGTGGCGTTCGCTGTCCGCCGATTCTTCGATACGAACGGGTTCTGGGAGATCGAAACCCCCATTCTCACGAGATCGACGCCGGAGGGTGCGCGCGACTATCTCGTGCCGAGTCGTGTGCACCCCGGCGAGTTCTACGCGCTGCCGCAGTCGCCGCAGATCTTCAAACAGATGCTGATGATTGCCGGTGCGGATCGCTACTTTCAGATTAGCCGCTGTTTTCGCGACGAGGATCTACGCGCCGACCGCCAGCCGGAGTTCACGCAGGTGGACGTCGAGATGTCGTTCGCCAGGCCAGAGATCCTCTTCGGGCTGATCGAATCGATGATGCAGGAGATCTGCAAGGAGGTCGGCCGCGAAGTCGCCACGCCGTTTCCACGGATGCCGTATGCGGAAGCCGTCGCGAGGTATGGCTCAGATAAGCCCGATCTGCGCTGCGCGCTGGAGATCGTGGACATGTCGGAGGTCTTCCGAGAGTCGGAGTTTCGCGTCTTCAAGCAGGTCGTCGCCGAGGGCGGCGTCATTCGAGGCCTTGTGGTTCCGGGCGGGAATCGGCATACGCGCAGCCAGATCGATCTACTGGTCGACCAAGCGAAACAGATGGGATTTGGCGGCCTCATCTGGGTGAGACCCGGTGAGCCGCCGCTCGGCTCGGTGAAGGCGCTGACCGAGGCCACGCTTCAGGCGGCTCTGGCGATAAGTGGCGCGTCGACTGACGATCTGCTGTTGATGGCCGGCGGACCTTCAGAGGCGACGTCGAAGCTGCTCGGACAGCTCAGGCTGGCCATTGTGCGAAAGGACAATCTGCTGAACGCCGACGTATTCTCGTTCGTCTGGGTAACAGACTTTCCGCTGCTCGAGTGGGACGGCGACGAGCAGCGTTGGTTCTCGATGCATCATCCGTTTACGTCGCCAGCCGAGGAGGACGTCGAGAAGCTGGAACGGGATCCGGGGACGGTCCGGGCGAAGGCCTACGATCTCGTCCTGAACGGGAGCGAGCTCGGCGGCGGCAGCATCAGGATTCACGACGCCCAGCTTCAAGCGCGTATGTTTCGGCGGCTCGGCATCAGCGATGAAGAGGCGCGCGCCCGGTTCGGATTTTTTCTAGAGGCGCTGGAATACGGCACCCCGCCGCATGGAGGGATTGCGCTCGGCCTCGACCGAATGGTGGCCCTGCTGGCGGGCGAGTCGTCCATCCGCGAAGTCATCGCGTTTCCGAAGAGCGCCAACGCCGTCGACCTGATGGCCGGGGCGCCTTCGCCGGTCGACGCGAAACAGTTGCGCGAGCTGCACTTGCGGGCAGAACGCTAGCGGCAGTATACTAAGAGCTAAGTATCTGTAATATAAGGAGATATTGACTATCAAGCGCATCACCGTCGTCGAAGAAGGCATCGAGACGCTCTTCGGCTCCTACGACGAGAACCTCAAGCACCTCGAATCGCTTTTCCACGTCTGCATCCGGACGCAGGGCCACGAACTGCTGGTGGACGGCGACACCCCCGGTCCGGAAAGGGTCGATCGCGTCGTCGGTCAGCTGTCGTCGCTGCTGCGCGACGGTTACAAGCTGTCGAACGCAGACGTGAAGACGGCGTCCGATCTCGTCGCGCAAGATCAATCAGTCGATCTGCGCGAGCACTTTCTCAAAGGCAGCCTGACACCGGCTGGCAGACGGCGCGTGTCGCCGAAATCGATTAACCAGCGACGCTACCTCGACGCGATCGACGCTAGCGACATCGTCTTCGGCATTGGCCCGGCAGGCACCGGAAAGACGTACCTGGCGATGGCCCAGGCGGTGTCGTTCCTGCTGGCGAAAAAGGTCAGTCGCATCATCCTGGCTCGGCCGGCGGTGGAAGCTGGCGAAAGGCTCGGGTTCCTCCCCGGCGATCTACAGGAGAAGGTGAACCCATACCTGCGGCCGCTCTACGACGCGCTGTACGACATGCTCGATGTGGAGCGGGTGGCACGCCACGTCGAGCGCGGTACCATCGAGATTGCGCCCGTCGGCTTCATGCGTGGGCGCACGTTGAACGATGCGTTCGTGATTCTCGACGAGGCGCAGAACACGACATCCGAGCAGATGAAGATGTTCCTCACTCGGCTCGGCTTCGGCTCCAGGGCGGTGATTACCGGCGACATCACGCAGATCGATCTGCCGATCGGGCGTGTTTCAGGCCTCGTGGAGGCCACGAAGGTCGTTGGCACGATCGACGGCATCTCGTTCATCCATTTCGACGAGCGCGACGTGGTCCGCCACAAGCTGGTCCAGCAGATCGTCAAGGCCTACAAAGTGTTTTCCAACGGTAACGGCGAGCTACCCTCGGGCCGCTCGGGGCGAGATGAGCCTGCCCAGTCACCCCGATCGTAGTCACCATGGGGTCCGAACACCGACGTGATCGTCGCGTACGATTCCAAGCGTCCGGCCTGAGCCCGACGGCAGGATCGCAGCGGCGTCCGCTTCGGCTGCGAGTTGTCGTCACTGACAGACGCGGACAGAGGGTGCCGTCGGGCGGTCTTGCGGAGTGGTTGGTGCGCGTGGCGCCGACCCGGGCGCGAGGGGTCGTCGGCGTCGCTCTGGTCAGCGATTGGCAGGTACGTGCGCTGAACTGCCGGTACCGCGGCCGCAACGACGCGACCGACGTGCTTAGTTTCCCTGGGGAGCGACCCAGGCGGGGCGGCGGTCGATCCCCGATCCACTATCCTTATCATTATCTGGGAGATATCGTCATCGCGCGGGGTGTTGCCCGGCGCCAGGCCCGCTTCTTTAGGCACGACGAACGCCAGGAGCTGCGGGTTCTGGCTCTGCACGGCCTGCTGCATCTCTTGGGATACGATCACGAGTGCGACGACGGAAAAATGGCACGCGTCGAACGAGCGCTGAGGATCAAGGGGGGCCTTGCCGACTCGTTGACCGAGCGCGCGCCCCTGGGCTCTGCGCGGTAAGTGCGATAAGTAATGATCCCGCTGTTCGTCTTCCTTCTGGCGGGCACCGCGGTCTATCTGGGGGCCATCGAGGCCTCGTTCAGCGCGCTGATGCGGTTGTCGCTCCGGCTCGAGGCGGAGCGCAGCGCGCGGACGGGCGATCTGACCAAGTACCTCGACGATCCGGTCCTCTTGTTCGCGCCGGTGCGCGTGCTGCTGGGCCTGGTCACGGCCACGGCGACGGCGCTGCTGGCCACGGCGATCGGCGTCGGCAGGCCGGGTCGCCTCACGCTCGTGATCCTGAGCGTCGCGGCGTTTGTGGTGATCTTCGAGCTGCTCGTACCGCTCGTGATTGTCTCCCGGGATCCAGAGCGTGTGCTCGAGATATTGCTTCCGACCTTCCGTCCGATCGCGAGGGCACTGCACCCGTTCTCGCGATGGACGGCGTCGGCCGTGTCCTCGAGACGAGACGCCTCGAACGGCTCGTCGGCCGAGAGGCCCGAGGAAGCCGCCGAGGCGTCGAACTCGCGCGACAAAGAGGACCGTCGCCTGGGGCGTGAGGAACGCCGGCTTCTGCAGAGCATCGTCGATTTCGGCGGCACGCTGGTTCGCGAGGTGATGACGCCTCGTCCCGACATCGTCGGCATTCGTGAGCAGGCGACAACTGGCGACGTTCGTGCGTTGTTTCGCGAGCAGGAGTATTCGCGCTTCGCCGTCTTCCTGGAGAATATCGACAACATTGTCGGATTCGTCTTCGTGAAGGACCTGGTCGCGCTCGACGCCGGCGACGACTCCGGGTCCATCGCCGCGCTGCTGCGGCCCGCAGTTGTGGTCCCCGAGAGCAAGCGTGTCTCGGAGCTACTGACGGAGTTCCAGCGCCAGCAAACGCAGATCGCTCTTGTCGTGGATGAGTACGGCGGCACGGCGGGGCTCGTGACGATTGAGGACCTGCTGGAGGAGATCGTCGGGGAAATCCGCGATGAATACGACGTCGAGTCTGAACCGATCATCGACGAGGGCGGCGGAAACTTCGTGGTCAGTGGCAAGGTGGACATCGACGAAATGGCCAGGCGGCTCCACGTGGACATCGAGCGCGAGGGCTTCGAGACGGTCGGAGGGTTTCTCCTGGCTCATCTGGGAAGCGTGCCGGCCGTGGGAGAGCGGCTCGATATCGACGGCCTGAGCGTCGAGGTGCTCGACGTTGAGCGCCGGCGGATCAACAAGGTGCGCATCTCGCGCCGTGGGGAGAAAGACGAAGGGCGCCGCGTGGGAGAGAAGGTGCCATGATCGCCCCGGTCTGCCGGGGGCGTGCCGCGAGCGTCTGCCGTCGATGAAGGCCGGATTCGTGTCACTGATTGGAAGACCGAATGCCGGCAAGTCCACACTACTCAATCGCCTGATCGGTTGGAAGCTCGCCATTGTTTCCGACAAGCCGCAGACGACGCGGACGCGAATTCTGGGGGTGCGGAACTACCCGGATGCGCAGGTCGTGTTTCTCGACACGCCCGGCATTCATCGGCCCCTGCATCGCATGAACGTGCGGATGGTGGGCGCGGCCATCGAAACGATTCGCGAGGTCGACGTCCTGGGACTTGTTGTCGACGCCTCTGAAAAAACGGGTCAGGGCGACCGCTTCGTCGTCGATCTCGTGAAGGACGCGCGGACGCCGTCCTTTCTTATCTTGAACAAGATCGATTTGATCAAGAAGACGCGATTGCTGCCGATAATCGAGCGGTACCGCCAGGAAGAGTGCTTCGCGGAAATCGTCCCGATTTCAGCCACCACCGGCGACAACGTCGACCGCCTGGAGCGCACGATCATCGATCGGCTGCCAGAGGGCAAGCGCCTGTATCCAGAAGATTACGTGACGGATCAGCCGGAGCGCCTACTGGCCGCCGAGATCGTGCGCGAGAAGGTGTTGGAGTTCACGTACGCCGAGCTCCCGTTCTCGAGTGCCGTGGTGATCGATCGCTTCGAGGAGCGATCGGAAGGCCACCCGATGCTGCACCTGTACTGCACGATTGTGGTGGATCGCGAGTCGCAGAAGCCGATCATCGTCGGCCGGGGTGGAGGCATGATCAAACGGATCGGCACGATTGCGCGCGAAGAGCTGGAACGATTCTTCGGTACGCGCGTCTACTTGGACCTGCACGTGCGCGTGAAGGCGCAGTGGCGAGAGGACGATCGCGTCCTGAACGAGATCGGTCTCGGCGACCGAGACGAGCTGTAGTACAGTTGTGACCCGCCGCTGAATGCCGCTCTATACCACTGAAGCTCTGATCCTGAGGACCTACGCGCTCGGCGAGTCCGATCGGATCGTTGTGTTCCTGACGCGCGATCGAGGCAAAAAGCGCGGGGTCGCGAAAAACGCGCGGCAGAGCCGCCGCCGCTTCGGCGGCGCGCTGGAGCCGATGACGTACGGCCGGGTGTCGTACACCGAGCGCGAGCGCCGCGACCTCGTGCTGCTGAGCTATGTGGAGCTTATGCGTTCGCCGCTCTCGGCCACCTCCGGCGACGCGCTTGGCTATGTGGGGTATTTCGCCGAGTTGATCGACGAGTGGGCGCAGGAAAACGATCCGAATGAGCCGCTGTGTCGGTTGGGCGCGTCGATCGTCGAGGCGATTGCCACCGGTGTGCCGATCGAGCCGCTGGCGCGCTATTTCGAGTACTGGCTGCTGCGGCTGCAAGGTGTCTATCGGCCGGACCCTCTGGCGTCGGTAGAGGCGCGCGCGTTTCTGGGGGCCGCGCGAGCGTGCAGTCCGTTCGCGCTCGTCGATGTCGTAGTGCCGCGCAAGGCGCTGGGCGAGCTCGAAGCGTCGCACCGGGCGCTGATCGCGATGCATCTGGAAAAGGATCTGCGATCGACAAAGGTGCTGCGCGCGATGCGGCGGTAAGAGACGATGACCTTCCAGGGCCTGATCTTCAAGCTGTCTGAATTCTGGGCCTCCCGCGGCTGTACGCTGCAGCAGCCGCTCGACCTGGAGGTGGGCGCCGGCACCATGCATCCGGAGACGTTCCTGCGGGTTCTGGGCCCAGCGCACTGGAACGTCGCCTACGTGCAGCCGTCGCGGCGTCCGACCGACGGGCGATTCGGCGAGAATCCTAACCGCCTCTTCAAGCACCACCAGTTTCAGGTGATTCTCAAGCCGGCGCCGGACGAGGTGCAGCAGCTGTATCTGGAGAGCCTCGAAGCCTGCGGCATCCACGGGCGGCAGCACGACATCCGCTTCGAGGAGGACAATTGGGAGTCTCCAACGCTGGGCGCCTGGGGCATCGGCTGGCAGGTGATGTTCGACGGCCTCGAGATTTCGCAGTTCACGTATCTTCAGCAGGCGGGTGGCGTCGAGCTGTCGCCGATCTCCGCGGAGCTCACCTACGGCCTCGAGCGGATTGCCATGGCGCTCCAGCGTGTGGATAGCGTCTTCGACCTGGAATGGGCGCCGGGCGTGAAGTACGGGGACGTGCGCCTGCGGGAGGAGATCGAACAATCGAAGTACATATTCGGTCAGGTCGATATGCCGCCAGCTGAGTTCGCTGCGTTTCATCGGGATCTGTTCGAGCGGTACTATGGCTTCACGGAAACGCTCCTGAAGAGCGGTCTGATCTGGCCGGCGCTAGAGCATTGCCTGAAGTGCTCGCATCTCTTCAACGTGCTGGACGCCAGCAACAGCATCGGCGTCACGGAGCGCACCGCATACATTCTCCGCGTGCGGCAGTTGGCGGTCGGCATCACGAAGGCCTACGTCGGCGAGACCTCCCAACAGGCAGCGGTGGGCCACTAGATGCCGGATCGCGAGCTGCTGCTCGAAATCGGATGCGAGGAGCTGCCAGCGAGCTGGCTGCCAGGCTTGACGCGGCAGATCGGAGAGGTCGTCGTCGCCCAGCTGTGCGCGCACAGGCTCGTGCCGGAATCGCCCGTCGAGACTGACAGCACGTCGCGGCGGCTCACTGTGCGGATTAGCCGGCTGGCCGAGCGCCAGACCGAATTGGAAGACCTCGTCAGCGGTCCGCCGGTATCGGCGAGCTTTACCTCCGACGGATCGCCCACGCCGGCGGCCGCCGGCTTTGCCGCCAAGCAGGGCGTCGACGTCGCCGCGCTCACGCGCATCGAGACGCCAAGAGGGGTGTACCTCGCTTACCGAAGGAACGAGCGCGGGAAGGCCGCCGTCGACGTGCTCCCGGACGTGCTGGCCGGGACGCTGCGCGGTCTGACGTTTCCGAAGCTGATGCACTGGGATGCCGAGCTTGAGGACGGCAGAGGCGAGTTGCTCTTCGGACGGCCGATACGCTGGATTCTGTTCCTGTACGGCGGACGGGTCGTCCCGTTCACGATCTCGCGCGCGTCGGCCGCCGAGACCGGTCAGGTACAGGCGGTCACCTCCGGCGCCGTCACCTACGGTCACCGGTTTCTGACGACCAGGGGCCGCCCCGGCCGCGCCATCAAGGTGCGGAGTTTCGACGAATACCGCGCGCGGCTGCTCGAGAACTTCGTCATCCTCGATCGGAGCGAGCGCCACAACAAGATCGCGCGGGAGCTCGACGCGAAGGCACAGCGCCTGCAGGGGCGCGTCAGCCGGGTCGTCCGCAGCGAATCGGGGCTGCTCGATGAGGTCGCCGATCTCGTGGAGTACCCCTCGGTTATCGGCGGCACCATTGCGCTTGAATTTCTGGAGCTTCCTGAGGAGGTGCTCACGACCACGCTGATTCACCACCAGCACTATTTCCCGGTGGAGGCCAAAGACGGTCGATTGAAGAACGCCTTCCTCGCGGTCATCAACACCGAGCCTGACAACGAGCGCACGATCGCCAGGAACGCTGAGCGCGTCGTGACGGCGCGACTGCGAGATGCGCGTTTCTTCTGGGAAGCCGATCGAAGATCCACCCTTGAGTCCAGGATTGACCGGCTGGGCACGCTGCAGTTTCACAAGAACCTGGGAAGTTACAAGGAAAAGAGCGAGCGGATCACCGGACTGGCCCGCTGGATTGCGCGGGAGGTGCTGGGTGCCGACGAGCAGACTGCGAACTCCGCCGCCGAGGCCGCAAGACTGTGTAAGGCCGATCTCGCGACCGACATGGTGCGCGAATTCACCGAGCTTCAAGGGACGATGGGCGGCATCTATGCGCGCGAAGAAAGCCTGCCGGAGGAAGTGTGGAAGGCCATCTACTTCCACTACCTGCCGATCGGCATCGAAACCGACGCGCCTCCCTCGCGATCGCAGCTCGGATCTGCGGCCCTCACCTGGGCGGCCGTCTCGCTGGCCGACAAACTAGACACCATCGGCGGCCTGCATGCGACTGGAGAGAAATTCAGCGGTTCGCGAGATCCGCTGGGCATCCGACGCCAGGCCCACGGCGTGCTGAAGATTCTCGTCGATCTACCCGAGCTGGTCGGTATCGATCGCCCGGTGGCGCTGGAGCCGCTTGTCGAGCGGGCTGGAGGGGCCTTCGATCGCTTCAAGGAACAACCTGGATCGGTGTTCCGACCGTACGGGTTCTGGCACGAACGGCTGAGATACTTGCTTGAGCGGCGCGGAGCTACGCCAGAATATGTGCGATCCGTCGCGAGTAACGCGGATCTCGTTCCGCTCACCTGGCGGCGCAAGCTTGAGGTGCTGCCGGAGTTTTCCGGTTCACCCGCATTCGGCCAGTTGGCCACGACGTTCAAGCGCGTCAAGAACATCGCCCGCGAGCTCAAAGGCGATTCGCCCGTGCCTCTCGACCATCTCGGTGCTGTATTGCACGAAGCGTCCGAGGTAAAGCTGTTGCTTGACCTGCAGGAATGCATGCCCAGAGTGGCAATGGCCACGGCCAAACATAACTATCGAAGCGCGCTGGGGGAACTGGCGGCACTCGGCCCGGCTGTCGATCGATTGTTTGTCGACGTGCTAGTGATGACCGACGACGCGGAAGTGAGACGCGCGCGGCTGAGCCTCATGGCCCACCTGCGCGACGTCGTGTTGAGAATCACAGATCCTTCAGAGCTGGCCGCTGAGCAGGCCTGACCCGGTGGCTCAATCATCAATCCCCTTGATGGAGTCGTTTGATGGCGAATAAAGCCCGTGCGAAGCGGCCCACCCCACAACCCAAGGCCTGGAGCCAGAAGTCAGGTAAGTACGTCTACTTCTTCGGTAACGGGAAGGCTGACGGTAACCGGCGAATGAGAGACCTACTCGGCGGAAAAGGCTCCGGCCTCGCCGAGATGACCAAAGCGAGGCTGCCGGTGCCTCCAGGTTTCACGATCTCGACCGACGTCTGCACCATCTATTACGCGCGACAGGGCAGGGTGCCCAACCGCATCAATTCCGAGATCGACGGGCACCTCAGAAAGCTGGAAAAGGCAGCCGGCTCCAGGCTCGGTTCGACGGACAACCCGCTGCTCGTGTCGGTGCGATCGGGAGCGAAGTTTTCGATGCCCGGCATGATGGACACCATCCTCAACCTTGGCCTGAACGACGATGCGGTCGAGGGGCTCAAGGCTCGGACTGGGAATGGCCGGTTCGCGTACGACAGCTATCGGCGGTTCATTCAGATGTTCGGCAATGTCGTGCTTGAGGTGCCGAAAACCGCGTTCGAGCACGAATTCGAGGCGGCCAAGAAGGCGCGTGGCGCCAGACTTGATACCGACCTCGACGAGAGCGCGCTGCGCGACGTGGTCGGCGGGTACAAGCAGGTCATTCTGAGGCGGACAAGGCGGGCGTTTCCGCAGAAGCCAGGCGAACAGCTCGAGATGGCAAGAGATGCGGTCTTCCGCTCGTGGATGAACCCGCGCGCGAAGGAATACCGGCGGATCTACGACATCCCTGACCACATCGGCACGGCCGTGAACGTCCAGATGATGGTGTTTGGCAACACCGGCGATCGATCGGCCACGGGGGTGGGGTTCACACGCAACCCGGCGACCGGCAAGAAGGAATTCTATGGCGAGTTCCTGATCAACGCGCAGGGCGAAGATGTCGTCGCAGGAATCCGAACGCCGCAGCCGATCCGCGAGCTGGAGCAGGTGATGCCGGCAGCCTACCGACAGCTCAGAGAGATCACGAGCCGGCTCGAGCGGCACTACAAGGACGTGCAGGACTTCGAGTTCACGATCCAGGACGAGCAGCTGTTCATGCTGCAGACCAGGAGTGGCAAGCGGACCGGCTACGCGGCCGTGGTGATTGCCACCGATCTTGTGTCCGAGAAGTTGATCGCGCCAAAAGAAGCGGTGCTGCTCGTGGATCCCTCGTCGCTCAGCCAGCTCCTGGCCCCCGGGTTCGATCCCGATGAATGGAAGCGCATCCCGACGGTCACTCGGGGGCTGCCGGCGTCGCCCGGTGCCGCGTGCGGGCAGGTCGTGTTCTCCGCCGACCAGGCGGTCGAGTGGAGCGGACAGGGGAAGCCCGCTATTCTCGTCCGGCGCGAGACCGTTCCGGATGACATTCATGGGATGTTTGTGTCGCAGGGGATTCTCACGGCGACCGGCGGGATAACCTCGCACGCGGCCGTCGTCGGCCGTCAGATGGGCAAGCCGTCGGTTGTTGGTGCAGGCGCGCTCGAGATCCACGAAGGCGCGCGGAAATTCAGCGTCAACGGCCGGGTGGTCAAGGAAGGGGACTTCGTCTCGTTCGACGGCCTGTCGGGCGAGGTCAAGCTTGCTCGCGTGTCGTCGAAGCCGAGCGAGATTCTGCGGGTCGTGGGCGGCACGCTCAAGCCGCACGAATCCGACATCTACCAGCGCTTCAGTAAGTTACTGTCGTGGGCCGACCAGGTGCGACGCATGGGCGTGCGGGCCAACGCTGATCTGCCCGATCAGGCTGAGATCGCCTACGCATTCGGCGCGCGCGGCATCGGGTTGTGCCGCACCGAGCACATGTTCTTCGGCGAGGGGCGCATTCCAATCGTTCAGCGGATGATTCTGGCCGACAACGAGGCCGATCGCCGAAGGGCGCTCGACGAGCTGCTCCCGCTCCAGCGTGAGGACTTCTACGGCATGTTCAAGGCCATGCGCGGCACGGCGGTGGCGATCCGGACGATCGATCCGCCGCTCCACGAGTTCCTGCCAAAACGCGAGGAGTTGATGGTGGAGATCGCAAAGCTCGAGGCGGCGGGAGGAGACAGCCACGAGCTCGAGGAGAAGCACCGCCGCGTCCTACGGCGGGTGGAGCAGCTCCATGAATTCAACCCGATGCTTGGGCACCGGGGCGTCCGTCTGGGCATCACGTACCCGGAAATTACGGAAATGCAGACGCGTGCGATCATCGAAGCCGCCTGCCGGCTCAACAAGGAAGGGCTCAAAGTCGTCCCCGAGATCATGATCCCGCTGGTCGGCCACGTGAAAGAGCTGCGCGATCAGAAGACGGTCGTCGACCGCGTCGCGACCGAGACGATGAAGGATGCAGGCATCACGATCAAGTACCTCGTGGGCACGATGATCGAGGTGCCGCGTGGCGCTTTGACCGCCGACCAGATAGCCGAGAAGGCGCAGTTCTTCTCCTTCGGCACGAACGACCTCACGCAACTGACGTTCGGGTTCTCACGAGACGATGTCGGAAAGTTCCTGGGGATCTATCAGGAGAAGAAAATAATCGAGAGGGATCCGTTTGCGTCGATCGACACTGATGGCGTCGGCGCCCTCGTCCGAACCGGCGTTGAACTCGGACGAAAGGCCAGGCCGGATCTGAAAGTGGGCGTCTGCGGCGAACATGGCGGCGATCCGTCGTCAATTCACTTTTTCGAGGAGGTCCGCCTCGACTACGTGAGTGCCTCGCCGTACGCGATTCCCGTGGCTCGGCTGGCAGCGGCGCAGGCGGCGCTACGGGTGAAGGTTGGCGATTGACGACCATTTGTGTCAACAGGAATGACCGGTGTGAGCAGGTGACCAGCCTCGACCGCTTCACGAAGGGCGAGGGAGGCTTCGCCACCCACGACATCGATTTCTTCCTTGGCCAGAACTATCTGGTGACGGTCCACGATGGCCAGTCGCGGTCGGTTGAGGAGATCCGCGAGCACTGCCCAGGCGACCACAACATTCTCGGCGAGGGGCCGGTCGCACTGCTCCATCGCATCGTTGATCTCATGGTCGAACGTTACCTTCCTGAAGTGGACTAGCTCGAGGACTGGGTTCGATGAGATCGAAGACGAGGTGTTCTGGAAGCCGACGACGGGCCTGGTTCGAGAGATTATCGATCTGAAGGCGACGCATCGGCGCTTCGGTGCATCGGGATCCCGCAGCACGACGTGATCGGCCAGCTGGCTCGGCGAGAGTTCAGCGAAATCAGCACCGAGATGGCGTTCAGATTCCGCGACGTGTACGACCAAATCGTGCACCTGAACGACGAAGCGATGATGCTGCAGGACCGCATCACCATTATGCTCGAAGCGCACCTGTCGAACGTGAGCAACCGTTTGAATGAAGCAATGAAGGTGCTGACCGTCGTGAGGACCATCTTTATGCCGCTGACGCTGCTCTCTGGCATCTGGGGCATAAACATCGCGCTGCCGCGATTTGAGGTCGGCGATGCCGCGCAGTTCTTGTGGCTCACGGGCATCATGGCGACCGTGATCATCCCGATGCTGATGGTCTTCCGCCTGACGAACTGGATCTAGAATCGACAAGAGGTTGCCGAGAATCACCCGCCTGCCGCAGGACGTCGCAAACCAGATCGCCGCTGGCGAAGTAGTGGAACGTCCCGCCTCAGCCGTCAAGGAGCTCGTCGAGAACGCGATCGATGCGGGCGCGCGCCGCCTGTCGATCCGCGTTGAACTCGGTGGGAAGAGACAGGTGCGCGTGGAAGACGACGGCGAGGGAATGGTGCCAGACGATGTGCGGCTGGCGATCGAACGCCACGCCACGAGTAAGATTCAGCGTGCGGACGACCTCGAGGCGATCGTCACGTTGGGGTTCCGCGGCGAAGCGCTCCCGTCGATTGCCTCAGTGTCGCGCATTATGCTGCGCACGCGCGCGAAGGGGCGACCGACGGGGACAGAGCTCCGGGCGAACGGCGGGTTGGTGGCGTCGGTGGCGGAAGTGGGCTCGGCCGAGGGGACCCTCGTCGAAGTCGACGATCTCTTCTACAACCTGCCGGCGCGTCGGAAATTTCTGAAATCTGACAGCGCGGAATCGGCGCAAGTGTCACGCGTGACGACACAACTCGCGCTCGCGCACCCCGAAATCGGCTTCACGCTGACGAGCGCCAGCCGTACCGTTCTGCAGTGCCCTCCGGTTGCGACGCTCCGCGATCGGCTGTATCAACTATGCGGAGAACGAGACGACCTCCTGGAGATCCGAAAAGAGGCCGGGGGGCTACGTATCTCCGGTTACGTCGCGGCGCTCGCCGAGCAGGGGCCGACTCGCGGTCAGCAGAACGTGTTCGTCAATCGGCGCTTCGTGAAGGACCGGACGATCGCGCACGCCATCATCGACTCGTACAGCGTGGCGTCGATGAAGGAGCGGAGGCCTGAAGTGCACCTCTTCATCGAGATGCCGCCCGACATGGTCGACGTGAACGTCCATCCCACGAAGGCGGAGGTGCGGTTTCGCGATCAGTCGCTCGTCCACGAGGTGGTGCGCTGCGCGCTGATGGAAGTGCTGCGCCGGGGTGGCGTTCCGCAGTTGCGATTGCGACAGGAATCAGAAGCCGCGGGGCAGGGGACTCCAATGGCCGTCACGATTCCAGGTGTGCTTGCGGACGGAGCGTTCCCGAATCGGTGGGGTCCGTCGGCGGATCTGCTTCCTGCCCGCCTGAAGGCGGACACGACCGAAACAACGGATATCCGGCCGATGATTCCGCTCGGCCAGTTCCGCGACACCTTCATCATCGCGATAGATGAGGAGGGCGTCGCCATTATCGATCAGCATGTCGCGCACGAGCGGGTGCTGTTCGAACGCGTGATGGAGAAACTCACGGCCGGTCGGTTGGAGTCGCAGCGGCTGCTGGTGCCGCTGCTGCTCGACATGGCCCCTGCCGGCTACCAGGCGCTCATCGACCGGGTGCCCGAACTCGAGCGGTTTGGCTTCGATATCGAGGGCTTCGGCACTTCCACGATCAAGGTGACTGCAGTGCCCGCCCTGCTCGAGACCGGGGACAGCTCGAAGGCGCTTCTGGCGCTCGCGGAGGATCTCGAAGGCCTGGATCGCGGCGCCGGCGTCCAGGAAGCGCTCCAGCGCATTGCCGCGACGACGGCCTGTCACGCGGCGGTCAAGGCGAACGACGCGCTGACCTACGAGAAGATGACGCACATGCTCGACGAACTCCGTGCGACGGCGTACTCGACGGTCTGCCCGCACGGCCGGCCGGTGATGCTCCGGCTGACGCGCCGCGAGATCGAGAAGAGCTTCGAGCGAATCTGACAACCGTCGTCTACTACCTCGCTCGGTTCGCGCAACTGGTCGGCATGTGGCTGCTCCTGGTCGATCTCGTTACGGCCGGGCCACTTGGACCCAGTCCTCGCCTGTTTGCCGTCGGGGTCGGGGTGTTTCTTGGCGGGTGGGGGATTACGCGGGCGGTCAAGAAAAGGTAGAAAGCAGAAATCAAGATGTGGACGCGAAACCTCCTTTTCTTCTCGGAGAAGGTCAGGCGCTGGATTTCTGCCTCTTGATTTGTTCCCAGCCGTCGAGCCGCCGCTTGATCTCTTTCTCGAATCCTCGCTCTGTCGGCTCGTAGTACGTACGTCCCTCCAGCGTCGGCGGCAGGCACGGCATGTCGGCGACAGTGTCGGCTTCGTGGTGAGCGTAGCGGTAGCCCTTCCCGTAGTCGAGGTCCTTCATCAGCTTGGTGGGAGCGTTCCGGAGATGCAGCGGCACCGGCTCGGCGACATCCTCGTGCGCATCGCTCGCCGCGCAGGTGTACGCCTCGTAGACGGCGTTGCTCTTGGGCGCGGTGGCGAGATAGATCGTGGCCTGAGCCAGCGCGGTATTTCCTTCCGGCATCCCGATGAAGTGCACGGCGTCTTTGACGGCCACCGCGACGGTGAGGGCCCGCGGATCGGCATTGCCGACATCCTCCGATGCGAACCGGACGAGCCGGCGCGCGATGTACAGCGGATCCTCGCCGGCCTCGACCATCCGGGCGAGCCAATACACTGCGGCGTCCGGATCGCTGTTGCGCATCGACTTGTGGAGCGCCGAGATCAGGTTGTAGTGCGCTTCGCCAGACTTGTCGAAAAGGAGCACCCTCCGCTGAATCGCCTGCCCAACTCGGGCCGCGTCGACGCGCCGAAGGCCACCGATCTCGGGCGCGGCGCTGACGCTCAGCTCGAGCAGGTTCAGCGCCGAGCGTGCGTCACCGTTGGCATACATCGCGATGACACGAATGGCATCCGGCGCGACGATGACGCGCTCACGGCCAAGGCCTCGCTCATTGTCTTCAAGGGTCCGGAGGAGAATCGTCTCAATCTCGCCGACCGTGAGCGCCCTGAGCACGAACACCTTCGATCGTGACAGCAGCGCCGCGTTCACCTCGAAAGAGGGGTTCTCGGTGGTCGCGCCAATGAGCACGATGTCTCCCGCTTCCACGCGCGGCAGAAATGCGTCCTGCTGGGCCTTGTTGAAGCGATGGATTTCGTCGATGAAGACAATGGTGCGGCGTCCGGTCGTTCGGCGGATGCGTTCGGCGTCGGCCATCACGTCCCGGATTTCCTTGATGCCGGAGCATACCGCGCTAAAGGAGACGAACCGCGCTTTGGTGATGTCGGTGATGATCCGAGCGAGCGTGGTCTTGCCGGTTCCAGGCGGTCCCCAGAGGATGATCGACTGCAGCAGGTCGCGCTCGATCGCCTCGCGCAAGGGTTTCCCAGCCGCGAGAAGGTCTTCCTGGCCTACGAGCTCGTCGAAGGTTCTCGGCCGCATGCGACCGGCCAGCGGGGTGGGCGCAGCCTTCGTCGAGGGCTCCTCAGGAAACAACGAGTCCATGAAGGCTCATTGTAGGGGTTCCAGGGAAAAGACGTCAGCCTTCCTGTTTCTGTCTCTGCCGAAACGCCTCGTAGATCATGAGCGCCGCCGTGACCGCGGTGTTCAGTGACTCCACGGGCGGCTGCATGGGTATCGTGACGCGCTCGTCGGCCTGGTCGACGAGCGATTGCGGCAACCCTGCGCCTTCACCCCCCACGAGGATTGCGAGAGGGCCGCGCAAGTCGACCTCGAACAGCGGGTGGCCGCCGCGCGGCACGGTGGCCGCAATACGGGCTCCGTGTTGTCTGGCCTCGGTGACCGCCTGATCAACGCCCGCACGGACTGCAATCGGCAGGCGCAGCGCGGTGCCCATCGACCCTCGAAGCGCCTTCCATCCAAACGGATCGGCACATCGACCGGCGGCAACGAGGCCGGAGGCGCCGCCGGCCCAAACCACTCTCGCGATCGCGCCGAGGTTGCCGGGGTTCTGCACGTCGCAGGCGATCACGACATTCGGCGTCTTGCCGGCGTACAAGCGGCCCGCGTCGTCAGTCGGTCGACCCACAAGAGCGACAATGATGCTAGAGGAGCGCACCGGACTCACGGCTGCCATGACGGGCGCCGTCGCGACGGCGATCTCGGCTCCCTGTCGTTCGAGGCGCTTGAGGAGCGCTCTAATGTCTCCGCGTTCGAGTCCCTGCGTGCCGACGACCGCGTGACGGACGGCCAACCCGGAGGCAAGCGCCTCGCCGACGAGATGGTGCCCGTCGAGCAGCAACCCCGTCGGCTCCTCGCCGCGGGCGACCGCTTTGTAGCGACTGACGACGCTGTTCTGCCGACTGGTGATGTGTTTCACTCTTATTGCACCGCGCTAGCGAAGGATAACACTGTGGTACCATCCGATGCTTGACCATGAAGGATCGACTGATCAAGAAATTCGAAGATGAAATCCAGGCGCTCGATCGCGAGCTGAAGCTGCAGCTGCCGAAGGAAATCAAGCGGGCGCGTGAGCACGGCGATCTCAGCGAGAACGCAGAGTATGCGGCCGCCAAGGAGCGGCAGAGGCTCGTCGAGTCCCGGATCAGCATGCTGAGGAAGCGGGTGGGCGAGATCGCGCTCATCAACATTGATCGCATTCCAGCCGATCGCGCGGGCTTCGGCTCGACACTCCACGTGATCGAGGCCACCGGCGGCAAGCTCGTGTTTCAACTCGTGATGCCGGAGGAAGCGGACGGGCCCAAGGGGATGATCTCGACGAGCTCGCCGCTCGGTCGTGCGTTTCTGAACAGGCAGGTCGGCGACATAGTCAAGGCCGTCACGCCCGGTGGGGCACGAAAGTTCGAGATCGTCAAGCTCGTTACGATTCATGACGGCAAGGGATGACCGACCTCGGCTTCGTCTCCTCCGCCGAACCCTACTCTCCCAGACGCCGCACGGCGCTCGTCCTCACCGGCACGGGCACTGCGGGTGCGTATCACGCGGGCGTGCTGCGTGCGCTGCACGAGGCGGGCGTGAAGCTTGACGTCGTGGCCGGCCGTGGTATCGGCGCGATCGGCACGTTATTTGCCGCTGTCGATGGCGCGTCGCGCTTATGGGAAGAGAAGGGGTTCTGGCGCGCGCGGCCGGTCCGCCGTTTCTATCCCTGGCGCCCGATCCTGCGGCTCGTCGTGGGGTTGCTCGGCATATCGGTTGCGCTCGTCGCGGTGCCGCTCGGCGCGGTGGCAGCCGGCCTCATCGTGTTTCCCCTCGACTTCGGGCTGAAGATGCTCGGCTTGTCCACGGGAGCCGGTCTTGGAGACCGATATCTGGCCTTCGTACAAGGCTCGCTCGCTCCAGGCGCGCTGGCGACCTGGCTGCCGGGGCTGGTGCTACTCGTGCTGGGCTTCACCGCGGCCCTCGCGCTCTTGACCGGCTGGTTCGATCCCGACCGGCGCCGCCGCCGTGGGCGCTTCTGGTGGCGAATCATCCGGACCCCGCTTACGGCCGCCTCCACCGCCGACCGCTGTTGGACCGTGCTGTGGAATCTAGTTCGAGGGGGCGCGCAATTGAAGCGTCCGGCCCTGGCGGATCTGGGACGCCGGTACACCGAATTGCTGGCCGACAGCCTCGGGCAGCCTGGGTTTCGAGAGCTGTTCATAGTCGTTCACGATCTGGACGCGCGGCGTGACGTCGTGTTCGCGCTGGTCGCACAGTCGCGCCGGCGCGAGCTGGTCAGGAGACCGACGATCGAAGAAGCCGACGCTCGCAGGGCCGAAGTGTTCGATCTCTTTGGCGTAGCGCGAGATCATCTTGCCGATGCGCTCGCGGCCTCGCTGGCTGTCCCGCTTGCGACGGACCCGCACCCGGTCACGTTCTCCCCCGACTCTTACTGGCGCGGAGAAACTCATCGTCTCTGTGATCGCCCGGCCAGCGCGCTGCGGTTGCTCGAGGAGCTGGCGCTCCTCGACGTTCAGCAGATCGTGCTCGTGTCAGCCGCCCCGGAATCGTCTGGCCCTCACGCGCTGGCGCCGCCTCGCGTCGACGGCCGGGGGCGCATTGGCGAATATCTCCAGTCGTTCGAAGCGGCCACCGTGGCCGACGCCACCCGGATTTACGCTCTTGGCGGGCCGCGCGTCTACACGATTCGGCCGGTGCACAATGCCATCGGGCCGTTTGATTTCACAGGCGGCTTCGACGACCGATCGGATCGGCGCCAAGCCCTAGACGAGTTGATGAGCCGCGGGTACGAGGACGCTTATCATCAGTTCATCGAGCCGGTGGTGGGCGCCAGCGGCGAGCGCGTCGGGCAAGGAGTGCCATGAAGCGCGCGGCCAGCATGGCGGCATCGAAAGCTTCATCACCATGCCAGTGCTGACCTCGAAGTGGGGACGCTCGGACTAGCAGTTGCGCGAGGCGGGCGTCAGGCGAGGGATGCTCCAGCTGTCAGTCTGACTCGAGGACGTCGCCGACCTGATCGCAGACGTGGACTAGGCTCTTGAAAACTAGAAGTTAGAAGGAAATAAGGATCTAACGAACCTTAGCTTCCTCCCTCTCTCCTTTTACTTCTTCTTTTTCACTTCTACCTTCCTTCGGTGCCTCGTGCAGGAACTCCTGGACGAGCTTGCGCAGGCGTGGGCCGATCCCGTCCATCTGAAGGTCACCGAACTTCTCGCGGAAGGCGCGTATCGGCACGACCGCTTTAGCCATCGCCCGATGGCCGCCGGCGCTGCCGATGTCGGAAAAGAATCGACGGGCGAACTCGCCCGCATTCTTCGTATAACCCAGGTTGCGCAGGGAAATGACGAGGATATCGTCGACCAGCCCCGCCACGATGGTCCATTTGACGCCCTCGACCTGCAAGAAGAAGTCAGCCACGTAGGGGATGAAGTCCTCGCGTGGCGTCGGTCCGATAAAGCTGCAGAACACCTGATCGACGTTCGTGCCAGCCCGATACGCTCTAAGGACGTAATCGAGGCGCTCCAGAGTGATTTCCGCGCCCTCCATCTTGCGGATGAGCGCCGCGTCGGCCAGCGGGTACAGGTAGGAAAAAGCCTCGATGTCGACCCAGTTGGCCTGCCGGTTGAAGAAGAGCGTGTCGGACTTGATCGCATACAGCATCGCGGTCGCCGTCCGCTCGGAGATGTTGACGTCGACGGCCCGAAGGTGCCGGGTGAGGATTGTCGAAGTCGAGCCGGAGTCGGCCCGGATATCGCTGAAGACGGTGGTGTTGCTGGGCTGCTCGGGATGATGATCGATCACGAGATCGACCCGGTCGATGAGTTCGCCGAAGTAGTGGGGCTGCACGTCGACCATCGCGATCCGGTCGTAGTCCTTGATCGACTTGGCTGTGATCAGCTCGACGTGGATGTCGAGCAGGTTTGCCATTCGTAGATTTTCGGGACGCGTGACGGCTTGGAGGGCACCGATAATCGCGGTCGTTTTCGTCCGACGGAGCACGTTGCGCAGCGCGAGGCCACTCGCCATCGCGTCTGGATCGGGATCGTTGTGGAGCATGATCAACACGCGGTCGGCATCGCTGAAGTAGCGCTGGTACTGCTGCACACGCGCCCGCGTCAACGATCGGCTCAATTCGGTCAGGAGCGGGCCTCCGAACAGCTCTGACATCGAAAGGTACGACACGTCGGGGAAGTCTCTGTGGAACTCTTCGGCTCGCTTTGCGGTGGCGGCGACGGCGACGCCGAGCACGTAGATCAAGATGGCGCCGGCGTCGCGGACGGCTTGCAGAATCTTTATGGGGTTGCGGCTGCCGTTGTCTTCGATGATGACGCAGGTGCTCGGGCCGACATGAGCCTTCACGAAGGTGTCGGTTCGCCGAGGGTCGCCGACGACGACGTGGATGCCGGCGTCGTGCAGGCGGCGGGCCGTGGGGCGATTTTCGACGATGAACTGGACATCGAATCCTGGCAGGAGGATCTCGTCGAGCACCCTGATGACGAGATCGTCCTGACAGACGGCTAGGCACCGCATCGAAGTTCCAGCCGCTAATTATACTCCCCCGCCCGATCTAGCTGCTTGTTCCAAAAACACTTAGCCGGGTGTAGAGTGCAGATTCGTGACCTGACTCGTACCCCCGTGCGGCGACTGCGACGTTTTTCCTCATTGTGTCGGCCATGGCTCCGCCGCTGGCGCCGATGCACCCGCAGCAGGCGCCGGTCTTCCGAGGCGGTGTGGACCTTGTGCACATGGGCGTGACGGTCGTGGACAGAAAAGTGGCGCGGCGCGGTACGGTCAGAATGATTTCGCCAAGCTCGTGGAACGAATCGCCAGGAGAAAGCGCGCGGGTCGACGGCGCTGTACGACGCAATCCGTGTGTATCTCGATGGCGCGTCCGGCCAGGATGGATGCAAGGTGACGCTTGTGTACACCGACGGCGGCGACAACCGGAACTCGCTCGAGCTTTCGGAGGTGCTCGATCTCCTGAAGGCCTCTGGCGTTGCCGTCTGTGCCATCGTCGCGCTGGAAGGCCATTCGACGAACGCGCACAGTGGCGTGAGGATGGTGCTACAAGAGATTACTGAAGCCACGGGAGGACTGGCGTTCTCGCCGGCGGACGAGAAAGAAGTCGACAAGGTGTACAAGCGGATGCTCAGCAAGATTGTGTCTCACTACACGCTCGGATATTTCCCGACGGACCGGCGGGCCAACGGGGCGTGGCGGAAGGTCGAGATCAAGCTCCGCGCGCCGAACGCGCGTCGCGTTCGGGCGCGCAAAGGCTACGATGCGCCCTCGGTGCGATGGTAGGGTCACATGGCCTCGCTGTACGACCGCTTCAACATCGTGTCCGACTTCAAGCTGGCGGGCGACCAGGAGCGGGCCGTCGGCGAGCTCACCGAGGCGTTGGATCGCGGCGATCGGTATCAGGTTCTGCTGGGCGTCACCGGGTCGGGCAAGACCTTCACGCTGGCACAGACGATCGCGAGGGTGAACAGGCCGACTCTGGTGATGGTGCACAACAAGACGCTCGCGGCTCAGCTATTTCGAGAGTTTCGCCGCTTCTTCCCCGAGAACGCGGTTGAGTATTTCGTGAGCTATTACGACTACTACCAGCCAGAGGCCTACCTTCCAGCGACCAACTCCTACATTGAGAAGGAAGCCACGATCAACGACGAGATCGACCGGATGCGTCTCTCGGCGACCCGGTCGTTGTTCGAACGCCGTGACGTCATTATCGTGGCCAGCGTTTCGTGCATCTATGGTCTTGGCTCGCCCGAAGCCTACTACGGGATGCTGCTGTCTCTGGAGCGCGGACAGCGCATCAGCCGCGAGCAAGTTCTCCGAAAGCTGGTCGAGATTCATTATGAGCGGAACGATCACGATTTCGGTCGAGGCACGTTCCGGGTCCGCGGCGACATCGTCGAGGTGTATCCGTCCTACGAAGAGCAGGGACTCCGGATCGAGCTATTCGGAGACGAAGTCGACGAGCTTGTCTCGTTCGACACGCTCATCGGCAAGACGATCCGGCGGCATGACAAGATTGCCGTGTATCCGAAGTCGCACTTCGTCGCACCTCGCGACCAGACGAGACGAGCGGTGGGGTCAATCAAGGAGGAGCTAGCCTGGTACCGTTCCAAGCTGGAGTCGGAGGGAAAGCTGCTCGAGGCTCAGCGGTTGCATCAGCGGACCATGTTCGACCTGGAGATGATTCGCGAAATCGGGTACTGCCACGGCATCGAGAACTACGCGCGTCATCTCACGGGCCGCTTGCCGGGGGAGCCGCCCCCGACGCTCCTCGACTATGTGCCGAGAGACGCCCTGATTATCGTCGATGAGAGCCATCAGACCGTGCCGCAGATCCGGGGGATGTACTTCGGAGACCGGTCGCGAAAGGAAGTCCTCGTCGCATATGGCTTTCGCCTGCCGTCTGCGCTCGACAACCGGCCACTGAGTTTTGGGGAGTGGGAGGCGCGGGTCCAACAGGTGGTGTTCGTTTCGGCCACGCCAGGACCCCACGAACTATCTAAATCGCAGGGGGTTGTCGTGGAGCAGATCATCCGGCCGACCGGTCTCACCGATCCGCCCATCGGCGTCCGGCCGGTCAAGGGCCAGGTCGACGACCTCCTGCAAGAGATTCGCCTTCGTGCGGCATGCGGGGAGCGCGTGCTGGTGACGACCCTCACGAAGCGGATGGCCGAGGACCTGACGCAGTACTATCAGGAATTGGGCGTTCGCGTGCGGTACCTGCATTCGGACATCGAGACGCTTAAGCGCGTGCAGATCCTGCGCGATCTACGGCGCGGCGAATTCGATGTGCTCATCGGCATCAATTTGTTGCGCGAAGGTCTGGACCTGCCGGAAGTGTCGCTCGTCGCCATTCTGGACGCCGACAAGGAAGGGTTCCTCCGATCGGCTGGCTCGCTCATCCAGACCTCCGGCCGCGCGGCCAGGAACGTCAACGGACGCGTGATTATGTACGCCGACACGGTGACCGACTCCATGCGCGTCGCCACCGGAGAAACCGATCGACGGCGCGCGCTTCAGGAGGCCTACAACCGGGAGCACGGCATCACTCCGCAGTCCATCGTGAAAGAGATCGACGAGGTGATGTCGAGCGTGTACGAGCGCGACTACGTGACCCCGTCTGTGGCGCACGACGGAGCCGAACGGTTTAGTACGCAGGCCGAGCTCGACGCGTACATCGCACGACTCCAGGACGAGATGAAGGCTGCGGCGAGCAATCTCGATTTCGAGAAGGCAGCCTCGATTCGTGACGAAGTCAAGCGCTTGGGCAATCCGGGGATGGGGCTGCCGCGTCCGGCGCGAAGGGCCTGAGACCGCTTCGCGGAAAGCGCGAGAAGCCGAGTGTTTGATGCTCCGCGATGGACTACCGGTGTTCGAGGGCGACGCCGACGCGCTTCGCCGCTCAGACGACCCGTATCTGCAGACGTTTCTATCGTAGCTGTCAGCCTTCAGCAGACAGCCGGGAGCTGATAGCTGAAGGCCAGGGGGTAACTGATATGCCCCGCACACGCTCGCATGCCTGGTCGAAACTCAAGGCTCGGCATGCTCACGATCGCCGCGATGAGCATTGCCGTCGTCACGATTTTCATGCTCACCGGCGATCGCGGATTTCTCTGGCAGCGCTACAATCTGAAGACGCGGTTTGCCAGCGTCCCCTGGCTCAAGAAGGGGTCGCCTGTTCGGGTCGCCGGCGTCGAAGTGTGAAGCGTGACGGCGGTCGAGCTCGCCGGCGAACAGGTGGACGTCATCTTCGAAGTCAACGAATGCGTCAACGATCGGATTATCAGCAATTCGGTGGCGACGCTCCGGTCGGTCTGGCTGCTCGGGGAGAGCGCGGTCGACATCACGGCTTCGACCCGGTGTGAGCCGATTCCGGAATGGGGGTACGTACCGCAGGGCCGCGAGATAGCGCAGTTCGCCGACATTACGACCCAGGTCGGGCAAGGCGTCGATGGGCTTTCCAGTCTGATCGGAGACGTTCAGGCCGGGCGCGGGACGGTCGGGAAACTGATGACCGATGAAAGGCTGTACAGCGAGTTGCGGCGGTTTGCGGCCGGCGCCGGCGATCTCACGGATGGCCTGAAGATTAAGGACGTGGAACGCTGGGAAGGCTACTGAACGCCCCGAAGGCGGCCGAGGCCCTCGAAACCTCGCTCGCCAACATTGAGGCCCTCACACACCAGATCAACGCGGGCGAGGGCAGCCTCGGCAAGTTGTTGAAGGACGACAGGTTCGCGCGCTCGCTGACCTCCGCGACGGCAAATATCGACACGCTGGCCCGCAAGCTCAATTCCGGTGAAGGCATGGCGGGGAAGCTGATGACGGACCCGGAGCTGTTCAACCGTTTGAATTCGGCCACCGAACGGCTCGACCAGCTCGTGGCACGGCTGAACAGCGGCGAGAGGGAACCGCGGGACAGTTGCTGAAAGATCGACAGTTATATGAGAACATGAACTAAGGTCACGAACGAGATCTCATCGCTCATCACGGAGATACGCAAGGACCAGCGAAAGTATCTCAGCGTGAAAGTGAGTATCTTGTAGTTTTGACGGGGGGCGAGATGGCGAGCAACGAAGGGACAGGAGCCGGAAGCGTCCTGCTGGCGTTCATCCTTGGGGCCGTGAGTGGCGCGGCGGTCGGGCTGCTGTACGCGCCTTCAGCCGGCCGCGAAACGCGCGAATATCTGGGCGACAGGGCGCGCGAAGGGCGCCGACGTGCGGCTGAAACGGCCGAGAAGAGCCGCGAGGCGGTCAAGCAGGGTCGGGAAACGCTGACGAGCGCCATCGAGCATGGGCGGGAGACCTATCAGCAGGCGCGCGCCCAGGAGCGCGCGTGAGCTGGGGTGAAGTCTTCCTCGGCGTAATCGCCGTTGCGACGCTCGGAACGGCCATTGCCCAGCTCGGCGTGCTGGTCACGGTCAGCCGGCTTGCGCGGCGCGTCGAGCGGCTGACCGATCAGGTCGAGCGCGACCTGAAGCCCATCGTCGAGCACTGGAACGTCATCGCGCGCGATGTGTCGCGGACGGCTTCGCTCGCGACGGCGCAAGTGGAGCGGGTCGACCGCGTTCTTGCAGGTCTCGTCGAGCGGCTCGACCGCACGCTCGACGGCGTCCAGGCCGCCGTGTCGAAACCGGTGCGCGAGGGTGCCGCCGTGCTCAGCGCGTTTCTTGTCGTCCTCAAACTCATCCGCCGAGACATGCGCGCGCGCCGCGCCCGCTCGCGCACGGAGGAAGACGATGCGCTGTTCATCTAGCCCAATCCTTGAACCGGCGCGCTCGGAGTGATAAGACACGTCTAACAACGCCGTCATTCTCAGGGAGGGTAGGGTTCCATGGTTGTCGTACGTGGATGTCTAGCAGGAGCCTTCATCGCGCTGGTATGCTCCGGTTCCGCCTTCGGCCAGGAGTCGAAATCCGCTCCTCTGGCCAAGCAGCTCGTTGCGGCGCTCGATGCCGCGAAGTTGGGCAGCATCGCGGCAGGGGATCCCGCCGATCCCAATGTCTTCATCGGCGCGCTCTATATCCCAGGTCTTCAGCTTCTGACCATCGCCGCACACTACTCGGCGCCCCAGCTGCTCGACGAGCGCCTGGCCAAGCACGAGTACCGCGTCACGTATATCGAGCTGAACAGCGCCGGCACCGCAGGGTCGAAGGTTTTCATCGAGGATCTAGGCGGGGACGGGTTGAAGGCGACGCGCGAGGACACCACGTTCGACAGCTATGAGGCGATGGGGAAGCGTACCACGTTCGACGGCGAGTGGGCAAAGCAGCAGCTGTCGGAGGAGGAGTATCTGAAGATCTTCGCCGCGGCCGATGAGCGGTACTCGCAGATGCTCACGGCGCTTGTGGCAGAGGCCAAGAAAGGCCCGTGAGCGAAGAGGCAAACGCTCTGGCGGTCCGGCCGCGAGGCGGCTCGCTCCTGAAGTGCTGGGAGGGAGCGCAAACGCGGCGATGGTGGCGGTGGTGCCTGACCAGCCGCGACCCGGCCCGGTCGACAGGGCGCGGTAATTAAGTCTAGGTGCTCGGCGGATCCTGCCAAGGGGAGTCGGCCGCAACACAGATTCAGGACAAGAACATTGATCTCGCAGCAAAGATAAGGTGGGTAGGGCCAGAAGCCCGCTGCAAGCCGCCATCGCGCGCGAAGCTACTGGATTCGAACCAGTGACCTCGTGCGTGTGAAATTTACCTGAGTTAGTGTCGACCCGAGAGCTCGCCGTGTCTAACTATCTGGCAACGTCGCCTGGAACGACTAGCCTTGACCTGACGCTTCGTGGTGAGCCCCGAGCCGATGGGACTTCTACCGTAGTCGTCCGTTGGCTCCGCGCTCGGTCCAGAACACTAGGAAGTCCTCCCCCGTGTGGATCCGTTCGGCGACGAGGTCATTGATACGATCGCCGTGCCGTTTACTCGCCGATTGACGACTGCTAACGGTCCGCGCCCCTGCCGCCCTTCGAGCTTAGCAAGTAAATCAGAAGTTCCTGGGTTGGTCGCGTTGGCGAAAAAAGCCGGGCGCGGCCTAGCAGTCTGTGTTTAAACCCTGCGATTCACGCGGCGACGGGTAGCAGCTCAAAACAATGACGCGGCGACGACCCCGGCGATCGATCAACGAATCTTGGTTCATGGTTCCCCCAGAGAGCGCCGAGGCGCGCCCATACGGCGATGAAGACAGCCAAGACGCCTGCGGCGCGGCCCTGCAAGCGCCGTGGCGTGCCGATGCCGAGGCACTGGCGCATCGCGAGCCCCAAGTTGAAGCCGCCGCCATGAATCAGTAGACGCTTCAAGATGTTGTCGTGTCCCCGCAAGTGCGTGCGTCGCATCCCGCCGGTCTCATAGAGGTGGGCAAACGATCGCTCGGCGAGTTCCGCCCGTCGCCGCCGCAAGCGTCGCCCGCGGGCGCCCCGGAGACGGCGGCGATTCCCATGGACGGGCGCGTACGCATCCGGCGCGTCGGACCAATCGCGCCGGCCACGGTCGGGTTCCGAAATGTACGACCGCAGGCCCACCGCAGCCAGGTCTACCATCGTCTCGTTGCTGTGATAGCCCTTGTCCGCGACGATGTCCTCCAACCTCCCGCGCGCGTCGGTCGTCGCGTGCGCGGCTTCCACCTGTTCGGCCGCCGTGATCGCCGTCGTGACAAGCGTCCTCGTGTCGCCCTGATCGGCGCCCTGCACCGTCACCGCGACCAACGCGCCGCTCTCCAGATCGATCGCATGCTCGGCTTTGTGCGCCAAGTGCGTCTGGCCGTCTTTCATTTTCGCGACCTTCGCGTCAGGATCACTGGGGCTGGTCCACTCGCTGTTCGAGGTTTTCTTCTTCCGCGTGCGATCAAACCGCGCCAAGACTTCGCGCGTCGGCGTCTTGATCCCCGAGGCGGCGGCGAGGCGGGTCAGATACGCCTGGTAGGCTTCCCCCGTGTCCCGGCGCACGATACTCCGCATGGCGGCGTTGGCCTCCAACGTCGTCGCGTCGATCGCGATCGTCCGGCCCTTCAACAGGCCGGCGGCCGCCAGGCGCTGCTGGACCCACGTGAACACCGCCCGGTGCGTCTCCACATCGATCACGCGGCGGGTGCGCGAAATCGTCGAGTGATCCGGGGCCGCCTCCTCCAGCCCGAGTCGCAGGAAGCTCCGCACCGCCAGCGAGTCCGCCGCACGCCATGCGATGCCGCGCTCCGAATCGATGCCTTCGAAGTACCCAACCAGCAACAAGCGGAAGTAGCGACCGGGCGCCAGACTCGGGCGGCCCAACACCGGCGCGTAGAAGGATCGACAGGCGTCTTCCACGAAGGTGTCGAAGCCGTCGGCATCCAGCAACGCATTCAAGCGCGTGTAGAACGGATGCCCAGGCGAGACCGGCAGATCCGACGCGGCAATCCACAACGGAGGTTGTTCGGGGTCGCGGGTGCCCATGGCCATGCGCCACAGTGTAAGGAGCGGGATCGATCCTGTCGATCCCCTCGCCAATAACAAGGGGCTGCTCGATCGACTTTCACCACGGGCTGCTAGGCTACTCGATGCCCAGATCGTTCAGGGCTTCCGCAAGCAGCTGCCCGGTGATGGGATCGAGCAGGCTGCAGCCGAATTCAGCCGCTGAGATCTCACTGCCCTGTGTGGGGTAGAAGAGCTGGCGAACCGATTGGCGCCCCGGTCAGGCTCCGGTCTTCAGGCTCAAAACCGAGACGTCATCCTCGAGGCCGGCGGTACCACACCACTCGGTAACGCTCTCTAGAAGAAGCGCTAAACTCTGCTGGATCCGCGCCGTACGAACCTGGTCAATTGCGCCAATGAGCCGCTCCCTGCCGAATTGTTTGTCCCGTTCGTTGATCGCCTCAGTCACCCCATCTGAATAGAAGTAGAGGCGATCTCCTGGCCTCAAGCGAATGAGCCATTCCTCATACACCACGTCTTCGAACAACCCTATTGGAAAGCTATGCGCCCAGAGCACGGTCGTGTCCCCGCCAGGCGATTGGTAGATCGGACCAGGATAGCCAGCAGAAATACAACGGAACTCCCGTGCCTCCAGGTCGAGCATCCCGTAGAGGGCGCAAAATATTGCCGCGCTACAGGGTCCATGGGGAACTGTTTATTCAATTGCTGGGCAACCTTGCTGAGCGGCAAGAGGCGGTACGGCGAGCCCCCAATATGCTCCTTGAGCAGGGAATCCTGACTCGCGCGACCAGACAGAACGCGGTTGACCGTCATCGATAGCAGCGCGGCCTGAACGCCATGCCCGCTAACATCCACGAGGTAGAGACCCACGCGCCTGTCATCGAGCAAAAAGACGTCGAACATGTCGCCGCTCAGTCGGTCGCACGGTTCGAACACCCAGGCGAAGCTGACACCCGGCACATCCGGAACGGATTGTGGAAGCAGAGATTTCTGAATTCTTTCAGCCATTTCCACATCGCGCCGCATCCGGCCGCTAGCTATAGGGTCGAGCGCCAGGGGATGCACGCGGCGCTCAAGCGATTCGAGGAAGAACGCGAGCGGTGCACAATCGTTACACAAGAGACTCCAACGATAACGAGAGTGCCTTTAAGCGTCGATCAGCAGCCTGACTGGAAGTCGCTCAACTAGTGCGGGTTACATGCGTCTGAAAGTGGTGGGCGCTACTGGACTCGAACCAGTGACCTCGTACGTGTGAAGCACGCGCTCTAACCAGCTGAGCTAAGCGCCCGGAACTTGTGAGTGTACTGCAGGTCTAGAGACTTGCGCACGTCCAGAGACCTGCGCTACTTTCGCGTTTCGGGCAGCCGTCGCGAGCTCGAGCCGTCATAGTCGTGATCCTTCGGATGGATCTGTCGCATCGGCTGCTGACGCGTGCGTTCCTCGTGCGCGTGCGCAATCAGGCCAGGCAGCCGCGAGATCAGAAAGATGGCGTTGCCGAGCTCGTAGGCAAACACGAGGTCTGCGCAAGTCGCGGCGATGGCGCCATCCGCGTTGACGGGCAGATGGCGGCCCACCTCTTCTTTTCGCGGATCCAGCATGCGTTCGACCACGCGAATCATCCCTACGTGCTCACCTTCGAGCTCGAGTTCCAGGGCCATCTGAAAGAGGAGGGCGGCGCGCGGGTCGCGAGTATGGAACCGGTGGCCAAATCCTGGGGGCGTCTTGCCCTCGCGTAGATAGTCGGCAATGAGGCTGTGGGCGGCCTGTTGAAGCGATTACCTCGACCGCACAAGCGTGAGGCCGAAATCGAGAAACCGCATGCACGACTCGATATCGCCTCCGTGATGGGGTCCGAACGCCAGAATGTCGGCCGCGACCGGGTCCTTGAGTGGCGGCCGGAGGTCGCCACATTTCGTGCCGCAAGCGTGGAGGGGGGGGGCGCCACGCCGTGATCCAGCGACGACACGAGCACGGCGTTCAGCATGCGGCCGATGGCTGGCGACGGCAGCTCGCCCATGAGCAGTAGATACACGGCGTCGGCGAACGAGAGGCGGCCCATCATCTCGTCCACGGGGTAGCCGCGAATGAGGATCGTGTTGGGCGCAATCGAGGTGAGCGCCGTCTGCCACCGATCGGTCGGCGTGCGTGCCTGCAGGCGACGCTCGCCGGTTGAAGCCGAGCTGGATTCGGGCATGTTCGTCTCTTTCGTAGGACCTGGCCTAGGTGTCAAGAAAACTTTCCCAAAGCGCTCCTAGACAGCTCGGTACAGCCGATCGCCGAAGTCGCCGAGTCCCGGAACGATGAACTTGTGCGCGTTGAGTCCTCGGTCTACGTCAGGACTATAGATGGACACTTCAAGATGATAGCGTTCGACCGCCCGGATGCCCTTGGGGCCGGCAACGATGCACACGATGCGAACACGCGTGGGCCGGCGCTTCGCAGCAGGTCGAGCGCCGTCACGGTACTTCCGCCCGTCGCCAGCATGGGATCGATCATGAGGGTGAAGATGGTCTCGATTCAGGCGGGTAGCTTCGCGTAGTACTGCGACGCGACGGCGGTGGTCTCGTCGTGCTGCAGGCCGATGTGGCCGACTCGGGCGCCTGGCACGAGCTGCAGGACGGCATCGAGCATGCCGAGCCCGGCGCGAAGCACGGGCACGACGACAATGTCTGACGCGGTCCTGAGTCCAGGCGCGGGGCCTAGCGGCGCCTCGACGGTCACCGCGCGCTCGGCACCCCCTTCATCGCCTCGTCCGCCAACAGCACGCTGATCTGCGTCGCTGCACGCCGGAATTGTTCCGGCGTCGTTCGCCTATCGCGGAGATCGACGAGCGCATCGTGCACGAGTGGATGATCCACGGGATGAACCGGCACGGTCCCACACTATACACGATCGGCTTTCAGCTCAAACGTTCAGCTTGCCGCTTTCAACTTCCTCCTGAAACTGAGAGTCAAAGCTGACCGCTGATAGCAGTACAATCTCGCTTCGATGCGTACGGGAAGCGGATCGATTATGGCGATTGCGCCGGCAGCGACCGCGCTGTCGGCGGCTCAGCCCGCTCGCCGACGCGTTTCGTTCGTCGTTGTCGGCTGAACTGTGGCGACCGAAAACGCCCCCGGCAGGTGCTCAACCCAGGGGCTGTGGCGATCCATCGCCACGACATCGTGGACATCGACACGCCAGCGGCGATCGCGGCGCGATACACCGCCAGCGAAACGATTGACGCGCACACGCAGGTTGTCTTGCCTGGTCTCATCAAGATCTACACGCACGTGCCGATGGTGATGTATCAGGCCCTCGGGGACGAGCTGGCGTTGATGGAGAGGCTGCTGCAGAGACACATTTTCCAGGCCGAAGTGAAGATGGTATCGTCGCCTGAATCTGTGCGTGGGGCACGCGTCTGGCAGCGCTTGAGATGGTCGAGTTGGGTACGACTATGCGGATGAGACGATGCCTATGTAGGGAAGGTTGCGGTACCGCTCGCCGTAGTCAAGACCATAGCCAACGACGAAGCGATCCTCGATCTCGAAGCCGATGTGCTCGATCCTGACGTCGACCTGACGGCGCGACGGCTTGTTCAGCAGGCACGCGGTTCTCAATGTTTTTGGACCTCTGGCGCGAAGAATGTCCTGAAGATACTGAAGGGTCAGACCAGTGTCGACGATGTCGTCGATGATGACCACGTGCTTGCCGTTGAGCGTCGTGTCGAGGTCTTTGAGCAGCCGGACTTCTCGGGAGCTCGTCGTACCTTTGGCGTAGCTCGAAAGCGCCATGAAGTCGAGGGAGACGTCTCCGTGCATCTGCCGCACGAGGTCGGAGAGGAAGACGAAGGCTCCCGTGAGGACCGCGACCAGGTGCAGGCCGTCAGGGAAATCACGCCGAATCTCGGACGCCATCTGGGCGACGCGCACCTGAATCTCGGCTTCGGTGAGCAGGATCTCGAGTTGTGGCCGATCGAGCATACCGGCCAAATAATAACTGGGGAACGGGGCAAATGGGGAAACGTACATTTGACATCATCACTGAGTCTGACGCGCGCGTCCTTGAGCGCGGCGAGACGGTGATTCTGACTCGGCGTGGCCATATCACACCGCTAGCGCAGGACACACTTCGAGAACGGCGGATTGCCGTCATTCGGGAGGGGGCAGTGTCAGCCGAGGATGAAGCTCTTGCGCCCAAGGCCGATGTGCGCACGATTGCGATCGCCAGCGATCACACCGGCGTCGTGCTTCGGCGTGCGCTCGTAGCGTGGCTGCGCGGTCGAGGGCTGAAGGTTCTGGACCTGGGCACCGACACCACCGATTCGGTCGATTATCCCGACGTGGCCGCCTCGGTAGCCGACCTCGTAGCCTGCCGCGAGGCGGATGCCGGAATCGTGGTCGACAGCACGGGTATCGGGTCGGCCATTGCGGCGAACAAGGTTGACGGCATTCGGGCGGCGATGGCCACCTCAGAAGCTGTTGCGAGGTACTCGCGCGAACACATCGGCGCGAACGTGCTCACGCTGGGCGCCAGCCTGATCGATTCCACTGAAGCGCGGGCCATCGTTGCGATGTGGCTCGACACGCCAATGCGCGAGCCGCGCTATATCAGAGGGCTCTCGAAGATTGGGGATCTGGAAAAGAGATGACGCAAGAGGGCCAAGAAGCGGATAAGGATGCGGCCTGCCCTGATCGAACATCATGACTCGTGACGAAAGTGAGCGTCTGATCGACATCATCATCGAGGAGATGGCGGCCGCCGTCTCTCCGACGAGCCAATGCGGATGTCATGCGGTACTGCACGAGTGTTGCCCCGATCAGTTGAAGGGCTTGCTGGACGCTGGCGCCACCCGGGTCGGCGTGCATGCGCCGGGCGGCGCGCCGACATCGGTCGCCGCGATGATCGACCATACCCTATTGAAGCCTGGTGCGACGCGTCACGAGATCGAGGAGCTGTGTCAAGAGGCGGCGCACTTCGGGTTTGCGACCGTTTGCGTCAACCCGGCGTGGGTGGCGTTGGCGGCCCGCCGGTTGGGCGCGAGCGCTGTCGGCGTCTGCTCGGTCGTCGGCTTCCCGCTAGGCGCGACCACCGCCGACGTGAAGGGCTACGAGACCAGGCGGGTGATCTTCGATGGAGCTCGCGAGATCGACATGGTCATCAACGTCGGTGCGCTCAAGTCGGGCGACCTCAGGATGGTCGAGCGCGATATCGAGTCGGTCGTGACGCCCTGCCGCGACTGCGGCCTCCTGAGCAAGGTGATCATCGAGGCTGCGCTGCTCACCCAGGGTGAAAAGGTCACCGCCTGCACGCTGGCGAAGGCGGCCGGCGGCGTGCGCGATCTGGAGGCGCTCAAACTGATGGTCGCTGCAGGGGCAACACGCGTGGGGGCAAGTGCCGGCGTGAAGATCGTTCAGCAGGCGCGGGGAGAAAAAGCGACGCCTGAGAGTAGCGGCTCCTGATGAAAGACTATGGAGCGGGCAGCGGGGATCGAACCCT
Source organism: Vicinamibacterales bacterium (assembly GCA_965197865.1). Lineage (GTDB taxonomy): Bacteria > Acidobacteriota > Vicinamibacteria > Vicinamibacterales > CAVVIG01 > CBDANZ01. The sequence goes on from CBDANZ010000002.1 coordinate 317,737, forward strand.
AAATGAGCGCAGTTTCTGACGTGGTGACGCCGTGAGACTTCTGGCGACAAGCCTCAGCGACTCACCAACTTCCGGCCTCGTCGTAGTCCTCGCGTGTCCTCTGAAATCTCCTGGAATCGGCCCCGGTCTTGGCAACATTGTGGCAACGCAGTGGGAGCATTCCGGTTACGTGCGAGGGTCCAGGACCAGTGCCCATGTAGTAAGTTGTGGTCCGAAGAAGAGTGTGCACCGGTCACCCGTTGGCGCTCTCGGCCCAGCGGAAGCTGTCGGAGCACCTTAACTGAGCAGGGCGAGCCGATTTTCGACCTCCGCCGGAAAGCCCGCCGGTGCGGGGCCGGCCAGCACGTACTCTGGGCGGGCCCTCCTCGTGCGTGGCGGGCAGGCAGCGCGGCTGTACGAGCGAGAGAACCGGACGACAGGAGGGGGAGTAGATGAGAAATCAGTTTCTCGCGGTCATGGGTGCGCTGGTAGCAGTGCTGGCGGTGTCGCTCGCGCCGGTCTTCGTCGCGGCCCAGAGCCCTACGGCCGCGGCGGCCCAAGCGTACACGCCGCCCCAGACCCCGTGGGGCGAGCCGGACCTCCAAGGCATCTGGAGCCGCAACAGCGAGGCGCCGTTGGAACGCCCGGAGGAGTATGCCGGGAGAGCGGTTTTGACCGACGAGGAAGTGGCGGCGCTGGACACGAAGAGTGCGCTGGAGCCGACGCATACGGCTCCCCCCCGCGAGGGGAACCCCGGCACCTACAATGCGGTCTTTAACTCGATCCTCAAGAGGAGCAAGCGCACGTCGCTGATTGTCGATCCCCCGGATGGGAAAATGCCCCCTCTGGTGCCGGGGGCCGAGAATCCTCCCCGGGTGCCGAGAATCTCCGACGGTCCCGAGGATCGAGGCTGGCCCGAGCGCTGTCTCGGCAACACGCTGCCCGATTTCGGATCAGGTGATTTTGGTTCCGGCACGTCGCGGCTGGTTCAATCGCCGGGCTATGTGACCATCTACGTCGAGTATGGCCACGGGGGCGGAGCCGTGCGCATCATCCCCACGGACGGGAGTCCGCATCTGCCTCCCCAGGTCCACCAGTGGTTGGGGGACTCGCGGGGCCGGTGGGAGGGCGATACCCTGGTCGTCGACACCACCAACTTTAGCCCCGGGGCGGAGGTCCAGACGATCGGGCAATGGACCCTCGGTCCGAGAGGCTCCAAGGGGCACTTGCATCTGGTGGAACGCTTCACGCGAGTGGACGCCAACACGTTAGAGCGCGAAATCACGATCGACGATCCGACGACGGGGACACGACCCTGGACCGTCCTCCTTGAGTTGGGGAAGAACGACGAGCGGGCAAACCGGATCTATGAGTCCAGTTGTCACGAGGGGAACTTCGGCATGCTGGGGATTCTCGCGGGAGCTCGCGCCCAGGAGAAGAAGGCCGCGGAAGCCGCTGCGAAGAAGCCGTGATCACGGTGAAGCGGTGACGCGCTTAGCCGTCGGTCCCGCGTCGAGTGTCCGCTGGCGACGGGAGGACTTTGGGATCCTCGCAAGACACTGAGCCGCTCAAACAGCGGGTGCCGACGAGCTGAGCCTGCACCATTCCGGATCCTGACCTGGGGGGCGGTGTTGGGGCCGCAACGGGGTTGAGGAGCTGAAGGGGCGCGTCCCCACGCCGTAACCTCTCTGGCCATGCAAGATGACCAAGTTCTTTAACTGATCCTCGCCGTCGGCCTCGCCGTGGTCCTCCAGGTTGGGATTTACCATCGCGTGCGATCTCAGGCGTCTCGCGAGAAACTCGATCGTCGACAGGAAGGGCTCTCCGTGTGGACAGCAATCCTTGCTAAACTTATTAGTACATGGTGTCGGCACCAGAAGGAGAGCGCCCTATGATGCGTGTGATCGCACCCCTGGTCCTCTGCTCTATGATCCTAGTGGTCAGCGTAACCGGCTCAAGCGCCGGCGCGCCGAAGCGTTCTGACCACCCAGCACTCATCGCTTGGCTCGATGTGTTAGACGTCGCCCTGGCGCAAAGTCAAACGAGCGGGAAACCCGTGCTGGCGATCTTGCAAGACACGCCTCATTGCGCCAACTGCCAGTCATTCCAACGCGACGTCGCCACCCATCCCCTGCTGACTGAAGCCGTCGCCGATGAGTTTATCGCGCTCAAGCTCGACCGCCTGGAGTATCAAGGTCCAGCCACCGACTCGCAACGCCTTCTGTTCCTCAACACGGCGGGACAGCCACTGATACCGAGCTCGGTCCAAGCTGAATCACCAAATGATATCGCGTCGCGCATGATCCAAGCCCTCAAGGCATCGCAACGCCCCGTTCCCAACTATCTCCACGCAGCGTCCATGGAGCTCGATACCGCCCAACACAAGCAGGCCGCGTTTGCCATGTTTTGCTACTGGGTCGGCGAGTATGAGTTGGGCAAGATCGACGGCGTGGTCGCGACCGAGGCCGGCTGGATCGAGGGCAGGGAGGTGACCCTGGTACGGTATCACCAGGACCAATTGACGCTACTGGACCTGGCCCGCAAGGCGGCTGAGGTCAAATGCGCCCGTAAGGTCTTTGTCCCCACCGAGTCAGAACAACGCGAGATTTCGGCTTCCACCCGGCTGACGGTGGGAGCCCTGGATGAGCGCTATCGCATCGCCAAACCGTCGGATCAGAAAAAACAGATTCAACACTGGAACCTCGCTGGCGTATCCGACTTGACACCGATGCAACTGACAAAAATCAACGCCCTCGCGCCCGATGATCCCAAACGCGCCTTAGAGTGGTTGAGCGCGCGTCAGCGCCGTGGACTCACCTCGCCGTTGGCGGATTACGCCAGCACCCATTGATTCTGGAGATAAGCGACCGGAGCAGTTTCTTTCTGAAACAGTGGTTACTACACGGTGGGGACGCTCAGATTTCTCCTATAACTAGTCATCGAGGACCAGCTGGTCGCTACGCTAGTTGGCTAGACGGAGGCGGCCAGTGTTTATGATCTCTCGTCTGGCTGGCGTCCTGACGGGTGGTTGAGTTGGGAGGGCCCACAAGTCAGGCAAGGCTCCACGCCAGTCACAAAGTTAGGAGAGACGTTATGTACAGAGTTGCGCGCATCTTCTCGGCTGGCCGTCCGGATCAAGAGTGAGAGGCGAAGTCGTGCGCGAACAGGCCATCGATGGGCTGAGCCATCGATTCTCAGTGGCACTGGCAGGAGCGGCTCGGTTGCACGCAACACAGCCGAGGAAAGGGACGGATGTCCCCTACATCGCGCATCTGCTCAGCGTGACCGGGCTCGCCCTTGAGTTTGGGGCGACCGAGAACGAAGCGATTGCCGCTGTTCTCCACGATGTCGTTGAGGACATCCCGGTGACGCTGGGCGCTGATTGGGCACGGAGGTGGATTCGGTTCGAGTTCGGGCAGGAGGTCCTTGACATTGTCGAAGGATGTACCGAGGCGGCCATCCAGCCGAAGCCATCGTGGCGTGAGCGTAAGATGGCTTATGTCCGGCACCTCGAATCGGCTTCGAAATCGATCGTGCTGGTCTCCGCATCGGACAAGGTGCACAACGTGAGGTCGATCCTGATGGATTACAGAGAGTTGGGAGATCGGCTCTGGGCCCGATTCAACGCCGATGCCGGCAAGGCGGGCACAATCGGCTACTACCGCGGTCTCGTACGAGCGTTTAGGAGTACCGGTTATCACCCAGGGTTGGTGCAGGAGCTGGACGCCGTGGTGAGCGAGATTGAAGCAGTCGCGAATGTGAAGGGAATGTGGCCGTCGCCTCAGCGGGCCACTTGAGCAGAAGTCCTCAGTCCGTTCATCGCGAAGACCCAGGTCGTGGGCTGTACCCAAGAAGAATCAGCGCGCGGCGACCTTGCCGACCACGTCAAGTCCTTGGGTTTCGCGGAGCGGGACGCACCGATTGCGTCATGATCTCGTTCATTCCCGCGTCGAGTTCATCGATGACGGTCTGGAAGTAATTTACTCGTAAGTGGTTAGTGGAGCGGGCTACGGGGATCGAACCCGTCTAACTGGCTTGGGAAGCCAGGACATTACCACTATGCTAAGCCCGCCCTGGAAGAAAGTGTATCACGCGCGAATCAGCCCAAGCACCTCGTCGCGCTTCTGCGTCATCAGCTCGAACGTTGTGGCCTCCAGATTAAGACGCAGGAGCGGCTCGGTGTTTGATGGGCGCACGTTGAAGTGCCAGTCTGGATACTCGACCGAGATACCGTCGAGCGTGTACTGACGTCCATCGAGGTAGCGTGCGGCGAGCTCGTCGAGCCTCGCGGGCACGGCGTCCATTGACTGTAGCCTCGTGTTGATCTCACCAGAAATGAAATACTTCTTCCGCAGCGGTTCGAGGAGATCGCGGAGGCTCTGGCCCTTCTTCGACATCAGCTCCAGCATGAGCAGCGCCGGGATAAAGCCGTTGTCCGCATAGAAGTTGCCCCTGAAGTAGTAGTGGCCTGTCACCTCTCCACCGAAAATGGCGTTGGTCTCGCGCATGCGGCGCTTGAAGAACGCGTGGCCTACGCGGTTCATGATCGAGATGCCGCCATAGCGCGCCACGGCATCTTTCACCGCATGACTCGCGCGCACATCGTAGATGACTGTGGCCCCATGATGTGTGAGGAGGTGGGCTTCAGCCAGCAACGCCGTCACGAAGTCGCCAGAGACGAATTCGCCTGCGCCGTCAATAAAGAAGCAGCGGTCGGCATCCCCATCCCAGGCGATGCCGATATCGGCTCGCTCTGCGACGACCCGTTCGACAACGTGCCGGCGGTTCTCCTCGATGAGAGGATTCGCCTCGTGATTGGGGAAGCGGCCGTCAATGGCGAAGCACAGTCTTGTGGTCTTGCACGGCAGCCGGTCGAAAAGATCTGGTGCGACGAGGCCGCCCATGCCGCTGCCAGTGTCGAGCACGACTTTGAAGGGCAGGACGACGGCGGGATCGATGAACGACAACACGTGGTCGACGTAGGCCGCGAGAACATTCTTGGCGGTGACCTGGCCGCGACGAAGTGCGGGTGAGGGCAGACGATCGGTGGCGATCATTTCGCGAATGTCGGAGATACCGGCATCGCCGCTCAGCGGAAACGCCTCAGACCGCACCATTTTCATCCCGTTGTACTGCTTGGGATTGTGAGAGGCCGTCACTTCTACGCCGCCATCCAGGTTGTCGCGCGCGACGGCAAAATACAGCATGTCGGTCGGGATCATGCCGTAATCGATCACGTCGGCCCCTTGCGAGACCGCGCCGTCGATGAAGGCGGAGGCGAGTGATGGCGACGACAGGCGCATGTCGCGGCCGACGCCAATGCGCCTGGCCTTCAGATAGGCGACGAAGGCCGCACCGATCGCTCGCGCACCGTCCTCGTGCACCGTTTCGGGATAGGTGCCTCGCACGTCGTAGGCCTTGAAGATGTCGGGGTTCAGAGAGACTGGCAACTTGTTAAAGCCGACTGAAGTCCGTCACAACCGACTTGTCGCCGAGCACAACGCCGTCCTCGACGCTGGCATTTCTGCCGATGTGGCACTGCCGGCCGAGAATGGACCGCGAGACGATGGCGTATTGTCCGACTCGCGTGTTGGCCCACAGAATGGACCGCTCAACAATCGCGTGCTCTTCGACGTGGCAGTGACGCCCGATCACGCTGTACCGGCCAATGCGGGCGCCGTCTCTCACGACAGCTCCTTCGTCGACGAAGCAGGGGCCTTCGAGCGAGGCGCCTTCTTCGATTCGCGCCTGCGGCGAAATCCACACGCTCGAGGGCGCATCGGCAAAGGGCACAGCACGAAAGCGTCCGTCCATGATGTCTCGGTGCACCTGCGTGTACTTGTTGGGCGTGCCGATGTCGATCCAGTAGTCGCGATTGACGTACGCCACGAAGGTCTCACCGCGATCGATCAGGGACGGAAAGAAGCTGCGCTCGATCGACCACGGCGTGTCTGTTGGAATCCGGTCGAAAGTGTCAGGTTCGAGGAGGTAGATGCCCGCGTTGATCGTGTCACAGGTGATGTCGTCAGCTTCCGGCTTTTCCAGAAAGCGCTGGATGTTTCCGGTCCGATCGGTCTCCACTAAACCATAGTCGGTCGGATTGTCGACGGGGGTCAGGACAATTGTGGCCTTCGCCTTGCGCTCACGGTGCAGGGCGATGACCGCCGCGAGATCGATCTGCGTGAGGACGTCACCGTTGAAGACGACAACAGACTCATTCAGCGACTCTCCGGCGTAGCGGACGGCGCCCGCCGTGCCGAGCGGAGAAGGCTCGACCACGTACCGGATGCTTAGGCCGCAGTGGGTGCCATCGCCGAAGATTTCCTCGATCCGCTTCGGTTGATAATTCAGGCTGAGCACCACTTCGTCGATCTCGGGCACCTTCTTGAGCAGATCGAGCTGGTAGTGCAGGAACGGTCGCTCGAAGATCGGGACGATCGGCTTGGGTGTGTGGATGGTCAGCGGCCGGAGCCTTGTGCCCTTGCCCCCCGCCAACAGAATCGCTTTCATCGCAACCGGTAATGGTATCATGTGCGTACCTGCGTAGATGAACCTTCCGAATTCGCTCACACTGACGCGCATCTTTCTCGTGCCGCTGCTTGTCGTGGTGCTCCTCACGAAGTTCGAGGGGCGCGTGATCTTCGGCTGGCGAAAGGAAGTCGTTGGAGCGGCGATCTTCGCGCTGGCGTCACTGACGGACTGGCTCGACGGCTATCTAGCGCGCCGCCGCAAGCAGGTCACGCCACTCGGTCAGGTGATTGATCCGCTGGCCGACAAGCTGCTCACCTCGGCGGCGTTTCTGTCGCTCGTCCAGATGAACTTGGCGCCCGCGTGGATGGTGGCCATCATCATCGGGCGCGAGCTTGCGGTGACCGGGCTGCGCAATCTTGCGTATTCGCGCGGCGTGGCCATGCCCGCCTCGCCTCTAGGGAAGATCAAGATGGCCGCCCAGGTCGTCGCGATCCTCGCGCTCATCCTGGGCGATGTGTACATGCCTGGACTGCTGGTGGTCGGGCGGGCGGCGCTGTGGGTCGTGGTGGTAGCCGCGCTCGCCTCTGCCGGCGACTACTACTGCCGCTTCAGCCAGACGCTGAGCCCAGGGGTTGCCGACATCTCTCTTATCGCGCGCGACCGACGCTCGGACCGCAAAGCCGGCTGACCAAGAGGCTCCTAGGGCCGTCGTCTCGGGACCAGCAGATCGCCGGCGGCAACGGCGTCGCGCGCCCGCGTGACGCGAATCAGGGAGTAATTGGGGTCCACGGATACGACAACCGCCTCGCCGATCCCCGCGAGCGGTAGTCCTGCAACGCGGAGATCTCGATAAATCGCCAGCCGCGTGCCAGGTGAAGCGCCGCTTCTTTCCCCGATGTCGGCCACCAGGAAGTCGCCCGGACCTCCAGTCGTTCGCTCGCCCTCGCCAAAGAGCACGGCGCCGGCAGCCGAGAAGTCGGGCTCGCCGGTCGTATCGGTGCGATCCGCGTCGGGCGGCAACACGGGATCGGCATACGGCTGCAGAACATCTCCAGCCAGAATGCCGTCGCACGCGAATTCGATCAGCGCGATTGTGGTCGTCTCGTTCACCGCGACGACGCGCGCCCAGCCGGAGGTGCTAGTGCCACGCGGTCCGGTCGCGTGACGCACGCCAGCATTCGCAGGGCGACGTATGTAGAACCGCTGATCGAGCTGAACGCCGCGCGCCGCGCCGCCGTCGATGATCAAGAGATCGCGCGCACTCATCAGTGTCCGGGGCACCGTATCCTGGACGCCAATGATCCGCAACGGCTCGCTTGGCTGAGACGCCGTGGCCGTGGCTGCGGCCAATGGCGCACAAGCCGCCGCCACCTGAATGGGTGTAAGCAGGTCGTCGGCCTCGATCGAGGGTGCCGCGCCCAGGGACAGCACGAACAGGCCGATCACACGTGATTGTAGTGTCATAGTCCTCACCTTCGTCCATTCCTTCTTATCGGTCAGCCCGTCGGATCCTGAACGGGCACCTTTACGGAGGATGATGGCTTGGCCTGTGCTTGCGCTTTCAGCTCAGTGAGGCGCTCGCGCGCCTCATCTAAGTGCTCGCTTTGTAGGAATTCGGCAACGAGTCGTTCGAAATAGAGCAGCGCTTCGGCTGAGCGATTTACTTTTAGGAGCGATTCACCGAGGTAGAAATACACGCCGTCGCGGCCCGTGAAGGTCGGATCCTCTTTAAGGAGCGTGACGAACCGGTCGATCGCGCCTGGGTACCACTGGATGCGGTAGTAAAAGTGTCCGACCATGAAATCGTTCTCGCTGAGACGGTCGCGCGCCTCACGCAGTCTCGCCTGCACTTCGGGCATGAGGCTGCTCGTCGGATAACGGGCGACGAACGCTTCGAACTGTGTAACGGCGTTCTTCGTCTCGGTCTGATCGCGCCCCAGCGCGCGCATCTGTCCGAAATGCGCCATACCAAGCTTGTACTGCGCGTAATCGACGCGGGCGTTCGTTGGAAAAAAGGCAAGGAACTCCTGGAACTCGCTCATGGCCAAGACGAGCGCTTCGGGTCCCCCCTCTCCGAGATAGGTATCGCCGAGGCCGAGCTTGCCGTCGGATCGCAACGGACTCTGGGTGTAGGTTTCGGTGAGCTCCCTGAAGTACTGGCGTGCAACCAGCCACTGCTTCTCGTCAAGCGCCTGAGTGCCGCGATCGAAGAGGAATTGATCCGGCTGAAGTGTGCCAGGTGGAACCGTATTGCGAATCGAAGGCCCACACGCGGGCCAAAGGGCCAGCGCGAAAACGATGGCTGCCAAAGGCGCGACTCTGGCCAGCACAGTCGTCATTTCAGCAATGCCTCGAGCCACGTGCACTCAGCCGCGAGACCGCGCTCGAGATCGACCTTTGGCACGAAGCCCAGGTCGGCGCGGGCGAGTGACGTATCCGCGTAGGTGTGCCGCATGTCGCCCTTCTGCGCGGGGTCGACGTGAACAAGAGTTCGATGGCCCGACACGCGACCAATCATCTCGATCACCTGGTTAATGGAGACATGGGACCCGCCGTCAATATTGTACACGCGGCCGGCGACCCCTTGTGTCGCCGCCGCAACGGTCGCTCCGACCGCATCGGTCACGAACGTGAAGTCGCGGGTCTGCTCGCCGTCTCCGTAGAGACTGATCGGCTTGCCGAGGATCGTTTGGCGCAGGAACTTGTGAAATCCCATGTCCGGCCGCTGCCTCGGGCCGTACACGGTGAAGTAGCGTAGCGATACCGTCGGGATCCCGTAGCTCACGTGATAAAGAGAGCACAGCTGTTCGGCCGCGAGCTTGCTGACGCCGTACAGCGAGATGGACTGGGGGAGCGCATCCTCTCGCATCGGCATCGCGACATTGTCGCCGTACACCGACGAGCTGGAGGCGTACACGACCCGCTCCATCGATCGGACGACGCACGCCTCGAGCAGGATCTGCGTCGCCTCGATGTTGTTCGTGGTGTAGACGGCAAAATCGCGTCCCCAGCTCTTGCGCACGCCGGCTTGCGCGGCAAGGTGAAAGACGTGCGTCCGGTCTTCCAGTAGTTGAGCGAGGGGCGCGTCTCGGATGCTCGACTCGACGAAACGAAAACGTGGCTGGCCGACGAGATTCGCGAGATTGCGTTCCTTGATCGCGCGCGGATAGAAATCGGTAAAGGAGTCGAGTCCGACGACCTCGGCGTCATCGGACAGCAGCGCCTCGGCGAGTGTCGAGCCGATGAATCCAGCGACTCCTGTCACGAAAGCTCTCATGACTGAAGAACACGTCGAACGCGCTCGGGGAGGCGGCGCGGCCGACCATTGCGATCCAGCGAGGCGTGAATGGTATGACCCTTAGCTAGTCTGGTCTTGTCGGCAGGGCGGATAATCTCGTAATCGAACCGGACGCGTACCGAAGACAGCAGCGCTCCAGCTGTTCGGACCTCCAGGTCATCGTCGTAGCGGGCCGGCTGGCGGTATGTGCAGCACGCTTCCACGACCGGAAGCGAAAATCCGTCGATTTCCATTTCGCGATAGGTCCAGCCAGCGGCGCGCAGCAGATCGGTGCGTCCGACCTCGAACCAGACAAAGTAACTCGCGTAATACACCAGGCCCATCTGGTCTGTTTCGGCGTACCGCACACGGACCCGGGAGGTGGAGCGAGCCGCGCTCACCGTGTCGCCGGAGAGAACGCCGACAGCGCGCCGGCGGCGAGCGCCTTGAGGTCGCGCGTGGCGCATTCGGGATCGGGCGAGTGAAAGATGGCCGACCCAGCCACAAGAATCCTGGCTCCGGCCGCCACGACTCGCGGCGCGGTTTTGTGTCGATGCCTCCGTCGATTTCAATGGGCGCGGTCGTGTTGCCGGCCCGGTCGAGGAGGGCACGGACTTCCCTCACCCTGGACTCGCTGCGCGGGATGAAAGTCTGGCCTCCAAATCCAGGGTTGACCGACATCACGAGCACGAAATCGAGATCGGCCGCCGTCGGTTCCAGGGCGCCGACCGGCGTCGAGGGGTTGAACACGACGCCGGCTCTCAGACCGAGGGCCTTGATGGCCTGGACGGTCCGGTGCAGGTGGGGTAGCAGTTCGACGTGCACGGAGATCATGGCCGCGCCCGCTCGAGCGAACGCCTCGATGTAGCGGTCCGGATCGGTGATCATCAGATGGACGTCGAGCGGCACCGTGGCGATGCGCGCGAGCGCGCCGACGACCGGCGGACCGATCGTGATGTTCGGGACGAAATGCCCGTCCATGACGTCGACATGAATGAGGTCGGCGCCGCCGCGTTCGACGGCCGCGACCGCCGCGCCAAGGGCTGCGAAGTCGGCCGACAAGATCGACGGCGCGATTTGGACGTTCACCGGCTGACCTCGATGGAGATCGGCTCGCCGGACGCGATCTGAAAGCCCGCCTGGGGGTTCTGACGAACCACCACACCTGCAGTGACGCCCGTGTAGGGCGTCGATGAAACGACGGCGACGCGGAATCCGTGGCGGCGGAGGATTTCGGCGGCACGGTCGCCGTGAACGCCGATGAGATCGGGCATGACGTAGCTGGCGCCGCGCTCGGAACGGTTCACGAGCAGCGCGACGCGATCGACCGCGGCGCTTCGGTTGACATCTTGGGCCACGACGACGTCGGACGGATAGGTTTGCGAGCGGATTTCGGAGCGGGTGGCAATCGTTATGCCGTCCTGAGCGAGGCGCAGTTCGGCGGCTCGTTCGGTTGCGCCGGTCAGCGTGGGGAGAGTCATCGGTCGCTGCCCGGTACTGACCCAGACCTTCACGCTCCGTTGACTTCGCAGGGTCGCCCCCGGCGCCGGATCCTGCCCGGTCACCCGTCCGGCCTGAATTTTCGGATCCGGACGGCGGAGCTTATCCACCTTCACCAGTAGACCCACGTCGCCCGCAAGCTTGGTCGCTTCGTTCACCGTGTGGTTCACGAAGTTGGGAACCTGCACTTCGCGCACTCGCAGCGCAACCCGCATTGAGGCGGCGGCGAACAGGAGATAGGTGGCAAGCAGCGCTCCGGCCAGCAGGACGAGCTTGCCCGCGCTCCATACGCGTGTTTTGAGGGCCATGTGGGGAAATCGTACTACACTCGCCTCGGGCAGCGCAGGTCTTCAGACCTGCAAGAACCACGGTGAGCGTCAGGGCCGGCGGGTCTGAAGAGGCGCGCCACGTGAGAAGGTATGAAGCCGCTTCTAGTCTAGAGACGACGTCGTTCAAATACGGCGCCAAAGAAAGCCTCGAGACCGTGACGATCAGGCATCGTGCGCAGATGACCTCGGATGTCGACGACGACGGAGGGCAGAAGCGGCGAGGCGTCGCGGGCGTCGACATTGATGAACCCGGGCGAGGCGGCCAGAAAAGCGGCCGCAATCGCCTCGTTCTCTTCGGGCTCGCTCGAGCACGTCGCGTACACGAGTCGGCCGCCGGTGGCCACGACCGCCGCGCCGTGTCGGAGCATGGTCAGCTCTGAGGCGGCAAGCCGGGCGAGGTCTGTTTCGTGGCGCCGCCAGCGAATGTCCGGGTCACGGCGCAGCGTGCCGAGCCCCGAACAGGGCGCGTCCACGATCACGGAATCGAACGCCGGGTGGAAGGGCAGCGGGGCCAGAAGGTCGGCCTGAACGAGGCGCACGTTGGTCGCACCCGTCACGTCCACAGTGTGACGCAGGAGTTCAATGCGCCGATCACGGACATCGCACGCCGCGACGAAGCCATCTTTCTCCATCGCTGTAGCGATGGCGGTTGTCTTGCCGCCCGGCGAGGCGCACGCATCGAGCACGCGCCGCCCGGGGCGAGCTCCGGCGAGCAACGACACGAGCTGGGACGCCTCGTCCTGTACCACGAACCAGCCCGTCTCGAGACCGGGATCCCGCAAGGGACGGCCCTTGTCGACAATCAGAGCGTCGGGCGCGAATCGGCCCGGCCTGACGTCCACGCCGCAACCGGCGAGTTCGACTGTCAGTTCAGAGGGCGATTTGCGTACCCGATTCGCCCGGAGCGTCAGGGGTGCCGCCGCGTTGTTGAAGCGCATCCAAGCCTCGGCGGCGTCGAAGCCAAGGCGGTCGTACCACCGCGTCGCAAGCCAGCGTGGGTGAGACAACGTGACGCTGAAATAGTCAAGCACCGCTTCGCGGTCGGCAGAATTAGCCGGCCGTGCAGGCCACGGCAGCGACTGGCTGTTGCGGGATATCGTGCGCAGGACCGCGTTCACGAAACCACTTGCGTGCTGTTTACCGGCTCTTCTCGCCAAGTCGACGCCGTCGTCCACAACGGCCGCCGCAGGAACGCGGGCCAGGTAGAGGAGCTGGTAGGCGCTCAGCCTGAGGATGTCGACGATCTCCGGATCGAGCCTCTCGATGGACCGCTTCGAAAAGCACACGATGAGGTGGTCGAGGGCCGCGCGCCAGCGCTGCACGCCGGTGGCGATTTTCGTGGCGAGAGCGCGGTCGCGATCGTCCTTGAGCGAAGCGCGCCGGTGGGCGATGGCCGACCCGAGACTTGAGCGACCCTCGCCCACCTCGGACAGGATGTCGAAGGCCGCGATTCTGGCGGGCCCAATCATGGGGCGCCGGCAAATCGATCGCCGGCGGCCACGCGGTGGCCAGCGAGGAATTCGCGCGCCTGCATTGGCCGCTTGCCTTCGGGCTGCAGCTCGAGCACGTGGACGACGCCCGATCCGGCGGCGACCGAAAGGTCGTTCCCTTGCGCGGCCAGGATCGTTCCTGGCACGGCGCCAGACGATCCGCTGGAGGCGCGAGAGCGCAAGATGATCAGTCGCTGTCCCTTGAGGAAGCCGTACGCGTGCGGCCACGGGTAGAGCCCACGGACCTGGTTGTGGATATGTGGGGCCTGGCGATGCCAGTCGATCAGTCCGTCTTCCTTCGTGAGACGTGGGGCGCATGTGGCTGCGCCCTCGTTCTGCAGCGTCTCGCGCAGCTCGCCGATGGCCAGATGATCCACGGTCGCTACGAGCAGTGCCGCGCCCATTTGCGCGAGATCCCGCTCTACCTCGACGCTTGTCTCATCGGTAGCAATCCGACGTCGGACCGTCGTGAGGATCGGGCCAGCATCGAGCGCCTTCACGACCCGCATAATGGTGACGCCGGTTTCCGTGTCTCCGGCCATGACGGCCTGGTGCACGGGTGCGGCGCCCCGATGGCGCGGCAGGAGTGAGGGGTGCACGTTCAGTAGTCCCAGTCGGGGCGTGGCAAGGACAGCGTCGGACAACACTCTGCCGTAGGCGACAACGACGCCGAGGTCGGCGCCGAGCGCTGCGAGTTGGCCCAGAACCACCGGATCCTCCAGCGTGGCCGGCTGGAGAATCGGAAGGTTCGCTTCGATGGCGCAGATCTTCACAGGCGGGTCAATGATCCGGTGTCCGCGGCCGCGTGGACGGTCGGGCCGTGTGACCACCCCGACGATCGGGTGGTTCGAGAGAAGCAGCGCGTCGAGGGTCGGCACGGCGAAGGCCGGCGTGCCGAAGAATAGGACGCGGAGCGACGACGCCTTCACCATTTGCCGGCGCGGGTCAGCTTCCGGATTCTCCTGACGATGACGTCGCGCTTGATACCGCGAAGACAGTCCACGAACATCTTGCCGTCGAGATGATCCATCTCGTGGCTGAACGCACGGGCCAGCAGTCCGGTGCCTTCGTGCTGCCGCACGCTCGCGCTGCGATCGAGTCCACGCACGACGACCCGCGCGGGCCGGACGACGGTCGCGTTGAAACCTGGCACGCTCAGGCACGCTTCTTCCTCGAGCTGCATGCCTTCGCGCTCAACGAACTCAGGATTGACCATCACGATCACGCTAGAAGGATCTCGACCGGCCGACAAATCAACAACGAACAGGCGAAGGGGTACCCCAACTTGCGGTGCCGCAAGCCCGATGCCAGGCGCCGCGTACATCGTCTCGATCATGTCTTCGATCACGCGATCAACATCCGGCGTGATCGAATCAACCGGCGGCGCGCTTTCATGGAGAATAGGGTCGCCGTACTTGAGGATCGGAAGAATCAAGACTTGGATCTGGGGGCGAACCTTACGTCCGTTCGTGCACGGAAGGCGAGCCAGTTGTCGAGAAGTTCCGGCATCGAATCGCCTCCGAATTTCTCGGTCAGTGCATCGGCTAGCGTGAGCGCGACCACGGCCTCGCCGACGACGGCAGCGGCGGGGACGGCGCAGACATCGCTGCGCTCGACCGTCGCCGGGCTGGCGGTGAAGGTGGTGAGATCGACCGAGCGCAACGGCTTCATCAGCGTGGAGAGCGGCTTCATGTAGGCCGTCAGGCGGAGATCTTCGCCGTTGGTAATCCCCCCTTCGAGGCCGCCCGCGTTGTTCGTGGGGCGCGTCAGGCCGACGCTGCCGGGGCGGCGGCCGCTGCTCGGCGGCAGAATTTCGTCGTGAACCCGCGACCCCGGCAGCGAGGCGACCAGCGGTCCACGTCCGAAGCCGACCGCCTTGATCGCGGGAATCGACATCATCGCCTGCGCGAGCCGGCCGTCGAGCTTACGGTCCCACTGCACATGACTGCCAAGGCCGGGCGGGACGCGGTGCGCGATCACTTCGAAGGCCCCGCCCATCGTGTCACCGGCCTCCCGCGCTTTGTCGATCTCGGCAATCATCCGACGTTCAACGTCGGGGTCCACGCAGTGGAGCGGCGAGTCGTCGCCAATCTGCCGGGCGGCGCCGAAAGTCACCGCAACCGGGTCGGCCAGTGAGACTGGGCCGATGCGGAAGACATGACTAGTGATCTCGGTGTCGACCTGCCGCAGCAGTTGCCGGGCGATCGAGCCGAGCGCGACACGCGCGGCCGTCTCCCTCGCGCTGGCGCGTTCGAGCGTGTTCCTGACGTCCTTGTGCCCGTACTTTACCACCCCCGCCAGATCCGCGTGCCCGGGGCGCGGCCGCGTCACCAAGGGTCGATCGACGCCGGCGACCTCGGCTGACGGCTCCGACTCGACAGCCATGGTGCGCTGCCAGTTCTCCCAGTCCTTGTTGGGAATCAGCAGAGCGATCGGTCCGCCTGTCGTCACACCGTGACGGACGCCGCTCAGCACCTGCGCGCGATCCGACTCGATGGCCATGCGGCGGCCGCGGCCGTACCCGGCTTGTCGGCGGCGGAGCTGAACCGTGATGGCGTCGAAGTCGATTGCCAGACCCGCCGGTATGCCTTCGAGGATCGTGATGAGCGCCTGGCCGTGCGACTCGCCGGCGGTGAGAAATCGCAGCATCGAGCGTTCATTTTATCCGAAAAATCTGCGCGTCCGCGGAACGACAACCCCGCCAATCGGACGATTTCGTCCGGGCGGCGATCTTGCAGGACAGCTGACACGTTACCGAAGGAGGCGCCGTGCACCGAAGGGAGGAAGTTAGAAGGAAAACTTACGCTGCCGCTGTGAGATGGCCCCGTGGCCTGGTGCACCTCGCCCCTCTGTCGCCCCGGCCCGGCGAAACGCGTGCCAAAGAGCTCGCGCGCGTGTGAAATGTACTCTGGAAAAAGTGAAAAGCGAAGAATCCGAATCTGGAAATTTCTACCTTTTCACTCTTGACTTCGAACCTTCTCAGCGTCGCGCCGCGCCACTGCGAGAAGCGCGGCGTCGTTCGGATCTTTCCCGAGGCCGGCGGGGATTGTTGCTTGCGCGGCTGCACGATCGCCTGCCCGGAGCTGCGCATCGGCGAGCGCGGCGGCGAGGCGAAGATCGTTCGGACGCGCGGCCGATGCGCGCTCGAACCAGGTGACGGCCGTCGCCGGGTCGTTCAAGCGCAGCGAGAGCCTGCCGATGTTCGTCTCGCGACCGACCAGGTCGGTCTCTTCGGACACGAGCGCGCCGTATTCGATGAGGGCCGCGCGCGCGGCCTCGAAGTGGTTCTCTCGCTCGGCCACCTCTGTGTACGTCAGGAACGAGTCTGGATCCACCGGGTAGCGGCGTGTGGCCTGCTGCAGTATCGTCTCGGCGGCCTTAAGCTGATCGTCCAGGAGCAGCGCCCGGCCGTACAGCATCATGGCGTCGCTCGTCGCACCGGGCGTGGATGCGGCCCGCTCGAGCGCCTCGAGCGCTTTGCTTAGAAACACACGGTCGTTGCGCGTGATCGCCCGATCGAGCCACACCTGACCGAGGGCGGCATAGATGAGCGGCTGATCCGGCGTCCGCTCGATCGCGTTTCCGAGCGTGAGCACGGCCAACTCTTCCTGTCCCGCGCGAGCTTGGGCGAGCCCGAGCGCCACGAGACGCTCCACATGGGCTCGGTCGAGGCCCGCGAGGAGCTGAAGCTGTTCGAGTTGGTCGGCACGGCGCCCAAGAGCGCCGTAAATGTCGGCGAGTTCCTCACGGGCGGCAATCAACCCCGGCGAGAGAACAAGCGTTTTTTCGAACGCCGCCACGGCTTCAGTGAGCTGCCGCCTTTCGCGGAGACAGAGTCCCTGAAGGTAGTAGGCATCGGGCTGTTGATCGGCGAGCTGAATCGCGACGCCCACTGCGCTGAGCGCGCCGTCGACATTGCCGTCGCGGTAGTAGGCGAGCGCCAGTTTGTAGGTGACACGCTCGGACTGGCGGTCGAGACGCAGGCGCCGCTCGTAGATCTCAGCAGCCTGCTTGAATCGCCGCCGCTGGTAGAGCACGTCCCCCAGCGCCTCGAGAGGCCGCGTTGCCGAAGGGTCGAGGTCCGCTGCCTTGCGAAAGTCGCGGGTCGCGGCGCCGAGATCGTTACGCCGATGATAGGTCTCGCCTCGCCGGAGATGCGCCAACATTGAGTCGGGACGCAGGGCGATGGCGCCGCTATAGGCTTCGATGGCGCTAAACGTCTGCTCGCCGGCCAGGGCCGCGTCGCCGCGGCCCACAAGCTCGCGATAGTCGCGTTCCCGCTCGGTCGCCTGGTACGCGACCGCTCCGCCGACGGCAGTAAACGCCAGCAGCAGGGTGGCGGCAATCGTCCGTTTCACGAGAAGTTCAGTCTACCTTATCGGTCGGGTGGGAGAACCTTCGGACCTCACTCCGGTGTCAAGATTCGGTATAGTGGAGACTGATCCGCCCGGTGGCCGGAGCGTTTGGGGACTTTTCGGTGAAGCACGCCCGTGTCATCAGCTGGTCCGACGTCGGTGGCCGCGAGGGGTCGCTGGTACAGCGGTGTGCGTCGGGCGAAGAAGCGGCTTGCGGCGAGCTGGTGTCCGAGCACCAGCGGATGGTCGTACAGTTCGCCATCAGCCTGCTGGGCGATCGCGACGAGGCGTTGGATCTTTCCCAGGAAGTCTTTCTTCGCGTTTTTCGCACCATTCATCGATTCCGCGGACAATCGAGCCTGCGCACCTGGATCTACCGCATCGTCGTCAATCAGGCGCGTAACCGGCACCGGTTCTGGCGGCGGCGGCATCGCGCCGATCAGATGTCCCTCGACGCCCACGTCGCCACGTACGGCGATTGTCTGCCCGACGGGGAAGCGGGCCCCGACCGGGTCCTTGCGCAAAAAGAGCTCGCCACGCGGCTTCAGCACGCGTTGGATCACCTCCCTTTCGATCAGCGGACAGCGATCGTGCTGCGCGAGGTCGATGGCTTGAGGTACGAAGAGATTGCCTATTCCCTTGGCGTGGCCGTCGGCACGGTGAAGTCTCGCCTGGCTCGTGCGCGTCGGGCGCTGCGCGCCGAGCTCGGCAACGCGAGAACAACATGAAGGTGGGGTCATGAAGGCGCTGACGTGCGAGGCGGTCTGGCGACAGCTCGATGCCGATCACGACGAAGAGCTGTCGACGACGGATCAGATCGCTGTCAGCTCGCATCTCGAGTGGTGCGATCAGTGCGCTTCAAGGTTCGCCGAGCTCCGAACGCTTCGCAAGGTGCTGCGCGTGAGCATGGCCGGGCGCGCGGCCGTGTGGGGCGCAGAGGAGGTCAGCTTCCCGGCCGCGGTGATCAGTCGGATGAAGGCTGAAGAGGCAGGGTCCTTCGGGGTCTGGATGCGCGGGATTTTCGAGGACAGGCACTTCGTGTACGCGGGCCTGAGTACCGTAGCCGCAGCGCTGGTGTCGGTCGCCGTGATGCTGGGCATGGTGCGGTTCGCGACCAACGAGCGCCGCGATTCGATGGCGGCGATGGTGAAGGCGCTTGGGTCGCCCGGCTCGAAC
The DNA here is from genome assembly GCA_965197865.1 of Vicinamibacterales bacterium. Classification (GTDB taxonomy): domain Bacteria; phylum Acidobacteriota; class Vicinamibacteria; order Vicinamibacterales; family CAVVIG01; genus CBDANZ01. Next base: position 336,314 of record CBDANZ010000002.1, read on the forward strand.
CAGAACCCTGTTAGCCTGAACCCGCGGATGCGGATGCCCCGTCCGCTCGACGATGGGTTCTCCAGTGTGCCTGCGTTCGAGGACGGCGATACGGTGTTCATGCTCTCGGGTGTCGTCACCCGAGAAGGGCGCGTTGAATGCCCGACGCTGCTGAATTCGAACGGTGGGCAGTGGGTGGCGGCCGGCGGCTCAGAAGCGGATCTGCTCGGCGTAGTGTCACGCATACGATTCGAACCCGCGAGCATGGCCGGTCTGCCAGTTGCGATGCATATGGTGTGGATCGTCGCACATACGACCGTGCGCGCGACGAAGGACCCGATCGATCTGTCCGCGATGCCGGCGGGAAAGAAGCGGAGCGCGTAGGATCAGCTCGCGGCCTTGAAGGGACCGCCCTACCTTTCCACCTGCTTCGTCGTCACGTTGTTCATCGAATCCGTCGCGCGAAGGCTCAGCCCTCTGGGGCCGAGCGGCCGGTCGAGCGTCAGCTCGTAGTGCTCGGTTCGCGAATCGGCTATCCCGTCGCTTGGAAATACGGCGTGCCATTGTTGCCCATCCTCGGAGCGCTCCACACGCCGAATGGGTGAGTGGTCGTCGTTCACTTCGAAACTCACCGTTGTCCTGGCGCCTTCGGCGCGCACGCCGGAGATGACGACGTCGGGCGGCGTGTTGTCGATTTCGAATGCGACGCTGTCCATCTCTCCCGTGAGCGCCACGCTAGCCGCATTCGACGGCGCGTCGGACGCGACGATTTTGACGAAGTACGTGCCGTTGGGCGCCGCCGTTGTATCCCAGACCAGAATGGAGTCCAGCAGATTGCTTCGCAGCACTTTCCAAGTTGTCTCGCCCTCACGTCGATATCGGACTTCGTAGGACAGTTCGTCGTCGTTGCCATCGCGGGCTCTCCAGATCAAGGTCTGGAGGCCCTTCTGATATGTCCGTCGGCCGAGCGCGCGCGATCCTCCACCCTGCTGCGCGGTCATGGCGGCGTTCGTCAATTTGCGAGCCGGCGTCGTTTGGTTCTCGAAGCCGGCCAGATCGGGATCGCCTGTTCTGAACGGCTTTTGGAAGACGATGCCCGGCGGGTGGACCGTAATCGATCGAACCTTCGGCCGCAGATTGCGCTGGAGGTACGCTGCGGTAACGGAGGTCAGCACGGGCGTTCGGTTCTTGCCGCTCAGCACGGCGCGCCACTGAAGGAACCGCGCGTTCGGGCTGCCCATCGGTGAGCCTTCGGCGTTCGTGTACGCCGGGGACCAAGGGCTCCACGTCTCGTCTGGCGTTTGGGTGTTGCCGGCCCGAGTGAAAATCTCGACGCGGGTACCTTCCGGAATCGAGCCGCGCCACCTGATCGTTCCCCAGGTGGAGACCATCTGTGCATCGAGCGGCTCGGACTCATAGCTGCCGCGTTCGGCCTGATCGGAGGCCAGACGGAACAGCTTGCCGGGATTAGCGGTGGCGTAGTACAGCTGCCCACGGGAATCCGTGTGGAAGGCGGTAACCTGCTGCGCGCCGGCGCGCGCGAGCAGCGTCGGCTGGAGCGGGCTGCCTTCGAGCCTGTAGATCTTGCCCTGGTTGCCGGTGCCGATGATCAAGCGGCGCTCGGTATCGAACGTCAGGTCGTACGGCGAATCGTCGCGCGATTCCCACAACTGGTCCCAGAGCCCATCCGGGGTGATTCGGTAGATGGCGCCTCTGGCTGCACGCCGATCCTCGCGCGGTTGGGGCGGCGTGCTGCTGATTCCGATCGAGGCCTCCGGAATCGAAATCGAGGTGATTTCAGCGGAGACCGACGGCACGGGCGGCGCTGTGTCGGCTGGCGTGCGGTCGGGTCCGGGCTCGCCGCCGGTCGGTGCGGGTGCGCCGGGAGGACCGCTCATCGCGGCGACGTAGAGCGTGCCTTTGTCGTCGAAACGCAGCGAGCGAATCTCCTGAAATGGTGAATCGAGGAGCACGAAGCCCTTGCCGGCGGCGTCCACGCGCAGCACACGCCCAGGCGACTCGGTGCCGACAAGGAGGTTGCCTGCCTGGTCCAAGGCCAGCGACGTCGCGTGAGTGGCCTTGGCCTGATAAAAGCGGGCGCCGATGCCGTCGGGCGTGATCCGGTAGATCACACCCTTGTCGCCGGTGGCCGCGTAGAGGTTGCCTCGTGAATCCGTGACGAGCGCCCAGATGTACTTCTCACCGGGCTCGAAAAACGTGGCTGCGGTTCCGTTCCTGTCGACCTTGTAGATTTTCCCGTCCGGCGAGCTCCCGACGTACAGACCACCGTCAGGGGCCTGCGCAATGGTATGCACCTCGATCTCGGGGCTTTCAAAAAACAACGCACCCTTGCCGTGCGCGTCGACTCGAAAAACGCGGCCTTCGTTGCCGGTCGAGATGAATAGGGAGCCGTCGGAGCCCGACACGACCGACCACACAGACGGCGAGGCCGTTTGATAGACCAACGCCGAGGCCGGACCTAGCATGAGCTGCCCGCGGTTGTCGATCGAAAGGTTCTCGACATCGCCTCGGAGAAAATCCGCCTGCGTGGCGGCCAGAAAGAATCTTGGCGACGAAGCCTGGGTCGACACGACAACCGCGAGAAGGAACACGAGGAGGAAAAATCCTCCAGGGCGTTGGGCTCTGGCCATTCTGGGAAACCGAAGGCGCGTCAGTTCGGCGAGATGGTAATGGGCAGCGTCCGCACTCCGGTTATGGCGTGCGGCGTCACAATTTCCCACTCACCGAGCGTCGCACTGTGAAGCGGGCTAAAGCTGCCGCCGCCTTTTCCGGGCTCGAGCACAGCCAGCACCGAAGGCGGCAGCGACGACAAGAGTTCGCCGTTGACGACGGCGCCGGCGTCGCTGCCAAGCAGCCTCACGTACAACGTGTTGTTCTTCCGGGCTTTGTTCAGCGTTCGCACAAGCTGTGGGACGCTGCGCGGGCGCGGCAGGTGCGCTTCGCGCTGTTCAGCCCGTGCCAGATGCTGAGCGTCGGAGACGATCACCGACAGGCGGCCGGTCGCGTTCGCCGGAATCTCGATCGGCACCGAACGCAGCACGTCCTGGCCGCGATACGTGTGCAGGAGAATCTTCAAGGGAACCGTGCGGCCCGGGCGTGGCCGCACATCGTCAATCCAGATGCGCTCGAGCGTGGCCGTTCGCGGCTCTTCCGATGATTTTATCGTCAGATCGAGCCGCTCGATTTCCACTGCCTCGTCGTCGTTGGTGACGAGCGCCGTGATGGGCATGATGATGGACGCCGCAGCGTCCATGGCGGGAGAGTCGCCCCCCGAGAACAGGTTCTCGAACGTGATGGAGCCGTATTTGTTGAGAACCGCCTGTCCTGAAACGGAGAAGGTCGCCGCCCCGGACCGCCGCTCGTACGAAATGAGGGTATTCAGCAGCGCCGAATAGCTCATCAACGGCGTGAGTAGTTGATCCTTCACCACGCGGAAGTGGAAGGTGCGGTTCGAGCCGCGATCCGCTTCGAGCGTCAGCGTGACCGGGATCAGGTCAGGACCGGGGCCGAGCCTTCCCGCAATGGTCGTCGAGCGATCCTGCAGCATCGTGCCGATCACCTCGCCTGTCGTCGACAGTTTCATCGACGAGAAGAGGCTTGGAAGAACTGTGTACACATACGCCCGCGTCATCGGGAATTGAGTCGGGCCTAGGTTGTACACCGCGTGGCCGAACGCATAGACGCGATCGCCTTCGAGGTGCGTGACGGTACCGGTGCCACCAAGCAGCAGGTCGCCGTCGACGAACGTGACGCCAATGGCATCACCCGGCTTGAGGGGCCCTTCGAATGGCATCTCGCCAGGCCGCGCTTCAGAAGAGCCGCCACTAGTCGGGACAAACCCCTGATCCTGAAACGCCAGTCCCAGCATATGGGCGAGATCGGGTTCGAACCCGGCCATCACGAGCGGTGTCGCAATCGGGCGCAGCATCGTACCAAGCTCACGGGAGCCAAGTCCGGCAACGCCGCTCACGCCGATCAGTCGCGCATCTTCCGGCCGCTCGGCGAACGGGCGGTTCCAGTTGAGCGCCTTGCGGAACGCCGCCACCAGGTTCTCGCGCGTGAGAGGGAAGTCGAGGTGAATGCGCGCGGCTGCGGGACGCGGGGTGTCGAAGGCCGCGGCCGCAGTCATTTCGTCGATGGGGGTAATTCCCGCGATCGGTTCCTTGGAAAAGGCGCCGAGTGCGTAGGAGATCGCGCCGACGAGACGAGCGTCGACGTACACGGGGCTGCCGCTCATGCCGGCAATGACGCCCGTTTCGGCCAGCCGCCCTCCGTCGAGCCGCGCTAGAATCAGGTGCCGCTGGGGACCGATGACGTTCTCGATGACACCGAGGATATTCACCCGGAACTCCTCGACACGCGTGCCGGCAAACACTGTCCGGCCGATTCCGACCATGCCGGGCCGGACCTCGGACACCGGCATTTGGGAGGTCACCTGAGACGTGGCCGTGCGGAGACCGTAGCCGACGAGCGTGACAAGGCTCAGGACGAGTGTAAGAGCGACCCTGCGGAAAGACATGGGCTCACGTCCCTTATAAAGGAGAAGTGCTTACGGGTCAAGGAGAAATGGGGAACGGATTTGACACTAAGTAGACCCGTTTGATATCGTGCGATCCTTAGAGGGTTGGTCGAGTGTCCTCATTTCAGTATGACTTTCAGTATGATGCTTCGTCGCTTTACCTGCACGGCTGCGCGGGCGAACGTGTGCCCGTCGGCGTGGTGGTATTGGCCCACTTCTGAAGAGGCACCCGCTTTGGCCTGAACTGCCACGCGCGCGATAGTCCGAGCCTCTTCAGCCGAACGGTTGAAGGGGCTTTTTTTTTGAGGATCGATGACGAGGCCGCTGCTCTGCGTGACCGTGTCCGCGCCGACGTTGGCGGAACTGCGGCGTCGGCGCGACAGCGTGTCGGACGCCGATCTTGTCGAGCTGCGACTCGATTCGGTCGCCGATCCGAACGTTGCCGGCGCTCTTGCCGGCCGCCGCCGACCAGTCGTGGTCACGTGTCGGCCCGCGTGGGAAGGCGGAGGCTTCAGGGGTTCGGAGGAAGACCGGCTTCGGCTTCTGAGGGAAGCGCTGGTGCTTGGCGCCGAGTACGTCGATGTCGAGTGGCGCGCGGGCTTTACGGACCTCGTCGCAGAAACCATGGGGCGGCGAATCGTCCTGTCGACGCACGACTTCGATTCGGTGCCGGCGGACCTGGGTGATCGCGCCCGGGCGATGCGCGCCACAGGCGCTGAAATCGTCAAGCTTGCGGCGAAGGCGAGTCGTTTGAGCGACTGCCTGCCGCTCTTACAGCTCGGCGCCAGTGTGGGTCAGCAGGGCGGCATAGTCCTCGTCGCGATGGGCGATCCCGGCGTCGCTTCGCGTGTGCTGCCCACCCGGTTCGGTTCGGCTTGGAGCTATTCGGGATCGATCGACGGTGTCGGTCAGTTGACGCCGTCGACGATGCTCGAGCGGTACAACTTCCGGTCGCTTGGCAACTCGACCGACATCTACGGTCTCGTGGGATCTCCGATTGCCCACTCAGTGTCGCCCGACATGCACAACGCGGCATTCCGCGCCTCGCGGCTCGACGCGGTCTATCTGCCGCTTCCAGCCGCAGATCCGGACGACTTCGTCAGTTTTGCGCGCGCGATTGGTCTCAAAGGCGCAAGCGTGACGATTCCATTCAAAGTCTCATTATTTGATCGCGTCGACGAGGTGTACCCGGTCGCGCGCCGCATCGGCGCTATCAACACAATTCGGATGGCCGATGGCCGTTGGATCGGGAGCAACACGGACGCGGCGGCGTTCCTTCTGCCGCTTCAGGAGCGCGGCGTCTCGCTGCAGGGCGCGCGGGCGGCGATAATCGGAGGTGGCGGCGCAGCGCGCGCCGTGGCGATTGCACTGGCGCCAAGCGGCGCCGCCGTCACGATTCACGCCCGTAACCGCAGGCGCGCCCAGGAAGCCGCGCTCGGCGTTGGAGCGGAGGCTGGCGCGTGGCCGCCTCCGCCGGGAAGTTGGGATGTGCTTATCAATTGCACGCCGCTCGGCTCGCGGCATCGGGCGGAGGAGACGTCGGTGCCGGCCGAGGCGTTGACTGGCCGCCTGGTGTACGACCTCGTCTACAACCCAGTGACGACACGCCTGCTGCGCGAGGCGGCGGCTGCCGGATGCTCGACCATTGGCGGCCTCGACATGCTCGTGGCCCAAGCGCAGGAGCAGTTCTACTGGTGGACCGGGACGCGATCGTCGCGAGGTGTCATGCGGGCGGCCGCCGAGAGACGGTTAGCCGAGTTCATGACTGATGAAAATCACATCGTTTGAGGAATTCAAGGAGCTCGCCCGGCGCGGAACGTTCGTGCCGGTGTGCAAGGAGATCGTCGCCGATCTGCTGACGCCGGTCTCGGCGTTCCTGAAGATCGCCGAGGACGCCGATTACGCCTTTCTGCTCGAAAGCGTCGAGGGCGGCGAGCACGTCGGCCGGTATTCGTTCCTCGGCAAGGATCCGTTTCTGATCCTTCGCGCGAAGGAGCGTCGCACGACGCTCGAGCGGCGCGGTTCGCTCGCGGAAAGCGATCGGCCGTTCATTGAGACGCTTCGCGGGATCATGGCCGACTTCCGCTCGCCGTTCGTACCCGACCTACCCAGGTTCACGGGCGGAGCCGTCGGGTATCTGGGGTACTGGGCCGCGTCGTGGTTCGAGCCGGTGCTCGGGAATCTCGGCGACGGTGCCGATGGAGCCGACCAGGCGGGGTTCATGCTCTTTGACACGGTCCTCGCGTTCGATCACGTTCAGCACCGCATTCTCATCATCGCGAACGCGCGCATCACAGGAGACGACGACATCGAGTCGTTATATCAGCTTGCGTGCGCGAAGATTCAGTTTTTCGAGCGCGAGCTCGAGCGCAGTCTGTCTGTCGCGGCGCGCCCTGAAGCACTGTGCCCGCTCGAGGTGCGGTCGAATCATACGCGCGAGCGGTTCGAGGAGCAGGTCCGCAAGGGCCAGGCGTACATTGCGGCGGGTGACATCTATCAGGTGGTGTTGTCACAACGCTTCGAGGCCGAGCTCGCCGTCGATCCCTTCGTCGTGTATCGAGCGCTGCGGTACGTGAACCCATCGCCGTACATGTACTTCATCCGCATGGGCGGCCTGTCGGTGGTCGGGTCATCGCCCGAAATGCTGGTTCGGGTCGAAGGCACCCGCGTCGAGACGCATCCGATCGCCGGCACCCGGCCGCGCGGCCGCACAGCTGAGGAAGACATACGGCTTGGCGAGGAGCTGAAGCGGAACGAGAAGGAGCGGGCCGAGCACGTGATGCTGGTGGACCTCGGGCGCAACGACGTCGGGCGAGTCTGTCAGTACGGCTCGGTCCGCGTACCGCAATTCATGGGCCTCGAGCGTTTCTCCCACGTGATGCATCTGACGTCGATTGTCGAAGGCAAGCTCGCAGAAGATCGCGATCGGCTTGACGCGCTCGCCTCGTGCTTTCCGGCCGGTACTGTGTCGGGCGCGCCCAAGGTTCGAGCGATGCAGATCATCAAGGAGCTCGAGCCGGATGGACGTGGGCTGTATGCGGGAGCGGTCGGGTACCTGGACTGTGCCGGAAATCTGGACTTCTGCATCGCGATCCGAACGGTGATCATCACGGGCGGCAAGGCGTACGTGCAGGCCGGTGCCGGAATCGTGATGGATTCCAATCCGACGGCCGAGTACGAAGAGACGCGAGACAAAGCGCGAGCGCTCGTTCGCGCGCTGGAGCTCGCGCAGCAGGGACTATGGTTTTCGTCTTAGACAACTACGACTCGTTCACTTACAACCTCGTGCAGTATCTGGGCGAGCTCGGCGCCGAGGTATCGGTCAGACGGAACGACGAGGTGACGCCCGACGACATCGCTGCAGCCCGCCCCGAGTGCATCGTGATCTCACCGGGCCCCGGACGGCCCGAAGACGCAGGCGTGACGATGGAGCTCATCCGGAAGCTCGGGCAGCAAACGCCGATCCTCGGGGTATGCCTGGGTCACCAGGCTATCGGCGCGGTGTTCTGCGGATCGGTCGTGCGCGCCGGGGTGCCGATGCACGGCAAGACGTCCACGATCGAGCACAACGGCCGCGGAGTGTTCAGCGGCCTCATCGAGCCGTTCGTCGCCTCCCGGTATCATTCGCTCGTCGTGTCTGACGAGGGTTTGCCGCACGAGCTGGAGGTGACGGCGCGCACCAGGGAAGATCGCATCATCATGGGGTTGCGTCACCGGACATGGCCGGTTCACGGCGTGCAGTTCCATCCCGAGTCGATCCTGACGGGAGAAGGGCGTCACATTCTGAGGAATTTTCTCGAGCATCGATTGGATTAAGAGCATGTTTCCGCCCCTGATCGAAAAGTTGATGCAGCGCCAGGATTTGACGACCGAGGAGGCCGCGGCAGCGATGGCCGAAGTGATCGAAGGCCGCGCGGCTGATGCCCAGATCACGGGGTTCCTCATCGCCCTTGCGATGAAGGGCGAGCGGCCCGCCGAGATTGTCGGCCTCGCGCGCACGATGCGCGCGCACGCGGTGAAGATTTCTCGGGTCTACCCCGATTTGTTCGACACGTGCGGGACGGGCGGAGACCGCGCCGGCACGTTCAACATCTCGTCGGCAGTGGCGCTGGTCGTCGCGGCGTGCGGCGTCCGGGTGGCGAAGCACGGTAATCGATCGGTGTCGAGCTTGTGCGGGAGCGCCGATGTCTTCGAGGCGCTTGGGGTGAACGTGTTGGCCGCTCCGCCGCTGATCGAACGATGCCTTGCCGAGGCGGGCATCGGGTTTTTTTTCGCGCCGACGTTCCATCCCTCGATGCGCCACGCGGCGCCGACCCGGCGAGCGCTGGGTGTACGGACCGCTTTCAACCTCCTGGGGCCGCTCACGAATCCGGCCGGGGCGGCACGCCAGCTCGTCGGTGTCCCGCGGCCGGAGTTCACCGAGCTGCTGGCGCGGTCGCTGATGCTCCTGGGGTCGACGCGGGCGTGGGTGGCGCACGGGGCCGACGGCATCGACGAAATCTCGACGACCGGCTATACCAAGATTTCAGAGTGTCGCGGGGGATCGGTCAATACGTTTTATCTGCACCCGGCCGACGTCGGGCTGCCGAAGGCCGCCAAGGCATCGCTTGGGGGCGGTAATGCCGAAGAGAACGCGGGCATCGTGACCCGCGTCCTCGAAGGCGCGCCTGGGCCTCCACGCGACATCGTCGTACTGAACGCGGGTGCCGGCTTGTTCATCGCGGGCGCCGCGGCGTCGGTCGCCGACGGCATGCGGCGAGCGTCGGACGCGATTGATCGAGGAGACGCCGCCCGCACGCTCGAGCGGATGGCGTCGCTTTCAGCGGCCGAAGAGTCTTCCGAGGGGGCAGGGGCCTGACGTGGCGGAAATGACGGCGGCGGCCGATCTGCTCGCGACGATCGTGGCGGCGACGCGTCGAGTCACGGAGGTGCGCGCGGCCCGGGAGCCAATCAGCGATCTCGCGCGGCGGGCCGAGACGCGGCAGCCGCGCCCCGGTGCGTTTCGCGCAGCTCTCGGTCGTGACGGGCGCGTAAACGTGATCGCCGAATGCAAGCGCCGGTCACCGTCGCGAGGCGTTCTTCGGCCGCGCTACGAGGTGGCAGCGATAGCGAAGGCGTACGCCCGTGTGGGAGCAGCGGCCATCTCGGTGTTGACCGAGCCGACCTTCTTCGACGGATCGCTCGATGATTTACAGAAGGTGCGGGCCGTGGTGGAGGTGCCGCTTCTGCGCAAGGACTTCATCGTTTCGGAATACCAACTGCTCGAGGCGCGCGCGGCAGGCGCCGACGCCGTGCTGCTTATCGTCGCGGCCCTTTCGTCGGTGGACTTGGGGTTGTTGGCGAGGCGCGCTGCCTCGCTCGGTCTCGACGCCTTGGTGGAGGTTCACGCTCGAGAGGAACTCAAGGTCGCGGTCGACGCTGGAGCAGTGATTGTCGGTGTGAATAACCGTAACCTCCGGACGCTCGAGGTCGACCTTCGCGCATCCGAAGAGCTGATTGGGAGGGTGCCGAAAGGCGTCGTGGCGGTCAGCGAGAGCGGCCTTAGGACCGCCGCAGATCTGTCACGACTTGCCTCCCTGGGCTATCAGGCGTTTCTCGTCGGCGAGCGGTTCATGGTGGAGGACGACCCGGGAGCGGCGCTGCGGGAATTACTGAATGCGGCTCTCTAAACGTTCTTCTTTCGTGGTTGCGTGGCTCCGTGCTTTCTGGAGCTTTTCTATGCAGGCACCGAGATGCTTGTGAAGATCTGCGGCATCACGCGGCTGGAAGACGCAGAGGCGGCTGTCGAGCAAGGGGCGCACGCACTCGGGTTCGTGTTCTGGCCGAAGAGCCCGCGCTTCGTCGATCCCGATCGAGCGCAGGCCATTATCGCGGCGCTTCCACCGCTTGTGACAGTCGTGGGAGTGTTCGTGGATCAGCCGGCGAGCGAGGTGAATGAGGTGGCCGCGCGGGTGGGGCTCGGTGCCGTCCAGCTGCACGGAGACGAGACACGCGAGTACGTCGGCGGGATCGAGCGTCCGGTGGTGAAGTCGTTCGCAATCGGGGAATCGAGCCGTGATGATGCCGTGGACGCCTGGCCGGCGCGCGTCACACTGTTGCTCGACGTGTACGATCCATCGCGGCGTGGCGGTACCGGACGTAGGATCGACTGGATGAGGGCGGCAAGGGTGGCAGCCCGGCGGCCGGCGCTCCTTGCCGGTGGGTTGAAGCCTGAAAACGTGGCTGAGGCCATCAGATGCGTGCGACCCTTCGGCATCGACGTCTCGTCGGGCGTCGAGTCGTCGCTCGGGATCAAGGATCACGTGCGGCTCAGAGCGTTATTCGAGGTAATGGAGGCCGAAGGCGGTCGGCTCGGGGCGGCGCAGGTTCCGCTCCTGGGATGGATCCAGAAATGACTCAAGCGATCCACCGCGATCCGGATTCGCGCGGCTACTTCGGCGAATTCGGGGGGCGCTTCGTGCCCGAGACGCTCGTCGAGCCAGTCGAGGAACTGGAGCGCGCATATTTTGCGGCGCGCGAAGACGCCGGGTTCCGGGCGGAGCTCGCTCGACTGCTCGAGCACTACGTGGGGCGGCCGACCCCCGTGTATCAGGCCGCGAGGCTGACGAAGGCGGCCGGCGGCGCATGCATCTTTCTGAAGCGCGAAGATCTCGCTCATACCGGCGCGCACAAGATCAACAACGCGCTGGGCCAGGGACTGCTCGCCGTGCGTATGGGCAAGCGGCGAGTTGTGGCGGAGACCGGAGCAGGGCAGCACGGGGTCGCGACGGCCACCACGTGCGCGCTGCTGGGTTTGGCGTGCCAGGTGTATATGGGCGCCGAAGACATGGCCCGGCAGGCGCTAAACGTATTTCGCATGCGACTGCTCGGTGCGGAGGTCGTTCGCGTCGACGCGGGCAGCCGTACGTTGAAGGACGCGATCAACGAGGCGATGCGGGACTGGGTGACAAACGTCGGCGACACCTACTATCTGCTCGGCTCGGTGCTCGGGCCGCACCCCTACCCGCTGATGGTGCGCGACTTTCAGTCGGTGATCGGACGCGAGGCCCGGCCGCAGATTCTGAAGCTCGCCGGGCGCCTGCCCGATGCGATTGTGGCGTGCGTGGGCGGCGGCAGCAACGCTATGGGCATTTTCAACGCGTTCGTCAACGATCGCGACGTGCGTCTGATCGGCGTGGAAGCGGGCGGCGAGGGACTCGCGCGCGGCCGCCACGCGGCGCGGTTTGCCGGCGGGAGCGCCGGCATTCTGCAGGGCACGCGGACCTTTGTGCTGCAGGACGAGGACGGCAACATCGAGCGCACGCACTCCATTTCCGCGGGGCTCGATTACGCGGCCGTCGGGCCCGAGCACGCCTGGCTGCGGTCGATTGGTCGGGCTGAATACAAGTACGTGACGGACGCTGACGCGCTGGCCGCGTTCGAGTCGCTCGCCAGGCTCGAGGGCATCCTGCCGGCGCTCGAAGCAGCGCATGCGATTGCGTATACCGTGCCTCTTGCGCGCGAGTTGGGGTCGTCGGCGGTCATTCTGGTCAATCTGTCTGGCCGGGGTGACAAGGACGTACGCACAGTTGAGAAAGCACTTGCACAGCGGTAAGGAGTGTTTTGGCGCTGATGGCCTCGCGCATCGATGACACGTTTACGCGACTGCGTCGCGACGGCCGCCCGGGTCTGGTGACCTATACCACGGCCGGCGATCCGGACCTGCCGCGCTCGGCGGACATTTTCAAGGCGCTCGACCGTGGCGGCGCCGATGTTATCGAAGTGGGTGTGCCGTTCTCCGATCCGCTGGCGGACGGTCCGGTCATCCAGCGCGCGACGGAGCGCGCGCTCGGCGCCGGAAGCAATCTTGGTGCGGTCCTGGCGCTCGTTGCTGAGGTGCGCAGCGAGGTGTCGGCGCCCATCGTGATGTTCAGTTACGCCAACCCGCTGATGCAAATGGGCGTCGACGTCTTCGCCAGGCGGGCGGCCGAGGCGGGGGTCGACGGGGTGCTGGCGGTGGACCTGCCGATCGAAGAAGGAGGCGAGTTCCGTGAGACGCTGGTGTCGGAATGCCTCGATACGATATTTCTACTGAGTCCCACGACGACCGATACGCGCATCAGGACGGCGGCGGCGCTTGGCAGCGGCTTCCTGTACGGCATCTCGCGCCTCGGCGTGACTGGCGCACGCGAGTCGGTGGCGGCAAGCGCCCGAGCGCTGGTCGGCCGCATTCGGATGCACACCAGTCTGCCGATCGCGCTCGGGTTCGGGATCTCCAGGCCCGAACACGTGGCCGAGGTCGGCGCGTACGCCGACGCAGCGGTCGTGGGTAGCGCCCTGGTGTCGCTCGTCGCCGAAGCGAGCCTGTCGCCAGGGCTTATCGATCGGGTCGAGCACTATGTGCGCTCGCTCAAGGGCGCGTGCGCGGTTCGACGGGCGTAGCGAGATGAGGACACTCGACGATCTCAGAAAAGATATCGATCGCGTCGACGAGGTGCTCGTGCGGTTGCTGAACGAGCGTGCGCGCTGCGTTTGCGAGATCGGCCAGGCGAAGAAAGAGCAGGGCATCGAGATCTATCAACCGGATCGCGAGAAGGACGTGCTGAAGCACGTCCGCGAGATTGCCTCCGAGGGTCCTCTGGGACCGGAGGCGATCAGCCGGCTCTTCGAGCGGATCATCGACGAGGCGCGCCGGCTTGAGCGCCGCGTCGTGCACAACGAACTGGCCGAGGAGGAAAAGACGTAGACGGGTGTCAAGACGTTCTTCGTTTCTACGTTCATCGTTCGACGTTCAGCACGCCGAACCACCAACAAAGAACGAAGAACAGCGAACGTAGAACGCAGAACCTAGGAGTTCGAACGACGGATTCAGTGGAAACGAGAGGCGAGTCATGGTTGTCGTGATGCAGGAGAGGGCCACAGAGGCGCAGATCGAGCTTGTAGTGGCGCGGCTCGTTGAAATGGGCATGGACGTGCACCGCTCGACCGGGGTGACGAGAACAGTACTGGGCGCTGTCGGACAAGGGCAGCCTGACCCGCGACTCATCGAGATTATGGATGGCGTGCACGAAGTGCTGCGCATCTCGTCGCCCTACAAGCTCGCCAGCCGCACCTTCAAGCCGGAAGACACGGTCATCGCTGTCGGCGACACTAGGATCGGCGGCGACGAGGTCATCGTGATGGCTGGCCCCTGCTCCGCGGAAAGCGAGAAACAGGTGCGCACCACGGCGGCCGCGGTCAGGCGGGCTGGCGCAACGCTCTTCCGCGGCGGCGCGTTCAAGCCGCGCAGCTCCCCCTATAGCTTCCAGGGCCTTGGTGAGGAAGGCCTGCGGCTGCTCAGGGACGCGGCTCGGGCCGAGAGCATGGGGCTCGTGACCGAGGTGATGGACACCAGCCAGATTGAGCTGATTGGGAAGTACTGCGACATCTTTCAGGTCGGCGCGCGCAACATGCAGAACTTCACTCTCTTGCGCGAGCTCGGGCACGCGCGCAAACCCGTCCTGCTCAAGCGCGGCATCTCAGCCACCATTGAGGAGTGGCTGCTCTCGGCCGAGTACGTGCTGAGCGGAGGGAACAGCGAAGTGATCCTCTGCGAGCGCGGCATTCGCACCTTTGAAACCGCCACGCGTAACACCTTCGACGTCTCGGCAATCCCGGTTGTGAAGAAACTGAGCCACCTGCCGATCATCGGCGACCCGAGCCATGGCGCTGGAAGGCGCGACATGGTGGCGCCGATGGCTCGCGCGGCGGTGGCCGCGGGCGCCGACGGCCTGATCATCGAAGTGCACTGCGATCCCGATCACGCGCTGAGCGACGGCTCCCAGTCGATGTTCCCGCCGCAGTTCGACCGGCTGATGGCCGAGCTGCGCATCATCGCGCCAGCCATCGGTCGGGGCATTTGCCTGGGACCGGTCACCAGGCGCGGATGGGGCTCGTAGCGATCGTTATGGATCTTCCGGTCATTCAGCCCGGGCGCGCGGTCCAGGGTGAACAGCCGATCTTCGCGAGGATCGGCATCGTTGGGTTGGGGCTGATTGGGGGGTCGATTGCTCTCGCGGCGCGGCAGAGCTGGCCTACCTCGCTCGTCATTGCCGTCGACAACAAGGACGTGCTCGAGATGGCCATGCGGCTGCATGCCATCGATGTCGCCGCCGACGATTTGGTCGTGCTGGCAGAAGCCGATCTGGTCATCCTCGCGGCCCCCGTGCGGCAGAATCTTGCGCTGCTCGATCGGCTCGACGCCGTCGTGGGGCAAGCGGCGGTCGTCACTGATACGGGCAGCACGAAGCGCGCGATGGCCGAGGCGGCCCGGCGCCTCCCACCCCGGTTCACGTTCATCGGCGGGCATCCGCTTGGCGGGGCAGCGGCGAGCGGTCTGGAACATGCGCGTCCAGATCTCTTCAAGGGCCGTCCCTGGGTGTTCACGCCGTCGGGAGACGGGGCGGGAGAAGCGCTGGACAAGCTCCTTGGGTTTGCCCGCTCGCTCGGGGCGGCGCCGCAGGTCCTCAGCGTGGCCGCCCACGATCGATTGCTGGCCTTTCTCAGTCACTTGCCGCAGCTCACGGCCAGCGCTCTGCTGCAGGCTGTGGGCGAAGCGGTCGGCGAGGAGGGTCTCGCCCTGGCCGGGCGAGGGCTGGCGGATGCGACGCGCCTCGCTTCGAGTCCGCCGGAGATCTGGAAAGACATCACAGCGACAAACGCCGACGAGATTGGCCGAGCGCTGGATACGCTGATTGCGCTCCTGGGGGATCTTCGGGCCGATCTCACGACGGGCGATCGTCTGACAGATGTCTTTCTCAACGCCAGTCGCTGGCGTCGGCTGCTCGCGAAATAGCCGGCCTCGAACCTAGGGTCGGCATATATTGGCCGGCGATGAAGAAAGTCCTTCCGAGCGCGGACGCCGCCGTCGCGCTCGTCCCCGACGGAGCGACGATCTTGATGGGCGGCTTTGGTTTGTCCGGCATTCCCGAAAACCTCATCCCATCGCTGCCCGCGCGTGGCACGAAGAACCTCACCATCGTCAGTAATAACGCGGGCGTTGACGGTTTCGGCGTCGGTATGCTGCTCAAAGTCCGGCAGGTGAAGAAGATGATTTCGACGTATGTGGGCGAGAACAAGGAATTCGAACGGCAGTTCCTTGCCGGCGAGCTGGAAGTGGATCTG
Organism: Vicinamibacterales bacterium; assembly: GCA_965197865.1. GTDB lineage: Bacteria > Acidobacteriota > Vicinamibacteria > Vicinamibacterales > CAVVIG01 > CBDANZ01. Next base: position 351,975 of record CBDANZ010000002.1, read on the forward strand.
GTACCGCAGAGCACCTTTTCGGAGCGGATTCGCGCCGCGGGTGCGGGGATTGGTGGGTTCTTCACGCCGACGGCGTACGGCACGATAGCGGGCGAAGGCAAAGAAACGCGCGTCATCGACGGCAAGCCGTACGCGCTCGAAAGGTCGGTACTCCGCCGCTGGCGCGCATCCTGGCATATGCGACCAGGGGGGTCGACCCGAAGATCATGGGCATGGGGCCGGTACCGGCCGTCCGTAAGGTACTCGAACGCGTAGGTCTAAGGACGACAGACGTCGACCTCTTCGAGCTGAACGAGGCACAGTCGCTGGCCGTAACGCGCGAGATCGGCGTCGATCCGGCGAAAGTGAACGTTCACGGCGGCGCGATAGCGCTGGGCCACCCGATCGGCGCCAGCGACGCACGGGTGCTGACGACACTCGTTCTTGCGCCGAGGGCGAGGAAGCTGCGCTACGGCGTGGCGGCGTTGTGCATCGGCGAAGGAATGGGCATCGCGATGGCGGTCGAGTCGATCTAACGACTGAGAGAAGGCAAGTACTGGAAATCCCGGCCCCCGGGTCTGATGTGCAGGTTGACGTTTACCGTCGCCACCAGCTTGTCACGGCGCTTCAAGTGGAAGTACACCTTGTAGGCGCCCGATCGGCGGAACACGTGCTCGACGGTGAAGCGCCGCCGGATCTCGGACTTGCCGGCTTCATACGGCTCGCAGTCGATCGTTGATTCAGATCTCGTGTCGTCGCCCCATTCCCAGACGACGGTGGGACAGTAGTACTCCTCGAAATCGTTGACGCCCCCGACGAGCTCTGCCGTCAGCGTGATGCGCGCGGGCGTCACGGCAACCGACGGCTGCGTCCGCAACGTGAGTCGTGGACGCCGATCCTGTTCTTTCGGTTCTCCGTCGGACCGCTGCTGCGCGAGGGCCACCGGGAACGCCGAAACGACGGCGAGGATTGCTGCGGCGGCGCACAGCAGCAGTTTCCGGTAGGTCATCGTAATCACCTTCGTTCGGGCCGCGGCAGGGGTGGCTGCACACAATTGTACCGAGGGCCGTGGGCGCGGGCAACCGGTATCAGCGATAATACCAGGCGATGCCATCGGTCACGATTTCGCCACCTATCGCGTGCACGTCCGCAGAGCTCTCCGCCGTCGACGTCGATCTCCTCGTCGTACCCTGGTTCGAAGGCGACGCGCCCGGCGCGGTGGCCGGACTCGATCGTGCGACAGGGGGTGAAATCGCACGAGCGCTGTCGTCGAAAGAGTTTTCGGCGCGGCCGTTCGACGAGCTCATCGTGCCGACAAGCGACCCCGGCTGGAAAGCCCGGCGGGTCGCGTTGGTCGGCGCCGGCGTCCTGGCCGCCTTCACCGCGGCGCTGGCGCGGCGGGTGGCGACCGCTGCGGCGCTCGGCGCGCGGCAGCGGCGCGCGGCGCGTGTGGGGTTCCTGCTGCGGTTGGGATTGCCCGACGCGTCAGGCGATCTCGACATCGCCGGGTTCGCGCAAGCAGTGGCCGAAGGCCTGACGCTCTCTGAGTTCAGCGTTGGCGTCTACAAGACCGGCGAGCCTGATCAGGGGTCTGTGCCGCGGTGGACGATCGTCCTGCCGCGGATCGACGACATGTCCCCCGACGGTCCACCGCGCGTCGAAACGGCGGTCGCGCGGGGACGGCTGCTCGCCGAGTGCAGCAACCTTGCGCGCGAGCTGGCCAACGAGCCCGGCAATACGCTGACCCCTCGTGAGTTTGCGGACCGCGCGGCCTCGCTTGCGAGCCAAGGAGGCGCGGCTGTGGAGGTTCTCGACGAGCGACAGATTGAGGCACTCGGCATGAACCTACTGCTTGGTGTCGCACGCGGCAGCAACGAACCGCCCCGGGTGATCGTGTTTCGGCACGAGCCGCCAGGGGCCGCGTCGGGACCCGTGCTGGGTCTGGTCGGTAAGGGCATCACCTTCGATACCGGCGGCATTTCCATCAAGCCGGCCGACGGAATGGAGCGGATGAAAGACGATATGGCGGGCGGCGCGGCTGTCGCCTGCGCCATGCGAGCGGTCGCGATGCTCGGCGCGCCGATCCGCGTCGTCGGCGTCGTGCCGGCCACCGAGAACATGCTGGGCGGGCGCGCGCTCAAGCCAGGCGACATTCTTCGCAGCGCGGAAGGCAAGACCGTCGAGGTGATCAACACGGACGCCGAAGGCCGCCTCATCCTCGCAGACGGCCTGTGGTATGCACGACAGCTTGGAGCCACGCACCTGGTCGACGTGGCGACGCTCACCGGTTCGATCGTGGTGGCACTCGGCAAGTTCACTAGCGGCATCTTCGGCGCGCCAGACGCCTGGGTCGATCAGGTGCGCCGCGTGGCCGATCGGGCGGGTGACCGGGTCTGGCCGCTGCCGCTCTTCGATGACTATAGCGAACAGTTGAAGAGCGAGATCGCAGACCTCGTCAACACGGGCGGCCGGTCGGCGGGGTCGATCACCGCGGCGCTGTTTTTGAGAGAGTTCACCGGCGGCTTGCCGTGGGTGCACATCGACATTGCGGGCACGGCCTGGGCCGAGGAGGCGCGGCCGTACCTCCCGAAAGGGCCTAGCGGCGTGGCGGTCCGTACGCTCGCCGAGCTCGCGTTCACTGCAGGAAGCTGGAAGTAGGGGAAGTGTCCCTTCAACCCAAGCCTCCGATCATTGTCGAGCTCGTCGAGCCGGAGAGCGATCTCGGCGGCCTGGCCGACGTGCTTATCAGCGCAATCGGCCTGGTGGGCGTGATGACACTTGGGGCCATTCTGCTTGGGATTGTTCTCGCCGCGGTGATGTTCTGGCTGAGGTCGAGGCAAGGGTAAGGTTCTCGCATCCGTAGACCTGTCATGACTCACTTGGCGCCTGGGGCCCCGCCGGAAGACGCCCAGTGGGGCGAGTTGAAGTACTGGATCGACCGCGGCCTGCAGGAGTGGGCGTTACACTTGCCGTTCTATCGGCGTGTGTTTGCACTTGAGCAGATTAATTACGATTGGATCGATGTTCTGGATGTGGGCTCCTGGCCAATTTCAGTGTTCGAAGCCCTGGCGCCGAGCTCCGCGCGTGTTACGCCGTACGACACGCTGGCCACAGACTACAATCGCATAGCGCCTTCCAAGAAGTTTCCGGTGACCGGAACGCTGCCGGATCGGCAGTTCGACTTGATCACGATTTTCAACTGCCTCGATCACATGTCGACTCCGGGATAGCTGCTCGACGCGCTTCGGTCCCGACTGCGCCAGGAGACTGGCCGCGTGTGGGTGTACCGGACATCGATCGGCCGTTTTCAAGGGTGGAACATCCTCAGGATTTCAGATTCTGGGATGTGATCGCCCTGGTGCGGCGGCGGTACGACCTGACGGCTTGCGGCCTGATTCGAGAGGGCGAGCTTTACCCGTACGCATGGTGGGGCGTGGGGAAAACTCGAGAATGCGGAGCTCTGCGCCAAACGATTGGCACCATTGGATGGAGCCTGTCTTGTCTTGCGGCGCGGCGTACGCCAGATTCCACGCCCGCCGCGCGACCAGAAAAGGATTGAGACTCATCCTTGGGCGGCACTGATATGGTGTGGGCGGGCGTCGAAGTCCGCACTACCGGCCGGTGGCCACTTTGCCGACCCTGTTGAGTGATGCCTGATACCTCCGGATCGCAATGAAGAACGCTTCCGCGATGCGCTGGCGATAGGCGGACCCTTGCAGTAGCCTCACCTCCTGCGCGTTGGTCAGGAACGAGATCTCGGCCAGCACGCTGGGCATGGTCGCGCCAATCAGCACGACGAAGGGCGCCTGCTTTACGCCGAGATCTTTCACCTCCTTGTTCACGCCGGCCAGTCGCTCGATCATTGCACGCTGCACGAATGTCGCGAAGTCGCGCGACTCATCCAGCTTGTTGTTGAGCGCGATGGCCCTCACAATATCCGGGAGTGCCCCCATCGCCTCTCCCGACGCCGCGTTCTCACGCGCAGCAATCGCTGCCGCGCTGGCATTGGTCGCGAAGTTCAGGAAGTAGGTTTCGACGCCGCTCGTTCTGGTGTTGCTGCTGGCGTTAGCATGAATAGAAAGGAACAGGTCGGATCCCTCGCGGTTTGCGACGGCCGTGCGCTCCTGGAGCGGGAGGTACGCGTCGGTTCGCCGCGTAAGAATCACTTCGACGTCGGGCATCTTGGCGAGGAGTTTCTCGAGCCGCAGCGCGACGTCCAGCACGAGCGACGCTTCGGTCAAGCCTCTGCCGACCGCGCCAGGATCCTGTCCTCCATGGCCTGGATCGATGACGATCCGCGACACGCCCAGGCCGAGCTGACGCGCCATGGAAAACCCGCCTGCCAGGTTCCGAGCGGGCGGACTGACCGGAATGCTCAGGGACGCCGAGGCCGAGGCCCGCGTGCTCGGCGTGGCGGCGAGAATTGGCGCCTGAGCTGGCGCCGGCGCCGTCTCAGGTCCCAGCCGGGCTGGCGGCGAGAGGGAAGGGGCGAGCATGGCGAAAGGCGCCACTGTCAGCCAGCGCTCGAGCGGGACCGACGTCTGGCGAATGCAATCGATGACCAGGCGGTACGGGCTGTAAAGCGGAAAGATGCTGTAACTCGAGATTCCGGCTGTTTCGAGCACGACGCGAGTGGTGTTGTGGGGATGCCGGCCGAGGCGCACCTGACGGACGAGGTCGGCATCGACGTCGAAGCGAAGCGTCCGATCGACAAGCTCCGGCACAGCCCGCGCCGAGGCGAGGTCGACGTACACGCGGGCCGGATTCGCGAGCCGCGCATCATGAAACGTGACTTCGGCGTCGAGCTCGATCGTGATCCGCACGGCGTCGGGGAGCACCGTGCGGCGGATGTTTTTGATGGTGACGATGCGGGGCGGAGGAAGGCTGCCTCGCGAGGTGCCTTCGAGAAACTCAGGAGGAGCGCCCAGGGGCGCCGTGGCGCCTGCTCGAGGAGTGTCTGACGTGGCAATGACCGCTGGCGCTCGTTTGGCGAGCCTGCTGGTCGGGTACTCCGTGGCGAGCCAGCGGAGCAGACGCACGCCGGCATTCTGATCCATGACCTGGCCGAACCGCGCGAAAGCGTCAAGCGACAGTTGCCCGGCACGCCAAAGAGCATCATCGCAGTACCCACTGGTGGGATATGTGCGGACGATCGCTTCGTAGTCGGCGATCACCGTTCGCACCGCCTTCAGAATCGTGGTCGTCAGATCCGCGTCGGCCAGCGCCGTTCTTACGGCGCGCTCTTCGGCTACCACGTGGGCGTACATCTCGTTGACGGACAGATCTGGCGGAGCGCCGCGAACGGGCGGTGGCGACAACACAAGGGCGACAAGCAGCACCCTGGTGGCAGTTCGAATGCTTCCCACTTTCATCGCAGTTGCGCGTCCACGTCTTCGAAGTAAGCCTTGTCTACGAGGACCTCGCGTGGCTTTCCGCCAGCCGCCGGCGATACGAGGCCTTCCATTTCCATGATGTCCACCAGGCGCGCCGCGCGACTGAACCCGATGCGAAGCCGTCGCTGCAAATAGGAAATGGAGGCCTGGCCGGTCTGCACGACGATCCGCGCCGCCTCGTCGTAGAGATCGTCTTTGTCCAGCTCTGCACCTTGGATTGGGGTCTTCTCTTCGGTGGTGATGCTCTCGTTGTAAGTCGGCTTGCCCTGCTTGCGGAGGAAGCTGGCCAACCTTGCGCTTTCCTGTTCCGAGACGTAGGGTCCATGCAGCCTGATGACGCGCGACGAGGCCGGCGGCAGAAAAAGCATGTCGCCCCGGCCGAGCAATTGCTCGGCGCCGTTGCTGTCGAGAATCGTCCGTGAGTCGACCTTCGAGGACACACGGAACGAGATCCGGGACGGCAGGTTGGCTTTGATCAATCCCGTGATGACATCCACCGATGGCCGCTGGGTGGCGAGAATCAAATGAATGCCAACGGCCCGCGCCATTTGCGCGAGGCGCGCGATCGACTCCTCGACCTCGTTGCTGGCCACCATCATCAAGTCGCCCAGCTCGTCGATCACGACGACGATGAAGGGCAGGGGCCGGGCGGGCTCGCCATCACGCAGCGCGCTCTTATCGGCCATGGCTTGCTGCGCGTTGCGGTTGAACTGCTCGATGTTGCGGACGCCTTCAGCGGCCAGCGTCTTGTAACGCTCCTCCATTTCGTGGACAGCCCAGCGCAGCGCGTTCGCGGCCTGTTTCGGATCGACCACGACGGGCGTGAGCAGGTGCGGAATGTCGTCGTACACTCCCAGCTCCAACCGCTTTGGGTCGATCATGATCAACCGGACATCGTCGGGGGTCGCGCGATAAAGAACGCTGGTGAGCATGGCGTTGATGCCAACCGACTTGCCGGCACCAGTCGAACCGGCGATGAGCAGATGCGGCATCGCCGCGAGGTCGGCGACGAACGGCTCACCGTGGATGGTCTTGCCGAGGGCAATGCTGAGCTTCGAGGTCGAGTGGCGATAGACGTCGGATTCGAGGAGCTGGCGCAGAGGGATCCCCTCGCGGCTGTGATTCGGGATTTGGATGCCGACAGTCGCTTTGCCCGGGATCCGATCGATCAGGACCGACTCGGCCTGCATCGCCAGACAGAGATCGTCGGCCAGGCCCGTGATCTTCGAGTACTTCACGCCGGCGTCCGGTTTGAATTCGAACGTCGTGACGACCGGTCCCGGATGAATTTGCACGACCGAGCCCTGGACCGAGAACTCGCGGCACTTTTCCTCGAGCAGCCGTGCCCCGTCAATGAGCTCGCGCTCGTCGATCTTCCGCTCCGTTCTCGGTGCGTCGAGCAGCGCCATCGGTGGCAAGCTGTATTCCCCTTTGCGACGCGCGGCCGGTGCCTTCGAGGGCTCGGGATCGGCGAGCGAGAACGGCGGCATCGGCAGAGTGACCTTCGGAGCTTTCGGTGCAAAGGACTTGGCGCTGCCGAACGAGGGAGCGGCCGCCTCGTCGTCGTCCTCCTGCGCGTCGCGCCGCCGCGAAGACTTGGCGGTGGCGACGTCATCCTCACGCCCTCGCGTCGCCTGCTGTGACGCCTGGGCGGGGCTCGCGCCCGCCGCGAGGCTGGAGGCAGCAGCCGGTCCTTTCACGTCTGGCGCAGGCGCACCCTTCCTCGTATGCTTGGCGATCACGTCGCGGCGCTGCTTTTCTCGGCGTCGTTCTTCGCGCCAGCCGTGGAGCGAGCTCGAGACCCGCGTGGCACCGCCGCCCGCGATCGACATGACAGCCGCGAAGAGACGGCCGAAGGAGAATTGCGTTGAGAGGATGATCGCGAGAAAGATCACCGTCAGGATGACGATCGCCGACCCGGTACGATTGAGGTATTCGGAGAGCGCGGTTGCCAGCCACCGGCCGAGGTAGCCGCCGGCGAGGAAGGGTTTGCCAGAGACGTCCAGCGTGCCGAGGACGAGGCCGAGAAAAGCGCTGATGGAGGCGATGAGCAGCGTGGCGCCGGTGATTTTCGTTGCGCGGGCATCGATCTCGCGACACCAGAAAGAGTGCCAGCCGACCACCACGAAGAACGCGGGGATCAGATACGCGGCGTAGCCAATAAGCTGAAAAGACAGTTCGGCGAGAAAAGCCCCGACGCGCCCGGCGAAGTTGGCCGGTGGAGTGTTCGACCCGGTGCTAAAGAACCAGACCGGGTCCGTTGGCACGAACGTGGCGAGCGCGACAATCCAGATGAGCGCCGCCGCAAAAAAGGCAACGCCGACAAACTCGCTGACCCGGCGCGAAACGGTCGATCTCTTCACGGCTCAGATCTCCATGACGACCGGCAGGACGACGGGCCGCCGGCCCGAACGCTTGCGGAAGAGGCGGCGCAGCTCCGTGCGCAGCTTCTCTTTGATCAGCTCCTGGTCGGTTCGTTCCTCGACGCTCGCCTGCTCAATGACCTCGCTCAGGATGCGGGCGCCGTCGGCGAGCAGCTCCGGGCTGTTGTCCACGACGAAGCCGTGCGTGATGATGTCGGGCACGCCCTCGAGGGCGCCGGTCTGTTTGTTGATGGCGACCACGGGTACGATCAGGCCGTCTTCAGCGAGATGGCGGCGATCGCGGAGCACCTCATCGCCGATTTCGCCGGTGAGGGTGCCGTCGATCAGCACGCGCCCGGCCGGCGCCTTGCCGGCGAGCCGCGCGAGGTTGGCGTCGAGGTGGATCGTGTCACCGTCTTCGGCGAGCAGAATCTCCGGTCGCGGATTCAGACCGGCGAACATCCGACCCGCGACCCGTGCATGCTGCGAGAGCTGGCGGTACTCGCCGTGGATCGGGATAAAGTACCGGGGCCGTACGAGCGACAACATCAGCTTGAGCTCTTCTTCGCTCCCATGACCGGACACATGAACACGCTTGATACCCTCGTGGATGACGTCGGCGCCGCGGCGCGCGACGTGGTTGATCACGCGTCCGATTGCCTTCTCGTTGCCAGGAATCGCTCGCGCCGACAGGACTACCGTGTCGTCGGGGCCGATCTTCACGTGCCGGTGGTCGTCGATGGCGATGCGCGACAGCGCGGACATCGGCTCGCCCTGCGAGCCGGTCGTGATGCACAGCACGTTCTGCCTGGGGTGGTTGGCAACGTCCGAGTCCCGGATCTGCAGGCCAGGCGGGACGTGCAGATGGCCGAGCCGCTTGGCGATCTCGGAGTTCTCGATCATGCCGCGGCCGACAAACGCGACCTTTCGGTCGAACTGCGTGGCCAGATCGACGAGAATCTGCATCCGGTAGATGCTCGACGAGAACGCGGCGATGATCAGCCTGCCCGTCACGCTCGTGAAAAGTTCTTCGAAGGCTTCGATGACCTCTCTTTCCGAGCCCGTAAACCCTGGGCGGTCGATGTTCGTGCTGTCGGCAAACAGGGCAAGCACGCCTGTGGATCCGAGCTCGGCGAAGCGGTGAATGTCGAAGTGCTTGCCGTCGATCGGCGTCTGATCGATTTTGAAGTCGCCCGTGTGAACTACAACACCGACGGGCGTGTGAATCGCGAGCGCTACGCAGTCAGGCATGCTGTGCGTGACGCGGATGAATTCGATTGTAAACGGACCGACCGTGACACGGTCGCGCGGCTGGACGGCAACCCGCGGGTTCGCGTTGCCAACGCCGTGCTCGCGAAGCTTCGGCTCGGCGAGCGCCAGCGTGAGCGGCGTCCCAAAGATTGGCCCACTGACCAGCGGGACCACGTGCGGCACGCCGCCGATGTGGTCCTCGTGACCGTGCGTCAGGACGAGCGCGCTGGCGCCCCCCTTCTGCTCCAAGTACGTCAAATCGGGGATGATGCGGTCCACGCCGAGGAACCCGGGATCGGGAAACATGACGCCGGCGTCCACGACGACCGTCGTGTCGCCCCAGCTGAGCGACAGCATGTTCATACCGAACTCGCCGAGCCCGCCGAGCGGAACAACTTCGAGCATGAGGACAAGTGACGAGCCACCACCGGCACATCCCCTGGCGGGGACCGCTTTCGGTGGAGAGGGCCGCGGTGACGGCGGCTCAGTCAGGCTGCTGGGCGCACCTGAACGGTGAAAGGCGGGATGGTTCGAAGTCCGGCTAAAGCCGAACCCCACAATCAGATAGCAGCAAAACTATAGCACAGCCTCGCCGAAGGCGTCAGCCAGCCGCACCAGCTCGGCGATGTCGAGGGTCTCTGGACGTCGTCGGCCGTCGAGGCCGGTCCGAGCCAGCACAGCCGCTGGCGGCACCAGCCCGGTTGCCGGATAGGCAAGCAGCGCGTTTGCCAGCGTTTTCCGCCGGCGCGAGAAGACCGCCTGTGTTAGTGCGGCAAGCACGCGCGGATCCTTCGCCGCCGGTTCAGCCGGATGGAAACGCAGGCGCACAACGACCGAGTGCACCTTGGGCGGCGGTCGAAATGCCCCTGGAGGAAGCGCCAGGAGACGCTGGATGTCGGCACGTTGGCGGACGAGCACACTCAGCACGCCATACTTGCGACCGCCTGGAGGGGCGATCAGCCGGTCTGCGACCTCCCGCTGCAACATCACGGTTGCATCGACCAGCGGTACTCCAGCCTCAAAGAGCTCAATGAGCTTGAAGAGGATTGGCGATGCGACGTTGTAGGGCAGATTGCCGGCAACTCGGAGCGCGGGAGCTGAAATGCCTGCGCGTGCCAGTTCCGTCTTCAGCCGGTCAGGGGTGACGTCCAGAAAATCGCCGGCGACGATCGTCAGATTCGAGGGGGCGGCGTCACGCAAGCTCGCCGCGAGATCTCGATCGATCTCGAATGCAAGAACGTGCGCCGCCTCGGCGGTCAGCGCGCGCGTTAGCGCGCCCCGACCGGGTCCGATCTCCAGCACGACATCGGTCGCAGCCAGGCGAACAGCGCGAACGACCTTTTCGACACACGCCCGCTCGAGAAAATGCTGCCCGAAGCGCCGGCGTGCGGTCACAGGCCCCGCCAATACTTTTCCTCGATTTCCTCTATTTCTTCCTCGCTCAGACCGAAATAATGGCCGATCTCATGGATGAGCGTCTCGCCGATAGAAACGATGAGATCATCCTCGTCTTCGGCTTCGCGCTCGTGGGGACCCTGGAAAACGAGGATCCAATCCGGCAGCGCGTTTCCGTAATCCCAGCGGCGCTCGGTGAGCGGCGTGCCCTGGTAGAGACCAAAGAGGGTGTCGGGCGGTTTGATCTCCATCTCGCGCAGCAGCTCTTGCGACGGGTCCTCTTCGACCACGATGGCGATGTTCGTCAAGGCGTTGCGAAACCGGCGTGGAATGCCGACGAGCGCGTCGGCGACCCGGCGCTCGAACGCCTCGCGCGTCATCGCCGGCGCGACTTTGTGCTGGGGCGCGCGCGGTCCCTCGCGGCGCGCCCCAGCACAACTGGCCTGGCGACGGTCTTTCGATCCGAGCGGCGGTCGTCGGTGGTCGCGCCGGTCTGAAAATACGCGCAGTCGTCCAACACCGAGCACTGGGAGCAGAGCGGCGTCGACCTGCAGATGCGGCGGCCGTGCAGGATCAGCGTGTCTGAAGTCCGAGTCCATCGTTCGCTGGGGAGCGCGCCGCATAATTGTCGCTCGACGACCGCGGGATCGTCCGATTCTGCGATCCCGATGCGCTTCGATACGCGGAGCACGTGGCGGTCCACGGCAAGAGCGGGTACGCCGTGGGCGTGGCCCAGTACGACATTTGCAGTTTTGCGGCCGACGCTGGGCAACGCCGTCAGGGCGTCGATGTCGGAAGGGACTGCGCCGCCGTGCCGCTGGACGAGCGCCTGGGCCATGCCGACGAGCGCGCGCGACTTGGCGCGGAAGAATCCCGTGGAGCGAATCTGCCGTTCGAGGTTGCGCGTGGTCGCGAGGGCAAGCGTCCGTGCGTCCGGATATCGCTTGAAGAGCGTCGGGCTGACGAGGTTCACACGCTGATCGGTCGATTGGGCCGACAAGATGGTGGCGACGAGGAGCTCGAAGGCGTTTCTGTGGCGCAGCTCTGTGTCGGCGCCCGGATGCTGCGTCTCGATGGCGTCGACGATACGCCGCACGTCGCCCGGCGGTTTCATCAAATTCTAGTGAACCGGTCCCGCTCCCTTGTTCCATCCCACGTTGTTGTGCGACTCGGTGAAGACGCGCCAATGCTCCTGGAGCGCGCCCATGAGGTTGGGGACGAACTGCACCGGAACGACGACCTTCACACGAACCGGCGCCCGCACGACATGTTCCGTTTCGGCTTCCTTGATTTCCTTGTCCGACAGCGGCATCACCTCGCAGAAGGTGAGCGTGAAGTCGAACGGTGTGTGAGCGATTGAGCAGAAGTTGGCGTAGGTTCGCAGCGTCGGCGCGCCGACCGGGTCCTCGGCAGGCACAATCGTGAAATCGATCTGCTTGGTCTGATCAGTCATAGAGTGCGCTCGGCAGGTCCGCGTACAGGCGAACACTAACAAAGTCTAGGAAAGGCCTCTAGTATTTCCGCACTACGCCCACTACAACCCCCTGAATCTGTACCTGGTCGGGGTCCGCGAAAATCGGGTGCATGGCGGCGTTGGCGGGCTGTAGCCGGATCTTTCCGCTTGGGTCGCGATAGAACTTCTTGAGCGTGACGTCGGTGCCCCTGAGCAGAGCAATGACCATCTCGCCGTTTTCTGCCGTCTTGCGATCCTCGACGACGACGAAATCACCGTTGCGAATCTGTTCATCGATCATCGAGTCGCCGCGGACGCGGAGCACATACGTGTCGCGCTTGCCCACCAGATCCTCGGGGACGGCGATCGTCTCGCTCGACGCCACTGCCTCGATGGGGACGCCGGCCGCCACGAACCCGAGGAGCGGAAGCTCGAGGGCGTGGCTCCCGGCGCGGGTTGGGATCATCTCGACCGACCGGCTCCGGTTCCACGCGCGCTTGATGAACCCTTTCTCCTGGAGGTTCGTGAGATGCTTGTGGACCGTCGCGAGCGACGAGAGGCCGAAGCAGCGGCCGATCTCCTCCAAACTCGGCGCATAGCCATGCTGCTGGATGAACTCGTTCAGGTAATCGAGGATTTCCCGCTGCCGTTTGGTGAGCGGTAGCATCGCGTCCTCCTTTCGTCAGCCTTACAGTTTCAGCGCTCCAGCCGCCAGCGCCACTATACGCAAACGAAAGGCGAAGATCAACGGAGGAATACGGCCGAATTAAGGGTACAGGCGGCTTTGCCTTTTAAGGGCTCCCTGCCCATAAAACCGTCAGCCTGCCCAATAACCCTCATCGACCGGCTCGCTTGGCGTGATCTGCCGTAGGCCAAGGCGCGCGATCCTTCACCTGCCGCTTCATCATGCGGATGGCCGTTCGCAGTCTTGCGCGCTCGCGCTCGACCTTTGACACCCTCGCCTCGGCGTCTCGAATGGCCAGAATCCACATGTTTCCGTCATTTTTCTGTGTTTGTGGCTTAGTGTTTGGCATACTTGTTGGCGTGTGGTAGCCTATCTCTGTTGGCATGACTGAAAAAACCTATCGGCAAGCATTCGAGCAGGCGAAGAAGGATCTCACCGACGCCATGGCCCGCAAGACGAAAGCTGCGTCCCAGGCAAGAACGGCAGACGAAGAATCGATTCAGTTGCGCAGGGCTGTGACCGCGCTGGCGATGCTCTGCGGCGAGAACGTTGAGGACTCGATGGGCCTGACTGAGGCCGTCCGAACCGCGGCCCCAAGCAAACACTATTGGACCCTGAAGACATTCAAGGAGCAGGTTGAATGGCTGGGTGTGTCGCTTGGCGACTTGAAGAACCCGGATGCTTCGGTGTTGTCGGTTCTGAATCGGCTGGTGGCCGCCAAAGAGTTTATAACGACGACCGGGAGGATGGGGACTCCGCCAGTCGACGTCAAGATTTGGCGAAAGGTTTCCAGTAGACCGACAGGGGTAACAACGGACGACGATATTCAGTTCGACGGCGATATTCCGTTCTAGGAAGGAGAAAAAAAGCGGCGGGGTGCCAGAGAGGTCTATTGGAGTCGTCTTAAAAACGACCGAACGTGCTAGCACACGTTCCAAGGGTCCGAATCCCTTCCCCGCCGCCAACCGAACTATCGTGCATTTCGCTGTCCGGCTGCAACCTAGGCGGGAGTCACGGCCCTGGCAACGCTCCGGCAGCACGAAGCGCCGTTTGTCTGAGCCACTGCGATAGCTCAAGTCCAGCGCGCGCCGCAGCGTCCTCAAGGGCGCGCTTCTGCTCTGTGGTAACGCGCATCCTGACGACATCGCCCTTAACCACCTTGGCAGGGCTCTTCTTTGGAGATTTCGCCATTGTTCACACTGTAACCCTATTGTGGCTACATTGCAACTACAAAATACTTGTTGACAGAGTAGTAACAATGTAGCTACAATGTGGCTATGTTGAATGACGCCACGGACGGACGCAGGCAGCGGGGGCTGACACTGGCGGCGACGGCGCGGATCATCCGCAAGGGTATGGCGACCTTCTCGGTGCCCTCGCAGACGGTCAACGTCACGCGCTACACCGTCGTGCAGGAGAACAGCGAGCAGTTCATTTGCAACTGCCCTGATTACGAACTGCGCGGGCAGACCTGCAAGCACGGCTACGCGGTCGAGTTCTATTTGAGGCGGGAGACGACGCCAGATGGCACGATGGTTGAGACTCGTGCGGCCCGCGTGACCTACCCGCAGGACTGGCCCGCCTACAACCGGGCGCAGATGACGGAGAAGTCGCAGTTCTGCGCGCTGCTCCGCGATCTCGTGGCCGATGTGCCGTCGCCTGAATACAAACGGGGTCGGCCATCGCTGCCACTCAGCGACATGATCTTTTCGGCGACATACAAGGTCTACTCCACGGTCAGCGGCCGTCGATTTATGACTGACCTCCGGGCGGCTGCCGACAACGGCATGATCAACGCCGTGCCGCACTACAACAGCATCTTCAATACGCTGGACAATGAATCGCTCACGCCAGTCCTGCAAAAGCTGATTGCACGCGCCGCGCTGCCGCTCAAGGCCCTGGAAACCGACTTCGCCGTGGATTCGACCGGCTTCGGCACACAGAGCTTCTACCGGCATTTCAGCGCGAAATACGGGCGGGACATGGAGCGTCGGCGCTTCCTGAAAGTCCACGCCTCGGTCGGCACACGAACGAACGTCATCACGGCTGTGGTCGTCACCGACGAACACACGGGCGACTCGCCGATGCTGGCCCCACTCGTGACCGAGACAGCGGGCAACTTCAACGTTGAGCGCGTCAGCGCCGACAAAGCGTACGGCTCGCTCTTTAACCTTGACCTGATCGAGTCGCTGGGTGCGACACCGTTCGTGCCGTTCAAGTCGAGCACCGTCTTCGGGAAGTCGGCGACATGGAATCGCCTGTTCCATTTCTTTCAGTTTCAGCGGGACGAATTCCTCGCGCACTACCACAAGCGGTCGAACGTCGAATCGACCTTCTCTGCGATCAAGCGGAAGTTCGGCGACACGATCCGCAGCAAGTCGCCTGTGGCGCAGCGGAACGAAGCCCTGCTGAGGGTGCTCTGTCATAACCTCGTCTGCGTAATCCACGAAATCACCGCGTCTGGGGCGACTGCGACGTTTCCGGCACTGAGCGCGTGCTGCCCAGAAAAGACCGCGCCTGCCCAACAAGCACTGGTTTTGGAGTAGTTCGTAGGCAAAGCCCCTGCGTTGCTCCTCCATCAAATACAGGCGGTATTCTCGGTCGTCGCGCCTTGCCCGCGAGGCGCCTCGCTCGTCTCGGTGCAGCGCCCGACTTTCACCATGATGGTATGGACTCCTCCCGGTTCCGATGCGGCACGATGTGCCGCATCAGCTGATGCCCATCAGCCACAACCAGGAGGAAACCGAAATGGATGCTACGACAGTGGCCGTTGACCTGGCAAAGTCCGTGTTCGAGCTGGCGATCGCCAATGCCCGGTGGCGCGTGTGGTCGCGCCAGCGACTCAACCGCGCACGGTTCGCCCGCTTTCTCGCGCAGACGCCGCCGACCCATGTGGTGATGGAGGCGTGTGGCACCGCCCACTACTGGGGGCGGGTTGCCCAGCAACACGGCCATCGCGCCACCCTCGTGCCCCCGGCGTACGTGCGGCCCTACGTGCGGCGCAACAAGACGGACCGGGCGGATGCGGAGGCGATCCGCGAGGCGATCCGGTCGGGCGAGATACCCCGTGTCCCGGTGAAGCGGGTCGAGCAGCAAGCGCTCGTGGCGCTGCACCGGGTGCGCGAGCAGTGGATGACGACGCGGACGGCGCGCATCAATGTGTTACGCGGGCTCTTGCGGGAACAGGGGCTGCTGCTGCCGGCGGGGGCCTGTGCGGCGCTGCGGGCCTTGCCTGTGCTGCTCGACGAGGCGGCCACCGTGTTGCCGAGGCATCTGCGGCAGGTGCTCACGAGCGTCCACGAGGAAGTGCGGGCGATTGAGGCTCGGATTGCCGGCCTGGAACGGGAATTGCGCCCTGGCCGACGCCGACCCCGTCGTGATGCGACTGCGGACGATTCCCGGGATTGGGCTGTTGACCGCCACGGCCCTCGTCGGCACCGTCGGGCACATCCACGCATTCCGGCGCGCGCGCCAGTTTGCCAGCTGGCTCGGCCTGACGCCGCGCGAGTACTCGAGTGGGCAGCGGCGGCGCCTCGGGGGGATCAGTAAACGCGGGGACGTGTATCTCCGGTGCTTGCTCACCCACGGCGCGCGCGCGGTGCTCGCGTCGGCCCACCGGCGCCGGGCGGCCCAGCAGCCCCTCACGCGTCTGCACCACTGGGCGATGACGGTGCACGCGCGGCGCGGCTACAACAAAGCCACGATTGCCGTGGCGAACAAACTCGGCCGACTCGTTTGGGCGGTTTGGCACAAGGATGTGCCCTGCGCACTGCCGGACGCGGCGTAACCCGAGCTACACCTCCACGCGAGATGCTGAGCGAGTGACCCTGACATGGCCCTTCGGTCCGACCGACACCGCATCAGGCCGATAGCAGCCCTGGCGCTCGACGCCGGCACCACGATTGGCCCGCGGTGCGCGACTATCCATGTTGGCCAGGAGGCAAAGGCTCTCCACGGACAGGCCGGATATACGACCGCAACCGACGCGAAGGACCGACCGTCACGACCCACTCGCTTGATCACCGGGAGGAGTCCATATACGGACTGCTAGAGCGGTAGCGCACCCATCATCGATTGCGCAAGGATGACGATCGAAGCACGCAAGTGTGTAACGCCCGGGGCAGAAAGTGTTGGCGCCGAACAGGATCCAGCGGGTTCGTCACGATCTGATGGGCGACCCAGGCCATGACCCACTCGTGGAGCACGGTACCGCGGACGTCGTTTCGCGACAACGTGGCGGGGTTCGACGCGAGCGGCCAACCGATTCGCGTTGAGGACGGAGACAAGTCGGCCGACCCCGCCGATCGAGCGAGGGCGCACCCCTGCGTGGCGACCGCGGGGTGCGGCTAGTAGGATGCCGCCCGTGCGCCTCCCATTTCGGATTTCGCCGCCTGGATTCGCGCCGTCCGACGTGGCAGGCTTCGGCCTCAACAGCATCGACCTGGTGGTCGTGGTCGCGGAATATCCCCAGAGCAATATGAAGCAGCGGTTGCAGCAGTTTGTCCGGCTGCCGGGCGGGCAGACAGCCACGGCGCTGGCCGCTTGCGCCAAGCTCGGATGGAAAGCGCGGTACATCGGCAGTTTTGGCGACGACGAGCTGGGGCAGCTTTCACGCGCCAGTCTCGTGCAGGCAGGTGTGGATATCACGGCGTCGCGGACGGTGGAGGGCGCCACCAACCAGTTTGCGATCGTGCTGGTGGATGCTCAATCAGGAGAGCGCACTGTGCTTTGGGATCGGCATCCGGGCCTCGCCACCGATCCGGCCGCGCTGCCGCGCGAGGCGGTGACGTCTGGCCGGATGCTGATCGTCGATTGTTACGAGACGGCCTCAGCCGCGCAGGCCGCCCGCTACGCGCGCGAGGCAGGCATTCCGACCATTGTTGACGTCGAGCACGTCCGGCCCGGGTTTGGCGAGTTGCTCCGGAACATCGATGCGATTATCAGAGCCGAGCAGTTCCCGTTCGAATTCAGCGGTCACCAGGCGCCCGGGCGGGCTCTCGAAGCGCTCGAACGCGAGTTCAGGGCGCCGCTTGTGTGCGTCACGCTCTGAGCCGAGGGTAGTCTGGCGCGCTGCGGCGGTCAAGAGATTCGCACGCCAGGGTTCTCGGTCGATTGCGTGGATAGCACGGGGGCGGGCGACGCGTTCAGAGGTGGGTTTGCGGCCGGCTGTCTGCGAACGCCCGACGGCGAGGTCGAGGATGTGCTGATGTACGCGAATGCAGTGGCAGCTCTGAACTGCCGCGCGCTCGGCGCCCGCGGCGGCATGCCGACCACTGCCGAGGTTACGCAGTTGTTGTACGCTAAGCACTAGCTGCTGGACCCTTGAGCGAACATCTCGAAGATCTCTTCGCACGCCTGGAGCGTGAGCGGCAGGCTGCCGATCGTCTCTACAACGATGCGCTGACAGCGCTTGACGCCGCGATTCAGTCGGTCCCAGGTCTTCCCGCCGGGCCTACTCCCTTCGATGGCTCATTACTCCCGCGACTCAACGATCGTTGGAACATTTTGCCAACGGGCGAGCCACCGGCCGACAGGTCGCTCAGGGGACGGCTGCGGAGTTTCATCTGGCGGCTGGTCGGTCCGCCTCTCGATGCGCCGAGGCAGTTCAACGCGACGCTCGTCGATCACCTGAATCGCAACGCGGGGGGAGAGCAGAGCCTCCCCGAGGCACTGGAGAGCCTGCGAACGACCTTCGTCCGCGAGCTCGAAGCGCTCGTGCGGTTCGAGTCGCTGCTGGTCCAATATCTCCAGACGATCACGCTCTATGTTGACACGAAGGTTCGAAGGCTCGGCGCAAGCGAACTGAGCCAGCGCGTCACGCTCGGCGAACAGCGCCTGCTGGCGCTCAGGCGAGAAGTAGAGAGACTGTTGGGAGGTCAGCCGTCACTGGAGGGCGGCGGAGGGACGGAGTCGCTCAAAGGCCGCGTGGACTCGGTGACCTACGTCGGATTCGAAGATCGGTTCCGTGGCCCGAGAAGCGAGGTGCAGCGGCGCGTCGAGGAGTACGTGGCCATCCTCGAATCGGCGTCCGAGGTGGTCGATGTCGGTTGCGGACGAGGCGAACTGCTCGCGATGCTGCGCGCGAGGGGCGTGGAGGCGCGCGGCGTGGACGGGAACCACGCGATGGTCGAGCTCTGTCGCGCACAAGGCTTGAATGTCGAACTGGGAGACGCGCTTGCTTATCTCCGGTCCCAGCGCGACGAGAGCATCGGCGGGTTGGTTGCGATCCAGGCCGTCGAGCATTTCGAGCCGGTCTATTTAACGCGCTTTCTCGAAGCCGCCTATCAGAAGATGCGGCCGGGCGCCCCGTTGATCCTGGAAACCATCAATCCGGCCTGCTGGATGGCCTTCTTCGAGTGCTACATTCGCGACCTGACGCATCAGCGGCCGTTGCACCCGGAAACGCTTCAGTATCTCGTGCAGGCGGCCGGTTTCACCGGCGTCGACTTGCGCTTCCGGCAACCGGTGCCCGACGCCGATCGACTCGGGCATGTACCGGCGCCGGCTGGCGCCGAGAATCCGGCACTGGTTAGCCTTGCCGCCACCCTCAACGCACACGCCGACAAGCTCAACGCCCGCCTCTTTTCAGCGATGGATTATTTTGTCATCGCTCGCCGGTAGAAGACGCCACCACCGGGGGGGGGGGGGGGGGGGGGGGGGGGGGGGGAACGCTTCTTCAACGTTTGGGACCCCAGAGCGGTCTAACGCATTGAGACCGGTAACGATATGACCGGCTCACCCGTGGCGGGCCGGGGCGTCTGGCAGGCTGCTCCGGTCGTTCCCTCCGGAAGTTAGGAAAGCCAATCGGCATGGCACCACTGATTGTGTGGACAATACCCGCGGCGAGCAGATCGGAGTGGGAACTCACCGTGGTGCGTCCAGACTCGGCTAGGGCTGCTGAACCGTCGCCGAACGAGCTCGGCGACGCCGAGCTGGTTGGTGCCTGCCTCAACGGACGGGCCGGGGCGTTCGACGTCATCGTGGAGCGCCACCAGCGGGCAGTGTATCGGCTCTGCTTCCGTTTCGTCGGTAGCCACGAGGACGCAAGCGATCTGTCTCAGGACGTGTTCCTGCGCGCTTACCGCGGGCTGCGGAATTTCCGCGGCCAGTCGTCGCTTGGGACCTGGCTGCATCGGATTGGTGTGAACGTGTGCCTGAATCGCGTCAGTGTGAAGACGCCGCCAAGTGAGTCAATTGAGGAACGGCAGCACGTCGACACGCACGGTGAGTCGCCATCGGAACGGGTGCTGAGAGCCGAGCGCGCGACACGCGTCCGCGCCGCCATCGCTCAGTTGCCGAGGAGGCAGCGCGCGGCGCTGATTCTCCGCATGTATCAGGAGATGTCGCACCAGGAGATCGCGGAAACGCTCGGCAGCTCGGTTGGCGCGGTGAAGGCGAATGTGTTTCACGCGCTTCGAAACCTGAAGAAAATTAATGGGCGAATCCCTATAGGCTATGCAGCATCTCACGCCGGAAGAAGTCGTGGATTTGGCGGAAGGCGGCGAGGACGCCGCCCTTTCGCATCTCGCCTCCTACGACGCCTGTCGTCGTCAAGTGGCGGAGCTGCGCCAGACGATGATGTCGGTCGCCGACGTCGAAGTGCCTGAACCCTCGCCGCTGTTCTGGGATCATTTCTCGGCGCGCGTCGGCAGCGCGGTGGCCACCGAACAGATCGCTTCGGCCAGTGTGGGAGCGATCCGCTGGGCCTCATGGCGTTTTGCGCTCGCGAGCGCGGCGTGTGCCACGGCCGTACTCGTGGTTGCAGTCACCCTTCGACTGGGAACCTCGCCCGCGGTCCCTGGCATCTCGGCGCCGGCGTCGATCCTGGTCGGTACGGGCGCTCCTCCCGACGACGGGGTGGCGTTCGACGACGATCCTGCGCTTACAGCGCTGGCCGATCTCATTTCCGAGCTGGATTGGAACGCTGCGTTCGAGGTGGGGCTGGGACCGCTGGTGGGTTCAGCCGATGCGATCGTTGTCATGCTAGACGAGGGCGAGCGGCGCCAGTTGCAGCGGCTCCTGGAAGAAGCGCTTTCGCGACCGGGTGTTTGAGGATACAGTGAAGAGGATACAGTGAACGTGATGGGCAGGGTTTCCGGCGTGCGCGACGTGCTCAGGGTTCTCGCGATGCTTGCCTTGTGCGCGATTGCGTCGGCGGTCGATGTCCCAGCGGTGGAGGGGCGGCCGCTTGCGCAGCCCGATCCGCAGGGCAGACAACAGTTGCCGCCCCGCGCCCAGGGACCGCGAAGCCCGCAGCAGGCTCCGCCCGGCGCGCAGGGCGAGCTTCTTCGCTCGCCGGCGGAAATCCAGCGGATGCTCGACGGCTACGCGCTCCTTCAGGCCCAGGAAATGCTTCAGTTGAGCGACGAACAGTCCCCGTGATTTCTGACCCGCATGATCGCGCTTCAAGAAACCAGGCGGCGCACGCTGCGGGAACGCCGACGGAACATGCAGGAGCTCCGCCGCATGAGCCAGGTGCGAAGCGGCACCGTTGACGAGGCGACGATTAAGGAGCAGATGAAGATGCTCGATGATCTCGATGCACGCTCGGCGGTGCAAATCAGGCAGGCGCACGAAGCTGTCGATCAGGTGCTCGACGCGCATCAGCAGGCGCGATTCCGAGTCTTCGAGCAGAATATGGAAGAGCGGAAGTTGGAGCTGCTGATGCGCGCGCGGCAGGCCAGCCGCGGCCGTCGGCAGTTTTGAGCGCGCAGGAGTAGCGCGGGGCTCTAGAGGCCCGTGGCCGACGAAACACTGAAAGGGTCGCGCTATCAAGAACTCAATGTCTGCTAACCAGTTACGCCTGATCGCGGGCGTCGCCCTGATGGCGGCCGGGAGCGTGCCCGCCCTCGCCGTCGACCCGCCTGCCGCTTCGAAGCGGGACGCCGATCTCTTGAAGCAAAAGATCGCTACGATTGGCTCGCGAGCCGCCGCGCCAGCGTCTCAGCCTGTGCAGACCATGGTGACCGAGAACGAGGTGAACGCGTATCTCGCCTATGAGGTGGCCTCCCAACTTCCAGCCGGCGTGGTCACGCCGAGCATCACCATTCTCGGAAGCGGACGCCTGTCGGGTCAAGTGGTGGTGGATCTCGATCGCGTGCGGCAGGAGATGAAGGCGGTGGGCCTCCTCAATTCGGTGAGCTATCTGAAGGGGCGCGTGCCCGTTGTCGCGACCGGTCTGCTCCGGACGAACAGCGGCGTCGCCTGGTTTCAGTTCGAAT
This sequence comes from Vicinamibacterales bacterium, assembly GCA_965197865.1. Lineage (GTDB taxonomy): Bacteria > Acidobacteriota > Vicinamibacteria > Vicinamibacterales > CAVVIG01 > CBDANZ01. The sequence goes on from CBDANZ010000002.1 coordinate 373,715, forward strand.
CGGCGAGTGTGGCCGGAGTGCCCATTCCGAAGGTGCTGCTCCAGCAGATCGTCGGCTACTACTCGCGATCGGAAGCCTATCCGTCCGGCATTCGCCTCGACGATCCGTTCGCGCTACCTGCGCGCATTCGAGAGATCCAGGTCGAGCGCGGTCAGGCGATTGTCATTCAGTAGCGCAGATCAGGCCAACGGTCTCCTTGCGACGCCCCTCCAATATCTAAGAGGCGTCGGCCCGCGGCGCGCAGCCGAATTTGTGTGCGCCGGGCTCGTCACCGTGGAAGACCTGCTGTCTCGGTTTCCGATTCGGTACGAGGACCGAAGCCACTTTCAAACCATCGCTTCGCTCGAGCCTGGGCAGACGGTATCGATTACCGGCCGGGTGCTCAGCTGCGGCCTCCGCTCGACTCGGCGTCCCGGATTTAGGATCTTCGAGGCGGCGGTGCAAGATCCCACGGGCACGCTGCGGGTGACGTGGCTCAATCAGCCCTTTCTGCGGGACGTTTTCACGCGGGGGCAGCACGTCGTGCTGTTCGGCACACTCGAGCTGAGGAGCGGTGCCGAGCTGCAGCTGACCAACCCGCAGTACGAAATCCTCGACGAGGAGGACGGCGAGACGATTCACACGGGTCGCATCGTACCGGTGTACGAGAAAGTCGGCAGTGTCACACCGAAGATGCAGCGCAGGCTCGTTCACGACGTGCTGCAACAGCTGCCTGGCGATCTGCCAGATCATCTGCCGGAAGCGATACGGGTGCGGCTCCACCTGCCGTCCCGACACGACGCGCTCGTAGCCGCGCACTTTCCCCCCGCGGCCGCCCGGGTGAACGAGTTGAATCGCTTCGACACCGCCGCGCAGCGGCGTCTCATCTTCGAAGAGGGGTTTCTGTTTCAAGCAGGCGTGCTGGCGCGTCGGCAATCGGCGGAGGTGAAGCGGAAGCCCGTGGTCGTGCGCGTCGACGATCGCATCCGCGAGTCGGCTCGCGCCGTGCTGCCGTTCAAGCTAACAGCCGGCCAGAAGCAGGCACTGAAAGAGATCGTCGACGACATGCAGCGCCCCAGCCCGATGAACCGGCTGCTGCAGGGCGACGTCGGCGCGGGGAAGACGATCGTCGCGTTGCTGGCCGCTCTGGTGGCGATGGAGAACGGCCTGCAGGTGGCCGTCATGGCGCCGACCGAGCTTCTGGCCGAGCAGCACTTCTTCAACATCTCGCGGCTGCTGCAGACGTCGCGCTTCCGGGTGGCGCTGCTCACGGGTGCAACTGGGGCGGCAAGACGGAAGGAGCTCGTCGCCCAAATCAGGGCGGGCACGCTGCATTTGGTCGTCGGCACGCATGCGCTCGTTTCTGGCGACATCGCGTTCAAGCAGCTCGGACTGGTCGTCATCGACGAGCAGCATCGCTTCGGGGTCATGCAGCGGGCGAGGTTGCGCACCAAAGGGATTCGTCCCGACATCCTCGTCATGACCGCCACGCCAATCCCACGTACGCTCGCGCTCACGCTCTACGGCGATCTCGATGTGTCGGTGATTCGGGACCTGCCGCCAGGTCGTCTGAGCGTCAAGACAATCGCGCAACCCGATTCGTGGCGTGACAAGGCGTACGCTTTCCTGAAGGAGCAGCTCGCGGCCGGCCGTCAGGCGTACGTCGTCTATCCGCTGGTCGAGGAGTCTGCGAAGGTCGATCTAAAGGCGGCCACCGAGATGGCTGACACGCTGGCGGCGGAGGTGCTTCCCGAGTTTCACGTTGGTTTGCTGCACGGGCGGATGAAGGCAGAGGCCAGGGATCACACCATGAAGGCATTCGCTGCCGCCGAGCTTCACGTGCTCGTGACAACGACCGTCGTCGAGGTCGGCGTCGATGTGCCAAACGTCGGCGTGATGATTGTCGAGCACGCGGAGCGCTTCGGACTGTCGCAGCTCCATCAGCTTCGCGGTCGTGTGGGCCGCGATCGCTACCAGTCGTACTGCGTCCTGCTGTACCAGGCGCCACTCTCTGAGGATGCGAGGGAGCGGCTGGGAGCGATGACGGAGACGACCGACGGCTTCGAGATCGCGGAACGCGACCTGCGGCTCCGTGGTCCGGGGGACTTTTGTGGTACGCGTCAGGCTGGGATGCCGACGTTTCGTTTGATCGACCTCGTCCGCCATCGCAGCCTACTGGAGGCCGCCAGGCGCGAAGCGGACGAATGGCTCGGTTCGTCGGCGCCGAGGCCCGCCGCGATAGCCAGGCTGCTCGAGAAATGGCAATCGCGCTTCCATCTGATCGAGGTCGGGTAGGAACATTATCGGGTAGGAACATTAGAGGTGCCAGAGATGCGCGTGATTGCTGGCACGTACAAGGGCCGTCGCCTGAAAGCTCCCACGTGGGAGGGGCTGCGACCGACCTCCGACAAGCTGCGCGAAACGCTGTTCAACGTTCTGGCGGCGCGTATCGAGGGCGCGCGTGTGCTGGACGGCTTTGCCGGCACCGGGGCACTCGGCATCGAAGCGCTGAGTCGCGGCGCCCTCGAGGTGACCTTCATCGAACACGATCGCCTGGCGCAAGCGCTTATCGCGGACAACCTCGCGCATTGTGGAATCGAGAGGGGCTATACTGTCGTCGGCACTCGCGTCGCCCGTAGCTTCGAGGCGCTGCGCTCGGCTCCCTCGTTCGTGCCGTTCGACATCGTCCTACTCGATCCGCCGTACGATGCCCAGCCTCACGAGATTCTCGCGGGCGCGGCGAGCTTGGTTGCGCCCGGCGGCATGGTTGCACTCGAGCACGCGCGCACTCGAGAAGTTCCAGCACGGGCAGGGCGTCTCGCTCTTGTCCGACACGTGCGATCTGGAGACTCGTCGCTTTCGCTGTACGAGATGGCTACCACCCTCGCCGTTTATCCAGGTTCCTTCGACCCGCTGACGAACGGACACGTCGACATCATCACGCGCGGCGCACGGCTGTTCGACAAGATCGTCGTGGCCATGCTCCAGAACCTAGAGAAGGCGCCGCTTTTCTCGATAGCGGAGCGTGTGGATATTGCGCGAGCGGTGTTTGGAAACCTGCCGAACGTCGAGGTCGATACGTTCGACGGCCTGCTTGTGGACTATGTCGATCGACGTGGGGCACAGGTGATCGTCCGTGGACTTCGCGCGGTATCCGATTTCGAGTCCGAGCTTCAGATGGCGCTGATGAACCAGCGCCTGAATGGTAGAATCGAGACAGTCTTCATGATGCCCGCGGAGCAATACAGCTATATCAGCTCCCGTCTGATCAAGGAGGTCTTTGCGCTCGGCGGCCGCGTTCGCGGTCTGGTTCCCGACATAGTCGAGCAGCGTCTGCGGGACAAGCTTTCAGGAGTAGCGAGAAAGTGACAGCACGTTTGGCGGATCGGACAGCTCGGATCTCGAGCTCACCCACGATGAAGGTGGCCGGCACAGTCGATCGTTTGCGCCGGGAAGGCGTCGAAGTCATCGACTTCGGTGCCGGCGAGCCAGACTTCGCCACGCCTGCGCCCGTGAATGCGGCGGCGCGCAGCGCGATCGATCAGCACTTCACGAAGTACACGCCGGTTGCCGGCATTGCAGAGCTGAAGCGCGCGATCTGCGACCAGTACCGGAGGGACTACGGCGTCGAATATAAGGAGTCGGAAGTCATCGCGAGCGCGGGCGGCAAGCAGGCGCTCTACAATACGGCGCTGGCCCTGTTCAGCGCGGGCGACGAAGTCATCACGCACGCGCCGTACTGGCCGACACTGTCCGAGCAGGTCAAGCTCGCCGAGGCGACGCCGGTGCTCGTTCGCACGTCAGCCGAGGACGGGTTCGCGATTCGGTCGGCGCCCCTGCTCAGTGCGATCACAGCGCGGACGCGCGCGATTATCATCAACTCGCCGTGCAATCCCACCGGCGCATTGATGTCGGAGGACGAGCTCGCGGTGATTGCGCGGGAAGCGTCGCGCCGGGGCATCTGGGTTATTATCGACCTCTGCTATGAGAAGCTCATTTACGAGCCGGCGCCGCACAACCTGGTCGCGGTGCTCGACAGGCACTGCCGCGACCTTGCGGTGATCTGCGGGTCGGCCTCCAAGACGTATGCCATGACGGGATGGCGCTGCGGCTGGACGCTGGCGCCCGCCGCCGTCGTGGCCGCCGAGAACGCCATTCAGAGCCATACGACGTCGAACGTGTCGTCGATCACGCAGAAGGCGGTGGTGGCCGCGCTCGCCGGATCGCGGGAGCCGGTCGCGAGGATGCTTAGCGAATACCGGAGGCGGCGCGACAATCTGCACGCCTGGCTGACGGCGGATCCGCGGCTGCGCTGCCAAAAGCCGGCGGGCGCCTTCTACCTGTTCGTGGACATCAGCGAAACGCTGTCGCTGAACGGCTTGCGCACGTCGACCGATTTTGCGCAGGCACTGCTCGATGAGGCGCACGTCGCCGTGACGCCGGGCGAGGCATTCGACGCTCCGGGGTTCGTCCGCATCTCCTACGCCACGTCGATGGAGTTCCTGCGCGAGGGCAGCCAGCGGCTTCTTGAATTCGTCCAGAAGCACGCGCCGTCGCACGTTCGTACCGCCGTCTAGTGTGGCGACAACTGGGGGCAGGTCCAAGGTTGTCGCCGTCATCGGGGCGTCGAGTTATCGCCAGAAGTTCGGGAACCGAGCCGTGCGTGCATTCAAAGGGGAGGGGTACGCGGTCGTACCGATCAACCCTCATGAGCGGGAGATCGAGGGCCTGAGGACGTACGCGTCGGTCCTCGATGTCCCTGGCCCGATCGACATGGTGTCATTCTACGTGCCACCCGATGTTGGCGAGCGCGTGATCGAAGAGGTCGCCCGAAAGGGAATTTCAGAGGTCTGGCTGAACCCAGGCGCGGAGAGCGAGGCGCTTATCGCCCGCGCCCGGGTGCTGTCGATCCAGCCGATCGTCGCCTGCAGCGTCTTCGCGATCGGCAAGAGTCCATACGCCTTATAGTCAACCTTACTTCCTTTCAAGACAGCTCATGCCAACCAACCACAACCGCCACGCACCGGCGCGGACCGAAGACGAGGCTCCTGCTCTGGACGCGCCGGAAGCGCCGGCCACGCCGCCGGCGCCGGGCGAGTCCGCCCCTACGGGTCGATCGAAAACAGCCCAGCCCCGGCGGCCCGAAGGGCTCAACATCACCGACCTGAAGGACATGAGCATCCAGAAGCTCACGCAGATCGCGAAGGACAAGGCCGTGGCCGGTGCAACGGGCATGCGGAAGCAGGACTTGATCTTCCAGATTTTGAAGGCGCAGACCGAGCAGAGCGGCTTCATCTTCTCGGAGGGCGTGCTCGAAGTGTTGCCCGACGGCTTCGGGTTCCTTCGCGCGCCCGACTACAACTACCTGCCGGGCCCCGACGACATCTATGTCTCGCCGTCACAGATTCGAAAATTCGACCTGCAAACGGGCGACACCGTATCAGGACAGATCCGGTCGCCGAAGGAGGGCGAGCGCTACTTCGCGCTCATCAAGGTCGAGGCGGTCAACTTCGAGGCGCCGGATCAGGCCCGTGAGAAGCTCTTCTTCGAGAACCTTACGCCGCTCTATCCGCAGGAACGGCTGAGGCTTGAGACCGCCGCCGAGAACCTGGCTGGACGGGTGATGGATTTGATGACGCCGATCGGCAAGGGACAACGCGGGGTGATCGTGGCGGCGCCGCGCACCGGGAAGACGATGCTCCTGCAGAACATTGCCCAGTCGGTGTCGGCGAACCATCCCGAGGTGTTCGTGATCGTCCTGCTCATCGACGAGCGGCCGGAGGAAGTGACCGACATGCAGCGCTCGGTCGACGGCGAGGTGATTTCCTCGACCTTTGACGAGCCGGCGCAGCGGCACGTGCAGGTGGCCGAGATGGTCATCGAGAAGGCGAAGCGCCTGGTCGAGCACAAGAAAGACGTGATTATCCTGCTCGACTCCATTACTCGTCTCGCCCGGGCCTACAACACCGTGATTCCGCCATCGGGCAAAGTGCTGTCTGGCGGCCTCGACAGCAACGCGCTCCAGAAGCCGAAACGCTTTTTTGGCGCTGCGAGAAACATCGAAGAGGGCGGCTCGCTCACCATCATGGCGACCGCGCTCGTCGACACCGGCTCGCGCATGGACGACGTGATCTTCGAGGAGTTCAAGGGCACCGGGAACATGGAAATCCACCTCGATCGCAAGCTAGTGGACAAGCGTGTGTTTCCGGCCATTGACATCCAGAAGAGCGGCACGCGAAAAGAGGAGCTGCTGCTGGCGCGCGAAGATCTCAACCGGATCTGGGTGCTCCGGAAGGTGCTCAATCCGCTCTCGGCGGTCGAGGCGATGGAGCTGCTGCTCGACAAGATGAGCAAGACGAAGTCGAATGGCGACTTCCTCGCGGCGATGCAGAAGATGAGCTAGTCACGGAAGGGAGGCCTGTATGGCATCGATCAAGGTGAGGCAGAGCGGGCCGTATCTCGTTGAAGGGGACGATGTCAGGCTTGTGGACTGGAACGGGAATCCGTATCAGGTTCCCAAACGGCCATTCGCGCTGTGCCGGTGCGGGGGTTCGGCCAACAAGCCTTTATTCGACGGCACGCACTCGAGGATGGGGTTCAAGGCTGCCGAGGAAGCGGTGCCGGGCAGTCAGGGCAAATCGGCGACGTAGAGGCCCTTACTGGGCGACTCGATTTCCCGCGATGGAGACCGAATAGATCTTCTTTGGGTTCGTGACCTCTGCGCCGTGGGCTTCGTCGATGACGGATCGATAGTACCTGTGGCACTATTTTTCTGTGGCCCCGAGGCTGTCGTCCACGCGGCTCTTGATGACACTCACGACAGACTTTGAAACCTGCTCTTAGTTTCGCGATACGGTCAGCCTGTTTCGGGTAGTGGGGCGGTGTCCGTTGCCGACGGTGTCGCCGGGATGCTCAGGAGCTGTCTGAGCTCGTTTCCTTCCATCATCTCCACAACGAGGAGGCGTCGCGTGACTCTTTCGATCTTCTCGCGGTTGTCGGTGAGAATCGTGCGCGCCGTGTTGTGCGCATCGGTGAGGATGCGCTTGATCTCGGCGTCGATCTTCTGGGCGGTCTCCTCGCCGTACAGCCCACGGTCTTGCACGACCGGAAGGTCGAGAAACTGCCCGCGCTTGTTGCCGTTGTAGGTGATTGCCCCGAGCGTGTCGCTCATGCCGAACTCGGTGACCATCGCGCGCGCGATCTCGGTGGCACGCTGGAGGTCGTTCTGCGCACCGGTCGATATCTCGCCAAGCGCAATCTCTTCGGCCGTGCGGCCCCCGAGCATCACCGCGAGCTGATTGAGCAGTTCGGTCCGGGTCATGAGATACCGATCCTCGAGCGGGAGCTGCATCGTGTACCCGAGGGCGCCAAAGCCTCGCTGCACGATGGAGATCTTGTGCACCGGATCGAGGCCAGGAAGGACGGTGGCGACGATGGCGTGGCCCGATTCGTGGTAGGCCACGATCTCGCGCTCCTTCGTGCTCATCACCCGCTTCTTCTCGAGACCCGCCACAAGCCGGTCGATGGCCGCCTCGAAATCCTCCGGGCCGACCGCTGTCTTGTCGTTGCGCGCCGCCAGCAGCGCCGACTCGTTGACCAGGTTCGCCAGGTCTGCGCCGGCAAAACCGGCCGTCCGCGCCGCGATGATCTTGAGGTCCACTTTGGGCCCGATCTTCACACCCTTGCTGTGAATCCGCAGGATGTCCTCACGGCCTTTGACGTCGGGTTTGTCGACTAACACCTGGCGATCGAACCGGCCGGGACGCAGGAGCGCTGGATCGAGCACTTCGGGACGATTCGTGGCGCCCATGATGATGACGCCCTTGCGCGAATCGAATCCGTCCATCTCGGCCAGTAGTTGGTTCAGCGTCTGCTCGCGCTCTTCGTGGCTGCCGAGCGGACTCTGCCCGCGCATCTTGCCGAGCGCATCGAGCTCGTCGATGAAGACGATGCACGGCGCCTTGGCCTCGGCCTGCTGGAATAGATCGCGGATCCGGGCCGCGCCGACGCCGACGAACATCTCGACGAACTCCGATCCGCTCAAGCTGAAGAAGGGCACGTGCGCTTCGCCGGCGACGGCCCGGGCTAGGAGCGTCTTGCCGGTGCCGGGCGGCCCGACGAGCAGCGCGCCCTTCGGGATACGGCCCCCGAGGTTGGTGTGCTTCTTGGGATTCTCCAGAAACTCGACAATCTCCTTGAGTTCTTCTTCGGCCTCGGCGACGCCCGCCACGTCCGAGAACCGCACCTTCACCTCGTCGTCGGCGTAGATCTTGGCGCGGCTCCGAGCAAAGGACATGAGGCCGCCTTCGGCGCCGGTCATCCGGCGGAAGAAGAAGCTCCAGATGGCGATGATGATGAGGAGTGGGACAATCCAGCCGAGCAGCTCGGAGAGCCAGGTACTGGCGACCTCGCCGGTGTACCCGACTCCTCGCGCGTCCAGTTCTTCGGCGAGCTTGGGGTCGTCGACTCGCGTGGTCGTGAACTCGGTCGACGGCCCCGCCGTGCCGGCGCGCGGCGCTTTGAGCGTGCCGCGGATGACCTGCTGGCCGATGGTGACTTCGGCGACCGAGCCATTTCTGACAAGCGCCTTGAACTCGCTGTAGGGAATCGGGCGGTTGCCCGGCACCAGCCAGTACATCTGCGCCAGCGCGAGCAGCAGCACCAGCGTGAGGCCGTACCAGAGCGCCGGGCCCGGGCGACCACCGAACGGGCGCTGTCCTCGACGATCGGCGCCCCGCGGGTTGAGCCTCGGCGTGGGTTGCTTGGCTGACGACATGTAGATCAGTTACTTATTATGCGCCCACCGACTCGCGCTTTTCGAACGACAACTGATCCGTGTCGGCGTTGACGATGACGGTGTCGCCTTCCAGGAAGTCGCCTTCGAGGACGTGGAGCGCCAGCGGATCGAGGACGCGGCGCTGAATCGTCCGCTTGAGCGGCCGAGCGCCGTAACTCGGGTCATACCCTTCGCTGACGAGCTGCTCCTTGGCCGCGTCGGTGAGCTGTACATGGATCTTCCGCTCTTCGAGCCGTTTCATCAGTCCGGCCAGCTGGATATCGATGATCTTCTTCAGGTGCTGGCGCGCGAGCGCGTGGAAGAAGATGATCTCGTCGATGCGATTCAAGAACTCAGGCCTGAAGTGCGAGCGAAGTGCATCGAGGACCTCTCGCCTGCTGCCCTCGGCAAGTTCACCGCTCGCGGGGTCCAGCCCTGGCTCAGTCGCCCTGAGAGCGGCGTCGGCGAGGAACTGGCTGCCGAGGTTCGACGTCATGATGACGACAGTGTTCTTGAAGTCCACCGTTCGGCCCTTCCCGTCGGTCAACCGGCCATCGTCAAGCAACTGGAGTAACACGTTCAACACCTTGGAGTAGGCTTTCTCGATCTCGTCGAACAGAACGACCGCGTACGGTCGCCGTCGCACGGCCTCGGTAAGCTGTCCGGCTTCTTCGTACCCCACGTACCCGGGAGGCGCGCCGATCATCCGCGAGACGGCGTGCTTCTCCTGGTACTCGGACATGTCGATCCGGATGATCGCCTGCTCGTCATCAAACAGGAACTGGGCGAGCGCACGGGCGAGCTCGGTCTTGCCGACGCCGGTCGGGCCGAGAAAGAGGAGGCTGCCGAGGGGCCGGTTCGGATCCTGAAGTCCAGCGCGGGCGCGTCGAATCGCGTTCGAGACGGCCGTGATGGCTTCGCTCTGTCCGACGACGCGGTGGTGCAGCCGCTCTTCCATGTGGATCAGCTTCTGCACCTCGCCTTCCATCAGCCGGCTTACCGGAATGTGCGTCCACTTGCTGACAACTTCGGCGATGTCCTCCTCGTCGACTTCCTCTTTGAGCATGCGTTGACCCCTCTGCAGCTCGGCCAGGCTCGTTTCTTCAGCCTTGATGTGCCGTTCGAGCTCGGGGACGCTTCCATACTGGAGTTCGGATGCTTTCGCGTAGTCGCCAGCGCGCTGCGTGCGATCGACCTCCATGCGCACGGTCTCGAGCTCCTGCTTCAGCGTTCGCGCCTTCTGAATCGACTCTTTTTCCTGCTGCCAGTGCGAGCCGAGTCGGTCGCTGTCTTCTTTCAGATCCGCCAGCTCCTTGTCGAGCTTGCCCAGCCGCTCCAGCGAGGCCTTGTCTGTCTCCTTGCGCAGCACCTCGCGCTCGATTTCGAGCTGCATGATGCGCCGGCGGATTTCGTCGAGCTCGGCGGGCATGGAGTCGATTTCCATCCGAAGCTTCGACGCCGCTTCGTCCACCAGATCGATCGCCTTGTCGGGCAGGAACCGGTCGGAGATGTACCGATTCGACAACACAGTCGCCGCGACGAGCGCGGCGTCCTTGAACTTGATGCCGTGATGGATCTCGTATCGATCCCGAAGGCCACGCAGGATGCTGATCGTATCTTCCACGGTCGGCTCACCCACAAGAACGGTCTGGAAGCGGCGTTCGAGCGCCGCGTCCTTCTCGACGTGCTTCCGGTATTCGTCCAGCGTTGTGGCGCCAACCGTGTGCAGTTCGCCACGGGCGAGCATCGGCTTCAACATGTTCGAGGCGTCCACGGCTCCCTCAGCCGAGCCGGCTCCGACCACGGTGTGGAGCTCGTCGATGAAGAGAATGATCTGGCCCTGGGCGCCGGCGATCTCCTTGAGGACGGCCTTCAGTCGCTCCTCGAACTCGCCGCGGTATTTCGCGCCCGCGACGAGCGCCCCCATGTCGAGCGCGACGATGCGCTTGCTTTTGAGACCCTCGGGCACGTCGCTGCGGACAATTCGGCGGGCCAAGCCCTCGACGATCGCAGTCTTGCCGACACCAGGCTCGCCAATGAGCACCGGGTTGTTCTTCGTGCGGCGGGACAGCACCTGGATCACGCGCCGGATTTCCTCGTCGCGGCCGATGACCGGATCGAGTTTGCCCTTGCGAGCGAGTTCGGTGAGATCGCGGCCGTAGCGTTCGAGCGCCTGGTATGTCCCCTCGGGATGCTGACTCGTCACGCGCTGCGTGCCGCGCACGCTAGTGAGCGCGGCGAAAATCTTGTCTCGCGTGAGCCCGCGTTCGGTCAGCAGGCGAGCGGCAGGGGAGCGACTGGTTTCCGAGGCGAGAGCTACGAGTAGATGCTCCGTGCTGACGTACTCGTCCTTGAGTCGATCGGCTTCGGCCTGCGCCAGATCAGCGAGGGCCTTCAGTCGAGGCGACAGGGCCGCCTGCGAACCGCCGTACGCCTGCGGAATCTTCGCCAGCAGCTCGCGGGCGTTCCGGGCGATTCGTGCCGGGTCGGCGCCGACCTTCCGCAGCACCTCGGGCGCGATCCCCTCGGGCTGCTCTACGAGCGCCACAAGCAGATGCTCGGGCTCGATCTGCGCGTGGCTCATCTCGTCGGCGAGCTTCTGCGTGGCGACAACGGCTTCCTGGGCTTTTTCGGTATACTTATTGAGATTCATGTGGGTTGTCAGGCGGCCTTGAAAGGCCCGCTCCACGTACTCCTACTCAATGTAGGCCGGGCCTTTTAGGTGCGGCGTTGCGCTGCTGAGTTCTTCGTCCCCTTCTCCAATTGTCTGAGCGCTTCGAAATGCGCGCGCTGTTCGGGCGTGAGGTCGCCCGGCAGCTCGACGTCGAGGGTCGCGTACAGAACGCCCAGCTGATGGGGCTTGCCGACCTCGGGCATCCCGTAACCCTTCAGCCGAAACACCTGCGCGTTCTGCGTCGTAGGCGGAATCTTCAACCGCAGCGACTTGCCGCCGAGCGTCATCACGTCCGCTTCGCCTCCGAGGACCACGGTCGTCAACGGCACTGGCACACGCGTGTAGAGATCCTTGCCTTTCCGTTGGAACTTGGCGTGCGGGGCAAGGCGAATGCGCAGATACAGGTCACCCGACCGCGCACCGCCGGTGCCATGTTGCCCTTCGCCGCTGACTCGGACGCGCGAGCCGTCGCCAACACCGGACGGAATTCGGACCTCGACGGCCCGCGCATGTCCGTCGTGTTTGACCGAAAGTCGCCGCGTGGTGCCCTGATACGCGTCCTCGAGGCGAATCTCAATCTCGTGCTCCACGTCGCGACCCTGACGCGTGGCTGGGGCGCTGGCGACGGGTCCGTGCCGCCTCGCGTCCTCTACGCTCGAGGCCGCGCCGCCGAAGAATGTGTGGAAGAAATCGGAGAACGGATCGGTGTTGCCCAAGAGTTCTCGCATCTCTTCTTCCGTCATCGAGCGAGACCCGGTGCCGGGGCCGCCGCCGGAGTGCACGTTCCACGCGCCGCCGCGCTCGGCGCCGCGAAAACGGCTACCGGCCGCGCCAGTCTGCTCGTACATGCTCCAGTTGGCGCCGAGCTCGTCGTATTTCTTGCGCTTTGTCGGATCGCCGAGCACTTCGTAGGCTTCGTTGATCTCTTTGAACTTGGCCTCCGCCGACCTGTTGTTGGGGTTCACGTCGGGGTGGTGCCTGCGCGCCAGCCGCCGGAACGCCTGCTTGATGTCCTTTTGGGAGGCCGTCTTCGCCACGCCGAGCGTGGAGTAGTAGTCCTTGAAATCCATGGTCAGGGCTCGAACCCCAGTATCCGCGCGAGCTCGTCGAGCTCCTGCACCAGCCGGCGCGCGCCGCGGGTCGACAATGGCTCGGCGCGCATTAAGGGCCGGATTCGCCGCACGACCTCGGCAATTGAGAGCAGTCGCTGCACGCCTGCGAGGTTGATCCCGCCATCGTCCACCAGCCTCTTGATCGCTTTCAGCCGGTCGATCTCGTCACGGGTGTACAGCCGCATGCTGCCGATCGTGCGGCTCGGCTGGATGAGCCCGAGGCGCTCGTATTTCCGGAGCGTCTGCGGGTGCATGTCCAGCATTCGCGCCGCTACGCTGATGAAGTAGAGGTCCTCGTCAATCCTCATCGGGTCGCTTCACACCTGAACTTCCCAGGATCCGGCCCAAGAGCCGCACCTGAGTTGCGTCGATTCAAGTCTACACATTGATACGAACCATGTCAATGTTGCACTGGCGCTGGGGCCCACCCAGCCTCGCCAACTAGCGCTGATGTCCCGCTTCGGCTTTACTCGGCCGCGGTTCGGCATAGCCGCGGGCGGAGTTGGTGGGTCATACTCGGATCCATCGTATTCGAAGCCGCTGACACTTCCTGACCATCGGCTTGCTTGTGGGTCTCGAAGGGCTGTTGAGCGCCGACAACGCGATGGTGCTGGCCGTGCTCGTGCTCAGCCTGCCGAGAAAAGCCAGCAGCGCAGGGCCCTGCGCTACCGCATCCCCGGTGCGTTCCCGTTTCGCGGCCTTGCGACGGTGCTCGCGGTTTACCTGATTGGGCTCGGCTGGGTGAAGCTGGTCGGGGCCGCGTACCTAACTGTATCTGCCCCTCGACCATTTCACGCAGCGCAAGGGAGCCGAAGCACGGCGCACGCCGCCCCAGGCCAGGCCGATGCTGGGGTTGTTCGGCGTTCTGGGCGACGGGGGTCAAGGTCGAGCTGACCGATATTGTCTTTGCGCTCGACTCCATCCTGGTCGCCATTGCGATGTCGAACAAGCTCTGGGTGATTCTGACGGGCGGGATTCTCGGGATCATCGCGATGCGAATGGTTATTGGCCAGCTCCTTGCGGTCGTGGAGCGCTTTCCCGCGCTGGTAGACGGCGCATTCATCATCATCGCGTGGGTCGGCATCAAGCTGGTGATCGAGTACCTCCACGGCGCCGGCTACACTCCCTACGATATTCCGAAGTGGCTGTCGCTTGGATTGATCGTCGCGATCTTCTTCGTGGCCTTCTTATACGCCTGGCGCGAGGAGCAGAAAACCAGGATGACCAGGACAGAGGAGGTCGCCCACAAACTGTTGACCGATGAATAGAAGCCATTCCCATACGCGGTAGCGGCCGGCTTCAGCCGGCCAGGGGGGGCGGGCTTTCTAGCCGCCTTCTTTCATTCGCCGCAGTGCTCGCCGCGCTCGCTTGTTGGGGGCGCGAGGCGGTGTGAGGGCCCCGCGGTACATGCGCTCGAGGCGGCGCATCTCGATTTCTTCGGCCGTCGGTCTTGGCGTGAGATCCTCGTAGAGTTGGAGCGCCTCGGCTCTTGGGACATGTCGGTCGGCCAATGCGCGAACGACCACGCGTTGCTTTCTCCCGTAAGGACGGCCGATCCGGAGCTCGTCGCCGACGCGAAGGATGCGATGCGGCTTTGCCGCCTGGCCGCTGACCTCCACCTTGCCGCTTCGACACGCCTTCTGTGCTTCCGAGCGCGTCTTGAACAGGCAGGCCACGTCGAGCCACACGTCGAGTCGTACTGGCCAAGATTGCTTCTCGTGCTTGACCATCTCTTGTAGGCCGGGCCATGAAATCGCGCACACGAAATCACCGAAAAAGCGCTACGGCGAAGGAACCATCCACGGCACTACGTACGCCTGCAGCATGACGATGAGTCCGATGATTGTCGTGAGCACGACGCTGTGCCAGAAGACGAAGCGCAGGATGCGGCCTTCCTCGCCTTGCTGGCCGGTCGAGGCGGTGGCGACGACGATGTTTTGCGGAGAGATCATCTTGCCCATGACGCCACCAGTGCTGTTGGCGGTAGTGATGAGCACAGGGTTCAGGCCGAGCTGCTCCGCTGTGATTCTCTGAAGGCTTCCGAACAACACGTTCGCGCTGGTGTCCGATCCGGTGCTCGCCACACCGAGCCAGCCCAGGAACACGGCAAAGAACGGATAGAAGAATCCGGATCGCGTGAAGGCGAGGCCGAGCGTGGCGTCGGTGCCCCCGTACCGCGTCACGTATCCAAGCGACAACATCAAGGCAATGGTGAAAAGCGCATTGCGCATGCGACGAAGAGTCATAACCCAAATCGAGAAGAATTGGCCAAAGGAAACCCCGAGATAGATCGCTGTGGCAATCGCGGCCAGGAAAATGCCCGTTCCCGTCGCCGACAACCAGTTCAAGTTGTAGCGCGCCGCCTCCGCCCGCGCATTCCGATATTGCCCATCGTCGAGGCGCGCGCGATCGACAGCGACGGTTGCAACGGGAAACTCGCGGAACACGAGCCGGTGAAGAAGGGGGACGTCCCAGGTCGGCGAGAGGACCATGCTGGTGACGACCGGTCGTCCCGCGCGATAGGCCTCGAGCCCGCGCGGCCCTCCATTGAGAAGCGCCTTCATGGCGGGCAGTCCCCACAAAATCACCAGGATGCTCAGGAGGACCCAGGGCATCCACGCGCGCACCAGGGCTTTGCGCGGTATCGCGGCGTTCACGTCAGCCCTCGGGCTCGAGGCGGCGGCTTCCGGGAACTCCCAGACTTCGCGTGGCTTCCAGACCCGGCAGAACAAGGTGAGCGCCGCCAGCGACAACAGTCCGCCGATGATATCGACCAGCTCCGGACCGATGAAATTGCTGGACAAGAACTGCGCGATCGCAAACACGCCGCCCGAGATGAGCACGGCCGGCCACACGCCCGCTAAGCCTCTCCATCCGCTCATCGTCACCACGAGCCAGATCGGGATAATGACGGACACGAAGGGAAGCTGTCGGCCGGCCATCGCGCTCAGCGACATCACCGGCAGGTCCGTGACGGCGGCCAGCGTGAGGATCGGCGTGCCGATCGCGCCGAACGCAACGGGGGCCGTGTTTGCGATGAGAGAGAGGCCCGCGGCGTACAGCGGCGTGAACCCGAGACCTATGAGCAGGGCCGCGCAAATCGCCACAGGCGCTCCGAAACCGGCGGCGCCTTCGATGAACGCGCCGAACGAGAAGGCGATGAGCAGCGCTTGGATGCGCCGGTCGGCCGACAGGTTCGCGACCGACGACTTCACGACCTCGAATTGCCCGGTCTGAACCGTGAGGTTGTACAGAAAAACCGCATTGAGAATGATCCAGCCGATGGGCAAGAGACCGTAAGCCGCGCCGTCTACGGCCGCCGCTGCTGCGGCAGTCAGCGGCATGCCGAAGACAACGATCGAGACGGCGAGCGCCGCGAGGAGACCAGTCAGCGCCGCGAAGTGCGCGCGCCATTCGAGCACCGCAAGCGTGACGAGCAGAAGCACGATCGGCAGCGCGGCAAGGGCCGTGCTGAGAAACGGGCTGGCGAGCGGGTCGTATTCCTGGATCCAGGGCATGAATGTTTCCCTATCGGCCGATGCCGACTCGCGACGGGTGACGCGGCGGATTATAGCGTGACGAGGGGTGGTAATTGCACCGTCGCATAGCCCTTTATGGGTACATTGCCGCGAGTCTATGAGCTGAAGAATATGCTGACGGATCCGTCGAATCCGGACGCGTACTTCCAGGACTTCGAGGATGGGATCGAGAACGTGGTTGTGTTCTCGCGAACGCTACATGCGGCCGACTATCCGGCCGTCACGATCGTAGACAGTGATCCCGCCGAGAACGTTCGGTCGCTGAAGGAAAGGCCCGGCAAGGACATCTGGCTGTTCGGCGGCGGTGAACTGTTCCGGACACTCCTCGAGGCCGGTCTCGTCGATACGGTGGAACCGGCTGTTGTCCCGGTTCTCCTCGGGGACGGCATCCCGATGCTCCCGCCGCCTGCCTTGCAGACCACGTTGGCGCCAAGCAAGCATCGTCGGTACCCGAAGTCGGGAATCATGCTCCTCGAGTACACGGTCAGCCGATGAGCGTGAGCTACACCACGGCGTAGCTGACCCTACGATATCGTCGGACGGATTACTCCTGACAAACGCCGTTTCGTTGACCTGTCCGCTCTGTGGCCGGATTGCTCCACACTGGGCGACAAGGCAGGACCTAGCTCGCGGCAGCGGGTCCAGACCACAGAGAGGCATCCCGGCCGCTGCCGCGGGAACCAGGCGTTCGGCGACCAACTAGAGCCTTGACGGGTACGTCACACAGAGCGTCGGCGATCGGGCTCCGACGTCTTGCTCATGGCCAGGACCACGCGTTCCGAAACTCCCAACTGTAAGGTTAGTCGAGCCATGAAACGCCGATCGAAAACAGCAGGAACGACACCGTCGCGAGAGTCCCCCCTTCGGGTTTGCCGAACGTACGCAACCAGTGGCGACTCAGGCGTTCCACGCCGAGCTGGTGCCGTCCGCGTAATGCTGGTAGACCTTCCAGACAATCGACGAACGCTTGGTGGGGTTCTCAGCGACGAATGAGAGCGTGGCTCGATCGCTAGCCTTGATCTCCAAGGTCAGATCACCTCGACCATGCGAGTACCGGCTCGCTTTTCTTCATGCGTGGCACCTTCGACCCGAGATCGAACCCGGGAGTGCGCCCCTCAGCTACGTAAGGCCTCCGTTAATTACGGGATACCCCTCTCGGCAGGGTAGCAGGAATGGAGCCGGTCGAGGTTATTGTGGTGCTCTAAATGCCGAGGGAGGCTATCTATCGCGATGTATCGCGATCTAGGGCTTGTCCCATCCGCTGTTGAAATTCAGCGGCGGCTCGGGTGACGACTACGCAACCATCCCCGACGATTCATCGAGCCCCAGCTGAGCGTCACGTGCTCGCAACGCGGCGACCAGCACGGGCATGTCCTTACACCCCTTCACCCGCCGGAATCCTTTGGCCGCTTCCAGCACACCGGCAGCGACCCAGCGGAGCACCATCGTACCCCCGCGCCAGCGTTTCACGTTCCGCTTCACGTGGCGTGTCCGGCTCAGGAGGCTCTCGACGGCGTTGGTCGTCGCCAGCGATCGGCGGAGCCGCTCCGAGAGCGGCAACTCGACTACGGTGAGCGTCTCGTCGAGCCCTTCCCGTATGCTGGCGGCTGCACTCGGATAATCGACGTCCACCCGCCGGGCCAAGTCCTGCAACAAGCGCCGGGCCGCCTTGATGTCGGTGTGCGTATAGGCGCGCGTGAGGGTCGCCTTCACCCACGGACGCTGGGCCTCGGGCAGATACTCGAGCACGTTGCGCCGTTTATGCACCTGGCATCGTTGTACCAGGGCTGCGGGGCCGAAGGTCTGCATCACCGCAGTGTGGAGCGCTTGCGCTCCATCGAGGATGACGAGCAGACTGCGGTCGGTCCGCAGCCCACGGCTCTGCAGATTGGTCAGCAAGCCCTGACACACGGTCGTGTTCTCCGCTGACCCTTCCCAGAGGCCCAGCGGGTGTTTGGCGCCCGTTTTATCGAGGCCCAGCGCCACGACGATGCAGTGGCCGCCGACGTGGACCCCATCGATCAGTAGCGCCACCAGCTCGAGGTCGTCGAGCGGCGTTGCCCGCCACGCATCGAGTTGCGCCTGCGTCTGCGCCACAAACCGCCGACTCACGGCACTCTTGCTTGTGCCCCGCGTGCGGACGTCGGCCCCCAGCGGTTCTAGACTCCGGCCATACTGGCGCGTGGCCACGCCGATGAGCATCTGTTCGACCACGCGCCGGGTGAGCGGATCCGTGTTCGTAAAGGCCTGGACGGATGGCAGCGCGACCTCCTGCCCGTCGCGCCGCACCCGCGGCCGACGCAGGGCGACCTTGCGGCCCCCCAGCACGACTTCGCTGGGCGCATGGCCCGCCCGAGACGCCCGCCGCGCGGGCTGATGCGCATACCGCGGACCGCACACGGCCACGCGATCCGCTTCCAACATCGCCGCGAGGACCTTCAGGCCCGACGCGACGACCAGCTCTTGGAGCTCGGCCTGTGCATCGACCAGGATGTCGACCAATGGAAGGTGCCGTGGTGCCGGCAATGCTGATTGGCGCCCACGAACGCCTGTGCCAAACTTCTTCATGGCGGCTCCTTTCTGGGGGCTTCAGCCCCAGGTTTTCCCACCGGCCGTCTATCACGACCAGCAGGGAGCCGCCGCTTTAAATTTCAACAGCTAGAGGGACATCCCCGCGATCTAGAGCCGACTCGTTAGAAACCCGGAGGAGGCAAAGCATGGGGCCTAGCAGCCCGTGGTGAAAGTCGATCGAGCAGCCCCTTGTTATTGGCGAGGGGATCGACAGGATCGATCCCGCTCCTTACACTGTGGCGCATGGCCATGGGCACCCGCGACCCCGAACAACCTCCGTTGTGGATTGCCGCGTCGGATCTGCCGGTCTCGCCTGGGCATCCGTTCTACACGCGCTTGAATGCGTTGCTGGATGCCGACGGCTTCGACACCTTCGTGGAAGACGCCTGTCGATCCTTCTACGCGCCGGTGTTGGGCCGCCCGAGTCTGGCGCCCGGTCGCTACTTCCGCTTGTTGCTGGTTGGGTACTTCGAAGGCATCGATTCGGAGCGCGGCATCGCATGGCGTGCGGCGGACTCGCTGGCGGTGCGGAGCTTCCTGCGACTCGGGCTGGAGGAGGCGGCCCCGGATCACTCGACGATTTCGCGCACCCGCCGCGTGATCGATGTGGAGACGCACCGGGCGGTGTTCACGTGGGTCCAGCAGCGCCTGGCGGCCGCCGGCCTGTTGAAGGGCCGGACGATCGCGATCGACGCGACGACGTTGGAGGCCAACGCCGCCATGCGGAGTATCGTGCGCCGGGACACGGGGGAAGCCTACCAGGCGTATCTGACCCGCCTCGCCGCCGCCTCGGGGATCAAGACGCCGACGCGCGAAGTCTTGGCGCGGTTTGATCGCACGCGGAAGAAGAAAACCTCGAACAGCGAGTGGACCAGCCCCAGCGATCCTGACGCGAAGGTCGCGAAAATGAAAGACGGCCAGACGCACTTGGCGCACAAAGCCGAGCATGCGATCGATCTGGAGAGCGGCGCGTTGGTCGCGGTGACGGTGCAGGGCGCCGATCAGGGCGACACGAGGACGCTTGTCACGGCGGCGATCACGGCGGCCGAACAGGTGGAAGCCGCGCACGCGACGACCGACGCGCGCGGGAGGTTGGAGGACATCGTCGCGGACAAGGGCTATCACAGCAACGAGACGATGGTAGACCTGGCTGCGGTGGGCCTGCGGTCGTACATTTCGGAACCCGACCGTGGCCGGCGCGATTGGTCCGACGCGCCGGATGCGTACGCGCCCGTCCATGGGAATCGCCGCCGTCTCCGGGGCGCCCGCGGGCGACGCTTGCGGCGGCGACGGGCGGAACTCGCCGAGCGATCGTTTGCCCACCTCTATGAGACCGGCGGGATGCGACGCACGCACTTGCGGGGACACGACAACATCTTGAAGCGTCTACTGATTCATGGCGGCGGCTTCAACTTGGGGCTCGCGATGCGCCAGTGCCTCGGCATCGGCACGCCACGGCGCTTGCAGGGCCGCGCCGCAGGCGTCTTGGCTGTCTTCATCGCCGTATGGGCGCGCCTCGGCGCTCTCTGGGGGAACCATGAACCAAGATTCGTTGATCGATCGCCGGGGTCGTCGCCGCGTCATTGTTTTGAGCTGCTACCCGTCGCCGCGTGAATCGCAGGGTTTAAACACAGACTGCTAGGCCTCCTGAGACATTGGCGCCGCAACCGCGCGCCGACATACGGCTTTCCCTCTGGGCCCCTCCGGCGGATTCCGGCCCCGCTGATGCCTGCCGATGCTGGCCTCAGCTCCGAAATGAATTGTCTACTGAGCGAAAGACTGGAAACGTGAGAAATGAGACGAGTTGGCGGACGCCGCGGTCCACCATTACGGGGCGCATCGTATTGGACAGCGATGAAGGAGCCGGGTTGGTGGGCGGATTTTCTCGATCCAATTGCGTGGATCGCGACCCTTCCAGATCGCGGAATTTCACGAGCATCCTGGTTGACTTGGATACGTGAGCAGAGTAAGGTCACGCGTGGTGAGTTAGGAGATTTGCTTATAGGCCGTCCGTAGTTCGTCGGCTCGTCGTTCGTCCGCTCGTAGTCGACGTCTCGTGTCTCTCGTCGTCGTCCGATACCAGAATATGGGGATAGTAGCGCGCCATCAGATTATGGAGGTCAGTGATGGGTCCAGGGATGTGTAGGCGATTTGCGATTATGGCAGGGTTCTTCCTCGTGCTCCCAATGACCGCGTGGGCGCAGCAAACGAGTGGCATCGCCGGGTTGGCGAGTGATACGTCGGGCGGAGTCCTGCCAGGCGTCGTCGTCGAAGTCAGCAGCCCTGCGCTGATCGAACAGGTTCGGACGGCCACCACCGACGGTGAAGGGCGGTTCAACATCGTCGATCTGCGGCCGGGCACGTATTCCGTCACGTTCACGCTCGCCGGCTTTCGCACCTTCATCCGGGAAGGAATCGAGCTGACGTCGGGGTTTACAGCCCAAGTGAATGGGGACCTGGAGCTGGGAGCCCTTGAGGAGTCGATAACAGTGACCGGAGAATCCCCACTGGTGGATGTGCAGAACGTCCGCAGACAGGTGCTCATCTCGCGAGAGATGCTCGATGTGCTGCCGACCAGTATTCAGAGCGTCCAGAATGTTCTCACACTCACACCAGGGATGACTGGTTTTGCATTCAAGACTGGCGAATACCAAGGCAACATCGGCTCGTACCATGGCCAGGGAGGGCGCGAAGTCAAGCAGAATTTCGACGGAATGTCTATCGACCACGCGACCGGCTCGATTGGCTACGTGAGCAACCCGGACACCGTCCAGGAGATGGTGATCCAAACCAACGGGATTGGAGCCGAGAGCAACGTCGGGATCCAGGTTAACCAGATTCCCAAAGAGGGCGGCAACTTTTTCTCGGGGAGCTTCAACGGCCTGTACAACAACGACAGCATGCAGACCGCTAATCTCTCCTCTGAGCTAAAGTCCCGCGGTATCACATCGACCAACCTGATCGAATACAGCTGGGCGAGCGGGATGTCGCTGGGTGGCCCGATTAGGCAGGACAAGCTGTGGTTTTTCACCGCGCACCGAGGGTGGGGCTACTCCAATTTGACTGCCGATGTGTACTGGAACAAGAACCAGGGCAAGTCGCTGGTCTACGAGCCAGATTTGGATCGCCGGGCCAACCGATACGAGTGGTTTCGGTCGAACGCAGCACGCATTACGTGGCAGGTGTCGGAATCGAACAAGATCAACTTTTTCATGGATAACCAGCACTGGTGCCTATGTCGGCGCTCCTCGTTGGTACAGGCCCCGGAAGCAGGGGGATCGTGGGATTTCGGTCCACAAGGTTTGTATCAGGTCACCTGGCACGCGCCACTAACGGACCGGCTGCTGTTTGAGGCCGGATTTGGGGCAACGTTAGTCCATTGGCCGGCGAGCAGGCAGCCCGGCGTGACGGAGAACGATATTTCCATCACGGAGCTGTCGACGGGTTTCCGGTATAACGCCGCCGCTGAATACAACGACATCCAGTGGCTCGATCGGTACGCGCAACGGTTCTCGGTTTCGTACATAACAGGGACGCATGCCTTCAAGACCGGAATAAATATCGAGCAATCCTGGCGCAAGAACCACTACAATACCAACGGGCAGGTGAGGTACGGCTTCTTGAACGGCGTGCCAGCCAACATCACGCAATATGCGAGGCCGTATCTCGATGACGCGATCATGCCGGCAGATCTGGGGATCTACGCCCAGGACCAGTGGACCATCCGCCAACTGACACTCAACCTGGGACTTCGATTTGAGTATCTGTACGCATACGTGCCCGCACAGACGGTGCCTGCCACACCGAATGGGTGGGTCGCCGAACGCACTTTTGAAGCCGTGAAGAGCGTGCCGGAATGGATGGACCTGCGTCCGCGCTTCGGCGCGGCGTATGACCTGTTCGGTGACGGTCGGACAGCGCTCAAGTTTTCCCTTGGACAGTATTCGGTCAAGCACTCGGTTCAGACGGCGCAAGCGAACAATCCGGTCACGACGTCAATAAACGCCGTCCGCCGCAATTGGACTGACACGAACGGGGATTTCGTCCCAAACTGCGACCTCGGGGACCGGTACGAAAACGGTGAGTGTGGGGCGATGTCGAGTCCCGACTTCGGGGGGCTTAAGATTCTCACCCGCTATGCCGACGACGTGCGCACAGGGTTCGGAGTCCGCCCGTACTTGTGGGACATGGCGACGGAGGTGAACCACCAGATAACCGACAGGATTTCCGTGACTGGCGGGTATTACCGCAGCTGGTACGGGAATTTCACAGTGACGGACAATCTGGCGGTGACAAAGGATGACTTCGATCCGTTCTGTGTCACGGCACCGTTGGACTCGCGGCTGCCGGGTGGCGGCGGCAACGAAGTGTGCGGCTTCGCCGATATCAAGCCGGCGAAGTTTGGCCAGGTGAACAACTTGGTAACACGAGCGTCACACTTCGGTAACCAGACGCGGGTGAACAACTTCTACAACGTCTCGTTCGCCACCACGCTCGACAGGCTCAGTCTCCGCGGCGGCGTGGATATGGGGACAAGCGTACTTGACAACTGTTTCGTCGTCGATAACCCGAGCCAGTTGGTGAACTGCCGTGTCTCGACGCCGTTCGAGGGCACGGCGCAGCTCAAGCTAAACGGGAGCTACGAGCTGCCCGGGGAGTTCGTCGTGAGCGGCGTCTTTCTAAATGTGGCAGGTCCCAATTACACCGCCGGTTATGCGGCCTCCAACACCGTGATTGCCCCGTCGCTGGGTCGCAATCTCGCGGCGTGCGGCACCAAGGATCCGTGCAGCTCCACGACGGCCAGCGGCACGGGCGGCGGGGCCTCGATTGTCGGCGGCGTCGCGGGGTTGCTCGCGCTCATGGAGCCGCAGACGGAGTTTGAAGGTCGACGCACGCAACTTGACGTTCGACTGACTAAATTCATCAACATCGGGTCCAGGATGCGACTCCAGGCGAACGTTGACATCTACAACGTGTTCAACGCTGCTGCGCTGGTGAACGTCATCAGCACGTATGGCGCGAATTGGCGAAAGCCTCGAGGCTTTCAGAGCGGCGCGGGGGCCCAGGATGCGCGCTTCGTGCAGGTCAGCGGTCGATTGACGTTTTAGGGCGGCGCTGGAGCCGCGTCACGAAGACTACGTCAGCCCCGAGGGCTGACGTAGTCTTGATTCCGGGATCAATCAGCGAGATGGCGACGCGGTTCTCCCCGGCGCCACGGCCGAGGCCGCTAGTTCCGCGCCGACCGAACACTGCTGGGGGGGTGTACCGGCTTGTCGAGTTCCCGTCGGTACCGGTAGCACCGTGTTGACGCTGCCTGCTTCAGTAAGTTCAACCGGGACAACATGGAGATGAACCCGAGGAGATGAAGCCGAGTGTTCCGGGGCGAGGGCTACAGGGATCGCGCGGGAGAAGGTTGGAAGAATTGGAAGAAATAGAGCCATACTGAACGTATCGTGGGAAGAGGTAGGGGTCACATGGATGCACGCCGTTTGCGGATCATCGGTTCACTGGCGGTCTTGATCACGTGCCTGCACGTGGCGCAGACGGTCGGCGGTCAGGAGCCGGCCGCCGGCGCGAAGGTGAGCGCGGGGACGTCGGCATTCCTCACGCCTTGGGGCGCTCCGGATCTCCAGGGCGTCTGGAACGACGAGTTAACGGTACCGCTCCAGCGCGCCACCGCGGATGCCGGGAAGGAGTTCCGCACCGATAAAGAAATCGCCGCGCTGGACCAGCAGCGTGGGGCCATGAAGCGCCGCGACGACCGCGGGCCGCCCGGAAGCGAAGAGGATACCGGGGGAGCTTTTAACGCGTACTGGCAAGTGGTGCTAGCGACGGGGCGCCGCACGTCGCTGATTGTCGACCCGTCCGACGGGAGAATTCCTCCCGTCACGCCCGCCGTACAAGAGCGGAAAGACGCGATACGCGCCTTCCGGTTGGCCCTTCTGCAGGCGACCCCCGCGTGCAAGGACCAGGCGCCCCGTTGTGCCGGCGGGACGTACGGGCCGCCATCGCCCAAACGAAACGAGAGGATGCCTTATTACCACATGGAACGAGGGTTTCTTAACCGGCACGACCATATAGAGGAACAGACGATGAGTTGGCGTTGCTTGACCGCGACGCTACCAGACTTCACGCGCGGGGTCGGCAGTGCGTTCCGTCGCATCGTGCAATCGCCTCGGTCCATTGCGATCACCTACGAAATCGGTCAGGGGCAAGGATTCGAGCGCATCATCCCTCTTGATGCCGGTCCGCATCTCTCCCCGGCAATCCGCCAATGGTGGGGAGACTCACGCGGCCGTTGGGAAGGCCAGTCGCTCGTCGTGGACGTCACCAATTTCAGTGACAAGACGGATTTCCAGGGCTCACGCGAAAACTTACACTTGGTGGAGCGCTTCACTCGCACGGGCGCGAACACGCTCGAGTACGTCGTGACGATGGACGATCCTCTGACGTGGACGAGGCCCTGGACGGTCAAAGAGGAACTGACGAAGCAACCGGACGAAGCGAATCGCTTTTATCCCGAGCCGCGGTGTCACGAGGGCAAAGTCGTAGAATCGAATGATCTGACGTCCGCCCGCGCCGATGAGAAGGCGTTCGCGGAAGGGAGAGGTCCAGACCCGGCCACGATGGACTCCGTCACGGCCGGCAACAATAGCGAGGAGAATCAAGAGCCTATACGTCGAGGAGGCTAACGCCCTGGACGCAGAACGTCCACGATGTGACAACCGCGGGGAGCCGTAACTGAAGCAGACGTCGCACGCTGTCATCCGTACCTTGAACCGATGCAGCGAATCGCCCGCCAGCGGCGACAACGGGGAAGTGTCGGATGAGAACTCGATTTCTAGTGATCTTTGGCGTGGTGGGTGTCGCCGTCCTGTCGCTGCTGGTCGTAGTGGCGAGCCGGGGCTGGTCGATCGCCGTGGAAGGGCAAGAGCCTTTGAGGCGAACGACCGCGTGGGGTGATCCGGACCTGCAAGGCATCTGGACCCACGAGTACACGACGCCGTTCGAGCGACCTGATCAGTTCGCAGGAAAAGCATCCTTTACCGACGAAGAGTTGGTCGCCCTTGATGCCCTGCGCGCGGGGCTGATTCGGCGCGACCTCCGTGGCGAGCCGGGGAGCGAAGAGGATGTGGCCGGCGCCTATGGTTCCCTATGGCTGACCGTGGAGCGCACGGGGCGGCGTACATCCCTGATTATAGATCCGCCGGACGGAAGACTACCTCCGGTCACCGCGGAGGTCCAGAAACGGCGGGACGAAATCCGCGCATTTCAGCTGGCCCTCTTGCAAGCGACAGACGCGTGCAAGGCCCAAGAGCCGCATTGCCGCGGTGGGAAATATGGCCCTCCTTCACCGCAGTGGGACGACCCGCATCCCTACTACAATATGAGGTCGAATCGCCACAATCACCCTGAAGAATTGAGCATGGGCTGGCGTTGTTTGTCGTCCCCGCTGCCAGCTTTGCCTCGGCCCTCCGCCGGCGTCTTCCAACAGATTGTGCAAGGCCCGGGAGCCGTCTCGATTTATTACGACATCGGACAGGGCCAGGGGTTCCAGCGAATCATTCCCGTGGACGGGCGTCCGCATCTTTCGCCGAAGGTCCGACAGTGGTGGGGAGACTCGCGTGGCCGATGGGAAGGCCGGACGCTGGTCGTCGACGTTACCAATTTCAGCGACAAGACGGATTTCCAGGGTTCGCGAGAGAATCTACATTTGGTCGAGCGCTGGACGCGGTTAGACGAGAAGACCCTCGAGTATGCCGTGACCGTGGAGGACCCAACGACGTGGACGAAACCGTGGACTGCGAAGCTGGAAATGGGGAAACAAGACCAACAAGCGAATCGCATCTATCTCGAGCCACGGTGTCACGAGGGCAAGATTGTTGATTCCAATGAGATCACGGGCCAGCGTGCCATTGAGAAGGCGTTCTCCGACGGGCGCGGGCCGCATCCGGCCACCTTCGACACCGTGCGTGGCGGGGACGGCTCGCGAGACGAAGAGAATCGCGACCCGCTGGGATCACAAGGGTAGCAGGTGCTCCCGCAGGCCCCGATTCTCCTCTCGGAGATAGTCGATCAGAGCTTCTTGGTGGCGGTTGACCCAGCCAGCGACGGTGACCACGAGAAACTGCAGTGCGTCGGGCATTCCCTGAGGCTACTTGGGAACAGCGGCCAGCGCCCGACTTGGGTCCTCGACCGGTTCGCCTGACCGACGCCCAACGCCGTCGACTCGCGGTGCGAGGCCAGAAACTCGGAGGGCGCGTCTTGACGCAGGTGGCCGCATTATCACGCCGGACACGATTCTCCGCTGGTACCGGAGACTGATCGCC
The DNA here is from genome assembly GCA_965197865.1 of Vicinamibacterales bacterium. Classification (GTDB taxonomy): domain Bacteria; phylum Acidobacteriota; class Vicinamibacteria; order Vicinamibacterales; family CAVVIG01; genus CBDANZ01. The sequence continues at coordinate 400,696 of CBDANZ010000002.1, forward strand.
AACCCGGAACGTGGTGAGAGAGAAGCACGTAGGGCAGTGGATACGTGAGAGGGAGGGTTTCTCATGGGCCATCGATGTCTCGCGTTCATGGGCACGCTGGGAGTCGCGGTCGCGGTTCTCCAGCTGGCGCCGGCCCCCGTCGCGGGCCAGACGCCGACAGCCAGGGCGACGACGGGCACTGCGACCAAGGCGGTCCCGGCGCCGCCCACGACACCGTGGGGTGATCCGGACCTGCAAGGCATCTGGAACGACGACTATCGGGTACCCTTGCAACGACTGCCTCGGGACGTGGGGGAAGAGTTTCGCACCGAGGAGGAAATCGCCGCCCTGGATAAGCAACGCGCGGCGCTTATTCGGCGTGATGACCGCGCAGACCGAGGGACCGAGGAGGATGTCGCCGGCGCATACGGCGCGGTCTATTTTTCAATAAAGCCTACGGGCCGGCGCACGTCGCTGATTGTGGATCCGCCGGATGGGAAAATCCCGCCCCTCACGCCGGAGGTACAGAAGAGGAGGGCCGAGATACGAGTATTTCAGCTCGCCCTCCTGCAAAATACAGAAGCTTGCAAGAACCAAATGCCGTGGTGGGCAGTACGGGCCGCCTTCACCGAAACGAAACGAGCGGTATCCGTACTACAACATGGCGGCGGGTTTTACGAATCGCCACGACCATCCGGAAGAATTAGGCATGGGTTGGCGTTGTCTGACATCGCCTCTGCCAGACCTTCGTGGGTTCAAAGGGATTGTGCAGTCGCCTAAATCCGTGTCGATTTTGTACGACATAGGCCAAGGGCAAGGGTTTCAGCGCGTGATCCCCGTGGACGGGCGTCCGCATCTTTCGCCGAAGGTCCGACAGTGGTGGGGGGACTTGCGTGGCCGATGGGACGGCCAGACGCTGGTCGTCGACGTCACCAATTTCAGCGACAAGACCGACTTCCAGGGATCCCGCGAGAACTTGCATCTGGTCGAGCGCTGGACCCGCCTCGACGCGAACACCCTCGAGTACGTCGTCACGCTAGAAGATCTGACAACGTGGACGAGACCGTGGACCGTCATGCAGGAACTGACCAGGCAAGACCATCAAGCGAATCGAATCTATTCTGAGCCGCGGTGTCACGAGGGCAAGGTGGTCGCCTCGAACAACCTCACGTCCGCCCGCGCCGACGAGAAGGCGTTCGCCGAGGGACGAGGCCCCGATCCGGCCACCATGGACTCCGTAACCAACGGGGCGAATAGCGAACAGAACCAAGATCCGTTGGACAGGCCACGGTAAAGAGCCGTACCGTCGGGCTGAGTAGGAGGATAAGCGGAAGCAACGGCCCATCGAGGTGGGTGAAAGAGGCAGGATGAGACATCAATTTCTCGTGGTGATCGCTGTGCTGACGGCCGTGACCGTCATCTCGCTGGCTCCGGTCTTCCTCGCGGCCCAGAGCCCGACGGCCGCGACGACGACCAAAACGGCCGAGACGAAAACCTGGACACCGCCCATGACGCCGTGGGGTGAGCCGGACTTCCAAGGAATCTGGACCACCAACTCCGGAACGCCGGTGGAACGTCCCCCGGAATATGCGGCGAAAGAGTTTTTCACGGACGAGGAGCGGGCTGCATTGGATCAGAAAATAGCGCAGGATCCTGGTGGAAATCGCCGTCCGCCGAGAGGTTCGGTACGGGACGTCCAAAGCGCCTACAACGCCGTTTTCGGTTCGGCGTTAAGGACGGGCCGGCGAACATCGCTGATCGTGGACCCGTCGGATGGGAAAATGCCGCCCCTGACGGCTGAGGCGCTCAAGCGCCCCGCGCAACCTTCACACTACGCATTGACGAGCACCGACAACCCGGAGGATCGAAACTTCGCGGAGCGCTGTCTCGGGAACATGTTGCCCGGTTTTGGCGCAGGTCCTTCGGGTGACGGCACGATGCGGCTTGTTCAGTCTCCCGGCTACGTGACGATGTATCTTGAGTATGGGCACGCAGGAGGGTCCATTCGTATCATCCCGACGGATGGCAGTCCGCATTTGCCTTCACACATCAGCCTGTGGCTGGGGGATTCGCGCGGCCGCTGGGACGGCACGACGCTGGTCGTCGACACGACAAATTTCAGCCCCGAAGTGTCGTTCCAGACAATCTCACAATTTAACCTCGGCCCGAGAGGATCCCACGAGAACTTGCATCTCGTCGAACGCTTCACACGCGTGGACGCGAACACGCTACAGCGCGAAATCCTGATCGACGATCCCACGACCTGGACGAGAACCTGGACAGTACTCATTGAGCTGGGAAAGCACAACGAGGAGCAGAATCTGATTTTTGAGTCCGCGTGTCACGAGGGGAATTTCGGCCTGACGGGCATGCTCACTGGGGCTCGCGCGCAAGAAAAGGCCGCCAAAGAAGCCCAGAAGAAGAAGTGATCGAGGGGACGTCGTGACTACGGTCTGGGTTGTCGATGTGGCAGGGCAGGTTGAAACGGTTGGTAAAAACGTGACGCAGTTTCACCCCGGTGATACGGCCTCCCTGGTCAACTCAGTGGTTATCGCACCGACGAGAAGGCGTTCGCCGAAGGGCGAGGCCCCGATCCGGCCACAAGGGACGGCTCAGGGAGGGGAGTAGGAGGGGACGAGAATCGAGATCCGTTGTTCGGCAATCGGTTTTAATCGAGAGTTACGCGCCTGCCAACGGTGGATGACATAGTCCGCGGACTTGTTCGACGTACGTGGAAACTTGGCCACACTTGGAGGCAACAGCCATTTATCAGGGTCTAAGCTGGTGCGGGCAGGGTTCAAGGCCAAACAGCCGCATCAAGAGCAGCAACATCGAGATTTGAGGAAGAGAGTAGTTATACAGAAGACAGTAGTTATTTGTAGTTATTTTAAGGAGGCACGGAGATGAAATCTAGGCTGGCAGCCCTCAGCGGTGCGGTCGGGATCATGGCGATGACGGCAGGGGTGAGTCTGACGGCCCAGCACGACGCCGGCCTCGCTCCGACATTCAACAAAGACGTGGCGCCGATCGTGTTCAATAACTGCGCGAATTGCCATCGGCCCAACCAAGTCGCTCCGATGTCGCTGATGTCGTACAGAGAGGTGCGCCCGTGGGCGCGCGCCATCAAGACCAAGGTGGCGGCAGGCGAGATGCCGCCGTGGTATGCCGATCCACGGTATGGTGAGTTCCGCAACGAGCGGAGCCTGACGCCTGCGCAGATCAAGACGATCACCGCCTGGGTGGATGCGGGCGCTCCAGAAGGCGACACGCCGCTGGCGGCCAAGCTGCCGGACTTCAAAGAAGGCTGGATCCATCCGTCCGGCCGGCCGCCCGATCTGGTCGTTGACATAGCCGAGCCGTTCGTTGTGCCGGCCGAGGGCGAGCTGCCGAACTTCACGATCTACCAGGAGCTTCCCCCAGAGCTCAAGACGGGAGAACACTACCTGGAAGCCATTCAGCTCATCCCCGGGGCATCACAGGTCGTCCATCATGCAAGTTTCGGCGTCAGCACGCGCCCCGGGAAGAAAGTTGGCGTTGGCGAGGCATGGCCAGGCGGACCGGTCATCTCCGGAGCCTTGCTTGATGCCAAGACGGGGAAGTCGGTAAGTACTGTGGGTGACGCCAACGAGAGCGGAGCGGGCGAAGGTGAGGATGTCGTAGGGTTTAGTTTCTGCTGCTACGTTCCGGGCGGTACCTTCCAGCAGTACCCCAAGGGGATCGGTAATCGCATCAACCCCGAAGGAATCATCGGGTGGGGGATGCACTACACGACGGTCGGCAAAACGATGCCGGATCCGTCGCGGGTCGGTCTGTGGTTCCAGAAGGAAATCACGCACGAGATCGAACACGTCACCGGCGGTGCAGCCCAGAGCCACATTATCAACGGGAAGGAGCTGGTTGACGACGAAGTCACACCCGTCAGGAAATCCGGGATCGCGACCGGGATTCCCGGGATACCGGTGATTCCGCCCCATGCGAAGGATTGGGCGATCACCGGGTTCAGGGCATTTCAGGACGACACGACGCTGTATATCGTGTGGCCGCACATCCATCTGCGCGGCAAAGAAATGACCTACCTCTTGACGTATCCGGATGGCCGCGAACAAGTGTTAATGAGTGCGCCGAACTACAACTTCAACTGGCAGATCTTTTACGAGTTCAAGGAGCCGGTGAAGATCCCCGCCGGCACCACGGTGAAGACCATCGGGTCGATGGACAACTCGGTGGCGAACAAGTGGAACCCTGCCCCGGACAAGGAGGTCTACTGGTCCGAGCAGAGCTGGGACGAGATGTTCGTCGGGGTCATGGAGGTCACCGTTGACAAGAAGGATCTCCGGTTGAAAAAGACGACGCAGTAGATAATCGAGCGAGCCGCGCGGCATCAGCCGCGCGGCTTGTACTCCTTCGTGAAGCCGGTGCGGCGATTCGTCATGCGCTACGACGGTGGGCACTCCCTTGTCGCGAAGGGTGGAGTCCCGTAATAGGCGGCTGACCAAGAAGGTCTCCATTTTGTGGTTAGTCATGACTGTCATGGTTTTGCTGGAAGCCGCTGCGTAGTCGCCGCGCCACTTGAGCGCGACTGACAGGTCGCAGCTTCTTTTAGCGCGGCAACGCCTCGACGGACGACGCGGGCAGCGATTGCAGGGCCTTATCCGGAACAGGTCACGGGTCTGGCGTTCAGGGTGCGGGAGGGGCGGCGACTGGAAGGTCGGTGGCAGTCGGCTCGCGCGGGTGTAGTATCGGCGTGGTCGGGGCAGGCAAATCGGAAATCCCGGTGCACATGGGCGCCGGGGGTTGTCCAGGTGCGGGTGCGGCGTTCAGGCCCGACCAAGCGGTCGCTGCGCGGACCCACGTCACCCCGGTCGTCAGACCGAGCGTTCAAAGGAAAGGTAAGACACGTATGCGCGCGATCGTCGCTCGTCTCGTCTCGATCACGATCCTGACCGGCATTGTCGGTGCCGTACTCGTGGGTGCCGTTGTTGTCGGCGCTCAGCAGCCGCGGCCGGCGGGGCCGGCGGTGGTGACGACTCAGGATCTGCTGGACGGTTTGAAGGACGCGAGCCGCTGGCTGCTGGTCGGGGGCAACTACAGCGCGCAGCGCCACAGCCCCTTGACGCAAATCACCCCCGCGAACGTGCAGCGGCTCCAGCCGCAGTGGACATTCCAGACCAACACGCTCGGCTCGTTCCAGACGACGTCGCTGCTCTTCGACAACGTCCTCTATGTCACCGGACCGAACAGCACCAACAGCCTGGCGTGGGCGCTCGACGCGCGCACGGGACGGCAGATTTGGCGGTATCGACGCGAGCTCCCGAGCGACCTCGCCTGCTGCAGGGCGAATCGCGGTTTGGGCGTCCTTGGCGATCACCTGTTCATGACGACGCGTGACGCCCACCTGCTCGCGCTTGACAGGAAGACGGGCGCCCTCGTGTGGGACGTGACGATGGCGGATTACAAGAGCGGCTATGGGGCGACGATCGCGCCGCTCGTCGTGAAGGACAAGGTGATCGTGGGCGCCATGGGCGCCGAATACGCGATTCGCAGCTTTATCGATGCGTACGACGCGCAGACCGGCAAGCGCGCGTGGCGCTTCTACACGATCCCTGGGCCGGGCGAACCGGGGCATGAGACATGGGCCGGTGACTCGTGGCAGCGGGGTGGAGGGTCGGTCTGGCAGACGGGCAGCTACGATCCGGAGCTGAACCTCGTGTATTACGGGATTGGCAATCCGGCTCCGGACTACAACGGGGAAGTGCGTAAGGGCGACAACCTGTATACGGCCTCGCTGGTGGCGCTCGACCCGGACAGCGGCCGGCTGCGCTGGCATTATCAGTTCACCCCGCATGACTTGCACGACTGGGACGCGGCGCAGGTGCCGGTCCTAGGCGATCTGACGATCGAGGGCCAGCCGCGCAAGGTCGTGATGATGGCGAACCGCAACGGCTTCTTCTACACGCTTGATCGGACGAACGGGAAGCTCCTGGTCGCCAAGCCGTTTGTGGAGACCACCTGGGCCAAAGAGATTGGTCCGGATGGTCGGCCCGTTCTCCTGCCGGGTTACGTCCCGAGTGAAAAGGGCGAGTTCACATGTCCGGATCTGATGGGCGGCACCAACGCCAATCCTCCATCGTTCGATCCCGCCCAGCGGCTCTTCTTCGTGGCGGCGCGCGAGTCGTGCGCCACCTTCTATGCGTACACGCCCGACTTGACGCCACCGGGAGAGCCGTACGTCGGCGGCGCCACCGCGCAGGCCGGCGGTCGGGAGAAGAACTGGGGTGCGCTGCGCGCGATTGATCCCACGACCGCCGAGCGACGCTGGGAGTTTAGGTATCCCACTCCGGGGACATCGGGCGTGCTGAGCACCGCGTCAGGTCTGGTCTTCGTCGGCGACAACGAAGGCCACGTACTGGCGCTCGACTCCCGCACTGGCAAGCTATTGTGGCGGTATCAGATGGGGTCGAACCTCCGACAAACGGCTCCGACCACGTACATGGTGGATGGTCGGCAGCACCTCCTCATCCCGGCTGGCGCCACGCTAACCGCGTGGGCACTGCCCGATGTGCCACGGGTTCCGAACATCCCTTGATAGGCATGGCCCTTCCAAGGGGACGGCTCACGTAGGGGTCTAGGCTCGTTTCATCGCAGTGACTCAACGACTCGCGGGTACTCGGAGATCGTGGTTAAGGATGAAACAGAGGGGACAACGATGCATTGTGAGGAGCGATTCCAGCCGTCGTTCTTGAATCCAGGCCTGCTGGCGACACTGTTGCTGGCGCTGGCCGTCGTAGTCACCGGGTGCGGGACCGTGGAGGCGCCGGCACCCGAGCCCGAACCGGAGCCGGAACCCGCGGTGACCGAGCCGGAACCGGCCAGCGCGGTCCCGAGCGTGTTCTTCGTGGCGCCGGCGGAGGGCGCCACGGTCTCGAGCCCGGTCAAGTTCGACTTCGGCCTCGAGAACTTTACCCTGTTGCCGGTGCCTGAGGCCGTGGAGCAGGTACGCGAGGGCGTCGGACACCATCACCTAGGCGTCGACACCGACTGCCTTCCGGTCGGCGAGGTCATTCCGCAGGCGAATCCCTGGGTGCACTTTGGCGACGGGTCGACCACCATCGAAATGCAGCTCGACCCGGGCGAGCACCGCTTCGCCCTGCAGATTGGCGATGACGAGCACCGGACGCTCGACGAACTGTGCTCGACGATCACGATCACTGTGGGGGAGTAGGAGCTGGGAGCCAAGCCAACCGACGACAACGACTGGGTCAAGGAAGGACCGCACTTGATGATGATCTTAGTGCAGGATCCGGCCGCTGCAGCATCGCCCGGCCGATATTGTCTCCGGTGATGTACAAGCTGCGGAATAGTCTCAGCAGCCGAAGGAAGGGCCGAACGGTCTGGTAAGCGCGCCGACCGCTCGCTGAATCTGCACCGTCGATTAGGGTGGGGCGCCAGCAAACCGCGTCGACGAGATCAAGGAGGTCGCGCTCCGCCTTCGCTTTCATGCGTGCCTACATCATGCGGCTGTCCAGGTGAGTCCCCCGACCGCTGATGTGGTGGAACACGGCCGCTGGACTCCGCGCCTTGAGCAGTTCGGCGGCCGCCAGCTGGAAATCGTGCGTGATAGTTCGATAATCGTCCGGTCGTGCTACATGCGTCACGGAAATACCCAGGCAGAAGAAACAGGCATCAATGCCGGCGAACGCTTCCGACACGCCCGTGTAGTCGAAGAAGTCGTGGTGCACGAACACGCGGAGCTTCTCGCCGTGCTCTCTTAGTTGACACGCCTGCCGCTCCGAAATCCCATACCGCTGTTGCGCGGTCGTGACCGCCTGGCGACGTCGGTCGGGGCTCAGGAGTTTCCCTGGGCCACCTCGCGAAGGACCTGCTTCTCCAATGACAGCTCCGCGACCACGCGTTTGAGTCGCGCGTTTTCCTTCTCGAGTTCTTTCAAGCGTTTGGCCTGGGCTATCTTCAGACCGCCGTCTTCTTTCCGCCAGCGGCAGTAGGTTTTCTTCGTCATGGCGGCCTCTTTGCAAGGTTGGGCCGTGGATTTTCCCGTGCCCAGGGCCACTTCGATTTTCCGGAGCAGTGTCACGATTTGTTCGGCGGTGTGTCGCTTCTTGACCATCTCCACTCCTTTCGCACCACGGGTTATCTCTCATTTTCCCTGGTACAAGAAGAGCCGGTCAGTCCAGTACCGACCACGCCAAGGTTGCTCTCGGCGATTAGTGGACCTTGATGGCGACGGTGCGGTCGAGGCGCGTGTCGCGGGCCTTGTAGACCTCCCCCATGCCGCCCGCCCCGAAGGGCGACTGAATTCCATACGGCCCGAGGCGAGTGCCTGGCTGAAAAGCCATGGTCAGTCGACGAGCGCCTGGTAGACGAGGGCTCGCAGCTTGCCGTGGTCGTCAATGCCTCCGGCCGGGATGAGCTGCGTCAGGTAGACGAGCACCAGCTCCTCTTGCGGATCGACCCAGTACCTCGAGTGATACGCGCCGCCCCACCCGTACTCACCAACGGAGCCAGGTGGCTCGCGCGCGTCGAGGTCGGTCACGACCGAAAACACCAGACCGAACCCTTGCCCGGGTTGAAATGGGATATCGCCAAGGTGGTCGACCGTCATCAGCTCAACCGTCTTCGACGTGAGGATGCGGACGCCGTTAAGCGCGCCACCGTTCAGCATCATCTGCAGGAATCGGCCGTAGTGCAATGTGATGAAGAATGATCTGACGGTGCTGCCTTGGCAACTTGGCAAGTTTCACCGAGTCGAGAACTACTGGGAGGCAGTCGGCGTAATTGCAGCTATGCGTGCTGGAATCGATCCGGGATCAGTCCGTCGGCCACTCGCATCGACATCTGTATCGAATCACATGGCCGCTCCTGCGGAGCCTGAGTCGGAGCCTCTCAGGCCCACTCCTGCTTGGCCGGCTATTTCAGGAAGGCCCCATTGACGGCCCATCCTCTCGATCCGCTGGTCACGAATCTCGTCGAGAGGTTCTATCCTGATACGTCGTCAGACTCTGCTACTCATAACATCTCTTGCTCCCTTGGCGCGTAGAGACCTGAACCTAAAGTCACCACTTCCAGTTCGGCCGGCCATACCTCAGACAGGGTTGGGATGTGTCCTCAGCCCATCCACCCCCGCGGCTAGGTACCTAGGCTAGGTGAGGAACATCGTCCCATGCGGCTGTGACGACGAAATTGACCGCTTGGCTTGGTCGAGATCGTGGGTATCGCTTGTTCTGTGGCTGGTGTCGGGGGGTATGCGTTTTGGCTGTTCGGACGACTGATGGCGCGTCTAAGCTCTAACCCATAGCTTGTGAGGGCCTGCCGCCGGCGCGTTCCCCCTTGGCAGGACGCCCAAGTCCTCCAGCACACGGATCCCTGGTTGAGGTTTCCCGCTCTGCGCCGCCGTGATCACCCCGTCTATCGTGGCTTCAGCAATCGGTAGTGCCGCTGCATGCACCGGTTGGCGAGTGACGTGCGCCGCCTCGATCAACGACAGCAGGCGGTTCCGAACGCCCATCCGCACCCGCCCTGGCTCCACGACCAACGGCGCCCCAGGCGGTCGATTCATCCAGTCGCTATCCCGGCGCCCTCCGTGCCATATCGAACGGCGATCTGCGAGGGAGCGACGATCCGAAGCAGGGGCCGAGTGGAGGTGAGTCGGTGGAAGGATCGACATGTCGTTCACTTTCGGCGGAGGCATGGTTCTAGCCGCGAAGCCATCCTTCACACGACTATACAAGATCTGAAAGAATCTAGCGGCGCATCCACTAGATCGCTTTGACAAATACGAGTCCACTTCATAGTGTACGGCCACAGTGTACTGGCACCTTCTTCGCGCACTGTGGACCGTCTTACGACGTGAAGCAAACGGAGGTGATGTCATGTGGAAACGGGACGCGGTGTTACGGCCCGTGGGTGGAGCCGAAGGTGCAGGTGGTCAAGGGCGGCAGGGTGCGACGGGCGGCACAGCCGCTCAACAACCCGGAGGCGATGTCAAGCGCCCGCTCGCGCTGGATGTCGTCAACATTGGCAAATCGGTCCTGATCAAAGGGGAGGTAACGGGCAGCGAAGAGTTGACCATCAATGCCCAGGTCGAAGGGAAGATCGAACTGCGTCAGCACGCGCTGACGATTGGGCCGAACGGCAAGATCAACGCGCCGGTCTTTGCGAAGTTCGTCACGGTCCTTGGTGAGGTCCGCGGCAACATCACAGCGAGCGAGAAGGTCAACATTTGCGAGAACGGATCGGTTGACGGCGACCTCGTCGCGCCGAAAGTGACCATTGCTGAGGGCGCGCATTTCCGAGGGCTCATCGAAATGCAGCGTGCGCCCGGAGAGGTGGACCCCATCCTTCGGACAGGTGTTCGTCACAGCTAAGGTGGAATCCGGGTTCATGATTCACGCTGCGTTTGGCTGGCCGGAGGTAGGGCGGAGCCCCAGGCTCCGGTCAGCTTCGTCGCGAGTGTACGCCTCTTCGGGCGTCCGACCGTTGAGCGACGAGTGGGGCCGGCACCGGTTGTAGAAGTCCATCCACCCGCCGATGCCGGTCCGGGCCTCAGAGCCAGTGGTGAACTCGGACAGGTACACGCACTCGTACTTGAGCGATCGCCACAGGCGCTCGATAAACACGTTGTCCATCCAGCGGCCCTTGCCGTCCATCGAGATGCGAACGCCAACCTCCGTGAGCACGTCGGTGAAGTCGACGCTGGTGAATTGACTCCCCCCTGGTCGCTATTGAAGATCTCGGGAGGACCATAGCCCTCGAGCGCCTCTCGCAAGGCCGCGACGCAGAAGCTCGCCTCGAGCGTGTTGGACAAGCGCCAGGCCAGCACCGTGCGGCTCGCCCAGTCCATCACCGCGACCAGGTACAGAAAGCCCCGCTGCAGTGGGATGTAGGTGACATCCGTGCACCACACGTGGTTCGGCCGCGTGATCGGCAGGTCGCGCAGCAAGTAAGGATAGATCCTGTGTCCCGGGTGCGACTGAGACGTCCGGGGGTGCTGGAAGACCGCGTGCAACCCCAGCACCCGGAGCAGGCGGCGCACCCGTTTACGAGAGACCGCGTCGCCCTGCCGGCGGAGCCAGCGTTGCATCTGCCGCGAGCCGTAGAACGGCGTCTCCAAAAACTGCGTGTCAATCGACCGCATCAGGCGCAGATTCAACGGACTCTCGCCCGTGCCCTCGTAGTAGAACGACGAGCGGGCAATTGACACCAAGCGACACTGCCGCACGAGACTGAGCCGTGTGTGGGCGGGATCAACCATCCCGACTCTTCGGCCGTGGCTCACCGACCGAAGGCCTTGGACAAAAATCCCGCTCAATGACGAGCTCGCCAATCTTCGCCCGCAGTTGCTGGATTTCAGCCTCCCGAGAGGCCTCTTGCCGCTCGGGATTCCCCGATAAGCCGGCCAGCACCTGCTGCCGAGCCTTCGTCTTCCAGTTGGCAATCAGGTTTGGATGGACACCGTAGCGGGCCGCCAGCTCCGCCATCGTTGCTTCCTCGCGCAGTGCCTCCAACGCGACTTTCGCCTTCAATTCAGCAAGATAACTCCGTTTCTTCCGTGGCATGCCAGACTCCTTTTCCTGGGTCTGGATCCCACCTTACCAAGCTGTCCGAATTTCGGGGTCCATCTCTCGGTGCCCCTGGGGCGGCCGAGGCGAAAGCCGGAAGCACGTCAGAGCACGGCTCAACGCCATCAGCGCAGGTGGCGGCGCCGCGCTAGGGGCAGGTGGCACGCGAGGCCAGGCATTCAAAGGCGGAATCGGGCGGCGGGCTCAGTGCGTGGGCACGCGCTGTTTGAGTTCCTCGAACCAGTTCTCGACGAGGATCACCTCTGCAGCGGTGGAGGTGTCGTCGATCGCATCGCCCGCTTTGATCATCAGGAACCGCTGGCCATCACGCATAGGGGCGACCGTTCACCTCAGCGTCGATGTAGGGACCCTCAAACATTACTGGAACGTTACGCGCTCGACACTCGGCGGATCTTGATCCGCAAAGTGTGGATGGACGACGTAGATATCATCACCCACGGCGGCCGCGGTGGTCGCCTGGACCGAGTACGTCGCGACACCCGCAAGCTCGGCAGAGGCCCAATCGTCGCTACTCGTCAACGCCACCACCCGGTTGTCGGAATTGCTGGTGATGACCAGGCGGCCGTCCGCCGCCCACACGACGCCGTCTTGCCCTGGCACGGGTTCCGGCAACGTCACCTGAGTCGTGTCGGCCGGATTGTCAAGCGGTACCTTGTAGAGCGTGGCACCGCTCGCTACCAGCAAGTAGCCCGACGGATGATGGACCAGCCCGTTCAGTGCCAGACCGTCCCACGGCTCGAACCGATACAGCACCGAGGCTTGGTAATTGCTGTCGACTTGGTAGATGACGTTCATCCGGGTGTCAGTGACATAGACCGTTCCGTCATCGGCAACGGTCACGTCATTCGCGAAATAAACCGCATCGTCCGGCGCATTGGCGATTGAGGCGGCGAGATCCACCATCGCAATCCGTTCGCCGGTCGTCAGGTTGTACACGCCCAGCTTCGCTTGCCCGGCGCCGCCGCCCTGGAACACCGAGCGGTCAGAGTTCGCGACCAGCAGACGGTCGCGTGGTTCGTCTGCCTCGATGCCGACAGATGAGCGCAGCTCCGGATCGCTTACGACTGGACTCACCCGGCCGTCGTTGTGGATCTGGAAGATCGTCCCTTCGGCAAGCGAGCCGACCAATAAGCGCCCGTTGGCCTGATCGTACTCGACACCTTCTGGGATGAAACCGCCCCGCTCCGCGACAATCATCGCCGGCAGGTCGGGTACCGGGGTTGTGGCTTGCGTCTCAGGCGGCGGGCCGGCTGGCTCAGACTCCGCCGCGCACCCGACGAGCGCCACGCACGCGACAGCAGATGCGAAGAATCGGCTACTCATTGAGAACACCTCCGTCTTACGGAGTGAGTGCTAGTCTCAGTTGAAATTCGGGGGGCGACCCCGTATAGGAATGAGCGTTCCGCCAAGAACGGCACATTCCAGGAGGTCACCACCCAGGGCGCGCAAAGTACGACAGATGCGAGGAAAAGGAAGCCACATCGGCCTGGTGCCGGTACCGTCGATGGCGGCCCCGGACCTGGACACGCGCATTGCGTTGATCCAGGCGCTGATTCCGGTGGCGCTCGAGAAGGTGCACGTCGAGTGGCAGGCCGATGTGGAGCGGCTCGCTGGCGAGCGGTCTGTGCGGGAGGGCCGGCGGCTGGGCCACGTGCGCTGAACGGCGCAACGGGGGTCGATTTACTTGGCCGATCAGAAGATTCCGCTCGCGGTGCCGCGGGTGCGCGATCGCCTGCGGAACCAGGAGGTGCCGCTGCCCACCTACGAGCGGTTGCAGGCACCGCGCACCCGCGACGCCGGGCTGCTGCACAAGGTCCTCGGCGGCTTGTCCACCCGAGAATACGAGCGGTGCGCGGAGGCGGTCCCGGAGGCCTTCGGCTTGAGCGCCTCGACGGTGTCGCGTCGCTTCAAGCGGGCCAGTGCGCGAAAGCTGCAGGAACGGCTGGAACGGCGCCTCGACCGCTACGACGTGGTCGCCCTGCTCCTCGACGGCAAGACGTTCGCGGAGGATGAGAGGGTCGCGGCCGTCGGCATCACGATCACCGGGGAGAAAGTGCTCCTCGGGTTCGTGCAAACGGCCACCGAGAATCGGAAGGTCTGTACGGCATTCCTCCGCGAGCTCGTGGACCGCGGGCTGCGCACGGACCTCGGCCTCCTCGTCGTGACCGGCGGCGCCAAAGGGTTGCACGCGGCGGTCCGCGAGGTGTTCGGGACGGCGGCCCGGCTGCAGCGCTGTCAGTGGCATAAGCGCGAGAATGTCCTGGCCTATCTTCCGGAGCGTCACCGGCCGACCCTGCGCCGGAAGCTGCAGGCGGCGTATGAGCAGCCGACGTACGAGGCCGCCAAGCGCGCGCTGGGAAAGGTCCGCGCCGAACGGGTCCTTCTCAATGCCTCCGCAGTGGCGAGCTTGGACGAGGGCCTGGAGGAGACGCTCACCCTTCATCGCCTCGGCGTCTTTCGCGAGCTGGGCACGAGCTTGAAAACGACCAGTGCGCTCGAGTCGATCCACGCCCGTGTCGAGAGCCGCATCGCCAAGGTCGATCACTGGAAGAACAGCGAGCAGAAGCAGCGCTGGTTGGCCACCGCATTGCTCGATCTCGAGCCGCGGCTGCACCGCATCAAGAACTTCCGAGCGCTGCCCTTGCTGCGTGTCGCATTCACGCGACAGATCGAAGGAATGAAGAAGTCGGCGGCGTAAACCAGAGGGTCGTCACAGAATGTCAACTACGAATGGCATTGACTCCCGAGCTGGACCACTACGTCGATCCGTTCACGCTCGAGGAGCGGCTGATGCACGTGAGACAGGCGGAAGTGCAGATGGGCTCGCGTATCCCGTGGATTGCCGATGCGATGACGAACGAGCTGAAGCACGCGCTCGGCAATATGCCGAACTCGGAGTTCATCATCGATCCCGACGGGCGCGTGGTCGTGCGTCGGGCGTGGAATGACCCGAGCGCGCTGCGGCAGGACCTGAAACGACTGATCGGCCCGGTCGAGAACCCGACCCGCGTGTCTGACCTCGACCTGGTCACCGAGCCGGCCGTGCTGACGGTGGCCAAAGGCATCGTGCCGCGCGTCGAGCTGCCGGGCCGCATGGCCACGCTGCAGGTCGAACCGATGCTGGACGAGACCGACCATCCCTTCTATACGAAGCTCCGCGCCGACGCGGATCGGCAGTTTCTCCGTACCGGCGAGGGCACGCTCTATCTCGGTTTCCATATCGACCCGCTCTATCGGATGCACTGGAACAACGAGGCGCCACCGCTCGAATACGAGGTGACGGCGCCGGCAGACGTGCAGGTGACGCCGGCAGCCGCAGCGTTCGCGGTCATCGAGGAGCCGGCCGACGCCGACCCCCGAGAGTTCCTCGTCGATATCCGCGCAGCCGACCGCACGACACCGTTCGACCTGCGGGTCACCTACTATGCGTGCGATGACGCGAACACCTTCTGCGTCCCTGTGACGCAGCGCTACCTCGTGCACCTTGAGGTTGATCCCGACGCCGGCCGCGTCTTCGGCGCCGGGCGCCTAGGTTTCGGAGGCGGCCGGTTCGGCGGTCCAGGCGGTCGTGGCCCGGGTGCTATGGTCGATCGGATGATGACCTGGGATGCGAACGAGGACGGGGTCATCACCCGCGACGAGGCGCGTGAGCGGATGCGGGACCGTTTCGATTCGATCGACGCGAATGGAGACGGGATGCTCGAAACCGACGAGCTCGAGAACATGCCGCCACCCGGTCGCGGCCGAGGCGGCCCGCGTGGACCGGGCTTCGATCCGGCCGAGCGTCTCAGGCAGTTCGACGTCGACGAGGACGGGTACATCACCCGCGACGAGCTGCCCGACCGCATGGAGCAGATGGTCGACCGCTTCGACACGAACGGCGATGACGTCATCGATGCCGGCGAGCTCGAGGCGATGACCGAGCGAATGCGCCAGCGCCCGAGACGCTGATCGAGTGCGTCGAACCGAGCGTTTCCTCATGGTCAAGTCTGAACGGAATCAGGAGGGCCCGCCCTTCACGCACCTCAACATCGTCCAGAACTAGTAGCAAGCGCTGATGCGCTTTGTGCCGCCCTGGGCCTGAGCGAACCACGTTAGCCAGCCGCGCCCTGGCCCCTCCCCCCACGCGGCAGCTCGCGAGCACACCATGGGAGGTCCTTTCGTCGCCTATTCGGTAGTCAAGCACGGTGACTAGTGAGAAGGTTACCAGAGGCCATCGAGCGTGTGGTCGTCCTCAACTGGTTCGAGGACCTCAAGCGCCTCGTGCCGACAAACTGATCGCAGCCCTACTCCGCCATCAACGCTCAGATCGGCCGCCGCGGCACACCTGTGGCGGATTTGTGAAGAAACGGTGGCAGGATCCGCCTGCCGCGAGTGTCACACATATTTCACCGACAGGTCGGCCGCGTGTCACGGCGGGTACTGTCTAACTGTCTAATGGTCATAGACGTAAAACGGCCACTTCAAAGGAGGCACTGAGATGACTCGATTTCGCGCACTGACGGTAATCGCTCTCACCATCGGCCTGGTCATCACCGGGATTGTGTGGGCGCAGGGCCCGCGCCCGGGCGGGCTTGGACGTGGGCCACGCGGCCTGTTCGGCGGCGGCCCGCAGCTGCCGCTCGGCGCGCTCAATCTGACCGTGACACAGCAGGAGCAGGTCCGCGCGGTTCGCGAGCGGTATTCTGACGAGACCCGGCAGGCGCTCGAGGTCCAGCGGGAGGCCGTTGAAGCGCTGCCGATCGACGAGAGCCTGATCCTGTCCACGTCCCAAGGTCTGGCCGAGGCGCAGACCGCCGTCGCGATCCAGCAGGCGCGCATTCGCAGTGAGGTCTGGGCCGTGCTGACGCCGGAGCAGCAGCAGCAGGCGCAGGCGCTCGGGGCCGAGCGCCAGACGCGCATGCAGCGGTTCCGCGAACGGATGCAGGAAAGACGCGACCAGCGTAGGGGTCGCCACCCGAGAGCCAGATGATGACCAAACCCTTATGGCTGACGATCGCTGCGTTCACGTGCTCTCGCGCAGCGGTTGCCTGCTACTGGGGACGAGGGCGGCATGGGCGAGGTTTATCCCGTTTCCGCTCAGGCGCTAGACTGGTCTCGCACACGAAAGGACTCCATGAGAACCCGCGACGAGGTCGAGAAAGCGGCGCGCGGCCTCGGTGACAGCCGTTGGAATGTTTGGATGAAGTGCGGCGTTCACAACTGGTGGGCGCTACCGCGAACCGACTCCGGCGAACATTACTGCGAGAACTGCTGGAGAATATGGACGCCTGACGGGGCGATCCGGAACATCCCTGAGCGACCCGCAACACGGCGTTGGCCTAGGCATGGACAGAACGCCGGTTCGTAGGGTCAGGAGGCCCGAAGTGTGGCCGAAACCGTGGCCGACACCGTGGCCGACACTATCGCCGTGGCCGCCGACAAATTTCACATGAGAGCCATCGTCATCTTCACGGAGAGTGGCTAGACCGCCCGGCTTGTGTCGAAGGCACGATCCAGACCACCCATCCTCGCCTTCTCGCCTCGCCACGAGGTGTGCTCGCGTCTGGCGCTGCTCTGAGGGGTGTTGCCACGGCCGACGAAGCGCGTGCGATACGTGGAGGAGTTCATACCGGAAGCTGAGCGAAGGCTGCGTCGGTGAACCCCAAAATATATCTTGCAAGTGCTTGCAAGTTGGGACGTTGCAAATGGTGGCGAGGGGCAGAATCGAACTGCCGACACTACGATTTTCAGCCGGAAAAGGAACACCCGATAATGTCGGATCCTTTCGGGTTTCCTAACAGTCTGTGTTTAAACCCTGCGATTCACGCGGCGACGGGTAGCAGCTCAAAACAATGACGCGGCGACGACCCCGGCGATCGATCAACGAATCTTGGTTCATGGTTCCCCCAGAGAGCGCCGAGGCGCGCCCATACGGCGATGAAGACAGCCAAGACGCCTGCGGCGCGGCCCTGCAAGCGCCGTGGCGTGCCGATGCCGAGGCACTGGCGCATCGCGAGCCCCAAGTTGAAGCCGCCGCCATGAATCAGTAGACGCTTCAAGATGTTGTCGTGTCCCCGCAAGTGCGTGCGTCGCATCCCGCCGGTCTCATAGAGGTGGGCAAACGATCGCTCGGCGAGTTCCGCCCGTCGCCGCCGCAAGCGTCGCCCGCGGGCGCCCCGGAGACGGCGGCGATTCCCATGGACGGGCGCGTACGCATCCGGCGCGTCGGACCAATCGCGCCGGCCACGGTCGGGTTCCGAAATGTACGACCGCAGGCCCACCGCAGCCAGGTCTACCATCGTCTCGTTGCTGTGATAGCCCTTGTCCGCGACGATGTCCTCCAACCTCCCGCGCGCGTCGGTCGTCGCGTGCGCGGCTTCCACCTGTTCGGCCGCCGTGATCGCCGCCGTGACAAGCGTCCTCGTGTCGCCCTGATCGGCGCCCTGCACCGTCACCGCGACCAACGCGCCGCTCTCCAGATCGATCGCATGCTCGGCTTTGTGCGCCAAGTGCGTCTGGCCGTCTTTCATTTTCGCGACCTTCGCGTCAGGATCGCTGGGGCTGGTCCACTCGCTGTTCGAGGTTTTCTTCTTCCGCGTGCGATCAAACCGCGCCAAGACTTCGCGCGTCGGCGTCTTGATCCCCGAGGCGGCGGCGAGGCGGGTCAGATACGCCTGGTAGGCTTCCCCCGTGTCCCGGCGCACGATACTCCGCATGGCGGCGTTGGCCTCCAACGTCGTCGCGTCGATCGCGATCGTCCGGCCCTTCAACAGGCCGGCGGCCGCCAGGCGCTGCTGGACCCACGTGAACACCGCCCGGTGCGTCTCCACATCGATCACGCGGCGGGTGCGCGAAATCGTCGAGTGATCCGGGGCCGCCTCCTCCAGCCCGAGTCGCAGGAAGCTCCGCACCGCCAGCGAGTCCGCCGCACGCCATGCGATGCCGCGCTCCGAATCGATGCCTTCGAAGTACCCAACCAGCAACAAGCGGAAGTAGCGACCGGGCGCCAGACTCGGGCGGCCCAACACCGGCGCGTAGAAGGATCGACAGGCGTCTTCCACGAAGGTGTCGAAGCCGTCGGCATCCAGCAACGCATTCAAGCGCGTGTAGAACGGATGCCCAGGCGAGACCGGCAGATCCGACGCGGCAATCCACAACGGAGGTTGTTCGGGGTCGCGGGTGCCCATGGCCATGCGCCACAGTGTAAGGAGCGGGATCGATCCTGTCGATCCCCTCGCCAATAACAAGGGGCTGCTCGATCGACTTTCACCACGGGCTGCTAAGATTCTGTAATCAGATCACCGGGTTGATTCGGGTCAAATCGGCCCATTTCGTGCACAGAGTTTCACATTTCCTTCACACCTCCCAAGATCTTGGGAGCGCCAGCCCCTCAAGCTGAGAAAGAAGAAAGGCGATCACAGCCGACCTCGAAAAATCGGGGTCGGCTTTTTCATTCGAGGGTCATCCGCTGCCGATCGAGGCCGCGTCTCTCGGAATCCGTTGCACAATGTTTAGACGGACCACGTGGTACGGGGGCATCAACCCCTGGATTCAATGACGAACACCGACACGACGCAAACGACACGGGGTTACATGAACGCCGACAGGAGCACGCGGCCGTCCCCGTGGTGGTATTGCCTATTCATCATCGTTGCGGTCCTTCCTGTTTGCATCCTGTCCTCTGAGTTCGTCCAAGCTCAGACCGGACAGGGGGGGCTGCGTGGCATCAGCAGGGTCAGAGTTGAAGTCGGCGTGGCTGGCGATGACCTGCCTAGCGGTACGAGCGGGTCTCGGCTGAGGACGATCACCGAGTTGAAGCTGCGGACTGCGGGCCTCGGAGTCTTGTCTGAGGAAGAGTATTTGGCCGATCCGGACGCCATTCATTACGTGGGGCTTAGTCTGACGGCGATACTGACTGAAGAATTTGCTGGGTACTCCGTTTCAACTGGACTTACCGTGCTCGAATTCCGCTATCAGGCAGCACGCGACGCGGTCTTGCCGGTTCAACTGTGGGTGAGCGGCGGCGTAAATACGATTCCCTTGAAGGGGGCCGCCTCCGAAATCGAGAGAGTCGTGGCAGGGTTGTTGGACGCGTTCCTCAATGACTGGCTCGCTGCGAACCCTCGTAAATAACCGTCCGCACGCAGCCGTGAATTGGTGATGAGCGTGTCGATGGATATGTCCACGACGGAAGTGTCACTAGGACTCGGATCGACGGAGAATGTGAAGGGTGTGAGTACGACAAACGCTACGACTTATTGAATGGACTCGTCTTCGTGTGCAGGATGTGCTCTTATTCGTATTCATATAGCCCAGAAGTTAAGATATTTGTGTTCTCTTGGCGTACAAAAGTCACGATCCGTGGCAAGGAATACGAGGGAACCGTATACCGGCGATAAGAGAAGCAGTCGCCTATAGTTATGCCGCGTAGACTCGGCGACTGGCGCGAAATCCAGAACATTGGAGTGAAGAGTTCCATCGCATCCCATTGCACAAGGGGAGATGTCCCTCTAGCTGTTGAAATTTAAAGCGGCGGCTCCCTGCTGGTCGTGATAGACGGCCGGTGGGAAAACCTGGGGCTGAAGCCCCCAGAAAGGAGCCGCCATGAAGAAGTTTGGCACAGGCGTTCGTGGGCGCCAATCAGCATTGCCGGCACCACGGCACCTTCCATTGGTCGACATCCTGGTCGATGCACAGGCCGAGCTCCAAGAGCTGGTCGTCGCGTCGGGCCTGAAGGTCCTCGCGGCGATGTTGGAAGCGGATCGCGTGGCCGTGTGCGGTCCGCGGTATGCGCATCAGCCCGCGCGGCGGGCGTCTCGGGCGGGCCATGCGCCCAGCGAAGTCGTGCTGGGGGGCCGCAAGGTCGCCCTGCGTCGGCCGCGGGTGCGGCGCGACGGGCAGGAGGTCGCGCTGCCATCCGTCCAGGCCTTTACGAACACGGATCCGCTCACCCGGCGCGTGGTCGAACAGATGCTCATCGGCGTGGCCACGCGCCAGTATGGCCGGAGTCTAGAACCGCTGGGGGCCGACGTCCGCACGCGGGGCACAAGCAAGAGTGCCGTGAGTCGGCGGTTTGTGGCGCAGACGCAGGCGCAACTCGATGCGTGGCGGGCAACGCCGCTCGACGACCTCGAGCTGGTGGCGCTACTGATCGATGGGGTCCACGTCGGCGGCCACTGCATCGTCGTGGCGCTGGGCCTCGATAAAACGGGCGCCAAACACCCGCTGGGCCTCTGGGAAGGGTCAGCGGAGAACACGACCGTGTGTCAGGGCTTGCTGACCAATCTGCAGAGCCGTGGGCTGCGGACCGACCGCAGTCTGCTCGTCATCCTCGATGGAGCGCAAGCGCTCCACACTGCGGTGATGCAGACCTTCGGCCCCGCAGCCCTGGTACAACGATGCCAGGTGCATAAACGGCGCAACGTGCTCGAGTATCTGCCCGAGGCCCAGCGTCCGTGGGTGAAGGCGACCCTCACGCGCGCCTATACGCACACCGACATCAAGGCGGCCCGGCGCTTGTTGCAGGACTTGGCCCGGCGGGTGGACGTCGATTATCCGAGTGCAGCCGCCAGCATACGGGAAGGGCTCGACGAGACGCTCACCGTAGTCGAGTTGCCGCTCTCGGAGCGGCTCCGCCGATCGCTGGCGACGACCAACGCCGTCGAGAGCCTCCTGAGCCGGACACGCCACGTGAAGCGGAACGTGAAACGCTGGCGCGGGGGTACGATGGTGCTCCGCTGGGTCGCTGCCGGTGTGCTGGAAGCGGCCAAAGGATTCCGGCGGGTGAAGGGGTGTAAGGACATGCCCGTGCTGGTCGCCGCGTTGCGAGCACGTGACGCTCAGCTGGGGCTCGATGAATCGTCGGGGATGGTTGCGTAGTCGTCACCCGAGCCGCCGCTGAATTTCAACAGCGGATGGGACAAACCCGCACAAGGAGCGCCGCATGAAGTCGCTCGTTGCCGCCGTCGCCGTCCTGGTCGCGCTCGCGGTCGGTGCGCGGGCGCAGACGCCGGAGCTCGACGCGCTGCGTGCCCGGGCTGAGCAGGGTGACGCCGACGCACAGTTCAACCTCGGAGTCATGTCCGCCGATGGCAGAGGTGTCCCGCAGGACGACGCCGAAGCGGTGCGCTGGTTGCGGCTGGCGGCTGAGCAGGGTGACGCCGACGCGCAGGTCAACCTCGGAGTCATGTCCGCCGAGGGCAGAGGCGTCCCGCAGAACGACGCCGAAGCGGTGCGCTGGTACCGGCTGGCGACTGAGCAGGGCTTCGCCAACGCGCAGGTCAACCTCGGAGTCATGTCCGCCGAGGGCAGAGGCGTCCCGCAAGACGACGCGCAGGCGCACATGTGGTTTAATCTCGCGGTCTCACGATTGACCGATGAGAGACGAGAGGTCGCCGTCCGGGGTCGCGATCTAGTTGCAGGCCGGATGACCCCTGACGATCGCAGCGAAGCCCAACGTCTCGCCCGCGAGTGGGACGCCGCGCACCCGCGGCGCTAGAAGCCTTCAAGATGTCTACCGTGCTGCTGTTCACGCTCGCAATTCTGGCGCTGTTCGCGCTGGCGACCGTTACGCCGAAGCTGGTGCGCCTCAGAATCAGATTCTTTAAGTGGATTCATTGGACCTGGGCGGTCCGCGTGCTCGAAGAACACTTCGAGAGATGGGTCCTCGCTAAACGTATCGTTCTGCTTGGGCTGGAGGTAGTGCTGTTCTTATTGGGTGTTGCGAGCGCGTTGTAGTGGCGCATGGACACGACGATTACGAATCGACTGCAGCGGTCGGTTGTCGTTGGTTCCGTTGTTCTAGGAATTCCCAGGGGTCGCTGCTCGACTTCTGGGCAGATTATCTCCTCGTCGGATCTTCGCGTCAATCGTGCTCCGCGCGACCGCCGACAGGGGGATCGTCTTCGCGTTGCAGCCCTCACCCTCTAGTTGAAGACGCCGCGAATCGGCCCCAGTCGTGGCGACATGGTGGTAACGCGCAGCCAAGTCGAGAGGCGATGGAGTGAAGCGCAGCCGACCTCGGAAAATCGGGGTCGGCTTTTTCATTCGAGGGTCATCCGCTGCCGATCGAGGCCGCGTCTCTCGGAATCCGTTGCACAATGTTTAGACGGACCACGTGGTACGGGGGCATCAACCCCTGGATTCAATGACGAACACCGACACGACGCAAACGACACAGGGTTACATGAACGCCGACGGGAGCACGCGGCCGTTCCCGTGGTGGTATTGCCTGTTCATCATCGTGAGCTCAACGGTCTGTTTTCCCTTTCTGTTGTCCTGGCATGTGGACGACTTGTTTTTTCGCCGTGCTCACTTGCAGCGGTGGCTAGTGATCCTGAGTATCGGGCTTCTGCAATGTGGACGCGTGCTATTCGCTTGGGTGGCCTTTCAGGTGGTTTGGACGTGGCTGGCCGTTGTCATCGCCCTCACTCTCACGCGACGCATCTACATCACCGCTTGCTATCGGTGGCCGCTCATTGAGGGAGATGCGGACTTGATGAAGTACTTCGCGCTGAGCAAGGGCCGTGAACACGGTGCATGCCGCAAGATGCCCTGATCCGATCCTCGATGGTGTGACAAGGTTGGTTGTTAAGATCTGTCATCGGCCCTCGATTGCTAGCCGCGATAGGCCGCGCAGCACTCCACGGAAACAGCGAGTGTCTGGTTGCTCACACCCCTTCACGTTCTAGGACTCGCCGCTCTTCGTCCGCCCACTGCACGGCCAGGGATCGGGTGTCGAAACGGCGGCCGATGACCAATTCGCCCTGTCGAAGAATCTGAGTTTCGACACCCCATTCGCCGTGGTAACGCAGCTCGGGTTCCCAGGCTACGCCGTCCTGCCGGAGGGACCAGAGCGGTTCGCCCGGTCGCGGCACCCGCACCGGTGCCTTGGCCTTATTAGGCGAGTAGGACTGTGGTCATCCTGAGCGCAACTCCAAGTGTGTCAATCACTTGACGCTATCTGGCGGCTCCGTCATACTGGGTAGGAGATGTCCTCTCCAGAAGTCGTCACTTTCAGCCCTCCTAATCGCACAAAACATCACCGTCACCTGACCCCTGATCAACACGTACTTATCCTTCGGCTCCAGCGGATGGGCCACCCGCAACAGGCTATTGCTGAAGTAGTTGGCGTCCATCAGTCCACGGTTAGCAGGACGCTAACTGCGTTCGACGACACGCGCTTTTTGGCCAAAGCGCTTTTGCATGCAGCGGCCCTCCCGATTGCCGAAGCCACGATGGACGGCGTGATGGCGTCCGCGGAGATGGGAAAACCTCAGCCAGGGATCCGTGTACTGGAGGACTTGGGCGTGCTGCCAAGGGGGAACGCGCATGCGGCAGGCCCCTGCGTCGAGATCAGCCTCGGCGCGCCTGGTTCCCCAGCGGGCGAGGACCCCTTCGACGACGAAGTCATTGATACGACCCTGGTGCCGTTGCTCGCCGATTGACAACTACCAACGGTCCGCGCAAGAACTGGTCGTCAGCCGGGTCTATAGCCTGAGCGCGCCCGCTTATATGCACCCAACGCGGCAATATGGAAATTCCCTAGAAGCATCACCACAACGAAATACCGCTCGCCGCGAAGGAGCATCGTCAAAAGGACTGCAAGGTACACACCGCCGACCACTAGCACTTCACCTCCCGTGAGCGGACCCTTGCCCTCTGCTCGCTTCTTGTTGTGGAAAGCCTCGCAACCCACGGCAAAGAAGAGGCCGAAGACGTACGCAGCTTGCGCTTCCTCAGTTCCAAGAGCCCACCCTACTGCCAGTAGCCCTCCCCAAATGATGAGCTGGTCCCACCAAGCATCGCATCGGATGTTCATGTTACTTTCCTGCGAACACTAGCACGTCACCTCCCGTGAGCGGACCCTTGCCCTTTGCGCGCGCCTGCAAGCGGAAAAGGCCGCAACCCACGGCAAGGAAGAGGCCGAAGGCGATAGTAGGTCGCTGACACTTCGTCGTTCGGTCGCGTGGAAACCGATATGGTCAGTCGAACGCCTTTCATCGTCGCTGCTGTCATGCTCTTTCTCGCCACCTTTCTCGATTGGCCCTACGGCTTCTTTCAGCTACTGCGCCTCGTGGTATGTGGAGCAGCGATCTATGGAGCAGTCAAGGCGAATGAAACGGGTCGGTCGAACTGGACGTTTGAACCGTACCGGGTTTCTCGGAGACTGGATTCATTGAATCAGGCCACCTTGGCCTGCTCATAGTACTGCGCTTCAAACTCCGCCGGCGGCACGTCTCCAATCGGTCCCAGCAACCGCCGCATGTTGAACCAATCCACCCACTCCAGCGTGGCGAATTCCACGGCCTCGAGCGTGCGCCACGGCCCTCGTCGTCGAATCACCTCCGTCTTGTAGAGTCCGATCACCGACTCGGCGAGGGCGTTATCGAACGCATCGCCTTGGCTCCCGACCGATGGCGCAATGCCGGCGGCCGCGAGACGATCCGTGTACCGCATCGAAAGATACTGCGTGCCGCGATCGCTGTGATGCACGAGGCTGGTCAGCGCGTCGCCGCGGCGCGCGTAGATGGCCTGCTCCAAGGCGTCGAGCACGAAGTCCGTGCGCATCGAGGCCGACACCCGCCAGCCCACGATGCGCCGCGCGAAGACGTCGATCACGAACGCCACGTAGGTGAACCCACCCCAGGTCGCCACGTAGGTGAAGTCTGAGACCCAGAGCTGATTCGGACGGGTCGCCACGAACTGGCGATCGACGAGATCTGCGGGCCGGCTGCCATTGCCCGCGTGCGTGGTTGTGATCCACGCGCGCCCACGCCCCGCGCCTTCCAGGCCCATCGCCCGCATCAGCCGACCCACCGTGCCTCGTGCCACGCAGAACCCTTCGCGACGCAGCTGTTTCCAGACCTTGCGCGGCCCGTACACCTGATGATGCTCGTCATACACCCGCTGAATCTCCGGGCGCAGCGCATCATCGCGTTGTGCCCGGGCCGAGCGACGCGTCGGATCGACCTGCGCCGCCCGATGGCGGTGATACGTCGAGGGGGCGATCGGCAGCACGGTGCAGATCGGCTCGACCCCGTACTGATCCCGATGGTCGTGAATGAAGCGAACCATCACTTCCCGCGGCGGTCGAGCTCCGCCTGGGCAAAATACGCGGACGCCTTCCGCAGGATCTCGTTCGCCCGCTTCAGCTCGCGAACCTCGCGCTCCAGTTCCTTGAGGCGCTCTCGCTCGCTCGTCGTCAACCCTGGGCGATAGCCGGCGTCACGCTGTGCCTGGCGTACCCACTTCCGTAGCGTCTCGGCCGTGCAGCCAAGCTTCGGCGCCACCGACTGCAACACGCCCCACTCCGACGCGTGGGTGGCGCGATGCTCCTCGACCATCCGAACCGCGCGCTCACGCACCTCCGGAGAAAACCGACTTGGACGTCCCATAGACCCCATCCTCCCAAGTAATGAGGTCTCCGAGAAACCCGGTACGGTTCACAGTCTTCAGCAACGAAGTGGGTGAGCCGATTGGAAGTTTCCGAACGTCATGGGAGACGGCAGTGCTTCGTGCGCATCAGATCGATCCTGAGTGGCAGAAAGGAGGAACCAACGCACTGACGCGGAACTGTCAGAATCGATTCAGAGAGATCAATTTGCACTGGCACGATCTCAGGCATGAATACGCATCGAGGCTCGTCGAGAAAGGTGTTGTGCTCTCCCAGGTCCAGGCGTTGCTAGGGCATGCCTCGATCCTGACGACCCAGCGATACGACAATCAGACATTTGCCGCACTCGAAGCTGCGGCTCAACGCCTGGAGTCTGGCAAAACATTCACATCCGCTTCACATTCTCAAGAGAGCGACGATCAGGCCGAATTGGAAGAGAGCGAAAACTTTCAGCAGGAGAATAGTTTAGGGGGTGGCGAGGGGCAGAATCGAACTGCCGACACTACGATTTTCAGTCGTATGCTCTACCAACTGAGCTACCTCGCCACACGGAAGCGCGCGTAGCGTCGAGTTTGAGGCGCGCTCGAAGGAAAAGATCATACCGCGATTTCGGCTTCACGGACCAAGCCAAGCTCTCGGCGGACGCGGTCCTCAATCGCTTTGCAGACCTCGGGGTTCTCCTTGAGGAACTGCTTCGCGTTCTCGCGGCCCTGGCCGAGCCGCTCGCCTCCGTACGCGAACCACGCGCCGCTTTTTTCGACAATCCGTCTGTCCACGGCCAGATCGATCAGATCGCCCGTGCGCGAAATACCTTCGCCGTACATCAGGTCGAATTCGGCCTCGCGGAACGGCGGGGCGACTTTGTTCTTCACCACCTTCACGCGGGTGCGGCCGCCGACGACGACGTCGCCGTCCTTGATGCTGGCGATGCGGCGAATGTCGAGCCGAACCGATGCATAGAATTTCATCGCGCGGCCGCCGGTTGTCGTTTCCGGGTTGCCAAACATTACGCCGATCTTCTCGCGCAACTGGTTGATGAAAATGAGGGAGGTTCTCGACTTCGAGACGACGCCGGTGAGCTTGCGGAGGGCCTGCGACATGAGCCGCGCCTGCAGGCCCATCTGCGCCTCGCCCATGTCGCCTTCGATTTCGGCGCGGGGCACGAGCGCGGCGACCGAGTCGACCACGACGACGTCCACGCCGCCGGACCGAATGAGGACTTCGACGATCTCGAGGGCTTGCTCGCCGTTGTCGGGCTGCGACACCAGCAGATTGTCCAGGTCGATGCCCAGCTTCTGTGCGTAGGCCGCGTCGAGCGCGTGCTCGGCGTCGATGAACGCCGCCATGCCCCCCAGCTTTTGCGCTTCGGCGATGACCTGCAGCGCGAGCGTGGTCTTACCAGACGACTCTGGACCGAAAATTTCGGTGACGCGGCCGCGCGGAAGGCCACCAATCCCGATCGCGAAGTCGATGCTGATGGCGCCGGTTGGAATGGCGTCGATCGGCTGGATGGCGCCTCGCTGTCCGAGCCGCATGATCGAACCCTTGCCGAACTGCTTCTCGATCTGACCGACGGCCAGATCGACAGCCTTCATCCGCTCGCGGTTGTAGCGCTCGTCGTTTAGCCCAGCGGCTGCTGTTGCGCCCCTCTCGCGTTCCATTGTGGCCATCGCGTTCCTCTCTCCTGGCGGGCCTGAAAGGCCCGCCCGCCCTACACGTAAGTAGCGCGACCCTTTCAGGGCTATGAAGCTATAGGATTCTAGGTTCGTGCAGAGCGAAAGTCAAGCGTAAATATGTGCATGGACGACAGTAACCATCTCATTGTAGGCAACTTGTTGAATAGTTGACTTTCGCCCATCAGCGCCATGTACGCAGGATCTGCCATCATGAAGGCCCTGAATGCCTAGCCCAATTGCCCACGCCCTCGCTGGTGTCGCCATAGCCTGGTCTGCTCCTCGAGACCCGCGTCCATCGGGCTCAACTAGGGGCGCTCCCCTCGGGTGGAAGCTGGCAGTGGCGTGCGCGACGCTCGGGGCGTTGCCCGACATCGATCTTTTGTATCTGGCGATTCATCGGAGCATCACGCACAGCATTCCGGTGGCGATCCTCGTGACGATTATCTCGGTCGTCGTGACAGGGTGGGTCACACGTACGGACCCCGTGCCGGAGCGGGGTCAGCTAGATGTCAAACGCCGTTCCGACACCGCTTGGATCGGATTGTCGTTAGGCGCGGCCTGGTCGTCGCACGTGCTCTTGGATTGGCTGGGCGCCGATGCCAATCCTCCGTACGGCATTCAAATGCTGTGGCCGTTCAGCGAGCAGTGGTTCGTCTCGGGATGGGGTGTGTTTCTGGGCACGGAACGCCGGGATCCGTTTTCCGTCACCTCGATTCTGAAAAACTCTAAGGCCGCGATTCAAGAGATTGCCGTGATGGGGCCCGTCGTTTGGGCCGTCTGGTTCGCTAGGCGGGCAGGTAGGGCGGACAAGACACAGGTAGGGCCGACAAGAGCTTAGACGAAGCCTAGTTGATTGTCTTCTTCGTGCCTTCGTGGTGGCCTTTCACTCGCGTTCCACGGCAAGCGCCACGCCGTTGCCGCCACCGAGGCAGAGCGTGGCAATGCCGCGCTTCAAGTTGCGGTACTTCATCGCGTAGAGCAGTGTCGTTAGCACGCGCGCGCCGCTCGAGCCAATCGCGTGGCCGAGGACGACGGCGCCGCCGTTGACGTTCACCCGGCGCTCGTCGATGTCGAGCTCACGGAGCACCGCCACCGCCTGGACGGCGAACGCCTCGTTCAACTCGAAAAGATCGACCTCTGTCAGCTTCCAATCTACTTTCTGCGCCAGACGGCGAACCGCTTCAACCGGCGTCATGAGCACGAACTTCGGCGCGAGCCCGCTGGTGGCCTGACCGACGATCCGAGCGAGCGGCACCAGGCCCAGCGATCGCGCACGCTCGGCCGCCATAACGACCATCGCCGAAGCGCCATCGTTCACGCCAGGTGAGTTGCCAGCCGTCACCGAGCCGTCCTTCTTGAATGCCGGCTTCAGAGCGCCCAACGCGTCCACGGTCGTCTCCAGACGGATGGACTCATCTCTGTCAACAACGACAGGCGGGCCCTTGCGCTGCGAGATCGCAACCGGAAGAATCTCCTCCCTGAATAATCCCGACTCGGTTGCCTTCGCGGCCTTTTGGTGGCTGCGGGCGGTGTACTCGTCCTGCGTTCGACGATCGACGTGATAATGCTCGGCAACCACCTCGCCGGCACTGCCCATGTGGCACTGCTCGAAGGAGCACCAGAGGCCGTCGGTGATCATCGAATCGAGCAGCTCCGCGTGTCCCATGCGAAGCCCGTCGCGCACGCGCGGCAGCAGATACGGACAGTTGCTCATCGACTCCATACCACCTGCGACCGCTACGTCGATATCGCCGGTCGCGACGCCCTGGTGGGCGAGCATTACGGCCTTCAGGCCGGAGCCGCAGACTTTGTTGATTGTCAACGCGGCGACATGATCCGGCAGGCTGCCTTTGAGCGCCGCTTGGCGGGCGGGGTTCTGACCGAGGCCTGCCGAGACGACGTTGCCCATGATGCATTCGTCGACGGTCGAGGGATCGATTCCAGCGCGGCGGACCGCCTCGGCGATGACGAGCGAGCCGAGCTCGGTCGCGGTGAGCTCCCTAAGCGCGCCGAGGAACTTCCCCGTGGGCGTCCGCACGGCGCTAACAATGAAGGCTTCGCGCATAGACCGAACTAGCGCGTGGAGTGCAGAGGCGGACGGACGGTTATCTGCCTGACAACATCTTCGCCCAAGAGCGATTGAAGGCGTGCAAGAATGAGGGGCGAGGCCCGCGAGATTTCACTCGCCCAGTGGATGGTCACGGCATCCACCAGCAGGACGTTGCCTTCGACGCGAACCGCGGTCGTCGCGCG
Organism: Vicinamibacterales bacterium; assembly: GCA_965197865.1. GTDB lineage: Bacteria > Acidobacteriota > Vicinamibacteria > Vicinamibacterales > CAVVIG01 > CBDANZ01. The sequence continues at coordinate 430,578 of CBDANZ010000002.1, forward strand.
CTGCACGGTCTCGCCGACGGCCGTGCTCCAGGCGAATTCGATCTTACCCCGTGACGCTGGCATCGCCCGCAGGAGCTGCTTCAAGGCTCCGGGAAGCGCCCGACTGATTGGCTGCATCGCCATTCGATTTTATCATTCGACCATGCGACTGGTACTTGCGTCGACGTCGCCCAGGCGTATGGAATTGCTCCGCCGCGCTGGTTTTGTGTTCGAGATCCTGGCTGTAGACGTCGATGAAAGGACTTGGCCCAACGAGTCACCGTCCAAGTACGTGCGACGCCTAGCGGCGGAGAAGTCGGCGCGCGCGATGGCAGTCATTATCGAGCGAAACGCGCCCGTGCCCGTCGACGTCGTCGTCCTTGCCGCGGACACGGCCGTCGTCGTCGACGACGCGATTCTGGGCAAGCCCCACGACGATCAGGACGCCCGCGCGATGCTCGGGCAGCTGTCGGGCCGTTCGCATGAGGTGCTGACGGCCGTTAGCTTCCGATCGGGTGCGTCCGAGCTCGGCGAGGTCGAGATCACAACCGTGTGGTTCGCGCCGTTGTCGCCAGAGGACATCGAATGGCACGTCGCAAGCGGTGAAGGGCATGACAAGGCCGGCGCGTACGCAATTCAGGGCCGCGCGTCGCGTTTCATCCTGCGGATTGAAGGTTCATATTCAAACGTTGTCGGACTACCAATGGCACGCGTGTTCGAGCTGTTGAGACGGATCGGGCAGGCCTAAAGGCTTGCACGACAACAGTTGTAGTGGGGGGGGGGGCTTCAGGTCCTCCACGTCCGCGTTGTAAGCTTGCACTTCCTGGGTCGCCGCGCTATCCTAGGCGTGTCTCCTTAAGAACTCTTATGACACATCGATACGTCAAGAGTGGCGCAACCGTCGCGGTGCTCGTCGCGGCGTTTGGCGGCCTGCTCTGGGCCACCTTGCGGGAGAGCACGGAGTACTACAAGCACGTCGATGAAGTCATGATGAGCCCGGAGCGGTGGCATGACAAGCGCCTGCAGCTTCATGGCTTCGTCGTGCCGGGATCGATCTTCGTCAATCCCAACACCCTTGAATACAAGTTCAAGGTACAGAACAACGGAAGCATCGTCGATGCCTCGTACACAGGTATCGTTCCTGACACGTTCAAGAATGAGGCGGAAGTCGTGCTGAAAGGGCGGCTCACGCCCGACGGATTCCACACGGATCCGAACGGCGTGATGGCCAAGTGCCCGTCCAAGTACGAAGCCCAACGACAATTCAACCAGCCGAAAAAGGTAGGCTAGATGGCCTCTCTCGGGTCGTTCCTCCTGCTTGCGACGTTCGTTGTGTGCGCCTACGCGGCGGTCGCCTCGGTCGTGGGAGCCCGGCGAGGGTCGCGGCCCCTGATTGAAAGCGGCATCGGCGCGTTCCATCTGATCATGGCGCTGATGACGGTGGCTTCTGCCGTCATGATCAACGCCTTCCTCACCGACGACTTCACCGTTAAGTACGTCGCACACAACTCGAACAGCGTCCAGCCGTTCTTCTACAAGATCACATCGTACTGGGGCGGGCTGGACGGCTCGATCATGTTCTGGGTGTTCCTGCTGTCGATCTTCGGCTCGATTGCCGTCTACGTGAACCGGGAGCGCCACCGCGAGCTCATCCCCTACGTGGTTGCGACCATTTCCGTCGTCCAGATGTTTTTCCTGTATTTGATGGTCGTCCACAACAACCCGTTCACGACCTTTCTCGCGGCGCCGCCTGCCGAGGGTGATGGGCTGAATCCGCTGCTCCAGAACTACTGGATGGTGATCCACCCACCGTCGTTGTACATCGGCTTTGTGGGCATGACGATCCCCTTCGCGTTTGGGATGGCCGCGCTCATCACCGGTCACCTGGACGACTCGTGGCTACGCGCCGTCCGCCGCTGGACGATGTTCGCGTGGCTGTTCCTCTCTTTGGGCCTCATACTCGGCATGATCTGGGCGTACGAGGAGCTCGGGTGGGGCGGCTACTGGGGCTGGGATCCGGTTGAGAACGCCGGGCTGCTCCCATGGTTCACGGCGACCGCGTTTCTGCACTCGGTGATGGTGCAGGAACGGCGCAGCATGTTGCGCGTGTGGAACGTCACGCTCGTGATCCTGACATTCTTCCTTACCATTTTCGGCACCTTCATGACGCGATCCGGCGTCGTGCAGTCGGTGCACGCATTCGGCCAGGATCCCGTGCTTGCGCGGCTCTTCACGATGTTTATGGTGGGAATCCTCACGGTGAGCTTCGGCTTGGTCATCTACCGGCTGCCCCTGCTTCGCTCGCGCAACGACCTCGACTCGTGGCTGTCGCGCGAGGCGGCGTTTCTCGCGAACAACTGGATTCTGCTTTTCTCGGCCTTTTTTGTCCTCTTCGCCACGATGTTCCCGACGCTATCGGAAGCGCTGACCGGCGAGCGGCTGACGGTCGGGCCTCCGTTCTTCAACAAGTGGATGCTGCCGATCGGCTTGACGCTGTTGTTCCTGACCGGCGTGGGTCCGCTGCTCGCGTGGCGCAAGTCGACCGTCAAGAACCTGCGCGATCAGTTCCTGTGGCCCACCTCAGCAGCTCTCGTCACGGCTGGTGCCTTTACCGCGCTTGGCTTCCGCGTGTGGGTGTCGGGCATCTGTTTCGCGCTGTGTGCGTTCGTCATGGGAACCATCGTCCAGGAATTCTGGCGCGGTGCGAACGTCCGCCGCGGCGCGACCGGCACCGATGTCTTGACAGCGCTCATCGGTCTCGTCGGGCGCAACAAACGCCGCTACGGTGGCTACGTCGTGCACGTCGGCATCGTCCTGATCTTTTTCGGGTTCGCCGGCGAGGGATTCAAGAAGGATGAACTAGCGCTGCTCAAGCCGGGCCAGCAGGCAAGCGTCGGCCGCTACACGATCCGCTACGACGGTGTGAAAGTGAGCGACGACGGTCAGAAACAGATGGTTACCGGTTACGTGGCGGTGTTCGAGGACGGCAAGCAGGTCGGCTCGCTGTATCCGGCGAAATGGTACTTCCACGAGCACGAGGACGAACCGCCAACCACTGAAGTCGCCATCAGACGATCGATCGCCGAAGACCTGTACATTGTGCTGGCGGCCTACGATTTATCCACGCAGACCGCGAGCCTCCAAATTGTTGTGAATCCGCTCGTCAACTGGGTGTGGTTCGGGTTCGGCATCCTGGCGCTGGGCACGGGCGCCGCCCTTTTGCCGGAACGAACCTACTCGTTTGCGCTGGCGAAGCTGCCGGGAGCCGAGACGGCGACCACGACTGCTGCGTTGCTGCTCGCCCTATTTCTTGGAGCGGCTCCTCTTCGCGCGCAGCATGGGGGGGACGCGGAAAACGTGCCGGTCGTGCCGCGGACGAGGCTCGAGCGCCAGTTGCAAGGGGAGATCATCTGCATGTGCGGCACCTGCGGACGTCAGCTCCTAAACGCCTGTCAGTGCCCCACGGCGGTGCAGATGCGTGCCGAGTTGGCGAGCCTGGTGAACGCTGGTAGGACGCACGACGAAGTCATCCAGTACCACATCAACAAATACGGCAGTCAGGAGCCGCTCGCCGCCCCAGTGGACAGGGGGTTCAACCGCCTGGCGTGGTTCCTGCCCTACATGGTTGGCGCGAGCGGAGCGGTCGTCGTCGGCTTCGCGGCGCGGCGCTGGTCGCGGCGCCCGCACGGCGAAGCCGTCGAGACGCAGCCGGCGGCGGACGCCTCCACCCTCGAGGAGCGACTCGACGATGAGCTCCGCAATCTCGACTAACACGGTCCAGCTGAAGCCGAACGCTACCGGGAAAAGCGGGCTGAAGCCTGATCCTACGGAGAAGGGCCTGGAGGGGCTAGGCGAAGGACCCCAGCCCTGGCAAGTTTTCGCCCTGGCGGCGCTTGCGCTTGCGTGCCTTGCAACCTGGCTCACCTTCATGTCGCGTGCCCAAGGATTCACCCCGGTCATCTTGCAGTCGGTGTTGATCGGCACGACCGCGCTCGTCGGTCTCGCCATGCTTCGAACCCTCCGCCCGCTCGTCACCTCGTACGAGGACCACACCCCGATGATCGGTGAACGGACGCGCGCCGCGCTCGAGCGGGAAAAAATGCTCACGCTCCGATCGCTCAAGGAGCTGGAGTTCGACCGGGCGATGGGGAAGCTATCCGACGGGGATTTTCTCGAGATGTCAGGTCGCCTGCGGTTCCGCGCCACGCGCCTGATACGGCAGCTCGATGCCGGCACTGGACACCGAATCCGGATTGAAAGCGACCTCGCCAAGCGGCTCGGCCAGGGGGCCAGTCCCGAGAGCGGGCCCATGGCGGGCGCGTGCGGGGCTTGCTCGACGGCAAACGACCCCGACGCACGGTTCTGCAAGCGGTGCGGGGCCAAGCTGTGATTTCGCAAGTCGCTCTATCGGGTGGGGTGGCCCCGTCTGGCGCCAGCCGCGCGCGGCTGATTCCGCGGCGTGCTTTAGCTCTTGTCGTCTGTCTCCTCTGTGTTTTCCGTGGTGGAGTGTTTCTCGGCGCGCAGATCCAGATGCCGGACGCCAAGGAAATGTCGGGCATCCCGCGGTCCGTTGACGACCTGCCGTGGGGAACCGTGTCGGTGCGGCTGATTCGCGGTGAGTTCTCGAACAATATCACGAATCACCCGGTCGAGCTCCACATCGGAGGCGAGGTGAGGACCGCGAACACCGGTGACGATGGACGAGCGCAGTTCAACGGGCTGAGACCCGGCACGCGGGTTCACGCGGTTGCGGTTGTGGACGGTGAACGTCTCGAATCGCGGGAGTTCCCCGCGCCTTCCCAGGGTGGGATTCGCTTGATGCTCGTCGCAACCGACAGGGAAAAGGCGGCGCGCGCCGCCGAAGAGGCCCGGGCGCCCGCAACGACCGGTCAGGTCGTGATCGGCAGCACGTCGCAGATTGTCGTCGAGCCAGACGAGGAAAGCGTGCGGGTGTACTACCTGCTCGACATCATGAACAACGCGCGCACCCCGGTGGACCCGCCAGCGCTGTTCATGTTTGACACGCCAACCGGCGCGCTCGGTACGACCATCCTGTCGGAGTCGGCGCCGCAGGCGAACGCCATCGGCACGCGCGTGCGTGTTCAGGGCCCCTTCCCGCCAGGCAAGACGGTCGTGCATGTCGCGTACGAGCTGCCCGCGCCCGGCGGCTCGGTTGAGATCTCGCAGAGCTTTCCGGCAACGCTTGAGCATCTGGCTGTGGTCGCGAAAAAGGTCGGCGACACAAGGCTGAGGTCTCCCCAGATCGCCCGCCAACAAGAGATGCCGATCGGCGGCGAAACGTTCATCGCCGCAGCCGGTGAGGGTGCCATAGCGGCGGGGCAGCCGGTCATGCTGTCCATTCTGGGCCTGCCGTACCACAGCCGGGCACCGCGTAGGATCGCGCTGGCCATCGCGGGCGCCATCGCGCTCATTGGAGTTCTCGCGCTCCGTCGTCCGGCGGGCGCTGAGGCACGCGGTTCCGAGCGCAAGCGGCTCATCGCGCGTCGCGAGAAGCTATTCCAGGATCTCGTGCGCCTCGATCTGGAATGCCGCCGTGGCCGCGGGGATCTTCCCCACTACGGCTCGCGACGCGAGGAGCTCGTCGCGGCGCTTGAGCGAGTCTACGACGCGCTCGAGACCGACGACACGGGATCGGAGCCGGCGAGCCGGACGGGCTTCGCCGGGTGAGCTTGGACTTCGAGTGGGTCGAGCTCGCGAACGTTTCACGCCATTTCGGCCGGCGCCGCGCGGTGACGAGCGTCTCGCTGGCCGTGCGGCGGGGCGACATCCTCGGGGTACTCGGCCCGAACGGGGCCGGCAAATCGACGCTCCTTGGGATACTCGCCACGCTCATCGCGCCCACGAGCGGAGCCGTCCGTTACGGCGACCATCCTGCGACCGGAGCGGGTCCTGAAATCCGCCGCCGCATCGGCCTGCTCGCGCACGAGCAGCATCTTTATCCCGAGCTGACTGCCAGCCAGAATCTTGATTTCTTCGCGCGGCTCTACGGCCTCGATTCGAAGCTGGTCGTTCCGGGGGCCCTTGCGTCCGCAGACCTGACCGATCGCGCGGACGACGACGTGTCGACGTTCTCGCGCGGGATGCGGCAGCGGCTTGGCCTCGAGCGCGCGCTGTTGCATCAACCGAGGCTGGTGCTGCTCGACGAGCCGTTCACGGGACTCGACGATCGGGCGGTGACGGTCGTGGAGGGGCGGCTCAAGCAACTGGCAGCAGCAGGCGCGATTCTCGTTGTCGCGACCCACGATCTCGACCTGGCCGACGGCCTAGTCACGCGGGTCGCTGTCGTCCGAGAGGGCCGGGTGATGTCGGACGAGCCCGCTGGCGCAGGACTTCGCGCGCGATATCGGTCACTCGTTGGGCATGCGCCGTAGTCACCAGTCGTCAGTCCAGTGCGGTTGGCGGCCGTAGATAGCGTCCGGCATTGGCCGGACGGCAGAAACGATGTTCTTCAGAACCGCGCTGCTCGTGCTGAAGAAAGACTTCGCCATTGAGCTGAAGAGTCGCGAGATTGCGTACACGACTTTCGTCTTCGCGGTGTCGTGCGTGCTGGTGTTCTCGCTCGCCTTCGTCCGCGATGGGCAGCCGCTCGAGGACGCGGCGGCCGGCATTCTGTGGATCGCGGTTTTCTTTGCCGGCAACCTGGCGCTGGGCCGCGCCTTCGAGCGTGAACGGCACGGCGAGACGATCCGCGCGCTGCTGCTCGCGCCGGCGCCGCGCGCCGCCATTTACGTGGGCAAGCTCCTCGGGCTGATCTTGCTGCTGTTGGTTGCCGAGCTGCTCCTCGTGCCAATGGTCGCGCTGTTGTTCCAGGCGGCCTTCTTCACGCGGCCGCTGCTGATGAGCGCGTTGCTGATCCTCGGCACGGTCGGCTTCGCCGCAGTCGGCACGTTGTTCGCGTCGATGCTCGTTCGCGCCCGCACGCGCGATGTGCTCCTGCCGATCCTGTTGTATCCGATGACCGTCCCGGTCATGATTGCGGGCGTACGCGGCACGTCTGCGCTCTTGCAGGCCACGCCAGATGAAGCGATCGCCACGATGTGGATCGCGATCCTGGCTTGCTGGGATGCCGTATTCGTGACCATGGCGTTGTGGACGTTCGAGCCGCTCATGACTGAGTAAACCTGGCCGGTGGGACGAGTCGGCCACAGGGTATACGATGCAAAGATTCTTCCCTTTTCTGACGATTGTTGCCGCCCTCATGTTCGCCTATGCGCCGGTGATGATCGCCAACGCGCCGTACGAATCGACGATGCTACTCGTGCAGAAGATCTTTTATTTCCACGTGCCGTCGTGGTTTGTTATGTTCACGGCGATTTTTATCTGCGGGACGGAGAGCGCCATTTTTCTATTTAAGGGCAACCGGCGCGCCGATCGCGTGGCCGCCGCCGCGGGTGAGCTGGCGGTCGTCTTCGGGCTGCTCGGTCTCGTCACGGGGCCGCTTTGGGGGCGCAAAGCGTGGGGCGTGTGGTGGCAATGGGATGCGCGGCTCACCATGGCGCTGCTCCTCGAGCTGATCTTTGTTGGGTATCTGCTGGCCCGGAAGTACGGCGGCCCGGGATCGGAAAAGCTGGCGGCGGTCGTCGGTATTTTCGGCGCGCTCAACGTGCCGTTCGTCTACCTGTCGGTGAACATCTGGCGCACGGTGCATCCAATGACCAGTGTCGTACCGACGCTCGGCCCTGGGATGTTCGGCGCCTTCTGGTTCAGTGTCACGGCGTTCATGCTACTGTTCGCCCTGTTGCTTACGCTGCGTACGCGGCTCGAGCACCAACGTGCGGCGGTCGACGAGCTGTTTCTGATGGAAGAGCGATGATCATGGCGAACCGACTTGTTGCATTGACATTCCTGGCGATGATTTCCGTGGCGAGCGCGGTTGCCGCGCAGCCTGCGGCGGGGCAAGAGCAGTTTGTGCCTATCGACCAGCTCCCTCCTACCGAACAGCTTCCAGCCGCGCTCTTCCTGATTACAGCCTACGCGTTCGTGTGGGTGGCGCTGCTGGCTTACGTCTGGTCGGTGTGGCGCCGGATCGCCCGTGTCGAAGAAGAGGTGCGGGCGCTGCAGCACCGCGTCCAGGGAAGCCGCACGCGGTGACAGCCGGCCACTTCATCTTCATTCCCAGTGTCCTACTCGTGGGGATCGTCATCGGCTGGATTCTGGGCTCCCGCGCTGTGCGCGATGCCTACGCGGCCGAGCTTCGACGCCGCGAGGAAAAGTCGAAAGCGAGAAGTTAATCACCGACCGACCCCGAGCCGCTGAGCTAGAACCGGTGGCAAGCGAGCCTCGACTACCTTGGCCTGCGCAATGTTGACCGGATACTCCAAGCGGAGCAATTCGACGCGCTTCGCGGCGACGTCGACGACGGCGTACGCGGCACGCGGATCGCCGTCGCGCGGTTGCCCCACCGCTCCAGGATTTACCAGGTACTGCAGGTCATCGTGGAGTTGCAGGCGATTCTCGCGGGCAACCGACGGTCCGCACGTTTCCAGCCTTTCGCCTGTCAACTCATACGTGATGGGATAGTGCGTGTGGCCGAACAAGCAGAGCGGGCGTGAGGCGGTTTTAAGCGCGCGGAGCGCATCAGTCTCGTCGAAGACGTAGGCGTCTTCGTCGAACGGCGATCCATGACAGATCTCGATGAGATCATCAACGGCGATCGGGCCAGTGGGCAGCGCCGCAAGCCAATTCCGATGATCCGGCGTCAGTGCTTCGAGCGTCCAGAGGGCGGCACTTTTCGCGACCGAGTTGAAGCCCTCCGCCGGTTCGAGTCCGCACGCCACTTTGTCGTGATTGCCCCGCACGATAGCTGTCGGCTTCAGCTCCTGCACCAGTGCCACGGTCGTGTTCGGATCGGCGCCGTAGCCCACGAGGTCGCCAAGCACCAGCGTCTGATCGTAGCCGCGTGTTTTCGCGTCGACCAGGCACACTTGCAGCGCCTCGAGGTTCGCGTGGATATCACTCAAAACAAGGTAGCGCATCGTCCTCTAAGTCTCTAGCCAGTCGAGCAACTGCTCAACCACCGCGTCGATGCCGGTGCGGCTCGCATCGATGCGGTAATGCGCCTGCTCGTAGGCTCCGCGCCGGAGCGCATACAGACGCTCGAAGTCCGCCCGATCCGCCGCCAGCGGGCGGCGGCCGGCGGCCGGCACGCGGTCGATGAGCTGATCAAGCGGCACGTCGAGCCACACCGACACGCCGTCGCGACTGATGACGGCGCGGTTTCCTGGGTCCATGAACGTGCCGCCGCCAGTGGCCACCACGGTGTGGGGCGATCCGATCTGCTCGAGCAATAGCGCGCGTTCGGTGGCCCGAAAGTAGGCCTCGCCCTGACGGGCAAACAGCTCCGCCACGGTCTGGTGCTCTCGCTGTTCGATGAGCTCGTCCAGATCCACAGCGCGCCAGCCCAGGCGCCGCGCGAGTGCGCGGGCCACGGTCGTCTTGCCGGCTCCCATGAACCCGACGAGATACACCTTGTCGGCCTTCACGCTCTTCGAGATCCTCGAGGTGTCCCGAATTCGTCGTTCCTCGACTCTGCTTGGGACGATCCTGAGCCTGTCGAAGGATCATGCGGCGCGATGAGCCGATCGAGCGTATCAAAGAACCCTGGATAAGAGATGGGAACAGCGTCGGCACCCTCGATGCGGGACGGCGAGCGGGCGGCGAGTGCCGCGATGGCGAAGGCCATGGCCATCCGATGATCGCTGCGAGCGTCCGCCGTGCCCCCCTGCGGCGCGCCCGCGCCGCGGACCACGAAGCCGTCGGGCCGCTCGTCGGCGGCGATTCCGAGGCCTCGGAAGCCGGTAACGAGTGCCGCGATGCGATCGCTCTCTTTCACGCGGAGCTCGGCGGCTCCTCGAACGCTCACCTCACCCCCCTGCGCGGCAAGCGCGGCAATAGCGGGGAGCTCATCGATAAGGCCTGGCACTTCTTCCGGCGCGATTTCCACCGAGCCGGCGCGACCAGCTTCAACCAGGATGGTGCCGCGTGGCTCGCCAGCGAGCATCGCCGTTTCGGCGACCTCGACCCGAGCGCCGAACCGGCGCACCACGTCGAGCAGACCCGTCCGCGTCGGATTGAGCCCAACGTCGTGGATTTCAATTCGCGAGCCTGGGAGCATCGCCGCGGCCACGATCCAAAAGGCGGCCGACGACAAATCGCCAGGCACCGACAATCGCTGTCCCTTCGCGCGCTGACGCCGCGTGACGGAGATCCGATGGCCATGCACGCTGACCGCACATCCAAATGCGACAAGCGCTCGCTCGGTGTGATCGCGTGTTTGCGTCGGCTCGATCACCGACGTCGTACCTTCGGCGTGCAGGCCGGCCAGGAGCACGGCGCTCTTGACTTGGGCGCTCGCCACTTGCGGCTGGTAGGCAATCGCGTGGAGCGAGGCACCGTGAATGGTGAGCGGCGCGTGGCCGTCGGTGGCCTCGATGCGCGCGCCCATGCGCGAGAGCGGCTCGATGATGCGACGCATGGGACGGCGCGACAAGGACTCGTCGCCGACCATTTTCGTCGTGAACGGCTGGGCCGCCAAGAGCCCCGTCAGCATCCGCATCGTCGTCCCGGAGTTACCGGCATCAAGCGGTGTCTGGGGCGAGCGCCAGGCGTCGAATCCCCGTCCCTGAATAATGAGGGCGCCAGCGTCCTCCTCGAGATCGACGCCAAGTGCGTGCAGGCAGGCCAGCGTGGAACGGCAGTCGGCTCCAGGCGCGTAGTCGGTCACGTGCGAGGGACCCTCGGCAATCGCGGCCAGAAGCGCATAGCGGTGCGAGATCGACTTGTCCCCGGGTACGCGGACCCGGCCCCGCACGCGCCGGGCGGGCGTCACGGTTGCGACGGAGACTGAGGACATCGCAGCATCTTACACTCGGCTTGACATCGTTCAATAGATGGGATGTTATTCGGTCGCGCCCATGGCGGGTCATCGTTCTCTGCGGCTGCAGTTCACCAGCGCGTTCGAGATGCTCGACCTCGCCTAGGTGGTCGGCGACCACATGGGCCACGAACTTGGCTTCGACGAAGAGGCGGTCCACTGGGTCGGTGTGGCAATTCGCGAATCGGTCATGAACGCGACCAAGCACGGCAACCGGAACGACGTCGCGAAGCACGTCTTCGTCGAGTTCGATACGGTGTTGCTCAACGGCACGGCGGAGCTGAGGGGTTGCGTGCGTAACCAGGGCCAGGGCTTCGATCCCGAGGCCGTGGCCGACCCGCTGGCGCTCGAGAACATGCTTAAGTCCAGTGGGCGCGGCATCTTCCTCATCCGGAACTTCGTGGACGATGTCGGGGTGCAGCGCGCGCCGGAGGGCGGGATGGAGATCAGCAGGATGACCAAACGCGTGCAGTTCGCGGACGCTGCCGAGAATCCCGTCGAGTCCTGACTGCCAGCCTCGTGATACGCGACCCTCTCTTTCTTGCGACGGCCATCGAGGTCGTCGTCCGAGCGGGCGACGTGATGATGTCGCGGTTCGGTCGCGACGTCCGCGTTGACAAGAAGGGCACGATCGATCTGGTCACCGAGGTGGATCTGGCCATCGAGGGAACGTTTCGGGAGATGGTGGGGGAGCGCTTCCCCGATCACGCCGTGCTCGCCGAAGAAATGGGCGGCAGCGCGACGCCGCCGGCCGGCCCCTGCTGGGTGTTCGATCCAATCGATGGCACGACGAACTTTGCGCACGGGTTGCCTATCTTCTGCTCGTCGCTGGCGCTCGAGATCGACGGCGTAGCCGACCTCGCCGCCATTTACGACCCGACCAGAGAAGAACTTTTCACAGCGGAGCGCGGCGGCGGCGCCTTCCTGAACGGCCGGGCAATTCACGTTTCGTTCACGCGCACACTCTTGGATGCAGTGCTCGTCACCGGCTTCCCGTACGACGTGCACGAACGGGTCGTCGAGGTCGTCGGTCTGTTCGGCGCGTTCGTAGGCCGCGCCCGCGCCGTTCGCCGACTCGGGTCGGCGGCTCTCGATCTCTGTTACGTGGCTGCGGGACGAATGGACGGATTCTGGGAGAGTGATCTGAAGCCGTGGGACATCGCCGGCGGTTCGCTTCTCGTCGCCGAGGCCGGCGGAAGCGTCACCACGATGCTCGGCGGGCCGTTCTCGTCTCGAGCGGGCGACGTACTCGCCACCAATGGCCTGTTGCACGAACACATGCTGGAAGTCATTCGAACGTTCCGGCGCGGTCGTTCGCGGGCCTGAAAGGTCTGCGCTACACGCGACAGGCGGCGGCCCTTTCAGGGCCGCCGCCTGTCGACCAGAGCGGACGGCGTGATATCCGCGAGAGACACCCCACTTCGAGTGACCCGTTTTTCGGCCTATTTTCCTCAACGCGACTGGCATCGCTCCTGCTGTCTATTTTCGCGGGCCCAAGAGGCCTTCTCCACGGGCCTAGGAGGCCCGCGCTACAGAACTGAGAGGCCCGCGCTACAAAGACGGGCCGCGCGAGAAGGACCGAGTAGGGCGGCCCTTTCAGGGCCGCCGCAGCATCACATGCGAGGAGCTGCCATGCGTAGACTGCTGATTGCCGTTGGCCTCGTCGCGCTGGTGACGGGCTTTGTCGCTGCCCCGCCGAGCGCCGCGCAGCAATCGTTCGATTTGTACCTCGGCGGCTTCGCGCCGTCGAGCGAGGACGCGCGATCGCGTTCCGGAGGGCGGAGCGACGATGTGCTGGTGAACAACCTGAACTTTCTCAAGTTCAACATCAAGGATTTCACCAACGTTACGGTTGGTGGCGAATGGCTGGTGGGTCTTGGCGATCGTTTCGACGCCGGGCTCGGGCTCGGCATCTACTCAAAGAGCGTGCCGAGCGTGTACGCCGACCTCGTGAAGGAGGATTTCTCGGAGATCCAGCAGAACCTCAAACTTAGGGTGGTGCCGTTCACGGCCACCGTGCGCTTTCTACCGCTCGGCCGCGAGGCGGCGATCCAGCCGTACTTCGGCGCGGGCGTCGGCGTGTTGCGATGGCGCTACAGCGAGAGTGACGAGTTCGTCGACTCCGACAATAACATCTTCCGCGAGAGCTTCATCGGAAGCGGGGGCGCGTCAGGGCCGATCGTTCTTGGAGGCCTGCGCGTCCCGGTCGACTCGTGGGGCATCGGCGGAGAAATCCGCTACCAGAACGCCGAATGAACGCTGCCGGCCGACCAAGGGTTCTCGGCGAAGAAGATCGATCTCGGTGGTTTCAATTATTTGTTGACGTTCAACCTTCGCTTCTGACGGTTGCGTAGCGCAGTCCTTTCAGGGCCGCGTTGACGCGTGGCTGAAAGCCCAGCGGTACGTTTCACACGCCCGGTCGGCGCTGTCCGTCGGTACAGGGCCACGCCGCCTCCTTCGCACGAACGTGAAAACCCCTCCAGTAGATGCGGATTGTTGCGTGCAAGCGCCGCGAGGATGTCGCCGCCCTCTGCACCTCTTCGACCATGACCCATCCGACAAACGGCCGTGCTCCTTCTAGCGCAGTGCGCCAGACCTTGCCGTTTCCTTCGTGCACTGAGAACACGGCTCAGGAGAACACCTGCATGTAGTAGCCGAGCGACCCCCTGCTCGCCATGATCGCCGTGCGGTTGTACTCGGTTGCGAGGCACGAACTGACCTTCTTCCTGTCGAGAGCGTTGGGTCGGTCCCATTGCACCTCGGTCACCATCGGCGCGTTTGCATCGAGCGGCGTTGCATCGATTGGAGCACTACTCCATCAGCAGCGCGACCGCAACCGTGATGAGCGCGATGAGCATCGGCTCGGTCATTGGCGTAGCCTGGAGATACAGCACGTTGGCGTCAAACGCGAACACTGCGGCGCCGGCGGCCGCGGCGCAGAGCGACCCTGTGATGGTTGAAACAATTCACGCCACAGCGGCGGTGGCAAAAACGAATGAAAGAATCGAGAAGGCGACCACCGAAGCCCCGGTACGATAGAAGAGAATCGATCTAGACCGGGATGGCGTTCAGTAAGTGGGGAAGCGGCAGCCAGATGGCGCCGATTTGCCGCCATCCAAGCGTAAGGCTGTCGACGATCTGTCAAGCGACGATGGGGTGCCAGCGGGCGTCGTAATGCCTGAGCGTCAGGTCGAGACGCGCCTGATGAATGGCGACGGCAGTGGCGCCGAGGGCTGACGCGGCGGGTATAATCATCCGTTTATCTTATGAGGAGAATCCTCGACTGGGCTCAAGGCCTCGCGTTGTCGCTCGGCGCGCCAGGTCTATTCGTCGTCGGGGTCCTCGACTCATCGTTTCTGTCGGTTCCTGAAATCAACGACGTGCTGGTGGTCTGGATGGTCACGCGGCACAAGTCGCGGATGGTGCTCTATGCTTCAGCTGCCACCCTCGGGTCGATTTGCGGGTGTCTGATTCTGTATTGGATCGGCCGTAGGAGCGGCAGTGCCGTGGCCACGAAGTGGTTCGGCTCCACTCGAGGCGAACGCGCCTTAGCAGCCCGTGGTGAAAGTCGATCGAGCAGCCCCTTGTTATTGGCGAGGGGATCGACAGGATCGATCCCGCTCCTTACACTGTGGCGCATGGCCATGGGCACCCGCGACCCCGAACAACCTCCGTTGTGGATTGCCGCGTCGGATCTGCCGGTCTCGCCTGGGCATCCGTTCTACACGCGCTTGAATGCGTTGCTGGATGCCGACGGCTTCGACACCTTCGTGGAAGACGCCTGTCGATCCTTCTACGCGCCGGTGTTGGGCCGCCCGAGTCTGGCGCCCGGTCGCTACTTCCGCTTGTTGCTGGTTGGGTACTTCGAAGGCATCGATTCGGAGCGCGGCATCGCATGGCGTGCGGCGGACTCGCTGGCGGTGCGGAGCTTCCTGCGACTCGGGCTGGAGGAGGCGGCCCCGGATCACTCGACGATTTCGCGCACCCGCCGCGTGATCGATGTGGAGACGCACCGGGCGGTGTTCACGTGGGTCCAGCAGCGCCTGGCGGCCGCCGGCCTGTTGAAGGGCCGGACGATCGCGATCGACGCGACGACGTTGGAGGCCAACGCCGCCATGCGGAGTATCGTGCGCCGGGACACGGGGGAAGCCTACCAGGCGTATCTGACCCGCCTCGCCGCCGCCTCGGGGATCAAGACGCCGACGCGCGAAGTCTTGGCGCGGTTTGATCGCACGCGGAAGAAGAAAACCTCGAACAGCGAGTGGACCAGCCCCAGCGATCCTGATGCGAAGGTCGCGAAAATGAAAGACGGCCAGACGCACTTGGCGCACAAAGCCGAGCATGCGATCGATCTGGAGAGCGGCGCGTTGGTCGCGGTGACGGTGCAGGGCGCCGATCAGGGCGACACGAGGACGCTTGTCACGGCGGCGATCACGGCGGCCGAACAGGTGGAAGCCGCGCACGCGACGACCGACGCGCGCGGGAGGTTGGAGGACATCGTCGCGGACAAGGGCTATCACAGCAACGAGACGATGGTAGACCTGGCTGCGGTGGGCCTGCGGTCGTACATTTCGGAACCCGACCGTGGCCGGCGCGATTGGTCCGACGCACCGGATGCGTACGCGCCCGTCCATGGGAATCGCCGCCGTCTCCGGGGCGCCCGCGGGCGACGCTTGCGGCGGCGACGGGCGGAACTCGCCGAGCGATCGTTTGCCCACCTCTATGAGACCGGCGGGATGCGACGCACGCACTTGCGGGGACACGACAACATCTTGAAGCGTCTACTGATTCATGGCGGCGGCTTCAACTTGGGGCTCGCGATGCGCCAGTGCCTCGGCATCGGCACGCCACGGCGCTTGCAGGGCCGCGCCGCAGGCGTCTTGGCTGTCTTCATCGCCGTATGGGCGCGCCTCGGCGCTCTCTGGGGGAACCATGAACCAAGATTCGTTGATCGATCGCCGGGGTCGTCGCCGCGTCATTGTTTTGAGCTGCTACCCGTCGCCGCGTGAATCGCAGGGTTTAAACACAGACTGTTAGCGGCCGTTCAGCGCTACGGCGTGATGGCGGTGCTCGTTCCGTCGCTTCTGCCGCCGCCGATGCCGTTCAAGATTTTTGTCCTCCTGGCCGGCATCGTCCGCATCCCGATGCCGCGCTTCGTCGCGGCCGTCGGGATCGGCCGCGGGACGAGGTACTTCGGCGAAGGGATCCTGGCGCTTCGCTACGGCGACCAGACGATGACCTTCATTCACGAGCACAGCCGGACGCTGGCGATCGCGCTTGCCGTTCTCCTTGCCGCGGGCCTGGTCGGCTACCTCCTGTGTGGCAAAACACAGGCTCCGGAACGCCGATAAACATATACTGCCTGGAAGCCATGGTCGAACTAAGCGTCGTCATCCCCATCCGGAACGAGGCGGCGGCGCTCGAAGAGCTGCACCGCGAACTCACGAGCACGCTGGACCGGTGGGGACGGTCGTACGAAATCATCGCGATCGATGATGGCAGCACCGACGAGAGCTTTTCGGTGCTCACGCGCCTGCAGGCGGCCGATTCGCGCTTGCGAGTGATCCTTTTTCGCCGCAACTTTGGGCAGAGTGCTGCGTTTGCCGCCGGCTTCGAGCACGCACGCGGCCGCCTCGTCGTCACCTCGGACGGCGACCTCCAGAACGATCCGCGCGACATCCCCGCGATGATCGAGAAGCTTGAAAGCGGGTTCGACATCGTCTGCGGCTGGCGCAAGAACCGGAAAGACGCGTTCTTCTCGCGCACGATCCCATCGAGGCTGGCGAATCGGCTGATCTCCTTGGCGACCGGCGTGCGTCTGCACGACTCCGGCTGCTCGCTCAGGGTGTTCCGGGCCGAAGTGGTGAAGCCGCTTAAGCTGTACGGCGAAATGCACCGCTTTCTGCCTGCGATCGCGAGCGAGCAGGGCGTCTCGATTACCGAGGTCGTCGTCAACCATCGCGCCCGGCGCCACGGCGTGTCCAAGTACGGCATCTCGCGCACGGTGCGCGTCGTCCTCGACTTGCTGACGGTGAAGTTTCTGATGACCTATTCCACCAGGCCGCTGCAGATTTTCGGGTTGATTGGGCTGGTCATGGGGTTGCTCGGCATGGCGGTGACCGGCTGGCTCGCCTACATTCGCCTGTTCGCCTACGAGTCGATCGCCGATCGTCCGCTGCTCCTGTTCGGGATCCTTCTCATCTTCACCGGTGTGCAGCTTGTGACGCTGGGGTTGCTGGCCGAGATGCAGGCGCGGACCTACCACGAGTCTCAGAAAAAGCCTACCTATGTAATTCGAGAAGTTCTTGAAGCGACGTCAGGCGACACGTACCCTGCCAGCCGGATGTCGCGCGATGGCCGATCTCTTCGTCTCTGACGTGGGTTCATCTGAACGGCTTGCGGCTGGTGTTGGCGACCGGAAGGCGACACCGATCCTGGAGCGCCGACCGCGCCGCGTCGCATGGATGTTGCTGCTCGCGTCCGCGTCGACGGCGCTGCTAACGGGACTGATCGGAACCGCCCTGGTTCTCAGTCCCTTGATGGACTTCCCGAACCTGGTTGGCCCGGCGTTCCTGGGCCAAGTCGGGATCGCTGCCGGTCTGACCATCATCAGCCTCATGCTGCGGAGTCTGCGGTGGGCCTTCCTGCTGTGCCGCGCCCAGGTACGCATTCCGATTCGGAACGCGTATATCGGGTATTTCGCCGGACTCAGCCTCTTGCTCACGCCGTTTCTTCTCGGCGAGATCACTGTCCGGGCGGCCGTTCATCGTGCTCGAGGAGGCGTGCCTATTGCGACGACGGTGGTGATCAATCTATGGGAACGATTTCTGGATCTCGTGGCGCTCGGATTGATGACTGGACGCTGGCGATCGTGCTTGGCCTGGCGAACCCGTGGACCCTGGGTTTGCTCGCCGGAGCGGCGCTCACGTTGTCGGCTCCAGTCCGCCGGCTGTGCCTTCAGGCTGCGATGGTTGTGGCGCGTCCGACCGCAGATCTGTTTGACGGAGATCGCACGCCTGACGTTGGGCGACTGATGGAATCGAAGGCGTGGGCGGCCGCACTCGCGGTGAGCGTCGCTGCATGGATATTGCCGGGCATTGCGTTCTGGCGGGTGGCCGGCGTGTGGGGTCATCCCTTCGATCCGATCAGCGCCGAGTACGCCTACGCGGCGTCGGCAAGCCTGGGCGGTCTGGTGCTCGCGCTAGGCGGCGTGCTGGTGGCCGGCGGGCGGTTGTTGACCGAGCTCGAGGCGACTGGATTCCCCACCGTGTCGGCAGTCCTTTCCGTGTTCGGCGTGCGACTCGCCACCCTTGGGGTGGCGACAATGCTCGGCGGTGTGTTCCTGCTGATTCACCTCAGGACGCGCGCCTCCGGCGGCGCGGCGCACTTCGACACGATCGCCGACACGTACGACGCGCAGGTTCCCGAGTCGCGGCGGGAAGCACTGCTCACGAGGAAGACCGAGTTGATGCGCGAGATGCTCGAACGACTCGGAATCGGGCCTCGCGGCCTCGACGCCGGGTGCGGACAGGGTGCGTACGTCGTGCGGATGCGGCAGTTCGGATTCGACGTGACCGGAATCGACGCGTCGGCTGGCCAGGTCGAGCTCGCGGCACAACACGTCGCGTCGGCGGGACTCGTGACTACCGGTTCGGTCCTGCACATTCCCGCTCCTGACGCCTCCTACGATTTCGCCCACACGATCAATACCTTGCACCACCTGGCCTCCGTGGATGAGCAACGCCGTACGTTTGGCGAGCTCATGCGCGTGCTCCGGCCTGGCGGCGTCCTGTTCGTACACGAGATCAACACGCGCAACATCCTGTTTCGCTTCTACATGGGCTATGTGTTTCTCTCGCTCAACTGCATAGACGAAGGGGTCGAGCGCTGGCTCTTGCCGAACCGGATGCCGGCATACACTGACGCGCGTGTGATGGCTCTCCGCTACTTCACGTTCCTTCCCGATTTCGCTCCGCAGCCGGTGGTTCGACTGTTGACGCCTCTGGAGTGTTTGCTCGAAGCGTCTCCGCTGCGCGTGTACTCGGCGCACTACATGGCAGTGGTTCAAAAAGAGCCATGATCTTGTCTACCGGGGGCCGTCGTCTGTCTTGGCTTCACGCCGTGACCATCCTCGCGGGGATGGAGGCAGTCGCGGTTGCCGCCTGGCTGGTTCCCGCCTCCGTCCACGTCGTGAGCTGGACGGCTGCGGGACCCTTCCGCGTCGCACTGTTCGCTCCGCGATCTCGGCTGATCTGGCTCATGACAGTTGCGCTGATCGTGGCGGCGGCGCTTGTCGGCTGGAGCCGGCGAGTTGGCCTGATGCCGCGGGTCGCCTTAGTCGCAACGGCTCTGTGCGTGCTCTGGGTGTGGACCATCCCATTTCTGCCGTGGCTCCCGGATCGCGTGCCCGCGCTCCTTCTACTTGCGGGGCCACCAACGTAGAGAACTTTCCGGCGACGCGCCGGCAGGCTCGCCGTCTTCGGCGCGTGACGAGTCTGTCCTCGTGCTAGGATGGCGGGCGTCGCACGGGAGCTTCCCTGTCAGCCACGACTGGAGGCGTCTCGCGCATCGCATACCGGGGAAGAGACGCCTATGCACACGTCGATGAGAATCATGTGCCTGGCCGCTGTTTTTGCCTGCGCTGTTGCCATCGCAGCGCCCGCTCAAGCGCAGATGCTTCCCTGGGAAGATCGCCTGTTCGTGAACGTCAGCGGAGGCGGACAGGTCGCGACGCCTGATTTCCAGCCGTCCCTGTCGTTCCCGCTGTTCGACGAGACGGGAACCCTCGAGGCACCCTATAACATCGATAGCGGAGGTTCCTTCGACGTCAGCGCCGGTGTGCGGATATGGCAGAACCTAGCCGCGGGCGTCGCGGTCACGCGCTTCTCGCGTTCGAGCGACATCACGCTCGCCGCGCGCGTTCCTCACCCGCTCTTTGTCGATCGCCTTTGAGATGTTACGGCGATCGCCCGCGGCGTTGGGCATAGTCAGACCGCCGTCCATCTCCAGGCCGTCTGGATGCTGCCGCTTTCCGACAGGATCGATCTGGCGTTCTCGGCCGGCCCATCGATTTTTGGCGTCAGCTCGGATCTGATCACCACGATCAGGCTCGAGCCCGAGGTGCCGCCGTTCGAGGCGAGGGTCTCCGGCGTCACGGTCGAACGCGGCAGCGGCACGACGGTGGGCTTCAACGTCGGCGCCGACTGGAGCTATCTCTTCCGGCCTGCCATCGGCGCGGGGACCATGCTACGGTACACGCGCGACTCGGGCAATCTAGACGTCCCTGGCGGCGGTACGGTATCGGTGGATGCGGGCGGGTTTCAGATGGGCGCCGGAATCCGGCTACGCTGGCGCTAGCCGAACGCCTCGGGACGTCGGCGCCCGATTCCCTTCTGCAGCTGAGGGGTTGTCACAAGAGCTGCTCCCAATGACAGGTGTGAGCTATCGTGACACGTGGCTGAATCTCGTGCCGATCCGCGAATCACTTCGGGGGCACGCGTGAGGCCTCCGCCCTGGACGGCGGTGTTGCCGCCTACGGCGACCTTGTGAGCCGTCGCGGCCGAACCTTCGGGAGCGGCGCGACCCAGGCGGCAAGGCCGGGGCGTGCAAGGGGGGCCCGCGCCCGCGCCGACCAGGGGCCGTTCCAGGGATTTGGGGCCACGCTGCTTTGGGCGCTGTGCGGCGTTGCACACACAACGCCGACCGGCTCGACGCCAACCTCGCGTGGCTCGCCGCGCGCGTAGCGGCCTACGTGCGGATGCTCGGGATGGTCGGGGGCGAGGGTTGGAACGACCGCGGCATCGATCCGGTGGCCCCCAGCTACTCGCAGCTGCCCCCTCGTTCCTAACCGCGGAACCTGCTGCGCGATGAACCCCGCTGCCACGCGCGCGCCGCATCGCCGACCGGCTCTCTTGGCGCTCGTGCTCTTCGTCGTGGCTGCGTCGGCGGCGCAATCGGTTGACGTGCCGCGGACGGGCTACGGCGTCAAGAGCGATGAAGCGACCTACGTCGTCATGGCCCTGAGCGTGGCCCACGACTGGGATCTGAGCTACGAACGTCGCGACCTGGAGCGCTTTGCCGCGATTTACCACAGCGGCCCCGAGGGGATCTTCCTCAAGCGGGGCCGAGAACTCCGCCTCAGCGTCCGCCCGCCGTTTCCGTTCGTTCACCTGGTCCGCAGGGCCGATCCGGACACCAGCCGGCTCTATTTTGGCAAGGCGTTTGTTTATCCGCTGTTTGCCGCGCCCTTCGTCCGCCTGTGGGGACTAAACGGCACGCTGCTGTTTCATGTCCTCCTCCTGACGGGCGTGGGCGTGTGCGGCTATTTGTTTCTCGCCTCGCAGTCGCCGCCGGTGGCTTCGGCCGTCTTCACAACCGCGTTTCTGGGTGCCGCCGCCCTACCGGTGTACGGCGTCTTTCTGATGCCGGAGATATTCAATTTTTCGCTCGTGTTCTTCGCCTATTTCTTCTGGTTGTTCAAGGAAATCCGCGTAAGGCCGAACACGGCCGGGGAGCAGGGGTTCACGCCGGTGCGGCTCGGGGGCGCCTGGACCGACATCCTAGCGGTCGTGCTGCTCGGGCTCGCCACCTATTCCAAGCCGATTCCGACCGCCTTCCTCGTGGCGCCGCCCGTGCTCTTTGCCGCGTGGCGGGGTCGGTGGGCATGGGGCCTGACCCTTGGCGCCGTCGCCGTGGTGGTCGCGGCCTTGTTCTTCAGTTTCACGGCGGCCATCTCCGGCGAGTTCAACTACCAGGGCGGCGAGCGTCGAACCTTCTACGGCCGGTTCCCTTTCGACGCACCGGACAGCACATGGGGTCGGCTGGGAGGCAACCCGACCGTCACCGACGGCACGGCGGCCGCTGCGGTGCTTGCCAGCCCCGAGGCTCCGCGACGATTTGCGAGAAACGTCAAATACTTTCTCGTCGGTCGCCACTTCGGCTTCGTTCCGTACTACTTTCCCGGCGTTCTCGCTGTTGCGCTCTGGTTGTTCTCGCCCGCGCGTCGCGACCCGTGGCGCGTGTTGATCTTCGGTGCGTTTGTGCTGGCAGCCGCCGGGCTCTTGTTGCTTCTGCCGTTCACGTGGAGTGGAGGAGGCGGGCCTCCTGGAAATTGGTACGTGCTCAGTGCCTATCCCGTACTGTTCTTTCTGACGCCGCGGATGACATGGTTTGCGCCCGGTCTACTGGCCTGGGTCGGTGGCGCCCTCTTGACGGCGAAGATGCTGGTAAGCCCCTTCCAGTCGGCCAAGTTCACGTGGGAACTCACCGAACGAGGGCTCGCCAGCCGGCTGCCCGTGGAGCTGACGATGGCGCAGGATCTGCCCGTGATGCTGGCGCAGCCGCTGAGGGGGCGCGTCCAGTACGGGCACGATCCGTTCCTGCTGCTGTACTTCCTCGACCAGGACGCCTTCCCGCCCGAACCGAGAGGCATGTGGGTCTCCGGTAGCGGGCGCGCCGACATCATCGTTCGATCCGTCGGCCCAATTTCGTCGCTTGCGGTCGAAGCCGAGTCGCCGATTCGCACGGTTCTGACGGTGTCGCTGGGCGCCGACGAGATCAGCGTGAATCTGGTGCCAGGCAGCGTGTCCACCTTTGATGTGCCAGTGCCCGCCGGCGTGCCGGGTCAATTCGGCTACGCGTATTTGATGACCGCCAAGTCGTCTGAAGGTTTCGTCCCTCATCTGACGGACCCGCAGTCGCCTGACTACCGCAATCTGGGCGCGCAGATGCGCTTCCGGCCGGTCGGCGTTCCTCGCTAGGGACGGTTTCGTTAGGTTTTTCTCTATTGGCGGAAGAAGCTGCTCCATGTCGCGAAGAAAACCATGCCCGTCGGAGCGTCAAACTCTGTTTTCGAGGCGATATAGAGCAGGCCGTGCTAGAGACACCACTAAAGGTGAGAGCACGCGGCTCAGGCCTGAGGCGTGGGAAGCGTCTCGAGGTGGCGGGTGGGATCGCGCTTCACCTGGTACGCCCGCACGAGGAACTTCGCGTACGGCACGAACTGTTTCATCGCGCCGACGTTCACCTGGCAGGGGCTGAGGCACGTGGGGCAAATAGTGGTCTTCACGTGCTCACGATGGGCGAGATTCTCAGTCATGAAATACAGCTCCTCGGCGGACGTCTGGAGAACATTGCCGATGGACTGTGAATTTTCGCAGTAATGGAGATCGCTGTACGGGTTCAGCAGTAGACCCTGGGTGCGGAACGGGCATGGCATCGTCCGCTTGTAACCGTTGGCAATCATGTCGGCGTAGTGCGGGTACAAGAACGCCTGGCCGCTCAACACCGATTCCTCCTGGACGCGATCGAGGAAAAACTTGCGCATGAAGCGTTCTTCGCGCTCGCGGAGGCCGATCGTGTCCTGCAGCTCCCGGTTGTTCAACATCGCATCGGTAAACCGCAGCATGCTAAAGACGATGTCGAGCTTCTTCGTGCGGGCCCAAGCGAGGATGTTTTCGGCGTCTTCGAGGTTGGTGGAGAAAATCGTCGACGCCACACCGAACTGGAAGTTCGCGTGCTTCTCGGCCAGCGCCTGCATCGCTTCGATCGTCTCAGAGGCTTTCTCGAAGCCACGTTTGACGTGGCACACCTGATCGTGGATGTCGCCGATGCCGTCGAGCGAGACACGCACGCTGAGCAAGAGGTCCTTGGCCGCTGAGAACTTGATGATGCGTGTGAGCATCGGGATCGCGCGGCGCGGGGTGAAGCCGGTCGTATTAATGCCGATCTTCCGTATTCGTGGGAGAATAGCTCCACCATTTCGGGCAGATCGTTCCTTGTCGTCGGCTCGCCGTCCGAGATGTTCAGGTTCTCGATGCTGCCCCAGAACGGGTGGCGCATGACCGGCTCCAGCTGGTCCAGCGTCATGTCCGATTTGCGGTCGCCGTGCTTCCAGTTGTTGCACATCTCGCAGCGCGCGTCGCACACCCAGGTGCAGTTGTAGATAAGGACCGTCGGCCGGATCGGCTTTAGCTTGGAGACGAATGTGGCGGCGAGGTCGCGCGGGACGCCGGCGGCCGTGCGCGTCAAGTACCGAAAGGCGAACGCATCTTTCGACATGCGCGACAAGCCCATTGTAGCGCTGTAGCAGCCGCCTCAGGCTGATTTTGTGGATCCGGTCGGATCCGGCATCAGTAAAGGTGTCAAAGGCGGCTTGCCGCCCGATGGGCGCCCGCCCTCGCGCTATAATCGCGGCGCCTCCAGATCACCTCTTGAGATGGCCGATCCGCCCCGCCGCGCGTTAAACATTCTGCAGGTGTGCGATCACCTCGGTTGGGAGGGATCGCGGATGCACGGCGTCAAACGGCTCTTCGGGTGGATGATTCCACGCTTCGACCGGGATCGATTCAAGGTGTCGTTGGTCAGTTTGCGCAAGAAGGACCTGTCGGAAGAAACGCTCGACGCGCTCGGCGTAGACATCACGTACCTCGAGCGCGGGAAGTTCGATGCATTCACGCTGCCGGCCCTGCTCCGAGTTATCGATGAGAAGCAGATTGACATTCTTCACATGCATGGCTATGGAGCGACCACCTTCGGACGGATGGCTGCGGCCCGGCGGCGGATTCCCTCGATTCTTCACGAGCACGCGAATTTGACCAGCACGCCGTGGTTCCAGAAAATCGCGGACCGCCTACTGGAACCTTTCACCGACATCGCTCTCGCGGTGTCGACCAGCACGGCTGAATTCGTTGTCAAAGCGCGTCTGATCCCCGCCTCGAAGGTGAAGGTTGTGTACCTCGGCGTGCCGCTCGAGGAGTTCAACCGGTCGAGGACGGCGGATGAAATCGCCGAGGCACGGCGCGAGTTGGGCGTACTTGCCGGCGAATATGCCGTGGGCAGCGTCACGCGCCTGCACGAGTCGAAGGGCAATTCGTATCTGGTCGACGCGGCCGCCCGGGTGGTTGCCGAGCGAGCGGCGGCGCGTTTTTTTTCTGGCCGGGGAAGGGCCGCTCCTCCCGGATCTTCAGGCGCAGGCCGCGCGGCTCGGTCTCGGCGACCGGTTTGTGTTCACCGGCTTTCGGCGAGACGTCGCGCGTACGCTGTCAGCGTTCGATTTCTGTGTGTTCCCATCGCTCTGGGAAGGCACGCCGATCACCGCGTTCGAGACGCTCGCGATGGGGAAGCCGATGGTCGCGACCGATGCCGACGGGCTGCTCGACATTCTGACACCCGGCCGCGACGCAGTGATTGTCCCCAAGCGCAACGCCGCCGCGCTGGCCGAGAAAATCGTGTGGGCCCTCGATCGCGACGCCGAGCGGGCGCGCCTGTCCGCCGCCGCAAAGGAAACCGGACGTCAGTACGATATCGACGCGTTCGTCCGGAAGATGGAGCGTCTGTACACGCTGCTGCACGAAGTCTCCCGCGTGTCACGTCGCCGCGGCATCCTCACGGCTGATCTGGCGTTTCTCGCGAGGTTCTCTGCTACCTCTTCCGGAGAAACACCATGGCGCTGGTGAAAACCGTGTCGCCTAGGCGCACGACCATGTGCGGCGTCTGATACGGGTCCTTCGCAAGGTCGACCGGCGCATAGTTGTAGCGCCGATACACGCCCTCGTCGATCGGCTCCACTAGCTCAAGCCCCGGCTGGTCGATGAGTCTGTGAAACTCGTGCGGCTGAAACGTTTCTTCGCGCGGCGGGCCGTCCAGCACGTACTCGGTGGCCAGGGCAAGCGTGCCGCCCGGCCTGAGGACTCGGGTCATCTCGCGGACCGCCGCGGTCGCGCCGGCCATCCCGCCGAAATGCTCAATCGACGAGAGCGAGTAAGCGATGTCGAACGAACCGCTCCGAAAGGCGAGGTGCCGAGCGTCCATCCTCATGAAGATGAGGCGATCGCGACGATAGGGAAACGGCGCGTAGGCTTCTGGACGGCTGAGAACGATCGGATCGCCTTCGCGCGCGCGACTCTCTTGCCAGGCTCCCTCGTACAGGTCGGTGGCCACTACTCGACGGACGTGATTGGCCAGCCAGTAGAGGACCTGCTCGTGTCCAGCCCCGATACCGACTCCTGGCGGCATCGTGGCCGAGCGCGCCGAGCCGCCGGCACCCGAAAAGGAGCTGCGCGAACTCGTACGGCTTTCGATGCATTAACAGCTTGTCATCGCTCAGGCCCAGGCTGAGCAGGAAGTCAATCCATGCCTCGTTGTCCCATTTCGCCGGGTTTGCCAGCTCGCACAGTTGCGTGTCGCGGGGAATGCCCCGGTACCGCCGCTCGAATTCGTCCGACAGCACCAGCGCTCGAAGCACGTTCGCCCGCGTGTCGCCAGATGCGAGCGCGGCGGTGTAGTGTCCGAGCCCGTCCTCGTCGGCCGGCCGGCCGACGAGGGTCAGATATGCAAGCCTGACAAACTCCTCGTTGTTTTGCGGCGACTGCTTCTCCCCTCGCTCGGTCGATCCACCTTCTAAGTGTTGACTTCCACGTTTCCACCTGGCCCGTATCCGGCTGAACTCACAGGAGGAGAGGAACCTCGAGCTGAGTGCCCGGCACTCCTCAGAGGTCGACAAACTACCGAGCAGGTTCCACAGATCTTTCTCGAGACCGGCATCCATAGAATCGTGGGAACGCACCTGAAGATGTCGCGTGATGCGGGCGTCGATTACCGGCTGCGTGTCACGTAGCCGGCCGAGCCGTATCCTGGGTGCGACCTAAGTCGCCGCCGATGATACTCGGCAGAAAAGTGTTGAACAATCCCGCGACGAGATATAAAGAGAACAATGGCTTCGACGAACCGCGCACATTCTGCGCGTCGAGCAGCAGTCGTCAGCGCCACGTGCTCGCCACGACGTTGACAAAGTACAGGCCCAGCGCGACCAAGAGCCACACGGCCGAGGCGCGTCTCGCGCTGGTCCAGAGCATGTAAACGTGCAACCGCGAAAACAGGATCGCCAGCAGTACGACGCTGACGATAAGCTCGACCGCGAAGAGCGCCCGACGACTCGACGACGCTCGCTCCGATTCGGCGCAGATTCAAAAGGACGCGATTGTACGACGATTTTATGAGAAAATCACGAAGACCCGTGCGAATTTTGATGATCGCGCCGGAGCCGTTCTTCGAGCCGCGCGGCACCCCGTTCAGCGAGTTTCACCGTATCCGCGCATTGACCGATCTTGGCCATCAGGTCGATCTGGTGACGTACCCCTTTGGCCTCGACATCGCGATGCCGGGTCTTCGTGTCTTCCGGTCGCTCAGGCCGCCGCTTGTGCGCGGCGTCGCCATCGGGCCGTCGCTGGCGAAAATTCCCCTTGATGGGCTGCTTGCCCTCACCGCGCTCCGGCGTGCGGTCGCCGGCCGCTACGACGCAATCCACTCTCATGAGGAGGGCGGGCTCATCGGAGTCCTCCTGGCGGCGATGTTGCGCGTGCCACATCTGTACGACATGCATTCGAGCCTGCCGCAGCAGCTCGCGAATTTCTCGTTCAGCCGCTCGAGGATCGTTCGCGGTATCTTCGTGGTGATCGAAAAGCTGATGATTCGGCGCTCGCGCGTCGTGGTTGTCATCTGCCCGTCGCTCGAGGACACGGTCCGCCAGATCGATCCGCGCGCCGAAGTCGTCCTCACCGAGAACGCGCCCGGTTCAACCGGGGATCGGGCCACGCCTGAACAGGCGACCGCCATTCGTGCCGCATTTGCCCTGACGCCGTCCACTCCGGTCGTGGTGTACACGGGAACGTTCGAGGCCTATCAGGGGCTCGACCTGCTGTTCGCGGCGATGGCCCGCGTCCGAGTGCGTCGCCCAGACGCCCGGCTACTCCTCGCCGGCGGGAAGCCGGAGGACGTGCAGCGAGCCAGAAGGCAGGCGCGTGCAGGTGGGACTGAAGACGCAGTCGTTTTCGCCGGTGAGCGGCCGGCGTCTGAGATTCCGGCCTTTCTCCTGGCGGCTGACGTGCTTGTTTCGCCCCGATCGCGCGGCACGAACACGCCGCTCAAGATCTACCAGTATCTGCGGTCTGGGAAGCCGATCGTGGCGACTAGGCTGTTCACACACACCCAAGTGTTGAGCGATCAGACAGCGATCCTGACCGGCACGTCGTCCGAGGATCTTGCAGGCGGCATTCTTGCCGCACTCGACGATCCGGCACGTGCGGCCACCCTGGGACGGCAGGCGCGCGAATTAGCCGAGGCGAAATACGGCTACGAGGCTTATCTGGATCGCACGCGCCGCGCCTGCGCGATCCTCGTGCCGGCAGCTCCGTCGGTTCGCCAGGTCGACAACATCAATCAGGTGAATCACGCCAGCAACGCCAAGAGTGCCGGGGCCGCCAAGGGCGCTAAGGACGTCGCGTGACCGCTCCCGCTCCAAGCAGGTCAACTCATGCGCCTGACGGCGGGCGCGAGCACTACAGCTATACGGTTTACGCCGACCCCGCGACCGCGCGAACCTTCGACGATCGCCGTTTCGGTGGACCGATCGGAGACCTCGTCGCGTCCACCCAGGCAACCTTGCTTGCGAACGCGGTCGGCCAGGTTCACGGGCGTTCGATCCTGGACGTCGGCGCCGGCACGGGTCGGGCTGCGCTGCTCTTTGCGCGCGCCGGAGCCAAGGTGACGGCCTTCGATGCGTCCGAAGCGATGCTTGCGATCGCACGCCAACGTGCGGTCGAAGAAGGGGTGAGTATCACCTTCACGGTCGGTGACGCGCATGCCCTCAATTTTCCAGACCGCGCGTTCGACGTGGCGGTCAGCCTGCGCGTCTTGATGCACTCGCCGAGGTGGCGCGACTCGCTGGCCGAGCTGTGCCGGGTTGCCCGGCAGCTCATCGTTCTGGACTATCCGTCGGCGCGGAGCCTTGCGCTCGTGCAGTCGCTCGGTCGGCGTGCAGCGTATCGTCTCGGCGCCCGGACCGAACCGTACCGGGTATTCTCGGACCGCGAAGTTGCTGAGACGTTGGATCGATCTGGCTTCTACGTGCGTTCGGTCCACCGTCAATTTGTGTTGCCGATCACCTTTCACAAGGCGATCGGATCGCGGAAGTTCACGCTCGCCTCTGAAGCCATGCTCGACCGGTGGGGACTTCTGAAGATCTTCGGCTCGCCCGTCACGCTCGTCGCCCAACGGTGCGCGACCTCGTAACCGGCGCAACGGGTTTTGCCGGCGGCCATCTGACTCGCCACCTGGTGGCGCAGGGACATCAGGTGCGGGCGTTGGTGCGCGACCGCGTCCGGGCCCATGATCTTGCTGTCGCAGGCGTCGAGCTGGTTGAGGGGGACGTTCGAGACCGCACGGCGGTCGAGAAGGCGATGGAAGGAGTGGGCGTCGTCTACCACATCGCCGCGATCTACAGGCAGGCGGGTGTCTCGCGCGATACGTACCGCGCCGTCAACACGACGGCTGTCAGTCGCATCATCGAGGTTGCCGCAAAGGCCGGCGCGACACGCGTCGTGCACTGCAGCACCGTGGGGGTGCACGGGGACGTCGAGCGTCCGCCCGGGAACGAGGATGCGCCGCTCCGCCCCGGCGACGTGTACCAGGCGACGAAGCTCGAAGGAGAGCGGCTCGCGCGCGAGACCGGCGAGCGGCTGGGGCTCGAGGTAGCCATTGTCAGGCCGACCGGCATCTACGGTCCTGGCGATCGGCGACTATTGAAGCTGTTCCGCGGCGTCGCGCGCGGCCGGTTTCCGATCCTCGGCCACGGCGAGATCTATTACCATCTCACGTATATCGACGATCTTGCCGAAGGCTTTCGCCTTTGCGGCGAGCAGCCGGGGGCAGCGAATCGGACCTACATCCTGGCCGGACCTGAGGTGACAACGCTGAATGAGCTGGTGGCGCTGGTGGCGGAAGTGGCTGGGGTCGGGCCGCCACGCCTTCATCTGCCCGTGTGGCCATTTTGGACGGCTGGCGCACTCTGCGAGGCGGTCTGCCTGCCGCTTGGAATCGAGCCGCCGATCTACCGCCGGCGCGTGGATTTCTATACTAAGAGCCGTGCGTTCGACATCACGCGCGCCCGCCTCGAGATCGGCTACGCGCCGCGCGTCGGCCTGCGTGAGGGCATCAAACGTACGCTTGATTGGTATCGCGCTCATGGATCACTCGGAAGCCTTTTCCTAATGACACAGACGGACAAATCGCCGATCGGCAGGGCGCAGGAGCAGCTTTTCGCACCGGGCACGTCGAGCCGCGACAAGTACGCGGCCCTCGTGGTGGGTCGCGATGGGTTGGGCGCGCTACTCAAGTACGAACTCGTCGTCACCTTCACGCAGTCCTGCGCGGGCGCGCTGGGCCTCGCCTTGCGGAGGATCTTCTACCCGATGCTCCTCGGATCGTGTGGGCGTAACGTTGTGTTTGGACAGAACGTGGTGTTACGCCATCCGCATAAGGTTCACATCGGCGACAACGTCGTGATCGACGACAACTGCCTGCTCGATGCGAAAGGGGAGTCAAACCACGGGATCCGGATTGGCAGCAGCGTGTTCGTGGGCCGCAACTCGATTCTTTCGTGCAAGAACGGGGACATCGAGCTCGGGGACGGCGCCAACATCGGCTTCAACTGCGAAGTGTTCTCGGCGAGCACGGTGCGCATCGGCCCGAACATGTTGATGGCCGCGTACGGCTATGTCATCGGCGGCGATCACGATTTTTCCGATCCCGCGAAACCGGTACTAGCGCAATCGCGTACCTCCGCAGGCGTCACCTTGGGCGCGGGCGTTTGGATGGGGGCCGGCGCAAAGATCCTCGACGGTGTCGCCGTCGGCGAGCATGCCATTATCGGCGCGGGCGCCGTCGTCCGGGAGGACGTGCCGCCCCATGCAATTGCTGTCGGCATGCCGGCGCGCGTCGTGTCGACCCGCGCGGAAGCCACGACGGGTACGGCCGAGACGGGTTAATCGTCGGCTGCGCGATCCCCTGAATCTTGTCTGAATCGTCTACAATCGGACGATGGCTTATCGAAGCGAGCTCGAGGCGCGACTAGCCAAGAAGACGACGAAGGCGATCGTCGAGTACCAGATGGTCGAGGAGGGCGATCGTGTGATGGTCGGCCTCTCCGGCGGGAAGGACAGCTGGGCCCTGCTGCAGACGCTTGATGTGCTGCGACAGCGTGCGCCGATTCGTTTCTCGCTGATCGCCGTGAACGTGGACTCCGGCTACAAGGAGTACAAACACGACCTGATTGCGAAGACGTGTGAGGCGCGCGGCTGGGAGTGCCGGATCGAGCACACCGGGATCGGCGAGGTTATCGAGGACATTCTCGATGCGGATCAGACGCCGTGCTCGCTCTGCGCCCGCCTGCGTCGAGGTGTGCTGTATCGGATCGCGAGCGAGGTCGGCGCAACGAAGATTGCGCTTGGTCACCACGCCGACGACTTTGTGGAGACGCTCCTCTTGAATCTCTTCTTCGCGGGCTCGCTCAAAGCGATGCCGGCGAAGCTCGTGTCAGACGACGGCGCGCATGTGGTGATTCGGCCGCTGGTCTACGTCGGCGAAAATGAGGCGCGTGCGTACACGAAGGAATGCGGGCTCCCCATCGTCGGGTGCTGCTGTCCGGCCTGCGGCGACCTCGGCCTGCAGCGTCAGCGAACGAAGCGGTTGCTGATGGATCTCGAGCACGAGCATCCGGGGGTGAAGCAGTCGATGTTGAAGGCGCTCGCCAACGTCGCGCCGCGCCACCTGCTGGACACACGGCTCAATCCGCCAGCAGACCTTCGGCGCACAACGGGCGTGAGGGCCTTTACGACTTCAGATAGCCGTCGTGAGGACGTTCAGCTCCGCCGCGGCGTGCGTGTGTGAGAGCGATCGTCCAGCGCGTTTCCTCGGCACGTGTCACGGTTGACGGGGGAACCCCGCAGCGAGAGGTCGCTCGGATCGGGCGCGGGTTGCTGCTGCTTGGGGGCGTCGAGCGACACGACGGCCCCGGAGACGCTCGATACATCGCTCGAAAGGTTCGGAACCTGCGGGTGTTCGAAAATCCATCCGCACTCGAGCGCCGTCTGGACCGTTTAGTCGCCGAAATCGGCGGGGCGGTGCTGGTGGTGTCCCAGTTCACGCTGGCAGGCGATTGTCGAAAAGGCCGCCAGCCTTCGTTTGACGCGGCGGCCGAGCCTGAGACTGCGAAACCACTGTATGAGGAGGTCGTCCGCGAGCTCAGGGCGTCGGGCCTCAGCGTGGCGACCGGCGAATTCCAGGCGACGATGTATATGTCGCTTGTCAACGACGGTCCGGTCACGCTGTTGTTGGACAGCCGAAAGCGCCTTTGAGGTCTCGACGTCTCGCCGCAGAGAACGCAAGGGTACGGTGAGCAGGTCCGGTGAGGAATGCCGATGCAGTTCCGTCCACTCGCGATCTTGATCCTAAGCGCCGCGTTAGGCGCCCCGGCTGCGGCCCAACAGCGGCCGCTCGCCACCGAAGATCCCGAGCCGATCGGCGCCGGCCTAATTCTCATCGAGGCCGGCATCGAGTTTGCTCACGATCAAGAGTACCCGGCGTCGGGCCTCGAGGGCGACCTCTGGCGACTTCCGACCGTCGGCGTCAGCGTCGGCCTCAGCGCGATCGCCGAATTTCAGCTCGACGGCGGCCCCTTCAACACGCTCGCCATCGACCGGAACGACCCGGCGGCGGCGCTCGCGTCGCAGCTCAGACTGGAGGGCGACCGCGCGCACGACGTCGAGGATCTTGTCATCGGCACCAAGATCCGGTTTCTGTCGGAAACGGCGAGGCGGCCGGCCTTCGCGCTGCGTTTTGCGACCAAGCTGCCGACCGCGCACAACGAGAGCGGTCTGGGCCTCGACACGACCGACTTTTTCGCCTCGCTTCTCGCAGCCAAGACGGTCCAATCGGTTCGCGCTGTCGGGAACGTTGGTCTTGGCATTCTAGGGGACCCGACGGTCGGCACGCGCCAGAACGACGTGATGACTTACGGTCTGTCGCTCGCCCGGGCGCTCACCGATCGGGGTGAGATCGTGGGAGAGCTGAATGGTCGCGTTTCCACTCGAGCCGGCAAACCCTTCCCCGGAACCGAGACGCACGCGCGCCTCACCCTCGGTGGCCGGTTCACCCAGGGATCAGTACGTCTCGACGCTGCGATCTTCGTCGGCCTGACGCCGGTGGATCCCACGATCGGGTTTTCCACGGGGTTTACCTACGTGTTCTACGCGTTCGACGTTCCGTAGAAGCGGTTTCGCGAGCCTGCAGATGGCCCCGGTGAGAAGGAATATCGGAGCCCACGGGCGCGCAAGGCCGTGAGCCGTGGTCATGTTTTTCGGCCTGAGGATCCTCGGGCTGGCCGAGGACAGGACCCGGGCCGGTTGTGAAACCGACTCTCTTAGGATGGAGCTGAAGACGGTCAGCGCCTTCAGGCCGGCCCGCGGCGGCCGCACTCACACAGACCTGATGAGGAAGAGAAGTCCGCGTGATGCATCCTGTGCCTCGAGAGGTTCGAAAAGCCGCCTTTCTTCCCTTCATCGCCGCCTGCGCGGTCATCGCAGGAACTATGGCCGCCCAGCGGCGGGGGGACTTCCGAGCGATCCGCTCGTCAGGGAAAATGTCACGGTAAAACTGCCGGAACACACCTACGTCATTCCCGACGGCAATGTTGGCGGCGTCCCCAACGCCGGCATCGTCGTTGGCGACCCTGCCACTCCGGTCATTGATCCTGGTCTCGGACGTCGCAACGGCGAGGCAGTGGCGCGGGAAGTGGCCAAGATCAGCAAGAACACCGAGACATACGGCGCCTCCACGCGCTTCCATCCCGACCATCCGTCCGGCTACCTCGCATTTCCCACGGCAAACTACGTCAAGTCGACGGTGCAGGAGGCAGAGCTTGCCGAGTCGAGCATGCAGATGATTCAGACCTTGGCCATCCGGACGCCGATGATGGGTGAGCTGCTGTAGGACGCCGAGGCCCGCAAGGCCGACGTCACCTTCGACCGCGAGCACCTGCTCGATTTGGGCGGCGTCCGCGTCAGGTTGCTGCTGGTCGGGCCCACGCACATGCGCGGGGATACCAGCTTCTTCGCAGAGGGCGACAACGTTCTTATTTTCCTTTATTCTCCGGCGACGTGGTGATGAACAACTCGTTCCTCGCGGCGAATCGGGCGTCGAGCATGCACGCCTGGCTGGCGGCTTTCGACCGGTTCGGGATGATGCGCCCGAGAACGATCATTGCGGCTCACGGAGCGGTCGGGGGTGCCTCGCTGACTGCGGCCAATCGAGCGCTCATGCAAGGCATCCAGACGCGGGCGCGCGAGCTGAAGGCCCGCGGGCGTCTAGCAGTCCGTATATGGACTCCTCCCGGTGATCAAGCGAGTGGGTCGTGACGGTCGGTCCTTCGCGTCGGTTGCGGTCGTATATCCGGCCTGTCCGTGGAGAGCCTTTGCCTCCTGGCCAACATGGATAGTCGCGCACCGCGGGCCAATCGTGGTGCCGGCGTCGAGCGCCAGGGCTGCTATCGGCCTGATGCGGTGTCGGTCGGACCGAAGGGCCATGTCAGGGTCACTCGCTCAGCATCTCGCGTGGAGGTGTAGCTCGGGTTACGCCGCGTCCGGCAGTGCGCAGGGCACATCCTTGTGCCAAACCGCCCAAACGAGTCGGCCGAGTTTGTTCGCCACGGCAATCGTGGCTTTGTTGTAGCCGCGCCGCGCGTGCACCGTCATCGCCCAGTGGTGCAGACGCGTGAGGGGCTGCTGGGCCGCCCGGCGCCGGTGGGCCGACGCGAGCACCGCGCGCGCGCCGTGGGTGAGCAAGCACCGGAGATACACGTCCCCGCGTTTACTGATCCCCCCGAGGCGCCGCCGCTGCCCACTCGAGTACTCGCGCGGCGTCAGGCCGAGCCAGCTGGCAAACTGGCGCGCGCGCCGGAATGCGTGGATGTGCCCGACGGTGCCGACGAGGGCCGTGGCGGTCAACAGCCCAATCCCGGGAATCGTCCGCAGTCGCATCACGACGGGGTCGGCGTCGGCCAGGGCGCGCAATTCCCGTTCCAGGCCGGCAATCCGAGCCTCAATCGCCCGCACTTCCTCGTGGACGCTCGTGAGCACCTGCCGCAGATGCCTCGGCAACACGGTGGCCGCCTCGTCGAGCAGCACAGGCAAGGCCCGCAGCGCCGCACAGGCCCCCGCCGGCAGCAGCAGCCCCTGTTCCCGCAAGAGCCCGCGTAACACATTGATGCGCGCCGTCCGCGTCGTCATCCACTGCTCGCGCACCCGGTGCAGCGCCACGAGCGCTTGCTGCTCGACCCGCTTCACCGGGACACGGGGTATCTCGCCTCGCGGATCGCCTCCGCATCCGCCCGGTCCGTCTTGTTGCGCCGCACGTAGGGCCGCACGTACGCCGGGGGCACGAGGGTGACGCGATGGCCGTGTTGCTGGGCAACCCGCCCCCAGTAGTGGGCGGTGCCACACGCCTCCATCACCACATGGGTCGGCGGCGTCTGCGCGAGAAAGCGGGCGAACCGTGCGCGGTTGAGTCGCTGGCGCGACCACACGCGCCACCGGGCATTGGCGATCGCCAGCTCGAACACGGACTTTGCCAGGTCAACGGCCACTGTCGTAGCATCCATTTCGGTTTCCTCCTGGTTGTGGCTGATGGGCATCAGCTGATGCGGCACATCATGCCGCATCGGAACCGGGAGGAGTCCATACCATCATGGTGAAAGTCGGGCGCTGCACCGAGACGAGCGAGGCGCCTCGCGGGCAAGGCGCGACGACCGAGAATATCGCCTGTATTTGATGGAGGAGCAACGCAAGCCACGAGGATGCATCGCTCGTCGAATACAGACGGACTTTCACCACGGACTGCTAGGCGATGACGTGGCCACGATCGTGCAGATGGAATTCCAGGTCAAGTTTCCCCAGTGTCTTCGGGCGAACGGCGTAGCCGCTGCCGCCCGCGCGGTGTACGCGAAAGAGTCGTAGCGCAGGTCTTCAACCTTCGGGTGTTTCTGCCCCCGCTAGCAGTCCGTGGTGAAAGTCGGGCGCTGCACCGAGACGAGCGAGGCGCCTCGCGGGCAAGGCGCGACGACCGAGAATACCGCCTGTATTTGATGGAGGAGCAACGCAGGCCACGAGGATGCATCGCTCGTCGAATGCAGACGGACTTTCACCACGGACTGCTAGGGCCTTGGCGGACCACCGAAGCCTTGTGTGAAAGTGGTCAGACCTGCCCGCGACCGATTTCGTAGAAGCGCCCAAGCGCGTCCAGTTCCTGGCGCTTCCTCTCGTCGGACCAGCCCAACTCGGCGCCGACGATGTCGGCCGCGCCTTGGGCGGCAGCGTCGCCCGGGTAGCCGAGCGCGCCGAGCGGCGTTCGCCGGATCACCGCGTCGTTCAGCGTGGCCGCCATCTCGTGTCGAACCGCCCAGACGAGCTCGACACCGACCACGGGCGACTCCTCGGCGAGACGCGATTGCCAGCCGGGGCGGCTTTTCCCGAGATCGAGCACCTCGCGATAGTAAGATCCGTAAGCGGCGACCAGGTGTGGAATCGTGTCGCTCGGCACCGAGTGGTTTTGGCGCCGGGCATCTGCAATCGTGGTCGCCGGGTCGTCGACGGCTCCAGGCAGCGGCTGGGTCGCGGTGCGGCACGGCGGGGGCGCGCGCCGCAGTTTTCCGAATAACCGATCGGTGACGCGCTCGGCGACAGCGCGGGCCGTCGTGTACTTCGTGCCGGCGACGCTCAGGAGCCCGTCGATGCCGTGGCGAGCGTGATCGCGAATGTGGTCGCGTCCTTCGAGCGCGACGGCGCCGTTCGCGCCGACAAAGGCGGGGACGACGCCCTGATGTACCAGGCTGACGTCGGCCAGATCGAGATCGAATGCCGGGAACGTCCCATTCAGCTCGGAAACGAAGCTCGCGATCTCGCTCTCATCGGCACCCGTATCGCTGGGCGCGCACGGGCGCGTGGATTCCCACGTTCCAAAGAGTGCGCGGCCGCGCCATGGAACGAGAAAGAGATGCCGCCCTGCCGCCGACCGGGCTCCAAGCGCCGCATCGCCAGCCTCGCGACGAGTCACCAGGTTCATCGCTTTGAGAAAAGGCATTCGACCCGGCGAGCCGAGCGGGTCCAGGAGCCGATCGATGGCGGCGCCCGTCGCGTTGACCGTCACGCTCGCGCCGACTTCGATTTTTCGGCCGGACAACCGATCGATGGCCCGGACGCCGACGACGCGTTGGCTGTCGACCAGCGGCGCGGTCGCCTTGACGTAATTGGCGAGTGTCGCGCCATATTCGGCGGCCGCCCAGGCCCAGGCGAATGTGAGCCGATCCGATTCGGGAGTGACATAGTCGTGCCACACTGCAGCGCCTGTCAGACCGGGCCTTCGCAGCTCTGGGAAGCGCTCGAGCGCGGCGCTGCGAGAGAGGACGCGGTCGGCAGGGAGCGCCAGCGCGGGTGGCACGTCGCGGTTGCGGTCGGCGGCGACGATCCAATCGAGGAGGAAGCCGCCTCGCATCGCCAGCTTGCCCTTCGCAATGGATTCCTCGAGACCTAGCGCGAAGGCAAGAGGCGCCACGCCGTGTGGCGCGACGCGCGCCAGCGCCCGCCGCTCCCGCACCGATTCCCGGGCACGGCCGATGTTCAAATGCTGCAGGTACCGCAGGCCGCCGTGAATCGTCCGAAGGTGGTTGAACGAGCTGCCGCTTCCGAAGTCGCCGCACTCGATGAGCGCCACCGACAGGCCGCGCTGCGCCGCGTCGCAGGCAATTGTCAGCTCGTAGATGCCGCCCCCGACGACAAGGACGTCGTAGGTGCGCGCAGAAAGTTGATCGACGTCACGAACCATATTGCTAATACCACCGACCACGATTGACGTCGCGCGACCCTTTCAGGATTGGTGTAGCGCGGCCCTCTAGGGTCGCGTTCAGGGTTGCGCTGTGCACGTCGCGATATATTATCCGGACGTGGCCACGACAGACGAGGTACGCGAATACTGGGAACGGCACATTCACGATCTGGCGATCACCCGTCACCCAGTCGGCTCACGCGGGTTTTTTGACGACCTCGATCACTACCATTTCGAGAAGCTTCACCACCTGCTCCGCCTGGTTGATTTCAATGCCTACCGAGGCCGATCGGTGCTCGAAGTGGGCTGCGGCGCAGGCGTTGATCTGGCGCGGTTCGCACGGGGCGGCGCCAGCGTCAAGGGCGTGGACCTCGCCAGATCGGCCGTCGCCCTCGCGAGGGCCAATTTCGAGCAACAAGGACTCCGCGGAGAGTTTGAGGTCGCCAACGGCGAGGAACTGTCCTTGGCAGGCGACTCGTTCGATCTGGTCTACGCGCACGGGGTCGTGCAGTACACGGCCGATCCACGCCGGCTCGTTGACGAATGCCTCCGTGTGCTAAAGCCAGGCGGTGAAGCCATCTTCCAGGTGTACAACCGCATCTCCTGGCTTAACGCGTTATCGAAGGTGATGAAGGTCCGCCTCGAACACGCCGACGCGCCGGTCCTGAAAATGTTCAGCATCAGAGAGCTTCGTCGGCTCCTCGTCGGATTCCGCGACATGAAGATCGTCCCCGAACGGTTCCCCGTGCGGTCGCGACTCCACGGTGGGTGGAAAGGCGCGATCTACAACGGTGTGTTCGTTGGAGGGTTCAACGCGCTGCCACGGCCGCTCGTGCGGCGCTTCGGGTGGCACCTGGTAGCCTTCTGCAGAAAATAGGCTGAGTAGATGACCCGATGACCAGATTCGCGAAGGCGCACGCCTACGGCAATGATTTTGTGTACGTCCGGGGCGACGAGCTTGCCGGTGCCATGCTCGACGCGCTCGCCCGCGAGATGTGCGATCGCCACAGCGGGATCGGCGCCGACGGCCTCATCGTGTGCGAAGAAGGCGGCGGTCTCGTGTCGACGCGACTCTTCAACGCCGACGGCACCGGAGCGGAGGTGTCTGGCAACGGCGTACGCGCGCTTGCCGCACTCCTACTCGAGAACGACAGCCGGCTCGCGGCAGAGGTGACGATTCGAACGGACGCTGGCACGAGGCGGCTTGCGAGGATCGCCCGCGAAGGGACGCGCCAGACGTTTCGGGCGTCCATGGGCGCGCCGGTTGATGTCCGAAAGATCCTGCCAATGGAAGTTGCTGGCGAATCGGTGCAGCTCGCCATCTTGAATATGGGAAACCCTCAGTGTGTGGTGCTTGGCCCGCTGCCAGATGAGTCGCGGTTTTGGCGTCTCGGGGCGGCCTTGGAACGACACGGTATGTTTCCGGAGGGCACAAACGTTGAGTTCGCTGAAGTGGAGGCGCCCGACCGGGTGCGCATTCTTATTTGGGAACGTGGCGTCGGTCCGACCTTATCGTCTGGCACGGGTTCGTGCGCAGCAGTCGTTGCGGCCGCGTCGTTTGGGGGCGCGGCACGCGACGCCGAGGTCATCGCGCCGGGTGGAGCTCAGCGCGTCGAGTGGACGGCTGACAATGTCTACCTGACGGGGTGGGCCGAAGTTATCTGCGAAGGCGAGTGGCGCAAGCAAATTCCGCGTACTACCTGACGGCACCCCCTTTTCACATTCTGCCCGCCCGACTATCGGCGCCCCCGCGCCGGTGGCGAGCCTACGGCCGCCACATCGCGCATCGCGGCCGCCAATGACGCATTTGCAGAGGTTGCAGACGTCGATGCGGCCGTGTAGTCGCCACGTTCAAGCGCTGTGCGAGCTTCTTGCACGAGCCGCTCGCCATCGGCGAGCGCTTGCCGCGCTCCGCTCAACACACGAGCGGGCCGGCGCGCGCCGTGGGCGGTCTTGAGCCTGGCCTCGAGTGCGGCGAGCGAGTCGGAGGCTTCCGAGAGCGCGCGCTCGGCTGTGACGCGTGCGGCCGCTTTGCCGTCGGCGGCCTGCGTCGCCGCGTTCTGCGCGCGCTCGTGACTGTCGAGGGCACGGTTGAGGGCTAGGCGGTAGTCGCGCGCCGCGACGGCATCCTGGGCGCGCTTCAAGGCGTCCTCAGCGGCGCTGAATTCGTCGCGCGCGTAGGTCTCCGCGCCTGCTGCACGCGCCGCGTCAATGGCGCCCTGGGCCAGCTGTAATTCTCTTTCGGGCGGTTTGCCGCCGCACGCAGCGACGGCAAATGCCGCGGTGAAGATCACGCCGACAGCGGCGGAACGGAACGCGCCCATGAGTTGAGTATACCTTCAGCTCTTGGGTATCAACTCTTAGCCCGTCGGGAAAGGATGGCACTTGCAGGTATAGTGATGAACGATTTATCGGCCGACGATCGCCCACGCAAAAAGCTGTTGCGTCCCGGTGCGGCGGCCTTCGGCGACAACGAACTGGTAGCCTTGGTGCTCGGTAGCGGGGGGCCGCCTGCCGGGGCGCTCGCCATCGCGAACGAGTTGCTGCGGGCGCGCGGCGGTTTACACGGGCTCGGGCGATCGACCTGCGACGATCTAGCAGTCCGTGGTGAAAGTCGGGCGCTGCACCGAGACGAGCGAGGCGCCTCGCGGGCAAGGCGCGACGACCGAGAATACCGCCTGTATTTGATGGAGGAGCAACGCAGGCCACGAGGATGCATCGCTCGTCGAATGCAGACGGACTTTCACCACGGACTGCTAGCGCAGGTGCCCGGAATTGGCGTCGCGAACGCGACGAAGCTGATCGCTGCGCAGGAACTGGGGCGCCGCACCTTGGCGGATGCGCCTAGCGCTCGCGTGCGCCTCGCCACGCCGCGGGATGCGGCCGCGTGCCTGATGCCGTCGTTTGGATCGCGGGGAGTGGAACAGTTCGGCGTCGTCCGGCTCGACTCTACGCATCGCGTGCTCAGAACGACGGTGGTGGCGGTCGGCACGTTGAATTCGACGGTGGTCCAGGCGCGCGACGTTTTTCGCGAGGCGATGCTCGGCTCGGCGACGGGCGTCGTGGTCTTCCACAACCATCCGTCTGGCGATCCCAGCCCGAGTCCCGACGACATTGAGCTAACGCAACGGCTGGTGGCGTCGGGCGCGCTGATGGGGATCGATCTCGTCGACAGATTGTGCTCGGCGACGCGCGATACTGCAGCTTCAGGGAGCTAGGGAAGCTGTGACAAATCTCTACCACGTGAGGATACGGCCACGAACGGGAGGCACGGCTGGGCGACCGTCGGCCGGAAAGTGTTCTCCGTCCCTTCGTTGCTGTTTTTGATCCGTCTTCGTCCTGTTTTGTGTCCGTTCCCTCTGTGCAGAAGTTCTTGGATAGCGATGTCGCGCATTCTGTATCTTGACTGCTTCTCCGGAGTCTCCGGTGACATGGTGCTTGGCGCGCTCATCGATGCGGGGCTACCGCTCGACGAACTGAAGCGCGCGCTCGGCAGTCTGGCGATCTCCGGGTACGAGGTGAGCGCGACTCGAGTCCTGCGGGCCGGCGTATCGGCCACCAAGTTCAACGTACTTGAGCAGGCCAGCGATCAGTCACAAGTCACCAGTCGTCAGCACGCAGCCTCCAGCAGGCGGCACCCGGCACGACGCAGGCATCGCGACCAGGACCATGGCCACAGCCATCATCACGATCATCCGCATCGGAGTCTGCAGGACATCTGTGCGCTCATCGACCAGTCGGCGCTTTCGCCAGCCGGTCGGAGCCGTGCAAAGGCGCTCTTCCAGCGGCTCGCCGAAGCCGAGGCGGCGATTCATCAGACGGCCGTCGAGCGCGTGCACCTGCACGAAGTTGGCGCCCTCGACTCGATCATCGACATCGTCGGCGCCGTGTTCGCGTTGGAGTGGGTCGGTGCGGATCGCATTGTCTGCTCGCCGCTCAATGTTGGAGGCGGCACGGTGCAGTCGGCACATGGCCTTTTTCCCGTTCCGGCGCCCGCGACGGTGAAACTGCTCGGGGACGCGCCAATCTACGGCGGCGCGGTGCAGAAGGAGCTGGTCACGCCGACCGGTGCCCTCCTTGCCACGAGCTGCGCCTCGTCGTTCGGACCGATTCCGCCGATGGCAATCGAGCGGGTCGGCTACGGGGCCGGCCACCGCGATGACCCCGGCACGCCCAATGTCCTGCGCGTGCTCGTGGGCCGCGCCGCCGATCGCCAGCAAGCCGAGCGCGTCGTTGTCATCGAGTGCGAGATCGACGACATGAACCCACAACTTTTCGGCGTCGCCATGGAACGCTTGTACGCTGCGGGCGCGCTCGAAGTGTTTTGCGTGCCGGTGCAGATGAAGAAGAACCGGCCAGGGACACTCTTGACCGTAGTGGCCCCGCCCGAGCTCCGTGCGACGCTGTCGGATATCATTTTCCGCGAGACGACGACGATCGGACTGAGGTGCACGGAAGTCGAGCGGGAGTGCCTGCATCGCGAGATTGTCAGCGTCGAGACGCCGATTGGCGCCGTCCGATTTAAAGTCGCCTGGCGCGACGGACGCGTCGTGAACGCGGTGCCAGAATTCGAAGACTGCGCGCGGCTTGCGGCGACCAGCCGGCTCCCCGTGAAAGACGTTCAGGTCATTGCTATTCAAGCGTACGGTGCCGTGCAGGCTCGACAATCGTGAACCGCTTCTTTCTCACGACGGCCATCGATTACGTCAACAGTCGGCCGCATCTGGGGACCGCCTACGAGAAGATCTGCGCCGACGTCATTGCGCGCTACAAGCGACTCTGCGGACTCGACACCCGCTTCCTGATCGGAAACGACGAACACTCGCAGAACGTCTACCGCAGCGCGGCTGAGCAGGGGCTTGATCCGCTGGTCTACTGCGACCGGATGGCGGTCGAGTTCACCACGACATGGCGGCATCTGGACATCTCGTTCGACGACTTCATCAGGACCACCGAGCCTCGGCACAAGGCGGGCGTGACCGACGCGACCCGGCGGATTTATGATGCCGGGGACATCTACGAAGGCCGGTACGAGGGTTGGTATTGCGAGGGGTGCGAGGCCTTCAAGCAGGACAAAGACGTCCTTGAGGGCAAATGCCCGCTGCATCCAACGACGGCGCTGCGGTGGATCGATGAAAAGAACTATTTCTTCAGGCTGTCGAAATACCAGCGCCCACTGCTCCGTCACTTCGCGGCGCACCCCGAGTTCCTCCAGCCCGACGCGCCCCGGAGCGAGATCCTGCGGCTGATCGAAGGCGGCCTCGAGGACATGTCGGTGAGCCGCGCGGGCCAGGCGTGGGGGATTCCGCTTGCGTTCGATCCGGGGAGTGTCGTTTATGTGTGGTTCGACGCGCTTATCAACTACGCGTCGGCGGTCGGGCTCGGCTCCGACCCGCAGACGTTCGAGCGGTGGTGGCCGGCCGACCTACACGTTATCGGCAAGGACATCACGAGGTTTCACGCCGTCATCTGGCCGGCCATGCTGATGAGCGCGAAGCTGCCGCTACCGCGGCAAGTCTTCGGCCATGGATTCATGACGATGAACGGCCAGCGGATGAGCAAGTCGCTCGGCACGATCGTCGATCCGGTGACGGCGGCCGACCGCCACGGCGCCGACCCGCTGCGGCTGTACCTCGTCAAGGAGATCTCGTTTGGCAGCGATGGCGA
This sequence comes from Vicinamibacterales bacterium, assembly GCA_965197865.1. Taxonomy (GTDB): domain Bacteria; phylum Acidobacteriota; class Vicinamibacteria; order Vicinamibacterales; family CAVVIG01; genus CBDANZ01. Next base: position 473,827 of record CBDANZ010000002.1, read on the forward strand.
CTTTACGTGGGAGCGGTACGACGAGCGATACAACGTCGATCTAGCGAATAACCTCGGAAATCTTGTCAGCCGCGTCGCGGCGATGGCCGGACAGTACCGGCAGGGCCACCTTCTGCCGGCCGGGGCAACTTCCGACACGCTGGCCCGAATCGGAGAGACGGCGAGCGCCGCGTACCGAGGCGCGATGGACGCCTTCGCCATCCACGAGGGCGCAAGCGCCGCGTTCCGGCTCATCGGGGCGGCCAACGAGTTCATCGCCGACACGGCGCCGTGGGCGCTTTCTAAGGAGCCGGCTCAAGCGGATCGTCTCACCCAGGTGCTTTTCGACGCGGCCGAAGCGATTCGTCTTGCGGCTGTCATGCTTTACCCGATCATGCCCCGCTCGAGCGCTGAAATTCTGCGCCGCGTCGGCGGCGGCGGGCTGGTGAACCTTGATCGCGACCTCGACTGGCGAACGGACGGCGAGCGCCTGTTCTTGCAAGAAGGACCCCTGTGGCCCCGTAAGGAGCGTACATTGGTGACTGACAAGCCGATTTCGCGTGGCCTACCCATGCCTGAAGCGCAGCCCGCAGCACCCAGGACCGAGGGACGCATCTCGATCGATGACTTCATGAAAGTCGATCTGCGCGTCGGCAGAGTCGTAGCCGCCGAACGCGTCCCGAAGTCGACCAAGCTATTGAAGCTGGTGGTCGAAGTGGGCGCCGAGCAGCGGACCATGGTGGCCGGCATTGCCGAAACATACGAACCCGAGATCCTCGTCGGTCGCGAGGTCGTGGTTGTGTGTAACTTGGAGCCGGCGAAGCTGATGGGGATCGAGTCGAACGGGATGGTCCTGGCCGCGAGCCCCAACGGAGGAAAGCCGACGCTGGTGAGTTTGCAAGACCCGGTGGCGCCGGGAACCAGGGTTCGGTAGGGGAGGGTGTTGCGAAGCGAGAAGTAGGAGAAAGAAGTAGGAGTAAGAAGTAGGAATAAGAAGTAGAAGTAGTATGGGGATGAAGAGTTAGGAGCTAGGAAGTCGGAGGGGAGCTGACATGGCGCAATGATTGAACGTGACCTTCCCGGGGCTGCGAGCGCGCTCGCCAGGGCAGGTTTCCGGCCACTAGGGTGTCGGAAGTCAAGGCGCTTATTTCCCAGACAAGCGCTGGGTAGCGGGGCGTTTTGCGTCCCCTCGTGATTGATTCCCACTGTCACCTCGCCGACGAGAAGTTCGCCGCCGACCTCGAGGCGGTCGTGGCGCGGGCGAAGGCGGCAGGCGTGGACCGGGCGCTCGTCATTCTCGAAGCGGGCAAGGACCTGGAGCGGACGCAGGCAGAGCGCCTCAAACGGCTCTGGCCCGAGACGCGCGTGGCAATCGGCGTTCACCCGTATGTCGCGCACGAGTACGCCGACGATTCGCTGCGGGCCGTGGATATCACGCGGCGTCAGCTCGAGACTGCCGCTTCGGCTCGCGCGATCGGCGAGATCGGTCTCGACTATCACTGCGATCTCTCGCCGAGAGAAGTGCAGCGCGATGTGTTCCGCGGCCAGCTGCGGCTTGCGCGCGAACGGCAGCTTCCCGTCGTGATCCATACGCGTGAGGCCGAAGAGGACACGCTCGCGATCATCCGGGAGGAGGGTGGCAGGGAGGTGCGGGGTGTGCTCCACTGTTTTACGGGCAGTCCCGCGCTGGCAGCGAGCGGCCTCGACCTAGGCTTTTACATCTCGTTTGCGGGAATCATCACGTTTCCCAAGGCGGCCGAGCTGAAGAACACTGCGAGAGTTGTGCCGCTCGACCGGTTGCTCGGTGAAACCGACAGCCCGTTTCTCGCTCCGGTGCCGCACCGCGGTAAACGGAACGAACCGGCGTACCTCGCCGAGGTCTTCGCGGCGCTGGCCGACCTCAAGGGCATCGCGGTCGCCGATCTCGCTCGGCAGACGACCGCAAATTTCCACACGCTGTTTTGCCCATGACGGCGGCGCAAATTACTTTTAGGTTGTGCCTCAGCCGCTCCGTATCTTCCGGCATCCTCTGAGGAATTCTCCGGTACATCTCCTCAAGGCCGACCCCAGGATCGCAGTTCCAGCTACCGACGAAGGACGGTGGATCCGGACGTACCGCGTTCTCGACTCGAGGCAAACGAGGATTTGAGGAAGACGGGACAAGGCGGAGGCGCCCGGCCAGTTTTTGGAAATTCTAGAGAACAGATTTTCACGCGCAGTCCGAGAAGACAAATGGAAAGGCGAGAATTCACACCAGTCGATCTGAGGGCACGCAGCACCCTTCGTAGACGTGGGGTGTACCCCAGTAAAGTCTTCACTGCGCACCAATTAGGCGTCGCAAGGCGCGTTGACACCCTCGGTGACTTATGGTCAGATGGACCGTCTCCGATCGAAGCCCACTGTGGAAAAGACGACCTCGCCAGCGCTGTCTCAGATATTCGAGCCGATCCAAGCGGATCTCGAGAAAGTTGACCGCGAGTTCGGACGCCAGGTCGAGTCGCAGGTCGACGTCATCCCGAAGATAGGCCGGTACATCCAGACGAGCGGGGGGAAGAGAATTCGTCCCGCGGTGCTGCTGATGGCCGCGCGCCTCGGCGGCTACTGCGGCGATGGGGCGGTGCTGTATGCGGCCGTCGTGGAGTTCATTCACACGGCGACGCTCGTCCACGACGATATCATCGACGACTCGGAGCTGCGCCGCGGCCGTCTCGCCGTGCATTCGCGCTGGGGCAACGACATCACGGTTCTGCTCGGCGACTACCTGTACATCAAGTCGATGGCGCTGGCCCTGACCTACGACACGCTCGACATCGTGCGGCTGCTCTGTGACGTCACGCTCCGCATGATCGAGGGTGAGCTCTATCAGCTCACCAAGAACGGCGACGCGGACATCGCTGAGAGCGAGCACTTCGACATCATCCGAAGGAAGACCGCGTTCCTGTTCGGCGGCTGCGCTCAGATCGGCGGAATGCTTGGGAAGGTAGGCCCCGAGCAGGAACAGGCGCTGCGCGAGTACGGCTTCAATCTTGGCATTGCCTTCCAGATCGTGGACGACCTGCTCGACTTCACCGGCGACGCCGCTGCGCTCGGCAAACCCATCGGCGCCGACTTGCGCGAGGGCAAGATGACGCTGCCCCTCATTCATTTGCTGCACCAGGACGAAGAAATCGGCGAGCGGATCGTGCGCGACATCATCGCCAGCCGCTCGACCACCCAGGAAGAGTGGAGCCATTTGGTGCGGATTCTCAACGAGCACCGATCGATCGAGCACGCCTACCGCCGCGCCGAGGAGTTCGCCGAGCGAGCCAAGAAGCCGCTGCATGCCTTTCCGCCTAGCTCCGAGCGCGACGCGCTGCTGGCACTGCCCGACTACGTGCTGTCGCGTGACCGCTAGAGCTCAGGCGGCGTTGAAAGATTGACCCGGTTCCACCTCCTAGCGCTCTCACTCGAGGTTGTCGACGGCGAGATTGCCGCCCAAGACGTGGACTGCGTCGTCAATGCCGCAAACAACGCCCTCTGGATGGGATCCGGAGTGGCCGGCGCCATCAAGGCGCGCGGCGGCGTCGAGATCGAAACCGAGGCGATTGCGCAGGCGCCGATCGAACCGGGCGCGTCGGTCGTCACTGGTGCCGGCGGGCTGACGGCGCGTCACGTCATTCATGCCGAGGACCTGCAGACGTCGGCCGCCCTCATCGGCCTCGCGACCCGGAGCGCCCTCGTCGCCGCTGACGCGCGCGGGCTGAAGTCGGTTGCACTGCCCGCATTCGGCACCGGCGTGGGCGGGTTTCCGCTCGACGACTGCGCGCGCATCATGCTTGGAGGGGTTCGGGCCTTCGCGCCGACAGCAGAGTCGGTCAAGGTGGTTCGGTTCGTGCTCTTCGGCTGCCCACAGCGCGAGACGTTCGAGCGCGTCGCGCGCGACATCATCGGCGGCCCTGAAAGGGCCGCCCTGCAGGAGTAGCCCTACAGGAGTAGCGCCGGCCCTTCAGGACCGCGACCCCATGAGCAAACCCGATCCCGCCCAACGCATGGAGAAGCTTCGGGGCGCAATTCGCCGCCATGAAGAGCGGTATTACATCCACAACGACCCCGAGATTTCCGACGAAGAATTCGACCGGCTCCTCTACGAGCTGGAAGGGCTTGAGGCCGAGCATCCTGATCTGGTGACGACGGATTCTCCAACCCAGCGGGTGGCCGGCCGCCCCGTCGACGGATTTCAGACCGTCGAGCACATCGCCCCGATGCTGAGCCTTGACAACGTGTACAACGAAGAGGAGCTGCGGGCGTTCGATGAACGGGTTCGGAGGGGCGCGGGGCTCGGCGATCAGAATATCGCCTATGTCGCGGAGCTCAAGGTCGACGGTCTGAGCATCGCGCTCACCTATGTGGGAAGTGTACTGACGTGTGGCGCGACACGAGGCGACGGCATCCGCGGGGAAGAGGTGACCCCAAACGTCCGCACGATTCGCGCGATCCCGCTCCGGCTGCGCGGCGGTCCGCTAGGTCGCATGGAGGTCCGGGGTGAGGTATATCTGCCGCGTGCCGCGTTCGAGCGCATCAACCATGAGCGCGAAGAATCGGGCGAGCCGCTCTTCGCTAACCCGCGCAACGCCGCCGCCGGCACGATTCGCAATCTCGCTCCATCGCTCGTAGCAAAACGCGGCCTGTCGGCGTTTACCTATCAGGTGGTTTTCGAAACCGATCGACACGGAACCATGCTGACGGCCATGCGGGCGTGGGGGCTGCCGGTTGAGCCACACTGGCGGTTGTGCCACGGAGTCGCCGAGCTCTTGGGGTATTGTGCGGAGTGGGCGGGTAAGCGCGGTACGCTCGAGTTCGACACCGACGGGGTGGTGATCAAGGTCGACGACCCAGCCGTGCGTCAGCGGCTTGGCGCCACGGCCAAGGTTCCGCGGTGGGCGACGGCGTTTAAGTTTGCGGCCGAGCAGGCGACGACCCTCCTCCGTAAGATCGACGTCAACGTGGGACGGACGGGCGCAGTCACCCCGTACGGTGTGCTGGAGCCGGTGCTTCTGGCCGGATCGACCATCTCGGTGGCGACGCTGCACAACGCCGACGACATTGCGCGCAAGGACCTCCGCGAGGGCGACCGAGTCCTCGTCGAGAAGGGCGGCGACGTCATTCCGAAAGTCGTCAAGACGATTCTTCCTCATCGCGAAGACAGTCGCCCGTGGCAGATGCCGACGAACTGTCCGGTGTGCGGGAGCCCGCTCCATCGGGACCAAGAAGAGGTGGTCTGGCGATGCGACAATACGTCGTGCCCGGCGCGGATTCGCCGTAGCCTCGAGCACTTTGCGTCGCGGTCGGCGATGAAGATCGAGGGTCTCGGCCACTCGTTTATCGATCAGCTGATCGACCATGATCTCGTGCACGATTTCGCCGACATCTACGGCCTCAGGGCCTCTCAGCTCGAGAATTTCATCGTCGCGCCGCAGGAGCCGCACTCGGAGCGCGCCCGGCCGCGGAAACTTGGCAAAGTGGGAGGCAACGTGCTCGAGCAGATCGAGCGCAGCAAGTCGAACGATCTGTCGCGTCTGATTTATGCGCTGGGAATCAGACACGTTGGCGAGAAAGCTGCCGCAACGCTGGCGCGCTCCTTCAGGACGATGGATCGGCTACTCGACGCGTCTGTCGAGGCGCTTCAAACGGTGTCCGAGATTGGACCGGTGGTCGCGCACTCGGTCCGCTTGTTCGCCGACGAGCCGCACAACCGAAGGCTCGTTGAGCGCTTGGCTGCCGCGGGCGTCAACATGACGTATCAGGTACCGAACACGGGTAAGGAGCCGGGGCCTTTGACTGGAAAGGTGTTCGTGCTGACGGGCACTCTTGCCTCAATGACTAGGGATGAGGCTACGTCTGCGCTCGAGCGCCTCGGCGCGAGGGTGTCGGTCTCGGTAAGTAAGAAGACGAATTACGTCGTCGCCGGTGGCGACGCGGGCGGCAAGCGCCAGAAGGCGCACCAGCTCGGTGTGGAAACGCTGGATGAGGACGCGTTCCGGACTCTTATAATGAAAAGTCGGACCTAGTCTGGAAGCTGGTTCATAACCTTGGTAGTGTCAGCCTTTAGGGCGAACTGTTCGATCCCCGCATGTCTAAGTCACGCATCCTGGTCATCGACGATGAGCCCGCCATTCGCGACTCGTTGCGGATGACGCTCGAGTACGAAGGGTACGAGTTCGTCGGTGCCGCTACCGGCCAGGAAGGCCTGGCCCTCGCTGAGCGTGAAGGCCCCGATCTTGTCCTCCTCGATGTGAAAATGCCCGGCATGGACGGCTTGGAAGTTCTCGATCGCCTTCGCGCGATCAACGAATCGCTTCCGGTCGTCGTGATTTCCGGTCACGGCACGATCAGCACGGCCGTGGAAGCCACCAAGAAGGGCGCGTTCGACTTCATCGAGAAGCCGTTTGCGAGCGAGCGCGTGCTCGTGAGTCTCAGGAACGCTCTCGCCCAGCGGCGGCTGCACGACGAAAATCGATCGCTCAAGCGAGACGCCGAGGTCCGCCATCAGATGGTCGGCGAAAGCGCCGCGCTTCAACAGGTGACGGCCACCGTCGGCCGCGCGGCACCCACCACCGCAACCGTCCTCATTCACGGCGAGAGTGGTGTTGGCAAGGAGCTCGTGGCGCGCAGTATTCACAAGAACAGCCTCCGCCGGCGCGAGCGCTTCGTGCAGGTGAACTGCGCGGCGATTCCAGAAGAACTGATCGAATCGGAGCTCTTCGGGCACGAGAGAGGGTCGTTCACCGGGGCGACCGAGAAGCAGGTCGGTAAGTTCGAGCAGGCGGATCGCGGCACGATTTTCCTCGACGAGGTCGGTGACATGAGCGCCAAGACGCAGGCAAAGGTGCTGCGCGTGCTTCAAGAGGGCGAGGTCGAGCGGCTCGGATCGGCGCGCACGATCAAGGTCGAGATGCGGGTCATCGCCGCCACAAACAAGAACCTCGAGGAGGAGATCGAGAAGGCCCGCTTCCGCGAGGATCTGTACTTCCGTCTCGCGGTGATTCCGATCCATGTCCCTCCGCTTCGAGACCGGCCGGAGGACATCCCGCTGCTCGTCCGGCACTACATGGACTGCTTCAGCCGCGAGAACAACGCCCGGCCCAGGCGGTTCACGCAGGCGGCGCTCGACGCGATGCAGCGGTACCGGTGGAAAGGGAACATCCGGGAGTTAATAAATACCATCGAGCGGCTCATTATCATGACGAGCGGCGACACGATCGACGTCGCCGATCTGCCAGGCTCGATGCGCATGCGGACGGCCGCCGCGGGACGAGGTGCCCTTCAGACAGCCGATGGAGACATGACCCGGACGCCTACCTTGCGCGAGTTCAAGGACAGCTCCGAACGCGCGTATCTCGTTGCCAGGCTGCGGGAGCATGGCTGGAACATTTCCAAGACCGCCGAGGGCATCGGCACGCCGCGCAGCAATCTCTACAAGAAGCTCGAGCAGTATCAGATCTTGCAGGAGACCGACGGGTAGGCGTCGTACAATGGATCCGTCGCAGCAAGCCAGACGACCGCTTATGTGGGCCGGGGCCTCTGGGCCCGGCGAGCATGAGAGGAAAGTCCGAACTCCGCAGGGCAGTGCGCCGGGTAACTCCCGGTCAGGGCAACCTGAAGGATAGTGGCACAGAAAACATACCGCCTGTCACGACGAATGTAACGCAGATCCTTAAAGATCTGCCGTGATCGGTAAGGGTGAAAAGGTGCGGTAAGAGCGCACCGCGCCCGTGGCAACACGGGTGGCAGGCAAAACCCCGCACGGAGCAAGACCAAATAGGGAGGCACCCGGTGCTCGATGCACCGGGGTAGGAATGGCCCGGCCCGGCCGAACGCCTCCGGGTAGGTCGCTGGACCTCGCCAGTGATGGCGAGGCGAGAGGAATGGTCGTCACCCCGCTGAAAGGCGGGGACAGAATTCGGCTTACGGCTCGCTGCGATCTTTTTCCATGCGCCGGATTCTCCTGCTTTCGGTCCTGCTGACGGTCGGGCTCGTCGCCGTGGGGCAGCGACAGCCGCCCGGCCAGATCCGTCCGCGTCCAACCGAGGTCCGCGATCCAGATCTTCCGCCGCCCACCATTCGCGAGTACAAGCCGCGCTCGACACTGATCGTCCCCGAGCACCCCGTGCCGCGCGCGAAGTTCCCGGTCGTGGACCTCCACGGCCATCCACCTGCGCTCGTGTCAGACGACGTCATCAACCGCGTCGTTGAAGCGATGGATCCGCTCAACCTGCGCGTAATGGTGAATGCGAGCGGCGCGTCGGGCGCTCGACTGCGGCGGCAGCTCGACGCGATTCGCGCGAGCCGACACAAGGACCGGTTCGTGATGTTCACCAACGTGGTCTTCCGCAACGTCGGCCCCGGGTTCGGTCGGAAAGCGGCGCAGCAGCTCGAAGCCGACGTCAAGGCGGGAGCGTCAGGACTTGGTGAAATCATGAAGGGTTTCGGGCTCCGGGTACGGAAAACCGACAACACGCTCCTGAAGCTCGACGATCCCGAGCTCGACCCGATCTGGGAAACTTCAGCGCGCCTGAGCATCCCGGTCTTCATTCACACGGCCGACCCGGCCGAATTCTTCCAGCCGCTCGATTACAACAACGAGCGTTGGCTCGAGATGGCGCTGTTCCCGGGCCGCCGGTACTTCGATGACTCGAGGTTCCCGCCGTTCGAGGAGCTGATGGCGGAACGTGACCATCTCGTGATGAAGCACCCGAAAACGACGTTCGTCCTCGCACATCTGGGCTGGCACGCCAACGACCTCGCGCGCCTCGGCACGATGATGGATAAGATGCCCAACATGTACGCCGAAGTGGGAGCCATCCTCTACGACATCGGGCGCCAGCCGCGGACCGCGCACGACTTCTTCGTGAAATATCAGGATCGGCTACTGTTCGGGAAGGACAGCTTTCAACCCGACGAGTATCCGTACTTTTGGCGGGTGTTTGAGACCAACGACGAGTACTTCGACTACTACCGCGATTACCACGCATTCTGGAAGCTCTACGGCATCGGGCTTCCCGACGGCGTGCTCAGGAAGCTCTACCATGGGAATGCGCTCAAGATCACGCCTGGGATCCCACGTTCGGGTTTCCCCGGCTAGGTTTTGCAGCCCGCCCCGGGCATTATGGCTTCTCACCTTGTAACCGGCGGCGCAGGCTTCATCGGCTCCCACCTCGCGGAAGAGCTTGTGCGGCGCGGCCACCAGGTGCGCGTCGTGGACAGCCTCGTCACCGGCAAGCGCCGGAACCTCGAGCACATCGGACCCATTGAGTTTCTCGAGGGCGACCTGGCCGATGAGGACGTCGCCGAGCGGGCGGTACGAGGCATGGACTACGTCCTTCACCAGGCGGCGATTCCTTCGGTGGCGCGGTCGGTGAAGGATCCGGTCGCCTCCAACCGCGCGAACGTCGACGCGTCGCTGAGAATCCTCGTTGCGGCTCGCGACGCCGGGGTCAAACGCCTCATCCTTGCGGGCTCCTCGTCGGTGTACGGTGACACGCCGGCGGTGCCCAAGCGAGAAGACATGCCGCCCAAGCCGTTGTCTCCCTACGCGCTGCAGAAGCTCGTGGCGGAGCAGTACTGCCAGATGTTCACGAAGCTGTATGGGTTGGAAACTGTGAGCATCCGTTACTTCAACGTGTTCGGGGCGCGTCAAGATCCCGGGTCGCTCTACTCCGGCGTGATCTCACTCTTCTCCACGGCGCTCCTCGAGGGCCGGCAACCGATCATCTACGGTGACGGCGAGCAGACGCGCGACTTCACCGAGATCGGCAACGTCGTGGACGGCGTGCTTCGTGCAGTGGACGCGCCGAAGGCGGCTGGCGAAATCATCAACGTCGCCACCGGCGGCCGCATTTCCCTGAACGAGCTGCTTCGCACGATGAACCGCATCGTCGGAACGGACATTCGGGCGGCTTATGCCGAGCCACGTGCCGGCGATGTGCGCCACTCGCAGGCCGACATCTCGAAGGCGAGGAGGCTGCTCGGGTACGCGCCCACAGTATCACTCGAAGATGGCCTGAGGAAGACGCTGGCGTGGTGCCGCGCCGAGAGCGCAGCAAGCGCCGGGCGGTAGCCTGCTCACAACGGCGTTGAAGCCAGGACAACCGCGGTCGTCATTTCCAATCTCAGTTGAACGCCCCGATTTTGTCCGCTGACAAGTCTCACTCTCATCGTCTTGCCGTTCAGTTAGTTGGAGCGACGCCATTGATTGCCGCCGAGCGGTTCGGGCCTTGCGGGAGGGCAGCGCGACCCTGACCCGAACCCGAACCCCGGAAGTGTGGGGCCCGAGCTCCTCGCGCCGCGAGCCAACGGCCAGGGTCCTTTACTAAGCCTGGGTCCTTTGCTAAGGAGGAAGAGATGATCCGACTGGTCGCATCGCTCGTCGCCGTCGCCGCGCTGCTCGTCGCGCAGCCGCAAGCCCAGACCGGTCAGCCAAAGGTCGCCGAACGCTCAGAAAAGAAAGCGACCGTCGTCAATGTGAACATGGCCACGGCCGCGGATCTGGAGAAGCTCCCGAGCGTCGGGCCGAAGGTGGCCGGGCACATCATCGACTACCGGCGGAAGAAAGGACCGTTTAAGAAGATCGAGGAGTTGATGAAGGTGCCGGAGATTGGCGAGAAGAGTTTCCTGAAACTCAGGAGCCAGATCACCGTCGCCGCATCCGTCGGCGTTGTCGCGCGACAGTCTGACTAGATCACCTTCTCGGTCCGGCCATTGCGCTCGTGAGGACTCTGTGGGTTTGCAAAGCGCCTACACACTGACCGAACTGATGGTCGTCGCGGGCCTGATCGCGACGGTGAGCGCTGTTTCGATTCCCCAGCTCCTCGTCGGCCTCGACGACTGGAGAACGCTGGGCGCAGTCCGGTATGTGTCGGCCCGTCTCTACTAGACGCGGTTGGAAGCTGTCGTTCGCGCGGCCGACACCGCGATGCGATTCGCAACCGTAGGGCAGTCGATTGGCTACACAGTTTACGTTGATGGCAATCGGAACGGCGTCCGCAGCCGCGACGTTCAGCGTGGGGTGGACCGGGAAATCCAAGGGGGAGCAACGGCTCTCAGACGAGTTTCCGGGAGTCGACTTCGGCGTGCTGCCAGGCCTGCCGCCGGTGGACCCGTCAGGTCCGGCCCCTGGCCGCGACCCGACCCGGTTCGGCTCGAGCCACATGGTCACGTTTACGGCCCACGGCACGTCGACGCCAGGAAGCTTGTACATTCGCGGCCGTGGCAGCGCGCAATACGTCATTCGCGTCTTCGGCGAGGCCGAAAAACACGCGCATGCTCAAGTTCAATCCTCGCACCCAGGAAGGGAAGCCGTTATGAGCAGTCGTCCTGGGGACTCGTTCGAAGACATGCCCGATCGGCGGCGGACGCGCCGGCGCCTGCGTCAAGGACGTTGGCGGATTCGATAGAGGGTTTCGACGAGCGCCCCTTCGGCCGAGACCACGATGAACGACGCCTCCTGGCTACTGGAGGCCGTGGCTCGCGGTCTGTTCCCTGTGCTGATCTGGCCGTCGAGTCGTACTGGGTCAGCTTTCTCACTTGCTCGGGTTTCGGCAGTTGGTAGCGCCAGAGGATGAACAACGAAACGCGCAGTGGTAATCGTGGCGGGAGTCATCGTTGGCATGTTGCTGTCGGGAGCCGTGGCTCCCGCGCTTATTCTTTTGCTCCAGCCGTCGTTGCAGAGCGCAGGCACGGTCTGGGCGACGACGGCTGTCGCCGTCGCCCTTGCCGTGCTGGCATCGTGGATGCTATCGGGGCAGGGCGGGACTAGGAGCCACGCGCAACCATGTCCGTTTCTGTTGTCGCTCAGTGATGGCGTCTCTCGAGCGCTCATTAGACATGAGACATGCCTCCTCAGCCGACATCCCCCCTCAACTGGCGACCGTGGAGGTCGCCGTTGGAAGGGACAGCGGTGAGGACGAAGAAGGTTGCGCGCGTGGAAGTCTTGGGCCGTGTCAAGGCGGGGACGTCGAAGTGCGATCCACAGCGACGATGCTCGATGTCAGCTATCGCCAAGCGAAGCGCCTGGGCGGCGCTCTCGCCAAGACGGGGCACTCGGCCTTCCGGCACCGCAGTGCGGGCCAGTCGTCGTATCGCGGGACTCGTGGGCGATGCAGCAGCGGGCGCTGGTGTTGATGTGAGACAAGGGCCCGACGGCCTCTTGTATCTCACGACCGATGAGAAGGACGGAGCCGTTCTGAGAATCGAACCTGTAGAACCTCTATCTCAAGACTCCGGCGGAAAGTGACGAACGCCGCGGGACTCGCCGCGTGCGAAGCAGGGACCGTGGTCACAACAGGAGTACGCGCACGCGCGGATGCGACCGCAAGTCGTGGATCGATGCTGTGGTCTGCGTCCTCCTACTTTCGGTACCAGTCATAGAGCTGGTCACCGGGTGGGATCTTGCGGGTGATGTCAATGATCATCGTTTCCCCTTCCCAGCGCGTGACCAGCGGCTGCTTGCGCAGGTGTCCATAGAGGAACTCTTCCGCAAACTCCGTGCAGCGATATTCGATGAGTTGCATATTGGGCTCCAGCCGGCGATAGAGGGGCATGGCGATCTGCCAGGAGCGCGTAAAGGTCTTGGGGTCGTCGATCGTCACTTCATAACGGATGGCGTTCCGTCCGATCGGCGTGAAGCGCTCTACCAGACGCAGTGCTTCGCTGTGGAAATTTCCCGCCCTGTCGAACCAGTTCTTGCCGTTGAAGTCCGTCACGTCCACGACGAGCGTGTCCCCTTCCCAGCGGCCGACCGAATGGCCCATATACGTATCGTCTGGCGGTCCCTCGACCTGATCCAGGTGGACGATCCGAGCCCCATTTGTAAACGTGAAAGCCATCTGGATCTTATTCGTACTCTGGAAAATTTGCAGCGGATAGGGCATGTACATCGCGCGGGGAATGCCCGGCAAATAGCACTTGAGTTCCGGGTCCCGGTCAATCCAGTTCTCGGCGTTCTCTGTCTTGATTTTCGCGGCCTCGGGGGTGTAGGGAATTTCGCCGTCGCCCTGCACCACTCCAAGCGATCCTGGCACACCGGCGGCCGCGCCTAAAGCGACGACCGGGGCTGCCGGCACTCGGGCGTACGAATACGGGTACACTCCGGGTTGCATCACCATGCCCGGGAGCGCTTCGTGGGCCTGCAGGTCCCAATGGGCTTCATTATTCGCCTGCCAAATCCCACTGAAGTCGGGCTTGCCGGCCACGGTGCGGGCGAACGTCGACGCCTGTCCGGCGCCCTGTGTCATCACTACTGATCTGCTGATGAGCATGCTCCCTACGGCGACCACAGCGACAACCGCTCCGATTGCCCAGCCCCTGAATCCCTTCCGCATGACACTCTCCTCTTGCCTGTTGGCGACGCGTATTCTCAGATGCCCGCTGCAGCTTGGGGGCGACCCTCATCGGGAATTCCCGTTCCACATCCCCCGACACAGAGAGTGGCCGGATGGGGTCCCCGGCCCTCGGCAAAGGTGCGCTCCCACGAGCAGCGCCACCATGCCGTAATTGCACTCGTGACACCGGTGTTTACAATAGACTCGATTCGTCTGATCGTTCTGCCTGGTCCATGCTTGCCTGACGGTCCATGGTCTCGTGCAGCGGCTGGCCGCGGGGGCATTTCGCGACTGAAGAGGCGGAATTCTAACACACGGGTCAGCTGAAGGACCGAAAAAGTAGAGGGGGTCCGAGCTCTCGGTAAAGTAGCTTGTCAACGTGTCGATGAGAGGGTGACCTGGCGACGCGACGGTTTGCACGTTGCACCGGCCGGACGTAGATCAGCGAGCTTTCGAGCTCTAGCGTTGACAAGCGTTTCCCCATGTCCTAGATTCGTCTACTGGCAGGATAGACGCGATATCGTCAGCGAGGCTCGTCGTGGACCCGACTGAAGGCCTCACAGGAGGATTGGGAAATGGTTTTCAGAGCTATAGGTCCGGTGTCGGCTGGAATAGTGGCGGCGGTCTTCTTGCTTGGAGTTCAGCCGGTCAAGGCTCAACGCGCCGCTGAATCAGCTGCGGCGACCACACCTCAGTCGATCTCTCGGCCGGGCGGTTTAGGCGCCATCGTCCCGTTTAAGATTCAGGTCCCCGATTCCGTGCTGACGGACCTGAGGCAGCGATTGTCTCGGGCGCGCTTTGCGGACGAACTCCCCGACGCGGGCTGGGACTACGGAACCAACCTCGCGTATCTCAAGGAGCTTGTCGACTACTGGCGGGACACATTCGATTGGCGGGCCCAAGAGCAGCGGTTGAACGGGTTCGACCAGTTCAAGACGAACATCGATGGGCTCAACATTCACTTCATCCATCAGCGGTCGAAGATCCCCAACGCCCTCCCGCTGCTGCTGCTCAACGGGTGGCCGAGTTCTATCCTAGAGTACGCGAAAGTGATCGGTCCGCTGACGGATCCGATGGCCCATGATGGCCGCGCCGAAGATGCTTTCCACGTCGTCATCCCGGTGATGCCCGGCTTTGGCTTTTCGGACAAGCCGCGGGAGAGAGGCTACAACCACGAACGGATCGCGAGTATGTGGGTCACGCTGATGGCACGTCTCGGCTATTCGCGCTACGGGACGCACGGCAGCGACTGGGGCAGTGTGGTCGGCAACCGCTTGGCGCGCCGAGATGCAGAACACATGGTGGCACTGCATCTGGCCGGTTGCGGCGGCGCGCGTCCACCCACAACGGGGACGGCCGGCAATCAGGCGTTACGGCCAGTGTCGGCCAATTTGGGATACCAGGAGATTCAAACGACGAAGCCGCAGACATTAGGGCAGGGGTTGAGTGACTCGCCTGTGGGCCTCGCCTCCTGGATCATCGACAAATGGTTCTCGTGGAGCGACCACGATGGTGACATCGAAAAGGTCTACACGAAGGATGAACTTCTGACCAATATCATGCTCTACTGGGTACCTAACGCGGGCGCGTCGTCGGCGCGGCTCTATTACGAGAGCCGGCACCGCGATGGCCGTTTGCTCCCCTCGTTCGGGGCCGGCCTTGCTCCGAAGCTGCCTGAGGATTGGGTGAGCGTGCCAACTGGATGCGGCGCCTTCCCATCGCAATATGATCGGCGTGGAACCCCGCGGAATACGAATATCGCCGCTGCGCGCCGTGCGGCCGAAACGCGATACAATATCGTGTACTTCACGTCCATGCCGCGGGGCGGTCACTTTCCGGCGCTCGAAGTACCAAGACTGTGGCTCGATGACCTCCGCGCCTTCTTCCGCGAGCAGCGATGAGCTCAATTCTCGTGTGCAGAAGGCTGGAGTCCGTGCGGTAGGTGTGGATGACCATCGCATCGTGCGGTGATGGTTTCGACTGCCGGCCTGCCAGACCTCACCGCAACGGATCCCGATTCTCTTCAGTAATGCCGTTTCCGCAGCTGCCGATGCATAGCGTGGCCGGATCGGGACCTCTTCCTTCGGCGAACGCTCGCTCGTCGGCGCGCGTTCCCACAAGCTGCCCCGCCAGGCCGTAATTCCCCTCGTGGCACCGGGGCTCGTAATAGATCCGATTCGCCTGGTTGTCTTGCCTGGTCCATTCCTGCTTGACGGTCCACGGTCTCGTCCACGTTGTCGGATCCTCTATCGTGGCCACATACTCGAGCGTGTCCGCGTCGAGGCGGGTAAAGCGTTCAACCAGATGCAAGTTCTCGCGAGATCCTCGATAGCTCTTCTTGGCGGTGAAATTCGTGACGTCGACGACCAAGGTATCGCCCTCCCAATGACCGCGTGAGTCCCCCCACCATTGACGGACATTGCTCGGTAGATGCGGTGCCGTCGTGATGGGAATGATACGCTGCCATCCGTTTCCTTGGCCCACGTCGTAGTAAATCGACACCGCTCCAGGCGACTGCACAATTCGAGGAAAAAACGGCAGGATACTACTCCCAAAATCTGGCAGGCCGAAGCTCATACAACGTTCGCTCAAGCTTCGGTCCTCTGGACCATCAGCGCGATTGCGGAAACCCATTGCGCCGTAGTACGGACCCGGCTCCGCCCGTCTCGGTGATGGCGGCCCGTACGTCCCGCCTGCGCACTGGGGCATCTTGTTCTTGCAAACCTCTGTGGCTTGCAGAAGGGCGAGCTCAAACTCCCGCCTTTCGGCGCGCCGCTCTTGCGCCGCCGGCGTGACGGGAGGAATTCTCCCGTCCGGAGGGTCCACGATGAGCGAGGTGCGCCGGCCCGTATGTTTTGTCGTGGTGAATACGCTGTTGTAGGCGCCGGCGACGTGCTGCACGGTTCCCTTCTTCGCAACGCCGCGGTCACCGAGTCTTACCGAGGCGGCACGTATCTTGTCCAGTTCGGCGATTTCCACCTCCGTGAAGAACTCCTTATCGGCGTACCGAGCGGGACGCTCCAAGGGAACCTGATAATTGTTGGTCCAGATGCCCTGCAGGTTCGGCTCACCCCACGGGGTCCTGGCCTCGGTCGTCGTCGAGGCATCATCCCCGCCGCGGGCCGGTGCCAGCCTCTGGCTCAGCACCGCAGCTAGGATCACTGCCGCGACCCCGATCACGACGAGAAATCGTCTCTTCATCGTTCACAGCTCCCGAGCACTTGGTCATGCTCAAACGCGACCCGCTTCTCGGCCTCCTCTGGCTCTTCTAGCGGGTACTAGACTGCAGTGCCAACCTGGTCCGCTTATTCCGAACCGCCACTTGCAGCAGCGATCCGTGACCCAAGAACCGAAGAGCTTAGCATACGGGGCGAACGACAGGAAGAGTCGACGAAGACGTGGAGCGTTCCGAAGGGAAGTAAAATAGCTAGGAGGAAAGACAACAGTGGCGGCCGAACTGCCAGCCGGGCGGCTCGGCCCGCTTGTGTTCGGCTCGGGCAAGTGCCGTCGCTGAGGGGCGAGCACCGACCTCGTCCTGGGGTCGGGCGACCTGGACGGAAACAGTCCATTGGGCCGCTCGCTGGTCTCGCTGAAGGCCTCGAGCGTCACTCGCTTCCCGCAAACACGATGCTTGGCGTCGTTCCCAGGCCCTTTAATAGATGACACCTCAGATGACACCTCTTCAAGGCATCACCGTTCTCGATCTCACCCGTGTCCTATCAGGCCCGTATTGCACCATGCTGTTGGGCGATATGGGCGCGCGCGTCATCAAGATCGAACAGCGCGGCAAAGGTGACGACACCCGCGCGTGGGGCCCGCCGTTTCTCGAGCAAGAAAGCGCGTACTTCTTGAGCATCAATCGCAATAAGGAAAGCGTCACTCTCGATTTCAAGCAGCCGGCGGGGCGGGAGCTTCTAGGTCGTTTGATCGCCAAAGCCGATGTACTGGTCGAAAACTTCCGGCCGGGCACGCTCGCCAGGCTCGCGCTTGACTACACGGCGCTCGCCCCGCGCCACCAGCGACTCGTGTATTGCTCCATTTCGGGCTTCGGCCACACGGGGCCTCGCAAGGCGGAGCCCGGGTACGACGCGGTGATGCAGGCCGAAGGCGGCCTTATGAGCATCACCGGCGCGAGCGATGGTCCGGCGGTCCGGCTCGGCGTCGCTATCGCCGACATCGTGTCGGGAATGTTCGCAGCGCAGGGAATCACCACCGCGCTGTTTGCGCGCGAGCGCACGGGGGAGGGCCAGTTTGTGGATATCGGGATGCTCGATTCGGTTGTCGCGCTCTTGAGCTATCAGGCGGGGATCTATTTCGCCACCGGCTCGGCACCGCCGCGCATCGGGAACCGGCATCCGACGATCGTGCCCTACGAAACGTTCGCGGCGTCGGACGGCGAGTTCGTGCTTGCGGTCGGCAACGATGAGCAGTGGCGACGGTTCTGCAGGGTTGCGGCCCTCGAGGAGGACGCGCATTTCGCGACCAACCGTGAACGCGTCACCAGGTATGCGGAGTTGAAGCCGATACTCGACACACGGCTGCGCACCCAAACGCGAGCGTATTGGATGGAACAGCTCGCAGCGGCCGGTGTGCCGTGCGGATCGGTCCGCGATCTGCATGAGTTGTTCTTGGACCCCCAGGTCGAGGCCCGGGCGATGGTCGCCAAGATTGACCATTCGACGATAGGCGCGCTTCGAGTGCTGGGAACGCCCGTGAAGCTGTCACGCACGCCGGGATCCGTCCGTACGCCGCCGCCTGTGCTCGGCGAGCATACTGGAGCGGTGCTGACGGGCGACCTCGGCTGCACGCGCGCCGAGCTCGAGGAACTTCGCACGAACGGTGTCATCTGACGACCGGGGAGGCGTTTGGGGGGGGGGGCGACTCTGGCAGGGCGGGCGGTCAGGCGCGGCTGACGGCGCACACTCTGTCGGTTGCGAAACCAGCTTGTGGTAAGACAGCTGACAGAAGAGAGATGGGGTACACTAACCGCCCGCCGCAGCCCGGGCGGACGTCACGGCGAACGGGACCGTGTGGTGCCGGGGAAACTAACGATTTGCACGGACGGGTTGGGCGGGCTGCGCGCTGTTGCTGGACGTGTCAAGTGTGCGGAGGTTCTCAACGGGAGGGCGTCGAAAGATTTCCGCGCGAAGCGCGACGCATTCGAGAGCCAAACGCTCGCCGCGTGGCCAGGTCGGCACGATCACGATGCGCTGGTGCTGGCTCGGGCCTTGAGAAACTGGAAGGTGGCGTGATGGGGCTCCGACTGTGGCTGCTTGTGATTCTCGCGTCGGCCCTGTTGCTGCCCTCCTGCTCGCGGGAACCACCTGCCTCATCGGCCGGCGCGTCCGTCGCCGACCCGGCGTCCGCGACCAAGGGCGGAGGCCGCCTGTACGTCACCAACGAAATATCCGGAGACCTGAGTGTGATCGATGTGGACACCCGCCGCGTCGTTGACACGTTACCGCTGGGCAAGCGGCCGCGCGGCATCAAGAGGAGTCCGGATGGATCCACGCTATACGTTGCGTTGAGCGGATCACCTATTTCGCCGCCCGGCATCGATGAGAGTACCTTGCCGCCGGCCGACAAGAAGGCTGACGGCATCGGCGTATTCGATGTTCGACAGCAACGCCTGCTCCGTGTCATCCCAGGCGGCTCCGATCCCGAACAGCTTGCGGTGAGCCAGGACGGACGATGGCTGTTTGTGGCAAATGAAGACGTCGGTGAGACGAGGGTTATTGAGGCGAGCGACGGGCGGCTCGTGGCAGTCATTCCAGTCGGCGGCGAGCCGGAGGGTATCGACCTGAGGCCGGATGGGAAGGTCGTGTACGTTACTTCCGAGGAGGACAACGAAATCTTCGTGATCGATGCCGTCGTTGGAGAGCTCATCACGAAGTTCGCCGTCGGGCCGAGGCCGCGGTCGACCGGCTTCCTCCCCGACAGCCGCCGCGCCTACATCAGCTCGGAGAACGGCGCGTCGGTGACGGTTGTCAACGCGATGACGCACCAGGTTATTCACACGATCGATCTCGCCGGGAAGAACGTCAGGCCAATGGGCATCATCGCATCCCCGGACGGAACGCACGTGTTCGTGACGACCGGCCGCGGGAAGACGGTCGTGATGATCGAAACCGCGACAGATCGCCCTATCGGTTCGGTGGAAGTTGGCGAGCGGCCGTGGGGCATTGCGATCTCGCCGGACGGCCGCACGGTCTATACCGCGAACGGTCCCTCGAATGATGTGTCGTTTGTCGACGTCGCCAGCCGCATGGTGACGGCGCGCGTCAAGGTGGGCGACAGACCCTGGGGTATCGTGCATGTTCCGTAGGGGTTGGGACACTGGGACGGCCGCAGCCGGGTTGCGCGCTCTTGCATTGCTCTTGGGCATCTTTTTTGTTGCCATGGCCGTGAACAAGGTGGCCTGGATTAGCGATAGCAGCCTGCTGATGAGACGGTTTCAACAATGGCTCCCCGATCCGGTTCCGCTCGTCCAGTGGTATCTGGAAACGATCGCCATTCCCGGCGCACCACTCTTTGCACGGCTCGTCCCGCTCGGAGAGTTCGCGACTGGTGTAGCGCTGATGGTAGGATTCCACCCCCGTTGGGCCGCGGCGCTCGCCCTCTTCATGGTGATCAACTTCCACTTCGCTACCGGAAGCTTCTTCGAATGGGCGTTCCTCAGGGAGGGAAACGGCCTGCCCGTGCTGGCCGGGCTTCTGGCCATCGCGGCAGGCGGGGCGCGGCTGCCATGGAGTCTCCGCGGGTAGGCGCGCGGGTGTCGTGATCGCGGCGATTCTTTGGCGTCATTTTCGCAAGAGGAACATCTCAGGCAGGGGAGTGGGACCTGACGAGAACTAAGAACCTTTCTAGAAGCTGAAGCAAGACCACGTCAGGAAGAAGGATGAGGAATGAGGTCTGTTATGCGAAAGCAGTTCAGAAGCGCGATGATCGTCGTGGCAGTGGCCGCGGCTGCGGTAAGCGCCGTTATCTCCGTGTCGGTCACACGGATCGCTGGGCAGACGTCCAGTCAGGCGTCCCGGTCAGCCCGCACCGTGGACGGCAAGCCGAACTTCAACGGGATTTGGCAGGCCAATAACGAAGCCCATTGGGACCTGCAAGCCCACGAAGCGCGTCCGGGGGCCGTGACGCAGGACGGCGTCCAGTATGGGTTTTACCCTGATCCTCAGTTGCCCCAAGTACCCGCCGCTCCGGTGCTCGCGCTGGGCAGCGCCGGCGGAGTCCCCGCATCAATCGGCGTGGTGCAGGGCGACGGTGCGATCCCGTACACTCCCGAAGCCGCGGCCATCAAGACGGAGAACGCGGCACACTGGATTGACCGGGACCCGGAACTCAAGTGCTACTTGCCGGGCATTCCCCGTGCGATGTACATGCCCTATCCGTTTCAGATTACCCAGAGTACGAACAAAATCCAGATGGTCTACGCCTTCACGACAGCAGCACGTGTGATCCACCTGGATCAGGTCGAGGGACCGCCTGACGATACGTATATGGGCCACTCGGTTGGCCGCTGGGAGGGGGACACGCTCGCCGTGGACGTGACGGACTTCAACGGCAAGAACTGGTTCGACAGGGCGGGAAATTTCCACAGCGACGCACTGCGTCTGGTGGAACGCTTCACGCCGATCTCGACTGACGCCATCCGCTACGACGTGACGATCGACGATCCCAAGACCTTTACGCGTTCCTGGCAGATCTCCATGCCCCTCTATCGCCGGCTGGAGCCAAATATGCCGCTTCTGGAGTATCGCTGCACCGATTTTGTTGAAGAGTTCCTCTATGGACACCTGCGCAAGGAGCCATTGGTCACGCGCTGGGAAGGGGAAACCCTCATCGTCGACATCACGCGCAAGGTTCCCCCTGGCGACAAGTTGCATGAATGGTACCGAAGGTAGCCAGAAAACGATGGGGTTGTGTGAGTGTGTTATAGTACGCAGCCGTAAAAACTGGGTAACGCAGGAGGTCAGATTTCGATGCGAACAAGACTAGCCGTTGCAATCGCGAGTATGGCGCTCGTTCTGGCTGGGACCGCAGCGTCGCTAATGGCCCATCACGCATTTGCGGCCGAATTCGACGCAAATAAGCCGGTCGCCTTCACAGGCACGGTCAGCAAGATGGAGTGGGTCAATCCTCATGTCTGGCTGCACATTAACGTGAAAACAGCGGATGGGACGATGGAAGAATGGGCGTTCGAAGCCGGGACCCCGAACGTGCTGTTCAGGCGCGGGTTTACGAAGGCGTCGCTGCTGCCGGGCACCGAGGTGAAGGTCGAGGGATACCAGGCGAAGGACGGGACCAAGCGAGCCAATGGCCGGGACCTCACGTTCCCCGATGGCAGCAAACTGTTCCTGGGTTCGTCTGGGACTGGGGCGCCATATGAGCTGACGCCTGACAGCCAGAAGCCCATCGACCAGCAGAATCGCTAAGGGTCGTGCGGACAGACGGGTAGCCCAGAAAGTCCTGGGCATCCCGTCCGTGCGATCACGTTCGTCAGGGCACGATCGGTGTGCACACGCTGCGTGTACACAGCGTTGCGGGTGGGGGTTGGACTAGCGTGACGCCAGGCGCCGGCCGCCCCCCCCAACGCCACACCGAGACTGTCGTCGGTTTTCTGCCCCGGATCGATCAACGCGCTACCGCGCGCGCACGAGAGTCACGATGTGCGCGACAACGTGCGCACGCACAAAAGCCAGCTGGTGCAACGTTGGCTGCCGACATCCCCGCGTGCCCGTCTATGTCATTCCGACCAGCAGCGCCTGGGGCAATCGGGGCGAACGCTGGTTCGGCGAAAGGATGGGGCCGATCGCCGGAGTCATGAACCGTTACGCCGAGGATCCGACATGAACATGAAGGGGATCTGTTCCGTGCTGATGGTGGCACTCCTGAGCGCCCTGAGCGTGAGCGCGCAGAGGGATGAACCCATTCCACCCATTCCTCAGGACCTTCCGACGAAGAATCCACTCGAGGGGAACGTCGAAGCCATCCGTTCCGGCACGAGTATGTATCGCCAGAAGTGCGCGGACTGCCACGGCTGGGACGCGAGAGGCGTCCGTGGCCCCGACCTGACACAGGTCTGGGCCTCCGGCAGAACCGACGACGGCCTTTTCCGGACCCTCCGGACCGGCATAGCCGGCACAGAGATGCCCCCTGCGGGCGGCTTCGGCGGCACGTCCGACGAAGAAATCTGGAAGATGTTGGCGTATCTGCGGACGCTGGCCGCGCCAGCCCCCAGCGATCCCCCGCGCGGCAATGCCCAGAGCGGCGAAAACATCTTCCAGGGGAAGTGCGCCAGCTGTCACCGTGTGGACGGGCACGGCGGTCGGCTCGGTCCCGATTTGTCGCGTGTCGGAGTGTCGCGCGCGCGCGCCGCGCTGACCCGGCAGATTCGCGGCGCGGTCGAGGACTTCGCGGCTGGCTACGAGCCGGTCACGCTGACCACCCCGACCGGCCAGCAGATCCATGGCGTGAAGAAAAACGAAGATCTGTTTTCCGTGCAGATCATGGACACACGCGAGCGAATTCAGGGCTACCTTCGTGAAGACATGCGCACAGTGACGAACGAGCAGCGATCGTCGATGCCGGTGTTTGGGGTCGACAAGCTCACCGAAAGCGACCTCGACGACCTGCTGGCGTATCTTGCGACGCTGCGCGGCGCGAGCACCGCCGTGCCCACCGACGGTACGTAATGCACATGGGCGCCGGGGGTTGTCCAGATGCGGGTGCGGCGTTCAGGCCCGACCAAGCGGTCGCTGCGCGGACCCACGTCACCCCGGTCGTCAGACCGAGCGTTCAAAGGAAAGGTAAGACACGTATGCGTGCGATCGTCGCTCGTCTCGTCTCGATCACGATCCTGACCGGCATTGTCGGTGCCGTACTCGTGGGTGCCGTTGTTGTCGGCGCTCAGCAGCCGCGGCCGGCGGGGCCGGCGGTGGTGACGACTCAGGATCTGCTGGACGGCTTGAAGGACGCGAGCCGCTGGCTGCTGGTCGGGGGCAACTACAGCGCGCAGCGCCACAGCCCCTTGACGCAAATCACCCCCGCGAACGTGCAGCGGCTCCAGCCGCAGTGGACATTCCAGACCAACACGCTCGGCTCGTTCGAGACGACGTCGCTGCTCCTCGACAACGTCCTCTATATCACCGGACCGAGCGGCACCAACAGCCTGGCGTGGGCGCTCGACGCGCGCACGGGACGGCAGATTTGGCGGTATCGACGCGAGCTCCCGAGCGACCTCGCCTGCTGCAGGGTGAATCGCGGTTTAGGCGTCCTTGGCGATCACCTGTTCATGACGACGCGTGACGCCCACCTGCTCGCGCTTGACAGGAAGACGGGCGCCCTCGTGTGGGACGTGACGATGGCGGATTACAAGAGCGGCTATGGGGCGACGATCGCGCCGCTCGTCGTGAAGGACAAGGTGATCGTGGGCGCCATGGGCGCCGAATACGCGATTCGCAGCTTTATCGATGCGTACGACGCGCAGACCGGCAAGCGCGCGTGGCGCTTCTACACGATCCCTGGGCCGGGCGAACCGGGGCATGAGACATGGGCCGGTGACTCGTGGCAGCGGGGTGGAGGGTCGGTCTGGCAGACGGGCAGCTACGATCCGGAGCTGAACCTCGTGTATTACGGGATTGGCAATCCGGCTCCGGACTACAACGGGGAAGTGCGTAAGGGCGACAACCTGTATACGGCCTCGCTGGTGGCGCTCGACCCGGACAGCGGCCGGCTGCGCTGGCATTATCAGTTCACCCCGCATGACTTGCACGACTGGGACGCGGCGCAGGTGCCGGTCCTAGGCGATCTGACGATCGAGGGCCAGCCGCGCAAGGTCGTGATGATGGCGAACCGCAACGGCTTCTTCTACACGCTTGATCGGACGAACGGGAAGCTCCTGGTCGCCAAGCCGTTTGTGGAGACCACCTGGGCCAAAGAGATTGGTCCGGATGGTCGGCCCGTTCTCCTGCCGGGTTACGTCCCGAGTGAAAAGGGCGAGTTCACATGTCCGGATCTGATGGGCGGCACCAACGCCAATCCTCCATCGTTCGATCCCGCCCAGCGGCTCTTCTTCGTGGCGGCGCGCGAGTCGTGCGCCACCTTCTATGCGTACACGCCCGACTTGACGCCACCGGGAGAGCCGTACGTCGGCGGCGCCACCGCGCAGGCCGGCGGTCGGGAGAAGAACTGGGGTGCGCTGCGCGCGATTGATCCCACGACCGCCGAGCGACGCTGGGAGTTTAGGTATCCCACTCCGGGGACATCGGGCGTGCTGAGCACCGCGTCAGGTCTGGTCTTCGTCGGCGACAACGAAGGCCACGTACTGGCGCTCGACTCCCGCACTGGCAAGCTATTGTGGCGGTATCAGATGGGGTCGAACCTCCGACAAACGGCTCCGACCACGTACATGGTGGATGGCCGGCAGCACCTCCTCATCCCGGCTGGCGCCACGCTAACCGCGTGGGCACTGCCCGATGTGCCACGGGTTCCGAACATCCCTTGATAGGCATGGCCCTTCCAAGGGGACGGCTCACGTAGGGGTCTAGGCTCGTTTCATCGCAGTGACTCAACGACTCGCGGGTACCCGGAGATCCCGGAAGAACGCGCGGATGTCGTCGACCAATAATTCTGGTTCCTCAAGTGCCGCAAAATGGCCACCCCGCGGCATTTCGGTCCATCTCACAAGGTTGTACCGCGCTTCTAGCCAGCGAACTGGCGTGAACACGGCCTCCCTCGGAAACTGGGCGCACGCCGTCGGCACCGTCACGCGCTGACGCTCACGTCTTGGACGGTGCCGGCCCTCATAATAGAAACGAGCGGCCGACGTCGGCGTTTGGGTTACCCAGTACAGAGTGATATTGGTCAAGAGTTCGTCCTTCGTGAACCTCCGCGCAAGATCGCCGTTAGGGTCGCCAGACGTCTGGCTCGTGCGGTCGTCCGGGTCGATGCTCCACGCCCGAAATTTTTCGACGATCCAGGCAGCCAGGCCTATCGGCGAGTCGTTCAACGCGAAGCCGAGCGTCTGCGGTTTCGTGCCCTGAAGGTGACTGTATCCGGTTTCCTCTGCGGGGAGCTGACGCCGCCTGGCGAGCTGTTCCGGCGGCACACCAGCCGTGGGGTCGGCGACTCCTGGCGGCGGCCCGCCGCCGCAGAAGTTCAGATGGAGGCCTGCCACATGCGCAGGATCTTGAATCGCGATCTGGGCACTAATCCCTGCTCCGATGTCGCCACCTTGCGTGCCGTATCGTGTGTACCCGAGCCGGGCCATGAGTTTGACTAGAATCCCGGCGATTCGTTCGGAGTGATATCCCGGCTGACGAGGCTTGTCGGAGAAACCGTAACCAGGGATGGAAGGAACTACCAGATCGAACGCATCTTCTGGACGGCCACCGTGGCTGCCCGGATCGGTGAGCGGCTCGATGATCTTCGCGAACTCCGCGAACGAGCCGGGCCAACCATGCGTGATGATCAGCGGAAAGGCTTGCGGCTGTTTGGCGCGGCGATGGATGAAGTGAATGTCGAGTCCATCGATGTTTGTTTTAAATTGTTCGAAACGGTTGAGACGCCGCTCCTGTTCGCGCCAGTCGAACGTGTCACGCCAGTAGGTTACCAGCTCCCTCATATAGGCGAGATTGGCCCCATAGCTCCAGCCCACACCTTCGAGTTCGTCTGGGAACCGCGCGTTGATCAGCCGCTGTTTTAAGTCGGCCAGTACAGCGTCCGGGACGCGAATAGTGAATGGCACGACACGCGCATCTGCGGACGTTTGCTCTGCAGTCACTCCCGAAATAGCGGGAGCCTCCGGCGACGCCATGCGGCCCGCCTGAACCCCAACACCCGCAACGACGACCAAGATCATCCCGACCCACGTCTTCCACGGAACACTGAACCGCATCGGACCCTCCTTAGTCATGCGTCGTCACTTCCCGTTACTTCTTCTGCGAACCCGCTTCTATGAGGGCGCCAGTGCCTTCGTGAACCCGGGGGACCCACCTGCTGCCCCAGGCGACCCACGCGGACTCATCACAATGGCGCGACAGGATACCAGTTACTAGCTCAGTGGGTACAAGCCCCTAGCAGTCCGTGGTGAAAGTCCGTCTGCATTCGACGAGCGATGCATCCTCGTGGCCTGCGTTGCTCCTCAATCAAATACAGGCGGTATTCTCGGTCGTCGCGCCTTGCCCGTGAGGCGCCTCGCTCGTCTCGGTGCAGCGCCCGACTTTCACCACGGACTGCTAGGTTGGCATCATGATACCGACCTAGAACCTGATCAGGTGATTGACTTTGACAACGACCGCCCGGTTCGCGAGCGCTGGAAACCTGGCGGCCAGCGTATCCCGCTGTTCGTTGAACACCACGAACAGCTCGCTGTCGGGCCGCCGCATCATACACCCTTTGTCAGAAGTCACAACTCGCGACGCCGTTTCGCGACCGCAATGACGGAAGAGTGCGGTCACCATCTGAGCATCTGATTGTGGTGAGGTCCTGCGGGGCAAGAACTATTTGTTCCAGCTTTCAACGATCCAGCGTCCGGCACGGCGCAGGGCATTCACGTAGCGACCCATCTCGTAGTGCCCGACCCCACCGAGCGCCTCGAACCGGACGGGGCGTCCGAGCGATGCCAGTTGGCGGGCATTCCGTTCTGCCGGCCCGAAGGGTACGACCTGATCGTCGCGGCTGTGAATGATGTAGGTGGGAATGATTCCGAGGCGGTCAAGGGGTTCGTCGCCGACGGAGGCCGCCACAGGGACCGCCGCGGTAAAGAGATCGGCGTGATGCGAGGCCATGAACCAGGTGCCGCGCCCGCCCATGCTGAAGCCGGTGACCAGAATCCGACGGCGATCAATAGCGTACTCCTGACGCACCGCTACGAGCAGTGCCAGGACCGCCCGGTCCGCTGTCAGATCGCCCCAGGAACGCGTCGGGCAGTCGGGAGCTAAGATGATGGCGCCCAAATCACCGAGCGCGGGGAGCACGACTTGCCGCATGAACGCGCTACCGTAGTAAGCGATTCGTCCGCCCCCCGGGTGCAGCGCCAACACCAGCGGGCGCGGTTCACTTGGACTGACTCGATCCGGGACCGAGATGCCGTAGGTGATCGATCCGACCTCCGCAACGTGCAGTGTGCGATTCTGGATCTGCCCAGACACCGCAGCGTTCGACTGCGCAATCAACACGGCGACAAGCAGAAGCTTCATGCTCCCTTGACCGAGCGTTGTCGTCGTCATGCACCTCCAGGATAGAAGACCATCGGTGCATCTTCAAGCCGGGGATCCGGACCACGGGCCTCACCTAGCTAAAGATGCCCGGAACGCCCACGAATCGGCGCGGGCGGGCTTCCGGCTCGCTGAGCATGCAGATCTTTACACGTCGAGCGCCTCAGGCTAAACTCTGCCTTGTTCCGTCAGACGCGGCCACGGGCTGGTAGAAAACACGGGGCCTACGGATTCCGGCGGCCGCCGCATCAGCCTCCGATGCAGATAACCGATATGGAGCATAACGTGAACAGACTGAGGATCCTTGGCGTAATCGTCGCGGGCGTGATTGTGTACGGTTGCGCGCAGTCAACCCCCGAACGACAGGTGCTGATCGACGCGGCGGAGGCGATGGGCGGCGAAGGGTCCTTGCGCGAGGCGACAAGCCTCGTGATCACAGGGAGGGGGCGTTCTTACCGCCCGGGGCAGCGCAGGAATCAGGCGGCCGCAACTCGGTACTCGTACTTTGAGGTCAGCGAGTACACGCGAGCGATCGATCTTCTCAACGAGCGCATGCGGACCGAGCTAGTGCGCACGACGGCTTACTATACGTCCAGTCCTTCGTCCGACCAGCGCCGCATCGCCGGTCTTGACGGTGCCGTAGCCTTCAACGTGAACAGCGAGGGCGAACAGCAGCGGGCGAACGACCAAGCGGCGAGCGCTCGCCGTGCCGGGCTGTACCACCATCCGCTCCCGCTTATCCGCCTCGCGCTCACTGATGGCAGCGGGGCGACGGTGAGCAATCTGCGGCAGGAGGAGGGGCACGACGTCGTCGACATCACGACGCCGGCCGACGAGACCTTCACACTGCATGTGAACAGCCAAACAAACTTACCCGCCAAGATCACGTCGGCCAGCTACAACACGAACCTGGGCGACGTCACGGTGTCGACAGAGTTCAGCAACTATGGCGAGTCGGACCGTGTCGGCGGCTCGCAGGTCCGACTCATGCTTCCGCGAACCATCAAGGGCAGCATGGAACGCCACCCGGTCGCCGAGTGGTTCGTGGCCAGCCGGATCGACGCCGAGCTGACCGATCTGACTGCTTCTGATGCCGTCAAGGCGGCGGCCGCCCCCGTGTTCCAGGCGAACGTCGAAGTCCAGGACATCTCCCCTGGCGTGTGGGCACTCACCGGGCAGTCGCACAACAGCGTGGTCGTCGAATTCCGCGAGTACGTCGTCCTCATCGAGGCGCCCCAGAACGACGTGCGGACGCGTGCCGTTATTGCCAAGGCGCGCGAGCTGGTACCGAATAAGCCGGTGCAGTACGTTGTCAACAGCCATCACCATTTCGATCACTCCGGCGGGATCCGCGCCGCCGTCGCTGAAGGGCTGACGGTTATCACCCACGAAAACAATCAGTCCTTCTTTGAGGAGATCACGACGCGCCCGCATACGATCGAGCAGGACCATCTCGCACAGAATGTCCGCCCATTGATGATCGAGACTGTGGAGGCCGATGGGATGTACGCGTTGCGAGATGGCACCCGCGTACTCGAAGTTTATCCCGTCACAGGCGACGTGCACGTGGACGACCTCCTAATGGTATATCTACGGCGAGAGCGGGTTCTGGTGGAGGCCGATGCATTCCATCCAGACCGGGCGGATGGGCCGTTTGCTGCGAACTTGCTCAACAACATCCAGGATCGCAGACTACGGGTGGATCGAGTGGTTTCGGTCCACGGAACGGTCCCCGCAACGCTACGCCAGCTCGAAGATGTCGCGAATAGGTTTCCGGCGCGGACTGGCGGTGCCCCAGCCAACCATGCCCAGGAGGATCCGCAGGCCAGCGGCAACTAACGCCTGATTCAAGAGCAGACGCGGGGGGGGGGGGGGGGCACCGGAGCACCCCATAGAAGACCACCGCAACATTCAATGCCGGTTGCTGCGTTGCGTGCATGAAAGTTTGCGAACCGCCAAACCAGAAGCCGATCGCGGCGGTCTTGCTGCTGGCGGCCCGCAGCTTCAGCCTTTAGTCGCGGACCGCGTACAACTGTGCGATGATTTCCTCTCGCGTGAGCGGGTCCCAATAGCTTTGTCAACGTGGTTCGTCCAGGAAAGCGCTTCTCTGCCGCCGCCGTTCGCTCGGTAAGCAGATCCGCACAATGCCAGTGCACCCATCGGCCGCGAACTGACCGGCAACACTTCGAACCCCGTCATCGAAACCGCTAGCGCGTAGAGTCACGATGACGACCGGCGCGTTATCCCGGCGCTCCGGATACGAGACCCACAGGGTCAGAGGCGTCCCGTCAACAGTCGTCTTCGCAAACGCTCCATGCCGAGGAGAGGTGCTAAGACGTGCCTTCGCACCTTCCGAGGACGCCGGAAGGTTCCTGGGCGACGGCGTTTGAGTTGATCCGGCAGCCACTGCTGCCTCGATCCGATGGCCGGCATGCGGATCCACGCCCATTAACGCTGCGGGGCCTTTCGCCACACCGGCCCGCCGCATCTGACCGGTCGAGATCCCAACAGAGTGACACTAACTTGATCTAGCGCGATACCCGCGATCGTCATCCCTAACCGCAGGTGCTCCTCCACGTTTGGGCCGTTACAGGAGAGTAGTTCCTATCTCCCTTCGGTCATTTTTCGGTGCCTGCAGATACCGGTTCGATCCTCAGTAAGGCTCCGTCATTCTCACTCGTCAACAGATATAGAAGGCCGTCGGGTCCTTGCTTCACAGCGCGGATCCGCTGCTTGAGCTCGGTAAGCAGCGACTCGCGACGCTGCGGCAACCCCCGATTGTTCAATGTCACGCGTTGGAGCTGTTTGCCCACAAGCCCTCCCACGAAGAGGCTTCTCTTCCAGGCTGGAAATTGATTACCGGTGTAAAACGCCATACCCGAGATAGAGATCGAGGGCGCCCAGAACAGGAACGGCTGCTCCATACCGGGCGCACAGGGTTGCTCCGACGTCGGACCAGAGGTGCCGTCGGTGAGGTCCCCGCTGTACGCGCGGCCGAAGGAAATCACCGGCCAGCCATAATTCCGACCGGGTCTGATGACGTTGACTTCATCGCCGCCTTGAGGGCCATTGTCGGTTAGCCAGAGCTCGCCCGTTTCTGGATGAATGACCAGGGCGACCGCGTTGCGAATGCCGAGCGCGTAGATCTCGGGTCTGTAGCCGGCCTGGCCGACGAAGGGATTATCTGGCGGAGCGCTGCCGTCGTCGTTGAGCCGCAGTACCTTCCCAGCGTGGTTACTTGGGTCCTGCGCACTGTCAGCCGTCCCGACGCGCGACCGTATTGGAATTCCGACCGCCATGTACAGTTTGCCGTCGCGGCCGAATGCGATCGCCGCCGCAGAGCTCGAACTCGTCCATGCGTCCGCCACGAACAGATCGCGAACTTCGGTGAGAACGGTCCCGCCGTCGAAACGGCCGCGGGCAAGAGTGGCCGTCGAAACATCTTTCTCGCCCGGCTTCAGCTTGTAGTAGGTGAAGTAGACGAGCCTGTTTTCCGCAAAACGCGGGTGGAGGGCAATGTCCTGTAGACCTTTGTCGCGGATATTGGACACTTGAGGGATGCCGGCGATTGGCTGGGGATCCAGCACGCCGTTACGGACGATACGAAGGCGTCCAGGCCGCTCGGTGATGAGCATGTCGCCATTGGGCAAGAACGCGAGAGACCAGGGTTGGAAGAGACCCTTGAGCGCGACTACGCGGAATCGCTGGCTGCCGGAGTCGAAGATCTGCGGCTCGTCGGGTAGGGTGGGGCCACAGCACTGGTACTGATCTTCGGGGGGCGGCGGATTGGGCGCAAATTGGGCGTTGCTGGCGGCCACCACCAAGATGAGCGTGATGGCCACGAGAGCTGCAGTGGAGTGCTTCGGTGGGATCAAGTCCGACATCGTTAACCTCCTACTGGGCGGCAGTATACCTGCAAGATGACACAAGACGATGGGGCCGTTGGCCGCCCCGTCATCGCGAGGGGTGGCGCGATGTGCTTACAAGCCACATGTCGTTCGAACGAGGCGCGCTATCCCGTTGATGACCAGAGGAGTGCGCCACGCCTATCAATAACATTCTCCACGTGGCCAACAACATGTTCGATGCGCTTTGACGAGGCCAGACGCCAGCGTGTAATATCTCCAGTCTCGTAGTCGTTGTCCCGTCGTCGGCGCGACGGAGCGCAGGGTGTGCTGCAGGTCGCGTCAGAGCGTCGCAAGGAGGACGAGATGGATCTTCGCATCACGGTCCGTCTCACGCTTGGGGGCTGGGCTCCTGTCGGCAACGTCTGGACGTCGAACTTGCCGACGTATTTGTCGGAGAAGTCAGTGGAGTCCTGTGAGAGCCGGCTGTTATTGTTTTGGTTAGTGCGGCACAGATTCGCCGGCCACCACCCGCTGCCTTGGGGCCTCTCGGCGGCCGCGACTTCCGGTACGGCGGCAGCTATCTGCAGCCTACGGAGGGATTGGATGGTCGGCTATTCAAACTTCGGCGCGCGACCAATTTCTAGGCCGCTCCGCCGGGTGAGGCCTGCGACGCGGCCCACCTGAGCGCTTTCTACGGTAGTTCCGCGACTCCGGACTCGATCCATTCCAGGTTAGGCTGTGTCAAGGAGGAGGGCATGAGGGCACGAATGAATGCGCGTCGTGGACCCGCTTTGGGATTGTTGTTGGCCTGTGTGGGCGCGTCCTTCATGCCGTCAGCCTTTGCGGATCAGCCTAGTGAAGATCACCGCTTGCCACCGGGCCGGGAGTGGCTGCACGTCGGCGGCGACTTGGGGAACACCCGTCATTCAACCCTCACGCAGATCAACAGACAGACGGTCAAGGGTTTGGGCGGCGCCTGGATGTCGAAGCGGTTTGACGATGGTGCCAGCTCGCGTGCGACCCCCGTTGTCAAGGACGGCCTGATGTTCATGACGGCGGGCGCACGGGTGTACGCGCTG
The DNA here is from genome assembly GCA_965197865.1 of Vicinamibacterales bacterium. Taxonomy (GTDB): domain Bacteria; phylum Acidobacteriota; class Vicinamibacteria; order Vicinamibacterales; family CAVVIG01; genus CBDANZ01. The sequence goes on from CBDANZ010000002.1 coordinate 506,316, forward strand.
AACGCAAGAAACGGCGAGACGATCTGGACGTACCAAACCGAGACACGGCAACGGCCGAGCGATGGCTCGAACTTGATCAGGGCGGGTCTGGGGACGCCCGATAAAGAAGGCGTGGCGCTCGGCGAGGGATTGGTATTCGTGGGCCTCGGGGATGCGCGTGTGATTGCGCTCCGGCAAGAAACCGGCGAACTCGTTTGGGATCAGTATGTCGGCGACGATCCGCCACACAAGGGTCAAGCGATCTCCGGTGCGCCGATCTACACTCGCGGCCTCGTCGTGGTCGGGATGGCTGCGGACTTTGGTATGCGTGGCCGGATCGCCGCGTTAAATGCGAGTACTGGCCGCGAAGTGTGGCACTTCTTCACGGTGCCGGGGCCTGGCGAGCCAGGCCATGAGACGTGGCCTGAGAACAGCGAGGTGTGGAGGCTGGGCGGAGGAGCCATATGGCTAGTCGGGGCTGTCGATCCTGATTTAGGGCTAGTGTATTTTGCCACGGGCAACCCAGCGCCGCAGTTTGGCGGCGAAGCCAGGCCCGGCGACAACCTCTTTACTGCTTCGGTGATTGCCCTTGATGTCGAAACCGGGAAATTGCGGTGGCACAACCAGCTCGTGCACCACGACATCTGGGAGGCGGATATCTCCGTTTCTCCGATGATGTTCGATACGGAGCTCGGAGGGCGGACACGGAAAGCCCTGGCGGCCATGCGCGCCGACGGTTATCTATTTCTGCTAGATCGCGAGACGGGCAAACCGCTGCTGCCCGTCGAAGAGCGGCCCGTGAGGCAAGAAGCGCGCGTATACACCGCGAAGACGCAGCCGTTTCCTGTCGGAGCCGATCGCATGCTGCCCGATTGCACGGAGTGGCGGGCGAAACTTCCTCGCTGGCTTTCTGGGTTTGAGCTTGGTTGTTTCTTCTCACCGGTCTATCTCGATCCGCCGAACCTTCTGGCGCCGTCCTTTTTTGGCGTGCGCACGATCCCGATGGCCTACGGTCCGTCCACTGGCTACGTCTACGCAACAGGCACAGCAACACTGGAATGGCTGAGACGAACCGATGATCCGTATTTTGTACCTCTCAACAACGCCCGACGGGTGCCGGGCCTGGAGCGCTATGGTGTCATGGCAGCCATTGACAGCCGAACCGGTCGAATCGTCTGGAAGAAAGACTTCCCGGCGGGCCGCGCCCGCGGTGTGACGACCACGGCCGGAGGTCTCCTCTTCGCTTTGGCGGCGGACGGATACCTGCAAGCCTACGATGTCAAGACTGGCGAGCTGCTGTGGCAGTTCGAGACCGGGTTCTTAGCCGCTGGCGGGCCGGTTGCGTCCTACGAGATCGATGGGGTGCAATACCTAGCGCTCTCCGCCGGACCCGCCGTGTGGGCGTTCAGTCTTGGTGGCACCGTTCCGCCGGTTCCAGCGTACCGGCCGCTGCCGAATGATGACATTTTCTCGGGGCCGATCGAGGACACCGCCGACGTCGAGACCGCTTCCCTCTGGCGCGAGCTCGGCGCGACGGGGACACGCTACACGATGGACGAACACGCCTTCGATCCGTTTCGGGCGCGGGTTAGGGTGGGAGCCCGGGTGACGTGGGTCAACAACGGGAAACTAGTTCACAGGGTCACGGCGCACGATGGATCGTGGACGACTGGCCGCCTCGAACCGGCGCAAACCGGTTCGGTCATCTTCAGCAAACCCGGGCGGCATACCTACATCTGCACGGACCATCCGTGGGCGTACGGTCAGCTGATCGTCACCGACGAGCAGGCGCAGAACGGTGTCTATACCAATGAGCAAGCCGCGCGCGGCGGCGCGGCATACGCGCAACACTGCGGCAGTTGTCATGCGGACGATCTTGGCGGCCGTGAACCAGCCCCGGCGCTGACTGGGAGTGCGTTTCTGGCACGGTGGGGCGGCCGCAGCCTGGGTGACTTATTCAGTACGATGCGCGCCACGATGCCGCCAGAAGCCTCCGGCAGTTTGAGCGAGCAGACATATCTCGACCTGGCGGCTTTTGTCCTTCGAGCCAACCAATTGCCGACCGGTGAAGAAGAGCTCAGAGCTGGATCAGAGGCGCTCAGGCGCACCGTGTCTGATAGGTGAGCGGCGGATGATGCGCCGGTGACGAGCTTCAGGGAAAACGGCGAAATGATTTCCAGACGGCTGGAATAGCCGCCGGGGGCATTCTGGCAAGCGTGGTCGGTGCAGTGGATTTGGACAGGCGTCGCCATGATGCGGCTGGTCGCCCTCGGCGGTCCTGAGCGATTCGCCTAGCCTGATCCCGCAGAGACGTATTCGGTCCCTTCATCAGGCCGCGCGGCGCACACGATGCGCACGAAAGCATAATGAAGGTCTCATCAGTGATCTGGCGGGCAGCTTTAGTCAAGAGGAGAAGGAAGGTACAAGTGTGTGACTTTCACCGCTCAATTCTGCTCCGGTCGGTTGTCACGCTCGGCGTCGTGGTGTTGACCACGGCCTCCTCGACGTTTCTTGCTCAGAATGGACCGCCGTGGAGGATTTACAAACCCGACGCGAAGTTCAGCGAGGTCTTCGGCCGCAGCATCACGATTCAGTCGGAGAGTGGAGGGCCGCGCGGTGTTGAAGATCCGACCCTGTTGCAGGCCTTGCAAGTAAGGGGCGACCATGGTGTGAACGCTCTGGCAAGAGAATCGGTGTCCGCCTTACTGCGTTCAGTTGCGGCGGGTGCGCCCAGCACCTGCGAAGGACTCACCTCGGTCAAGCTGCCATGGGTTCGGTTTCTGTCCGCTCAGAACGTTGCGGCCAGTGAAGGCGCTCCTTCGAACTGCAAAGTGCTGGGAGTGATCGACAAGGAGATCAACTTCGAAGTGCTCTTGCCGCCTGCCGCGCAATGGAACGGGAAATTCCTGATGGGCGCCGCCGGAGGATTTCTCGGGAACCTTCAGAATAGCAGCAAGCCAGCGGCGCTTGACAGGGGGTATGCCACGGCCTCGACCGACACCGGTCACGTGGCGCCCGAGGATGGCGGGGCCTCGTGGGCCTACCAGAACCCTGACCGGCTGGTCAACTTTGGCCACCGCGGAACCCACCTCGCGGCGGCGAACGCGAAGCTTGTCATACAGGCCTATTACCAAAAGGCCATCGCGTATTCCTACTACGTCGGATCTTCTGGCAGCGGGCGAACCGCGATGATGGAACCGCAGCGGTATCCCCAGGACTTCGACGGGGTGGTCGCGGGCTGCCCGGTCCACAACTGGACGCAGGGTCTAGGGATGGGTTATGCGTGGACGCAGCAGGCGATGTATCCCACCGCAGCAGATCACTACAACTTTACGCCGGCATTTCCGGCGGAGAAGCTGCCGTTGCTGGATGATACGGTGTACGCGAAGTGCGACGCGGTCGACGGCCTGGAGGACGGTCTCATCGCCGATCCGCGGGCGTGCCGTTTTGATCCAGTGATGGACCTTCCTCGCTGTGTGGCTGGAGAGGACAAGCCAGACTGTTTCACGCGTCAGCAGGCCGAGCTGATCGGGAAGATCCACCACGGGCCGTCGAACTCGACGGGGCAGATTGTGCCGGGGTGGACCTATGGAGGCGCAGCCATCCCCGGGGCTTGGGTGCCGGCGCCGGGGGAGCGCTCGCGCCGCGGTTACGTGATTGGCGCGCCCATGGGGCAGGCGCCGTATTCGAGTCGGCACTACCTACTTGGGAACGAGACGCTTAGATATCTGGTCTTCGGTGATCCCTCGTACGATCTTCATAGCTTCAACTTCGAGACGGACGTGCCGGCCACACAGGCGGCCGCCGCCCAGATCGATGCGGTGGACCCCGACCTGCGGGCGTTCAAGGCGCGCGGCGGCAAGTTGATCATGTGGATCGGCTGGAGCGACTTCACTCACAACCCCTTGTCTTCGGTGAGCTATTACGAGAGTGTCGTGCGCACGATGGGCGGACGACAGTCGGTCGGAACGTTTGCCCGCCTATTCATGGTGCCTGGCATGGGTCTTTGCCGCGGCGGCGATCCCCGCCGCAAGATACCAACTATTGCGGACTTCCTGACGCCGCTCGAGCAATGGGTCGAGCACGGCGTCGCCCCGGCCAGAATTATCGCGTCGCACATCGCGTCACAGAGCAACCGGGAGGTGTCCGCTCCGCCCCACGGCATGCCGATTCTGTTTCCTGTGGATCGGACGCGTCCCCTTTGCCCGTACCCCCAGGTGGCGGCCTACAAGGGAGCGGGCAGCATCGACGAAGCCGCGAACTTCGTCTGCCGCGATCCGAATCCATGAGGCATCCGGGCGCCTGGAAGCCCATGACGGGCGGTTTGCCGGACTTAAGGAAGCTGTTGCCCGGGCCGAATTGAAGTGCTAGTGTCGGGCGATTGTGCCTCGGCCAACCCAGGTGTGCGAACTGTATGACATCTCGCTGGCGAAGGTCTTGCCGGTCAACAACCTGGTGATACGAGCGTCGAAGTGTGGGAAGCCGAAGCGCGTCAATGTAAGAACTAGTACCCACGGGGGATAGGAAAGTACGCGCGGGCGGTAGTGTTGACACGTCAAGGACACGTTGAAAGCGAGGTTCTATGAGCCATCGATATCTGGCAGGTGGGGGCGCGCTGGCGGTCACGGTCGCACTCCTTCTGGCCTCGACCTCCCTCGTGGGCCAGGCCCCGACGGCAAAAGCGGGTCCGGCGCCCACGACACCGTGGGGCGCTGCGGATCTACAGGGGATTTGGGTGCATTTGTATCAGACTCCCTTGCAACGCCCTCCGCAGTATGCCAACCAAGAGGTTTTCACTGACGAGGAACGGGCCTCCCTGGATAAACGACGCGCGGCGCTTCTGGGGCGTGATCAGCGCGGGAAGAAGGGGACCGAAGAAGACGTCGCCGGCGCCTACAACGCCCTGTTTTCAATGAGGCGCCCGACCGGCCGACGTACGTCGCTGATTGTGGATCCGCCGGATGGGAGAGTTCCTCCCGCAATGCCGGGGGTTCAGAAGAGGCGGGCTGAGATACGCGCGTTTCAGCTCGCGTTGCTGCAGAATACGGAGACGTGCAAGAACGACCTGCCCGAATGCCGCGGCGGGACGTATGGGCCGCCGTCACCCAAACGAGACGGGGTGTTTCCGTACTACAACATGACGTCGTTGATGTCCCCTTATGTGAATCGCCATGACAATCCGGAGGACTCAACTATGGGCGAGCGCTGTATGTCCGGCACCCTACCTAGTTTGACCGGGATCCGCCGGATCGTACAGTCGCCCGAATCGGTGTCGATTTACTCCGAGAGGGGCCCGATACAGCGCATCATCCCCATCACGACGCGCCCGCATCACTCCCCGAAAGTGCGCCGGTGGTGGGGGGACTCGCGTGGCCATTGGGAGGGCCGGACGCTGGTGGTCGACGTTACCAATTTCACCTCGAAGACTGACTTCTGGGGATCACGTGAGAACCTGCATCTCGTCGAGCGCTGGACACGTCTCGACGCAAACACGCTCGAGTACGCCGTCACGCTGGAAGACCCGACAACGTGGGCGAGACCGTGGACTGTCAAGGTGGAACTGACCCGGCAGGACAATCAGGCGAATCGAATCTATTATGAGCCCCGGTGCATCGAGGGGAACTACGGTCTGCCGGGCCAGCTCACTGGCTCTCGCGCCGACGAGAAGGTCTTCGCCGAGGGGCGCGGGCCCCATCCGGCGACACGGGACTCTTCGGGGAGGGGAGTGGGAACCGACGACAATCAAGATCCGTTAACCTGCTCGCCGGGGGGATCGCGCTGCGATGCTGGGGACCCCGACACGTTCAAGAAGGCCGCGGCGTCTAAGTGACCCCATCGGCGAAGACTCCGTTGGGGAAGCTGGTGGACACGAACGGGATGAAGCCCTGTTGGGTATTTTGGCGAGCAGACCCGGGCATGGACACCTGAAAGATTGAGGTTACTGATGGGCCATCGATGTGTCGCGGGTGGGGTCGCGCTGGCGGTGGGGCTTGCGATGATTCAACTGGGGACCGTTCCAGTCGCGAGTCAGAACTCGGCGCCGACCACCGCTTGGGGCGAGCCCGACCTACAGGGCATCTGGACCGACGAATATCAGACGCCGTTGCAACGCCCTCCGCAGTTTGCCGACCGAGAGTTTTTCACCGACGAGGAACGGGCCAGCCTGGATAAACGACGCGCGGCGCTTCTGGGGCGTGATCAGCGCGGGGAGCTGGGGACCGAAGAAGACGTCGCCGGCGCCTACAACGCCCTATTTTCAATCAGGCGTCCGACCGGCCCACGCACGTCGTTGATTGTGGACCCGCCGAATGGGAGAGTGCCTCCCGTGACGCCGGCAGTGCAGAAGAGGGTGGCCGAGATACGCGCGTTTCAGCTTGCCCTCATACAAGCCACGGGGACGTGCAAGGACGACCTGCCCGAATGCCGCGGCGGGACGTATGGGCCGCCGTCACCCAAACGAGACGGGCTGTTTCCGTACTACAACATGTCGTCGTTTTCGTCGCCATTCATGAATCGCCACGACAATCCGGAGGACGGAACCATGGGCGAGCGCTGTATGTCCAGCGTCCTGCCAGGGATCGGTGGGTACCGTCGGATTGTGCAGTCCCCCGGAACGGTGTCGATTTACTACGACGTGGGCCAGGGGCAGGGGTGGCCGCGCATCATCCCCGTGGACGGGAGTCCACATCTGCCCGCACACATCCGCCGGTGGTGGGGAGACTCGCGTGGCCATTGGGAGGGCCAGACGCTGGTCGTCGACGTCACGAATTTCACCCCGAAGACTGACTTCGGAGGCTCCCGTGAGAACTTGCATCTCGTCGAACGCTGGACACGTCTCGACGCGAACACGATCGAGTACGCCGTCACGATGGAAGATGCGACGACCTGGACCAAGCCGTGGACCATCAAGCAGGAACTCTCGAAGCAAGACGATCAGGCGAATCGAATCTATTACGAGCCGCGGTGTCACGAAGGCAACTACGGGATGGTCGGCCAACTTACGGGCGCCCGCGCCGACGAGAAGGCCTTCGCCGAGGGGCGCGGACCCCATCCAGCCGTACGGGACTCTTCGGGGAGGGGAGTGGGAACGGACGATAATCAAGATCCGTTAACCTGCTCGCCGGGGGGATCGCGCTGCGACGCGGGGGATCCCGAAACCTTCAAGAAGGGGCCTTCGAAGCCTTAGCGGAATAATGCCTCCGCCGCGATCGCCGGTGTCGGATGCCGGTGATCGCGGGCGGACGGTGACTCGCCCGGGATTATTGGAGCTCGTCGTAAATCACCTGCACGTTGAGCTTCAGCCGCGCAGGCTGGGGGGGTCTGTATCCCGCGTACTTTGCTGGCATCTTCCAGGCGTTCGCCACCTCATCCACCGACCGCCCGGCCTTCTTCGCCTCCTGAACCGCCGTGAGGAACTCGCGATTGAAGTCAGCGTATTCCTGCAGGTCGCTGATGGTCATCTGGGTGCTGTGGCCGGTGATAATCGTGTCGACGTTGGTCATCGAACTGGCGGCCTTCCGGAGCGTTTCCCCGATTGCGACGCCGCTCCCGCTGTTGTTGGCGTCGAGGATGGGCAGGCTCTTTCCAGGGAAGATGTCGCCGGCGTGCGCCACCCGCAGCGCGGGAAAGACGACCCACGCGTCGCCATCTGTGTGTCCCCGCCCGAAGAAAAAGAGATCGATCCGGTCCATTCCGCTGCCGAGCGACATCTGGTCTTTGAACGTCCGCGTGGGCATCCCTTTACCGTTGTTTTCCTTGAAGATGTTCCGGGTCTGGTCCGGAAACCCAGTGGGGGGGGCCCAGTTCTCCATGTGGGCCTTCGTATTTTCATGCGCCACGATGTCGACGGTCGCCGGAAACTCGACGTTCCCGCACACGTGATCGCAATGCGTATGGGTACTGATGATCGTCGTGACGGGTTTGTTCGTCAACTCATTGATCTTGTCCAGCAGCGGCTGGCCCCATCCCGGATTCTTCGTATCGACGACCACAACGCCCGTGGCGCCGACGAAGACGGCGGTGTTCCCCCCCCCGCCTTTGAGCACGAACAGGTTGTCCTTCAGTTTCTCGACGTTGACAACCCGTGGAGCCTGCTGCAGTCCGCTGCCGGCCGCGGGAGGTAGGTAGGCCCGGACGACGAGCGAGAGTGAGCCAACCGTCAGCAGCACGATGAGGACCACGACTCTTCTCATTGCATGCCTCCTGGTGAGAAAACACGGTGAACGGATCAACAGGGGATCGGGCGGCGTCCCCAGGCCCTGAATTGTAGCTGGATTGTAGATCGTCCCCCCCCCCCCCCCCTGATTCGCCTGCCCCCCTGCTCGCCGCAGGTCAGGTGTGCCCGCACGGCCCCGGACCGCGGCGGGGCGGGAGGGCCCTCCTGGCGTGTTCGGAGAGTTGGGGAACGTGATTTTCGTTGGGAGACACTTGGGGGGGATGGGATAATGCTCGGTGCGTCCGCTGAGGCTACGTCCCTTCAGCCTTCATCCAGACGAACACTTTTGGAGTGCCCATCACCGGGCCTCTTCGAGCCGAAAGCAGCATGCGGGCGGACGCAAACGACTCGGACGGGGCTGTGCGGGTGAGTGGGGTGAGAGGAGAAGCGATGATCGCGCGCCTGCTGATCGCGATGTGCACGGTCGTTATGGTGGTCTGGCCAGGGCGCTCGGGAGCCCAGAGCGGGGGTGTGCAAGACGGCGTCAAGGTGGGGAAGGTCTATATTTCAGGAGAGAATCCGGTCATCCGTTTACTCGACCAGCCGGGCGGCACGGCGCTCACGGTGGCCAGCTTCTGGCGCGTCGTGTGGAGTCCAGTGGGCCAAGGGCACGTGTTGTACGTCACGACCGGCGATGGGAAATCCGCTGGCGATCTTCGCCTCGCGCTTACCGACAACCAGCCGCTGCACGAATACCTGGTGAGTCAGATTCTGGGCACCTTCAACAAGACGTATCTGGAGCGTCCCTTCAGGGTCGTCAAGGCCACCTGCGTCGGGTCGGGGGACGCGCTCAGGGAACGAAAAGAGATCTGCAAGTCCGACGAGCATACGATCGAGCTCGCGTTCCGCGACTTCTATGAACCGTTCCAGCTTGACACGCCCGTGGGCGGCCCGCGGAACCCGTTCGGGGTGACGTCGTTTTTCATCCCGGCGAAGACGGCGGAAGTGATCGTCAACGGCAAGAAGGCCCTCGGTAACGTCTATCCGCAGATGCGGGGCCCGGTGCAGAGCAGTACGGCGTTTCTGGCGTTCTCGGAATCGTGGATTAAGTAGTGGATTAAGTACTTTCATACTTTCTGAACCGTACCGGGTTTCTCGGAGACTGGATTCATTGAATCAGGCCACCTTGGCCTGCTCATAGTACTGCGCTTCAAACTCCGCCGGCGGCACGTCTCCAATCGGTCCCAGCAACCGCCGCATGTTGAACCAATCCACCCACTCCAGCGTGGCGAATTCCACGGCCTCGAGCGTGCGCCACGGCCCTCGTCGTCGAATCACCTCCGTCTTGTAGAGTCCGATCACCGACTCGGCGAGGGCGTTATCGAACGCATCGCCTTGGCTCCCGACCGATGGCGCAATGCCGGCGGCCGCGAGACGATCCGTGTACCGCATCGAAAGATACTGCGTGCCGCGATCGCTGTGATGCACGAGGCTGGTCAGCGCGTCGCCGCGGCGCGCGTAGATGGCCTGCTCCAAGGCGTCGAGCACGAAGTCCGTGCGCATCGAGGCCGACACCCGCCAGCCCACGATGCGCCGCGCGAAGACGTCGATCACGAACGCCACGTAGGTGAACCCACCCCAGGTCGCCACGTAGGTGAAGTCTGAGACCCAGAGCTGATTCGGACGGGTCGCCACGAACTGGCGATCGACGAGATCTGCGGGCCGGCTGCCATTGCCCGCGTGCGTGGTCGTGATCCACGCGCGCCCACGCCCCGCGCCTGCCAGGCCCATCGCCCGCATCAGCCGACCCACCGTGCCTCGTGCCACGCAGAACCCTTCGCGACGCAGCTGTTTCCAGACCTTGCGCGGCCCGTACACCTGATGATGCTCGTCATACACCCGCTGAATCTCCGGGCGCAGCGCATCATCGCGTTGTGCCCGGGCCGAGCGACGCGTCGGATCGACCTGCGCCGCCCGATGGCGGTGATACGTCGAGGGGGCGATCGGCAGCACGGTGCAGATCGGCTCGACCCCGTACTGATCCCGATGGTCGTGAATGAAGCGAACCATCACTTCCCGCGGCGGTCGAGCTCCGCCTGGGCAAAATACGCGGACGCCTTCCGCAGGATCTCGTTCGCCCGCTTCAGCTCGCGAACCTCGCGCTCCAGTTCCTTGAGGCGCTCTCGCTCGCTCGTCGTCAACCCTGGGCGATAGCCGGCGTCACGCTGTGCCTGGCGTACCCACTTCCGTAGCGTCTCGGCCGTGCAGCCAAGCTTCGGCGCCACCGACTGCAACACGCCCCACTCCGACGCGTGGGTGGCGCGATGCTCCTCGACCATCCGAACCGCGCGCTCACGCACCTCCGGAGAAAACCGACTTGGACGTCCCATAGACCCCATCCTCCCAAGTAATGAGGTCTCCGAGAAACCCGGTACGGTTCATTCAGGGACTAGGGATTCGGGAGAGGAAGTATTGCCTGATGAGGGAGAGGAAGAGGGCGAGGAAGCGCTTGCCTCGGCCAAACTGGTAATGTTAGCATCGCGGCTATTATGGGGAATAGGGAAGAGCGGCCGGCATTGTCGCAAGCAGGCCAGCACGTAGCGAAGTGAAAAGGGAGGTTCTGATGAGGCGTCGATTTGTCGCGTTCATTGGGGCACTGGTGGTCGCGATCGCACTTTTCGGGCTGACGACGATCCCCGTTGCGGGGCAGGCCCCGGCGGCCCTGGGAACGACGAGGGCTGTAGCGGCGGAAGGCACGCTGACGACACCGTGGGGTGCTCCGGACCTGCAGGGGATCTGGACCCAAACGGAACGGGTCCCCATGCAGCGTGCCGCTCGCTACAAGGGAAGGGAGTTTCTCACGGCCGAGGAAATCGCCACACGCGACGCGAAGCGCGCGGTGATGAAACGGCGTAGTTACCGCGAGAAGATCGGCACCTACATCGACGTCGCCGCGGCCTACGGCGCGGAGTTCGGAGCGGTGTTGCCGACGGGCCGGCGCACAGGGATGATTGTGGATCCGCCGGATGGGAGAATGCCTCCCTTCACGCCGGAGGCGCTGAAGAGGAGGCGTGAAATAGGGCTCTTTGCGAGGGCCCTCCTGCAGGCCACCCCAGCGTGCAAAGAACCCACCCACCCGCATTGCCGCGGCGGCAAGTACGGGCCGATTGCACCGGAGTACAGCCAGCGGATGCCGTACTACAACATGTCGGGTGTGGGTTTCTTGAATCGCCACGACGATATGGAGGACCAAGCCATGGGGTGGCGTTGTCTGTCGTCCAACTTGCCCGTCACGGGTGGGTATCGACAAATCATCCAATCGCCTCAATCCATTTCCGTGTCCATCGACGTGGGCCAGGGGCAAAGCTTCCAGCGCGTGGTGAACATCACCGACCGCCCGCATCTGTCTTCAAGGGTCCGCCAGTGGTGGGGGGACTCGCGCGCCCGCTGGGAGGGCAAGACGCTCGTCATCGACACGACCAATTTCAACGACAAGGTGGACTATCAATCAGCCCGCCAGAACCTGCATCTCATCGAGCGCTACACGCTCCGTGATGCGGACACCCTTGAGTACCGCGTCACACTCGACGACCTGACGGCCTGGACAAAACCGTGGACCTTCGTTGCGGAGCTGAAAAGGCAGCCTGATTCCGCGAATCGCTTCTATCCGGAGCCGCGGTGTCACGAAGGAAAGGTCGTGCATTCGAATGACCTCACGTCAGCACGCGCCGACGAGAAGTTGTTCAAAGAGGGGAAAGGCCCGAATCCCGCCACCGAAGACCAGTCGACGATGGGGGCGGATAACAACGAGAATGAGTTCACGACCCGCGGCCCGCAGAACGTCCTGCCGCCCGAGGACCTTCTGAACCAGTACGAGACGGCCCCCTACCATGAACCTCTGTTTGAGAGGTAAGAAGACGCAGGGAGGTAGGCACACACTCTCGGAGGTGCGCGCCTCGCAGCCTCGCATAGAGTAGGTCTCAGATAGAGTTAGGTGTTAGACGACAGGACCGCCCCCTGGGGGCGTCCTGTGCGGTTTCGTGGCGCTCCAGCACGCGGCTTTGGGCGCATCACGGTTTAGTGTCATGACCCGACGGGGCCCTCGTGACGGGGCCTAGTGAGGAGATGGATCCCATGCGGAAGCGGTTGAGAAACGCGATGTTTGTGGCGGCCCTGACCGTTCTCGGGGCGGGCGCCGTCTTTTCCCTGTTGGAGGCACAACCGGCCCAGTCGGCCGCGGGGCCGGAACGCGGACCGGCCCGCGTGGACGGTAAACCCAATCTCAGCGGTATTTGGCAGGCCAATAACGAAGCCAATTGGGACCTGCAGGCTCACGAAGCGCGCCCGGGGCCGGTCCTGCAACCGGGGCTCGCGCCTCATTTTCCCCAGGTGGCCGCCGCCGTGATCATGCCGCTGGGCGCGGCCGGCGCCGTGCCCGCCTCGCTCGGGGTGGTGCAGGGCGACGGCGAAATTCCCTACACCCCCGAAGCCGCGAAAATCAAGCAGGAGAACGCCGCGCACTGGATCGACCGCGACCCGGAGCTCAAGTGTTACTTGCCGGGCATTCCCCGCGCGATGTACATGCCGTATCCATTTCAGATTGTCCACGGGAACAGGAAGCTTCAGATGGTCTTCGCGTTTACGAACGCGGGGCGCGCCATCCACCTCGACAAGGTCGAGCTGCCGCCAGACGATAAGTACATGGGCCACTCGGTCGGCCGCTGGGAGGGGGACACGCTCGTGGTGGACGTGACGTACTTCAACGGGAGGAACTGGTTTGACAGGGCGGGGAACTTCCATAGCGACGCCTTGCATCTGGTGGAACGCTTCACGCTGATCACGCCGGACGTCATCAACTACGAAGTGACGATCGAGGATCCGAAAACCTTTACCCGCCCCTGGCGAATCGCGATGCCGCTTTATCGCCGGATGGAGCCGAATATGCAGCTCCTCGAGTTCCGCTGCATCGAGTTCGTCGAAGAGTTCCTGAATGGTCATCAACGCAAGACGCAACTGGTCAAGCGCTGGGAGGGAGACACCATCATCGTGGACATCACGCGCCGGCCGCTCCCCGGGGAAGTCGGCGGGGCGTGGACAGCCCCGCCACGGGCAGTCCCTGGTTCCACGCGGTGAGGGCGTCGGAGGGCAGGCTCGGCTTCTGTAAGGAGAAAGGCGCACATGCGAAACGGGATCAGAAACCCGATCCTCGCGGCTGTGACGACGGCGGCCACCGTGGGCGTCGTCATCGCATGGTCGGTGAGCTGGATCGCCAGCCAGACTGAGCGGCCGGCCCGCGTGGACGGTAAACCCAATCTCAACGGTATTTGGCAGGCCAACAACGAGGCGCATTGGGACCTGGAGGCTCACGAGGCACGGCCGGCCCCCCTGACCCAACCGGGCGTCGCGCCTCATTTCCCCCAGGTGGTCGCGGCACCGTTCGTCGCGCTAGGCGCGGCCGCCGGCGTGCCGGCCTCGTTCGGGGTGGTGCAGGACGACGGCGAAATTCCCTACACCCCCGAAGCCGCGAAAATCAAGCAGGAGAACGCCGCGCACTGGATCGACCGTGACCCGGAGCTCAAGTGCTACTTGCCGGGCATTCCCCGCGCGATGTACATGCCGTATCCATTTCAGATTGTCCAGGGATCGGACAAGATCCAGATGGCCTACGCGTTTACGAATGCGGCTCGCACCATCCACCTTGACCAAGTCGAGGGACCGCCCGACGACACGTATATGGGATTTTCCCAAGGCCGCTGGGAGGGGGACACCCTGGTGGTTGCGGTGAACAGTTTCAACGGGAGGAACTGGTTCGACAGGGCGGGAAACTTCCACAGCGACGTCTTGCAGCTGGTCGAACGCTTCACGCCGATCACGCCCGAGATTATCCGCTACGAGGTGACGATCGAGGATCCGAAAACCTTTACCCGCCCCTGGCGGATCGCGATGCCGCTTTATCGCCGGATGGAGCCGGACATCCAGCTCCTCGAGTACCGCTGCGTCGAGTTCGTCGAAGAGTTCCTGTATGGCCATCAACGCAAGACGCAACTGGTCAAGCGCTGGGAGGGAGACACCATCATCGTGGACATCACGCGCCGGCCGCTCCCCGGGGAAGTCGGCGGGGCGTGGACGGCCCCGCCCCGCCCGGCAGCCGCTCCGGATTCCGCGCGGTGATCGTGGCGTGATCCGCGAGGCGGCCCGAGGCCGAGCCCTGCGCGACGTCGGGGCGTGAGGCCCCCAGCGTACATGACCGTAACCCCCGTCGTGGGACGCCCCGACGGACAGATTTAGGAGCACTTATGTGCGTCACCCGTCGGGTCGGGGTCACCGTTGCGATCGCCGCTGCGTTGCTTGTGGTCGGCCCGCGCGTCACGACTCAAACACCACAAACACCCTCCTATGGCGTCACCCTGATGCGCGACATCATGGTGCCGATGCGCGATGGCGTGAAGCTGGCGACCGATGTCTACCTGCCGGCCGTCGACGGCAAGGCTCTTCCGGGCAAGCTGCCGGTTATTCTCGAGCGGACGCCGTACAACAAGGACCGAGGCGGCGCGGCGAACGCCAAGGCGTTCGTTCCGTACGGCTACGCCGTCGTGAGCCAGGACACGAGAGGACGGTATAAATCCGAGGGAAAGTGGCGGGCGCTGGCGGATGATCCGAACGACGGGGCCGACACAACGAAGTGGATTGGCGCGCAGCCTTGGTCGAGCGGCAGCATCGGCACCATTGGCACCTCGTACGTTGGGGGGCACGCAGCACGCGTTGGCGATCGGCGACGCTCCCTTCGTCAAAACAATGATTCCCGTCGACGCCATGACGAACATCGGGCGGTACGGCGTCCGCCACAACGGGGCGTTCGAACTGCGATTCTTCAATTTCACGTTCTCGATCGCGAATGCGACGGGGCGGGGGGGGGCCAACGCGGCCTTGGCGGCGGCCCGTGCTGCAGTTCCTCCTGAAGCGGCGCCGGCACTGTTGGAAATCAGCGGCACACGGGTTCGTGATTACGTGCTCGGCCTGCCGCTGCGACCTGGCACGACCCCGCTCAAGTTTGCACCCGATTACGAGGCGTGGTTGATCAAAACCATGAGCCATGGCGACTACGACGAATTCTGGAAGAACAGCGGATCCAGCGTCATCGACCACATCGCGGAGCACAAGGACATTCCCATCTACCACGTCACGGGCTGGTACGATACGTGGGCCACACAGGTAGCCAACATGAACTATGTCGAGCTGCGGAAGGCTAAGAAGAGTCTCCAGCGCCTCATCGTTGGTCCGTGGCTGCACGGCGGGCAGAGGCGTAGCTTCGCCGGGGATGCACAGTTCACGCCCGATGTGGCGCTTGACTTCACAACCTGGCGCCTCAGGTGGCTCGATCGCTGGGTGAAGGGGATCGACAACGGCATCGACCGCGAACCGCCGGTGCGGATCTACGTCATGGGCGGCGGCGACGCCCACAAGACCCCCGAGGGTCGGATGTTCGTGGGCGGCTCGTGGCGGGATGAGCAGGAATGGCCGCTGACGCGAACGGTCCCGACGCCATACTACCTCCATGCTGGAGGAACGCTGTCGCCGGAGAAACCCGCTGCTCACGCGCCCACGACCTACGCGTTCGACCCAAAGAATCCCGTGCCGACACTGGGCGGCAACATATCCTCAGGAGGGGAGTTGCTGTTCCAGGGCCCAACCGACCAGCGCTGCCGACTCGAGTTCTGGCTGTGTACGGATACGAGGCCCCTGTCCGCCAGGAACGACGTGCTCGTCTTCCAGACGGCGCCGCTCGATCGCGACCTCGAGGTGACCGGCAGGCTGATCGTGAAGCTCTGGGCCGCGACCGACGGTCTCGATACGGATTTCACCGCAAAGCTCATCGATGTGTATCCGCCCAATAAGGACTTTCCGTCGGGCGTCGATTTCAATATCGGCGACAGCATCGTCCGGGGTCGGTACCGCAACGGGCCCGGGAAGGCAGAACTCCTGAAGCCCGGGCAGCCCTACGAATTCACGATCGAGATGTACCCCACGTCGCTCGTGTTCAAACGAGGCCACCGGATCCGTCTCGACATTTCGAGCAGTAACTTCCCGCGCTTCGACGTCAACCCGAATACCGGCGAGCCGCTCAACGACAATCGGCACTGGCGGGTGGCAGCAAACTCCGTCTACCACGATCCGCAGCACTTATCGCACATCGTGTTACCGATCATTCCGATCGCCGTCACGTCCCCCTCCAGGCCCTGAGGCTCGCGCCCGCGCGCCTGTTCAGCCCGAGGGCGAGACTCCCGCGGCCTGCACTTCGGCTTCCCCTATTGCCACGGCGGTACGATTGCGGATCCGGAGTTCGGCCGGGGGCGTCCGTGCTCGCGCTACACGCCGCCGGTGCAGCTGCTGGGCGCGCACGTCGCGGCGCTCGGGCTTAAGTTCTATCTGGGGTCCATGTTTCCGGAGGAGTATCGGAAACAACTCTTCATCGTCGAACACGGCTCGTGGAACCGCTCGACACCGAGTGGCTACCGCATCGCGCTCGTCCGCCTGCAAGGCAACCGCGCCATCACGTACGAGACCTTTGCTGACGGATGGCTCCAGGGAAGCCGCGCGTGGGGGCGGCCGGTGGATCTGCTTGAACTGCCGGACGGCTCGCTGCTGGTGTCAGACGACGAAGCGGGCGTGGTCTATCGCATCAGGTACACCGCCTTGTAGATCGCTGACGCCAGAACGCCCACTTCCAGCGGTGGATGTGCTCGGCATGCAGGCGTGGTGTTCCCCCGGCCTCGCGGGGGGACCCGCACGAAGCGTGAGGGGACCACCCCAGGTAAGTTCACCTGCTACTCACGGTCTGCGTGAAGGTCTCGGTGCTGCTTGTGAGCGCTTCCGTGCCAGCCGGCAACTGGTTGGCCCGCAGCAGAAAGGCCACCAGGTCGAGCGTGGCCTGCTCGCTCAGGCTCCCAGGACTGGTCGGCGGCATGGTGGCGCGCATCGTATTGAACAGGTCCCCCACGCTACGCCCGCCCCACCGCACCATGAACTCGGTGCCCACAAGTGGCGGAATTTCGTCTGAACCGCCGAGGTCGTTCCCATGACACAGGCGGCACCCCTGCGCGTATGCGGCGTTGCCGCGGCCGGCTTGCTCCAGGGTGTAGATCCCGTCTTGGTGCGTTTGCTCGTCTACGACGATCAACTGCCCGTACGTCCACGGATGGTCCTTGCAGATGTAGGTGTGCGTGCCCGGCTTCTCGAACTTCACGAGGCCAAGGGCCCCAGGTTTCACGGGACCGGTGGTCCAAGACCCATCGAGAGCCTGAAGCGTATGATTTTCTCTCCCGTTGTTGACCCAGGTCACCCGCGTACCCGTGAGGACTCGGGCCCGATACGGGTTGAGCGCGTATTCGTCCACGAGCCAATGTTGGCCGCTGAGAAATAGACCCCGCTGGAGAGACGCGGTTTCGATTTCCCAGGTATCTTCGATGGGACCGGTGAAAGGATCGTCATCTGGCGGGAGTATCGGTGCCGGGAGCGGACGCATCGAGCCGCCGAGTTTGAACGTCCAGACGGCCGGCCCAGCCGGTACGGCGATATATTGCTCCCCCTCGAGCTCAAACGTTGCGGGCGTGCCGCGCCCGCCCGGAAAGCCGGTCTGAAATTGCCAGAGCACCTCCCCGGTCTTCTCGTCGAAGGCGGTGAAGTTTCCGTCGCCGTGGAGACGAAACAGCAGCCCGCCCGCCGTATTCATCGTGCCCCCTCTACCCAGTACCGCCCATGGCATTTCCTTCTTCCACGCGATCTTCCCGGTTCTGGTATCGATCGCGGCCAGGGTGGCAAAGCGCAAGAGTCCGGGGATCTTCGGGATGTTTCCCTGTAGGCAACACAAGAAATAGGGATCCTCAGAGCGTCGGGCCCACACTAACCCGGCATACCCTTGCGCATAGAAATAGCCTGTCTGCGGGCTGTGCGACATCGGGGCGATTAACACCCGGGTCCCCAGCTCCAGCATGTTGGGCACCCCGATTTGTTTGGGCGCGAACTCGCACCCAAGCTCAAATCCAGCGGGAACCTTGTCTCGCCAAAACGAGCAGGTCGGAATCACACTCTCCCCTCCGACGGGAAACGGCTGCGTCCGCGCCGTTTTCGAGAATGGGTCTTGAGGCACAATCCGCTCTTGCACGGGCAGCAGGGGTTTTCCCGTCGCTCGGTCCAGGAAGAAGAGATACCCATCCGTCCGCATGATGCCGATCCCTTTGCGAGTCTGACCGCCCAGCTGTATGTCGTACATGATCGGCGGGGTGCCGATATCGTGTTCCCAAATATCATGGTGGACGAATTGGTAGTGCCACCGAAGCGTCCCGGTCTGGATGTCGAGCGCGACAATCGAGGCCGTGAAGAGATTGTCGCCCGCCCGTAATTCCCCCCCATACTGCGGGGAGGCATTGCCCGTCACGTAATAGACGAGTTGAAGGTCGGGGTCGATCACGGCCTCCTTCCACACGCCGCCGCCCCCATACTTCCAGAGGTCGCTATTCTTCGGCCAGGTCTCCGAGCCCTTTTCGCCAGGCCTGGGAACGGTCCAGAAGACCCACCGTTCTTTACCGGTATTCGCATCCAGGGCGACGATTCGTGCCGGGGTGCCCCAGTCGCCCCCCGTCGCGGCAAACACCATGCCTTGCCAGTACGTTGTCGTTTCGCTCACCCGTTCGGCGTTTCTCTTCAGTGGCGGCTCATCACCGAAGACTTGATGTTCCCAAATCACTTCGCCTGTTTTCTCGTGCAACGCCAGCACGACACCATTCCGAAGTCCGACGAACACTTTCCCGTCGCCCAGTGACACGCCTTGATGGCTAGGCGAGCCCGGGCCCGGCCCCTGGGGCGTAAGTCCTGGCAGGGTCGCGCCGGGAGCCGGAACGGTCATGCGCTTCCAGACGGTCTCGCCGGTCTTGGCGTTGAGTGCGTAAACACTGGTCCCGGCCGTCAGAAACATCAGGCCGTCCCGCACAACAGGAGTCGCCCGCGAGTTCAAGCCGCGGTCGAACCTGGCGACCCAGGCGCCACTCAGGTTCTTGACATTTTCCGTGGTGATTTGGGTCAGTTTCGAGTAGCGCATGCCTCCCAAATCGCCGCCCACCCGCGGCCACTCCGCGCCCGCGGGGCCGACACCAGGGGGGGCGTCGGCCTCCGCCTGGGTCTGGGGATGCACGGCGACGGCGGCGGGTATGGCGACGAAGACCACCAAAAGCAGGAACACGCTCAACCGGTAGTGACCCGTCATGCCTTCCTCCCGGATTCTTCGTGACGTGAAATGAAGCGTAGACACCGTGCAGGGGCCACGGTTGCGCGCAGGTGCGCCTCGAACCACAGGCACGGCGCGCGGGTCGTTGACTGACCGCAGGCTCAAGGATGGCGACCGCGAGCGACTTCTTGACGCTCCATCTTACTTACTACAACCCAATTGTTACAACCCCAGCCGGCGGCCCTCCCCATCCTGCCCAGGACCTGCACATCGTTCGCCTGCAACGGGGAGCGAGCCGCTTTCGGTGAGGACAGCCGGTCTCAGGGCCGAAGACTGCGGCTTCCTGGGCGTGAGGGGGGTGTCTGTTCAGAGGTGGACACGTGAGGCCCCTGGCGCAGAACCCGCGGGCACAGGGACGCGTGACGGTTTCTTTCGCGACCGGGGCAGTCGCGAGACGACACAGCTGGACAGCGGAACAAATTCTGTGCAGGACTAGTGCCGATGTAGTAAATTGTGGCCCGGCTAGCGCCTGCGGCCCCCCCCCTCGTGCGTGGCGGGCAGGCAGCGCGGTTGTACGAGCGAGAGAACCGGACGACAGGAGGGGGAGTAGATGAGAAATCAGTTTCTCGCGGTCATGGGTGCGCTGGTAGCAGTGCTGGCGGTGTCGCTCGCGCCGGTCTTCGTCGCGGCCCAGAGCCCTACGGCCGCGGCGGCCCAAGCGTACACGCCGGCCCAGACCCCCTGGGGCGAGCCGGACCTCCAAGGCATCTGGAGCCGCAACAGCGATGCGCCGTTGGAACGCCCGGAGGAGTATGCCGGGAGAGCGTTTTTGACCGACGAGGAAGTGGTGGCGCTGGACAAGAAAAAGAACATCGACGTTGACTTTACTAGACGCGACCCCCACCGGCCGGGGAACCCCGGCACGTACAATGCGGTCTTCAACTCGATCTTGCGGACGAGCAAGCGCACGTCGTTGATCGTGGATCCGCCGGATGGGAAAATGCCCGCCCTGGTGGCCGGGGCCGAGAATCCTCCCCGGGCGCCGAGAGTCTCCAACGGCCCAGAGGACCACGGGTGGCCGACGCGGTGTCTCGGCAACACGCTGCCCGATTTCGGATCAGGTGATTATGGGGCCGGCACGTCGCGGTTGGTTCAATCGCCGGGCTATGTGACCATCTACGTCGAGTATGGCCACGGAGGCGGAGCCGTGCGCATCATCCCCACGGACGGGAGTCCGCATCTGCCTCCTCAGGTCCACCAGCGGTTGGGGGACTCGCGGGGCCGGTGGGAGGGCAATACCTTGGTCGTCGACACCACCAACTTTAGCCCCGGGGCGGAGATCCAGACGATCGGGCAATGGACCCTCGGTCCGCGAGGCTCCAAGGGGCACTTGCATCTGGTGGAACGCTTCACGCGGGTGGACGCCAACACGTTAGAGCGCGAAATCACGATCGACGATCCGACGACGTGGACACGACCCTGGACCGTCCTCCTTGAGTTGGGGAAGAACGACGAGCGGGCAAACCGGATCTATGAGTCCAGTTGTCACGAGGGGAACTTCGGCATGCTGGGGATTCTCGCGGGAGCTCGCGCCCAGGAGAAGAAGGCCGCGCAAGCCGCAGGGAAGCAGCCGTAATTACCACCCTGAGCCTTCTGCCGAGCGCGGCACGTCAAGTGAGGCCCAAAGGAGATCGAACACATGCGAAACCGGTTCAGCGCGATGATGGTCATGGTGATCGGCGGGGCGATCGCCATCTTCTTCCTCACCGGGACCCGGACCGCTGGTCAGGGTCCGGCCTCTCAATTACCCCGTACGACGGAGGGCCGACCCGATCTTAGCGGGATTTGGCAGACGAACAACACGGCCAATTGGGACCTGCAAAGCCATGTGGCGCGCCCGATGGTCGCGCAGGCCGGCGTGACCGATGCGCCCGTGCTCGCGGCGCCGGTGCTTGCCCTCGGCTCGGTCGGCTGGATTCCCGGTGGTATGGGCGTCGTCGAGGGGGAGACGATTCCGTATCAGCCCTGGGCGGCGGCACGGAAGCAGGAGAACTTTGACAACTGGCTAGACCGCGATCCGGAATTGAAGTGTTTCTTGCCCGGGGTGCCCCGCGCGATGTATCTGCCGTATCCGTTTCAGATTTTTCAGAGTACCAATAAGATCATGATCGCGTTCGCGTATGTGAATACCCTGCGTACCGTCCACTTGGATACGGTCGTGCCCCCGCCCGACGATTCGTATATGGGCTACTCGGTCGGCCGCTGGGAGGGCGATACCCTGGTGGTCGACGTAAGGCAACTCAATTCCTACACGTGGTTCGACCGGGCCGGGAACTTCCATAGCGACGCTTTGCATGTGGTCGAACGGTATACGCCCCTCAGCCGCGACGCCATCCGCTACGAAGCGACGATCGAGGATCCCAAGGTGTTTACGCGGCCCTGGAAGATCAGCATGCCCCTCTATCGTCGGCTGGAGGCGAACCCCGTCGTGATCGAGCACAGGTGTGTGCAGATGGTTGAAGAAACCATGCTCGGGCATCTGCGCAAGGAGCAATTGGTCAAGCGCTGGGAAGGGGAAACGATGATCATTGACATCACTCGGAAGATTCCGCCGGCTAACGAAATATATGACCGTCGACTCTCGGGCAATCCACCCGAGGGACAGTGAAGGTGAAGGAACGAAACCGCCGCCGCCACGACGAAAAAGCTCCTGGGCAATCGAGGAGTTGGTACGTGACGTCGCCGCGGGGCCACGTGCACACGTAGGAAGACTAGCAGGAGGCGAATCCGATGCGAACAAAGCTCGCCGGTGTCGTTGGGGGAATTGCTCTCGTGCCGATCCTGGCCGCAGTCCCGGTCCAGGCGCATCACGCATTTTCGGCAGAGTTTGACGCCGAGAAGCCGGTCAAATTCAACGCCGTCGTCACGCGGATGGAGTGGGTCAATCCCCACGTTTGGATCTTCGTCGACGCCAAGATGCCGGACGGCACGGTGGAACAGTGGGCGATCGAAGCTGGGAGCCCGAACGTGCTGTTCAGGCGAGGCTTGACAAAGCAGGTTCTGCCGGCCGGTACGGCGATCGTGGTCGATGGGTATCAGGCCAAGGACGGGACGAATCGAGCGAACGGTCGGGATCTTACGCTGCCCGACGGGACCAAGGCGTTTCTCGGTGCTTCCGGTACGGGCGCCCCCTTTGAAGTGCAGCGACCGGGCATCGACACGGTTCCCCAGCCATAGCGTCCGACTGTGCAGGCTGGCGCGTCTGTTGCCCGGCCCGACCCCCCCAAGGTGCGGGCCAGTCGGTCTCCCCCTGCGACCGGAAAGTTAGGGCGGTCGCGGGGCAGACGGGAGAGCAAACTGGAGCAGGGAAGGGCCCCATGAGGCGCGCACGGACGGTGGCCGTACGAGCGTCAACCGAGAGTGCAAGAGGAGAGTGCGATGAAGAATCCATTTCTCGCGGTGATGGGTGCGCTGGTGGCGGTGCTGGCGGTGTCGCTCACGCCGGTCTTCGTCGCGGCCCAGAACTCCGCGGGCGCGGCGGCCCAAGCGTACACGCCGCCCCAGACCCCGTGGGGCGAGCCGGACTTCCAGGGCATCTGGAGCCGCAACAGCGAGGCGCCGTTGGAACGCCCGGAGGAGTATGCCGGGAGAGCGGTTTTGACCGACGAGGAAGTGGCGGCGCTGGACACGAAGAGTGCGCTGGAGCCGACGCATACGGCTCCCCCCCGCGAGGGGAACCCCGGCACCTACAATGCGGTCTTTAACTCGATCCTCAAGAGGAGCAAGCGCACGTCGCTGATTATCGATCCCCCGGACGGGAAAATGCCCCCTCTGGTGCCGGGGGCCGAAGATCCCACCGTCGCGTCTGATGGTTTCGGCACCCTGCTGCGTCCGGGGCCGAGAGGCTCCGACGGTCCCGAGGATCGAGGCTGGCCCGAGCGCTGTCTCGGCAACACGCTGCCCGATTTCGGATCAGGTGATTTTGGTTCCGGCACGTCGCGGCTGGTTCAATCGCCGGGCTATGTGACCATCTACGTCGAGTATGGCCACGGAGGCGGAGCCGTGCGCATCATCCCCACGGACGGGAGTCCGCATCTGCCTCCCCAGGTCCACCAGCGGTTGGGGGACTCGCGGGGCCGGTGGGAGGGCGATACCCTGGTCGTCGACACCACCAACTTTAGCCCCGGGGCGGAGATCCAGACGATCGGGCAATGGACCCTCGGTCCGCGAGGCTCCAAGGGGCACTTGCATCTAGTGGAACGCTTCACGCGGGTGGATGCCAACACGTTAGAGCGCGAAATCACGATCGACGATCCGACGACGTGGACACGACCCTGGACCGTCCTCCTTGAGTTGGGGAAGAACGACGAGCGGGCAAACCGGATCTATGAGTCCAGTTGTCACGAGGGGAACTTCGGCATGCTGGGGATTCTCGCGGGAGCTCGCGCCCAGGAGAAGAAGGCCGCGCAAGCCGCTGCGAAGCAGCCGTAACCACGGTGAGGCGGTGACGCCGCTTGGCCGTATGAGCGACGCCAGCCGACACGCGCCGCGCCTGAGAGCCGTCGGCCTGTGACGTAGCAGGGTGTCGCGCCGCGGCGGGGCCACTTCCATCTCTTTGCCCCTTCTTCGGCGGGTTTCTGCGAGCGCGGCAGCGAGTGTCAAATATGCCGTCGCTACCCCCGTGGCCCTCCGTATTCAGTATCCGACTCTAAACTAAGGTTCCGCGCTACTTAGCCAGGCGATGAAACCGCTTCTAGTTCGGTTTAGAACCTGACCAAGCGATTAATCTTGACGATGACCGCCCGATTCACGAGCGCCGGAAACTGGCGCGCCAGCGTGTCTCGCTGTTCGTTGAACACGACGAACAGCTCGCTGCCCGGCCGATATTCCCACCGCAGGCACACGTTGGCGGCCACCGCATGGCTGCTGGAGTTGTACTGCAGCAGCGCGCTCACGAACATCAGCGGCGTCATCGTGTAGGTGACCCGCGACCCGACCAAGCTGGTCGTGAAGGCGCCCTCCGCCAGATTCACCCAGTTGACTGACATGCTGGGCTCGATCGAGAGTTGGGGCCTGATGTTCATCCGGCCTCTGCTGAGGCCAATAGTCGTCTTATGGCCGCTGTAGAAGGTGCCGTACTCCGCCGAAATGTTGGCGGAGATCTTTCGCTGCTGGCCAAAGTTGAAGCGGGTTCGCACGCTCGCATAGTCGTAGCTCCCCACGGGCAGGGTGACTCCGGGCGCGATAGGGAACGGGTGCGTGAGAAATTCGTAGGTGTCGCGATAAGCGACAATGAACCTATCGCTGTTTTGGAACTCGATGTCGAACTCGGCGTCCCGGTCCCGGGTCTCCAGGAGGCCGGCGCCATTCTCGACATATACCAGCGATCCGATCCACGAGAGTTTGCGGATCGACTGCATCGACCGTGGGCGCGGGCTGAACCGGAATCGGGCGAAACTCTTGCGCATGTCGTCACGTCGCACAAACCCCACTTCCGGGTTGAAGTGGTCACCCACGACGAGGCGCTCGAGTCGGGCGCCGTACCGATCCCCCCTGTAATCCAGGTGCGCACGATAGCTGGTATCCTGACCCGACAAGCCGGCGGTACGCGTCCGCGCCCAGTACGTATTGATAGCCAGGTTGTCAAAGAAGGCAAACGTCCCATCCACGCCGTACGCGTCATTGGCCCCGTCGCCGCCCTGGCCGACTGACCGCCTGGTGAACAGCGCCCCGATGCTGCTCCGGCGCAGGATGTCGCGTTTGACTCGCACAACCGAGAAACTCGTCTCTCGCGCCCCCGATCGCGGCTCATCGCTGGACTGAATGTTCAACACGCCGAGACTGAACCGACCGAGTCGGCCCGTCAGGCGCCCGCCGGCCTGGATTGGCGCCGCCCGCCCCTCATGGAGACCAATTCGCCGACTGTAGAACAGAATCGGCGTGTCCCCCGCGCCCGCACTCCGCCCACTGGTCGCGGCGCCGCCAAACGCGAAGGTGCCCTGATTCTCGAGAAAGAATTCGCGCTTCTCCGGAAAAAACAGGCTGAACCGCGTGAGATTGACCTGCTGCTCGTCGGCCTCGACCTGTGCAAAATCAGTGTTGTAGGTGAAGTCGGCCGTCAGGTTCGGCGTCAGGCCGTACTTCACATCGACCCCAACATCTCCGCCCAGATCGTTGGAAATCGTCGGGCTGGCGGTGAGATCGCTCGTCAGGTCCGAGATCGCGTACGGCTTGATCTCGAGATTTCTCACGCCCGACGGTGCTTCCAATCCCACCACCGTCGCCATCAGCGATGACCTGAAATATCCACCCATCCCTACGGAGGCCGGGATGGGCGCGAGGAACGATAGCTCGTTCTTCCAGCGGTTCATGCGCCGGACATTGAACCCCCAAATCTGCGCGCGTCCAGGCCGGTAGCGAAGCGACTTGAACGGGATGGCGGCTTCCAACGTCCAGCCGCCCTCGAACCGCCCGACCTTGAGGTCCCAGACCGGATTCCAATCCAAGTTGATCTGGCGCTCGTTGGTCACCTGGCCATCGATCCGACCGCCAAGGGGGTTCATTTCGAACAAGACGCTGCTCCGCCCGTCATAGAAGGTATCGAACGCAAACGCAACATTTTCGTTCTGCACGATGTTCAGACTATCTCGCCGCATCTCGTTGACGACCATCCGCTCCGGATGGCTCTCCCAGCAGCGGGCGACGACGTACACGTTGTTGTGGTCGAAGAGCACCCACAGCTCGGTCTTCTCGGTCGCCGGCGAGCCCTCCAGCGGCTCCGTCTGGATGAAATCCGAAATAGGCGGCACGCTCGCGTAGACAGCCTCGTCGAGTCGTCCGTCAACCCGAATCGGCGCCGTGAGACGCACGGCGCGAATGGTCGCGCGGCCCACCGCGTCGCGAGCGATCACCTCTGGAGGCACTGGGGCCGGGGGGCCGTCAAACGTGAACGGGAGCTCCAATTGTTGGTGGCAACCGTAAAGTTCCCATTTGTGGCAACCGAAAACCGCACACCTTGGTGGTTGGCGGGGGCTGCCCTGCGTTCCACGATGTTGACGACGTCAACAACGAGGGAGCGGGGCACCGATGCATGGATGGGAGACGAGGATGTTGCTGAAGTACTACCTGGAACGGGGCGTCTCGAAGGCGGAGTTGTCGAGACGCTTCGGGGTGAGTCGCCGGACGATCCACGAGTGGGTCGAGACGGGTCAGTTGGACCGGGACCTGTCGTCAGGTGGCTCGCGCTACGCGCCGCGACCACCGGCGCCCCACAAGCTGGATCCCTACACGGGGATCATCGATGCACGTCTCGAGGAGTATCCCGGGCTGTCGGCGCAGCGGCTGTTTGACGAGGTCCGCGCGGCGGGCTACCCCGGTGGCTACAGCCGGGTGCGGGACTACGTCCGCGCGGTGCGTCCACGGGAGCCGACCGAGTCGGTGGTTCGGTTCGAGACGCCGGCGGGGCGTCAGGGCCAGGTGGACTTCGCGACCTTCACCCTGCCCTGGGGCCGCCGGCACGCCCTGGTGGTGGTGCTGAGCCACTCCCGGCTGCTGTGGCTGTGTTTCTACCGCCGGCAGACGATGGCCGTGTTGACCGACGGGCTGGAGCGCGCGTTCGCGCGGTTCGGCGGTGTCCCGAAGGAGCTCTTGTTTGACCAGATGCGCGCGGTCGTGCTGTCGGACCAGCGCGTGGGCGGCGGCGAGCTGGTGTTGAACGCGGAGTTTCTGCGCTTTGCCGCGCACTGGGGATTCCACCCGCGCGCGTGCCGGCCGTATCGGGCGCAGACGAAGGGCAAGGTGGAGCGGCCAATCCGCTACATCCGTGACAGCTTCTTCTACGGGCGTGCGTTCGCGAACGACGAGGATCTCAACGAGCAGGCGTCGCGCTGGCTGGAGGGCACGGCCAACGTGCGTCGGCACGGTACGACGGGCGAGCGCCCAGTGGATCGCTTCGAGCGGGGCGAGCGTGCGGTGCTGCGTCCCTTGGCACGCCGTCCCTACCAGCGTCTCGGCGTCCACCGCGGTGCCGAGCCGGCCCACCGGCGCGTGCCCGACACCATCGCGGTGGAGCGCCGCTCGTTGCGGGTCTACGCGGAGGCGGCGGGATGACGGCGACCGCGAGTGACCGGCGCGACCGGCTGCGGGCGATGCTGGCGGACTTGAAGATGCCCGGCGCCCTGGAAGCCGTCGACGGCGTGCTGGCGCAGGTCGACAGCGGGGCGGTGACGGCGGGCGAAGCGATCGAGCTGGTGCTCAACGCCCAGATCGCGCTGCGCAACAACCGTCGCCTGCAGGCCGCCATGCGCTCCTCGCGCCTGCCGGCCGTCAAGACGCTGGCGCAGTTTGACTTTACCTTCCAGCCGAGCCTCAAGCGCGAGCAGATCGAGAGCCTGCACGAGCTGGGATTCCTCGACCGCGCCGAGAACGTCATCCTGCTCGGCCCGCCTGGAGTGGGCAAGACGCATCTGGCGATCAGTCTGGCGATCGCGGCCGCCGAGGCCGGCCGACGCGTCTACTACGGGACGTTGGCAGGCCTGATCGACTCGCTCATGGACGCCAGGGCCGCGGGTGAGCTGTCCCGGCGGCTGCGCGTGCTGACGCATCCCGCGCTGCTCGTCGTCGACGAGATCGGCTACCTGCCGGTCAGCCAAGACGGCGCCGTGCTCTTCTTCCAGCTGATCAACGCCCGACACGAGCGGGCGTCGACGGTGCTGACCTCGAACAAGGGCTTCGAGGAATGGGGACACGTGCTCGGCGACGAGATCATGGCGGCGGCGCTCATCGACCGGCTGCTGCACCATTGCCACATCGTCAACACCCGGGGCAACAGCTACCGGATGCGGGAGCATCAGCACTGGCTCAGGACAGCGTCGGACGAACAGCGTGAGGGAGTCGCAACGTGACCGCCGGCTGCGCAGCTTCGCGGCGCGTTTTGGCCAGGACTCCGGTCGCTCCGCTCCCTGCGTCCAGCCCAAAACGCCCGACGGGCATCAACGGGAGAACGTCCGCTCCGCCCGAGATGTATCTCCCCGAAGTGTGCAGTTTTCGGTTGCCATTGACACCAATGCTTCCGCCGGCGCCGTTTGTGATACGGGCGAGGCGAATGAGGCGGCCCGCTGGCCGGCCTCACCGGGTCGGGCCAAAAGGATGCCGAAGATGAGGAGGCTGGCGCCGGCGCGAATCATCGAGTGTCTCGTCTGGACACACCGGCCCTCATTGCATCTCAACAGCCGCTGGCCCGCAGTCGCAGGCGCTCCCGCCAGGTTTAGACTCAAGATTCGGCTCGTATCCCGAGTCCGACATTCGGTGACAGATCTTCCGGAGCGCGGCACCCGCCTGGCCAGGCGCGTCGACCCAGAAGATGGGCATCTTTCGAGAAGATGGGCATTTCTTGAGGAAGGTACAGCGCGGCGAGGCGGGATGCCGAGCCCGGAAAAGGGCAGCGAATCGTCGCGACTCGTGACACGAGTCTAGAGCGCGAGACATTGTATCATTCAACAGCTTCGTCGGCGTGGAGGCGTGCACAGCCAGTCCTGAACAAACTACGAGGGCCGTGATGAGGGGGAGCCAGTACCCGGAGGTTCGCATGTCGAAGCGATTCCGAGCCCAGAGCCGCGCGAAGGCGCCGTGCGCTCAGGGGACCGCGCGTGGTCCCAACGGTTCTGGGCGACGACATGCCGGGCTCGAGGCCAGTCTCGTAGATCGTACGGTCTGAGCACGGTTCGCGCCCATGCGGGACGGGCGTGGTTGAGTTCGCCGGTCGGTGGTAACGGGATCAGGATTCGAGGAGGATCGTATGACGAAGTTGAGTCGTCGGGAAGCGATCGGGCACATGGCGGGCGTGGGAGTCGGGATCACCGCGGCGCTGGCAACGCCTGAGAACGTAGGTCTGGCGAGCACGGGCGCTCACCAGTCGGCGCCTGCCAACGTCCCGAGGATTCCCAACTGGAAGACCGAGTTGCGTCAACTCGCGCCGAATGTTTACGCGTATATCCAGGCCGGCGGTCCGGAGGGGTACCAGGCGTTCCGCAAGACATCGCGCTTTCAATACGACAACGGCGCCGTCAGCAATGCCGGCGTCATCGTCGGCCCCGATTCCTTGATGGCGATCGATGCACTCGGCGCCCCGCTTCACACGAAGGCTTTCATCGCGGCGGCCAGAAAGACCACCGGTAAGTCGTTTAGCCGCTTGGTCAACACACACCATCACGGCGACCATACGAACGGCAATCAGTTTTTCTTACCGGCCGAGATTGTCGCGCACGAGTTTTGTCGGCAGGCGGTCATTACGAGAGGGGCGGCGATCAAGCCCGGCGCCAAATGGGAGAAGCGGGAGGCCTGGGCTGAGGGAGCCGAAGACCGGATCGTGGCGCCGCCTGCCACGACCTTCAGTGATAAACAAACCTACCGTTTCGGCGACACGATCGTGGAGCTTATTTTTGTTGGCCCGGCCCACACCTACGGCGACGTTGTGGCCTACCTGCCTCAGGAGAAGATTCTCTTTGGCGGCGACGTCGTGTTCCACTACGTCACTCCGGCTGTTCAAAATGGGCACGTCACCAAATGGATCGAGACGATGGACAAGCTCCTGGCGATGGACATCAAGACGGTCGTGCCGGGGCACGGGCCGCTCGGCGGGAAGAGAGAGATGGCCGAAACCCGCGAGTACTTCGTGATCCAGAAGCGCGAGGCCCGGAAACGGTTCGACGCCGGGATGGGCCCCGGCAAAGCGGCCGCCGACATCGACATGGGCAAGTTCGAAGGGTGGACCAACCCGGACCGGGCGGCCTGGAATCTGTGCCGGCTCTATGAAGAATTCAGTGGCACTATCACCCCCGTCACCAACCGGAGGGCACAGCGCGAGGCTGTTGAAGAGTACATGACCCTCAGGGCCGCACGCACTCCGTAGTCGGGGGGTGCGGAGGGTTGTTGATCCAGAAGGTACACGCTTCGACGCGCGCCGCAGACCCGCGGCAGCACCTAATTGAAGGCCCCGCGCCCCTTGTCGCCGTGTCACGGAGGAGCCTGCGGTGGCCCGCTGATCCGGCAGGGGTTGCCGCCGGCGCGCTCGAGGGCGTCACCAGCGGAAGCGGGCGCCGAGACCAACGCCGTTGATGGTGGAGTTGTACCGCGGAGCCTCCTTGCGGCAGGTCCAGCCAATTGACTGACACGCGCGGTTCTATCGCCAGCTGGTTTGTGAACTCGACGCGTCGGTTGTAGCTCAGCGCGTGCTGGTCACCGGCGTAGAAGCCTCCCGTTGTCGCGGAGAAAGTTTTCGCTGGGTCGCAACCTGATACGAAGTAGAGCCGCCCGCGGTAGCTCTCCTCGTCGGCCGTCGTGCCGGGTGTACGGCTGCGCGCGTACGGGCCCACGGGTTCGAAATTATTGAAGAACGCCAGACTGACGTCCGCGGCAGCCACGACGTTCGCGTCAGGCCCGGAAAACGAGGGCGATAGATGATCGAACCACGTCGTGACCGTGCTGCCTGTGGACGCTTGGGGACCGGCGTTGTGCTGGACCGTGGTCCACGCGCCATGAGAGTGCCGGGCGCTCGGGGAAAGGCGTTTCTCGCGCCCACGCGAGGCCGCCAAACCGCGTATCATTAGGTCCATCCGAAAATGAACAAGCGAAGCACAATGGGAGGAAGAAGACTATGTTGAGAGGAAGAACACTACTCGGAGGCTGTTCCCTACTCGTTGCGGCCGTCGTAGTGGTGCTCGGCACGTCCCGAACGCTCGCGCAAGACTCGCGCTCAACGCCCACTCCGCCGCCCATGACCGCGCAAGAGTTCGACAAGATGTTCAAGGACAATTCGAATTGGGGGCGCTGGGGAAACGACGATGAGCTCGGTGCTGCCAATCTGATCACCGCAGCCAAGACCAGGCAGGCGGTGGCGCTGGTCAAGAGAGGCACGTCGGTATCGCTGGCCCACGCTGATTTGAAGGAGGTGGGACTGGACAATCCCAACCGCGGGTTCGAACACACCATGAGTCAAAGCGGCCAATCCGACACGTACCGGTTTAGGTATCACGGCTTCTTCCTCAGCCACATAGACTCGCTTTGTCATTACCCGTACCAGGACAAGCTCTTCAACGACGTGCCGAGGAGCGCAACTTCGCCGGCGGGCTGCAGCAAGTTGGGGATCGAACACCTGAAAACAGGCGTCATCACGCGCGGCGTCCTGCTCGACATCCCACGCCTGAAAGGCGTGCCCTATCTCGAGCCGGGGACGGCGATCACCGTGCAGGACGTCGAAGCCTGGGAAAAGAAGGCGGGCGTCACGCTTGGAGCGGGTGACGCGTTACTCCTGTATACAGGCCGATGGGCGCGCCGGGCGAAACTTGGAGCCTGGAAACCAGACACATTCGCCGGTTTTCATCCCTCCGTGGGGACGTGGATCAAGGCGCGCGATATTTCGATCGTCGGCAGCGATGCGGCGACCGATGTCATGCCTAATCTCGCGGAGGGGGTTAGCCAGCCGCTGCACGTGTTCCTCATCGCCGGAGTCGGGGTCCATATTCTCGACAACCTGGACCTTGAAGCGCTCGCCGATACCGCCGCGCAACTGAATCGATGGGAATTCATGCTGACGCTCGCACCGATTCCGGTGGCCGGCGGAACCGGTAGCCCGCTTAACCCCCTGGCGACGTTTTGATCCGGGGAGGGTGGGGGACTCAAGGGTCAGGGGAGCCAGCGAAGCGGCGTCTCGGCTGACGTTCACACTACTGGGATCACGACGTCGAACCCTCGCAACGGCCCGCGTAGACTGTGTCGCGGTGTCCACCCGCCCAGCGCTCGGGTCGAAGGGGGGCGCGATGCGAATGATCGATGGCGCTTTGCACACGGCGCAACACGCGATTGCGATGTTGGAGTGCGACATGCGCCCCGCATACCGCCCATCGATCTCGCTCGGCGGCGCCCAGCCCCGTTGTTCTTTGGCACCTCGAACGTTCGACCTCCTTCGACCGGCCGTTTGGGTAGGCGCAGGATTTCATGGTTGGGCGACCACCGCAATCACTTCGATTTCGAGCATGAACTCCGGGCGGGCCAGGTGGACGACCTGGACCAGCGTGCTCGCGGGGCTCGTTTCTCCGAAATACCGCGCGCGAGCATCGCGCATAGAGGGCGCGTCATCCATGTCGGTGACGTAGATATTCATTTTCACGACGTCGGCGAACGTCGCGCCAGCCGCAGTCAGTGCGGCCTCCAGGTTCTTGAACACCTGCTCAGCCTGCGCCTTCATGTCTCCGGCACCCACGACGTTTCCGTCGCTGTCGCGCGCAAACTGCCCGGCGATGTAGACGGTTTTCGCGGGGCCGGTCACCTCGACGATGTGCGTGTAGCCGGTCGGCTTCGACAATGTTGGCGGGTTGGTACGTTTGACCTGAGGCCCGCGCGCCTGCGCGAAGGCAAACACTGGTGTCAGCACGAACAGGACTGACAGCAAGACGCGCATCATCTCCTACCTTTCTGACAATGGCGCCAGGGGTCAGGCGCCACGAAGGGCCAATTCCGCACGACAACTGGAGGGATTAATCCCTGCAGTCAGGAATAGATGACGCGGTAGTACGAGCGATTCACGTTCGGAGCAATCCCAATTGTGGATTGGTCGGGACGAGACATTCCGAGAGTTCGACAGACGCGTGCGCGACGAGGAGGCGCCTCGGTTCAGGCGGGTGTCTGGCGCGTGGCGCGATCTGGGTAGTCCGGTTGGCGATTTCAGCGCGTCGGCAGCGACCCGGCAACCGAGAGTAGCGCGTGGCAGTCGGGATGGAATCCCCGCTAAGTACCTCCGCCCGTCCTAGCCAAGTCAGATCTGGCCACCTTCTGAAAGAAACCTCGGATGCTCCAGAGGCAAGCTGCGCATGCATGTGCTCGCCGTGTAAGGCTCGTCGAGCACTCGCATCCGCGCCAGATCCTCGTCGCCGCCCTCGGCCGGTCGCAGTAGAACGACGAGCGCGGCCAGATCCAACAACGCCCCTTGCCGCGCGACGCTCAACCCGGGAGGCCTCGTGTCGACCGCGGCGCGTCGGTCAGTGGGCGACCGGGGGTGTGTTTTCTTCAACCAGGCCCAGCCCACCTTCCAGTTGGCCGATTTCCTGATACAAGGCGGGCTTCCATGCCTCGTGGTGCTCAGCCGCCTGTTTTCAGCGCTTCGCGAACGCCTCCAGCCACGCTTTCAAGGCCTGTTTCTTCCATGGCATGGTCTGCACCGGAGGCCCCCCGTGGACGCCAATTCGCTCAACGTCCGAGCGCTGCGACGGGCCGTGCCCGCCACGTTCGCGTTGAACTCTGTGCTGTGCTGTTGTCGTCTTGCCATCGCTGGCCTCCTCGCCCGGGAGCGGGACACGAGCGCCTGTGTTATGCTTTGCAGTCGAGCGATCCACTAAGCTCAGGGTGGTGTTTGGCTCGTTCCAGGCATGGGCACCCGGATGCGTTGTGTTCCCTCGATGAGTCCCCACGCGGGTTCGATGGACGTGAAATTATGCAAAGAGAGTGGCAGAAGATCGAGCAAGGGCACCCGCATCGCGCGAAGATCGCTCATGCACTTTGAACGGAGAAATGCCATGAACAAAAGGCTAGGGTCGATCTTGTTCGTCTCTTGTTGCTTGTCAGTTGTTCCTGCCTGGGCGCAGCCTCAAGCTGGGGCTCAACCTCGAAGTGGGGCGCAGCTGCAAGGGGATAGCCAACCACCCTCCACTCCAGCCCCTCCCGACGAGGACGACCCGCAAGGCCGGCGAATTCAACCGGGGGCGGAACAGGGTCGTGGCGTTCCGACGACTCTGAGCGACGTCCAGTCGAAGTTCAACATGGACTACTTCCTGGGGACCTGGAACTTCGAGTCGACCGTGTCAGAGAGCCCGTTTGGCGGGGGTGGAACAACCTCGGGGTCGGAAACGATCCGAAATATATGGGATGGTCGCTTTTGGGACGTTACGATAAAAGGGGAAGGGCCTGACGGTCCGTTCGCAGGAAAGGGCTTCATCACGTACGCGGACAGCTTCGCCGGCCAATCCTTCGTGCGGTACGAAGTCACGCGAGAAATAGGGCTCCTCCGAACCGGAAGACTCGGTTGTGATCTGGGGGGCACCTGTAGCCTACACTTCGAGACCCCGCCCTTTGAACACAATGGTTCGACGCTACGGCTCCGGGGGCGGTATTATCTGACGTCGCCGTTCTCCTATCGCCTGAACACCGAAATTCGCATCAATACGGACGATTACCGAAACTTGGGGACCGCTTGGTATAGGAAGGATGTAGAAGTGGAGCTGCCTGCAGCTGTTAGGTAGGCGGGGGGAGGTGTCAATCCGGTAAGAATTGCCTTGGGTGACACCGGTTGACTCATGCAGGACAGCAAAAGGAGAAGATTCATGAAAGGATGTGGAGTTCTTGGAGTAGTTGCGCTCGTGGTAGGAGGGGGGACCGCGGGCATCCGCGCCCAGCAAGGCGATGTGTCTAAGCCCAAAGTTCCGATTGTGAGTGTGGTGGGATGCGCCAGCCATAATACGGCCGAGGGCACTTGGCTGCTGACGGACGCAACAGAGGGCATCGAATCAAAAGTGCTGTTTACCAGCGCGAAAGAGATTGAGGAGTCCAGGCAGAAAGCTTTGGGGAAGAACCGCTATAAGCTCATTGGCACTCCGGAATTTCTGACGAAAGAAGAGCTTCTGAAATCCGGGCAACGGGCAGAGTTCACCAGGCCGGAGGTTGCCAACGCGACGGGCCAGCTTCAAAATGGCCACAAGCTGCTCGTCAAGGGCCTTCTCATCACGGCTCCGAACGAAAGACGCCTGAACCTGGTTTCCGTGCAGCAACTGGCAGATACCTGCGAACGATAACTTCCGTCCGGAACCACCATTGAGGTTGTGCCGGTTGGGCCTCACGGCGGGCCGTCTCCGGGCTCTCGCTCGGCCACATTCGGTCCGGCGTGGTGCTTTGCCGAGTGGTGTGACAATGGCTCCGTCCCCTACACTCGCAGTAAACTGTTGATTCCGCTGGAAGGACGACCGAGTGGCTGAGGGAGCACGCCATCCACTTTCGTTTGAGAATGTGTCCCCCGGCCATGTGCGGAGTCCGACGTTCGGCACGAACTGATAGCGGCGTCTTGTGTTGGACGGGGCTCCGCCCTCTATGACCGCAGTTATCGCCCGCACCCAGACGCCGCCCACTTCGCGCGGGAGTGGAGCAGGCGGCGTTGAGTCGGCGATCTTTCCGCCCATGCCCCAGTCGGCACGCCTGCCGCCCACCCGAGCGTTCGTTCTGCCGGTTGTCTTCACGCTGGGTTTCGGCGCGTTCGGAGTCCTCGACCCAGTCCAGCAGAACCCGAAGCTGCTGTGGTCGTTTCTAGGTGCCGCGAGCGTGTTGTTAGTGTGGAACGCGGTTCTCTTCGGATCGGCGCTAGGCAGGCGAACGCTGATCCTGGAGATCGTCCTGCGGAAGCAGCATTACGTGCAGGCCTGCGCACAGGGTTTGGTGCTGTTGTATTGGGGCTGGTACTGGCCTCGCGTGTACGACTCAGCTTACCTCATCGCGGCGCAGCTGCTCTTCGCATACGCCTTCGATATGCTGCTTAGCTGGTCACGGCGGAACACCTACACGTTTGGCTTCGGTCCTTTCCCCGTCATTTTCAGCATCAATCTGTTCCTTTGGTTCAAGCCGGACTGGTTTTACTTACAGTTCTTGATGGTGGCGCTCGGCTTCGCCGCCAAAGAGCTGATTCACTGGGAGAAGAATGGGCGCCGTCAGCACATCTTCAACCCCTCGTCGTTTCCGCTCGCGGTGTTCTCGCTCGGTCTGATTCTCACGGGCTCGAGCGACATGACGTGGGCCCAGGATATCGCGACCACGCAGTTCTATCCGCCGCAGATGTTCTTGGTGCTCTTTTTGATCAGCCTGCCTGGACAGTTGTTCTTCGGCGTGGCCTCCATGACGATGTCGGCGGTGGTGACGACCTACCTGTTCGGCCTGCTGTACTTCGGCACAACGGGGACCTATTTCTTCTTCGATTCGTACATCCCGATTGCGGTATTCCTCGGGATGCACCTCTTGTTCACGGATCCCTCCACTGCGCCGCGCACCGAGCTGGGCCGCATCATGTTCGGAGTGCTCTACGGCCTGAGCACCGTTGCCTTGTATGACCTACTTGGTCGCGCGGGCCTGCCGACGTTCTATGACAAGCTCCTGCAGGTGCCGATCTTGAACCTCTCGATCATGTTGATCGATTACGCGGCGCGCTCGAGGGTGTTCCGAGCGTTCGATCCCGCGGCGCTCGGCCGATCCCTTGGGCCACGCCAGCGCCACCTGGCGTACATGTCGATCTGGGTGGGCGCGTTTGCTCTCATGAGCGCTGCGCAAGGTGTAGGCGACAACCATCCGGGCCAGTGGGTGCCATTCTGGCAGCAGGCGTGTAACGATGATCGGCCGTACGCCTGTGCGTACCTTGCGGACACGCAGTCGACGTACTGCGATGCCGGATCGGGCTGGGCGTGCAACGAGTTCGGGATTCTTCAGGCTGAACGCGAGCTCGAAGGGCCAGGCACGGCGGCGTCGCTCAAGCTCGGGTGCGAGCGAGGATTCTTGCCTGCTTGTGTCAATCTGAACAGAGTAAACACCGGTGTCCGCAGGTTAGTGAGCGTTCCACCAACGCTCGAAGACTACCCGATCGTTTTGAGGGGAAGTAAAGGACCGATCACGAACCACACTCCGGCAGACTTGTACGCACGTGCGTGCAACCAGGGCTGGCCTAACACGTGCGGGAAGGTTGATGAGGTGGGTCGCCGATAAACTCTTTTCACTTGGTCCACGTGCCCGCGCTTCTGGCCGACGTATCGGTAGCTATAGCGGTGCTGAGCGGATGGTTATTCACGTTCGGTGCGCGGAAGTCGACTTCTCAGAAAAGCTGCGGGTGCATGTTGCTGGCGCTGTCGTGCCGAGAGGCCGGTTGCGTGCTGGTCACCTACAACGAGCGCGATTTCAGCCGTATTGGGAGATGGCTGACCCTTGGGACACCGCAAGAGACGCCGCGTATGATGGGCCTTAGGCGCGGCGACGTCGTCCTGGGGGCTTGTCCCATCCGCTGTTGAAATTCAGCGGCGGCTCGGGTGACGACTACGCAACCATCCCCGACGATTCATCGAGCCCCAGCTGAGCGTCACGTGCTCGCAACGCGGCGACCAGCACGGGCATGTCCTTACACCCCTTCACCCGCCGGAATCCTTTGGCCGCTTCCAGCACACCGGCAGCGACCCAGCGGAGCACCATCGTACCCCCGCGCCAGCGTTTCACGTTCCGCTTCATGTGGCGTGTCCGGCTCAGGAGGCTCTCGACGGCGTTGGTCGTCGCCAGCGATCGGCGGAGCCGCTCCGAGAGCGGCAACTCGACTACGGTGAGCGTCTCGTCGAGCCCTTCCCGTATGCTGGCGGCTGCACTCGGATAATCGACGTCCACCCGCCGGGCCAAGTCCTGCAACAAGCGCCGGGCCGCCTTGATGTCGGTGTGCGTATAGGCGCGCGTGAGGGTCGCCTTCACCCACGGACGCTGGGCCTCGGGCAGATACTCGAGCACGTTGCGCCGTTTATGCACCTGGCATCGTTGTACCAGGGCTGCGGGGCCGAAGGTCTGCATCACCGCAGTGTGGAGCGCTTGCGCTCCATCGAGGATGACGAGCAGACTGCGGTCGGTCCGCAGCCCACGGCTCTGCAGATTGGTCAGCAAGCCCTGACACACGGTCGTGTTCTCCGCTGACCCTTCCCAGAGGCCCAGCGGGTGTTTGGCGCCCGTTTTATCGAGGCCCAGCGCCACGACGATGCAGTGGCCGCCGACGTGGACCCCATCGATCAGTAGCGCCACCAGCTCGAGGTCGTCGAGCGGCGTTGCCCGCCACGCATCGAGTTGCGCCTGCGTCTGCGCCACAAACCGCCGACTCACGGCACTCTTGCTTGTGCCCCGCGTGCGGACGTCGGCCCCCAGCGGTTCTAGACTCCGGCCATACTGGCGCGTGGCCACGCCGATGAGCATCTGTTCGACCACGCGCCGGGTGAGCGGATCCGTGTTCGTAAAGGCCTGGACGGATGGCAGCGCGACCTCCTGCCCGTCGCGCCGCACCCGCGGCCGACGCAGGGCGACCTTGCGGCCCCCCAGCACGACTTCGCTGGGCGCATGGCCCGCCCGAGACGCCCGCCGCGCGGGCTGATGCGCATACCGCGGACCGCACACGGCCACGCGATCCGCTTCCAACATCGCCGCGAGGACCTTCAGGCCCGACGCGACGACCAGCTCTTGGAGCTCGGCCTGTGCATCGACCAGGATGTCGACCAATGGAAGGTGCCGTGGTGCCGGCAATGCTGATTGGCGCCCACGAACGCCTGTGCCAAACTTCTTCATGGCGGCTCCTTTCTGGGGGCTTCAGCCCCAGGTTTTCCCACCGGCCGTCTATCACGACCAGCAGGGAGCCGCCGCTTTAAATTTCAACAGCTAGAGGGACATCCCCCGTCCTGGCCCCGTCGATAGTCAGGGGATTGTCAAGACGATCAAACGCGACGTGATCGCCAGCAAGACCGGAACGATGCTCACTTCAAAGCCGCACGAGGTAGATGACAGGCTTCGAGAAATCCTGGCACTCTGGCGTCGGGATCCATGATTATTCATGGCGGCCGGGAATGGGGCCGAGGGAGGCGGGCTCCTGCTGACTCAGGCAATGGAAGGCACCCAAACCCCAGACGACGGCGCTAGCTTCGATCGCATGAACGGCACGGTCGGGAAAGAGCTCTTGCAGGATGCCAAGAGCGACCTCGTCGTTCGGTTGACTGAACACCGGGACAATGACGACGCCGTTGGCGATGTAGAAGTTGGTGTATGAGGCTGGCAGGCGAATGCCGTTGTGCACGACCGGGCCCGGCATCGGGATCTCCACGGTGCTTACCGGCTTCCCATCCTCGAGTGTCATGCCGCGTAACGCCTTCACGTTATCGTGCAGCGGCTTCCAATTGTCAGCGCAACGGCTCGTCTCGACGGCGGCGACGACCGTGCGCTCGTCGACGAATCGCACGATGTCATCCACATGACCATCGGTGTCATCGCCCACGATGCCGCCCTGAAGCCAGAGCACGTTGGTCAGGCTGAAGTTGTCGCAGAGGATGCGCTCCAGGGCGGTCTTGTCGAGTCCTGGGTTACGGTTGGGGTTCAGCAGGCAGCTCATCGTGGTGATGACGGTTCCTCGCCCATTGAACTCCACGCTGCCACCCTCGAGGACAATGCCGGGTGTGACGCGCTTCAAGCCGAGCTCCTCCGCAATTAGCGAGGGGATCCGGTCGTCGCTTGCCCAGGGCTGGTACTTCCTGCCCCAGGCATTGAATTCCCAATCAAGGAGAAGCCTGGCGCCTGACTTGTGAATCAATATGCTGGGCCCGTGATCTCGGATCCAGCAGTCGTCGGTGGGATGGATGTAAAGGTAGATGTTGTCCATGCAGCAGCGCGCGGCGGCCAGTAGTTCGCCAACTTTCCGGCTCATGATTCCGTCGAACACATTGATGCACACGCGCTCGCCGCGGCTCAAGATTTCGACGAACTGCAGGTAGGCGGGAAGGATGCGGTTGAGGTCCGGGTATGTCTCGGGATTGTGCGGCCAACTGAGCCAAGTCGCCTGGTGGGGATGCCATTCGCCTGGGAAATAGAAACCGCGCTGCGCGGGCGAGGACGTCACGAGGGTTGGTTGTCTAAGTAGCGTTCGGTGATGGGCCCGTAGGAATCGACTCGGCGATCGCGCAAATAAGGCCAGGCTGTTCTGTAATAAGCCGCCTGGTCCAGGTCGAGCTGTGCTACTTCGATCGCCTCCCTGTCTGTCGGCAGCTCCTTCAATATCCGTCCGTGACCGTTGCAAGCAAAGGAGCTGCCCCAAAAAATCTGTCCGCCTTCCACTCCCACACGATTCACGGCCACCACCGGAATGCCGTTGGCCACCGCGTGGGCGCGCTGAACGGTGATCCACGCGTCGCACTGCTCGGATCTGAGAACGTCATCGTCTTCAGGGGACCAACCGATTGCGCTGGGATAAACGAGAACATCTGCACCCTTCAGTGCTGTGATCCGCGCGGCCTCGGGATACCACTGGTCCCAGCAGATGAGCACCCCGACGCGTGCCACTTTGGTGTCAAATACCTGATAGCCGAGATCTCCAGGTGTGAAATAGTACTTCTCGTGATATCCGGGGTCGTCTGGGATGTGCATCTTTCGGTACTTACCCAGGTAGCGGCCGTCAACATCCAGGACAGCGGCGGTGTTGTGATAGAGGCCTTCGGCCCGTTTCTCAAAGAGCGGCGCCACGATGGCCACTCCCAGGCCGCGCGCCAACTCGCCCAGCACATCTGTTGTGGGGCCTGGCACAGGCTCTGCCAGAGCAAACTTGCCAGGGTCCTGATTGTCGCCGAGGTATGAAGTTCGAAACAGCTCCTGAAGAACCACGAGCTGGGCTCCCTGGTCGGCCGCCTGCTTGATTGCGCCCAGGTGGCGTCGCACGTTCACCTCTGAGTCCCGTTCGCAATGGAGCTGAATCAAGCCGACATTGAGGGTACGCATATTAGGTTCGTCGCTATGATACCTGTGCTCAGCCGTTCCTGAAGCGGGTGAGCTACGAGCCGTCTTCTAATACTCTGCATGAGAAGCACCCACCGTTTCTGATTCTCGCAGCGACCGCGGCGCGTGGCACGCCGTCGGGGCAGGACCTGCCGCTCGACGTCAAGGCTTCGTCGCGCAGCGTGTTCAATAAGGAGTTTCAGGAGCTGCTGGCTCAGACTCAGTCCACAGGGCAGCCAGGCGGACGTTGACCACTTCCTACGAGAACCAGAATCGGGAGCTCGTCGCGACCTTGTTCGACCTTGGACGCGAGATCACCTCCGTGCTCGATCTCGATGAGCTTCTGCGCCCCCCTTCCCCCCCTCCCCCGGCTAAGTGCCCGGCTCACGACGTTCACGGTGTTCTCGGTCTACCTTGTCGACCATCAGCAATAGGAGCTGCGCATCGCGTACTCTTGGGCTCTGTGTTACGCCATCTTCGACTTCAAGGAGCGTCAGCTCAGCATGTCCCAACGCGGTACGCGATCCACTGGCGTGCGGGAACATCAAGAGAGAGCAACCTGCCCGGCGTCCCACTCGGTACGTTGTCGACCACGCGATATGAGGAGCGGACGTTCGACCTGGTTCGGGGATAATCTCTACATGTTCTGCACGGACGGCCTTCCTGAAGCGGTCGATTTTCAGGACCAAGAATTCGGAACGCTCCGTGTCGTCAAGAGCGATCGAGCGACTCTACTCCGAGTCGGTCCAGAAGATCGTCGACCGGCTCTTCCAGGCCGTCGCCGAATTCCGCAGCGGAGGACCGCCAGCCGACGATATGGAAGTGGTCGCGGTACGAATTACGACGTGACGCCTCACGCAGGTCTGAAGACCTGCGCTACGCCTGTCCCACGCGCAGAAGGCGGTTGGCGTGAGCGACGCCCTGGCTCTTGCCCATCAAATACAAGATGTCGCCCGGCTCCAACAGGAGATCCGCAGGCGGAGACGAAAAGTTCTCTGACCCACGACGGAGGGCGACGATCAGCGTACCGGTTTCGGCGTGCAGATTAATATCGGCGAGCGAGCGGCCGGCTCGCAGCCCTCACAGGTTGCTGGCCGGTGGCGCCCCGCCGGAAGTTCTCGAGCAGCATTTCCACGGCGTTCCCCGGTACCTGCATCCTGGCGAGGAGCTGCGTAAGCACCTCGAGCGGTCCTTCGAACTCTTCGGCAATCGCCGTCGTCGCCCCGAACCGGAGCAGCAGGTCGGCTTCCGTACGATAGCGGGCGCGTACGATCATCGGCACTAGCGGGACCAGCGCCCGCACCGCTCTCACCGCCAGCACCGAGGCGTCCGGATCCCTCAACACCGAGACGACGGCTCGCGCGCGCTGGACTCCGGCC
This sequence comes from Vicinamibacterales bacterium, assembly GCA_965197865.1. GTDB lineage: Bacteria > Acidobacteriota > Vicinamibacteria > Vicinamibacterales > CAVVIG01 > CBDANZ01. Next base: position 548,620 of record CBDANZ010000002.1, read on the forward strand.
GCTGCCAGCGCATCGGGGCTCGTGGCGTCGCCGAAGAAGATGGGCTCGCCTTTGAGCCTCCCGCGCCGCACGCTGGCGCCGCTCAGTTCCAGCACGAGGTGCGGCGTTTCGAGGTCACGAAGCGCCCGCGCGACCAGCTGGCCGCCGATGCCGAACCCGAGGATGACGACGTGGTCGGCCAGCTCCGGAATTTCGGTGCCAGTGTCCGGCATCGAGCTGCGGGCCGATCGACCCGCTACACGCAAACCGATCCGCGGAGCCACTCCAATCATCGCCGGGGTCACGACCATTGTCGCGATGCTCGCGGCGAGCAGCATCTGCCAGTCAGTCGGCGTCAGGAGACCGGCCTGTAGCCCTGCCCGGCCAAGGATGAAGGAAAACTCGCCGACCTGCGCGAAGCCAATGCCGGCGGTGACGGCGACGCGAAGGGGCGTGCCTACTAGTCGCAGCGCCGCCGCAGCGGCGCCGGTCTTCATCACGACAATCAGCGCCGTGATGGCCGCAACCGACGGGAGCTGCCGGACGATGAACGGCACATCGATGAGCACGCCAAGCGAAATGAAGAACAAGCCGGCCAGCAGGTCGCGGAGTGGTCGAATTTCGGCGTACGCTTGATGGCTGAACTCGCTCTCGGCGAGCACGAGGCCGCCCAGGAAGGCGCCGAGCGCCATTGAGATGTCGAGGAGCGAGGCTCACCCAGGCGGTGCCGACGCTGGCCACCATGACGGCGAGCGAGAACGCTTCGCGGCGGCCGCTGCGGGCGACCGCGCCCAGGATCACGGGCAGGACAAACCGGCTGACCGTTACGACCAGCACCATCAGGAGCAGCGCGCGGCCAAACACAAGGGGCACTCGCGTCAGGGGCGTCTGCCCCGAGAGCAACGGCACGAGCAGGAGGAGCACGACGACCGAGAGATCCTGAAAGAGTAAGGACGCCCACCGTGAGACGGCCGTGCGGGGTATCGAGCTGGTTGCGGCTACTCAGCTCCTTGAGGACGATGGCCGTGCTGGAAAGCGCGACAAACAGGCCGATGAAAAGGCTTGCGAGCAGGGAGCGGTCGGTCGCGGTGGCGAGGAGAGAGAGCACCGCCACGGCCGTGACGCCGATCTAGAGGAAGCTGCCGCCGATGACGCGCGCGTCCACAGCCGGCGGAAATCACCCAACGAGAAGTCGAGGCCGACCGTGAACAGGAGCAGGACGATGCCGATCTCGGCCAGCGTCTGCACGTCGGCCTGCGTGCGGACGATGCCGATGCCCCCGGGGCCGGCGATCGCGCCCGTGGCGATAAGCGCGACGATGTGCGGGACGTGCAGCCGCGCCAGGGCGACGATCACCGCAAGCGCGAGCGCGAAGGTGAGGATCAGCTCGCCCAGCAGGGCGTCTTCGAGCACTCAGTCGTCAGCGCTCAGCGTCGGGCTCCCGGCACGGCGTCAGGTCTTGCGTGGTTTAAGCATTTCCATCAGCTCAATGGGAAGCGGAAAGATGATCGTGGAGTTCTTCTCCGCGGCGATGTCCGTGAGCGTCTGCAGGTAGCGCAGGGTAATGGTGCCAGGCTGGCTGGCAATCACGGCGGCGGCCTGCGAGAGGTTTTCCGACGCCTGGAGCTCGCCGGCCGCATGAATGATCTTGGCGCGCTTGTCGCGCTCCGCCTCCGCTTGACGCGCCATCGCGCGCTGCATGTCGGGCGGCAGATCGACGTGCTTCACCTCGACGGACGACACCTTGATCCCCCACGGGTCGGTGTGCTTGTCGAGAATCTCCTGCAGCTCGCGATTCAAACGGTCCCGCTGCGCCAAGAGGTCGTCCAGTTCCGCCTGGCCGAGGACGCTGCGGAGTGTCGTTTGAGCCAGCTGCGAGGTGGCGTACATGTAGTTCTCGACCTCCACAATCGATCGCCGCGGGTCGATAACGCGGAAGTAGAGGACGGCGTTCACCTTCACCGAGACATTGTCTCTTGTAATGACGTCCTGCGGCGGCACGTCGAGTACCACCATGCGCAGGCTGACCTTCACCATGCGGTCGATCGGTGCGAAGACCAGAATCACGCCCGGCCCCTTCGGGTGCGGGAGCAACTTCCCGAGGCGGAAGATCACCCCGCGCTCGTACTCGGCCAGGATCTTGATCGAGCTGACGAGGTAAACCACGACGATGAACAGAACGATCAACCAGGGGGGAATCTCCATGTCGGACCTCACTCCTTCCGAACGGTTAGCGTCAAGCCGTCAACCTGTGTGACCCAGACCCGCCCGCCCTTGGGAATGGGTTCTTCCGACCTTACCTCCCAGATTTCTCCACGCATCGAGACCCGTCCGGTCGATCCGGGCTCGAGGGCGGTGATCGCCTGGGCGGACTGGTCGATCATGCCCCTTACGCCGGTGACGGCCGGCCGGCGCTGCGCGGTGATAGCCAGGCGCGCAAGCCCGGCGCCAATCCCGACGAATCCTGCGATGACCGGGAGGACAACGCGTAGGCTCAACTGCAGTTCCGGTGCCGACGAATCCACGAGGATCATCGATCCGAACAAGAGGCTGACCAGGCCGCCCAGAGTCAGCAGGCCGTAGCTCGCCACCGTGAGTTCAAGGACGAGCATCAGCATGCCAAACAGAATCAGCAGGAGGCCTGCGTAGTTTACCGGCAGCATCTGCAGCGCGAAAAACGCGAGGAGCAGCGAAAGCCCCCCGACGACGCCCGGCAGGACCGCGCCGGGCGACCAGAGCTCGATGGTCAGGCCGAGCATGCCGAGGCTCAGGAGCAGGTATGCGATGTTCGGGTTTGCGATCGAGCTGAGCACACGCTGGCGCAGGCTCATCTCGATCGGCACGATCTCGCCGTCGGCCGTGTTGAGCACGACCTCGGTGCCGTCGAAGCGGCGAACGGTACGGCCGTCGAGCTTCCGCAAGAGCTCGGGCAGGTCGGCTGCGATGAGGTCCACCAGGGGCGGCGAGGCGTTGAGCGCCTCGCTCTCCGTGAACGCGCGACTCTCGTTGACGGCCTGCTCGGCGAGCTCCACGTTCCGTCGGCGGCCGTTCGCCAGCGTCCGCGCGTAGGCGGCGACGTCTTGGGCCGCCTTCTTCGACGTCACCTCATCGACCGGTTCGCCGCTGCCCGACACCGGATGGGCGGCGCCGATGTGCGTGCCGGGCGCCATCGCGGCCACGTCGGCAGCGATCGTCAGGATGAAGCCGGCGGAGGCGGCGCGCGCGCCAGAGGGTGCGACCCAGACGACAATTGGCGTTTTCGCCGCGAGCATCTTCGTGACGATGGCGCGGGTCGAATCGACGAGCCCGCCAGGCGTCTCCAGCCGGAACACCACGAGCGCGGCGCGTTCGCGGTCGGCGGCTTCCATGGTCTCGATCATGTATTCAGCCGAAACCGGATGGATGATGCTGTCGACATCGGCCGAGTAGATCGTGGGCGCCGCAGCGTGCGGCCCCTGCCCATGGATGACGACCGGCGCAAGCCCGGCGCAACCGAGGAAGAAACCGAGCGTGGCGATCAACGTGCGCGCGCGGAGGGCTAGCATAAGCAGAAGAAAGACGCTTGCATTATACGTCGTTCCCGTTCATCAGAGGCGGACGCGTCGTAACCGCAGCACGTTGCCGATAACTGAGACCGAACTTAGCGTCATCGCCGCGCTCGCCCAGATCGGGCTGATGAGCGTGCCGGTTGTCGGTATAGAGTACAGCCGCTGCCACCGGCACGCCGACGGCGTTGTACACGAAGGCGAGGAACAGGTCCTGGCGGATGTTCCGCATCGTGGCTCGGTTGAGACGCCGCGCGCGGATGGTCATGCCGCAGGCCGGATCGGTGTGGATCATGGATCTATGCTTGCGCAACTCGTTGCCGTCGCGAAGGTTGAACGGCGGTAGGGAAGCGCCACGCCAATCCAGAGTATAATCGTAATTTGCTCGGGCATGCGTCTAGCGCGACGGTACTTCATCAGCGGACGCGTTCAGGGCGTCGGCTTCCGCTTTTTCACCCAGAGGGCGGCCGCATGCGAGGGGTTGCACGGTTGGGCCTGTAATGTGCCGGACGGTCGCGTCGAGGTCGTGGCGGAAGGCGACGCGGAAGCGCTCGAGCGATTCGAGCACCGGCTGAGACACGGGCCGCCCGGCGCGCGGGTCGATCACGTCGACATCACCGATCAGGGGGCAAGCGACCAAGACAGCGGCTTCACGATCCGCTAGTGACGGAACGCTACGGCGTGAGCGAGAACACATGGCAACTGACGGTCTCAAGGCGATCGACGATCTCAAGAACTGGATCCGCAGCGTTCCAGACTTTCCGAAAGCGGGCATTCTCTTCTACGACATCACCACCCTGCTGCAAGAGCCGGTCGGCTTCCGCGCGGCGGTCGAGAGCCTGGCCGTGCCGTTCAGCGACGAGGGCATCGACCTGGTCGTCGGGATCGAGAGCCGCGGGTTCATCTTCGCTTCGGCGGTGGCTGATCGACTCGGTGCCGGTTTCTCGCCGGTGCGCAAGTCCGGTAAGCTGCCTTCGAGAACGATACGAGCAACCTACGAGCTCGAATATGGCACCGATGCGCTGGAAATTCACGACGATGCGGTGCGCTCGGGTCAGAGGGTGCTGATCATCGACGACCTGCTCGCGACGGGCGGCACGGCCCGGGCGACGCTCGATCTGGTGAAGCGGCTGGGCGGCGAAGTTCATGCGCTGGCCTTCCTGATCGAGCTCGTGACCCTGAACGGGCGGCAGCAGCTCGAGGGCGAACGAATACACACGACTCTTCAATATTGAGTGCAGCTCTTCCTCGCGGCGTTTGTCTTGGTCGTTGCCGCCGAACCACGAGAAATGGCGGGCGTAGATGTGCGTGCGCAGGGCGACGCGGGCTACTTCTTCAAGCACTGCCGGGCCACCTGCTCGTAGGTCGCGCCGGCCTTGATCGTCAGTGATCCAACCAATCAGAAAAGGTAGAGTAAAGCTAGCGGCCTTGTCGGGGCTGTTAGCTTCGAGAACGAGGATTACCGTGTGTTCGGGTTCGTTGACAAAGTCCGCCAGGAGCGTCACGCGATGTTTGGCGGCATTGTCTACGGTGAAAAGGTGCGAAAGCTGGCGAACTATCTCGGGTTGTTGGTCGGGCACATTTCCGCACTGTGCGTGTGCTGGATCAAATATAGGCCCATCGGCGCCTCCTCGGAAGTTTCGTCTCTGGCCGGGTGAGTCTAGCATCGCCCCCCCCGCCCTCCCCACCCGGCGCGTGGTCGCCCGGTACTGGATCGGGGTCTTCTCTCAGAATTTCTACAGATCGCGAGCTGCAAGGCCGATACACACGCTAGATCCACCGAGTCGGAGTCGGACATGTGGAATCGAAGCCTATCGCCCATGAATGAAGAAGCGCGACCCTCGGAGAGCACGGTCACTGGGAATCGCCCGCCTGAGGAACGACGGGTCGTGGCATGGGTTGGCAAGGGTGTGGTCTTCAAGGGCGATTTACTCAGCTCGGAGGACATGACGGTCGATGGCCGTGTTGAAGGAACGATCCAACTGCGCGATCACGGCCTGACGATCGGACCCGACGCGGACATCCGAGCCGACATTGTTGCCAAGACCGTCACGGTGCTGGGTGCGATGGTCGGCGCCATCACCGCCAGCGACAAGGTCGACATCAGGGAAACGGGCTCCGTGGAGGGCGACATCATTGCTCCGCGGGTGGCGATGGCCGATGGGGCCGTGATGCGGGGCCGCGTGGATACCTCGAACCGGAAGGCCGATCAGAACCGCTCGCAGTCTGCGCTTTCCGTCGCGGTCTGAGGAGTGCACTCGACCCGGCAGGAAACCAGTACCCCTCGGACGCATTTCCCGGTCGATCGACTCGTACTTGCGACCTGCGGCACGAGGCCGGGAGCGGCAAGGTTACGGTAAACTAGAATCTTGCTGACCAGATGCGCCCGTAGTTCAGCGGATAGAGCACCCGCCTCCTAAGCGCACCGGATTGACAGTGACTCGCAGCCGACCTCTGAAAAAAGGAGCCGGCTGTCTTTCCCCAACCGCTCGTCAAGGCTGATTCAGGCGGCGTGGTTCGGAAGAGTTTGCACAACGTCGCACACCTGGAAAATGCCCAGGGCAGCGTGGCGCCCACGCGAGCTCTGACGCGCATATGTCCAATAAGGAGAATCCACTGTGGAAACGAAAGAAACATGTAAAGAACATATGAAGTCGACACAAGAACTGATTCCTGACGAGGAAATCTATTACAGAGGGGAGGGCCATCGTTCCCGGCGTTCCTTTCAGGCTTCCTCCCCAAATTCGGCAGGTGGACGTCAGTGAGGACCCTTATGCTTTCGCGCGGCTCCTGCTGGAGATTCGGGGTGCTGCTGGCCTGTCCCGCGCTGAAGTAGCCCGCCGAATCGGCGTCACGCCAGGAACGCTGAAGCAATACGAATACGGTCGGCGTGGTCGCTACGCTGCCGTCCGGGCCCTCCACATAGATCGACCAGCCTCTTTCCGAGCATGGGGTGTCAACGCGCTAGCGTTTTGGCGCGGGTTCCCGCCAACCATCTGGATTTTGGTGGAAGTGATCGTCAACGGCAAGAAGGCCCTCGGTAACGTCTATCCGCAGATGCGGGGCCCGGTGCAGAGCAGCACGGTGTTTCTGGCGTTCTCGGAATCGTGGATTAAGTAGTGGATCAAGTACTTTCATCCTTTCAGGGACTAGCAGTCCGTATATGGACTCCTCCCGGTGATCAAGCGAGTGGGTCGTGACGGTCGGTCCTTCGCGTCGGTTGCGGTCGTATATCCGGCCTGTCCGTGGAGAGCCTTTGCCTCCTGGCCAACATGGATAGTCGCGCACCGCGGGCCAATCGTGGTGCCGGCGTCGAGCGCCAGGGCTGCTATCGGCCTGATGCGGTGTCGGTCGGACCGAAGGGCCATGTCAGGGTCACTCGCTCAGCATCTCGCGTGGAGGTGTAGCTCGGGTTACGCCGCGTCCGGCAGTGCGCAGGGCACATCCTTGTGCCAAACCGCCCAAACGAGTCGGCCGAGTTTGTTCGCCACGGCAATCGTGGCTTTGTTGTAGCCGCGCCGCGCGTGCACCGTCATCGCCCAGTGGTGCAGACGCGTGAGGGGCTGCTGGGCCGCCCGGCGCCGGTGGGCCGACGCGAGCACCGCGCGCGCGCCGTGGGTGAGTAAGCACCGGAGATACACGTCCCCGCGTTTACTGATCCCCCCGAGGCGCCGCCGCTGCCCACTCGAGTACTCGCGCGGCGTCAGGCCGAGCCAGCTGGCAAACTGGCGCGCGCGCCGGAATGCGTGGATGTGCCCGACGGTGCCGACGAGGGCCGTGGGGGTCAACAGCCCAATCCCGGGAATCGTCCGCAGTCGCATCACGACGGGGTCGGCGTCGGCCAGGGCGCAATTCCCGTTCCAGGCCGGCAATCCGAGCCTCAATCGCCCGCACTTCCTCGTGGACGCTCGTGAGCACCTGCCGCAGATGCCTCGGCAACACGGTGGCCGCCTCGTCGAGCAGCACAGGCAAGGCCCGCAGCGCCGCACAGGCCCCCGCCGGCAGCAGCAGCCCCTGTTCCCGCAAGAGCCCGCGTAACACATTGATGCGCGCCGTCCGCGTCGTCATCCACTGCTCGCGCACCCGGTGCAGCGCCACGAGCGCTTGCTGCTCGACCCGCTTCACCGGGACACGGGGTATCTCGCCCGACCGGATCGCCTCCGCATCCGCCCGGTCCGTCTTGTTGCGCCGCACGTAGGGCCGCACGTACGCCGGGGGCACGAGGGTGACGCGATGGCCGTGTTGCTGGGCAACCCGCCCCCAGTAGTGGGCGGTGCCACACGCCTCCATCACCACATGGGTCGGCGGCGTCTGCGCGAGAAAGCGGGCGAACCGTGCGCGGTTGAGTCGCTGGCGCGACCACACGCGCCACCGGGCATTGGCGATCGCCAGCTCGAACACGGACTTTGCCAGGTCAACGGCCACTGCCGTAGCATCCATTTCGGTTTCCTCCTGGTTGTGGCTGATGGGCATCAGCTGATGCGGCACATCATGCCGCATCGGAACCGGGAGGAGTCCATACCATCATGGTGAAAGTCCGTCTGCATTCGACGAGCGATGCATCCTCGTGGCCTGCGTTGCTCCTCCATCAAATACAGGCGGTATTCTTTTGGTCGTCGCGCCTTGCCCGCGAGGCGCCTCGCTCGTCTCGGTGCAGCGCCCGACTTTCACCACGGACTGCTAGGGATTCGGGAGAGGAAGCATTCCTGATGAGGGAGAAGAGGGGGTGAGGAAGCGCTTGCCTCGGTCGAACTGTGATAAAGTTACCATCGTCGGCATTACACATCGAAGTGGGCTCCGCGGGGTGAATGGTGCGGATGGGGAATGGGGCAAGAGCGGTCGGCATTATCGCAAGCAGGCCAGCACGTAGCGAAGTGAAAAGGGAGGTTCTGATGAGGCGTCGATTTGTCGCGTTCATTGGGGCACTGGTGGTCGCGATCGCACTTTTCGGGCTGACGACGATCCCCGTTGCGGGGCAGGCCCCGGCGGCCCCGGGGACGACGAAGGCTGCAGCGGCGGAAGGCACGCTGACGACACCGTGGGGTGCTCCGGACCTGCAGGGGATCTGGACCCAAACGGAACGGGTCCCCCTGCAGCGCGCTGCTCGCTACAAGGGAAGGGAGTTTCTCACGGCCGAGGAAATCGCCACACGCGACGCGAAGCGCGCGGTGATGCAACGGCGTAGTTACCGCGAGAAGGTCGGCACCTACATCGACGTCGCCGCGGCCTACGGCGCGGAGTTCTTAACGGTGTTCCCGACGGGCCGGCGCACGGGGATGATTGTGGATCCGCCGGATGGGAGAATGCCTCCCTTCACGCCGGAGGCGCTGAAGAGGAGGCGTGAAATAGGGCTCTTTGTGAGGGCCCTCCTGCAGGCCACCCCAGCGTGTAAGAACCCCACCCACCCGCATTGCCGCGGCGGCAAGTACGGGCCGATTGCACCGGAGTACAGCCAGCGGATGCCGTACTACAATATGTCGGGTGTGGGTTTCCACAATCGCCACGAGCATCCGGAGGAGCAAGCCATGGGGTGGCGTTGTCTGAGGTCCAACTTGCCCGTCACGGGTGGGTATCGACAGATTATCCAGTCGCCTCAATCCATTTCCGTGTCCATCGACGTGGGCCAGGGGCAAAGCTTCCAGCGCGTGGTGAACATCACCGATAGCCCGCATCTGTCTTCAAGGGTCCGCCAGTGGTGGGGGGACTCGCGCGCCCGCTGGGAGGGCAAGACGCTCGTCATCGACACGACCAATTTCAACGACAAGGTGGACTATCAATCAGCCCGCCAGGACCTGCATCTCATCGAGCGCTACACGCTCCGTGACGCGGATACCCTTGAGTACCGCGTCACACTCGACGACCTGACGGCCTGGACAAAACCGTGGACCTTCGTTGCGGAGCTGAAAAGGCAGCCTGATTCCGCGAATCGCTTCTATCCGGAGCCGCGGTGTCACGAGGGAAAGGTCGTGCATTCGAATGACCTCACGGCAGCGCGCGCCGACGAGAAGGCGTTCAAAGAGGGAAAGGGCCCGCATCCGGCCACAATGGACAAATCGACGATGGGGGCGGATAACGACGAGAATGAAGGCGAGACCGGCGGCGCGCAGCGCATCTTGCCGCCCGAGGACCTTGTGAACCAGTACGAGACGGCCGGCAGCACCAAGTGAGGCGGGCAGGCAGCGCGGCTGTTACGAGCGAGAGAACCGGACGATAAGGAGGGGGCCAGATGAAAAATCAGTTTTTCGCGGTCATGGGTGCGCTGATAGCGGTGCTGGCGGTGTCGCTCGCGCCGGTCTTCGTCGCGGCCCAGAACTCCGCGGGCGCGGCGGCCCAAGCATACACGCCGCCCCAGACCCCGTGGGGCGAGCCGGACCTCCAAGGCATCTGGAGCCGCAACAGCGAGGCGCCGTTGGAACGCCCGGAGGAGTATGCCGGGAGAGCGTTTTTGACCGACGAGGAAGTGGCGGCGCTGGACACGAAGAGTGCGCTGGAGCCGACGCGTACGGGTCCCCCCCCCGCGGGGAACCCCGGCACCTACAATGCGGTCTTTAACTCGATCCTCAAGAGGAGCAGGCGCACGTCGCTGATTATCGATCCCCCGGATGGGAAAATACCCCTCCTGGTGGGTGGGGCCGAGAATCCTCCCCGGGTGCGCAGCGCCTCGAGAATCTCCGACGGTCCCGAGGATCGAGGCTGGCCCGAGCGGTGTCTCGGCAACACACTGCCCGATTTCGGATCAGGTGATTTTGGTTCCGGCACGTCGCGGCTGGTTCAATCGCCGGGCTATGTGACCATCTACGTCGAGTATGGCCACGGGGGCGGAGCCGTGCGCATCATCCACACGGACGGGAGTCCGCATCTGCCTCCTCAGATCCACCAACGGTTGGGGGACTCGCGGGGCCGGTGGGAGGGCAATACCCTGGTCGTCGACACCACCAACTTTAGCCCCGGGGCGGAGATCCAGACGATCGGGCAATGGACCCTCGGTGAGCGAGGCTCCAAGGGGCACTTGCATCTAGTGGAACGCTTCACGCGGGTGGATGCCAACACGTTAGAGCGCGAAATCACGATCGACGATCCGACGACGTGGACACGACCCTGGACCGTCCTCCTTGAGTTGGGGAAGAACGACGAGCGGGCAAACCGGATCTATGAGTCCAGTTGTCACGAGGGGAACTTCGGCATGCTGGGGATTCTCGCGGGAGCTCGCGCCCAGGAGAAGAAGGCCGCGCAAGCCGCTGCGAAGCAGCCGTAACCACGGTGAAGCGGTGACGCCGCTTGGCCGTCGGGTCGCTGAGATAGCGACGGAGTGTAAGAGTCCAGCGCCCGCTGCGCTCACGGGCGCCCCCTTTCTGTTCGCGTGGGCGAGACACCCCAGCAGCGACGCCACGCGGCAGGTCGCACCGAAGTACAAAGTCACCTCCTCCCTGAGCAGCCAAAAAAACTGCCAATGTGGCTTCTGGGGTGGGATCTCTACGCCCTACCTATCGGCGATCGATTACTGCAGAGCCAAACCGTGGCGAACAGGGTCTACACCAGCGCAGATTCCATCCTCGGCTGGCCGCGATCTTTCCGTGGGTCCCAGGGGCGTGGCCATGATCGACCTGTTCGATTCCACTAAGTATTTTGAGGACCGGATCACCCAGCTCGACGTCCGCTTGAGCCAGGGGATGGTCGACATCTACAACATCTTCAACGATGACGCCCTCTTCTGCGTAAACCTACGGTACGGGAGCGCCTATCTGCGACCCGTGCAAGTGAGGGGCGCGCGCTTGTTCAAGTTCGGCGCTTAAGCCGATTTCTAAGGACGGCTGCGTGAGACCGACCGGTGTTTCAGCTCGAGCGCGAACCTGAGATTGTTCTGCGCCTGCGGAAACTGAGGCCTCAGCCGAATCGCTTCGTTGAAGTGTTCGATGGCCTCGTCCAGCCGTTGCTGCGACGCCAACGCGGCGCCCAGCAGGTTGTGAGCGTCGGCATCATTCGGGCTAGACGCAAGCACTCGTCGGCTCTCCGCTTCGAGCTCGGGGAAGCGTTGCAGCTTCAGGAGTACATCGAGTAGTGCTTTCCGAACCGCCACGAGGCGGGGATCCAGCTGCAGGACCCGCTGGAACGTGGCGGCGGCTTCGCGCCCGTCGCCCCCCGCTGCGAGGGCCGTCCCAAGCTGCGTCAAGGCGCGGATATTCTCGGGATCCAGTTTCAGGCATTCGCGGAACTCGGCCGCAGCCGCCCCGACATCGTTCAACAACAGGAGCATGTTGCCAAGGTTCAGGTGGCCGCGCACGTACTGCGGCGCCATCGAGACGATCTGCCGAAACTCGGCGAGCGCTCGGGTGTTGTCGCCCTGACGCATCAAGGCTGCCGCCAACTCTTCGCGCGCGAGGATTGTCTGTGGATGCTGTGGCCGCAGTCGAATGAATTCCTCCAATTGCGTGACGGCCCCGCGGACGTCACCACGCTCGAGGAGAGCCGAGCCCAGAGGGTGCCGGGCATCCGGCCAGTCTGGGGCGGCAATTTTCAGGTGCTCGATGGCTTCCTCATCCCTGCCGGCGTCGCGTAGCTGAACCGCAAGATTCGTGTGGGCGCGTGGGTGCGGCCGTCGAGCGATGACCGTCTGCCACAGTGACAGTCCGCTTCGATATTCCGCATTGCGCGCCACCGTGAGTGCAGACAGGCTGACCACCAATATAGCCGCAAGCGCGGTACGGCTGCCGCGAGGGAGCGGTGAGGTTGGTCGCGCAGCCAGCCGTGCAGCGAGCCGCCACGCTGGAACGATGAGGACAATTATCACTGCCACCAGCGGCAGATACATGCGGCGTTCCGCACCGACTTCGGTGGGGATCGGAATAACGCTTGAGGCTGGTGCCAATGTCACAAAAAACCAGGCTCCCCAGAATCCCATGGTCGGAACGCGGATCAGCGCGATGACCGTCACGACGGACAAAGTCAGAATCAGCGCAGCGCTCGGCCAGACATCCGTCAAGGTCAGCGACTGCGGAACGCCGTAATCGAAGATGAGACCGCTCGGCCAAGTGGTCAGTCGCAAGTAGTGCGCGATGACCGGCGGTTGGTTGACGATGTACGTCCATCGTGACACGGGCGTATCGAATCCTTCGTCGCTGAAGAACGGCGTCTGAAGGGAAAGCATGCCAAAGACGAGCCAGGCGCTTGCCAGTGCCGCATAGAACGAAGCACGTTGACGAAAAGCGCTTCGGAACGAGGGAAAAGAAAAAATGCGATCGCACAGTACGATGATCACCGGTGCGGTGATCATGGACTCCTTAGTGCAGACGCCGCACAAATTGGCGATGACGGCGAGTGCATACCATCGCCCCGATGCCTTGGTATCCCAGGCGCGGATCGATGCGTAGAGCGTCAGCAAGTAGAACAGACCCATCATCGATTCCGTCCGCTGCGTGATGTAGTTGACCGCTTCCGTGTTGAGAGGATGGACCATCCAGGCCATGGCGCACACGAACGCCAGCCGGTCGATGGACTCTTGACTTGCGACAGACATGCGGGGTACGAGTCGCCGCAGCACGCCGAACAGCGTGAGCGCCGTCAGAAGGTGGACGGCAATGTTCCAGAGGTGGTACCCTTCTACGCGTAGGCCGCCGATCGCAAAGTTCACAGCGAAGGACAGATTGGCGATGGGCCGCCCGGTGACGGGAGTCTGACGCGGGGGCTGAAGGACGGCTGTGATCGGCGAGATCCAACGGATCGTTGGATTCTCGAGGATCGATCGGTGATCGTCGAAGATGAAGGGCCCCTCCAAACTGTTCGCATACACGATGAATCCCGCGACAGCAATGAGCAGCGCGGCGAGACGCACGCGTCGCTTATGCCCAGCGGCAGCCGGAGCTGAGGAAGCCGCGCGCCTGCGCGATCGGGAGGTGGCCATGATGTGCTCGGAACGTAGCAGGGTGTCGCGCCGCGGGGGGCGCTTCGATCCTCTTGCCTCTTCCTTGGCGGCTCTCTGCTAGGTATTTCAGTATCCGACCCTAACTGTCATCCTTGTCAAGAAGTGAAAAGCAAGTGTGAGCAGCTGGCTCTCGCGTCTTGTCAAGTGACGGGAGAAACTGATCCCCTTCCCACACGAAGACTGACCCCTCTTGGGCCGATGTTCTTGAGGTCAGCACGAGCCGACAGCGCCGGGGAGCGCCCACAGAGATGTGCGCGAAGCTGGACGATGATATACGCAAGGATCAGCCGTCGTTCCGCGGCCTTCGTCCAGTGAGTCCCGCCTTCTTCTTGCGTCGCAATCGATAACTCTACCCTGAATCATGCGTGTATGACTGTGATGCAGGAGCCGGTCGAGGATCGCGCCCGATTGCGTGAACCACCTGGTTTGTGGTGGTGAGCAAGCTGCCGCGCGCGTAGCGGGTCTCGCCTCGTCGCTCGTCCGTCAGCCGCCGTGCCGCAGGACGGAGCTGCTGGCGCGCCTCGACTGGTTGGGGTAAGTACCGGCGCACGATGCTGATGGCGACGCCGATCTCACGTCTCACGGGCAGTCGTCTTCGTGCCGACCCCGCGACCCACCAGGCATACGCGAATTCTGCCCCCCCCTCGGGAGGAAGGGTCGAAGACGGCAGGCCATCAAGCCCAAGCGGGCTTTTGCGGAACGAGGCCCATCCAGTGGTGTCAGAGGCGTTGCTTTTCTTTCTCAAAACAGGGCATTTCTCGAGGAAAAGTGGGCATTTCTGAAGCACGGCGACGTTGCAAACGAGGCAAGAGGTTTTTTGCAGACCAAGCGACTATGTGCTAGAGTCAGCCTGCGTGAGGAGTGTAAGGACGGACGTATGCGCCAGGTAAGACACAGAAGGCACATAAGGAGAGCAGGTATGAAATCTTGGCTATTTGTCCTCGGCTCAGCGATTGGAATCGCGGCGATTGGAGGAGGTGTGAACCTTACGGCCCAGCATGACGCTGGTCTCACACCGACGTTCAACAAGGATATTGCGCCGATTGTGTTCAATAACTGCGCGAATTGCCATCGGCCCGGTCAAGTCGCTCCCATGTCGCTGACGTCTTACAGACAGGTGCGTCCCTGGGCGCGAGCGATCAAGGCCAAGGTGGTCGAGGGGACCATGCCACCGTGGTATGCGGATCCACGGTATGGTGAGTTCGTCAACGATCGGAGTTTGACACCGGAACAGGTCAAGATTATCACCGCGTGGGTTGATGGGGGCGCTCCCGAAGGTGGTGCGCCGTTGACGGCGGTGATGCCGGACTTTGAAGACAGCTGGACCCATCCATCTGGACGACCGCCCGACATCGTCATCTCAATGGCTGAGGCGTTCATGGTTCCGGCGGAAGGAGAGCTCCCGGGCTTCACCATTTACCAGGACCTTCCACCGGAGCTCAAAACGAAAGCACACTTTGTGGAAGCCATACAACTCCTCCCCGGGTCGTTATCAGTCGTGCATCACATGAGTTTCGGCGTTGCGCCTCTGGCACCCGGGAAGAAGCTTGGACCTGGGGAGGCATGGCCCGGAGGGCCGATAGTCCAAGGGGCGCTGCTTGATGTCGAGACCGGCGAGTCAGTGAGCCGGGGTGATGTCAATGAAGAGTCAGTGTCAGGAGGGGGCGGTTCAGAGATGAGATTCTGCTGCTACGTTCCGGGAGGGACCTTCCAGAAATATCCTGGCGGAGCGGGCAAGCGGATCGATCCGAACGGGGTCATCGCATGGGGGATGCATTACACGGCGGCGGGTAAGGCGATAGAGGACGTGTCGCGCGTCGGCCTGTGGTTCAAGAACGACGAAATGGACTACGAAATCAAGTTCAGTGGCAGCAACGAGCAAATACACCATATCGTCCGCGGTAACGAGCTGATCGACTCCGACTTTACTCCCGTGAAGGGAAGAGGACATTCGGCGGTTCCGGCGATACCAGTGATTCCGCCACACACCAAGGAATTCGCGATCACGGGGATCAGGGGCATCCAGGACGACACGACTGTCTATGTTATGTGGCCGCACATGCATCTGCGCGGCAAGGAGATGACGATCCTTGTGACCTATCCGGATGGGCGGGAAGAGGTGCTGATAAGCGCCCCGAACTACGACTTCAATTGGCAGATCTTCTACGAGCCGAAGGAGCCGATAAAGCTTCCCGCCGGCAGCACAGTCAAGACCATTGGCTCAATGGATAACTCGGTGGCGAACAGATGGAATCCTGCGCCGGACAAGGAGGTCTACTGGTCCGAGCAGAGCTGGGACGAGATGTTCATTGGGGTTTTTGAGATCTCCGTTGACAAGGATAAAGTCGGGCTAGAAAAGACCACCTCGACGGCAAAGCCCCCGACGACCGCAGGCTCGTAATAGTCTGGCGGCGATCCGTCCAGCCACGTTCGTTTCGGCTAACAAGGGGCCGGGCAAGAGCTCGGCCCCTTGTTTTGTTTGAGCGATCCATCAGCATCGGTCTGGACTTTGGCTAGAGCCCCGCGCTACTTAACCAGGCGATGAAACCGCTTCTAGCTAGAACCTGACCAAGCGATTGATTTTGACGATGACCGCCCGAGTCGCGAGCGAGGACAACGGGCGCGCCAGCGTGCCTCGCTGTTCGTTGTACAGGACGAACAGCTCGCGCTGCCGGGTTGATATTCTCAGCGGAAGCGGGCGTCGAGACCAACGCCGTTGATGGTGCCTTCTCGCCCGGGAGTGGGACACGAGCGCCTGTGTTATGCTTTGCAGTCGAGCGATCCACTAAGCTCAGGGTGGTGTTTGGCTCGTTCCAGGCATGGGCACCCGGATGCGTTGTGTTCCCTCGATGAGTCCCCACGCGGGTTCGATGGACGTGAAATTATGCAAAGAGAGTGGCAGAAGATCGAGCAAGGGCACCCGCATCGCGCGAAGATCGCTCATGCACTTTGAACGGAGAAATGCCATGAACAAAAGGCTAGGGTCGATCTTGTTCGTCTCTTGTTGCTTGTCAGTTGTTCCTGCCTGGGCGCAGCCTCAAGCTGGGGCTCAACCTCGAAGTGGGGCGCAGCTGCAAGGGGATAGCCAACCACCCTCCACTCCAGCCCCTCCCGACGAGGACGACCCGCAAGGCCGGCGAATTCAACCGGGGGCGGAACAGGGTCGTGGCGTTCCGACGACTCTGAGCGACGTCCAGTCGAAGTTCAACATGGACTACTTCCTGGGGACCTGGAACTTCGAGTCGACCGTGTCAGAGAGCCCGTTTGGCGGGGGTGGAACAACCTCGGGGTCGGAAACGATCCGAAATATATGGGATGGTCGCTTTTGGGACGTTACGATAAAAGGGGAAGGGCCTGACGGTCCGTTCGCAGGAAAGGGCTTCATCACGTACGCGGACAGCTTCGCCGGCCAATCCTTCGTGCGGTACGAAGTCACGCGAGAAATAGGGCTCCTCCGAACCGGAAGACTCGGTTGTGATCTGGGGGGCACCTGTAGCCTACACTTCGAGACCCCGCCCTTTGAACACAATGGTTCGACGCTACGGCTCCGGGGGCGGTATTATCTGACGTCGCCGTTCTCCTATCGCCTGAACACCGAAATTCGCATCAATACGGACGATTACCGAAACTTGGGGACCGCTTGGTATAGGAAGGATGTAGAAGTGGAGCTGCCTGCAGCTGTTAGGTAGGCGGGGGGAGGTGTCAATCCGGTAAGAATTGCCTTGGGTGACACCGGTTGACTCATGCAGGACAGCAAAAGGAGAAGATTCATGAAAGGATGTGGAGTTCTTGGAGTAGTTGCGCTCGTGGTAGGAGGGGGGACCGCGGGCATCCGCGCCCAGCAAGGCGATGTGTCTAAGCCCAAAGTTCCGATTGTGAGTGTGGTGGGATGCGCCAGCCATAATACGGCCGAGGGCACTTGGCTGCTGACGGACGCAACAGAGGGCATCGAATCAAAAGTGCTGTTTACCAGCGCGAAAGAGATTGAGGAGTCCAGGCAGAAAGCTTTGGGGAAG
The DNA here is from genome assembly GCA_965197865.1 of Vicinamibacterales bacterium. Classification (GTDB taxonomy): domain Bacteria; phylum Acidobacteriota; class Vicinamibacteria; order Vicinamibacterales; family CAVVIG01; genus CBDANZ01. The sequence goes on from CBDANZ010000002.1 coordinate 566,079, forward strand.
AACCGCTATAAGCTCATTGGCACTCCGGAATTTCTGACGAAAGAAGAGCTTCTGAAATCCGGGCAACGGGCAGAGTTCACCAGGCCGGAGGTTGCCAACGCGACGGGCCAGCTTCAAAATGGCCACAAGCTGCTCGTCAAGGGCCTTCTCATCACGGCTCCGAACGAAAGACGCCTGAACCTGGTTTCCATGCAGCAACTGGCAGATACCTGCGAACGATAACTTCCGTCCGGAACCACCATTGAGGTTGTGCCGGTTGGGCCTCACGGCGGGCCGTCTCCGGGCTCTCGCTCGGCCACATTCGGTCCGGCGTGGTGCTTTGCCGAGTGGTGTGACAATGGCTCCGTCCCCTACACTCGCAGTAAACTGTTGATTCCACTAGGTAAGCCGAGGCGTACACGCGAAGCCAGTACCAGCCGCAGTACAACAGCACCAAACCCTCATTGCGCCGCAGCTGTTCTTCGCATACACCTTCGATATGCTGCTTGACTGGGCACGGCGGAACACGTACACGTTTGGCTTCGGTCCTTTCCCCGTTATTTTCAGGATCAATCTGTTCCCTTGGTTCAAGACGGGCCGAATTGCTCGCCCCGAGCGCCCCGGACATCGTGCAGATGGAACGGGCGCACATCCAGGGGATGCTCGACATCTACAAGCTCCTGAAGCAGAACGCCGCGCTCATCATGAACCACCGCTACGGACCCGATTACCTGCTCCCCTCGTAGACATTGCGCGGGCAGTTGTTCAGGCTCGGGCGCACTTCGACTTCTGAGGCAGCGGAGTGGGACCTACTGACTCAAGGTTCACTCCGGCCATTGGCTCATCGAACTTCCTCAAGGAGAGCGCGGGCGCCGCTGATGTATCCCTGCTTCCAGTATAGGTAATCGCGCATCCGATGACCGGCTGGAACGAGAGATTCCTTCAAGGCATTCCTGGACGTTGCGATTACGGTCGGCAGCGACGATGGTCGAAGTGAGCTACGCCAAGCGAAGCGCCTGTGGCGACGCTCTTGCCACCGTGGGGCACTCGGTCTCCGCCACCGCCGTGCGGGCCGGTCGTCGCATCGCGGGACCTCGTTGCAAAGAGCCGGAGGGAACATTTCTCACGGGCCTTGACAGCCGCCTCCGTTTCTTGACCACGCACGAACGCGCATAGTACCGTTGCCCGTTCCGGCGCACGCATTCTCAGGCGCGTTATCGCCGCGTCCGACTTCTATGGAACAGCCCCCCGCCGCCCCTGTCAGGAAAACGCCCCTAAACGCTCGCCATCGCGCGTCCGGCGCGAAGATGGTCTCCTTCGGCGGGTGGGACATGCCGCTTGAGTACTCGGGCATCGTAGCCGAGCACCTGGCGGTCCGCCAGCGCGCGGGTGTTTTCGACGTCAGTCACATGGGAAAGATTGAGATCGCAGGCAAGAACGCACTCGATGCCATTCAAGGCATCTCTTGCAACGATGCCTCGAGGCTCCGGATGGGACAGGCGCAATACTCGGGTCTGCTGAATGCTCGGGGCACGTTTGTCGACGACCTGCTCGTCTATCGCCTGGCGGCCGAGCATTTCCTGCTCATCGTTAACGCTTCCCGCACCGCCGACGACTACGCCCACATCGTGGAACACATCAGGGCCGCCGGAGACGCCGTGGCCGTCGATGCGAGCTCACGCTACGCGCTACTTGCTATTCAAGGCCCGCAGGCGCTGAACGTCCTTCGGCCGCTGACCGGCGTCGACCTCGCTTCCATCAAGTACTACTGGTTCGCGCACGGTGAGGTGGCCGGCGTTCGCGCGACTGTCTCGCGAACCGGCTACACTGGGGAGGACGGCTTCGAGATCTTCATGCCGCCGCAATCGGCCGATCACGTCTGGCAGGCCGTCATCGAGGCAGGGAAGTCAGCGGATGTGATCCCATGCGGCCTCGGAGCCCGCGATACGCTGCGGCTCGAGGCGTCGATGCGCCTGTACGGGAATGACATCGACGATACAACCACGCCGCTCGAAGCGGACCTCGGTTGGATTGTCGGATGGAGCAAACCGGATTTCCTGGGCGCCGAGGTGTTGCGGCGCCAGAAGGCGGATGGCATCGGCCGCGGGCTCGTGGGCTTCGAAATGCTCGAGCGGGGAATTGCGCGCCGTGGTCACGGCGTGTACGTCGGGCGCGACCGGATCGGCGCGGTCACCAGCGGCACGCAGACACCGCATCTGAAAAGAGCGATCGGTATGGCGTACCTGCCGGTCGAACACCTAGCGGTGGGAACCGAATTCGACGTTGACGTCCGCGGGCGGTCGATACGAGCGAAAGTTGTCCCGATGCCGTTCTACAGGCGCGAGCGAACGTAGGCCCGGTCCTTAGGGAGTGTCAGGAGGTATCGCAATGGCCTATCCTGCGAGGTTCAAGTACACCAAGGATCACGAATGGATCGAGCTGGCGGGTGACCGCGGCAAGGTGGGCATTACCGATTATGCTCAGCAGCAGCTCGGTGATGTGGTTTACGTCGAGCTTCCAGAGGTCGGCGCCACACTCAAGGCGAAGCAGCCGTTCGGCACGATCGAATCAGTGAAGGCTGTTTCCGAGATGTACGCGCCGCTGTCGGGCGAGGTGGTCGAAGTGAACGCCTCGCTGAGAGACAAGCCGGAAGTCGTCAACGCTGACGCGCACGGAAGCTGGATGATTGTCTTGAAGCTGAGCGACTCTGGCGAAACTGGCACGCTGCTGAACGCCACCGAGTACGCAGACCTGGTCAAGAACGCGTTGCAAGCTTGAGGTAGTGTCCACCTTCCGATCCCGCCACATCGGTCCCGACGAAGTCGAAGCAGCCAAGATGCTGAAGGTTGTCGGCGTCGCCTCGATGGACGCGTTGATCGATGAGGCGATCCCGGCGCGGATCCGCCTCTCGAAAAGTCTGGATCTTCCAGGTGGTCAGCCTGAGCATGAATTCCTGCGTGATTTGCGCGAGATCGCTGCGCGCAACCAACTCTTCAAGTCGTACATCGGCCTCGGCTACTACGACTGCGTGACGCCGAGCGTCATCTTCCGGAACGTGCTCGAGAATCCGGGGTGGTACACCCCGTACACCCCGTACCAGGCCGAGATCGCCCAGGGGCGGCTCGAAGGGTTGCTCAATTTCCAGACGATGGTCGCCGACCTCACGGGCATGGAAGTCGCCAACGCCTCGCTGCTAGACGAAGCGACAGCCGCATCCGAAGCGATGACGATGCTCGGTCGCGTGCAGGCGAAGCGCATCGACAACGTCGTTGGGCCGCCACAGTTCTTCGTCGCCGATTCGTGCTTCCCGCAAACCATCGAGGTGTTGCGCGCGAGGGCCGATCCGCTTGGTATCGAACTCGTGATAGGGAATTTCAGGAAGGCCGAGTTCCCGGGTCGAGTGTTCGGCGCGCTGGTCCAGACGCCGGACGAGGCCGGTCTTATCCACGACCTGCGCGATTTCATCACCGACGCCAAGCGCGCGGGTGTGCTCGTGGCGGTTGCCACGGATCTGCTCAGCCTCACGGTGCTCACGCCGCCGGGAGAACTGGGCGCTGATGTCGTCGTTGGCAGCTCGCAGCGTTTCGGTGTGCCGATGGGGTACGGCGGCCCTCACGCCGCCTTTTTCGCCACGCGTGAGGGGCACGTCCGGCAAGCGCCCGGCCGCATCGTTGGCGTGTCAGTGGACGCGCACAGCAGCCGCGCGTACCGGATGGCGCTGCAGACGCGCGAACAGCACATTCGCCGCGAGAGAGCCACGTCGAACATCTGCACGGCGCAGGCGCTTCTAGCGAACATCGCCGGCTTCTACGCCGTGTATCACGGACCGAAGGGGCTCACCGCGATCGCGCGTGGCGTGCACGCCCACGGGCGCATCCTCGAGCGGGAACTCGCCAACCTTGGCGTCCGACAGCAGAACGCGGTGTTCTTCGACACGCTGCGTCTCGAAGGTGTCGACCTCGATCGGGTCCGACGGGCCGCGCTCGCCGCGCGAATCAACTTGCGGTATCGCGACGACGACGCGATCAATATCGCAGTCGACGAAACGACGACAGAGGCCGATGTCGAGGCGATCGTATCGGTCTTTGCTGTGGCCTCTGGGCGGTCTGGCGCGCCGGCCGACCGCGAGGTCGACCGGCTCGATGTTGAATATCCGGCCGGCCTAGCGCGCACGTCCGCGTTTCTGACGCACCCCGTGTTCAACACCCACCACTCGGAAACCGAGATGATGCGGTATGTCCGGAGCCTCGAGCGGAAAGACATCGGGCTTGACACGTCGATGATCCCCCTGGGCTCCTGCACGATGAAGCTGAATGCGGCCTCGGAGATGCTTCCTCTCACCTGGCCCGAATTTTCGAAGCCGCATCCCTTCGTACCGGTGGAACAGATGCGGGGCTATCAGCAGATCTTTTGCGAGCTCGAACAGGCGCTGTGTGAGATTACGGGGTTCGCGGCCGTCTCGCTCCAGCCCAACTCAGGGGCGCAGGGAGAGTTGGCCGGTCTGCTGGTCATTTCCGCTTACCATCGCGATCGTGGCGACACGCCGCGGGACGTCGTGCTCATTCCGGCGTCGGCGCACGGGACGAACCCCGCAAGCGCCGTCATGGCCGGCATGCGGGTCGTGGTCGTTGCCAGCACGAAGGAGGGCAGCATCGACGTGGCCGACCTGGAGGCGAAGGCCAAGGAGCACAGCCCTAGCCTGGCCGCGCTGATGGTGACGTATCCTTCGACGCACGGCGTGTATGAGGAAAGCGTTCAGGACATCTGCTCGATGGTGCACCGGCACGGTGGCCAGGTGTACATGGACGGCGCGAACCTGAACGCGCAGGTCGGGCTGACGAGCCCGGCGGCGATCGGCGCCGACCTCTGTCATCTGAACCTTCACAAGACGTTCAGCATTCCCCATGGCGGAGGCGGTCCGGGCATGGGACCGATCGGGGTGGCGGCGCACCTGGCGCCGTATCTGCCTGGGCATCCGCTCGTGAAGACCGGCGGCGCGCGGGCGATTCGCGCAACGTCAGCGGCGCCGTGGAGCAGCGCCAGTATCCTGATCATCTCGCACGCTTATATCAAGATGCTAGGCGGAGACGGCTTAACCGACGCGACGCGCTACGCGATTGTCAACGCGAACTACGTTAAGTCGCGGCTCGAGCAGCACTACCCTGTCCTGTATACGCGGGCGAGCGGCCGCGTCGCGCACGAGATGATCTTCGATTTGCGGGCGTTGAAGCAGGCCAGTGGAGCTGGGGCCTCTGGCGGAGTTGACGAGACCGACGTGGCCAAGCGGTTGATGGACTATGGGTTCCACGCGCCGACTGTATCCTTTCCGGTCCCAGGAACGCTGATGATCGAACCGACTGAAAGCGAGCCGAAAGACGAGCTCGACCGCTTCTGCGACGCGATGATTGCCATTCGCGCGGAGATTCAGGCCGTCATCGACGGCCAGGCGGATGCGAAGAACAACCTGCTGAAAAACGCGCCCCACACGGCCGCGGCGGTCGCCGCCGACACGTGGACCCGTCCGTACCCGCGCGAGCAGGCCGCCTTTCCTCTTCCGTTCGTTCGTGCACGCAAGTTCTGGCCGAGCGTCGGCCGCATCGACAATTCGTACGGCGACCGGAATCTCATGTGCGCGTGCGAGGGGGTAGAAAGTGAGAAGTGAAATCGTAAGAGGCAAAGGACCGAGTCCTTTTCACCTCTACTTTCCCTTTCACTTCAGCGAAGCGGTAAGCTCCTGGGCTTTGGCGCGGAAGCGCTCGAGCAGTGTCTTGGTGATCGGCCCAGGGCGCCCGGTGCCAATCGTGTGATCGTCGACCTGAACGATCGGCACGATTTCTCGCGTCGTGCTCGAGAGGAAGGCCTCGTCGGCCCCGACGAGATCGGGCTCCTTCAGTACCTGTTCCCGCACCGTGACGCTTGCTTCCACGCCCACCTCGAAGAGAAATTCGCGAGTGATACCTGGCAGCAGTCCGGCGTCGAGGGGCGGCGTCAGCGCCGTGCCGCCCTTCACGACAAAAATATTGGCGGTCGAACCTTCCGCCAGTTCGCCCCGGTAGTTCCGCATCACTCCTTCGACCGCGCTGCGGCGCGCCGCTTCCTGCATCGCGAGCGCGCTGTTCAGTAGGTTGTTCGACTTAATCACTGGGTTCACCGATCCCGGGTGGTTCCGTACGATTGAGACGAGTGCGACCTTCACACCGCGCTCCAGCGATGCGGGTGCCACGTCGATCTGTGGTTTGACGATAACGACGATGGAGGGCTCGGGGGTAGCGGCGAGATCGTAGGTCAGATCCCCGATCCCGCGGGTGACCAGCAGGCGAATATAGGCCTCGCCGCTGCCGCCAGGTCCGAGGCCAGCGGCGCGCATCGTCTCCTGAAAGCGCGCCGCAATCTGTTCATTGGAAAGCGGCACTGGCAGGGCGAGCATGCCGGCCGACGTGCGCAGCCGGCGCATGTGGCGGTCGAGCAGGAACGGCAGGCTATTGTAGGTTCTCAGCGTCTCGTACACGCCCTCGCCGTACAGAAACCCGTGATCGAAAACAGAAATAGCGGCGTGCGTCTCATCGAAGACGCGCCCGTTCACATTGACCATGGCAGGCATCAGCTGAGCGTATCGCCTGTGCTATTCTCGCGCAAGAAGCTGATGCGCGTCCTGAACGCCGCTCAAATGCGCGAGGCCGATCGACGGACGATCGAAGAGATCGGCATCCCTTCTCTCGTCCTCATGGAAAACAGCGGCCGTCAGGTCGTCGCGGCCATCGAAGCGATTCATGGCGAGTTGTTCGAAGGCACGGTGGCCGTGCTCTGCGGCCTCGGCAACAACGGCGGGGACGGCTTCGTCGTCGGGCGTACGCTGATGCAGCGTGACGTGGACGTCTTGGTGTTCGTGATCGGACGCGTCGACGAGGTCCGCGGAGACGCCCGCATCAACTTTGACATTCTCGGCCGTCTTGGCCTCACCCCGGTCGAGATCACCGACGGCGAGGCGTGGGAGGTGCACTTCTCAGAAGTCAGCGACTGCGCGCTCATCGTCGATGCGATGTTCGGCACCGGACTGAATGCGCCGCTTTCCGGACTGATGGAAACTGTCGTCTCCGACGTGAACGGATCTGGCATTCCGATCGTCGCCATCGACCTGCCGTCAGGACTGTCGGCCGATTCGCACAAGCCGATTGGCGACTCGGTCGAAGCAGGCCTGACCGTCACGCTCGCGGCTCCGAAGCTGCCGCTCGTTCTTCCGCCAGCCGAAGCCAGGGCCGGCGAGATCGTCGTCGCAAACATCGGTATCCCGGCCGACGTGCTCGACTCGCTGCCGGGTCCGCGCATCGATCTGCTGACTCGTTCGGCCATGCGTGAGTTGATCAACCCGCGATCGCCAGACAGTCACAAGGGCGACTACGGGCACGTGCTTCTGGTCGCCGGCTCGCGTGGGAAAACAGGAGCCGCGCACCTTGCAGCCCTGGGCGCGCTGCGCTCTGGCGCCGGACTGGTCACGGTCGGAACGCCGGCCTGCTGCCTGCCCGTGGTCGCGTCGCTGGGCGCCGAATACATGACCGAAGCCATCGACGAGACCGCGGACGGACTTCAGGCCGACGCGGTGGATCGGATCCTCGACATAGCCCGCGACGTGGTTGCCATCGGCCCGGGTCTCGGTCAGGCGCCAGGCACCAGGCAATTCATCAGGACCCTCGTCGATCGGGCGACAATGCCGCTCGTGATCGACGCCGACGGCTTGAACGCATTTGCCGACGACACGGTCCAGCTGTCCGGCCGCGATGGCCGCGCTGTGATCATTACTCCGCACCCGGGCGAGATGGCCAGGTTGGTCGGCATGTCAACCGAAGAAGTGCAGGCGAGCCGCCTCGAGATCGCGCGCAATTTCGCCGGAGGACATCACGTCTACGTCGTGTTGAAAGGCCACCGGACGCTAATCGCCACGCCAGACGAAATGGTGTTCATCAACCCAACCGGGAATGCTGGAATGTCGACCGGCGGCACGGGTGACGTCCTCACGGGGATGATTGCGGCATGGCTGGCGCAACTCCTCGACGCCGAGGCCGCGTGTAAGCTCGCCGTATACCTACACGGCATGGCCGGGGACCTCGCGGAAGCCGACGAAGGGGAAGTGGCCATGACGGCGGGCGACGTCGCGGGCCATCTCGGCGAGGCGCTTATGGAGCTCACCTGGCGGCGCAACGTCGTCGCTCGCGACCAGTCCGCATGACCGGAGCACGACCAGGAAGTGGTCAGGTCCTTCTAAGACTAGGTGACGCAAATCATCACCACCCACTCCGAAGCTGACACCTCAAACGTGGGACGGCATCTCGCAGAGACGCTTGCGCCAGGCTCAGTGGTCCTGCTATTTGGCGATCTCGGAACAGGGAAGACCGCGTTCGTGCGCGGCATGGCGGCCGGCCTCGGGATCGATTCCACCGAAGTCAGCAGCCCGAGTTTCACGCTCGTGCAAGAGTACAGAGGCGGACGATTGCCGCTCTTTCACGTCGACTTGTACCGGTTGCAGCCGACCGAGGTGAACGACCTTGGCCTTGACGAGCTGACGATCCAGGGTGGAGTGACGGCGATCGAATGGTCCGACCGCCTGCCGCGCCCCTTCGAAGACGCAATCGTCGTGCGCATCGACCACGGCGACGGCTCGACGCGAACGATATCAATTACTCCGACCGATAGTTCGGGGCCTCTTTCGTGATGGAGACGTCGTGGACGTGGCCTTCACGGAACCCCGCCTGAGTCACCCGAATGAGGTTCGCCTTGCACTGCAGATCGGCAATCGTCGCGCATCCGCAGTACCCCATGCCCGCACGCAGACCGCCGACGAGCTGATACACCAGGCCGGCGACGCTGCCCTTGTGAGCCACTCGGCCTTCAATGCCCTCAGGGACGAGCTTCTCGCTCGACGTCGCGGGATCGAGATCGAATTCGTCCTGGAAATAGCGATCGCGGCTGCCGCGACGCATCGCGCCGATCGACCCCATGCCGCGGTACTCCTTGAAGCTGCGACCCTGATACAAGATGATCTCGCCTGGGCTCTCGTCGGTGCCCGCAAATAGGTTGCCGATCATCGCCGTCGAGGCTCCGACTGCGAGCGCCTTGGTCATGTCGCCGGAGTACCGGATGCCGCCGTCGGCAATAATCGGCACGTCGTGCGATCCGGCCGCTCGCGCACACTCGCTGATTGCGGTAACCATCGGCACGCCGATACCGGCGACGATGCGCGTTGTGCAGATGGATCCGGCGCCGATGCCGATTTTCACCGCGTCTACGCCCTGATCGACCAGCGCCCTGGTGCCTTCGGCGGTCCCGACATTTCCCGCCACCAGCTCGACCCCCTGGATGCGCTTCCGGATGCTCCCAACGACGTCGAGCACGCTCTGCGAGTGTCCGTGCGCGGTGTCAATGACCAGGACGTCCGCGCCAGCGGCCACCAGCGCCTCGGCGCGCTCCATCACGTCCCCGGCAACCCCTATCGCCGCGCCGCATCGGAGGCGTCCGAGCGAGTCCTTGCAGGCATGAGGGTATTTCACGGCCTTCTGAATATCCTTGACCGTGATGAGGCCCTTGAGCCGATAGTCGCGATTGACGACGAGCAGCTTCTCGACTTTGTGTTGGTGAAGGATCTCCCGCGCAGCATCGAGCGTGGTCCCCACGGGTACGGTGATGAGATCTTCGCGCGTCATCACATCGGCGATCGGGCGGTTCACATTCGTCTCGAACCGCAGGTCACGATTGGTCAGAATCCCGACCAGCCGCCCTTCCTTGCTGCCGTCGTCGGTGATTGGCACGCCGGAGATGCGGTACTTGTTCATCAAATCGAGCGCTTCGTAGATATGGTGGGCGGGGGAAAGGGTGATCGGATCGACGATCATCCCGCTCTCCGAGCGCTTGACGCGATCGACCTCTGCCGCCTGCTCTGCGATCGAAAGGTTCTTGTGGATGATCCCCAGTCCCCCCTGCTGCGCCATCGCGATCGCCAGGCGTGACTCTGTAACGGTGTCCATCGCGGCGCTCAGAATGGGGACGTTGAGACGAATGTTCCGCGTGAGCCGCGTGCTCACGTCCACTTGATGCGGCAGCACCGTCGAATGCTGCGGCACGAGCAGGACGTCGTCGAAGGTCAGCGCGGTTGCCAGACCGGCTTCGACGGAGGCGAGCGCTACCGCTTCAGCTTTGACGGTCATATGTCTACGTTACGGAGCAGCGCCATGGCATTTCTTGTATTTCTTGCCGCTGCCGCATGGGCAGGGCTCGTTTCGACCCACCTTGGGTTCCTCGCGGCGTACCGTCTTGATCGTCGCGTCGTCACCGCCCACGCGCGTCGGGCGCGGAGAGGCAGCTGCCTGCGCCGCAAACCCCGCGTGCGTCGATCGGGCCGCTCCCGCGAACGCGGGCTGGGGCTCCTCTGACGCCCCGTTCAGGAGGAGCGGCGCCCGCTGGCGCCGCAGCGGCCGCTCTTCGCGCGGGACCGCTCGCAGCCCCCACAGGTAACGAACGATCTCCCCATCCACGCGAGTCTTCATCGCCTGGAACAAGGTAAAACTCTCTTTCTTGTACTCGACGAGAGGATCGCGCTGGCCGTACCCTCGCAGGCCGATCCCCTCCTTAAGATGGTCCAGGCTGTAGAGGTGATCTTTCCACTGCGTGTCGACCACTTGAAGCATGATGTCTCGCTCCAGCCGTTGGAGGATCTCGCGGCCGACCAGCTTTTCTTTCTCCTCGTAGGAGGCCAGGATCTTCTGCCAGAGCATCTCGCGAATCTGGTCCGATGTTTGGTCGGAGAAGTCCAGCCCGGCGGTGTCTATCGCGAAGAGGCCGCCGACTTCGCGCTTGAGGGCGTCGAGGTCCCACTGATCGAAATCCGCCTGGCGCGCGGCGTAAGCCTCAACCTGCGTGTCGAGAAAGTCCTCAGCCAATAGTATGAGGTACGCGCGCGTGTCGATGACTTCGTCTTCCTCGATGCGGACCTTGCCCTCGATAATTTCGCGGCGCAGAGCGTATACATTCTCGCGCTGTTTGTTCATTACATCGTCGTATTCGAGCAGGTGTTTGCGGATCGAGAAGTTCTGGGCTTCCACTTGCTTCTGCGCCCGCTCGATCGCCTTGGTCACCATCCCCGCCTCGATCGGAACACCTTCCTCCATCCCGAGCCGCTGCATGAGTCCCGAGATCCGATCCGACCCGAAGATCCGCATCAGATCGTCTCGCAGCGACAAGTAAAAGCGCGACGATCCCGGATCGCCCTGGCGGCCGGCGCGGCCGCGAAGCTGATTGTCGATGCGGCGCGCCTCGTGGCGCTCGGTGCCGACGATGTGGAGGCCGCCCACACTAACGACTTCATCGTGCGCGGCATCGCACTGCTTCTTGAAGTGTTCGAAGACTCGTTGATACGCCGACTTGGGCACCCGGAAGAAGGCGTCGAGATGAAAAAAGTAGACGTACTGTTCGTCCTCGATGAACCGCTCTTCCCCCTTGGCCAGGCGCTCCGCAATCTCCTCGGCCAGGCACTGCTGCCGTGCCATGAACTCCGGGTTGCCGCCGAGCAAGATGTCGGTTCCGCGGCCCGCCATATTGGTCGCAATCGTGACCGAGCCCTTGCGGCCGGCCTGCGCGACGAACTCGGCTTCCTGCGCATGATACTTCGCGTTGAGTACGACGTGTCTATCGGCCCCGCCGCCGGTGGTGGTTCCGCGTTTCAGCCCGCGCTTGTCGAGCATCGTTGACAGCTTCTCGGACTTTTCGATCGAAACCGTGCCTACCAGAATCGGCCGTCCCTTCTGGTGCTCGTCGACAATCTCGGTGACGATCGCGTCCCATTTCTCGGATTCGGTCCGGTACACGAGGTCTGGACTCTGGAGGCGGATGAGTGTCCGGTTGGGCGGAACGACGACGACGTCCAGATTGTAGATCTTAGCAAACTCTGCCGCTTCGGTGTCAGCCGTGCCGGTCATGCCGGAGAGCTTCTTGTACTTGCGAAAGTAGTTCTGGAAGGTGACCGTCGCGAGCGTCTGGTTTTCGCGCTCGATCTTCACTTCAGGATGGCGGTCGTTGTGCTCCTTCGCCTCGACCGCCTGGTGCAGCCCGTCGCTCCAGCGGCGGCCCGGCATCAACCGTCCGGTGAACTCGTCGACGATGACCACTTCGCCGTCCTTCACCATGTAGTCGACGTCGAGTTTGAAGAGCGCGTGTGCGCGGAGGGCCTGGTCGACGTGATGCTTCAGATGAGCGTTCTCGAAGTCGTATAGATGTCCACCGCCCAGATGCTTCGCCAGCACGTGCTCGGCCTTTGCCATGCCGCTCTCGGTCAATGTCGCGGCCTTGTGCTTTTCGTCGACGATGTAGTCGCCGGTCGCTTCGAGCGCGTCGCGTTCTTCGGCCTTCGTGTCGCCCCTAGTGACCGCGCCCGGCTTGAGCTTCGGGATGATCCGATCGGCCTCGTAATAAAGGTCGGTCGAGATTTTAGCCGGTCCCGAGATGATGAGCGGCGTCCGTGCCTCGTCGATGAGGATGCTGTCAACTTCGTCGACAATCGCGAAGCAATGCCGGCGCTGCACGTAATGCCCGAGGTCGAACTTCATGTTGTCGCGCAGGTAGTCGAAGCCGAACTCGTTATTGGTACCGTAGGTGATGTCACACCCGTAAGCCGCCTGCCGCTCGGCATCGTTGAGCTCGTGCTGGACCACGCCGACCGTCATGCCGAGAAACCGATAGATCCTGCCCATCCACTCCGAGTCCCGTCGCGCCAGATAGTCGTTCACTGTCACGATGTGGACGCCGCTGCCTTCCAGCGCGTTCAGGTACGCGGGCAGCGTCGCCACGAGCGTCTTGCCCTCGCCAGTTTTCATCTCGGCGATCCTGCCTTTGTGAAGGACCGCGCCCCCGACGAGCTGCACGTCGAAGTGCCGCATGCTGAGAGTCCGCCGGCCGGCTTCGCGCACTACCGCGAAGGCCTCGGCGAGAAGATCGTCGAGCGAGGCGCCCTGCGACACGCGTTCGCGGAACTCGGCCGTCTTCGCCCGGAGTTGGTCGTCGGAGAGCGTCTGGACCAAGGGCTCGAAAGCGTTGACTCTTTCGACGAGCGGACGTAAACGCCGAAGTTGGCGTTCGTTCTCCGTGCCGATGATCTTGGTGAGCAGGGTCTGGATCATCTACAGCGAGATGCAATCGAGAGTATACAAAGATTGTAACAGAAGGCCCTTGGGCCCTAGGCCGTCGTTCCTGGCCCGGCCTTGGACCTTGGCCGTCCTTCGTTTGTGGTACGTTGACACTCCATGATCACGCCGCGACTCCATGACTTGACCAGGAACGACGGGACCAGAAGCCAAGTACCAAGGACAGACCAGGGACCAGGAACTGACCCGGAACGAAGGGCTACCTACTGCCTGACGGGTTCTGTGAGGAGTTGAAGCGGGTTGATCAGTTTGCCGTTCGCGAGGATTTCGTAGTGCAGGTGCGAGCCTGTCGAGCGGCCGCTGGAGCCCACGAAGCCGATAACGTCGCCCCGTTTGACGGCGGCACCCGGGCGAACATTGAACCGGCTGAGATGGCCGTAGCGTGTCGAAAGACCGAAGTCGTGCCTGAGCACGATCAAGTTGCCGTACTCGCCCGTGTATCTCGCAGAGTCGATCGTGCCGTTGGCCGTCGCGTACACCGGCTTGCCCTTTCCCGTCGAGATGTCGAGCCCCGGATGAAACGCACGCTCGCCCGTGAACGGATCCCGGCGACGGCCGAAGGTGCCTGAGAGCCACCCGTAGGTTGGCCAAATGGAGGGCGTCGCCCCGGCGAGCGCTTCCTGTCGTTCCACGTCGCGCCGCACGTAGCTGAGGTGCCGCTCGAGGCCCTGGAGCAGAGTGCGCAGCACGCCGAACGTGCCTTCCGGCGAGGAGAACGACGCCGCGAGTGTGCCCGAAATGGGGGCAGTTGACCCTGTGCCGCCACGGATGGCGCGGGCCTTCACGACGGCGGGCAGCTTCTGGATTGCTCGCGCTTGCGACGGATTGAGCAAAGCGCGGGCGCCGAGCTCGTCGATCACATTCTCGAGCGACTGAATCTGCGTTGTGAGCTCGCCGGTTGTCGCGCGATAATTCTCGTTTTCGATCTCGAGCGCTGATCTACTCGTACGCAGTTGAGCGATCTCGGTCCAGGCGCTCCACTTCGCGCCAAAACCGATAACAACGGGCATCATCAGCACGGAGCCGACGACAGTCACGGCTGCACGCTGACTGATGGTGAGACGTCGAACGGCGCCGCTCGAGCGGTCAGCGATCAGAACTGTGTAGCGGCTCGCGAACATACTCCTAACCACAACCAGTCTATCCGACTTTTTCGATCGAGGAGAAGTGTCAGCACCCCAGCTGATTGGAAAGTGTAGAAACTCTACCACACGACATTTGGGCTCCCAAGCATCAACTGGATGGGGCGAAGAACGAGCGAACAATAAGCCGCGCCCAACGTTGACGGTGCGCAGCGTCGGCCGACCGCAAAGCCGTCGCAGAAATGGTCACCGGCGTGCAGTTCTCCCAGCCGTTCCACGGCGCGTGGCAGCGGGAGCCGCCGCTGGTGAGTATGCTAGACTCGAAAAGAAACAAGGGCCGCTATTTTTCTCAAGCCTGGCTCCGCTCTGAAAGGTCGCTGTCAGCATGAACCAATCCGATGTAATTGTTGGCATCGGCGGAGCGGCAGGAGATGGTGTCGCTTCGGCCGGCAACACCCTCGCGCTGTCGATGGCCAGACAGGGCCTGGCGATGTTCGCGTACAACAGTTATCAGTCCGTGATCCGTGGCGGGCATTCCTGGTTGCGCGTGCGCATATCCGCCGAGAAGCCCTTGAACCATGGCGATCGCGTGGACGCTCTAATCGCGTTGAACCAGGACACCCTAGATCGTCATCTGCAGGAGCTCGGAACGGGCAGTGTAGCGCTTTACAACGCGGCCAAGCTCAAACCAACCTACGAACCCCCCAGAGGCGTGCAACTCTGTCCGCTGCCGGTGCCCGAGTTGACCTCCGCGTACGCTCAGCTGCCGGTCATGCAGAATACCGTGGCCGTCGGGGCGGTGATCCGTTTGATGGGGCTGGATTTCACGGGCCTGGAGTCCGTGCTCGAATCCACATTCGCCAAGAAGCCGCAGGTTGTCAAGGTGAACGTGGAGGCGGCGAAGGCCGGCTTTGATTACGCCGCCACCCATTTCCAGGCCTTGCCCACGCAGCTTAAGAAGACCAGCCAGAAGTGGGTCTTGATGTCGGGCAATGAGCTAATGGCTATGGGCGCAGCGTTGGCCGGCTGCAAGTTCTACTGTGCCTATCCGATGAGCCCAGCGACGCACATCCTGGAATGGTTTGCCGGCCACGGCAAGGAGCTCGGCATCTGCGTCCGCCAGGTGGAAGATGAGATTTCTGTCATCAATATGTCCATTGGGGCCGGTCATATGGGTGTGCGGAGCATGTGCGCGACCTCCGGCGGTGGCCTCGCTCTGATGACAGAGGCGATCGGCATGGCCGGTATGATCGAAACGCCTGTCGTGGTTGTGAACGTGATGCGGGCCGGTCCCTCCACCGGCGTGCCGACCAAAACCGAACAAGGGGATCTGAACCAGGCCTTCGGTGCCAGCCAGGGCGACTTCCCGCGCATCGTCCTCGCCCCGATCAGCATGACCGATTGTTTTCTCACACCCGCTTTGGCGTTCAACCTTGCTGAGCGCTATCAGTGTCCGGTGATCATTCTGGGCGACCTGCTCCTCTGCGAGGACAACGAGACTGTCGACGCGGGGCTCCTCGAGGTGGAATTCACAATCGACCGGGGTGAGCTCATTACGGAGGCAAACGCGCGGTTTGATAGCGAACCGTATTTGCGTTACGAGGACACCCCCTCGGGCATCTCGCCGCGAGCCATCCCGGGCCTGCCCGGCCACCTCTACGTGTCGGGCACCGACGAACACGACGAAGACGGTGTGCTGCTCAGCGACGTGTTCACGGATCCAGTACGACGCGTGAAGATGGTGGACAAACGCGACCGCAAGATGAGAACCGTGCTCGATCACGTGCCCGCACCGAAACTGGAGGGGCGAGCCGACGGCGAGGTGACGCTGGTCGGCTGGGGCTCCACCTGGGGCGTCCTCTCGGAGGCGGTCGAGCACCTGAACCGGGCGGGCATCTCCGCCAACCACCTCCAGATTAAGATGCTGATCCCCTTCCATGTGAAGGAAGTTGCCGACATCCTCGGCAAGAGCAAGAGTATTGTCA
Source organism: Vicinamibacterales bacterium (assembly GCA_965197865.1). Lineage (GTDB taxonomy): Bacteria > Acidobacteriota > Vicinamibacteria > Vicinamibacterales > CAVVIG01 > CBDANZ01. Next base: position 582,309 of record CBDANZ010000002.1, read on the forward strand.
TCGTCGAGAACAACTCCAGCGGCCAGTTCGCTCGCCACTTGCGGGCCGAGACCGGCCTGGTCGCCGACGGTCATATCCGCAAGTACGACGGTGAGCCCTTTGAGCCGAAGCACATCGTGGCCGGAGTGAAGGAGATCCTGGCCGGCAAGAAACTGGTTCGCGTGCTGTCGACGGAACCCGGGTGGCGGACGGATCACCCGACGGGCACGAGCGGAAACTGGGCCGGACGGCTCGTGGGTTCGACGGCCCGACACGCGTAACGTTGGGGCCAACCACTCCACTCGACACACTTGAGGAATCACACATGGCACTCGTAGCCGCTCCAAAGAAACTTGAAATGAAGGATTTCAAACCCGAGATCTCGCCCGACTGGTGTGCGGGGTGCGGCGACTTCGGGGTCTTGAACGCGTTGTTCCAAGCTTGTGCCGAGATCGATCTTTCACCGCGCAACATGCTGGTCGTGTCCGGCATCGGTTGCTCTTCGAACCTGCCGGGATTCATCCGCGCGTACGGCGTGCACAGCTTGCACGGCCGCGCCCTGCCTTTCGCCACCGGCTCCAAGCTGGCCAATCAGGCCATGACCGTGATCGTGACCGGCGGAGACGGCGACGGGTACGGCATCGGGCTGAACCATTACATTCAGGCGATGCGCCGCAACATCGACCTCACCTACATCGTGATGGACAATGAGACCTACGGCCTGACGACCGGTCAGGTTTCGCCCACGAGCGAGACGGGCATGAAAACCAAGACCACGCCCCACGGCAATCTCGAGGGGATGTTGAACCCGCTGGCCCTCGCATTGGTCAGCGGTTGTGGCTATATCGCCAGAGGATACAGCGGACAGCCCAAACACCTCATGAAGCTGTACGTCGACGGAATCCGGCATCCAGGTTTTGCAATCATAAACGTGTTCAGCCCCTGCGTGACTTTCAATAAACACAACACCTACGACTGGTTCCGGAAGCGCGTATACAAGCTGGAGGAGAGCGGCCACGATCCAGCGAGCTTCCACCAAGCGATGGACAAGGCTCTCGAATGGGGCGAGAAGATTCCGATCGGGCTTTTCTATCGCAACCCGAACCCACCGCTGAGCCTCCATGTTCAGGACCCTGGACTCCAATCAGGTGTGTTGGTCAAACAGCCACTGGGGGTGAGCAGGGAGCAGCGACGGAAGTTGATCGAGGAGTTCATGTAGCACGCCTCCCGCCGGAGTTGGTGAGCCACCCGACACTTCGGTAGAATAGAGGCTCGCGCTTGAGCTTTCCCCGCAGTTACTGACCGGTCAGTCGCGAGATGATGTGCCTCGTGGCGCAGAAGGTGTATCAACGGAGTCTGCAGTGGGGGAGCACGCCGCCTAGGGCGGCACCATCGTGGATTCCGTCAAGGCCGGCGTCGAGAACCGGGAGTACAGGGCCCAGCGTTCGCTGCTGGCGGATGTGGACGCCGGTAGGATCTCCCAGGAGGAGTTCCATGCGCACGCGCAGCCGCTGCTTTCAGCAGCGGCTGCCCCAGTCTAGGCCGGAGCACAAGCCGGCCCAAGCCAGGCCGCGTCCCTCCGACACGGCGGCGGTGGGTCCTTGCGCGCGCCAGGCCAAGGACAGCGTCGGCGCGTGAGGCACGCCGGTTCAGCTTCTGGGCTCGGCGCTCAAAGAACCCGGAACTCTGATCCCGGAGTTTCGACCTGAAAGGACGAAGTCTATGAAACGCAGTGCGAGTGCCGTGTGGAAGGGCGGATTGAAGGAAGGGAAGGGTACGGTGTCGACCGAGAGCGGTGGCCTGTCGGGTACGCCCTATAACTTCAGCAAGCGATTCGAAACCGAGAAGGGAACCAACCCGGAGGAGCTCGTCGCCGCTGCGCACGCGGCGTGCTTCTCCATGGCGCTGTCTCTCTTCATGGCGAACGAAGGACTAGTGCCGGAAAGCATTGATACGACGGCGACGGTGAGCTTCGACAACGTCAACGGCGCCTGGACCGTGACCTCGAGCGATCTGCAGGCGGTCGTGAAAAGCCCGAAGGCCAGCCCGGCCGCATTTCAGAAGGCGGCTGAAGGCGCGAAGGCCGGATGCCCCATTTCGCGGCTCCTCAACACGACGATTACGCTGGACGCTAAACTGGCCTGAAGCGGCCGTGGCGTCGGCAGCCCACTGGAGGAGGCGGAGGTTTCCCCGTGGACGATCCGACCGGGCAACGGCCAGCAACGTTCTTCGTAGGGAGACGTCCGAACTTAGAACTTTGGACTAGGCACGTTCACGTCACCTGCCTGCGACAGTTCACTCGACCTTCCGGCCGACTTTCGCATAGGTTTCCGCAGAATTCGGCCGTACTCCCGGGGTCGGACCCAGTTCAGCATTAATCTTGCACGATTTGCGAGTATGCGTGCGTCACTCGACATCCTGCACCAAGGCTCCCACGAGGGGCTGAAGGCGGGGGTGCACGCAACGGCGTTCGGCCTGGCCGTCATGATGGGCATCTACAACGCGGCCGCCTGGGTACTGCGACGCGAACCGCGCCTTGCCGTCAACACGGTGTTATATGCGGCGCTCATCGCCTGGGAGCAGAAGCACGCGGCCCGCCACCTTTTGAAGCTCCAGCAACCGCGCGAGATCGCGCCGGCCGTGGCGGCCGCAGTACCAAAGAAGACGTCCAAGCCGACCAAGGTCGCCGCGTAGCTACCTCCTCCCGAAATGTTCTCGGGCGACCCACGGATCCGCCTCAATGCCCACACGGCCGACTGACGCCTGCGCGAATTCTACGAGCGCGGCATGTGTCGGACCGGTCACGTGGAACCATTCCTCAAGAGCCTTCTGGAAGAAATCAGCAGAAAATGAGCACCGTTCCGCGGCCTGTCGGCGCTTCAGCGCGGCCGCACACGACGCGCATCGTCAGTGAAGTAGAGTCCTTGTCAGTGTTCCCGCATGAGGCGATGCGACTTCGAAATATCACGGCGATGGGGAAGGTTGGCTTCCTGACGGCCGTCTCGATCCTGCTTGTCGTTGCGGCGTGCCGGGCGCGCGACCCGGCGGAAGGCGCCGAGCGTTCGGTAACGGCGACCGCCGGGGCAGTCGAGGGCGTGGTCCGGCTGAATGGACCGAAGGTGCCGGACGCGACACGGGTCGAGAACACAACCGACCCGGCGGTCTGCGGTCGATCGCACACGCTGGAAGACCTTGTCGTGTCGTTGACCACGAAGGGGATTGCACACGTCATCATCGCGCTCGAGGACGTGCCCCTTGAAAGCGTGCCCCCGACGGCGCCCAGAAGCCTCATCTTCGATAACCGCGACTGTCGCTTCGTGCCGCACGCGGCCGTGGCGACCGTGGGCAGCACCGCCGAATTTCTTAACAGCGATCCGACGCTGCACACAGTGCATCTCTACGGACCTCTCGAGGTCAACCTCGCGCTGCCGTTCCAGGGTATGAAGATCACCAGGCGTCTCGATCAGCCGGGTATGGTCGTTGTCAAATGCGACGTGCACGGCTGGATGCAGGCGTTCATCCGCGTCGACCGGCACCCGTTCCACGCGGTAACGGACGCGTCCGGCGCTTTCAGCATTACGGGCGTTCCGCCCGGCGACTATACGCTCAGCGCGTGGCACGAGAGGCTAGGAACAGAGAATCGGCCGGTGAGTGTCCGAGACGGAGAGATTGACCGCGTGGAGGTCGACTATTCGCTCGACAGCCAATGAGGCAACGAATCTCCAAGGAGGACGTCATGGTTGGAAAGCTGATTGGTCTCGGGTGCGTTCTTTCGATGCTCTCGCTCTGGAGTACCGCCAGCGTGGAACCATTGGCCAGACAGGTGACCCCACGCAGGCAGCCGGGCGCTGAAATCACCTTGTATGCGCCGGAGCAGCACGACCTGTACGACGGCCGTTTTGTGATCTCGGCAGGGCGGATTCACATGGTCGGTCGGCTTAATGATCCACCCGGCTGGAATCACATGGGGAATGACGCCGCGAACGCCCGTCCGGTTGAAGGGGTCGTTGATCTCAACGTGGATGAGCGGAAGAACACGGGACGCTTTGCGGCCAGGCTGAAGATTCCTGAGGGCGATTTAGTTCTCGAATTTGATCGGTTCCATGAGTTCAGCCCGTGTCAGGACGGAGGGATTGCAGCCCATATTTTCGAACACGGGGACTCCGGGTGTGGTGACACGAATTGGCCCAAGACGTTTGTGTATGTGGCGGGCTGGGGGTACGGGCATGCAACACTCAACGGCCAATCCCTCTACCGCGACTACGAGATGCACTTCATGGTGACTCAAGGCATCCGTGATCGACAGACATTGAAGGTGAATTACCCGTTACTCAACAAGAAATCCCCCGCAGGCGAGGTCAACCCGGCGGCCCAGCAGATGGACTTCTACATTCGCAGTCCAGAAGGGGAGCAGAGCAACAATCCGCCACGGAAGGTGTTCACGCACCTCTTCGCGATGGAAGTCACCTGGAAGTGATGCTGAATGTGAGGCAAGGCGGTCGCAGCTTGAACTCACGCGATGCGTTCAAGTCTCATGGGCACCGGTCCTCTTGGTCGGAGAGTCGCGCGAGGTTCGCAGTGAATCGCGGCAAGCGGCTTCAGTCGCCACCGTTGCGCGATGCTGGCAAGGAGCAGCGTTCCCTCCATCGTTGCGAGAGCCTGACCAATACATGAGCGAGGACCGGCTCCGAACGGGAAATACGCCAACCCTGGCCGAGCGAGCCGTTCGGCGGAGCCCCATCGCGCCGGATCGAACGCGTGCGCGTTGGGGAAGAAGCGCGCGTCGCGGTGCAGGAGGTACTGGCTGACCACGACGATCGCGCCGGACGGAATCACCGTGCCTCCGACTTTATGGTCGTTGAGGGCGCGGCGGGTCATCACCCAGGAGGGCGGATACAAGCGCAGCGATTCGGCCAACACCCAGCCGGTGTAGATCAGATCCTTGAGATGTTCAAACCTGGGCGGCTGTCCGCCGAGTCTGCTCCGTAGCTCGTCGCGCAGCTTCCTTTCCGCCTCGGAATGGCGTGCCAGCAGGTGCCATGTCCAGGTCAGTCCATTAGCGATGGTGTCGTGTCCTGCGACGAATAGCGTGAACATATCGTCCCGGAGCTGGTCAGTGACACCCGCTTGGCCAGAACCCTCGGCGTGCCGCCACAGCGTGAGTAAGTCGTCGCCGTCGTCGGCCGACGCTAAGCGCCGGTCGATGAGCCGATCGACGACGGCACGGAGGAAGTCGCGCGCGGGACGCAGCCGGCGAGCGGGTGCAAGGAGCGACAATAGCGGATCGATCGACGCGCTCGCCGCTGCAAGAGCGTGGCGGATGTCGGCGGCCTGCTCCGCGATATCGGCTCCGAACAGGACCTTCACGATAATCGTCATCGTGAGCCCGTGCAGCTCGGCCGCCAAGTCGACGATCTGGCCCTCGCGCCACTGGTCGCGCACGCGGCCGGCGCACTCGGCTATGGTCGTGCCGAAGCGCTCCAGTCGATGTGGGCTGAACGCTGGCTGGAGCTCACGCCGCCGCCGCCGATGGAGCTCCCCTTCGACGGTGAGGAGGCCCGTGCCGAACAACGCCCGCGAGCGTTGGAAGGCACACGGTTTCGGGAAATTCGAGTGGTGGAGGACAAGAACGTCCTCAACATGGTCGGGATGGTTCAACAGGAACGCGGGATGGCCGCCGAGCGAGAACCGCACGACATCGCCCTCTGCCGCGAGGCGCCTGAGAAAGGCGACCGGGTCCTGACACGTCCGTCGAAGACTCCAGATCGACTTGGCTGGGTAGGCCGGCACCAGACCATCCATGTGCTCTTAGCAGTATAGGCAAGATCACGATTCGTCCATACCGCGCGGCCACTCGGCCCGGAGGAAGGTGCCGCTTGCCGCTGGTGTTGTCGGAGTGAGGCCGTGCGGATGTAGGTGCCCAGTCGCCCGCCCTTGTTGATCTCCACGAAGTCGGGGTTCAGCCAGCCGCGCGTGGCCTGTTGTCTGAGAACTTCGATCGCCTGATCGATCTCGGTTGCCGCGGCTGAAAGATCGGCACGGCTTCCATGGTGCTCTGTCCAGATCGCAAGGTGCTGCACCCACAGGCTGCGCTGGCGGCAAAGGCAGGAAATCTTTAGGAGCGTGAGCCCTCGCATAGGAGCAAGAGCCGTCAAGCCCCCGAGTCTCGATACTGCAGCGCCTCACCGCGGTGCGGCGGCTCGATGTTCTTGGCTCCGGCCAGATCTTCGATCGTGCGCGCCACCTTGAGCAGGCGGTCGTAACCGCGCGCGCTCAGCGCGAGACGATGGATCGCGGCCTCAGCCAAGCGAGTGCCGGAGGCATCGAGCTGACAGTGACGCCGAAGCGCCCGACCGTGCAGAGCTGCATTGACGCGAACGGTGGTCTCCGCAAAGCAGGTGGTCTGCTGCGGTCGCGCGTCGGCGACACGCTGGCGAACAACAGCCGACGTCTCGCCCCTGGCGCCTCCGGTCAACGCGCTCAGCGGAACCGCCGGCACCTCGACGATGAGATCGAGACGATCCCGGAACGGCCCCGAGAGCCGGCTGCGATACTTCTGGACCTGCAGAGGCGTACACTGGCATTCGTGCAGCGGGTCGCTGCGGTAACCGCACATGCAGGGATTCATCGCGCCGATGAGCACAAAGCGCGCCGGAAAGACCGGCGCGCCGCGCGCGCCATGACGACCGCGCCCTCCTCGAGCGGCTGGCGGAGCACCTCGAGCACATGACGGTTGAACTCGAGCATCTCGTCGAGAAATAGGACGCCCTGATGGGCGAGGCTTGCTTCCGCAAGCCGAGGCTGGGGCCCGCCGCCGACGAGCGCCACGCTGGAGATTGTATGATGCGCGGCGCGAAACGGGCGTTCGGTGACCAGACCCGCGCCGGCCGGCAGCAAGCCCGCGACCGAGCGTACGGCGGTCGCCTCCAGGGCCTCGTCGAACGTGAGGGGCGACAGAATCCCCGGCACCCGACGGGCGAGCATGGTCTTGCCCGCGCCTAGCGGCCCGACAAGCAGCAGGTTGTGCCCGCCGGCGGACGCGACCTCCAGCGCTCTGCGCCCCAGCAGTTGACCGCGCACGTCAGCAAGGTCCGGGACATCGCGGGCTACCTGCGGCGGGGAAGCAGGCGACGTCGAGGCGACGCTCGCTGGATCCTTCAGGGCATCAGCGACTTCGGCCAGCGTCGACACCGCCAGCAGGCGGGGGCGGCGACGACGGCCGCTTCACTCGCGTTCGATCGCGGCAGCAGGACGCCGGCCATGCCGTCCCGCCGCCGGAATCGCGAGGACGCCACGCGCGGCCTGAATCCTACCGTCGAGCGAGAGTTCTCCGAGTACGACGAGGCCCCCGATCTCCCGGAGCTCGACCACGCCCTGTGCGGCCAGGATGGCGAGAGCGATCGGCAGATCGAAGGCTGATCCGGCCTTGCGGAGATCGGCCGGCGCAAGGTTCACGGTGATGCGATGCGCGGAAAACTCGAAGCCGGAATTGCGAATCGCGCTCTTCACGCTATCCCGGCTCTCGCGAACGCTGGCATCGGGCAGGCCAACCATCGTGAGGACCGGCATCCCGAAGGAAACGTCGACCTCGACATGGACAGGGCAGGCTTCGACGCCGAAGAGCGCCGCGGAGCGCAGGCTAGCGAGGATGCGGCTCAGCCATGCAAAGCCGGAAGCTGGAATCGCGCATGCCGTGTTTTCAATGACTTACGGCAACCTCTGTCGGTCAGATCGCGATTTCTGCCGTTTATCGCCGCCTTGCCGCGGGCAAGAGCTGCACGTGCGCTGCATCGACGCCGATATACCAGCTGCACTATGCTTTAGCGGCGAACGGGCCCGCTTCCGAAGGGCGACTCGCTCTCACGGGCGGGACGGCAGGACCAAAGTCCTGCGCTACAGTAGCGTCCGCCCAATCGGCGGATCCGCTCGGAACACACAGGGTCGCGGCGGTCTTTGAGACCTACCGCAGCGATGCACGGGAGATTTCTCATGCGCGAAGCCTTCAAATCCATGATCGGCGGCAATGGGAAAGATCGTCCAGAAGCAGACCGACGAGCTCAAGCGGCTCATCGCGCTGGCGCGTGAAGAGCGCGGTGCCATCAGCGCCATGTTGACGGCGCTGACGACGAATGGTGCCAAGCTCACGCCGCTCAGTAAGCAGCTCGGGCAGGTCACCGACAAGGCGACCGGCGCGACGACGCGCGTCGACGACATCACCAAGCGTCTGGTCGCGCTCGACGACCGCGCGCACGAGCTTGAGGAAGTCGACAAGCGCATTCAGGCGCTCAAGGACGCCGCGCAGCAGGCAGAACAAACCACCGAGAAAGCCATCGGGCCTCATGGCGAGTTGGCGAAGCACCGCGAGGCGGTGCAGCATCTCGCGTCGCAGGCACTTCACACGCAGGCGATTTTCGACACGCTCAAGAAGGAAGAGAGTGCGCTCGAAGATCTCCGCGCGCAGCTTCGCGAGGCGGACAAAGAGGCCAGACAGGCGCTGGGGTCGGCCACGACCGTCAAGGGCGATCTCGATCAGATCCGGTCGACAGCGACGATCCTCCAGCAGGACTACACCAAGATACGCGAGACAGCGCGCGAGGCGCGAGAAGACACGACCGCCGCAATGGCCGCGGTGAAGGAGGTGGAGGACAAGCTCGGACCGATCGCCCAGCTCCACGAGTTGAGCCAGAGTACGGATGAGCGACTCGCTTCGCTCAGCTCGCTCGCCGAGCATGTCTCGCGTAAGGCCAAGGCGCTCGAAAGCCAGCAGCAGGTGGTCGAGCATGCCGTCGTTCAGGCCAACCGAGTGAACGAGATGGTCTGGGCAATGGACGTGCAGATCGGCAAGCTGAACGAAGGCATGAAGCAAGGTGCGAAGGCCGAGGAAACTCTCGCACACATCGAGAACCTCGAGCAGGACACCGTGCAGCGCGTTGAAGCCACGAGCAAGCTGAACCAGGAAGTCCAGCGCGAGACGACGCGCGTCAAGAAGGAGACCACGGGCCTGCTCGACACCGTGCGTTCCGAAGTGAACGGACTGACCATGCGCAAGAAGGAGATCGAGACGTTCGACGAGCGCGTGCGTTCGTTGCAGGGCGCCCTCGGCGACGCTGAGTCGCGCCTGGACACTCTTACCGAAAAAGACAAGAATCTCATTGCGCTCACCCGGAAGGCGGACAGCTTGACGAAGCGCTTCGAAGCGCTCTTCGCGCAGGCGGACGAACTCACCTAGAAGCAGCTCGCCCTCGAGACGCTGAACGACCGTTTCGGTCAAGTCGACGAGCTAACCCGGAAGACGTCGTGGCAGATGGACGCGCTCGGTCAGAGGCGCCAGGACCTCGACCTGTTGCGCAAGGAAGTCCAAGAGTTTTACAAGTCGCATGCCGAGATCACGCAGCTCCGCGACAAGCTCGGGTCCGATCGGCTTGCGCTCGAGGCGGTGGGCGAGCGCATGAACGGGCTGTCGGCGCGCGCGCCGGAGCTCGAAGCCAGGATGGCCGTCATCCTCAGTCAGATGAAGCTCGTGGAACAGGGCACGCAGAAGGCCACGGGCCTCAACGAAGCGGTCGCCGCGCTCGACGCGCAGAGCTCGCGCATGACCGCCCGCGTGCCGTTCCTGGAGAAGCTGGAAGGCCGGCTCGACAATCTCAACACGCTCAGCTCCGACGTCGACCGGAGTCTGGAAGAGCAGGTCGCACGGCGCGCCGAGCTCGACACGCTCAAGACGGCCTGCGACGGCCTCGCGGCCCAGACGGTTGACACCGGGCACAAGCTGGACTCCGTCCGCGCGCTAGAGCAGCGGCTAGTGCCGCTTGTCGCAGCGGTCAATACGCTCAGGACTCGGATCGACACCGCCCACGAGCGTCTCGATAGCGTCAAGTTCGACGAGGCGGCGGTGGCGGACCAGGAGAAACGATTGACCAAGCTCGTCGGCGCCAGCCGCGCCGTGGCCACGGAAGTCGCAGAACGGAGCCAGTAGATGCACGGCCTGTCGGAGGCGCTCGCCCGCGCAACAGCCGTCAAGGATGAGCTACTGGCTGAGCTCGATCGGGTGCAAAGCCGGCACCGCGACTCGGTGGGCCAGATTCGGGCATCCGAAGATCAGCTCGCGCGATCCGAGAAGATGTTCAAGCTGCTCGAGCAGCGGCGGACGCAGGTTGCCTTCGGCGAAAAGAAGCTCGCGGCCGTCGAATCACGACTGGCCGAGATCAAGCAGCTGGGCGACGAACTCGAACAAAACATCCAGTTCATTGCCAGCCGTGAGGAGTTGGTGAGCGCGGTAAAGGCCGAAGTGAACGCCGTTCACGAGATCGGCGCGCGGAGCAAGGCCGACCTTGCGCACGTTGCCGAGCATAGGAGCGAAGTGTCCGCGCTCAAGACCCAGGTCGATCGTCTTCTGTCGCTCATCGCCGAAACAGACGAACGGATCGCCTCCATCGACGGCCATCGCACGCTTGTGGATGAGATGCAGGCGAAGACGAACGCGATCATGCATCTGCTCGACGATGTCCGGATCAACTTGGAGCTGCTCGGCGAGCAGAAAGCGGTGGTCGATCACGTGGCCGAAAAAGCCGCTCAGCTGGAGTTCATGCTGCAAGAGGCGTGAAACACGCAGCGTGCGCTCCAGCACGAGCGCGAGTTAGCCGAGCGCATCGAGCAGGGCATCAAACAGCTTCGATCGAAGCCGCTCTCGTCGGAGGCGGGTAAGAGTGGATCTGCCTAGGAGATTCTGATGCGCTCGGCAAACCGATCGAAGTGCTCGCGCAGCCGCGCTCGATCCGTCCACCATGCGGCGATTTGAGCAGGACGTTGATAGCCTTCTGGAACTCCTGTCTAGCGACTTCAATGCGACCGAGCTCGAGATCGGTTCGACCGGCTTTGAAGTAGGTCTCGGCGCTCCGTGGGACGTCGAGCCGGCAACGAACCATCATTCGCGCGGAGGGCTGGAATAAGGGACTACTCCTTCCAAGGCGCCACGGTGAAGACGCGATGCGCCTCCCCGAGATCGCGCGCGGCGGGAGTGATAATCGCGCGCTCAGAGATCCTCACTTTTCGGCCGCCCTGAATCGCCACTCGAACGTCTTCCTCGCAGACGAAATCGAGCGGCGCAGCCTGGGCGGCCGGCGAAGGGACCAAGGCGCTCCCCGCCGGGGAAGCTTCCGGCCGAAACCCACGAGACCCGAGGAATCGGTCGATGCGCCCCGTCAATGCTTCAGCGCTGATGCCTCCCGCCGGCGCGGGCCTGGCGGGCGCCGACGGCGAACCAGCCCGGCCGGCGGCAGGCTCGGCAGACGGTGCCACTCGGCCCGCAGCCGCGGTCCCGCGCTCGAAACGGGAGGCCGCGGGCGCGATCTCGTACGCCAACCGCTTGATGTTCAAGAGATGCCGCGGTGAGATGTTGTCCGACGTGATGTTGCCGCCGTAGCCACCACAGCCGAGCGTCATGGCCGGATCGAGCCCGGTCGTCAACCCAATCGAACCGTGGGTGGTGGGGGTATTCACCACAATGCGGAAGGCCGGCTTCTTCAAACCAAACTCGAGGATCACCGGCTCGTTCTGGGAGTGAATGGCCATGGTGTGGCCCATTCCGCCGTATGTCAGGATCTGCTTGCAACGTTCGCAGCCCTCGCGCCAGTCCTTGACGACGTAAGAGGAGAGGACGGGGCAGAGCTTCTCGATTGAGAGCGGGTAGTCGCGACCAACCCCCTCCAAAGGCGCCACAAGAACGCGCGTTTCGGGCGGCACGCTGATGCCGCATCTCTCGGCGATGACCTTCGCGGCCTTGCCAACCAGCGCGGGATTGGGCAGCCGCTGCGGCGTGACCAGCATACGCGCCACCTGGTCCGTCTCGGTCTTCGACATGAAGTAGCCACCCTGCGCCTGGAACTCGCGTGTCACCGCCTCGGCAATCGCCTCGTCGACAACGACCGAGTTCTCGGCGGAGCACAGGACGCCGTTGTCAAAGGTCTTTCCGGTGACGATGTCGCGTACTGCCTTTCGTACGTCGGCGGTTCGCTCGATGTATGCCGGTGCGTTTCCGGGGCCCACGCCGTACGCGGGTTTTCCGGCACTGTAGGCCGCCCGCACGAGTCCCATGCCCCCGGTTGCTAGGATTACCGCCACGTCGCGGTGCTTCATCAGCTCCTGGGTCCCCTCGAGCGTCACGGTCGTCATCCAGGCGATGGCGTCGGCGGGGGCGCCAGCGCGCCGTGCCGCCTCACCCATCACGTCGGCGACGCGCGTGATGCACTTCACCGCAGCTGGGTGCGGGCTGAGCACGATGGAACATCGCGCCTTGATCGAAATGAGAATCTTGTAGATGGCCGTCGACGTCGGGTTCGTCGACGGCACGACTGCGGCAACGACACCAAACGGCTCGGCGATTTCGACGACCCGCCTGTCCTCGTCGCGAGCGACGACGCCGACCGTCTTCATCGGCCGGATGAACTTGTGAACCTTCTGCGAGCTGAAGAGGTTCTTCTGGATCTTATCCGCGACGACGCCGTAGCCCGTTTCCTCGACCGCGAGTTCCGCGAACGCTTCCGCGTGTGCGGTGGCGGCAGCCGCCATCTCATCGACAATCGCGTCGATCCGCTCCTGGCTCAATTCGGCCAGCTCGAGCCACGCTTGTTTGGCTCGGCGCGCGAGTGCCCGCGCTTCGGCCACCGAGGCGAGGTCGAGGTCGGCCAGCATTCTAACTACCTATTTAGGCAGAATCCGCTCAACCTCGGTGTGGGGCCGCGGGATCACGTGAACCGACACGAGCTCGCCGACGCGGCGGGCCGCGGCGGCTCCGGCGTCGGTCGCGGCCTTCACAGCACCGACATCCCCGCGGACCATCACGGTGACATAGCCCGCGCCGATGTACTCTTTGCCGATGAGCGTGACGTTGGCGCCCTTCACCATCGCGTCGGCGGCTTCCACCGAGCCAATTAGCCCTTTCGTTTCGACCAGCCCGAGCGCTTCCTGCGGCATTCCAAATCCTCCGGTCTTCGCTCGTGGCTCTGGCCAACCGAGCTTCGACCAGGAGCAAACTCTAGCACACCGCTCGGATGTTTCCACCCGTCAAATTGCGCCTCAACAGAAAATCCGGTGCTATCGGCCACTGCTTCTTTCTTGAAGTGATTCGGAGACGTTCGTCGACTTCACGTACCCCTATGATTCGACAATCAGCTTGCCGATTTGTTCTCTGCCTGACTGTGTCCATCTTCGCAGCTCTGTTGCTGACTGGGTGCGTTGAGAGCGAACCGGAGGCGCCGCCTGTTGCGACCCCTGGCGCGAGGTTGAACCACGATTCGGCACCGGCCGGCAGCCCCCTGGAGATCACCTACACATTCGTGGTCGCAAACGATGCGCGGTTCACCGAGGACTATCGCGTGTTTGTTCACGTCATGGACATCGATCAGGAGCAGATGTGGGACGACGACCACGATCCGGCCGTACCAACGACTCAGTGGAAGCCGGGACAAACGATGGAGTACACGCGCACCGTCTTTGTGCCGGTATTCCCGTACGTCGGTGAGGCGACGATTCAGATCGGACTTTACGCGAGAACGAGTCGGCAGCGGCTGCCGCTCAGCGGCGAGCACGTCGGCCAGAATGCGTATCGCGTGGCCAAGGTGCGGCTGCTGCCGCAGACAGACAACCTGCTGACGATATTCAGAGACGGCTGGCACCAGGCCGAGGTCGCTGGCGACAACGCGACACTTAAATGGCAGTGGACCAAGAAGGAAGCGACGCTGGCGTTCAAGAATCCCAAAAAGAGCGCCGTATTCTACCTCGAGCTCGACTCGCCGGGCGGCAATTACCACGGCGCTCAGCAGATACAAGTGGTGCTTGGCGGTCAGGCCATTAAGGAGTTCACCCTCGATCCAAATCAGCGTGTGCTGCGGCGGGTCCAGCTCCCGGTGGCCGCGATAGGTGAGGCGGAGATCGCCGAACTGCAGATCCGTGTGGACAAGACCTGGATCCCGGCGCAGGTTCCCGCGGCGAACAACCCGGACAAGCGCGAGCTCGGTGTGCGAGTGTTTCACGCGTTCGTCGATCCGAGGTAGCGTCGCTGACCCGCGCGGATGCTTCTTGCGGTCATCGTCTTTTTCGGGTTCTGCGCCCGAGCAACGATCTACAAGGCCCTTCTGCTCGCTCATCACGCCTGACGGCAAGCGGACACGGCGTTCATCTCCCGAAGTTTCCATCAGAAACGCTTCAGCGCGTTGACCTTGGTCGGTTCTGACCTTCTTGTCTGGGCGTTCGTGAGGCGGCGTTACGGCGACCCTTGCGGATTCGTCGCCTCGCTTCTTTATGCGTTTCACGTTCCCGCGCTCGATGTTTATGGAACGTGCGTCCATGAACGAAGCGCTGCTGATTTTCCTGTCGTTCCTCTGCCTGAGAGCGGCCCGGCGTTATCTCGATCGCCGACCGAAAAGGCTGGCTGCTCGTACCTGCTGAGTCCGACGAGCTGCACGTCCGTTCCGGTTGGCAGGAGGGCACCAGCCTCGCTGTGTGGTGAAGTGATCGTTTCAGAGTGTCGACATCCGGCAGTTCCTTGCCGGGACGGGACGCCAAGTGGTGGCGACCCGGATGATCGAGCTGTACCGGCCTCGCTGAAGGGGGGTACCCTGGGCCCCAAGCGACCCCGTCTCTCCCCGCCTGTACACGGTCTAACCCTCGAGTGACGACTGCGAAGAGTTGCTATAATTGAAAGGCTACTAACGCCCACGCCGACAAGCCGTTGCGGGCGGATCGGAGGCACCTGAGGAGTGGAGTTCCGGTGTCGGATCGCGTCGCCAAGCGGCGAGATCGTGGAAGGGGTGTACGCGGCGGGAAGCGAAGCCCGGCTGCGCCACGAACTCGAGGAGAAGGGACTTTACATCCTGTCCTTGCAGCGCAAGGGCTCGGTGGGGAGGCTGTCGTGGCGCCTGCCACAGCGAGACAGCGTGCCCGCGCGCGAGTTTCTCGTCTTCAATCAGCAGCTGGCGACGCTGCTCAAGGCGGGAATGCCGCTGGTGCAATCGCTCGACCTGCTGAAGCGTCGAGTGGCGTCGTCAACCTTCCGCGGCGTCCTCAACGACGTGCACGAGAGGGTCCGGTCGGGCTCGGCGCTGTCGGAAGCATTTGCGACGCACAGCGCGTTCTTCCCAAACGTTTACACGGCCTCGCTGCTGGCTGGCGAGCGCAGCAGCAGCCTGGACGTCGTGCTTCGCCGCTTCGTCGAGTACACAAGGATCATCGAGACGGTCAAACGCAAGACGCTGTCGGCGCTCATCTATCCGGCCATCCTGATCTCGCTGGCGCTCATCTTGGTCGGGATCATCGTGCTGAGGGTCGTACCGGCTTTCACCGATTTCTATGTGAGTTTCGGCGCCGAGCTGCCGCTCATCACGCGGATCATCGTCTGGATTTCGAGCGCCATGCGAGAACAGTTCCTGCTCTTGCTATTCACGATCGGCGCCGCCGTCGCGGCGTTCGTCTTCTGGATCCGACAGCCAGGGCAGCGGGCACGGTTCGATCACCTGATCCTGCGGCTGCCCATCATCGGCGATGTCGCAGGCAGATTCGCGACTTCGCAGATGGCGCGCACGCTGGCCACGCTTCTCGGCGGCGGCCTGCCGCTCGTCGACGCACTGGAGATCGCCGCCAAGTCGGTCGGCAATCAATTTATGGCGCGGCAGATCGATGTGGTGACCGCGCGCGTGCGCGAAGGGCAGTCGTTTGCGGCGGCGCTCGAAACGCGCCGCGTCTTTCCAGATATTGCCGTGAAGATGGCGGCGGTTGGCGAATCGACCGGCGCGCTCCAGGACACGCTGAATACGGTCGCCGACTTCTACGACGAAGACATCTCGATCAGCACGGAGCGCTTCGTGATGCTGGTCGAGCCGGTGCTGCTCGTGATCATGGGCCTTGTGATCGCCGGCCTGGTGCTGGCGCTCTACATGCCGCTCTTCCAGCTCAGCTCGGTTTTGGCTGGATGAAGGCGCTGGGACTGGAGTCCGGCGCCAAGAGGAAGAATCCAAATGCCTGACCGTGACCTCGCCGCGTCGCTTCATCCCGCGCCGGCGGACCTTGGCCCCGCCAGCGATGCAGAGCGCCGCGTCGAAATGGACCAGGCGCGCCGGCTCGCCGAACGCTACCGGCTCGAGTTCATGGACATGGACACGTTCCGAATCGATCAGGAACTGTTCCGCTCAATTCCGGCCGACGTCATGCTGCGCTACGGATTTGTCCCGTACCGCCGCGAAGGCCCAGGAGGAAGGACCCTGAAGATTGTCGTGTCCGATCCGACCGATCTACCGATGATCGACGAACTCGCGGTGCTTCTGTCGACACCCACCAAGGTGGCGGTCGGCCCGCGCTCGGCCATCGAATCCATCCTAAAGAAGAGCGAGAGCTCACAGCGCGTCCTCGAGGAGGCGACCGAGAGCTTTCAGCTCCAGTTACTGAAGGAAGACGAAAACGCCGAAGACCGTCTCACCGTCGAGCGCCTGACGAGCGATATCAACCCCGTCATCCGTCTCGTCGATTCGACGATCTACACGGCGATCCAGCGGCGCGCGAGCGACATCCACATTGAGACGCGAGACGATGCGGTGCACGTTAAGTACCGGATCGACGGGGTCCTGCAACCGGCCATGCGGCCCATTGCCAAGCAGTTCCACAGTTCGATTATCTCGCGCATCAAGGTCATGGCGGAGCTCGACATCGCCGAGAAGCGCGTGCCGCAGGACGGCCGTTTCAGGCTGCGCATGCCTGGAAAGACGATCGACTTCCGCATTTCGATCATGCCGAGCGTCCACGGCGAGGACGCGGTGATCCGCATCCTCGACAAGGAATCGATCAGCGAACAGTTCACCGAGTTGCGCCTCGACATTCTCGGCTTCCCGGCCTCGGAGCTCAAGCGATTCCGCAAGTACATCGCGGAGCCGTACGGAATGGTCCTCGTCACGGGTCCAACCGGTAGCGGCAAGACCACGACGCTCTACGCCGCCCTGTCGGAGATCAAGTCCGTCGAGGACAAGATCGTCACCATCGAGGACCCGGTCGAGTACCAGATCGCGGGTATCACGCAGATTCCCATCAACGAGAAGAAGGGGCTCACTTTCGCGCGAGGGCTGCGGTCGATTCTTCGCCACGATCCCGACAAGATCATGGTGGGCGAGATCCGCGACACAGAAACCGCGCAGATCGCTATCAACTCGGCGCTCACCGGCCATCTGGTGTTCACGACGGTCCACGCCAACAACGTTCTCGACGTCCTCGGTCGATTTCTCAATATGGGCGTCGAAGCGTATCAGTTCGTCTCGGCGCTCAACTGCGTGCTGGCGCAGCGACTCGTACGCATGATCTGCACTCACTGTAAGCGGCCGATCAAGGTATCGCGCGCGCTGCTCGAGGAATCGGGACTCGATCCAGCGCTCGAGCACACTCACACGTTCTGTGAGGGCATCGGCTGCATCGAGTGCGGCGGCACAGGATACAAGGGCCGCACGGCCATCTGTGAGCTCCTCGACCTCACAGACCGGATTCGCGAAATGATTCTCGAGAAGCGCGCGACCTCCGAGATCAAGAAGGCCGCGCGCGAAGAAGGAATGCGGTTCCTGCGAGGGTCGGCGGTCGAGCGCGTGATGGAGGGGGTCACGACGCTGCGCGAGATCAATAAAGTCAGCTTCGTCGAATGAGCCCGTTCTCTTTCTCGCTTCGGGAAGTGCCGCCGCCTGGCGCGGCGGTGGAGCTCGCCGCGCCAGGCGTGTCGGCTGCGACCCTAGAAATGCGCGGCGGCCAGCCGGCCATAGCGGCGCACGCCGTCGAGCGGCTTCCTGAAGGCGCGCTGGTGCCCTCGTTCACTTCACCAAACGCACGCGACAAGCCCGCGCTCGTTTCCGCGCTCGAACACGTTCTGGAGCGCGTCGGTCGGCCTCGGCGCATCGGGCTCATCCTCCCGGATCCGGTCGTCAAGGTTTCGCTCCTGCGCTTCGAGCAGGTACCCCCGCGCGCGCAGGATCTCGAACAGTTGATTCGCTGGCAGACCCGAAAAGCAGTGCCCTTCCCGATCGACGAGGCACAGATCAGCTACGTCAACGCCGAGACAAGCAGCCTCGGCCACCAGTTCATCGTGAGCGTCGCCCGCCGGGAGATCGTGCAGGAGTACGAGCAGCTCTGCGATGCTGCGGGTGCTTATGCGGGGCTTGTCGACATTTCCACGTTCAGCGTCATCAATACGGTTCTTGCGGGCTCGCAGGCGCCCTCCTCCGATTGGCTCTTGGTGAACGTGGCATTCGACTGGGCGTCAATCGCGATCTTGCGTGGGTCCCAGCTCGTTGTTTTCCGGAGCCGAAGCGCGGAGGTCGACGGCACGCTGACCGATCTCGTACACCAGACCGCGATGTACTACGAAGATCGGCTGCAGGGCGCCGGATTCACCCGCGCCCTGCTGTGTGGTGCCTCGACTCCTGTGGCGCAGCATCCGGGGGGGGCGGACGAGGTGCGTCGCGGCATCGAGGAGCGGCTCGGCATGAGCGTCGACACCGTCGACGTCCGCGCCGCCGCGTCGCTTACAGACCGCATCACGGCGTCTCCCTCGCTGCTGGCCACGCTGGCTCCGCTCGCTGGCCTTCTCCTTCGCGGCAACGAAGCGTAAGACGTAAAAGATGATCGAGAGTAACCTCGCCACGCGGCCTTATTACAACGAGCGCGCCGTGCGCTTCTGGCTCACGGCCGTCGCGGCGCTCGCCGCCCTCGCGACGACCTTCAACGTGTCGCGGATGATCTATTACTCGAAGAGCGACATCGAACTCGCCAGGCAGGCCACCAACGACGAGACGCGTACCGCCGACCTCGGCGCCGATGCCGCGCGCCTGCGAGCAACCGTGGACATCAGACAGATCGAGACAGCGTCTGTCGAGGCGCGTCAAGCCAACGATCTGATCGATCGGCGCACGTTCTCGTGGACCGAGTTATTCAATCGGTTCGAGGCGACGCTACCGGCCGACGTGCGGATTACGTCAATACAACCCCGTATAGACCAGAACCGGCGCATCGTATTGACCGTCACCGTCCTGGCGCGCAGCGTCAGCAGCGTGGATCGGTTCATGGAGAACCTGGATGGCGTTGGCGCCTTTGCCGAGCTGCTGTCGCGAGAGGAGCGCGTCAACGATCAGGGCCAGATCGAAGCGTCGCTCGAAACGGTCTACGTGGCGCATCCTTTAACGGGCTCAAGACAGGATCCCTCGACCGCTTCGGCAAGCTCACAGTCAACGGTGAGCAACGTCGAACCGTCAACGGGCGTAGGACAGGATCGGGGCGCCAGCGGGCGATGACGCCACTCGCCCGACGCATCGTCGAGGAAAAAAGGCCGATTCTGCTCCCGCTGGGCATCGCGATCGTCGCGAATATCGTCTTGTATGGGCTCGTTGTGTACCCGCTTGGCGTACGATCGGCTGGGGCGGCCGATCGTGCGGCCGCCGGCGTCACGGCGCGGCAGGCCGCCGAGCGCGATCTCGACGTCGCGCGGGCGCTCGTCAGCGGTAAAGCGAGCGCCGACAAAGAACTGAACGCATTCTACAAGAAGGTGCTACCGGCCGATCTCACGTCCGCGCGTCGAATGACGTACGCGAGCCTGCCGATCCTCGCGGAGCAGACGGACGTCCAGTACGTGCGCCGCAGCCATCACGTCGAAGACATCGCGCCAGATTCCAAGCTGGGGCGGCTCACCATCCGCGTCGTGCTGCACGGCGATTACGAATCGCTCCGGAGCTTCATCTACGAACTCGAGCACGCGCCAGAATTCGTGATCATCGACGATGTGACGCTCGCGAAAGCCAGCGTGACCGAGCCTCTGACGCTGACCCTCAACTTATCGACCTACTTCCGCGCGAGGGGCAGTGGTGCCTGAGCGAGGCAGGCAGCTCCTGCTCGCAGCGGTTGTGATTGTGCTAACGGCCGTGATGTACGGCGTCTGGCCGCGCCCGACTGATGAGCCGCGTGCGGCGGCTAATGTGAGACGCGTCGCGACGCGTGCGTACATCGATCGTGCGGCGGTTAAGGCCCCCGACGTGAACATCGAGGCCCTTGGGGTAGAGCGACCGCAGCCAGAAGCGACGACGCCGGCCGCGCCGTCCGTTACGGTGGCCGGCTTCGGATCGGCACAAGTCATCCTCTCGCCTCCCGGGACGGCCTTCCGTGTGGGCGGCGGACCGTACACCGTCCCGATCTCGGTGACCGACGCGTCGCGCCACTCCACGATCTCGCTCACACTCACCTTCGATCCCGCATTGCTGTCTGTGCGGGCCTGCAGCAAGGAAGCTTCATGCGTGGTTCGGCGGCGCCAGCGCGACGTTCACGCAGCAGGTGAGTGCTGGCCGCATCGACATGACGATCGCCCGCACGACCGGCGCAACCGGGACGGGCCGGCTGAGCGCGGTGTTGTTCGACGCTGTGGCTCGGGGGGGCACGACGCTGACACTGAGCGGCGGGGCGACGGGTCCAGGTGGAACACCGATGGGCTTGCGGTTCCAGCCTGTGACCATCACGATTCAGTAACAGAGAGGCAGAAGTTAGAAGTCTGAAGTCAACAGTGCGGGACCTCACACTCGGGCTTGGCGGCGACCGCGGGTATACCTTTGTCGAGCTGCTTGTCGTGTCGGCGATCATCATCATCATGGCGTCGGCTGTGCTGCCGCTGACCCGGGTGACAGCGACCAGGACGCGCGAAGCGGAACTGCGTCGCGCGCTGCGCGAGATGCGGACGGCGATCGACAAGTTCAAGGACGCGGCCGATCTCGGCCAGATTTCTCCGCTCGAGATCAAGGCTGGCACAGAAGGGTATCCGCCCGACCTCGAGACGCTGGTCGAGGGCGTTCCGGCGGCCAATGACGTGACTGGCCGCAGGCTGAAGTATCTCCGTCGGATTCCTACCGATCCGATGACGCGGTCGGTGGAGTGGGGACTTCGCTCCTATCAGGATGACCCCGACGCGTCGGGCTGGGGCGGGCAGAACGTCTTCGACGTCTACACCACGTTCGACGGAACCGCGCTGGACGGCTCGAAATATCGGGACTGGTGACCAGACTTGGTAATTGCGACATTATGTAATCGGCGCCGTTCATCGAGGCACCCGATTCTCCAGTCGGGATTCACCATAATCGAGCTGATGGTGGTGGTGTCGCTGATCGTCGTGCTGGCCAGCCTGGCGATCGTTCAATACCGGCGGTCGGTCACCTACTCGAGGGAGGCGGTGCTGAAGGACGACCTATTCAAGATGCGCGACGCGATCGACCAGTACTATGCGGACAAGAACGAATTTCCGCCGACGCTCAGCGCGCTCGTGAGCGACGGCTACCTGCGAAATCTTCCAAAAGATCCCTTGACGAAGTCGGCCGGTACCTGGCAGCAGATTCCGGCCGACTTCGACGCGAGCGACCGCATTGTGGCGCCTGGCGTGTACGACGTTAAGAGCGGTTCGGAGGCGACCGCGCTCGACGGCACCAGGTACTCGGAGTGGTAAAGCAGCGGTCGAGTTGCGCCGCTGTCCGAGGCGCTCCCTCGGCGGTCCCGAGAGGGTCGCCCTCCTACGGTACGCCGACTGCGTTCTGTCCGACTGCGGTGTGTCCGGCCGTCGTTGTGACGGTCACCTTCACCGTGTACACGTCGGCTACGCTGTAGGTGTGAACAACTTGATTGCTCGTCGTCTGGGAGGACATGTTGCCGAAGTCCAAGAGGAAGCTTGCCACAGTCGCGGTGCTTGGAGTTACGGTTGCGGTAAGGGTCACCGTCGTTGGGGGGGGGGGGGGGGGGTCCACCGGGGCTGATTCTTGTAAAGCTGAACGTGACACCCACAGGTGGCTGAGGCTGTGCGACGACAACCGTGGCGGCGCTCGTGACGCCGCCCAGCGTGTCGGTCACCTTCACGCTCATAGTGAAGGTTCCCTCATCGTTAGTACTTGTACTGAACCGTGAGGCTCGACCCGCTTACGGCACCCAGGTTTACCGAACCGCCATCCCCGAAGCTGACAACAACCTCCTTGATCTAGGCTGTGCTGTTCGTCCCCGGAGCGATGACCATGGTGAACAGGATCGGCGATCCGGCGGTCAGCGTGCCGCCAGGCGCAGAAATCGAAACCGTCGGCAGCGGATCGACGTTGACCGTGACGGTGGCCGACGCCTGACCCGACGTCGAACCGTCGGTACCCGCATCTCCGCCTATGCCGCCATCCGTACCAGTGCCGGCCGACACTCCCACCGTGCCAGTGACCGTCGCCTGGACGGACGTCGAGAAGATGGTTTGCGCGACGCCGATCGCGTCCGTGTTCACCACAGCGCTCGACAATACACCCGCCGAAGTCGCGAAGCTCACGGGAACCAGGGGGAGTGAGTTCCCGTTGATGTCCACGACATTCGCGGTGACTGCGGAGAGCCTACCGTTGGCGGAAATCGTAGTCGGATTCGCGGTCAGCGTGATCCGGCCAACCGCGGCGCTGCCGACAGCAATCGTTACCGCACCGTCAGTGCCGGTACTAGCGCCGCCAGACGAGGCCGTAATCGTCTCCGTCCCGTGCACCCCGCCGGCAAGAAACTTCACGACCACGCGGCCGCTGACGTTGGTGACCGGCTCGGTCGGCTCAATCGTGCCGAGCGTCGTCGTAAACCTGACGTGCGTGCCGCTGTGCGGCAGCGTACCTGAAGCCTCGAGGACTTGCGCGATGATGTCGGTGGATCCGTTGGAGGCAAGCGCGTTGGTGGAGGCCGTAAGCGTGATTGTCGAACCGGACGGCGCAAGCAGCGGCACCTTTTCGCAGGCCGCCACCAGGAGCGACAAGATAACGGCCGCGAGGAACCCAACCGGCATGCGCAAGGCGAAGCCGGCCGAATGGGCAAGGTGGCATGCTATCATGGGACCGCTAACCATCTTAATATCATGATGTTACCGGTCCAAGAGAACGGGTATGCGATGGCGGCCCTGCTCGTCGCCTTGAGCGTAACGGCCATCCTCTCGACGGTCGCAATGCCAGTCTGGAGGCAGATGTCACAGCGGGAAAAGGAAGCCGAGTTGATCTTCCGCGGCGAGCAGTACGCACGGGCCATCGGGCTGTTCCAGCGACGAGCGGGTCCGGGCATGAACCCGCCGAACCTCGACATCCTCGTCGAGCAGCGCTTCCTTCGCAGGAAATACAAGGATCCGATCACCGGCGAGGACTTCATCCCGATCCCTGCGGCCAGCGCTGCCTCGGCTACCCCCGGCATCTTGCTCGGGGCCGCCTCCACCGGGGGCCGCGGCCAGACCGACTCTCAACCGCCGGCTCCAGCACGCTGGTCCGTCGGCGGCTCCCCGCCCGGAGTCGGCGCGCCCGGGGACGTTATCGGCGTGGTAAGCAAGAGCGCAGACAGATCCATCCGAATCTACAACGGCCGCAATTTTTACAACGAGTGGCAGTTCGTCTACGTAGCACAGACTCAGGCGCCCGGTGTTGGCGGAGCGCCGGGCGAGAGCGGTCAGGGCAGTGCGCCAGGCCAAGTCCCCGCTCCGGGGATCGGCGGCGTGGGTGGACGCAGCGGCCGCGGCTCTCAGCCGGCTGGCGGCCCGTTTGTGCCCAGCCGAGACGGTCCGCCCCCTTCACCCCAGCGTCCGCCGGGAGGATAGGACCGGGCCCTACCGCTGCAGCTTTCAAGCGAAGGGTCAAACTTCAGCTCGGGAGGCCGGCCGGAAGGTCAGGCCGACACCTTCTAATATCTACAGCTCGGCCAGAGCATCGTGGAAGGCGCGACGGAGGTCGCGAATCTGGGCCATTGTGCCGCCCCGGCACACGCGGTTCGCCAGCAGCACAAAATAACGATCCCGCGGCGGATCGATCCAGAGCGACGCGCCGGTAAAGCCAACGTGGCCAAACGCCGCCGGCGACATGCGGGTGCCGCACGACGAGATCGGGCGCATGGTGTCCCAGCCGAGCGCACGCGAGCTGCCAGAAACGAAGGTCTTTCTCGTCGCGCGCGCAACGAGCGGGGGAGCGAGCGGCGCGGGAATCGCCTGGTCGCCCCGCGCGCCCCGCAGCACCGCACGCGCGAAACCACCGACGCCCGAGGCCGTGCCGAAAAGACCGGCATGGCCCGCCGCGCCTCCGAGCGCGGCGGCGTAGTTGTCATGAACCTCGCCCATGAGTAGTCGGCCTCGCCGCAGATCGTCATCCAGAGGCCAGGTCGGCGCCGTTCTGGCCCGCACGGCCTCCGGGATGCGTAATACCAGCGTCCGCTCGGAGGCGTCCTGATCGCGCGCGCCGTCCGACTCCAGTCGGACTATCGAGAGCGCCGGTGCAACAACCCGGTCGAACAGCGCAGGGAGTGACCGTTTGGCACGATCGGCAACGAGCAGTCCGAGCAGGATGAAGCCGAGATCGCTGTAGATCGATTTAGTGCGCGGCTCGTACTCGAGCCGCATCGTGCAGATGTCATACTCGAACTCGCGTCGTCCTCTTGGCGGCGTGTCGACCAATCGTGCCGACAGTCCGCTCGAATGTTCGAGCAAATCCTGAACGGTTACGCTTTCGCGGTCCTCGCCGCGCCATTCCTGAAAAAACGCAGCCACGGGCTCTCTGAGATCGAGCGCGGCATCGGCAACCAGTTGCATTACCACACTGGTCGTGGCGATCGGCTTGGTCAGGGACGACAGGTCGAAGACCGTCCTCTCCTCGGATGCCAAGGCCGCCTCGTCGAAGGTCAGGGTGCCCAGCGCCTCGCGCCATAGCACGCCGTGGCTCTCGCCGACTTCGGCCACGGCACCCGGGAAGATGCGGTCCTCGATTGCGCGCAAGAGAAGCCCACTGGCAGCTTCCACGGCAGGGCGATGAAGGATAACGGCTTAAGAATAGCATAGGACTTGCCGCCCATGCACGTTCTCGGAATCGATGCCGGGCGGGACGAGGACGGTGTGGCTCCTCGCCGATGAACGGGAAGCTGTGCTGGCCACCAGTCTCGGGCCTGGCGTGATCCTTCAGTCCTCGGCCGAACTCGAGGTCGAAAAAATGCTCCATCGCGTGATGGAGGAGGCGCTGGGGGACCGCGGTCGTCCGGCGGTCGTCTGCTTCGGGATCGCGGGCGTCGATCGCGACGACGACGCGAGGGTTGTTGGCGCGATCATGCGGCGCATCAGCCCTGGCTCTCGGGTCCTCGTGGTCAACGACGCGCTCATCGGGTACGTGGCCGGCGTCGACGACGCGCCTGGGATTGTCGTCGTCGCCGGAACGGGATCCATCGCGTACGGCCGCAACTCGCACGGCGTGGCCGCGCGCGCCGGCTGTTGGGATCACGTGATTGGCGACGAGGGCAGGCGGATACTGGATCGGACAGCGGGCCCTGGCCGCTATCGTGCGCGAGGTCGATAGACGCAGTCCACGTACTGAGCTCACCAAGGAGTCGTGGTGGCCCACTTCGGCGTACCCGACGCCGCAGGACTCGTTTTGCATCGTGTACAAACGCGACGTGCCACGCCTCAGTATCGTCATGGTCGGACCGATCGTTCAACGGGCGGGGAATCACGGCGACGGGGTGGCCATGCAGATTCTCGATCGCGCGGCGGAAGAACTGGTCCTGGCGGCCGCGTCAGTGGCGTCCCGTTTGGAGATGCGCGGCGACGGGTTTTCGTTCCTATTGGCGGGGGGAGTCTTTCGTGTCGTGCCGTGGCTGGTCGAGGAGCTCGGGCGTGGCCTGATCGAAGTCGCGCCGCGCGCCAACGTCAAGGTCCTCATCGAAGAGCCGGCGGTCGATGCGGTCTCCCTCGCGCTTGCCCACGCTCGCCACGGCGCGGACCTGCCCAGATATGCGTAAAGATCCAGCGACACTAGGCAGCAGGCCTGGCGATTATCCGACCTCCAGCAGCTCCTTGAGACGCGGCTCGACGTCTTCGCCGATCGCGTCGCGCACGAAATTGTGCGCCTTCCGCAGTTTGGCCGCCGCCTTGACATAGGTCAGCCTTGTTTTTTGCATCACGATTGCCGCCTTGTCGTTCCAATGCGCGCGCCGGAGCAGCTTGTCGGCCTCATCGTACTGGAGGCCCGTGACCATGGTGAGGATGCGGCGCGCGCGGTCGCGCAGTTTCTCCGACCCCGTCTGAACGTCCACCATCAGGTTCCCATACGTCTTCCCGATGCGGATCATCGAGGCCGTCGTCAGCATGTTGAGGACGATCTTGGTTGCCGTCCCCGCCTTGAGCCGCGTCGACCCGGCGATGACTTCTGGCCCGACGGCTGGCGCGATCGTCAGGTCCACAAACACTTGCAGTTCCGTCAGCGGATCGCAGGTGACAAAGATGATTTTCGACCCCGCGCGCCCCGCGGACGAACTGAGTCATGCCGCTCGCCGACACGCCAATCATGACGTCCTTCTTCGTCGGGCGGAGGGGATTGACCGACCGCGCGCCCTCCTCGTAGTTGTCTTCGACCCCTTCCCACGATCGCACGACGGCATTCTTGCCGCCGGCCATGATCGCGAGTACGACGTCGGGGGGGGGGGGGTGCCGAAGGTGGGGGGCATCTCCGCCGACTCGAGGACCCCGAGCCGCCCGCTCGTCCCCGCCCCGACGAAAATGACGCGCCCACCGCGCCGCAGCGCCTGGGTGATAATATCCACGCCGACGGCGATTCGCTCCTTTTCGTGGTGAACCGCCGCCAGTACCTTACGATCTTCATTGAGCATCCCTTCGACGATGTCGTCGGCGGACAGCTTGTCGATGGCGAGCGTTGCGGGGTTGATAGCTTCAGTTGGAAAAGACTCGTATTTGGAATGGACCGGCATGCTCAAGGGACCTCGAACAAACTTTGCATACTAGCACAGTCGTCAGTCGTCGGTGGATCGCTCAGCGCTCACCGCCTACAGCCGACGGTTCGCCATTTTGACTATCGACGGTAGATTGTCAACTGTATGGCTGTGACCCGGACACTGTCACGCGTCATTGACAGCTACCTGAACCACCTTCGCGTCGAGCGACGACTCGCCCAACACACTCTCGAGAGCTACGCTCGCGATCTTCGAGCGCTCGCGAGATTCGCAGCCGCGGCCCAGACCAAGATCGAAGCGCTCGATCGGCGGGCCCTCGAGGCCTTCGTTCGGCGGCAGAGAGCGAAAGGCCTGTCGCCGCGATCGATTACGCGCGCGGTGGCGGCCGTGCGCGGTTTATATCGGTACCTCCTTCTCGAAGGGCGACTGAAGCAAAGCCCAGCTGACGATCTGACTCCTCCGCGCGCCTGGCCGGCGCTTCCGAAATTTCTCTCGCCGGAGCAGGTCGGTGCCTTGATCGCGCAGCCCGACGTGTCCACGCCGCTCGGCCTGCGCGATCGTGCCATGCTCGAAGTGCTGTATGCCACCGGCATGCGCGTCTCCGAGCTCGTCGCCATTCGTTTCAGCGATCTTCACCTCGACGCCCACTATCTGACGTGCATCGGAAAAGGCGACAAGGAACGGCTGATTCCGATCGGCGAGCAGGCCACCGAGTGGATACACCGCTACCAGTGTAACGGCCGCACAGCGCTCGTCGGGCGGCAGCAGCGTCCGGGCGCCCGTTCATTGCCGCGGCTCTTCGTGAACGCGCGAGGCGGGCCGCTCAGCCGTGTCGGCTTCTGGAAGATCCTCAAGGCCTACGGACGCCACGCCGGACTGCCGGGTTCGTTGAGCCCGCACGTGGTGCGTCATTCCTTCGCGACGCACTTACTCGAGCGCGGGGCTGATCTTCGCGCGATTCAGATGATGCTTGGGCACGCGGATCTTTCGACCACCCAGATCTACACGCACGTGTTCGAGGCGCGGCTGCGAACCATCTACGATCGCTTTCACCCTCGCACGTGATTTCTGTTACACTGCCCGCTTGTCCAGAACACGTAAGAAGGAGCGCCGGCATGAGCCGTAACGGACGGCATCTGTTCACTTCGGAATCGGTCACCGAAGGACATCCCGACAAGATTGCCGACCAGATCTCGGATTCGATTCTTGACGCCATCCTCGCCGAAGATCCCGTCGCACGCGTGGCGTGTGAAACCCTCGTCACGACCGGTCTCGCCGTCATCGCCGGCGAGATCACGACCTCCGCCCGGATCGACTTTCAGGATGTCGTACGCGGGACCATCAGAGACGTTGGGTACACGCGGGCGAAATACGGCTACGACGCAGACACCTGCTCGGTGCTGTCGGCCATCCATCGGCAGTCTGGCGACATCGCCATGGGCGTCGACATCGGCGGCGCCGGTGACCAGGGGTTGATGTTCGGGTACGCGTGCACGGAAACCGAAGAGCTGATGCCGATGCCGATCATCCTCGCGCACAAGCTCACCCGAGGGCTGTCGTGCGCGCGGCGCGACGGCATGCTCGAGTACCTGCGCCCCGACGGCAAGTCGCAGGTCACCGTCGAATATGAGGGTACGCGGCCGATCCGCGTTGGCGCCGTTGTCGTGTCGAGCCAGCACAGCCCGGCCGTCACGAACGACCGGATGCGCGAGGACATTTCGGAAAAGATTATTAAGCGTGTCATCCCCGCGAAGATGATCGACAGGAACACCAAGATCTACGTCAACCCTACCGGACGCTTCGTGGTCGGCGGACCGCAGGGCGACGCTGGCGTCACCGGCCGCAAGATCATCGTCGACACCTACGGCGGCACGGCGCCGCATGGCGGCGGCGCGTTTTCAGGCAAGGATCCCACAAAAGTGGACCGATCGGCGTGTTACATGGCTCGCTATATCGCGAAGAACCTTGTTGCCGCAGGCATCGCGGACCGTGCGCTCGTGCAACTGGCCTACGCTATTGGCGTGGCCGACCCGGTGTCGGTGATGGTCCACACCGGGGAGACCGGCCGCATTCCTGAAGAGACCATTACCCAGCTCGTGCGGTCGCACTTCAAGCTTACGCCGCGTGCGATCATCGACGAGCTCAATCTGCGGCGGCCCATCTATAAGAAGACGGCGGCATTCGGTCATTTCGGTCGCGTCGAACCCGAGTTCACGTGGGAGCGGACCGACAAAGCGGCCGCGCTCCGCTCGGAAGCGCAGCTCTAGCCGATAGAAAATCGTGAAGCGTCTCCTCCTGGCAGCGGCGGCCCTCACGGCCGCCGCTGCTGTTTGGGTTGGCGTCTCGCTCCCGCCCGCGCGACTGACGCTCAGGAGCAACCAGACCAGCGACGGCACGGTCGCCGGCAACCTTCACATTCACAGCAGAGATTCCGACGGCGGCGGCTCCCTAGACGAAATTGCCGCAGCCGCCTCCCGCGCGGGGCTGAAATTCATCGTCTTGACCGACCACGGGGACGCGACCGGCCAGCCCAGTGCACCCGTCTACCGCGAGGGCGTCCTGTGTCTGGGCGGTGTCGAAATCAGCACCGCCGGCGGCCACTACCTGGCGATTGGCTTGCCGGAGGCGCCTTATCCGCTCGGTGGGGAAGCGCGAGACGTCGTCGAAGACGTCAAGCGTCTCGGAGGGTTCGGGATCGCCGCACACCCCGATTCCCCAAGGGACGATCTGCGCTGGCGCGACTGGACGACGCCATTTGACGCGCTCGAGATCGTCAACCCCGACACGAGCTGGCGCGTCCACGTGCAGCAGCGGGGATGGCGCCCGAAGCTGCGCCTCCTTGAAGCGCTCGCGACGTATCCGTTCAGGCCCGGCGAGACGATCGCCGGCCTACTGGATGAGTCGCCCGCCCTGCTGACGCAGTGGGCGTCGCTCACACGCAGCCGGCGCGTGGTCGCACTCGCCGGCGTCGACGCACACGCCAGGATCGCGCTCGACAACGTCGACGCGCGCAATAGCTCGTATGCACTGCCATTCCCGAGCTACGAGGCCTCCTTTCGGGCGCTGTCTGTTCACGTCCGAACGGCAGGCCCACTCACAGGCGACGCACCCGCTGACGCCAAACTGGTGATCGATGCGCTTCGCGAGGGACATCTCTATGTCGCGCTCGATGGCGTAGCTTTCCCGCCCTTGTTCGAGTTCACGGCAACCGGCCAGAAAGGCGTCGCGCGCGAAGGCGACGAGATCACGGCCGGTGGTCCGCTGATGTTGCGGGTGCGCAGCAACCGGCCGGCAGCGTTCACGACAACCATCTGGCAGGGCATGCAGGTCTTCGCGACCAGCGATGCGCCCGACTTCGCAGTCGCAGCGCCCGACGCGCCGGCCGTATACCGTGTCGAGATCCGCGCGACTGACGACCGGCGCCGGCCACCGTGGATCCGGAGCAACCCAATTTACGTCCGCGGCGGCGGGCCGGCCAGCACGGTCACGGGACGGCCGGCGGCGCGAGAAAGCCAGACACTCTTCGACGGCCGCGACGCTTCCGGTTGGAGTGTGGAAGCAGATCCAACCTCGCTCGTGGCGCTTGACTTGATCCAGGGCCCGGAAGGCGGCGAGCTCCGGGTGAGATATGGTCTGTCGAGCGGCCCGCCCGTCAGCCAATTCGCCGCCTTGACGCTGTTCCCGCGAGGCGGGTTGGCGTCCCACGATAGATTGACGTTCACCGCGCGCGCCCAGCGACCGATGCGGATTTCAGTCCAATTGCGCGCGGCGGTGACACCGCCGCAGGACGACCGCTGGCAGCGCTCGGTTTACCTCGACACGGTCGGGCGCGGGCAGACGGTTTACTTCGACGACTTTACTCCGATCGGGGTGACAAGCACGTCGCGGCCGCCGCTAGCCGCCGTCCACAGCCTCGTCTTCGCCATCGACACGACCAACACTAAGCCCGGGTCCTCAGGCCGCGTCTGGATCAAGAACGTGGCGCTTCAGAGGTAGAAGGAATTCTTATGTCCGGACCGTGAGCATCATGTAGACCGCTGCAGCGCCGAATAAGATGTTTGGTGCCCAGGCTGCAAGCACGGGCGCAAGCAAACCGCCCGATCCAAAGGCTCCGAACAGGCTCATTGCCAGGAAGTAGAAGATCCCCAGCAGGATGCCGATGCCGATGCCGTACAGGGCGCCCCGCCGGCCGGTCGTGATCGCGAACGGCACGGCGAGCAGCGTCATGATGACCGTGACGAAGGGAAAGGACACCTTCCTGTGCAACGCCACGGCGTACGGAACGATGTTCGCTCCACTGGCGCGAAGCTGTGAAATATACTCGCGCAACTGTCCGTAGGTCATCTGATCGGCGAGCGGCACCTCAGAAATGAAGTAGCTCGGTGGTTCGAGGAGAAGTACCTCATCCGCGATCGGCGTGTACTTCACGGCGGCGTCGTTGCCCCCGCTCAGAACCGGCGCGAACTCGCGCCGCCAGCCCTTATGGCCGTGCCACACACCCGGCAGAGGACCAGCGAGTCCGACCTCGCGCGTGAAGCCCGCATCGGTCACGTTCGTCATCGAGCGCAGGCGCCACGACCGTTCGTCGACATCGTACACGCGCAGGCGAGTGAACCGGCTGTTGACCGGATT
The DNA here is from genome assembly GCA_965197865.1 of Vicinamibacterales bacterium. Taxonomy (GTDB): domain Bacteria; phylum Acidobacteriota; class Vicinamibacteria; order Vicinamibacterales; family CAVVIG01; genus CBDANZ01. The sequence goes on from CBDANZ010000002.1 coordinate 613,674, forward strand.
GAAGAGCTCGTAGTGATAGATATCGCCCGACAATCCGACCTTCCACTGCCGATTGAGTTCGGACACCGGCTGGGGCCACCCGCGAATCTGCGCCTCGAGCCGGTCGGCCTCTCGATTCGTGTAGGCGAGCACCCGCTCCTGTAGCGCGAACAGAACGACGCTCGCCGCCAGCGCAAAGACGACCAGCGGCGCGACCGTGCGAAATAAACTGATGCCGCACGCCCGCATGATGAGGAGCTCGCTATTCTTTGTCATCACGCCAATGGTCACGAGCGTCGCGACGAGCACCGATATCGGAATCACAAAATAGACAAACTGTGGAGTCTCGAAGAAAAAGTACCGGCCGAGTACCGCGGTTGTTGTCTCGCCCCTGAATAGCTTGTCGATCATGTCGATGAAGGTCGAGATGTAGAAAATACCCAGGAACGATACGACCCCGAGGGCGAGCACGCGGCTGTATTCGCGCGCCAGGTACAGGTCGAGAAGCCTCGGCAGTGGCACGTTCACGTGGGGAGCGCGAATCTTCACGGCGAGGCGCCGCTGCTCGATTGAACGGGAAGCGGGGGAGACGTCTGGAGCGGCGGCCGGGCGGCTCCGCCAGAACGCCGGAGGGGTGAAGCGAAGCGGCCGATCGCCAGCCTTTGTTCGCCACGCCATGAGCACGACCGCGCCCGCCGCCATGATGACATTGGGAAGCCACGCCCCCCACTCGGGGCTGAGCCGCCCGCCCATGGCAAACGCGCGGAACCCGTACACCAGCACGTAGTAAATGAAGATGACGCCGAACCCGAGCACGAAGCTCGCGAGCCTCCCGCCTTTGTGGTTGCTCGCACCAAGGGCAAGACCGATCAACGCGAGTATGGGACAGGTGAGTGGAAACGCGAGTTTGTACTGAATCATGAAGCGCTCGGCGTAGGCCGGTGCGCCACGCGCGGCGGCCTCGGCAATGCTGGCGCGCAGTTCGGCGAACGTCTTCTCCGGCGCGCCCTTCGGCGGCGCGGCCTTGAAGACGATCGCGGGATCGAGCGCCAGGGAAATGCTCTCGAATTGCGTGCTATCCAGCGCCTCCGGAGCCTGAATCGACGTTGTGTGACTCGTGCCGTCGAGAAGTTGAAGCTGCACGAGCTTATTTTCCTTATCCAGTCGAATCCTCCCTTCTTGCGCGACGTAGATAGTCGTGTACCCAGCGCGAGTCTCGTCGCCGACGAACACGCCCCGCCAGCCGCCTTCGGGGGGCAGATCCCGAACGTAAATGACCAGATGCGGGAATTCATCGAAAAACACGCGAGGGGACACCGCACTCTCAAGCCGCTCCGCCCACACGCTGGCGACAATCTCGCGGAACGCCTGGTTCGAACCGGGCAAGGCCACGATGATCTGGTAGGCGGTCGCCGCGGTTCCGACAAGCGCCACGAGCGCGACCGGGCGCAGCAGCCGCATCAGACTGACTCCGCACGCCTGCATCGTCATGAACTCGCGGTCGGCAGACACGCGTCCGAAGCCCACGAGGATACCCAGAAGCACCGCCATCGGGATCGTCAGGCTGAGCTGCGATGGCGCGAGCAGCATCAAAGCCGTCGCCACGGTCGAGAATTCCACCCCCCTGGCGATCAGCGACTCGGCGCGCTGAACAATGGGCGGGATCATCAACACGAAGGTGAGGACCACGAGCGCAATGGCGAAGGGAAGGGCTATCTCGCGGACGAGGTAGCGGTCCAGGATCTTGAACACAGCTGAGAGCTACTAGACAATAGCACCTATGACCAGGTCGTCTTCCTGTGTCACATACGCCAACCGTCCTACGAAGACCCCGTCACCCAGGAGCACATTCTTTCGGGGGTGCGACTCCCTGCGCTGAAGGATTACTACCGGATGGTGGCTCCGCTGCGCGAGCTCGCCGCGATCCGCAGCATCACGTTCGACCTCGTACCGTCGCTCCTCGTGCGGATCCAGGCTTCTGCCGCCAACCCGGCCCATTGAAATCGATCTCGCGGCCGTCACTTCGGGCCTGGAATTGGACAGCCTAGCGTGAGGCCGGACGGCTCCCGTTGACGAGAGGGCTTCCAAGAAAGGCGTGGTTTCCGAGCCAGGGTATGTGTCTGATAATGTATATTATGTTAACCTGACGACCGTAATGCACTGCCTTCCCGGCCATCTCAACCTGCCCCCCTGCCAGAGATCTCCACTGGCTCTTAGCGACTTTTCCGCAGCTCACGAAGGATCGCCTCGAGCGCGTCGATGATCTCCCCACGGTTCACACGGGTCTTCGCGAAGCTCAGCTTCAGCTTGAACTGTTTGCTTGGTGCACGATACGCAAACACGTAGTGCTTCGGGCGCCCCGCCCCCGGCCGCTCCGTCGCTTCGCGCAGCTGCTGGCGGGTGGCGCCACCCTGACTAGCGATCTTTTCGATTAGGGCGGTCATTTTCTCTGGCGTGTCTTGCCTAACAACCTGTAAGAGCAACGACTTAGGGGAAATGTCGGCCAGCCGACACAGGCTCCGGACCGCCTCGGGCATCCCGATCAGCGTCAGTGACTCGGTAATCGAGGTGCGCGACTTCCCCAGGCGCCGCCCCAGCTCCTCGTGGGTGTAGCCGCACCGCTCCGCCAGGCCGTGCAGCGCTTCGGCCTCCTCAAACGGCGTCAGATCCTTGCGCTGCAGGTTCTCGACCAGCGCCAGTTCGATGACGTCGGCGTCGTCGACCTCCCGGACGACCACCGGCAGCTCACGCAGACCGGCCTGCACCGCCGCCTGATAGCGGCGCTCACCCGCAATAATCTGGTACCGGTCGCGCCGCTGCCGGACGACGAGGGGCTCGATGATGCCCTTTTCGCTGATCGACGCGATTAACTCCGACAGATCGCCCATCACCTGTCGGGGCTGATTCGGGTTGGGGTCGATGAGATCAATGGGTACCATCCGCCCGACTGGCGTCCCCGCCGACATGGTCAGCGCTTCCACGTAATGCTGGTCGTGCCGCATCGCGAGCGTGTCGGGCAACCCTCGTCTAGGCACGGTCGATGACCTCCTCACAGAGGCGATAATATTCGGTCGCGCCCGGCGAGTCGGGCGCGAAGGTGAAGATCGATTCCTTGTAGGCGGGGCTCTCCTCGAGCCGCACGCTCTTGGTGATCACCGTCTTGAACACTTTCCGCCCGAATACCTTCTGGATCTCCAAGCGGATGTCGCGTGCCAGCGCCGTCCGCTTGTCGTGCATCGTGATCACGACGCCCAGAATCCGCAGTGCCGGGTTTGGCCGCGCCCGGACCTTCTCGATCGTCTCAAGCAGGTCGTCGGTGCCTTCGAGCGCAAAGTACGACGACTGGATCGGAATGAGCAGGTGCGTCGCCGCCACCAGCGCATTCACCGTCAGCAGCCCGAGCGTCGGCGGACAGTCGATCACCACGTGTGGGTACGCCTTGCGAATCGGCTCAAGCTTGTCCTTCAGCCGGAAATGGGCGTCCATCTCCCCCACCAGCTTCGCTTCGAGCTTGGCCAAGGCGATGCGCGCCGGCGCAATCCAAAGGTTCTCGACCGACGACGCCACGACGACGTCGGTGAGCGCGACCGCCGGATCGACAATCGCGTCGTAGACGCTCCGCACCACCTGGGGCATGTCCAGAAACGACAGCGTGCTGTTGGCCTGGGGATCGAGATCGACGAGCAGCGTCCGCTTGCCTCGCAGGGCGAGCGCGGCTGCCAGATTGATGGCCGTCGTGGTCTTGCCCACGCCGCCCTTCTGGTTGGCGATGGCGACGATCATGAAATGGACGGACGGTCGAACCGCAAAGATTCTAGCAGAAATCTTCCGCAATCGCTCTCTTACATCTTGTATTTCCCCAGATCGTTCGGTTCCAGGCTGTCAAGCCACTTATGGAGGCGGTCGGCGTCGGCCTTCTCTGACGACGGATCCATCGTCTTGGCGTTGTCGATGACCGTCTCCTCGACAAAGATGGGCGCGCGGGTCCGCAGCGCCAGCGCGATGGCGTCGCTCGGCCGTGCGTCGATGGCCACCGTGTCACCGTTCCACGACACGTAGATGAGCGCGTAGAAGGTGTTCTCCTGCAGGTCGCAGACGACCACTTTTTGAACCGACGCCTTGAGGTCGTGGATCACGTTGCGCAGCAGATCGTGCGTCATCGGCCGCGGCGTCGCGACGTTCTCGATCTGCAGCGCGATCGCGTTCGCCTCGAAGATCCCGACCCAGATCGGGAGCACTTTCTGCCCCTCCTTGTCGCAGAGGAGCACGATCGGCATGTTCGTGACGGGGTCGACCATCAACCCCTTGATGGTCATTTCGATTTGCATGGCTCTCAACCTGGGCCCCACTGGGGCGCTGTCAATGAGTCAAGAACAATCGACAGTCATCAGTCGTCTATCCACCGTACTCAGCCCGCGGTCGTCAGTCAACGGTCACCGGTCAACGGCTCACCGCGGCCCACCGCGGCCTATCGACTGTCCACTGCGGAACTGTCCTTCCCCAGACACTGTGGGGACCCGCCCGTTCGACCCGGGCGGTCACCGTTCGTCCGATCCACTCCGCCTCTCCAGGCACGTTCACGACGACGTTTTGCGTGGTCCGGCCGCAGAGCTCCGTGCCGCGCCGGCGGCTCGCGGCGTCCACCAGCACCTCGACGTCGCGCCCGATCAGGGCGGCGTTCAGCTCGGTCTGGATCTCGCGCTGCAAGGCCTGCAGCGCCACGATCCGCTTCGTCTTCTCGGCCTCCGAGACATCGTCGGTCAAGCGCTTGTCGGCCAGCGTGTTCGGGCGCGGCGAATACTTGAACGAGAACATACTGTGGAACCTGACCGCACGGGTGAGCGACAGCGTTTCCTCAAAGTCGGCCTCGGTCTCGCCCGGGAACCCAACGATCATATCGGTCGACAGGGCCACGTCGGGCAGGAGGTGTCGGATCCGCCCCACCAAATCGAGATAGCTGGCGCGAGTGTACCGCCGCCGCATCTCCTCGAGCACCCGGGTGGAACCCGACTGGACCGGCAGGTGCAGATGCCGGCACATCTTCGGCAGCCGTGTCATCGCATCGAGGAACCGCGGCGAGACGTGCCGCGGATGCGGGCTCGCGAACCGGATCCGCTCAATGCCGTCGATCTCGTGCACGGCCTCCAGCAGGCCGGTGAAGTCGCAGCCGGGGTCGTCGGGCGCCGCGTAATGGTTCACGATCTGACCGAGAAGCTGAATTTCGCGGCGTCCGGTCGCCGCCGCCTCGCGGACTTCGGCCAGAATGTCGGCTTTGGGCCGCATCCGCTCGTGCCCGCGCGTGTAAGGGACGATGCAGAAGCTGCAGAACTCGTTACACCCTTCGATGATCGTCACGTAGGCCTTGACCGGGTCGCTTCGATGCGTGACGCCCAACGGAAACGTGGCGTCCTCGTAGGGATCCAGGTCGATCACCGGGAGGGGGAAAGCTTTTCGACCGGCGCCAGATGGGCGCCTGCTCTTTTTTTCCTCGACCGCCCGCGTCACGAGCACCGGCAGTCGCCTGATGGCCTGCGTGCCGACAATGACGTCGGCGGTGCCCGGTGAATGTCTCAGGATGGCGCCCCCTTCCTGCTGGGCGACGCAGCCCGCCACCACCACGACCGGCTCACGACCCAGGTCCACAGCCATCTGACGCAGTTCGCCGAGACGCGTGTACAGCTTCTCTTCCGCGCGCTCGCGCACGCTGCACGTGTTGATGACGACCACGTCGGCGTCTGCCGCGCTCTCGGCCGCTTCAAGACCTGCCTGCTCGAGCAGCCCCGCCATCTGCTCCGAGTCGTGCACGTTCATCTGGCAGCCGAACGTCTCGATCCGGTACTGACGAGCCATGTCCTTTTCGCCTAAAGCCTGAAGCCTTTCCTCGGGACTTCTCCGGTTTCGCGCCGTGGGCTTTCGCTTTCGTCTTTCGCTTTCGATTCGTCTTTCGCCCAGCCGTGGGCGATCCGACGCTCCATCAGCATCTCACGAGCCGACGCGCGAATCCCCTCCGTCACACCCGCCCCGCCCAGCATTCGCCCGAGCTCTTCCACGCGGCCGCCTTCATCAAGTCGGGTGACCGTCGTCTTCGTGCGGCCGCGCTCGACGCGTTTTTCGACCTGAAAATGCGTGTCGCCGTACGCGGCAATTTGTGGCAGATGCGTGATGCAGAGGACCTGAAACGCCGACCCAAGCGTGTGCAGCTTGCGGCCCACGACGTCCGCCACGCGCCCGCCGATGCCAGCGTCGATCTCATCGAATACCAGGCCGGGTGTGGCCTCGCTCGGCGTTCGACGGCCGGTAGCGCCAAAGCCGTCGCGCGACCCGGCCGTGAGCGTCTTGATCGCCAGCATGATTCGCGACAGCTCGCCGCCCGACACGATGCGAGCCAGCGGCCGCAGTTCCTCGCCCGGGTTGGGCGAGAGGAAAAACTCGGCTTGGTCGATCCCTTCGGCAGTCCACAGCGCTTGAGGCAGCGGCTGCGGCGCAAAGCGGACCTCAACACGAGTTCGCTCCATGGCCAGCTCCGCGAGCTGGCTCTCCAGGCTTTGCGCGAACACAACGCCGGCGCTTCGGCGCGCCTCGCCCAAAGCGCGCGCGGCCCCGAGGTACCGATCGCGCGCGGCCGTACAATCGTGCTCCAGAGCGGCAATCCGCTCGTCGTTGTGCACGAGATCGGCCAGCTCGCGCCGGAGTGTGTCGCGCTTGGCGATTGCGTCGGCCAGCGTCGGCCCGTACTTTCGCTTCAGACGCTCGAGAATCGCCAGCCGCTCCTCCACCTGCTGGAGCCGCGCCGGCGAGGCTTCGATCCCGTCGCGATACCGCCGGAGAAACAACGCCAGATCGTCGAGTTGCGCCTTGACGCCGTCGCCGGCATCTAGGTACGGCCGAAATCGCGGATCGAGTGCGGCAAGCTCCGCGACCCGCTTCCAGACGGCGCCCAGCTCCGCCAGGACTGCCTGGTCGCTCTCGTAAAGCAAGGCGTAGCTCTCAGCGCAGAGACGCTCCACGCGTTCGGCACTCGCCAGCACCTGCCGAGCCGCGCCCAGTTCCTCGTCTTCCCCCGGCTTCAACGCCGGTTTTTCGAGCTCCGCCAGTTGAAAGGCGGCCAGTTCCTGCTGAACGGCGCGGTCAGCTGCAGCCTGCGTCACACGGGCCAGCTCGTCGCCCGCCGCGCGCGCCACATCAAATGCCGCATGCGTGGGCGCCAGCAACGCCCCGTGCCCGCCGAATGCGTCCAGCACCGCCACGTGCGTCGAAGGGTTGAGCAGTGTTTGGTGCTCGTGCTGTCCGTGCAGCTCAATCACCCGTTCGGCCAGCGCCTTGAGAGCACCGGCGGTAGCCAGACTCCCGTTCACGAAGGCACGGCTGCGGCCCTGCGCGGTCACCTCGCGGCGGATGAGCCACTCTTCCCCGCCGTTCTCGAAGATGGCTTCGATCGCCGCCGCGTCTTCCCCTGTCCGAACGAGATCGCCGGAGGCCCGCCCTCCGAGGAGAAGACCAACCGCCTCGACCAGGATCGACTTCCCGGCTCCGGTTTCGCCCGTCAGGACGTTCAGCCCCGGGTCGAACTCGAGCTCGACCGAATCGATGACGGAGAAGTGTCTTATACTGAGAAACTGGAGCATCTGAAAAGGAGAGAACTTCAATCATAACATAGGTTTGACACCTTTTTCACAGCATGATACATTTCTGCCTATCGCGGTGTCCCAGCGGCGTTAGAACAATGTTCGGAGGAAGGTTTGCGCACGCTCGGAAGCTTGTTCTTTGCCTTGCTGCTGCAGGCGCAGGGCAGCGCAAGCCTTGATGGATCCAGTTGGTCGATCCTCGAGATCCTTGCGCGCTCCAGTGCAATCTCCAAAGGCGTTCTTCTGATCCTCGGGCTCTTCTCGATTGTTTCCTGGAGCATCATCTTCTTCAAGACTTGGACGTTTCGACGCTCGCAGCGTCACACGAGAAGTTTTCTGGACGTCTTTCGCCGAAGTAACAAGTTCTCGGAAGTGCAGTCGGTGTGCCGTTCGCTCGGCGAGAGCCCGCTAGTCGGCCTGTTTCAAGCCGGACATGCCGAACTGACCGCGCAGTTACGCCAACCGATGCCGAATGGCGATCCGGCGGAGACCAATCCGCGAAGCACCGTCGGGCGTCCAACTCTCAAGAACCTCACGGCCGTCGATCGGGCGCTCATGCGGGCCTCCATTGTCGAGGTCAACAAGCTCGAGAACCGCATTCCGTTTCTGGCGACCACGGCAAGCATCACGCCCTTCATCGGGTTGCTCGGCACGGTGGTGGGAATCATGATGGCGTTTGATCAGATCGGCCAGACCGGCTCGACAAATCTCGGCGTCGTTGCGCCCGGCATCGCCGACGCGCTGATCGCGACGGCCGCGGGGCTGGCTGCGGCCATCCCCGCGGCCTATTTTTACAACCATCTGACCACTCACGTGAAGCGGTTCACCTCGGAGATGGACGACTTCGCGATGGAGTTCCTCAATATCACAGAGAGAAACTTTACGTAGCCGAACCCTTGTGTAGCGCAGGCCTTCAGACCTGCTTTGGCTCTTGGCGGTTTGTGTTCATATGCACAAAGTTCACCCGGCGGCCGATATGGGGCCCGGACGTCTCGCGCGCGGTCGGCGCATCTCTGCGACGCTGTCAGAGATCAACGTGGTGCCGATGGTCGACGTGATGCTCGTGTTGCTCATCATCTTCATGGTGGCCTCGCCGATGATCCAGCGCGGCATCGACGTGGAGCTTCCCGTCTCGAGCCGCGCCGCCCAGATCGGCGGCGAGCGTGTGTACGTGACGATCCCTGCCGAGTACCGGGAGACACGCGTGGTGTACCTAGGGGAGGAAGCGCTCCGCGTCGACGTGCTTCAGGAGCGCGTGCGGCAGAAGATGGAAGCCTCCGTGCAGAAGCACGTGTACCTGCAGGGCGATCGTCGCGTGCAGTTGGAACAGGTTACAGATATCATCGATCGGCTGAAGGCCGCGGGTGTGGAGACGGTCGGCATCGTAACGCAGCCACCGGAACGACGCTGACAGAGGGGCCCGCGGCCACGCGAACCGGAGGCCACGGACGGCTGAGGGCTACGAGCGATACGCGAGCAGAGAAGACATGGATGTGACCGACATCCTGCGCGATCGGATGCATGAGCCCGCTGGGCTTCAGCGGATGACGGCGGTGTCAGTGTTGTTGCACGGGTTGCTCGCCGTGGTGGTGATTCTGGCGCCCGGCTCCTGGTTCTCGAAACGAGTCGAATTACCCCGCTCTGTTATGACCATCACACTTGGCGGCGGAACACCGGGGCCGGAAAGCGGCGGCATGACATCGATTGGCGGGCGCCCGATTCAGGTCGAGCCGGCGCCCGATGCACCCAAGCAGCCTGAGCCAATTCGGCCTCCCGCTGCAAAGACACCGGAGATGACGTTGCCGAGGCCAGGCCCCCCGGCGAGAAGCACGCCCGCGCCGGTCAAGCAGGCGCCTGATAAGGCGCGGGGCCGAGCGCTAATGCGCGGATCCGAAACGACCCCCGGCTCCACGCTGGCGGAAACCGGCGTTCGCGGGCAAGGCTTCGGTCTGTCGACCGGCGGCGGAGCGGGATCGGGTTCGCGGCTCGACGTGGCCGACTTCTGCTGTCCGGAGTACGTGACGTTCATGCTCGGAAAGATCCGCAGCAACTGGAACGCGCGCGCCGAGACGGCCGGTGAGACCGTCATCAGGTTTACGATTCAACGCGACGGTCGAATCGCCGAGCCGGAAATCGAAACAACGAGCGGGTTCACGGCGCTTGATCTCAATGCCCTGCGCGCGACCGTCAGCACACGCCAACTCCTCCCGCTGCCGTCGGCGTTTCCCAATCCCACGCTGACCGTTCACCTCAACTTCCAATACGTACGATGACCCGGATATGTGCCATCGTCGCGGCGGGGGCGTTCGGCCTGGCGGTCGTGGCCGCCCTGGAGCCTTCGCCAACGCCTGTTCCGACTCCCACGCCGCGCCAGCAGCCGACCGAGCTGAGCACGACGATTTCGAGCGGCGAGATCGGCGCGCCCCCGCGGTTCGCCGTCCCCGACTTCATCGCGGTGCCGAGCCTGCGTCGTTCGCCAGACGGCGAAACCCTCGACGTCGCCAAGACGATCGCGCAAGTGTTGTTTGACGATCTGAACTTCGAGCACGAGTTCGCGCTCATCCCACGCGACACCTACGCGACGATTCCATCGGCCACCTCGATGTTCGACGTGCCGTTCGATCGGTGGCGCGAGTTGAACGCAGACGGGATCATCATCGGGTCCGTTCAGAAAACGGACAAGGGTGTGCGCGTCCAAGTGCGGCTCTTCAACGTGCGCAACGGCCAGTCGGCGTTCGGCATGGAGTACACCGGGGCGATCGCGAACGCACGCCTGTACGCACATGCGATCGCAGACGAGATTCACAAGCAGCAGCGTGCTCTGCGTGGCGTGGCGCGAACCCGACTCACCTTCAACTCTGACCGCGACGGCGAGCGGATGGCCGGCACGATCGAGACCCGTGGCTCCAGGGAAGTGTACATCTCCGATTACGACGGTGAAAATCAGCGACGCGTGACGACCGGATTCTCGCTCAACATCACGTCGAGCTGGGCGCCAGACGGACGGTCGATCGTCTACATCTCGTATCTCCGGGTCCTCCCAAATGTCTTCGTTTCGCACATCTACGAGGGCACCCGCGAGGAACTGACGAAAAATGCCGGCAACAACGCCACGCCAGCCTGGTCGCCCGACGGCACACGGATCGCCTTCAGCTCAACGCGTGACGGGAACTTTGAGCTATACGCGATGAATCGCGACGGGTCGAACCTGCGACGGCTCACGAACCATCCGGCCGCCGACATCACGCCGACCTGGTCGCCGTCCGGAACTGAGATTGCCTTCACGTCGGATCGGGGCGGGGGGCCCGAGATCTACATCATGGGCGCCGACGGCGTCGGGTTACAGCGGCTCACGAACGGCTATTCGGACCGCCCGACCTGGTCCCCTGCGCCGTACAACGAGATCGCGTACGCGGCGCGCACCGGACCAGGCATGGACATCCGAATTATAGATCTCGCTACGCGTCAGGTCCGGCAATTGACCTTCGGCGAGGGAACGAACGAAAGCCCTTCGTTCGCGCCCAACGGTCGGCACCTCGCGTTCATGTCGACGCGCTCCGGCAAGGCGCAGATCTTCACAGTCGCGAGGACCGGTAGAGACGTGAGACAGTTGACCAGGGCGGGCAACAACTACCAGCCGAACTGGTCCAACTAGCGCTAGGCCGGCTTCCGCCTGACCCGAATCTGGAGTTCACGACGATGATGCGAAAAGTGGGCTTAAAAGCCCTAGTTCTCTTGATGATGGCCATGACAATCGTCGCGATGGCGTGCGGCGGCAGCAGGCGGCCCGTGGCTCGGCCCACGCCGCCCCCGCCCTCGGCGACCGCCCCCGCTCCCGCGCGCCCGCCGGCGCCGCCCCAACCCGTCGCCGAGCCGATAGTGGTACCGCCGGAACCCGTGCGGGACGAGCCCATTCGATCGGCATCACTCGACGATCTGAACCGCAGCTCGCCGCTCAAACCGATCTTCTTTGAGTACGACAGCAGCGAGTTGACGGCGGCCGGGTTAGTGACGCTCGACGGGAACGCGACGGCGCTCAGGCGCTACTCCGCGTGGACCGTCACAATAGAGGGGCACTGCGACGAGCGTGGGACAGCCGAGTACAATCTGGCATTGGGCGAGCGTCGGGCGGTGGCTGCGCGCACCTACCTAGTCTCGCTCGGCATCTCGGCGGACCGCCTCCGCCTAGTCAGCTATGGGAAGGAATTCCCCTTCGATCCGGGTGATCACGAAGCGGCGTGGGCGAGGAACCGCCGCGCGCACTTCGTGATCACCTCGCAGTGAGGGACAGCGTGCCTAATGGGTCCGCCCGACACAATATGAAACAAACGCTTTCCGCCGTGACGCTGTCGATCGCATTGGCTGCCGGCGTGGCCGCGCCGGTCTGGGCCCAGAGCAGAGAGGAGCGGCAGATGATGGCCGATATCCGCATCCTGCAGATCCAGGCCCAGGAGATGCAGAACCTCGTCACCGCGATGAACCAGTCGGTGAGCGAGGCGTTGAAGGCCGTCAACGCGGGGCTCAGCGAGCAGACCGACGTCACGCGAAAGGCTTTCGCGGATCAGAATTCCGTGATCGACGCCCTCTCGAGCGATCTCAGGATCGTCCGCGAAAAGATCGACGACAGCAACGTGCGCGTTGGATCGCTCGCGCAGGAAGTCGATTCGCTCCGTCAGTTGGTCGCCGAGATGAACGCGAGGTGGCCTGCGGCGCTGGAAGCGGACCCGCTGGGCGGGACCGCCCAGCCAGACGCGCTTCACCCACCATCGCCTCCAACCTTATCGCGAGGCGCCGCGCCAGGCGCCTCGCCGGAGCGGATGTGGAACGCCGCCATGAGCGACTACTGGTCGGGCCACTATAATCTGGCCGTCATTGGCTTCAGCTCGTACCTCACCAGCTTCCCCAAATCGGATCGCGCCGATGATGCACAGGTGTACGTCGGCAACTCGTACTTCAGCGACGGAAAGTACGACAAAGCTGTCGAAGCGTACAATACCGCGATCCGCACGTACCCGAACGGCGACACGCTGCCGGACGCGTACTACCGGATGGGCGTCTCGCTGCGGAATCTACGGCAATCCGATCTCGCGCGGCAGTCTTTCGAGCAAGTTATCAAGGCGTATCCAAACAGCGCCTCGGCCACTCTAGCCGAGCAGCGCCTCCAGGAGCTCCAATGAAAGTGAAAAATAAAGGAACTGTACTGCCGCCGACGATGTACAATTACCTGTTTCGATATCTTTTGTCTTTCTAACTTCTGACTTTCACTTCTAACCTTCAAAGTGGGCAGCGTCAACAAAGTGATTCTCGTCGGCAACCTGGGACGCGATGCCGAGCTGCGCTACACGCCGGGCGGCGCCGCCATCCTGAAGTTCAGCCTTGCGACCACTGAGAAATGGACTGACAAATCCGGTAATTCTCAGGAACGAACCGAGTGGCACAACGTTAACCTCTGGGGAAAACAGGCTGAAACTCTGAAAGAGTACCTGGTAAGGGGCAAACAAGTATTCGTCGAGGGGCGGCTTCAGAGCCGAAAGGCCCCGCGTTGCAGGAGCTGCGATGCCTTTCTTTCGGAGCGTGATTGGCGCCAGGGAGATCGAGGCGAGAAGCTTCGGTGTCAGAAGTGCGGTGAAGAGACAGTACCCTACGTGCAGACACTGACGGATGTGCGGGCTGACGGTATTACCCTGCTCGGCGGCGGCGGGCGGGGCCAGGCAGTGGATCGCGGCGCCGAGAGCGTTGGCGCCCCGACTGCACAGGCGGAAGCGGCTGAGGCCCTGACCGACGACGACATTCCGTTCTGAAGAGCGGAAGTTAGAGATTGGAACTGAAAACTCAAGAGCACTGATGCGCGCATCGTAGTTCTCTTGCCTTCTAACTTTTCCCTTTCAAGTTTTCTTGTCCTCCCTCCCATACCGGTCTTCCAGTCGGACGACGTCGTGGAGTTCAGGCGTCGAGACCTCGAAGATGTCGCTGTCATCGATAGCCGTCATGCGATGGATCGTTTTCGGTTTGATACGTACGCGCTCGCCGGATCGCATCTCGCGCATGACGCGCTCCCTTCCCTCCTGAATCTCGAGGAGCAGACGTCCCGAATGCAGGTAGATCGTCTCATCCTTCAGGTTGTGATACTGCAGGCTTAACGCGTGGCCGGCGTTTACGTGAATAAGCTTGCCGACGTAGCGTTCCGTTTTCGCCCAGTGCAGCTCGTAGCCCCACGGCTTCTCGACGCGCGTCACATCGTTTCCCACAAACCTACTCCCTTACCGCGGTGAGCTTCGCGAGCGCCGCGGCGAGCTCGCTTTCGATGTCCTCTCGGGCGTCGTTGACCTCGTCGTGCCAGCCAATCGACACCGCGGTGAACTGCGGCAGCTCGCCGACAATCATCTCGGCCGCGTTCACCAGCTCGGTCGCGAGCTGCCCGTGCGTCACGACGACGACTCCGATCACGCTTCCATCCTACAAGTTCGGAGCCTTCTTCTACGTATGCGCGATGTCCCGGTGTCGGACACGCACCTGTGCGCCGCTCACAGCGGCGAGCGCGCGGCGCAGGCGCTCAGCAATCATCACCGATCGGTGTCGTCCACCGGTACAGCCCACGGCGATCGTCAAGTAGCTCTTGCCTTCGGCAACGTAGTGCGGCGTCACGTATCGAAGGTAGTCTTCGAGCCGCTCGATGAACTCGCGCGTCACCTCGTCGTGCTCCATGAACGCGGCCACGGCCCGATCCCGGCCCGTCCGCTGCTGCAGCTCCGGAACGAAGTGCGGGTTCGGCAGACAGCGCGCGTCGAACACGAGATCGGCGTCAACCGGCACGCCGCGCTTGTAGCCGAAGCTGAGCAGGGTGATCACGAGCCCCGCGCACGCGCGATCACGCGAGAGCGCCATGAAGAAGCGCCGCAGCTCGTGAACCGTCATTTCTGACGTGTCGACAATCTCGTCAGCCATGTCGCGGAGGGCGGTCATCCGCGTCTGCTCCTCGCGGATGCCCTCGCTCGCCGACCCAAGGGGGGCCAGCGGATGAAGCCGCCGCGTCTCGCTGAAGCGGCGCACCAGCGCGTCGGTCGTGGCTTCCAGGAAAATCAGGACGGGATTCAGTCCTCGCATCCTCTGCAGGCGACGGAAGATCTTTGGGAACGACGAGAGGAAGTTGCCTTCTCGAACGTCCACGACGATCGCGACCTTCTCGATGTCGCCGCGCAGCGACAGCTTTGCCAACGTTGGGATGAGGGTTGTTGGAAGATTGTCCACACAGAAGTAGCCGAGATCCTCGAGCGCGCGGATCGCCTGAGACTTGCCTGAGCCCGACAGCCCGGTCAGCACGATGAACGGCTGCCCGGGTTTCTTCCTGCGCTTTCGTTTCAGTTTCGACGATCGGGATTCGATAAGCGTGGAGGGCGGGGTCGCGCCTGCCGCTCTGCCTCTCCGACTCTTGCTGCCTGTCCGGCCGCCCGTGTCCGCCCTCACGCGTCTTCTCCCTGTTCGAGCTCCTCGTCGTCCACACCGTCGTGCGGATTGACCGAGCGTCTGTTCGAGGCGCTCGGCGAACGCCAGGGCCGCGTGATGACCGCGAGCGCGGACAAGCTGATTGCGGGCGCCGACCTCGACCAGGATGGCGATGTTGCGGCCTGGCGCCACCGGCATCCTGATGAGCGGCACGCGCATGCCGAGGATCTCGTACGATTCCTCATCGAGACCCAGACGCTCGTACTCGCGCGTTTCCACCCAGCGCTCAAGCTGCACCGCCACTTCGACGCGCTTGGACGACCGGGTCGAGGCGATGCCGAACAACTCCTTGATGCTGATCACGCCCAGGCCGCGCAGCTCCATATGGTGACGCGTCGGCTCGGGGCAGGTGCCGATCAAGATCGTCTCCGCTAGGCGGCGCACTTCGACCGTGTCGTCGGCGACGAGCCGATGCCCGCGCACGGTCAGATCGAGCGCGCACTCGCTCTTGCCGATTCCACTCTCTCCAGCAATCAGGACGCCCAGACCGAGAATGTCCATCAACACCGCATGGATCACCGTCCGCTCGGCGAGACTGTCCTCGAGGATCGACTCCAGCTTCGCGATCGAGGTCGGCGTCGCCACCAGTGTTCTGAGCAGCGGCAGACGCACGCGCTCGACCTCGATCACGAGCTCTCGCGGCAGCGTGGAACCACCGGTGATCAGAACGCAGGGGAAATCATGCCTGAAAGCCTGCGGCAACGCGTCGGTGCGACTCGTCGTTTCGAGGCCATCGAGATAGCGGATCTCGCTCTCACCGAAGATCAGCGAGTGGCCGGGTTTCAAGGACTCGTGGAACCCGGCAAGGGCGAGGCCTGTTTTCTGAACGTGCGGACTCGTGATGAGCCGGTCGAGGCCGTCTCCGCCCGCGAGCAGTTCAATCGTCAGGCCACAGGCTTCCGTCCGACCGCCAAGAAGCGAGCCGACGCTGACGCCTGGAATCTGAGGCATGTCGATTCGGGGTCGACGGTTACGCTTCCGTCTCCACGAGCGTGAGCTCCCCGTTCGCCTGGCGAAACAGCACGCTGATCGCTTTCGTGTCGGCGTCCCTGAAAACCACGACGCCCTCGCCGTTGGCCTCGACTTCGCTGGCGGCGTCATCGACCGACATCGGCCTGAGCTCCTGCCGTGACGCCTGCAGGATGCGAGGCATCCGCGGCCGCACACCTTCGGCGCGCGCCAAATCGGCCGGCCGCGCGAGCGCTTTCCCGAGGCGATCGCCGACGATCGAGGCGTCCTTCGAGGCCCCGACTGCGTGCCTGAACTTCTCGCCTCGCGTATGGATCGTGACATCGGCCCTTCTAGCCCGCCTTTCGTTCGTCAACACAACATCGGCCGACAATGCGCTGTCGTTCAATATCCGTTCGAGCCCCGCGAGCTTCCTTTCGACAAGACGCAGCAGCGCGGGAGTGATCTCGACGTGACAACTTGTTGGTTCGAGTCGCATGTCTCAGCTTTCAGACAGGGCGTTCGAGGTCCGAGCTGACGCCGGAAAGTTTAGAACTAATACAACACTTTGCGTTGGTTGGATGTCGGAATCTTCAGATCTTCCCGGTACTTCGCGATGGTCCGCCTGGCCAGCTCGAGGCCGTCGCCCTTCAGCATGTCGAATATTTTCGAATCGCTGAGCGGTTTGCGCGGATCCTCCTTCTCGATGATCTTCCGGATGCGCTGCTTGATGGTGACCGACGAGACGCTCTCGCCGTACGAGCTACTGATGCCGCTGTGGAAGAAGTACTTCATCTCGAACACGCCCTGAGGCGTGTGCATGTACTTGTTGGTGACCACCCGGCTGACCGTCGACTCGTGCATGCCGATGTCGTTGGCCACGTCCCGGAACACCAGCGGCCTGAGGTGCTCGATCCCGTGATCGAGAAAGTCGCACTGGAAGTTGATGATGCTGTTGGCCACCTTCTGGATGGTCTTCTGCCGCTGCTCGACCGACTTGATCAGCCACAGTGCCGAGCGGAACTTGTCCTTGACATAGGCGCGCGTCTCGTCGTTGTTGTCCGTCGCGCTCTTGTCGAGGAGCCTCCGGTAAACCGGGCTGATTCGCATCTGCGGGAGCCCGTCCTCGTTGAGAATCGCGACGTACTGGTCCTCCACTTTGACGACGTATACGTCTGGGATGACGTACTGCGACTGAATTGGGTTGTAGCGGCTGCCTGGCTTCGGATCGAGGTGACGGATGATCTCGATGTGCTCTTTGAGCTGGTCGATCGTCAGCCCGAGTTTGCGCGCGACTTCTGGCACTTGATGGTTCTGCAGGATCCGCAGATGGTCAGTGACAATCTTCTCGGTCGGCGTCCCTTCGAGACCCAGATGCCGAAGCTGCAGGAGCAGACATTCCTGCAGATCGCGCGCGGCGACGCCGGTCGGATCGAAACTGTGAACCATCCGAAGCGCCCGCTCGACCTCTGCGACCGGCCACGGCCCCATGGCCGCCAGCTCCTCGAACGAAGCCACGAGATACCCGTCGTCGTTCAGGTTCCCAATAATGCCCGACCCGATCTCGCGCATCACCGCATCGTCGGTCTGCATCGAGAGCTGCCACATGAGGTGATCCGACAGCGAGCTGGAAGTGGAGAGCGTGTTTTCGATCGGCGGGAGCTCCTTGATCTCCTGCGGCGCCCGCGGCCGATATCCATCGTCGAGATAGTCGCCGAAGAAATACTCGAAGTCCTGGTCGTCCCAGGCGTCCGGCCTGCTGATCTGCTGCTGCGGTTCGGCCTTCTCGGCAGTCACCGCGGTCTCAGCCGGCTGGAGTTCCTCGGTCGGAACTTCCTCGAGCATGGGGTTTTCGACCATCTCCTGGTTCAGGAGGTCGGTGAGCTCCAGTGTCGACATCGGCAGAAGTTTGATCGCCTGCTGGAGTGAGGGCGTGAGAATCAGCTTCTGGACGAGCTTGGTATAGAGCTTCTGCTGGATTCCCATGTGAGACCGAATGACATCAGCTAAGTCATTTCGTTTAAGTCGTTTGCGAGGACAACACACAGGGCCATAGCGCAAAAGATCCCCCGCGAACCCTCACCTGGTGCAATTCCCAGGCCTTATTTTAGTCCAACCGGAACTCGGTCCCCAGGTAAATCCCGCGGACCTCCTGGTCAGCGGCCAGGCTGGCCGGGGTACCACTCCTAAAGATCACGCCGCCATGTACGATGTACGCCCGGTTCGTGATACGCAGCGTCTCGCGGACATTGTGGTCCGTGATGAGCACGCCGATGCCGCGATCCCTCAAATGGAAGACGATCTTCTGGATGTCGGAGACCGCGATGGGATCGATCCCTGCAAACGGTTCATCGAGCAGCATGAATTTCGGCGAGATGACGAGCGCGCGCGTGATCTCGACTCGGCGCCGCTCGCCGCCCGAGAGCGTGTAGGCCGGCGCCTTCGCCAGCGGCGTCAGGTTCAGATCGGCAAGCAGCTCACGAACGCGCGCGCGCCGCGCCTCGGCATCGAGATCGAGCGTCTCGAGAATCGCGAGGATGTTCTGCTCGACGGTAAGGCCGCGGAAAATCGATGGTTCCTGCGGCAGGTAGCCGATCCCCTTGCGCGCGCGAACGTACATCGGATCGCCGGTCAAGTCGCGGCCGTCGAGTTCCACACGCCCGGAATCGGCGGCCGTAAGGCCGATGGTCATGTAGAAGGTCGTCGTCTTGCCGGCCCCATTAGCGCCGAGCAGCCCGACGATTTCACCCGACGCGACCTCGAGGTTGACCCCCCGGACGACTGTGCGTCCGCCGTACGACTTGGTGAGATCAAACGTCCGAAGGATTGCCACGTTCAGAAAGGCGCTGCCACGGCCGTGTGAGGGCCCTTGGTCCCTACCGACACTTGGCAGCGCCCTGCGTACGTGTGCGCATCTGCTCGCTGCCGTCGATGACGATCCTATCGGCGGCTTTGAAGAAGGTCAACGTGCGGCCGATCGTTTCGCCTCGACACTCGTCGACGATGGTGAGCGGCGTGCCGGTCACGACGTACTTCTCGTCCTGGCCGAAGTACGTGAGGCGATTGCCGATCGTCTTGCGGCCCTGCTCGCTGAGCGTCACGCTATCATAGGCTTCGGCCCGTTCGAGCTCGTCGCCTGACGGTTTCAGGTAGAGCTCGATCTTCGAGGCCCTCAACTCGCCTTGCGGGCCAATCACGAATGCGTCGCCGAGGTAGGTCGCCCGCCTGAGCGCCTCCTGGTATTCGAATTCGTTTCCCTTTGCGTTCGCGACGCTCCGCTCTTTCTTCCCGTCCCTCGCCTCCTGCTGCAGCACCGTGGTTGTAGCGACCGGCCCGCCGCTGGCCATCAGATCGCCCGTTCTGGCGTCGAGGGCGATGGTCGCCGCCTTAATGGTCGTCGCACCCTGCCAAAGCTGCGCGCTGCCACGGTAGATGGCCGTCGCCGCCCGACCGTCGTAGAGCAGGCCGTCCGCCGTGGCTATGACGGGCTGATCCTGCTTGAACATTGACGGCACCTTTCTTCTATCGGCTGGTCTTCCATCGGCTGCCGGGCCGCTCACTTCGGTCTCGTCCTTGGCTCTTGAAAAGAGCAGCACGCTCTTCACTCCATCCGATGCCTTCACCTGAGGACCTTCGAGAGTCACATGAATCTGCCCCCCATCAATCGAGATCTCGTCGTTCCTGACGTTCGGACCGAGCCCGCCGGGTTCGATCCCTGCCAGCTCCAGCGTCCCCTGTTCGACCGCGTAGCGGGCCCGCGCCGCACTGGCAACGATCTTCCCGTCCACGAATCGGGCGTCACCGGTGAAGGTGGCTTCGTCGATCGAGCTCAGGCCAGGCTTGAGCGTCACGAGAAGCGCCTCAGACACAGCCGTCCGATCGACGGCGGCCCCCTTCTCGCGGAAACGGACTCGACCCCTGAAACGTGCGCTCGTCAGGCCGCGGCCCGGCTCCCCTACCCCGTCGAGCGCGTCGGCCCTGATCGTCCGCATCGGGGTGGTCTGTTCCTCCGGCAAGATCAGCTCTACGCTTCCGCGGGCCGTGAGCGCTGTTGGCGACGAACCGTCTGGCCCGAGCGTCACGTCAATCACGTCCCCGGTGATTTGGCGGGTTGCCAGACCTGACTCGCTGGCGACCCGAATCACCGCACCACCGGTGATCAGGGCATGCTCCAACGTTTCACCGTCGGCGCCGTACTTGAGGTCGATGTCGCGCCCGGTCATCTCCCGCAGCCCGCCGGCTCCTCCGGGTCGAACCGTGACACGCGCCCGACCACGAAGCTCGAGTGTTTCGAGCTGCTCTTCGTTGGCCGTAAGGCGCGCCACGCCGGAATCGGCTTCGATGCTCTCGCCGCCGCTACTCGCCGTGAGAGACTGCTCGAAGCGGATGATGTGCTGCACACGATCGAACTCCAGCGAACCCGATGAGATCGTCATGGCGTCGCCCACGCCTGCGCTACGCATGGTGCGGACGACAATCTGATCCAAAATCGCCATCACGTCACGGTTCTTGTCGTAGGTGAGGCCGACGCCCGATCCGTTCATGCGGCCACGCGAAAACTCCACCGGGCCTGGCGCACGGAGCACGCCCTCCTGCTCTGTGTAGGTGGCGTGCTCGGTCTGGAGAGTCAGGCCGTCGCTGGTCGTCAGGCGCACGTCGCCCTCGAGGAGATAGTTCGACTCGTTCTGCGTGACTTGTGCCTGCTTCGCGGTCACCGTGAACGTGCGTCCGCCGCCGCGTTCGGTCGCCACCTTCACGCCCGACATGATCATGGAGCCGTCGGGATAGGCCCGCAGT
Source organism: Vicinamibacterales bacterium (assembly GCA_965197865.1). GTDB lineage: Bacteria > Acidobacteriota > Vicinamibacteria > Vicinamibacterales > CAVVIG01 > CBDANZ01. The sequence continues at coordinate 634,526 of CBDANZ010000002.1, forward strand.
TCGTCGTACGCGATTCGGACCTCTTCCTTGTCTCGATTGACACGGAAGGTGAGCCCGCCAGCCGTCTCGGCAACCGCGTTTGGATCGGTTCGCGTCAGCGGCGCCAGCGGCACCGCCTCACGACGCTGAAACGCGAGCGCTACGGCAATCGCGAACGCCAGGAATGCCAGCGCAATCGCGAAGCGGGCCTTGCGCTGCCAATGGGCCATAAGAAAATCGAGAGACTCAGACTTCTGATCGCCTAGCGGCCGCCAGCGTGAGTTCGACGTGCGTCTCTCCATTGTACTGATTCTGATCGAGGGAGAACGCGACGTCGAGTCCGGTCCTGTGCTCGGCGAGGTAGTCGTGGTGCTCGGCCGCGCGCCAGGCCACGGCCCGAAAGATCCGCCCGTCCTGTCTGAGCGCCATCTTGAGATGGCGCTCCTTGAGCAGTCGCGGACCGTTAATAAGCTCGACCCCGTAGGCGGCAAACACCGGTCGTGAATTCCCCGCGCCGAAAGGCGCCAGCGAGGCGACTTCGGCCGCCACGCCGCCCGTAATGCCGCGGAAGCTCAGATCGCCGTCGATCCGAAGTCGGGGCATCAGATCTTCTGGTCCGAGTGTTTCGTCCGCCACGTCGTTGACCGCCACTCGCAGCTCTCTGATGCGCCGGGCCTCGATCGTCAAGCCCGCCGCCTGCGTGTGGCCGCCGAACCGCACGAACAGGCCGGCGCACCGTTCGAGCGCCGCGAGCATGTCGAACTGTGGAATGCTTCGGCATGAACCGTACGCGATTTCTCCATCGACAGATAGGACGATGGCTGGGCGATGGAGCGCGTCCACGAGCCTTGCCGCAACGATGCCGATGACGCCGCGGTGCCAGCCGTCGCCAGCCACAACGAGTACCGATCGAGCGCCGATGTCAGGATCGGTCTGAACAATTCTCCTGGCTCTTGCCAGAATCTTCGACTCTTCCTCCCGCCGTTGAATGTTCTCGCTCTCCAGCCGCCGTGCCAGCGTGCGCGCTTCACCAGCCATCGCTTCGTCGCTCGCCAGGAGTAGCCGCGTGGCGAGGTCGGGCGTGCTCATGCGGCCGGCGGCGTTGACCCGCGGCGCCAGCACGAACGAAACGTGGTAGCTGTCGATGGTCTTTCCCGTGAGGCCGGAGACCTCGAGAAGCGTCCGCAAGCCGACTCGGTGCGGGCCGCGCGACAGCAGATCGAGCCCGATCTTCGCGATCACGCGATTCTCGCCGACCAGCGGCACGAAGTCGGCCAGTGTGCCAATGGCCGCAACCTTGATGAAGCCCGGCAGCCAGCTCTCCCGGCCGGTGGCCCGACAGAGCGCCTGCACCACCTTGAGCGCGACGCCGACCCCCGCGAGGCATTTCTCCGGATACCCGCAATCGTAGCGCTTCGGGTTGATCACGGCGAACGCGCTCGGCAGCTCGGCACCCGGCTCGTGGTGGTCGGTGATGATCAGGTCGACGCCCAGCTCACGCGCACGTCTCGCCGCGTCGACGCCACGGATGCCGCAGTCAACCGAGATCACGAGGGACACGCCGTCCGCATGCAGCCGTTCGATCGCAGCTGGCTGGAGGCCGTAGCCATCCTTCAGCCGTTCGGGAATGAAGTGCACGACCTCCCCGCCCAGCAACTCGAGCGCCCGTCGCAGGATCACGGTGGATGTCACGCCGTCCACATCATAGTCGCCGTGAATCGCGACCCGATCCTTGCGCGCCACGGCGGCGAGGATCCGATCGACCGCCATACGCATGTCAGCCAGTCGCATCGGATCGTGGAGGTGGTCGAGTCTCGGGTTCAGAAAGCGGCTCGCGAGCTCGGGGTCGTCAAGACCGCGCTGGCACAGCAGGCGCGCAACCACCGGCGTCACGCCGATCGCCGCAGCAAGCCGCGCGGCCGCCGCGTCGTCGCTCGCCAGCAGGTTCCACCTCGTGGGGAATGTCCGCATCAGACTGGGCTCGCAAAATGAACTAGCCGCTATTCGCCCTGATCCACGAAGTCGATACCCAGGCGTCCCATGTTCCGAAACTTCTCGTACCGCAGGGCCAGCCGCTTCTCACCATCTAGCGCGCTCACTTCCGCCAGCGCCTGGATCAGCGCCTCATCGACCAGGCGGGCGGCGGCAGCGCCATCCGTGTGGGCGGCGCCGACAGGCTCGGAGACGATCTGGTCGATGAGCCCGGCCTTGAGCAGATCCGGCGCGGTCAGCTTCAGGGCTTCCGCAGCCTCGACTTTCTTCGACGCGTCCCGCCACAGGATCGCTGCACAACCCTCGGGCGGGATCACGCTATAGATCGCGAACTCCTGCATCAGGATTCGATCCCCGATAGCGATGCCGAGCGCGCCGCCGCTCCCGCCTTCGCCGCTCACGCAAACGACGATCGGCGTGTCGAGCAGCATCATGTCCCTGAGGTTGGCGGCGACGGCCTCGGCGACGCCGCGCTCTTCCGATTCGACGCCTGGATACGCTGCCGGGGTGTCAACGAACACGATGATCGCGCGGCGGAACTTTTCGGCGAGCCGCATGGCCCGTATCGCTTTACGGTAGCCTTCCGGACGCGCGTAGCCGAAGTTCCGGAAGATCTTCTCCTTGGTGTCGGTGCCCTTGACGTGGCCGACGAGTAGCACCGGCTCTCCGTGGTAGTGGGCAAAACCGGTCATGATCGCGTGGTCGTCACCGAAGCGACGGTCACCGTGAATCTCGATGAAGCCCGTGAAGATCTCCTGGATCAAGTCCTCGAGGCCGGGACGATTCGCGTGGCGCGCAACGAGCACCCGCTGCCACGGCGTCAGGATCGCGTACACATCGGAGCGGATCGACTTCACACGCCGACGGAGCAAGGCGAGCTCTCGGTTCCGCGCCTCGGTGTACGGGAGCAGTTCGAGCGCCTCGATCTCCTTCAGGAGGGCTGCAATCGGCTCTTCGAATTCCAAGGTTTCGGGCGGCATGCAGAAACTTCCGTTCTCCGTTGTGCGGTCTTCGTTCCGTTTCTGCCGCCCCCGTTCCAGTGTCCCAAACGACGGACGCAGAACGCGGAACCAGGAACGGTCAACGAAGGGAGACCGACCCCTGCCCGACGATCCGCTCCACAGCGGCGACGAGCGCCGGCGACGCCTGCACACGAATCTGCGACGACACGTCGGCCCGCACCAGCAGTCGCGTCCGACGGACAAGCCTTTCGGACGGATCACCGTTTACAGGCCCCTGCAGCTCGAGCTCGAACGACACGCGACGATCGCCACGATGGCTCGCGAAAACAGACTCTAGGGCCTCGAACAGTCGGCGATCCGCCGGCATTGTGACGCGAATGGCAATCTCGCGCGCAAGGCGTTCGCGCAGCGCCTCGAGCGGCACGATCTCGGACGCCAGCACCCGCACCGACTTGTCGTCTCGTTCAAGCTTGCCTCGCACGAGGACCATCGTGCCCGTTTGAATCAGCCCCGCCGCACGCTGGTACGCCTCGGGAAACACAATCACTTCGACGCCGCCCTGCGCGTCCTCGAGCGTGAACACCGCCATCCGATCGCCCTTACGCGTCGTCAGCTGACGGCAGGCGGCCACTATCCCACCGATACGCATGTCCGACTCGATCGGCTTCGACCCACTCCCGGTGCTTGACGCGCCACCGCGCGACCCGATCGGGGGAAGCTCGGCCAGCCCTCCAGTCGACTTCGCGCCGAACTGCTTGAGCTCGCCAGCGTACCGATCGACCGGATGCCCGCTCCAGTACAGACCGAGCGTTTCCTTTTCGAACGCGAGCTGCTCGGACTCGCTCCAGGGCTCGGCCGGCGGCAGCGCAAAGCCTGCTTCGAGTTGAGCCCCGGCATCGTCCCGGGCGTCGTCGCCCGGGAAGACACCGAAGAGTTGCGCCTGCCCTTCGTCCCTGTCGCGTTGATGCCGTGCGCCATGATCCCACGCGAGGTCGACAGCCGCGAGCAGCCGCGGGCGCAGTGTGCGCGACGGGCAAGATTCGACCGCGGCGTCTGCCCGCGCCAGCGAATCGAACGCTCCCCCCTTGACGAGGCTCTCGAACACGCGCTTGTTCACCAGGCGCAGATCCAGATCCTCACAGAGTGCCGCCAGCGAGCTGATACGCCCGTGCTTGGCGCGCACGGCCAGGAGCGACTCGATTGCACCCTCGCCGACGTTCCTGATGGCGGTCAACCCAAATCGGACGCCCTTGCCTGGCTCGACAGTGAACCGCAACTGGCTCTCGTTGATGTCGGGCGGGAGCACGGGAATGCCGCGGTCGCGGCAATCGCTCAGATAGAACGCCAGCTTCTCGATGTTCTGCGCCTCGATCGTCAACAGCGCAGCCGCGAAATGCCAGGGGTAGTTGGCCTTCAAATACGCCGTCTGATAGGCGAGCAGAGCGTAGGCCGTCGAGTGAGACTTGTTAAAGCCGTACCCGGCGAAGTGCTCCATCAGTTCGAAGATGCGCGCGGCCCTCACCTCGCTGATCCCGTTCTTCTTAGCGCCCTCGACAAACTTGCCTCGCTGCCTGGCCATCACCGCCGGATTCTTCTTGCCCATCGCCTTGCGCAGCAGGTCGGCCTCGCCAAGTGTGAACCCAGCCAGCGCGTTCGAGATGCGCATCACCTGTTCCTGGTAGGCGATGACGCCGTAGGTGTCCCCGAGGATCGGCTCGAGCTGAGGTAGCTCGTACTTCACCTCGGTCCTGCCCTGCTTGCGGGCGATGAAATCGTCCACCATGCCGCTCCTGAGCGGACCTGGACGATACAATGCATTCAGCGCGATGAGGTCGTCGAGGCGCTGCGGCTTGGCCTTTCGCAGAATGTCGCGCATGCCGCTGCTCTCGAACTGAAAGATCCCGTAGGTCTGCCCCTCTTGAAACAGCTGATAAGTCTTCCCGTCGTTGAGCGGCAGGTTGTCGATATCGAGCTCGACACCGGTGGTCCGCCTGATCTCCGCTCGCGCGTCGAAGACGAGCGTCAGCGTGCTGAGACCGAGAAAGTCCATCTTCAGGAGACCAATGCGCTCGATCTCCTTCATGGACCACTGCGTGGTGATTTCGTCGCGCGCCCCTTTGTAAAGCGGCGCATATTCGGTAATCGCCTTCGGCGCGATGACCACGCCTGCGGCATGCACCGACGCGTGTCGCGTCATCCCTTCCAGGCGCTTCGCGACGCTCAGGAGCTCCTTGACTTTCGGATCGCTTTGCTGGAGCTCCCTGAGCGCCAGGCTCTCTTCGAGCGCCTTGCCGAGCGTCACGTCGAGCGCCGCGGGAATCTGCTTCGCCACCCGATCCACGTCGCTGAATGACATCTCGAGCACGCGGCCCACGTCACGTACCACGGCTCTGGCTTTCATCGTGCCGAAGGTGATGATTTGCGCCACGTTGTCGCGTCCGTACCTGCGGGTGACGTACTCAATGACCTCGCCGCGCCGCCGCTCGCAAAAATCGATGTCGATATCCGGCAGCGAGATGCGCTCGGGATTAAGGAAACGCTCGAAGATCAAATCGAAGTCGAGTGGATCGACATCGGTGATGCGCATGCTGTAGGCGGCCAGGCTGCCGGCGGCGGATCCCCGTCCCGGCCCGACGGGAATGCCCTGCTCGCGCGCGTACCGGATGAAGTCCCAGACGATGAGGAAATACCCGGCGTACTTCATGCGCTTGATCATGTCGATCTCGTACGAGAGGCGCCGCTCATACTCGTCCATCGTGTGGTGCAGCTTGCCCGAGTCGGCGAGTTGCTTGAGCCGCGCAAGTCGCTGCCTGAATCCCTCGCGCGCGACGTGCTCGAAGTACTCGTCGAGCGTGAATCCTGGGGGCACGTCGAAATTCGGAAGGGAGTTCTGCCCTTCCGGGAGGCCAACATTGCAACGCTCGGCGATCCGTACAGTATTTCTCAGCGCATCCGGATAGTCTCGGAACACCTCCGCCATTTCCTCAGGTGTCTTCAGGAAAAAGTGCTTCCCTTGGTACCGGAGGCGCCTCGGATCACTGAACGCCTTTCCCGTTCCGATGCACAGCAGGACGTCATGTGGGTGCGCATCGCTCTCTCGCACGTAATGAACGTCGTTCGTGCAGACGAGCGGAAGGTTCAGATCGCGGGCGATTGCCGGCAGGGCACCGTTCACAATGCGCTGCTCCTCAATGCCGTGCCACTGCATTTCGAGGAAGAAATTCCTGGCGCCCAGAATGTCCCGATACTTCGCAGCCGCCTCAATCGCCCTGCGTTCCTGGTGATGCCAAAGGCCTTCAGCCACTTCGCCTTTCAGGCAACTGCTCAACCCGATGAGCCCCTTCGCGTGCTGCGCCAGAATTTCCTTATCGATCCGCGGCTTGTAGTAGAACCCCTCCGTGTAGCCAGCCGAGACCAGCTTGATCAGGTTGTGGTAGCCCTCGATCGTCTCGGCCAGCAGGATCAGGTGATTCTGGGTGTCCCCCGGGCTGCCGCTCTTGTTGTGCCGGCTGCCTGGCGCGACGTAGACCTCGCACCCGAGCACCGGGTTCAGCCCGCGGGCCCGCGCGCGGTCATGAAAGATGACCGACGAGAACATGTTCCCGTGCTCGGTCACCCCCAGGGCCGACATTTGAAGCCGGATGGCCTCATCCAGTAGCTCGTCGATACGACACGCGCCGTCAAGCAGCGAGTATTCCGTATGGAGATGAAGATGAACGAAGTCGGCCATCAGATTGTCCTTAGTCCCTGGTTCCTAGTCGCTGGTCTGTCCATTGTGCCTGGTCGTCCTCCGTTCTCGCGCTTGGTCCGTCCTGTTTGGCGAATCCTGCCTGTCCATCATGATCGATCAAGACCAAAAGGCCAACGGCGACGGACCAACTCATTCCCACTCAACCGTCGAAGGCGGCTTCGACGAAATGTCGTAGACGACGCGGTTGATTCCGCGAATCTCGTTAACGATGCGCGAGGAGATCCGCGCGAGCAGCTCGTGCGGAAGACGCGCCCAGTCAGCGGTCATGCCGTCACGACTTTCAACGGCGCGGATCGCGACCGTGTATTCGTACGTCCGCTCGTCGCCCATGACGCCGACGCTCCGCACCGGGAGCAGCACCGCGAAGCTCTGCCACAGACGCGCGTACCAGCCATTTCGCTTCACTTCTTCGGCCACAATGCGATCCGCCCGCCTGAGCAGATCCAAGCGCCGCTGGGTCACCTCGCCGAGAATGCGTATGGCGAGGCCTGGTCCCGGGAACGGCTGCCGCACGACGAACTCTTCCCCGAGGCCCAGCTTGCGTCCGACCTCTCGGACCTCATCCTTGAACAGCTCGCGCAGAGGCTCCACCAGCTTCAGGCGCATGCGCTCGGGCAATCCCCCGACGTTGTGGTGGCTCTTGATCAGCGCCGACTCGCCGACGATCGACACCGACTCGATCACGTCGGGATACAGCGTGCCCTGCGCCAGAAACTCGACCGGCCCGAGCTTCGCCGCCTCCCCCTCGAAGACATCGATGAAGGCGGCACCGATGATCTTGCGCTTGTCCTCGGGATCGGTGACGTTGGCCAGACGCTCGAGAAACAGCACCGAGGCGTCCACGAACACCAGAGGCAGCGTCAAGCGCTCGAACCGTTTCCGAACCTGGGCGGCTTCGTCGAGTCGCAGCACGCCGTTGTCGACGAAAACGCAGGTGAGCGCGTTCCCTATCGCGCGATGGATGATCAGTGCGGCCACCGTCGAGTCGACGCCGCCGCTCACCGCGCAGACCACGCGTCGATCGCCGACCTGCTCTCGAATCTTCGCTTTCGCCTCCTCCACAAATGACGCCATCGTCCAGTCCCCAACGCATCCGCACAGGCCGTACGCGAAATTGCGCAGAATCTCCCTCCCGCTCTCGGTATGCGTGACCTCTGGGTGAAACAGCAACGCATAGAGCTGACGAGCAAGATTCGCCATGGCCGCCACAGGGGCGTTCGCGCTCCTGGCCACGACCGTGAATCCCGCCGGCGCCGCGGCAACCAGATCGCCGTGACTCGCCCAAACCCGAATCTGAGTCGGCACGTTGGCGAAGAGCGCCGTACCACAGGTGATGTCGACCGACGCGTGTCCGAACTCGCGCTCCGGCGCCGGCGCCACCTTCCCGCCGAGCACATGCGCCATCAACTGCATGCCGTAGCAGATGCCGAGTGTGGGGAGCCCGAGATCGAAAACAGCTGCGTCGCATTTTGGCGCGCGAGCATCCGAAACGCCCTTAGGGCTGCCCGATAGAATGATGCCGACCGGGCCTCGTGCGCCAATCTTCTCAGCAGGCGTATCAGACGGCCAGATTTCCGAGTGGACCGAGAGTTCCCGCAATCGTCTCGCGATGAGCTGAGTATATTGGGAACCGAAATCCAGAACGACGATGGTCTGATGGCTCACGAGGAGTGCACAGCCTGGAGTCCACGCTCGAGTCGAATAGTTGGGAAACTTAGAAGGTTATTATAACGGTGTGTGGACGCCGCGAACCACGATATGTTCTAGTGCGCTTGCCCTGACGCTTTCCGCCGGTGATTCCGTCGTTGGCCAGTCGTCGCCTCGGCCGCTTCCTTCGTCTCGGACCCCGAACGACACGCGCCGGACGTCTGTGGAACCGTTGTCGCTCTTCCCGGTTCGAACCCTCTGGACGCTCGCCCTCAACAATGCCCTCATCGGGCCGCCTGGATTCGACGGCGCTCGCGGGTACTTTCCAATCGAAGGCGAGCGCCTAGTTGCCTACGACCTGGTGCGTGGAGAGCAGCTTTGGATTGTTCAGGCGCCGACGATCGCGCAGCCAGTTTCCGGCGACGGGCTTGTCTTCTACGTGGAGCCAGACGCGATCGTGGCGCTCCGCGCCCAGGACGGATCCCAGGCGTGGCGCCGGCCTCTCCTGGAACCTCTCGCCGTTCGGATCGTATGGGGCAACGGCTGGCTAATTGCTTCGACCGTCTCGGGATCGATACTTGCGTTCCGAGCGCTCGACGGCGACTTGATCTGGACGCGCAATGTCGGAGCGCGCGTGAGCGCACCCCCTTCGCTCGCGGCCGATCGAATGTACGTCCCCCTCGCGGACCGGCGCATCGTCGCCTTGCAGGTGCAAGACGGTCAGCCCGTTTGGGAGCGCCGGATCGGCGGCGTGCCGAGCGATGGGCTCGCGCTCGACGATCGCGTGTACTTCGGCTCCGACGACAATTTCCTGTACTGCCTCAAGACCGACAAGGGTCAAATCGACTGGCGATGGCGAACAGGGGCTGATGTGGCCGGCACGCCGGTGGTCGACGAAGCACGGGTCTATTTCGTCTCGCTCGACAACGTCCTCCGCGGCCTCAACAGAAAGAGCGGCGCCCAGCAGTGGAAACGCGCTCTGCCGATGAGGCCAAAGAGCGGACCGCTGCTCGTGGCCAATGCGCTCCTCGTGAGGGGTATCGCGCCCACGCTGCGCGCGTATCTCGCGCTTGACGGCGCTCCTGCTGGCGAAGTCACTCTTTCCGGCGAACTTGTGTCGCCGCCACATCTGGTCGCCGGGACTCTTCTGCCAACGCTCATTGTAGTGACAGGCGACCTCGTGAAGGGGGCGACGGTGACCGCGTTGATCCGCGCGATTGAACCGCCGATCTTGCCCCTCGCGCCGCTACCAAATCCGACGATGCCAAACCCCAGCGAGTTCGGCTCAAATTCACCATAGCGGCCGCCACACACGTGTATTCTGTGAAGGACGGTGGGCGTAACGGCTAAAACCAAGAAACGATACTGGCGCCTCGCCGGTGCGGGCCTTGCCGTCGCTCTACTGGTTGTCGTGGCGAGCGTTGTTCTCGAGCGCCGCCGTTTTGGGGCAAGCGACCAGGCGTCGCTCGAGCACATCGAACGCGAACTCGCCCAGCGCTTCGATGCGAGCGCCGCCACGCTGGGCGTTATCGCGTCGCAAGTCCTCGAAGGGCGCGACCTCGTTCGCGCGGCGCCCCACGATCAGGCAGCCGTCCGGGCGCTTTTTGACAAGGTCGCCGACCACCTGCCCGCCGAGTCGGCAGGCGCCACCGGCATCACGGTGTACGACCCTGGCGGCCGTCCACTTGCGTGGGCCGGCCGTGTATCCGAACGGCCGAAAGAGCGCGTTCAGGGTCCCTCGGCGCTCTTTGTCGCTCCCGACGCGCTTGGTCTACGTCTGGTTCGCATCGAGCCGGTCGTGGATGAACGCCGTCCCACCGCCACACGACTGGGCACAATCGTCGTCGAACAGTTGCTGGGCGCCGCACGCACCGCGCCAGGCGCTACGGAGCGGTTCGTCGTGTCGACGTCGCTCGTGGCGGTCTCCCTCCGAGCGCGCTTTGGCGACAGCGCCTCGGCATCGCCGTACTCGTTTGTGATCCCCTCGAGCGACGGACACCTGCTCCTGGAAGCGCAGGTCGCGCCAGCCGATCTCGCCGCCGCCAGAGCGCGGTGGCGGAGCTGGACGAGGGGGATCCTCCTGGGGGTGCTCGGCGCGACCCTGCTCCTGTGCGCCGGCCCGATGTTGGACGCCCGCCGCCTCGCGCGCCACCCTCGCCGCTTCCTCGCGGCCACCCTTGCTCTCGTGGTGGCGCTGGCAGGCGCGCGCGTCGTCCTCCATCGGGCCGCCACGGCCACTGTCAGCAGCAACCTTGGCCAACCGATCGATCTTCTGTTATGGGCGCTACTGCTGGTGGCATTCGTCTGGTTGACACTGGATCTCATCGAGCAGCGCCGTGTGACGCCATCGCGCCCTCGCCTGCACGGGCCCGGGCCAGAAGCGCTCGCGGCGATCGTCCTCGGGTACCTGGCGGCTGGCGCCATCAACGCGGGTCTCCTGTGCGCTTACCACCGCTTTCTTCAAACCGTGGTTTCACACACGACGTTGGACCTCCTGCATTTTTCACTGCACCCGCTCGGTGCGGCGCGGCTCGCGCTCGGGTTTGGCCTGGTCCTGCTTCACGCCAGCGTGATCTGGGGCGCCGCTTTGGTCGTCCGTCTGATGGCGATTCTCTGGCGCCACCCGCGAGAGCCCGTATTGCAAGTCGCTGCTGCGGCGTCCTGGATTGCCGGCGCTTGTGGCGGCCTGATTCTGGCGTGGCAGTTGTCAGGCGACGTGACACTCGCCCCGCTGGTCGTGGCGCTGGCCGCTGTCGCCGCCTGCGGCGTTGTTCTCACGTGGCCGCGCCACCGGGCGCGCCGTGCGTCGCAGGCCGCCAGGCTCCTGGCGCTTTACGTCGCGCTGGTCGTTCCGGCTCTCGCGATGTATCCATCGCTTCATGCCTTCACGACGGAGGCCAAGGAACGGCTCATTGCGGAGCGCTACGGCCCTCAAGCCGCGCGCCTGCGCGACGATCTCCAGGACAGTCTTAGCCGCGCACGGGAGAAAATCGATGCGCTGCCATCGCCCGGGGCGTTTCTGGTCGAGCCGGCCGACGACCTCGCGTCGACCGATGTGGCGTACCAGGCGTATCAGCTCTGGTCCAAGACCGACCTCTCCACCTCACGGCTAACCTCGGCCGTGGAGCTGTACGGAGCCGAAGGGCGCCTCATCAGTCGCTTCGCGCTGAACCTGCCGGAGTACTCCACGATCAGCTACCGGGCCGCGACCTGCGAGTGGGACATCATCGACGAAGGCTCGCCGCTCGGCTCGCGCGAGCGCCACGTGCTCCGCGCGAGCCGCGGCATCTGCGAGGGCGGCCGTCAGCTTGGGACGGTGGTCGTACGCGTGATGCTCGACTATCGCGCCTTGCCCTTCATCTCCTCCCAAAGCCCGTACCTCGAATCGCTGGGGGCCGTGCGGCAGGAACCGGCCGAAGGGGCGGCGGGTCGCGACGTCGAGTTCGTCCTGTATGGATGGAGCCGTGCGCTGCTGCACGTGTCGGGCACGAGCGCCTGGCCCCTGCCAGACGGCGTGTTTCACCGGATGGCCGGGTCTCGCGAGCCATTCTGGGACGTGTTGAGGCGCGACGGCGAACAATTTCGCGTCTACTACCTGAGCGATCGCGGAGGCATCTACGCGCTCGGGTACCCGGTTCTGACGGCGTCCGGACATGGGGTGAACCTCGTTGAGCTCGTCACCCTGACCTTCGCGCTGTATGTGCTGCTCCTTAGCGGCGCGACGATCTTCAACGCGCTCACTTCTCGCCAGGCCGCCACCGGCCGCGCGCTCCTGCGTGAAGTGCGATCCAGTTTCTATCGGAAGCTGTTTCTCGCCTTCGTCCTCGTCGCGGTGCTGCCCGTCGTCATTCTGGCGTTCGCGACGCGCACGTACTTCGCGGCGCAGTTCAGCGCCGGCGTTGAAGATGCCGCCGTGGAGACGGCTCTGGTGGCGCAGCGGTTGGTCGAAGACTACGCGACACTACAGCGGCGCCAGACGGGCGCGCTCCAACCGCTCGACGATTCGATCATGGTGATCGTCGGCCGCGCCATCGATCAAGCCGTGAACCTGTTCGACGATGCGCAACTGCAAGCCACGAGCGAGCGCGATCTCTTCGTCTCGGGGCTGCTGCCGACTCGCACGCCGGCCGATGCCTACCGCCGCCTCGTGCTCGACAGCCTTCCGACGTTCGTGGGCCAGGAACAGGTCGGCGACCTGGGTTACCTTGTGGCCGCAGCGCCCGTACGCGCCGGCGGCCGCCAAGGCATCGTCACCGTACCGCAGACGCTGCATCGGCAAGAGATCGAGCAGCAGATCGACGAGCTCGATCGACGAGTGCTGTCGGCTCTAGTGCTGTTCGTGCTGCTCGGCGCTGGGTTCGGCTACTGGGTCGCCGAGCGGATCGCCGATCCAGTGAACCGCCTGACTCGGGCGACACGCCGAATCGCACGCGGCGACCTCGACGCGCGGGTCGTCTCCACGTCGTCGGACGAGCTTCGTCGGCTCGTCGAGGATTTCAATCGAATGGCGGCGGAACTGAAACAGCAGCGGGCCACTCTCGAGCGTACACAGCGGCTCGAGGCCTGGGCCGAGATGGCTCGCCAGGTGGCCCACGAGATCAAGAATCCGCTGACGCCAATCCAGCTATCGGCCGAGCACGCGCGCCGTGTCAACGTCGATCGCGGGCGGCCGCTCTCGCCGATGCTCGACAGCTGCGTGAACGCCATCCTCACGCAGGTGAAGCTCCTGCGGCAGATCTCCGAGGAGTTTTCGAGCTTCGCGTCGTCGCCGACCGCCCGTCCGGAGATGACCAGTCTGCAGCAAGTGATTACGCAGGTGGTCGAGCCGTACCGCACGGCCTTGAGCGGCCGTGTCGCCGTCGACATTTCCTCGTCGCCCGATCTTCCTGAAATCACGATTGACCGGACGCTGTTTGCTCGCGCGCTCACGAACATCATCGAAAACGCGCTCCACGCGATGCCCGGGCAGGGGCGGCTCGCGATCGTCAGTCTCCTCTCGACGGTCGAGGCGCGTCAACCGACCTTTGACAGGCAATCCCCGACAGCGCTTCTACACACAACGCAGAACGTAGCACAGGACTCTGGTCCCGCTCACACCAATCACGCTTCAGTCGTCGTGCAGATCATGGACACCGGCGTCGGGATGGATCAGGAAGCGCTCGACAGACTGTTCGAGCCGTACTTCTCGACTAAGGCGACCGGCACCGGCCTCGGGCTGACGATCGCCAAACGCAATATTGAGCTGAACCGTGGAACGATCGCCGTGGAAAGCCGACGAGGCGTGGGCACGACGGTCACGATTACGCTCCCCATCGACGGTACCTATCTCCCCGACTCGTAGCCACAACAATGGTGACATCGTCGTCTTGCGTCCCGCCGCAGAACGCGCGGAGATCGGCCAGGATGCCGTTGAGTAGCGTCTGCGGATCCTGGCCGGCCCGGACCGCACGCCCTCGATGAGTCAGTCGTCGCCAAGAACCATATCACCCGGAGCCAGCGTGAAGGTTTTCCTCGTGCGACGCGTGCTCGAACAGCGTGCAAAGAAAGATCACCGGGACGCGGAAGCTCTTGCGCTACCGCGCGAGCCCCATGAATCCGCCCATGTCGGTGCCGACGGCCCTGGCGACCCCTCCGACAACGACATCGTCCAGCTCTCGAGCACACAGTTATCGGCACACTCCCGCATCAGCGCGTCGCTGTCATGCCGATGGAATGCGTCGACAACCTTCTCGACCAATGTGCTGATCTCCTTGCGCGTTATCTTCTGCCTCGCAGCTATTTCACCGAGCCGCCATATCACGGGTGGATGTGGCGACCTTCTGCTCGCCTGTGGCGGCGGTTGACCCCTGCGCGTCGCGCCGGCGGGGCCGTGTAATTCTTATTCCCACGAGCGGAGAAGCCAGATACGCGTACGCCATCGCGATGAGCACGCCGCGTGGGTGCGTAGTGGTGAGCATGATGCCGCCGGCGATGAGAAACAGCACCGTGTACGGCCGGCGTGTTCGGAGGTCGATGGTCTTGAAACTGCGGAACCGGATCGTGCTGACCATCAAGACGGCCGGAACGAGCACCATCGCCAGGGCAAACAACGCCTCGCGCAGATCGTAGAGCCCGACGGGATACGCGAAGACGGTGGCGGCGGGCACGCCCGCCGCCGCAGGGCTCGGCATCCCGACGAAATATCGCTTGTCGCCTCCGCTCGCGCTCTGGATGTTGAACCGAGCGAGCCGCATCGCAGCCGCGGTCACGAACAGGAATCCCGCGGCCCAGCCCAGCCGTCCAAGCGAGGACAGTCCCCACGCGAACGAGAGAATGGCCGGCGCAATACCGAACGAGATGACGTCGGCAAGCGAATCAAACTCTACGCCGAAGTCGCTTTCCGTGTCGGTGAGTCTCGCGATGCGGCCATCGAGCATGTCCAGCACAATCGCGAAGCCGATGAAAGGCGCGGCCGTCTCGTACTCGCCGCGCATGGCATAGATGACGCAGGCGTAACCGCAGAACAGATTCGCCACCGTGAACAGGCTAGGCAGCAGGGCCACACCCCGCCGGAGGCGCCGACGCGGCGGCTCGTTCACGCGACGCAGAAATCTGAGCTGGTTTTCGCGTTGATCCATCGCTCCTGCAGCGGGTCCAAAGCCCCGCTCATGTCGGTGGGGTTTGAGCCGCTCCGGTCCGAGGCCTCAGTGTAACACTGCGATGATCGTTTCGCCCCCGCGGACGACCTCGCCCACCTTGATGCGAATGTCGGTGCCTAGCGGCAAGAAGACGTCCATTCGCGAGCCGAACTTCATGATGCCGTAGCGATCGCCGGCGCGCACCTCCGCCCCCGGCTCGACACGGCAGACGACCCGTCGCGCCAGGATGCCAACCAATTGTCGCGCCACAACCGTCCGCCCGTCGTGATCGATCCAGATCTCGCATCGCTCGTTGACCGTCGCCGCGCGGGGCCGGTACGCTGGCAGAAAGCGCCCGCGCGTGTAGGTCACCCGTGCGATGCGCCCTGACACCGGAACGCGGTTCACGTGTACATCCAGCGGCGAGAGGAAGATGCTGATCTGCTGCCAGATCCCAGGCGGGGCCGCTTCCGCGGCTGCTGGACCTGCAACGAGGACACGCCCGTCCGCCGGCGACAGCACGGCATCGCCTCCGGCGACGACTCGCCGCCCGGGATCGCGGAAGAAAAAGAGAAAGAAGCCGCCCAGGACGAGGAACGGGATTGCCAGGAGCCACCCGACCGAGACGCCCAAGACGAGGGCGAGCGCCAGCGCTCCGCCGACAAACGGTACCCCCGCTGGATCGATGCGCAGGCGCGCCATCGGCTGTTTAGTCTTAGTGACGTTGGCAATGTCCGCCTTCAGGCGGAGTCTGGCCGGCTGAAGCCGGCCACTGCCAGTCATGAAGTTTACCCTCCAGTTCCTACCCCCGCGGCGGTGACGACGGGTCGGACATTGGAGACACGGGGCTTTGGCGCTGGCGCTGGTTGCGAAGGATGTCTTCCATCCGGTCCTTGAGCTGCAGCTTGCGCTTCTTCAAGTTCACTTTTTCGAACTGCTCAGGTTCCGACAGGTAGGGTTTCTCGGCAAGTTGGTGAAGGCGACCCTCGAGTTCGTGGTGCTTGACGGCGAGCTGATGAAACTCCTGGTCCGTCTGCAGCATCAGTTCCAGCAGCTCCTGCGCCTGCTCATTCATGCTCCGCCTCCTTGGTGAGGTGGTCCAGAACGTTGATTGCGGGCGTGCGGCGGCATCGTCCCCGGCGTGTACGGCCGAACCTACCACAAGGGTTGAGGCGGTTCAAGCCGGCTCGCGTGGACTGACTTCCACCGGCCGCTCCTCGCGCCGGAGGACGAGCGCGTCTTCGACGGGATTGCCATAATAATTGCTCCTAACGCCGACCCGGGAGAATCCGAACCCCTCGTACAGGTGCCGAGCGGCGTCGTTCGATTGCCGGACCTCCAGGATGCACCGCTTGGCGCCCAGCCTGACACCTTCTTGCAGGACCCGAGTCAGCAGCGCCGACGCGACGCCTTCGCGTCGACGCTCGGGCAGTACCGCAAGATTGTTGATGTGCAGCTCGTCCAGAATCCGCCAGAACGAGCAGAAACCGACGACGTGGTGGCACTCGTCTTTGGCGAGATAGAAGAACGACACACCTTCGTTGTTGAGCTCAGCGAGGTACATCTCGTGCGTCCACGGGTGCGTGAAGGAGGCTTCTTCGACGTTGAGGATGACGTCGATCTCACTGGGCGATACCAAGGGTTCCACGATCCAGGCACCCATAGAAGTGTCCACTGTGATTATGTCCTGTCTCTCTCCCGCGCGATCTCGGCGTCGGGGCGTCGCACATACAGCGGCTCCACGCCGGCGGGATCAACGGTGTCCCCGGCTTTCGCGCGATCGACCGCCATCAGCCCCAAGGTCACGGCCAACGCGGGAGACGGCTTTACCAGACTTCGCCCTGCGATCACATCCGCGTACAGCACGGCCCCGTCGCCGACGACCACGTTCGGCACGCCGACCAACGACGACCAGCGCGACAACGTTCCTGCTGGATCCCCAACCGCGGCCGAGTCGATCTGGACGAGCCGCGCCTTGCTGAAAGCCGGTCGGTCGGCTACTTGGTACAGCGCGCTGAACACATCGCGCCGGTGTGCGTCCATCCAGGCGGCTACCGTCGCGCGTTGCGGCACATCCAGGCTGCCCGCCTGCGCGAGCGCCTCCAACGCCGATACAGCCACGATTCGTCGTCGGTTGACGAATGCGAGCCCCTGGATCGTCGCGATGCCGATGCGGAGGCCGGTGAATGAGCCCGGGCCGGCCGCGACAGCGAATACGTCGACCGATGACAAGCCAACGCCGGCGGCGTCCAGCACGCTCAGGATATCTCCCGGCAAGCTCTCGGCATGCGTGCGCAATGGATCGCCGTGCCGCTCGGCAAGAATCCGATCGTCTTCGACGAGCGCGACGGTTCGAGCGCGCGTCGAGGTGTCCAGCGCGAGCACACGCATGCGTTAAACTACGTTACACGAACATGTCAACCTCGGCGACACCGGCGATGCGGCAGTATCTCGACGCCAAGCAACAGCACCGGGATGCGATTCTCTTGTTCCGGATGGGCGACTTCTACGAGATGTTCTACGAGGACGCGCTTGTGGCCGCCCGCGCCCTCGAGCTGACGCTCACTTCTCGATCCAGAGGCGCCAACGGCGGCGGGATTCCCATGTGCGGCGTGCCGTTTCATGCCGTGCACGCCTACATCGCGCGCCTCGTTAAGAAGGGATTCCGCGTCGCCATTTGCGATCAAGTCGAAGATCCGCGAAAGGCGAAAGGGCTCGTGAAGCGCGAAGTCGTCCGCGTCGTCTCGCCCGGCACGCTCACCGATTCGAACTACCTCGACGCGCATGAGCCGGCATTTCTAATGGCGCTCGCTCCGGCCTCCGACCGCGAGAAATCTCCGAGCCACGGGCTCGGCATGGCGCTCCTCGACGTATCGACGGGCGAATTCACGACGGCCGAGTACGGCGGCGAGGATGGCCTCCAGGCGTTGGCCGACGAATTGGCGGTGCTGAAGCCCCGCGAAGTCGTGGTCCCGTCCGATGAAGGTCCGGGGTCCGACGATCGCGCTGCCGCGCGCTGGCCGATCCTAGCTTCCTCGGGGTTGCCGATCACGCCCATCGAGGCGTGGGCGTTCGACTTCGAGTCGGCTCGGCGCACGCTGCTCGACCAGCTCCGCGCCTCCGGGCTTGAGGGATTCGGCCTCGAAGGCCGCCCCAGCGCCGTCTCGGCGGCGGGGGCGCTGGTCCACTATCTCCGAACAACGCAGAAAGTGGATCTTGCGCACGTGCGCGCGGTGAGCTATCGGCAGCGCGCGGACGGATTGCTCATCGATCCGACGACGCTTAAGCATCTCGAGATCCTCCAAGGTCCCGATGGCGGTCGTGAGGGATCGCTGCTGGCCCAGCTCGATCGCACCATGACCGCGATCGGCAGCCGTACGCTGCGCGCCTGGCTGCTCACGCCGCTAGTCGCACTCGACGCCATCCGCGATCGCCTCGACGCCGTCGAGGAGCTGGCGTTTCACACCACCGACCGCGGCAAGTTTCGCGACACGATTAAGGCAGTTCAGGATCTCCAACGGCTCGTCGCGCGGGTGGCTCTCGGTACCGCCGGGCCGCGCGATCTAGTCGGATTGAAGCAGTCGCTGACCGTCGTTCCTCGAGTGCGCACCGTGCTCGCCGAACTGCAGGCTCCGCTCGTCCGCTCGCTCGCCGCCCAGCTCGACGAACTGCCTGATGTCCGCGACCGGATTGACTCCACGCTGATCGCCGATCCGCAGGCTCTCGCGCGTGACGGTGGATTCACACGCGACGGCGTCGACCCGGCTCTCGACGAGCTCAAGGCGATCAGTCGATCCGGCAAGCAGGTCATCGCCGAGATGGAAGGGCGAGAGCGGGCGCGCACGGGCATTCTATCGCTCAAAGTCCGCTACAACCGCGTGTTCGGCTACTACATTGAAGTGTCCAAATCGAACCTGCACGCGGTCCCGGCCGACTATCACCGCAAGCAGACGATCGCTGGCGGTGAGCGCTTCATCACGCCCGCCCTGAAAGAGTACGAAGAGAAAGTGATCGGGGCCGACGAGCGCATCCTCGAGCGCGAGCTGGAGATCTTCGAATCGCTGCGTGCGGCGGTGGCCGCCGAGGCACCACGCATCCAGATGTCGGCACGCGCGCTGGCGGCACTCGACGTCCTGGCCGCGCTGGCGGAAGACGCCGCCGTCAACAGTTACGCGAAGCCTCACGTGCACGACGATGACGAGTTTGTCGCCATCGACGCCCGCCACCCGGTCGTCGAACAGCGAACGGCGGCTGCTGGCGAGACGTTTGTCGCGAATGACATCGCGTTGAACAGCACCACCTGTCAGCTCGTTATCCTGACCGGCCCGAACATGGGCGGAAAATCCACCTACCTCCGCCAGGCCGCGCTCATCTCGGTGATGGCACAGGCCGGCTCCTTCGTGCCGGCGCGCGAGGCGAAACTCGCCGTCGTCGATCGCCTCTTCGCTCGCGTGGGCGCCTCCGACAACATCGCGCGCGGCCGCTCGACGTTCATGGTCGAGATGCAGGAGACGGCCAACATCCTTCACACGGCGACCTCGCGCAGCCTGGTGGTTCTCGACGAAATCGGCCGCGGCACGGCGACCTTTGACGGCCTGAGCATCGCCTGGGCCGTGGCCGAGTTCCTGGCGACTAACACGAGAATCCGGCCCAAAACGCTCTTCGCCACGCACTACCACGAGCTGACCGACCTGGCCGACGCTACGCCCGGCGTCGTCAACTATCACGTCGCGGCGCGCGAGTGGAAAGACGACATCATCTTCCTACGCAAGATCGTGGCAGGCCGCTCCGACCGGAGCTACGGGATTCAGGTGGCGCGCCTGGCGGGGCTACCGTCCGCGGTCGTCGATCGCGCCCGCGAGATCCTGTCCGCGCTCGAGCGCGACGAGCTGACCCGCGGCGGCCGGCCGTCGGTCACCGGGACGCCGAGCGGGCCGCAGCGTCAGCTCGGGCTGTTTCAGTCGGCGGTGCCGGCCGACACGCGATTGCGCGAAAAGTTGGCGGCCCTCGACGTGGATCGCATGACACCACTCGGGGCACTGGCGCTGCTGGCCGAGCTCAAAAGAGAGACGGGCGAGTGAGCGCCTCGCCTCGGCACTGCCTGTGGTGTCGTGCGGCGGCGCTACTCTCGACCCTCTTGGTGACCGCCTGCGTCGGGCGGCCGACACCGAACCCCAACGTTGTCGTCGTCGGAATCACAAGCGGTCCCAACAATCTCGATCCGCGCTTTGACATCAACGACTCGTCCCAGAAGATCCATCAGTTGATCTTCGACAGCCTGCTGATTCTCGACGATCGCCTCCGCGTCGTGACGACGGGCGGGTTGGCGGAACGATTCGACCATCCCGATTCCACGACGTACATCGATTACCAACACGTCGGATAGAACCTCCTGGACCCGATCCTGCGTGACGTTCGGGTGTGCCAGGCTCTAGCGTACGCGATCGACCGCGAGGCAATCCTCGAGTATCTGCGCCGAGTGTCAATGGCAACCGAAAACTGCACACTTCGGGGAGATACATCTCGGGCGGAGCGGACGTTCTCCCGTTGATGCCCGTCGGGCGTTTTGGGCTGGACGCAGGGAGCGGAGCGACCGGAGTCCTGGCCAAAACGCGCCGCGAAGCTGCGCAGCCGGCGGTCACGTTGCGACTCCCTCACGCTGTTCGTCCGACGCTGTCCTGAGCCAGTGCTGATGCTCCCGCATCCGGTAGCTGTTGCCCCGGGTGTTGACGATGTGGCAATGGTGCAGCAGCCGGTCGATGAGCGCCGCCGCCATGATCTCGTCGCCGAGCACGTGTCCCCATTCCTCGAAGCCCTTGTTCGAGGTCAGCACCGTCGACGCCCGCTCGTGTCGGGCGTTGATCAGCTGGAAGAAGAGCACGGCGCCGTCTTGGCTGACCGGCAGGTAGCCGATCTCGTCGACGACGAGCAGCGCGGGATGCGTCAGCACGCGCAGCCGCCGGGACAGCTCACCCGCGGCCCTGGCGTCCATGAGCGAGTCGATCAGGCCTGCCAACGTCCCGTAGTAGACGCGTCGGCCGGCCTCGGCGGCCGCGATCGCCAGACTGATCGCCAGATGCGTCTTGCCCACTCCAGGCGGGCCGAGCAGGATGACGTTCTCGGCGCGGTCGAGGAATCCCAGCTCGTGCAGGCTCTCGATCTGCTCGCGCTTGAGGCTCGGCTGGAAGGTAAAGTCAAACTGCGCCAGCGTCTTGACGGCCGGCAGGCGCGAGGAGCGCATGGCGGCCTGCAGGCGACGGTTGTTGCGCAGCGCGATCTGGGCGTTGAGCACCAGCTCGATCGCTTCGCCCGCCGTCACCGCCCCGCTGTCGACCTGCGCCAGCACGCCGTCGACGGCTTCCAGGGCGCCGGGCATCTTCAAGTCCGCCAGCATCGCCCGCAGCCGGTCGCGCCGGTCACTCGCGGTCGCCGTCATCCCGCCGCCTCCGCGTAGACCCGCAACGAGCGGCGCTCCACCGCGATGGTGTCGGGCACGCGCCGGTGGGCCGGCTCGGCACCGCGGTGGACGCCGAGACGCTGGTAGGGACGGCGTGCCAAGGGACGCAGCACCGCACGCTCGCCCCGCTCGAAGCGATCCACTGGGCGCTCGCCCGTCGTACCGTGCCGACGCACGTTGGCCGTGCCCTCCAGCCAGCGCGACGCCTGCTCGTTGAGATCCTCGTCGTTCGCGAACGCACGCCCGTAGAAGAAGCTGTCACGGATGTAGCGGATTGGCCGCTCCACCTTGCCCTTCGTCTGCGCCCGATACGGCCGGCACGCGCGCGGGTGGAATCCCCAGTGCGCGGCAAAGCGCAGAAACTCCGCGTTCAACACCAGCTCGCCGCCGCCCACGCGCTGGTCCGACAGCACGACCGCGCGCATCTGGTCAAACAAGAGCTCCTTCGGGACACCGCCGAACCGCGCGAACGCGCGCTCCAGCCCGTCGGTCAACACGGCCATCGTCTGCCGGCGGTAGAAACACAGCCACAGCAGCCGGGAGTGGCTCAGCACCACCACCAGGGCGTGCCGGCGGCCCCAGGGCAGGGTGAAGGTCGCGAAGTCCACCTGGCCCTGACGCCCCGCCGGCGTCTCGAACCGAACCACCGACTCGGTCGGCTCCCGTGGACGCACCGCGCGGACGTAGTCCCGCACCCGGCTGTAGCCACCGGGGTAGCCCGCCGCGCGGACCTCGTCAAACAGCCGCTGCGCCGACAGCCCGGGATACTCCTCGAGACGTGCATCGATGATCCCCGTGTAGGGATCCAGCTTGTGGGGCGCCGGTGGTCGCGGCGCGTAGCGCGAGCCACCTGACGACAGGTCCCGGTCCAACTGACCCGTCTCGACCCACTCGTGGATCGTCCGGCGACTCACCCCGAAGCGTCTCGACAACTCCGCCTTCGAGACGCCCCGTTCCAGGTAGTACTTCAGCAACATCCTCGTCTCCCATCCATGCATCGGTGCCCCGCTCCCTCGTTGTTGACGTCGTCAACATCGTGGAACGCAAGGCAGCCCCCGCCAACCACCAAGGTGTGCGGTTTTCGGTTGCCACAAATGGGAACTTTACGGTTGCCACCAACACCGAGGACTGGCGACCCCGGCCGACGGCCTGCTGCCGCCGCTCTCGTGGGCCTACGAGCTCGACGTGTTCTCGTTTTCTCACGACCCGGATCGGGCGCGTGCGCTCCTGGGCGAGGCCGGGCATCCCGATCCGGATGGGGATGGCCCCCACCCGTGACTGCGCCTCACGCTGAAGGTGTCGAACATCGAGTTCAACCGCCTACAGTCGACGGTGATTCAACAGGATCTCGCGGCGGGTCGGCGTCGCTCTCGAGGTGCACACCTACGAGTTCGCCACGCTCCTTGCCGACGTCGTCAGCAGCAATCTCTAACTGTTTACGCTCTAGTGGCCAGGCGGCGCGCTGGCGGACCCCGACATCCTGCGCCGCGTCTTCCACTCGTCGCAAAGGCCGCCGTTAGGTTTCAGCAGCGGATTCTTCGATCAACCGCACCTCGACGCACTGCTCGACGAAGCGGCCACGGACACCGACCCGGAGCGCCGGCGCGAGCTTTTCGCAAGGCGCAGCGGGTCCTCGCCCGAGAGGTCCCCTACGTCAGTCTCTGGCACAAAACGAATTTCGTGCTCGCACAACGCACGCTGACCGGCATTCGTCTGTCGCCCACACCCGATTTCCTCTTCCTCAGGGATGTCCGCGTTGACCCTTCTCGAACGAATTAGCCTCGCGGTCCTCGCGTGGACGACGGCAACGCCAACGCCCCCTCTCGGCGCGAGGTTCTACGTCCGCCTCCCGCGCGTGTTCTGACAAGCGGCGTTTTCATGATTTAATGATCGCGCATGAAGAAAAGGTCACGGTTCCTACAGACGCCGATCGAACCCTTTACGGTTGAAGGCGGCCTCACCGCGGATCAACTCCTCGAGCGGATGGAGCGCATCTCCTTTCAAGGCCGCAATCTCGCCACCGCGCATCGCATCTGGCTCAAAATGTTGGAAGACGATGTGACGATCTTTCTCGGGATGGCTGGCGCACTGAGCGCCGGGGGCCTTCGCCTGATTGTCGCGTACCTCATCAGAAACCGGTTCGTGGACTGCCTCGTGTCCACGGGCGCGAATCTCTACCACGACCTGCACGAAACGCGTGGCCAGCGGCACTACATCGGCTCGCCACACGCCGACGATGCCGCGCTCGCCGAGGAGCGTATCGATCGCGTGTACGACACCTTCGCGAGCGAGGAAGAGTTCATCGCGAACGACAGCTGGATAGCGGACTTCGCGGCCACGCTGGAGCCGCGGCCGTACACCACCCGCGAGTTTCTCTATCAGCTGGGCGGTCATCTCTGGAAGGCGACCGCCTGCGACGGCATCCTCACAGCCGCCTATCGCGCTAACGTCCCGGTGTTCTGTCCGGCCATTGCAGACTCATCCATCGGCATGGGGCTGTCGCAGGTGCGGCAGAAGGATCGCCGCTTCGGCCACATCGACATCATTGGAGGCATCGTCGAGTCGGCGAATATCGTGATCTGCCGTCCGCGCACCGCATCGGTCGTCCTGGGCGGCGGCACGCCGAAGAACTTCATCAACCAGGCGAGCGTGCAGGCGGAGTTCTACAGCTCAGAGGTGAGCGGTCATCGGTACGCGCTGCAGATCGTGACCGACGTGCCGCATTTCGGCGGCGCGTCCGGGTCGAGCCTCGAGGAGGCGCAGAGCTGGGGTAAGTTGGCCGCCCATTCGGCCAGAGTGACGGTCCTGGCCGACGCCACCATCGCCTTGCCGATTCTCGCCAGCGCGCTCGCCAGCACGGCCCCTTCCCGCCTCGCCCGGCGCCATGCGCCGGCCTTCACCCTGGAGTCCCGCGTGATGACGATCGACGGCTTGGAGGTTCCCAGCGATCACTTTGGAGTCGTGAGGGAACCTGCCGTGTGATCCGGACCGGTTCGGATCGTAGCTTGGAAAGTTGGCTTTGGGTTTCTTATGTCCTTCGTGGTGACTAGGTCTTCCTGAGAGAATCCAGCGCCCGCTTCGCCTCCTCGCTGAACGGCGAATCAGGAAACTCGTTCACGACCTGATTGAACACCTGCTGCGCCTCGGTCGCTTTGCCGGCGTCGAGGTAGGTCCGGCCAAGCTGCATCAAAATTCCGTCGACCGGCAACGGTCCATCCTTGTTCTCCGCAAGGCCCTTAAACGTCTCGATGGCTCGATCGTACTGGCCACCGCGCGCCTGCGACTCCGCCAACCCGAGCCGGGCCATCTGACCGTAGAGGCGGTCGCCGGCTCGATCGATCACCTGCTGATACGCGGCGCCCGCTTCTGCCGGCTTGCCGAGCGTCATCCAGGTGGATGCCTCCAGGTAGCGCGCGAACATGCCGGCGTCGGTCGACGGGTACCTGTCTGCTGCGATCTTGAACTTGGCCTGCGCCGCTTCATACTTTTCGCGTTCGGTTGGAAAGCTCAGCCCGATCGACGGCGCGCCGGGCGCCGGAGGCGCCCCGACGCGCGCCTCGCTCACGGCGACCGCTTCTGCCAGCAGCGCACTGGCGCCGTCCTGGACGCGCACGCGCCATGTCAGATAGCCGATGGCTCCCACGACCAATACCAAGACCACGACGGCAATCGTGGTTGCCTGCTGGCTCCGGGCTTTGAAAGCCTGCTTCGCGTTGATTGCGAGAGCGGCGAGCGCGTTTTCCTTCAGATGATGACGTTCCGTTCGCTTCATTCTTCAGAGAATAGCACGGCCTTTCGAAAGGCTGGCGTCGTCACGGTGATGATGCGTCCTCTATTGTCGGGCACCAGATAACACGCGCTGATCCCGCGCGCCTCGGCCCAATGTCGGCCCTTTTCCGGACCCATGACAGAAAGCGCCGTCGACAAGATGTCGGCGACCAGGGCTCGGCGGTGCCAGACCGTGACGGATCCGCGAAACGCCGCCGGCCGGCCCGCTCTTGGGTCGAGGATGTGACCGACCCGCCGGCCGCCCACAAGCAGATCGCGCTCCGATCCGGAGCTGGTTGAAAGCGATCCTTCCCGCATCCAGACGGCGACATGAGGCTGCGCTCTGTCGAGCGGATGAGCAATCGCAATGGACCACCCTCGCTCGCCTGGCGGAGCGCCGTGGGCCGACACCTGGCCGCCCAGATCGATCAGCCACGGCCGGTCGCCCAGCACGAGACCGGCACGATCGAGCGCGTCGCCCTTGCCGAATGCGCCGACGTCAATCGTCACATCGGCGCGACGCGTGACGGTGCACCGCGCGGGGTCGAATTCAAGATGGCCGAACCCGCTGGACGACCGCGCGGCTGCGAGCTCTTCAGCCGAAGGAATTCGACCTCGGCCATGAATGTCCCACCGATCGAGAATCCGTCCGATCGCAGGATCGAACGCTCCTTCGGTCGTCCGCTGCCAGCTCGACACCACACCAAAAACGTCGCACACCTGCGGGCTCGCCTGCCAAGGGGCCCCAATCGGCGTCCGATTTAGCGCCGTGATCCCGCTGTCCTCACGCCACGTACTGAGCTCAGCGTCGGTTCGTTCGAGCGCCTCGAGCGCGCGCTCCAGTCGCTTCAGGCCGCTGGGGCGAGTGGCATCCCAGGCCGCCAGCCGAACGCGCGTGCCCATCAGGTGCGCCTCGCGCTCGACGAACACTCTCGAGACGGTTTCAAGACCGCTGGTAGTGTCCGGCTTCAGCCAGACCGATGATGTGCCGCCGACGGTTAAGAGGACGAAGATACCGACAACGAGGCTTCGGTTCACGCTACCTCTTCTTGGATCCCTACAGGTGAGCTCCGTGTCAGGCGGACGCTAATGACGAGATGCGCGAGGTAGGTAACCCCGAACAACACTCCGCTGACTACATGCACAACGGAGGTCACACCGAGCACCGCGTCCGAGGTTAGCACCTGCAGAAGGTAGCCGCTCGCGGCCATCACGAAAAAGCTGCCGAACGAGACGAATCCGGATCTCCGGTTCGTTATGCGACTGGTCCCGACCTTTCTGCGGACGTGCCCGTCTACGAGAATGCCGAACATCAGCAACAGTCCGGGCGCTGCGAGGACGTGCGCGGCAAGCATCGCCGATTGCCACGGATGGTTGACAACCGAGAACGGATCGTCGTTCACGAGTAGATACTTCATCCAGAAGTACACCCCTCCGCTCAGCAAGACCCCCAGCGTCAGCAGCCCAAACGTCCAGCGCTCCCACCGATTCAAGGGCGTCCCTCCCCTTCGAGTACCTCGTCGAGCGCGAGCACGCGCCGCACCGCAGCGTTGACGGCGCGAGCCGTCAGAGTCGCACCGGCAATCGGACGGATCGCTCTGTTCACGGCAAGGTCGTCGCCAAGCGGCCGGTCGCGGTACTGCCGGAGCCAGGCCTCAGGTGCGCGATATTCAGCCGGTTCGAGAAAGGCCGTTACATCCACGCGGCGCACGCGGCCCGCGGCATCGAGCGAGATGACGAGCGTTTCGTTCTTGGTCCGGACCCTCGCTGTATCCACATAGGCGCGGCCGACGACGTGACCGTCCTTGATCGCGATGTAGCGGGCCACTAGCGCGGATGGAACTTCCACCGCTCCGCGCTCGGCCGCGAGCTTCTGCTGTGCCGCCGTTAGGAACACCTGCTCCGCGCGAATGGCCGCCCCGGGAAACGCCAGCGCGAGCGCCTCGTCGCGCGTGAGGCCGGCTCCCGATACGGCACTCCCGAGCAGCAACGCCATCGAAGCGCCGATCCCGCACCACTGGTAGCGCCCGGCTCTAGCTGGAGCGGAATACCTAGAACGCATAACCAAGGTTCATGTTGAACTGACTACGGCCGGTGGCCTCGGCGTTCGTCATCCACTGGTAATCTGCCTTCAGCACAATGTTTGGAATGGGCTTGATCTCGACGCCCAGCGTTCTAAACGTGCCGTCGCGCGACAGATTGCGCGTGAAATCGGCTGGCACTCGATCTTGTGTATCCACGCACTCGTAGCGAACGTAGGGCATCACCGACACCGTAGCGGCCGACTGCGACAGAACGTTGTAACCCGCCTGCACGTAACCGCCCAGCATCCGCTCGGCAATCGGCGCGTTCGCCGGCAGCTTCAGCGCCGTGCTGAGCGCGCCCGCATCGTTCACACTCGCCCGCGCATAGAGCGCCCGGACGTCGAAGCCGCGAATCTGGGCCTGTCCGTGCACCTCGCCGATCGTGGTGCCGATGTCGAGGCGCTCGCCATTGACGATGATGGCGTCCTGGCCGGAGCCGCCATTGTAAAGACCAACACCGGCGAGGACGCCCGCAAGCGGCGTAACATCCACGCGCCCCACGACCGCAACGTTGGCGGCACGCGCCCGGAACCCGCGCTGGCGGCCGCCTCGCAGACCGGCCGACGTAAAGCCCGATGCGTTCAGGCCATTAACTAGGTACGCGCGGAAGTTGATCCGGCCGAAGTTGCCGAGCAGGCCTGCGCCGTTTTCCCTCCACGTGGACGGCAGGATGCGCTGCTCCGTCTCGGGTCGCCTGCTCCCGATAAACACGTTTGGCTCGTGGAACTCGTTCACCAAGCCAAGCGGCAGAAGCAGCAGGCCGGCGCGCACCGAGAGATTGTCGTTGACCAGATAATCGATGTAGGCGAACTCGACGAAGATCTCGCTCGCGTGCTCGACCTCGAGCTCCAAGTTGAACAGGAACTTGTCGTCGAAGCGGTATCCAGCGTACAGAATGGCGCGAAGAAAATCGAGGCGCGTCGTGGGCGGGCTGCCAGCTCCCGATTCGTCCACGCCGGCGAAATTCTCGAGCAGCATCTCACCGTACCCGGCCAGCGACACGCCTTGCGACGCGCGGCGATACGTCGCTGCCGCCGATGGCGCGAGGCCGAGAGCGCGGCGGCGCTCCTCGGGGAGATCGATCTTGTCGGGTTCCCCGCTTCGCAGCTTCTCGACTTCCGCCGCCAATATCTCGACCCGCCGCCGCAACTCCTCGACCTGCACCGGCTCGGATGACGTTTGCGACGTTTCGTCGGTCCCGTCAACCTCGTTGTAGACTTCCGCAGCAGTACGGTCCTGGGCGAGCCCAGTCCCTGCAAGACCCAGGGACAGCGCTACCAGGAGGCCGACGGCTCGAAGCTGTGAGTGCATACGCGTTGTGTTGCGAATCGTCGAAATCATTCATGTTTCCGAATTTCGTGGCCTTGTCGTCTCATCGAAACTGAGACTCAATCTCACTAGGAGGCGAGATTATATCCGGTTGTATTGATCGGTCAAGTCGGAATCGGGCCGTCAACGCAGGGTTTGCGCCCGACACGGGGAGGGCTGGACGGCTGCACATCGACGCGACCGAGTGATAGTCCATTGGCTCCCCTTGTCGTCAGACCTGAGTGACTCGGTGGGCATGCCACCGCGCGCGGGGGACCCAGCACGCCCTCCGCTGGCCCGACTTGCGACACGAGGCGCCCTCACGGTTGGGCCGATGATGGCGTCCCGGTTCACGAACTGCCGATGGCTCGCCGGGCACGCAAGCGTCACGACCACGCAACACTACGTTAGCGTTCGGGCGAACTCTCTGGCGGATTCGATGCGGCAGGCTTGCGAGCGACGCACCGCGCGTTTGGTGCATCCCGACCAAGAAAACGTTCAGGTGGAGTGAATGCGGTGGCAGGAGCCAGGTTCGGGCGTTGCCGATTGTCAGCTATTTGCTACCCGACGGTGCCTCACCGTCCAAACATTCAAGATATGGCGCGCCCGGCCGGAATTGAACCGGCGGCCCCCCGCTTAGGAGGCGGGTGCTCTATCCGCTGAGCTACGGGCGCGTAGGGTGAGTTAACGTATTAGTTTACCAGGCGTTGCGTGCTCTTTGCTGGTCCGTCGTTGCACAAAGGCGGGTGGTCGGCCGTGGCCTCTTGTGCAACGGTTGTGCAACGACTTCTCGTCTACTCGAAGCGTCTCATGTTCTCCTCCAACCCGGTCCGTGTCACGTTACAGACATGTACTGGTCTGCTCTAAGTTTGCATGCCCGAGTATTTCCTGAACATGATGAATCGGCCATCCTGCCTCGATGAAGCGTGAGTCCGCCTCGTGCCGCAGATCGTGAAAATGCAGGTCGACGGCCCTTTGCTGTGCCCTCGATCGGGGCGTCAGCTTCCCGTTCTGTCATGGCGGCAGCTTATCAGAGCGCGGTCGAACGTCGCTTGCGCCAAGAACGCGCCGCCTTCCTAGTGCGGGCAGTCGCGGCTTGGATTCTTCCCGCCGTATTGCTGTACGCACTTGGCTGGTCGATCGGATGGGTTTGGCGTGGGTTTCGACCACAACCTGGCGGTTAGAAAAGAGCTAACGAATTTCATCATTAACTGACCGACCCTCCTCGACAGACGAAACGGATACAATACGAACCAGCCAGGCCAGGGGGCTTGTCCCATCCGCTGTTGAAATTCAGCGGCGGCTCGGGTGACGACTACGCAACCATCCCCGACGATTCATCGAGCCCCAGCTGAGCGTCACGTGCTCGCAACGCGGCGACCAGCACGGGCATGTCCTTACACCCCTTCACCCGCCGGAATCCTTTGGCCGCTTCCAGCACACCGGCAGCGACCCAGCGGAGCACCATCGTACCCCCGCGCCAGCGTTTCACGTTCCGCTTCACGTGGCGTGTCCGGCTCAGGAGGCTCTCGACGGCGTTGGTCGTCGCCAGCGATCGGCGGAGCCGCTCCGAGAGCGGCAACTCGACTACGGTGAGCGTCTCGTCGAGCCCTTCCCGTATGCTGGCGGCTGCACTCGGATAATCGACGTCCACCCGCCGGGCCAAGTCCTGCAACAAGCGCCGGGCCGCCTTGATGTCGGTGTGCGTATAGGCGCGCGTGAGGGTCGCCTTCACCCACGGACGCTGGGCCTCGGGCAGATACTCGAGCACGTTGCGCCGTTTATGCACCTGGCATCGTTGTACCAGGGCTGCGGGGCCGAAGGTCTGCATCACCGCAGTGTGGAGCGCTTGCGCTCCATCGAGGATGACGAGCAGACTGCGGTCGGTCCGCAGCCCACGGCTCTGCAGATTGGTCAGCAAGCCCTGACACACGGTCGTGTTCTCCGCTGACCCTTCCCAGAGGCCCAGCGCCACGACGATGCAGTGGCCGCCGACGTGGACCCCATCGATCAGTAGCGCCACCAGCTCGAGGTCGTCGAGCGGCGTTGCCCGCCACGCATCGAGTTGCGCCTGCGTCTGCGCCACAAACCGCCGACTCACGGCACTCTTGCTTGTGCCCCGCGTGCGGACGTCGGCCCCCAGCGGTTCTAGACTCCGGCCATACTGGCGCGTGGCCACGCCGATGAGCATCTGTTCGACCACGCGCCGGGTGAGCGGATCCGTGTTCGTAAAGGCCTGGACGGATGGCAGCGCGACCTCCTGCCCGTCGCGCCGCACCCGCGGCCGACGCAGGGCGACCTTGCGGCCCCCCAGCACGACTTCGCTGGGCGCATGGCCCGCCCGAGACGCCCGCCGCGCGGGCTGATGCGCATACCGCGGACCGCACACGGCCACGCGATCCGCTTCCAACATCGCCGCGAGGACCTTCAGGCCCGACGCGACGACCAGCTCTTGGAGCTCGGCCTGTGCATCGACCAGGATGTCGACCAATGGAAGGTGCCGTGGTGCCGGCAATGCTGATTGGCGCCCACGAACGCCTGTGCCAAACTTCTTCATGGCGGCTCCTTTCTGGGGGCTTCAGCCCCAGATTTTCCCACCGGCCGTCTATCACGACCAGCAGGGAGCCGCCGCTTTAAATTTCAACAGCTAGAGGGACATCCCCAGGCCAGGTCAATATGTATTTACGAGTTGATACATAATCCCACGGTGACGCCTCTCCAGCCGACGAATTTTAGACTGGAATCGGAACTCTTAGAGGCTCTTCAACAGGTTCGTGAACGCGACGGCATCCCGATATCAGAACAGGTGCGTCGTGCAATTCGGATCTGGCTGAAGGAAAAAGGCGCCACCGTGAAAGCGGAGCGCAAGCGGGGGGCACCCCGCAGGCGCCCCGAACCCGTCAACCCGTATCAGCGGTCCAGCGAGCTACCCGCCAGTATAGAGCCCCCCCGACAGAGGGCCCCCGACAGCGCGCACGTCAACCCGACGTGCACAAAGGGGTTCCCCCAATGCGCGCCGCCATCTACGCCCGAGTCAGCACCCTGGATCAACAACCGGAGAATCAGCTCGCGAGTTGCGGCGCTACCTCGAGGCGCGAGGCTGGACGGCCCGGGGTGTCGGGGGCCAAGGATCGGCGTCCCGCTCTCAACCGCCTCACCGTGGTTACGGCTGCTTCGCAGCGGCTTGCGCGGCCTTCTTCTCCTGGGCGCGAGCTCCCGCGAGAATCCCCAGCATGCCGAAGTTCCCCTCGTGACAACTGGACTCATAGATCCGGTTTGCCCGCTCGTCGTTCTTCCCCAACTCAAGGAGGACGGTCCAGGGTCGTGTCCACGTCGTCGGATCGTCGATCGTGATTTCGCGCTCTAACGTGTTGGCATCCACCCGCGTGAAGCGTTCCACTAGATGCAAGTGCCCCTTGGAGCCTCGCGGACCGAGGGTCCATTGCCCGATCGTCTGGATCTCCGCCCCGGGGCTAAAGTTGGTGGTGTCGACGACCAGGGTATCGCCCTCCCACCGGCCCCGCGAGTCCCCCAACCGCTGGTGGACCTGGGGAGGCAGATGCGGACTCCCGTCCGTGGGGATGATGCGCACGGCTCCGCCCCCGTGGCCATACTCGACGTAGATGGTCACATAGCCCGGCGATTGAACCAGCCGCGACGTGCCGGAACCAAAATCACCTGATCCGAAATCGGGCAGCGTGTTGCCGAGACAGCGCTCGGGCCAGCCTCGATCCTCGGGACCGTCGGAGCCTCTCGGCCCCGGACGCAGCAGGGTGCCGAAACCATCAGACGCGACGGTGGGATCTTCGGCCCCCGGCACCAGAGGGGGCATTTTCCCGTCCGGGGGATCGATAATCAGCGACGTGCGCTTGCTCCTCTTGAGGATCGAGTTAAAGACCGCATTGTAGGTGCCGGGGTTCCCCTCGCGGGGGGGAGCCGTATGCGTCGGCTCCAGCGCACTCTTCGTGTCCAGCGCCGCCACTTCCTCGTCGGTCAAAACCGCTCTCCCGGCATACTCCTCCGGGCGTTCCAACGGCGCCTCGCTGTTGCGGCTCCAGATGCCCTGGAAGTCCGGCTCGCCCCACGGGGTCTGGGGCGGCGTGTACGCTTGGGCCGCCGCGCCCGCGGAGTTCTGGGCCGCGACGAAGACCGGCGTGAGCGACACCGCCAGCACCGCCACCAGCGCACCCATCACCGCGAGAAATGGATTCTTCATCGCACTCTCCTCTTGCACTCTCGGTTGACGCTCGTACGGCCACCGTCCGTGCGCGCCTCATGGGGCCCTTCCCTGCTCCAGTTTGCTCTCCCGTCTGCCCCGCGACCGCCCTAACTTTCCGGTCGCAGGGGGAGACCGACTGGCCCGCACCTTGGGGGGGTCGGGCCGGGCAACAGACGCGCCAGCCTGCACAGTCGGACGCTATGGCTGGGGAACCGTGTCGATGCCCGGTCGCTGCACTTCAAAGGGGGCGCCCGTACCGGAAGCACCGAGAAACGCCTTGGTCCCGTCGGGCAGCGTAAGATCCCGACCGTTCGCTCGATTCGTCCCGTCCTTGGCCTGATACCCATCGACCACGATCGCCGTACCGGCCGGCAGAACCTGCTTTGTCAAGCCTCGCCTGAACAGCACGTTCGGGCTCCCAGCTTCGATCGCCCACTGTTCCACCGTGCCGTCCGGCATCTTGGCGTCGACGAAGATCCAAACGTGGGGATTGACCCACTCCATCCGCGTGACGACGGCGTTGAATTTGACCGGCTTCTCGGCGTCAAACTCTGCCGAAAATGCGTGATGCGCCTGGACCGGGACTGCGGCCAGGATCGGCACGAGAGCAATTCCCCCAACGACACCGGCGAGCTTTGTTCGCATCGGATTCGCCTCCTGCTAGTCTTCCTACGTGTGCACGTGGCCCCGCGGCGACGTCACGTACCAACTCCTCGATTGCCCAGGAGCTTTTTCGTCGTGGCGGCGGCGGTTTCGTTCCTTCACCTTCACTGTCCCTCGGGTGGATTGCCCGAGAGTCGACGGTCATATATTTCGTTAGCCGGCGGAATCTTCCGAGTGATGTCAATGATCATCGTTTCCCCTTCCCAGCGCTTGACCAATTGCTCCTTGCGCAGATGCCCGAGCATGGTTTCTTCAACCATCTGCACACACCTGTGCTCGATCACGACGGGGTTCGCCTCCAGCCGACGATAGAGGGGCATGCTGATCTTCCAGGGCCGCGTAAACACCTTGGGATCCTCGATCGTCGCTTCGTAGCGGATGGCGTCGCGGCTGAGGGGCGTATACCGTTCGACCACATGCAAAGCGTCGCTATGGAAGTTCCCGGCCCGGTCGAACCACGTGTAGGAATTG
>CBDANZ010000003.1:0-570000 GCA_965197865.1 Vicinamibacterales bacterium
TGCCGTGTCGTTCCGCTACGGGCCAATCCTGGCGGTGGACGGCGTTTCACTGGAGGTGGCCGAAGGGGAAATTGTGTGCCTGCTGGGCCCCTCGGGTTCGGGCAAGTCCACGCTGTTGCGGCTGATTGCCGGGATCGAGCGCCCTTGGTCTGGTCGCGTGCTGCTCGACGGCGTCGCGGTGGCCGGGCGGGGCACATTCGTCGAGCCCGAAGAGCGCCGCGTCGGGATGGTCTTTCAGGACTACGCGCTCTTCCCACACCTGACCGTGGCGGCCAACGTCGCATTCGGGATTCGGCGGCAGCGCAAGGCCGATGTCGACTCACGGGTGGCCGTGATGCTCGACCGCGTGGGGCTGCGTCAGTATGCGGACAGCTACCCGCACATGCTGTCGGGAGGCGAGCAGCAGCGCGTCGCGCTGGCTCGCGCTCTCCTGCCTGGCCCACGCGTGCTGCTCATGGACGAAGCATTCTCCAGCCTCGATAGCCGTCTGCGCGATCGCATCCGTCAAGACACCTTGAAGCTGCTCCGCGAGACCCGCACGACGGCGGTCCTCGTCACGCACGACCCCGGTGAGGCGATGCGCCTTGCCGATCGGATCGCGTTGCTGCACGAGGGGCGACTTGTTGAGTGTGCTCCCCCCGAGGACCTGTACAGCAAGCCAGCGACTCTTGCCGCCGCGCGCTTCATCAGCAACGTCAACGAGCTGCGTGGGGTTTGCAGGGACGGCTACGTTCTGACGCCGCTTGGCTGCTTCACCGCGCCGCACTTGGCCGACCAGACGGAGGCCTGCGTTTGCATCCGCCCGCACAGCGTCCGGGTCGCACCTCACGGCGACGGCGTGCCCGGCCGAGTGGTCAGCACCTCGTTCTTGGGCGAGGTCAATCACGTGGCCGTGGCGGTGAACGGCTTGGCCGCGCCGCTGACGATCCGCACGCCGGGGCGCACGCGGTTGTCGCCCGACGACACGGTGTATCTCGCAGTCGATCCCGAGGACGTGCAGGTCGTGGCCTACGACGAGCACAGTGCCCTGATGCCCGTTCGTGCCGAAGGAGTTTGATGATAACCCGTAGCCCGTTGAACCGCCTCACGCGAGTGGGCCTGCTGGCCTGCCTGGCAGCCCTGGTCGCCGGCCCCGTTGCTGCGCAGGAGTTGAATCTCTACACGACACGCGAACCCGGCCTCATCCAGCCATTGCTCGATGCCTTCACCGAGCAGAGCGGCGTCACGGTCAACAGCCTCTTCGTGCGCGGCGGGCTCGCCGAGCGCGTCGGGGCCGAGGGCACACGGTCGCCGGCCGACGTGTTGATGACGGTCGATTTGGGTAACCTGCTTGACTTAGTGGAACGGGGGCTGACCCAGCCGGTCGAGTCGGCGACGCTCGAAAGCGCGATCCCGTCGAACCTGCGCGGGCCGAACGGCGAGTGGTTCACCCTCTCGATGCGCGCCCGCGTCCTTTACGCAGCTAGGGACCTCAATCTTTCGTCCTTCACCTACGAGCAACTCGACGATCCTCAGTGGCGCGACAGGGTCTGCAGCCGCGCCGGACAGCACCCGTACAACACGGCGCTCTTCGCGGCCTACATCGCTCATCACGGCGAGGCGCAGACCGAGAGCTGGCTGCGCGGGCTCACGTCGAATCTGGGGCGTACGGCCGCTGGCGGCGACCGTGATGTTGCGCGTGACATCATGGGCGGCATTTGCGAGATCGGAATCGGCAACTCCTACTACGTCGGGCTGATGCGCAGCGGCGCCGGCGGGCCTGAGCAGGAGCAGTGGGGCGCAGCGATCAAGGTGATCCTGCCAACGTTCGAGAGGGGCGGTACGCACGTGAACATCTCGGGGGCGTCGGTCGCGAGGAACGCGCCGAATCGCGCCGCCGCCGTGCGGTTCCTCGAGTACCTTGTGTCGGATGAAGCCCAGAAGCTCTACGCGGAAGCCAACTTTGAGTACCCGGTCAAGGCAGGCGCCACGGTGCACCCGATCATCGCGGCGCTCGGCCCGCTGAACATCGACTCGCTGCCGCTCACCGAGATCGTGCGGCACCGCAACACGGCGAGCCGGCTGGTGGACCAGGTCGGGTTCGACGATTGAGCCCCGCGGCGCTTGGCGCCCCCCGGCCCTGGTCTGATGTGAACCCATGGGTCGGGGCATCCGGCGTCCTCGCGCTTCTCGTGTTCCTGCCCTTCGTCGCGCTGATGTTCGCCGCGGCCGGGGGCGCCGAAGATCTCTGGCAGCACCTCATGACCTTTGTGCTGCCGGTGGCCGCCCGCGAAACGGTCATCCTGCTGGCGGGCGTGGGGCTGCTCACCGCGGCGATCGGTACCGGCACGGCCTGGCTGGTGAGCGCGCACGACTTTCCCGGCCGCAAAGCCTTCGATTGGGCGCTCCTTCTCCCTCTCGCGGTCCCTACCTACATCGTCGCCTACGCTTACCTCGACATCCTGCACCCAGTCGGGCCCGTGCAGACGGCGATCCGCGCGCTTCTGGGCGTCGACAGCCCACGTGACCTGCAACTGCCGGACATCCGCTCGATGGCCGGGTGCATCATCCTGCTCAGTTTCGTGCTCTACCCGTACGTCTACCTGACGACGCGGGCGATGTTTCTGATGCAGGCGGCCAACCTGATCGACGTGGCTCGAACGCTCGGCGTCGGACAGCGTGGCGTCTTCCTGCGCGTGGCTTTGCCGCTGGCGCGCCCCGCGCTCGCAGTCGGCCTTAGCCTGGCGCTGATGGAAGCGCTCAACGACATCGGCGCGTCGGAGTTCCTCGGCGTGCGCACGATGACGGTCTCGATCTATACGACATGGATCACCCGCTCGGACCTGCCCGGGGCAGCGCAGATCGCGTTGGCGATGCTCGCGATCGTCCTCGCGCTCGTGTTGCTGGAGCGGTGGGCGCGGCGGCAGCGCCGCTACGCCAACGACGCGCAGCACCCCCGTCCGCTCACGCGGCACCGGCTGCGCGGCACCTCGGCAGCGCTGGCGGTGGCTGGCTGCACGGTCCCGGTGGCGGTGGGGTTTCTGTTTCCGGCGGCGTATCTCGTGGACGCAACGATGAGCCGTATCCGTTTTGCTGGAGTCTCGGCCAGCGTGGTGACCGAGGCGCTCAACACGGTGATCCTCTCATCGATCGCGACGGTGCTCACCGTTGCCTGCGGGGTTGCCATCGTCTATGCCGTGCGCATCGCGCGCTCGCAGTTGCCGGCGGTGCTGGCGCGCGTCGCCTCGCTCGGCTACGCGGTGCCTGGCACCGTGCTAGCGCTCGGCCTGCTACCAGTCGTCACCAGGATCGACGGTGCGACCGACAACCTCTCGTTACGCTTCCTGGGGATCTCGACCGGGCTGCTGATGCTCGGCTCGGGTGCGGCGCTTATCTACGCCTACCTCGTGCGCTTTCTGGCGATCGCGGCGGGGGGGATCGAGGCCGGCTTCAGCCGCGTGTCGCCGTCGCTCGACGCTGCAGCGAGCACGCTGGGGGAACCGGCAGGCCGTAGGCTTTGGCGTATCCACCTGCCGATGTCGCGCCCGGCGCTCGCCACGGTGGCCATGCTGGTGTTCGTGGACTGCATGAAGGAACTGCCAGCAACGCTGCTCCTGCGGCCGATCGGCGTCGAGACGCTCGCCACGCATCTCTACGGCGAGGCGATCCGCGGGACCTACGAGGATGCGGCTGGCGCCGCGCTGCTCATCGTGCTGGCCGGCCTCGTGCCGGTGCTCATTCTCGCCCGTGTCGGCACAGGCATTACCGCCCGCTACGTGCCGAACCGGTAGATCCACGATAACGGTGCCGACCGGGACGGCCCAAATGGAAATCCAGGTTTAAGGTGGACAGGCAGGCGAATGATCTTTTCAGACTACCAGCCGCCGTCGGCCAAAGTGTGCAACACAACCCGATGAGACCTACGTTCGTATCAAGGGGCGCTGGTGCTACCTCTACCGAACCCTCGATTCCATCGGCGCCACGATCGACTTCGTGTTCTCGGGGTGGCGCGATGCCGCGGCGGTTATCCGCCTGTTCCGCAAGGCGCTGACTGATCCGTCGCATCCTCCGCCCCACGTCATCAACACGGACCAAGCACGCCTCTACCAGCCCGCGGTAAAAGTGACTGACTGGGGATCGACACGATCGATCCGCTGTACTACTCTCTGCTCATGGCGATGGGCACGACGCGCGACGACGAGTCGCAGCAAGCTGACGTTTCCCCCGAAAACGACGACAAGTTAGAACTGCAGTACGGTGGCGCTTTGAGGATCCCCGGGGCAGAAAGGATGGGACCGATGAAGCGTTCGAAATTCTCCGAGGAACACGTGGCGTACGCGTTGCGCCAGGCCGAGTCCGGCACGGCCGTAGGGGATGTCTGTCGCCAAGTGGGCATCAGCGAGGCAACGTTCTATGCGTGGAAGAAGAAGTATGCGCATCTGGGCGTCAGTGAACTCCGGCGACTCCGGCAGAATCGAGGAAGAAAACACGCGGCTGAAGCGCCTGGTGGCGGATCTCAGCCTCGACAAGCACATGCTGTCGGAGGCGCTACGAAAAAAAGTCTGACGCCCGCACGGTGCCCCAGCTCGGCTCAGGCGGCAACCGCGACTTCGGCATCAACGTCCCTGAGAAACGGCGGGAACTGATTTATTTCAAAGATACCAGCCCGACCGGTCACGCAAGGGCTGAACTCAAATCCGCTTTGTTCAATGTGGGGCGACGCAGCGGTGCGCCTGATTCCATGAGGCAGTTCAATGCGGGACAAGGCGGTGAACAGTTGCGGGCATCAGGCTACCCGAGTATTCACTCGCCACGGCCGTTTTCTCGCACCATACACGGATCCGTCCCGGGCCGTCCTCGGACTCGCGGGACTGGAGTCGCTCGGACGATGAACGGTGCGGCCCGCTGACCGCTTCGATGGCCGCGCGATGCGGCGTCCGAAAATTCTCCCGCTTCCGGCGCTGCAGCCTGTGCGAGTGCCGTTTCACCAAGCAGAGCTTGGGCATTCGCTAGGTTGACCAAGGCGTGAAGGCCCGTCGGCCTATGGTGCAATAGAGCGGCTTTCATGCCACAACGGGCTCGCGTACCTCCCGGAGGTAGGCGGCCCAGTCGTTCATCAACCGCCGCCGCCGTTCGAACAAGTCCGAGCGGGCGTAGGCTGCCTCGACCGGATTCTGGACCCTGTGCGCCAGCGCCGCCTCGACGACCTCGCGCGGATGGTCCGTCTCCTCGGCCGCCCAGTCCCGGAAGCTGGACCGGAATCCATGCGGCACGCAGGCGATGCCGCAGCGTGCGAGCAGCAGGCGCAGTTGCGGGACAACCAGCCGCCGGCCGCTCCGGCTGGGGAACACGAGCGGGCCGTCGCCAAGCGTCCGCGCGGCGGCGAGGATCGCCAGCGCCCGCCCGCACAGCGGGACCCGGTGGTCGCGCTTCATCTTCATCCGCGTGGCCGGGATGGTCCACACGTGTTCTGCCGTATCCATCTCGTCCCACGCGGCGAGCCGGACCTCGCCCGACCGCGCGGCCGTCAGCACCAAAAACTCGAACGCCAGCGTGACGGCCGGCGGCGCGCCTGACGCCCGCACCGTCGCGAGCGCCGCGGCGACCTCCCGGTGCGGCAACGCCCGCATGTGCTGCACGATGTTGCGCTGGGGACCGAGCACCGGTCCGACCCGGTCGGACGGGTTGTCGGTGCGCAGGTTCATGGCGATGGCCCACTCCAGCACGGTGTGGATTCGCTGCTTGACGGTCTTGGCCATGACCGGCTTGGTGTGCCAGATGGGGGTAAGGATCGCGAGCACGTCGGCGCTGGCCACCTCCGAGATCGGCCGCCGGCCGATGCGCGGGAACGCGTAGCGTTCCAGGCTGCCTCGCCACGCCTGCACCTGCGCGGGGGTCTTCCACCCGGCCCGCTTCTGGTCGATCACCGTGGTCGCGGCTTCGGCGAAGGTGGGCGTCCCCTGGACGCGGCGCCTGTCGGCGAGTGGGTCGCCGCCCGAGCGGGCGAGCTTCCGGTTGGCCACGGCCTGCTCGCGGGCCTCGGCCAGCGAGACGAGGGTGACGGCGCCGAGGCCAAGTTCGCAGCGCCGGCCGCGGATGACGAGGCGCTGGATCCAGCTGCGGGCGCCGGTCGGCTGGACGTAGAGGTAGAGACCGTGGCCGTCGATGTGGTGCCCAGGCGGGGCGGTGCGGACGAAAGCGGGGGCGAGGGCGTGGTGGGGATGGCGGCCTCGGCGCTTGGTTCTGCGGGGCGACTGGACCGGAGTAGTCTCTGTAATAATCCATGCATTATATACTGGATGATGAGGGATTCCGTAAGATATCCTGAGCCGGCGTAGACCGTAGATGTTGGTAATAAGTTATTATTATTCAGTCAGTTATTGGTATTCTATACATGGCAATGGACACTAGTGGACAAACTATAGACCGTGTTCCACCGCGAC
This sequence comes from Vicinamibacterales bacterium, assembly GCA_965197865.1. GTDB lineage: Bacteria > Acidobacteriota > Vicinamibacteria > Vicinamibacterales > CAVVIG01 > CBDANZ01. Next base: position 6,423 of record CBDANZ010000003.1, read on the forward strand.
GGCATCCCTGTCCGCCGCTGGCGCACGGCGTGGCGCACCGCCTGTCAGGCCGCTGGGGTGCCGACCCGCTTCCTCCACGATTGTTGCCGCACCGCCGCCCGCAACCTGATCCATCCGCGCGAACGTCCCCGAACGGGTCGCCATGCTCCTGACCGGGCACAAGAGCCGCGCCATCTTCGACCGCTACAACATCATCCACCGTCTATTATGGCCCTACGTCTTCCCATGGTGTCCAATAGTGTTCATATAAAATACGTTAGTAGAATGTGTTAATTATCGTATTACGTCTTGACACCGTGCCACTACGTCCCGTATATTCCTAATTATAGATGTATAGCTCACTGTATAGTGATAAGAGCGAGAATCGACCGATGACGGCCACGCCGCCGCGTCGCCTCACGCACCGCTTGAGCGCCGCGTTTGTGCGGACCGCCGAGCCCGGGTTCTATTGCGACGGCCATGGGCTGAACTTGCGCGTGGATCCGTCCGGGGCGCGGCAGTGGGTACAACGGCTGGTCATTCGAGGGCGGCCCCGGATGCTCGGGCTCGGCGGCTACCCGCTGGTGTCCCTGGCCGAGGCGCGCAACGTGGCGTTCGCGAACCGCCAGCGAGCCCGGGCGGGCGGAGACCCGCTGGCCGAGAAGCGCCATGGCCAGGGCGTGCCCACGGTCGAGGAGGCCGCCGCCGAGGTGTTGGCGCAGCAGCGCCCCGGCTGGCGCAATGCCAAGTACGCGCGGGACTGGCCGCGCAGTCTGCACGCCTATGCGTTCCCGCGCCTCGGAGCGCTGCCCGTGCCCGCGGTGACCACGGCCGACGTGTTGGCCATCCTCACCCCGATCTGGCACGAGAAGGCCCAGACCGCACAGCGGGTGCGCCAGCGAATCAGTGCCGTGATGAAGTGGGCGATCGCCATGGGCTACCGGCCGGACAACCCGGCGGACGACGCCCTCGGGCAGGCCCTCGGGCGGCAGCAGACCGTCGTCCAGCACATGCGGGCGCTGCCCCACGGCGCGGTGGCAGACGCCCTCGCGACCGTGCGAGCCTCCCAGGCCGCGGTCACGATCAAGCGGGCGTTCGAGTTTCTGGTACTGACGGCGACGCGGTCCGGCGAAGTGCGCCTGGCGACGTGGGACGAAATGGACCTGGACGCGGGCGTCTGGACCATCCCCGCCGCGCGCATGAAGGCGAAGCGGGATCACCGCGTCCCGCTCTCGAGCCGGGCGCTCGCGATCCTGCACGACGTACCGAGACTGCGCGATAGCACTGGCCTCGTGTTCCGCAGTCGGCGCGGGAAGCCACTCTCCACCGTGACGCTACCGAGATTGACCAAGGACCTCGGCATCGCCGCCGTGCCGCATGGGTTCAGGTCGAGCTTCCGGGACTGGGCCGCGGAGCGGACGAACACACCCCGCGAAGTGGTCGAGGCCGCACTCGCCCATACGGTACAAAACCCCACCGAGGCGGCCTACGCACGCAGTGATCTCTTCGAGCGTCGGCGCCGCCTGATGGACGACTGGGCCTCTGCCATAGAGTCGAGGTAACTCATTCTATAGCAATATCTTACAGCTGTAGCTGTAATCTCTTCCCCTCATCGTGCCCCTCGTTCGCAATCAGATGTCCGAGGGCATTGAAGACCCTCTGTGGACGGCTTGAGATCGTGGACCGCAGAGACGACTACGCGCTGATCAGGCGCCGCGGGGCACCATCGTCACGACTGCCGTTGTCACCGAACGACGATCGAGCGTCGGCCAGCGACGCGTACGCGTGGCGGGCGGACAGCGGCACAAGAGAGCCGAACCGCCGCGCAGGACGTGCCTGTACGTCCTCTGCAGTGCGGGCCTGCTCGGTGGCCGGCGCTGAGCCGCACGCGACCTTGGAAGCGGCGGGAGTCGAACCCGTTCGACCGTGTTTCGGTAACTGACTGACGACGCGTAGTTTGTGGTCTAACACGTTCGACGTCAAGCGTTTGTTGGCAGCCGTCGAGTCTACTGGAATCCACCTGAGTCCCCTCGAATCGACCCGGTTCGTGGAGAAATAGTGGAGGAGGCGGGAACCTGTTCCCGATCCGCCTGGCGGCGGGTGCAGGTCCCGCCTCCTCCACAGGACCATGACGGTCAGTCCAGCTCGCATCGGAGTCGAGCGACTTGGCGACATTAATCTGGTCGAAGGTGCCGTCTGGACGCACCACACCTGTCGTCACAGATGATACGCTGCGCCAGCCTTGGCGTGTCTGGCACCCCTGCGAGCACCGAATCAGCCCGCTGAGTGCGCCCCTTAGCTGCATCAGCCGAATAGTGCAGGCGATACCTTGGCGACCTTCGACCGTCTCGTGGTCGCGGGAGACGCCAGAAGGCCCACAGACCCCGAATAAACCATCCGGGGGGGGTGGTACTCACCGGAGGTACGGGAGCGTGCGGTTCGGATGGTGCTGGAGCACGAGCGCGAGCATGACTCGCAGTGGTCCCCCATCCGGTCGATTGCGGCGAAGATCGGCTGCTCGTCGGAGACGCTCCGTCATTGGGTGCGGGCGGTGGAACGTGACACCGGCCGCCGTCCGGGCTTGACGACGGACGAGCGCCAGCGTAGCTTGAATCATGAACTCGGATTCCGCCTTGGCTGTGACGAATACCTGTCCGAAGGATGGGGTCCACCTCTGAACCTGCTCCGTTTACTCGAAGCTCGGCCCACCAAAGACATTAAATCGGTCTGGTCGTGGTGGGGTGGCGGTAAGACGCACACGGTATTTTGCCTAGCCAACTTGTGCGGTGAGTGGCACTAGCGCTTGACTCCCGTCTACACAGAATTGCTGCGAGAGCCCAGGGGCTTCGTGGATCTGATTCTCGCCGGGAGCACCTCAAGCGCCCTTGGGAGCGAAGCATGATTCGAGCCTACCCGCACCTTAAACTGACCCGATGGCCGTTCCCTGTAGTTCCGGATCCGGACTACTGCACGTTCCTCGCTGCCCGCAGCCTGCTTCGCGACGACGTGCACGATCTCTTGAACGCTCTGGCACGCCGAGACACGTCGTCTATCCACCTCTTCTGGGCGTGGTTCGGTGCCGGCAAGACCCACACGCTGCACTACCTAGTACATCACGCGCGAGCGCTCTCCGCCCAACCCGACAGCAACGTGCTGCTGCCGATCTACACGGAGATCCCGAAGGGAGTCCGCAGCTTCTTCGACGTCTACAAGGCGCTCCTTGTGGCGTTCGACATCGACGCGGTGCTCGACGCGTTCCTCGAGGTCTCGACCTCGAAGGAGGTTGAGGCGGTCCGCAGGCGCCTCACGCAGGCGTCTCCAGACCTGGTCAATGCGCTCCAAGTGCTCGCGGTCGGCCTCCCACAATCTCGCGTCGTAGCGACGCGTTGGCTCAGAGGAGAGCCCGTTCCGGTTTCCGAACTCAGGAAGATCGGCGTTAGCCAGAAGCTCTCGACGCCCGAAGAGGCAACGCGAGTCATTGCCGCAATCGTCGAGATGATCCGCATGGCGGCTGAGTGCCGCGGACGGCCCGGCGCCCGGCTGATCTGGATTCTGGATGAATTTCAACGTGTCGCTCGCGGTGGTGCCCGCATGCTGGACAACATCAACGCCGGCCTTCACACGACGTTCAATTCGTCACCGAGCGGGCTCACGTTCATCTTTTCGTTCTCCGGAAAACCCCAGGTAAATGGCCTACCTCCTTGGTTCAGCGCCGAACTTCGCGACCGTATTGGCCCCACGAAGGTCATGCTGCTTCCTCCAATAACCGCGGACGAAGCGCTCCTTTTCGTCCGAGAGGTCTTGGCACAGTTCCGGATCGCCGACACGACAGTGCCTGACGCCTTCTTCCCATTCACCGAAAGCTCGTCCCGATCCATCGTCGCCAAGGTCCAAGCTCAGGGGGAGCTGAGACCCAGGTTGGTCATGCAGGCATTCAGTGCCGTCCTGGAGAGCGCGGACCTGCAGATTGAAGCGCGAACAATCGACAGCGTGTCGCCTGACTTCGCGAAGCACATTCTGGATAGCTACACGTTCGTTTCGAAGGACGAGGAGACTGACGAGTGACGGCTCTGAATGCCACGATTGGGCTGGTTGGAACCCACGAGGCACTTCGGATTCTTGAGCAGTCCTCGGAGACCGTTTTTTCTTACGACTCCCTCGTGTCACTGCTTGAGCGGACGGGCGCGGCCGACGTCGCCAGCGTGCTCGAGGCCCTCGTCGAAAACAACCTTGTTCACCGTTCTCCCCGCGGTTACGGAATCTCCCACCTCGGGCGGCGCACCTCGATCCTTCTTGACGCAGTCAACACCAGTGACTTGCACGACGCCTGGCGTCGGCTGGCGCAGCTCGATCCTGCCCTTCGTCACTACGAACTCGTGCGAGACAACTTGGCGGACGAGTTCCTTGAGAGCCTCCTCACGCGACCAAGCTTCGGGCGGCTCTACGTGTGCTCGCCATGGATCAATCTGAACCGACGCCGCCAGAGCATTCTCGCGACCGCAGTCTTGCGCGCCGAGCAAGGCGGGCGAAATCCTGAGATTTTTGTGGTGACGCGGCCGGAACAGGGCACGACTTTAACTGCCCCTACTGGTGCTCTTCCCTTTCAGCAGTTAGGGTCGACGGTCTACTTGAATCGGCGGCTCCACACGAAGCTGTACATACGCGAGCCCGATGAGAGAGGCGGCTACCTCATGGCGGTCCTCGGATCGCAGAATTTGACCCGTTCCAGCTACTTGGAGTTGGGCATCAAGATCCACTCTGACACTGTCATTATCCAGAACTTGATTAAGTACTTCCTCGATCTCACGAACCAGAGCGAGCAGGTTGAATAGGAGCGTCACCATGGCAGATGAACTTAGCGTCGGTCAGCGCTACGGTATCAAGCGGGACAACTTCATCCTCGATCCCCTCGTCGACTTCGCTTGTTTTGCGCGGGATGACATCAAGACGAGCGAGCTTGCCGACAGCTTGGACATCGACCTCGTCACTGGGCTGGCTCCCAAGAGACTAGTGTGGGGGCCGTACGGCGGTGGCAAGACGCACACCCTCATGCGGACGATGGACGAACTTAAGCGGCTGACGAAGATCTACTCGGCGAGGATCGAATGTCCAGATCTCGGGAAGAAGTCGCGCTTCCACGACCTGTACCGAGAGGGGATCATGCGCGGACTGGGCGAGGAGTTTGTCATCGGACTCATCGAAGAAACCGTGATCGCAGGTGGACTTGCCAGACGCATGGAGATGACGGGCCGGCTGAAGGCCAAGTTCGGGGACGAGGAGGTCGCCAAGGCCGCGATGCGGATCATAGACCCTAGCTTTGATCGCCTCCGACTCTGGCGGTGGATTTCGGGCGTTGCAATGTCCCGCCAGGACTTGGACGACTTGGGCCAGACGCAGGACCTCACGTCCGCCGAGGCCGCACGACTGGCAGAGATACTGTGCATGCTCGGGCGTCTCCTCAAGGAGATCCGAGGAGAGACTCTCGTCTTGGTGCTCGACGAAATGGAGCGCCTCAAGGCAATCGGTCTGGAGACGATTCCCACGTTTGTGAGCGGCTTCACGCGACTTCTCGACCCAAATCAGGCGACTGTGTCCATCCTCGTCGGAACCTCCGCGGCGGTGGAGTCTGAGTTGATCGAAGTGTTTGCGGAGTCTGGACCTGTAACTTCGCGCCTGGGCAGCGAAGCCAAGATCGAGATCCCTTCGCTACTCGATCCGGGTGTTGGGCGGTTCATCAAGGACGTGATCGCGTTCCTGCGCGAGTCTGGCGCCGACATCGATGCGCTGATTGGTCAAGCTGCGGGCACGACGACCGAGGGTATCTCGCCCGACTACTTCCCCTTCACGGACGAGGCGATCGAGTCCCTGAAGAGCCACTTGATGCAGATGATGACGCCGCGCGAGATCACCATCAAGATGACGCGCGCGATGGGCCGTGCCTTCCGTCTGAAGAAGCTGGTAGTGACCGCGGACTGTGTTCAGTAACTGGAGGAGGTTCACATGCCAGGCAGCATTCCCGAAGCGACCTTCCGGCTCGAACACAGTTTCACCGTAAAACCGGACCTCGTCACCGATCACGGTCCCGAAAACGGGCTGCTCATCGGCGCACACGCTCGCGGATCGCTTGAGGCCTTGTACATTGGCAAGCAGGCGGAGTCGCCGTTTCGCAACGTTTGGACCGACCTTCGCGGTGCTCACGCCGTCTACGTGATGGGCAAGCGCCGAAGCGGGAAGAGCTACACGCTCGGCGCTCTCGCTGAGGGACTCGCTACCATGACTTGGATTCGACAGGGCAGTTCTCAACAGGGCGTTCTGATCCTTGACACGATGAATGTCTACCTCACGATGCCATTCGGCGTGGCCGAGACCTTGGCTGCTCAGGCTGAGCCAGTTCGCGAACTGCAAAAATGGAAGCTCACTCCCGAGACTCTCCCTGTGTCGCTCTTCCGCCCCTGCGGGACGACTCTGCCAGCTGCTATCCCGAGCGCGGAGGTAAGCCTCAGAGCATCCGACTTTGGTCCTGATGAATGGTGCGGACTGTTTGAAGCGGATCCGTTCGCCGACCCTCTCGGGCACCTCATTGTCGAGCTCTGGGCGAAAGTTGCCGAGGATGGATACACCGATTCGCGCAGCGGACAGCAGGTTCCTGCGAACCCGAGATTCGCGATTGACGATATGTTGACCGCGCTCCTCTTCGACATCGACCTGCAGCGTTATCACCGCGACACCCTTGAGTCACTCCGCAGGCGTCTAGAGAGCGTGCGTCGGCTTCCCGTGTTCTCAGATGCCGGCCTAGACATTCGCCAGCTAGTGCGGCCAGGCCACATTTCGGTGCTCCTTTTGCGCGATCTCGACCAGCAGTTGCGCGGCGCAATGGTCGCTCTCATCGTCAAGAAGCTGATGCAGCAACGCGGAGCTTCCGAACAGTATGAGCGAGTCTCCGAACTCCATCGCGCCCGTGCACGGAAACTGGCTAGCGACGGGGACATTGACGGCTCCTCGCGGGAAGACGCCGCAGCCTCCGAGGCATCGCGCGCGGCAGGCGAGGGCGTGCCCCGGACGTGGCTCATTGTCGACGAGGCGCACAATTACATTCCCAAACGCGGCCTGATCGCGTCGCGCAAGCCGCTGAAGAAATACGTGGACGAAGGACGTAATCTCGGTCTCTCGATAGTTGTCGCGACACAACAACCGTCCGGACTCGATCCATCAATCCAGCGAAACGCCGACCTCCTCCTCATCCATTCGCTCAGCCACCGGGACGATATTGCCGCTGCGGAAGGGATGATCAACACCGCGTCGCCGACAGATGTAACGATGGGTACGAAACAGCGCTTCGAAGGTGCGAGGTCCTTTGAGGCCCTCGTCCGCAACCTTCCTCTAGGATACGCGCTCCTCTCCTCGGACCGCGCCAACCGACTCTTTCCGATCAGGGTACGTCCGCGAGTGACCGTGCATGGTGGTGGTGACTACTGATGCGGCCGCGCGTTGTGTACCGGACGCACTACCAAGTTGACGAGCCCTTCTTCATGGAGCTCCTCGTGAAGCAGTGCACGTCGGCTGTCCAGAGCGCCTACACGGAGCGCGTGACATCGTGTCTCTCTGCCGCGATAAAGACTCGGTACAAGGGGTTTAATATTCCGGCGGCCGGATACGCCGTGGATCTTGCGCGTGGACTCCACTTGATCACGGAGAACAACGTCTGGACGGAGCGCGGACACTTGCTCGCGCTTTGCGCGGCTGTTGGCGCGGCACGGCTCGAAGATCAGTGTGAGCTAGATTCGTCGGAGAGGCTCGCGCACTTTCGCGTGTTCGTTGAAGAGGACGGTGCCGCATTCTTGTACATCGCGCGGATGGCGAGGAAGGCCGACCAACTTCCAGAGAATGGCGACTGGAACGCGTTCGCTCAGAATATGTTCACGCAAATATATTCGGAGTACCTCAAAGCGGCGGGCGACATCAGTGAGCGAGTCGGAATCCGGAGAGAGATCGACCGTCTGAAGTATCCGTTTAACGGCAAGACGGGCCATCACAAGAGCTACGTCCACCTCCAGACTCTGGTGCGCCTTGGACTCCTCGAACGTCACGACGTTGGTGGCCAGAGGCACTACCTTGTGCACGAGTCAGCTCGCCATGCGTTCGAAGAACTTCTGCGCCTCATTCCGAACGCGATGGCACTGGAAATGATGGCCGACAAGGGAACATGGGCCGACGTTGCAGCCGCTGTGTTCAATCTCGGACATGGAGAGCCCCCCAAAGAAGAAGAGGTCCTCGACCTCGTCATGCAGGCATATCGAGCCGTCTCCGAGACGGGTGTGTCACTCTGCGCACTAGAGACGCTGATGGACGCCGTCCAAGTTCGACTGCTGGCTGCGGGAGCGGGGTTTGTCGGGCGAGCGCGGCTCCTCGAGCTGCTCGCCGATGCCCAGAAGCGGAATCCCCGCGACGTCCGGTTCCACGTAGATCGCCGCGGCCGGCCTGCCTTCCTGAAGCTGTCAGCGAACACGGCGCTTCAGAGCTAATGATACTGCTACGCAACATGGATCCCGTGCCATCCCCCGACGTTCAGAGACCGAAGCGGTTCGAGTTTCCACCAGGAGACAAGGAGCGCTTAACGCACTACCTGTTCAGGTATCCGGCCAAGTTCCATCCACCGGTCGTGCGACATCTGATCCAGACGTACACGGCGTCGGATGCGACCGTGCTGGATCCGTTTTGTGGCAGCGGAACGCTCTTGGTTGAAGCTGGGGTCTGCGGTCGTTCTGCGATCGGCATTGACGTGGATCCGCTCGCCGTCTTCGTTAGCAATGTTAAGGCGTACCGCTACCGCATCTCCGCGCTCCGCGAGTCCTGCGCAAACGTCTTGGCCACACTCGATCAAGTTGCGCGGCCGGAGTCCGAATATGAACGCCGCCAGTTCGTGGATATCAAGCCTGAGACCGTGGCACGGGCGATTCGCAACGAACAGCTCTCAGTACCCGCTATTCCGAATATCTACCACTGGTTTCGCCACTATGTCGTGGTGGATCTCGCGCGCATTCTTCGCTGTATTCAAAAGGCTGATATCTCGGCGACGCACCACGACTTCCTTCTCCTTTGCTTTGCCGCGATACTGCGCGCTTCCTCTAATGCCGATCCGGTGCCCGTGTCCGGCCTTGAAGTGACCTCGTACATGAAGCAGAAGGACGTCGATGGCCGACTTGTGAACCCGTTTAATCTGTTCCGGCGGGCGGTCGCGCGGGCACTTGATGACGTCCAGGCGTTTCAAGGAAGGGTCGTCCAGCACACGCGTCTATCGGCCAGTCGTGGTGACGCAACGCGATTGACGTCTTGCCTCAGCAACACCGTCGATGTGGTCATCACCTCGCCCCCGTACAACAGTGCGGTCGATTACTATCGGCGGCATCTCCTTGAGATGTTCTGGCTTGGCTTCACAGCGAGCCACGAGGAACGGCTTCGGTTGCTCCCTAAGTACATCGGTCGGGGTCGAGTGCGGCGAGGGCATCCGTACGTCGCTAGCGGTGCCATAAACACACCACTTATTCGGGCATGGGACGCCGATATTCGCCGTAGGCACCGGGGCCGAGCAGACGCATTCAAGCACTACGTGGTCGCGATGGGGAAGGCCGTACAGGAGATCACCAGGGCATTGAAGCCGGGAGGACGAGCCCTGTTCGTAGTGGGTCAAAGTAGGTGGAATGGCAGGACGATACCGACAGACCAACTGTTCGTGGAACTCGCGGGCGCGTCCATGCGCCTCACCGATCATCTCTGGTATCCAGTAGCGAATCGGTACATGTCCTACAGTCGTCGGAACGGAGCAAACATCAACAGGGAGTACGTCCTCGTCTTTGAGAAACCAGCGTAGTTGACGGGGATTATAGGCGGTATGGTTCCTCACACAAATGTGTGCACAATTCAATCCTGAGCAGGTCGGCCACGCCGTGGGAAGAGGCTGCGGATGTGCTCGTGCCAGCTAACCAGCGGTGAAGTCGTCTGTCGCTCAGTCGATGGCCGCCTGCACGGGCCCCGCTCTTGGGTGGGGGCCTGCTCGGCGGCAGCCGGTCCCACCGCAAGGTGCTGAGGCGCTGGCACTTACAGGGCGACGAACCATGCCCCCGTGGAACGTGGCCTCGACTTTCGCCGAGGTTCTACCGCTACGCCGACCCCTCGCTGACTGTTCAGCCCCTTGGAACTGGCCGGCCTTCGCGATTCCGCCGTCTAGTGTGGGCCGGACTTTTCCGGGAGCCTGCAGTTCTTCTCCAGATGCAGAGGGTGTTCTCCAGCCACGTAAGTCACTGCCAATGCTTGGCTTATCATCCACGTAAACCGGCCGACGCCGCACCGATCCCTGAGAGGAACCGGCGGTATTAGCCGATGAGTGTCAGAACGCCCGACACGAGTGACGGGCGTCGAGAGAACGACGATTCGGGTTGAGAGAACCGAACGGATGAGTATCGATCTTCAGGTTTCTGAAAATGGCGCGGCCTCGGTCTACGAACTGAAACGCTTCCCGGTCACGCTGATTTGTACGGGTCGCTATGCCTAGAGTGCTCGACTGGATTGATCCAGGGAACGCCGGCGGCAGTGTCCTGATACCCGACGCGCCTGCGTCCCACCCCGTCGACTTCATCTGTCGTTTTTGCGGTCTGTCGTTCAGCACGGGGCTGAATCGAACAAATCACGTCCACGAGCACCATCCTCTCATTCAGCCGACGATGACATTTAACGACGTTCCCGTGACAAGCCGGACCGTCGTGCGTCGTACTCTCTCGGCGAGCGGTGTGGCGTTTGAGTCGTGTACCGACATTGTTCTGACCGTCAACGGTGCGCGAGAGAAGAAGGTCACGTCAAATTTGGCAGCCGCTGTCCTCTCGCGACGCGAGCCCGCGTACATCTCACTGTTGCTGCGGAACGCCCAGGCTGAAACAACGTACGAAATCCGTATAGCGATTCCTCGGGAAGAAGACCTCGACAAGGTCGACGACTCCTTTCGTTCGTACCTGGCGCACGGTGACGTCACATTAGCGGATGTCGACCGATTCGGATCGGCGACGGCACACTACCCCGCCTCCGAAGATTACGCGTCCGCGCTCGCCGACTACGTCATTGGGGTTCTCATTAAGGATCAAACTGGCGGCACGTCGCTGGCCTTTCCGCGCTATCGTGAGAAGCTGCAGGCGGCCGCTGGCGTTCTCCAAGAGTTTTCGACGAGAACACTGCCGCGGGCGCTCCTGCACTGCATCAGATTCAATCTGAACGAGTTCCCCCAGCGCAGGGAGCATTGCGGCGTCGCCATGCTTGACGACGCAATGAGCTACTACGGAGGCATGATTGACCGGGGTGCCCCTCTCACTGAACGTCGACGTGAGGGCGAAAGGTCGCCCCGTCTCGCTCTGTGCCCTGTCGACGAATCGACGGCATTGCTTACGGCGACGCTCTCTGTGGGCGTCTCGCAATCCACGCCCAGTGATTCCGTCATTCGGGAACTCGAAGCAAGAGCCGCCACTGCACTCACATCTGACCCTGACAAAGTTAAGCTTTATGTGCTCATCGCGGACGTCTGGTTGGCTCGGGGCGAGCGCGGTAGGGCGGTGCCGTACTTGTGTCGCCTTGAGCACGATTACAACTTTGGTAAGTGGGCGTCCCATGCCCTGGGAGTAAAGGCTCGATGACATCGAAGGCCCGGAGCGGCAAGACCGCCGTTCAATTGACTGGAGCCTCGCTGCGCGACTACTACGCTGGGGGGATACCTGCAGCGCGGTTTACAGCCCGAGCGGCGAAACTCGATCTGCAACAGTTCTCACCTGAAGAGGTGGACCGCATTCTTGACGAATTGTCCTCTCTTGATCCTCTGCTTCGCAAGACCGCTGCGCTGGCAAACGCTGCGATCCTTCACCGGGGAGCGGTTCAGCCGGCGGTGAAGGATTGGCTCGTGGCAGTCGTCCAATCCGAGTTCGCAGGTTCGTGGACGGCGGACACGACGACGCGAAGGGTCTTTGACCGATATCGCGCGGCGATCGGCAGCAAAACGCTAGAGTCGCGGCGCGCTTTCAACGCTTTGAAGCTGACACTATTGCTACTGTATCGAGAGAACAAGATCGATCCGGTTGAACTTGTTGCGGAGATCGAGCGATTGGCCGGCGCGGGAGGGCGAACACCGTCCCGTCGAGGCCGGCCTGAGGTCGAGCCCTTTGTTCGCGTCAACGACCTAAACGCGTTGAAACGTGTTTACGGGAGTCTTCGGCTTTGGCTGGAGGAGGCCCGCGCGGCGAGGTCTAGGGTTCGCGAGGCACAAGACGAACGCGATCGTTTAGAAGAGAAGCTTCTTAGGAAACGGAATGAGCTGACTCGGGTAGCCGAGCAGCTCGATGAAGTACGCGAATCCCTCCGGCGCGCCAAGGCCGAAATCACGGAACTCACGCAAGCACTTCAAACCGCCGAAAACATCCGCATTCATGACCGGCACGAAACGAAAGGTCGAATGCATCGATTCATGCGCGACAGGGTGGTGCCGCGCCTACGCGATTCTGCAGAAGCACTCAAGATGTCGCCACCCCGTATCGGGCCAGCGCTCGAACGACTGGACCTCGTGTTCGAACAGATTGCGACGGAGGACGTGTGGCTGATTTCGGACTAGATTTCGGGACCACTAACAGCGTCGCGGCCATCGTCCACGGCGGCCAAGTGCGTCCGCTGCTCGACCAAGAGAATCGCCCGCACCCGTCCGTGGTGTGGTACCACGGTGCGGGGTGCATCGTTGGGCGCGAGGCGAAAGCGCGGATTGAGACTCCCGCGGCGGGAGTCATCGGGGACATCGTACGGTCGCCGAAGAGCTACGTGGGGACAGGCGAGCGAATCCACGTAGCTGGACGCTCTCTCGAGCCTGCCGACGTTATCGCCCAGATCCTCGAACACGTTCGCGCCAACGCTCTAAGTCGAAAGCTCCAGGGCGCACCCTTCGAACGCGCAGTTGTCACGATTCCGGTGAACATGATCGGCCGAGGGAGGCAGGAGCTGCGTCAGGCGGCGCTGCAGGCTGGGATACGCGTCGATCAGTTTGTCCACGAACCGCTGGCAGCCCTATATGGTTTTCTGCGATCTCAGGCCGAGCACGAACGCTTGTTCGCTGAGCTACGCGATCAAGTGGTGCTTGTTTTTGACTGGGGCGGCGGCACGCTCGATTTAACTCTGTGCCAGTTCGTGCGTGGAGCGCTAACACAGGTCCAAAACCTCGGAAACAACCGCGTCGGTGGCGACCGGTTTGACGAGCGCCTAACGCGGTGGGTAGCTGAACAGCACGCGCAGCTTCATGGCCTCACGGTCTGGCCGGGCGAAACGGAGGGTGCACAGGCGAAGGTCCTTGAGCAATGTGAACGGGCGAAGATTGATCTCTCCGAGCGCGAGAGCACCACGCTCCTCGTGAGGAATTATCTTCGCGTCGACGGCCCTGCAAGGGACTTGGAGGTTCGAATCACGAGAGCGGACCTCGAGGCGCTAACTCGCGACATTGTGCTGGAGGGTCTCAATACGATCGACGATCTCGTCGCGTCGGCAGGACAACAGGAGTTGGGCATCGCCTTCTGTCTAGCTACAGGAGGTATGGTGCAGATGCCGTTCATCCGAGAGCATCTCCGCGAACGGTTTGGCGTGAATCGTCTTCGACTACCGCTCCATGCCGCCACTATCATCGCGGAAGGGGCCGCGTGGATCGCACACGACCAGCTTCGGTTGACACTTGCGAAGCCGTTTGAGCTTCTCGATGCCGACAACTGTTACGTTCCGATCATTCGCGCCGGCACCAACCTGCCGCGCGAAGGCGAAGTGCAGTCCTTTCCGATGAATGTCTACTGTGTAGACCCGAGAGACGGTTCTGCGAAATTGCAGTTCGCAAGACCGAAGCAACCGACTAGGGTTCAAGCGGCCGATCCGAGACAGGTGTACGCGACCCTCACCACGGCTGTCGATCCACGCGCACGTCCGCTGGTTGAACGATTGAATATCGAAGTCGCGGTAGACCACAATTTGATAGTGGGTGTGAAGGTCCGGTCCACGATTCGTGAGGATCGGGTCAGTACCGAGATTCACGATCTGGAGTTCGGTCTGCAAGTGGAGAAACTACCCGATGACGAGCAGCACCGTCGTCCTCAAGAGCCGATGCGGATACACGGCAGTACCGCGCGGCCTGCGGCCGACCCTGGTGCCGTGGCGATTCGGTCGAATGTCACTCGTGGCAGCGACCGAAGCGACCTGATTCCGGGCGAGCTGGTGCAATGGGATCCGCGTTCACCGATTCCTGAGCGACAAGAGCAGGAGCACCTGCATTACAAGAAGTGTTACCTGTGCGAGCGCACGATCTATCGCATTCAGACGGAGGGCTGTGCTCAAGCCGGATGTCCTGAGCATGAACGGCTCAGGCACTCGGCGGTGTAATGAGGGTACTGACGCCCCTATATGTCAAGACACGCGTTTTAAGCGGCCTGGGTGACGGCTTGGCGTGTGCGGAAGTCTGTCATGACGCGTTGGTAGATCTCTCGCGCAAGGAAGCCCGCGGCCGGCGTGTCAGCACGGTTCTCCGAGCCATGCTCGTTCGCTCGACGTATGCAAGACACAGAATTAGACACGGTCTACGACACACGGCGGCGCGCGCCGGACGGCGACCTCGCTCGCCTGTCCCAAACGACCGTTTCCGACACCTGAGGCTCGGCGCCGGCCGCGTCTCGACGGCGGACGGCTCCCCGAAACTGGACCTGCCGCACGACGCCACGCTGTGCTTATAGAAATCAAGTTCTGTACATACGCTCGGGAGCCCCGCCCGGCGCGCCGCGCGGGGCGGGCGTCGATCACCAGGCGGGGGAGTCAGGTCCCGGATCGGGGACGGCGTGGGGCACCGCCGCGGCGATCTTCCCGATCCCCTCGGCAATGCGCGAGCGCTTGATCACCGAGTAGCCGAGCCGCAGGTGATGGCGGTTGTGGCGTTCATCGACGAACGTGAACCCGCCGGTCTCAAAGTACACGCCGTCGGGCTTGACACGGAGAGCGCATCGAGACGAAGTTCATTGCGGAGTTCGTCAGCGGTTCGCGGTCGTACTCGACGGCCCGCCAGTGTTCGGCGAACATTCAAGGCAGCTGTTCGCGCACGATTGACGCGAAAGTCGGCAGGGCAGAGAGGCATAGGAAGCCATAAGGGGTTAGAGCATGAGCAGGACCTTCGATCCTGACGCATTCATCCGGCGCATCGGCGAGCGGCTCGTCGACGAATTCAAGGACGCAAAGGCCGGCACTACTCCGTCGACCGTGGGATCGGCGGCGGAGCAACCCGTTAGGGACCAACTGGAGCAGGTCCTGCCACGGGGTCTGGGAGTCGGGGAAGGCTTCGTCATAGACAGCTACGACGGGACGAGCCGCCAGCAGGACGTTGTTGTATACGAGCGGGACATCTGCCCGGTGTTCTCGGTGAATCGCACGGCGCAAACGACCTACTACCCGTGCGAAGGCGTGATCGCCGTGGGCGAGATCAAGAGTCGGCTGGATGGAGATTCGCTCGAGGACGCGTTCCGGAAGGTCGCGTCGGCGAAGGAACTTCGGCGGTACGACGTGACTGACCTGATGCCGCATCCCACGACCGGAGAACCGATCCCGTTGAAACGGAACTACCTGTCTTCGCACCGCGACTCGGTCGTCCGACTGGACGAGGGGCCGGAACAGAAAGAGCGGGCACAGATATTCGGGTTCGTGCTGGCGGGCGAGTCGCGGCTGAGTCGCGAAACGCTGGTGGGGATGTTCAGCGAGCTCTCGGCGGGCCTGGATGCGAGCGTGGTGCCGAACCTGCTCGTGACGCTGGACGGGCATGCCGTAAGGTGGGGACAAGTGGCCAAGGGGGAGCGGAAGGAGGTGCGCAAGTCCGCCGCCGGAACTTACGGGGTAACGGTGCACAAGGACGGCCCGGAGGCGTGGCAGGAGTCGTGGTCCGCGGAGACGGCGACGCACGCAGGCGGATCCGGACGGCCCGACCCGTTTCGGATGTTGGTGCGCTGGATCAGGCAGGGCGCGGAGCTAGGCAGAACCAGCGACGTAAGGTCGTTTGACCGCTACTTCGAGGAGAAGCGCGCGGAACAGAGGTATTCCCTCTTCGCAATTCCGAGAGTGCCGCCGACCAGATAAGCGCCGGACGGCACTAACGGTGCGCGTCTAGCGTACCGAATTTACCGATCAGCGGGCGGCCGTGCTCCGTTGTGCGGCCTTCGGGGAAAACGCGATGTGCCAGAGCTCGCGAAGACCATCCAGGTCCATCGAACTCCCGTTGTCAAAGACGGCCATTGTGGCGTTCGACCCCTGCAGATTCGGGTCCACGCGCACGTCGCGAAGACCTGGAACGAAAGTACCCGAGGTCTACCATCCCATCGACGAACGTATGCCGCGCCTGCGGCAACTGCCAGACCCGTGGGCCCCGGCCGCGCGGTGCCCGGCCCCCGCGAAAGGCTGCCGTGTGCGTCTCGAATTCCCAATTCTCTGGCTGAATCCAGGATTGAGGCAACGTTGCGTGGCGCCTGACGTCTGCCCTACGCTGTCTCGCGCATGAAGGACCTCCTGCTCACCCTGCTTCACTGGGCCGTCATGACCGCGACGCTGTGTGGCCCCGGTGGCGTGCGCGCGGTGATCGCGGAGAATCTTCTGCTCAAGCAGCAACTGCTCGTCTTGCGCCGTCCTCGCCGGCGGGCGCCACGCCTGACAGCGAGTGACCGGCTGCTGTTCGGCTTCGGGTCACTCTTCCTCAGCCCAGGACGAATCCGAAAGGTCGCCATCGGCGTACGCCCCTCGACGCTCCTGGCGTTTCATCAGGCGTTGGTGCGTCGCAAGTACCGCCGACTGTTCTCGTCGAGCGAGTGCCCGAAGCAGCCCGGACCGAAGGGGCCGAGCGAGGCACTCATCCAGGCCATCGTCGAGCTCAAGTCGCGTACTCCTCGGTTCGGCTGTCCACGGATTGCGCGCATCATCTCGCGAACGTTCGGGGCCAACATCGATAAGAACGTCGTGTGCCGCGTGCTATCGAAACACTACCGCCCCACCCCGGGTGGAACCGGGCCCTCGTGGTTGTCGTTCATCGGACACACGACAGACAGTCTGTGGAGTGTGGACCTCTTTCGATGCGAGTCCATCGTGCTCCGGAGCGACTGGGTGCTCGTGGTCTTGGACCAATTCACGCGTCGCCTCGTCGGAGTCGGCGTGTACCGCTGTCCGGTCAATGGCGCCGACCTCTGCCGCATGTTCAACGCCGCCATGCATGGTCGGGGCGCCCCGCGCCATCTCAGCACCGATCATGATCCGCTGTTCGAGGCGCATCGGTGGACAGCGAACCTGCGGATTCTGGAGATCGACGCAATCAAGGCCGTGCCTCATGTGCCCCGGTCACACCCCTTCGTGGAGCGCCTGATCGGAACGACGCGGCGAGAATGTCTCGACCATGTGCTGTTCTGGAATGCCCGTGATCTTGAACGGAAACTTGCCGACTTCCAGGCCTACTACAACGAGGTACGCAGCCACGCGTCGTTGAAGGGCCACACGCCGTCGACCTTCGCCGGCGGCCACATGGTGGCCAGTGCCGAACTGAACAGTGTCCGTTGGGTCTCCCACTGCCGGGACTTGGTTCAGCTCCCAGTGGCGGCCTGACAACGAATTCGAGACGGACAGGGTAGCCGGCCTCCTTCTTCCAGCGGCGCCGGCCGAGCGTCCTCACGTCCGTGATCGTGCGATCTCGCGCGCGCGACCGCGGCCGACGCCGAGACACCCTCGCGGTCTTGGACGGTGGAACCACGACAGTCGCGTCACGCATCCCCGCCGCTTCGTAGAACGCGACCGTATCGTAGGCCGCGTCAGCGGTCACCCGTGCGATCTCATCGTCGACCGTCTCAATGAGGTCGATGCCAATGGTCGCGTCATCCACCGTCGGCTCGGTCAGCGCGTGAGCGACGATCACGCCCGCTCGATCAACAGCAAGATGCAGCGTCTTCCAGCCTCGGTGGCCGCGTCCACCGTGTTTCACCGCAGCCCATTCGCCTTCGCCCACAATCGACAGTCCCGTGCTGTCGACGATGAGATGGATGGGTCCTCTCGATGGGATGCGGCGGAATTCAACCGCGAGAGACTGACTTCGTCGGGAGAGCGTGGTGTGGTCGGGGGCTGCGAGATCGACACCCATCAACGACACGACCGACCGCAAGAAGCCTTCCGCTTGGCGCAAGGGCAACCGGAAGACAAGGCGGAGCGTCAACGCCGTCTCGATCGCACAGTCCGAGAACTTCTTCGGCGCGCCTGGTCGACCGGACGGCGACGGGCGCCACGCGTCCGTGGCGTCGGCAGAGAGCCACAGCGTCACGTCCCCTCGCTGGACCAAGGCCTGCTCGTACGCTGACCACTTCCCCACGCGATACTTCGTCTTGTACTTCGGATGGACCTTTGATCTCATGTCGAGATCGTGCACCCGCAGCGGTCACCGTGGCCAGAGAGCCTACAGCTGCCTCGTCGCAGCCGAAGGGTTGTGCACCAACGCCCCATGTTGACCTGGGCGCATGAACGCGGTGTCGCCCTGCGCCTGATCGAACCGGGCAAACCCAATCAGAACGCCTATATCGAATCGTTCAACGGCCGGTTCCGCGATGAGTGCCTCAACGAGCACTGGTTCACGAGCTTGGCCCACGCCCAGGCGATCATCGAAACCTGGCGACACGAGTACAACGAGGACAGACCGAAGAAAGGGTCGGGCGGCCTGACGCCTGCGCTCTATGCCAGGCAACTGGTCGCGAAACGAAGTACCGTTACCGTCGGACTCTAAATCGATCCGCTACTGAAAGTGGGGGGACGTCGGGTGAGGGCCGCGACGGCAATGAGCACGGCGGCCGTGTCAAAAGCATTCATGACGCTCAGGCCAGCCTGTTCCTCGCATCATTCAGCCTCGAGATCAGAGCGGCGCGCGCTTCCTTCGGCGTGCTGACCGGCACGGCAAACGCCAGACGGACGGGTCGTGGTCCCTCCTTGGCCTTGGCCGACATCTCGAACCCGTACCGGTCGACGCCCGTCATGATCGCGGCGCTGATCTCGGTCGCCTTTGAAAAGGCCTTGCAGTAGAGCACCATCGCGTCGGCATGGTCGGCGTTCATGTGTGCAATGATGCCGGCCGCCGACGGACCGAGGGGATCCGGCTCAGCGGCCTGCCACTCGGCCTCGCCCATCCACGACATCCGACCGTAGCCCCCGATGTAGCGGACCGAAGCCACGTGGAGCTTCCAGAACGCGAAATCGCGGAAGTCGGCATAGTACGCCGCATTCGGATGGGTCGCCAGGAAGGCAGCACGAGCGCTGCCCCCCTCCCCCTCGACGCGCGTGCAGGGACCGAGCATCGTGACGCGGCCGTTGGCGAGGGGATCAACGGCGCCGCCCTCGGCGACCAGCAGCGACGCGCGAGGGTCCCGCTCCAAGTTCTTGGTGTGCTCGGCGAGTCGGCTAATGAGGAAGACCGGGGCTCCGTTCTCAAAGGCCACGGTCACGAACGAGCCGTAGGGGTAGCCGACCGGCTCCAGCGCAAGGGTACACAGCGTCCCGGTCGAGATCTGGGCGGCCAGTGTTCGCGCGCGCTCAGCGTGCGTGGGTGTCGGTATATTTGTGTCGTACAGTGGCTCCGGCGCGCCGCCTGACGTCCGGGCGTGTGCATCTTGGCTCATGGTTCTTCCTGATCTGACGCGCGCGCCGTCAGCGACGGCACCAGTGGTGGCCCGCTACTTCCAGCCGGTGGACTTACACCAACTGGACGTTCACGCGGCGCCCGACCATTGCGGCGGATCGTTGCAGGCTGCCGAGCGTGATGTCGTTTTTCGGATCGAGCGCCGATCCACCTGGGTGCGACTCGTCTTCAGCAGCGTCGCCATCTTGTTCTTGGTGCCGACCGGGACGGCCAAACATGGAAATCCAAATTGAACAGGGTGACCACGTCGTTCAAGAACGGCCGAAGTTGACGCTGAACATGTCTTCGTGGCACGTTTCTGCTCAGATGAGCCGCCAAGCCATTCGCGCGGCGACCAAGGTCCGCGCCAGCCTCAAGAGATCCAACGCGCAAGGCAGCGACTGGTATCCATACTACGCTGGATACTCTGCAGAACTCGTCCGTGAAGCCCTTGATCGACTCGCTCTGCCAGGGCGTTGTTGCACGAATCGTCAGGGGCCCGCACGATGCCAATCGACAGGATCCTCACCCGCCAATGCGATACGACACTGGTCGGCCGAGGGCGGTCATCCGATTGAGGATCTCACAGCCGAGGACGACCTCACTCCCCTGTCCAGTTGGACTCCGGGCGCGAAGGCCATCGCCGATGATGGACGTGTATCGGAAGAACGCATTCTCCACCCGGCCCTGACGATGATACCCTGACACCTTCTTCCGCTGCCGCCGGCCGAGCTGCTTCACCAACGTGATCGTCCGATCCCGCGCGGGCGACCGCGGGCCGTGACCAGAGACGGTCGCCGTCCTGGCCGGTGGGATGACGACTGTCGCACCCCGCGCCGTCGCAGGGCGTTGTTGCACGAATCGTCACGGGCCCGCACGATGCCCACCGACAGGATCCTCACCGGCTGATTCGATATGACACTGGTCGGCCGAGCTCGGTCATCCGATTGAGGATCTCACAGCCGAGGACGACCTCACTCCCCTGTCCAGTTGGACTCCGGGCGCGAAGGCCATCGCCGATGATGGACGTGTATCGGAAGAACGTGTTCTCCACCCGGCTCTGACGATGGTACCCTGACGTCTTTTTCCAGCGGCGCCGTCCGAGCTGCTTCACCACCGTGATCGTCCGATCCCGCGCGGGCGACCGCGGGCCGTGGCCAGAGACGGTCGCCGTCCTGGCCGGTGGGATGACGACCGTCGCACCCCGCGCCGTCGCGGTCTCGTAGACGGCGACCGTGTCAGAGGCGGCGTCAGCGGTGATGCGCACGAGAGGACCCTCGACCGCGGTGAGTAGATCGAGGGCAGTGGTCGCATCATTCCCCGTCGCCTCGGTCAGCGTGTGGACGAGGATCGCGCCGGACTGATCGACGCCAAGATGGAGTTTCCGCCAGCCACGCCGGCCGCGGCCACCGTGTTTCGCGGCCGCCCACTCACCTGCCCCGACGAGGGACAGCCCCGTGCTGTCGAGCACGAGATGGAGGCCCTCGTCGGGCGGGACCGGCGGTCGCAAACGGCGCCGCAGATGCTGACTGCGCCGGGAGAGCGTCGTATAGTCGGGGGCGGAGAGGTCGAGGCGCATCATCCCGAACAGGGCGTGCAGGAACCCTTCGGCCTGGCGCAGCGGGAGATGGTAGAGGAGCCGCAGGGTCAGAGCGGTCTCGATGGCGAGATCCGAGTAGCGCCGCTGCCCACCACGCCGGCCGCTCCGGCTGGCCGCCCAGGCAGCGATCGCTTCCGCGGACAACCACACCGTCACATCGCCGCGTCGAACGAGGGTCTGGTTATAGGCCGGCCAGTTCGCAACGCGGTACTTCGTCTTATACGTGGGGTGAACCTTCGACTTCATCCCTGCAGTGTGGCTCCTGCGGAGACGAGAAGAGCGGGCCAAACCGCCCCACCCGCAGATTTTCATGCAACAACGCCGTTCGTAGGCGTCGCGAGCGGCTCGTCTTTCCTGTGAACCGGAATCTGGTAGTAGAACGGCGGGAAGCGGCGCCGGATTGGTGGAACAGTCCGGCCGCTTTGAAGATCGACCCGGGCTCTTCGGCCGATGGATCGCTTACGGCAAACGGATTCGCCGTCGATCTCCGGGGCCTCTCCCCTTGCGACCTGATGGGACATCGGGATTGACAGGGCTCGGTGTCCACGTTAGCTTCGGACGAAATGTCAGACCACAACCCACGAGAACGGCGCCTTTTCAGAGACTTGCAGGAGAAAAGCGTGCTGACCCGACAGGTTCAGCATTTGGCTAGCTCCATGCGGCGTCTGCAGGTCCGCGCCGCCAAGAGACGAAGCCATCGCTGGAGGGCCCGATACACCAATTCTATCCGGCGAGCCGCGGCGAAGGTGGAGGAACTTGAGCAACAAGTATTGTCCCGGGCACAGAAGCTTAGGTTGCGTGTGCAGGAGGAACTTGAAATCTCAGTTGAAGAGGTTCAGGCGTTCGAGGAGCAACACAAGAAAGAGGTCATGGAGCTAAAGGGGGCTCACCAAGCGCTGCGCACGGCCGAGCAAGCGCTGAGTGGCGCTGATCTCGCGTCCGAGGCGAAGGACAAGGCAGACCGCCTTGCCGAGCTTCGGCACAAGCATCGGCGCGCCGAACGCCAGGCTCGCAAGGAAGCGAAGGACGTCGAAGCAGTGGAACAAGAGTTGGCGTCCGAGGCGCGCGACCGAGAGATTCTTACGGTCGAACTCCACAAGCTTCTCGAAGAGATCGAGCTACTTCGTCCCGAGGTCGCTGAGAGCAACACGTAGACCCCCAGGACGGTGACGTCGTCGACATTCTCGTCCTCATGCTGACGAACTGACATGGAACATATCGGCATCGATCTCGGAAGCAGGGAAAGCCAGGTGTGCGTTCGCAGCCAAGCGGATTGGGAACAGGTTCCCGCCTCCTCCACTATTTCTCCACGACCCGGGTCGACTCCAGGGGACTCAGGTGGACCCCAGTAGACTCGGCGGCTGCTCTCAAACGCTTGACGTCGAACGTGTTAGACCACAAACTACGCGTCGTCAGTCAGTTACCGAAACACGCGCGTACGGGTTCGACTCCCGCCGCCTGACTCATCGTTTGAGTGCCGCGTTCGTGCGTACCGCCTCGCCCGACTTCTACTGTGACGGCCACGGCCTGAACTTACGCGTCGACCCGTCAGGGGCGCGGCGGTGGGGGGCTCACAACGGTTGTCAGTCGACGTCATCAACGGCGTGCCCTTTGTCGATGGCATCAGAAAGGAAGCCGTCTGAGCCAACCCTGTCCACAACTTTTGACAATATCTCGTGTCTGTTTCCCCGTCACCACTCGCAGACCGGAAAACCGTCAGGTTCAGCAGCCAATGGCTCACTGTCAGTCCCCGAGGCCATACCTGCTGCGCAGCAGCTTAACTACTGTGCGCTGAATGTCGTCCGCGTAGAAAGCGTCCAGTCTTCCTGTCCACCAATGGGCGATTCGGTCCCGATAGTCGTGAAGCTCGTTGATTGTCTTCTTACCCGCGACGATTTCCCCAGGTGTGAACTTACTCACCCGAATTAACTTCCTTGCGTCCATGAGTGCTTCCCAGAGTCTCAAGTACCAGAGCCGGAAGTACTTGTCATCTTTAGACCTATCGAGTAGTACGGCCTCCATCAGTTCGGCAATTTGCGGTTTCGCTGTGGCATCTCTCTGAATACCCTCAAGGGCAAGGCGAATTCTGTCGACCTTGGTCTCCAAATCCTTCTCTTCAAGTCGTGACTCCACGCGAAGTCCACCATAAACGATATCCATTCGTGGTGCGATCGTCGCGACCGCCCGGCCCTCGTCGGTCACAAAGCATGACTTGGCACAGTGTTCGATTATGTAGCACGTAAGATTCTGCTCGACCTTCACTGCTGCTAGCACGAGATTGACAGCGTGCGTGTCGGGAGAAAAGTCTGGCCAACTACCGTCGACGGTGCGAATTGCCAGTAGTGCCTGGTCGCCCTTCTTGCCTCCCTGTAAATGGGATCCGTCAACAACGAAGCACTCCTTATCTAAGGTGGTTGTGGGTACTTGTTCCTGCTGTTCAACAACCAAGAAAATGGGAACCTGTGGATCGGACTGTTGGAGGCGTTCTTGCTCGTACACACGAGCGACTGCTTCGCGCAGGGAGCCGTCGAGCGCATAGTGCGTTAACGTCGTGCCACCGTGTTCAAAGTACGCCAGAAGGTCCGACACAACTGCGGCGGTAAAGCCGTCGGCGGAGTAGATGACATGAGCACCGACGGTGCCTTCCGCAACCAAGTAGCAACCCGGCAATTCAAAGATGAACGTCTGGTGATGTCCGGTGATCGTACAGGTTGTGAGAACACCTCCAATGCCCTCAGCCATCTTGGCGGCGGCGTGTGTCGTAAAACCGCCGCCTGGACCGTTGAGCCGGCTCTCTACGATTGAGGCCCTCCGATCCTGGGAGTGTCCTAGTCGCTGTCTATTGGCCATTTGAACCGGGATTTCCGTTTTGCCTGCCCCAGATGGCCTTTATTGCGCATCCTCATAGTCCACCGATCGGGTGGGAAGGACAGTCGCACGCACGAGCAACCGGCAGAAGCTCGAGGGGCGGGGCTACCGTGCCGGTCGGGGTTCTGTCACATCTAGAAGAGGCACCGGCATGTTGCTAGACGTGTCCTGCTGCGTATCCATGAATTGCCAACGACCACGCGTCGAACGCTCGGGCTCGAAAGCAGCGATACTCCCAGGCGCGTAGCTGATGGCGGCCCCAATTGAACAAGTTCAATATGGACGCTTGAACACTGAGAAACCGTTGTGCGTTTCCGGCCGACCGAAATCGCAGCATCTGTCGCTCTCGGATTCGGGTGCGGCGGTGAGATGCTTCGATTCGATTGTTTGCGTACTGCGTCGTATCGTGGGGGACGCTTGCTATCTCCGCCCGATGCGCAACGCGATAGCTGCCCAGCTTGTCCGTGACAAACCGATTCGGCGACCGTTGTTGCTGTTTGAGCAGCTTACGAACAAACCGTGTGGCTGCTCGACCGTTGCGCCGTCGTTGCATCAAGATATCGAGAATGTCGCCGTCTTGGTCGATGGTGCGCCACAGATACTGACGTCGCCCCTGGATCTGCAAGAAGACCTCGTCCAGCAGCCAGTGGTCGCCCGCGGTCGGCCGCTGGCGCCTCACGTTGCGGGCGTAGTGCGGCCCGAATCGGCGACACCACCGTCGAATTGTTTCGTAGCTTACAGCGATCCCACGCTGCGCAAGTAGGTCCTCGACGTCTCGCAGACTGAGGGGAAATCGGTGATAGAGGAAAACAGCGTGGGCGATGACCTCTGGGGGAAAACAGAATCCACGGTAGATGGATCGAGTGGTTTGCATGGACGGCTTATCGGCCCGCGTTGCCAGGTGTGACAGAGCCCTCTTGAGTCTACAGAGACCGGCTGAGTGCTGCCACCGGCCACCACACTAGGATTAGGCAAGGTCGAAGCGGTCAAGATTCATCACCTTGTCCCACGCCGTCACAAAGTCACGCACAAACGCCTGCTGCGAGTCGTCGCAGGCATAGACCTCCGCGATGGCTCTGAGCTGGGAGTTCGAACCGAAGACGAGGTCGACGGCGGTGCCGGTCCACCTGAGCTCGCCCGTCCCCTGATCGCGTCCCTCGAACACGTGCTCGGATGTGGAGGACGCCTGCCACTTCGTGTTTATGTCGAGCAGGTTCACGAAGAAATCATTGGTCAAAATATCTGGCCGCTTAGTGAAGACGCCGAGTTCGGACTGCCCGACGTTGGCGTTCAGGACACGCATACCGCCGACGAGCACCGTCATCTCAGGAGCGGTCAGCGTCAGCCTGTGGGCCCGATCCACCAGCAGCTCCTCCGCCGACCTGCGGTGTCCGTTTCCGAGGTAGTTGCGAAATCCGTCTTCGGTGGGTTCGAGTACGGCGAATGAGTCCACGTCGGTTTGCTCCGGCGACGCGTCCGCGCGCCCCGGCGAGAAGGGAACCTGCACGTCGTGCCCGGCGTTCTTCGCAGCTTCCTCGACGGCGGCGCACCCGCCGAGAACGACCACGTCGGCGAGTGAGACGATCTTCCCGTTGGGCTGCGAGCTGTTGAATGCCGTTTGGATCTTCTCCAGCGTCTGCAGCACGTTCCCCAGTTCGGCCGGGTTGTTCACGTCCCAGTCCTTCTGCGGCGCGAGGCGAATGCGCGCCCCATTTGCCCCACCGCGTTTGTCGGTGCGACGGAACGTTGCCGCGGACGCCCAGGCGGTCGAGACCAGCTGCGAAATGGAGAGTCCTGATGCGAGAATTTTGCCCTTGAGTGCAGCGATATCTGGCTCGCCGATCAATTCATGCGTGACGTCGGGGACCGGGTCTTGCCACAACTGCGGCTCCGCAGGAACCAACGGGCCGAGACACCGCGTGCGAGGCCCCATGTCGCGGTGCGTCAGCTTGTACCACGCCTTGGCGAAGGCGTCTGCGAACTCCCCCGGGTTCTCGTGGAAGCGCGTTGAAATCGGCGCGTAGATCGGGTCCATTCTCAGTGAGAGGTCTGTGGTTAGCATGATGGGGGCGTGCTTCTTCGACGGATCGTGAGCATCCGGCACGGTGCCCCGCGCCGATGCATCGGTCGGGGTCCACTGCGTCGCACCGGCAGGACTCTTGACCTGCTCCCACTCGTAGCCGAACAAGTTGTCGAAGTAGTTGTTGTCCCACTTCGCCGGCTCGGTGGTCCAAGCACCGTCCAACCCGCTGGTGATCGTGTCGCCGGCCTTGCCGCTGCCAAAGCTGTTCTTCCAGCCTAGGCCTTGCTCCTCCAGGCTGGCACCCTCTGGTGCGGGACCGACGTACTGGTCCGCATCGGCGGCACCATGTGTCTTGCCGAACGTGTGTCCGCCGGCAATGAGCGCAACCGTCTCCTCATCGTTCATCGCCATGCGGCGGAATGTTTCTCGAATGTCCCTGGCTGCAGCGAGTGGGTCCGGGTTACCGTTCGGTCCCTCCGGATTCACGTAAATCAGGCCCATCTGAACGGCGCCGAGGGGATTCTCGAGTTCCCTGTCGCCGGTGTAACGCTCGTCGTCAAGCCACGTCGTCTCCGGTCCCCAGTAGATGTCCTCTTCCGGTTCCCAGACGTCCTCGCGCCCGCCGGCGAAACCGAGCGTCTTGAAACCCATCGACTCGAGGGCACAGTTGCCGGTGAAGATCATCAGGTCGGCCCATGAGACCTTCCGGCCGTACTTCTGCTTGATCGGCCAGAGCAACCGGCGCGCTTTGTCGAGGTTCGCGTTGTCGGGCCAGCTGTTGAGGGGCGCAAAGCGGAGTGTGCCGGAGGCTGCGCCGCCGCGGCCGTCGCCGATGCGGTACGTGCCCGCGCTGTGCCACGCCATCCGGATGAAGAGCCCGCCATAGTGACCGTAGTCGGCCGGCCACCAGTCCTGCGACGTGGTCATCAACGCATCGATGTCCTTCTTCAGGGTATCCAGGTCAAGTGTCGCGAACTCCTCGGCGTAGTTGAACTCCTTCCCCATGGGATCTGACAGGGGGGAGTTCTGGTGGAGAATCTTCAGGTTCAACTGATTCGGCCACCAGTGTTGGTTCGACGCGGTCCCAATCGCCGTGTGTCTGTGCGGCCCGCCCAACACCGGGCACTTGCTTTCGCTCGACATATTCTCTCCAATCGTGTCCTGCATTCCTCTTCCAAACTGTTCTGTATACAAGAATCATGAGGCCTTGGAAAGTGCGATGCACACACTGTACATTCACGAAGCCTCTCCGAGCGCGGCTTCGTAATCGTACTCGGTTACCAACACCGCCCGGGTAGGCTTGCGCCTGTCGCACACCACGGCAAAGGTTGGAACAGTATCGATGCGAACCATCGCCGGAGTGTCGCCTGGAAACAGCGAACCTTGGCCCTGATATCGTGTCCCGTCCGTGTAGTCGACGCAGCCGTCCCTCGAACTCCTGAAACTCGTCGACATGTTGAGCAGTGTCCACCAGCTCGATCAGGGCCAGCGCCGAATTCAGCTCGGTCCGAACGTAGGCGCGGTAGGCGTCGTTCGGGATGAACTGGCAACCAGTACGACTGGATCATGCTCCGCGCTGAGGTCGCGATCCGCCACATTCTCGCTCTGTGGAAGCTGGTCTCTTAGCCTATGCTCAGGCCGCGGTGGCCTGATTCAACGAATTCGGTTTCATGTTCTTCCTCCCGGCTGAGTATCTCTGTGAGACAAAGGGAACCTACGAGTGCTTCTGTCCAGATCATCGGTTGTTCCACCGGCGCGCCGTAGGTGCGCGAGGCCCTTGGTTCGATTACGATTGGGATGTCACTGAACAGGCAGGTCCTCCTAGCGAGGAGCATTGCCACAATGTTGCCACGACCGGGGTCGATTCGGAGGGACTCACGGGGACGGGAGAGCACGACCGCCCGGCTGGAACGTGATGACCGACAAAGACTTGTTGCCAGAAGTCCTGCGCCATCATCAACTTAGAAAATCACGTGGTTCGGGTTCGACTCCCGCCGCCTCCACCACTTAACTCGCTCTATCGAAAGGAGTTTGTAATTTCGGTAGAGCCCGTTGCCACCATGTTGCCACGATTCGGCAGGACTCTAGAGGAATCGAGGAGCCGAATCGCGCTGTCGATTGCCGCCGGCGCCAGCGAGACCCGGCCCAACCGGTACTGAACGTTCACCACCGCCCAACCCTTTTCCAGCCACGGCAGCAGCCGCAGCACGTTGGATTCCTTCGAGCCACCAACCCACCCGCCGCCGTGGATGTACATCAGCACCGGGGTCGGCCCGTCGGCGCCGCGCGGTAGGTAGAGATCGACCTTGTTCTCCCGGTTGTTGGCCGTGCCATACGTGACGTTGGGCACCACACGATACGTATTCAACAGGTTCGACGCCCAGGCCGCCGTGTCGTCGAGTTGGGCCAGCGCGCTGCCCGGCACCACCAGCAAGACCGCGAGTACCATCGCCGCCGCCGCCGCCGTGAGTGTTTTTCTCCGCATCGTGTCCTCCATGACAAGCATGACCCGCATGACGAGCGATTCCCTCGAAGCGCGGCTCACCCAAACGGACCTGAGCCGAAACCCGATCTCAGCGAAGTCGGCATCCGTGGGGCAAGGCTTCAGCCTTGCCTCGCAGGCCTGAAGGCCTGCGCCACAGAACACGACCCGAGCAAGCTCGGGTTGTCGTGCTCCCTACGGCCGTCCCGCCGCACCCTGCGAGGTCGACGCCGCTGGACGTAGCAACGTCGTGCTCTCGGTGACCGAGTCCACCTTCGCCCGACTGTAGAAAATCGGGAAATATTTCCCGCGGGCCCACAGCTCGAACAGGTCGCGGTAGTGCGAACTGTCCGGGTTGCCCGACTGACCGGGGGTGTTCAACCCGACCGAGTTATCCCAATCCGAGGTGTCAGCCACGATCATAAACGATGCGCCGGAGGTCTGGTTATCGCCACCACCGGTGTTGTGCACCGTGCCACCGTAGCCGCCACGCGGCAGCGGCCCGACATCGAGCCGGCGCCGCACATCGGGGCTGACCGCCGCCGTCATCGGATGGCGGATCAGGGCGTGCTTGAACTGCGCCTGGCCGTATTGCCAGGTGGACAGGTCCGGACCGAACCGCTCGTGCAGGTCGGCGAGCGTCTCCCTCAAGCTGGCAGCCAGAATCGCGTCGCGGCCCGCGACCGGCGCGTCGCCGAACCTTCCGTCGGGTGCGACCAGCCAGTCGATCATCCGCTTGGTGTTGATCCGGCGGACTACCGCGCGCGCCTCCTCTGGCACCACCGCGTCGCGGACGTTGTCGCGCAGCCGACGCTCGAAGGTGGCGTAGACCGCCGCCGCGACCGAATCCTTGTCGAGCACGTGGTCCCAGCCGAGCAGCCGGTCCCGCAGCCGCGCCACCTGGGAGTCGTCGATCTCGACCTCACGCAGTAGCGGCACGATGTTCCGGCCGGCGACGGTCAGCTCGTCATGCTGGAGCCGCATCATGTCGGCCACCGTCATGTGCCGCCCGGCGGCGAGCACCTCCTCCACCCGCGCTGCGCGCATCTGGTCGCCCCAGGTGTAGTGCAACGCCTCCCAGTAGGGATACCCGTCCGGCACCAGGTAGTTGTTCGCCGTGCCGAAGAATCCCTTGTCGGGGTTGAGCACATTCGGGAGCGCCTTGATCGGTAGATAGCCGTCCCACTCGTAGCGGCCGTCACCCGGGACCGGAACCAACCCGCTGTGGTTCGGCCGGATCGGCGACACGCCGACCGCCTGATAGCCGATGTTCTTGTCGCGGTCGGCCCAGACCATGTTCTCGGAGGGGATCCGGCTGTAGCTGCACGCCTCCCGGAACTCGACCCAGGTGCGGGCCTGGTCCATCCGCAGACTGGCCAGGTACGGCGCCGAGCCGTAGTCGAGCCAGGCGGCGCGCACCGCGTACGCCGTGTGGTTGGCGGTGTCCTCGTAGAGCACCGGTCCGTGGCGGGTGTACTTGAGCTCGACCTCGACCGGCGCCTCACCCTTGACCGGCACCGAGTCCTCGATGAGGGTCATGTTCTCCCAGCGCCCCAGATACCGGTACTGGTTCGGGTTGGCCGGGTTCGTGTCGTAGACGTAGAGATCCTCGTTGTCCTGGCCGAAGACCGTCAGCCCCCACGCGCCGTGCTCGTTGTGGCCGATCGACACACCCGGTAGCACCGGCTCGCCCCCGCCGATCACGTTCCAGCCGGGCGCCACCAGATGCACCCAGTAGCGCAGCGACGGTGCTCCCTGGGCGCGGTGTGGGTCGTTGGCCATCATCGGGAACCCGGTCAGCGTGCGGCTGCCCGCCACCACCCAGTTGTTGCTCCCGATCGCTTCGTAGTCCTCCAGCGTCATGTCGATCTCGCTCGGCAGCGCCGCCGCGAGCAGCTCGAAGGTCGCCGGGTCGCCGCGATACGCGGCCACCACATCTTCCGGCTGGAACCGGAGAGCGCGCCGATGGGCGCGGTAGAGATTCAGAATGTCGTCCCTCAACAGCGAGACGTCAATCGCCGAGTCGATCGTCAGGTCCGGATCCCCGTAGTAGTAGTTCAGCTCTTTGACCGCGTCTTGGCCCAGCAGCGCCACGGCGCGGGCGTTCCCGATCTCGGAGCCGACGTTGCCCACCAGCCCCTGGTGACGCGAAATCACCACTTCCGGGGTCCAGTGCTGCGGGGTGATGCCCAGCAGCCGGAACTCGATCGGGAGCAGGTCGGGGCGCTCGACGGTTTGGTCGATGTAGGCGTTGATGCCACGCACGAAGGCCGGAATGATCTGGTCCCCTCGGTCGTGGTAGTGGTTCAGCTCGGTGGTCATGTCGCCGCGGAATCGGTGCAACCGCGTGCCGATGTCCCGCTCGAGCTCCCGCCGGCCGAGGACCTCGGCCACGGTGCCGGTCGCCTGCCGCCGCCAGACCTCGAACTGGAACAAGCGGTCGCGCGCCGCCGCGTAGCCCTGCGCAAAGAACAGGTCGGCCTCGGTCTCGGCGTAGATGTGATTGATGCCCCACCGGTCGGTCACGATCTCGACCGGTGCCCGCAGACCGGGGAGCTGCAGCGTTTCCTGCTGCGCCGTCACGAGCGCGCCGTGGCTCGTCATCCAGAGCGCGAGAACGGCTATCAGAACTCGCTTCAACCGTGACGATGTCACCCTGAGGAGCTGTTTATGGGTCATGAGCGGTCCTTGAGCGGTTGGTTTGTTCGGTCCACCACTTAACTCGCTCTATCGAGAGGAGTTTGCAATTTCGGTAGAGCCCGTCTCCACAATGTCTCCAAGATTCTTGCTCGGGGCTTGTCCCATCCGCTGTTGAAATTCAGCGGCGGCTCGGGTGACGACTACGCAACCATCCCCGACGATTCATCGAGCCCCAGCTGAGCGTCACGTGCTCGCAACGCGGCGACCAGCACGGGCATGTCCTTACACCCCTTCACCCGCCGGAATCCTTTGGCCGCTTCCAGCACACCGGCAGCGACCCAGCGGAGCACCATCGTACCCCCGCGCCAGCGTTTCACGTTCCGCTTCACGTGGCGTGTCCGGCTCAGGAGGCTCTCGACGGCGTTGGTCGTCGCCAGCGATCGGCGGAGCCGCTCCGAGAGCGGCAACTCGACTACGGTGAGCGTCTCGTCGAGCCCTTCCCGTATGCTGGCGGCTGCACTCGGATAATCGACGTCCACCCGCCGGGCCAAGTCCTGCAACAAGCGCCGGGCCGCCTTGATGTCGGTGTGCGTATAGGCGCGCGTGAGGGTCGCCTTCACCCACGGACGCTGGGCCTCGGGCAGATACTCGAGCACGTTGCGCCGTTTATGCACCTGGCATCGTTGTACCAGGGCTGCGGGGCCGAAGGTCTGCATCACCGCAGTGTGGAGCGCTTGCGCTCCATCGAGGATGACGAGCAGACTGCGGTCGGTCCGCAGCCCACGGCTCTGCAGATTGGTCAGCAAGCCCTGACACACGGTCGTGTTCTCCGCTGACCCTTCCCAGAGGCCCAGCGGGTGTTTGGCGCCCGTTTTATCGAGGCCCAGCGCCACGACGATGCAGTGGCCGCCGACGTGGACCCCATCGATCAGTAGCGCCACCAGCTCGAGGTCGTCGAGCGGCGTTGCCCGCCACGCATCGAGTTGCGCCTGCGTCTGCGCCACAAACCGCCGACTCACGGCACTCTTGCTTGTGCCCCGCGTGCGGACGTCGGCCCCCAGCGGTTCTAGACTCCGGCCATACTGGCGCGTGGCCACGCCGATGAGCATCTGTTCGACCACGCGCCGGGTGAGCGGATCCGTGTTCGTAAAGGCCTGGACGGATGGCAGCGCGACCTCCTGCCCGTCGCGCCGCACCCGCGGCCGACGCAGGGCGACCTTGCGGCCCCCCAGCACGACTTCGCTGGGCGCATGGCCCGCCCGAGACGCCCGCCGCGCGGGCTGATGCGCATACCGCGGACCGCACACGGCCACGCGATCCGCTTCCAACATCGCCGCGAGGACCTTCAGGCCCGACGCGACGACCAGCTCTTGGAGCTCGGCCTGTGCATCGACCAGGATGTCGACCAATGGAAGGTGCCGTGGTGCCGGCAATGCTGATTGGCGCCCACGAACGCCTGTGCCAAACTTCTTCATGGCGGCTCCTTTCTGGGGGCTTCAGCCCCAGGTTTTCCCACCGGCCGTCTATCACGACCAGCAGGGAGCCGCCGCTTTAAATTTCAACAGCTAGAGGGACATCCCCCTTGCTCGCCCAACAGGGTCTCACCGTCTCCTACGGGGTATTGTCAAGTTTGTTCCCTAGACGTCGGGTTCGACACGAAAATCCTGGATTCGCACCCGAAGGTTGTGGTTCACTCGGACTCCCACCACCCCCCGCGCGCTCAGATCGCCGACGGGCATTTCGGCCACCGGTTCACCGTTGCAGGAGAAGTGCAGCCGTCCACCGTCCACCGCGATAGCAAGCTCGTTGATCACGTCGCGGTCCTCCACGATGGCGACCCGCACGGCCTCGGATGACTCCCATCCGTTCGAAATATCCCGAGTGGAGGCGCCCTCCCTCTGCTTAATGAGGTAGCGTCCGTCGCCGCGCACCAGGAAGTAGGTGTACCGCTGGTTGGCGCCCTGCAGGTTCTGACCGCCGATGAACAGCCCGAAGCCTTCTCGGTGTCCCATGGGCGCACCGACCTCGGTGAACCGAGCACGCACCGTGTAGCTTCCAGCGTCGACCACCTGATCGGGCTGATAGACGATCCCCGCGGGTCCCGTTCGCACCTGCAGGACGCCATCGTTGGAGGTCGCGACGAAGTCCACCGGGGCGCGGTTCTGTCGATCCAGTCGAAGCGCATACCCTGCCGGAAGGTGCGCCGATGACGCGACAGCCGGCCGATCGCCGCTGGCCCCGGGATCTCCACACGATCCGACAGCCAATCCCAGCGCCAGCGGCATGACCCTCGTCACGACCCGATTCCCTACGCGCCAGTTCAGCCTGAGTCGCTTCATCATGTGATTCCCTCGCTTGACAGCACTTCGTGGCGAGCCGGATGCGACTCCGGCAACATCGACATCACGTACCTATGGGAAACCCGTTCGAGGAAGACGCCCTCGACGGCGAGCCCGACGGCCGCGGACAGCACCCCGAGCGTTGCCCCGGCGTGTCCCAGGGGCCCGAGTCCGACCACGGCCACCGCCAGGACGCTCACCACACGGAGCGCGGCACCCCATCCAACAGCATCGGAGCGGCCGCAGCGAGTGAACAGTCCCTGGTAGTACTGCCTGTGCCCGTAGAGCAGGGGGTACGCCACGGCGAACGGGAGCGCCGCCCCGATGTCAGAAAGGAGACCCGAATCGAGACCGAATACCGCACCCAGGATAACCGGCCGAACCAGAGGAAGCGACACCAGCGCGACAAGCAAGGCCACGGCGGTGGCCAAGAGTAGGGACCAGCGCTGGACCGCACGGTGTGCCTGTTTGCAGTTGACTAGGCCGATGCCAACGTACTGATACTGCCCGACAGGAGCCGCGAGAAACCAGGCTACGGCCTCCACCACGACGAACGCGGCGATCGCTTCGGCCGGGAACGGAGAACGCGCCAGCACGCTGTTGATGAGCAGGGGCGTGCTCCACCACAGAAGCACGTTGACCATTAGCGGTGTCGAGAACCGCAGCATGCGATCGTCGGTGGCTCCGGGTTCGACCCCCTCCGCAGCCACCGGATGGTAGGCGCCGTCGGCGCCGGCCCGTGCTCCCGCTACCAGGATGGTCTCGACCAGGAGGCCCATGGTGAACGCGGCGGCACCCACCCAGGCCCCCCCCGACGTCGACACAGTCAGCGCCACGGCGACGACCACCAAGACGGCAGTCCGCACACCGGTTGCGAAAGCAATGGGGTTGGTGCTATGCCCCGCAACCAAGCGGCCCTGGTGCACGGCTCGCACCGACGTGAGCAACGGAACGGGGGCCAGTAGCGCGATGGCCGTGCGAGCCTCGTCGAAGATGTCTCCGGACACACCCATGACGCCGCCGAAGACCCAGTCGCCCAGGGACGTGATCGCGACCGCGACGGCCAGCAGTGAAAAGAGCACGCCGATCCGCAACCAAAAGCTCTGTATGGGTCCGAACCGATGACCGTTCAAGAGCTTGGTCGCAGCGACCTGTTGGCCGACCAGGAGGGGACTGTACAGAACGCCGCACAGCGAGAACGCCACCCCGAAACCGGCCAACGCCGTCGCCGGGTTGACGCTCCGGGACATCGCGCTGGCGAGCAGCGGATTGGTCACCGTGAGCAGCAGGCTCGTTGCCGCCAGCGGGGCATAGAATCGCGCAAACCGGTTCAGTGTCAGCGGCGACTCGGGCATCAACTCTCTTGCGGTGGGCAAAGAGCTGTTCTGGGCTGGTGCTTGTGGTCCCTCGTGTTTCATACGAGAAACTGTCGCTAGTACAATAGCAGGACACCCTCACCGCACGCGAGGAGCGACAAGAGCCCATCTTCGTGTGACTCCCCTCACGATTTTGACCGGCAAAGCAGTGCTGGCTGCTAGTCGTCGTCCATGCTGGTAATGTATCGCGCCTGGAGGATCATGGCCGTAATGTCCCGTGCCTGAGCCGAGCCCCAAACGTGCCTCGGCGTATCACGCGGCACGAGCGTAATAATTAAGGAGCCCACCAAGTCGCTGACATCGAAGAATGCGGCCGACAGTCTCGATGGCGGATGCGCCCTCGATCAACTCATTGCCAAGGCCTTGTCATCGCCAAGGCTTTGGTGATTGCGCTCGCTGTGGCGCGGCGAGCCGGCGCCGGTCGCATCGGTGAGCCGCAGGCGCCGTCCCCGCAGTTGGCGGCGAAGCAGGCGATTTTCTTCAATCAGATGGCGGAGCACCTCCCGCTCCTGACGGCGGCCGGAGTCCATACGGATGCGGCGTAGTCATGCGCATGTGATCGGTGATCATCTGGCCGCGCAAGT
The DNA here is from genome assembly GCA_965197865.1 of Vicinamibacterales bacterium. GTDB lineage: Bacteria > Acidobacteriota > Vicinamibacteria > Vicinamibacterales > CAVVIG01 > CBDANZ01. Next base: position 42,031 of record CBDANZ010000003.1, read on the forward strand.
CGGGTACTGAAGCTTTCAGCCCGGTTCCCCCGACATCGATGGCGAGCGTGCGCGGCCCGGATTCGCGCCTCCTTGCACCTCGATGGAACGCACTTGTGGCGGAAGGCATCGCCTAGCTCCCAGTTCTCTCCGGGGGGGCCTGAACGTGTGCGGCCGCAGCCGTGTCGACCCACCACACAAGCGTACCGTTCGTTCGTCTCACGGCCGACGCGGGACAGCGCCGGGCGTCGGGGGCACCGACCAACGCCTGCCGCAGCGGCCCAGCCTTTGAGGGGCCCGACACGATGACATCGATCGCCGCAGCGTGCGTGATTGCGGGCAGCGTCAGTGTCAGGCGCACGCGCGGCTCCGACGGACCCGTTACCGCAACGACCCAACGCTCGACTTCGTCCAACGCGGCCGAGCCGGGAAAAAGTGACGCCGTGTGACCATCGTCGCCCATTCCAAGCAGGACCAGGTCGAACCGAGGCCACGGGGTTCCGAAGTGCGTCCGCAGCACCCGTTCGTACGCCGTTGCGGCGTCCCGTGGATCAGCCGGCTCGGTCGGCATGCGATGGACGTTCGCTACCGGGACCGGGACATGACCGAACAGCGCCTCAGACGCCATTCGATAGTTGTTCCGCTCGTCATCGGGCGGCACATAGCGCTCGTCACCCCAGAAAATGTGGACGTCCGCCCAGGGAATATCCTGTCGATGACCCCGCGCGAGCCGGCGATACAGCGCGCGGGGCGTCCGGCCGCCCGACAAGGCGAGGGAACAGGTTCCACGCGTACCTACTGCCAGCGCGATCCGTTCGGCCATCGTGTGAGCCAACGCCTCGCTGAGCCGGTCTACGTCGGGAAAGACCCGCAGCTTTGCCACGGTCATTGTGCTTTATCGGGAGGCGGCTTCCACGGTCGCGCCGAAGATCACCATCGTCGAAGGGTCGGCGACGCGCGCGGGTCGCTCGGGGACGACTTCGTCGCATGGGGCATTGATCACCTTGTCGACAACCGCGCTCGGATGCACGACACACTCCTCACGTGAGACCACATGCTGAAACCAGAAGGCCAATCTAATGTTGTCGCGTACGCTCAACCACCCGACGGGCGCTCGACATGACCGCCGAACTGGTAGCGCATCGCCGAGAGCACCTTTTCGGCAAAGGTATGCTCCCGACGAGACCGGAAGCGCGTATAGACTGACGTTGAAAGGACGTCTGCGGGGACTGCCTCTTCGAGCGCCGCCATGATCGTCCACCGCCCTTCGCCTGAATCCTGGACGTAACCGGAGTACGCCTGGAGCTGCGGGTCCTCTGCCAGGGCCGTCGCGGTCAGGTCGAGCAGCCACGAGCCCACCACGCTGCCACGCCGCCACAGCTCCGCGATATCGGAAAGGTCCAGTGCGTAGCGGTACTCCTCGGGCAGTTCCTCGCTGGCCGCATTCCGAAAAATGTCGAAGCCCTCGGCGTACGCTTGCATCAGTCCGTACTCGATGCCGTTGTGGACCATCTTGACGAAATGCCCCGAGCCGGTTGGACCGCAGTGGAGATATCCCTGATCGGCCGTGCTGGCGCGCGTCTCCCGGCCCGGGCTCGAAGCCACGGTGCCGCGGCCCGGAGCGAGCGTCTTGAAGATTCGATCCAGGCGCCGGATGATGGCGGCCTCGCCCCCGAGCATCAAGCAGTAGCCACGTTCGATCCCCCAAGTGCCTCCGCTCGTGCCGGCGTCCACATAATGGATGCCTTTCGATCGAAGCTGCCGCGCACGGCGCAGGTCGTCCTTGAAATAAGAATTGCCGCCGTCGATCACAACATCACCGGTGTCGAGCCGCTGGCCCAGCGCAGCCACCGTCTCCTCGGTCGGAAGGCCGGCAGGGACCATCACCCAGACGGCCCGCGGCTTGTCGAGCCCTGCCACCAGCTCGTCGAGCGTGGCCACCCCGGTCGCGCCGTCCCCGACGAGCTTCGTCACTAATTCCACGTTCCGGTCATGGACGACCGCGTCATGTCCGCCTCGGATCAACCGCCGCGCCATGTTCGCGCCCATGCGTCCTAGCCCAATCATGCCGATTTGCATCGATTGTTCCTTTTCACTGCCGCAACGTTAGCTGAGCACCTGAGCCACTGCCCGCGTGTGACTCATTCATCCGAGGCAATCAGGCGGCCACGTACACCTTCCACGTGACTCACCGTATGCACGTCGAAGTAGAGATTTTCCTGACGCAGATTCTGGACATCTCCTGGGGAGAGCTTGATCGTACCCGACGCTCGCCCTTCCCCTTTCTCTCCGAGGAGATGGATCATCGGCCCGGGGGCATCAGGCGTGCCGCGGTGAATGTGAGTGCCCAGGACGTCCAGGTCGAGAATACCCGCGACCGACATCGAGTACCTTAGCTCCAGCGTGTACCAATCGAATGTGAAGCGAGCCCGGGCGCTGGGACCGATCGCCGCCGAGGCCGCTGGGTCCTCCGCTCCTGTTGTCTCCGCCTCGAACCTCAAGGGATCCGGCTGATTCACGAGGCTCGGTGTGGTGACAGGCGGACGCCGATGGTGGGTCGCCTGCTCATAGGCATACGCCAGCGTGATCAACACGGGTTCGGCAAACGCCCGCCCGAGCAGCTCCACTCCGACGGGCATGCCATCCTCCGCGAATCCAGCCGGCACGGTGACCGCGGGTAGCCCTGAGATGGCGCTTAGCCTGCAGTTGCTCCCGCCCTGCCGGCTACCAATTGGCGCCGCCGTCTGCCGAATCGTCGGGTAGACAAAGGCATCCAGTGCGTGCTCGTCCATCACCTCGATCACAGCGTGGCGAACCTCATCCCGGTTTGCAATCCCCTCCCGGTACTCGTCGGTATCGAGACTCTCCACCTCCATCGTCAATCGATTCGAACGTTCAAGCGAGTGATGATAGAGCCCCTTCTCCACGATCTCGTCCAGCGACTTCACAGGCGCACCGGGGGTCCGTTTCAGATAGTCAGCCAGATCGAACCCAAACTCCTGGCACGAAACCGAGCTGTCCTCCAGCAGCTCAAGAAAGCCGACCTCCTTGATCTCAACCATTTCCGCACCGTGCGCTTTCATCTCCTCGATGGCCGCCTCGATCACTTCTCGAACAGGCTGATCCGCTCGAGACTCCTCCATGAGTTCGTCCAAGATTCCGATCCGTGCTCCTTGCAGGCCGTTCTCGTCGAGAAACGCGGTGTAGCTCTCGGGAATGTGGCCCTCAGACAGCGTGGTGCTTTCGTCAGCCGGGTCGGGCCCAGCTGTGGCGTCGAGCACGATCGCCAGATCCTCCACACTCCGCGTCAACGGTCCACCAATGTCCTGCGTGTGCGAGAGCGGGATGATCCCATCGCGACTCGACAGCCCACGTGTCCCGCGCAGCCCGATCAGCGCGTGGTGCGAGGAAGGGATACGGATCGATCCGCAGGTATCACTTCCCATCCCCATAGCTGCAAAGCTCGCCGCTACCGCCGCCCCGGTACCACCGCTCGACCCCCCTGGGTTACGCGCGGGATCGTACGGGTTCCGTGTCTGTCCACCGAACGAGCTGATCGTCGTAATCCCGCGTGCCAGCTCGTGCATGTTGGTCTTGCCGAGAATGATCGCACCGGCCTCCTTCAGCTTCTGAACCTGGAACGCGTCATCTGGAGGAACAGAGGTTGCTAGCGCGATCACGCCTCCCGTTGTCGGCATGTCGGCTGTGTCATAGTTGTCCTTGAGGACGACGGGAACGCCATGCAGCGGCCCCCTTGTGCCGCGTGTCGCGCGTTCCGCGTCGAACGCGTCGGCCTCGGCCAGCGCGTTCGGGTTGACCGTGATCATCGCGTTGAGCGTCGGCCCCTGCCCGTCGTAGGCGTCGATGCGGGCCAGATACTGCTCGACGAGCTCTCGAGACGTTGTCTCGCCAGCGTCCAACACCGTCGCTAGTTCAGCGATCGTCTTTTCCATCACGTCGAAAACCGGCTCCACCGAATTTTCCGCACTCGGCCCACAGCTCCAGGCAACCGTCACACCGATAACAAGGACGAGCAAGGCTCGGATGCCTCGCACGATGCCACTCAACCGGCGCAGCCCGCCATCCCGCCACTGGTCAGTCATGGGTCTTCCTCCCGCCGTACCGTACGTTACAGAAGCTCTACCTGCTGTTCGGGCAGCTCCTGCAGCTTGGCGGGATCCTAGCCGCGCAATCGCAAGAGTTCGTCGATGAACGCTCGTTCGAGCTGGCTTTGAGAATCTTCGAAGGTTGGTACGTCAGGACGGTCGGCGGTCATACTTCACCTCCAGGACGTGCTACTGCTTGGGTTTTGTACGTGTCTTCAGGTGGTTGTTGACGCGCAGGACGCCGCTGGTGAACCGGGCGATCGACTCGAGCTCTAGGTACTCGATTTGGGACTGGACGACGCCGTAGAGTGAGACGACGCCGTGGTGGACGACGAGGCGGAAGGGCGGGTTGGCGTGGGAGATCCGCTCGAAGTGGATGTTGCCAAAGATGCGCCTGAAGAGCGCGACGCGAATCTGATCGTCGCCGAACGACGTTGGCAGCGTCACGATCTCGTTGCGGATCTCCTGAACGCCCCGCACACGCGCAATCTCGTCGGTGATCTCACGGGCCTTGTCCCTGTCGGGCGTCACACTGCCCGTCAGCGTGACGACGCCGTTGCGGATCACGCCGTCAACGTAGTCGAAGATGGTGTAGTGCAGATAGCCGCCGATAGCCGATCCGATGTTCGACGCCAGGTTGAAGTCGCTCTTCAGCCGGGGCAGCTCGATGTCGCTGACGACCGTCTCGACGCCGTCGACCTTCAGCGCCCGTTTGATGGCGTCCTGTTTGACCCAGAGGGTCGGCACGGATCCGGAGAGCGTCACCTCGCTGCCGGCAACCGACACCGACAGGCGACGGAGCTCCCCTTCCGCCGAGATCGCGCGCCTGACCTCCTCGGCCACGGCCGCCTCCGACCGTTGCACCGCCGCCGCTCCAGCGACCGCCAGTCCCGGTTGCACGAGGTACAGCGTCAAGGCGCCGACAACGGCAGGTCGAGAGCACACCATGGGAGGTCCTTTCGTCGCCTATCCGGTAGTCAAGCAAAGGCGTCGGGGATCGTCGGGCTCAGCGGCGTCAAACGCGACGGCTAGTGCGGTGACTTCGTACGGCCCGAGGCGAGTGCCGGGGGGTCAGGAGCACTAGTGGTGAACGCCTGGATTATACGGCTGGGTGCTGAGAAAGTGCGGCTTTGAAGGGAGGGGTCTTGAGTTAAGCTCACACGCATTTGTCGGGAGTTTTTCGGCATCGGCTAAGGCCTCACGCAGACGGCGGCGACCTGGGCTAGGTCGCCACCCGTGCTAGATGGCCCGCAGCACCTCTCCCAATCTAACGGTCTCCGATGCCCCGGCCATGAATGCCAACGAGGCATCGGGCCGCGGCTCGGCAGTCCTTAACCTGCCGATCTCGCCTAAGACCACTTCTTGGCGAGTGAGTCGAGGCCGGCGCGTGTTGGCGTGTTGCACTCTAGCGCACAAGCTCAATGGACGCAAGCGTCGCGTCCTCCGGAGCGCCTAGTTGAGCCTACTGCTATCCACTACCGCGCTCTTCAAAGTCTGAATAGCAGAACCATTAGGAGGGCAGACGCCAGGCTCGCAGAGGCCGTCCTGAATGAGTTCCATCGATTCCAACGCGGTTCGAAGTCTTTGCGAGCTGCTGCTTGCGTTGTTTCATCTATAGCATCGACATCTAGAGTTTGTAGCTTGTTATTCAGCGGTATGTTGATTGTGACGGTCGGTAATTGAACGCCGAGAAGATAGGCGAATGCGGCGAAGATGATGAGCAGACGCCCAGCGCCATCCAATTGCCCGATGCCAAGCATAGCCCTAGTCACCAAGGCCACAACTGAACCGACCCAGACCAACATGAAAGTCGGCTGATTATTCTGGATGACGCGGTCCATCACCTGAAAAGCTCGGATGAACTGCCGGTCACTTAGGCTTCTTATGCCCGGCATCGTCACTATGGCAAAAGCAAACAGGAAGCCTGCCACCAGGGAACACAGAAACCCAGCCAAGATCAATGCAATCTGAAAGATTCCCATGATTCCTCGAATCTCTTGAGCGTGGGGCGCACCACAGGAGTTAGCTGCAGCAACTTATCGGGTCGCTTCGCAGCGCGTTACAGCAGTGGATTCAGTAGGAATTCTTGTAGCGCGGCCAGATTTCAGCCTCCCGCCTGCTCAAGCTGGGTAGCCACGAGCAGTCGTACCTTGGTCGAAGCGACGGCGACAATATACTCCTGGATAGTCGCCTACTGACGACTTACAAGGAGCAGGGGCGGTAGGTCACCAGGTCGGCGTTACACAGGACTTATCGGTTCTGGGTGTCGGCCGTCCCGCTTGTTCGAGTAGGCGACGTTTGCGAGACGAAGTGGAGGGCTGAGTTGGCTGGCCTCATGGGGGTGTTGCCTCCGCCCGCTCCTTGAGCGCCTTATCCATGGTTTCAAACCCACGTTGAGTGTTCGGGCCATGCTGTTCAACAGCAGGGGGACAAGCAAGCTCCGGAACTGTTCCTGTTGAACGAAGCGCGTCCACGCTCGCCGCGGGGCCGGCGAGCTTCGAGAACACTGGTCACCTAGACGACCGTGAGTCACGTAGCGCGTAGGTCGCGGCCTTCATCGACCGACAACCGCAGCCACAAATACTGGCGCGGCGTCGTGGACAACGACTCGAACGGAATATTGGACGGTACCTTTTCTTGACTTCGTGCAAACCGTCGTACCGTAGATTGGCTATTCCGGTCGTGCTATTCATTCCTGACGTGGATGCGGGAAAGGCTGCCGACTGCTGCGCCCTTTAGCGTGCGGCGAGAGAGTGAGGGCGGTCACGTCGTAATGGGCCAAGCTGGAAGCCGACGTCGATAGGCATAGTGTGGACTGTTGCTTCTACAGCCGCGGTGGCTCACGCTCCCACGCCAGGTAGGTTTCCTCGGGAATAAAATACATGTGTGCGGTGTAACGTCCCGGTGTCCCGTCCGCTCCTTCGTAGTGCAGTAGGTGAAGGTTGTCGATCGGAGGGATGGGCAACCCGTCTAGAGGCATCGCAGGCCAGGAGACTCCGGCCTCAAAGTCCTTCTGGGCAAAGGTGTACTCGATGAAGATAAGCTTGCCCGCCGCCTCACCGTAAATCACACCGTCATCCCCAGTGGCGGTCGGGGGACGACCCCCAGGCTTGCTCAGATCGGTGTAATGGCGTCCCATTCGTGGGCAGAAATAGGTCGGATCCTCTTTGCAAGAGTATACCGAGAACCTCGGGTGTAGGCTCTCGACCACGGGCAACTCCCCGGCTGACAGTATGTGTCGGGCCGGGCCGGACTGTGAGCGAAAGTGCCAGAGCCAGAGGTACAGATTGGCATCAGCCGTCGCTCCCTCGACGAGTTCGATCGTGAGGTAATGAGCGGGAGGAAGATCAAGCTCCCGCACGCTCAGACCGTGGAAGCTCTTGCCCGCCACCAGATCTACTTGACGGACCAGGTAACCGACCGAGACGATGACACCGTCCTCGACGCCGTAGACGACTCCTTGTGTCCGGGCGCCCTTCGTCTTCCTCGCCCACACGGACAGCGCGTCGAACCCGTGATGGCTATCACCGTCATCGATCCGAAACAGCGGCGTGCCTGCCGCGTAGAAGAGACCGCGGTTGGCAAGCTCGCTGACCGGACGGTAGCCCGAGGGCAAATCCGTCACGAGTAACGCGACGGCGCCAACGTCAGGCCTTTGGGCGACTGCGCTCACCCCAGACGCTGCGGCACCAAGCAATGCCGCGACGGCGACCCACGCTGCGAGACAGCCCCGTACTAGATTGAATGGCGCGACCGCCTGCCGTCGATGATGAAGACTCACGACCTTGTATCTCCTCCCCTCTCGAGAATCGGCTAACCAGCTCGTATCACTTTTATCAGATCTGCAACTTCACCGACGCGGTGACGGTCCGAAATGCGCGCCGCAGCAGCCCTCTCGTTGATTGTCAGGAGTATTTCCACAACGGGCTTGACCACTTGTGACCAGCAAACTAAGGCGCCCACCGTTCAGTCGCCGCGGTGACTGAACGATCGTCTCGACCAGACAGATGCCGTCACTCCCCCACCGGACCTGGCAGCCGGTTGCCACCCGACTTGTGCCGTTACACTTCCACTTCGATGGCGCCGTTCGTGATCCTCACAGGATAAGACGAGACACTCTTGGGAGCCGGGGGCTGGAGCACCTAGCCATCCTTGACATTGAACTGAGCCCCATGCCAAGGGCAAGTGACGATCCCATTCTGTACCGCTCCTTCGGAAAGAGGTCCGCCCCGGTGCGTGCAGGTATCGTCGAGGGCGAAGACGGTTCCACCGACGCTGAAAAGCGCGATGCGCTTATCAGCAGCCGTTACCGCCATCGCCTGTCCGGGTGGTAGATCGGCCGCGTCGGCCACCCTCACATATACAGCCATGTCACAGTTTCTCCTTGCTTTGACTCATGATGACTCTGTTGAGGCTCACGTGCTCGCTTCTCGCGCGACAGTCACACGGTGGAAGCCGGCCTCGTAGAGTTCTGGCCATGACCGTCGGCCCAACCGCCTATTCCGTCGAACAGGTCTCCGCCCTCTCCTCAACCAACGACGAGCCAGCTTCCCAGGTGTTGCTTCCGAAGCCTCTTCGTCCTCAACCACAGTCCGTTAATGAGGCGTTAAATCTCACGCGGGTTGAACATGTGCTGCCTGTTCGTCGTGCGTCTGCGGCGTTCTCGTACAGACCGGGCAACGGCAGAGCGCCCGCAAATGCTCGTACGTGTAGATGCCGGTCGAGTGCCCGTCGCTCCAGTGGAAGCGGATCGCGTACCGGCCCGTCGGATCCATCGCGAGCGGGTGAACGTCTTTCCTAATCGATTCCTCGCGAAGCCGTCTCATCCCCGACCGCTCGTCCACACACCCTGCACAGGGACAGACGAGGCGCAAGGCATAGCCGGTGTAGACGCTCTCGTGCCCATCCTTCCACACGATCCGGATCTCGGTCGGGGAGGGCTGCGTCATCTCCGCCGGCTCTGGCCGATCGGTGGTCGCCGCGCCCAGATTGAGGGTGCTCACTCCCGCGGCGAGGTTCTCGGCCACGCGCAAGAAGGCACGGGCACTTGGCGAATCGGGCATCGATTCGACGATGGGGCGTCCCCCGTCGGACGCAATGCGGATATCTGTCGAGAGGGGGATCTCCCCGAGGAACGGAAAGTCGTTTGCCATGGCGTGCCGCCGGGCGCCGCCGCTGCCAAAGATTTCTTCACGCTGGCCGCAGCGCCTGCACTCGAAGCCACTCATGTTCTCGATGAGCCCGAGGATCGGGGTCCGAAGCTTCTTGAACATGAAAATGGCCTTTTCGGCCACCTGAAAGGCGAGATCCTGCGGCGTCGATACGATGGCCGCGCCGGTAAGCGGGATCTTCTGGCAGAGACTCAACTGGACGTCCCCGGTGCCCGGGGGAAGATCGACCAGCAGGTAGTCGAGCTCGCCCCAGTCCACGTCGCCGAGAAACTGGTCCACCGTCTTGCTGAGCATGGGACCCCGCCAGATGACGGCCTCGCCTTTGGGCAGGAAAAAGCCCATCGACATGATCTTGACGCCGTAGTGGACGGGAGGAACGATCTTCTCGCCTCCCGGTCCGGGCGGGATGTTGGCCCCCATAAGGGTCGGGATACTCGGCCCATACACGTCGGCGTCCATCAAGCCCACTCGCGCGCCAAGCTTCGCGAGGGCGATGGCCAGGTTCGCGCTGACGGTGGACTTTCCGACCCCGCCCTTTCCGCTCGCGACGGGGACGACGTTTTTCACCAACGGCACCAGCTTGTCCTTCTCCGCCGACTGGGTCGCGCGCACCTGCGAGGTCATGGTGATGGCGACGTGCGTGATGCCAGGCAGCGAGAGCACGACGCGGCGCGCGTCCTCCTGCATCTGCTCCCGCACGGGGCACGCGGGTGTCGTCAGCTCGATCGTGAAGGCAACGTTCTCCCCGTCGATCCGGAGGCCCTTGATGAACCCGAGCGATACGATGTCTCGGTGGATGTCCGGATCGTTGATTGTCGCCAATGCGCTGAGGACCGCCTGTTCGGTAACCATCTGTCTCTCTTTGTGCCTCCAAGAGTGCGTTTCAAAAGTGACTGACGTGCCTCTTGTCTCGTGTTCTCCTGTTCCAATAACACCAGTCGAATCAACTCGCGGTCATGAAATACGACTTAATTAATCCTATAATAGCAGACGGTCGGTTTGCATTGTCAACCGGTGAATAGGCACAGCGTGCTCGCGAGGTACGACAGGCAGTTCGATCCAAGTCCTGATGGCGACAGAATCGCCTTCCTCCCCTTCGATTCGACGGCCAAATCCAATTTCTTCCTCTTTGGTGCCGACTACCGGATCAACGAGGGCTTGAACCTGATTCCTAACGTGGAGTGGATCTGCTACGACGCGCCTGATGGCGGGTCACGGCCAGACCACAACCTCGTTCCTCGGGTAAAACTTTCTTCTACCGCTTCTAGCAAGGCAGGGTGGGCCGGCGGCAGCCAAACAAGCGGGCTACGGAACCGGCACGCGATCGGTGAGTCCCTGGAATCCGCTGCTAGTTCGCCGCAAAGCAGTAGAACAAGCCGGCGCCGCCGGTGCTCACCAGGTTCTCCTGGCTGCACCCGCGACTCGGGTGAGACGAGTTCCACGACCCGTTTCCGCCACCCTGCTTGTCCGAGTGACCGAGCTGCGCCGAACCTTCACCGTTGCTCATCCAGTTGTTGCAGGTGTGGTCCATGCCATCGGTGTACGCCCGGCCGTCCGGCTGGGAACCCGTCAGTATGTCGTGCTCGTTTGGCGTGTCGCCGATGCCGTTCACGACTGTCCCCTGCTCGGTCAGTGAGATCCGCTTACCAAGTGCATTGAACCGTACCGGGTTTCTCGGAGACCTCATTACTTGGGAGGATGGGGTCTATGGGACGTCCAAGTCGGTTTTCTCCGGAGGTGCGTGAGCGCGCGGTTCGAATGGTCGAGGAGCATCGCGCCACCCACGCGTCGGAGTGGGGCGTGTTGCAGTCGGTGGCGCCGAAGCTTGGCTGCACGGCCGAGACGCTACGGAAGTGGGTACGCCAGGCACAGCGTGACGCCGGCTATCGCCCAGGGTTGACGACGAGCGAGCGAGAGCGCCTCAAGGAACTGGAGCGCGAGGTTCGCGAGCTGAAGCGGGCGAACGAGATCCTGCGGAAGGCGTCCGCGTATTTTGCCCAGGCGGAGCTCGACCGCCGCGGGAAGTGATGGTTCGCTTCATTCACGACCATCGGGATCAGTACGGGGTCGAGCCGATCTGCACCGTGCTGCCGATCGCCCCCTCGACGTATCACCGCCATCGGGCGGCGCAGGTCGATCCGACGCGTCGCTCGGCCCGGGCACAACGCGATGATGCGCTGCGCCCGGAGATTCAGCGGGTGTATGACGAGCATCATCAGGTGTACGGGCCGCGCAAGGTCTGGAAACAGCTGCGTCGCGAAGGGTTCTGCGTGGCACGAGGCACGGTGGGTCGGCTGATGCGGGCGATGGGCCTGGCAGGCGCGGGGCGTGGGCGCGCGTGGATCACAACCACGCACGCGGGCAATGGCAGCCGGCCCGCAGATCTCGTCGATCGCCAGTTCGTGGCGACCCGTCCGAATCAGCTCTGGGTCTCAGACTTCACCTACGTGGCGACCTGGGGTGGGTTCACCTACGTGGCGTTCGTGATCGACGTCTTCGCGCGGCGCATCGTGGGCTGGCGGGTGTCGGCCTCGATGCGCACGGACTTCGTGCTCGACGCCTTGGAGCAGGCCATCTACGCGCGCCGCGGCGACGCGCTGACCAGCCTCGTGCATCACAGCGATCGCGGCACGCAGTATCTTTCGATGCGGTACACGGATCGTCTCGCGGCCGCCGGCATTGCGCCATCGGTCGGGAGCCAAGGCGATGCGTTCGATAACGCCCTCGCCGAGTCGGTGATCGGACTCTACAAGACGGAGGTGATTCGACGACGAGGGCCGTGGCGCACGCTCGAGGCCGTGGAATTCGCCACGCTGGAGTGGGTGGATTGGTTCAACATGCGGCGGTTGCTGGGACCGATTGGAGACGTGCCGCCGGCGGAGTTTGAAGCGCAGTACTATGAGCAGGCCAAGGTGGCCTGATTCAATGAATCCAGTCTCCGAGAAACCCGGTACGGTTCAAGAGCAAAGGCTTGACTATTAATCAAAACGCGCGGACCAACGGTGAGAACTACATTGTAATCAATTATTCCAACTCCTCGACACTGACACGCGTTTGGATTCTGTGGCAGGCAGAGAACCGGTTCTTCACGCCGCGCAAGAGGAATCTCAACCTTCGAACGATCATCCTGGATGTCGCTCTACCGAACGTCGAAACCACACTTGAGTTGGCTCCAGACAGAAGGTCACTCCGAGGCCGGCCAGCTGGTCGTTTACGAAAACCACTGTCGATGGCGAAGGCCCAACTAACTAGCAAGGCACGGCGTAAGAAGACTAGCGCCTAGGGATCTGGGTACCGAGCAGCGGCAACTAGGGAAGTCTCCCTAGCGGCGGGGCTTCAACTGCCGCCTCATCCTCATCCAGAACTGGCTCGGCATCAAGAGTCGAGGCCGCTTACCGTTCGCGAGCCCTCCTCAGAAGGTTGCCGATCGCGTCACCAGCCCTTTCAGCCCACTCCAGCACCCTGTCCGTTACTTGATGTTTTTCATCGAAGGCTTGAACAGCCTCGGCAGCACTCCTTGCCTCTTCGCTAACGCCATAGCGTTGATCAAACTCCTGAAGCCGTTCTTGTCCCTCGCGAAGTGTCTCGCTAACGCCAAATCTCTTGTCAAATTCAGCCAGCGTTGGGCTGTCGTCGACGCAACCTGCAGACGTGAGCGAAAAAACGACGGCGATGCCGGTGATACGCTTCATTAGAGTGCTTCCCCCTGGCGAAGCTCACATGTGACTAATGCGGGAACTCTAGGCCGGGATTTCCATCTTGCCGTTCCTGAACACCCCGATGCTACACCCGTGCGAGCCGGTTGCAACCGGTTCTTTGACCGCCGGCCATCCAGCACCCCGAGCCCACAACCGTGAGCTGTCCCCGCCTGAAGCCAACCGATCGCGGCCGACCTCGGAAAATCGGGGTCGGCTTTTTCATTCACGGGTCATCTGCTGCCGCTTGAGGTCGCGTCTCCGGCATCCGTTGCACAACGTTGCACGCACCGAGATGGCAAGAAGGAGCCCCCCCCCCCCCCCCCCCCCAAGAAAACTCCAATAAGGCTCCGCTAATCCTGGCAGAACAGAATTCTGATAATTGAAATGGTTGAGGTTCCAGCGCGGCCCAATTTGGAAGACTACGGGCAATTTGCATTTCTCAGTACCGCCGTTCAAAAGCTACGAAATGAACGGATACCCCTGCTTCACCAGTTCAGAAGCCGGAAGGTCTGGATGATCAGCTCCACCGCTCAAGGGGGCGGCGTTGCGGAGATGCTCCCCAAAGTGATCTCTCTACTGCGAGACCTGGGCGTCGTTACAGTCTGGGCCGTAATCAAAACCGACAATGCCGACTTCTTCCGCTTTACGAAACGCATGCACAATTTGATTCACGGTGAAGGAGACCCGAACATCACTTCGGAAGAGCAGGCGATCTATGACAAGGTCAATCACCAACTGGCCGACGAGCTCTCTCCCAACATAAATCCGACGGACATCGTGGTCGTTCATGATCCGCAGCCCTTAGCAGCCCGTGGTGAAAGTCGATCGAGCAGCCCCTTGTTATTGGCGAGGGGATCGACAGGATCGATCCCGCTCCTTACACTGTGGCGCATGGCCATGGGCACCCGCGACCCCGAACAACCTCCGTTGTGGATTGCCGCGTCGGATCTGCCGGTCTCGCCTGGGCATCCGTTCTACACGCGCTTGAATGCGTTGCTGGATGCCGACGGCTTCGACACCTTCGTGGAAGACGCCTGTCGATCCTTCTACGCGCCGGTGTTGGGCCGCCCGAGTCTGGCGCCCGGTCGCTACTTCCGCTTGTTGCTGGTTGGGTACTTCGAAGGCATCGATTCGGAGCGCGGCATCGCATGGCGTGCGGCGGACTCGCTGGCGGTGCGGAGCTTCCTGCGACTCGGGCTGGAGGAGGCGGCCCCGGATCACTCGACGATTTCGCGCACCCGCCGCGTGATCGATGTGGAGACGCACCGGGCGGTGTTCACGTGGGTCCAGCAGCGCCTGGCGGCCGCCGGCCTGTTGAAGGGCCGGACGATCGCGATCGACGCGACGACGTTGGAGGCCAACGCCGCCATGCGGAGTATCGTGCGCCGGGACACGGGGGAAGCCTACCAGGCGTATCTGACCCGCCTCGCCGCCGCCTCGGGGATCAAGACGCCGACGCGCGAAGTCTTGGCGCGGTTTGATCGCACGCGGAAGAAGAAAACCTCGAACAGCGAGTGGACCAGCCCCAGCGATCCTGATGCGAAGGTCGCGAAAATGAAAGACGGCCAGACGCACTTGGCGCACAAAGCCGAGCATGCGATCGATCTGGAGAGCGGCGCGTTGGTCGCGGTGACGGTGCAGGGCGCCGATCAGGGCGACACGAGGACGCTTGTCACGGCGGCGATCACGGCGGCCGAACAGGTGGAAGCCGCGCACGCGACGACCGACGCGCGCGGGAGGTTGGAGGACATCGTCGCGGACAAGGGCTATCACAGCAACGAGACGATGGTAGACCTGGCTGCGGTGGGCCTGCGGTCGTACATTTCGGAACCCGACCGTGGCCGGCGCGATTGGTCCGACGCGCCGGATGCGTACGCGCCCGTCCATGGGAATCGCCGCCGTCTCCGGGGCGCCCGCGGGCGACGCTTGCGGCGGCGACGGGCGGAACTCGCCGAGCGATCGTTTGCCCACCTCTATGAGACCGGCGGGATGCGACGCACGCACTTGCGGGGACACGACAACATCTTGAAGCGTCTACTGATTCATGGCGGCGGCTTCAACTTGGGGCTCGCGATGCGCCAGTGCCTCGGCATCGGCACGCCACGGCGCTTGCAGGGCCGCGCCGCAGGCGTCTTGGCTGTCTTCATCGCCGTATGGGCGCGCCTCGGCGCTCTCTGGGGGAACCATGAACCAAGATTCGTTGATCGATCGCCGGGGTCGTCGCCGCGTCATTGTTTTGAGCTGCTACCCGTCGCCGCGTGAATCGCAGGGTTTAAACACAGACTGTTAGGAGTAGGCTCGCTAACAAAAGAGCGAATTAAGAACCCGATGATCTGGAGATGCCATATTGGACTGGATCGGGATGTGGACCAGACCCGGTCCGCATGGTCTTTTCTTCGTCCGTACATCGTGCCATACGACCAGGTAGTCTTCAGCGAATACGAGTATATTCCAGACTATCTGACCCATCGTTCATCGATCATCCATCCTGCTCTCGATCCCCTCAGTGACAAAAACCGTGAACTCTCGCTTCACCACGTCGTCGAAGTGCTCTGTAATGCATCGATAGCCGTGCCCGTTCAACCGGTGCTGAACCGGAAATTCGCCGCGCCGGCCCGGCGCTTGTTGCCCGACGGCACGTTTGGAAGCCCCGGCGAGGGAGGCAATTTCGGTCTACTCTATCGCCCGATCATTACGCAAATCTCACGCTGGGATCGGTTGAAGGGATTTGCACCGCTAATGGAAGCCTTCGTTCGCTTGAAGAATCGTTTACATGAAGGCCAATACGAGCGCGATCCCATCCGCCGCAAGCGTCTCGAAATAACCCGCTTGGTCTTGGCCGGTCCGGACGCTGAATCCACGCAGGATGACCCCGAGGCCCAAGACGTTTTGAAGGAACTCTGCTCTCAATACACGTCCCTTGACAAGGAAATGCAGCAGGACGTGATGCTGCTGACGCTTCCGCTGGTCTCTCGCCGCGAAAATGCCCTGATGGTCAATGCCCTACAACGATGTTCCACAATTGTGGTCCAGAATTCGATCCAGGAGGGATTCGAGCTTACCGTAACCGAAGCCATGTGGAAACGCATTCCCGTTATCGGATCCAATGCCTGTGGAATTCGACAGCAGATCCAGGAAGGCATGAATGGTAAGATTCACTCTTCGCCAGAAAATCCGGATGAAGTGGCCAAGGCGTTCGATGAGACGCTTCAAGACCCCGATACTCGGCACTTACGGGAACGCAATGCTCAACGGCGCGTGCACGAAATGTTCCTAGTCTTCGAACAAGTAGCTTCCTGGCTGCGTGTCCTGGCCTCCGCCGCCCGACGATAACAACCGATGACGGAACGGCTTTATTACACCGACTCGTATCTCGCTGAGTTCGATGCGACGGTTGCCCACGTCGCCCCCCACGGGACTCACCTCTTCCTGAAGCTCGATCGGACGGCGTTCTACCCGACCTCTGGTGGTCAACCGTTCGACACCGGCACGCTCAACGGAGCCAGGGTGATTGACGTCATTGAACGCGAAGACGGCGAGGTTGCCCATATGGTCGAAGGGAACCTCACGGTCGGCGAGACCGCGCAAGGTCGAATCGACTGGCGCCGTCGTTTCGATCATATGCAGCAGCACTCTGGTCAGCACGTGCTGTCTGCGGCGTTCGATCGACTTCACAAGGCCCGAACGGTGAGCTTCCACCTGGGAAGCAAAGCTTCGACGATCGATCTCGAGAGGGACCTTTCGGCCGAGCTCATTGCCGCGGCTGAAGCGGAGGCGAACCGGATCGTCTGGCAGGATCGGCCGATCTCGATCCGATTCGTCGACGCAGAAGAGACGGCTCGACTTCAGCTGCGCAAGGAGCCGACCCGCGGCGGGCGGCTGCGGCTCGTCGAGGTCGAGGCATTCGACCGGTCGGCCTGTGGGGGAACACACGTCTCGCGGACCGGGGCGATCGGAATGATCGCCGTGTCAGCCAACGAGCGGTTCAAAGGTGGCACCCGTGTCACGTTCGTCTGTGGCGGGCGAGTACGCGCCGTCTTCCACTCTCAGCGGGACGCGCTGGCTGGCAGCGTGCGCCTCTTGTCGGTGCTACCCGAGGGACTGCCCGGTGCCATCGCCAAGGCACAGACGGAAGCCAAGGACCTCAAGCGTGCGGTCCGCGCGCTTAACGAGCGACTCGCCACATATGTGGCCAAGGAGTTGGTGACCCGTGCGGAGCGAGTCGGCGACACGGCCGTTGTCGTCCAGGCGTTAGATGGCTACGACGCCGCCCAACTGAAATCCTTGGCCGGAGCGCTCGTGTCCATCCCTGGACATGCGGTCGCGCTCATTTCGACCAGCTCGCCGGTGCTGGTTGTGGTCGCCCGATCGCAAGACGTCGCCATCGATGCGTCGACGATCCTTCGAGCCCTCACCACGAGGTTCGGCGGACGCGACGGTGGGAAACCAGATCTGGCTCAAGGCGGGGGCCTGACGGGCTCGCTCCCAGAGATACTGGAGCTCGCCAGGCAGCAATTCCGCGCGGCGTTCACCTAACGGTCTGGTCGCCGCGCTTGCTGAAGCAGGGAAATGTCAGCTCATCCCAATGACCTTGGCAGTGAGGCGGTCATGGAGCGGGCACGGCCGGCTGATCGTCTGGCATAGATCGCGTGCGTGGGAAGAAGTGAAGGTCGCATGATTCACCGTGCCGTTCGGACGCTCCTGCTCGTTCTCCTCGCGACGCCGGTGGCGGCCCAGGAATCGCTCTTGCCGACCGTCAGGGCGGTCATGGCGCAGTACCCAGATCGCCCCTTGACGGACGCGCAACTGGGCGAGGCTATGAACGAGATCGCACGCCGCCACTCCGACTGGGGACTGCACCGTGACATAGTCGGTCGCTTCTGCCCGTTGCCAAACTCTTCAATCACCATCGACTGCAATATCGTCGTCAGCCCGACCGGGGAGGTCTACGACGTCCTCCTCGACGAGGACGGCGAGGCAATTCCGACGTGGAGGTTAGTTGGACCGATTGACACCATGACGAACTTCGTCACACCGGCCGGTGCGCCGGAACCGCAGCCGTCCCCTGACGACTCTCTGGGCGACCTTCAGGCCCAACAGGCGGCGGTCGTGGAAATGCAGCGGCAACTCAAGCTAGCCATTCAGAACTTCAATGAGCAATCGAGTCAACAGGCGGCGACAATGATTCGACTCACCTGGGCGATCCTCAGCCTCACCGTTGTGTTTGGAGTAATCGCGGCGGTGCAGGTCTGGGCAATGCTGAAAGGCCGAGCGTGAGCCCGTTGCCGATCCGTACCGGCCGGGAGCCTTTGTAGCCCTCGAAGTGATCGAGGGTTTCCTCGGTCAGGGCGTGTCGGCCGTCAAGGCCGTACATGATCTGCAGTGATTCATCTGGGTTCCACTCGTGACAACGCGCCTCCAGCCATCCCATAAACTGCGCGGCCTCTTCGGTAAGGCCGATCCGCATCAAACCGTACAACGTGAACGCCGCGTCTCGGATCCAGGTATAGCGGTAGTCCCAGTTTCGCTCCCCTCCGACGCCCTCGGGGAGGCTACAGGTCGGGGCCGCGACGATGGCTCCGGTGGGCTCGAACGTGAGCAGCTTCAGCGTCAAAGCCGAACGCTGGACGGTCTCGCGCCAGCGGCCCTGACAGGTGCACTGCGACAGCCACTGGCGCCAGAACTGCTCAGTCTTGTCGATCAGGTCCTTGGCTTCGCTCCCTCCCAGGAAGACTCCGCAGTTACGATTCTCGACCTTTCCAAACGCGAAGCTTGCCGTCTGCCCTTCGTGCAGGGTGAACTGTGACACAACCCTGTTTCCATCGACTCGCAGCTTCTCTCGCGTGCCGAGACCCATGCTTGGCCCTGGGCTCTCGAAACACGCGCCGCCCGCCACGACGTGGGCCGTGTGTGGATCGCGGCCGTAATTGAAGGCCAGCCGGCATTCCAGGCGGAACTCCATCGAGCCGCGCACCACTTGAACCCACCGAATGAGTTAGTGGCGCCTCGGATCGTCAGCCGGCAACCCGACTGGCATGTAACCGGTAATTTGTCCCACACCGTCTGGCGTGAGGAATCGGGTGATCAGGACGTTCGTGTCGGGCCAGTAGAATTGCTTGTACAGCGGATCGTCTCGCGTCGGGCAGATCTGGAACCGACTGCCCTTCTCATCGTCCAGGATCGCCGCGAAGAGGCTAGCAGTCCGTGGTGAAAGTCGGGCGCTGCACCGAGACGAGCGAGGCGCCTCGCGGGCAAGGCGCGACGACCGAGAATACCGCCTGTATTTGATGGAGGAGCAACGCAGGCCACGAGGATGCATCGCTCGTCGAATGCAGACGGACTTTCACCACGGACTGCTAGGGGAGTCTGAGGTGGGGGAAACAGAACCAATCGATAGAACCGTTCATACCCACGAGCGCGACCGTGTGGAGATCTCCGATGAGCCCGTAGTTCTCGATCGGTTGGTACGCCATCCACTGAGTCCTATTCATTCACGTACACGGCCTCTGTCGAGCGTCCTGGGCTATGCTACATGAGCAACAAGACCCCGACGCCGACGAACAGAGCTCACAGCGCTCACTCGCCCGGTCGCGACACCCGCGTCAGAGGCATGGCATTCGGCGAGTAGAATGGCTCGTCGGTCACAGGCTCGCGTCTGCAGTAGTTTTCACCGCACGTTTGGGCAGCGCGCGATCGAAAAACGCGACGACCCGCTCGAGAAACCCGGTGCGCCCCGCCGACGGCTCCAGGTTGCACAGTCCGGACCGGACACCTTCTGTATGCCCCGATTTCGGCAGTGTCCAGAGCTCCGCCGCGGGATTCTCGGCACGATTCTTCAGCCTGGCCGCATGGTCGACGGGAATCATTCGATCCTGTTCGCCGTGAATGAACAAGACCGGCCGCGGACTGATACGACCCACGATGTTTTCCGGCGCCAGGGCGGCGAGATCCAGGCCGTACAAAATCCGCGCGGCCACTTCGATCCCGGGTCGCATCAGCGAGCCGGCGAGAAAGCCGGGCACACGAGTGCGCCGCTCCACTTCGTCGGCGATCAAATCGCGGATGTCGGCGAAGGCGCTGTCGGCCACGACGGCGCCAACCTCTGGAATGTCGGCGGCGGCCAGTAGGCTCATCGCCGCGCCGTACGAGGTTCCATGCAGGCCGATCCGTCCGGGAGGGATGCCTCGACTGAGCACCAGATCGACCGCGGCACGGATGTCGCCTCGCTCCAGGTTCCCCAGGGTGATGCGAGCCCCGCCCGAGCTGCCGTGAGCACGGAGATCGAACAGCAGGACCTGAAATCCGGCGTCCACGTAGGCGCGGGCTAGGTCGGGCTGCGCGCCGGCCCAGGCGTCGACATCGATGCCGTGCAGCAGAATCACCGCGCGATCGACTTTCGGAGCGCTCAGCCACCCGGCAAGCCTGGTGCCGTCTGCGCGGCTGGCAAGCGCGATGGCTTCCATCGGCAGGTCAGACGGCGGCCCCTCGCCCGGTGGACAGACGTCCTGAGTTTGGAGGCTCGCCGACAGGATGTAGACGGAAACCGCACAGTAGGTCGCCGCCACGACGAGCGCGCCAGCGACGAGGGTCTTGGTCCGCGACATGACACCTCACCCGTCCTGCGGCGCCGACGGCATGCTCATCAATAATCCCCGCCCGAACAAGTACAGGACCGTAGCAGTGGCGACATGCCAAAGAAAGTGCGTGCCGAGCGGGAACCACGAGCAGACGGCGTTGTCCATGGTCCGAAAGGAAACAGCCGCGGCAAAGACTCCAGCGCCGGCCAGTAGGGTGTACCGCTCGCGTGGCTGCGCGCGGTAGTGGTATACCCCGAGGCCCGCACGTCAAGAGGAATGCGAGCGCGTACATCAGCGAACCGTTGAGCGCTTCTTGAAACTGACGACCGACCAGCGAAGCGGCAAGCAGTCCCGCCAGGATCCAGACCGCGGTTCCCGCCGTGGTCCGCAGGATCGTCCGACTGTAAAGCCAGAGGAACGACAGTTGGAACAAGAAGATCGGCGCTTCGTCGAGGAGCCGCGCCCAGAACGTGGCGAATGTATGAAACAGCCCGCTGCCGACCGCGATCGCAATCGCCAGAGCGGCAAGGAACCGACCGCCGGGCCTCGCCGGCCGGGCTCGGCCAGCGACGCGCCAGAGCGCCCACGCGGCCACGAGGTACGCAAGATTGGTGACCGCGTTGACCGGCTCGGACCAGAGCCCAGGGCCCGTGCGCTCGCAGTAAAGATCGATCATTGGGCGACCCGACTTAAGACACCATAGTAGTTCCACGCGCCGACCCGTGCGTCGCGCTAAACTCCCGTGTTGTAAGATTCGCCTCGAATGCACCAGCGCGCCGTTCGCGTAGGTCAAACGTGACGCGCCTGGAGTCTGAGGTCGCGCCCACCGCTTTACTCCAGCACGACGTCCCGGGCGTCGTTTGGTCGTGGGCCTTCTACGACTGGGCGAACTCTGCCTTCGCGACACTGGTCGGCACCTTCATCTACGCAACCTACTTCACGCAGGCGATGGCGCCCGATGAGTTGACGGGCACCACCTGGTGGTCGCGGGCGGTCGCGCTGAGCGCGATCCTCACGGCCTTCCTTTCGCCCATCCTCGGTGTAGCCGCGGATCGAGCCGGGGCGCACAAGCGGTTCCTCGCGGTGACTACGGTGCTCTGCATCGGCGCCACCACGCTGCTCGCGTTCGTGCCACCGAGCCTGTCGAACGCGGCGTTTCTGGCGCTCGCGCTTTACATTGTTGCCAACGTTTCTTTTGAAACTGGCTACGTGTTCTACAACTCGTTTCTGCCGACCATCGCCTCTCCCGAACGGATCGGCCGTGTGTCGGGCTACGGGTGGGGACTCGGTTACGTGGGCGGCCTCGTGTGCATGGGCATCGCGCTGGTGGGCTTCGTACGGCCGGAGGTCCCATGGTTCGGCCTCCCCACCGAGGAAGGGTTCAACGTCCGGGCAACCAATTTGCTCGTGGCCGTCTGGTTCTCGGTTTTCGCCCTTCCCCTGTTCTTGTTCGTGCCCGAGCGCCGACAGGGCGGCCTGCGCCTCGACGCGCGCGCCATGTTCCGCGAGCTCAGCGCCACGCTCCGAGTCATCAGCCGGTACCGCGAGATCGTCCGGTTCCTCATGGCGAGGCTCGTCTTCAACGACGGGCTCGTCACCGTGTTCGCGTTCGGCGGGATCTACGCCGCGGGAACCTTCGGGATGAGCCTTTCAGAAATCATCGTCTTCGGCGTCGTGCTCAACCTCGTGTCGGGCCTCGGCGCAATGCTGTTCGGCTTTCTGGACGATCGCATCGGCGGCAAGAAGACGATCATGGTGACGCTTGTCGCGCTCACGATCGCCACAGTCGTCGCCGTGTGGGCGCCCGACCGCACCTGGCTCTGGGTCGCCGGTATCCTAATCGGCATCTTCGTTGGCCCCAATCAATCCGCCAGTCGGTCGCTCATGGGCCGGTTCGTGCCCAAGACCCAGCGGGCCGAGTTCTACGGTTTCTTCGCGTTCTCGGGGAAGGTCACCTCGTTTCTGGGCCCGTTCCTGCTCGGGTCGGCCACCGCGGCATTCGGCTCCCAGCGAGCGGGCATCGCAACCGTCCTACTCTTCTTCGTCGTGGGGGCGATGCTGATGGCAACGGTCAACGAGCGCCGCGGCATCGAAGCGGCACAGAACGACTGACCCCCTGAAAGCCCGCCGTTGATTCGGTGGCGCATTTGGACCGATACTTGAACGAATACTTGAAGAGGCTGAACATGAAGACTGCAAAGTGGCTGATGGTCTTGCTGGTCCTGGTCCTCGCGCCGCTGCCTGCCTCGTCGCAGCAGATGCCCGCCCCGGACATCACGGGGACCTCAGTGCAGGGCACGGCGGTCGACCTGGGCGCGTTCAAAGGCGACAAGAATGTCGTGGTCGTGTTCTACCGGATGCACAGTTGACCGTTCTGCCAAGCGCAGCTCGGTGAGCTGCAAGCCAACTACACACAGATTCGCGCCCTGGGAGCCGAGCTCATCGCCCTGAGCGCAGACACGCTGGAGCTGGCGCGCACGACCGTGCGGGACCTGAGCATTACCTATCCCATTCTGTCCGACTCGGCACGCCGATTTATCCTGGAGTACGGCGTACTCCATCCGCAGGAAAACATCGCGCGGCCGTCGCTGTTCGTGATCGACCGCGAGGGAGCGATCCGCTGGCAGTACGTGGGCACGAGCGCCCCGGACCGGCCGCCCATCGAGATCGTGCTGCAGCAGCTGCGAGCCATTCAGTGAGACCCTCCGCCCCAGGGCGCCGCCGGGAGGACCGCGCTCTGATCCGTTGACGTCGGAGAGAGCGATGGCGCCCCCTGAGGTGAAGGCACCGGATACCGCGCTCGTCATCTTCGCGATCATTGCGGGGGCGGCGGTGTTGACCTGGATCGTTCCGCCCGGCGCCTACGATCGCACGGAGCTGGAGGTCGCCGCGGTCGGCACACGCGAAGTGGTCCTCCCCGGAACCTTCAAACACCTCCCGCGCCAGGAACGCAGCGCCCTCGGCACGCTGGTTCACTCGGTCGGAATCATCTTCCAGGCGCCCATCCGCGGATTCATCGACCCGGACGCGGCTCCCATTATCGCGTTCGTGCTGTTGATTGGAGGCGCCTTCGCGGTGCTGCAGCAGACGCGGGCCATCGACACGGCGCTGCGGGCGCTGGTCCGCGCGTCGCGGCAGTCCCGCCTCCTGGAGCTGCTCGTCATCCCGATCTTCATGACGCTCTTCTCTCTGGGAGGGGCGATTTTCGGCATGGCCGAGGAAACGGTGCCCTTCGTGCTGATCTTCGTGCCGCTGGCGCTCGCGCTGGGGTACGACTCGCTGACTGGCGCGGCGATTCCCTTCGTCGGCTCAGCCGCCGGGTTTTCCGCGGCCTTCTTCAACCCGTTTACGGTCGGCGTGGCGCAGGGGATCGCCGGCGTGCCGCCCTTTTCTGGAGCAGGCTTCCGCATCGGTCTCTGGTTCGTTACAACCGGCGTGACGATCGGCTTCGTGATGTGGCACGCAGAACGGGTCCGCCGCGATCCTGGCAAGAGCCCGACTTCCGGTCTCGATGCGGTGAAGCGACAGAAGGGGCTCCAGCTGACCGGCCTTGACGCGCCGCTGACGTCGCGGCAAAAAGCCGTCCTCGCGGTGTTCTTCCTCGGCATCGTCGTGCTCGTGTGGGGTGTGCTTCCGAGCGACCGCGGCGGCTTCGGATGGTACATCGTCGAAATGGCTGCGCTCTTTGTCGCGCTGGGCGTGCTCATGGGCGCGATTGGAGGTCTGGGCGCCAACGGTACGGCGCGCGCCTTCATGGAGGGGGTCCGCCAGCTCGCCTCGACCGCCGTCATCATCGGGCTGGCGAGAGGCATCCTGGTCGTCCTACAGGATGCGCAGGTCATCGACACGATCCTCCACGCGATGGCGTCAGCGCTGGAGGGAGCGAGCTCGGGCGGCGCCGCCATGGCGATGTTTGGCACCCAGACGGCGATCAATTTCTTCGTACCCTCCGGCAGCGGCCAGGCCGCCCTCACAATGCCGCTGATGGCGCCGCTGTCGGACTTGGTCGGCGTCACACGGCAGACTGCCGTCCTGGCGTTTCAGATGGGAGACGGCTTTACCAACATGATCATTCCCACGAGCGCCGTGCTGATGGGAGTGCTCACGCTGGCCGAAGTGCCGTGGCCGACCTGGGCAGGATGGATTCTTCCGCTTCAGGCCGCGCTGTTTGCCCTCGGTCTGGTAGTGTTGGCCCTCGCGGTGTACGTGGGATACGGCGCCTAGCCCTCTTCTGTCACTTGTTCGCGTTCTTGGGAGGGCATGCCCCATATCGCTTCGAAAACCCCACTTGACGCTCCGACGAGCACGGTTTTCTTCGCGACATCAAGCACGCCGTTTCGGCGGTACGGCATCGCCTGCTTGGGACTTTTTCTCTTCGTCAGGCCGCAATTACGATTCTCGTGCTCTTCACTGCAGATTCGAGCGGCGTGGAGCGTCTGGGCCGACAATTGTCGTGGGTTTCCGCGTGGCACGTAGAGTGCACTCGACACGCACTCTGGAATGTCCGACCGGCCCCGCGTTGTCCTCGCACTGCCAGAAACCACCGAAGCTGCAATTCTCGCCGAATGGCTCGCCGCGGAAGGCTTCGAGCCGGTCCGGTGGGTCACCGCCAGGGCCGCCACCGAAGAGATGCAGACGCGCCCGTTCGACCTGTTGATTGCGGACGCGACTCTCGCCCTGCGGGACGGCCACCTAGCCGCAAGCCGGGGACGCAACCCGTTGACGCCCGCCGTCGTGATTGGCAGCGCGGCCCCCTCGAAAGAGCGCGAAGTGCAGAACCGCCAGGCCATGTACCTCGTACGGCCTCTCGAGCGGGCCATCCTCATCTGCACTATTTCGATGGCGATCCTCGAAGGCAGGCCGACACGCCGATCGGTGCGAAAGCTCGTCAATCGGCTCGACGCCGTCGTGAGCGGCGTGTCGTCGCACATCATCGACGTCAGCAATGAAGGACTGCGCCTCGAGATGCCGCGCGAACGGCAGTCGGCTCCGCCGCCGTACTTCAGCGTTCATTTGCCGTTCATCGGTGTCGCCATCACCGCGCAGCGGATGTGGGCGCGGGTGTGGTCCGGCAGCCGACGACCGGTGACATGGTGCGGTGCCGCGCTCGCACAAGATCGATCGCAGGCAGAGCGGGCGTCGCGGATGTTCGTCGATACCGTCCCGGTCGCGGGTCAGAAATCCTCCTGGCGGCTTCAGCTTCGATAGCCACGCACTCTCCCCTTCATCTATCTTCGTCTATTCTTGACTCTGCGATCGATGCGGCGACACTCAGCCTCAGGCTCTTGCTGGTAGGCGATGGCCTCCGAATCGCCCACCCGGTCGGCGTTGTTCAGATCAGCGGCACAGCCCTCAATCCCGGAGAGCCGTCGAGCAGAATGCAAAGACGCTGCTGCATCGCCGTGGTGCGCTCACGGCTGAATAGTGCTCGAAACATGGCTTCTCCTTGTCATTAGTTACAGACCGATGCGGCCGTCGGGATAAGCACCGTGTCATTCGCTGGTTTGCCATCGCCCACGACCATCAGCGAGCTTCTGTCGGCAGCTGCGGGGAAGGGAGGGTTGCGTCGCGGTGCCGCCTGCTGCTACAGCTTGCACACCTCTTGCACACCTCACCCTCGAAATCATTCGGATTTCCTGCGTTCTTGCTTGGCTGAAGCGGCTATTAATCTGCGGGTCCCTGGTTCGACTCCGAGCTGGCTCACCATTCCAAGGCTTTCACGGTGGCCTATCGCAGGAAGAACGCCGCCACGCCGATCCCGAGCATGGCCACGACCAGCGCAATCCCAAACGGCCATGCCGATTGCGAACCCGAACCATGCCGCTAGTCCCGCACGACCGGCCCTGCGCAGGTCACCACGCACGCTCAACTCTGCGAGCACGGCGCCCACTAAGGGCCCGACGAGCAGACCGGGAAGGCCGAAAAACAGGCGCGCCAGAGCGCCGAACCCCCACCGCCGTGGCGACGAAATCGACCGCGTGTGCCGCGATGGTCAGCAGCCCAAGCACCACCAACGTGAACGGCCCGATGCCCATGAACCCGTCGGCCCAGGCCGCGAGAAGTAGACCGCCGAACACTAGCACGGGCCCGGGTAGCCCCGGCAGCACCATGCCGAGTACGCCGATGCCGATCAGGATAACCGCGAGGGCCCACAGCATGCGAGCAGCTAGATCGAAATCTATCGCGACTGAACACGCCGCAGCTCCCAGCCGATCAGCGAGCACGCCACGGCAGCCGACGCGTTCCGCCAGATCGACCGGCTCTCAAAGCAGAGGGTTGCGATACGCCTTCGTGATTCCAGGCAGCGAGCGCGGCACCGACGATGCCCGCTTCGTTGCGAAGCTGGGCCTGGACCCGCCGATTTGTCCTGATGCTGTTATGAGGATTTCGGATGGCCTTTTCTCTCGATGCCGCCTAACAGCGGATCCAACGTCTCTATCAGGCCTTGCCGCATATGTCGTCAGTAGTCGTGCTGGTGAACGTCTGCTCGCCCCGGGGCCGCGGCCAGCACGGCGAGCGCGAGCAGACTCAAGGTCAGATGCTTCATAACGCCCCGACGGACGCCTTTTAGTATCCCGGTGTCATGATGTGAGCGGTCGTCGTGCCCGCATTCATAATCCAGATGCCACCCTGCTTCGGATTGTCGGGCAGGCCGGTTGACTTGGTAGTGGCCCCCGGCACGGCGATCGTCGTGTGTGTTCGAGCGTTCGCCTGGTCGGGGCCATTCATCGCGTACCACACGGATCCGTACTCGGGCTTCACCCTGGTTCCATTCGCCTCGGCGGCATCCAGCATCGCCTGTCTCTTGGCCTTGTCGCGCTCCGCCTCGAACCGCCGGTTTTGAGCCACGCGCTCCAGGTTGCCCACGCTAGTGCACTGCACGGCGAACGCCTGCCTTCCAGGCTCCCCAGATCGGTCATAGCAGACAAGGCGGTTCGTGCCCTTCTTCACTGTCTCGTAGGAGTAGTCGGGATTCCACTTGATCACGGTAGCCCCCTTGCTCATCCGGCGCGGCGCGGCGGCCAGGGCGCGACCAATGGTTTCAGCATCGGTTTGCTCCAGGGCGCTAGTCGAAACCGCCAGCACACCAAGAATGATAGGAACCATGCGTATCATTGGGTGACCTCCAGTCCATCTGGCTAGAACGTTCATACCTCGCGAGGCGCCTGCAGGACAATACGTCAAGAGACGTGAACGCGATTCGCGAAGAGTAGCTCGGCGACAAAGGAAGCATATCGTAATGCAACCGAGCGTGATTTCTTAAGCGTTTGCCGCCACCGTGCAACGCCGATGCGGCGATCAACCTCAGCCCGAAGGCGATTCCTCGAATCGTTGGAGAAGAAGATGATGCACGAGATCAAGACGTTCGATCGCCACACCGCGCTGAGTCTCACGGGCCTCGCCGGCTCGCGCGCCGGCTGGCTGGAACGGTACAAGCCGCTCATCGAGGACGGCAAGACGGTTGTCGTGAGTCCCCACAAGGTCCGGACCGGAGACCAACGATCTGGTCCTGCAGCTCCGGAAGCGCAACATCCGGAAGATCCTCTTGATCGGGATGTCGGCGAACCTGTGTCTCGAAAGCCGCCTGCGAGAGCTGCTGGAACAAGGCTTCGAGGTCACCGTGGTCACGGATGCCACGGCGGACCAGACGGTCGCCGTGACGGGTCGCGCGTAATCGGCCGCGCCTCAGCGCTCTGGCTTGCGGCCGCGCTGCCTGGGGCGGCCGCAGGTCAGACAGTTTCCAGATGACGATGGATCGGGTAGATCGCGGCCGAGCCCTCGCCCACCGCGAGCTCACACGACACCGCCTGGTGAGGGGCAGGATTTCTGTCTCTCTCGAAAAGCAGGGGTCTACACGAACCTGTGTGGCAGCGGGCCGGCGCTACCAGAACGACGCCAGGTATATCACGGCCGTGCCGCCGAGCAGCACGAGGCCGGCGTACGAAAGCAAGATCAACCCGCGGCCAGGTCGATGCTCGTCAGCGACATTGTGTCCCGTCACCGCACGGAGATTCAGATAGCCCAGGAGCGGTCCGGTCAGGAACGACACGACCGTCGCGAAGTCGACCAGACTTGTCAGACTTCCCGCAAAGAGGGCGACCACGAGCACGGTGAGGGCGCCGAGGACGGCGCCAGCGATGCGATAGACCGGCCCGGTGTCGCCGTCGCCCCCCAGCTGCCCACCCCCGCGCATCACCGCGAAGGTGCGCGCGATGACCCGCGGAAATCCGTCGACGACCGTCAGGGTCGTCGAGAACATCGTCGTCACGACCGCGGCGAGGACGATCGGCCGGGTCCACTCGCCGAGCGCCCGGCTGTAGAGATCGACGAGTTGCACTGAGAACTGGGTCCCAGCGGTGCTGAAGGGGGTGCCCGACTGGTACATGACGCCGGCGCCGAGCAGGAGGAAGGCGAATGCGAGAATCCCCGTGGCGACGTAGCCGATGCGGAAGTCGAGCAGCGCGTGTGCGACGCTGGCGCGCGTCCCGCTCTCGCGATCCTTGGCGAGCGTCCACACGGAGCTCCAGACCGAGATGTCGATGGCGGACGGCATCCAGCCCGCCAGCGCAAGGATGAAGGCGAACGGCACGGCAGCCGCCGCCGGCGGCCACACGGCCATCGTCTGGAAGTCCGCGTGCGGCACCGTGAGGCCGGCCGCGAACAGCGTCGACGCCGCGAGCAGAGCGAGGATCGCTTTGATCGTCCGGTCGAGAACGCGGAACCGGCCCAACCTTAGCACCGCCGCGCACACGAGGATGAGGATCGTGGTGACCGCGGGCAACGGCAGGGGTAGTCCGAAGGCAACCTGAACCAAGAACGACGTAAACAAGACGACGACCGACTGGATGATCAGCGCGGTCGAGAGCGTGATAGCCAGATACAGCCACACGGCCCAGGCGCCGATCCGCCGGTAGCCGTCGACCAGGCTCTCGCCCGTGGCCGCCGCGTAGCGCGGGCCGTACTCGAAGAACGGGTACTTCAGGACCAAGGCGAGGAGAATCACGCCGCCGAGCGCAAAGCCGGAATCGGCACCGGCCCGCGTGGACTGAACCAGATGCGAAACCCCCACTGCGGCCGCCGCCCACAGCAGGCCGGGACCGAAGCTCGCCCAGAAGACAGAAGACGTCGCGGACGCCGGCCGACGACCAGGCCCCGGCGCAGGGAGTGTCATGAGCGCACGCGTAATTATCAGGCCTCGGAGGGGAGTAGCGGGCCCTCCGTGTCGCAAGACCCCGCTACGCCGCTGGCGGTCCGACGATGCTCACAATCAGGATGGCCCCACCGATCACGATTGCCCACCCGATGAGGCACACTCCCACCGCCCGCCAGGTGCTCGTGTAGTCCAGCGCTTGCCGCACGGCAGTGATCATCGCCACAAGCATCCAGATCGAGACCAGGCCGAGGACGAAGGGGCCGATGCCCGGGATCCCGCCGAAAACCCGCGCGAGCCCAGGCGACTGGGCGAATCCAAGCGTGCGCAGCAACTGGCCCATATCCGCGTGGGTGTGAGGCTCCGGCAGCAGGCGGGTGCCAATCATGTAGGTCAAGAAGGCCCAGACGACCCACGACAAGAGGGCCGCGACGCCTCCGGCGACGACGCCCCCAATCCCGGTCGCGCCCAGCCCCAGCGATCCAATCCCCCCGGCGACGCTGGACAGAAGTACCACAGTCATCGCCTGACGCGTGGCACTGACGTCGGCTTCCACTTCCTCATAGGTCCCGAGGTTGAGCTTCGCTGTGCCGATCATTCGGTCGGTGAAGGTCGCCATACTGGGCCTCCTCATGGAGTATCCGGTCCATCGCTGTGCGCTAACAGTCCGTGGTGAAAGTCGGGCGCTGCACCGAGACGAGCGAGGCGCCTCGCGGGCAAGGCGCGACGACCGAGAATACCGCCTGTATTTGATGGAGGAGCAACGCAGGCCACGAGGATGCATCGCTCGTCGAATGCAGACGGACTTTCACCACGGACTGCTAAGAGTGTAACAGCAAAACCGCTGTCGAAAATCGTATGGCGATCAAGCCAGACGTGTTAGAGATCGTAGCTCATGGGACGGCTCGACCCGGAGGCATTGACGGATCCCGAGCGGGTGTTCATCGCTGCGTCTCTAACGGAGGCGCTGACAGTGGAAGATCTGCTGACCGTAAGCGGCGTAAACTATGTCGTGCACGTGGAGCCCTTCAGCACGAGTCTCTTCGGGTCGCTTCGGCACGGAGCCGCCTTCTATGTCGCCGCAGGACAGGCCGCATACTGTCGCTCGCGACTCACCGCAGCCGGCCTGGATCGAGGCGTCCTGAACGACGCGCACCCGGGATAGACTGCTTCGCGAACTCGGTCTCACAGGCTCAGCGAGGGTGAATGGGCACGGGACCACGGGATGTGCCCGACGCCGACGAGGCGACGCGGATCTGGTAGCCTCTAGTTAGGCCTTAACCTCAAGGCGAAGGGACGGTTCGATGGCAACAAAGCGGGGCGATCAGACCAAGCAAAAGATTGAGGACTTCGCCGAAGAGCTGGGTCGGCTGCTAGGTACGGCACAGGCGAAGGCCGAGAACTGGCTTGCCCAGCGCAAGCAGGTGGCCAAGAGCATGTCGAACATCCGCGATGCCGCGTCGCCGCTGCTCGCCGACCTTGGCGCAGCTGACCGTGAATCGCCGTTTCCCCGGCGCCCGCGTGGCCAGCGCAAGGGCGATCGGATCGCCGGACGGATCACGCCGCCAACCCCGAAGCGCCGGGGACGCCGGCGCATGTCGACCGCCGCCCGGAAGGCGGCCTCCGCGCGCATGAAGAAGTACTGGAGCGGGCGTCGAAAGGCGAAAGGCCCGGAGAACAGCTGAACAAGACTGATGCGGTCGTCCCCGCGTCGCGTGCGAGCCGCCTCGGGCCTGCTGGCCGCCAGCGTCCTCACCTCTTCGGCGGCTTTCGGGTGGGAGTTGACGCTCGAGGCGCCTCCTTCGCTCGGCGCCGCCGCCCAGCGCATCCGCAGCATCGACGCCGAGCAACTGGCCCGAATCCTCTGGCGGGCGGGCCTCGAGCTGCCCCCGACGGTACGCGTCACGCTCGTTCCCGAGGACGACGAGCGCGCTCGCGCCGTCCCCCGCTGGATTGTCGGACAGGCGTTCGGGGCGCGTGACGTGATGATCCTGCCCGAGCGGGTGGCGTCCTATCCCTACGACTCACTGGAATCGGTCGTGCGGCACGAAGTTGTGCACCTGGCGCTCTTTGCTCGCGCCGGTGGACGCCCTCTGCCGCGGTGGTTTCACGAAGGCGTGGCGGTGTCGGTCGAAACGGGGTGGGGCTTCAAGGACGATCTCTGGCTGATGCTCGCGGCGGGGAGCGGTCCAGCCGTTGCCGACGTGACCCGCCTGTTCCAGTCGAATGCGCGCCCCAAGACCGCTGCGGCTTACCGGCTGGCGGCCGCGCTCGTGGACGACTTGCGGCGCAGGCACGGCGCGGCGATGCCGGGTGCCATCGCCGGCCGCGTGGCGCGCGGGACGACGTTCTCACGCGCGTTCGAGCTGGAAACCGGCGAGACCCCGGACGTTGCTGCGGCCGAGGTGTGGGCTGCCTACCGGCGGTGGACGAGCTGGCTGTCGTTCGTGACCCGCAGGGCAAACGTGTGGACCGCGATTCTGGCCCTGGCGTTTGCCGCCTATTTCGCCCGCCGCCGGCAGCGGGCACGCCGCCGCCGGCGGTGGGCCGACGAGGACAGGTGGGGCCCACGGGCTTTAACTGAACCTGCCGATGGCGTTCGGCCTACGCACCGGAAAGGGTCTCGGACAATTCGCGAACGCCCTGCTGGAACAACTGCAGAATGCGCCGGCCGGTGCGAAATTCCTCGAGGATCGCCGCGCGGCAACCCGTCCGCAGGTCGGCGAAATCGAGGACGACGGACCGGACATTCCTGAGACCGATCGGGCCCGGAGCTTCGACCCGTTCTTCACGACGAAAGCGCCGGGGTAAGGGACCGATCTCATCGGCAGGACCACGCGCAACTCGATCGGCGTGTCGACTTGAAGCGGCGCGTCCCCCCGAAAGAGAACTCCCGTGTGGCTGATGTTTTCGGTGCGCCCCTCATGCCACACCGGGTCCCCTACCGAGCGAGAAGTTCCGGAAGAATCTAAGGGGAGGGAATACGGAATTCGTGGCCGGGGTCCCACGTTGACAGCCCGGGGCCCCGGCTGGATCGACGGTAAGAGGGGCGCTCTACCGCTTTGCGTGTTCCTTAGTCCCTGTCGTCATCGTCGCCATCGTTTCGGTCGTTCTTCCTGGCGCTGCGATCGTCCTCCCGATGATCGTCTCGATCGTTCTTTTTGGCGTTGCGGCCGTCTTCCCGATCGTCATCGTCCCGGTCGTGAGCCGGCTTGAGCCCGCGGCGTCGGCTGCATCGAGTCGAACAGCGGGCCGCCGTCGGTGCACGAAGCGCCCCGTCGTCGGTCGTGCGGCACGCAGACGGTGACCGCGCCGTTGAACGTACCGCCCAGACCATCGGTCGCCGCGAAGTTGATGTGATAGACGCGCCCATCCTTACTTCCCCGAGCGCTCGGCCCGAACGTACGCGACCGAACCCATGATGACACCGTCGATGGACGTGTTCCCATCGCCGGAGCCGCGGGTCGGCTCGTCCTGGAAGATGCCGGTGATCTGGATGGTCACGGGATCATCATCGGCGTCGGTCACGCCATTGATGCTGATCGGCACGGTCTTGTGGTTTGGCGGCCAGAGCATCCCGACGCTCGGCGTGCCGGGTCCGACCGGCGCGTTGTTGAACACCGTCACCATGAACGACCCGGTGCTCGAGTTGCCGCTCGAATCGGTGGCCCAATAGGTCACCTGTTGTCCCGAGCGGGAAGATGCTGCCTGAGGCCGGCGAACACCCGACGGGGACGATGCCGTCGGCGAGGTCGACAGCCGACGCGTCGAAGGTCACGTCCGCACCAGACGGGCTCGTCGCGTGCACGGTGACGTCAGCGCGAAGCGTCAGCTCCGGCGGCGTCGTGTCGAGGTCATTGTTGGTGACAGTGCAGGTGATATCCGCGCTCTCCGCCACAAGCACCGTGTCGGCCTCCACCTGGCCGGCGTCGCACACCCAGCCGCTGGCTTGGTAGCCACCAGGGCCCGACTCTGACAGGTCAGTAGGTGCCACTTTGGAAGCCAGGGGTGCTCGACGCCGCTGGACCGGAACCGCTGAATGAAGCCGGTCCCGTCGCCGTCAGCGTAAAGTGGCTCGCGAGCGCCGTGCCTCCGCTGTCGTTGACGACCAGCTTGATCAGCGTGAGCCTCGGCGGCGGCACGTCGTCGTTGGTCAGGGTGCACGCGAGGCTCTCGCCCAGACCCAGCCTGACGGTGTCGCCGTCGTCCTGAGTGCCGGTGCCCACACACACCCAGTCACCGTGCGAGTAACCCGCCGGACCGATCTCCGACAGGTCGTAGGCGCCGATGCTGAAAGACCACGGATCGCTCGTCACACCGCCGAACCCGGAGAGCGGGGTTGGGCCGGAGGCGGTGGGACAAAGACGTCGAGGCATCGCGGATCGGCCGCCACGCGATCCACGGAGCCCGTCTTGCCCCAGAAGCTTCCACAGATCACCCGAACCCGAGTGCCGTCGTCGTCTATTGCCTCGGAGATGTCCCGCGACGAGACATCCTGGTAGCGCGGCGCGGTCATCTTCAAGCGACGAGGGCAGGTTGGCTCAGAGCTGGAACCCGTGCATCCGCCCGTGCGCGTCGCCAGCGGGCATTTCCTGGTGAAGGATTCCGCTTCCCGCCGTCATCCGTTGCGCGTCGCCCGAGCCGAGGCTGCCCCGATTGCCAAGGCTGTCGCCGTCCGCCACGGAACCCGCCAGCACGTACGTGATGGTTTCGATCCCGCGGTGGGGATGCCACGGGAAGCCGGCGAGATACTCGTCCGCGTTCTCGTTCCGAAAGTCGTCCAGGAGTAGGAACGGATCGAACTCGGTGGTGTCGCCGAAGCTCCCGTGGCCGAAGGCGCGCCCCAGCTTCACACCGGCGCCTTCGAGGGTGGGCTTCGACTGAAGAATTCGCTTGATGGGCCGAATGGACATCGCTAACAATTTACAGTTACTAATTGACAATTAGTAAGCAGATCGGTTCCGCAGCGGGCACTTCCGAATACGTGACATTTTGATATCCTAAACTAAGAAGCTAAGTTTAGACTTTCCCAAGTCGAGGACACATGAAGATGAAACTGGGGCTCGCGGCGACCGTTGGGATCGTAGCAACAGCCATTTTCGGCGCGCTTTCGGCCCAGGAAGCGAAATCACAGTGGGATGGCGTGTATACGCCGGAGCAAGCGACACGAGGCGAGACGATCTACCGAGAGCAGTGCTCGAGCTGCCACGGTTCGGATCTCGCCGGCGGCGAGATGGCGCCGGGTCTCGCCGACGACTACTTCGCGGCGAACTGGAACGACCTGACGCTCGGCGATTTATTCGAGCGCATACGCATTTCGATGCCGGAGGACGACCCGGGGAGCCTTAGCCGCCAGCAGAACGCTGACGTCCTCGCCTTTATCCTGTTCAAAGGGAAGTATCCGCCGGGCGAGACGGAGCTGCCGGCGACGACCGAAGTACTGAACGCGTACACGTTCCTGGCAACGATGCCCCAGTAGCGCAGGTCTTCAGACCTGCTCCTGTAGCGGGACTAAAGTCCCGCGCTACGCGTTCCGATCCTCATCTGAGTCGCTGGGCGAGAAGGTGTAGAAACAGGCCTACGTCGGTGACCACCCCGATCGTCTGCGACGAGCCCCGGTCGGCGAGCTTGGTGACCACCGCCGGGTTGATGTCCACCGACACCATCTTCACCCACGACGGCAGCATGTTGCCCACGCCGATGCCGTGCAGCATCGTGGACAGCGTCAGCACGAACCGCGCGTCTTCCAGCGCTGCCGCGTAGCAATCTTGCGCCAGGCGCAAGTCCATGATCGTGTCTGGCAGCGGCCCGTCGTCGCGCACGCTGCCGGCGAGCACGTAATCCACGCCGTGGCGGATGCACTCGTACATCACGCCCGAGGTGAGCACGCCCTGCTCGACCGCCGCCCGCAAGCCGCCCGCTCGGCAGATGGCGTTGATGGCCCGCATGTGGTTGCGGTGGCCCCCCTCGATCGCTTTGCCGGTGTCGAGGTCCACGCCGAGCGAGGTCCCAAAGAGCGCCTGCTCAACGTCGTGAACCGCCAGGGCGTTACCGGACAGCAGCACATCGACGAATCCGGCACGGATCAGCTCCTCGAAGTGGGTCGATCCGCCCGTATGAACGACGACGGGACCGGCGACGACGATGATCCGTCCGCCCGCGGCCTTTACCTCGCGCATCATCGACGCGATACGCGACACGCCGACCTCGACGCGGCGCTCGGAGGAGATCTCGGTGGACATGAACGCGAAGCCGTGCCGATCCCGCTCCTGAAATTCCGGCATCACGCGCACACCGGCTACGCCGCACACAACGCGGTCGCCCTTGACGACGTCGCGGAGCTTCCGGCATAGGGCACGGCCGTCTTCGACGACGATCACCGCGTCCATCCGCTGCCGGGCCACCTCGATCCACTGGCCGCGGTGCCGGACCAGCGTCCGGTGGTTGGTCGTCGAGTAGAAGTCGTCCGCCACGCACCCGTCGCGGTCCGCCTGCTTCACCGTTGCATCATGCTGCTCGGCGAGCCGGCAGCCGAGCGCCACGAGCTCCTCGAGCACTTGGCCGAGCACCGGGTTGGTGGGCGCCGAAATCCGCATCGAGATGAAGGAGGGCTCCTCGTTGCTCCTCCCGATGTCGAACTTGAGCACGTCGAAGGCCGCGTCGTGCTTCACGACCGTGTCGAAGACGACGTTCAGGATCTGGCTGTCGATCAGATGGCCTTCGGCCTCGACGACCTCGGAGAACCGAGAGCTCGCCGGAGACGCCGAGGAGCGCGAGCGCGAAGACTTCATGTCAGGAGAAGATTGGCAGCGAGAGCGACGGCTGAACGTGGTAGTCGCTCGCGGCCACCTCGTCCAGCGCGCGATCCAGCACTGACTCGGAGCACTCTTCGAGCGTCGTCACGAAGGGAAGCCGGTCCTTACGGAACTTCGGCAGCTGCAGGACGCCCTCGATGTTGATGCCGTAGTGCGCGTACGAGGCGGTGATCTGCGCCAGAATGCCCGGCTTGTCGTTCACCGTAAACCGCACGTAATGCGGCGCCACGACATCGCCGGCGATCTCGTGGAACGGCGTCGGTGCCGGCGAGCCTGAGCCCGGCGACGCGTCGGACCCGGACCGCCTGACCGACAGCACATCGGAGACGACGGCCACGGCCGTCGGCGAGCCGCCCGCGCCCGAACCGGAGAACGACGTCTCGCCGCCGAAGATGCCGCGCACGGTGACGAGGTTCTCGCTGCCTTCGTTGCGGCCGAAGGCGGAGGCGAGCGGCACGAGCGCAGGACGAACGGCCGCAGAGACGGCCCCGCTGTCCTCGGCCGACGCCCGGGCGATCTGCCGGATCGTGCACCCCAGCTCACGGGCGTACTCGAAGTCGACCGGCTCGATCGGCCGGATCGACCGCGTCGCGATGTCGGTCACGCGGACGGGCCGCCTCAAGCCGACCGCCGCAATGATCGCCAGCTTGGCCGCCGCGTCGGCGCCGTCGACGTCTTCGCTCGGGTCGGCCTCCGCGTACCCCGCTCGCTGCGCCTCGGCCAGCGCGTCGGCAAACGAGATCGACTCCGCCTGCATGCGGCTCAGAACGTAGTTGCAGGTGCCGTTTAGAATCCCGCGCACCTCCACCAGGCGATCGCCCGCCAGCCCTTCCTGCAGCGCGCGCAGCACCGGAATGCCGCCCGCCACCGACGCCTCGAACCGCACCTCCCGTCCGCACGACCGCGCCAGATCGACGAGCTCGGGACCGTAGTGCGCCATGAGCTGCTTGTTCGCCGTGACGACAGACTTGCCGGCCAAAAGCGCGCCGCGCACCCATTCGTACGCCGGATGCAGACCACCGACGAGCTCGACGACGATGTCGGCGTCAGAGGCGAGAATGTCGTCGGCCGATTCGGTCCAGCAGACCGAGGAGGGTACCCAGTCGACTCGCTTGCGGGTCACGTTCCTGTTGAAGATGTGCGTCAGCCGCACGTTGGGCACTTCACCGCTGCAGAGGATTCGTGCAACCGCCTGGCCGACGGTGCCGAATCCGAGCAGCGCGACGTCGGACACTTCTGTCGAGCGTTTCATAGTCGTTGGTGATCGTCGTGCGCAGCGCGCAGGGCGGCCTTTCAGACCTGCCGAGCCGCGAACCTGAAAGGTCCGCGCTACTCCAGTCTCCAGGCGGTTTCACAACCCGCGGGTGCCAGAGGACGGGACCCGGGCCGGTTCAAAACCGCTTCTGAGAGGTTGCGACAGGCTATCACGTCTCAGACACCGTACCCGTAGCCGGGTTCGTCGAGCGTCCGCTCGTCGGCATCGACCCTCGGTTCGGGTGGCCGATCGTCGGGCACCTCCCTGCCCGACTCGCATCGGGACGTCGGAGCATCTGCGCTCAAAGTAGGGGCGTCGGTCGTTCACTGGACTTGCGGACCACATGGCTTCCTCCTTGACCTTTCGTGTCCAGCCTCAGCCGCAGCCTCGGGCGGAGGCCGGCGTCGGCTCCAAAAGCAAAAGGGCCATCACCCTGGTTCGGGTGATGGCCCTTTCTTGTCTTCCTCGAGTCGCTCGCTTCGGTTACATCACCCGCTCGTTCCTCTCCCCCAGGGACAGCCCTAGGCTCAGGTTGGTCGGGAGGCGAAGAATCGGCGTGCTCGGGAGTGGAGCGGGCGCAGACGACACCGCGCCACGGCGGTCCAGGCGACCGATTGAGCGGTTCAAGATATCGGCGCAGCGCATAGCGATCTACTCGGGCTCACCAACGCCGGGTACAACGTGGTAGGAGTCGAACCGGGTCCCGAGGCGGCCGGCGCCGCTCGACGGCTGCTGGCCGCGCACGGTCATTCCGTCAACATCGTCGAGGCGTTCTTTGAGACTGTAGCGCTGCCCGGAACGTTCGATGCGATCATCTTTCTCCTACTACGTGTACTGCTACATCCTCGAGTCGTCTCACTGGATCGCGGTGCTCGAGCGCGCCAACCGCCATCTGAACCCCGACGGACGCATCATCCTGTCTTACCTCTCGGCGAAAGCGCCATTCCAGACGAACGGGATCGCCGTAATGCGGTTCGCGGCGCGGCTGATGCGATCGGACTGGCGTCCGGAGCAAACTGATGTGTTCAATCGAGTTGACATCGATCAGCGGCTGCTGCAGTACGCGCACTGGTTCGCGCCGGGCGAGCTTGAATCCGAGGTTCGCACCCCCGGGGCTCCAGATCGTCCACCATCGGCGGATGCCCGAAATGCCGCCCGCGGTGCTCACCCGCTGATAGGAGAAGCTCGCGCCAACCCCGAACCGGCTCGGCCCATTCACGAAGAAAGCCGTAGAGCAGGCCGCTCCAGCCCGCACAAAACACGCCGCGCAGGCCAACGACAGGCCCAGGGGATGGGGGCCCAAGGCCGGGTCGACACTCGCTTCGTTAAGGCGCCAGCGACCTCCCGTCGACGGAAAACTTGACGCCAAGCACGAGCCGCACGACCTCGGCGTAACTGGCGGCGCCCGCTTCGACGCGATTCGCTTTCAGATACCGGTCGTACATCCGCCAGCCGGCGGCCGACAGCCTCGGGCTGACGTGCCGCGCCATTCGTTCGGCCACGGCCGCCAGATCCTCGCGTGGGCCCGACGCCAGGCGGCTGGCAACCTCCGCGCGCTCGTGCGCCGGCAGCGTGCCGACGGCTTCTCCGTAGAGAAACAGCCATCCGCTGTACTGCGCCGGCTCGAGCCCCCACGCCGACGTGAGCCAGCCCACGAAGTTGGCCTCGCCTTCGTCGGCAAACCCCGCGAGATGACTCCACTCGTGCGCGACCGTGAACGGTCGCTCGAAGGGCAACAGATCGCTCGCAACCAGGGTTTCGAGAAAGTACGGGTCGGTCATCCCTTGAACCCCTGCGGCGCGGAAGTACGGATTGAGGAACGTCGACTTGGGTCGGGCGGGCACGGCTGCGGGTCGCACGCCGAGCGCCTGCTGCGCGCGGGCAAAGGCCGCCGCGAGTGGAGCGTCGAGAACGCCGGCGTCGGGAAAGCCGCGCGCGTAGGCGGGCGCGTACAGCGCGTTGACCTGGGCGACACTCTTCAGCGCAAGCTCGCGAGCGGCCTCGCGCGACACTGCCGCCGCGTCGAACTGCACTCTGTCGGCAAGCGGGACCCGCCGGTAGTTGAGCCCCCACATCAGCAGAAACGCCAGATACAGCGCAGCCGTCCAGACCAACGTGCGTACCGCGACGCGTAGGACCGCGCGCAGCCAACCCACTCGTGCCGCCCGTAAGAGTAAGAGATCGATGGCCAGCAGGCCGATCCATAGGCCGGCCGCGAAGAGCAACAGCGCATCGAGCAGCGCGAAAGGTACACGGTTCGACGCGGCCGTGACGTAGGGCTGCACCACTAGATAGGCGCCGGCCGAATACACGCGTTCCACCAGCCTCGCCGGCGCCGGCAAAATGGCCGCCGCGACTGCGGCAATGACGATGGCCGCGCGAAGCCGCCAGCCTGACGTCCATGATGAACGAGTCATCATTCCTACTCGTACTTAGAGCACGCTTCAACGTTCACTTGGTTCACTTGCCAACTTGATTAACTTGCCAACTTGCCGTGCGGGTGGCCGCGAACGGGGCCGCCCCGCCGGGCGCGGAGGCGTGAGCTGTGACACACGCTTTTCGCCGAGCACCCGCTGGGGCTGTTCGCGGGCAGGACCCGCCGAAAGCCAATGTTGAGCAGCGGTTCGCCGACGAGCTCGGCGTCGAGTTCAAGTTCGACGCCATGATGAATCCCCGCATCGATTGCTCGCAGAGCCCGCTGGGCGTCCGGCTCA
Organism: Vicinamibacterales bacterium; assembly: GCA_965197865.1. GTDB lineage: Bacteria > Acidobacteriota > Vicinamibacteria > Vicinamibacterales > CAVVIG01 > CBDANZ01. The sequence continues at coordinate 82,497 of CBDANZ010000003.1, forward strand.
CACCCGAAGAGTGCGTGGTGTTCGACCTCGAGGACCCGCGCGTCGTCGCCGAGTGGCAGCGGTTCGCCGAACAATACTTCCGGCCGATCCATAATCTTCCCCCGAGACATGTGTCAAATAAGACGCTGGCCTCGATCCGAGGCGATACACGGAAGGAACGCCTTACCCTTCTCTTCTATCGGCGAATTGGGCTGTGTCAATCAGGATCGCCTGGAGGCTTTAGGGCAGACACCACGGACCTCCCGAAGGGGCCACCGGGTCACCGATGGCTGCATAATCGATGTCGCGACAGCTCGATGACCCGATTGCCCAGCTCGCAGATGCGTCCCTTGCTGAAATGGGTTGGCGGAAAGCGGCAGCTCCTGCCCCATTTGCGTCGCTTTTATCCGCCGGCGTTCGATCGGTACATCGAGCCGTTCTTGGGCAGCGGCGCCGTGTTCTTCGACCTGCGGCGCCGGGGACGACTCGACGATCGCGATGTCGTGCTGATCGACTCCAACGCGGACCTCATCGGCTGCTACGAGTCGGTCCGCGACGCTCCCGATGATGTGGCGCGCGTCCTCGACGAGCTGGCGGCGGCACACGCCAGCGAGGGACACGCGCACTACGCACTACTACGACGTCCGCGATCGGCGGTTCAACGTCGCACGCGAGGAGCGCCGCCGACCCGATGGGCGCATCCCCTACACGCCCGAGCTGGCCGCCATGTTTATCTATTTGAACCGGACCGGCTTCAACGGCCTGTTTCGCCTGAACGCTCGCGGGGCCTTCAACGTACCGGCGGGACGATACGCTCGTCCGAGAATCGTCGATCGCGCGAAATTGCTGCAGGTGGGCGAGGCGCTGTCCAGCCCGCGCGTCCGACTCGAGCGGGCCTCCCTCGAGACTCTGGACGCTTGGGCCCGCGCTGGGGATTTTCTCTACATCGATCCGCCCTACGCGCCTCTCACAGCCACGGCGAACTTCACGGCGTACACCGCGTCCCGATTCGGTCGCGACGATCAGCAGCGTCTACAGCAGCTCGTCGTCGCGCTTGCCCACCGCGGCTGTCACGTGCTGCTCAGCAACTCCACCGCTGCCGAAATCGCGGTTCTCTACGAGGTCAACGCCGAAGCGCGCGCGGCGGGCCTGCGCACACTCAAAGTCCCCGCGCGCCGCGCCGTCAACAGCAAGAGTCGAGGGCGTGGACCCGTGGAGGAATATCTAGTGACGAATATCGGCTGACGCCGGCGCTGTCGACTTTTTTGCGCCGGGTGATAGCATACGGTCCAGCGCGAAAGTGGCGGAACTGGCAGACGCGCCGGACTTAGGATCCGGTAGCCAAAAGGCTATGGGGGTTCGACTCCCCCCTTTCGCACGCCTTCGCTCACGTGGGCCGCGCGTGAGTCTCGGCGCGGAAGCACAGGGTCCGCGAAAGCGTGTCCCCCCGAAGCGCGCAGCGCGAGAGTGGACCAGCATACCCCCATGAAGGCCGATCTCGTCGACATCAGCGAGACCCGCAAGAACCTTCGCATCGAGATTCCGAGCGACATCGTCGACGCCCAGATCGAGCGTGTCGCGCGCGGCTACTCACGCAAGGCGCGCATTCCCGGCTTCCGCCCAGGCAAGACGCCGGTCGGCGTCATCAAGCAGCGGTTCAAGGAGCAGCTCCTCCGCGACGTCGCGCACGATCTGATTTCCCGCGCGGTAGACGAGGCGCTGCGGGAGCGCGGCGTGGAGGTCCTCGAGACGCCCGACATCCGCGACGTCACGATTGAGGAAGGACGCGCGCTGACTTTCACCGCTTCGTTCGACACCGTGCCGCCCTTTGAGCCCGGCGATTACTCCACCGTGTCGCTGCGCAGGTCAGTGCACAACGTGGAGGACGAAGCGGTCGATCAGGCCTTGCAGCGCCTGCGTGAACGCACCGCACGCTACGAGCCGGTGGAAGGCCGCGGCATCGAGCAGGGCGATACGGTCACGCTCGATCTCCAGCGCTGGAGCGACAGGGAAGGGCCGGAGCGGGCCAAGGGGAACCGGGCGAGGAACGTCAGCGTGGAGCTCGGCGCGAAGGGCAACCCGCCTGGATTCGACCAGGAACTGCTCGGGCTCGAGGTCGGCGTCAGTAAGTCGTTCACCGTTCATTACCCGGGCGACTATGCCATCGCCGAGTTCGCCGGCACCGACGTTTCGTATGCCATCGCGGTGACGGGCATCAGGCGGCGCGTCCTGCCCGAGCTGGACGATGAGTTCGCGAAGGATCTCGGCGAATTCGACACGCTCGAGGGGCTGCGCGCGCGCGTGCGCGAGGACCTCGAGCATGAGGCGCGCCACGCCGTCGAACGGCAGCTGCGCGGCGAGTTATTGAAGCAGCTCGCGACGCGGGTACCGTTCGACGTTCCTGCCACCCTGGTCGAGCGGGAGATCGAGCGCCGGATCGAGGACTTTACGCAGCGCCTCATCGACCAGAACATTGATCCCCGGCAGGCGGGCATCGACTGGGACGCGTTCCGCGACAGCCAGAAGGAGGTCGCGCACGAAGCGGTGGCTGGCGCGCTCGTGCTGGACGAGGTGGCCCGGCGCGAGCGGCTCGAGGTGGGCGAAGAGGAGATCGAGCGCGAGATTGGACGCTGGGCGGAGCGCACGGGCCGAACGCCGGCCGCGGTGCGCGCGGCGCTCGAAAAAGAGGGCGGTTTGTCGCGCGTGGCTTCGGGGCTGAGGCGGGAGAAGTCGATTGACTTCGTGATGGTGCGTGCTACAATCGCGAAAGAGTAAGGACTTCCTCCTCGCAAATTCCCCAGACAGAAGACCGGCAGATTGATTCAATGGTCATGCGTCATCAGCTTGTGGATCCGCAGCTGCAACTCATCCCGATGGTCGTCGAACAGACCAACCGCGGCGAACGTGCCTACGACATCTTTTCGCGCCTGCTGAAGGACAGCATCATCTTCATCGGCGCGCCGATTGACGACGTGGTCGCCAACTTGTCCATCGCACAGATGTTGTTCCTGGAAGCCGAAGATCCCGACAAGGACATCATGCTCTACATCAACAGCCCCGGCGGGTCGATCACCGCGGGGATGGCCATCTACGACACAATGCAGTTCATCAGGCCGGACGTCCAGACCATCTGCATCGGCCAGGCGGCGTCGATGGCCGCCGTTCTGCTGGCGGCCGGGGCCAAGGGCAAGCGGTTTTCGCTGCCCAATACACGAATTGTCATTCATCAGCCGCTCATGTCCGGGTTGGGGGGCCAAGCGACCGATATTGACATTGCCGCCCGCGAGATCTTGCGCATGCGCGAGCGGATCAATAACATTCTTGTCCAGCATACGGGACAATCCGAAAAGCGTATCCAGGAGGATACGGAGCGGGACTACATCATGACGGCCGACCAGGCGAGAGAATACGGTATTATTGACGATGTCATCCGGAAACGGGCATAAGATTAGAAACGTAGCGATTATGGTCAAGAAGGCCGGCGAAGCAGAAGTCCTGCGGTGCTCCTTCTGCAACAAGGACCAGAACGACGTCCGGAAGCTGATTGCGGGCCCGACGGTCTTCATCTGCGACGAATGTGTCGAGGTCTGCAACGACATCATCGCCGACGACAACCGCGTCGGCAGCCGCGGCGCCCGTGACTCGCTGCCGACGCCCCAGGAGATCAAGAAGTTCCTCGACGAATACGTCATCGGCCAGGAGCAGACGAAAAAGAAGCTCGCCGTTGCGGTCTACAACCACTACAAGCGCATTGAAATCCAGAAGCAGCCTCGCAGCAGAAACGACATCGAGCTCACCAAATCGAACATCCTGCTGATCGGCCCGACCGGCACGGGCAAGACGCTGCTCGCGCAGACGCTCGCAAAGCTCCTGTCGGTGCCCTTCACGATTGTCGACGCGACCACGCTCACCGAGGCCGGGTACGTCGGCGAGGACGTCGAGAACATCATCCTCAAGCTGCTCCAGGCCGCCGGCGGCGACATCGAAAAGTGCCAGCAGGGGATCATCTACATCGACGAGGTCGACAAGATCTGCCGCAAGGACGAGAACCCGTCAATTACGCGCGACGTCTCGGGCGAAGGCGTCCAGCAGGCGCTGTTGAAGATTCTCGAGGGCACGGTGGCCAACGTGCCGCCGCAAGGCGGACGCAAGCATCCGCACCAGGAGTTCTTCCAGGTCGATACGGCCAACATCCTCTTCATCTGCGGCGGCGCGTTCGTCGGCCTTGACAAGGCGATCGAGCGCCGCGTCGGCAAGAAGACGCTCGGCTTCAAGGCCGACGTGAAGTCGGTCCACCGCCGCGATATCGGCGCCACGCTCGAGCAGTTCGAGCCGTCCGATTTGATCAAATACGGTCTCATCCCGGAATTTGTCGGCCGCCTGCCGGTTGTCGGCACACTCCACGAGCTCGACAAAGCGGCGCTCATTCAGATCCTCACGCAGCCGCGCAACGCCATCACGCGGCAGTACGTGAAGCTGTTCGAGTACGAGAACGTGAAGCTCCGCTTCACGGACGACGCGGTCGAGGCCGTTGCCGAGTCGGCGCTCGACCGCAAGATTGGGGCCCGCGGTCTCAGAATGATCATCGAGGACCTCATGTTGGACCTAATGTATCAGGTGCCCAACCAGAAGAAGGTCCGCGAGGTGACGATCACGCGCGAGGTTGTGCTGGCGAAGGATAAGCCAATCGCCCTGATGGAAAAGGCCGGATAAAGGAGATGGAAACATCACTGGAGGTCTACGAAACGCTGCCTATCGTCCCGCTCCGGGACGTCGTGGTCTTTCCGCACATGATGATGCCGTTTGTCATTGGACGGCCCAGCTCGACGCGCGCCCTCGAGCACGCGCTCCTCAAGGACAAGCGGATTTTCCTGGCCGCTCAGCACGACGCGTCGGTCGACGACCCGCGCCCCGAAGATATCTACACGATGGGCTGCGTCGCCAACGTCATCCAGAGCTTGAAGCTGCCAGACGGCAACATCAAGGTGCTCGTGGAGGGTGTGGACCGCGCGCGGGCGATCGAGTGGAAGGAAGACAAAGGCTTCTACCGCGTCGTCGTCAAGGTGCTCGCGAAGCAGCGCGAGGCGGGCCAGGACGCCGAGAGTACGATGAGCCGCGTCGTGGCGCTGTTCGAGCAGTACGTGAAGCTGTCGAATAACCTCCACTATGACGCGATGATCAATGCCGTCCGCGTGGACGATCCCGGGAAGCTCGCGGATACCATTTCGGCGCACCTGCAGGTCAGCATGGACGAGAAGCAGAACCTGCTCGACATCATCTCGCCGCTCGAGCGTCTAAACCGCATTGCCGGCATCCTCGAGATCGAAGTGGACAAGCTTCAGGTCGACCGCCGCATCCAGTCGCGCGTCAAGAAGCAGATGGAGAAGGCGCAGAAGGAGTACTACCTCAACGAGAAGATGAAGGCGATCCAGAAGGAGCTCAGCCGCAAGGACGAGAAAGGCAACGAGGTCGACGAGCTCAAGAAGAAGATCGAGCAGTCCAGGATGCCGAAGGACGCCGAGGAGAAAGCCATTCAGGAGCTGAAGCGCCTGGAGTCGATGCCCCCGATGTCCGCCGAAGCCACCGTGTCCCGGAACTATCTCGACTGGCTGATCGCGGTGCCTTGGTACAAGAAAACCCGCGAGAGCCGCGACCTGAAGTCCGCCGAGAAGATTCTCCACGAAGACCATTACGGGCTCGAGAAGATGAAGGATCGGATCCTCGAGTTCCTGGCGGTTCGCGCGCTGGTCAAGAAGCCGAAAGCGACTATCCTCACCTTCTCCGGACCTCCCGGCGTCGGCAAGACGTCGCTCGCCAAGTCGATTGCGCGGGCGATGAACCGCAAGTTCGTGCGGCTGTCGCTCGGCGGCGTGCGCGACGAGGCGGAGGTCCGTGGCCATCGCCGCACCTACATCGGAGCCTTCCCCGGCCAGATCATCCAGATGATGAAGAAAGCCGGCACGATAAACCCGGTGTTCCTGCTCGACGAAGTCGACAAGATGTCGATGGACTTCCGAGGCGACCCGTCCGCGGCGCTCCTCGAGGTGCTCGATCCCGAGCAGAACAGCACGTTCCTCGATCATTACCTCGACGCCGAGTTCGACCTGTCGAACGTGATGTTCATCTGCACGGCGAACGTGCTCCACACGGTGCCTCAGGCGCTGCGCGACCGCATGGAGGTGATGCAGCTTGCCGGCTACACCGAGATGGAAAAGGTCCAGATCGCGCAGAAGTTTCTCACGCCGAAGGCCATCGAAGGCACCGGCCTCACCAAGCAGAACATCACGTTCACCGAAGAGGCGTTCCAGGCGATCATCCAGCGCTACACCCGAGAGGCGGGGGTCAGGAATCTCGAGCGCGAGATCTCGTCGATTTGCCGGAAGATCGCGCGCAAGGTGGTGGTCGATGGCCGTACATTTAGCGAAGAGATCACCGCCGAGAAGGTCACGGAGCACCTGGGCGTCCCGCGCTTCCGGAACACGATGGCCGAAGAGACCGACGAGATCGGCATCGCAACAGGCCTCGCCTGGACCGAGGTCGGCGGCGATATCCTCGTCACCGAGGCGACGCTCATGCCCGGCAAGGGGCACCTCACGCTCACCGGTAAGCTGGGCGACGTGATGCAGGAATCGGCCCAGGCGGCACTGAGCTACGTCCGTACGAAGGCCGAAGAGTTCGGGATCCAGAAAGACTTCCACCACAAGGCGGACGTCCACGTCCACGTCCCCGAGGGCGCGATCCCCAAGGACGGGCCATCGGCCGGCATCACACTCGCCACGGCGATCGTGTCTGCGCTCACGCGCGTGCCGGCCCGAAAAGACGTCGCCATGACGGGCGAAATCACGCTGCGCGGCAAGGTCCTGCCGATCGGCGGCGTCAAGGAGAAGGTCCTCGCCGCGCACCGCGCCGGCGTCAAGAATATCGTCCTGCCAAGAGACAACGAGAAGGACCTGGCAGACATTCCGAAGAACGTGCTGGACACGTTGAACGTCTACATGGTCAAGACGATGGACGAGGTCCTGAAGGTTGCGCTGGCCGAGCCGCTCGCACGCCGTCTGCCCGCCGAACAGCAGGCGAACGACAGCGCCATCATCGACGACACCATCACTCACTAGCGGGCGAGTGGGGCGTGTAGGCCAATGAGGCTGGTAGCCCAGGCCCATCCGCCCTTTGAGCATCGACGCCGCATTCGTCGTCATCGTCACGAGCGCCAGTCGCGCGATGTCCCACAAGACGTGCTTGCCGCGAGGTCGCGCTCGCGAGGTGTTCGAAGCACGGCCAATTTTGCCCGATCAACGCGACACGCTTGCGCGCGGTGAACGGATCCGCGCACCAAGAGAACCCGAATCCGTTTCTTAACACGCCGTGCTGCCGGTCTCTGACGGTCACGGGCGAACGATTGGACGAACTGTGGAAACTGAACGACAAGCTGGTGAACAGCCGCAAGACGGCACCGCGGCCCAGCCGCAGCCGCCTGCCAAGGGCAACGGCGCCACGGCCCCCGAAAAAATAGACCGCATCGATTTGGCGACGCTCAAAGACATGAGCATCGGCGCGCTCACGAAAGTCGCCAAACAGCTCGACGTGCCGGGCGCCACTGGCGTGCGCAAGCAGGAGCTGATCTTCGAGATTCTGAAAGCCCGCGCCGAAAAAAGCGGTCTGATCTTCTCGGAAGGCGTGCTCGAAACGCGGCCAGACGGCTTCGGATTCCTCCGCGCGCCAGACTACAACTACCTGCCTGGCCCGGACGACATCTACGTGTCACCGTCGCAGATTCGCAAATTCGATCTTCACACGGGCGACACCGTGTCGGGTCAGATCCGCCAGCCAAAGGACGGTGAGCGGTATTTCGCGCTCATCAAGGTCGAGGCCGTCAACTTCGAACCGCCGGAGCGCGCGCGCGAAAAGGTCTTCTTCGAGAACCTCACCCCGCTCTATCCGCAGTCGAAGATCTCGCTCGAAACCGAAGGTGACAACCTGTCGGCCCGGGTCCTGGATCTGATGGTGCCGATCGGCAAGGGGCAGCGGGGCTTGATCGTCGCCCCGCCGCGAACCGGCAAGACGATGCTGCTCCAGAACGTTGCCAACAGCATTACGAAGAACCATCCCGAGGTGTACCTGATCGTGCTGCTCATCGACGAGCGGCCCGAAGAGGTGACCGACATGCAGCGCTCGGTGCGCGGCGAAGTGATCTCGTCCACCTTCGACGAGCCGGCGCAGCGGCACGTGCAGGTCGCCGAAATGGTCATCGAAAAGGCAAAGCGTCTCGTGGAGCACAAGAAGGACGTCGTGATCCTACTCGACTCGATCACGCGTCTGGCCCGCGCCTACAACACGATCGTGCCGCCGTCTGGAAAGATCCTGTCGGGAGGCGTGGACAGCAACGCCTTGCAGCGGCCGAAGCGTTTCTTCGGCGCGGCCAGAAACATCGAAGAGGGCGGCTCGCTCACGATCATCTCGACGGCGCTGGTCGATACCGGGTCGCGTATGGATGAAGTGATCTTCGAGGAGTTCAAGGGCACCGGCAATCTCGAGATTCACCTCGATCGGAAGCTCACCGACCGCCGCGTGTTTCCTTCGATCGACATCCAAAAGAGTGGCACAAGGAAAGAAGAGCTGTTGCTGCCGAAGGAAGACCTCAACCGCGTGTGGGTGTTGAGGAAAGTGCTGACTCCGCTGTCGCCGGTCGAGGCGATGGAACTCCTGCTGTCGAAGATGGCGAAGACCAAGACCAACACCGACTTCCTCGCGTCGATGAGTAACGGCAAGAGCTAGGCTGTTATAATGGCTTTTCACCAAGGGGCTGAGAGGCACACAGTGAAGCAGAGTATCCATCCCAAGTATCACGAAGTTGACGTCCGGTGCGCGTGCGGGGCGACCTGGAAGACGCGCTCCACCAAGCCCCAGCTGCATCTCGAAATCTGCTCGAACTGCCACCCGTTTTTCACCGGCCGGCAGAAGCTCATCGACACGGAAGGCCGCGTCGAGCGGTTCATGAAGAAATTCGGTGCGCAGACCTCCGAGAACCGCAAGAAAGCCGCGAAGGTCAAGAAGGAAACGACGCCCCCTACGCGATAGGTTTCAAGACATCCGGCTCATCTTCCGATCGATCCTCGTCAACCGGTGCCGCGAGGTGGCGTGTCTCGCCGGCTTCGACTCGTCTCCAAGGTTCCTGACCGCAAACTCTCTGGCCCCTGGCAAATCGCGGAGGCGATGCTCGTGGTGAATGGCCAGCGCCTCGTTGGCTCCGCGCGCGGCGACCGACGGACAGGCGGGCATTCAGAGCATCTGTCGCCAGCAGGCCGCCGCGGCCGGATGTTGTCCCGAGCGGCGTTCGGCGATCGCCAGCGCGCGAAGCGCGGCGATTGTGATGGGGGGTGAATCGCCGATCGCTCGCGGCGAGACGCCGTTCCCCGCCACGGCCACCGCGTGGGCAAACGCGTCGCGTGCGCGCCCGTCGAGCCCGGCCCGCCAGCACACACGGCCCAGGGCCAGCGCTTCACGGGTGTCATGGGCACCTCTGCCGGACCCTCCGCCATCAACTGCAGCAGCCGTCCAGTCAATCCTGCCAGGGACAGCAGATCCCGGCGATTGTGCTCGAGTACCGCGGCGAGCGGACGCGCGTCTCCCGACCTGAGGAACCCGAAGTAGCGCTGGCGAATCTCGAAGCCGGGCACGTCGGCGACCCGACCGGCACCGAGCACCTGCGACTCGAGCGAAGCGACCGAACAGCTCGGTTCGTCTTGTGGCGCGCCCTCTTCGGGCGCTCGAGCGACCGACAGATTTCCCCAGAACCGCCGCGCCGCGTGGAGAACGTCGACGTGCGGCAGCCTCGCTCCCTCCCAATCGATCCAATGAAACAGATATCGCGTTTCCAGCACCGGTCGATCGAACGACTTGCCATTGAAGCTCACGAGCGCGCCAGCCCGCGCCAGCTTGTGTGCGACCTTCTCGATCATCGGCCGTTCGTCGCTGTAGTTCGCCAGCACATATTGGTTCCTGAGGAAGGTCCCGTCTTCCGCAAACCGCCCGCACCCCACGACAAAGGCGTACGTGCCGGCGCCACCGGAGAGTCCCGTGGTTTCGAGGTCGAAGAAAATGAACGGTGGCCGTACCGGTCTGGCACCGTTCGGCTCGGCGAGCCACGACGCGCACGTCGCGGATGTTTCGAGCTGGGCTGTCAATGGCAACCGAAAACTGCACACTTCGGGGAGATACATCTCGGGCGGAGCGGACGTTCTCCCGTTGATGCCCGTCGGGCGTTTTGGGCTGGACGCAGGGAGCGGAGCGACCGGAGTCCTGGCCAAAACGCGCCGCGAAGCTGCGCAGCCGGCGGTCACGTTGCGACTCCCTCACGCTGTTCGTCCGACGCTGTCCTGAGCCAGTGCTGATGCTCCCGCATCCGGTAGCTGTTGCCCCGGATGTTGACGATGTGGCAATGGTGCAGCAGCCGGTCGATGAGCGCCGCCGCCATGATCTCGTCGCCGAGCACGTGTCCCCATTCCTCGAAGCCCTTGTTCGAGGTCAGCACCGTCGACGCCCGCTCGTGTCGGGCGTTGATCAGCTGGAAGAAGAGCACGGCGCCGTCTTGGCTGACCGGCAGGTAGCCGATCTCGTCGACGACGAGCAGCGCGGGATGCGTCAGCACGCGCAGCCGCCGGGACAGCTCACCCGCGGCCCTGGCGTCCATGAGCGAGTCGATCAGGCCTGCCAACGTCCCGTAGTAGACGCGTCGGCCGGCCTCGGCGGCCGCGATCGCCAGACTGATCGCCAGATGCGTCTTGCCCACTCCAGGCGGGCCGAGCAGGATGACGTTCTCGGCGCGGTCGAGGAATCCCAGCTCGTGCAGGCTCTCGATCTGCTCGCGCTTGAGGCTCGGCTGGAAGGTAAAGTCAAACTGCGCCAGCGTCTTGACGGCCGGCAGGCGCGAGGAGCGCATGGCGGCCTGCAGGCGACGGTTGTTGCGCAGCGCGATCTGGGCGTTGAGCACCAGCTCGATCGCTTCGCCCGCCGTCACCGCCCCGCTGTCGACCTGCGCCAGCACGCCGTCGACGGCTTCCAGGGCGCCGGGCATCTTCAAGTCCGCCAGCATCGCCCGCAGCCGGTCGCGCCGGTCACTCGCGGTCGCCGTCATCCCGCCGTCTCCGCGTAGACCCGCAACGAGCGGCGCTCCACCGCGATGGTGTCGGGCACGCGCCGGTGGGCCGGCTCGGCACCGCGGTGGACGCCGAGACGCTGGTAGGGACGGCGTGCCAAGGGACGCAGCACCGCACGCTCGTCCCGCTCGAAGCGATCCACTGGGCGCTCGCCCGTCGTACCGTGCCGACGCACGTTGGCCGTGCCCTCCAGCCAGCGCGACGCCTGCTCGTTGAGATCCTCGTCGTTCGCGAACGCACGCCCGTAGAAGAAGCTGTCACGGATGTAGCGGATTGGCCGCTCCACCTTGCCCTTCGTCTGCGCCCGATACGGCCGGCACGCGCGCGGGTGGAATCCCCAGTGCGCGGCAAAGCGCAGAAACTCCGCGTTCAACACCAGCTCGCCGCCGCCCACGCGCTGGTCCGACAGCACGACCGCGCGCATCTGGTCAAACAAGAGCTCCTTCGGGACACCGCCGAACCGCGCGAACGCGCGCTCCAGCCCGTCGGTCAACACGGCCATCGTCTGCCGGCGGTAGAAACACAACCACAGCAGCCGGGAGTGGCTCAGCACCACCACCAGGGCGTGCCGGCGGCCCCAGGGCAGGGTGAAGGTCGCGAAGTCCACCTGGCCCTGACGCCCCGCCGGCGTCTCGAACCGAACCACCGACTCGGTCGGCTCCCGTGGACGCACCGCGCGGACGTAGTCCCGCACCCGGCTGTAGCCACCGGGGTAGCCCGCCGCGGACCTCGTCAAACAGCCGCTGCGCCGACAGCCCGGGATACTCCTCGAGACGTGCATCGATGATCCCCGTGTAGGGATCCAGCTTGTGGGGCGCCGGTGGTCGCGGCGCGTAGCGCGAGCCACCTGACGACAGGTCCCGGTCCAACTGACCCGTCTCGACCCACTCGTGGATCGTCCGGCGACTCACCCCGAAGCGTCTCGACAACTCCGCCTTCGAGACGCCCCGTTCCAGGTAGTACTTCAGCAACATCCTCGTCTCCCATCCATGCATCGGTGCCCCGCTCCCTCGTTGTTGACGTCGTCAACATCGTGGAACGCAGGGCAGCCCCCGCCAACCACCAAGGTGTGCGGTTTTCGGTTGCCACAAATGGGAACTTTACGGTTGCCACCAACATGGGCGGCCATATCGCCGACCTTGACCCGGCCGTGCGATGAGTCGGCTCGTACGCGCCGCTCGACCACGAAGCAGGGTGCGTCGCCTTCGTACCGCCACTCGCCACCGAGCACGTGCCCGATCGAGGCCGCAGGATCGTCCGACGAGATCCGCCCCATGCCGCATCCCTCTGGAGAAACGGCGGAAAGCTTCAGCCTTCCGCGCAGCTGATCGGCGAGCTTCAACGAATCCATGCTAGTCCGGGTCCTTTGCGCCGTCCGCGGTGGAGGGTTCCGAGAGCAAGAGCTCAAGAATCCGAAGCGCTGCCGCCTTCGCCAGCGGCCCCGTGTTGCCGACAAGGCCGACGCAGCCTGGACATCCGTTCTCACAGCCGCATTCCGCGATCAGGCGACCCGTGGCCTTGATCAGTTCCAGATGCATGCTGTACAGCGGCTGGCTGAATCCAATGCCGCCCGGATAGTTATCGTAGATGAACAGCCGCCGGCTCTTGTTCCAGGCAAGCGCCGGCATGGAACCGCGCGTCCTCGAGGGATCGACCTGCTCGCCCGTGTCAATCGAGATCCAGATGTCGTGTCGATCGCACATCAGCAGAAGCTGGGCGACCTGCCGGATCGCACACGCGAGAGCGACCACACCGTCGCGACGATCATCGGCAGCGTACGGCAGCATCGCCATAAGGTGCGCGGGAATGGTCAGCCAGTACGACGTCGTGTACATCTGCTGCTCGGGCAGGTCGAGCTCACCTGACCCGACGTTCTCGTTCGTGTAGAACTTGATTTTCTTGAAGCCGACGACGCGAGACACCACCTGCACTTCTCAGTGGGAACGTCGCGCGCCTTCGAAGGTATAGAGAATTGTCACGCGTGTGTACGTGATCGCGTCCGTGTAGTAGTCGCAGTCTATTTCTCTCACGAATGCTTTCCGTCCGTCGAAATCCAGCTTCTCCCCTGGTACGGCGCGCCTTCGACGATGTAGATCGCTTTGGGATGAAGCGTGGACGGCCAGCTCGTAAAATCTGTTTCGCCGATGACTCAAGGCTCACGCGTCGTGTCCACGACGACAACATTGTCAGACGAACACCGAGCGCAGGCTCACGGCGTCGCCCGGATACGACTCGCTGGTCCGGGTCCACTGGCCATCCTCTACTCCATCATCGTCAATCTCTGGAGACGCCGCGCCCCTGCTCAGGTGCACGAACCCCTGTTCCGCGAGGACCGAGAGAATGTCTTGAGAATCGTGACGACCGAACTGCTCGCGCCAGCCAAGCGGCAGCTCGAACGCCGCGCACTTGATGTGATCGACGAGGATGTGGAGGTTGTCCGGATCGATCAGCGCGCGCTCGGGTGACGCATCGAAGAAGTACGACGGGTTGCGCACGATGAACTGATCGAGCGGTTCCCTGCTGGCGACCATGACCGCCGCCGATCGGCTCGCTCGTCGTCCGGCGCGTCCCGCGCGCTGCCAGGTGGCGGCGATCGTCCCCTGATATCCGGCCATCACGCACACGTCCAGCGCGCCGATGTCGATGCCCAGCTCTAGCAGTCCGTGGTGAAAGTCGGGCGCTGCACCGAGACGAGCGAGGCGCCTCGCGGGCAAGGCGCGACGACCGAGAATACCGCCTGTAGTTGATGGAGGAGCAACGCAGGCCACGAGGATGCAGCGCTCGTCGAATGCAGACGGACTTTCACGACGGACTGCTAGCGCCTTGGTCGACACGACCGCGCGCACGAGGCCGTCGCGCAGACCTTTCTCGATCTCCAGCCGCCGCATCGGCGCGTATCCGCCTCGATAGCCTCGGATGCGCTCGGCACTGCCGCGGGTCCCCTCGAAGTCGTCCTTCAGGTACGTCGTCAGAATCTCGGTCGAGAGACGGCTCTGGTCAAAGACGATGAACTGAAGGTTCCGCTTCAGGCATTCACAGGTGATCCGCCGCGTCTCGCTCAGATACGAGCGGCGGATCCCGAGTTGGTGGTTCACAATCGGCTGGCTCACGAACAGAAACAACTTCTCGCCACGCGGGGCACCGCTCTTGTCGCCGAGCTCGAACGGCCGCTCGCCGAGGCGCTCCGCCAGCTCGCGCGGGTTCGCAATCGTTGCAGACGAGCACAGCAACCGAGGATCGGACCCGTAATGACGGCAAATCCGACGCAGCGGCCGCAACATATTACAGAGGTGGCTCCCGAAGACGCCGCGGTAGGCGTGCAGCTCGTCGATCACGACATAGCGGAGGTTCTCGAACAGCTTCGCCCACCTCGGATGGTGGGGAAGAATGCCCGAGTGCAGCATGTCGGGATTGCTGAGAACGAGATGCGCGCGTGCGCGCATGGTCCGCCTGGCATCCTACGGCGTGTCGCCGTCGTAGGTGAAGATGCCGATCTCCTCACTTGCGTGTGCCGAAAGCGTTTCACACATCAGCTGCAACTCGGCCAGTTGATCCTGTGCGAGCGCTTTGGTCGGAAACAGATAGAGGGCACCGCTCGATCGATCCTGAAGGATCGAATTGAGAATCGGTGCGTTGTAGCAGAGCGTCTTGCCTCAAGCGGTCGGCGTGGTGACGACGATATTGCCCCCCCCCCAAAGCGTGCTCGATGGCTTCCGTCTGGTGCGTGTAAAGCTCCAGGATGCCGCGCGATTCGAGCGCCGCGCGCAGCCGGCGATCGAGCGAGGGCGGAAACGGCGCGTGCTCCGCGGCGACCGCCGCGAGCCGGCGCACCGCGGTGACATGAAGGTTTCCCCGGGGGTGTCGGGTCCTTCGGGCAGCCGCCCGGGTGCCAGGCACTCGAGGGCGGCCTCCAGCGCACTGTCGCGCCCGGAACGTGTTGTCAGTATTCCGTTTCCCGACAAAGCGATGTCCGCCATGGCTGAGGCAGCCTAGCAGCCATCAGGTGGGCGATCAAGAGGCGAATCCCACATGATGCTCCGTCTCGATCTTCGGTCCATTTCCGCGTTCGGCGTGCTGAACAGCGTCATGCTGGCTGGTCTCTCGCATCTTCTTCGCGATGGCCGACGAGAAACTGTTTCTCTAGTCGATCGCACGCGTGTGTCCGCGCGATCGGATGCGCGACATTGCGATCTCGCACTCGGCGCTCCTGGGCATCGCGTTCATCTCTGCCGGCGGTTCTGATCTCTTTCGTCTTCGTCACCTTCGGCGCGGGCCGCTCGACGCGCTGACGATCCTCTTTCGCGCGCGGCGTCTATTTGTTTCTTTACGGGACGGCACACGACTGTTACTCTGTCAATTGTAGCGATATGTTACTAGAGGAGGGCTGAGGATGGATGTAGGCGAGCCGCACATGCGGCGTCGAGGGATTTTTCTCCACTCCGATCCGGCCGGTGAGCCCGACACCGGCGAACACGAGAACCCGGAAGGATTCGCCGTTCGCGTCCGGATCAACCGTCACACGGTTCCCCGTCAGGTCGCCAGTTCCCCGCTACCAGGCGGCCGCTCCCAAACCAGAGTCCGCGCAACCGACGAAGGCCGACCCCAAATCAGATCAGGGAGCGTGACTGACAACCGTCAACGGGCACACTGGCCCCGCTGATCCAGCTGGCGCGCGGCGACGCGAGGAACGCGACGACCGCCGCGACTTCTTCTGGGCGACCGAATCGCCCGAAGGGAAGTTCTCGCTCGACGAACTCCGCGATGCCAGCCGGATCTTCCTGCTGACGGCGGTACCACGATCCCCCGGGGAAGAGGATCGAGCCGGGCGCTACGCTGTTGACGCGGATGTTGTCACGCGCCAGTTGTCTGGCGAGCGACTTGGCGAGGCTGATTTCGGCCGCCTTCACCGCGTTGTACGTCATCCGGCCGCCCGACTCACGACCGAAGATCGACGCGATCATGATGAGGGCGCCCCCGCCGCGCCTCCGCATATGCGGGACCGCGAGCCTCGAAGCCCGAATCGCGGGAAACAGCGTCTGGTCGAACGCTTCGCGCCACTCTTCGTCCGCAGTGTCTGTGATCGTGGTTCCTCGCGCGAGTCCCACGTTGTTGACCAGGATGTCGAGACCGCCGAACTGGTCGATGGTCTTCGACACGACCCGTTCAATGCCCTCGGCCGACGCGAGATCGGCGGCCACGGTCAGGACCCGTCTAGGAGCGCCCTTGGAAACAACGTGGGCCGTCCGAGAGAGTTCGGCAGCCGCCTCGGCGAGCCGCGCCTCGCCGCGGGCGCAAATCGTAACCAGACAGCCTTCCTGAACGAGCGCCGCCGCCGTCGCCAGCCCCAACCCGCGGCTGGAGCCGGTGACGATCGCAATTCTGTCGGTGAGGTCGAGATCCATAAGCTTGAGACTTCAGGATTTGAAATCCTTGAATCTCACCGTCCTCCGCGTCCCGTGAGGTCATTCAGGCTCCAGTCGAACCGCAAGTATTCGACCTTGAACCCGTTTTTCGCGAGGAACTCACGCTCGGCTCTAAGCAGGCTGGGACCGACGAAAGCTAACGCCGCTCGTTCGATGGAACTCCGGTTGCTAAAGACGGGCTCCGCCTCGTCGGCGTACGCGCTGTCGAACTCCTTCTTGCGCCACGAGAAAATCGAGCTGATCACGACCTTGTCGTTCACACGGTCGATCTGGACACACTGCCACCGGGCGACACATTCGCTAGCCACTCCATTGAGCTGGCGCTCAAGCGCGGCCGTCGTAAACGCTTCGCTGCGCAGCCTTCCGCTTCCGACCGCTCCGCGCCCGAGTGCCAGATAGACCCGGGGATCGCGAAACTCCCCAAGAATCATCTGCTCGATCTGGTCGAGCGTGACGCTTCCTGCGCCCACTCGATGGGTTAAGCGTTCGAATGCGCCAGGAATTTGCCTGATGCTGCGCGCCGGGTAATCCTTTGAGTGCTGCACGATCGGATAATGATCGATGACCGTCTTCAGGACGAGGGCGTTGTACGCGTTAATCCAGAACGCGATCTGCTCGTCGCGTGAGCCCGATCCGACTGCCTCGGTCGCAAGCCAGCTCACAAACCGATCCAGACGCGAGCGATCGCTCTTGAGCGCTCGGTAATAGACGAGCCCGTCGCGGACGTAGAGATCGAGCGTATCGTCGAGCAGCCGAACTCTCGCAGCGTCCTCGGCCAGGAGCGAACCTCCCGCGAGCCCGAGCGTCATCGCGAGCGCGATGATGCCACCTAGCAATTGGCACTTCCAGATATGCAATCTCATGCAAAGCCAGCCTGAAATTTGCGATGCCGACTATACCCGATGCTCGAGGAATCGCGCGAGAGCGGCGTTGAACGCCGCAGGTTGCTCGAGGCTCGATAAGTGGCCCGCACGGGGGATGACCACGAGCTCGGAACCCGCAATCGCTCGCTGCAGATCCTGGCTGACCGCCGGCGGCGTCAGCGTGTCCTGCTCACCCACGAGGATGAGCACCGGGCAGTGAATCGACGAGAGGGCCGGCATCGAATCGGGCCGCGTCATGAGCGCGATGATGGCCCCCGCGATGGCCTCCGCCGAACTCGCGAGAATCAGGTCCCGGACGCGGTCCACGACCGCTGGACAGTCGCGTCGAGTATCCTCGCCAAGCAGCTTCGGGACCATCTCGTCGGCGATCGCCGAGGCCCCCTTTTCGTGGACAACAGCGAGCAGACGCCTCCGTCCGTCAACCGCCTCTTGCGGGTCGGCTTGCGGCCGCGTATCGGCCAGCACCATCCCCCGGAAATACCGCTTCGCACGGCGAAGTAGGGCGAATGTCACGTAGCCGCCCATCGACAGGCCGCCGATCACTGCATCTTCGATACGGAGGCCGTCGAGCAGATCGACAACGTCGCCGGCGTAATCGTCGATGAAGGCTGTGGGGGAATCGGCGTTCCCACCGTCCATCCCGCGAAGATGCGGCGCAACAATGCGCCAGCCGTTGGCGGCGAGCGCGAACTGGGGCTCCCACATGCGAGCGTTCAGCGGAAAGGCATGAATCAGAACCAGCGTTCCTCTCAACCGCTGGTTGCCTTTCGGCAGCGCTTCAACGTAGCGCAGGCGTCCAATTTCAGGCATCTGTGGCGAACGCACCGGCCCACAAGAAAGGGCGCACCTGCAAGGATCCGCCCTTCCACGTCCGGCTTGCGACTCGCGACCAGCCGACGGCTAGTGCTGTTGTTCCCGCCCGCCTCGCCGGCCGTCGGCACCGAGCCCTCGCGTCCGCCGCTCGGTAGGCGGCGACACGATGCCCTTTCGGTAGTGTACGGCTTCAGCCGGACCACGCTGGTTCCAGTGGGGCGTCTTCTGCGGCGATCGTCGTGATCAGGCGCACCCAGAGGTATTGCCACAGTTCACGCACTTGTAGCACGCGCCGGAGCGGATCATGATCGCGCCGCACACGGAGCATGGCGGCGCGTCCTCCTGATTCTGAATCGTCGAGAACAGCGTTGCGCCACTCGCCTTGGACGAGGGCGGCGGCGCCGCCGAGGTCGAGGCAAGCTCGCCGCGGACGTTCGCCTCCTCCACCTCGCGTCGGTTTACACCGGCATGGAACTGCGCCTCGGACGAGAGGAACTTCGTGGCCAGCCAGCGGAAGATGTAATCGACAATCGACTTCGCGAAGCGGATCTCGGGATTGCGCGTCACGCCGGACGGCTCGAAGCGAACGTAGCTGAACTTGTCCACAAGCGCCTGGAGCGGTACGCCGTACTGAAGCGCGTAGGAGATCGCTTGCGCGAAGGCGTCGGCAAAGCCAGAGATCGTCGAGCCTTCCTTCGCCATCACCAGAAAGATCTCGCCCGGCTGCCCGTCCTCGAACAACCCGACCGTGACGTAGCCCTCGTGGCCCGCGATATCGAACTTGTGCGTGATGGCCTGCCGCTCGTCGGGCAGTCGCCGGCGCACGGGACGCGTGACAAGCTCGCCGGCGGTCTGCTGGGCGATCTCGGCCACCATCTTCTCCTTCGAGGTGTTGAGCGGCTGTGTGCGCTTGCTGCCGTCGCGGTAGATCGAGATCGCCTTGGCGCCCAGCTTCCACGACTGGATGTAGGCCTGCATGATCTCTTCGACGGTCGCCTCCTTCGGCACGTTGACCGTCTTACTGATCGCGCCAGAGATGAACGGCTGCGTCGAGCCCATCATCTTGATGTGGCCCATGTAGTGGATCGACCGGCTGCCCTTCGCCGCCTTGAAGGCGCAGTCGAACACCGCCAGGTGCGACTCCTTGAGACCTGGCGCGCCCTCGATCGTTTCATGCTGATCGATGTAGTCCACGATCACATCGACGTGCGGCTGGGCGTACCCCAGTCGCTTGAGCGCCATCGGCACCGTCTGATTGACGATTTTCATCAGCCCTCCGCCGACGAGCTTCTTGTACTTGACCAGCGCGATGTCCGGTTCGACGCCAGTTGTGTCGCAGTCCATCATGAACCCAATGGTGCCGGTCGGCGCGAGCACGGTCGCCTGGGCGTTCCGGTACCCGAACTGCTCGCCAAGCTCCACGGCATCGTCCCAGCAGGCCTTTGCCGCGCCAAACAAATCGGAGGGGACGTTGCGCACGTTGACGTCGCGCAGGGCGTCGCGGTGCTTACGCATCACGCGCAGGAACGGCTCGCGATTCTTCTCGTAGCCCGAGAACGGGCCGCCGCAGTCGCGCGCGATCCGCGCCGACTGTGCGTAGGCCTCGCCCGTCGTGAGCGCCGTGAGCGTCGCCGCGTAGTCGCGGCCGCCGTCGCTGTCGTACGGCAGGCCGCGCGACATGAGCAGCGCCCCGAGATTGGCGTACCCGAGGCCGAGCGGACGGTAGGCGTGGCTGTTTTTCTCGATCGCCGGCTTCGGATAGCTCGCGTTGTCGACGATGATTTCCTGGGCGGTCATGAGCGTGCGGATCGCGGCCTTGTACGACGCGACGCCGAACTCCTTGTGATTGAGATCTCTCTCGCCACCGCTCTTGACGAACTTCATCAGGTTGATCGACGCCAAGTTGCACGCCGAGTCGTTCAGGAACATGTACTCGGAGCACGGGTTGCTTGCGTAGATGCGATCCGTGTTCGGGCACGTGTGCCACTCATTGATCGTCGAGTCGAACTGCATGCCGGGGTCGCCGCAGATGTGCGTCCCTTCGGCGATGAGCTGAATCAGATCGCGTGCCTTGTAGGTGTCCACCACCTCGCCTGTCCTCACGGCGTGCGTTTCCCATGTGCTGTCGTCCAGCACCGCCCGCATGAAGTCGTCGGTCACGCGTACGCTGTTGTTCGAATTCTGGAAGAATACCGACGAGTAGGCCGGGCCCGTGAACGATCCATCATAGCCGGCGTCGATGAGCGCCCATGCCTTCTTCTCTTCCTCGACCTTGCAGTTGATGAACTCGACGATGTCGGGGTGATCGGTGTCGAGGATGACCATCTTCGCCGCGCGGCGTGTCTTGCCGCCCGACTTGATCACGCCCGCGAACGCGTCGTAGCCCTTCATGAACGACACGGGACCCGACGCGGTTCCGCCGCCAGCCAGCAGTTCCCTCGATGACCTGATCGGCGAGAGGTTCGTGCCAGTGCCCGAACCGAACTTGAACAACATGCCCTCGGTGCGGGCGAGCGTCAGGATCGAATCCATCGTGTCCTGCACCGAGTTGATGAAGCAGGCCGAGCACTGCGGCGCCGTTTCGAAACCGCAGTTGAACCACACCGGGCTGTTGAAGGAGGCCTTTTGATAGACCAGGATGTGCTTCAGATCGTCGCCGAACGCCTGAACATCCTCGTCGGTCGCAAAGTACTTGCTCGAACGCGCCCAGCCGGTGATAGCGTTCACAACCCGGCCAATGAGCTGCTTCACGCTGTGCTCGCGCTCCGGCGTGCCTAGCTGTCCTCGGAAATACTTCGACACGACGATGTTGGCCGCTTGCTGCGACCAGAACTTTGGAATCTCGACGTCGCGCTGCTCGAAGACGACCTCGCCACGCTCGTTGCCGATCACGGCTGTACGGAGCTCCCATTCGATCTCGTCGAACGGATCGACTCCCGGCTCTGTGAACAAGCGCGGGAACGTGAGGCCTGGAGCGGCCAAGGGGCTCTTCGAGGGGCAAAGCGTCTCGACGTCCACAGAGCCTGCGCTCCCCGCGCTTTCGACCGACTGCTGGCTGGTAGTTCCAGCTTGGTAGGCAGCGCCTTCCTTCATGTCCGCCACTCCATTCGCTCTCGACCCTTCCCGCAGAGCGGGCGCCGGAGAGCGTTCCCCCGACCTTGGTTGACCGCACGCATGCCCCAGGGCAGCAACAACACAACCGTCGTGTCATACCCCGCCGGCCCGGGACCGTTGACTCTTAGAAGATGCACTCGGCCGGTAAAACCCTTAAGCGGGCTGCAAGAGCTGGGAGGTTCTCGCGGGCACGCCCCCTGTGAGTGCTACGGCAGATCAATATGAGCCATGCCTAGCGGTTTGTCAAGCATGTGAACACTATATATTGTGCGTTTCTATTAGGGCAGATGCAAGATGTTGAGAGAATTCTCAAGAGCGGAAGCGCCAAGTTTGCTGGAGATTTGCTGGACAATGGAGTATCAATTCGCCGTCCAAAATCTACCGTTTCATGACTAGTCGACCGACTCTCACCGATCGCGCGGTCGCGTTGCTCGAGGTGATCATCTGCTCGGACCTGCCGACCCAGCTCGCGCTGGCGGCGACCTTCAACGCTTTGGGTTATCGCCAGTCCAGATCCGACGGGGTGCTGAGCCTCGGGTACGTCGTGACGCTTTCGCTCGTCGACGCGGTGCTCCTCATCGGCCTGATCGTGATGTTTCTCGCCGCCCACGGCGAGTCTCCGCGTCGCATGTTCTTGGGTTCCCGGGCGCTCGCGCACGAAGTCAGAAGTGGACTCGCCTTGTCGTTCCTCGCGCTGGCGATGACCTTCGCAGCGATGACGACAATTCGGCTGCTGGCTCCCTGGCTGCACACGGTCGAGCGCAATCCGCTGCAGGATCTCGTCCGCAGGCCAGGCGACGCCGTGTTGCTCGCCCTGGTTCTGGTCGTCGGGGGCGCCGTCCGCGAGGAGATCCAGCGGGCCTTCTTGCTCCGGCGGTTCGAGAAGTCGCTGGGTGGTCGGGCCGTCGGAGTCGTTGTCGCGAGTGTTGGATTCGGCGCCGGGCACTTCATTCAAGGGGCCGATGTGGCCATCGCGACTGGTCTGCTCGGCGTGTTCTGGGCGATCGTCTATTTGCGGCGCGGATCGGTCGTCGCTCCCCTCGTGAGTCACTCCGTCTTCAACCTGCTGCAGCTCGGTCTGTTTCTCATCAGCGGGCGGTAGCCGGAGATGCCGGGCTCCCGGCTTGCTTCAAGGGCACGTACAGGTCGACGATGTCGGCCCGGCGCCTCAGTCCGGCGACCCATCTATCCACGACGGCGAGGCGGCGATCAGCCGTGGCCGCCTGAATCACGTCTTGGCGCACCTGGTCGAATGGGGCGAGCAAGCCGTTGCGCGTGAACGCCTGTGGGTGCTCGCGATAGTAGCGCCTGAGCTCTTCTTCGGTGGGCGGTGCCGCGGCGAAGCGCTGATTCAAGTAGCTACGGATCCGGAGATCCTGGCGCAGCGTTTCGCGCAGATGCCGTTCGTCGATGCCGGCACGCGCCAGGGCGTCGGTGAAGGCCTGGGCCGACGGCAACCGCGCGCGGACGGCTTCGAGCTCGCGATCGACGGCGTCCGCGTCAGGCTCGGGCGGCGCGTACCGCTCGACCTCGGCCAGAATGAGCGAGCGGTCGATGAGGCGCAATAACGCCTCACGCGTCGGATCAGGCGCAGATCCGACCTGCACCAGCCCGAGATCGCGCGCAGCGGTCACGTCGCTCAGCATGACGAGATGGCCTGCCACGACCGCGAGCATGCGATCGATCACCTCGGCGCGCGTCGCGACGCGCGCCACGCCGGCAAGCACCGCCGCAGCAAGCAGAACGACCGCGCCCCCTATCTGCAGTCGGCAATCTGCCGTCCGCGATTTCATGATCGCCTAGAACGCCTGGCCCAGGCTGATGTGCCAGACGGCCGACTTCTCGGGCCTTCCGGGCACGAGGTCGCGGCGGTTCACCTTGAACCCGATGTCGAGGCGAATCGGTCCAACCGGCGACCGGTAGCGCAGCCCGAGGCCGACGGCGCTGCGCAACTGACCGAGATCGATGTCGGTCGTCCGCTCGAACACGTTGCCCGAGTCGAAGAACCCGACCACACCGACGCCGCCGCCGACCGGCACGCGCAGCTCGACGTTGAAAATCACCAGGGCACTCCCGCCGATCGGGATGCCGTCCTTGTCGATCGTGTCGGGCGTGCCGAGCTGGTCGAGGGCGAATCCGCGTACTGTCGTGTCGCCACCGGCGAAGAAGCGTTCGCTCCCCGGAAGATCCTTGACCACATCGACGATCGGCTGCCCGCTGGGATCGAGCATCGACTCCCCCTGATCGCCTCCGCGAACCACGTCGCGGGAAAATCCGGTTGCCATGCCGATCCGTGCGCTCCCCGCGACGACGATCCCGTTGGATCTGGACAGCGTCCGGAATAGTTGAGCCGTGAGGTACGACTTCACGAAGCCGACTTCCGAGCCGATAGGCCGGGCAGCAAGCTGGCCGATTACGCTGAAATATTGCCCGGCGGAGGGATCCAGTTGATCGTCGCGCGTATCGTGAACACCCGAGGCGGAGAACGAGGCCAGCAGCACTTGCGGGAACAAGCGGTCGATGAGCGGTCTGTCCGACGGGCGAACGCGCTCGTCGAAAAGCCTTGTGCTCTGAACCTGATAGCTGCCGCTCACGCTTGCTGCGCGGCTGATGCGGCGGTTGAGCGCAGCGTCAAACGCACGGCGCGCAAAGTTGAAGCTCGACCGGATCTGCTGTTCGATCGTCGCGGTGAGGAACGCAGTAGCTGCGATGCCGAATACCTGCGGCTCTCGAAACGTTCCCAGAACCCGATACTCGCTGAAGCCGTACCCGGAGTTGCTGACGCCTCGCGGCGGCCCGTCGGTCGGAAAAGTTGGCACATTCTTGGACCGCAGACTGACCCGCGTGAAGAGATTGACGGTGCGGTTCTTTCCAAACAGGTTGCGCCGCGTGATCTCGAAGAACGCGCGCGGCGCGAACTCCAGCTGTTCCGACGCCAGGCCACCCGGTTCCTCTCCGCGACGAATCCGCTGGCTTGCCTCGAAACCGCCGCCGTACCCGACCGTCGTCGGAGGAACATCTTCGACCGTGATCACAACGTCCCGCAACGCTTCGTTACCGTGCGCAAGCTGCGTGATCCGTGTGCGCCGAAACAGGCCGAGCGCCGTGATCCGGCGCTGGCTTTCGGTGAGTGCCGCGAGCCCGAGTGGATCGCCCGCCTTAATCTGCAGTTCCCGCTCGATGGTCTCCGTTCCAGTTCGCACGTTGCCGACGATGAGCACGTGATCGACGAACATGCGCGGCCCTTCCTGCACCGTGAACACGATGTCTGCGCGCGCGCTGTCCGCGCTCAGTCCCGGACTGACTTCGACGATTGCGTTCAGGTAGCCCAGGTTCCCGTACTTGAGCTGGATGGCATCGCGATCGGCCGCCATCTGCAACCCGACGAACTCGCTGCCGGCGCGAAGACCGAGGCCTTCGAGCAGGCTGGCCTCCGGTACCGATCTATTCCCCACGAGGCGGAGCGAGCCGACAATCGTCTGAACGTTCTCAATGATGACGATCCGGATGATCACCGCCACCTGCGACGACGCGGCCGTCGCAGGCAGCGGATCGACCGACGAGCGCACTCTGACCGCAGCAAATCCACGACGGCGATACAGATCCTGGATGGCCGCAACGCCCGCGTCAAGACGGGCCCCGACAAACGGCTGCCCCGGCCGCAGCCGTAGCCCCGGATCGATCTCGGACCGCGGAAGCGACCCGTTGCCACCTATCTCGACTTCGGCGATCCGGTACTGCGGACCCTTCTTGACGGCGAAGGTCACCATCAACTCGCCGTCCGACTCTTCGCGGGCGTGCGGCGCCGCCGCGTCGCGGTAGCCCTGCGCCCGTAGATACTCCTCGATGCGAATGCTCGAATCTTCGAGCAGGTCTTCATCGGTCGACCCTTCCCGCGCAATCGGAACTAGGTCCTCGCGCGCGTCGGCGGGCAGTAAATCGCCTGTGAATACGATTCGCACCCGAGGCCCTGGCTCCACCGCGAGAGTCAGGTCGACCCGCCGACCCTCATCCGCCAGGAGCGGTGTCGCTGTCAATCTGGCTTCGTAGTGCCCGCGCCGACGCCAGTCGGCGAGATAGGTCTCGATCCGCGCGTTCAGCGCCTCGATTTCGTAAGGCGCTCCGGTGACGATCGCCAGCCGATCGAGGAGTTCACTCGCCGGGACGCCGACCGATCCCACCACCTCAATCGCGCCAATGCGCGAGCGCGTGCCCGGTTCAATCGCGAGCACGATCGTCGCGCGGTCTGGCGCATGTTCCAGCTCGATGTGCGGCGTGACGCGCGCGCGTCGATACCCTCGCAAGGCAAGCTCGGCCTCGACGAGCCGCGCTAGGTCGGACATCCGCCTGATCGCCGGTGTCGCCCCGAACCGGTCCGAAACGGCGCGCCGCAGCCGTCCTAGATCGATCCCAGAGCCATCGGTCTTACCGGAGAACTCGATCTTGAAGACCGGATGAATGGGCGACAGTTCGTACAACAACTCGACACCCGCCGGCGTGTCGTTGGCGTGCACGCGGACGTCATCGAAGCGGCCAAGGCTGAATAGGTGAGCGACCGTCTCGCGAACGGCCATCATGGACAACGGGCTGCCGACCCGGGTCTCGACGATGTCGAGCAGACGCGGATCGGTGGTGCTGCGCCCTTCGCTGACCAGCCGCACCGACGCGATGGGCTTGCCAAGATAGTCGCCGACATCTGCGCCAGCCGTCGCCACGAGCAGCCCGAGCAAAGCGACGAGCAGAGGCAAGACACGGCGCAGCGCGGCCCTTGTGGGGCCGCGGACCCACCGGCGCATCAGAATATGTGCCTCACGCGAAACTCGATCGAGTAGCTCTGATCCTCGTTGCGCGATAGGATCCACGACAGGCGATCGCTTTCGTCGTACTCGAGCAGCAGGATCTGATCGGAGATGGACGAGCCCATGCTGCGTGAGAACGTCAGGTAAACACGGTCCGAGATGCGCTTGCCTATGGTGACACGCGCCGACGGGTTGATGCGCGACGCCGTCGTTGACGTGCTGTAGGGATCGAAGAGCGACGGCGTGAGCTGAAACGTATCGACGCCGAAGGTCTGCTCCACGACGCGCCCCACTTCAGACGACACGGGGTTCGTCAGAAGCTGCGTCGCGCGTGTGGTAAGGATGTCGGTCTGACGTTCGTTCGGATTCTGCCTCGCGCGCAGCTCCACGTCACCCTGGCGCCGGACCTCGCTGAAGAGCAGCGCGACGACGTCGGCCCCCGGTAGCGGCGGATCCGAGCTGAACTGCGGCAGTAACCTTTCGGTGGTGCCCGCAAGGCTGACGATCACCCGATAGGTCTGCCCCGGCACGCGCACGCGCGTTTCCGCCTCGACATCGAAAAACGGCTCGATGCGCAACGGGTTGTTGAATTCGATGGCGCCGCGCGTCACCAGGTACCGCCGCCCCTCGAAGAGGATTTCGCCGCGATCGACCTCCACGCGGCCCAGCAGTAGCGGACGCTCGGACGTGCCGCGCACCTGCAGATCCGCGCTCGCGACCAAGCGCGCCAGGTTGTTCTCGATACGCAGCGTGGAGGGGACCAGCACTTCGAGATCGAGCCGAATCGGCACGGCCGTTCCTCCAACCGCGTCTTGCGCTTCGGCAAGCACCGAAGCCGCGTCGGCGCCAA
The DNA here is from genome assembly GCA_965197865.1 of Vicinamibacterales bacterium. Taxonomy (GTDB): domain Bacteria; phylum Acidobacteriota; class Vicinamibacteria; order Vicinamibacterales; family CAVVIG01; genus CBDANZ01. Next base: position 109,515 of record CBDANZ010000003.1, read on the forward strand.
AATCGAACAGCCCGCCAGTGGGATCGAAGCGTCGGCTCCACGTGGCCTTCCTCACGGTCACCTTGCCGCCGACAATCGGCGTGGTGAAGTGGCCCCTCAGCGACAAGTCGGCATCGACGGTCGAACGGACGCCCTCGGGAATTCGAAGCTGCGTGTTCTCAACCCGGACGATGACGTTGAGCTCGCCCGGCAGGTACCCATCGAACCCGATCCGGCCGCCAAACTCCACACGCCCGCCGCCCATTGTGGCCGTCAAATCGTCGAGCCGCACGCTACGCGAGTCGAAACGGACGACGCCGTTGATCGCGTCGAGCGAGTTCGGCAGCGAGAAATGCCGGATACGTCCGTTGGTGATCGTCGCGCTGCCGGAGAACTCCGGCTCATGCAGCGGCCCGTCCACCGCAGCCATCAGCTCGGCGCGGCCCGATCCTCGAACGTTGCGGAAAAACCCCTGGAGGATACCGAGGTTCGCATCGCCAATCACCTGGAGCTCGATCCGCTGATCGTGCAACCCGATCCTGCCACCGACCCTCAGTCGCGTGTCTTCGCCGACCAGCTGCAGATCCTCGATGCGCACGACGTGTTGATCGAGCGCCAGTCTGATCGGGGCGGCGTTCCTCAACTCGTAATCGAACAGCCGCATGTCGACGCGGTCCACCACGACCTCGACGAGAAGGCGATCGACGTCTGCCAGCTCGCCAATAACACGCATCGATCCGCTGGCGACGGCGGTGCTGTACGGCGACAGTTTCGGGACGAAAAGCCGCACATACGGATCAAGCGAGGTTTCGTGGAACCGGAACGTCAGCTCGGCGTCCGCTTGCCGTGTCAGCACGATGCGGCCCGTGCCAGTCACCGCCAGACGCGGAGACGCCACGTCCACCTCTCCGCTCAGCTCCTGCCCCCGACGCACAAGCGTACCGTTGACCTGGCCAACCACTTCCCTCGCCGCGAACAGATCGTTGATACGGAACTTCACTTCATAGCGCGGGACGTCGAACGTCCCGCTCCCGCCGGCCGAGAACTCGATCACGCCCGACGGCTGAATCTGCGGATGGCTGAAGGCGGCGATCCGCTCCACCTGAATCCGGCGTCCGTCCGCGTTGAACGAGTACGTGCCGTTCCACCCGAGGAAGGCCGCGCCCGTGAGCACGCCCGCGTCTTCAACGACGATGTTGACGGCGTCGAACCGCATGCCGTCGCCGTCGAACCTGAGTGACGCGGCGCCCCTCTGAAACGACTCCCCATACGCGGTGCCGTTCTCGATCGTCATGGCGCCAAACCCGATCGGTCTCTCGTACTCGCCGGTCAGGTGGAATTCGCCGGTGAGCTGGCCCGACACGGGGTACTCGTCGATCTTGAAGGCATGGCGCAGACCGTCAACGTCGCGCCCAATCACACCGAACCTGGCGTCGATCTGCTCACCACCGTCTTTGCGCGGATAGCCGAGCGAGAACAATCCTTCCGCGCGGATCTCGGAGTCGCCCAACCGCACCACGCCGTCGACGATGGTCATGTAGCCGTTCTCGACGACGATCTGGGCGGAGCCGCCGCCCCAGAGCGTGTCCCATGCCCAAAGGTCGTCGCCGCTGAACACGCCTTCGACGCGCGGACGCCGGAAGGGGCCGGTCATCACCCCGTCGAACTGGCCGCGGCCGCCGAACGCCACCGCACGGGTCGGCGCGCCGAAGTCGGTCAGAATGCCCGCGAGCACCTGGTCGCTTTCCTGCCAGTCGCGGCTCGAGACGCGAAAGCGGAACCGCGACGCGGCACCCCACGCCGTCGATCCGTCGAACGCAACGTAGGTCTGCTCGGTGGCAAAGCGGCCCTCCTCGACCTGCACCTGCTCGGGATCGATCCGATAGGTCACCTCACCCTCGATCGGCAGATGTGCGGCGAGCGGCGGCGGGGCAGAAGATCCCGGCACGATCTCTTCACCGACGACCCCCGCCGGTTGGAGCCTAGCCAACGCTGACGGCGTCATGGGCTCGACACCGGGAGGCGGCGTCACGACCAGATGGCCGTTGCCGCGGTTTTCCGCGAAACGACCGATTGGCCACTCGAGAATGTTCTCACCCGACGCACTTCCGGCAAACCGGAGGCCTGGCAACTCATAGAAATCGGCGACCCGGGCGACCTCTACGCTCGTGTAGGTCGTGTCGAACCGGGCGGTTGCGCGTTCCTTCGATCCGAGCGGTTTGATCGAAAAGCCGAACGCGAGGTTGCCGCCGAACAGCTCCGACGCGGCATCGGTCACCTCGAACAGCGATCTCGTCCAACGCAGCGACCCGCGCAGCGACCCGAATCGGTAGGCGTCCACGCCCGCCACGTCGCTGGTAAAGGCACCGGCCAGGTCGTGACCGCCCCTGAACAGGCGGAACGTTCCCCTGAAATCGCCATCGCCGGCGAGCTCCCACGACTCCTTGCTGAAGAAAATCTCTCGCATCCGCTGAAAGTGCACGCGCGAATTCACCTCGTAGCTCATCTCAGGCCAGCGACTGAAATCGACCTCGCCGACGGCTTCGCTTCTCGCACCGTCGGTTTCGAACTCGATCTTCTGCACGCGCAGCCGGCTACCGTCGATGGAAAACTGTGCTTTCATGTTCGCCCACATCGGCACGTAATCGCGGATCGCGATCGTGCCGCCCGTGAACGTCGCCTCTCCGTGATAGGTCGGGACATTCGAAATATTCAGATCGATGTTCGGTGCGACGATGCTCCATGGAGCGCCATGATCCTCGTACGCGAAGCGTCCCCGCCATGCTCGCACGTACTTGAGCGTCGTCTTGAACCGGCTCGGCTGTTCAGGCTCGTTCGGATCACGATCGCGGGTGAATTTCGGGAAGCTGTGTCGATCCCCGCGCTTCTCCACGAGCATCTGCCAGTCGGTGAGCTCGACCGAAGTGATCGTGAATTCGGGTCGCCTCCTAAGCGCGGTAGACCAGTCGACCGACACCGACAGGCGCTTGGCGGTAAAAAATGGGCGATCGGTCGGTTGCAGGCCACCAATCGAGAAGTCCTCGACCAGCACGCGCCCGCTCAGCACGTGGACCTTCAGTGCGCCGATGTGAATCGGCCGCTTGAGCGCCTTGGAGCCTTCCGACTCGACAAGACCGCGAAAGTACGGGCCAATGTCGACCGTTAACGTGCTGACGACGGTCGCGGCCAGAATCGCGATCGCTAGCATGAGGGCAAGACTGACGTACCGCAGGACGTTGTTCCTCACTTGAACCCTAAATCCGCCACGATGATGGCCAGAAGCGCGCCAGCCTCCACCGACTGGCCGTCCTTCACCTGGAGCACCGAAACCGTGCCGTCGCGCCTGGCGCGGAGCTCGTTCTCCATCTTCATGGCCTCGATCACGACCATCGGCTGCCGCGCCCGGACAACTTGGCCAGCTTTCACCAGCACCCGCACGACCTTGCCCGGCATCGGCGCTACCACTCGTTCGGGTGCCCCTCCCGCCGCATGGGCGCTTTCTTCTTTTCGGCCCCAACGACGCCGGCCATTGAGCAGAACGGACACGGCGGCCGCTCCGACGCCCACGCTCAAACGGCCGGTCGCCGGATTCCGCGCGACCGTCACCTCGTGGCTGAACGTCCGGCTGAAGCCGGATCCCGCAGACAACCCCCCGGTCTGATCCGGTTTCGGTTGACCGACGGGTTTGCTAACGAGGAGCGACAACGTGTACGCGTCGATCCACCTGGCGTCAACCGTCGACTCGCGGCCATCGATCGTCACCGCGAAGCGGCCATCCGCCTGCCGAATTGACACCTGCCGGAGGCGTCCGTTGATCTCGACTTCGTACTGCGACCTCACCTGAGTCCTTCAGCCCGCGCTTGCGCCTTCCAGCCTCCCTGCTCGCGGACAGGGAGAGCCCCCCCGCCGGCGGGAGATACGGCGGCCGAGGCCGCCGCGAGCACCGGCTGGAGCGCCGCGCTCATCGTGGCGATATCCTCGGCATCAGCCCCAGCCTCCACGAACCGCCGGCCGTTCCGCGCCTTCAGCACCTCGTCGAGATAGGCGGCGTGAAAGCGACCCTCAAGGAATTCGGGCTGATTGAAGAGCCAGGCAAAAAACGGCACGGTCGTCTTGATGCCCGTCACAATGCATTCAGCGAGGGCCCGGCGCATCCGCGCGACAGCCGCCTGCCGATCCCCGGCCCAGGCGGCAAGCTTGGAGATCAGCGGATCGTAAAAGATTGGGATGTCGAGTCCGGAAGCCACGCCGCTGTCGTCGCGAATGCCCGGCCCCGACGGCGCGCGCACATGCAAGATCCGCCCCGGCGACGGCAGGAAGTTGTTGTCCGGGTCTTCCGCGTAGATGCGGCATTCGATGGCGTGGCCGTAAGGCATCAGGAGACGTTCGGGATCCAGATCGAGCCGTTCGCCGCGGGCGATGCGGATCTGCCAGTGGACGAGGTCGACCCCGGTGGCCATCTCGGTGATTGGGTGCTCGACCTGCAGCCGCGTGTTCATCTCGAGGAAGTAGAAGCAGCCATCCTCGTCGAGCAGGAACTCGATCGTGCCGGCGTTCGTGTACCCGACCGCGCGCGCCACCGCCGCTGCCGCCGACGTGATCGCCTGCCGCAGCGCCGGCGTCACCGCGAGCGAGGGCGTCTCCTCGACAACCTTCTGATGACGGCGTTGGATCGAGCATTCACGTTCGACGAACGGTACAACCCTGCCGTGGTGATCGCCGAGCAGCTGTACTTCAACATGGCGCGGCCGGGTGAGTCGTCTCTCTAAGTACACCGATGCGTCGCCGAACGCCGTGCCGGCTTCCGATCGAGCCGCACGGACCGCTCCGGCCAGATCCGCCGGATCGGTGACAGTCCGCATGCCCTTGCCGCCACCGCCGGATACAGCTTTTACGAGCAACGGGTAGCCGATCGACGCGGCGAGCGGAGCGATCTCGGCGTCCGACACGCCCTCGGCGAACAGGCTGTCGGTTCCGGGCACGACGGGCACGCCGGCCCGAACGGCCGCCGCACGCGCCGCGGTCTTGCTGCCCATCAGCGCGATGGTTTCCGGGGTCGGACCGATGAAGGTGAGCCCCGCGTCACCGACAGCCGACGCGAACGCTTCGTTTTCGGCGAGGAAGCCGTACCCGGGGTGAACCGCGTCGGCACCGGCGCGTCGCGCGGTATCGACGATGCGATCGATCCTCAGATAGCTCTCCCGCGGCGGACTGGGGCCGATCGGGTAGGCCTCGTCCGCATATCGCACGTGCAACGCCGTGCGATCGCAGTCGGAGAAGACGGCGACAGGCGACAGTCCCATTTCCCGGCACGCCCGGGCAATCCGCACGGCGATCTCGCCGCGGTTGGCGATGAGTACCTTCTTCACGGGAGCAGCTACTCTCAACTACAACTATATAGGCTTGCAACCACCGACGGGTTACCGAAAAGGAGCAGGAACAATGGTTCCAATCAGAGAGGGATGTTTCCATGCTTCTTGGACGGGTTCTTTCCCCGCTTGTTGTCCAGGTTTCTGAGCGCCGTGATGAGCTTCCGGCGTGTCTCGCGAGGTTGAATCACTTCGTCGAGGAACCCTCGGGACGCCGCGGTACACGGGTTGGCGAACTTTTCCCGGAACTCCGCCACCTTCTGGGCGCGGGCTTCGACCTGGTCCGCCGCCGCCTCGAGCTCGCGCTTGTATAGAATGTTCACAGCACCTTCCGCTCCCATCACCGCGATCTCAGCCGTCGGCCAAGCATAGTTGAAATCGGTGCGGATGTGCTTGCTGGACATGACGCAGTAGGCGCCGCCGTACGCCTTGCGTGTAATAACGGTCACTTTGGGCACGGTCGCCTCGGCGAACGCGAAGAGCAGTTTGGCGCCGTGCTTGATGATGCCTCCGTACTCCTGCACCGTTCCGGGCAGGAAGCCAGGGACGTCCTCGAAGGTGGCGAGCGGGATGTTGAACGCGTCGCAGAACCGCACAAATCGTGCGCCCTTGACCGACGCATCGATGTCGAGCGTTCCCGCGAGCATGGCGGGCTGGTTGGCGACCACGCCGACCGGTCGGCCATCGAGCCGCAAGAAGCCAACGATGATGTTCGGCGCGTAGTGCTGATGCACTTCGAGGAAGCAGCCCTCGTCGGCCACGGCGCGCACGAGGTCCAGCATGTCGTACGGCTGGTTGGGCGAGGCAGGCACCAGACGGTCGAGCGCCTCGTCCTCGCGATCCGGCGAGTCGTTGGTCTTCGATCGCGGCGAATCGTCGAGATTGTTTGACGGCAGATAGGAGAGAAGATCGCGGATGAGCGCGAGGCACTCTCGGTCGTCCTCGACGGCAAAGTGCGCCACGCCGCTCTGGGCGTTGTGCGTCATCGCGCCGCCGAGCTGTTCCTTCGTCACCTCTTCGTGCGTCACCGTCTTGATCACGTCCGGCCCGGTCACGAACATGTAGCTCGTGTTCTTCACCATGATCGTGAAGTCGGTGATGGCGGGCGAGTACACGGCGCCGCCGGCGCACGGTCCCATGATCGCTGAAATCTGCGGCACGACGCCCGAGGCCAGCGTATTGCGCAGAAAGATGTCCGCATAGCCAGCGAGCGAGAGAACGCCTTCCTGAATGCGTGCGCCGCCCGAGTCATTCAGTCCGACGATCGGCGCGCCGAGCCCCATCGCCAGATCCATGATCTTGACGATCTTGGCGGCGTTGGTTTCCGACAGCGACCCGCCGAAGACCGTGAAATCCTGCGCGAAGGCGAAGACCTGCCGGCCGTCGATCAGGCCATGGCCCGAGACGACGCCGTCGCCCGGGATGAGCTGATCCGCCATCCCGAAGTCGAGGCAGCGATGAGTAACCAGCTTGTCGAGCTCTTCGAACGTGCCCGAATCGAAGAACAGATCCATCCGCTCGCGCGCCGTGAGCTTGCCAGCCTCGTGCTGCCGGCACAGCCGATCTTGGCCGCCGCCGAGCTCCGCGCGGCGCTCCAGGTCGTCGAGAATGTCCTTGGGATTCATCCGCTATGCTTTCACCACCTGGGCCTTTTCCCAGTCTTTCAGGAATTTGTCGAGCCCGATGTTGGTCAGCGGGTGATTGAACAACTGATCGATCACCGCCGGCGGACACGTACAAACGTCGGCGCCCATCTTCGCGGCTTCGACAATGTGCAGAGGATGCCGGCAGCTCGCGACCAGCACCTCCGTGGTGAAGGTATAGTTGCTGTAGATGTCCACGATGTCCCGAATGAGCTCCATCCCGCTCGTTGCGACGTCGTCCAGCCGGCCGACAAACGGGCTGACAAAGCTTGCGCCAGCCTTCGCGGCCAGGATCGCCTGCGCGGCGGAAAAGACCAACGTGACGTTCACGCGAATCCCCTCGCTCCGGAGCGCCTTGCAGGCGCGGATACCGTCGCGTGTGAGAGGCACCTTCACCACCATGTGCGCGTCGATCGCCGCGACGTCGTGTCCCTCGCGCATCATGCCCGCGAAATCCCTCGCTACGACCTCGCCGCTCACAGGACCTCTGACGAGCTCGCAGATCCGCTTCAGGTTCTGGCGATAATCGCCCGGTTCCTTGGCGAGCAGCGACGGGTTCGTCGTGACGCCGTCGATGACGCCAATTGTTGCGAGCGCCTCGATGTCCTTGATGTTGCCCGTATCGACGAACAATTTCATGGGCGTGCTCCCACACTCTCTACCACGGGTGCCATCGCGCCTGTGATTCTATCCAACCTACTCAATCACCCGATCACCGACAACCCCATGCCTCATCGCGCCGTTTCCGGTGGGCTCCTGGTCGACGCGGCGCTCGCGTTCCCCGCCTTGTCGACGGCCTGCACCGCGTAAACGAACGGTGTGCCGGCCTCAATCTCGTCCACGAATTGCGTGGACGTCGGATCAATCGGCGTGGGGGTGATGGGACTCAATTGGCCGATTGGTGACCCACCTCGCAAGACAACGTAGCCGGCCAGATCGTTTTCGCTGTTCGCATTCCACATCAGGCTGATGGCGCCCTGCGACGCGACCGTGACGAGGCCCGTAGGCGGTGCTGGCGGGAACGTGTCGGTGAGCGTGTCGCAAGCCGGCCAAGCGGGCTCGCTTTCGAGCGTCAGCGCCTCGATTGCCTGCACCGTCCGCACCGTGTAGCAGCGCTCGGCCCCCCACCGCATTCGTCGATCCATGAACTGCGTTTCCCCGACCGGTCTCTCCGTCAGCCGCGTTTCGAAATCCCCGGCCGTCTCCAAGGGCCGCGGCGTCTGCAAGTCTTGCAGGGCTCCGATCGTGCCGGACCCGGCTGACAACCGCACCTCATAGACATGATAGCCAATCGTCGACCGCGTGAGCCCGACCGGTCTCGACGGCAGCAGATCGCCGGATGCCGGCTCCTGCAGCGTGGCAGTCGAGGGCGGCGGCGTCCATGCGATAGTGACGGCGTTCTCGTCGTACGTGATTGTCATTTGCGACGGCGGCGGCGGCACGGGACCCAGCGGGATCGCCGCTCGACTCGAGACGGGACCTGGACGACCGCCCGTGCTGACGCCGACGCCGATGTAGTTGCGTGAAATAACCGAGAACGGGGGACCGACGAGCGGGCGCCCCTCGCCAACCTGGTGCGTCCAATCGTTTGAAGGTCCCGGCACCGCGAGGGCGTCACCCGTCAACTCCTCGACGACTTGCGCGACGGCGCCCTGATCGAGACCCGACCCTCGCAGCGGCTCAATGTCGCTCGCCGGCTCGTCGGGATCGATCGTCTTATTCGGATCGCGTGGCGCCTTGACGTCGACGCTCCCGATTCTCGCGCCTTGCCGGAGAAGTTCGGCGTCGGTCACGCTCGTCGGGCCTGTATACCCATAGACATCGACGCGTTCGATGTTGGCCGGACGCGTGCGGTCGGTGTTCGCGGACGGCACCGTGAACGTGATTTCCACGAGATCGCCGCGCCGCTCGGAGACGAAATCGGCCGGTGCGGCGGGCACTCTGACGAACGGCGGCAGGGGCGGACCCTTTCTGCCGCACCCGACCAGGAGGATCGATGCCACGAGAAGGAGGGTGGCCCCTTCAGGGCCGCCGCGAACGCGGGCCTGAAAGGCCCGCGCGACACTGGCCATCACAAAATGTACCGTGACAGATCTTCGTTTTTCACGATGTCTGCCAGCATCCGCGTCACGTACCCATCGTCGATGACGACGCGCTTGTCGGCCAGGTCGGGACCCTCGAACGAAATCTCGTCGAGTAGCTTTTCCATGACGGTGTGCAGGCGCCGCGCGCCGATGTTCTCGGTCCGCTCGTTCACGAGCGTCGCGTAGTCCGCGATTCGGTGGATCGCCTCGTTGGTAAAGGTGAGGACAATCCCTTCGGTCTCCATCAACGCCGTGTACTGCTTCACAAGCGCGCTACGCGGTTCGGTGAGAATGCGAACAAATTCATCCTTGCCGAGCGCCTCGAGCTCGACCCGGATCGGAAAGCGTCCCTGCAGCTCAGGGATGAGATCTGACGGTTTCGAGACATGGAAGGCCCCAGCCGCAATGAACAAGATGTGATCGGTCCGGACCATCCCATACTTCGTGTTTACCGTCGTGCCTTCCACAATGGGCAGGATGTCGCGCTGCACGCCCTCCCGGCTCACGTCGGGACCATGGCTGCCTTCGCGCCCGGCGATCTTGTCGATCTCATCGACAAAGATGATCCCGGCCTGCTCGACGCGTTCCACCGCCGTGCGCGCGACGCTGTCCATATCGATCAGTTTGTGTTCTTCCTCCTGCGCGAGATATTCCAGCGCTTCGGGCACCTTCACACGCCGCTTCTTGGTTCTGCCCTGAAAGAGCCCGGGCAGCATGTCCTTCAGGTTGATGTCCACCTCCTCGACGGTCGAGCCGGCCATGATCTCGAACGAGGGGAACGACTTCTCCCGAACCTCGATCTCGACCACCCGGTTGTCGAGCCGCCCGGCGCGGAGCTGCTCGCGGAAGCGCTCGCGTGTCTGGCTCTGCTGCTCGCGGGCCGCCGCCGGGTCTTCCCCCGTCGCGATCGGCCGCGCGGGCGGAAGCAGTACGTCGAGAAGCCGCTCTTCGGCATTGCGGGCCGCCTTGCCGCGGACCTCTTCCAGCTGTTCCTCCCGCACCATGTCCACGGCGAGCTCGGCCAGATCGCGAACCATCGATTCCACATCGCGACCGACGTACCCGACCTCGGTGAACTTCGACGCCTCGACCTTCACGAACGGCGATTGAGCGAGGCGAGCCAAGCGGCGGGCAATCTCCGTCTTGCCGACGCCTGTCGGTCCGATCATCAGGATGTTCTTGGGTGCAATTTCTTCGGCAAGCTCCGGCGCCAGCTTCTGGCGCCTGGTCCGGTTTCTGAGCGCAATCGCCACGGCGCGCTTCGCCGCCGACTGCCCGATCACATACTTATCCAGCTCGGCAACAATTTGCCGCGGCGAAAGCCCTTCGGCTGACGTCCGCGTGCTTTCCGGTAGATAGATGGCCACTACAACTCTTCCAACACGATCTTGGCGTTCGTATAGATGCAGATGTCCGCGGCAATGGTCATGGCTCGTTCGGCGATGGCGCGCGCATCGAGATCGGTATTCTGAGCCAGCGCTTTCGCCGCCGCGAGCGCGTACGGTCCACCCGACCCAATCGCCACTAGGCCATCGTCGGGCTCGATGAGATCACCGGTGCCCGAAAGCAAGAACGTGGAGGCCTTGTCGAGCACGATGAGCATCGCTTCGAGGCGGCGAAGAACGCGATCGCTGCGCCAGTCTTTGGCGAGCTCCACGGCCGATCGCTCGAGGTTCCCGCGGTATTGCTCCAGCTTCGACTCGAATCGGGAGAACAGCGCAAAGGAGTCGGCCGCCGAGCCGGCGAAGCCGGCAAGGGTTCGGTCGCTGTAAAGGCGTCGGATCTTGCGCGCGCTCTGCTTGACAATCGTCTGGCCGAAGGTGACCTGGCCGTCGCCCGCCAGTACGGCCCGGCCGCGGTGACGAACCGCCAGAATGGTGGTGCTGTGCATCATGGATTTTCTTGACTCTATCGGCCCGACGATCGGAGTGTCAAGAAAACGAGACGCGGGCCTGCCCCCGAAGGGTGACAAGAACCGCATCTTGAGGCGTTTGCATGCGTTCTTGGCCCAATTGCTGGCCCGCCCGACTGGCAGCCGGGTTGCTTTCAGCCTCGTCAGGAGTGCCAGTCATGAGACCAACTGCATCAACGCTCCGCAGTCTGGCGGTAGCCACGGTTGTCGCGTTCCTCCTGGGGCTACCCTTTTACGCCTCGGGGCAGGACCGAGGCGGCGCCTCGTCACGCAGCGGTTCAAGCGGTGGGGGCCGAGCTAGAGCGCGAGCCGGTTCGGGCTCCGCTGATGGCGGTCACGTCTCGAGTGCAGGGGGCCCCGGCTCGAGTGACGGCCACGTCTCCAGCCCAGGAGGCGGCTCCCGCTCCCGTGGCGGCCGCGTCTGGGGCACCAGACGAGGATCAAGCTCGCCGGGCGTCCGATCGGCCCCACAGACTTCGCAAACAGATAGCAAAGGCACATCCCGCGCGAAGGCCATCAGCCGGCCGCGCGACGACCGACCGGCGGTTGCTCGGGCCGTGCCGCGCCCGCCCGATTCGCCGGCACCGCCCGATAGCGGCGGCGGCGTCATCGTCGGCCGCAGTTACTACGGCAGCTACTACAACGGGTACTACGGCGGTTATTACCCGTGGGGCTACGGCGGTCTGGGCCTCAGCGGTTACTATGGCCGGTACAACCCATGGTGGTACGACCGCGGCTACTACGGCCGCTCCTACCGATATTATTCTTCGGCTTACGAAGGCGGGCTTCGTTTGAGGGTGAAGCCAAACCACGCGGAAGTGTTCGTCGACGGTTACTATGTGGGAATCGTTGACGAGTTCGACAACAGCCTCCAGCGTCTCCGCCTCGAGACGGGGCCGCATCGGATCGAAGTCCGCGCGGACGGGTACGCGCCGCTGACCTTCGAAGTCAGGATTCTGCCCGGTCGCACGGTCACATACCGAGGAGAGTTACGGCGGGTTCCCTGAGAGAACGGCGACTTTAGACTCCCGCCTGTTCATCATCCAATACACCGGAACCCCGGCGGCGATGATAACGAGTCCCGCCGCCGACGGTCCCCAGGCCGTGCCGACTATCACCGGCTTCAGCAGGTCGACCCACAGCGCGTTGGCGACAATCGCAGCGCTTGCGGCGATGAAAATCGCGGGCGCGACAGGATAGCCCCAGGCCCTGAAGGGCCGCGGCGCATTCGGCTCGCGCTGGCGCAGCACGAACAGGGCGGCCACCGCAATCCCGGCGAACAGGATCACCGCAAATCCCGTGTAGGTCGTGAGCGCCTCCGCGCCACCCGACAGCACGAGAACAGCGGCCCAAGCGGCCTGCGCGAGAATTGCCGCGGAGGGAGTCCTGTATCGCGGGTGGATCCGAGCGGCTGCCGGAAAGAAAAGCCCGTCGCGCGCCATCGCGTAGTACACGCGCGGCCCGGCAAAGGTGAACGCGCTGATACTCGCTGCCAGACTGACGATCGAGACGACACCCATGGTGTCGCCCGCGCGCGCGCCAAGCAGCCTGTCGGCGACTAGGTCGAGAACGCTGCCGCGCACCGTGGCGAGCTCTCCCACAGGTATCACGTAGAGATACAAGAGGTTGAGCAGCACATAGATAGCGACGACGGCCAGCGTTCCGAGAATGAGTGCGCGAGGAACGTTGCGTTCCGGATTGCGGATCTCCTCGGCCATGTAGGCAGCGGCGTTCCACCCGGAGTAGGTGAACATCAACGGAATGAAGGCGAGCAACCACCCTCCGCCGCCCACGGAGCCGGCGCCCTGCTGGAGGTTGGCGCTCGCGCCAGCCCCGATCGAGAAGCCGAGCGCGATGAACACGAGCAGCGCCGTGACCTTGAGCGTCGCGAGCACGTTGCTCACCACGCGTCCTGGACCCACCCCGCGTACGTGCACGAACGCCATGAGCGCGATCGCGGCCATAGCGACCAGTGACCGCCGCGAGAAGGAGAGCGGGACGTATGGGACCGGGATGACGAAGAACGGCGTGGCATCCGCGGCGCCAGGAATGAACCGATCAAGATAAAGGACGAGCACGACAGCACTCGCCGCCATCGCCCCCGCGAAGCCCGCGACAAAGGATGTCCAGCCGGTGAGAAAGCCTGCCAACGATCCGTAGGCTTCTCGCAGATACACGTACTCTCCGCCCGCGCGGGGCCGCACTGCCGCCAACTCGGCGTACGCGAGCGCGCCGGCAAGAGCGAGCGCGCCACCCGCAAGCCACGTCGTCAGGAACAGCCCGGGGTGCGGGACGTTGGCGGCCACCTGCGGCGGGGTGAAGAGAATGCCGGAGCCGATGACGTTTGAGACGATGATGGCCGCTCCATCGAGCGGGCCCAGGCGGCGATCCAGAGTGACCAACGAGGCCTCGGCAGCAGCGCCGACGGGCGGATTCATGGCGTGATGAGCCGGCGCTCGACTGGGAATTCCCCGAGAGGGGTCCACTGCCCCGAGCCGGACTTTGCGAGAACCCTGACTTTGGCGTCGACGAAGTGGGAGTTTTTCAGCATGTCGGCACGCGATTCGGCTCCCGTGTAGCCGAGCCGCGATTTCACAGTGAGAGTCTTCGTCGTGGCGCCGTCCGCCAGCCCTTCAGAACCCGTCACCTGGAGAAAGCCGCTGCCCCACTCCTCCGATTCAGTGACGCGCTGGAACAGGAGGTTCGCCTGCAGCACCGCCACCGGTTGACCCGACACGTTCTTCAGCTTGAAGCTCACGAAGGGCACCAGCTTGTTCTGACCGCGCACGCGGCCCGCCTCGACCCAGCCGGTCGAGACATCGAGGACCTGAAGCACCTTGGTGAGATCGACGGGCGGCCCGCAGCTCAGGGAGAGCGCCGCGAGCAGAACCATCGGAAGAAATGAAGCGCGCATGCGCGCTATTCTAGAACACTCTTACCATCATCCGCTTGCGCACCTCGTCGCGAGAGACTCGCCCCGCTAGATGTGCGGTCAGGTCCGACCCGTGAAGGCTAATCATGATTGTGCGCGAGTTGTCGTCCACGGGACTCAGCTGGGAACGGTCGGCACTGATGCGCGCGGCGATCGTGAGGAGCTCGTTCGGGGCGAAGCGGAGAGCCGCGCTCTGATCCAGCATCGCATCCACCAGGGCATCGCGCACTTCGGCGCGGTACGCCTCTTCCGGATCGCTCAGAATCGGGTCGGCACTCGGATTCAGGACTGGGTCGGCCGCCGTCGCGGGCGCCGGGCAATCAGGCATTGAGTGTGACCGGCGCGACTTGCAGCTCGATGCGCTTGAACGCCTGCTCGAGGTTCGCGTCGCCGACCTTCTCGACAAGCGACCGCAGCGCCCTGAGCGCGCTGTCAAGCCCCAGGTCGTTCTGGTTGAGCGTGCGGAAGCTCCACGGCAGCGTGCCTTCGAGCATCGGCACCGCGACGTCGAAGAACATGCCCTAGCCCTCGAGCCGATAGCCCCGAACGCGCGCATGAACGTTTCCTGACACACGTCGCGCGCATCCTCTTCGCGGCCAATCGTGCGGTACGCGAGGGCGTAAATCGGCCGTTCCCATCGCAAGGTGAGCTCGTCAAAGCTCCGGGCGTCGCCCCTGATCGAGCGGGCGACGAGCTCTTCGTCCGTCCTCGTCATGAGGTGCGCAGAGGATCCACTCTGTTTGATTTAGACGGTCTCGGCAGCCGGAGAGTTGGGGCCTGCCACCGCAGCCATGTTATATCGCCGATGGGTCGTAAGCCGCTGCTGGTCTGCCTGTTACAGGCATGAATGAGCTGAGTGGCCACGCCCTGTGGTTTGGCGGCGTCGATCGTTCGCGCTACAATCCGGCCGTCCTCTGCGGTCCGGCACCCACCGGTCCACAATTTGATGCCCCGAGAGACACGAACGCGCCGGTTGACGCGTCCGACGGCGAGTGCGGCGCCGGCGAAGGTACGGACTGGCGGAGACACCGCGCCCAGGCCGCTCGCCTCGCTTCTTGCGCGCACGTCGCGGCTGATCGATCTGCTGCCCGAGCTCCATCAGCACGCCATCGATCTCACCGGTGGAAGCTGCTCGCTGCTGTTCGAGTACAACCCGCGCAACGGCGTCCTTCAGGCGACCTCAGGCTTTGGCCTGGACCAGCTTCGCACGGATCCGTGGACACCCGCCTCCGGTGAAGGCGCACTCGTCTCCGAAGCGTTCGCGCGTCGCACGCCCACGCTCGTGACCGACGCCCAAAGGCAGATGCCGGATCTCGCGCCCCGTCTTGCCACCTCCTCGGTGTTGCTGCTCCCGCTGGCGCGCGCCGATGAGCGCGCGGGCCTTCTGGTCGTTGGGTTTGGGACGCCCCCCTCGACGCCCCTCGCAAGTTTGCCCGACATCGACACGGCGGAAATCTCGGACGTCTTCCTCACCACGCTTGAGCTGTTCCGCCTGCGCCAGAACGAAGAGCTGCAGAGGGATCTGCGCCAGCTGCTGGACGAGTTCGCGCTTGGTCTCGGCGTTACGCTGAATCTCGCGGCGGGCCTCGACATCGTTTGCCATGGCGCAAGTCGCCTCTTCGGCGCCGATCGCACCACCGTGTGGATTCTCGACCGGCGGCCCCGCCAGCTCGTGCTGAAGGCCTCGTCCGATCCCGAACACCTGGTCCGCGGCGTACGCGTGAACGCCGACGATCCACTGGTCCCGGCCGTGATGGCCATGCGCCGCGTGCGGGCCGAGATTCTGCTTGCGACCGACGATGTGCCCACCAGCATGGTCGCCGTGCCTCTGCGGGGCCACCGAAGGGTACTCGGCACGATCGTGCTTGAGGGCGTGCGCATCGAAGCTGGCGGAGAGCTCGCGCTGCTCGATCGCGCCGACGAGCTCGGGCGGCAGCTCTCGGGCGCCATCGACTACATGCAGTTGCTCGACGAAGTGCTGCGGTCGCGCCGGCAGCTCGAGAACACCTTCGACTCAGTTGCGGACCTGGTTGTGGTCTACGACCGGCGCGGCCGTATCGTGCACGCCAATAAGGCGTTTGCCAGCCGCCTGAAACAGACGCGCGAGCAGATGCTGGACCGGCCGCTCGCCGAATACATCGGTGGCGATCTCGCAGCGTGGCTCGCGGTGCGCGATGGATCGGGGATCCGCGGGGAGACGGAGTCGCCGACGACCTGCGAGATCCTCGATCCGGTGCTGAACGGCCCCTTCCTGGTGACCGTCACCGACCTGGTCAACCAGGAGCGCGAGCGTGTCGACAGCGTAGTTGTCGCGCGCGATCTCACGCCGCAGTCCAAGCTCGAAGCCGAGCGGGAGGAGCTGCGCAAGCGGCTCACCCAGTCCGAGAAGCTGGCGGCTCTGGGCCAATTCGTTGCCGGCATCGCGCACGAGCTGAACAATCCGCTTCAAGGAGTGCTCGGACACCTCGAGCTGCTCCGCACGACCGGCGCCTTTCCGAAGCAGCTTCGCCGCGAGGTGCAGACGATCTACCGTGAAGCGGACCGCGCCGCGAAAATCGTCCGCAACCTGCTCGTCTTCACCGCCTCCAGGCGGCTCCTGCGGCGCAGCGTCAGCCTGCCGGCGGTTGTTCAAAAGGTGATCAAACTGAGGCAGGATGCCTGCCGCGCTCAGCACATCGATGTCGTGCGACACTATGAGGACAACCTGCCGCGCGTCCAGGGCGACCTGTTGCTGCTGCACCAGGTATTCCTGAACATGGTCATGAACGCGGAGCACACCATTAGCGCAACGGGGCGCCCCGGTCGCCTGGAAATCCGCGCCACTCTCAGCCCGTCACGCGATCGCGTGATCACCACCGTCCGGGACACGGGAGGGGGTATTCCGCCCGACTCGCTGACCCGAATTTTCGAGCCGTTCTACACGACCAAGGACGTCGGCAAGGGAACGGGCCTCGGCCTCGCCATTGCCTACGGCATCGTGCAGGAGCACGGGGGCCACATTTCGGCCGCGAACCATCCCGAAGGCGGCGCCATCTTCACCGTCGAGCTGCCGGTGGCACCGGCCCCGAGACGCCAGGACCGCAAGGCATGATGGACGAGACGTTTCTCACCACCGAAGAAGTGCTCGGGTACCTCCAGGTCAATCTCCGCACGGTTTACCGGCTGATCAAAGCGGGGAAGATTCCCGCGGTGCGCGTCGGGAGGCAGTGGCGATTCCGGAAGCGCGATATCGATGCCTGGCTCGACAGTCAGCGGCCGCGGGGCGTCGTGCGCGCGGCGCCACCGTCGGCGCCCGTGGCGCGCCCAGCCGACGGCGCGACCCACCCGCGCGTACTGGTCGTGGATGATGAGGCGAGCATTCGCGACCTGCTCGCCAAGACGCTCGCGCTGGCCGAGTACGACGTGGACGTCGCGCCCGACGGCCACTCCGCGCTCGAGCGCATGCGGATGTATCCGTACGATCTGCTGATTGCCGACTTGAAGATGCCGGGCATGGACGGCTTGACGGTCATCCGCGAGGCCAGGCGCTACAAGACCGGTCTGCCGGTGATCATTATCACGGGGGTTTCTACTGAATCGAGCGCCATTGAAGCCGTGAACCTCGGCGTCGCGGGATATCTGACCAAGCCGTTCCGCGTGCCGCAGGTACTCACCGCCGCGGCCAAAGCGCTCGGCGAGTAGCCCGCCCTCACCCGTCGCGCAACCCCCGGCCCTTGGCGCTCTGAGCCGACGGATCCAGCACGCACGTGTTACAATAACTGGTTCACCGTCAACATGATCCAGCTATCTGAGCTGACGAAGTCGTTTGGCGACCGCGTCTTGCTCGACCACGTGAATTGGCAGATTACGGCGGGCGAGCGCGTCGGCCTCTGCGGCCCCAATGGCGCCGGCAAGACGACTCTCCTGCGGATGATGGCAGGGCTGGACGAACCCGACTCGGGAGCCATTCTCAAGCCAGCGACGCTCGGCGTCGGGTACCTGCCGCAGGATGGACTGTCGCATACGGGACGCACGGTCTTTGGAGAGGCCAGCGGCGCGTTCGACAAGCTTCTGGCGATGAAGCAGGAGATGCACGCGCTTGAAGACCGGCTCGGCGATTCCACGATTCCCGAGCCCGAGCACGACGCGATGCTCGCGCGCTACAGTGATCTGCAGGATCGGTTCCGCTTCGGGGATGGCTACAGCATCGACCTGAAAACGGCCACTGTGCTGCAGGGCCTCGGGTTTCGGACCACAGACTTCGAGCGTCCGACCGAGACATTCTCCGGCGGATGGCAGATGCGGCTTGCGCTCGCCAAGCTGCTTCTCGGACAGCCCAATCTGCTCCTCCTCGACGAGCCCACGAACCATCTCGATCTCGAAGCGCGGAACTGGCTTGAGACCTATCTGAACGAGTATCCGTACGCGGTGATCTTGATCAGCCACGATCGGTTCTTTCTCGACGCTGTCGTGACACGCATCGTGGATCTGACGCTCAAGACCCTCACCGACTACGTCGGCAACTACAGCGCGTACCTCACCGCGCACCACGCCCGCATCGAACACCTGCGGAAAGCTAAGCGCGAACAGGACGAAGAAACCGCGCGGGTCAGGATGTTCATCGACCGCTTCCGCTACCAGGCGACGAAGGCGTCACAGGTGCAGAGTCGCATCAAGATGCTCGAGAAGGTTGTGCCGATCGACGTGCCGCCGGAACGAAAGAAGATGCACTTTGACTTCCCCGTCTGCGCAAAGAGCGGCCGCACCGTTCTCGAAATCAAAGGTGCGCGCAAGACCTACGGCGACCTGGTGGTGTTCAAGGATCTCAGCCTTCACATCGAACGCGGAGATAGGATTGCTCTCGTCGGGCCGAATGGATCGGGCAAGTCGACGCTGATGCGGATACTGTCCGCAGAGGAAGTGCCGGACGCCGGCCACCGTGTGGAAGGCCATAACGTCGTGATGCAGTACTTCGCCCAGGATGAGGCGGCGCGCCTGGATTCCGCACCAACCATCTACGAGATGCTCGCCTCGGGATCGCCGCTTCACGTGGTGCCAGCGATTCGCAGCATCCTCGGCGGCTTCCTCTTCTCGGGCGACGATGTGTACAAGCGAGTGCGCATGCTATCGGGCGGTGAACGCACGCGGCTCGCAGTGGCGCGCATGCTCCTGCGCCCGTCGAATACGCTGCTGCTCGACGAGCCGACCAATCATCTGGATCTCGATTCGAAGGAGGTGCTGCTCGACGCGCTCGTCGACTACGGCGGCACGCTGGTCTTCGTCTCCCACGATCGCTATTTCGTCGAGCGACTCGCCACGAAGATCATCGAGGTTGGCAACGGCACCGCTGTGCTTTATCCGGGAACCTACACCGAGTTCCTGTGGCACAACGAGCATCCGCAGGGGCAGGTGGGCCAGGTAGGGCCGGACGTAGGGCGGCCCTCTGAGGGCCGCCGCGAACACGGTCCTGAGAGGCCCGCGCTACAGAAGAAACTCGGATCGCCGCCAAGCCCGCGGTCTTCGCGCGAAGAAAAGAAACGCATTGATGCCCAGACCCGGAAAAGCGCTCGGGCCGCAGTAGCGCGTCGCGCGCGCATCGACGAGTTCGAAGCGCGCATCGCCAATACCGAACAGGCCATCCGCGAGATCGAACGCACGATGGCGGCGCCTGGCTTCTACGACGACCGCGCTGCCGCCCAGCCAGTCATCGATCGCCACCAGGCCCTGATGTGGGAAGTGGGCGACCTGATACACCAATGGGAAGAGCTGGCCTCTCATCTCGCCCGGGCCGCCGACGTCTGACAGATCCGTCAGGCGATTATATTCTTGTCATAATACTCGTGCCCTCTTTTCGCTAAACGGTTGATTTTGTGCGTCTTTTTGTCGAAATTGACTCCCTCGGGCCGGGCACATTGTTTGCGCCCTGCTGCCGAGCTGACGGCCATGTCCCCCCTTCCTAGACGCCCTGCGGTCGCCCCGCACGTCCATCGGCCTTCGGCTGCCCAGAGCCTGTCTCAGGCGGAGGGGCAACGAAAGCCTGCGTCCGACGACCGGTTCTTTCGGCATGTCGTCAGCAGCATGCGCAACGGCGTCATCGCGATCCGCTGCAGCGGCACGGCCGCGCTGATGAACGATGAGGCGTATCGGATTTTTTCGCTGACGCGTCACCCCGGTGACCTAGGGCGCGCATTTGCCGATCTATTCCGCGATCACCCCGACGTCTCGCGTGTGCTCTCGGGCGCGTTCGAGTTGACGACGCTGCCCAACCGTGCCGAGCTGCGGCTGAAGGACACCGATCACGTCATCGGCTACACGCTGTCGCCGGTCAAAGACGACGGCGGCCGCCCGATAGGGGCCGTCATGTTCTTCAAGAACCTCACCCAGGTCGAGCAGCTCGAGGAGCAGGAACGGCTGCGGACCGGCTGGCGTCGCTCGGAGAGATGGCTGCTGGCATCGCGCACGAGCTGAAGAACCCCCTGGCCGGGATCGAGGTGATAGCCGGGTTGTTGCGGCGCCAGGTCCCGGATTCCACGGCCGCCCAGTCGCTGCTCGCCGACATCATGAGCGAGGCCAAGCTGGCCAACGCCATCGTTGTCAAGATGCTCGAGTTCGTGCGGCCCATCCGGCTGCAGGTCGAGCGCACCGACATCGGCGAGGTACTGCACCAGGCGGTCACGCTGGCGGAAAGCAAGATTCCGCGTGGTGGCGTGTCGGTCGAGCTCAGCGTCGCCCCGGACGTGCCGATGATTGAAGGCGATCATCATCAGTTGTGCCAGGTGTTCACGAACCTGCTCAGGAACGCCTTCGAGGCGCTCGGCGGCAGCGGGCGGATTGGCATTAGAGCCATCGTCGATGCGCTCGAGCAGGATCCGGCGTTCGCGCCCGATCCGCACGGTCCGACACGAGCGGTCATCGTGGATGTGAACGACAACAGACCCGGGGTGCCGCCGGAGTTGAGCGATCGGATCTTCGATCCGTTTTTCACGACCAAGCCGAAGGGCTCGGACCTCGGCTTACCGATCGTGCGGAAGATCGTGGATGCGCACGATGGCCGCATCGATCTGACGAGCGCGCCTAATCGTGGCGCACGGTTCCAGATCACGCTGCCGGTCTCGACCGCGTCGAGTTGGTTCAAGTAGAGCGAAAGGCGCCCGAATACACGGACCGAATTCTCATCGCTGACGATCACGACGCCCTCCGCAGGGGGCTGGCTCGCGGGCTGACCGAAGCTGGACACGAGGTCGAGGAGGCGTCGCACGGTAATGCCGCGCTCGAGCTGCGGCGCCTGAAGCACGAGATCGACTACTTGCGGCACACGCAGCACGACATCTACGACTTCGACAAGATCGTCTGGTCGAGCGCATCGCTTCAGCGCGTCCTGGACATCGTCAAGAAGGTCGCAAAGATCAACACGACGGTTCTCATTCGTGGCGAGACGGGGACGGGCAAGGAGCTGATTGCCGGCGCCGTTCATCACAACTCGCTCAGGACGTCGCGCAACTTCGTCAAAGTGAACTGCGCGGCGCTGCAGGAGAACCTCCTCGAGTCGGAGCTGTTCGGACATGAGAAGGGCGCGTTCACGGGCGCCGACAAGCAGCGGATCGGCCGCTTCGAACAGGCCGACGGCGGCACGCTGTTTCTGGACCGAATCGGTGACATGAGTGCCAGCACGCAGGCCAAGATCTTGCGCGTGCTGCAGGAGCACGAATTCGAGCGGCTAGGCGGAGCACGAACGCTCAGGGTGGATGTCCGGCTCATCGCGGCTACCAACCGCGATCTGTCCGCCATGGTGCAGGCCGCGCAGTTCCGCGAGGACCTGTACTACCGTCTCAACGTCGTGTCGGTCGAGATGCCGCCGCTGCGTGAGCGGAAGAACGACATCGTGCCCCTCGCGATTGCCGTCATCCGCCGATTTTCAGGCGATCTAAAAAAGAAGATGGAAGGGCTCGAACCGGAGTTGCAGGAGCTACTGATGCGCTACAACTGGCCTGGCAACATTCGCGAGCTCGAGAACGCGATCGAACGCGCAGTGCTGCTCGCCGAAGGCCGGGCAATTGCGGCCGCCGACCTGCGACTCGGTAAGACGCCGACGGCTGGCTCCGGACGCGATCAGGCCTCGGTGGTGAAGATCCCGCCCACCGGCATTGCGCTCGAAGACATCGAGCGGCACGCGCTCATCGAGGCGTTGAAGATGTCGAACTGGGTGCAGAAGGACGCCCTGGACCTGCTGTCAATCAGCCCGCGCGTGATGAACTACAAGATCAAGACGCTAGGGATCGAGTTCCCGCGCGGCCGTCGCCAGAGCGCGCTCGCCGGGGCGGCGCCGCCGGTCACCGCCGCTTCCTAACGGAGCGAACAATATCCTAGTTCTTCGGCCCCTCCGCCCTGCCCGCCCTCGGATGGGCCCTCCGGTAAACCTCTAACAACTGTGCCGTGTTCACGTGCGTGTAGCGCTGCGTCGTGCTGAGCCCCGCATGCCCCAGCAACTCCTGGATGGCGCGTAAGTCGGCGCCGCGCTGCAACAGGTGCGTCGCAAACGAGTGGCGGAGCGCGTGTGGACTGACGCCCAGGCGCGCACTGCAGGCCGCAACGTAGCGCCGCACCAGACGATCGATGCTCCGGGTGCTCAACCTGGTCCCGCGGTAGTTGACAAACAGGGCGTCGCCCTGCGCAAGTGTTTCGCGATCCTTCAGATACGCCCGAACCGCCGACACCGTGCTCCGGTTGAACGGTACCAGCCGCTGCTTCCCACCCTTTCCAAGCACACGGACCATCCTCGCGCTCAAATTCATGTCATCGATGTCGAGACCAGCCAGCTCGCTCAAGCGCAATCCCGAGGCGTAAAACAGCTCCAGGATGGCGCGGTCGCGCCGCCCCAGCAGATCGTCGCCCGCGGCCGCCGCCAGCAGCTGCGTGACCTCGGCTTCCGACAGATGGACGGGCATTCGCACCTCGCGCTTAGGCGTGGCGACCAGCGCACCGGGGTCGCCATCGATCAACGCTTCACGCCGTAGGTATCTGAGGAATGTCCGTATGGCCGCGAGCTTGCGGCTGACGGTCGCCCGCGACTGGTGGCCGGCGTGGAGGCTGGCGAGAAAACTGCGGATGGCCGCGCGATCGACCGAGGAGGGTTTGAGCTCTTGGTGCCGGAGGCCAAGCTCGCTCGCCGTGTAATCGAGGAATCGCGCAAGGTCGTTTTCGTATGCGCGCACCGTATGCGCAGACAGGTTGCGGTTCAGCGCCAGGTACTTGAGGAAGGCCGCCAGGTGGTCTCTCACGAAGCCGTCAGAAGGAAACGGCGTGACGCCCACGCGTCGAGGTCGACCAGCGCGCGCTCCGACAGGGCAAGCTTTCGAGCCATCCTGTTCTTCGGCGCACCCACCAGCGGCTCGATAATGCCAAACGTAATGTTCGAGGGCTCATAGTGCGCCGGGTTGGCGTGCGACACGTAATACACAAGCGCGCCGATCGCCGTGGTGCGCGGTGGGACCGATGGGAGTCGCCCGTTCGCAAGGGCGGCGGCGTTGAGACCGGCGAGCAGTCCGGAAGCCGCCGACTCGACGTACCCTTCGACCCCCGACATCTGACCGGCAAGAAAGAGCGCGGGGCGGCGACGGACCTGCCACGTCTCGGCGAGCATCATCGGAGCGTTCACGTACGTGTTGCGATGCACCATGCCGAACCGGACGAACTCGGCCTGCTCGAGCCCGGGAATCAGCCGCAGGACGCGCGCCTGCTCTCTCCAACTGATCTGCGTCTGGAATCCCACGAGGCTGTAGTGATCGCCGGCCAGATTGTCCTGGCGCAGCTGTACAACCGCGTAAGGCTCGCGTCCGGTCCGGGGATCGACCAGTCCAACCGGCTTCATAGGTCCGAACCTAAGCGTGTCGATTCCGCGATCGGCCATCACCTCGATCGGCAGGCAGCCTTCGAAGAACCGCTCCCTATCGAAGTCGTGGACAGTCGCCGATTCCGCATGGACGAGTGCATCGTAAAACCGGTCGTAATCCCTGCGTGTCAGCGGGCAGTTCAGATAGTCGCCCTGCCCATCGTCGCCGCCGCAGGTGAGGTTCGCCTGAGGCGGGACACGACCGGGGTCGTCGGCAATTTCAACGCCTGGCGCGTGAACGTCGCTCGTGTCCGACTTCAGCCGGACCGGGCCGAGATTTCGGTTCCACCGTGACGCGCGGAACACCTTCGAAGGGTCGATCGTCTCGGCAAGCACGATGGGGCTGATTGCGTCGTAGAAGTGCAGGTGATCGGCACCAACCAGGCGCGCGATGTCGCTCGAAAGGCGTTCGGAGGTGAGCGGGCCCGTGGCGAGAATCACCGGAGTCTTTTCGCTCGATTCCGGAACCGCCCTCACCTCTTCTCGAACAACGGTGATGAGTGAGTGCTCGGACACGGCGCGCGTGACCAGTTCCGCGAACCGCTCGCGATCCACGGCAAGCGCGGCTCCCGCCGGCACGCGGCTCGCTTCCGCCGAGCGCATGACGAGCGATCCGAGCCGCCACATCTCCTCTTTCAGCAGACCGACGGCGTTGTCGAGCTTGTCGCCCCGGAAGGAATTGCTACAGACGAGCTCGGCCAGCCGATCCGTCTTGTGAACAACGGTCGGCTGCACCGGCCGCATTTCGTACAGCGTGACCGGCACGCCCAGCGAGGCGACCTGCCAGGCTGCTTCGCACCCGGCGAGCCCGCCGCCGACGATCGTGATCATGACGTTCTACCTTCCACATTCTTCGTTCAGGCGGTTTCGGGTAGCTCTTCGAAACGCGAGTAATCGCAGTCTTCGTTATGGCACAGAAGCTGCCGGCCCTGCTTCTTCGTGATCTTCTCGACCAGGAACGGCGCGTTGCAGGTCGGGCACGTCTCGGCGACGGGGCGGTTCCACAGCACGAAATCGCAGTCCGGATAGTTGGAACAGCCAAAAAACACCCTGCCCCGCCGCGATGTCCGCTGGACGATCTCGCCGCCTTTGTCGTCCTTCGGGCACTTCACGCCTGTCGTCTTGTGCTTGACGAATTTGCACTCTGGGTACCTCGTGCACGCCGTGAACTCGCCGAATCGGCCCTGCTTGATCACGAGGCTCGATCCACACCGCGGACATGGCTCATCGAGGATCTGATCCGGCTTCGCGGCCCTCAACGCGCCCTGCTTGGTCGCGATGAGTTTTCTGGTCGTCTTGCACTCCGGGTAGCCGGAGCAGGCGAGGAACTGGCCGAAGCGTCCCCGCTTGACGACCATCGGCTTACCGCAGTTCTCGCACGCCTCGATCTCTTCTTCGCCCGCCTCTGACTCCGGCTCGCTCTTCTCGAGCTCCCGCGTGTTGGTGCACTCCGGGTACGCGCTGCAGGCGATGAAGGGTCCGAACTTGCCGACCTTGATGAGCATCGGCGATCCGCATCGCTCGCAGATCTCATCGGCCTTGATGCCCTCCTTCAGGTTCTGCATCTCTTTGCCGGCGCGCGCCAGGTCTTTCTTGAATTTCTTATAGAACTCCGAGAGCGTGCGAACATAGTCGGTCTTGCCCTGTTCGATCTTGTCGAGATCCTCTTCGAGGGTGCGGGTGTACTCGACGTCGATGATGTCGTCGAAGCTCTTCGTGAGAAGACCCGTGACGATCGTACCGAGGGCTGTGGGCTTGAAGCGGCCTTCGATCTTGTTGGCGTAGTCGCGGTCCTGCAGCACGCTGATGATTGACGCGTAGGTGCTGGGCCGGCCGATCCCGTTCTCTTCGAGTTCCTTGACCAGCGTCGCTTCGGTGAAGCGAGGCGGCGGCTGTGTGAACTTCTGCTCGGGGCGTAGCGTCTTGAGTTCCAGCCGATCGCCGTCGGCGAGCGACGGCAGCACGCCGGGCGTGAGGTCGTCGTCTTGGTCCGCTTCTCCACGGCCCGCCGGGCCTTCGTTCGTGCTTTCGCGCCCGTTCCGGCCGCGGCCGCTTTCGGCCCCATTCCCCTTCTCGACACCGTTGTCTTCGCCTCTGGGCTCCCCTGGTGTCAGACCGTAAGTCGCCATCCACCCGGCGAATTTCGGCACCGTGCCTTTCGCCCGCAAGAGATAGGCGTCCTGTTCTGAACCGTTCGACCCAACGGCGATAATATCGATCGTCGTCTCGTCGAAGGCGGCGTGTTTCATCTGAGACGCAACGAACCGGTTCCAGATGAGCCGGTACAGCGAGTACTGATCCGGCGTGAGATACGGCCGCACGGTTTCCGGATCGTACTGCATCGACGTGGGGCGGATGGCTTCGTGAGCATCCTGCGCGCCCGCTCTGGACTTGAAATGGGTCGGTGTCTCGGGCAGGTACTCGTCGCCAAACGTGGGTCCAATGAACCCGCGAACCTCGGTGAGCGCCTCCTCCGCCACACGCACCGAGTCAGTTCTCATGTAGGTGATGAGGCCGACGGGGTCCTCGATGCCGAGGCCGGGCAGCTCGACGCCTTCGTAGAGCTGCTGCGCGAGCATCATGGTTCTCTTGACCGAGAATCGCGCCGTCTGTTGCAGCTTACTGGTGATAAACGGCGGGGGCGCGGAACGCTTTCGTTCCTTGGTCGTGACCGACGACACCAGCCACGTCGCCCGCTCCAGCTCCGCGACGGTCGCCTTCGATTGCTCTTCGTTGACGATGCGAAATGCGCTGCCGCTCTTCTTGAGGAGCTTGGCCTCGAACTCGGGCGGCTTTTGACCGGCAAGCCGCGCGAAGATGTTCCAGTACTCCTCCAGCACGAACTTCTCGATCTCGCGTTCGCGATCGCAGACGAGCTTCAGCGCCACCGACTGCACCCGTCCCGCGCTCAGCCCGCGCCGCACCTTGTCCCACAGGAGCGGGCTGATCTTGTAGCCGACGAGTCGATCGAGAACACGTCGCGCGCGCTGGGCCGCCACCATCTTCTCGTCGATCGCGCGCGGATGCTTCATCGCATCCAGAATGGCTTTCTTCGTAATCTCATTGAAGATGAGGCGGTGAATCTTACGCTTCTTGCCACCGAGCTCATGCGTGAGGTGCCAGCCGACCGCCTCGCCCTCGCGGTCGGGATCGGTCGCCACATACACGTCGGTGGCGCCCTTGGCCGCTTCCTTCAGCTCCTTGATCACCTTCCTGCGCGAGGCGATTGACTCGTACTCCTCGGCGAAATCGCTCTCGACGTCGACACCCAGTTTGCTCTTCGGCAGGTCGCGGATGTGACCCATCGACGGGACAACCTTGTACTCGCACCCGAGATACTTGTTGATGGTCTTCGCCTTCGCCGGCGACTCGACCACGACTAATGCTCTGGCCATTCGTGTTCTCTCTCTTTCCACCCTAGCACGAACTGCCAAATCGAACGAACCGCCCGCCTCCGACGCGCCGCACGAGCCCCTGCAGCTCCAGTTCGAAAAGCCACGGCAGCAACCGTGCAGCCGCCACGCCCGACCGCTCGGCAATCGCGTCCAGATCGCAGGATTCGCCCGGCGCCAGACACGCGAGAACAACGTCTTTTCCGTTCGCACCTGACTCGCCGTCCCGGGCTTTCGACAAGGCTCCCCAGCACCCGCCTCCCGGTGCCTCCTGGTTGAGCTCTTCACGAATATCGTCCGCTGTCTCCACGATCTTTGCACCGTCCCTCAGGAGCGCGTGGCCTCCCCGATTCCGACTGCTCAAGACGTTCCCCGGCACCGCGAGCACGTCGCACCCATGCTCGAGTGCCGACCGCACTGTAATAAGCGATCCGCTCTTTTCCCCTGTCTCGACCACGACAACCGCCCGTGCGAGACCGCTGATGATCCGATTGCGCAGCGAAAAAAAGCGAGCCTGCGGAGGCGTGCCCGGCACGAGCTCGCTCAGCACGGCGCCCGTGGCCTCGATCTCGCGCGCGAGCCCAGCGTGCTCGCACGGGTAAAATGATGTCGACGCCCGATCCGAGCACGCCGAGCGTGACGCCGCCCGCCCTGAGCGCACCGCGATGGGCGGCCGAGTCCACGCCACGCGCCAGGCCGCTCACCACGACCAGCCCATGCGCCGCGAGGTCGGCCGCAAGCTGTCCGGCGACTTCAAGCGCATAGGGCGATGCCGCGCGGGATCCCACGATCGCCACCGCCGGGGGTCGAGTGCCATCCGCCGACCACGCAGCCACAGAACCGCCAGTGGATCCGCAATCGCGCCGAGCATCGGCGGATACGCCACGTCGCTCCACGCAATTGTGTCGAAGCCGGCGGCGGACGCGCTGGTCAGGACGGCGGCTGCGCGAGCTCGAAGAGTCGGGGCGATCAGTCGAGGATTATGCCGTCGTTCGACGAGGAGCTGCTCGAGGAGATCGCCGGCCGCCAGGCCGAGGCGAAGGCACCCAGCGACCTCCCGCCACCATCCCCATGGCAACAAGGACAGGGCCACGAAATCAGTGGGCGCAGACATCACCGCTCCTTCGCGCGGCGTGACCTACTCCACAAGATAGCGAGCAAGAAGGTCGCGGCCCCGCGCACAGTGGTGGCGAAGCCCGACCTCCATTTCGATTCTAGCGCGCCGAGGCCAGGCCCGATCCGCCTGCCGACTCTGTCGCCGAACCGCACGAACGTGGACACTTCGGCCGACGTCTCGTAAATTGGCCTGAGGCATCCGACCCAAGAACAGGCCGGTTTCTCCCGGCGCACCTGTGGCACATGCCTTGCTTTCCCAACGGGCACATGGCTGTTGCAAGCGCCTTGCAACGGGCGAAGAACCATGGAATAGTCATAGCGATGATCGTGCCATGACGGTACGAGTCGCAACGTGCGTGGCGCTGCTGCTCGCCGCAGCCCCGACGCCTGCGCGCGCCGACGCGCGCAGCGACGCCAGGGCGCAGGTGGAATTCGGCATCGACGTCGCCCAGCGCGGCCTCTGGCGCGAGGCCATCTATCGGTGGCAGAAAGCCGTGGAGCTCGACCCCACGTACGCCGCCGCATACAACGACCTGGCGGTGGCGTACGAGCGCGAAGGCGAGTTCGATAAGGCACGTGAAGCATACAAGAAGGCGATCGAGCTGGACCCCCGCAACGTGGTGATTCAACGGAACCACGAGCTCTTCAAGGAAATCAATGATCGTCGGAGCACAGCAAGAGAAAAGCCGTAACTTCGCACTGGCCGCTACAGTGGCGCTCGCCGTGGGCACGCTCGGCTGCGGCACCAGCTACTTCGAGATCCCGATCGAAACGCCGATCCAGCCGAAGCTCGACGTGTCGGCGTTCCAGCGCATCTTGATTGCCGGGTTCGTCTCAGGCGGCACCGACGATGTGGATGCGAACGAGGAAACGGTTCGTTTGCTGCGCAGCCAGCTCCGGTTGAAATCGTCGCTCAGGATTGTCGACGCAGGTGTGATGCCGCTCATCGAGATCGCGCAAGATCTGAACAGGACGGCGAGTGACGGCGACCAGCCGGAAGAGTCGCGTGAGGCCGGCGAGGCGCCGGCGATCTCTGAAGGCGACCGCGACGTGCAGCCGCTGCCGCTGCCAGAGGAAATCAATAGCGAACGGGATCTCGAGGCCTATGAGCGGCTGTTTGCCAACACCGCGTACTGGAAGAAGATCGGCGAGGAATATCAGAACCCGCTCATCGTCACCGGCACGGTGCTGTTCATGCCGTATTCGCGCGCTGGCTGGGTCTCGCGCGACGTCGGGCAGTTCGATTCCTTCGGTCGGCGGCAGGTCGTGCCGCAGCGCACGTATATGGACCGAAAAGGCTTCGTGCTGGCACCGAAGTTCGTCTTCATCGACGGGCGGACCGGCGCGACCATCTACCGCGAGCAGTACCGCGAGGAGGTCCTTTACAACGCTAGGCGGAACACTCCGGCGCTTTCCTCGTACTTCGAGCTCATGGACCGGCTGGTACCGAACTTCCTCAACGCCCTGAGCAGCCAGACCATCCGCGGCACTCGCGTGCTTCTGAAGTAGCGACAGCTGCCAACGCCCTCTTTACAATCAGGTCACCCGAGTTGTACGATTGCCATCTTCCACAGGAGCGCAAGCATGTACGCCATCGTCCAGGCACGTGGTCATCAGGTCAGGGTCACCCCCGGCGGCGTGGTAACGCTCGACGGGATCGCCGGCGAGCCAGGCGCGGAGTTGACCCTCGATCAGGTCCTGCTTGTCGAGAAAGACGGCGGCGAGGTCCTCGCCGGCGCGCCGTTGGTCGCTAACGCGCGCATTGTCGCGGTGGTCGAGGGCGAGGTTCGGGGACCGAAACTCCGCGTGTTCAAGAAGAAGCGCCGAAAGGGTATGCGTCGCACTAGAGGGCATCGCGCGATGTACACGCGCGTGCGCATCAAAGACATTCTTTGCTGACGGCAGGTACCTATGGCTCACAAGAAAGGACAAGGCAGCTCTCGCAACGGACGCGACTCGAGCAGCCAGCGCCTCGGCGTGAAAGCGCACGACGGGAACCTGGTGAACGGCGGAACGATCATCGTTCGCCAGCGGGGCCGCCGCTTCCGCGCGGGACCCAACGCCGGCCTCGGGAGAGATGACACCATCTTTGCGAAGATCACCGGCCGCGTGAAGTTCGAGAATCACGGCTCTCACGGACGGATCATCAGCGTTCTGCCCCTCGAGTAACACGAGTCACCGAATTTGGTAATTGGACAGTTACCAAATTCCTATGTTCGTTGACGAAGTCGACATTCATGTCGAGGCAGGCGCCGGCGGCCGGGGCTGCCTCGCCTTCCGACGAGAGAAGCGTGTCCCGCGCGGCGGCCCCAGCGGCGGCGACGGCGGGCACGGCGGCTCGATCTACATCGTCGCGAGCCCGCACACGAACACCCTGATCAGCTACCGGTTTCGGCGCGAGTTTGCCGCAAAGCGCGGCGAACACGGACAGGGCTCGAACCGCACCGGTCATTCGGGCACCGATCTCGAGCTGCCGGTGCCGGTCGGCACGCTCGTCTACGAAAAAACTGACAGCGCTGACGCCCCCTATCGGTTGCGGGCGGATCTTGCCGAAGAAGGGCAGCGGGTACAGGTCGCCGCTGCCGGACGTGGCGGCCTGGGCAATGCGCGGTTCGCAACATCCACCAATCGCGCTCCGCGCAAGGTGCAGCCCGGCGAACCCGGCGAGGCGAAGAATCTGCGGCTCGAGCTCAAACTGCTCGCCGACGTGGGACTGGTCGGCTATCCGAACGCCGGCAAATCAACGTTGATCTCCCGGATCTCCGCGGCCCGACCCAAGATCGCTGACTATCCGTTCACAACGCTCACGCCAAATCTGGGCGTTGTCGCCCTGACTCCGGACCGCAGCTTCGTCGTCGCCGACGTGCCGGGGCTTATCGAAGGCGCACATCGCGGCCTCGGACTCGGGCATCGGTTCCTCAGGCACCTCGAGCGAACGACGGTGCTGGTCCACGTCATCGATATTTCCGGTGCCAGCGGGCGCGATCCCGTCGACGATCTCAACGTCCTCCGACGCGAGCTCGATCTCTTCAGGCCCGAGCTTGCCTCGAAGTCGCAGCTCGTTGCAGCCAACAAGATCGACGTGATAAGTAACGATGACGAGGCACACGCACTGGCAAAGCAGGCGGCCGGGCTTGGGCTTCCGTTCCATGGAATTTCCGCGGTGAGCGGCGAAGGGCTTCCGGAGCTGCTCGGGGCGATGTGGCGTCACCTCCAGACCGGGCGCAAGCTACACTAGCAGCAAAGAGATGAAGCAGCGCCCGCGGCGCATCGGCGTTCTCGGCGGCACGTTCGATCCGATTCACTGCGGGCATCTGGACGTCGCGACCGTCGCCAAGAACGCGCTCGGCCTGACGCGGATGCTTGTCATCCCGTCCAACATTCCGGCGTACCGCCCGCAGCCGTTCGCGTCGAGCTTTCATCGCTTCGCCATGGTGGCACTGGCGGTTTCCGGCCGGGCTGGCTGGCGTGCGTCCGACCTGGAGCTCCGGTCCAACCCGCCCTCATACACGACCGCTACACTCACCCGGTTTCACGAGCGTGGATACACGCCCGCGGAGCTCTTTTTCATGATGGGTGCCGACGCGTTTGCGGACATCGAAACGTGGAAGAACTACCCGCAACTCCTTGACGACGCCCACTTCGTGGTCGTGTCCCGCCCGGGATGTTCGGTCGGAGAGCTGGCAGGCCGCCTGCCAGCCTTGGCGCCACGCATGAGGGAGGCGCCGGCAGGTTCGGACCTGCCGCCGACGCCCGTAATCATTTTGATCGACCGGATGACCACCAACGTGTCATCCACTGCCATCCGACACCGACGCGCCGCGGGCGAACCGATCACGGGCCTCGTGGATATCGGCGTGCAGCAACACATTGAGCAGCATGGACTTTACACGTCGAGCGTTCCCGGTCGACGAGGCACCGACAACCGGCCGGACGGTGCAGCAGCCAGGTTGCATGGCGAAGGCTGAAAAACGGGGGGAACCCTCGCGGCCTCCCCCGCAGGTGGCCGTGGCAGTCGGCGCTGTCGCGGACAAGAAGGCGGCCGATCTGGTCGTTCTCGATCTGAGGAAGGCGCTCGGGTTCACCGACTATTTCGTGATTTGTTCGGGTACCAGCCCTCGACAGATTCGGGCCATCGCCGACGGGATCATGGAAGCCCTCGCCGCCTCGGGTGCCAAGCCTGCGCACGTCGAAGGCTACAACCAGTCGGAATGGGTCCTGCTCGATTACTTCGACTTCATCGTGCACATCTTCGCGTCCGAGACGCGCCTGTACTACGGTCTCGAGCGACTGTGGGGCAACGCCGAGCGCGTCGATCTCCAGGAACATCGGCGTCCTGACGACGGGCGACCTGCGACTGGCGGCTGACGCGCTCTTGTCCGTGTTGCTGGCGCCGGCCTGCGCCGAACAACTGGACCATCCGACCCGCGGCTCCGTTTGCGAGCGGTGCTGGCGCTCGATCCTTCCGCACACGCCGCCGCCCTGCGACGTGTGCGGCGACCCGCTGCCGACATGGCGCACGGTCAGCGTTCCCCTGGCTCGCTGCGCCCGCTGCCGTCGAGCGCGCCGGCATCTGACCCGCGCTCGGGCAGTCAGCGCCTACGACGGCGCTCTACGATCCATCGTCTCGGCCCTGAAGTACGATGGACGCTGGTCGCTTGTCCGTTCACTCGCGGCGCTGATGCGCGACCGAGGTCGGTCCGTGCTGGCGGGGGCCGACGCGCTCGTTCCTGTTCCGTTGCATCCGTCGCGGCGGCGTGAGCGTGGCTTCAACCAGGCCACCGATGTGGCCAAACACCTCCGTTTGCAGCTCGTCCACGGGCTTTGTCGGATCCGCGCGACAGCCGCGCAGGTCAGCCTGTCGGCGGGCCGGCGTCACGGCAACGTGCGCGGCGCCCTTGCGCCCACCTGGTCGGCGCCCAGGCTGCGCGATCGAATCGTCGTACTCGTTGACGATGTGAGCACGACCGGGGCCACGCTCGAAGTCTGTGCCCTGGCGCTCCAGGAGGGCGGCGTTCGAGAAGTGCGCGCGCTTACCGCGGCGAGAGTCGTGAGCGCACCGCGCTGAACACGTCGGCGGCAATGGCGTCCTTGGGCCTTTCGCCGTCCAGGCGCACCCAGTTCTGCTCGACGGCCTGCCGGTTATAGCTGTCGCGGACGCGCGCCTGCATCGCCAGATCGCGTTCGTAGCGATCGCGGTCGACCGCTTTCCGCTTGACGGCGATTTCTGGCGAGATGTCCAGCATGATCGTGAGCGACGGGGCCGGCAGGAACTTCTGCATGTCGGTCAGCCACGTCGGGTCGAGCCCCTGTGCCTCCCCGTACGCGATGCTCGACGCAACATAGCGATCGCAGACCAGCACCAGCCCGCCGTCAAGCCATCGCTGAAGATCGGGCTTCCGCTCGTAGCGATTGGCAACGTAGAGCAGCTGCATCACGTCGGGGCCGTATTCACGTTCGCCCTGAAGAGCTCGCGCGATTTCTTCTCCGATGGACGTGCCGTAATCGGGGAAAGAAACTAGCCGCGCCTTGCGGCCTTCGGCTTTGAGGCCGTCGCGCAGGGTTTCGGCCTGCGTTTGCTTGCCGCTTTGATCCAACCCTTCGAATGCGATCAGGTGTCCTGTCAATGGGGTTCGAGCGCGAGCATGTCGTCGAGCGTCTGTCGCCGCCGAATCACGCGCCAGCGGCCCTCCTCGACCAGCACTTCCGCCGGCAGCGGCCGCCGATTGTAGTTCGATGCCATGGCCGAACCGTACGCACCCGTGTCGCGAATCGCGACCAGGTCGCCGACGGCGAGTGGCGGCAGCGTGCGATCGCGGCCGACAACGTCGCTGCTTTCGCAGACCGGACCGACGATCTCATAACGCCGATGCCCCTCCTCGCGCGCCCGAACCGGCTCGATGCGGTGAAACGCGCCGTACAGTGCCGGCCGCAACAGCTCAGTCATGCCGGCGTCGATGACAACGAACTCACTGTCGGCATCGCGCGGCTTCACATCAATCACGCGCGCCACGAGGACGCCGGCTGGCGCGACCATCGATCGGCCCGGCTCGATGACGATCGGAACTCCTGTTGGACGAACCGCCGCAAGGAGGGCCGACACGTATTCCTGCGCCGACACCGCCCGCCGATCATCGTACGCGATGCCCAAACCGCCTCCCAGATCGACGTACTCGAGCTGAACGCCTTCCCGCTGGAGGTCGGCAGCCAGGGCGGCGAGAAACTGAGCGGCGCCCTCCAGGGGCCCGAGCCTCGTGATTTGTGACCCGACATGGGCGTGAATCGCGACCACATGCAGGCAGCGACGCCGAAGGATCGAGGCAATGAGCTCGCGCGCCGTATTCACCGGAACGCCGAACTTGTTGATCTTCAGCCCGGTCGAGATATGCGGGTGGCTCTTCGCGTCGATGTCCGGATTGATCCGGATCGCCACGCGCGTGGCACGGCCGATCCTTTCGGCAATGGCCTCGACGCGCGCCAGCTCGCCGGCCGATTCGATGTTGATCGCCTTCAGCCCCAGCGGGACCGCACACTCGAGCTCCGCGCTCGACTTACCGACACCGGTAAAGACGATGTCGGCCAGCGCCACACCGGCACGGCGCGCGATGTCAACTTCCCAGACGGAGTTGGCGTCGAGCCCGCTGCCGAGGCGAGCCAGAAGCTGCACGATGCCGAACGTCGAATTCGCCTTGAGCGCGTAGTGGACCCGGTGTGGATAGTCCCCGAAGGCGTTGTCAATTGCGCGATAGCGCGCCTGGATGGTCGCGGCGCTGTACACGTACAGCGGTGTGCCTTCCGCTTCGGCAATCGTTGACACGGGAACGCCGTCGCAGACGAACTCATTGTTGGCTTGGAAGAAGCCTGTCACAGTCAGCCGCCAGCTAATGACTGACGACTATACCACCTGCTATGATCTTCGCGTCCGCCCCTTCATGCCTGCCGATTTGCCGGCCGCCTCGTCGGATGCCGCCGAGACCTTCATCCAGCGGTGCCTTCAGGGTCACCAGCTCGCCTGGGACGTCATCGTTCGCCCGCACTGGAGAAAGGTCTTCAACGTTGCGTACAAGTTCGTCGGCTGGCACGAGGAGGCAGAGGATTTCACGCAGGAGATTTTTCTCACAATCTTCGCTCAAAATCTTCGACCGGCGCGCGACTTTTCAGACGTGGCTGACGAGCGTCAGCCTGGAATTTGTGCATCGATCACGGACTGACCTTGCCAAGAGCCTGTTTCTCAATACCGTAAAATACGAGAATGACAAGCTCGAGGCGTACGTGAAGAAGCTGTCCAGGAAGTAGTCGACAGTTGTCCTTGAACCACCTCGCGATCCGCTTCCGGTGCAGTTGGCCATGGGACATTCTCGTCATGCTGTGCGACGGCCGACTCGTGTGCGGGTGTGCCGACCCGTACGGCCGCCGCGTCCTCGGCGACGCCCGGACATCGTCGATCCACGGCGTCTGGAGCGGAGCCCTCGTCACCCAGCTGCGCCGTGACCTGAACGCCGGCGGGTCGAAGTTCTGCGGGGACTGTGCGTTGAAGCTGCCCCTCAAGAAGGGCGAACCGCCCGTCATGCGGCCGCTCGACGCCGGACCACTCCCCTCGCGGATGTTCATCGAGTGCACGGCCGCGTGCAACATCTCCTGTGCTCAGGCGTGCTGCGCGCCTGAGACCGGCATCACGCGCACGCGCCAGAGCGGGATGCTCGACTTCGAGCTGTTCCGCCGGGTCGTCGACGAGGCCGCACCCACGCTGGGACGCATCGATTTCTTCAACTACGGCGAGGCGTTTCTTCACAAGCGCGCGATCGAGATGTGCGAATACTTCAAGACGAGCTATCCGCACATCTATCTGTACACGAGCACCAACGGCCTAGCGTTTTCCGAGCCGCAGGCGCGTCGGATCGCGCACTCGGGCATTGACGAGGTGACCTTTTCGATCGACGGCGCAACAAAGGAAAGCTACGCCAAGTACCGTCAGCGTGGACAACTTGACGTCGCACTCGCGAACCTCGGCGCCATGATCGACGAGAAACGCCGTTGTGGCCTCGACCTTCCGTTCCTGAACTGGCGCTACATCCTGTTCACCTGGAACGACAGCGATGTCGAAATGAACCTGGCGAGGCGGATGGCCGCCGACCTCGGCGTTGACCGCCTATGCTGGGAAATCACCGATCATCCCGAGGACTCGTACTCGCGCCGGTTCGTGCCTGGCTCACCCGATTTCGACACGATTCGGGGTGAAATCTGGGACCACGACAATCTCGGCAATGCCATCCCCGGCGCGACGCCCAAAGCCCGCATCGATGTGTGCACGCTCGTTCCAGCCCTCCCATTGATCGCTCGACCCGGCCGCACGCTGCAAGTACGCACCCGCGTGCACAACCTGTCCGCGCCGCCCGTTTCCCTCCGATGCGACCTATGGGCGGCGTCTCGTGCGCCTCGGCGCCCAGCTATGCGCCAAAGACGGCACCCTCATCAACCGCGACTTCGCGCGTGCGGGCCTGCCGCGGACGATTGCCGGCGGCGAGGCGGCCGACGTGTGGATCAAGTTCCCACCCTTGCCGCAGACGGGACGCTACACGATCAAGTTCGATCTAGTCAGCGAAGGTGTGGACTGGTTCGAGCGCTGTGGCTCGGCCACCACGGTAAAGAAGCTGTGGGTGAGATAGTCAGTTCGCCAGGCGCGGCGCGGCGGTTCTGACCTGTGGGCTGACCGGCGCCAGAGTACCATCGAGCGGCGTTTCGATAAGACGCCATGCGTGCGTCTCCTCGAGGATCTTTGCCGCGAACTCCGTGTGCAGCGCGTGGCCCGCGCGGTGAGCCACGAGGTGTCCAATTACCGGGTGGCCGACGAGCCCGAGATCGCCAACAGCGTCGAGAATCTTGTGGCGCACGAACTCGTCCTCGAACCGCAGCGCGTTGTTCAGCACACCGGTTTCTCCGAGCACAATCGCGTTCTCGAGCGAGCCACCGAGCGCCAGACCGTTCTGGCGGAGCATCTCGACGTCTTTGAGGAACGTGAACGTCCGCGCCGGCGCCACTTCTTCAGCGAACGCCTCCTCGGTGATCCGGAGCGTGCGCGACTGGTGCCTGAGGAGCGGATGGTCGTAGCTGATGCTGTAGGTCACCTTGAAGTGATCCGAGGGGTACAGCGCAATCCGCTTGTCGCCGCGTGAAATCGCAATTGGCCGCACGATCTTCAGAAACCGCCGCGGCACCCCGAGCGTTTTCGCGCCTGCTTCCTGGATGAGATAGACGAACGGCGCAGCGCTGCCGTCCATGATCGGTACCTCGGACGAGTTGAGATCCACGAGCACGTTGTCGACGCCCATGCTGACGAGCGCCGCGAGCAGATGCTCCACGGTCTCGACCGAAACCTCGTTGCGCGAAAGCCCGGTGGCCAGCTGAATGCCCGCAAGGTGGTGAACCGTCGCCGGCACTTCGCGATGGCCGAGGTCCGTCCGGCGGAACCGGATGCCGGAGTCGGCGGCGGCTGGCCTGAGGTTGAGGTTGACTTTGTTGCCGGAGTGGAGGCCAATGCCCACACACGAAACCTGGCGACGAAGAGTGCGCTGTGCGTCCATCAACCTCTCTGGCAAAGGGGACGAGCGTAGTCTAGCTGAGCAAATTGAATGCCTGGGCGACCAGTGGTGTGAACACTGCCCTTAAGATACGCTTGTGACAACGACTTACAGGAGGTCGACACGAAGCGTTGAGGACCTTGCGCGCTCCGTGTGTGGCATGCTCGCCACAGCAAGGGAGGCGAAAATTGTAGCAATCATACCACAACCACTAGACAGCTTCTGACCAACCTGACCGCCCCTGCTCGCTCGCAAATAGTCGCGACAGAAAACGGCCGGTCGCCGATGCTTCGTTTCGAGCCACTTCTTCGGGCGTGCCTTCGGCCACCAGGTGTCCGCCGCCGTCGCCACCCTCGGGGCCGAGATCGATCACGGAGTCGGCCGATTTGATCACTTCGAGGTTGTGCTCGATGACCACGATCGTGTTGCCCTGATCGACCAGCTTGGTCAAGACGTCGAGCAGCTTGCGCGTGTCCTCGAAATGCAGGCCGGTTGTCGGCTCGTCGAGGATGTAGAGGGTGCGGCCCGTTCCGCGCTTCGACAGCTCCTTCGCGAGCTTCACGCGCTGCGCTTCGCCGCCCGAGAGGGTCGTCGCCGACTGACCGAGCTCGATGTACCCGAGCCCGACGTCTTGAAGCGTCTTCAGCTTGTTGGCGATCGCCGGGAAGTTCTCAACGAGCGGCAGCGCCTGATCGACCGTGAGTTCGAGCACATCTGCAATGGACTTGCCGCGGTACTTGATTTCGAGCGTCTCGCGATTATAGCGGCGACCCTTGCACTGCTCGCATGTGACGTAGACGTCTGGCAGGAAATGCATCTCGATCACGATGATGCCGTCGCCCCGACACGCTTCACAGCGTCCGCCCTTGACATTGAATGAGAACCGGCCCGCGCGGAAGCCACGCGCTTTCCCGTCTGGCATCATGGCGAACAGGTCTCGGATAAAAGTGAACAAGCCCGTGTACGTGGCCGGGTTCGAGCGCGGCGTCCGTCCGATTGGCGACTGGTCGATCTCGATGACTTTATCAATCAGGCCGATGCCTTCGATGCAGTCGTGAGCGCCGGGCTCGCCGGCGGCTCTATAGAGCGTCCGCGCCAGGGATCGGTACAGGATGTCGTTGACGAGCGTGGATTTTCCGGATCCGCTGATGCCGGTGACCGCCGTCAGGACGCCGATCGGAATGCGGATGTCGATGTTCTTCAAATTGTTCTCGCGTGCACCCTTGATAATCAGCTCCCCCTTCAGAGTCGGCCGCCGTTCTTTCGGAGTGGGAATGGCGCGGGCGCCCGTGAGGTACGCGCCGGTCAGCGAGATGTCGCTGTGATCCATCAGCGCGGCGGGCGTGCCCTGGAAAATGACGTGGCCGCCGTGCTCGCCGGCTCCGGGCCCAAGATCGACCACGTAGTCCGCCGACCGGATCGTTTGTTCGTCGTGCTCGACGACGATGACCGTGTTGCCCAGGTCGCGGAGGCGCACGAGCGTCGTGAGTAACTGGCGATTGTCTCGCTGATGCAGGCCAATGGACGGTTCGTCCAGCACGTACAGGACGCCGGTCAAGTTTGAGCCGATCTGTGTGGCCAGGCGGATTCGCTGTCCTTCTCCGCCGGAAAGGGTCGCGGCGCCGCGTCCGAGCGTCAGGTAGCCGACGCCAACATCCTTGAGAAACCGAAGCCGATCCCGAATCTCGCGCAGGATCCGCTCCGCGATGATTGCCTCGCGGTCCGTGAGATACACCTCATTGAATAGCTGCAGCGCTTCCGAGATCGGCAGGTCCACGTAGTCGGCGATTGAGCGGCCTTTGACCTTCACCGACAGGCTCTGCGCCTTCAGCCGATGGCCGCGGCAGCTCGCGCACGGCCGGAGCGATCGATAGGGTTCGAGATTGGCCTGATCGTCCCAGTTTCCCTGCTCATAGCGCCGCCGAAGGTTCGGCAGGATGCCCTCGAACCGTCGCGCGGTCGACTTCCCAGCCCCAAACAGAAGGACTTCGCGGTGTTTCCGGGACAGCTTGCCGAACGGGACCGTCAGATCGATGCCAAAGTCGCGGCTCAGGGCCTGCAGCGCCTCGCGCACCAGCCGACGATCGCCACACGCCCACGGCGCGATCGCACCGTCAGAGAGCGATGCCATCTCATCGGGCACGACGCGTCGGGGATCGAAGTCCACCGTGGCGCCCAACCCCTGGCACTCGCCGCAGGCGCCGTGCGGCGAGTTGAACGAGAAAGCGCGCGGCGTCATCTCGGGCATGCTCAGCCCGCAGTCCACGCAGGCGAGCCGCCTTGAGAAGAGCCGGTCCCTCTCGTCGTACGAATTGATCACGACGATGTCGTCGGCCAGATTAAGGGCGACATCGATCGATTCGATTAGCCGCCGCTCGACGCCGCCGCGCACAATCACCCGGTCCACCACCACATCGACATTGTGATTGCGTCGACGATCGAGCTTGATGTCCTCCTCGAGGGATCGGAACTGTCCGTCGATCCGCGCCTTGGTGAAGCCCTGTTGGCGCAGGGCGGCAAGCTCCTTCTTGAACTCGCCCTTGCGGCCGCGGACGATGGGCGCCAGGACGTTGATGCGTGCGTCCTGCGGGTAGAGCATCACCATGTCCACGATGCGCTCGAGCGACTGGCTGGCGATTTCCTTCCCGCAGTTCGGGCAGTGCGGCACCCCGATGCTGGCGAACAGGAGCCGGAGATAGTCGTAAGTCTCGGTCACCGTGCCGACGGTTGAACGCGGATTCGACCCGGTTGTCTTCTGCTCGATGGAGATAGCGGGAGACAAGCCATCGATCAAGTCGACGTCGGGCTTCTCCATTTGCTCGAGAAATTGTCGCGCGTACGCCGACAGCGATTCGACGTAGCGCCGCTGCCCTTCTGCGTAAATCGTGTCGAAGGCCAGCGACGACTTGCCGGAGCCGGAGAGGCCCGTGATGACCACCAGCCGCTGGCGCGGGATGTCGACGTCGATATTCTTGAGGTTATGAACGCGTGCCCCGCGCACCGCGATCCAGTCGGAGGCCATGAGTCCACGGTCCAGTTTCTCTGAGGTTGCCGAAACCGCCATGGTAGCATCACCGGACTGCGATGCTCAACCAGGCGTTTCGCGTCAAGAGCCTCTTCGCCTTCGCACTGGTGCCGGTCGGCATTCTGATCTTCGAAAGCGCGATCCAGACCGGCCGCGGGCCTTCAGGACTCCGTGGGTTCCGTTTGTGCCGCTGCTCAGCGCGACGGCTTATCTGTACCTGATGCTTGGCCTACCGGGGATCACCTGGGTCCGGTTCGGGCTCTGGCTTGCCGTCGGCCTGGTGATCTACTTTGCGTAGGGTACTAAGGAGAGCAGCTTGAGAACCGCATGGGGGTAGCGCAGGTCTTTAAATCTGCTACTGGTCCCCGCTGCACCTACGCTGCCGGCAGCCGGT
This sequence comes from Vicinamibacterales bacterium, assembly GCA_965197865.1. Classification (GTDB taxonomy): domain Bacteria; phylum Acidobacteriota; class Vicinamibacteria; order Vicinamibacterales; family CAVVIG01; genus CBDANZ01. The sequence goes on from CBDANZ010000003.1 coordinate 150,807, forward strand.
ACGCCGTGTCGTTCGAGCACACAACCAGGCTCCCGCTGGGATCGAACGCAATTCCCACCAAGCCGGGCCCTGCGAGCACGAGCTCAGGCTCTCCCTCCGCCGGCACGCGGTACACCCCGCCGTCGCCGGCGAGCGCTTCGACGACAAACAACGTGCCGGTGCCATCGACGGTGAGGCCCTGGGGTCTCCCGAACCGCTGTGTGAGAATCGTCACACCGCCATCGCGATCGATTCTGTACACGGCATCGTAGGTGCCAAAGGTCGGGCCCGTCACGTACAGCATCTGGTCTGGACCGAGAGCCAGATGAAATGCCGCGACGCTGGCGGGTATTGATGCGAAGGTGGTCGCGTGGCCTTCGCGATCGACCTTGAAGATCGTTCCTGATCGGTCTCCGACGAACAGCGTGCCGTCGGGGCTAAACACCAATCCGCACGCCACCCCGAGATCAGTCGCGAAAGGGTGTGCCGATCCGTCGGGGTCCAGCCGATACACCGTGCCCTCGAAGCGGCTCGACACGTGGAGTCGCCCGTCCGCGTCGATCGCCATCGACGTCGGGTTGACGATGCCCGACGAGAACGTCTCGCGCGCACCGTTTGGCCGCACGCGAAAGATCGACACCGGCACTTGTTGACCGCGACTGCCGCTGTAGGTGACGTACAGGTTGCCCTCCGAGTCGAACACTGGATTGTCTACCTGATGAAGCCCGGTGGCGACGGGCACCGCAACTTCGATCAATGCCGTCTCGCCGGCCACGCCTGCGACGCGCACGGGCACACGCTGGCTCTCCGTGATGCCGGGCGGAACGAGCGCAGCGAGCCGAGTCGGCGACGCGTAGACCACACGCGCGCGAACCTTGCCGATGCGAACCTCTGGCAAGTCCGGCTTATCGAGTGGAAAACCGCCGTGGATGGTGATGCGTCCGCCTTCAATCGCACGATAGGGTTGAACGGCGGTGACGCGGGAACCAATCATGAAGTTTGAACACGCTAGCTATCATCCAACTCGACGTTCCAGTACAGATAGTCGCGCCAGGTGTCGGGCGCGTTGCGCAGGCCCACCGTGATGCGAATGGCGGGCGCCGACGCGGGCCGTTTCGGCGTGCGGCGCAGGCGCATACCGGCTTCAGACGGTGTTCGTCCGCCCTTGTCGCGATTGCACGAGATGCAGCAGGTGACGATATTCTCCCAGTCTTTCCGGCCGCCAAGCGCGACCGGGAACACATGGTCGAAGGTGAGCTCACTTGTCGGATATTCGTCGCCGCAATACTGGCAACACTGGTCGTCTCGCGCGTAGATGTTCGCGCGCGAGAACGGCACGTAATCGAACCGCCTCCTGATCCTCACGAACCGCAGCAGGCGGATGACCGATGGCAGCTTGAAGCTGAACGAAACCGCCCGGATTTCCCGGTCGTACACACGGACGATCTCAACCTTGCCCTGGCACCAGAGCGTAACCGCTTTTTGCCAGTGAACAACTTTGAGGGGCTCGTAGGATGCGTTGAGGAGAAGCGTCTGCTCCATGAACCGTACGAGATCTCGGGCGCCGTCGAAGCGCCTTTATCGAATTCTGCCCGACGCCGAGTCGAGGTGTCAAGACGCCAACCCGGTAAACTCTTCGCAAATCTGTGCTTAGCATACCTACGGGATCCCGGCTTTCCTGCCGATAGCCTGAAGACAAACGATGAAGTCCTGTACAGACATGGTTGGGGCGATTGTCCTGGCCGGACTCTCGGCCGCCTGCGCTTCGACCGGCGCCGTCCCCAAACCCTTCCCGGTGCCACGGCCGGCAGCCTCGCCGGAAGCCGGATCTACCGGGGCGTCTAGTCGTGCGGCGCTAGGGATCAAGGATTCAGTTCCGTCGGGCGACAGAGTCGGGCGCGCCAACGGTCGCCTCGACTCGCGTGGGATCGTGCGCACGGCGCTCGATCTCCGGGGCATCGGCTACCAGACCGGCGGCGCCGATCCAGGCGGTTTCGACTGCAGCGGCTTCACGCAGTACGTCTTCGCACAGCATGCCGTGGAGCTGCCGCGCCAGGTGCGCGAGCAGTTTTCGCTTGGAAAATCCGTGCGTCCAAGTGATCTCCACCCCGGCGACTTGCTCTTCTTCGCAACCGATGCCCCAGACGCGTCGCACGTCGCGATTGCGATCGGGAGCGATCGGTTCGTACACGCGCCAAGCGCCGCCGGCGTCGTGCGCGTCGAGCGTCTCGACTCGAGATACTGGTCCGAGCGCTTCGTGGGCGCCAGACGGATCGACTGACGGGCAAGAAATTCCGCTCGAGGCCGGTGATCCTGCGATTCGCACGTTACGGCACCTCGACCGCGGTCTCTACTGGCGGCGTGACGGCGCCAATACGGCGGAGGATGAGGCGCTGGCGGCGCACGAGCCGTGCCGTCGGACGCGACGGATTGAGCAGCCGCGGGTTGATGATGGCTCCGGCAAGGAGCGCCGATTCCTCCAGTCCGAGTTGCGCGGCTGGAACGCCAAAATAGGCGCGCGCCGCCGCTTCGATCCCGTAGATCCCATCACCCCACTCGATCACATTCAGATACAGCTCAAGAATGCGCGCCTTTTTCAATTCGGCTTCGAGGCGCCGCGCGATGATGAGCTCTCGGAACTTGCGGACCGGGTTTCTCGACGGCGACAGGTATAGGTTCTTCGCGAGCTGCTGCGTGATGGTGCTCGCACCGCGCAGAAGATACCAGCGCGCCCAATCAGCCTCGATCGACTTCTGCAGCTCGTCGAAGTCGACGCCCTCGTGCTGCCAGAAGGCGGCGTCCTCTACGAGGAGCACCGCGCGCTTCAAGCTCGGCGATATGCGCGCATAGCTCACCCACCGCTGAACCCGCCGCGGCTTCTTTCCGTCTGATTCTGCTTCGCGCCGGCGGAGCTCCATAAACGCCGTCGTGGAAGGATTCGTCGTGGCGAGCGGGCGCACGTCGGGCAGTGTGAGGTACGCGTACGCGAGACAGGCGAATCCGACGGCACCGGCGCCAACGATCCACCGCACGATGAGACGGGGCTTCATCGTCACCCGGCCACGACAATCTTCAACCGCTCACCGACGCGGGGCTGGTCATTGACCGCGTGCCCATTCATGATCGCCAGCGTCGTCGGTTTGACGAAGCCTTTCCCCACGCGCTCGGCGATCGATTGCCACGTGTCGCCTCGAACAGCCGTATAGAGATCGATGCGATTGGGCCGGATCGCTTCGGCCTGTGCGGCCGTGAGCGGCCGGAACGATCGGATGCTGGACGTCAACTCCCCCTCGGCTTGATTGAACAACTGCACTGGCGCGAACCCGGCGGCGATCATGAAGACGTTCTTCTCGTGGATCACGTGCGCCGCACGCACGTTGACACGGCCAAGATCCTCGAGCGAGCCCTCGTAGGTGCCGAGGAACGCCTCGAGTCCGTTGATCGTCGTGCGGCTTCCTTCCACGCTCTTGAGCCCGGCTTTCTGCATGCTCCCGAGCACAATGGCCTCGATGTTTCGCCCCGTGGGACGCTGCACGAGCTGCATGACCATGTACACCTCGGCGTCCGGCCGCTTGGCGACAACCTCGGCAGGCATATTGTTGATGGCCCAGCCTTGCGGAAAATCGAGCGAGAACCGCAGCCCGGCGTGTAGGAACCGATTGCCACGAACGACGCCCTGATCGGGGTTGTCGCCGTAGATGATTCCGTCGATGCGCCGCAAGTAGTCGTTGCGATCGACGGTGTTTCGCGCGTCGACGAGAAAGGTTGCCTGCTGGATCGCGGCCTGCACCTTCTCGACGCGGTCGGCGGGCGCCGGGTGGGTCGCCAGCCAGTTCGGAACGCTCCGGTCGTCGCTCTCGCCTCCGATGCGGTCGAGCGTTCTCAGCATTCCGGCCACGCCGGAAGGATCCCACGCGCTTCGCGCCGCGTACCGGACGCCCAGCGAGTCGGCTTGCAGCTCGTCCTCTCGTCCGTACTTCAGGAACAACAGTCCAAGCGAGGATTGGGCCAGCTGTCCGAACGGCCTTGTGGCGGGCACGAAAATGCCGCCGAGAATCAGTCCCAGTTGCGCGCCGGTCGCACGCGAGTACTGCTGCGCCGCGTGGCGCGCCGTCACGTGTCCGATCTCATGGCCCAGGACGCCGGCCAGTTGCGCTTCGCTGTTGAGGAACGCCAGGATGCCGCGCGTCAAGTAAATGTAGCCACCCGGCAGCGCAAACGCGTTGACGACCGGCATATCGACGACGGCGAAGTGCCACGGAAGACCAGGCCGCTCCGAATTCTGCGCAAGGCGGAGCCCGATAGACGAGACGTACTCCTGAAGCCCGCGGTCCTCGTAGACGCCCATCTTACGGCGCACTTCCACGTCCATCTCCTGGCCGATCGCGACCTCCTGAGACTCGCTCATCAGCGAAAACTCGCGCCGGCCCGTCGCCGGGCTGGTCGCGCATCCGGCAATGACAAGCGTCAGAGCGGTAAGCGCGCGAATTAATCTCATGCTTTGTAGAGGGCGCCCGGCTTCCTCAATACGTCGGCAGTGGCCCGGCTTCAGCCGGACCCGGCAGACCGTCCTTGCCGAGCAAGCGCACGCTCCAGCGAACCGACGAGCAGGATGATTGCTCGGGGCGTCGAGCTGGCGCCCATCAGCCCGATACGCCAGATTTTCCCAGTCAGCGGCCCAAGGCCGGCACCGATCTCGATGCTGAACTCGTCGAGCAGATGCTTGCGAACCGAAGCTTCGTCGATGCCGGCCGGCACGCGCACCGCGTTGAGCGTCCAAAGGCGCTCCCCTTCAGGTGGTAGCATGGTCAGGCCGAGCGTCTTCAAATCTAAGACGAGCGCACGGTGGTTCCGTTCGTGACGGCTCCAGCGGGTCTCGATCCCTTCTTCTTCGACGATCGCGAGCGCCTCGGCGAGCGCATACACGAGCGTACACGACATCGTGTGGTGGTATTTCCGATTGAGCCAGTAGTCCTGCAGAAGCTGCAGATCGAAATACAAGCTGCGGCACTTAACGCGCCGCTCGAGCGCCCGCGGGCCGAACACCACCGGCGCGAGCCCCGATGGAGCGCCGAGGCATTTCTGCGTACAGCTATAGCAAGCATCGATATCCCACGCGCCGAGGTCGAGCGGGTGACCGCCGAACGAGGTGACCGCATCGACCAGCGCGAGCGCGCCATGCTCACGTGCGATCGGCGCCAGCCGCTGAATCGGATTCAGCACGCCGGTTGACGTCTCGGCGTGGACCAGTGCCACAACATCGGCCGGTCGGGCCTCAAGCGCGCGCGCGAGCGCGCCGGGATCGCACGCCCTTCCCCATTCGACATCCAGCCGCGTGACCTCGGCGCCGTACCGCTCGCACATCTGCGCCAGGCGATCGCCGAAGTATCCGGTCACCACGACCAGGGCGCGCGTGCCCGATCCGACCAGGTTCGCCACGACAGTTTCCATACCGGCCGTTCCGGTACCCGACACGGCACACGCAAACGAACCATCCGTTGCGCGGAACAAGCGCGTCAGGCGACCCCGGATGTCGTCGAGCAGCGCCATCATCAGCGGATCGAGATGGCTGACCGTTGGCGTGGCCATCGCGCGCATGACGCGGGGAGATGTGAAGCTGGGCCCGGGACCGAGCAGAATACGTGTCGTGTCAGGAAGATGGCTCATGGGCAACCTGCCGAAAGTCTTGGATCAATTGTAGACCCGGAACGAACACAAAGCTGTCGAAGTGGCCCGCCGGTTCACATCGGTCGGTTGTAGTGCAGGCCTTCAGATCCGCCCTGCAGGACGAGGTTGAGCGCGAGGACCACGAGAAACATTGCAGCCGCTGGACTGAGCAGTCAGGGAAAATTGGCCAGCGCGCGGAGCCTTCCGGAAGTGCATGGCTCGATTGCCGTGCCACACGGCGCGGGCTTCTGGCGCAAGATGCTCGCGTTCGCGGGACCCGGCTACCTGGTCGCCGTCGGCTACACCCTCCTCAGCGTGATCATGATCTCCAACCTCATGGCGATCCTCCTGCAGGCGCTCGCCGTTCGCCTCGGCATCGCCAGCGGCCGCGACCTCGCGCAGGCCTATCGCGATCACTACGCGCGGCCGACGACGATTTTTCTCTGGATCGCCTGCGAGATCGCGATTGTCGCCACCGATCTTGCCGAAGTGCTCGGCGCCGCCATCGCGCTCAATCTGCTCTTCAGCCTGCCGCTCATCTAGGGCGTGTGCCTGACGGCGCTCGATGTCCTGATCATTCTCTACCTTCAGCACCACGGCTTCCGACACGTCGAAGCGCTCGTCGTCTCGCTTATCCTCCTCATCGCCGGTTCATTTGCGGTCGAGCTCTGGCTGGCCAAGCCAGTATCTTGGCGACCTCGCGGTCGGGTTCGTCTCGCGCCCCGAGATCCTCGGCGACCCGGACATGTTGTACATCGCGATCGGGATCCTGGGCGCCACCGTGATACCGCACAACTTGTATCTGCACTCGTCGGTCGTACAGACGCGAAAGTGCCTCGACACCTTCGAGGGCAAACGCGAAGCGACCCGCTTTGCGACGATCGATTCGTCGGTGGCGTTCATGTTCGCGCTCTTCATTAACGGCGCGATTCTCGTGATGGCTGCCGCGACCTTCCATGGCACCAGCTATGAGGACGTGGCCGACATCTCGGACGCGTACAAGCTCCTGTCGCCGCTCCTCGGCACGACGATGGCGAGCACGCTGTTTGCTCCTCTGCTCCGGTCAGAACGCGACACTCACCGGCACGCTGGCCGGGCAGATCGTCATGGAGGGCTTCATCAACCTGCGCATCCGCCCCTGGCTGCGGCGCCTCGTCACACGGCTCATCGCGATCATCCCGGTAGTCATCGTGATAGTGATCTACTGCGAGCAGAGCGCCGGTACGCTGCTGATCCTGAGCTAGGTAATTCTCAGCTTACAGCTTTCCTTCTCGGTGTTCCCGCTCGTCATTTTCACGAGCGAGAAAGCGAAGATGGGGCCGAGCGCGAATCCGGACTGGGCGAAGGCGCTCGCGTGGAGCGTGGCCGTGGTCATCACCTCGCTCAACGTTTGGCTTCTCTACCAGACGTTCGCGAGCATATAAAGATTCCACCATGTACCGGAGAATTCTCGTGGCGGTCGAGAACTCCTCGGCGGATCGCACGATCCTCGCGCATGTCGGCGAGTTGGCCAAGCTGACTGGCGCGGAGCTACTGCTCGTGCACGTGGCCGACGGCTGGGCGGCGCGCTATTTCGATCAGCTCCAGTTGCGCGAGTCGGAAGAGATGAAAATCGATCGGGCCTACCTCGACACGCTGCAGCGCAAGCTCACCGCCCAGGGATTCACCGTACAGACCCACCTGACGATGGGCGACCCGCCCACCGAGCTCATTCACGCGGCCGAAAGTGGGTCGGTCGACCTGATTGCCATGTCCACGCACGGTCACAAGTTCCTGGGCGATGTGCTGCACGGCGCCACGGCCGACCGGGTCCGGCACGAGGTCAAGATTCTGGTTCTTCTTCTCAGAGCTCAGCAGGGCTGAGGGTAAAGAGCAGGGCAGGCCTTCGGACCTGCCTGATCACGCCAGCCGGCGTCCCTTCAGGCATTCGAGGATACGAAGAGGCGACCGGCCCTCTTCGATCAACGCGTCGACCGGCACCAGGAAGGTCTGTTCGAGCTGATACTGCCCCGCGATCGCGGCGTGGCTCACCTGGTCGGTGAACGCCGCCCAAGTGCTGCCCGCCGGAAAGTCGAACACCGTCTGCGGCGAGGTGGCCTGAAACACGGCGTCCTGCTTCATTCGATCGTGAAGCTGCAGCATGAGCGCGTCGTAGGCCGACCGGCGCGTCCTCGTGACGCCAAGGGCCCGCAGGAGGACTGCGGCGCCCGCCCACGGCACGACGAGCGACGTGTGGAACCGCTCGGCCACTGCCTCAAAGTCGTCACCTACGCGCCACCTCCGGGGACGCCCTTCCGGATTCACATTGGAAAACACGCGCAGGATCCGCCGCCCCTGGACGGGCGACGCGGGAAAGCTGTCGACGTGCAGGCGCGAGTCGTCTTTTCGCCACGACGTCGCGCGGCCGGCGATTTCAGCGGGGCGGAAGCTGCTGCGGGCGCGCTGAAGACGGCCGCGATACCGCGGCAAAAGGTGGTCCACCAGCGAGGCTGCCGAATCGCTGAAGCGCGTCATCAGACGGCGCAACCGCTCCAAACGGTCACCGGCGAACCCCGTACCGGCCACGCGTCCCGACGCGGGATCGAAGCTGGTGTTCTTGGCTGAAGAACTGCGCGCCGCGGCCGCGAACATCTCGGCGTCGGAGGAATCAACCGTGAACGGCAGGTTCGCGAGGAACAGGACGGCACCGTTCTCGAGCGCCGGAGCCGTAGAACCCTCGACATCCATCGATGGCGGCTCGGTCCAGGTCGCGTGCGGCAGCGAAGAAATCGTCGGCAACGGCTCGGCTACTCGTCGTCGCCCCACGGAGAAGGCTGCGGTCCGGGAACGATGCCTGCGATGTCGGGGTCCTCGCCGCCCTCGTGTCTCGGGCTCACTACACGCTCCAACTTAGCGCTGGAGCGCCGCTCGTCCTTTTGCTTCCGCTTTTCTTGACGGGCGCGTTCCTTGGCCCGCTTTTGAAGGGTTGGTCTGGTTCGGTTTGCCACGTACGACCTCCTGCACTCCTCTGTAATTTACCATCATGTGCCATGGCAGGTCTTGGATTACAATCCAGCTTGGTCATCCGGCGAAATGCCGAACGCGAACGGCAGGTGCCGGCAAGATAACTATTCAAGATAATCATTATTATTGAGGATCAGGAAGATCGCGGCCGCACGATGCCATCAGCCGGCGCGTTCGAACAGGTCGGTTCCTCAGAGTCCCAGCGCTTTTTCGCCGCGCTTGGTACGTTTTCCGAGGTGCTGGCCATCAAGCTGTACCGACTGCAGCTCGACCCGCGTCCGACCGTTCCCGTCCTGCCGTGCCTCGATCACGAAGCGATGCTGCACCCGGGCATCGCGTCGCACGCCGCGGCCTACGTGCAGGACCAGACCGGCGACCTCCACGAGGTCGTCTACGTTCCCGACGCCGGGCGCCTGGACATCGACACCGTGTCCACCATGGGTGAATGCTCGCCAGAGGCTCACCGGCAGTTCGTCTCAAGGCTGAAGCGCGAATTCCCGAGCCTCACGATCAGGGTCGTTCATCCATCGAGACTGCGGGGCGAGCACCGCGTCGCGAAGGCTTGCCGCGCGCAAGTGGCGCTGCGCGATGTGCTCTTGGGGCCCGACCTCGAGCGGACGAAGGCCGCCGTCGATCGCCTGCAGACGATCAGCTCGCTGATGGAAAAAGAATCGCGCGTCGCCTCGTGGAGCGCTCGGACTGTGATGACCCCGTTCATCGCCGTAGTGGGGTTCCTGTCGTATCAGATTCTGGGCGTCCTGGACTCCCGGCTGGAGCCCGACATCGTGGCGGTTCTTCGCAGTGCGATCGTGGGGTTGGTCGGCGCGTTCTTCCTGTACTATGGGCTCAAGGCCGTGCAGCTCACCGAGATGGCCAACCGCGTCTGGAAGCGTTCGGCGGAGTACGGCCTTATCTTGAGTGAACGGCGTCAACTGTAATGTAAGCTCGCCCCTCCGGCCACGACGTAATGACGATCACGACTCGCTCTCTCTTAATGCTTTTCGCCGGAGTCCTTCTAGCCCTCACACCGCTTGTTGCTGCCGTCGACCCGGAAGCCGAGCGCTTCTGGCCGCAGTGGCGAGGGCCCTATGCCACTGGCACCTCCCTCCGTGCCGACCCGCCGCTCGAGTGGAGCGAAACGAAGAATATTCGGTGGAAGGTCGAGATTCCAGGCCGCGGGTCGTCATCTCCCGTCGTCTGGGGCGATCGACTCTTCCTGCTGACGGCGATTCCTGCCGGCTCGACCGGCGTGACAACGCACAGGCCGCGGGGCGGCATCCAGCCGCGTGTTTCGCATCGGTTTGTCGTCTACGCGATCGACCGGCATTCCGGAAAGACGGTGTGGGAACGCACGGCCCGGGAGGCCGTGCCGCACGAAGGCTCGCATCCGGACAACGGCACGTGGGCCTCGAGCTCGGCGGTCACCGACGGTGAGCACGTGTTCGCCTTCTTCGAGTCCGAGGGCCTGTACGCCTACACCATGGACGGGAGCCTGGTGTGGCAGAAGGACTTGGGCGACAAGACGATGCGCAATGAGTTCGGCGAGGGCACCACGCCCGCGCTGTACGGAAACCGACTTGTGGTCGTGTGGGACCATTACGTACCGGGCGCCTCGTTCATCGTGGTGTTCGACAAGCGCACCGGGCAGGAGATCTGGCGCGCCCAACGAGACGAGATCGACACGTGGGCCACGCCGCTCGTGGTCGAGCACGGCGGCCGGGCGCAGGTCGTCGTGAATGGCATGAACAAGCTGCGGAGCTACGATTTGGAGACCGGCAAGCTTGTCTGGGAGGCTCCAGGCACGACAATGAACGCGATTCCTTCGCCCGTCGCGGCGGACGGCATGGTGATCGTGACGAGCGGATTCCGGGGCAACACCCTCAAGGCGATTCGGCTCGCTGACGCGCGCGGCGATCTTACCGGCACGCGCGCCGTGGCCTGGACCCTCGATCGCGACACGCCCTACGTGCCGTCGCCGCTCCTCTACCACAGCATCCTCTACATCCTGAAGACGAACTCGGGAATTCTGTCCGCGTTCGACGCGAAAAGCGGGAAGCCTCACTATCAGGTGCAGCGGCTGGAAGGACTTGGCGAGGTGTTCTCATCGCCGGTCGGCGCCAGCGGACGCGTGTACATCACGGGTCGCGACGGAGTGACGCTCGTCATTCGCAACAGCCCGAGGTACGAAGTGCTGGCGAAGAATGTGCTCGACGACGGCGTCGACGCGTCGCCGGCGCTAGTTGACGGCAACATCTATATGCGCGGCTACAGATCCCTTTATAGTATAGGAGGAAGGTAGATCCAAGGATTTGATGATTTCGGGATTCAGGCCCGCTGCTGAAACGTTTCACGCATCCGTACCGCCACGACGACCCCGGACAGCATTGTCAACGCCGCTACGAGCCACATCGCGGCGGCCAGCCCCAGTATATCTGCCGTCGCGCCGGCCAGCAGCGCTCCGATCGCGTAGCCGAGATCGCGCCACAGCCGGTAGACGCCAACCGCCGAGGCGCGCCACATGGGGTACGCCACGTCTCCGATCACTGCAAGAAGCGTGGGATAGACCATCGCGGTTCCAATGCCCAGCACCGCCGCGCCGGTCGCAAACCCACCGAAACGCCTAGACGTGATGACGTCGGCAATGCCGGCCGCCTGAGTCCACATTCCAACGGCAATAAGCCACTTGCGGCCGATCCGATCGGACAGCACGCCGGTGCCGAGCTGTGTGATGCCCCACGTGGCCGGATAGATGGCGGTGAGCAGGCCGACATCGCCGATCGTCATGTTTGCGGAGGCAAGGAACAGCGGAAACAGCCCCCATGCCATCCCGTCGTTGAGGTTGTTGACCAGGCCAGCCTGAGTGACGCTCGACAGATTGCGGTCTTGAATCGTGGTTCGCAGGAAGATCTCACGCTGCCATGGCAGCAGGCTTGAGGAAACATCGCCGTGGCGGGTCGATTCCTCTTGCACGTGCCTGCTGGTCTCCCGGACGAAGAGCGTCGAGAGCGCCAACCCTGCGATGACGAACGCGACCCCAAGATAAAAGGGCTCCGGCCGGAGCCCGTAACGCGCCGCGATCCATCCGGTGGCGAGCGCGGAGGCCGCCACCGCGACGTATCCCGCAAGCTCGTTGAGACCGGTCGCCAGGCCGCGGCGCAATGAGCCAACGAGATCGATTTTCCTGACGACCGTCATCGACCACGTCAGCCCTTGACTGAGGCCGAGCAACGCGTTCGCGATCAGGATCCACGCCCAGCTCGGCGCCCACATCAGCAGCAGCGGCACGGGTACGGCGGCCAGCCACCCTGCGACGAGCAGGTGCTTGCGACCGAGTCGATCGGACAGGTGACCCGCCAGATAGTTGGCCAGCGCTTTGGTGAACCCGAAGACCACGATGAAGGAGAGGATGGCGGTGTGGGTGGCTAGTTGAAAATCCTGTTCGGCAATGGCCGGAAGAATGCTCCACTCCATGTCGACCATGGCGCCGACGAAGGCGTTCACGAGAGCGAGCAGCGCAAGCTGCCACGCATTCTCGCGTAGCCCCAGACAGATCGTGAGCGGCCCCTCCCCCATCGCACTTCTAAGAGCCATCGGTCCCGGTAGTGTCCGCCTCTAGGCGGACACTACCGGTCACGGCCGAGCGAGGGTGCCGGAGCGGTCGTGGTTGGCGCGTAGGATCTCGTCCATCTCCGCGGGCTTGGGCGGCACGTCCTTCAGCGCGTCGATGAAGTGGCCGCGATCCATCGACAAAAAATGATTCCATTGCTTTTCGAACGCGATGGTGCTGGCGGGCTTCCCGCTCAGGTCGGTGCCCCACACGGAGCCTGAAAAATGATAGGGATATATCTCGATGTCGTCCGGCAACGTGAGAAGCTTGCCGTCAACGCTGACGTACAGCTCGGCGGCATTCTCGCGCGCTCTACCCCGGAGATCGGGTCGACCGACAGAGCCAACGAACAGCGTGTCGCCTGTAAGAACGAACCACGGATCCGGGCCCCGTCTGAGATCGGTCACGACCAGACAGACACTGTCATGCGAGTGGCCGGGAGTGTGCAGCACTTTCACACGAGTGTTGCCGAGCTCAATCTCTTGTCCATCTCCCAGCGGTTCGAACGGAAAGGTTACGTCAGCGGACTCGTGCAGGCAGTAGGTGGCGCCAGCGCGTCGAGCGAGATCCCGCCCGCCCGACCGGTGATCCGCGTGGACGTGGGTGTCGATCGCGTGGGTGATGCGCATGCTCGTCGACGCGGCGAAATCGAGGTGGGCCTGAATGTCCTGTTCGTGCGGATCGACAACGGCCGAGGGTGCCGCACCCGAACAGGTACGCCGCGCAGCCAGTCTCGAACCGATAGTAAGGTTTGAAGATCATTGTTTTCAATCTCCGTCAGACCTTCTCGATCCCGGTCTGGCACGGGAATCCAGCCGCCTTCCACTCCGGAAACCCATCAATCAACCGCCGCGCTCGTCTGCCGCTGGCTTGCAGCCGGTCGACGGCACGGTCGGCGTACACGCAGTACGGTCCGCGGCAATAGGCGACGTATTCCTTGCTTTTCGAAAAGCGGCGCAGCCGCTGCTGGAGCCGATCAACTGGCACCGAGATCGCGCCGCTGATGTGACCGGCCGCGTACTCGCTGGCGGGTCGCGTGTCGAGAATCACGACCTCGCCCTTCCGCGCGCGGCCGAGGAGCTCCTCCATCGTGACCGCCTCTGCGGCCGACCGACTGCCGAAGTGGTGACGCACCAGCCGTTCGAGCTCGGCGAGCCGACGCTCACCGACCAGGCGAAGCGCGCGACACAGATCGAACACCGCCGCATCGGCTAGCCGATAGTGGATGAACAGGCCCTGCCTGCGGGTTTCGACGAGCCCGACCGCTCGAAGCGTCTGCAGGTGCTGGGAGGCATTCGCCGTCGAGAGGCCGAGCTCCTCGGCGAGCGATTCGACGGTTCGTTCGGCCTGCGCGAGAAGCTCGAGGATTTCGAGGCGGTGCGAATTCGCGAGCGCCCTACCGATGCGGGCGTATTGGGCGTACAGGTCGTTCTTGAGCGCGCGATGGGCTGAATCGGTCATTGACAACTATTCAATATAATACTTGACTTATAGTGTTAAGTGTTTTCTTCGCCAGTCTCGACGAAGCCCCGACCGAGATTCAGCTTCCCGAAGCCGTTGGGCCGCATCATGGCGCATCACGGGTCTGGAAGCCCGGGGCGGCTTCATACGGCTTCGACCGCATCGCGCAGCAGACTGCGAACGTGCGGCGTGAACGCCAGAGCAACCGCGGCCTCGCGACCGCGGTTGGACATTTTTCGCCACGTCTTGCGGATGATGTCGATCACTTTCGGTCGATCGTGCTGGCGGGAGAAGGCATCCAGGTAGTGCTCGATAAAGACCAGGCAGATGACATCCTCGAGTAATTGAACGCCCGGGTCGGCCTTGAGGCGTTCTTTCCGCAACAACGCCTGGACACGAGCGATCATCGCGGCATCGTACTCAACCTCGTGAAGGATTTCGGCCGCCGTCTCGGCGTGGAACTGCGCAAGGTCGGTGCGCCACCGGCGGTAGCCGTCGCGTCCCATCGGATACTCACGTCGCGGAATCATCCAACGACGAATATGCTGACAGCGCGCAGCCAGTCGAACCGCTTCAGGCGCGTCGGGCGCCAGCTTGTCCAGGCAGGCACTCATGCGCTCGGCGTAGACCATCGCTGTCGGCCGCTGTACGTCGGCCACGCGTTCGCGATTCGGATCTTCGCCGTTCGCCTGGTCGAAACGCGCGACAGCGCAGACAAATCGCGCTGTCGCGCTCGACTTGACGGTCATTGACCAGCTGTCCTCCGCAGTGAATCCGGACCTAGCGACGCCGACCCCGGCTGCTCGCCTCCGTGACCCTGGTGGTGGCGCGCCCTCGCGCCATCGGCCGCGCTTCGTTGCTGCAGGACCTTCGCAGTCCGGGGCCAACGGCGACCCCAGGAAGAAGCGACCTGACGACGCCTTCAGTACAAGAATAGAACACAAGTCGCTTGGTCAATCGGGCGGAACATACATTGACTGCACAGGCCTTCTACGAGGGCCGTTTCGAGTAGGGGTCGAAGTGAATCGTACCGGGATGTCGTCCGTGAAGTAAGATTGAGAGTCTCCCACATCATAGCTGCCACGAAGACAACGTTCGGTTACCGGGAGTGCACTACTCTTTCAGCGATGCGGAACGACCGCTGTCGAATGCATCTCGGTCTAGGTGTCTTTGCTAGAATCGTTGTTCATCCGGAGCTCACTGGGAAGAATGGGAGCGACCAAGCAACCCAGCTCTTCTCAGCGGAGGCTCCGTACGCAGACCCCTGCTAATGCGAAGACGTGGAAGACACGCGAGCTCCTGGCCCAGCGGGTGGTGACCTGCGTGGTGAGGATGTCTCTGACGCGATTCATCAGCCCCGCACTTCTAGGGACCGGCTGGCTTTCGATGTTGACCGCGATCGTCAGCGCGGCATTCCTGTGTCTCGCGCCCCTGGTTGGGTACGCGCAGGAACCGAGCGTGGCGCCGGCTGATCGGGTCCGGCCACGCGGCACGGTGGCCGTGCTGCCATTCTCGAACATCTCCGGCCAAGCCGTCGACGAGTGGATCGGCGCGGGCGTCGCGGAGAGCCTCATGGCCGGTCTGCACCGGGGGGGCGCGCTGACGGTCATCGGTCCCGAGGTGATGCAACGGGAGCTCCGTGCCGATCTGCCAGAACAGGGCGATCGCCGAGCTGTTGAGCTTGCGCGGCGGGTTGGCGCCGCCTGGGTGGTGACGGGTTCCTATCAGCGGTCGGGGGATCAGCTTCGCATCACGGCGCGGGTGGTTGACGTGACCAGCGGTCGCGTGTCCCGCACCGTCAAAGTGGACGGCGTGGTCGATCAGATATTCGCGCTCCAGGACCGTGTCGCAGCCGAGCTGGGTCCCCACCTCCACGGGGTGTCAGGTGCCTCGGCCCCGGTTCAGCCACGGGCCGCGCCGGCAGGGACGGTTCGTCCCACCCCCCCGGCGCTCGCGCGCTCTCCGGCAGCGGCTCCGAGGACTGAGATCTCGGTGCGGTTCGACGGTCCCCCGGCCCCCGTGCCGCCGGCAGTCGCGTCGGAGCGGGACGCGCAGGGGCGTCTCACGGTCCGGGCTGTCAGGCTTACCACCCCGCTGAGGTTGGACGGGCGGCTCGACGAGGAGATCTACCAGACGGTGCCCTCGTTTGGCGACTTCATCCAAAACGATCCGGATGAAGGGCAGCCGGCCTCCGACAAGACCGAGGCGTGGGTCTTCTTCGACGATCGAACCGTGTATGTCAGTGCACGCCTCTGGAGCAGGCGCCCGGATCGGCTGGTCGCGAACGAGATGCGCCGCGACAACGTGAACATCTTCCGCAACGATTGGTTCGGCGTGGCGCTGGACACGCTGTTCGATCGGCGCAGCGGCGTCTTCGTGATGACAAACGCCCTCGGAGGGCTACGGGACGCGCTCATCACCGACGAGTCCCGTTCGGTGAACTTCGATTACAAGATGGTCTGGGACGTGAAGAGCCAGCGTTTCGACCAAGGGTGGACGACGGAGTTGGCCATTCCGTTCAAGTCGCTGCGCTACGTGCAGCGGCGCGAGCAGGTGTGGGGCCTGCTGCTGGCTCGGAAGGATTGGTGGAACAACGAGATGGCGTACCTCATGCCGATACCACGGGCGAGCGGACCAATGGGGTCGTTCAGGGTCGCCTCCGCTGCGGTGCTGGTCGGCATCGAGGCGCCGCCGGCAGGACTGAACCTCGAAGTGAAGCCGTATGTCACGGGCAATTCGAACACGATCCCAACCGAATCCGGGCTTCGTACCGATCTCGACCGGGATTTCGGCCTCGATCTGCGGTACGGACTGACCAAGAGCCTCGCGGCCGACATCACGTACAACACCGATTTCGCGCAGGTGGAGGTCGACGAGCAGCAGGTCAACCTCACGCGGTTCAGTCTCTTCTTTCCAGAGAAGCGTGAATTCTTTCTGGAAGGGCAGGGCCTGTTCACCTTCGGCGGCGCGCAGCAGCGATTCGGTGGCGGCACGCGGAACGCCGCCACGGCGCAGACCCCGATCGTGTTCTTCAGCCGTCGGATTGGGCTGCACGACGGGCAGACGGTGCCGATTCAGGTCGGCGGCCGGCTGCTTGGCAAAGTGGGCTCCTATAACCTCGGCTTGCTGAGCATCCGCACCGACGCCGTTCCGTCGGCGCAGCTTCCGGAGACGACGTTTTCCGTGATGCGGGTGAAGAAAGACATCCTGCGCCGCAGCGGCATCGGGCTCATCGCCACGGCGCGCACCCCGTCGCTGTCGGGGCACGACGCGAACGTCGTGGCTGGCGCTGACCTGAGCCTGGCGCTCTTCGAGAATCTCGAAGTGACGAGTTACTACGCGCGCAGTCGCACGCTCGACAGCACCGGCGATGAAGAGAGCTACCGCGGGCGGTTTTTCTACAACGGAGACAAGTATGGGCTCGACGTCGACTACGTGAAGGTCGGCGACGCCTTCAACCCGGAGGCGGGCTTTCTGGCCCGTAACGATTTTCGCCGCATGTTTCTCCTCGCCCGCTTCAGTCCGCGGCCGAGGCTGCGCGGCATCCGGCGACTCTCGTGGGACGCCAGCGTCGAGAACATCGAGGCCGCCTCCGGCGCGGAGCTCCAGACGCGAACGGGCCGCGGCAACTTCCGCATCGACTTCGAGAGTGGCGACAGCGTCATGGCGAGGTTCGAGCGGAACGAGGATCGGCCGCAGACTGCATTTCCCCTCGCGGGAGGCGTGACCGTCCAGCCCGGCGTGTACCGATTCGATCAGGGCACGCTTTCCTATCAAGTGGCCGCCCAGCGGAAGATCACGGGCACTGTTTCGGCGACCACCGGAGAGTTCTACGGCGGCACGCGGAACACCGTGAGCTACAACGGACGCGTCGAGGTGACGAAGCAACTGGCCGTGGAGCCGCGTGCCTCGGTCAATTGGCTCGACCTGCCGCAGGGAAAGGTCCGGACCGAGCTCTACAGCGCACGGACGACGTACCTGATCACACCCCGCTCGTTCGTGGCGGCGCTCCTCCAGTACAACTCCGCCGCCAACGTCGTGGGCCTTAACGCCCGCTTTCGCTGGGAATATCGCCCGGGCAGCGACTTCTTCTTCGTCTATAGCGAGGGACGGGATGCGGCGATTGCCGGATTCCCGGCGCTGTCGAATCGACAGGTGGCGGTGAAATTCACACGACTGTTCCGATTCTGACGCGACGCCAGAACCGCCACGCCCGGCCTCGAGGTATTCGTCGGGGGAGTGCGTCTCCAGCGTAACGAAGTTCAGTAGATGTTCACCGGTGGAATCCTGGGCGACCCCGCGGGGCGACGCAACCCCCTCGGGGGTGCCGCCGAGCCTTTCTGACCCCTGAGTCAGGATCAGCACACGGGCGCTAAAGCGGAACTCAGGCTTCCGCTCTCAGGATCTCGCGGCGGCCCCTTTCGACCAGGTCGTGGTCTCCCGACATGCATCTTGCGAGCTTCTTCGTTGGCCATGACCTTCGCTTCTATCGCAACGAACTCATCAAGACTTTCCACTTCCGTGTCGGCGACGATCGTCCAGAAGGGCTCGCCGCTCACGTCGGTAAAGAGACGGAACGGCTTGTGTCCCATCTTCTGCAACACGCCGGAAATGCTCTTGAACTTGTTGACCATTTCGCGGACCTTTCCGGGCTTACATTGCATGCTGCGCGCGCCCGTGCCGCTGGGAGTGAGCGCCGCTGCATTCGCCGCCGCCGGCCGCGCCTGGGAGACGCTGGACGCAAGGGCCGTCGCCGAGGGTGCACGTCGACGTCGGGGTCAGCGTCTTACTGCGGGTGGCCCCCGGCAATGACACGCTACGCATCGACTGCGCGCAGGGTCTGAGAGACGGCGCGCGTGCGGTGTCGGTGCGCTGGCGGGAGCCCTGGGCGCTGCTTGTTCGGGTTTGAGTTGACGGCTCGACTGGCATGACACGCATCGATTTTGCGAACGATGCGGATTCTGCGCAGACGAGAAGACGGGCTTCGTGGCGCGGTCGTGGTAACGGCGCCCTTGAGATTCTCATTATGCGAATGATGTTAAGGTCAGCATGATATAGGAACGTGGGGATCGAGCGGCGGATTCGTTCGGGTGTTCTAGAACAATGGCTGGGATATAGAGTTTCGATCGAGATGGTTTCCCGTTTGAACCTCCCTCGCCTGAAGGTGAGGGACCGCTGTCATCGTTAGAGGTAATGAATGCGTTCGAGTTGGTTCCGGGCACCGCGTGCGACCGTGCACGTTGTTTCGCTGGCCGTCGTGGCCTGTCTCGCCACCTGTGGTGAGGTGGCTCACGCTCAGGGCGTCTTGGCCGGAGAGGCTGTCGAGCGGCAGTCCGTGGACCTCGGGCCCGGCACGGTGGCCGTCTTCCCGTTCACCAACATTTCAGGTCAGCCCGACGACGACTGGATCGGGGTGGACATGAGCGAGACCGTCACTGCCGACCTGGAGCAGTTCGGCGAGCTCTTGGTGGTGGGGCGCGAGGCATTTCTCGATGTTCTGAACAACGATCGGCCAGACGCGGCGCTCGCCTTGAGCGACGAGGCGCTCGCGCGCGACATCGCACGCGGGCTCGGCGTCTCGTGGATCGTCGCGGGTGGCTTTCAACGCTTGGGCGACCAGCTGCGGATCACGGCTCGGATCGTCAACGTCGAGACCGGAACCGCCCACGAGGCCGTCAAGGTCGACGGTCGGATTACCGAGATGTTCACCCTGCGGGACCGGATCGTCGTCGAGCTCAGTGGCGGCTTGGCGCGTATCGCGGGGAGAGGGGTTCCGTCGATGACAGCCGCACGTCGACCGGCGGCGGGTAATCAGACGGAGCTCAGCCAAGCGGAAGCTGCGACCGAGCCGGCGGTCTCGCTCGGCCCTGCTCCGCTGGGCCTGACTCCGGGTGACGCACCGTCCTCCCGTGCTGGGCGTTCCGGCTCCAACGGGAACGGCGGAGCAGCGGCAGAAGCCGTCAGCGGTGGCATCACGATCGGAAATCGTCCAGCCCAGTTCGCGGCGTCGGTCGCCGGAGACGCCGGTGCGCTGGCCGGCCGCGTCACGGTGCGACCGGTGCGAACCGAGACGCCGCCGAACGTCGATGGCCGACTCGATGACGTGGTGTGGCAGGACGCCCTTCTGATCACGGAGTTCGTCCAGCAGCAGCCGCTGGACGGCGCGCCGGCGACAGAGGACACCGACGTCTTTCTCGCCTACGACAACTCGAACATCTACCTCGCCTTCCACGCGAAATACCAGGACCCCGGAATCATGCGCGCGAACCGCGGCGATCGCGACCAGGCCGACCGGGGTGACGATCTCATCCGCGTCTACTTCGATACGTTCCTCGATCAACAACGCGCCTACGTCTTCTCGGTAAACGGATATGGCGTGCAGGGTGACTCGATTGTCAGTGGCCAGGGCGGTGGCTGGGGCGGTGGTCGCGGAGGCAGGATTCCTCGCGGCGACTCGTCATGGGACGCGTTGTACAGCTCGGGCGGGCAACCCATCGAGGACGGCTTCACCGCCGAGATGGCCATTCCTTTCAAGAGCCTTCGCTATCCGTCGCGTGGGCGCGAGGTGCCTCACAGGTGGGGGTTCCAGATCGTCCGTGAGATCAGAGGGAAGAACGAGACCGTTGTCTGGTCACCTGTTTCGCGCGACATCGCCGGCTTCCTTCCTCAGATGGGTGTTCTCGATGGCATGATGGGATTGTCGACCAGCCGCAACCTCGAGATCCAGCCGATGTTCACGGCGTTCCGGTTCGGCACACTCGACGAAGGAATCGGCAAGGTTGTCGATGGCGATCCACGACCCGAGGCTGGTGCCAACTTCAAGTATGGCGTTACATCGAACCTGACCGCTGACTTCACACTCAACCCCGACTTCTCTCAGATCGAGTCTGACCGTCCCCGGGTCGAGGTCAATCAACGGTTCGCGTTGTTTTTCCACGAGTTGCGGCCGTTCTTTCTCGAAGGCGCCGAGATCTTCCAGATCCAGGCGCCGGTGACGGTCGTCCACACCCGAACGATCGTCGATCCCCTGTACGGCGCCAAGCTGACCGGAAAAGCGGGCAAGATCACGCTCGGCGTGCTGTACGCGAACGACGAGGGAGCGAGTCTCGGGATTAGCGACCCGCTCAATCCGGCATTCGAGCGATCCGCGCAGACCTTTGTCGGACGGGTGCGCTACGACCTGTATGCCGAGTCGTTTATCGGGGCGGTGTTTACCGACCGGGAGTTCCTCCACGGCTTCAGCCGGTTGGGAGGTATCGACAGCAACTTCCGGGTGGGCAACACCCACTCGTTCGGGTTCCGCGGGCTCAGAACGGATCACCGAGACGACGACGGGCTCCACACGGACGGGTATGTCCTCGATGCCGGGTTTCGGAAGCGGGGCCGCAACCTGAGCTATTCCGTGGATGCGTCTACGCTGTCCCCAGACTTCAAGACCGACGTCGGGTTCGTTCGCCGAACCGACCAGCGGCTCTACGAGGGAAGCGTCCGGTATCAATGGTGGCCCCAGACCTGGCTCATCAGCTGGGGACCGAAGGTCCGGTACGGTCGGAACTACAGCTTCGATCAAATCCTCGAGGACGAGAACTTCCGTACGGAGATCAGCGCCAACTTCGCGAAGAACATCCGGTACAACTTCAACGTCAACCAGGACTTGGAGCGCTACGAGCGCATCAACTTCGCCAAGCGGCGCTACGGCGTGTTCGGGAACGTGAGAACGAGCCGGGTCATCTCGTTCGGTAGCGGGTTCAACTGGGGTGATGAGATCTATTTCGACCGAGCCAACCCATTCCTTGGGCGTGAGAGCAGTCTCTTCATGTCCATCAACTTCCGACCGGTGTCTCGATTCGCCTCCAACATCAACATCAACACCAGCCGGTTCACGGACCCCAACGGGTTCTTCATCCCTGGACTCAACGACGGCGAGCGCGATGAGAGCGACCAAATCTTCAACGTCAACATCTTTCGGGCGCTGAGCACCTATCAGTTCACCGACCGTCTCCTGTTTAGGAACATCACCGAGTTCAACACTTTCGACCAGACGCTGGAACTGAACTTCCTCTTCACCTATCGTGTGAACTCCGGGACCGCGTTCTACATCGGGTACGACGATCACTACCAACAGCGCGAGCAATTCGACGACCAGGTGAACATCACGGGTACCGGATACCAGCAGACCAACCGCGCGGTCTTCACCAAGTTCCAGTATCTGTTCCGATACTGAGGGCAGGAGGCCGGCCAGCACGTCGCGTTTCAGGGTGTTCGGGGTCGACGGCTCGATAGCCGTGCCTCCGTAGGGCACTGTCAAGTTCACCATGCCTGTTTGAGTAGATTGCCGCCCCACTGAATAGGGGTGGTTTAAGTGGATATCGTGGCGGTCGATTCAAGAGACAGGATTCAGCATTAGTTGCGATGTGATAATGAGGTTTCCGTGGCCGCCTCAGACACAACGAACCAACGGCTCGAAAGGGCGGACCCTATGCGGGGCGTGTATAAAGGTCTTGGAACGCTGAGCATAGAAACCGCTCTCGACGGACTCGTGAGTTCCTACCTCTCGCCCGCGCGGTGTCCACTCTGCTGCCTGGCCGCGTGGCTGGCGCTGGCCCACATGCTCGACTCCGCGAAGGTGGTTGCATGAGCGCGGAGCAAATGACGCGGGTGTCCAGTGGCCTGTGTCGGGCCTCTTACGCTCAACCTGCGGCGCGGCGCTTCGCAAGGCGCGTGGGACCAGAATAAGAGCAGGGCTTGGCGTGCCGCCGTTCCTGTTCCCGCTCGGCGTGAGCTATGAAGAACCTGAAAATGCCAAAGAAAGCCACGAAGACCAGAGTGACCCTGGAATCCCCGTATGGAGGACGCTCGCCACGCCCCCTCGTTGACTCCTCCTGCCCTGCCGCGCGGGGATCGCCCCTACAGACACCGTTACCGAGGTTCAGCGAGCCAGCATCGACGCCTCAGAGGATTCTGCAGGCGCCTGCTCTGCGATCGACCGCAGCCAGCGGACGATCCGATGGTCGGGGTCGGCGAGCGAAACCAAGTTCCGCAGTTGTGCCTCGATCTGCTCCGCCTCTGCCACCTGCCCCTGCTGGCGGTGGATCTCCGCTTGAAGACGTCGGAGGTCCAGCCAGAACGGGAACGCTCCCATGAACCGCGTCGAGAACCGTTGAGTGGCCTCGTCCAAGACCTGCGCAGCCAGCGCGGCGCGCCCCTGTGAAAGGTGGGCGTTCGCGAGGGACTCCGCCGTGAGATTAGGTTGTGGCTCCTGGAATGAATCCGGGGCTGGTTGGTAAACCCTCGAGCAGCGCGACGGCCTCGGCGACCCGACCCTCCACCCACGCGAGCTGGCCCCGGAGCCCCCGAAGCCACGGTGATTCCCCGAGAGCGCCGCCGGGGGCGACGGCGAGTCGTTGGGGGCCATCCTTGCTCCAATCCAGCCGATCCGGTCCTGTTGGGGATTCAGCCCACTCTAGTCTGACGCCGAGGCGGGTCAACGACGAGCACCGCAGTAAGCGGCATCTGACCAATGCGGCCTAATGGCGCTTGTGACGGTCATCGGGTCGCTGACAAGTCTTGGCGTGTCGACACAAGGAAACCGCCAACCCGCCTGTTGTGAACGAGGTCACCATGAGCCGCCACTCCTCAGCCCGCATCGCCTTGGGCAGCGCCACCGCGTTCGTCCTCGCCATTGGCTGGGCGTGCGAGAGCCAGCCGAAGGCGCCTTTTTCGCCTTCCGCGTCAGCAGACCTGACCTCGGGGGGACAGCTCGCCGCATGCAAACACGGTGGGCCACCGCCGTGCGGCGGCGGCGGTGGGAGCGACGACGGCGGCGACCCGCCCGGTCAGGATCAAGGCGTCAAGGTCGACTTTGTGGGCAGCGTCGTCACAACGAGTGACCAGTCGGTCGTCATCACCAGAGAGACAAAGAGCGACCTGAGAATCGCTGGTGGCACAAGTCTGACCCCGGATCAATTCTGGGACGAGCTCAGGCTGGCCTCGGCGGCTGGATTTCCCGGCTGGCCTCCGAACCCAGGCGACCCGGAAGCGTTTTTCGACGAAGTCATCGGGCAGAAAGGCTCGGTCGTCGATCCTCCTGATACCGGCGCAGCCACGGTCGCGCGCCTCATCGACATTCTTGACGATGAGAACCAGGAGCGGGGACTACTTACGGTGCGCATCGACATGAAGAACCTCAGCGACAAGGGTCGACATGTCCCCCAAATATACGTGGTTTGATGATGTCAATGACGGCCAGTACCGGACAAACATCAGGGAGACGTCCCTCACAGGAGGGCATCTGATCACGATGACGGAGGGCGCCACGGACGTGTTCGAGTTCAATGGCGGGAACGTCTACGTCCTGGATCTCGGCGACACGAATGCCGAGATTGCCTGTCCGAACAACAAGACGGTCACAATGACCATCGTGCGATAGCCCCGCTGACCGGCGCACCCGACCTGAGACGATCGGCGGTCAGCTTCTCCTCGGCAGCTTTCCGTCGAACATCCACGACAGCGACTCCTGGCTGCAGTCAACTTGAGGGATATAAAGTGGGATAATCACACCAATATTTCGTGTAATGTGTTATATATCAATAGCTTACGGCTAAGTTGTGGCGGAGAGAGTGGGATTCGAACCCACGGTAGGGTTTCCCCTACACACGCTTTCCAAGCGTGCTCCTTCAACCACTCGGACATCTCTCCGACTGAGTAGAGTTATCAGTTTATCGTGAGGCGGCGACCCGCTCAACGTCGAATTGTGACGTGATTCTGACCTAGCAGGCCGCGGGCCGGATCCACACTGCAAAACACGCTCACCCTTCGCGTGTTGGCTTGCGAGACTAAAGGTCTTGATCAGCTCTCCCTCGTCGCAAACCGTCATTTCCGCCGACTCCATCAAGCGAGCTCGTCACGACCGACAGCCACTTGGCACGCTTCAAGGGGCTTCGCTGGCGCCATCTGCTCAGCGCGTGAAGACCGTTGACCTGGCCTTGTCGCGTGTAGACTCATACCCATGGAAATGGAGGACATATTCCGAAGTACCTGTTCCAGGCATCGTACACGACGGAAGGCGCAAAAGGACTGCTGAAGGACGGTGGGACGAAGCGCCGAGCGGCCGCCACGTCGCTCACGGTCGCCGCCAGCGGCGGGGTCAACAGCAAGACCACGGTGCTTCTGACGCCCGAGGAAATCGACCGCGCCGCGAAGAAGTCACCGACCTATACGCCTCCGGGACGATAGGCGCGGTGAGTCTCCTGAATTAGCATGAACTGGCTGTTCAAAGAGGAGCCGTCCAGCTACAACTTCGACGCGCTCGTGAAGGACAAGCGCGCCGTATGGAGCGGCGTGAAGAACCCGCTCGCGCAGAAGCATCTTCACGGTGTCCGGCGCGAGGATCGCGTCTTCTACTACCACACAGGCGACGAGAAGGCCGTGGTCGGAATCGCGAAGGCGCTTGGCGACGCCTATCCCGATCCGAAGGCCAAGACCGGCAAGCACGCCGTCGTGGATATAGCGCCGGTCGGAAAGCTCCCGCGGAGCGTGACGCTTGCCGAAATCAAGGCGGATCCCGCGTTCAGAGCGTTTCCACTCGTGCGCATCTCGCGGCTGTCGGTGATGCCGGTGTCAGACGCGGAGTGGAAGCGGATTGAGGCGCTCGCGGCCAGATCCCGGCCCTGAAAAAGGGCCGCGCTACCTGGCCTCCCTGACCCTTCTCGCGAAAGGCAATCGCCATCACAACCTGCCGGGTGTCGAAGCCATCGATGGTGTTCTTCGGGCCGGTCCCATCGACGTCGAAATTCACCTCGAACTCTTTCCCGCTCTGGCCGGCGGCCCGCGCGTCCGACGCTTTCTCTCCCGCCTGCACCTTGCGTGTTTCTTCCTCGGCCTTCTTGCGCGCCTCCTCGATCCGGCGCCGAAGCTCGGCGAACATCGTAACTTGGTAGGTTTTCCGTCTCACGTCGAGGTCCTAGATTTTCTCTTGCTGGAGATCGACGATCTGTCCCGTCGCGTCGTTGACCGTAGCCCAAAGGCCTAGAGGCGGACGCCACCGCAATCTTTCGCTGCGGTCACGCTATCAAGCGCGAGTCGCGGCGCGCGCCAGGCGGAACGTGATCGCCAGCACCGCGGGCATCCACAGCAGCGTGAGACCCTCGAAGCCAAGCCGCTCGAACGCGAATCCACCGATGGCCGGACCGGCCAGCAGCCCGATGCCCCAGGCAAAGTTGTACAGACCGTAGGCCACGCCGAACGACTCGACGCCCACCTGCGAGGTGGCCTCGCCCATGTACGCCAGCGAGGGCGTGATGACGAGCGCCATTGCGGCGGCCTGAAGCGCGTAGAAGCCGACTGCCGACTCGAAGCTCCACGCGCGGCCAGCAGGGGCAGCACCAGCGTGGTGGCGGCGAGCCCCAGCATTGTCAACCGCCGGCCGCCCCAGCGATCCGCCAAGCGGCCATAGACCGGATGAAGCGCGGCGTGGGCGACGGCCGCAATACCGAACACCAGACCGATCCGCCCCGGGTTCAGTTGCATGCGCGACGAGAGCCACAACGACACGACCGGCTCGAGCATTGATCCCGTGCTCGCAACGACGACGACGCCTCCGACGCAGGAGGCGACGGCCGGCACACGCAGCACCACACGCAACGGGATCTGTTCGCGCGCCGCATGGCCGGAAGGCAGGCGCATCCAGAGAAAGCCGGCGGCGGCCACCGCAGCCAGGCCTGCCACGGCGAGGAACGGCAGGCGCATGCCGCCGGTCTCGTACAGCCAGCCGCCGAGCGAGGGCCCGAACACAAACCCGAAGCTGGTGCCTGACATGACGATGCCCATCACGCGGCCACGCTCGGAGGGCCCGTAGAGATCGGCGAGCAGCGCAAGGCCCACGACCCAGGTCACGGCGTCGGCCGCGCCCTGGACGAGACGCGCCGCGAAGAGCCAGGAAAGCCGGTCCGCGTACGCGAAGAGCACGGTCGACAGCGCGAGCGCGGCGAGCCCGGAAACAAGCGGCGCCTTGCGGCCGACTCAATCCGAGACGGCGCCCATCGGCACCGAGACGGCCAGCAGCGTTACACCGAAGGCGGAGAACATCAGCCCGATCATAGTTGGCGATGCACCGAGCCGCCGGCTCATGTCGGGCAGCACCGGGACAGCAATCGAGTAGGCAACGATATCGGTGAAGGTTGCGAGCGTGACGAGCGCCACGGCAGACACGCGGGAATGACGCAAAGACATAGCTACGAAGACCGGGAAAGCACGAAGAAGAACAACTCTAGGTCATTTCGTGTCTTCGTGGCTGCGCCTAGGTTTTCTTCTTCAGAAGAGGGCACCCGAGCGGCGGGACCGGCAGGCCAAGCGACTGGGCAAACCCGTGTACGGCCACCGGCTCGCTGCCGACGCCACCGGTGTTGCCGACATTGCTGCCGCCGAAGAGCGAGCTGTCGCTGTTCAGGAGTTCGGCGTAGTATCCGGGCCCAGGCACGCCGATCCTGTAGTCAGCCCGCGGCACGGGGGTGAAATTCGAGACGACCACCACGAACTCTTTCCAGTTACGCGCGTACCTCACAAACGAAATCACGCTATTCCCGTTGTCGTTGCAGTCGATCCAGCGGAACCCCGAGGAATCGAAGTCGCAGTCGCGCAGCGCGGGTTCGGCGCAGTAGAGCCGGTTGAGCGTCTGAACGTAGCGTAGGAGGCCCGCATGCGCGGGATCCTCGAGCAGGTCCCAGTCGAAGCTGCGCTCGTGGCTCCACTCGCGCCACTGGCCAAACTCGCCGCCCATGAACAGGAACTTCTTATCCGGATGGCCGCACATGAATCCGTACAGCGCGCGCAGCGGCGCGCGCTTCTGCCAGACATCGCCGGCCACCTTGTCGAGCATCGCGTGCTTGCCGTGCACCACCCCGTCGTGTGAGAAGGGCAGTACGAAGTTCTCGCTGAACATGTACAGCACCGAGAACGTGACGAGGTTATGCTCCCTGTGCCGATGGATCGGATCCTTACGCGCGTACTCCAGCATGTCGTGCATCCAGCCCATGTTCCACTTGTAGGTGAACCCGAGTCCACCCAGGTGCGCCGGCCGGGGAACGCCGTCGACTCCTCCGCCGCGGTGATCGTGCCCGGATGCTGGCCGTACCTGAGCATGTTCAGGTGGTGAAAGAAGCTGATCGCCTCGAGATTCTTGCGCCCGCCGTACCGATTCGGGATTCACTCGCCTTCGCGCCGCGAGTAATCCAAGTAGAGCATCGACGCGACCGCGTTCACGCGCAGCCCATCGACGTGGTACTCCTCTAGCCAGAAAAGCGCGTTCGACAACAGGAAGTTGCGAACCTCGTGGCGCCCGTAGTTGAAGACCAGTGTGCCCCAGTCCCGCTGCTCGCCTTGCCTCGGATCCCCGTGTTCGTACAGCCCCGTGCCGTCGAAGCGCGCGAGGCCGGGTTCGTCCCTCTGGAAATGTCCCGGCACCCAGTCGAGAATGACCCCCAGCCCGGCCTGGTGACAGGCGTCCACCAACAGCTTGAAGTCCTCGGGGGAACTAAACCGGCTTGTCGGCGAGAAGAACCCGAGCACCTGGTACCCCCAGGACCCGGAGATCGGGTGCTCCATGACGGGCAGCAACTCGATGTGCGTGAAGCCGAGGTCTTTCACGTACGGAACAAGTCGGTCGGCCATCTCATGGTAGGTGAGATTCATTGAGGCCCTCGATTGCTCACATATCACGGAACAGACCCATATTGCTGAGCAATTCTCATAATTCGAGTGCCGACCTGTGCCGAGTGTTGCCGGGCTGTTCCGCCCTGTCACTCCCGTCTCGATCCCGTTTGAAGCGTCAGCATGTGCCACGGGATCAACAGCAAGCACGCTCGACGCATTCCGCAGCGCGTATGGAAGGCGGCTCAACGGACACTATCGGTCCTGAATACGGCGCGAGACACGCGCGATCTGAGTCTGCCAGGGCTGCACTTCGAACCGTTACAGCATGACCGGCCTGGCTACAACAGCGTTCGGATCAATGACCAGTACCGGATCGTGTTTCGGTTCGAGCGCGGAGATGCCTATGAGATCCTCGTCGAAGATTTCCACGGCGGCAAGTAGCCAGGGGGCGGACCTCTCGAAGATGCGCCGATCACCGACGCATCCCGGCGAGATCTTCGAGGAAGAGTACCGAAAACCGAGCGGGATCAGTCAGGCTGAGGCCGCGCGGCGCATGGGAATGTCCACGCGATGCGGCGATTCACTCGGCTCACCAATGGCTTCTCCAAAAAGCTGGAGAACCACGCGGCGATGGTGGCCCTATATTTTATGTATTACAACTTCGCCCGCGTCCATCAGACGCTCCGCGTGACTCCGGCGATGGAAGCCGGGATCGCCGATCACGTCTGGAACATCGAGGAAATCGTTGGTCTACTGGATTCAAACTGACCCACTACCGGTTGCTTGTGACCCGTTCAGGCACGGTCGGCCGCGTAGCACTCTGTCCGAAAGACTGGGACGGGTGGGCCGCGTCTGAGCACGTCCTACGAATTGTCCCGAACGAGGCCGAGTGCCCGAGCGGCTACCTGTTGGCGCGTCAGAAGGCGACCTTTAACCACGGGCTGCTAGCGGCCTCGTAGTACTCTAGCCTTGAGCGCACGGTGTCCCACGACTGACTCGATGACTCGCACCCGAATCCTATGAACATCGTCCTTTCCTTCAGCGCGCTGTGCCTTCTGCTGATGGTCGGCAAGATCCTGCGCGTCGAGATCCGCCTGTTCCAGAAGCTCTATTTGCCGGCCTCGGTGATCGGAGGTCTGCTCGGGCTGGTGCTCGTGCAGACGATCGGTGACTCCCTTCCCGAAGCGACGATGGCGGGGTGGAACCAGCTACCGGGATTCCTCATCAATATCGTCTTCGCGGCCCTCTTCCTGGGCGTCTTCATTCCGCCGATCAGACGCATCTGGGGGATCGCCGGGCCGCAACTGGCGTACGGCCAGATCGTCGCCTGGGGCCAGTACGTCGTGGGCCTCGGGGTGGCGATTGTGCTGCTGACGCCGATGTTTGGGGTCCCGGGGGCCATCGGTACCATCCTTCCGGTCGGCTTCGAGGGTGGTCACGGCACCGCCGCCGGTCTGGCGCCGGTCTTTGACGCCTATGCCTGGCCCGAGGGCCAGGACTTGGCCCTCACGTCGGCGACCTGTGGCGTCCTGTTCGCCATCATCGTCGGCATGGCGCTTGTCAACTGGGCGGCGCGCCACGGCTACACCCGGCAGCTAAAGCGCATCGAGGACATGCCCGACAGCAGCCTCGTCGGTGTCTACGACCCGGCCGAGCGGCCGAGCGCCGGGAGCCAGACCGTGTCGGCAGCGTCGATCGACAGTCTCGGCTTCCATCTCGCCATCATCGGTCTCGGTGTCTTCATCGGTTACCTGATCCACGGCGGCCTGGTACGCGTCGAACTCCTGGTGCGACCGCCGAGCGCCGACGGCCGCGCCTTCTTCGAAAGTTTCCCGCTCTTTCCGCTGTCCATGATCGGTGGCCTGGTGGTGCAGCTCTTCTTCGCCAACTGCACCCAGAGCGCAATCCGCTCGACCATCGTCTCATGCAGCGCCTCTCGGGCACCGCCATGGACTTCCTCGTGGTGGCCGCGATCTCGACCATCAACGTGGAGGTGGTGCTGGGGGGGCTCGTACCGCTGGCGATCCTGGTCGTCGCCGGGGTGCTGTGGAACGTCTTCTGCGTGATGTGGCTGGCGCGCCGCCTCCTGCCAGCGGATTCGTGGTTTGAGCGTGCGATTGCCGAGATGGGGCAGTCGATGGGCGTCACTGCCACCGGGCTCCTGCTGTTGCGTGTCGTCGATCCCGAAAGCGCCACCGACGCCACCTCGGCCTTCGGCTATAAGCAGCTCATGCACGAGCCGTTCATGGGCGGCGGGCTGTGGACCAGCGCCGCCATTCCGCTGGCGCTGGCTTACCATCCGGTGTTGGTGCTCGGCATCAGTGCCGGGGCGGTGGCGCTCTGGCTGCTGGTGTGGGCGCTGCTCTTTCGCGGTCGGCTCGGCCCCGGGTGATCGCAAGGAATCTCTGACATTTCGTCTAAGGGCCGACCGCTGACGATACGAGTGAGGTCACCGCATCATCCGCGCTATCCGAACATGCGGAAAACCAATGAGTCGTGATGTTCTTGTGACGGCAACGGGGGACGACCGTCCGCGCACTTGCGTTCGGGTCGCGGCAGTCTTGGCGCTGAACGCGACGGTGCTGGCTGCGCTGACGACCACCGCGCTGGCTCAGGGGCGCCAGACCGGCACTCTCCGCGGCACCGTGCTCGACGCCCAGAGGCTTGTTTGGGTAACTATTTACGTGACTAACCACAGTGAGGGCGCTCTCGCGCTGGATTGGGACGAAATGGGCGCGCGCTACGCGCGGCTACATCGCCCTAGGGTTTTCTTGGACACTTGATTGCGAGAAAGTTCTCGCAGGAGGAGTGTCGAGATGAGGAAGCACGATCAGAGTTCGGTGGCGGCGGAGGGAGCCCGGAGGGCGACTGGAGCGGCCGCCGCGCGTGACCGGAAGGGGCGGTTTTCGGCCCGGCGTAAACGCGCGACGGTGCTCCGCCTCCTGCGGGGCGAGGATCTCGAGTCGGTGTCGCGGGAGTTGGGCATCACGGCGGCGCGGGCCTCGCAGTGGCGCGATAGGTTTTTGGCGGCGGGCCAGGCCGGCTTGAAGAGCCGAGCGACCGAGGCGGTGGACGACGACCACCGTCGGCTGCAGGCCACGATCGGCGAACTCCTGATGGAGACCGAGTTGCTGTATGCGAAGGTAGACCAGCTGGAGGCCGGCCGCCCTTTGGCCCGCCGGAGGTCGACGCAACGAGTGGCGCCCAGTCGATCTCCACCCATCGGGCGTATGGTGTGCAGCGCGTCTGCCGCGTGTGGGCACGGCCGCGGTCGAGTGTATATGCGCGGCGGCAGGCACCGCGGGACTGCGCGCGCGGGCATCGCCGCGGGCCCGTCGGTGTGGCCCCGGACGAGGTCCTGGTGGGCCACATCCGCCGGGTGCTTGAGGCGTCGCCGTTTCATGGTGAGGGCTACCGGAAAGTCTGGGCGACGCTGCGGGTCGAGGGGATTCGGACCTCGCAGGAGCGGGTGCGCCGATGAATGCGTGCGCACGACCTCCAGGCCCCGCACCGCGTGGGCCAGGCGCATGGCCCGACGGTGCACAACGGCACGATCACCACCGAGACGCCTGACGTGATGTGGGGCACCGACATGACGACCACGGTGACCGTCGCCGAGGGGGCGGCCTGTGTCTTCGTGGCCGTTGACCACTGCACGGCCGAGTGCATCGGTCTTCATGCGGCCAAGAGCGGCAACCGCTTCGAGGCCCTGGAGCCCATCCGCCAGGGTGTCCGCGAACGCTTCGGCGGGGTCGGCGACGGCGCCGCCCGCGGGCTGCGGCTGCGGCACGACCACGGGTCGAACTACCTGGCCGCCGATTTCCAACAGGAGATCGCGTTCTTCGGGATTGAGAGTTCCCCGAGCTTTGTGCGAGCGCCCGAAGGCAACGGCGTGGCGGAGCGCTTCATCCGCACGCTGAAGGAAAATCTCTTGTGGGTGCGGCGCTTCGAGACCATCGAAGACCTCCGCCTGGCCTTGCTCGCGTTCAAGCGGACATACAACGAACAATGGATGCTCGAGAAATACGCGTACCGAAGCCCCGCGCAGGTGCGACGCGACCTCGTCGGGCTGGACGCGGCCGCGTAGATGCGAATACCGTCAAACCACTGTCCAAGAACCCTGGGGCGGTACACTCCGAACGCGAACCCGAACGGATCTACTTTTTTTAGCAGTGCGCCGGATGCTGGTGAGAATCTCGAACTTGTACTTCTCACCGTCCGCCAAGTCGCGGATGAACAGCTCCCAGATGCCCGCTGGCGCAAGCGGCCATCGCGTGCACGCGCCCGTCCCAGCCGTTGAAGTCGCCAATCAGGCTCACGCGATCACCGTTGGGCGCCCACACCGCGAAATGGACGCCCGTGATCGAGCCGACCCGGATGCGGTGCGCGCCGAGCTTCTCGAACGCGCGGTGGTGAGTGCCTTCGCCGAGCAGGTGCAGATCGAAATCCGTGAGGACGCGGCCGTAGCGGTACGGATCGTCGATCTCGTGGACGTCATCGCTGGCGTAGGTGATCCGCAGGCGATAGTCGGGCGGGTTGTCCATCGACTCGCCCGACAGCGCCAGCTCGAAGAGACCGGTCGCCTCCCCGCGCAGCATCGGCCGCAATTCGCCACTGGCGACGAGCCGGAGATCGATGGCGCGCGCACCAGCACACCGCGGCCCTCCCCGGCACGGTGAGGACCGAGCACGGCGAAGGGATCGCGGCAGCGCCCCTCCGCCAGCTCGGTCAGTTGGCTGTCGTGTCCGACAGATTTCACTTCGCGATCGTCGCAGTCTCGATGAAGTCGAGATTCGGGAAGTCTTTGTTCAGGTAGACGTTGCCCTCCGACTGGATACGCCCCTGGTTAGGCCCGTTTCCCCTCGGAGCGCCCTCGCCGTACCCGTTGTACAGCTTGTCGACGACGTCCATGCCCGAGACGACCCGGCCGAACGGCGAGAAGCCCATGGTGTCGAGATTCGAGTTGTCCCTGAAGTTGATGAAGAACTGGGTCGTCCGCGTGTTCGGCCCGGCGGTCGCAAACGTCACGTACGCGCGACGGTTACTCTCCTTCACCGGGTCGTCCTGAATGCGGGCGGCGACCCAGGCGGACTGAATCGTGGGATTGCCGTTGAGCCCGACCTGCGCCATGAAGTTATCGAGCACCCTGAAGAACCGGCAGTCATCATAGTAGCCGTTCTTGACGAGATTGTAGAAACGGTCCGCGCCATTCGGCGCCCACGCACGGGTGACCTGAATCGTGAACCTGCCCTTGCTCGTGTCGAAGTCGGCCCGGAACGTCTCGGGCGCCTGCTCCTTGAGCGCCGCTGGATTTCGCAGCCGGGCCACCTTCTTGAGATCCACTTGACCCGCCAGCGTGGCACCGGCCGCGACTATGAGCGCCGCGGCGCCGATGGCGATAGACTGCACCTTCATAAGCGTTTTCTCCATCCTTTATACTTAGAAGCAGTTTCGCTTGTTATCTTGCCACTGTCGACACCAGTGGCGCAGTATGATTTCAAGGCTTCTAAGAGCATACCAATGTTGCGTGCGCATTTCACAACGAGCGAAGGCAGCTTCACGATCCGGCTGTTCGAGGACGACGCGCCGAACACGGTCGCCAACTTCGTCGGCCTGGCCGAGGGTACCAAGGACTGGACCGATCCGAGGACCGGCCAGAAGGTGAAACGGCCGTACTATGATGGCCTGACCTTTCACCGCGTGATCGACGGGTTCATGATTCAGGGCGGCGATCCCCTCGCGACGGGAACGGGCGGGCCCGGCTACACGTTCGGAGACGAGTTCAGCAAGAAACTGAGGCACGCCAAGCCGGGCATGCTGTCGATGGCGAACGCGGGACCGAACACCAACGGCGGCCAGTTTTTCATCACCCTGGCGGCGACGCCGTGGCTCGACGACAAACACAGCGTGTTTGGGAAAGTCGTCGAAGGAATCGACGTCGTGCAGAAGATCGGTAAGACGCAGACGAAGAAACCCGGCGATCGACCGCTCACGCCAATTGCGGTCCAGTCGGTGAAGATAGAAAAGACGTAGGGGTCTAAAGTTTCTTGGCAATCCCCACTTCGGTCAACACCCCCGGATCGAGCAGGCGATCAAGCTCCGCCGCGGTGAGCGTCGTCATCTCGGCGGCCACAGCTCGGACCGGCCGTCCCTGGGCGTACGCCCGTTTGGCAATCTTGGCCCCGATCTCGTAACCAGTGACTGGATTGAGGACCGTCACCAGAATCGGGTTCTGGCCGACCAGATCGGCAAGGCGAGCTTCGTTGACCGTGAAGCCTGCGACGGCTTTGTCGGCCAGCAGCGACGCTGCGCGGGAGAAAAGCGTCAAGCTCTGGAGCAAGTTGTACGCGACGACCGGCAGCATGACGTTGAGCTGGAAAGTCCCCGATTGCCCGCTGATGCCGATCGTGACGTCGTTGCCCATCACTTGCACGCAGACCATGGCGACGGCTTCCGGAACAACCGGATTCACCTTGCCCGGCATGATGCTGCTGCCGGGCTACAGGTCGGGCACCGAAATCTCGCCCAACCCGGCCTGCGGGCCGCTGTTCATCTAGCGCAGGTCGTTCGCGATCTTCATGAGGGCGATCGCAACCGTCTTGAGCTGGGCGCCCAGCTCGACCGCCGTGTCCTGGCTGGCAAGGCTCGCGAAATAATTGCGGCTGCTGACGAGCGGCAGCCCGGTCATCGAGGCAAGCTTCGCGGCCACGCGGAAGCCGAACTCAGGATGCACGTTGAGGCCGGTCCCGATGGCCGTTCCACCAAGTGCCAGCTCGCGCAGCCGTGGGAACGTCGACTCGACCCGTGACACACCGTCGCGCACTTGACCGCTCCAGCCACCAAGCTCCTGGCTCATGCGAAGCGGGAGGGCATCCATCAAATGCGTCCGACCAGTTTTCACGACATGATCGAGTTGGACAACCCCCTGGTCGATCGCTTGACGAAGATGGGTGAGGGCTGGAATCAGGTGATCGGTCGTCTCGAGGTAGGCGCTGACGTGGATGGCGGTGGGGATCACATCGTTGCTGCTCTGGCTC
Organism: Vicinamibacterales bacterium; assembly: GCA_965197865.1. GTDB lineage: Bacteria > Acidobacteriota > Vicinamibacteria > Vicinamibacterales > CAVVIG01 > CBDANZ01. Next base: position 186,210 of record CBDANZ010000003.1, read on the forward strand.
ATGTTGACGTGATCGTTGGGATGCACCGTGCGGCCCAGCGTGCACGTCGCCAGGGTGGCAATCACCTCGTTGGCGTTCATGTTGGTGCTGGTGCCGGAGCCGGTCTGAAAGATGTCGAGCGGAAAGTGGGAGTCGTGGGCCCCATCCTGCACTTGCTTGGCGGCGTGTTCTATGGCCCCGGCCATTTTCGCCTCGAGCAGGCCCAAGTCCAGGTTCACGCCGGCAGCGGCGCCTTTGATCATCCCCAGCGCGCGAAGGAAGGCGAGCGGAAATCGCAGCCCGCTAATGGAGAAGTTGTTTACGGCTCGCTGGGTCTGGGCGCCATAGAGCGCATCAGAGGGTACCCGTACCTCGCCCATGCTGTCGTGTTCGATCCGAAAGGTTTCGTCTCCCATGGCTCTGGTCCTTTCCAGGTATTCTCACTGCCGCAGGCGCTGTCGTCTCGGGCTCATGTCTTGACGCCAACCGGCCCGGCAGCGTACTGTCCCCTGGCTCAAGACGACGGCCCTGAGGCCTGTCGGAATTCTCCGAGAGACTAGCGTGGACACTTTTTCGTGCGACGTACTGATAGTGGGTGGCGGTGGGGCGGGCTTGCGCGCCGCGATCGCGGTGGCGGAAACGCACCCTCAACTGAGCGTCACCGTGATCTCCAAGGTCTACCCCATGCGGAGCCACACCGTGTCGGCAGAAGGGGGCGCGGCGGCAGTCATCAAGTCGGGCGACAGCCTCGACGAGCACGCGTACGACACGATTTCTGGAGGCGACTGGCTCTGCGATCAGGACGGCGTCGAGGCATTTGTCCGCGAGGCTCCCGCTGAAATGTTGCAGTTGGAGCACTGGGGCTGCCCGTGGAGTCGGGAACCGGATGGCCACGTAGCCGTGCGCCCGTTCGGCGGCATGAAAGTCCAGCGCACCTGGTTCGCCGCCGACAAGACCGGCTTTCACATGCTCCATACGCTCTTCCAGACCAGCCTGAAGTACAACGGCATCCGACGGCACGACGAATGTTTCGTGACCAAGCTGCTCGTCGAGAACGGTCGCTGTCAAGGTGTGGTGGCCATCGAGCTGGCCACTGGCAAGATTCAGGCGATCACCGCCAAGGCCGTCATCCTGTGTACAGGAGGCTGCGGCAAGATCTTCCCCTTCACCACCAACGCCAGCATCAAGAACGGCGACGGGATGGCGCTGGCCTACCGCGCGGGCGTGGCCCTCAAGGACATGGAGTTCGTCCAGTACCATCCCACAGGGCTGCCCTTCACCGGGATTCTGATTACCGAGGCGACCCGCGCCGAAGGCGGGTGGATGCTCAACAAGGATGGGTACCGGTACCTCCAGGACTACGACCTCGGGAAGCCTGAAGCCAAGCCGGTCCTGCGCTCCATGGAGCTCGGTCCGCGCGACAGGCTCTCGCAGGCCTTCACGAAGGAACTGGAGAAGGAGCGCACGATCAAGGGTCCCCACGGCGATTATGTTCACCTGGACATCCGGCACCTGGGCGAGGAAGTGATCGACAGGAAGCTCCCCTTCGTCCGTGAATTATGCCTGCGGTACGCGGGCCTCGACCCGGTCAAGCAAATGATTCCGGTGCGGCCGGTCGTGCATTACATGATGGGCGGCATTCATACGGACATCCATGCGGCCACACCTATGCCTGGCCTGTATGCCGCCGGGGAAGCCGCGTGCGTGAGCATCAATGGAGCAAATCGGCTGGGATCCAATTCGCTGACCGAGTTGCTGGTGTTCGGCGCGCGGGCGGGCAAAGCGGCGGCGGTCTTTGCGGCGGATCAGGAAGAAGCGAATCCGTTCATCCTCGTCCAGGCGCACGATGAGCAGCGGCGGCTGGAGGAGGAGTTCTTGGGCAAGAGGGACGGAACGGAACGGATTGCGACCCTGCGCCTGGAGATGCAGGAGGCCATGGAGCTGAGCGCGGGCATCTATCGCAACGCGAGCGCGCTGCGACAGGCGGAGGCCAAGCTCCAGCGGCTGCGGGAACGATCTCGCAACCTTACGCTCGACGACCGCAGCTACACGTTCAACACCGAGCTGACCGCGGCGCTGGAACTCTCTTACATGTTAGATCTGGCCCAGGTGATCGTCTCCTCCGCCCTTCGCCGCCAGGAGTCGCGCGGGTCCCATCAGCGCACGGACTATCCGGGGAGGGACGACCGGCAGTTCCTGGCACACTCGCTGGCCTACCGGGCCAGGGACGGTTCGCCAGAGATTCAGTACTTGCCGGTCACGATCACGCGTTGGCCGCCTGGCCAGCGCGTCTACGGGAGATAGCGCCACATGCCGCCGACTGTCACGCTGGACGTCACTCGGTACCGACCCGAACGGGACGACAAACCGACCTCCCAAACCTACGAAGTGCCGTTTCGGGACGACTGGGTTGTGCTCGACGCGCTCAACTACATCAAGGATCAGGTGGACGGGTCTCTCTCGTTCCGCTGGTCGTGCCGAATGGGCGTGTGCGGGAGCTGCGGGATGATGGTCGACGGCCGGGCGAAGCTGACGTGCGCGACGTTTCTGTCGGAACATCTGCCGGGTCCCATCCGCGTGGAGCCGCTGAACTACTTCCCCATCATGCGCGATCTGGTCGTGGACATTACCGACTTCCTCAAGAAACTCACGAAGGTGAAACCCTGGATCATCCGCGACCGGGTGGAGCCGCTCGAGGAAGGCGAGTATCGCCAGACTCCAGAAGAGCTGGAAGTCTATAAGCAGTTCAGCCAGTGCATCAATTGCATGCTCTGCTATGCCGCGTGTCCGGTCGTGGGCTTGGAGCCCGGGTTCGTTGGACCGGCTGCTATCGCCCTGGCTCAGCGCTACAACCTCGACTCGCGGGACGAAGGCAAGGCGGAACGATTGAAGATTCTCTCCGACCACGCCGGCATCTGGGGGTGCACCTTCGTCGGAGAGTGCACGCAAGTGTGCCCCAAACACGTCGATCCGGCTGGCGCCATCCAGCAGTTCAAGCTGACGGGCGCGCTGGACACGCTCCGGTCGTTTCTGCTGCCGTGGGGGAACCGATGAGCGACCTCTCGCACTACACCCCGTATCACCCCAAATGGTACCGCCGCCGGATGCCGGTGTTGTGGTGGTTGACAAGCCGCGCCTATACGAAATTCTTCCTGCGTGAGATCACGAGCGTCTTTGTCGCGTTCTTCGCGATCCTGTACTTGTGCCAGCTCCAGGCCCTTGCCGAAGGTCCCGGCGCGTACGCGCAGTTCGTCGCACGGCTCGGGACGCCACTGTTGCTGACTCTGAATACCGTCGCGCTCGGCTTCGTGCTTTACCATACGATCACCTGGTTCAACGCAGCGCCGGCGGCCGTGGTCGCGCGCGTCGGCGGAAAGAAGGTGCCTCCCGCGATCATCATCGGCTCGCAATACGTCGCCTGGGCGCTCTTTTCGGGGATCGTCGTCTGGATCTTGACGCGAGGGTGACGTGACCGATCGATTCACACCGTTCATGTGGACGTTGTTCAGCGCAGGTGGAGTGGTCGCCGCGCTCCTGTTTCCGGTTCACCTGTTCTTGAACGGGCTCGCCTTTCCCCTGGGTTGGGTGGACGCGCCGAGCTACGATGTCCTTCGGGGCCTCGTGCAGCATCCGGTGACGCGGCTCTATCTTTTCGTCTTGATCTCGCTGCCGCTGTTTCACTGGGCTCACCGCTTCCGGTACATGCTCTACGACTGTCTGCAGCTGTACCATTTGACGGTCGTCATCGCCGTCCTGTGCTACGGCGCGGCGCTCGGCGCGAGTGCAATCGCCGCTTATACGTTGTGGAGTTTGGGGTAGGGCGAAAGCGTCTCGGAAGTGGACCTTGCTCTTATACCGCCGGCAGGATGTAGTCCATCACCTCGATGCCGTAGTCTCTTGGGTTGACCGTCTCAGCGATGTGTAGTTGGTCGCCCGCCTCCGCCCCTCGGGCAAGGTCCACAGCCTCGCCTTTCGCCGCCTTCCCCGCAGGGTCGAGAATGAGCCGCACCTGCGGCAAGTGGCGAAGCTCGGTCCGGATTGCTCCCGCGACGACGATCGCGACCGAGCCGTCGGACACATGAAATATTTCAGCAGATTGTAATCGTGATCCTGGCGCTGCACGTGGAACAGGATGGCAAGGGCCTTCTGCGGAGAAACCGCGGCCCGATACGGCCGGTCGGTCGTCATCGCATCGTAGCGGTCGACGATCGAGACAATTCGGCTGAACAGCCCCTTCGTTCGACTGGCGGCCGGCCTCGGGTACCCGGTGTCGTCGACGTTGACGTCATGCTCGAAGGCCGTCAGAGCGATGTCAATGGTCTCGGCCGAAACCCCGAGCTTGCGGGCCACCGAGATGAATCCCTCGACGGTGTGCCCTTCCATGGTTCGGCGCTCTTCGGGTGTCAGACGCCCGGGCTTGGTCAAAATGTCCTTCGGAATACACAACTTGCCGAGATCGTGGAACATGCCGGCCTGTCCGACCGTGTACAACTGCTGACGCGTCAGACCGACGTGGCGCCCAAGGGCAATCGTTTGGACGCTCACGTTGACGGAATGGTTGAACGTATACTCGTCGTAGTTCTTCAGGGTCGCCAGATTGAGAAGGATGCTTGGATCGCCGTCCATGGAGTCGATCATCCCCTGGACGACGCGCTTGACGCGTCGGGCGCTGATGCGGTCGACCGAGCAAAGCTCATGAAAGATGCTGCGGACGGCGTCAATTGAACGCATGTAAATGCGTCTGGCCGTCTGCTCGGGGGACAGTTCCTCAGCCAGCTCCTCGTCCTCCTTGACTGGCTTGCTCTGACGTGCGTGATCCCGCGCACCGCAAGCTCTCGAGCCAGCTCCGGTGAGCCGCGGTGTTGGTCTGCCGTTTCATGGAGAAGCCGGACGAACAGCTCGACCTCCGGTGGAGTCACGTCGTCTTCCAGCGCGAAGGCTGAAGAGTCGCACCGGATCCGAGGCGGCCTCGTGCATCTGCTGCAGAAGCGCGTCGACGTCGCACCGCGCGTCGCCTCGGACATTCCTTGCCACTCGAGCGACCAAGGCGAGGCCCTCGGCGATTTCACTGGAGACGTCCGCCTGCGCGGCCCGGACACGCTTGCCGAGCTCCTCGACCCAGGTCGCGTAGGGATCTTTCCACGCGACGACGCGGTAGTGGTGACGACCGACCCGCTCGAGTGGAATCTCTGCTCTCCACAAATCCAAGCCCGGGTTGAACAGCGTCATCGGTGCTTCATGGAAGGTGGTCTCGTGCGGCACCCGCCACCGGAGCGCCGCCCGGAGGCGCTCGTGACCGTGCCTGAACACAGAGGCCTCGACGGCGAAGTTCTCGCTCACTAGGGCCTTGGCCGCGAATCGTCCTGCTTCGATCGACGGCCGGACGGCTTCGATCACCACCTGTTCGTAGGGTCGGAGGCTTCCCGTCGCCCTGCTTCTGGGCGTTCGTCTCTCCTTCGTCATCTGGTCAAAGCTCCCCTCGTCGTGGTTGATGCCAGGCGTTCCAGTAGCGCTCGCACGGCCGCCGGGGCCGGCAGCCGGTAAGACGCCGACGAGGCGCCAGGTCCCACGTGAACCGCCGCACCGGTTGCCGGGAGCGCGGCAAACATGTCTTCATCGGTCCTGTCGTCGCCAATCGCCAGAACGAGCGCGCTGGCGGGTTCGCGCGCCAGCACGTCTCGGACGATGAGTCCCTTGTGGACATTCACCGGACGGATTTCGAGCACGCGGTTGCCTTCGAGCAGCTCCGCCGGCTGATCCCGAAGTCGATTGACCAGTGTCCCCACGAGCTCGGCCACTCGCGTCGCAGCCAGTGTCGGCTCGACCATGCGATAGTGTCACGCAAGCGAGGCGGTCTTCTCTTCGGTCAGCGCACCTGCCGTGCTGGCCGTGAAGCGATCCAAGATCGTCCGAACCTCGCTCATCCATTCGCGCGACGGCTGGGCCCGGAGGTCCCACGCGTGCCCCGGCGCGCGCCGGTGCCACAAGCCGTGCTCGGCCCATAGGCCCAGCGGCAGATCCGCAAACCAGCGCTCCAGCGTCTCGCGCGGTCGACCACTGACGATGTGAACTGAACAGCCTAGCCGGTCGGCGACTCTGCGGAGCAGGTCGACGAGCGGACGGTCGGGCGATGCGCGGTTGGGCACGTCGTTGAACGGCACCAGCGTGCCATCGTAGTCCAACAGCACTACCAAGCGCACCGCCGCGCGCAAGCGATCCACCAGCTCCCGCTCCATCGCCAGGAATCCGTCAGTCGACGTCGTATCGATCCACGACCATAAGGTACTCAGCTCCCAAGCCCGTTGCCAAGCACGCTGTCTTGCAGGCCACGAACCAGCTAGGAGGGAGAGCGTTGGTCCGCTTCGAGCAAGGCGACAGGGCAGGTGGTCAACACGCGCGCCAGGGCAATCCCTGGACCGCCAGTGACTGTGACGCCGGCGCGTTCCCCAGTGAACAGGTTTCGCCAGCCCGTTCGTGGCAGCGACTCGGGCAATTTCAGAGCTGTCGCGGACCAGACGTCGGATCCCGTTCGGAGCCGGAGTCCCGCTCCGACAAACCCCGCGACGAGCCGCGGCGCGATCACGATGAGCACGCTTGATTTCCATTGCCTGGCGAAGGCGCCCACGTGACCGCTTGCGGGTCCCTCTATCTCGAGCGGCAGGTAGGCGCCTCGCAGAAACAGATCCGGACACTCCCGGCGCATCCCGAGCCCGCGCACGGTGATGAACAGCTTGATGCGGCCGTCTTCCCAGTGCTCCAGTAACTCGGCAACCATGTTGGGAGGCGGCTCGGAGCCGCCTCCGTCCCGAGCTCGGGATTGAGCTGGCCGTGGTCGCAGATGTCGTAGCCGTGGGTGCTCACCGGATTCGCCTTCAGGTGGGGCGAGGTGTAGCACTCGGTGACGCCGAGCTGCGCGAGATATGGTGCCAGATCGCGCGCATCCGCAAACCGGAACCCTTTGTGAAACTGCAGGCGGTACATGCTGACTGGTCTCGGCCGGAGCCCTGGCATATCAAGCGGATCTGATGGCCTCGCGACCGCGCAGTCTCCGGGCGAAGGTCGCCCGATGCGCGCGACTATGAGTATATCCGGCCGACGCGGGAAAAGGCAGGGGGGACTTCGGAGCGGGCATGCTATTGTGAATCCCCCTCAAAGGTCGCCACCGACCGTGGGGAGGAGCGTGGCACGACCATGAAGCGTTTCCTGACGAGCGCCGTCCTTGTCATCATTGCCGCGGCGTACCTCGTCGGCTACTGGCCCGAGTACCAGCGGCGCCTTGCGGTGGAGAATGAAGTTTCTGCCCTCCGCTTTCAGATCTCCGAGGCGGAAGGCCGCGTTCGAACCGCCCGTCTGCTGGGCGAACTGCTCAACGTGATTGACGCCGTGGCGAGCATGAACTATGGCCAGGCACAGACGCTCTTGTCGACCTTCTTCGACAAGGTGCGAGCCGAGGCGACCCGTTCTCCCGTCGCGGAGCTCCAGGTGGCGCTGGAAGCAGTCCTCCGGAACCGTGATGTGGTCACGCGTGCACTCGCGCGGGGCGACCAGGGGGTGCCGGAGACGCTGCGCAAGATGCAGGCCCAGCTGCGCGAGGCGCTCGGCTATCCAGTCCCTCCTGGAGCGCCGGCGGCGGCAACCGGACTGGCGCCCCTCGCCAATGAATCGGCCCGAAAAGAACAAGGCGTCACGCCTTCAACCCCGTCAGACGCCCGACGCCCAGAAACGGCGCCAACGCGATGACGGCCGCGGAGAAACTCAGCAGCGCTTCCATCTTCGCCTCGTCCAGGAGATTCCCCACGGGGAACGCAGCCATGGTGAAAACGGCGTCAGGTCAAGGACCTGCATTGGTACGCGGCGGCGTCTCTCGGTAGGTGTGCCATCCTGGCGCACAAGCCCCCTGCCTTTGATCCGAGTCGTCTCGACCGATGACGTTGCCGAGACCGGCTCGGCCGGCCCTACCAGATGTAGCGAAACGGAGGGTGCTATTGCCCGACGCGGCTACTTCCCGCCGTCGCGAAATCGCTCATCATAGGCACTCAACCCGAAAGGCGGACAAAAAGGGTTGAGCTGGTTGGCCCCCTCGAAAGGCGCGCACACCGTGAAGACTCGCCGACTGACAGTCCTTCCGTGACGCAGGCGTGCCAACCAAGCCCTCAGCCGGTAGTGTGGACCGCTCCACACCTGCATGGTGACACGCAAGTAGGCCTGCTCGAGAAGGTTCTTCAAGGCCGTGTTCGAGGGGAGCAACACGGGAATACCGGACGAACCGAAGGTATGCGCCACGTGATTCGGTGGCAACGCGATGGCCACGTCACCCTCGAGCAGGACGAGCGACCGGGGATGACAACAGTGACGGATCTGGGAAAACGCGTAGAACGGATCGGCCAGATGATAATACACGCCTAAACACACAATAATATCGAAGGTGCGATTGAGCGATGTCAGTTGGTAGATGGACAGATCTTGCCTGATCTCAATCTCCGACTTCAGCAGGTCACGGGCCATGCGCAGTCCGCGACCGTCCGACCAGTTCTGCGACACATCATCGGTGGCAAGTACCTCTTTGGCGCCTCGCTGCTCAGCGTAGAAGCTCCACAGCCCATCCCAACAGCCGACATCGAGCACGGTCTTTCCGCTGAATTCAACTCGGTCGAGCTGCGATCTGATGAACCGCTAGTTCTCCCTATGCTGGTCCGCATCGGGCTCTCGAGAAGTGGCATGAAGGCCGTCGCCAAAATCGAACTCGTGATATCAGTTGATCGCGTCTATCCCGGCTTGGCGTTCCGCAGGGTTCATCCAGGCCGACACTCTAGCGGCGATCCCAGAGCGCGGTCAAACGTCTCATCTTCTCGTGGAGTGCTGGTCAAATGTGTCACTCCGAGCGGTCAACAAGAGAGTGAAGACCGGAAGTTGTTGCCAAGTGAGACGTCAAGAGAACGAAAGAAAAGTATGGCGGAGAGGGTGGGATTCGAACCCACGTGCCGGTTGCCCGACAAGACGCTTTCGAGGCGCCCCCGTTGCGACCACTTCGGTACCTCTCCGTTGAGGTCGAGCAGGTCCAAAGACCTGCACCACACGCGGGTTCCGCGCGAAGCAGGCCTTCAATTATAACGCGACGCCCCGATCCCTCTGGCCGCGCCAACCTCGCAGCAGTCCGCCCGAAAGCGGATACCACCTACGACATAGGCAGCACCGGATCAGCGCTTTTCTCTGAAGAACATCTGCATCAGATCGCGGCACTCGTCTTCCCGCACGCCCGCGACGACATCAAACCGGTGGTTGTGGCCTGCAAGCTCACCACCGCGAACCACTGACCTGATCGCGCCCGTGCGCGGCTCGGCGGCGCCGTAGACAAGAGTGCCGATTCGCGCGTGGATGAGCGCCCCCACGCACATGAGACACGGCTCGATCGTCACGCACAGCGTCGCATCCGTCAGGCGGTAGTTGCCGAGGTGCCGCGCGGCGGCGCGGATCGCCATGATTTCGGCGTGCGCAGTCGGATCGGCTGCGGTCATCGGCTGATTGAACCCGCACCCCACGATCTCGCCGAGGGCGGCAACAACGGCGCCGATCGGCACCTCGCCGGCGTCGCGCGCCCGCCGAGCCTGGTCCAGCGCGGCGGCCATCAAACCTCCATGGGTCATATTCTATCTATTTTAGTTATAGGTCAGATAAAGTGATTGTATTTTACTTCTGCGTCTTACTGGGCGATAACCATAGCCAGCCCGGGTGGGTTGTCTCTGCCACGCGGGATCCCTGGAAAGAGCGCCATGTCCGACCTGTTCCACTCGTCCTGTCGCCAAGCGCCGGGTCCGCCCCCGGCCTCGGGCCTGTACGATCCGAGTCACGAGCACGACGCCTGCGGCGTCGGATTCGTCGTGGACATCAAGGGCCGGAAGTCGCGCGCGATCGTGGAGAAGGCGCTCTCTGTCCTCAAGAACCTGCAGCATCGCGGCGCCTGCGGCTGCGAGGTGAACACCGGCGACGGCGCCGGCATCCTGCTTCAGACGCCGGACAAGTTCCTCCGCCGCGTGGCCCCGGCACCGCTGCCCGCTGCCGGGCAGTACGGCGTCGGGCTGGTATTTCTGCCGCGGGAGGCGGAACCACGCGCGGCGCTCGAGCGGTTGTGTGCCGAGATCATCGCCGAGGAGGGCCAGCGGCTCATCGGCTGGCGCGACGTGCCGACCGACGATTCGCCCGTCGGACCGAGCGCGGTGGCGGTGGAGCCGGTCTTCAGGCAGGTGTTTGTCGGGAGGGGAGAGGGTCAAGAGGTTCAAGAGCAGCGGGCTACCTTCGAGCGCAAGCTGTACATGATCCGCAAGCGTATCGAGCACGCTGCCGAGAAGCTGCCGATCCCCGCTGCCGCACAACAGTTCTTCTACATCGTCGGCCTGTCGTCCAACACACTCATCTACAAGGGCATGCTCACGGCGAGCCAGATCGAGACGATGTTTCCCGATCTCGTCGATCCGGATGTGGAGTCGGCGCTGGCGCTCGTGCACCAGCGGTTCAGCACGAACACGTTCCCCTCGTGGCCGCTCGCCCATCCCTATCGGTACATCGCGCACAACGGCGAGGTTAACACCCTCACTGGGAACGTCAACTGGATGCGAGCGCGCGAAGGACTGCTTGTCTCCGACGTGATGGGCGACGATCTGAAAAAGATTCTGCCGGTCATCCGCGAGGGCGGCAGCGACACGGCGACCTTCGACAACGTGCTCGAGTTCCTCGTGATGACCGGACGGTCGCTCCCGCACGCCATTCTGATGATGATTCCGGAGCCGTGGCAGAACCACGAGGCGATGCCACCCGAGCGCAAGGCGTTCTACGCGTACCACTCGTCGCTGATGGAGCCGTGGGATGGCCCAGCGTCCATCGCATTCTCGGACGGCACCGTCATCGGTGCCGTGCTCGATCGGAACGGCCTCAGGCCCTCGCGCTATCTGGTCACGAAGGACGACCTCGTCGTCATGGCCTCCGAGGTCGGCGTGCTCGACATTCCGCCGGAAGACGTTGTGCTGAAGGAGCGACTGCACCCCGGGCGAATCTTCCTGGTGGATACGGCGCGCGGGAAGATTGTGTCCGACGAGGAAATCAAGCAGGAGCTGGCGTCGGCTCATCCGTATCGGGAGTGGCTGTCGAACCTCATTGACATCGAAGATCTCGATCCGGCGCCGTATCTGCCGCCGCCGAGCCACGAGACCGTGACCCGGCGCCAGCAGCTCTTCGGCTACACGCACGAGGACCTCCGCCTGCTCATCGGGCCGATGGCGTCGCGCAGCGAAGAGCCGATCGGCTCGATGGGCACCGACACAGCGCTGGCGGCGCTGTCTCTTCGACCGCGCCTGCTCTACGACTACTTCAAGCAGGCGTTCGCCCAGGTCACCAACCCGCCGCTCGACGCGATCCGCGAGGAGCTGGTGACATCGATGGAATCGACGTTTGGGCCAGAAGGCAACCTGCTCGACCCGCGGCCGGAGTCGTGCCGTCAGATCAAGATCAAGTACCCGATCATCGACAACGACCAGCTCGCGAAGCTGCGCCACGTGTACGAGCCGGGGTTCCGAGCGACGCGGATTCCGATGCTCTTCGACGTCCAGCTGAACGGCGCCGGGCTCGAGCGCGCGATGAACGATCTGAACGAGCGCGCGAGCGTCGCCGTCGAGGCCGGCTACCACATCCTCATCTTGTCGGACCGGGACGCTGATCGGTACCGGGCGCCGATTCCGAGCCTGCTCGCGACCTCCGGCGTGCACCACCACCTCGTGCGCCGGGGCATGCGCACCAGGTGCGCTCTGGTCGTTGAATCGGGCGACGCGCGCGAGGTACATCACTGCGCGCTGCTCATCGGCTACGGCGCCGGCGCGGTGAACCCGTATCTCGCGTTCGAGACGCTCGACGACATGATCCGGCAGCGGCTGCTCGTCGGCCTCACGCACGAAAAGGCGATCAAGAGCTACATCAAGGCGCTGAACAAAGGCATCTTGAAGGTGATGTCCAAGATGGGCATCTCCACGCTTCAGAGCTACCGCGGCGCGCAGGTGTTCGAAGCCGTCGGGCTCGATCGCGCGCTGGTCGACAAGTACTTCACGCGGACCCCATCGCGAATTGGCGGCGTCGGCATCGACGTGATCGCGGAGGAGGTCCGCCACCGGCACGAGAGGGCCTTTCCCGCGGGGCCCATCGGGGAGCACGATCTCGAGTGGGGCGGCGAGTACCAGTGGCGCCGCGACGGCGAATATCACCTCTTCAACCCGGAAACCGTTTTCAAGCTGCAGCATGCCACCCAGAGCGGCCAGTACTCGATCTTCAAGGAGTACACGCGGCTCGTGGACAACCAGAACCACCGCCTCGCGACGCTGCGCGGCCTGCTGGAGCTGAGGCACGTCCCGGAGGGCGTTCCGCTCGACGAGGTCGAGCCGGTCGAGTCGATCGTCGAGCGGTTTGCGACCGGTGCGATGTCGTACGGGTCGATCAGCCAGGAAGCGCACGAAACGCTCGCCATTGCGATGAACCGGCTGGGCGGTAAGTCGAACACGGGCGAAGGGGGCGAGGACCCGGCGCGCTACACGCACGACGCAAACGGCGACTGGCGGCGGAGCGCGGTCAAGCAGGTGGCGTCGGCGCGTTTCGGCGTCACGAGCGAGTACCTCGTCAACGCCGACGACCTGCAAATCAAGATGGCGCAGGGCGCCAAGCCGGGTGAAGGCGGACAGCTTCCGGGCGCCAAGGTCTACCCGTGGATTGCCAAGGTGCGGTACGCGACGCCTGGCGTCGCTTTGATCTCGCCGCCACCGCATCACGACATCTACTCGATCGAGGACCTCGCGCAGCTCATCTACGACCTGAAGAACTCGAACCCGCAGGCGCGCATCCACGTGAAGCTCGTGGCGCTTGCGGGCGTCGGCACGGTCGCGGCGGGGGTCGCGAAAGCGCACGCCGACGTGGTGCTCATCTCCGGTCACGACGGCGGCACGGGCGCCTCGCCGCTCACTTCGATCAAGCACGGCGGCGTGCCCTGGGAGCTGGGCCTCGCGGAAACGCAGCAGGTCCTGATGATGAATAAGCTGCGCGACCGCATCGTCGTGCAGGTGGACGGACAGCTCAAGACGGGCCGCGACGTCGTGATTGCCGCACTAATGGGCGCCGAAGAATACGGGTTTTCGACGGCGCCGCTCGTCGTGTCGGGCTGCATCATGATGCGCGTGTGTCACCTGAACACGTGCCCGGTGGGCATTGCGACGCAGGATCCGGAGCTGCGCAGGAACTTTACCGGCAAAGCGGAGCACGTGGTCAACTTCTTCCGGTTTATCGCCCAGGAAGTGCGTGAATGCATGGCCGCGCTGGGGTTCCGCACGATGGACGAGATGATTGGCCGTACGGACCGGCTGAACTTCCGGAAGGCCATCGATCATTGGAAAGCGAAGGGACTGGATTTCTCGGCCATCCTCCATGAGCCGCCCGTGGAGCCCGACGCGCCGCGCCGCCACGTCCGCGCTCAAGACCATGGGCTTGCTCAGGCGCTCGACAACGAGATCATCCTGCGCTGCCGCGAGGTACTGGAGGATCGCGCGACCCTTTCAGGGTCGCGGAAAACGATTTCGCTCGATCTGCCGATCAGAAACGTCAACCGCACGGTGGGAACGCTTCTCGGCTACGAGGTGACGAGGCGGTACGGCGCCGAGGGGCTACCGGACGACACGATCCGGCTGAAGTTCACCGGCTCGGCCGGTCAGAGCTTCGCCGCCTTCGTACCGTCCGGCATCACGCTCACTCTCGAAGGCGACTCCAACGACTACATGGCCAAGGGCCTGTCGGGCGGCAGGGTGATCGTCTATCCGCCGAAGGCGTCGGCCTTCGTGGCCGAGGACAACATCGTCATCGGGAACGTCGCGCTCTACGGCGCGACCAGTGGGGAGGCTTATTTCCGCGGCCTCGCAGGCGAGCGCTTTGCGGTGCGAAACAGCGGCGCGTACGCAGTGGTCGAAGGCGTCGGCGACCACGGCTGCGAGTACATGACCGGCGGCCGGGTCGTCGTGCTGGGAACGACCGGACGCAACTTCGCCGCCGGCATGAGCGGGGGCATCGCCTACGTGCTGGACCGGAGCGGCGCCTTCCTGCGGTGCTGCAATCGCGAGATGGTGGACTTGGAGTCACTCGAGCAGCTGGAGGATGTCGAGCTCCTTGAGCGGCTGATCCGACGTCACGTGAAGTACACCGGCAGCGAGCTCGGCGCGCGCGTGCTTGGCGACTGGAACGATTCGCTGCGGCACTTCGTCAAGATCATGCCGCGCGACTTCAAGCGCGTGCTGCACGCGCAGGCCAGGGCCGCCACCATCGGCCGCGAAGCGTCGTTCACCGAGCTGGTCGGGGTCGCTGTCGGTGGGTAAAGTTACCGGGTTCATCGAGATCGTGCGGAAGAAACCGCCGACGCGACCGATCGCGGAACGCGTCCGCGACTGGCGCGAGGTGTACCTGCCCTACCCAGAGGCCTCGCTAAAAGATCAGGCAGCGCGGTGCATGGATTGCGGCATTCCGTTCTGCCATCAGGGCTGCCCGCTTGGGAATCTCATCCCCGACTGGAACGATCTCGTCTACCGCGACCAGTGGAAGGCGGCCATCGATCGCCTGCACGCGACGAACAACTTCCCCGAATTCACCGGCCGGTTGTGCCCGGCGCCGTGTGAGGGCTCGTGCGTGCTCGACATCAACAACGATCCGGTCACCATCAAGGCGATTGAGGTCTCGATCATCGATCGCGCGTTCGACGAGGGCTGGGCGTCCGCCGAAGAGCCGGAGAGGCGCACCGGCAAGCGCGTGGCCGTCGTCGGGTCGGGCCCCGCGGGTCTGGCGGCGGCCGCACAGTTGAACCGCGCCGGCCACTGCGTGACCGTCTTCGAGCGCGCCGACCGCATCGGCGGGCTCCTCCGCTACGGAATTCCAGAGTTCAAGTTCGAAAAGCGCTTCCTCGATCGACGACTCGACCTGATGATGCTGGAAGGGATCGCCTTCCGTCCGGGTGTGAACGTGGGCGTCGACGTTGCCGCAGAACAGGTTCGCCGAGAGTTCGATGCGCTCATCCTCGCCGGAGGATCGACCAGGCCGCGCGATCTACAGATGCTAGGCCGTGAGCTCTCCGGTATTCATTTTGCCATGGACTACCTGACGCTGCAGAACCAGCGGTGCGAGGGCGTTGTCATTCCTGAGCACCGCTTCGTCACCGCGAAGGACAAGCACGTCGTCATCATCGGCGGTGGCGACACCGGAGCCGACTGCCTGGGGACGGTGCACCGCCAGGGCGCACGGTCAGTTTACCAGCTCGAGCTGCTCCCGCGTCCGCCCGACGAGCGCGCTAATGACAATCCGTGGCCGCTCTGGCCGAACATCTTCCGCGTCTCGCCCGCTCATGAGGAGGGCGGCGAGCGACTATACTCAATCGCCACGCAGAGGTTCACCGGCGACGATCGCGGCCGCGTGACCACGCTTCATGCCTTCAAGATCGAGACGGCTAGTAACGGCGGCCGTGTCGAGTTCAGGCCAGTTCCCGGCAGCGAGTTCGAGCTAAAGGCCGACCTCGTGCTGCTCGCGATGGGTTTCCTCGGCCCCGAGCAGGACGGCATGCTCCAGGAGCTCGGCGTGCGCACGACCGATCGCGCCAACGTCTGGCGCGACGCGCGCTGGATGACCAGCTTGCCGGGCGTCTTTACGGCCGGCGACATGCAGCGCGGGCAGTCGCTCATCGTCTGGGCGATCGCGGAAGGCCGTTCCTGTGCCCGCGGCGTCGATGAGTACCTGATGGGTCGATCCGACCTGCCCGCCCCGCTCCAGTAGCGCTAGCGGCCTGACGTTTTCTTGCCAAACTGGCGCTGTCGTGGTTTGTCATCTAGGTCCAGTTCCTGCACAATGATGCGCATCCCATCTCGGTCTTCGAGGGCATTTCTTTTGCCTTCCAAACGGTACTTCGGTATGCGTAGTTTCGATATGCGTAGTACTGAAGGGTTCTCGATGGTCGAATTGCTCGTGGCAGTCGCGATCATCGGCTTTCTCGCGTCAATTACGGTCCCGCAGCTGCTGCGCGCGCGGCTGGCCGCCAACGAGGCGTCCAGCCTCGGGTCGCTTCGAGCGATCTCTAGTAGTCAAGCAAACTACGCGGCAACGCGCGGATCGGGCGGATTCGCCACGGATCTGGCCAGACCTCGTCAAGCTACCGCCAACCAGCATTAACGGTTTTCTCAGCACGGACCTCGCCAGCAACGGGATCGGGAAGAGCGGCTACGTCCTAGTGGTCACCAAGAACGCCGACCCGACCACCGGTCGACATCCTGACTCCATCCTGCAACCTGGCGCCCTCCCCGCGCGCCAGCTCCTACTTCGCGAGCGCGGTGCCGGTATCCCCCGGCCAGTCAGGCAACCGGTTTCTTACGACCGACACGCCCAGCACGATCCATGTGAATACGGCTGAGCCGGTCCCAAACCCGGTTCCGGCGGCAACCCCCACAGTCCAGTAAGTTACCGAGACCGAGCTTGCAAGGATCTGTTACGATGAGCACATGATGACTTCCAAGCGCTTTTCGTTCGCAGCGGCTCTCGTTGGCGTGGCCATGAGCGCCGCCGCGGGCGGATGCGCCCCTGCCGATCCTCCTTCGAGCCGCTCATCTCCAGACGACGCGACCGACCCGGGCGTTGTCGTGCAGCTGCTTCGGGCGCGGACCCCGGTACCCGCTTTTCAGGTGACGGACTTGGCCGGCAGGTCGATGTCATCCGCCGACTGGAAGAGCAAGGTCGTCATTGTCAACTTCTGGGCGACCTGGTGCCTGCCGTGTGTGGCGGAGATTCGCGACCTCATCGCCCTCCAGGACAAATACCGTGATGAGCTCGTCATCATCGGCGTATCCGAGGACGAGGGGTCGCCCGAAGCGGTGAAGCGTTTCGCCGAAGAGCGGAAGATCAACTACCCGATCGTGATGGCGACGCCCGAGCTCGAGAAGATTTTTCCGGGCGTCATTGCGCTGCCGACGACATTCGTCCTCGATCGGGAGGGACGATTGGCGCAGAGGCACGTGGGGCTTCTAAACGCGAAGCAGACCGAAGGGACTACGCGGGCGCTGGCTGGTTTGAGCGTGAACGCGAAAGTCGAGCACGTGGACGATCCGAGCCGGCTCACTGCGGAGGGCGTCGCGCAAGTCAAAAACATTCCAGGCGTCGCTCTCTCGGCCGTACCGACGGAACGGAGGGGCGATGTCCTTCAGGCGCTCAACGAAAACAAATGCACGTGCGGCTGTGATCTAAGCACCGCGAAATGCCGCATCGAAGATCCGACGTGCGAGGTGAGCCTGCCGCTGGCGAAGGCGATCGTCGAGAAGTTCGCGGCCAGTCTCTAACAACCTATCAGGACTACTCAGGCAGTTCGTCTCTCTTCGGCTCCGGGAGCCAGAAGCTGGCGATGAAGCCGACGACGTATGCAAGGAAACCGACGGCCGCGGCAACGAGCGCCAGTTTTGTCGGCGCATAGGCGCGGTCCGGCGTAATCGCCAGCGTGGCGGTCACCCACGCGAAAGACGTGCCGACCAGACGCCCACCGATGTTGGCAGCGAAGCCTTCGCCCGTGCCACGCAGGTGGATGGGATACACGCGCGGCAGGTAGTTGCCCCAGAAGCTGAATTGCCCCACTGTCAGCAGTCCCGCAAGGAACATCGCCGGATACAACAATGTCAGGCTCGACGTCGCGATGAGCGCGAAGGTGACGGGCATGATAATGAGCCCTGGAATCTGAAACAGGTGAATCAGTCGCCGGCGGCTGACGATGACGATGGCGAGATAGGCGAGGATCACGCGCCCGGCTAGGCCCCCAATCTCCTGGGCTTGGGTGACGCTCGCAGCGGCTTCCTGCGTGATTCGCGCCGCCTGCAGCGGCTGTGCTTCCACCATCTCGCGCACCTGCGGCAGGCCCGGCACGATCTGTGAGATCTGCTGAATGGCGCCGAACGCCGCGCCGTACGCCATCGCGAACATCAGCGTCGTCACAATCGTGGTGCGGCGGAGCTCGGGCGAGAAGAGTGCCGCAACGCTCGGGCGCTTGAGCGTACCGGCCGCCTTCTTCTGCTGCCAGGCCGGCGACTCCGGCAAGAAGGGCCGAATGAGAATGAGCGGGACCGCTGGAATCACGCCCGACATCAACGTATAGCGCCACGCGGCGTGCGGATCGGCCACGCCCTCGCCCAATCCGAAGAAGGCCACGGCGGGAAGGCTTGCGGCGTACGCGACACACAACCGGTTGACGGTCGCGACGAGAATTCCGCCCAAAGACGAAAACGCCTGGGTGTAGCCGAGCACTTTCTCGCGCCGCTTCGGCTCGGGAAACAGCTCGGCCAGCCAGGCCACCGCGGCCACGAATTCGACGCAGACCCCGATGAACACGAAGCATCGGAAGAACAGCAGCATCTCAACGGAGGTCGAGAAGCCGGAGAGAAAGGCCGACACGGCGTAAATCAGAATGCTGAACGTGAGGACGCGGCGGCGGCCGAAGAGATCCGTCAGATAGCCGCCGAGCAGACCGAAGATGCCGCCAGCCATAGCCGGAATGTAGAACAAGCGGCCGACCCACATCTGAAACTCAGGCGATCCCGGCGCGGCGCCTATCAGCTCGAGCAGTGCGGGGCGCACGATCAGCGGAAGCATCAGGATTTCGTAGATGTCGAACGCGAAGCCGATCGCGGCGATGCCGCAGATCGACCATTGCACGCGTGTGAGCCGCGTGGGCGATGAAGAAGTGGACATATCAGGGTTCAGGGTTCAGCGAAGGATACGTGCGGACGCCTGGAAAGTAGCGGGCGATCGTGGCCGCACTCGGGCGGGCGGCACTGGTCAGCCGCGACACGACGACCATCAGCAGCGCCGACACGATCGTCATCGGCACGACTGGCAGCAGTCCAAGGACGAGCGCGCCCTGAGGGGCGCGTGTGATGATGTCGGTGCCGAACGCCGACCAGACCGGCACCGCGACGCCAGGCGAGGGCGGCGGAATCGTCTGCTGAATGACCGCCACGCCGACGACCGCAGACACGGCCCAGATGGCGGACAACAGCGCGCCCCACTTCGTGCTGCCTCGCCAGAACAGGGCGGCCACAAGCAGCGGAGACAGCGCTGCATATCCCGCGAACGCATATTGAGTCGCAAGATCGAAGATCGACTGCGGCACTCGCAGCGCGATCAGGTAGGCAACGATCGTGATGAGGACGATGAAGATCCGGCCGGTGTGAACCTGCGCCGCTTCGCCGAACCGCACCTTGCCGCCATAATACGCGAACACGTCCTCGGTGAACATCGTCGACAGCGCGAGGATTTGCGAGTCGCTGGCCATCACGGCAGCCATCACGCACGCCCCCAGGATGGCCGCGAGCCAGAGCGGCGCGTAGCCCTCGACCAGCCGCAAGATCACGTCGTCTCCGGCCGCGCTGGCACGCAGGCGATTGCGTTCCGCGATCGGCAGCGTCGCGCCGCGCGAGGCCAGCTCGCTCCGAGCCTCGAGCTTTGCCTCGATCGCCGGCACTTCCCGCGCGGTATTGGCGACGACGCCGAGAAACACTGACGGCAGCCAGATGGCCAGCATGCACAGCGGATACAAGACCACGGTCTTGCGAAAGTGCCCGAGCCGCTTTGCGGTGAGGCAAAAGATGCCGATGTGAGGAAACGCAATCGTCGACAGTGGAATGAACGTGTAGCTAAGAAAATAGGCGGGCGAGAAGCGGTCTCGCGTGAGAAGCGACGAGGTGGAGGGTGAGTCGGCCAGCGACTGTATCGCGCTGGCGAATCCGCCCATGCCGACGCCGATCACGGCGAGCGCAATCATGCCAAAGAGAAGGAAGAGGACGGTCTGGAGCGCATTCACCCACGCGGTGCCCCGCATGCCGCCAAAACACACATAGCCCATCACCACCAGCGAGACGACCGCCCCGCCGAGCCAGTACGGCACCCGCCCGCCGCTGACCGCGAAGAGCGTCGTGCCGCCGCCCATCACCGCAATGATGATGTAAGGAACGAGCAGCACCGCTTGGACGGAAAAGATCACCGTGCCGATGTGTCCGCACTCCCATCTGTCGCGGAACATCTGAACCGGCGTCATGAATCCTTGCTGTCGCCCGATCGCCCACAGGCGCGTGCCAATCACGAAAATCGAGAGCGGGATGACGAGCGCCGAGGAGGACGCCATGAGGCCGAAGGTGATGATCCCATTCGCAAACGCGTGGCCTGAGGCGCCAAGAATCGAAAAGGCAGTCATGTTGGCGCCAAAGAGCGACAGCAGAAACACCGCCGGGCCAAGCGATCGACCGGCGAGAAAGTAGTCTTCAGCGCTCTCTGTGCCAGCCGATCGGCGGAACGCGAAGATGCCGATGTAGAGAGCAACGGCTAGGTAGGCGAAGACGACAGCCGCCGGAATCATGTTTCGCCAGCGCCGGCCGAGTGCTTCGACCCTGAGCCTGTCGAAGAGTCGGAAGGCGACTCGAGATGCCCCGGCCAAGCGTACTTGACCAGCAGCCACATCAGGACCGAGCAGGCGAGCGTGAACGTGGCGTGATAGAAGAGACCGATTGGCAGGAACCCGAAGACGAACGGCCGCGCGCTGCGCCAGTACCAGACGTCCTGGTGCAACCCGTAAAGCAGCGCGACGAGACCGCCGAGGATGAGCGCGCGCACGGACGACCGAGACGATACTACGCGATAGTCAAGAGTCTCAAGCCTGAAGTCTGAAGTCACAAGTCAGTCGAGCACAATCAGACTCCAGACTTCGGACTTCAGACTTTCCAGTTATACTGCCCCACCATGCACGCCTGTTTCTCCGCAACAGCCGACCTCGTAGCCCGCATGGCCGCTGCGCGTGAAGCACTCGACGCGCAGGTGCGCGAGGTCGTCGCGTGGCATTTCGACCCTTCGACCGGCTGTCCGTTTTGGCTGGAGTTCGCACGGAAACTCGGATGGGATCCGAGACGCGAGATCGGGCGATTCAGCGAGCTGACCCGATTCGGCCCTTTCGAAGACGAATGGCTGCGCGGCGGTCCGGTGCAGCGATGGATCCCTAAGGGCTTCGCCGGGAAGCCCGTCTACGTGTTCGAGACCGGCGGCACGATGGGTACCCCCAAGACGCGTGTCGCTTTCGAGGACTTCCGGATCGACTACGAGCTCTTCAGCCAGACGCTTCCAGACGAGTACTTTCCCAAGGGATCCAATTGGCTCATGCTCGGGCCCTCGGGTCCGCGTCGCCTGCGGCTGTCGGTCGAGCACCTGGCGCAGTACCGCGGCGGGATCTGTTTCTGCGTGGACCTCGACCCCCGCTGGGTGATCAAGCTAGTCAAGAAGGGCTGGAGCGAACACCTCGAGGCGTACAAGGCGCACGTGATCGAGCAGGCCATCACCATCCTGCAGGCCGGTCACGACATCCGATGCCTATTCACGACGCCCAAGCTCCTCGAAGCGCTGGCGCTCCGCCTCGAATCGATAGGCACCAGCGTCCGCAAGGCGGGCATTACCGGAATCTTCTCGGGTGGTACCGAGTTCACTCCGCAGTGGAACCGCTTCGCGCACGAGGAGCTGCTCGACGGCGCGTACATGACGCCGACCTACGGGAACACGCTCATGGGCCTCGCGGGTAGCGCGCCGACCGGGCCGGAGAACAACTACAAGATCGCGTACTACGCTCCGCAGCCGCGCGCGGCGATCGAGGTCGTGGACTTCGACGATCCAGGACGCGTGGTGGAGTACGGGCAGACCGGACGAGTGAAGCTCACCACGCTGACCAGGGAGTTCTTCGTCCCTGGCTTCCTGGAGCGGGACGAAGGCGAACGTGAGCCGCCGTCGGACCGCTACGCGTGGGACGGGGTCAGCGGCGTGCGGCCCTTCCGCGGCGTGGCGCAGTCGACAACGGTCGGTGTCTACTGAGCGGCGACCGTACGGGGCCTGTCCGCGAACAGCCCCACCTGCTGGTACTCGCCCAAGTGCGTGTGTCCAGGCAGTGGGCTCCGCGCCAGGCGGACGGCCCGGTTTCGCGGCCACCCACGGGGTCAAGGCGTAGAAGCGACTTGGAATGTCGCGGCGATCTCGTGCGGAATGTCCATCGAGTGCATCGGCCCGCCTGGCCCCATGCGGACGCAGACGATAGTGCGCGACCCTTCGGCAACGAGCTCCCCGTCCTTGCGGACGACAGCGCTGTAGCGCATAGCCTTTCGCGTCCTCGCCGCCACCTTGAGATGCACATCGACCTCGTCTTCAAAGAACAGTGGCTTTCGGTATTCGAACGACGCCGCGACGCACGGCCAGGCGATGGCGCCGTCGCGTGGGTGGACGTTCAAGCCGGCGGCCCGCCACATCGCATGCTCGGCCTCATCGACGTACCGAAAATAATTGGCGAAGTAGACGAGACCGGAGGCATCGGTCTCTGAAAACTGCACCCGCCGACGATAGGTGAATTCGGTCATGAACGCATGAAATAGCAAGAGGCGGATTTGTCGCACACGGCAGTCTGCATTCAGAAATGCCGTCTGCAGTTTGCAATTTGAATTTCTTAAGTGTATCTGACGCTCGTGTGTTCGGGTTTGAAGAACTGCGGCAGCAGACTGTCCACGCGCAGCAGTCCCTCGCGCGTGAGGGCGATTTCGTCACGGCAGGTCAGGACCAGGCCTTCGTCGGCGAGCGCTCGAAGCTGCCCGCGATAGCGCGTGAGCACGTCCACGCCGTACTTGTTGTCGAAGTACGACGGTTGGATCAGTCCGAGCTTGAGCTGCAGGACGAACTCGCGAATGAACCGCTCTTCCTCGGTTGGGCGAAGCGCGCGGTCGAGCGGGAGGGCGCCCGCCTCGATGTTCCGAGAGTAGGCCTCAAAGGTATCGAGGTTCTGCATATGCACGCCGTTCACGTACCCGAATGACGCGACGCCAAGGCCGACCATGTCGGCGCCCTGCCAGAGCCGATCGCGATAGACAAACTTCGTCGAGGGGCTCTTGACCGCCGTGTAGGCCGATCCGATCAGGTAGCCCGCCGCCTCGAGCGCCGCGAACGCCTCCTCGACCCATCGCCGCTTTGTGGACCAGCTCGCCACGTCTCCCTGCAGGCCCGTGGCGCCGGCTAGCAGGTTCCTGCTAATCGTCGTGTTAAAGGGTAGCTCCATCTGATACACGGTCACGCTATCGGGTGCCATGTCGATGGTCTTGTCGACCGACGCGCGCCAGTTCTCGTCTGTTTCGCCGAGCATGCCCGCAATGAGATCGATGTTGATCTGCGGAAAGTTGAGGGCGCGCGCGGATTCGTACGAGCGATAGATTTCAGCCGACCGGTGCGCCCGCCCGTTCGCCTCGAGGATCTGGTCGTCGAAATTCTCGATGCCAAGGCTGAGCCGCGTGACGCCGATCTCGCGAATCGTCCTGAGCTTGCTCTCCGTGAGCGTGCCCGGTTCACACTCGAACGCGATCTCCTCCGCCGCCCGCCATGGACTCACCCGGTCCAGGCGCGAGACCAGACCCTGAAGCTGACGCGTGGAGAGATACGAAGGCGTGCCGCCTCCGAAGTACACGAAATTCAGCGGACGGCCCGCAATGGCGCGCTGCTCGTTGTACATCTCCCATTCACCGGCCAGCGCGTCCAGATACGCCGCCACCTCCGAGGCGTTCTTGTCGGTGTACACCCTGAAGTAGCAGAAGTGGCAGCGCTTCCGGCAGAACGGAATGTGGAGGTAGAGGCCGAGCGGGACGTCGCCGGGTGGCGACGCCAGCGCCGGTCGCGCGTCGGCGTCAACCGCCCCCTTTGTCCAGACGGAAAAGGGGGGATAGTTGGCCACGAAGTAATTGCCGACTTCGGTGCGGTCTGGAGTGGCTGACGTCGTCATCGGATGGCGGCTTCCCCTCTGCAGGAGATCTGCGATCTATATGAGTTTACGATCCGACCGATTAGAATGCTTACTAGTTCATTATGCAGCACTTATCGATTCTGCGTTGGGGACAGCCCTATGCCAGCATGGACGTGGACGAGGTCGTGCACTTCCAGACGGGCGAGCCGATCGCGCGGGTGAGCCGCGCCAACGGCGGCCTCATTCAGCGCGACATGCGCAAGGCGTCGCGCGCACGCGAGGCGCTGCGCGACCTTCCGATAGCCGAGCTCATCGCCCGCGTCAGGCGTGCCGGCGACCTCTACGCGAACGCGGAGCTGCCGATGGGCGACGGCGCGCAGACGCCAGACGAGTTCGTGCGCGCGCAATCGGGTTCGACGGGCCTGCCCGAACGGCTCTGCCGCGCGAACATGAAGAAGAACACCTTCGTGCTCGCCGAGATGGGCCGGATCCTTGCCTCGCTCACGCGCGGCCTCGAGCTCGACGTCCTCTCACGCGGCTACGGCGAGGAGCGCGGCGTCCCGATCAGCTTTCAGGCCGAGAGCCCGGTGCTCGGCCTCGTGCTGCCGTCGAACTCGCCTGGCGTCCACACGCTCTGGCTCCCAATCATTCCGCTGCAGATTGGTCTCGTCTTGAAGCCGGGACCCCAGGAGCCGTGGACGCCGTTCCGCATGGCTGAGGCATTTTTCGGCGCCGGCATTCCGCGCGAAGCGATCTCGATCTATCCGGGTGAGGGCGACGTTGGCGCCTCCGTACTCGAGAGCTGCGGCCGCAGCCTGATCTTCGGGGGCACGGCCACCGTCGACCGCTATCGAGGCAATCCGCGGGTTCAGGCGCACGGCCCGGGGTTCTCAAAGATCCTGCTGGGCGACGATCAAGTCGACCAGTGGGAGGCGTATCTCGACGTGATGGTCGACAGCGTGTTCGCCAACAGTGGGCGCGGCTGCATCAACTGCTCGGGCATCTGGGCCAGCCGTCACGGCCGCGAGATTGCCGGCGCCATCGCCGACCGGCTCGCCGCGGTTCGTCCGCTGCCGCCCGACCATCCCGAATCGAGCCTCGCGGCGCTCACGATACCGGGCGCGGCCGATTCGATCTCGCAGGCGATCGACGCCGATCTGGCCGCGCCGGGCGCCACCGATGTTACCGCCCCTCGTCGCGGGCATAGCCGCATCGTCAAGGGCGGGCGCGCCGAGTACGTGCTGCCGACGGTCGTGCACTGTGAATCGCCGGACGCCGCGATCGCGAAGAAGGAATACATGTTCCCGTTTGTCACCGTCGTCGACTGTCCGGAATCGAGCATGCTCGACCACATCGGGCCGACGCTAGTCTGCAGCGCCATCACGTGCAACCCCGAGTTCCGGCAGACGCTGGTCGACGCCGTCCACATCGATCGCTTGAACCTCGGGCCGGTGCCGACGACTCAGCTGAACTGGCTCCAGCCGCACGAAGGCAACATCGTGGAGTTTCTGTTCCGCGCGCGGGCGTTCCAGACCACGCCGGTGTAGTTTGCGAGGAGGCCGCGGCCCGAAAGAGCCGCACGACGAGCCCTCATGAGAATCCTGTCCATCACAGCCGGCGCCGCCGCGATGTACTGCGGCAGTTGCCTGCGGGACAACGCGCTGGCCGCCGAGCTCGTCGCGCGCGGCCACGACGTGACGCTGGTGCCGCTCTACACCCCGCTTTTGACCGACGAAGCCAACGTCAGCCGTGCGCGCGTGCTCTTCGGCGGCATCAGTATCTACCTGCAGCAGCGCTCAGTCGTCTTTCGGCACGTGCCCCGCCTGCTGGACCGACTGCTCGACTCACCCCGGCTCATCAGGACGTTCGCCGATCGCATGGCGTCGACCGATCCCCTCGTGCTCGGCGGCTTGACGGTCTCGATGCTCGAAGGCGACGCGGGCGTGCTCCGCAGGGAGTTCGACAAGCTGCGCGACTGGGTCGCCTCCGAGCCGCCACCCGACATCGTCAACATTACGAACTCGATATTGATCGGGCTGGCGCGGCCGCTGGCCGAGGCGCTGGGAGCACCGATCTGTTGCACCCTTCAAGGTGAAGATCTGTTTCTAGGCGGCCTCGTCGACCCGTACCGTGCGCGGGCGCTCGACCTGATTCGCCAGCAGGTCCGGCACGTGGACCGCTTCGTGGCCGTCAGCGACTACTACGCCGGTTTCATGTCACAGCACCTGCAGATTCCGCCCGGCCGCACGTCAGTCGTGCCGCTCGGGATCAACATGACCGGTTTCGAGCGAAGAAAGCCGAAGGCCGGAGGAAGCGACGTGTTTCGGGTCGGATACCTCGCGCGGATCGCTCCGGAAAAGGGCCTGCACCTGTTGGCCGACGCCTTTCAGCGCTTGCGCCGGCGCACAGCAGCATCGCCCCTGCGGCTCGAGGCTGCCGGTTATCTGGGTCCGGCCGATAAGCCCTATCTCGCCGGCGTTTGGAAATCACTCGAGCGGGCCGGGCTCGCCAGCAACTTTGTGTTTCACGGCGCCGTTGATCGGGGGGGGAAGCTGGAGTTCCTGCGTAGCCTGGACGTGCTGTCGGTGCCGGCCACCTACGACGAGCCGAAGGGACTGCCTCTGCTCGAGGCCATGGCGACGGGGGTACCGGTCGTGCAGCCGAGGCGCGGCGCCTTCACGGAAATTATCGAAAAGACGGGCGGCGGCCTCCTCGTCGAACCAGACGATGCCGAGAGCCTGGCGGACGGGCTATTCGCGCTCTGGCGCGATCGCGCGCTGCGCGATGAGCTCGGGCGGCGCGGCCATGAGGCCGTTTGGGACCACTACACGATTCAGCGCTCGGCACACCGGCTCCTCGAAGTGTACGACGAGGTCGCAGGCCGGAGGAAGCGTCGCGAATCGGTTGCGTGATGCTACAAGCGGCCTTGCAACCTCGCGGGTGGCCGAGGCCGGGCGCCCGTGGATGCGACGGTACCAGGTTATGCTCGAAGTCACACAGGTCAGCAAGGAGTATCCGACGCCGAGGGGTTCGCTCTCCGTGCTCTCCGCGGTCTCGCTGTCGCTGGCGCCTGGCGACGCCGCCGCCATTATGGGGCCGTCGGGGAGCGGCAAGAGCACGCTGCTCTACATTCTGGGCGCCCTCGAACCGCCGACTAGCGGCGCCGTCAGTCTCGACGGCTGCGATCCGTTCCAGCTCGACGCGGGCGCCCTCGCCGCGTTTCGCAACCAGCAGATCGGCTTCGTCTTCCAGGATCACTGCCTGTTGCCGCAGTGCTCCGTGCTCGAGAACGTACTCATCCCAACGCTCGTGGCCAAGAGCGGAGACGGCGACGCTGAGCGCGCGCGGGAGCTGGTGGCTCAGGTGGGCCTCGGCGACCGTGCCGATCACCGGCCGGCAGCGCTCTCGGGCGGCGAGCGGCAGCGTGCGGCGATGGCTCGAGCGCTCATCAGGAAGCCGCGCCTTCTTTTGTGCGACGAGCCCACAGGCAACCTCGATCGCGCCTCGGCCGAGAACGTAGCGTCGGTCCTGCTCGATTTGCACCAGCGTCAGCAGACGATCCTAATCATCGTGACGCACAGCTCCGAGCTCGCCGGGAAGTGCCCAATTCGGTTCGAGCTGACCAATAGGCGCGTGAAACGTGTCAGTCCCTAGTCCCTGGGCCTTGGTCCTTGGTCCGCCCTTCGGTCTTGATCCTCGGCTTGCTCCCTCCTTCCTCCATGGCCTTTGGGGTCTTCGCCCGCTCTTCATTCTTGGTGCTTGGCCTGGACGAGGAACGAAGGACCTGGGACGACAAAGGACCAAGGACGGACCGGGGACGAAAAACCGAGAACCAGGGACCACATGAAAAGGCTCCACCTCGTCCGGCGCGGCCTGACCTACTACTGGCGCACCAACGTGGCCGTGGTTGGAGGTGTGGCGGCCGCCGTGACGGTGCTGGCGGGTGCGCTTCTCGTCGGCGACTCTGTGCGAGGCAGCCTGCGCGACCTAGTGATCCAGCGGCTGGGTCGCACCGATCTTGTCGTCGTCTCGTCGGAGTTCTTCCGCGCCGGATTGGCCGACGACCTGCGCGCCGACCCATCGTTTCCGGTCGACTTCCACGACATTTGTCCCATCATTGCCGTGCCGGGCCTCGCCACCGATCAGGCGAGCGGCCGGCGCGCCTCGCGCGTCCAGGTGTACGGCGTCGACGACCGGTTCTGGCGCTTTCACGCCGTGTCGTCCGGCTTCCGCGAAACGGCCGCCTCATCGCGTGAGGTCTTGCTGAGCGAGGCACTGGCGCGCGACATCGGCGCAGCGGCCGGGTCCACGCTGCTCTTGCGCGTGCAGCGACCCTCGGAGATCCCTCTCGAATCGCTGCACGGGAGAAAAGACGACCTAGGCCGCACGGTGCGGCTCGCTGTTCGAGCCGTGTTGTCGGCGGCCGACCTGGGCGAGTTCTCCTTGCAGCCGCAGCAGGGCGAGGTACGCGCGGCGTTCGTGCCGCTGGCCCGGCTGCAGCAGGATCTCGACCTTCCCGGTCAAGTCAATACGCTTCTCGTCTCGGTGAGGGCGGCTGCGAGCCGTGGGCCTGAAAGCCCCGCGCGACAACCGAACCTACAATCACAGCTCGAGAACCTGATTCGACGTCACGCATCTTTGGAGGACGTCGGTCTGAGGCTCCGGGCGCTCGACGCCCCACACGTGATCTCGGTTGAGAGCGCCGGCACGCTCATCGACGCGAGGCGCGAGGAGGCGACGCTCCAGGCGGGCCTCGATCTCGGTCTGCGTCCGACGCCGGTGCTGACCTACCTCGTCAACACCCTGCGGGCGGGCGACCGCTCGATCCCTTACTCGCTGGTCACGGCTGTGGATCTGGCGCTCGTGTCGCCGGACCTGCGGAGCGAGGAAGCGGCTCTGCCTCCGATCGTCCTCAACGAGTGGGCGGCCCGTGACCTCGGCGCCACCGTCGGCGATCGTATCACCCTCGACTATTTTGTCTGGGAAGACCCGGGGACGCTCGACACTCGATCGTCGCCCTTCCGGCTCGCACGGATCGTGCCGCTTCACGGCGCGGCCGCCGATCGGGATTTCGCGCCGGTCTACCCGGGCATCACCGAATCGGAGAACCTCCGCGACTGGGAACCGCCTTTCCCGATCGACCTCAGTCGTATCCGTTCCACCGACGAGGATTACTGGCGCCGGTATCGGACGACGCCGAAGGCGTTCATTCCCGAGGCCTCCGGCCGGGTCATCTGGCGCTCCCGGTACGGATCGCTGACGTCGATCCGGTTCGCGCCGCCTCGCGATGCCTCGCTCGACGCGGCGCGCGAACAGCTCGCCTTGCGCCTGCGCTCGACGCTCGATCCGCTTGCGGCGGGTCTGTCGGTCGGCGACGTTCGCCAGGAAGGGTTGGCCGCTTCGCGCGGCGCGACCGATTTCGGCGAGTACTTCACCTACTTCAGCTTCTTCCTCGTGGTGTCGGCGATCATGCTGGCGGCGCTTTTCTTTAAGCTGGGCGTCGAGCAGCGGAGCCGCGAGGTCGGCTTGCTGCGGGCCGTCGGCTTCACTACCCGAGCCGTGCGGCGGCTGTTCACTGGCGAGGCGATCGTCGTGTCTTTGCTCGGCAGCCTGATCGGCCTCCTCGGCGCACTGGCTTACAGCGGTCTGATGATGACGGGACTTCGGACCTGGTGGGTCGATGCCGTCGGCACGACGGCTCTCACGTTGCACGTGTCGGCAATGTCGCTCATCGCAGGTGCGGCGGGCGGTGTGGCGGCGGCGCTCGTCTGCCTCTGGTGGACGCTCGGCGCGCTGGCGCGCGTCTCTGAACGGAGCTTGCTGGCCGGACAACTCGAAGGCGAGGCGTTGGCCAGGCAGCCCGCCAACCGACCGATCGCGCGACCCTCTCAGGGTCGCGTCCAACGGGAGTCTGAAAGGCGCGCGCTCCTCGGTGCTCTGGGCTTCCTTCTTCTCGGCCTGCTGCTGCTCGCCGGAGGAACGACAGGTTGGCTCGGCCGGGCCGGCGCATTTTTCGGCGCTGGCGCGTCGCTCTTGACCTGCTGCCTCTTTGCTATGAGTTTCTGGTTGCAGAGATCGTCGCCGGCGCCGCTCGGCGGCCACGGCTGGTGGTCGGTTTCGAGGCTCGGGTTCAGGAATGCGTCGTACCGGCCGACCAGAAGCGTGCTGTCGATCGCCGTCATGGCCTCCGCCACGTTCATCGTGATTTCCGTCGACGCATTTCGCCCCCACGAGGGAGTCGGCGCTTCAGGTCCACGCTCCGGCACCGGTGGCTACGCGCTCCTCGTCCACACAGTGCTCCCAATCGCGCACGACCCGAACAGTCGGGAAGGGCGGGACCTGCTGGGGTTGTCAGGCCTCAGCGGCGTTACGACCGAGCCGTTCCGGCTCTTGCCGGGAGACGACGCGAGCTGCTTGAACCTGTACGCGCCGAAACAGCCGCGTATTCTCGCGGTCCGACACGACTTTGCCGCACAGGGACGCTTCGCCTTCCAAAGCTCCCTGGGCGAGTCCGACGCCGAACTGTCCAACCCCTGGCTGCTTCTCGAACGCAACCAGCCGGACGCGGCCATTCCCGTGATTGCCGACGCCAAGTCGATGACCTACGTGTTGCACAAGGGGCTCGGCGACGAGATGGTCGTGAACTACGGTGGGCAAGAGGTGCGGCTGCGTCTCGTGGCAGCGCTGGTCGACAGCATTTTTCAGAGCGAGCTGTTGATGTCGGAGGCCAACTTCCTGAAGCTTTTTCCCGAACGGCAGGGCTACCAGTTCCTGCTCGTCGACGCACCGGCCGATCGGCAGGCCGAAGCGGCTGCGGCCATTGAAGATCGCCTCAGCGATTTCGGCGCGGATGCCATGCCGACCGCTGAACGGCTGGCCGCGTTCCACACGGTCGAGAACACGTACATTTCGACGTTTCAGACGCTCGGCGGCCTCGGCCTGCTGCTCGGCACCGTCGGGCTCGCGGCCGTGCTGTTGCGCAACGCGCTCGAGCGGAGGCGCGAGCTAGCGCTGCTCGCGGCGGTGGGGTACGGTCGCAACCGCCTGGTGCTCATCGTGATTGCCGAGAGCGCCCTGCTCCTCGCCTGCGGGCTGGCCACCGGCGTGATATGCGCGCTCGTCGCGATTGCCCCCGCAACCGCCGAGCGCGGCGGGAATCTGCCGACGGGTGCGGGCGCGTGGCTCCTCCTTTTCTTAGTGTTCGGCACCGGCCTGGTCTCGTCGATCGTCGCGACCCGGGCGGCCATTCACGTTCGACTGCTCGACGCGCTGCGTGCCGAGTAGTTCAAGGCCTGCCGTACCCTCCGTTCCAAGATTCGTTCCTTGCTCGCATTTTTTCTGAATCTTTCACGCGCGCGAAACGGCAGGCATCTCTCGTCCTGGCGGCGGAGGTACGGGCAGGACGATCTGGCTCGTCGACCGGCGGACCCAGGCGAGACGTGAATCGTAGCCAGGAGTGCGTTGCAATTAGAAGGTGACGCCCGCGCGGATCCCAAACGTGCGGGGCGCGCCGCTCTCGCCGATGAAACCAGAGGACGCGAAACCTGGATAGGCGAACGCAACCGGGATGTAGCGCGTGCTGAAAGCGTTGCGCGTCCATGCCTCAGCGAATAGCAGTTCGCCGCGCACACCAGCGCGGAAGTTCGCGACCGAGTAGGCCTCCTGTCGCTCGGTGTTCGCATCGTCGTAGTGGTAGCTGCCTCGGAAGACGACTTTGGCGCGGATGTACAGTGTTGACCTGGAATTCAGGGCCGCCGAGTACTGTCCGCCCACGTCCGCCGTGTAGGTGGGCGTGTTGGACACCCTGTTGCCGCCCACCACCGCGCCGTTCGACACGCTCCCGCTTGCGAACCGCGCGTCGGTATAGCCGACACCGGCAAACACATCGCAGCCGGCAAGAACCCGCGCGTTCAGCTCCACTTCAACACCCTTGCTCGTCGCACCGCCGGCGTTCGTGATGAAAAACTGCAGGGGTACCGCGGGGTTCGGAACGTTCACCTGCAGGTCGCGCCACTTGATATAGAACACCGACGTGTTCATCGACACACGACCGTCCCACACGAGGGTCTTAGCGCCGGCCTCGTAATTCCAACTGTGCTCCTGGTCGTACCCTTCGTTGCCCGCTGGCGATGCGGCATTGAAGCCGCCGGCTTTGAACCCACGAGCCGCGGTGGCATACACCATCTGCTTGGCCGGCACGAGGTGATAGGCCACGGTGAACTGCGGCGACACATCCGTAAAGTCGGCCTCGACCTTCACGGCCGTTGGGGGTGCAATAGCCGGCGAGAAGAACGTGTCGAGCGTCGCGCGCTTGTTCTCGCGGTCGCCTCGCAAGCCGATCGTGCCTTCGAGCTTTTCCCGGAACATGAACGTGCCCCGTCCGTAGAGCCCCAGGCCGCGATCGTCGAGTGTGGATCGCGGCGAATGCTGGCTCACCTGAAAGTTGACGAACTGCGACAGCACGAACGGCGAGAACTTGTTGACCGCGTCCTGCTCGTAATCCTGCGTGAACACAAAAACGCCAGCCTGCCACCGCAGAGTGACGTCGTCTGACAGCGAAAACGCGGCGTCTCTTGCCGTCCCCAAGCGAACTTCCTGCGTGAACTGAAGGGCCTGCTCGTCGTTGTCGCGCGTGACGAGCGGCAGTGCCGTGTAGTCGAGATCGGTGCGATCCTTCGTCTTCCAGCTGACGAAACCGGTGGTCGCTGAAATGTCGACGGCCTTCCCGGTGCGAGCGACGAGCACGGTCGGCGCCAGGATATCCCGGTGGGTGAAGCCTTCGAAATCGCGCACGGCATGGAATGGCCGCGCGCGGAGCGCGTTCAGATCGTTCAGGGCAAAGTCGCCGTCGCGCGCTCGTTCGCTCGTCAGAATCACGCGCGTCTCCCAGTTCGCAGCCGGCGTCCAGAGGAGCTGTGTTTTCGTAAAGAACGCCGAGCGCGAATCCAAATCGTTGCCGGTGACGTCGTTCTTCGTGAAGCCGTCACGCGCCGAGTAGCCAAAAGAAATGCCGAGCGCAACCTTATCGGTCTTGAGCGGACCCGACAGGGCGCCGCGCAACTCCGCGGAACTGAAATTGCCGAGTGGACCGACAAGACTTCCTGTCCATTCGCTCAGTGAAGGCCGGCTGCTCGTGATGTTGACGAGTCCGCCGATGGTGTTGCGGCCGTACAAGGCGCTCTGCGGCCCCCGCACGAATTCGACCTGCTCGACATCGGCCAGCTCGATGCTCGACGAATTCGCGTTGAGCTGTGGGACGCCGTCAATATAGGTCGCGACGCCGGGATTGTTCGGGCTCGACCCGATGCCCCGGAACCGCGGGTTGCTCAGCTTGCGCGCCGTGAACTCGTGGAAAAACGTGTTCGGAGCGTAGTCCGCCGCATCGCTCACGCTGCGCACGGCCGCCTGCTCGAGCGTCTCTTTCGGCACGGCCGTCACGCTGACCGGCGACGCCTGCACGTCCTCCGGCTCTTTTTCCGCACTCACGGTAATGACCGGTAGACGGGTCCGCAGCGCGCCTCCATTATCCTGTTCAGGCTGGGTTAAACCGGCCGCCTCTTCCAAGGGCTGCTGGGCGCGCGTGACGATGGGCGCGGCCAAAACCAGCATCAGTGTCAGGGCAAAAACGCGCATCCCATTCCTCCTCGAGAACCGCCACGAAGACGTGAAACCAGCCCTTCGGCTCTTGGCTTTCGGCTATGGGCTATTCCCCCAAACCTGAAGCCCAAAACTCACAAGCGCTTGTCACGCCTCCGGGCGGAAGTACAACACCATTCCGGCGCCCACGGAGGCCAGCAGAAACCCGACGAACAGCAACGGATTGGGCGCCATCTTCGGCGGGTGAACGATCACCGAGTAGAGCACGTTGACGACTGGCGCTCCGCCGAACACGAGCGGCATCACGTAGAGCGGAATCCCGCCGCTCTTGAACGACCAGATGATGCACGCGGCTCCAAGGGCTCCGAGCGCGCCCGCGATGGTTGCTGCAGTGGTGCCGGCGGCATCGAAGCCAGAGAGACCGCCCTGCGCGGACAACGCGACGACGGGGATGATGACGCCCACCATAAAGTAGGCGACGCCCACGCACAGCAGCGCCTTGAGCGGATTCCCGAGCTGCGTCTGTCCCTGATGGAGCACGGCGCCGTACACGCCCCACGACAGCACGGCACCAGCCACGAACACGATCCATCCCATACGTTGCCCCGTTGCTTGACCATTCATCATCTGAAGCGCCCGAGAACCCATTTCACCACACTTGGTGTAGCGCAGGTCCTCAGACCCGTCCGAGAACGGGACTGAAGTCCCGCGCTACAGTCCAGCGGAATAGGCAAGGAAACCGCTTCTCGAGCGTACGTTACCCAAAACAATACAGGACACCGTCGGTCGAGCCGATCACGATGCGACCGGCGGCGATGGCAGGTGACGCGGTCAAACCGGCGCCGGCGTCAAACTCCCACTGCTTCTGACCGGTTGCCGCGTCGATCCCGTAGAGCCGCCCGTCGCTCGATCCCACGTAGACGCGTCCTCCGGCCGCCGCCGGCGACGAATCCACGCGCGCGCGCGTGGGATAGGTCCATGCCGCGTTGCCGGTGGCGGCCTCGATCGCGTGCACCAGCTTGTCGCGGCTGCCGACGATCACCCGCCCGTCCACCAGCGCGGCCGACGAGTAAAACGGGAACTGGCGATCGGGGGGCTCGTAGCGCCAGGCGATCTTGCGCGCGCGCAGGTCGATCCCGAGAACTTCGTTGTTGAAGGTGCCGAAGTACGCGCGGTCGCCGTCGACGAGGGGTGAGGCGGCCGTGTAGGCGCCCACCGCGATGCGATAGAGCTCTCTTCCATCGGCCAGGTCGATCGCCCTGAAATTCTCGTCGCAGCCGGCCAGGTAGGCGATGCCGTTGTGCACGGCCGGCGTCGCATGAACGGGGCCGTCGGTTTCGACCTTCCAGCGAAGACGTCCGCTGGCCGCGTCGAGCGCGTAGAGGCGGCCGTCATACGATCCGACCAGCACGAGCCCATCGGCCACCACGGGCGACGACTTGATCTCCGCCTCGGTCCTGAACGTCCAGAGCCGGCTGCCGTCGCGTGCGCGTATGGCGTGCACAGTGCCCCCGGCGTCGCCGACGAACACCGCCCCGCGTGCGACCGCCGGCGACGATTCTCCGATGGCGTCACCGGCGGCGTACTTCCAGTGGAGCTTTCCGGACCCAAGATCCACCGCCACTAGGTCGCCGTCGAACGTCCCGACGTACACGACGCCGTCGACGATGGCCGCCGAAGAGTCGATCGACTCGCCCACTTCGAGCGTCCACAGCAGCTTCGGCGACGGTGGCAGCGTACCGGTGGCGATGCCGATCAGCCCGGAGTTGCCACGAAACTGCGGCCAGTCGGACGGGGCTGGCGACTGACCGGCCGCGTGGAGCGAAAGCAGGAGAGCGCACGCGGCCGACGCCACGATTTTCGGTCTGCGTTCCACGTTCGAGGCCCTCACTTGACTGCGAGCGCGTAGAGCTGGTTGCGGTTCATGATGAACAAGGTGTTGTTGGCCGGCACCGCGGTGCCGTAAACTGCGCTCATCATGTTCATTGTACCGAGTAGCTTCTTTTCCTTCCCCGCCTGCATGATGAGGACATCGCCATCCTCGTTGCCGAGATAGACCTTGCCGTCGGCGACGAGCGCCGAGCCCCAGGTCGCCGACAACAGGTCGTGCACCCAGTACTCCTCACCGGTCGTCGCGTCGAGACAATGAAAGAAGCCACTGAAATCGGGCAGATAGATCAGCCCATCGGCGATGGCGGCCGTCGAGATCGACCGGCGGATCTTGTCGAAGTGAAACACCCGCCCGCTCTCCGTGATGTCTCCACGCTTGGTCGCGTCGATCGCGTAAAAATGGCCGACGCCTTCACCGTGCTCCGGATCCTGGCCGTTGGCGATGTAGACGCGATCCTGGTAGATCACAGGCGTCGAGATGACCTCGTTGCGCGTCCGCGGCCAGACCGAGTCCTTCGGGTTCGTGTCGAACTCCCAGAGCTTCTTGCCGGTCGACGGTTCGTAGCCGCGGACCCAGCCGTCACCCTGCGCCGACACAACCTGATCAACACCACCAATCCGTCCCACCGTCGGCGTGGACCACTGACCGTGAAGAATGCGGTCCTCCACCGAGTTGTCTTCCCACACCAGATCGCCGGTGTCCTTGTTCACGGCGATAATCGCCGGCGCCCGCGGCGACGGGATGTTCACGTGACTCTCGTCCTGCCCGTTCGATGTACTCACGAAGATGAGATCGCCCCAGGCGACCGGTGACGAGTTCGCGAGGTTGTGCGGGTAGGTGCCCACCTTTTCCATCATGTCGAACGACCAGATGGCATCCGCGTCGCGCTGACCGGTGAGCTTCTCGTCGGTGATGGGACCGTCATTCTCGCTGTCGTGAAAGCCCTTGGTGTCGAGACACCACAGGACGCCGCGGTTACTGACATAATAGAGCCGCTCGCCTTCGACGAGCGGTGACGAGGCGACGCCCTGGAAGGGCCAGTCGTTCGCCCGGCCCGACTCTAGCTTCGTGTGGGTCTGCTGCCACATGAACTCCCCGTCCGACTCCCGGAAGGCCATCAGCACACCGCGGTCGCCGCCCTGGTTCGGGTCGCGCGGAGCCTCGTTGTTCGTGCCAACAAACACCATACCGCCGGCCACCACCGGGTTGCCGTAGCTCTGCGATCCGAGCGCGGCCACCCACTTGACGTTCTTCTTCGTCTTCACGTCCCATTCGGTCGGTAGCCCTTTCATCGAGGACACCATATTCCGATCGGGTGTGCCGCCCCACATAGGCCAGTCGCCGGTACCCGGGTCGGACGCGCCCACGCGCGCCGACCGGAGCAGCGCGACAAGGAGCAGGACGGCCGCGAGGAGTGCGACTTGAAGCCATGAATCAGGAGTGCGTAGACGTCGATGCATAAAGGAATCCTGTCTCAGGCGACACTACTAGTTCTCGACGACTTTCAGGTTGTCCACCCAGGCGCCGAATTCCGCGTCGATGACGAGGCCGGGGGCGCCCTTCCTGTTGCCAATCGGGTCGATTTTCTCAATCGCCCAGGCGACCGGCTCGGTCTCTCCGGTCGGCCATGCCCTGCCACGCACCCGGACCGTCCCGTCTTGCAAGTTCTCAACCCTCAGCTTGAGGTGGTACCAGGTATCAGGCTTCCACGCAAACGGCACCGAGACGGTCCGCGTCGTTTCCGGCTCCCAGGGCTCCAGCTTCAAGCGTTGCGAAGTGCCGTACAGGATGAGCGAGTAGCGCTGGGCCGTGATGCCGACGTCTCCTTGCTGGCGGCGGCGCGTCGGCGTCTGGATGTCGGCCTCGACGGTGTAGTTCGACCTCTCGGTCGAGCCGACAAAGGCACGGATCCGCTTGAACAACGTGTTGACCGGCGGTTTGCGCAGAGCCTTCTGGCCGTCGATTGTAGCGACGGCAAACTTCCCGGTCACCATGCTGATCCACCCGGGAGGTACCGACCCCTCGGCGTAGCCCTCGAACGTCTCGGTCCACGGCATGGATCGCACCACCCGGGCGCGCGCCTGACCAGCAAGGCCGCCGGCGACCGCCTTGATGAGCCCGGCCTGGTCGACCTGGTCCGGCGCCACCGTGAACGAGCCGTCGGTGACCATTCCCCTGAGCCCCTCGAGCGACCAGGTCGCCGCCTCCTCGCGAAGGAACCGTCCCTGGCTGTCGAAGAGCCGCGCGCGCAGGTTCACGGTTTGCCCCGGCGCGAGCGTAAGCTCGGTGGGCGACACCTGGAGGTGAGCCGGCGCACCCTCTCCCCGGAGCGCGGGTTCGTCGACGGCAAAGCCGGTCAACGTCTTCGCCGTCTTCGGGCCGATGGCGTACACCGCGTCGCTTGACACGAAAAAGATCCGACCGCGCGACACGGCGGCGCCCGACACGACCTGTTCCGGCGTGCCTTCCGATCCGCCGACGCTGTCTGTGCTGATCGGCAATGTGACCGTGCTGAGGACTTCCACGCGATCGGCGAGCGGCCGCACGATAAAGAACTCCCCCGTCTCGGAGCCGACATAAATCTTGCCGTCGGCGAGGACCGGCGAGGCTTTCTGCAGGCGGCCGAGCCGCTCGGTCCACTGCTCCCGACCGGTAGCGAGGTCGTAGGCATGCAGCGCCGACCCGCCGTCAAGCTGATAGAGGCGCTGCCCCTGGATGACGGGTGAGGAAAAGCCGAACTTGGTGCCAGTGAACTTCCACCTCGTCGTTCTGATGTCGCCGGTCTGCGATCCGTCGATAGCCGCGATCATGCCCATCACCGGCCGGTCAACATTCTCGTCGCCGTGCGAGAGAAACACGCTCGTCCCGCTGACGGCGACGCCCGTGTTGACGGCGCGCTTCGCGGCCACGTAGCTCCAGATCCGTTCCCCCGTCTGCGGCTGAAACGCGTGAACCGCGCCATCTCCGCCGCCGACGATGAACTGCCGCAGGCCGCCGATGGTCGTAATGAGCCCCGGCGAGAACGAGGTGTCGTACGGGCGCCCCCCAGGCTGCGCCACGTACACGACCTCGCCGGTACGCTTGTCGAGCGCGATGAAGCGGTGCGCACGATTTCCCATCGTGCCCCAGTTCGATATGGCGGAGTTGACGATGACGAGATCGCCATCGACGACGGGTGCGGCGGTGCGCCCGCCGTGCGTCGTAAACGCGGCGAACTCTTCGCCGATCGATCGCTCCCACAGGAGCTTGCCGTCGTGGCTCAGGGCGACGGCCGTGGCGCCGACGCCGAGCGCATAGACGTTGCCCGTCTCGGGATCGGCGGCCGGAGACGCCCAGCCGACGCGGTGCGGCGGCACGTCGCTCTGGAAGATGTTGAAACGATATTCCCAGAGCACCTTGCCGGTGTCAGCGTCCAGGCACATCACCCGCTCTTGGAGCTCCGCGCCGCGGCCAGCGGGGTTCTGGACGTAGACGTGATTACCCATCACGATCGGCGTGGAGCGCCCGCCGTAGGGCGCGCGCCAGAGAAAATTCTCGCCCTCGAGTGCCCAGGTGTCCGGAAGGCCGGTTTCCATCGAGACGCCGTCCCGATTCGGGCCGCGCATCTCCGGCCAGTCGCCGAGCGCGACGCGGCGCGGGCCTTGCGCGAGGAGCGACGAATCAAGAATCAGGACCGCGGCAACAAGGGCAACAAGAATGACAGACTTCTTCAGCATGACGACTGCCCCGCTCTCAGCAAACGAACCCCAAGCATGGTCGTAGATCTCGGTACGATATCATCAAGACGTTTCTTTACCATGGTCTCCCGTGCGTTTTCTCTGACCGACACGCTCCGGCCGTTTGATTTCCGTCCGCGGACGGCCGTCGTATTCGGCACCGGCACGCTCGCGCGGCTGGACGAGTTCGCGCGCGAGCAGCGATTCGCACGAACGCTCCTCGTCGCCGATCGGGGCCTGGTGTCGGCGGGACATGTCGACCGGGCGGTCCGTCTGCTGGAAGGGGCCGGCATCAGCGTGACCTCTTTTCATGACATCGACGCGAATCCCGACACGCGCATGGTCGAGGCCGGCCGGGCGGTGGCGGCCTCCGCGCGCGTCGATTCAGTGGTCGCGCTCGGGGGTGGCAGCTCGCTCGACTGCGCGAAGGGCATCAACTTCGTCCTGACCGGAGGCGGATCGATCGGCGACTACCGCGGATTCGGAAAAGCGACGCAACCGATGCTGCCCGCGATCGGCATTCCGACGACGGCCGGCACCGGCAGCGAAGCCCAGAGCTACGCGATCCTTTCCGACGCCGAGACGCACATGAAAATGGCCTGCGGCGATCCGCAGGCCGCGTTCCGGGTGGCGATTCTCGATCCGGAGCTTACGGTAACCCAGCCGCGGACGGTGACGGCGATCGCCGGCTTTGACGCACTCTCGCACGCGGTTGAGTCGTACGTTACGACGAAGCGCACAGTTCTCTCGGATCTCTTTGCGCGCGACGCGTGGCGACTGCTGGAGGCGCACTACGAACGCGTACTGGAGGCGCCAGGCGACCTGGACGCGCGGGCGGCCATGCTCATCGGCGCGCACGAGGCCGGCGTGGCCGTCGAGCAGTCGATGCTTGGCGCGGCCCACGCCTGCGCAAATCCGCTGACGGCACGGTACGGCACGACGCACGGGGTTGCCGTCGCGATGATGCTGCCGCATGTCGTCCGATGGAACAGGGCGAGTGTCGGCGATCGGTACGCGGAGCTTCTGGCTGCCTCGGGCACCAATCCGAGCGCCGCGCGCGAGGCTGCCGCCCTGAAGCTGGCCGACCGGCTCGTGACGCTGGCGAGGAGCGGCGGCTTGCCGGCCTCGCTCGGCGATCTCGGCGTGTCGCGCAACGAGCTGCCGGCGCTCGCCGCGAAGGCCGCGGCTCAGTGGACCGGCACCTTCAACCCGCGGCCGTTCGACGAGGCGGCTGCGCTCACTTTGTATGAGCACGCGTACTGAAACGGTCGGCCTGGGTGCGTCGTAACCCAGCTGAGAACTCGGGAGCAGAGATGAACGACGGTGCCAAGCGCGCGGTCCCAGTGGACACAGACGTCGTTGTCATCGGCGGAGGGCCCGCCGGGTCCACCGCGTCGACGCTCCTCGCCCAGCAGGGCGTTCGCGTGCAGGTATTCGAGCGCGAGCGATTTCCGCGCTTTCACGTCGGTGAATCGCTCATCCCGGAGACCTATTGGGTGCTGAAGCGGCTCGGCATGCTGCCGACGATGCAGGAGAGCCGCTTCGTGAAGAAATACAGCGTGCAGTTCGTGAACGCGGCCGGGAAGCTTTCAGCGCCATTCTACTTCTGGGACAACAAGCCGCACGAATGTTCGCAGACCTGGCAGGTCGTCCGGAGCGAGTTCGACAAGTTGATGCTCGACAATGCACGGGAGCACGGAGCCGAGGTGCACGAGGGCGTTCGCGTCGTCGACGTGCTGTTCGAGGACGATTGTGCCGTAGGAGTCACGATTCAGCTCGACGGTGGAGCGCGCCGCGACGTGCACGCCAAGATTGTCGTTGATGCCAGCGGACAGAACGGGTTGCTTCAAAACCGCTTCCGACTGCGCGTGTGGGATCCGATCCTCAACAATGGCGCGATCTGGACCTACTGGAAGGGGGCACACCGCGATGCCGGCCGTGACGAAGGCGCAACCGTGGTGCTGCAAACCACGAACAAGAGCGGCTGGTTCTGGTACATCCCGCTGCACGACGACCTGGTGAGCGTTGGCGTCGTCGCGCCGTTCGACTACTTGTTCAAGAACCGCCAGGATCGCGAGCAAACCTACCAGGGAGAAGTCGAGCGCTGTTCCGCCGTGGAGGAACGCGTCTCCAAGGCGGCGCGTGCGACCGGCTATTTCGCGACCAAGGATTATTCCTATCGATCGAAGCAGTTGGCGGGCAACGGCTGGGTGCTCATCGGCGATGCGTTCGGGTTCCTCGATCCGCTGTACGCCTCGGGGGTGCTCCTCGCCCTCCGGTCCGGCGAGATGGCGGCCGATGCCATCGTCGAGGGGCTGGCGATCGGCGACCTTTCAGCCGCACAGCTGGGCAAGTGGGGGCCGCTGTTCAACCAAGGGATGGATCGCATGCGGCGGCTCGTTTGCGAGTACTACGGCGGGTTCAGCTTCGGAAATTTCGTCCGTCACTATCCCAATCTGCAGGGAACGGTCACTGATCTGCTGATCGGCGATCTGTTCACCGACCGCGTCGACAAACTCTGGGGACCGCTCGAATCGCTGCAGGCACCTGGCAGACAGCCGCTTCCCATGTGGGATGCCGGCACGCTCGCGGAGATCGCCGAAAACAAGGCCAACGAGCTCATTCTGGCCGAGGGACGCAGGCCGTAATGCAGGTCGGGCAAGATATGCACTCGTTGTTTGTTTGGCTCGAGACCAGCTCCTTCAGCGTGTGGGTACGCGAGTCGACATCCGTGTTCGCCTTTCCGACGATTCTTTCCCTCCACGCCATCGGGATGGGCATGGTGGCCGGGACAAACGCGGCTATTGCCTTGCGGATCCTGGGTGCGGCTCCTCGAGTGCCGCTCCTGGAACTCAAGCGGTTCTTTCCAATCATCTGGATCGGTTTCTGGGTGAATGCGATGTCTGGTGTCGTTCTTCTGATCGGCTATCCGACAAAGGCGCTGACGAACCCCGTCTTCTATGCCAAACTGGGCTTCATCGCGCTCGGATTGATCACGCTCAGAGCGATCACGCACCGTGTGTTTGGCGATCCGAGTCTGGATACGAACCCTGTGCCACGGCGCGGCAGACTTCTGGCAGCCGCATCGCTCGTCTGCTGGGCTGGCGCGATTGCGACTGGTCGTTTCCTCGCGTATACCTACGTCTACCTGTTCTCTAAGTAGAAGCGGTTTCACAACCCTGCGGGTAGCCGAGAACAGGACCCGGGCCGGTTGTGAGACCGACTCTATGAACTTTGATGCTGGCGGAAGAGGTGGCGGCATAGAGGCGTTCCAAATCTGGCTGGTGAGCCAACTGGGCACATTGGGGAGTGTCACAGGCCTTTCATCGGTGATGCGGTCCAGGTGGGGGTGGCCGATCTGCGAGTCCGTTCATTTCCTTGGACTGTCTCTCCTGATTGGCACAATCGCGATGTTCGACCTTCGGCTGTTGGGGATGGCGAAGTGTGTACCGATCACCGCCCTGCATCGGCTCGTCCCCTGGGGCATTCTGGGGTTTGCGATGAATGGACTGACTGGACTGCTGTTCCTTCTGACCGAGCCGGACCAGTACATCTACAATCCGGCCTTTCATTTCAAGATGCTGTTCCTCGCACTCGCCGGATTCAACGTGCTGGCGTTCTATCTCGTCGTGTTCCGTCAACTGGCACCCGTGGGTGGTGGAGGTGATACGCCGCGATCCGCAAAACTAGTCGCCACCGTCTCATTGATCCTCTGGCTGGGCGTTATTGTAGGCGGCCGATTCCTCACGTTTTATCGTCCCTTTCCGTGCGAGGGAGAGCATAGCTTCTTGTCTACCTGTATTCCGTAAGCACCCCAGGATTCCGGGACGTTTGCCATCCTGACACGATCGATTCGTGGTGCGTAGTCGTAGCGGAATGCGAGCGGGGTCTTGACGACGACCCTGGCCGAATGGCTGTCCCATCGCTCGTTCAACGGTTCGACCACGGAGGACACGGACGCAAGCGGAGTTCACGGTCATCACGTTGAAGAATCCGTGAAGGCCCCCAAGAATAAGTAGCGTGCGTCTCTGCTTGCCTCACCAAGAATTCGACATCGGCCGCGGGAGGATTGCCTCCTGCTTCGCGTTGGGAGCTGCCTGAGGATGTCGGAGGTGTTGACACCTAGCGGCCCTGAGCCTGTCAATCAGAGCGGACTGCGGCCAGCGGAACGTCGCGCTCAGGCCAAACCTTTGACAGTCTCAGGTACGTACCAGGAGCTTCTCCAGCTTGGGCCGGTCGAATCCAACGACGGCTTCCCTGTCGATCAGTGTGACCGGCGTGCTCATATAGCCAAGCTCTTCCAGCTCAGCGAGCGCCGCGTCATCGGCCGCAACATCGCGGTCAACGAAGTCAACGTTCCGCTGTGAAAGAAACTCTTTCACTCTATGGCAGAACATTCAGCCTGGCTGGCTGTAGACGACCACGCTCCTAGGCATTGATTTGTCCCCTTGCAACCTCCCCCGAAGCCTGAGTCTTCTCAGCATGGCAATTCGTCTCCGTTTCTCTAGCTGGCCGTCCTCCGCGGCGCAGATGAACACATTCAAGGTCGCGGCACCGCCGGGTGTGTGCGGAATGAGAACGATCGTCACACTCTGAAAGGCCTGGAGATTATTGGGCACACCCAACGCAAAGCGGGAGGCCCCGATGGCCGTCACCGGCCAGAACCCGTTGCTCCCGATGCCCAGCCCACCCGCGTCTTCCTGATACGTAGGCGCCACCCAGACTTCGTCGGCGTACGCCGGACTGAGGAGGATAGCGTTGAGGAGGATGGATGACACGAGGCAGCGGGAGCAGCGGCGGAGCGAGGGCATGACGCGTCTCCTTTGTTCAACGACGAGGGGTCGGGCCGAATGCGTGTGGATCCGAGAGGTTATTCCGCCCTACGCGCTAGCAGTCCGTGGTGAAAGTCCGTCTGCATTCGACGAGCGATGCATCCTCGTGGCCTGCGTTGCTCCTCCATCAAATACAGGCGGTATTCTCAGTCGTCGCGCCTTGCCCGCGAGGCGCCTCGCTCGTCTCGGTGCAGCGCCCGACTTTCACCATGATGGTATGGACTCCTCCCGGTTCCGATGCGGCATGATGTGCCGCATCAGCTGATGCCCATCAGCCACAACCAGGAGGAAACCGAAATGGGTGCTACGACAGTGGCCGTTGACCTGGCAAAGTCCGTGTTCGAGCTGGCGATCGCCAATGCCCGGTGGCGCGTGTGGTCGCGCCAGCGACTCAACCGCGCACGGTTCGCCCGCTTTCTCGCGCAGACGCCGCCGACCCATGTGGTGATGGAGGCGTGTGGCACCGCCCACTACTGGGGGCGGGTTGCCCAGCAACACGGCCATCGCGTCACCCTCGTGCCCCCGGCGTACGTGCGGCCCTACGTGCGGCGCAACAAGACGGACCGGGCGGATGCGGAGGCGATCCGCGAGGCGAGATACCCCGTGTCCCGGTGAAGCGGGTCGAGCAGCAAGCGCTCGTGGCG
This sequence comes from Vicinamibacterales bacterium, assembly GCA_965197865.1. Classification (GTDB taxonomy): domain Bacteria; phylum Acidobacteriota; class Vicinamibacteria; order Vicinamibacterales; family CAVVIG01; genus CBDANZ01. Next base: position 230,702 of record CBDANZ010000003.1, read on the forward strand.
CTGCACCGGGTGCGCGAGCAGTGGATGACGACGCGGACGGCGCGCATCAATGTGTTACGCGGGCTCTTGCGGGAACAGGGGCTGCTGCTGCCGGCGGGGGCCTGTGCGGCGCTGCGGGCCTTGCCTGTGCTGCTCGACGAGGCGGCCACCGTGTTGCCGAGGCATCTGCGGCAGGTGCTCACGAGCGTCCACGAGGAAGTGCGGGCGATTGAGGCTCGGATTGCCGGCCTGGAACGGGAATTGCGCCCTGGCCGACGCCGACCCCGTCGTGATGCGACTGCGGACGATTCCCGGGATTGGGCTGTTGACCGCCACGGCCCTCGTCGGCACCGTCGGGCACATCCACGCATTCCGGCGCGCGCGCCAGTTTGCCAGCTGGCTCGGCCTGACGCCGCGCGAGTACTCGAGTGGGCAGCGGCGGCGCCTCGGGGGGATCAGTAAACGCGGGGACGTGTATCTCCGGTGCTTACTCACCCACGGCGCGCGCGCGGTGCTCGCGTCGGCCCACCGGCGCCGGGCGGCCCAGCAGCCCCTCACGCGTCTGCACCACTGGGCGATGACGGTGCACGCGCGGCGCGGCTACAACAAAGCCACGATTGCCGTGGCGAACAAACTCGGCCGACTCGTTTGGGCGGTTTGGCATAACAGTCCGTGGTGAAAGTCGGGCGCTGCACCGAGACGAGCGAGGCGCCTCGCGGGCAAGGCGCGACGACCGAGAATACCGCCTGTATTTGATGGAGGAGCAACGCAGGCCACGAGGATGCATCGCTCGTCGAATGCAGACGGACTTTCACCACGGACTGATAAGGATGTGCCCTGCGCACTGCCGGACGCGGCGTAACCCGAGCTACACCTCCACGCGAGATGCTGAGCGAGTGACCCTGACATGGCCCTTCGGTCCGACCGACACCGCATCAGGCCGATAGCAGCCCTGGCGCTCGACGCCGGCACCACGATTGGCCCGCGGTGCGCGACTATCCATGTTGGCCAGGAGGCAAAGGCTCTCCACGGACAGGCCGGATATACGACCGCAACCGACGCGAAGGACCGACCGTCACGACCCACTCGCTTGATCACCGGGAGGAGTCCATATACGGACTGCTAGGCCATCGTCAAGGCGAATGTCAACACGCGCCGAAGTGCGTCGCGGTCGAGGTTCCCGAGGTCGATGGTCTGGGTGCCGGTGAAGGTGTTCGCGCCCAACGTGGCGATCGGGCCGACCGCCTCCACCGCTTCCCCGTCCGTGTAGCGCGGTGGTGGGCCGATGCGTCACCGGTATGGCTGTCCAATTCCGCCTGGGTGGCGGGATCGAAGGCGAGTTGGGCGGTGGTCACGGAGGCCGGGGGAATGACGCCCGACACCGGGTCGTAGGCGAACCGCAGCCCCCCCGATGTGATCGGTCGCCGTGGTCGGCAGGGCCCAGGCGACCACCGCCAGATACGTCGCCACCGGGATGAAGCTCAAGAAGCCGACTGGGGCCGAGAAACCCTACCAGCTCGAAGAACGCAGCCTGAAACATCTCAAGCTGGCCTTCGGCTCGCTGCTCCTGGTCGACATCACCGCGGAGGATATTGCGGACTACCAAGAATCCCGTCTGAAGACAGGTGCCGCTCCCAAGACGATCAACGTCGAAGTCAAAACGCTCGGAGCCATTCTTAGGCGGCATCGCTATTGGGCAAACATGCAGCCGGACGTGAAGATGATGAGCGTTTATGAGAACCAGGAAAAGCCCTTACTTCGGAACAGGAACAGAATCTCCTCGATGCGTGTCGAACGCTTCGGTCTCGCTTACTGCTGCCTGTCGTAACGGTGGCACTCAACGCCGGGATGCGTCGGGGCGAAATCTAGTCGCTCCGCTGGCAGTAGATCGGTTTCCTGAACCGCACGCTTGCAGCCGGGGCCGCAAAGACAGAAGCCGGAACCGGTCGTGTGATTCCGTTAAACGAGCGGGCGCTCATGACGTTCCAGACGTGGGCGACGAATGTCCCCGAACGTCAGCCGGACCATTTCGTCTTTCCTTGCGAACACTACGGGTTGGCCGGCGATGACCGGAAGCCGCACGCCAAGACGATGGATCCGAACATGCCCGTCGGTGAAATCAAGACCGCATGGGAAGCGGCGAAACAACAGGCCAGCGTTCAGTGCCGGTTCCACGACCTCAGGCACACGGCCTGCACTCGCCTGCTCGAACGCGGCGTAATCCTTGCCCGTCGTGGCATCGATCATGGGCTGGAGCGCCAGCACCACGGCCAAGATGGCGAAGCGCTACGGCCACATCGGTTCAGAGGTGCAGCGCGCCGCGCTCGAGGCGCTGGACGCGGTGCCCCAGCCGAGCAAGCAGACAGGCCAACCGGAAAGCGGTCAAGTTCTCGATTCACACCAGAATTCATGAAGGGTGGGCACAAAATTGGGCACAGTGACACCGACCCATCAGTAACCGTGGCGGTAAGTTGTTGTTAGGACTGGCGCGCCCTGCAGGACTCGAACCTGCGACCTCCTGGTTCGTAGCCAGACGCTCTATCCAACTGAGCTAAGGGCGCGTTCCCGCTACTGCTCGACCGCGGCTCAGCAGGGCGAGCTGCAGCGAGTCGAGAAGATCATTCTATCTTACAACCCGGCGCGAGGAGTCGACCACGAGGTCGCGTCTGCCCCGCTCTTTTTTCGTGCCTTCGAGCGTTCGTGGCTAGAATCATGAACGATGAGCGAGCGAGCAGACGTTCAGCACAAGACGCAGGCGCCCTCATCGGTGGCCTGTTACATCCTAACCATCAGCGATACGCGCACCGAGGAAACCGACGCAAGCGGCCGCGTGATTGCCGATCTGCTCACGACCGCTGGGCATCGTGTGGTGGGTAAAGCGATCGTGAAAGACGACCCGTCGCTCGTGCGGGGCGCGATCGAGCGCCAGCTCACCGGCCGAAACATCCAGGTGGTCATCACGACCGGCGGCACGGGCATCACTTCGCGCGACAGCACCTTCGAGGTGGTGAATACGCTGATCGAAAAACGGCTCGACGGATTCGGCGAGCTGTTCCGGATGCTGAGCTACGAACAAATCGGAGCCTCCGCCATGATGAGCCGTGCCATTGCGGGTCTCGCGAGCGGCAAGATCCTTGTGGCGCTTCCAGGGTCTGAAGCCGCCGTTTGCCTGGCAATGGAAAAGCTGCTCCTCCCGGAGCTGGGACACATGGTCCAGCAAGTCTCAAAGTAGACACCATGCGTCCATTCACGTCGACCATCTCGCTCGAGGAAGCGCGGCGACGGTTGGAGGCCGGCGTCCGGCCGATTGCACGAACCGAACGCGTGGCGCTGATCCACGCGGCCGGGCGCGTCGCGGCCGTCGATATCGCCTCGCCACTCGAGATCCCGCCCTTCGCGCGATCGGTCATGGACGGATACGCCGTCGTCGCCGCCGACACGCGAGGCGCGACGAGCGACCGGCCCATTCGTCTACGCATTGTCGATCGCATCTATGCCGGCCGGTCGACCACCGCGCGGGTTGTCCCCGGTACGTGCGCAGAAATCGCAACGGGCGCGCCGCTTCCGGAAGGCGCCGACGCGATAATCATGGTCGAGGAAACCGCCCGCGCGAGCGACGAGCATATGGACATCTTCGCCGCCGCCTCGGCCGGCCGGAACATCGGCCGGCGCGGGTCCGACATCTTCCGTGGCGATCTCGTCGTGCGGCGGGGCGATTGGCTGAACCCGAGCCGGATTGGTGCCGTCGCCGCCATCGGGCGGGCGGAGATCGAGGTGTATGCGCGTCCTCGTGTCGCCGTCCTTTCCACCGGGACCGAGGTGATTGACCCTGGGATACCGCTCGCAGGCGGACAGATTTACGACGTGAACCGCTTCACGCTCGGTGCCGTTATTTCCGCCAACGGCGGCATTCCGGAACCGCATCGGTCGGCCGAGGACACGATTGGAGCGCTCATCGCGTCGCTCAACGAATGCGCCGGCAGCGATCTGACCGTGTTTTCTGGCGGTAGCTCGGTTGGCGAGCGCGATTTCGTTGTCGATCTCGTTTCGGCGCGAGGCGAGATGATCTTCCACGGCATCGGGGTGAAGCCTGGCAAGCCGACAGTATTTGCGATCGTAGACGGCGTGCCGTTTTTCGGGATGCCCGGCAATCCGGCGTCATGCCTCTCGAACGCCTACATTCTGCTCGTGCCGTTTCTGCGCGCCACGGCCCGTCTGCCGGTCTATGCACCCAAAGCCGTCCGAGCGCCGCTGGGAACCGCGATCGTGTCGCCCGCAGGCCGGCATCAGTTCTACACCGTGCGCCTCGAGAAGGGCGTGGCCTTCCCTGCCTTCAAAGGTTCGGGCGACATCACGAGCCTGTCGCAGGCCGACGGCTATATTGAAATCCCGGCCGATCAGAGCAGCATCGCCGAGGGCGCCGTCGTCGACGTTACGCTCTTTTGAACGGCGACTTGAGCAATCGGCTGATCGCTCGCAAGCGTCCCTACTGCTTGCGGTTCTTGCGACTGGCTCGGCGCGCGGCGCCCTTCCGGCGGTTCAAGTGCTCGTCGAGCAGCGTAATCCTGGCAATCACGTCTCGTCGGCCAACGACGGTAGCCTCGTCGCCGCTGAGACGCAACACAAGGCGATCATCGCCTTCCTATCCGCCGTTCGTATTCCTGCTCGAGCACGTCAGCCGTGTGCAGGTCGAAGGCAGCAGTCGTACGTGGGTTGCCGCGAAATTCGGACTGACAACGGTAGCAGACCGTCACGTCCTTCAGCCGCCCGTACACCACGAGATCGATGAGTACAGCCACGGCGAGGACACCATAGGCGGCGAGGTCGCGATCGAACCAGTAGAAGACCGAGCTGATGGCGGCGCCGGTGATGACGACGGCTAGGCCAATCTTTGGATCGAAATCCTTACGCGCGTAAAAGTCAGGACCGGCGCACACCGGACACCGATCGACCGCCCGATCGGCGCGTAGCGCTTCGGAGATGTCGAGGAAAATGTCGCGGCCGCAGCGACCGCACCTGATGGCCCTCAGCGCTTCCGCCGTCCCGACCGGTAGTCGGGCATCACATCGGGGACACCTAACGAGGATGTGCATAGGAAAAGCAAAAGGCTCACCCTCTCACCTGCCTGGGAAAAAGGAGGGGAGCGCGACGTCACGCATGGTGTGCAGGCCCGGCGAAGCGGCCAGCACTTTCGGGATAGAGTTCACCACGATCGACGAGGTGGCCACGTCGCCGGGAATGCCGCCGGCTATCTTCATCGAGAGCCCGGGCGATCCCTCAATCTCAACAGCATCATAGGTCTCGGGCGCGCCGAAGTACGCCTCGAGATGGAGCCTGATCACCGGTTCGCCCATTCGGTATCCCACACCGTCCTGAATGATGCCGCACACGTAGCCGGGATCGACCGCGAGAAACTCGCTCGAGATCGTCACCGTCCCGAGCTTCGGCCGAACCTCGTCGGAAATGCGGTCAAGCGTCCATCCGAGGGTATCCGCAGTCATGGCAATCGACTCGTTTAGCCCCACGTGCCCCACGTGCCCCACGCTGCCGTCGTCGGCCTTTTTCTGAAACTGCTCGGTGGTCAGCCCAGCGCCGATTTTCTGCTGAAACGCTAGCCGCCGGAGGCGCGCATCCTGGACGCGGGTCACGAGCACGCGATCCACGCGCTGGCAGACTGCGGTCAGCGCGATCGGCAGCGCGTCCATTGCGAAACCGGGGTTGACGCCGGTGCCCAGCACGGCCACCTTGGCCTTTTTCGCCCAGGCGTGAATCTGCTTTGCGTGGCGGACGTGCGTGTACCCGGGATAGGAAAGCTCCTCGGTCGTCGAGACGACGGCGCTCTTCGAATTCAGGGTCGTCTCAAGCTCCGGCATAACCGCCTTGATCGACGAGCTCGTGCAGTGGATGACAACCTGCGGCTTCGCGGCCTTGAGCGCCCTCGCGGTGTCATCCTGGACGCGCAGGCCGAACCGCCTGTTCAAGCCGACGACGTCGCCGAGATCGCGGCCGACTTTGGCGGGATCGATGTCAATTCCGCCGACAACCTTGAGACCCGGTCGAGCGGCAATCTGGCGCGCCACGGCCGTACCAATCGGCCCGAGGCCGAAGTGCATCACGCGGATGTTGCGCATGACCGCAGATTATAGCGCGGCGGTTGATGGTACCATGCACGACCGATGATCTGGTGGAACACGCGTTCACGCTTGGTGTCCGCGCGGGTCGCGATTGGCGCGGTCGTGGTCCTTGTGGCGCTCATCATCTCGCCGAAGTGGGCCGATCTGGAAGGTCCGGCCTTCGTCCGCGCTCTCGGTGGTTCGATCGACACCTTAGCCGCGCAGTCGGCATCGTCCCGGCCCGCCAGCGACGGCAGCATGACGCCTCAGCGGTCTCCGCGCAATGCCAACTACACGATTGATGCGCGTCTCGATCCAGCGACGCGCACGATCACCGCGACGGAAATCATCACTTGGCGAAATGTCACCACTGGCTCGACCGACCAGTTGCACTTTCATCTGTACTGGAACGCGTGGAAGAACACCCGGTCCACGTTCCTCCGCGAGCGGGCTCTCACTGTCAAGATTGACCGGCCGCCAGAAGATTTTTCCACCATGGATGTCACGTCAATCCGGCGACTGTTCCCGCCGCCGCCAGGGGTGGTCGACGCTCTGACACGCCAGCCCGTCGACCTCACATCCGGAAAGCGTTTCATTGCGCCCGACGATCGGAACACGGACGACCAGACAGTACTGTCAGTCCCGCTACACGAGGCGGTGGAGCCCGGCGGTACCGCCACGATCGAGTTGATGTGGACGGCGCGCGTACCCCGCCCGTTCGCTCGGACGGGCGCGATCGGCAACTTTTTCTTCTTCGCTCAGTGGTTCCCGAAACTCGGCGTGCTCGAAGACGATGGGTGGAACACCCACCAGTTTCATTCGACGACGGAGTTTTTCTCCGACTACGGCGTGTACGACGTCAGGCTGACGGTGCCGGGCGGCTGGATGGTCGGCGCCACCGGCGTGGCGCGCGAGCGCCGCGATAACACCGACGGTACTGCCACGCATCGCTACTATCAGGAGGACGTCCACGATTTCGCATGGACGACCAGCCCCGACTACGTCGAGCGACGCGGTCGGTACGAGCACCCGACACTTCCGTCCGTGGACATCCGGCTTCTGCTGCAGCCCGAGAATGCAGGTCAGGCCGATCGACACTTCCGGGCCCTGGATGTCGCGCTCGGCCGCTACGGTGAATGGTTCGGCGCCTATCCATACGGCCACATCACCGTCGTCGATCCCGCCTACCAGAGCGGCGCCGGGGGAATGGAGTATCCGACGCTCATCACGGCCGGGACGTCGTGGCTCGTGCCCTCGGTCGTCACGTATTCCGGACCAGAGGAGGTGATCGTTCACGAGGCCGGGCATCAGTGGTTCTACGGGATGGTCGCCAGCAACGAGTTCGAGAATGCGTGGATGGACGAAGGGATCAACACCTACGCGACGGCGCGGGTGCTCGATGAGGACTATGACGGCTACTACGAGAAGCGGTTCTTCGGTGGGTTCGTTCCGTGGGTGTTCAAGGACCTTCCCCTTCGGCGGGAAACCTCCTGGAACCGCCTGCCGGGCTACCGGCCCGCGGCAAGAAGCGACGACTCGTCGATGCCGTCATACCAGTTCGATCCGCACACCGGCCGTTACGTCACCTACAACAAGACGGCGCTCTGGCTGAATACGATGGAGCGCTGGCTCGGCTGGCCCATCATGCGGCGCGCCTTGTCCACCTATTTCTCGCGCTGGCAGTTCAAGCATCCCGAGCCGCGCGACTTCTTCGAGATCGTTACTGAGGTTGCCGGTCAGGACGTCGGTTGGTTTTTCGACGAGGTGTATCGCAGCTCGAACGTCTTCGATTACGGCGTTCAGGAGCTGACCAGCGTGCTGGATGGCGATCGCTATCGGACCAGCGTCTTCGTCCGGCGGTACGGCGAGGCGGTCTTCCCAGTCGATGTGCTCGTGACGTTCGAAGACGGCGAGCGGCAGACCCACCGCTGGAATGGACGCGATCGATGGAAGCAGTACACGTACGAGCGCCAGTCGCAAGCGGTGTCCGCACAGGTCGATCCCAAGCGCGTCCTGCTGCTCGACGTAAACTACACGAACAACTCGAAAACGCTTGCGCCCAAAGGTCCTGAGGCGGCAACTAAATGGTCGCTGAAGTGGATGATCTGGCTGCAGGACGCGCTGCTGTCGTGGGCGTTTTTCGTGTAACCGACGCGTTGCTCGATGGCGTCGGGCGCCTCCGTCGGGCGCCCGCCATCCTGGCAGCCGTGTGGGCGGTGACCGCGCTCGTCAGTCTGCCGCTCACGCTAGCGATGCGCGGCACAATCGCGCAACACCTTGACTCAAGCCTCGAGGCCGAGGCCGCCGCGAGCGGAGCGAACTACGACTGGATGCAGGAATTCAGCGGCCAGGCCTCCGGCCTGGCTGCTGCGTTCACGCCGGCAGTGATCGGGTTCGGGGCGGTGCTCGACAACCTGAGCGCCTTCATCGACCGCGACTCGAGGCCGGTTCTCGTTGTCAGCGCCGCCGCCGTGTACCTTGCGTTGTGGATCTTTCTGGCCGGCGGCATCATCGACCGCTACGCGCGTGACCGCGCCTTGCACGTGCACGCGTTTTTCTCCGCGTGCGGAGTCTTCTTCTTTCGCTTCCTCCGACTCGGTGTCGTCGCCGCACTGGTGTATGCCGCGCTATTCGGACCAGCGCACTCCTGGCTCTTCAACGATTTGTATACCGATCTCGTCCGGAACGTGACCTCCGAGCGGACCGCGTTCTTCGCGAGGGTGGGCCTGTACCTCGTCTTCGGCGTGGTGCTCGCAGCGTTCAATCTCCTGTTCGATTACGCGAAGGTGCGGGCGGTGGTCGAAGATCGCCGCAGCATGCTCGGAGCGATCTGGTCGGCCGCCCGGTTCCTCCGGCGAAACCTCGCCGGAGCGGTGTCACTGTATGCAGTTAACACCGTGCTTGTCGCCGCGGTGCTTGCTCTTTACGCGTTCGTCGCGCCCGGGGCTGGTTCTGTGGGACTGTCGATGTGGATCGGCTTCGCGATTGGGCAGCTTTACGTGCTCGCGCGGTTGGCGGTAAAGCTCCTGTTCTGGGCGTCGGAAACGGCCCTCTTCCAGAGTCGTCTCGCGCACGCCGGTTACGTGGCGCGGCCGCAGCCGGCCTGGCCCGAATCCCCGAGCGTGGAAGCGCTGCAACGGTAGTGGCCACACCAGAGCGGCTCGCCGGCTGGGTGCGGCAGCGCGTCCATGCTGCCGGCGCAAGCGGACTCCTCGTGGGCCTGAGTGGCGGCGTCGATTCGGCCGTCGTGGCCCGGCTCGCGCAGCTCGCCATGCCGGGCGCGGTCGTCGGCGTGCTCCTTCCCTGCCACAGCGATCCGCAGGACGAGAACGACGCGACGGCCGTGGCCAGGCAGTTCTCGTTGCCGACGACGAGGATCGATCTGATGTCGGCGTTGGATACGCTCGTCGCGGCCGTGCAGCCGACTGTCGCTGAAGCTTCGAAGAAGACGCGGGCCAGGCAGCCGCTCGATCCGCTCCGCGGGCGTGTGCCGCTCGCCAACGTGAAGCCGCGGTTGCGAATGACAGCGCTCTGCTTGCTGGCCAACAGCTTGAACTATCTCGTCGCCGGCACTGGCAATCGTTCGGAGCTCGCGATCGGCGACTTCACGAAGTGGGGCGACGGCGGGGTCGATTTGTTGCCGCTTGGTCGGCTGCTGAAAGGTCAGGTGCAGGCGCTCGCCCAGGAGCTCGGCGTGCCCAAGGCCATTATCAATCGGCCCGCGAGTACCGGGTTGCGGCCTGGCCAGCGCGACGAAGAAGAGACGGGATTCACCTACGCGAAGCTGGAGCGCTATCTGGTCAAGGGACCGCAAAGCGTCGCGCCCGCGGTGGCCATGAAGATCGCCCGGCTCGTGCGCGGGAGCGAGCACAAACGCGAGCTGCCACCGATGCCCGACATCGATTGAGAGTCCAGGGCCAGGCTAGTGCGTGCCGACCGCCCCTCCTGACCTCACAGCTCGAACGGCCTCCACGATGTGCCTCGCGGAGATTCCGAAGCGGTCGAGCAGCCCTTCGGGCTTTCCGCTTCGCGGAATCTCGCGGACGGCGACCCGGTGCACGTGAATGCCCACTTCGCTCACGGCTTCCGCAACGGCGTCGCCAATTCCGCCGGCCGAATAATGATCTTCGACCGTGATGATGCGCGCTCCGGTTGCAGTTCCGGCGGCGATGAGTGCCCTGCGATCGATTGGCGCCACTGAATAGAGATCGATCACGCGGATTGCCGTGGCCGAGGCCTTCAACTGCTCGAAGGCTTTGAGCGCCTCGAACACCGTGACACCCGCCGCAACGACCGTCACCACGTCGCTTCCACTTTCGCGCAGGACTTTCAACCCGCCGATGGCGAAAGTGTCACACGCGGAGTAGATCACCGGCGTCTTCATGCGCGTGGCGCGAATGTAAGTGGGACCGGGATGGTAGGCGGCCAATGCAACCAGCCGCTCAGTGCTGACGGCGTCGGACGGATACAGCACGGCAATGTTCGGCTGCGCGCGGCACATCGCCAGATCTTCGAGCGCCATCTGCGAGGGACCGTCCTCGCCGATCGAGACGCCCGCGTGCGATCCGGCCATCTTGATGCCGACATTGCTGATGGCCGCCATCCGGATGAAGTCGGCAGCACGCGTCAGGAAGCATGCGAAGGTGGAGGGAAACGGAATCGCACCGCGCGCCGCCAGCCCCATCGACGCCCCAATCATCACCTGCTCGGCAATGAAGGTCTGATAGAACCGATCCGGGAACACCTTCTCGAACTTCTCGCTGAACGTCGAGTTCTTCACGTCGGCGTCGAGCGCCACCACGCGCGAGTCGGCCTCGGCCAGCTTGGTGATGGCTGTGCCGTACGCCTCGCGCGTCGCGACCTGGTCGCCAATCTTGTAGAAGGGTGGCGTAACCGGCGATGGCGCCGCTGGCTCCGACGGGTTCGACGACGGCTTGGGGATCTGCCGCGTAAGGTCAGCGGTGGTAGCCGGCACGAACTGTTTCTCGAGCTCGGCGAGCGCGCGATCGAGCTCTTCCCCTTTCTTGAACGGTTTACCGTGCCACCCGTTCTTCGATTCCGCGAACGACACACCTTTGCCCTTGATCGTCCGCGCCAGAATCATCGTGGGCCGTCCCGAGACACTGCGGGCTTCGGCGTACGCGTCGAGGATCGCGTTCATGTCGTGGCCGTCGATGACAACGGCGTGCCAGTCGAAGGCGCGCCAACGGCGCGCGAACTGCTCCATGTCGTGCTCATGCATCGTCGGCCCGCTCTGCCCGAGCGCGTTGACGTCGATGATGCCGCACAGCTGGTCGAGGTACTCCACGGCGGCGACCTGGGTGGCCTCCCACACCGACCCTTCGGTCGACTCGCCGTCGCCGAGGAGGCAATACGTCCGATAGTCGGACTTGATGCGCCGCGCGTTCAGCGCGGTGCCGACGGCCGCGCACAGGCCCTGGCCGAGCGATCCGGTGGCGACGTCCACGAACGGCAGCCGCGGTGTGGGATGGCCTTCGAGGTTCGATCCGATCCCGCGCAGCCTGAGAAGCTCGGAGCGATCGAACGCACCGGCTTCGGCCCACGCGGCGTACAGTAGCGGCGCCGCATGACCTTTCGAGAGGATGAACCGATCGCTGCCCTGATGCTGCGGATTCCTCGGATCGAAGCGCATCTCGGCGAAAAAGAGCGCTGCCACCAGGTCGGCCGCCGAGCAGCAGCTCGTCGGATGCCCGCTCCCCGCTTCCGACGTCGATCGGACCGAATCGATCCGCAACTGCGTCGCGATGTTTCTTAGGGCTGGAACGAGGGAAGCGCGGTTGAGAGCCAAAGGGCCTCCGTAGAACTGCAGATGCCAGATGTCAGATCGTGAATGTGACTGCAGATCTTATTGCAAATCCGCAGCAATCTGACATTACTCAATCTGCGATCTGACATGAAGCCATTTCGCAGCCTTGGTCGTGTCCGCCTTTGGGCGGACGCTTGGCCGGCTGAAGCCAGCCACGACCAGTTAGGAAATGGCTTCATCTGCCATCTGCAATCTCAGCGTAAGGAGAGCCATTCATCGAGCGCGAGGCCGTAGATCGCGGCCGTGAGGCCCTGCTCGCGGTACGCGGGCGAGAGTGAAGCTAGCATTCGCTCCGCGTGGATCGAGTAGTCGGAGTGCGCGGCGACGACCGCCGCCCGACGATAGTCGTCGTCTCGGTGCAGCGCGGCGAGACGACAGAGCACGCGAACCACTTCGCAATTGAGTGCGAAGAGCTCGGGGTTCAGGGTTCCGGGTTCAGGGTTCAGGGTCCCGCGAAAACAACTCCTCGCCTCGTCCCACCAGGTCCGTCGCGAGAACTGCATCAGCTCTTCCGCCAGCATCGAGTACGGGAGGCGGTCCGTGACGGCGTGCGCCGCCAGCAGAGCCGACGCCGAGCACACGTGGTCTTGTAGGTCGCCATCCGCTTCGTCTGGTTGCGAGAGCCGATGGGCAATTGGTTCTCCTGGGCGATAGACGAGACCGACGACCCGCTCCAGCTCGTCGATCGCCGCTCGAATCACCTGCTCCCCGTGAAGATGGTCGAGTACACGGGCCGCCGCAAGCGAAGCGTCAACCGACCGCATCGCGGACGTAATGGTCTCGCGGCTTGGCCAGGCGCGCTGCAGGCTGGTGACCAGCGTCAAGACGACGGCCGGCAGCCGCTCGTCTTCCGTGAGAGCGGCAGCCTCGGCGAACATCGCGAGCCAGTCCTCGGCATCGCGACCCTCAACGGGTCGCGCGACGTCGTCGACCGCTGCGTCTTGACTCGTGTAGGACGGTCCTTTCAGGGCCGCCGGGTCGCGCTGCGCGATGTAGTCCAGGGCCCGAGCCAGCGCGCGTCCGAGCGCTTCACCAACGTCCTCACGACCGGTTGCCGCGTAGCGTCGCAGCAGCAGGCGCAGCGCGGCCGGCGCGGTCGGCTCTTCGCGCGCCTCCGCCCTCAGGACCCGATCGGTGAGCCAGTCGAGGGCGGCCGTATCCACGCGGCAATTATGGCAATTATAATGACGCAATGCTTGCAGTCCGTTTTGTGGCGCTGACGGCGCTCGTCATATGGCTCGGTGGAATGGTGATTCTGGGGCTGCTCGTTGCACCTTCGACGTTCCGCGTCCTTGCGGCATCGGATCCAGCTAACGGCCGCGTGCTCGCCGGGGCGCTGTTTGGTGAAGTGCTCCGGCAATTCCATCTCCTCGCGTACGCCTGCGGAACAGTTCTGTTCGTCGCCCTGTTCGTGATGAAGTTCATGGGCCCGCCGCCCCAGGGCTTCATTCCGCGCGCGTCCATTGTTTTCGTCATGCTTGTCCTGTCGCTCTACTCTGGCGTACGGGTCACCCGCCAGCTCGAACGGATTCAGTCGCAAGTGTCGGCACCGGTAAGCCACCTGCCCGACACCGACCAGCGGCGCATCCGCCTCGACCGGCTCCATCGCAAGTCGACGATGCTGATGGCGATCAACATGGGCCTCGGCCTCGTGCTGTTGTTCTGGCACGTTCGCGAATAGCGAGTCTAAGGACCTGCGCTACGCCTGCCAGTGGGACGCACGCGGATTCCTGCAGCGCAGGCCTTTCCTAGCGCAGGACTTCAGTCCTGCACACATCTGACTTCAGCAGCACAGGACTTTGGTCCTGCACACGTATGACCCACACCATTACTCTGATCCCCGGCGACGGCATCGGCCCGGAAGTCACCGAAGCCGTTCTCCGCATTCTCGAGGCGTCGGGAGTGGCAATCGAATGGGAACGGCACGTCGCGGGCGTGACGGCGTTCGAACAAGTGGGCAAGGCACTGCCAGCGGAGCTCATTGAGTCGATTCGCCGAAACAAGGTCGCGCTGAAGGGACCCACCACGACGCCCATCGCCGAAGGCTTCGCGAGCGTGAACGTCGGTCTGCGCAAGACGCTGGACCTTTATGCCAACCTCCGGCCAGTGTGGAAGCTGCCGGGCGTGCCCTCCAGGTTCGAAAACGTCGATCTCGTAATCGTGCGCGAGAACACCGAAGACCTGTATTCCGGGATCGAACACGAGGTCGTGCCGGGCGTCGTCGAAAGCCTGAAGATCATCACCGCGCGGGCATCCACGCGGATCGCGCGGTTCGCATTTGCATACGCGCGCCGCAACGGGCGAAAACATGTGACCGCGATTCACAAGGCGAACATCATGAAGCTCGGCGACGGCCTGTTTCTCAAGAGCGCGCGGGAGGTCGCCCGCGAGTATGCCGACATCAAGTACGACGAGAAGATCGTGGACGCCACCTGTATGCACCTCGTGCTCAATCCGGCGCAGTTCGACGTGCTGGTGATGCCGAACCTGTACGGTGATATCGTGTCGGATCTCTCGGCGGGCCTGGTCGGCGGGCTAGGCGTCATCGGCGCGGCGAACCTCGGCACTGAGATTGGGGTGTTCGAGGCGGTGCACGGAAGCGCGCCCGACATCGCGGGCAAGAAGCTGGCGAACCCAACGGCACTCCTGCTGTCGGCGGTCCTGATGCTGCGACATGTTGACGAAGGACTGGCGGCGGATCGGATCGTGGCCGCGCTGGTTCGAGTGCTCGCCTCCGGCGAACGCTGCACGCGCGATCTCGGCGGCGCGGCGTCCACCTTCGAGTTCGCCGACGCGGTTTGCCACGCCGTTCAAGCGTAGCCGCGCCGCTGGGGACCGAACGGGCTCAGCGTTTTGATTTTCAGGCGTGGTCCCTGAGGCTCGACGATTGATTGTGTCGTGCTATAGTCGGGCGGTCCCATGCTCGACGACATCGCCCAGGCTGTCCTGGCCCGCGAGGAGGTCATCAAGTACCTCCGCCACGACGCCGACCGAGGCGACCAGGCCCGCGAGCGAATCTACGCGTATCTGGACGAGTTGCATACGACGCAGCGGTATCCGATCTATCGGGCGCTGCAGCACCCCCTCTACCCGATCCTTCGAAAAATCGAGCGCAAGCCGGAGCACGTTCATCATGTGGCGACCGCCATCCACGAGGGTCACCGCATCGTCTACGCTTCGAACCACAAGAGCCACGTCGATTACCTCGTCGAGCCGCTCGCGCTCGACGACAACGGCATCCGGCCTCCGCTCATCGCGGCCGGCATCAATTTGTTCGGCGGTCCGCTCGGCTTGCTGCATCGCCACGTAACCGGCGCGATCCCCATCCGCCGCAACACGAAGGACCCGGCGTACCTCATTACGCTCAAGGCGTACGTAGCGGAAATCCTGAAGAAGCATGACCTCTTCTTCTACCCGGAGGGCGGCCGAAGCTACAGCGGCGAGCTCAAGTCAGCGAAGACCGGTCTGATTCACTGGGCGCTCACGGCGAACTGTCCCGAACTGGTGATCATCCCGGCTGCGGTGGCCTACGATCTCGTACTCGAGGATCACATCCTCTCCCGCCAACGGGTGAAGAAGCAGCAGCGGGCCTTCGCGCGGGAACTGGCCGAGATGGTGCGCTATGCCGTCGGCTACCGCTCGCGCGCGTTCGTCACCTTCGGCGCACCGATTGCTGCAGCCGACTGCAACCCGCAGTCGCGCAGCGACGTGCTCGAGCTGACCCGCACGATCCGCGTGCGCATCGGCGCGCTTTACAAGGTGCTGCCGACGGCGGTCTTTGCCGCGGCGATGCGGCCGTCCATCGCACGACGCGATCTGGAGAGCCGGGCCGATCAGATCCTGGAAGAGCTGACGGCTAAACGCGCAAATCTGGGCGTCATGAGCGGTCGCCAGACTGTCGAGGAAGCGGCCAAGCCGTTCGAGACGCGCGGCATCGTGGTGCTCGAGCGCGGTCGCTTCCGTGTGCGCCAGCGGGGTGTACTCCGCTACTACGCGCGGACGATCGAACACCTTCTGGCCACGCCGGGCCGGACGCACTAGATGCTCCACAACGCGGCCAAAGCATTCTTCCACCTCCTCGCACATCTCGGCGTTCTCAAGAAAGCGGCCTCACGGTACGGCATGCGGAAGCCGACCAGCTTCGCGCGCCGGTTCATCGCCCGCGAAACCGCGCCTGAGGCCATCGCCGCCGCCCGGGAGGTCGAGGCTCGAGGCTTCCTCCACACGCTCGATCACCTCGGCGAGAATATTCGCAGCCTTGCCGAAGCCGACGAGCCGACGCGGGAGTACCTGCGGATCATCGACGCGATCCTCCAGTCGGGCATCGGCCGCAATCTGTCGCTGACGCTGACGCAGCTTGGCCTCGACGTGGACCGCGCAAGCGCGGTCGACAACCTCCGCAAGATCCTCGATCGCGCCGAAGGGTTCTTCGTTCGGATCGACCTGGAGAGCTCTCGGTATACCGATGTCACGTTGGACGTCTTCGAGACCCTCTGGGGCCAGAGCTACCGCCACATGGGCGTCGTGCTGCAGGCCGATCTCTATCGAACCGACCAGGACGCCCGGCGGGTAATGGCGCTCGGAGCCCAGGTCCGGCTGGTCAAAGGGGCCTATAAGGAGCCGAAGAAGGTCGCGTATCAGAAGAAAGCGGAAGTGGACACGGCGTACGTGCGGTTGATCGAGCGGTTTCTCACCGAGGGAAACTATCCGACCATCGCGACGCACGATCCGACAATGATTGATCGGGCGCGGTGGCTTGCCGCCCAGCATTAGATCGGGACGGATCGGTTCGAGTTCCAGATACTGTACGGCAGCCGGCGCGACCTACAAGCGTCTCTCTTGAAGGACGGTTATCGCGTGCGTGTGTACATTCCGTTCGGCCGCGAGTGGTTCCCGTATTTCATGCGCCGGCTCGGCGCGCGTCCCGCCAACGTGGCATTCGTGCTCCGCGCGATGTTCGGTGAACGCGGGTAGTTAAGATTAGAAGATGCCGGATTGGCCTGCCGACCGCGCGCGGGCGATAGCGGTCGCCGTCCGCAACGCCGGCGGCCGCGCGCTGATTGTTGGAGGCTGGGTGAGAGACCGCCTGCTCGGCCTCGAATCGAAGGATATCGACATCGAGGTATTCGGCCTGGCCGCCGATCGGACGCGAGCCGTCCTCGAGACGCTGGACCGGGTCGAGGCCGTCGGCGAAAGCTTTCAAGTCTACAAGGCCGGCGATATCGACGTGTCGTTGCCGCGTCGAGAGTCGAAGTCCGGCCGAGGCCATCGCGGGTTCGAGGTGGCCGGAGATCCATTCATGACGGTCGCCGACGCCGCCCGGCGCCGCGACTTCACGATCAACGCGATTTCATGGGATCCGCTGACCGGCGAATACCTCGATCCTTTCAAAGGCAGGAGCGATCTTGCCGCACATCTTCTGCGCATGATCGACCCTGGAAGTTTTGCCGACGACAGCCTCCGAGTTCTGAGGGCCGTGCAGTTTGCCGCCAGGTTCGATCTGACGGTCGACGAGCACACCAAAGCCCTCTGTCGAGCGATTGCGCTCGATGATCTGCCCGCCGAACGGATCTGGGGCGAAATCGACAAGCTCCTCCTTGCGCCGCGCCCCTCGATCGGCTTTGCCCTCGCGCTGGAGCTCGGCGTCGTCGAGAAGCTGTTTCCAGAGCTAGGCGCGCTGGTCGGCTGCGCGCAGGAGCCGGACTGGCATCCCGAGGGCGACGTCTGGGTCCACACACTACAAGTGATCGACCGGGCTCGAGCCGTCGTCGACGACCTGCCGCGGCCCCAGCAGATCGCCGTCATGCTTGGCGCTGTCTGCCACGACTTCGGCAAACCGGCCACGACGGCGTTCCTCGACGGCCGGATCCGATCCATCGATCACGAGGAACAGGGAGTCGCACCAACCGCCTCGTTTCTCGATCGACTCAACCTGTATTCAATTGTCGCTTATGACGTGCGCCAGCAGGTGCTCGGGCTGGTTCGCCAGCATCTGAAGCCTGGCATGTGGTTCAAGGTCCGCAGCCAAGTGAGGGATGGCGCGTTCAGGCGACTGGCGCAAAAGGTCGACCTCGAGCTACTCGCCCGACTCGCGAAGGCCGATTGCCTGGGACGCGAGCCTGGCAGCTTTAACTGCGAAGCGATGGATTGGTTTCTGGAACGCGCGCGCTCTCTCGGCGTCCAACATCGCCCGCCCGCGCCCATCCTGCTCGGACGGCATGTCCTCGAGCTCGGGCTGAAGCCAGGCCCGCGCGTCGGCGAGATTCTGAAAGCCGTCTACGAACAACAGCTCGACGGCACCGTGACGACGCTCGACGAAGGGATCACCGCGGCGAAACGCCTCGCCGCCCCTAACCCCCAACACGACTAGGAGCACCCTGCGTAACGCGGGACTTTGGTCCCGCTCACATGAGCAGGCCCAAAGACCTGCGCTGCAGTCGGCCACGAGTAAGACGGCGGTGTGTAGCGCTACTGGGTGGCCTGAGGCGGAGCCACCAGCGTGCCGTCGGCGTTCCGGACTTCAGACGCGCCGAGATTGAGCTTCTGCAGATCCGCCCGGATCTTCGTCCGGTCACCGACAGCAATCACGAGCAGCTTCTCCGGCACGAGGTACTTCTCGGCGACCGCTTTCACGCGATCGGCGGTAACCGCCGAGAGCCGAGCGGGCAGCTTCGTGTAGTAGTCGAGCCCCAGGTCGTAGATGTAGATATTGGCGGTGCTCGCTGTCACGCGCGCGCTGGTTTCGAAGCCGGCTGGCAGCGAGCGCACGATCGAGTCCCTGGCCAGGCTGAGCTCCTCGGGTAAAAGCGGCGCCTCGCGAATCCGCCGCACTTCCTTGAATATTTCCGAAACGGCCGCGCCCGTCACGTCGGTCCGCACCCCGGACACGATGACGAACGGGCCGGCCGCGCGGCGAAATACGAACCGCGAGCCCGCTCCATACGTGTAGCCGTGCTGCTCCCGCAGATTGAGGTTGATGCGGCTCGAGAAAAGCCCACCGAGCGCCTCGTTCATCACGACGAGCGGCTCGTAGTCGGGCGTCGAGCGCGACACGCCAATCGAGGCCACTCGCACTTGAGTCTGCGGGGCGCCTGGCTTGTCGACGAACACGACGCGTGCGCCGGTCGTCGCGGCACTGCCGAGCGATGGCTGCGCCGGCGTCCCCCGCTGCCAGTCCCCAAACGCCTTCTCCACGAGCGGCTCGAGGTCGGCCACCGTGACCTGGCCCGACACGACGAGCGCCGCGTTGTTCGGCACGAAATTCTGCGACCAGAACATCTGCATGTCGTCGCGCGTCACCGCCGTGTTCGAGCCCTCGGTGCCGAGCTCCATGTATCCATACGGATGCGCCGGCCCATAGAGTGCGGCGTTCATCGCCACGGCCGCCACCTGGCCAGCGTTCTCGCGCTGCTGGACGAGGCTCGCGAGCCGGCTCCGGCGCTGGCGATCGATCTCTTCGACGGGGAAGCTCGGACGCCGGACGAGGTCGGCCATCAGGTCGAGGAGCGCCGGGAACTCGCTGGCGAGCGATCTTGCCGTCACCTGCGACGCGTCCATGGTGGACGATGCGTTGAGGGACGTGCCGAGTTGCGCCACTTCGTCGGCAATCTGCAGCGACGAGCGGGTCGCTGTGCCTTCGTCGAGCATCGCGACCACGAAGTTCGCGAGGCCAGGTTTGTCGATCGGGTTCGCGCCGCTGCCGGTCCTGACCACCAGGGTCGCCGACACGACGGGCAGACCGGGCCGCTCGTTCACGAGAACGATCAGCCCATTCGCAAGCTCGAATGAGCTCGGCTCCGGAAGCTGGAGTGCCTTCGCGGCGCCGGCCGCCGGCGGCTCTTTCCGCCAGGGTTCGTCGGCATTTACCGACTCGGCAACCGTCCCCGCAGCAGACTGCGCCTGCTTCGGCGTCGGCACAGGCGTTCCCAGGTCCTGCGGGCCCGGCACCCCGTGAACCACGACGCGAGAGGCGGGCGCGAGCTGCTGCTGGGCGAAATTCTTCACCGACGCCGGGGTCACGTCGCGGTAGCGCTGCAGATCACTTGCGAGATAGCCGGGATCGCCGAGGTAATGGTTGTACGTGTTGAGCCGATTGGCGACGCCGCCGAGCCTCTCGAGCCTCTGAACGATGCCCGTCTCCAAGGTGTTCCGCGCGCGGTCGACTTCCGCCTGGCCCGGACCCGTTTCGCGGAACCGCATCAGCTCTTCGTCGATCGCCTTCTCGATCTCTTCGGGCGAGCGGCCGGGCCGCGCCGTCGCCTGAATCTGAAACACCGACCCGAGCATCAGCGAGTACTGGATTGCCGACACGTCCTGCGCAATCTGCTGCTCATATACGAGCTTCTTGTACAGCCGGCTCGATCGGCCGCCGCCGAGCGCGATCGACGCGATGTCGGCGTCGGCGTCCCCTGGCTTGAAGATCGGCGACGTGATCCACGCCATATACACCCGCGGGAGCTCGATGCGATCCGGCACGACGCTCCGCCGTTCCGCGGTAATCGGCGGCGTCTGGATGGACGGCTTCGGCACGGCCTGACCCGGCTTCAACGTTCCGAAGTACTTCTCGACGAGCGGCTTCGTAGCGGCCTTGTCGATGTCGCCGACGATCACGAGGCTGACATTGTTGGGCGCATAGTACAGCTTGAAGAAGTTCTTCACATCGTCGAGTCTGGCTGCCTGGATGTCGGCGTGGCTGCCGATCACGCTGGCGTAGTACGGATGCTCCTTCGGAAAAAGCTGGTGGAACAGCGCCTCCTCGACGACACCGTACGGCCGGTTTTCGACGCTCTGGCGCCGTTCGTTGCGGACGACGTCCTGCTGGTTCGACAGGTTCGCCTGATCGACCTGGTCGAGCAGGTACCCCATGCGATCGGACTCCAGCCACAGCGCGAGCTCGAGCTGATTGGCTGGCACCGTCTCGAAATAGTTCGTGCGATCGAAGTCGGTCGTCCCGTTGATGCCGCTGGCGCCGGCGCCCTCGAGCGTCCGGAAGTGCGTATCGCCTGGCACGTGCTTCGAGCCCTGGAACATCATGTGCTCGAAGAGGTGCGCGAACCCGGTGCGGCCCGGCTCTTCGTTGGCCGGCCCGACGTGATACCAGAGGTTCACGGCGACGAGCGGCAGCCGGTGGTCTTCCGAGAGGATCACCTCGAGTCCGTTTGGCAGGACGTATTTTTCGAAGTCCAGCGTCGGCGCGGTGGAAGTCTGAGCCGTCTGCGACCGGTTGGCACGGTTGCATGCCGGAGCGACAACAACCAGCGCCGCGGCGACGATCGCAATCGCTCCCCTCGCCATTCTTAGGTTCATCGTGTGTCCTCCACGGCGGCGTTGAAGAGCCACTTTCCGGGTGTCTGTTGTAGCGCGGGCCTCTCAGGCCCGCGATCGATTCCGTTTGATGTAACGCGGGCCGCTCTGCTCGGCCGGTATATCCCATCGAATCGGTGACCAAGATCCGCGCGGCGACATTCGTATCATAATTCAATTGTGAAGCGTGACACGCTGATCGACTTCTTCCACGATTTCTCAGCGGGGAGCGGCGAGTTCCTCGTGTACGATGACGGATTCAGAAGCCGGACGCTCGGCTACACGGATGTCGGCCGCGCGGCGCGCGGGTTTGCCGCGCGTCTTTACGCCGAGGGGCTGCGGAAGGGCGACAAGGTCATCTTCTTCTCGGAGAACCGGCCGGAATGGATCATCGGCTTCTGGGGCTGCCTCCTCGACGGCCTCATCGTCGTGCCGATCGACTATCGCGCCTCGCCCGACTTTCTGGCGCGCGTCGGCCGCATCGTGGCGGCAAAGCTGGTCCTGATCGGACAGGATGTGCCGCCGGTCGGTGACACAGGCGGCGCGCCGGTCTGGCGCCTGCACGACCTGGAGTGGCCCGACGGCACGCCGCCGCCGGTTACGATCGGACGAGACGACGTTGCGGAAATTGTCTTCACGTCCGGCGCGACGGCTGACCCCAAAGGCGTCGTCATTACCCACCGAAACATCCTGGCCAACATCGTGCCGGTCGAGCGCGAGGTCCTGAAATATTGCAAGTGGGGGCGCCCATTCTTTCCGCTGCGATTCCTCAACCTGCTGCCGCTCAGTCACATGTTCGGACAGGCCATGGCCACTTTCGTCCCGCCCATGCTGCCAGGCGTCGTGATCTTCATGCGCGGGTACAACCCGGCCGAAATCGTGGAGCAAATCAAGAGGCGGCACGTGTCGGTGCTGGTGTCGGTGCCGAAGATTCTCGACGTGCTGCGCGAGCACGTGCTTCGCACCCTGCCCGAAGCGCGACCCGATGTAGCGCGGGCCTTTCAGGGCGGCATCGGTCGTGAACCCAGCAACGCCGCCCTCCGGGTCGCGCTCCGCTGGTGGCGCCACCACCGCGCGCACCGGATGTTCGGCCCGAAGTTCTGGGCGTTCGTCGTCGGGGCGGCGCCCCTCGACACGGAGCTCGAGACATTTTGGGCCGAGCGGGGGTTTGGCGTCATCCAGGGTTATGGCCTGACCGAAACGGCGCCGATCGTGAGCCTCAACCACCCGTTGCGCACCCGGCGCGGATCGGTCGGGAAGGCCATCGAGGGCGTCGAGCTAAGAATCGCGCCCGACGGCGAGATCCTCGTGCGCGGCGAGAACGTCACGAAGGGGTACTTCAACGCGGCGGAGGAAACCGCACACGCCTTCGAGGGTGGATGGTTTCACACCGGCGACATCGGCGAAATGGCCGCCGATGGCCAGATCTTCATCCGTGGGCGCAAGAAGGAGCTGATCGTTACGCCTGAGGGACTCAACGTCTTCCCTGAAGATGTCGAGCGTGTCCTCAACCATCTGCCTGGCGTGCGCGATTCGGCAGTG
Source organism: Vicinamibacterales bacterium (assembly GCA_965197865.1). Lineage (GTDB taxonomy): Bacteria > Acidobacteriota > Vicinamibacteria > Vicinamibacterales > CAVVIG01 > CBDANZ01. The sequence continues at coordinate 253,466 of CBDANZ010000003.1, forward strand.
GTCGGCGCGTCGGTTGGCTCGGGCCCCGCAGGCGCTGGAATCAGAGACGAACGCGTGCACGCCGTGCTGGTCGTCGATCCCGGCGTGAATCCCGACGAAATCGTCCGCGCGGCAAACGCGCTGCTCGCCGACCATCAGAAGATCCGGCGGGCGCTGGTCTGGCCCGAGGCCGAGTTGCCGCGCACCGAGGGCACCCGGAAGCTAAAGCGCGCGGCGATTCGCGCCTCTATAGCGGGCGATGGGGCACGGCTGCTCGCGCAGCCAGGCGCAGATGCGCTCGCCTCGCTCGTCGCGAAGCACGCCGGCCGTTCGGATCTTTCACCTCGAACCACGCTCCAGGAGCTCGGCCTCAGCTCGCTCGAGCGCGTCGAGCTGATAGTGGCGCTCGAAGACCAGTTTCAGACGCGCATCGACGAAGGCGCCTTCTCTCAGGTACGCGATCTCTCGCAGCTCCGAACGCTCGTCGAGCGAGGCCCAGAGAAAGTCGCGACGCAAGCCGAGCCGGTGGACTTTCCCGAGTGGAACCGATCGTGGCCGGCGCGTGCGATCCGCCGCCTGAGCCTGCCGACATGGATCTTCCCGCTCGCGCGCATCTTCGCCTGGATCCACGTCGAAGGGGGCCATAACTTGACGGCCATCCACGCGCCGGTGATCTTCGCGGCCAATCATCAGAGCCACATGGACACGCCGGTGATTCTCGCTGCGCTGCCGGCACGGTTCCGCTACCGCGTGGCGCCGGCGATGGCGAAGGAGTTTTTCGGGGCGCACTTCTTTCCCAGGGAGCACGGCCACCGCGCCTGGCTCACCAGCAGCCTCAACTACTACCTCGCCGCACTGTTCTTCAACGCCTTCCCGTTGCCCCAGCGCGAAGCCGGCGCCAGACAAGCGCTGCGATACATCGGCGACGTGATCGGGGACGGTTTTTCGGTGCTGATCTTTCCAGAAGGCCAGCGAACCGACACGGGCGAGATCGATCGGTTCCGTCCGGGCATCGGGATGATTGCCGCTAAGCTCGGCGTGCCGGTGGTCCCCGTCCGAATCGAGGGGCTCCAGAAGGTGCTGCATCGCACGTGGAAGATGGCAAGACCCGGGCGCGTGCGGGTCACCTTTGGCGCGCCAATCCGCCTCACGGGCGAAGATTACGAGGTGTTAGCGAAGCTGGTCGAGGACGCCGTCAGGCGACTCTGAATTGCGTCATTGGGTCATTATATTTCTCGCCATTGGGTCGTTGATCTATGAATTGACCAAATGATCCAATGATCCAGCGACAAGATTGAGTACAAGATTGAATACAAGCAGCCAAATGTGGCACAGTATTTGTTCAAGGAAAGGACCGCTGGCAGTTTGAGTAAGGACGATCTCATAGACATGCAGGGCACCGTGGTGGCGGTTCACAGCGGCGGGCTTTACCGCGTGCAGTGTGACACCGGTCACGAGGTGCTGGCCCAGCTTAGCGGCCGCATGCGCCGCTTTCGTATCAAGGTGGTTCCGGGAGATCGCGTGACCATCGGCGTTTCGCCGTACGATCCCGTCCGAGGCATCATTACCTTCCGCGCGCGCTAGCCAGACCAAGCATTTTGAGTTCCAACATAACCGATAGCCGTTATCACCGCCCCCGGCGCCCGGGCCAATTCCCACCCAGAGGGGCACGCCGCCGCGCAGCCGCGCCCAATAACCGAACAGCGATGCCGCACGTGCCAACCCTCCAACCGACGCCGTGCGACACGATACCGGTGCCGTTCACATCGCTCGGGCTCGACCCGCGGCTGCTCGAGGGCGTCCGAGATCTCGGGTTTACCGAGACTCGACCGATTCAGAGCGCGGTGATTCCCCTCGCGCTCGGCGGCAGCGATCTGATCGCCTGCGCCGAAACCGGCACGGGGAAGACCTCCGCCTTCGTCCTGCCGATATTGCAGCGGCTATTATGCGCACGCCTAGAGACCCGCGCCACGACGGAGACACCTGCCGCGGAGGACTTTGGGCCTGCCGTGGTAGCGCGGAACTTTGGTCCTGCCCAGATCAGCAACAGCCGCGTGCTCGTCCTCGCGCCGACGCGAGAGCTGGCCGTGCAGATCGAAGACGAGATCCACGGTCTGTCGTACCACACGCCAATCACGAGTGCGGCGGTGTACGGTGGCGTCGAGATGGGCGGACAGGAGCGCGCGCTACGCGCGGGCGTCGACATCATCGTCGCCACCCCCGGCCGGCTGATCGATCACATGCACCAGCGGAACGCGGATCTCAAGCAAGTCGAACTCCTGGTGCTCGACGAAGCCGATCGCATGATGGACATGGGCTTTTGGCCCGATGTGCGGCGAATCATTGCCGCGCTGCCGTCGGTGCGCCAGACGCTGCTCTTCTCGGCGACCATCCCCGACGAGGTCGTGCGACTGGCCCTCGAGATCGTGCGCGAGCCCAAGTTCGTCCAGGTCGGTCAGCGCAGTAAGCCCCCCGTATCAATCACGCACCGTGCCGAGATCGTGCCGCACGACGCCAAGCTCGAGTGGCTGACCGCGCACCTCCTCCGGGCCGAAGGACCGGTACTGGTGTTCTCGCGGACGAAGATCGGCGCCGATCGCCTCGCGCGGCGGCTGGCGGCCGTCGGCATCAAGTGCACGGCGCTGCACGCCGACCGATCGCAGGATCAACGCCGCGCCGCCGTCGAAGGCTTCCGGGGCGGCCGCTACAACGTGCTCGTGGCGACCGACATTGCGGCTCGCGGTCTCGACATCGACGGGATTCACACGGTCATCAACTACGAAATGCCTGACTCGTCGGATGCGTACGTGCACCGGGTTGGTCGAACCGGCCGGGCCGATGAGGTGGGCCACGCCATCACGCTGGTGACGCCGCAAGAACGCCAAGACCTGGCCGCTCTAGAAAAGTCCGTCGGCGTTCACTTAGAATATAATCGGCATGTCTGATCCGTTTCCCCCGCCGATTCCGTTCGCCGACCGGCCGGCTCAGGCGGCCATCGACGCGCCGACGCCGTCAGAAGCCGTCGCGAGGTTCAAGTCGTGCCGGTGGCGCCGTCCGCCCCAAGACGGTCCTGAGTGCTGCGGGCATCGGGACGTTCTGCCAATCGCCGGAACCAGCTTCAAACCGGAAGCCTGGTGTCCCGAGTGCCCCTTCTTCAAGCTCCGTCGCACGCCAAGAAAGCGCAGCCCAGAAGACTACCGGTACTAGGTTGTTGGTCCTGGACCTATTCTGAAAATTCCCTGGCCAGCTCGACCCACTCGCCCTGCGGCGCAAGCTGCTGATAGGCGTGCCAGTGCGGGCGCGCGTCTTCGGAGAGGCCCACCTTCTCGAACGTGACGGCGAGATAGAAGTGGGTGTCGGCGTAGAAAGGATTGAGCCGAAGCGCCTCACGGTAGCACGCCTGCGCTTCGGTGAACCGGCCGAGGTCGTGATAGATGTTGCCGAGGTTGAAGTGGGCCTCGAAGAAGTCGGATTCGAGCCCGATCGCGCGCTGGTACAGCGCTTGCGCCTCGACGAGCTCGTCGCGGCTGTAGTGGATGTTCGCGAGGTTAATGACGGCGGCGACTAAATACGGGCCGAGCTCGAGCGCCTTGCGATAGGCGGCGGCCGCCTCGTCCTCCTTCGCTTCATCTCCGTCGTCGAGCGCCGAACCGGCGCAGAAACATTCCTCCGCAAGCGCCGTATCTCGCACGGGTTCAGGCTGCGCGACGCGCGGGGAGGGTGACGCCGCGCGGCGACGCAGGGCAAGAATCTTGGCAGGCGCCGCGTCAAGGCGGAAGTCGAGCGCAAGCTGCCCCTGCCGGGACGCGAGGAGCGAGCGAACCACCGCATGGAACGACATCCCCTGTGCGAGGCCGTCGCTGGCCTGCTTGATGGCAGCGAGATCCCGAAACTCAAAGAACGTGTCCGCGTTGGTGCGCAGGACAGGCCGGATCACCCCGCACTTCACCAAGTACCGCAGATGGTCTTCGCGGAGCGAGCGGTACCGAGCCAGTAGATCGCGGACGGCGTGGTACTGCTGCTTCAACGCTTCCGGCGTTGGAACACCAGTCAGTCGACAAAACTGGTCCTCGCTCAGAATCTCGATCTCGGCGGCCTTCTGCTGGATCAGTTCCTCGGCACGGACGAGCTTGTTGCTCTTGTCGCGCTCGGAGGGTCCGCCAAATCCTTCGGCGCCTACCACGAGCATCGTCGTCTTCGCGGTGACCTCGTCGGCGGTGTCGCCACCGAGGCGAGCCACGAGAGCGCGCGCATCGCGGCGTCCGAGCGAGCTGAGTTTTCCGGTGAAAACGACGAGCTGTCCTGCGAGCGGCTGACGACCCGCCAGGTTAGGCGACCCTTCGGCGTGCTCAGAGTCGTCCTGGGCGTTGTCGAAGGGCGAGGGTGAGGGCAAACGGCCTCCGCTCCGACTGAAACGCTGGGAGATGGCCTTCAAGATGAAGGAGAATCATCAGGATGTCAACCAGAAAACCACGCGCCGGGAGAGCGTAATGCTACTCGCTGGCGATATCGGTGGCACCAAGACGCGGCTCGGACTCTTCGATCCGGTGCCCGTACGGCCCAAGCCCGTTACAGTCCGCACGTTTTCGACGCTCGACTTCCGCGACCTCACGGCCATCGTCTCGGCCTTCTCGAGCAACGAGGCGGTCAAAGGTACGACCTTCGAAGCGGCCTGCTTTGGCGTCGCCGGCCCGGTAATGGGTGAGAGCGCCGAGCTCACCAATGTGCCGTGGCGCGTCGACCGGCGGGCCATCGCCAAAGCGTTTGCCATTCCTCACGTCTCGCTACTGAACGACGTGCAGGCGATGGCCTACGCTGTCCCCCTCTTGCAAGAGCCGGAGCTGCACACGCTGCAGCGCGGCGAAGCGCTCGGGGGCAACCTGGCGCTCATCGCCGCCGGCACCGGACTCGGCGAGGCGCTGCTGCACAACGTGAACGACCGATTCAGTCCATCGCCCTGCGAGGCGGGCCACGCCGACTTCGCGGCGCGCACAGAGCGTGAGATCACGGTGCTGCGCGGTCTCGTCCAGCGCTTCGGCCGCGCGTCGGTCGAGCAGGTGGTGTCGGGCCGCGGGCTCGTGAACCTGCATCGGGCGACACACGACGGACCGTGTCTCGCGATCGACCATGGAGAAGGTCCGGCAGCGCCAGCGGCCATTTCGAGGGCCGCGCTGGAGCGGCGGTGCCGTGGCTGCATGGACGCTCTCGATATCTTCGTAAGCGCCTATGGCGCCGAGGCGGGCAACCTCGCGCTCCGATCCGTGTCGACCGGCGGATTGTTCGTCGGCGGCGGCATCGCGCCCAAGATCCTGCCCGCGCTGGTGGACGGCCGCTTCATGCAGGCATTTCGCGACAAAGCGCCGTTCGGCAACATGCTGTCAAGGATGCCGGTGAAGATCATCCTCAATGAGGAAGCGGGACTGCTTGGCGCCGCGGTCTTCGCTGCCTTCGAAAAGTGAAGGAGTGAGGGTATGGCTGAACTAAAGGTGGGAAGGGTTGTTGGATGGCGGAGGCTCTCCCCCATCCTGGCCCTTTTCCGTCTGACGGCGCAAGACGGAAGCAGGTTCCCCGATTACGTGCCGGGGCAGTACATCGCTCTGCGCCGCGAGAACTGCAAGATCACGAAGAAGATCGCCGGACCGGGCAATCAGCCTCGCTACGTACCGGACCTCGACGCATCCGGCAAGCCGAAGCTCGGTTTCGTCACGCACTCCTATTCGATTGCCTCAGCTCCCTTTGAAAGCCGAGAGAACGGCCATCTCGAGTTCTACGTCGTCTTGGAGCTGGATGAGCACAAGACTCCCGGCCGTTTGACCGACACGCTGTTCGAAAGCGACCCTCCCACCGACGATAAGCTCTCTTATGTAAATCGCATTACGGGGGCCTTTACCCTCGACAAGCGAGCCAAGAGCCCAACGAGCGTACTGCTCGTTGGAACAGGGACTGGCCTGGCGCCGTTCATTTCGATGATCAAGCAACTGTACTATGACGCGGGACAAAGACCCGCGAACGACGTGAAGTACACGGTGCTTCATACAAACCGCACGTACGAGGAGCTGGCCTACCATCAGGAGCTGATGGAGATCGAAGCTGCCCAGCGCTTCGACTTCAAGTACATCGCGTCGGTCAGTCGGCCAGCCAAGCGTGATTTCGACGATCCTCGCATGGGTCGCGGCCGGGCGAACAACCTGCTCCGCCACATATTCGGGATGCCGCTGAGGGAAGAAGAAGAGTTGCAGGCGGTGCTGGCCAGGGGCGAGGACGGGGCGCGAGCGAGGGCCGCGCTCGAAAAAACCGTCGCGCCAGCGCTGCCCGGGCACATTTCTCTCAGTGAGCTGCAAGAGCGGCTCGATCCGCCGCGTACGGTCATTCTCACCTGCGGCAATCCGTCCGGGATGGCAGACACGGGCTACATAGCCCGAACCCGTGGCATCCGCTTCGAAAAGGAAGACTGGTGACGCGGCTGAATCACCTCCTGATCGCGCTGATGCTGGCCGCTCTGGCGGTGCTCGCGGCACGGTCTGCTTCGCCTTCTCCGCCCGCGCAGGCGCACGCGGGCAGCCGCGAAGCCTCCGTTCCCTTCAACGTCGGCGAGACGCTCACCTACGATGTCACCTGGGCGTCGTACCTCGTCGCCGGTACGGCGGTCAGCACGGTCGTAGAGCAAAGGCCCGGATCGACGACCTACTACATCGTCATCGAAGGGCGGCCCGTGCCGCTCCTCCCGAGGCTTTACCACCTTTATTACAAGATGGAGACGCTGCTCGACAGCGTCACGCTGCTGCCCGAGCGCGGGTCTCCGTAAAGTGAAGAGGAGGACAGCCGGCGTCTCGCCGTCACCAGGTTCGACCGAGTGGCTCGTAAAGCCTCCTACGAGCTGCAGGAAGGCGCGGGGCTGAAGTTTGACTTCCGATGTACCCCAACAGGTTCAGGACGGCTTATCGGCCATCTACGTGTTACGGGCGATGACGTTTAAGGCGGGCGCCCGCATGACCCTGCCCGTCGTTGATGACGGCGCTCTGTACACCGTGCAGGCCGAAACCGTCGCGCTCGAGAAGGTGCGTGTACCGATGGGTGAAGTCGAGACCTAGCAGTCCGTGGTGAAAGTCCGTCTGCATTCGACGAGCGATGCATCCTCGTGGCCTGCGTTGCTCCTCCATCAAATACAGGCGGTATTCTCGGTCGTCGCGCCTTGCCCGCGAGGCGCCTCGCTCGTCTCGGTGCAGCGCCCGACTTTCACGACGGACTGCTAGAACGTGAACATCTCCATCGCTGACGCGCAGGGACAGCCCGCGGCGAGTGGCGCCGGCGTGTGGACCTCGAGTGACACGCGCCGTCTGCCGCTGAAGCTCCAGGCGGAGCTTCCGGTCGGGCGCTTCGTGCTCGCGCTCCGCAAAGCTCGGTGAGCGGAGTTGAGCCTGATCAGAACCCGTCCCCGTGCGATTTCCTCGTTGATCTTGCTGCTGGCTCTGGCGGGCGCCGCCGTTGGCCTGCGGGCTGTGCTCGGTGCTTCGCGCGGACTCTCGGCTGAGTACTTTGCAGGCGATCAGTGGGACGCGCCGCGCGCGATCCAGCTCGTGACCCCGGAAATCTCGACCGCCCGCATCGCGGCTGATTGGGGTGGACCTCCACCGCCGACGTTCCGCGCTCGATGGTTCGGCTACCTGACCGTTCCCCGCGCAGGCGACTACACATTTGCGCTGACTTCCGATGATGGCTCGACGCTGCAGATCGACGGCCAGCTGGTCGTCGATAACGGCGGCACGCACACCGCCGCAACCCAGACGGGACGCATCCGCCTCGAGCGCGGACCGCATTTCGTGCTGCTCGAATACGTACAGGCTGGCGGTGCCTATGAGATGGGCTGGGCGTGGACGCGCGACGGCCCCCAGCTGGAAGGCGTGTCGCGGTGGGTGCTGTCGCCCAGACGCCTTCCGTACTGGCAGGTCCCGCTCCCGTTGATCCTCGGGTGGCTGGCGGCTGCCGCCCTGGTTTCGTTCGGGCTGATTGGGAGCTGGCAGGTGTATCGGCGCGCCGGGCCCATTGTCCAGGCGGCTCGACTTCATCCCCGCGCCGCGAGCCTTGCGCTGTTCGTTGCACTGGCCGTCTTCCACACCTGGCCGCTGGCCACGGACCCGGCGCATCTGTCGCGCAATGACAACGGCGACACGCTGCTGAACGAGTGGGCGATCAGCTGGTTCGCGCACCAGGTGCTCCGCGCGCCGCTCGAGCTATTCGACGCCAACATCTTCTATCCCGAAAGAGACACCCTCGCGTACTCCGAGGCGCTGATCGTGCAGGGGGCAATGGGCGCCCCGCTCCGGTGGCTTGGCGCGTCGCCGGTTCTGACCTACAACCTCGTACTGCTCGCGGGTTTCATGCTGACGGCCTGGGCGATGTGTCTTGTCGTCGCGCGATGGACGGGCGACTGGACCGCAGGCCTGGCGGCCGGTATGCTTTTGGGGTTCAACTCCCACACCCTCACGCGGCTGCCGCACTTGCAGGCCCAGCACGTCGAGTTTCTGCCGCTCGCGTTGCTGGCGCTCGACGCGGTCATTCGCGAGCCAGGCGTGCGCCCCGCGGCCCGGCTCGCCGGCTGGTTCGCGCTTCAGGCGCTGACCTCGGTCTACCTGCTGGTGGTCAGCACGTTTGCGCTCGCCGCCGCCGCGCTGGCCCGACCGGAGTGGTACACGAGCCGTCGCCTTCTGAAGGTCGCTCCGTACATCGCGCTCGCCGCCGGTCTGGCCTGCATCGTCCTACTGCCGTACCTCCTGCCCTACTGGCGGCTGAGCCGCGACCCGTTGTTTTCGCGATCGATCGAGCAGTCGATCCAGTATTCCGCCTCCTGGGCGGACTATCTGGCGACCCCCGGACGGCTTCACTATGCGTGGTGGAGCCACCGCTGGTTCGCCGGCACGGCGCTGTTCCCCGGGATGGTCGGTCTACTGCTGACGGCCACCGCGATTGGGTTCGGTGTCGCATTCAAGGATCGACGCGCACGGATGTGCCTGGCGTTCGGCGTCTGCGGCGTCGCGTTGTCGTTTGGCACCCAGCTCCCCGGGTACGCGACCTTGTATCGCTTCATCCCGCTCCTGCATGCGATTCGCGCCCCTGACCGTTTCGGTTACCTCGCCATCGTTGCCACCTCGGTCCTCGCGGCCTTCGGCCTCGTCGAAATCCGCCGACGTGTGCCGACCCGCGTGTGGACCCCGCTGCTGGCAGTCGTGTTGGGGCTCATCACGCTGGAAGCAACGGCCGCGCCGCTCGGCTTTACGCGGTACGACGGCATCCCCCGCATCTATCGCGAACTGAGGAACGAGCCGCATGCGGTGGTCGTGGAGCTGCCGCTCCATGCGCCACGCGCGGTGTTCTTGAACGCGCGGTTCATGTTGAACTCGACCGAGCACTGGAAGCCGCTCGTCAACGGCTACAGCGGATTCGTGCCGGACAGCTATCGGAGAAACTACGAGCGGCTCGTCGGATTTCCGGATGCGCGGTCGATCGAGGCGCTAGAAGGTCTCGGCGTTACGCATGTCTTCGTGCACCTGGATGAGTTCCGGCCTCACATCCCTGCTGAAATCGAGCGTGTCCCAACGCTTCACCAGCTCGCGACGGAAGGCTCGATCGCGTTGTACCGCCTCGGCGTCCCGTAAGGCGGCGGTTCTCTGTGTGAGATAAAATGAATCCGTTGGCCCATCCCTTGAAGATCACGTTGAACGGCGATCCGTTCGAGCTCGCCGGACCTCTGACGGTTTCCGACCTGCTGTCCCGGCTCGACATCGATGCGCAGCGCGTCGCGATCGAGCACAACCTGGTGGTGCTCAAGCGCGGCGCCTTCGACACGACCGAGGTCCGTGAGGGCGACCGGGTTGAGATCGTGAACTTCGTCGGCGGCGGGTAATATGGCCGCGGCCACAAACACCTGCGCTACACCGAAATGTAGCGCAGGTGTTTAGACCTACAAGGACTAGAGGACCGCACTACGCTCGTACATGTATTGCTCCTGCGTAATGTAGGGCGGGCCTCTTAGGCCCGCCACAAGCCTATGGATAACCTCGTCATCGCTGAAAAGACCTTCTCTTCGCGGCTGATTGTCGGCACCGGCAAGTACTCGTCGCCTGCGGTCATGGTGAAGGCGCACGAGGCGTCGGGCACCCAAATGGTCACCGTTGCCGTGCGGCGCGTGAATATCTCGGATCGCACGAAGGAATCCCTGCTCGACTACATTGATACATCGAAGTACTTCATTCTGCCGAACACCGCCGGTTGTTACACGGCTGACGAAGCCATCAGGACGGCCAGGCTAGGCCGCGAGGCTGGACTGTCGAACTGGGTGAAGCTGGAGGTGATTGGGGACGAGCGGACGCTCTTCCCCGACAACGAGGCGCTGCTCGAAGCCACGCGCGTGCTCGTGCGCGAAGGCTTTGTCGTGCTGCCCTACACGAACGACGATCCGGTCGTATGTTGCAAGCTGGAAGGCGCCGGCGCGGCGGCCGTGATGCCGCTCGGCGCGCCAATCGGATCGGGCCTTGGCATCCAGAACGTGAACCACATCCGGATCATCCGCGAGTTCGCGCACGTGCCGGTGATTGTCGATGCGGGCGTGGGGACGGCCTCCGATGCCTCGCTCGCCATGGAGCTCGGCGCCGACGGGGTGCTGATAAACACCGCCATCGCCGGCGCCCAGGATCCGGTCGCAATGGCCGAGGCAATGAAGCTGGCAGTGCAGGCCGGGCGGCTGGCCTACCGGGCTGGAAGAATTCCAAAGAAGATGTACGCCAGCGCAAGCAGTCCGGTTGAGGGGCTCGTCGGGCGGTAAGCGGCTTTAGGGCGCGACAACCGCATCGAATGTGACCATGGTTACCCGCACAGCCGCTCGATGATACGCGCGCGATCATTGGTGTCGAAGTCGTCATGGTACGTTCGTTTGAAGATCTTGACGCGGAGGTCTGGCCCGGTGATGTCCAGATACTTGGCACTGATGTTCGCCACCGTGAGTGCGCGGGTCAGAGCGAACATTTCACACCTCATGCGTACGCGATCGTTCCTTGAACGTTTCATATGGAGCGCCTTGAGGCGTGTTCCACGTCGAGAAACGTGTCGTTCAGGGGCGCACCTCACGTACGAGTTCGGTGACGCTCACACTCTCTGCCCAGCGCTCGAGGTAGAGCCAGTCGAGGCCGGATTGCGCAACGATGATGTGTCGCACGTCTCCGAGCTGAAGCTCCGAACGGCTATCCTTGGCCCAGAGCAATTTCGACAGAACGAGACCATCGGGTGACACGATCCAGACCAGATGGCCGTCGACAACCGTGGTCCGACGGCGTCGAAACTCTTCCAGGCGATACGCCGTGTTCTTTCGGACGATGAAGTCTACCTTTCACGATCGCTTCAGCATGGATCAAGTTGATCACCCTCTGACGGAGCATCGCGGTGGTGATCGCGTCGAAAACGCACTCGATCGGTGCACGCCGCCAAGGCCGTCGTCACAGATTCGTCTCGCGTCCGCTCGAGAACTTCGAGCAGTCCCCTTATTCCCTCCGCGCCCAGCCGCTCGCAAAGCGGCACCGGCACATCGCTGGCCAGCATGTGGACATCGTCTTTCCCAGACCTCTCCAGACGACGACGCCATCGTCTCTGACCGAAAGCAAGATTTTTCGAGCGCCATGTCAAGGCTCGTTAGAAATGTCCACCGGTGTTCGCTCATTAGAACCGGTTCCCGGCACCCCTGAGGCGGCTGTCCAGAATGTCGAATGGAATCTCGCGAAAGTACGTGCCCCTGAGGCCTGGGCGAAGGGCTTCACGGGCCAGGGCATTGTGGTGGAGAACATCGATACCGGGGTCCAGTTCGATCATGCTGCGCTCGTGAACCAGTATCGGGTGAATCTCGGCGCCGGCTTCGATCACAACTACACCTGGTGGGACGCGACTGGCACGTGCACGACAGAGGTGGACCCCGAAATTCGGACAGCTTGCTAAGGTGGGATCCAGACCCAGGAGAAGGAGTCTGGCATGCCACGGAAGAGACGGAGTTATCCTGCTGAACTGAAGGCGAAAGTCGCGTTGGAGGCCCTGCGCGAGGAAGCACCGATGGCGGAGCTGGCGGCCCGCTACGGTGTCCATCCAAACCTGATTGCCAACTGGAAGACGAAGGCTCGGCAGCAGGTGCTGGCCCAGTTTATCGGGGAATCCCGAGCGGCAAGAGGCCTCTCGGGAGGCTGAAATCCAGCAACTGCGGGCGAAGATTGGCGAGCTCGTCATTGAGCGGGATTTTTTATCCAAGGCCTTCGGTCGTTGAGCCACGGCCGAAGAGTCGGGATGGTTGATCCCACCCACAGACGGCTCAGTCTCGTGCGGCAGTGTCGCTTCGTGTCAATTGCCCGCTCGTCGTTCTACTACGAGGGCACGGGCGAGAGTCCGTTGAATCTGCGCCTGATGCGGTCGATTGACACGCAGTTTTTGGAGACGCCGTTCTACGGCTCGCGGCAGATGCAACGCTGGCTCCGCCGGCAGGGCGACGCGGTCTCTCGTAAACGGGTGCGCCGCCTGCTCCGGGTGCTGGGGTTGCGCGCGGTCTTCCAGCGCCCACGGACGTCTCAGCCGCACCCGGGACACAGGATCTCTCCCTACCTGCTGCGCGACCTGCCGATCACACGGCCGAATCACGTGTGGTGCACGGATGTCACCTACATCCCACTGCAGCGGGGCTTTCTGTACCTGGTCGCGGTGATGGACTGGGCGAACCGCACGGTGCTGGCCTGGCGCCTGTCCAACACGCTCGGGGCGAGCTTCTGCGTCGCGGCCTTGCGAGAGGCGCTCAAGGGCTCTGGTCCTCCCGAGATCTTCAATAGCGACCAGGGGAGTCAATTCACCAGCGGCGACTTCACCGACGTGCTCAAGGAGGCCGGCATTCGCATCTCGATGGACGGTAAGGGCCGCTGGATGGACAGCGTGTTTATCGAGCGCCTGTGGCGATCGCTCAAGTACGAGTGCGTCTACCTGTCCGAGTTCACCACTGGCTCTGAGGCCCGGACCGGCATCGGCGGGTGGATGGACTTCTACAACCGGTGCCGGCCCCACTCATCGCTCAACGGTCGGACGCCAGAAGAGGCGTACACTCGCGGCGAAGCTGACCGAGCCTGGGGCTCCGCCCCACCTCCGGCCAGCCAAACGCAGCTTGAATCATGAACCCGGATTCCACCTTAGCTGTGACGAATACCTGTCCGAAGGATGGGGTCCACCTCTCCCGAACTTCACCAACGCCGAGAGCGCGGAGGTTTCTGATGTGTCGCTGGCCGATTGATCCGCACCCGACGACGACAGCTCGGTCGATCATGCGCGGACGCTCCGGATCAACTGAAACGGCTCGGCATACTGGAGCCCGACCACCGATCCCCAGTGGCGCGCCTGCACGCGCAACGCCTTGCCCGAACGCGGGTGCGGAAACTCCCGCGCCTCGCTTTCGTAAGCGGCCATCGCGGCCACCTTCTTCTCAATCGTGGCCGCAATGTCGACGAAGACGTTCGGCTGAAACGGCGGTTGCAACTGCCGAAAGGCCCACTCCGTCGAGGAGGCGACCTCGAACGCGTAAATGTCGCGGACAGGACAGTCGCCCGCCGGCCTCGTCGCCGTGAGCACCGCACGAAACGTCACCAGGTGGTCGATGTTGAGATCGCCGGGATGATGCGTGTAGATGACCTCCGGCCGGTACCGCGCCACCAGCGACTCCACGACTTTCACCACGTCCAGCAATGCAAGACTATCGAACCGGTTGTCAGGGAGGCCGGCGAACGTCACGTCGCGCGCCGCCAGCAGGCGTGCGACGGCGCGGCCGTCGTTTTTCAACTTCTCGACCTCCGCCGGGTCGGCGTCTTCCCGCCGAGCGTGCCGTGAACTGATGCCTTCGCCCAGAATCGCGATGTGAAGGGGTGTGCTCGCACCGAGCTTGGCCACCGTTCCCCCACACCCGAGCACTTCATCGTCGGGATGGGCGGCAACAACGAGAATGCTCATCGGCCTCAGCGCCTCGCCGACGATTGTGACATGAGCTCGCCGGATGCCAGCTCGAATAAGCCTGCAGGCGCGACGAGCAGGTCGTCGAAATACACCTCGGAGCTCGCAAAGCGGATCGGCGTGCCGTCCCAACGGCCGACGATGCCGCCGGCTTCCTGAACGATGAGGCAGCCTGGTGCGGCATCCCACAGTGCCGTCGTCACGTTCTTCGCAAAAACATCCGCGCTGCCGCCGGCGACTCGGCAGAACTTCAACCCGAAACTTCCACACTCGACAAGCCGCCCGCCGGTCCCGGTGAAGAGCGCTCCAACGAGTCCTTCCGGCAGACGGCTGTCGACGAAGCGCGGGTTTGCGGGCCAGGCACCAATCTTCGAGAGTGTCAGCCGCCGGTAGCTTCCGGCGCCGTTGACGTACGCGCCCTGCCCCTTCACCGCCCAGAAAGTGCGCCGCGCCACCGGCTCATGAATCACCGCGATGGCGACATCACCATGAGCGACGAACGCCACCTGGACGCAAAACCCGTCGAACCCCTCCACGTAACTGCGGGTACCATCGAGAGCATCGACGGTCCAGAACGCGTCGGAGGGGGTCCACGCCGACGAAGCGTCCTCAAACGACTCCTTGGAGAGAAAGACGTCCTCGGCAAACTGCGTGCGAAGATAGCCGAGCACCCAGCCCTCCGCAGCGCGATCGACCGGCGTCTTCAGCTGCCCGCGGCCGGCCTCGATGCCCGAGGTGGGCGTGCCACGCAGTGCCAGGAGCGCTGCACCCGCAGAGCTGGTCGCGGCGACGGCGGCCCGAACACGTTCGTTCATGGCTTTCATCAGTGCGCGGCCGCCCCTGCCACAGCTATCGCTCGGATCCGTCCTCCGAACTCATCGAGCCGCTGATGCAGTGTCGCGGGCGGCCAATCGATCAGATCGCAGGCCTTCGTGATATCGAGGCAAAACAGCGGATGCTCGACGCCCGGCACTGTCTCGATGTCCGGCGATCTGCCGAACTTCGCCGCGATGTATTCAGCAATCGTGTTCAAACTCATCGGCATGCCGTATCCGACGTTGACGGCCCCAGCGCCACGCGCGTCCGAAGTGAGCGCATGGTCGATCGCCGCAGCCGCATCCGCAACGTGCAGCACTTCCCACGGAACCGGTGAGGCCGCCGAGATCCGCAACGGCCGTCTTTCGATGGCTGCGCGCGCGAAGTGATACAGCGCGCCGTCGGTGCGCTGCTCGGAAAACAGACCCGGCAACCGCAGCATCCAGACATCGACGGCCGATTCGCCAGCATGGGACGCGACGAGGTCCTCCGTGAAGCACTTAGCCGCACCGTACAGATCGATCGGCATCCGGCGATCCGTCTCCCAGACAGGCAAACGCGCGGGCATGCCGTACACGGTCATCGAGGAGACGTGAACCAGCCGCCCATCCCAACCGGCTGGAATGGCCGCGCAAAGATTCCCGGCGATATTCAGATGCCGCGACATCGCCTCAAAGCTCTGCCTCCAGACCGTCCCGGGCTTGACCACAGGGCCTGCCAGATTCACCACCGTGTCCCAGCGCCACACGCTCAGCGCAGCGCGCACCGCGCTCGGATCGGCAAGGTCCACCGCCAGGGTTTCCACGGCGGGCGCATTGCTCACCGGGCTCACCGGCTACGGCGTCCGCGACGCCACCGTCACCGCATGACCAGATCCACCGAGCACAGGAACCAGCACTCTGCCGAGAAAGCCGCTGCCGCCTGTGACCAGCACCCGGCTCACAACATCCTCCAGGTCACAACGTCGTCGGCCTGGATCGCCTGGCGTGCGACACGGCCGATCACCTCTCGTAGGAACTTCGGCCGGATCCCGTATCCAGGCCGCTTGGTCGTCAGCATCTCGGGGGCGATGATGGTGCCGGCTGGAATCACGACGCGCGCCACGATGCTGCGGCGACCGAGTCGCGCCATCTCGGCTTCTTCCCGCAGCGATCGCTTGAGGGGCGAGCCGATCGCGCGCTCGACCTTTCGGATGCCGTCCACCATGGCTTTCAGCTCGGCGGGCTCCAAGGCGAAGGGATGGTCCGGACCCGGCAGTCTACGATCGATTGTGTAGTGCTTCTCGATCACGCAAGCGCCGAGCGCCACAGCGGCGAGCGGAACCTCGATGCCCATCGTGTGATCGGAGAGACCGACAGGCCTGTCGAAAGCCACCGCCATCGTCTGCATGGCCCGCAGATTCACCTGCTCCGGCTGCGTCAGATACAGAGAAATGCAGTGAAGAAGGATCACTCGATCGTTCCCGGCCCTTTCGATCGTATCCAGCACGTCCTCGATGTCGCCGAGCGAGCACATGCCAGTCGCAACCAGCATCGGCCGCCCTTTGCACGCACAGTACTCGATGAACGGCAGATCGACGGCTTCGAAGGAGGCGACCTTTACGGCGGCCATCCCGTGGACGTCGACCAGATCGTCTACAGCCGAGCGGTCCGACGGCGTCGAGAGGAACTGCAGACCGCGCGCAACGGCATGTTCACGCAGGACCGAATGCCATTCTCGCGGCATCTCGTTCTGCATGATCAAATCGAACGTCGAGATGTCCGGGACCAGGTCCTTCAAATATGAAAACTGCGGCGTCCTTTTCGCATAGTGCTCTTCCGCCCTGAAGGTCTGGAATTTCACCGCATCGGCGCCTGCGTCCGCAGCCACGTCTATAAGCTTGAGCGCCGTTTCGAGGCTTCCGTTGTGGTTCGAGCCAGGCTCTGCGATGACGAAGCACGGATGCCCCTGCCCCACCGGTCGACCGCCGATGTCGATTGATTTCACGCGCTGGCGACCCGTTCGGCGATCCGCGAGAGCCACTCCTGCTCGGGAACGTACACCTGAGCATGGTGCCGGACCATTAGCAGATCCGGGGTGTACGCGAGCGGTCCCACGCTCCGGCCCAGCGCGTGCTGGATCACGACGTCGACCTCATCGACGCCAGCAGCGATCGTCAGGGCGACGGTTGTCGAGTAGCGCGGGTTGATTTCGATGACCTGTGGGCCTTTCGCTTCGTCGACGATCAGCTGCACGTTGAATGGTCCGCTGGCGTGCAGCCTGTCCTGGATGTCGTGGCACAGCCTGTCGATCGCAGGCGCTTTCCTGGTAACGCCGACGAGCGTGATCCCCTTCTTGGTGATCACTTCCTTCGACACGACCCCCAGCATCGGACCGCCGAGACCCACCACAGCGCTCACGGTGAACTCCGTACCAAGAATCTGCTCTTGAAGCACGAATGCATCCGGCGACCTTCGCGTTTGCGCCAGGTGTGTCCGCAAGGCATCGACTGAATCGAGGTAGGCGACTTCACGTCCTCCTCGTCCGTCCCGGGGCTTGAGCACCGCCGGCCACCGCATGCCTTCCGGATCGCTGGCAAGACAGGTCCGAGGCGTCGGAATGGCCGCCCCGCTCAAGGCCGCGAAGGTCAGCCATTTGTCCAGCGCCAGCGCGCAAAATTCGGGTGTCGGGGCCACCACGCGGAAGGACGGCGTTCGGCTGGCGCTCATGGCGAGAAGAACCGGGATTTCCTCATCCACGAACGGGGCTACGAAGTCGGGACGCGACTGGTCGATGACGTGTCCAATCGCCGTCACAAACTCGGGATCGACCGCTGGCGGGACAACCCACCCGCGATCGGCGAAGGCGAACCCGGCCGCGTACTCCGAACAGTCGGTGGCGAGCACGCGATAGTTCCTGGCGCGGAGCGATTTGATGATCTCGATGCTGCCACTGCCCCCGGCGGCAGTTACCAGTACGGATGTCGCTCGCGGCGACCGGCTGATCTTCGCGCTCACCGTTCCAACTCGAGGCTCAGTCGGAGATAGACTTTCTTGCCGCCGTCCTTGAAATAGGCTCCGCGATACGGCGGAAAAGTACGGGCCCGCAAGATGTTAATGAGGTCGCGCGCAGTATAGAGACGGTCGAGATCGATGCAATCGATCGCGTCGACGTCCCGTGTCCGGTGGGACGTCCCGGCGTCTCGACGTTGAGGCAGACGCGTCACTTTTCCGCTGACGATGCGAGGCCAGTTGTCGCAAGACAGATCAAACCCCGCGCGCTCCAGTTTGCGGTACAGCGTTTCGCCTGTGTTGGTCGCCGCTATCGGAATTTCTCGCTGCGCGCCGATGTCGCCCGTGTCGATGCCGGCATCGATGTAATGCAGCGTGACACCCGCAGGCGTTCCTTCAACGATGCTCCAGACGTTCGGGTACTGACCGCGGTTGTGCGGCAGGAGCGCCGGATGCAGGTTCAGACAACCCTGTGGAAACATCGCCAGCGTCTCTGGCGAGAGCAGGTAATCAAACAGCACCGATAGCCCAAGATCAGGTTCTAGAGACGCCAGACGCGCTCGAGGGCCTGAATCCTGAAAAGAAGATCCATCGAAGACGCGATCGGCAGGAAGGCCGAACGCCGCGACAATCTCGTCGCGATAGCTCGAGCGAGTCGGCGGATGCACGATCAGCGCGACCGGCTGAAAGGCGTGCGACGCGAGCCATCGGGCGACGTCGAGGCCCAATCGGCTGTTCACCATGTAGACGTATTTCATCGCGCGTCCGAGACGTCGAAGGCTTCGTCCTCAGCTTCACCGCGCAGCACCCGGACGACCCGTGGCGCGCCCTGGCCATCGACGAGCTGGCGGCCGGACCGACTGAGTTCCGCGCGTCGCGCCGAGTCATCGCAGAGCGTTGACACGGCCCCCGCAATGACTTTCTCGGTCACCTGCTCGCGCCACCCAAGGTGTATTGCGGCTCCAGCCTCGGCGAGCCCCGCGGTGAGGCCGGCCTGGTTGCTCGACATCGTGATGAGGAGCGCGGGAACGCCGAGACAACCGAGCTCGTAGCACGTGCTGCCCCCGGCGGAAATGGCGAGATCCCCCCAGGCGAAGTGCGGCGCCGTGCTCATAGGGTTGGCGACGAACTCAACCGCCCCGAGACCTGCGCCGCGGGCTTCTGCTTCGACCCGCGAACGCTGACCGTTGTCCCTGCCGATCACGACTTTCACGTTGAGCGCTCGGCCGATCGACCCGAGCGCTCGCACGACGCCCACGGCCTGGTCGTAGGGATCGGTCCCTCCCATCGTCACCAGCACGCGCTCCACCGAGCTTGTTCGCAATCGGGCGGCCGGCCGCCAGCGCGTGAACTCGGCACGGAGCAGCGCATAGCGCGGCCCGAGGAGCATGCGCGTCGGGCGGACGCAAGAGTACGAGAAGCGCTCGGAAAACATATTCTGGTTCAAGATCACGTCGGCGTCGTACGCCGGTGCGCTGGCGATGTCATCGAGCACGAGCACGCGAGCGCCCGCCGCAGACATCTGGCGCGTATAAGCCGTGTCGAAGTGATGCCCGTCGCAGCAGACCCACGCGGCGCGACGCAGGCGAATCAGTTGCTCCACGAAGGCGGCGTCGGCAGGATCCGGATGTGAGGCGGGTACAGGAACCAGACTGATCCCGCTATCGCGAACGGAGGCCGGAATGGCTTCTGGCCGGGCGTTCGTTCCCACGATAGCCTTGCCGCCTGCCGCTTCCCACGCTTCGGCGAGGGCCACCGAGCGGACGATGTGGCCGCTGCCCGTGACGCCTCCGGCGTCCGCACGAACGATCAGTACCGGCACTCCCGGCGGTACCAGCTCAGGCCGCATACGCCGTGTGCACCTTGGTGACGGCTGCGATCACATTGTCGACATCGGCGTCTGTCATGCCCGCCCACAGCGGCAGCGTCACGATCTGTTCGTAGGCCTTCTCAGCAACCGGCCAGCAGCCCTTTCGATATCCAAGCGACTGATAGTACGGATGCCAGGGAACGGGGATGTAATGCACGTTCACGCCGATGTTTTCTGTGCGCAACGCCGCGAACAGCTCGCCGCGCGACGCGTAGAACCGTCCCCGCTCCAGGCGCACAACGAACAAATGCCAGGCCGAGCGCCGATCGGGAAGAATCGCGAGGGGCACGATGCGGGGAAGCGCACTGAACGCCTCCAGATAGCGTCGCGCGATTTCCTCGCGTCTGATGAGCCACGCGGGCAGTCGGTCGAGCTGCGAGAGCCCGAGGGCACATTGAAAATCGGTCAGTCGATAGTTGTGACCGAGCGCCACCATCTCGTAGTACCACGCGCCGATCGCCTCTCGCTCGCGAGCGTCGCTCGCGATGCCGTGGTTGCGGAACGTCCGCACCCGGTTCGCCAGCTCGTCGTCGTCCGTCGTGACGATCCCGCCCTCGCCCGTCGTCATCTGCTTGACGGGATGAAGGCTGAAGGTCGTGAGGTCTGCGACCGAACCAACGCGGCGGTCTCGATAGGCAGCGCCCACCGCGTGAGAGGCGTCCTCGATAAGTAAGAGTCTGTGTTCACGCGCGAGATTCTGCAGTTCAGACAGGTCGGCCGGCTGTCCTCCGTAGTCGACGGCGAGAATCGCCCGTGTGCGGGGCGTCACCTTTGCGCACACGTCCGCCGGATCGATCGCCAGGGTGTCAGACCGGACGTCTGCGAAAACGACGTGTCCGCCTTGATAGAGAATGCAGTTGGCGCTCGCTACGAACGTCAGCGCGGGGACGATCGCTTCGGCGCCCGGTGCGACGCCGGCGGCAAAGCTCGCCGCGTGGAGCGCCGCCGTGCCGCTGCTCAGTGCCACAGCGTGCCGCGCGCCGACGAAATCGGCGAACGCACGCTCAAACCGGGGCACTGTCGGCCCTGTCGTGAGCCAGTTGGAAGTGAGAACCTGCACAACCGCGTCGACATCGGTCTGATCGACGACCTGATGCCCGTACGAGAGCAGGCGCGTGCGCACTGGCCGGCCCCCGTGAACTGCGAGCTCAGCCAGCGCCAGCTCACGCGCCCTGATCTGGCTCATCCGCCCACCACAAACGTCGGTTCCTCCGGGATCGGCATGGGCTCCAGCGGCTTGGCTTCCACCAGCGCCACCAGTTGCCTGATTTCATTGTCGGTCAGCCACTGGACGTTGTTGTCGCTGCCGTACCGGAAACCATCTGGGCACAATTTCCCGCCGCGGCCGTCCGTGTAGTTCTTCTGGTTCCAGAACGAGTGACTCGGCTGAATGACGAAGTGATTGTCGAAGTCGAGCGTCAGGTGCGCGTCGTCCTCGGGGACCATCACCTCGTGCAGCTTTTCTCCGGGACGAATGCCGATCACGCGCTGCTGGCACTCGGGCGCCACCACCCGGGCCAGATCCGTGATGTGCACGCTCGGGATCTTCGGCAGAAAAATCTCGCCGCCCAGCATGTCCTCGGTGCAGCGGAGCACGAATTCGACCGCTTGGCTGAGGGTGATCAGAAACCGTGTCATCTTCGGATGGGTGATCGTGATGGTGCCAGTCTGCCGCTGCGCGAGGAAATAGGGGATCACGCTCCCCCGGCTTCCGACAACGTTGCCGTACCGAACGACGCTGAACAGGGTCCGATGGAAGCCGGAATACGTGTTGGCTACAACGAACAGCTTGTCGGAACAGAGCTTCGTGGCCCCATAAAGATTCGCCGGGTTGGCGGCCTTGTCGGTGCTGAGCGCGAGAACGCGCTTCACATTCCGATCAATGGCCGCGTCGATTAGGTTCGCCGCCCCGAGGATATTGGTCCTGATTGCTTCGAGTGGGTTGTACTCGGCCGTCGGAACCTGCTTCAACGCGGCAGTGTGTACGACGAGGTCGATGCCCTCAAGCGCGCGATAGAGCCGATCGCGGTCGCGCACATCGCCGATGAAGAATCGGACGTGCGGTTAGGTCTCGACCGGATAATCCTGTCGCATCTGAAACTGCTTGAGCTCGTCGCGGCTGAAGATCACCACCTTGCGGGGATTCAGGTTCCGCAAGGCGTGCTCGGTGAACGCTCGTCCAAACGAGCCGCTGCCCCCCGTTACCAGAATCGACGTCTGAGCCCAGTCAATGGCATGTGTCATCTCGGTGCTTTCAGTCATCGGCCGTCACTCAATTGAGCCGGCAATAAGGGATTCACAACACCGCTCCAGTTCGCGCAGATCAGGAATCGCTGGTCCCGTGAAGCCGTCAGGCGAGCCAGCGCGGGCCTGGCGCCAGACAAACCGCACGCCTGCGTTGCGCGCCGCGTGCCAGTCGGCCTCCGCATCGCCGACGAAGACGAGCTCCTCCTGGCTGAGCCGGTGCTTCTCGAGCACCTGGCGCAGCAGGGCATCCTTTGTCCTCGGTGCGCCAAGGACATCCCGGAACATCGTGGCCATCGAACGCCACTCGACGATTCGTCTCAGCTCGTCTTCAGGCGTCCCCGACACGATGAAGAACTGCCATCGGTTCCGGTGACGGTGAAGAAACTCAACGGCTCCCTCGACCCACGGCGCGGCGACGACGTCGTCGACCACGAGCGATGCAAACCGTTCGCACAGACGGTTAAAGTCGTTCCCGGTCAAGGAACGCCGAAGGATGTCGCGGTAGATGGCCCTGAACTTCTCGAACCGCGAAATGCCGAGGTGCCTCTCGTGATACGCGATGATCTGGTCGACGACGGAAGGCTCTTCGGACGCAAATAGTCGCGCGAACGCGCGGCTCTTGACGTCGAGAGATTCCACCAGCACACCGTCGAAGTCGAATGCGATGGCGCGAATCGGCAATCTACTTTTCCGGCTGCTGCTCGGACATTTCGTGCAGACACTCGAGGAGCCCCTGCCCCATGTCGACGTAGCGGTTGCTCACAAGCTTGTTGCCGATTCTCGGCAGGAACGAATAAGGGGTCTGCGTGTAGTGGGCTCCGCCCCCGCCGCCGTCACACTCGATGCTCACGCCGTTGTTGAGAATCTCGCCGATCATGTTGAGCATGTCTCGCGCACTCGTCTGGTGATGGCCCGTGATGATCACATGCTGGTTGCGGAACTCCGGAGCCAGAATGTCCACGCTCAGGAGCGCGGCATCGCGCGCATGGACGTACTCGCGGATTTCGTCTCCCTTGCCGGGAAAGACAATCCGACGTTCCGTCAGAGCCAGATGAAGGTACCGCCACACGCTGTTGCGGTTGTCGGCGCGCGGGCCATAAAGCGTTCCATACCGAAGGATGGTGAAATCGAGCGCGCCGCGCCGCTGATACTCCTCGACGTACAGCTCCGCGGCTTGTTTGCTACAGCGATAGAACCCGCCAAGCGTGCTGTAGACGTAGACCGTGCTTGCGTACACGAAACGACTGATCTTTGCCCGAGCCGCTGCCTCGAGCACGACCGCCGTGCCAAGAATATTCTGTTTGATCGTCTCGAGCGGCTTGCTCGACGCATCGTCGAGATCGGCGAACCCGGCAAAGTGATAGATGTAGTCCGCTCCGGCGACGACGTCTTGCACCGCTCGCTCGTCGCAGATGTCGCCGAGAACCACCTTCTGATCGGCCGTGGCATACGGCGACGGCACCCACTCGAAGATGACGACCTCGTACCCGCGGGCCGAGAGCGCGTCAGCGACATGGCTGCCCAGGAAACCGGCGCCACCCAGAACGACGGCTTTCATTTAGTCGCCTCCGCTCACGGAAATTGTCTGACCGGTAATGAAGTCGCCCGCTTCTGACGCCAGGAACGCCGTGATGCGGGCGACGTCGGCTGGCCGGCCCGCCCGCTTAAGCGGGATCAGGTTGATCTGTTCTTCCAGATTCTCCCTGCCGAGGCCGCCGTGAAAGGGCGTGTCGATGAACCCGACTCGAACGGTGTTCACCAGAATCTGGTAGGGCGCGCCGAAGCGCGACAGCCCGACGGTGATCGCTTCAAGGGCGGCCTTCGCGGCGCCATAGTGGATCGTGTGTGCGGAGCCGCCGTATTTCGCCGCCACAGAACTGATGTTGATGATCTTGCCGCCGCCCCCGGCCGTCATCGCCGCCATCGCTTGTCGCGCGAGGAAAAAAGGGGCGCGGACGTTGAGGGCGAATGTCTGATCCCAGGAATTCTGGTCGAGCGCCGAGAAATGATCGGCTCCAATCACGGCGCCTGCGTTGTTAACGAGCACGTCCAGTCCGCCAAAGCGGGCAATGAACAATCGTACGAGGCAGCGACAGGCTTCCGGTTCGACGAGGTCGGCCGCGAAACACTCGGCCTCGACACCCCCGGCACGCATCTCATCGCGAAGCGCCTGGACCTGAAGCTGCTGCGATCGATAATGAAGACCGAGCGTGGCGCCGTACTCGGCGAACAAGCGGGCGATTGCCGACCCTATACCGCCGCTGGCTCCGGTGACGAGAACGCGCCGGCCTTTGAGATCAGCGAGCATCGGCCCCACCACGCGACGCTCGCAGGGGCACCTCGTCATAGGGAGTGCGTTGTTCGCTGAATCCGTGGGCCTGTAGCCAGAATTCCACCTGCGGGATCTGCCACTCGTAGTCAACGTCCAGGCCTCCCCACTGCTTCACCGGCAGGATTTTCTGACCCATCCACTTCTGCGGAAGGAGGCCCGTCTAAAGCGATTCGAGGCACCGTGGCCTGACGATAGACGCACTCATATCGGCAAAGAAGACATCACCCTGCGAATCACGGTCGCAGTTGAGCATGGCCCGATCGCCGAAAAGCTGAAACGGGACAAATGGCTGCAGGTAACCATTAGCATCCACCTTGCGTGCCCTGATCGGGCTCCACATGTTGTAGACCGAGACGGTGACCGCGGAGTCGGCCTCTGGCATGTGGCAAAGCAGGTCGATGCCCTCTTCGAGCGTCTCCGCGGTGATAGTCGCGGCGTTGCAGAAGAGAAGCAGCATCAGCTCAATCGACTGCACCCCGGCCGCGAGCTCGTCTCGAATGGTTTCGTAGCCATGAACGAAGACGTCCTCGCCGAGCGCCTCCTTTGTGGCGAGGCGCGCAGGCCGGTCGATGATTCGCGCGCCGTGCGAGCGCCCGATGTCCCTGATCCGTGCGGAGTCTGTCGAGATATATACGCGATCGACGCTGCGACAGGCCCGAGCGGCCAGCAACGGATAGACCATCAGCGGACGGCCGAGAACCGGCAGAGTGTTCTTGCCGGGGAACCCCGAGCTGCCTTCACGGCCTATGAGAAGAGCGCAGATCATCCTGCTGCTAGATGAGCGTGCAGCGGTTGCACGGTGAGCAGTCGGATCGCCGGCCCGACAAATGTCGCTCGCGCAGTTCCGCATACTTTACCGAGCGCCAGAGATCGCCAACGGAAGCTTCCGGCGCCTTGCCAACCGCCAGTGTCGAACGGTAATCGACGTCGCACGGGTTGGCGGTGCCATCCCACCAGATGAACATGCGGCGCCAGAGGTCTGAACAGGCGGTCGTAATGTCGTTGACTGGCCGCTGATAGGTGTTTTCCCAGCGGTTGTACGCGACGAATGCCACCTGGTCCACCAATTCCCCCCAGACAGCTTCCATCTCGTCGAGATTCGGAGTGTTGGGTACGCTCACACCGGAGACTCTCGTGATGACCCGCGCCCGCGGGTACTGCTTGGCACGAATGTCTCTGAACCGCTTGACGTTGTCGAGCACACGGTCGAGGCGTCCATTCACTCGCAGCTGGCTATAGGCCGGTTCCGATGCCGCATCGGCCGAGAACACCAGAGTATTGACGTCGGCTTGCAGGATGGCGTGACAGTTGGCGTCATCCAAGTACCAGGCATTGGTATTGATCTTCAGGGCCAGAAACTTCCCGCTCGCGTACGCCAGCATCTTGGCGATGTCGCGGTGCATCATCGGCTCGCCTCGTGAGGCCATTGTGATCGCCTCACAGTTGCCCGCGGCTTGATCGATCACCGCCTTGAACCGATCGAGCGACATGAGTCCCATCTGGCCGCTCTGCTTGCTCGTAAACTGCGAATCGGTCTGATAACAGAAGACGCAGCGGTAGTTGCAGATCGACGTCGGCTCGACCTGAAGACACGGCGGGAACTCGTCGAGAACCTTCCGCTCTGGGTTCATTTCATAGCGATAGCGGTAGTACAGATATCGAGGCAGTTCCTGATCCGCCAGGCGGCTGATCTCATGGACGACATAAGGCTCGAACCTGAACTGGGTCGCCGAAACCTGATCGTCCGGCTCGAGCAGGTCGCCGCACGCCGCATACACCACCGCCTTTCGTTCAGGCGGCAGGCCGAGTCCGTCGAGGCGCGTGCGCAGATCATCAATCTTGTCGAGCACGCCGGCCAACGGCGCTCGCTGGACCAGATCAACAAAACTGTTCCGCTTCCGGTAGACGTCCGGACTCACAGCACGTACACCTGTTCGCTCGGAAAGCTATTCGATTCGAGACGGGTGCAGATATGTTCAGCTTTTCCGAACGACATCACGACGACGCGGTCGAACACTTCGCCATTGAGGCGGCCGGCCTGGAGCGTTTCAGGGCGGTGGACTGGCATGCCGAAAAATAATTGCCGCGGCCGATCGTCGACCACACCCACCAGCTTCAAGTCGGTTTCCTGCAGCGTGACATAACCAATTTCCGCGACTTCGCCGGCGCCGTAGAAGACGATACGTTTTTCGCCCGCACTTGGCGCTTCCGGAGGCCACTCAAGCGAAAGCCGTTGGAGGCTGTCCTTGATCCGGCTTCTGGTCTCCGTATACAGGTGAATCGTGTTGTCGAAATACGCCCGGGTCAGGTGGACTTTTTCCGCGATGCCGGCCGGCGTGAGAAGGTAAGCGACGCGATTCGCTTGAACGTGGGTCACCTTGACCCAGCCCTTCTTGACGATCCGACGGACGAGCAGATTGGTCAGGCCGAGGGCCACGCCCAATTCGCGCGCGAGGGCGCGCTGCGTAATGGGGCGTCCCTGCCCGATCGTCGTCAGGATTTGGTGGGTGTAGCGGTCGTGGTCGGAAGACACTTCGTGCCTGTCACTTACAGACCGGGCGATGCTGTTTCACGTGCCGGGGTGGGGACCGTTCACGAAATGAACGCCTGCATCCTAATCAGCCCAGATGGGCCCGGTCAAGCAAAAATCGATCGATCTTGCCCGATTCTTCACACAGGTATAACTGGAAACTGGAGGTGTGGGACGCTGGAGGACCAAAACCGCGATGCGCTAAATCACCGCCCCGCCTGCTGCAAAGCCGCCCGCAGGGCGTACTCCGACTCGGGCACGAGCCATTTGAGCGTGTGACCATTCAAGAAGCTCAGCGCGTTGGTCACCGCTTCGTGCTCCATCCGAAACCGGCAGTCTTCCGACATCGATGCCATGTGACACGTCAGAACGCAGTTCTCCAGTCCGCACAGTTCGCCCGCGTAGGGCTCGATACGAAAGACGTCGATAGCGGCCCCGGCAAGGCGCCCGGCGCGCAGGGCGGCTGCCAGCGCGCTCTCGTCGACGACGCCGCCTCTGGAGGTGTTCACCACATATGCATCCTGCTTCATCTGCTCGATCTCAGCCGACCCGATGAGAGCGAGCGTGTGGATCGTCAACGGCACGTGCAGCGTGACGAGGTCGGCGTGGCGCACGATGGTCGTCTTGTCCACCCATTCGACCACGGAGATGGACGGATCCGGGTCGAGATCGTTGGCTAGGATCCGGCCACCGAACGGCGCGACCAGCGCGGCGACCCGGCGCCCAATCCGGCCGACGCCGATGATGCCTACAGTCAGCTCCGCCAGGCGGCGTCCCATGATGCGGTGCCAGCTACCGCGGTGCGCTCGAGCGTTGGCCTGGTGAATGCCTCGGACGAGGGTGAGCATGAGGCCGACCGTCATTTCCGCCACGGCGGGCGACGGCGCGTCAGGCGTATAAGCGACAGCGATTCCACGGGTACGGGCCGCGAGCAGATCGACGTTGTCGAGTCCGATTCCCACGCGTGAGATCAGGCGAAGGCGCGGCGCAGCCACCAGGACACGCTCGGTAATCGGCTCGGTGCCGGCGATGAGAATATCGACATCGCCGATGAGATCGGTCAATTCCTCTTCGGTGAGCCGGTGGCCGATCGGGTTGATGACGAACTCGACCTTAGCCTCCTCGAGCAGCGTGATCGGGGCACGGTTGCGCTCGCCAAAGGGGACAGTGGTGATCAGGACCTTCGCCATACGGCTGGCCCTACAAGCGGAAGATGTGATCGCCGTACCGGCCGCCGAGCGCGTCGACGATGAGCGGCGAGCGCTCGACGGTACTGCGGCGGATCTCGTCGTAATTCGCTTTCGGCTTGACGTCGCGAGCCATCGATTCGCCCGACGATAAAGCCTGATCCTCTGGGCACACTCGTTGTCCTCCGGCGTGCACGCGCGCAGAATCCGAGCTGGCACACTAACGATGACTACGTTCTCCGGCACGTCAGAAACGACGATCGCGCCCGCTCAGACGACGACATTCGCGTCAATACGAAGGCGTTGCCAAATGCGATCGCGCGAGGCCCGATCAAGACGGGCCGGTCTTCGGTTTCTCGTCCAGGACGACTGGTCTAGTCCCATCTGTCTGGCTGCTCGGAACAGCGCTCAGTTTACGACCGGAAAGTCGCTCGCCGGGTGCTCCACGAATTCCCAGTCGGCTATAACGAGACCAACCTCCTTAGATTGATCAGCGCCGGCCGTGGTGAGCGGCCACGTGCGGCTTATCTCGACTTCCAGCATCATCCATTCCGTGTCGGTAGGTGTCCGCACATACCACGTGACGCGAGAGGGAGTCGAGAGAGTGACGTTACCAATGCGCTCATCTCCTCTCCAAATTCGCACCCGCACCGGCTCCGTCGCCAGATCCGGATGCTCCGCCCAGAATGTCAGTTTCAGATACGGTTCACGCGTCTGGAACACATCCACCGCCCTACGTCCAGTCCAACGAAATCGGGTCGAACTCGATTCGACAGGTTCGAAAAACCCAAGCGCATAAGGCCGACTGAAACGTACCGCGCGGGCGGGCATCCGCAGATCAGTTCGTGCTGTCTCGAGTGTTCCGACTGCGAACACGACCCCGATGGCCGCAACAACTGCCCAGTGCCAGCCGAGCGGGTGCCATCCGGTGGCTGCGTCCGGCATCGCGCGGAGCCGGTGGTGCCAAAACACGAACGTCCAGAGGGTTGCAAGCGTGGCGACGTGCTGGGTAGGCATGCCGAAAAGCGACGCCATACCCAGGCCCACGATCGCGCCAGCAACTACCACCGCGCGCACATCTTTATCTTTGCCCTGCCACGAACGCACGAGCGTGATGGCGAGAATCGCGGCAAAGACCACCCAACCGAGACCGCCCAGGATACCAAGCTCGGCGAGCTGGTGACGGAACCAGTTCTGCGCGTTATCGGGGCCGACAGTCATTGCCGGGCCTAACGCAACCGAAAACTGAGACACCAGCGAATGAAATGCCCCGACACCTACACCGACCCAGGGATGCTCTCGAATCATCTGGATAGCAGCGAGGCCATGGCCACCGCGCTCCCACAGGTACTTGATGAGCGACTGGTCGACGCCCCAACTTCTTTCCAGCGCAAGCTGAACCCGGTCGACCGGCCCACTTGTTCCCGAGCTGCACGTGATGAAGACAAACATCATCGCAGCGATAACGGCGCCTGAGGCTGCGGACGTGATCCTTGCACGAGCCGACGGCAGTGCCTTCCACACTCCGTACCCGGCGGCAAGCGTCGCACATCCTGCCGCAAGTAGTCCCGTCCGTGAGCCAGAGCCCCACACGGTCGCCAAAGCAGCAGGAGCAGCGACAATCGCCGTCCACCGAACCGCGCGCCCCGCGCGAAGCGCCGCCGCAACCAGCGCCGCAATCCACATTGCTGAAATGGTGCCAAAGACGTTGCTATCCTGCATCAAGCCGGCGGCGCGGCCAGTCCCACCGTAAACGGTCGCATTGAATGCGACAGGATCGACACTCATTTGGTACAGGCCAACAGCGACCGACGCGAGCACACCTGCGCCAAGCGGCCAGACAACTTGTCGCTCGAACCGTTGCACGTCCTGACGCTCAAACGTTCCGAACAACGTATCGACCCACAGAATCCCGACCAGCTGCGCTGACGCAACATGGGCAACCCAGTCGGTCACTGCAGGTCGTCTATTGAAGAGTAAGGGGATCCCAGAAATCTACTTCTCTCAAGACGACGATGGGCCAGCTGACGGCGACGCAGAGCCCGCCGAGTGCCAGGGGCAGCCGCCACGCGCCTGGCAGTGACCAGCGTCGTAATCGACTCTCGGCAATGACAACGCCGAGTAAGGCAGCTATCCATACCCCGCTCACGCGGTAGTCGAACAGGCCCGTCAGCGCATTCAGCACGGACGGGAGCGTGCAGGCTGCAAACAAGACAATGGCGCGACCCGCGACCGGATGAAGGAATGAAATCAGCAGCGCTGCGACGAGAGCGATGGGTTCGGCGAGGCCTCGGCCCCAGTGCGACCATCCACCGAAGAGCGCGTCCCAGGCAACCGCACAGGATCCACTGACGAGGATGACAATCCTGCTCACCCGGTCGGCATCGAATCGGGCGAAGATGGCCCGAGCCATGTGGCTCAAATGCGGAAGACGTGCACTGCGGATATCTTCACCGCGTTTCGCGTGTCGACAACGAGCGGCATTCCAGCGATCCGCGCGTAGTCGAACACCGAATGGTCGGTCACAACGACGCCGCAATCGGACGGCGAATCGACCGCGGCGTGAAAGGGCACCGATTCGAGGTCGTGACCGAGGTGCGTCAGCCGCGGCACATAGGGGTCGGTGTAGCTGACAAGGGCACCGCGCCGCGCCAGCAGCTCGAGGATATCCAGGGCTGGCGATTCGCGCACGTCGCCGACATCCTTCTTGTAGGCGACACCAAATAGATGAATCCGCGACCCGTTGATGGGCTTCTTGATCGTGTTCAACGCGTCCGCAATGCGCTGGACGACGTACTCGGGCATTCCTGCATTGACGTGTCCCGCCAGCTCGATGAAACGGCTCTCGAAGCCATTCTGCCGCGCCTTCCAGCTCAAATAGAACGGATCGACCGGGATACAGTGGCCTCCAAGCCCGGGTCCGGGATAGAAAGCCATGAAGCCGAATGGCTTGGTCTTCGCTGCATCGATCACCTCCCAGACGTTGAGGTCCATCTCGTGGCACATCAACGCGAGCTCGTTGACCAGGCCCATGTTGACGGCTCGGAAGGTATTCTCGAGCAACTTCACCATTTCGGCCACGCGGGCAGACGAGACGGGGATGGTCTTGGAGACGACCTGATCGTAGAGCGTGCACGCGGCGCGGGTCGATGCGGCGTCCAACCCGCCGATGACTTTGGGAATATTGCCGGTGTTCCACCTGGCATTGCCCGGATCGACGCGATCGGGAGAGAACGCCACATAGAAATCGGCGCCGGCCTTGAGGCCGCCAACCTCGAGCATCGGCTGCAGCACTTCGTCCGTCGTCCCCGGATAGGTGGTCGACTCGAGAATGACGAGCTGGCCGGGACGCAACGACGCCGCAACGGCTTCGACGGCCTTGACCACGTACGAGAGGTCGGGATCCTTGGTCTTCCTGAGCGGCGTCGGCACGCAGATGTCGATGGCGTCCATGGCGCCAAGCTGGCGCATGTCGGCCGTCGCACGAAGCCGCCCCGCCTTGACTACCTCCGCCAGGTCGGCGTCGGGAACGTCGGGGATGTAGTTCTTCCCCGCGTTGATCTGCTCGACTTTCGACTCGTCGATGTCAAACCCGGTGACGTCGAATCCAGCGCGCGCGAACTCAACGGCTAGCGGCAGGCCGACATAGCCGAGGCCGATAACGCCGACCTTCACCTGCCTGGCGCGAATGCGGTCGAGGATGACGATTGGGGAAGGTTCAGGGTTCAAGGTTCTGGGTTCAAGGTTCGGAGTTAACGCACCGGAACGCGTGCGGCGGCAGAGGTCGCGGTCAGGCGCTCGAGGTCGGCGTCGACCATCATCTCGATGAGCGGCTTGAACTCCACCTCCGGCCGCCAGCCGACCTCGGCCCTCGCTTTCGATGCGTCGCCGAGCAGGTGATCCACCTCGGCCGGCCGGAGCAGCTCCGGATCGACGCGCACATGCTTCTGCCAGTCGAGGCCGACACGGCCGAACGCGACCTCGACGACGTCGCGCACCGAGTGCTTCACGCCGGTGGCAATCACGTAGTCGACGGCACGATCCTGCTGCAGCATCAGCCATATGGCGCGGACGTAGTCGCCGGCAAAGCCCCAGTCGCGCTCCGCGTCCAAATTGCCGATCGACAGGGTATCGGCGAGCCCAAGCTTGATGCGGGCGACCCCGTCCGACACCTTGCGCGTGACGAACTCGAGGCCGCGCCTTGGCGACTCGTGATTGAAGAGCATCCCCGAGACGGCGAACAGGCCGTAGCTTTCGCGGTAGTTGACCGTGATGTAGTGCGCGAACACCTTGGAGACGCCGTACGGGCTGCGCGGGTAGAAGGGCGTCACCTCGGTCTGAGGCACCTCGCGCACCTTGCCGAACATCTCGCTCGACGAGGCCTGGTAGAACTTGATCGAGGAATCCACACGGCGAATCACGTCGAGCAGGCGCGTGACGCCGAGCGAGTTGAACTCGCCAGTCAGCATCGGCTGATCCCACGACGCCGGCACGAACGACATCGCCGCCAGGTTATAGATCTCGTGCGGCCGCACCTCGTCGACCAGCCGTAGCAGTGAGAGCTGATCGAGAAGATCGGCCGGCTTGAGGGTGAGGCGATCCAGCAGATGCTCGATGCGCCAGGTGTTCGGCGCGCTCAAGCGGCGGACCATCCCAACGACCTCGTACCCCTTGGCGAGCAGCAGCTCGGCAAGGTACGAGCCGTCCTGGCCGCTAATGCCGGTGATCAGCGCCCGCTTGGCCATAAAAGAGTCATGTGGTGGGAAGAACTGCTCGATTGTACGGGCCGGATCCCTGTCGGCTCGGTTCCAGCCGTGTCGGCCTCGGCCAGCGAACGTGCGCCTTCGGATGCTGGGTCCACGTGCGTATCATAGCCTTGGAGCGCGGCGCCAGTCGGCGGCCGAGAAAACGAATGCGCCCACTACCGCCAGGGCCGATCCGGCGACGCCGAAGTCTGCCACAAAGTGTCCGCCGTAGTAGTACAGCTGGGGCAGCCTCGGCGCCGGCGTGTCCCCCGGCATTAGTGATACATCTCAGCGGCGACGCCGTTCAGGAACCCAGGGATATCGAGAAGGCTGTACGGCACGGCGACGAGAAACGCGGCCGCCATGGCCCCAATCGCGGCACAGGAGGCCGCAATTCTGTGTCCCGGCTTGATGTAGAGCGCAATGCCCAGAAGAACCGGCGCGATGGCCAGCGCTAGCGTGTACTTGCTGCCTGCCGCCAATCCTGCAAGCAGACCCGGGACGACGGCAGATCGGTAGATCGAAGGCTCCTTCGTTCCCCGTAGGCACGCGGCCAGCGCCAGCACGACGAAGCAGGCGCCGACGATATCGACGTTCAGGTAGCCCCAGGAGTGGAAGAATGAAGAGCGGCGAGGCGGCCAGCGCGAGCGGAGCGAGGAAGATTGTCGCTGGCGCGCGCAGGGTCAGATAGGCGGCAAGGCCTGTGGCGGCCAGCGCGGCCACCGACAGCAAGGCAAAGAGCCGTCTGGCTCCCTGCACGGCCCGCGGGGTGTACTAGTACGGAAAACCGACGCTGCCAATTCGTGACTATTTCGCCGGGCAACACGTTTCTCCCTCCTCGAACCCGAATTCCTGCGATGGCACTGACGCCCCTATATGTCAAGACACGCGTTCAGGCGGCCTGGATGAGCTCTTGGCGAGCGCGAAAATCGGTCATGACTCGCTGGTAGATCTCGCGAGCGAGAAAACGTTTCAGGCACCGGATGATCTCCCGTTTGGTTCGGCCGTCCGCCGTGCGGCGTGCGACGTAATCAACGGTCGGCTGATGGTACCGCATGCGGACGATGACGGCGCGATAAAGGGCGGCGTTGGCTTGGCGGTGGCCGCCCCGATTGAGCCGGTGCCGGCCGGTGGTCATCCCGGACGAGGCCGGGAGCGGACACGCACCGCAGAGCTTCGCGAAGGCGGCTTCCGAACGAATCCGGTCGGGATTGTCGCCGAAGACGATCAGCAGTTCGGCCGCGGTGTGGGCGCCCACACCGAAGCCCTCACGGAGGGTCGGTGATGTTTCGGTCGTGAGGCGCGCGAGGTGCTGGTCGTGTATCGCCATTTCCTCGGTGAGAGCCATCCAGCGGCGGGCGAGGGCCCGGAGGGTGTACTTGGCGGACGCGGTGGGCGTGTCGATGGGGCCCGGTCGGAGTCCGGCGCAGCGCGTGAGCAGGCCGTGATCGGTGAGGGCGTGGAGGGCTTCTCGCAGTGCCGGCGGGGCGTGCACGACGATCTGCTTCAGCGTGTTCATCGCCGTGGTGCGCGCCTTCACTGCGGTGTCCCGCGTGATCTTCAGCTGGCGCATCATCTCGACGGCACCGTCCGCGGTCTTCGGGATGGCCGTCGACTGCCCCGCCAGTACGGACCGCGCGGCGCACCGCACGTGCCAGGCCGGCGCCATAGCTGCCGGTGCCTTCGATGCCGAACGCGTCAATCCGCCCGTGGGTCTCGGCCCACGTGATCAGCGCCTGGTAGCCGCCCGAATCAACAACGAACGCGTGATCGCGGAGACGGATCCCCCAGCTGTCAATCGCCACCGCGACGTGGACGTGCTTATGCGTATCAACACCGACGATCACCGTCCGCGCATCAGGCGGCGTGGGTATGCGGTTGGTCACAGGTATACCTCCTCGGGTTGCGGCCCGAGCTGGCCCGGGTGGGCGGACAGGACTGTGACGGGCCGTGGGTGCAGCAGGCCCCTATGGGGTCACGGCCCATCCGGTCAGCTGGCCGCCGTACGAGTGGCCGGTGGGCGATGACCGACAGATCAGTAGCCAGGACCAAAGGTCAGTCAAGTTACGGGTCAGGCCACCGCTCACCGGCACCCACCGGTGTCACAAAGCGACCCCGACAGGCAGGGGGATCATGCTCACAGTCAAGTTGCTGGCAAACACCCCAAGACCTACACACACTTGGGCCGGCGGTACATCTGCGGGAACACGTGAACCTCTATTGGGGCATTCGCTCTGTGGTCGCCCAGCACAGCGTGGGATCGGTGGTGGGAGAACGGTTCGGATGTGACGATCAAGACTTGCATCGTCGCCGCCTAATATGAGACCGATGCACGCGTGTTCGGCGTCAGACCAAAGTGGACCACGTGAGGCCGTGAGTTAACAGTCTGTGTTTAAACCCTGCGATTCACGCGGCGACGGGTAGCAGCTCAAAACAATGACGCGGCGACGACCCCGGCGATCGATCAACGAATCTTGGTTCATGGTTCCCCCAGAGAGCGCCGAGGCGCGCCCATACGGCGATGAAGACAGCCAAGACGCCTGCGGCGCGGCCCTGCAAGCGCCGTGGCGTGCCGATGCCGAGGCACTGGCGCATCGCGAGCCCCAAGTTGAAGCCGCCGCCATGAATCAGTAGACGCTTCAAGATGTTGTCGTGTCCCCGCAAGTGCGTGCGTCGCATCCCGCCGGTCTCATAGAGGTGGGCAAACGATCGCTCGGCGAGTTCCGCCCGTCGCCGCCGCAAGCGTCGCCCGCGGGCGCCCCGGAGACGGCGGCGATTCCCATGGACGGGCGCGTACGCATCCGGCGCGTCGGACCAATCGCGCCGGCCACGGTCGGGTTCCGAAATGTACGACCGCAGGCCCACCGCAGCCAGGTCTACCATCGTCTCGTTGCTGTGATAGCCCTTGTCCGCGACGATGTCCTCCAACCTCCCGCGCGTCGGTCGTCGCGTGCGCGGCTTCCACCTGTTCGGCCGCCGTGATCGCCGTCGTGACAAGCGTCCTCGTGTCGCCCTGATCGGCGCCCTGCACCGTCACCGCGACCAACGCGCCGCTCTCCAGATCGATCGCATGCTCGGCTTTGTGCGCCAAGTGCGTCTGGCCGTCTTTCATTTTCGCGACCTTCGCGTCAGGATCACTGGGGCTGGTCCACTCGCTGTTCGAGGTTTTCTTCTTCCGCGTGCGATCAAACCGCGCCAAGACTTCG
Source organism: Vicinamibacterales bacterium (assembly GCA_965197865.1). Taxonomy (GTDB): domain Bacteria; phylum Acidobacteriota; class Vicinamibacteria; order Vicinamibacterales; family CAVVIG01; genus CBDANZ01. The sequence continues at coordinate 289,381 of CBDANZ010000003.1, forward strand.
CGCGTCGGCGTCTTGATCCCCGAGGCGGCGGCGAGGCGGGTCAGATACGCCTGGTAGGCTTCCCCCGTGTCCCGGCGCACGATACTCCGCATGGCGGCGTTGGCCTCCAACGTCGTCGCGTCGATCGCGATCGTCCGGCCCTTCAACAGGCCGGCGGCCGCCAGGCGCTGCTGGACCCACGTGAACACCGCCCGGTGCGTCTCCACATCGATCACGCGGCGGGTGCGCGAAATCGTCGAGTGATCCGGGGCCGCCTCCTCCAGCCCGAGTCGCAGGAAGCTCCGCACCGCCAGCGAGTCCGCCGCACGCCATGCGATGCCGCGCTCCGAATCGATGCCTTCGAAGTACCCAACCAGCAACAAGCGGAAGTAGCGACCGGGCGCCAGACTCGGGCGGCCCAACACCGGCGCGTAGAAGGATCGACAGGCGTCTTCCACGAAGGTGTCGAAGCCGTCGGCATCCAGCAACGCATTCAAGCGCGTGTAGAACGGATGCCCAGGCGAGACCGGCAGATCCGACGCGGCAATCCACAACGGAGGTTGTTCGGGGTCGCGGGTGCCCATGGCCATGCGCCACAGTGTAAGGAGCGGGATCGATCCTGTCGATCCCCTCGCCAATAACAAGGGGCTGCTCGATCGACTTTCACCACGGGCTGTTAAGAGACACTTTCCTGCCAGGGGAGGAGGGTCCCCATGGTGAAGGCAGGATCGACGGAGAAGGTGGTTCGAGAGATTCGGCGGCGCACCCGCCGGAAGTTCTCGGCCGAAGAAAAGATTCGGATCGTCTTGGAGGGGCTGCGCGGGGAAGAGAGCCTCGCGGCGCTCTGCGGCCGCGAAGGCCTGGCGCCGAATCTGTACGACCGCTGGAGCAAGGAGTTCCTCGAGGCCGGCAAGAAACGGCTGCTGGGCGATACGGCGCGCGAAGCGACGTCAACGGAAGTCCAAGACCTGCGCCGCCAGAACAGCCAGCTCAAGCAGGTCGTAGCCGAGACCGTGCTCGAGAATCGCATACTTAAAAAAAGTCTCGTGGCGTCCGACTCGGGGGACGATACGTGCGACTGACGGCACCTGAGAAACGCGAGGTCATCCGCCTCGTCGAGGACTCGGATCTGTCCGCACGGCGCACGCTGCGGCAACTCGGCGTGCACCGGTCCACGTTCTACGGGTGGTATCGCCGGTACACGAGGGCCGGCCCGGCGGGCTTGGCACCCGCACCGTCGGCCGGGCGCCGGCACTGGAATCGCATCCCCCCGCGCGTCCGCGGGCGGGTGGTCGCGGCGGCGTTGGCCGATCCCGAGAAATCCCCCCGCGAGCTCGCCTGGCAGTTCACGGATCGGGAGGCCCACGTTCTCTCGGAATCCAGCGTGTATCGCATCCTCCGCGCCGAGGACCTGATCACGAGTCCGGCCTACGTGGTGCTCTCGGCGGGCAAGACCTTCGCGCATCCGACGCATCGGCCCAACGAACTCTGGCAAACCGACTTCACGTACCGGCAGGTCGTCGGCTGGGGCTGGTACTACCTGTCGACGGTGCTCGACGACTACTCGCGCTACATCCTCGCGTGGACGCTGCGGACGTCAAGGCAGGCGTCGGATGTCACCGAGACGCTCGACCTCGCCCGGGCCCAGGCCGGCGTGGACCGCGTGCGGGTCGTCCATCGGCCGCGCCTGCTCAGCGATAACGGCCCCTGCTATGTTTCGCAGGAACTCGCGGACTACCTGGACACGCACGGTCTGACGCACACACGGGGTGCGCCGTATCACCCGATGACGCAGGGGAAGATCGAACGCTATCACCGGTCGATGAAGAACGTCGTGAAGCTCGAGAAGTACTTCCGCCCGGGGGACCTCGAACGCGCTCTGGCAGGCTTCGTGGACGCGTACAATCACCGGCGCTATCATGAGTCCCTGGACAACGTCACGCCCGCCGACGTCTACCACGGGCGGCGGCCAGCGATCCTGGCCCGTCGGGAGCCGATCAAGCAGCGGACGTTAACCGCACGACGGCGAGAGAATCTGAGGACGCCGCATCACGCGGCACAACGGCGGGAAGTGTCTCTTCCCAAACAGCCTCAGTGGTCCGGATTGGTTTGACGACGTACACCGTTCTCATTTTCGCGTGGTAGCAACAACCTGTATTGCTGCCCACATTCGTGGGGATCTGGTACGGTCCGGCGCTACACCACAGTGAGAACGGTTCTAGACCGGAGGGAGTCGTCGCATCAATCGATGGAGCAGATTGACGTCGCGGTGGTCGGCGGCGGCGTGACAGGCCTGGCCGCCGCGCGTGCTATCGCCGAGCGCGGTTGTTCCACCTGCGTTCTCGAGCGGCATTCCCGTCCGGGCCTCGATGCGAGCACGCACAACAGCGGCGTGATCCATGCGGGCGTCTATTACCCCACCGGAACGCTCAAGGCAGACCTGACCGTCGAGGGCCGGCATCTGATGTACCGGTTCTGTGCCAGTCACGGTGTTCCCCACGCCCGTACCGGCAAGATCATCGTCGCCACCGACGACCATGAGCGCGCGGAGCTCGCCGCGCTCCACGCGCGCGGCGTGGCCAATGGGGTCGAGGGGTTGGCGCTGGTCGATTCGTCGTTCATTGCCGCCCGCGAACCCCACGTGCACGGTGTTGCGGCCTTGTATTCGCCCGAAAGCGGCATCGTAGACGCCGAGGCGCTGGTCATGGCTCTACTGGACGTGGGTGAAGCCGCTGGCGTGATTTTCCTACCAGGCACGAGGCTGCTCGGCGCCGATCCATCGCGCGCAGGCATGGAGCTTCGGACCGAGCGCGAGACGATTCTGGCCAGGCAAGTCGTCAACGCGGCCGGACTTTTTGCAGACGATGTGTCGCGAATGCTGGACGGCGAGCGCTTCTCGATCTATCCCTGCCGCGGCGAGTACGCGGAGTTCACGCCGGCGAAGCGGTATCTGGTGAGCTCGCTCGTGTATCCGCTGCCGCAGGCATCGGGCCACGGCCTCGGCGTCCACCTGGTGCGCACCATCGACGGCGCCGTGTGGCTCGGACCAACGGCCCGCTATCAGGATCGAAAAGACGATTACGAGAACGATCGGCTGCCCCTCGAGGCGTTCCTCGAGCCGGCGCGCCGGCTGCTGCGCGATGTCACGCTCACAGATTTGCGTCTATCTGGCAGCGGCATCCGTGCCAAGCTCCATCCGCCAGAAGAGTCGTTCGCCGATTTTCTGATCAGGCGAGACCGCAACAATCCTGCGGTGGTCCAGGCCGCTGGCATCGACTCGCCCGGCCTGACGTCCTGTCTGGCGATTGGAAAACTCGTCGGCGAAATCGTCAGCGAGGGGGCGTAGACGCTTCGGGATCGTCTTTGCGGAACAACGCCGACAGCGAGATGCGCAGATCGGGCAGAAGCGGTGTCGTTAACACGTCACCGCCCTCGGCAGAGAGCTCCGCGACACGCTCACACTTTCCATCACGGAGTCGATAGATCTTCACAGCGTCCAGCTCGGGATCGACGACCCAGTATTCGCCGATGCCCCAGCGTTCGTACACGCGCCGCTTGGTCACCTCGTCGGTTTTTCGGGTGCCAAGCGAGAGAATCTCGACCGCCAGATCCGGCGCTCCCTGAATGTTCTGCTTCGTCAAGATCGCCGAGCGCTGGTTAGAAACGTAGAGCAGGTCGTGTTCGACGACGTCGAACTTCGAGAGCACCACGTCGAGCGGAGCCATCCAGACGCGCCCGACAGGCCGCTCATCAAAGGCACTTGGCTATCCACACGAGCAGCCAACCAGAAATCATCTGGCGCCGTAGACTGGGCGACGGCGTCACGTAGTGTTCCCCGTCGATCAGCTCGTGCCGCTTCCCATCGTCGGGAAACAGCAGGAGATCTTCGCAGGTCAACTTGACCGACGGCGCCGATTGGGAAGTCGCTCGCGATTCCCCGTCCATCACGGCAATTCTAGCACCGCGGTATCCGCGGCTTCATGCGGTGGTCGTGCCAATGGGAACGGACGCAGTCTGCGGGAGCTGCCGGACGCAGGCTGGCCGGACTCAAGAAACTGCCTACCGGACGGCGAAACCATGTGGCAGATCCTAGCCGCGGCGAGCGTGAGCTTCTTCGATGTGGAGGGTCTGGACGTACCTAGCGAGCGCGTCCTGCCACGTTGGCATCACGATCCCCGTTGCGGCGAGCTTTGCGTTCGACAGCGCGCAGTACTGAGGCCGCACCGCGCGCATTGGCACGTCGGCCATCCGCACAACCTCGACACGCGGCTCGACGCCGAGCCGCGTTGCCGCCTCACGCGCAAATTCCAGCCACGTACAGCACCCGGAGTTCACGCAGTGGTAGAGACCGGAGGGGGCGCGGCGCTCGATGAGCTCCCGGATGGCCCGCGCCGCGTCGAGCACGTAAGTGGGCGACACCGTGCGATCCTCGAACACCTTCGGCACCTCGCCTGCGCAAAGTCCGTTCACGATGGCCGCCACGCTTCCCTTCTCCGGCGCTCCTTCTGGTGCGCGGCCGAACAGGCTCGAGACGCGGACCACGTACGCGCGCGGCGCATCGGCCGCGAACCACTCGCCAAGGAGCTTCGAGGCGCCGTACACGCTTTGCGGGTTAGGCCGATCCTTCTCGGGGTAGGGAGTGGTCCCCATTCCGTCGAACACGAAATCGCTGCTGAAGTGGATCAGCATCGCGTCGTGCGCCGTGGCGGCGCGGGTGAGCGTTCGGACGGCGAACGAGTTCGTCTGCAGCGCCTCGATCGGGTGATCTTCCGCCGCGTCGACCGCGTTGTAGCCGGTGCCGTTGATGATGACGTCCGGCGCGACGCGGCCCATCGCCGCCGCCACCTCTGCCGCGTCCGTGATGTCGAGCGCCGCGTGATCGAACCGACTGACGTCGTGCCCAGGCGAAAGCTCGTGAACGAGGGCGGCGCCGACCTGGCCGCGCGCCCCGACGATGGCGATTCGCATTACCTCTTAGGCTCGCGGGTTCCGCTCGTGCGGCCTCCAATCGCCCACGCGCGGCGACGAGTCTCTTCAGAGGTCGCCGCAGATACTGACTCGCTCTCCTGGCGCAGCCTGCCGGTGCTGGGCCGCACGAACTCGGCAATCGCGCCGACCACCGCCTGCTGCTGCTGCTCGGTCAGCTCGCCGTAGACGGGAATGGCCAGGCTCTCCCGCGCCGCGCGCTCCGCGTGCGGGAAGTCGCCCGCACGATGGCCAAGATCGGCGAAGCAGGGCTGAAGGTGGAACGGCACCGGATAGTAGATTTCGCTGCCGATACCGCGCGCGTCGAGATGCCGCCTCAAACTGTCGCGCTCGGGCGTCCGAATCACGAACTGGTGGAAGACATGGCGGCACCCCGGCGGTTCCACCGGCAGCGTCACACGATCGGTGACACCGAGGTCGCGAAACAGTCGGACGTAACGGGCCGCGTTCAGCCGGCGCGCCTCGGTCCATGCCGCAAGGTGCGGCGACTTGACACGCAAGACGACCGCCTGCAGCACGTCCATCCGGAAATTCGCGCCGGCCTCGTGGTGATAGTGCTTCGGCTCCATGCCGTGCGTGCGTAAGAGGCGGGCGTGCTTTGCGAAGCTGGTATCATTGGTCGTCAGCAGGCCGGCGTCTCCGAACGCGCCCAGGTTCTTGCTCGGAAAGAACGAAAAACAGCCGAAGGCACCGAGTCCGCCAATCGCGCGCGATTTGTAGGTCGCGCCAATCGCCTGGGCGGCGTCCTCGACAACAGGCACGCACGAACGAGACGCCTCGTCGAGAATCGGATCCATGTCGGCGCCGAGACCGAACAGATGAACCGGCAGGATGGCCTTCGTGCGCGGCGTCATTGCGCTAGTGATCCGCGCCGGGTCGATGTTGAATGTGTCGGAATCGATGTCGACGAACACGGGCCGCGCCCCAACGCGAACGATCGCGCCGGCGGTCGAGAAGAACGAATAGCTGGAGGTCACAACTTCGTCGCCGGCCTTAATACCTAGTGCCATCAGCGCCAGAAGCAAGGCGTCGGTGCCCGACGACACCGCGATCGCGTGATCGACACCGAGCAGGCGCTCCTGCTCGCGCTCGAACGCCTCGATCTCGGGCCCCATGATGAACCGCTGGCTGTCGCAGACGCGCGTGACGGCCGCAAGGATCTCTTCGCGCAGCGGCGCGTACTGTGCCTGCAGATCGAGGAACGGCACCTTCAGAGACATGAGCGTCTCATTGTAGCTGTCAGGAACTCCCACGCGACTTAATTGCCGCGCGCGTTTCGCGATCGGCCTCCCGGCGTTTGATCGTTTCACGCTTGTCGTACTCCTTCTTACCCTTCGCCAGGCTGAGAGCAACCTTCACACGGCCGTTCTTGAAGTACATGCGTACTGGCACGAGGGTCATGCCCCGCTCGACGGTCTTGCCGATGAGTTTTCTGATTTCATCGCGGTGCAGCAAGAGCTTCCTCCTCCGCAGCGGCTCGTGCTGCGCGTATCCACGATGGCTGTACGGACTGATGTTCACGTTGTACAGATACACCTCGGCATCGTCAACCCGCGCGAAGCTGTCGCGCAGGTTGACGCGTCCTTCGCGAATCGCCTTCACTTCCGTGCCGAGCAGCACCACACCCGCCTCGAACGTTTCGAGGAGGTGGTAGTCGTGGCGGGCCTTTCGGTTTTCCGCGATGTTGGCCTGCGCCAGCTCACGCTCTGTTTTTTCCTTCATGGGTGTGCGGGTCTCTAGACCTGCTCACAAGACGCGCCGCGAGCTGCACGGCCGCAATCATGCTGCCGGGATCGGCCACGCCGCGGCCGGCGATGTCGAACGCCGTCCCGTGATCGACCGACGTGCGGACGATCGGCAATCCCAGCGTCACGTTCACGGCCTGACCAAACGCAACGAGTTTCACTGGAATCAATCCCTGATCGTGATAGCAGGCGACCACGACGTCGAACTCGCCACGTACGGCGCGTACAAACAGCGTGTCGGCTGGAAATGGGCCCGCCACCTCCACGCCTCGCGCGCGGCAGGCCGCCACGGCTGGCGCGATCACCTGCCGCTCTTCCAAGCCGAAGAGCCCCTGTTCACCGGCGTGCGGATTGAGACCGGTGACCGCAAGGCGTGGACTCGCGACGCCGAACCGCGGCAACTCGCGGGCCGTCAACCCAATCGTGCACTCGAGCGACGCTTGCGTCAGTGTGCGGGGCACCTCGGCCAACGCCACGTGCACCGTGGCCAGCACGACGCGCAGTACGTCGGACTGAAACATCATCGCCACATGACTGGCGCCCGTGAGGTGCGCGAGCAGATCCGTGTGGCCCACCCACGGCAAGCCTGCGAGGCGAAATGCTTCCTTGTTGACGGGCGCCGTGGCGACGGCGTCGACCATTCCACCCAGAGCGTCCGTCGTGGCTCGAACGATCGCGTTGTAAGCAGCCTGTCCGGCTCCGCCGCTGAGGACGCCAGGCTTGAATCTGGCCGGACTCGGCGGCGCGTACAGCACCGGCTCGCAGACCTCGAGGACTGAAGTATCCGCCGTCGCTCGCGCCGCGACTTCCGGCCCGATGCCGGACGGGTCACCGACCGTGATGGCCACGCGGGGTTTACGGATCACTGCCGGCAACTGCATGAGCCGCAGTTGCCGGATTCGCAGCCGCCGCTACCGCATCCGGTCGGGTTATCACAGCCGCCCTCGCTGCCACACCCGCCGTGCACCTGCCCTTTGGCGTTCGGCAGCTCGTAGCGAAGACAGCATTTCAGTCGACCGCAGAGGCCGGACAGCTTCGAGGGATTGAGGTTCAAGTCCTGCTGCTTCGCCATCTTGATCGAGATCGGCTCGAAGCTAGTGAGAAATGTCGTACAGCACAGCGGCCGGCCGCACGTCCCGTAGCCGCCGATCACCTTGGCTGCGTCGCGGGCGCCCACCTGGCGCATCTCGATGCGAGTCCGGAACTCGGAAGCCAGCTCGCGGACCAGCTCGCGGAAATCGACGCGGCCTTCGGCGGTAAAATAGAGCACGAGGCGCGAGCCGTCGAAGGATTGTTCGACGTGCGTGAGCTTCATGGAAAGGCCGCGCTCCTGGATTTTCAGGAGCGCCACCCGCCAAGCCTCCTTCTCGCGCTGCTGGTGCTTGGTCCGCGAGGCGATGTCTTCGTAGGTCACGAGGCGGACGAATCGGTTCGGGGAATCGGCCGGCGGCCGGCGTCGGTCGGCAAGTGCCGGGATCGTGCGCACCACGGTGCCGACGGCGGGTCCGCTGGCGGTCTGAACGACAACCCGTTCACCTGGGCGGGGCGCAGTCTGGGACGAAAGATCGTCGAGGAGGAAGGTCTGCGAACGCCCGACCGGACTCAACTTGACCGAGACGATCCGCGCGGGTTCTGAGGCGTTCATGGCAGCACCTTCTATGAGCGCTCGACGCAGGACTCTGGGCTCTGGGCTCTGGGCCCTCCGGGCTGTAGCTGAGAGCTGATGGCTGAGAGCTATCAGCTTTCTGCTCACAACTGCAGCACGACCCAGTCCGCCACGATCTTGACGCCGGCGTTACGGTCCAGCGCCAGGAGTGCCTGATCGACCGCCGTAAACGCGCGGACGCCGCGCTCGCCCGCGTACGCCGACAGCCGCTCAATCGCGGGCTGGACGTCCGGGTTGGCAAGCGCGCGGCCGTCCGCGCAGGTTGAGAGAAGCTCGACATCGCGCAAAAGCGACGCCATCGCGCGCAAGTTCACCGCGAGCTGCTCGCGGTCACCTGCGCCGCCGCGACCCGCCTTTGCGACCAGCTCCTTTGCGCCGTCGATGCGGCGGCGCGGGGCGTCGTTCGCAGCAGCTTGAGACAGCACGCGTACCGCGACCTCTCGCGCCCCAATGAGAACACCGACATCGTCCGCTCTCACCTCGAGCGCACGACCGATGCTGCCGTCGGAAGTAGCCGCAACGGCCTCGGCTTCGCTTCGCCCTCGTTTCACCAGTGCGGTCGCCACCGCATCGGCGCCGAGCGGCCGGAACCGCAACCGTGGGCAGCGCGACCGCACCGTGGCCAGCAACATGTCGGGCCGCGACGTGATCAGCATGAAGACCGACGAGGAGGGCGGTTCTTCCAGCGTCTTGAGGAGCGCGTTCTGCGCGGGGACAACGAGCGCGTCGGCTTCGTCGACGATCACGACGCGGCGGCGGCCTTCGAACGGACGGTACGCCGCCCGGTCGATGACGTCGCGCACCTGCTCGATCTTGATCGATCCGCTGTCGCCTGGCCCCACCAGCAGCACGTCGGGATGCACACCCTTGGCAATGCGCACGCAAGTGGAACACGTGCCACAGGCGTCGATCGGCACCGGATCGAGCTTCGGCGTTCTACGTTCTGCCCTTCCGAGCTCGTCGTTCTCGGTTCGTCGTTCGGCGTTCGGGCAGTTCAGCGCCTGGGCAGTCGCAAGCGCGGCAAGATGTTTTCCAACCCCGCTTTGGCCCGTGAAAAGCAAGCTCGGAGGCAGTGTCCCGCGATAAACCGAACGCGCAAGCAAGTTGATCAGCGCCCGATGACCGATGACGTCTCGAAACGGCATGATGGGGTGCCGAAGCGAATCGTATCACAGCGGATTCGCTGCGTTCTTGCGGAGAGCAGGAAGCCGTTACACAACGTGCCGCGCGGGACTTTGGTCCTGCTCTTCTACGGCTTATCGTCCCGCATGACCCCTCGGTTCGCAGAACCTATATCGGAGTATAACGAGAATCAAATCGACCTAAAACGACTGTCTTCGATTTAGGATGCGTCCGGAACTGGACTTCCTTGATCTGATCCGATCGCTGGAAACAGAAACCGGGGTGTCGCGTCACTTGATAAGTAGGGTCTCGGGGTGCTGCGCGTACCAGCCGAACCAGAACGCCCGGTGTGCCGGCACTCTCGGCAGTTGAAGCTCTCCATCGAACGCAGCCCTGAGCTGGTCCTCATTACTCCAACGATCCAGTTCTTCAACGACCCAGGTACAACCATCGGCATCAACCACGCGCCCGTCGGCCTTGGCCTCCCTAAAGCAATGCAGGCCCGCTTCGTAGGCCCGGTTCGCCCCGGCCTTTGATGACGACCAGCTGCTGGCCGGTGATGCCGGCGTGATAGACGCGCCTGGTGACCAGAAAATCGGTCGAGGAAGCGGACGAAGCAAATGAAGCCCACCCACGACGTCGGGTTGGCTAGGCCGTGCGACGCATCAGGCTGGTGAGGTCCACCATCATCGGCGTATGGCCCACCTCCCAGCTTCTGGCAATCCGCGCCAGCGCCACCTCTGCGACTTGATCGTTTAGGAGGGCAGCCCTTGGAAGAACAGATCGATGTCGATGGCGCTAGCGGTTCGAAAGATCACTTGGCCATCATCACCGACGCAACGCTAATGGTGTCGTCAGTCACGTCGCCGACAATCGTCGCCATCTTGCCGGCCAGTTTGGCTAGCTCGGCCTTGGCTTTGTCGTCCGAGGTCTTCAGGGTGTAGGCCTTGTCTTTCGCGATGAGCGCGTAATCGGATCCCTCCTTCACGCAGGCCTGCGTACACGCGACCGAATCGCTCATCATGTGTTTGACACCGCACTTCGCGTCACCGACCGTCCCCATCAGCTTCATTTCCGCGGCGCCCAGAGTGGCCCCGCTGACGCCAAACGCAAGGACAAGAACCAACGCCGCCATAGTTCTAACCGTTATCGCTGTTCTCCTCAAAAAAACATTCACGCCGCCGCCTACACCCTCGCGAACCGCACCCCCGCCCGCTTCGCTCACCGTGTCGCTGAGCCAGCGTCAACGTTCGAAAATCCAGCCCCTATGATACGCCGTGTGCCTTGTTCCTGCAGAAACGCGATTACTTTGAGGTCATCCGATTTCCATTCGGGCCGCACACCGGCCGAGGTGCTAGTCGACCATCGGCGCGTCTGAGGCGACAGCGTACCCACCTGAGTTAGCGTGCGGACCACGGCGCTGTGCCTGAGGCGCCGGCCGCGGTTCTCGCCCCTCGGGACGCTGGTCACTAGATGGTCCTCGGTGACGACCAGCATCAAATCGGCGGTCTCCCGCATGCTCACCGCCGGCGGCACGTTCACACCGATCTGGATCCGTACGTCTCCGCCGACGCCCAGCTGTGCCGCGGTGACATCGACAGCGACTTTTGGCGCCTGGGCGGCCCTGACAATCGCGCGTTCTACAGCTTTGGCATCGCTGCCGATCTCCTCGAGGTGACCGTCAACGACGAGCTGCGGCGTGTAAATGCTACTGGTGCGAAAGACTTTGGCCTGGTACTCCGATTGACGCTTGGTGAACGCGCTGGAGGAAAACGGATCGCGCCAGCCGAGGCGGTTCCAGTAGTCCACATGCTCGCCAAGACCGAGCACGGTGACACCAGCCACCGGCTGCTGGTGCACGAGGTTCCTCAGAAGCGTGTCCGCCGGTGGACAGCTCGAGCACCCCTCAGACGTAAAGAGCTCAGCTATTACGAGCGTATTGCTGGCCGACGACGGCACGGCGGGACACGCCCAGATGCTGCCCACGACCGTGTATGACCCCGCCAGGAGTATTCCCAGGGCACCAGCAACCTTGAGCATGCGTAGGAACTTCATCGTCGCCTTAATCACCGAGGCTGGCCTAGATATTTCCTCAAGCTCCAGCGAGCCGTCGGGCCAGGGGCCCCGCCAGCGCCTCTGTGATCTGACGGAGCTCAGGTTCGCTGAGAGTGCTCACGAAGAAGACGAGGTGACTCGATGCCCTGAACGATACCACGCCAAGACCATCGGCCATAACCCGCGAGGCTAGACGAGGGCGCTCCTTGCCTCTTGTCAAGTCGGGCACCCAATTCCTGTCATCGGTGACTAGAAGCGACACGACATGTCCTTGGAACCGTAGCACGATATGGGCAAACCGGCGTCCGTTGAACACGTACGCGTGCCGTTCGAGAACTCGAATGGGCCCAGCATGCGTCGTCAACTCGGTTGACGGCTGGCCCTGCAGTAAGCCGTACCATGCAGCATAGTGGGCCGCAGCCTCTTCCAGCCGAATCGGTTGCTCGTCCAGGCGGAACTGGACTGCGCAATTGCGATGCTCGCCGACGGCATCGCGTGCGATCGCGTAGACACCGTCAAAGAGAAGCAACAGCCCGACGCTTAGGGCGAGCGTCACAACGGCAGCCGCCGCGGCTCTGCGCCACGCCCGGGAGACCCAGCCAGCGCGCCGGAGGCTCGCAGGTTCGAGATGACGTCACCCACAAAATCATCGTGCATGCGCAGCGTCCCCGTATTCATGAAGGCCCGCTGGATCGTCGCGCGCAGCGTCCGGCGAGACTCCAGCTCAGCCCGGCACTCGGGGCAGCTTTCGAGATGCCGCAGCACCTCATGGTTGGTTTCCACGAGAAGCTGCTCACTCAGAAACGAATCGGCAAGTTCGCGAACTTCACCGCATTGCATGATCGGCCTGCCTTTCAACCATCGCTCGGTGGTGCGCCGTCTAGACACGTGCGAGTTCGCGGCGAGCTCACGCCGCAGTAGTGCCAGGCCCCGGTGGAGCCGCGACATGACCGTGCCGACCGGAAGGCTCAAGGCTGCGGCGATCTCCTTGTAACTGAGCTCTTCGACATCGCAGAGCACGATAACCTCCTGATAGTGCACCGGAATACGTCCAAGCGCCGCGAGCACGTCCTCGTCAGTGAGCTCCTGTGGAATAGGCGGTGTGAATGGCACGATATTGGCCGCCCGTTCTTCCGCGTCGTTGACCAACGGCGAACGGCTTTTCGTCCGTTGCCGATTGCCACGGACATGCTGCAGAATCGACACCAGCCAAGCGCGACAGTTGATTCCGGCCTTGAACCGAACGATACGAGCGCCTCTTTCAAAGTCTCCTGAACGAGATCCTCGGCTTCGTCGCGGTTCTTCTCGAACCACATCGCCAGCCGAAACAACCGGTCGAAATGGGGAAGCGCTTCCGCCTCGAAGGCTGTCCACACTTGTTCACGGTCACGCCGTCGTCGAGCGGATGTCATTGGGCTCCGAACCGCCTCCGTCCGATCACGCGCTCGTTGAAGAGATATCTGGAACCGGTGCATTTATTCCACCAGCCCGCCCCTCCACCCTCTGTGGTCTAGGGACACTTGCGAGCGAGATTCCAACCGACGCCTCTAGGATGACACTGAAGGGCTTCCGATAGACGGGGACGGCTTCGCTCAACGGCGCCGAGTTGAACAGTTCTGGAGTCGAAAACTTCAGCGATCGGAGTCGCAGGGACGGTGCCGGCTCAACGGCCACCGCGATCGCGCGGTACTCGGCGGCGCCCGGGGCTCGGAAAGTAGACTACATGAGGGGGTGCATTCTAGCCTCAGCGTCGTGTTCGCCTGGCAGAATGTCGGCGCCAAACAGGTGGGCGGCCGAATCTGGCTGGTGAGCTTTATTGGACTACGGTCTCGACTACTTCGACGACGAGACCTGCAGGCTCGATCCGATCGAGAATCCGTTCAGCCCGAAAGTGTCACCTTAATGTCCCCGGAATGCACCCTGGCTTTGTTGGCGGGGTCGACGAGACTCGAACCCTATTAACGCAGTTTTCTAACGTGGTGATGGCATGAGACTCCTGACGACAAGCCTCTGCGGCTCACCAACTTCCAGCCTCGGAGGCGTTCTCCGGTGTCCTCGGGAATCCTCTGGAATCGGCCCCCGTCGTGGTAACATAGTGGCAACGCGGTCTGACCGTTTTCTCGCTTTCGCGTAGCTACGAAGAGCCGCCCCTAGCTCGCCCGTCGGTGCCCGCAACGACCATGAGCGTCAACAGCACGAGGCTCCGACACATGGAAACCGGTCACCCAGACGCGCGCGCCCTCTCAGCAAGTCGAGCGCGTCCGGATGACTGGGAATGCTACTTCTTCATCATCCCCATCTTCACCGACGCGACCGTGATGGTGTCGCCCTGCACGTCACCCACGATCTCAGCCGCCTTGCCGGCGAGCTTGTCGAGCTCGGTCTTCTGCGCAGTGGTCGCCTTTAGCGTGTAGGCCTTGTCCTCGACGACGAGTGCGTACTCGGAGCCCTTCTTGACGCAGCCCTTCGTGCAGGCAGTTGCGTCATCCATCATGTGCTTGACGCCGCACTTCGCGTCGGCGACGGTGCCCTTGAGGGTCATTTCAGCGGCGCTGAGCGGCGCTGTGCCGAGGGCCAGTACGCCCATGAGCAGGAATAGGAATGCTGCTGTTCTAGTCACCTTCATCGTGTGCTCTCCTTGAAAGATTGAGACAATTGTGAACCCACGATATTCTACCATGTGCCCGGGTTTGCGTGATCGACGGTCGCAGAGCCGGCACCGATGACACGCCGGCTCTTGCGTTTCTTGCAGAAAACCAACGATTCTGAGATCCGGAGTCTTCCACTCCGCCGCGACCGGCACCGTCCCCCTCGTCGCGACCGTTCGACTCGGCGGGGTCAACGAGCCCAACGCCGTGAGGCTGCAGACCACGGCGCAATGCCTCAGTTTCCGGCCCCGATTCTCGCCGCGCTGGACGTCGGTTGCCAGATGATCCTGTGTGATGGCGATTATGACATCACCCTTCTCGCGCACGGTGACCTCCGGCGGTACTTCCACCTGGACTTGGACGCGTACGTCATCGCCGTCGGTCAGCGAGGCGGTCACGCCGACGGCCGCCTTGGGGACCTGCGCGGCCTCGGCGATTGCGTCGCGGACCGCCGTGATGTCGCTGCCGATTTCTTCAAGTTGACCGTTGATGACGATCTGAGGCGTGCAGAGGCGTGTAAATACTCCTGTTGCGAAAAACCTGCGCTTGATCCACCCTCCGGTTGCTCCCCCATTCCGAAGCCGTCGGTTGGGTTCTACGATTTCGACGAATACGAACGGCTCATCGAAGCGGTAAGATCCGAACCGAAAGCATATTTCATCATCCTGCTAGGCGGTGATGCGGGGCTTCGATGCGGTGAAATGATCGCCCTTGAGTGGCACGATGTCGACCTTCACAATCGGCAGCTCTGCATTCAACGCTCTGATTGGAAGGGTCACGTCACGATTCCCAAGGGCGGACGGCTCCGGTACGTGCCGATGACCACCCGACTCGCATCAGCGCTCAAGGAGCACCGGCACCTGCGCTCGGCCTTGGTGTTGTGCCAAGCGGACGGCTCGCGGCTGTCGGCGGATGTGGTCAAGCACCACGTCGAACGAGCCGCGAGGCGCGCGCAGTTGCGAGACAGCGACGTGCATCGGCTGCGCCACACGTTCTGCTCGCATCTGGCGATGCGAGGAGCGCCAGCGCGAGCGATCCAGGACCTGGCTGGTCACGCGGATCTCTCGACGACGCAACGCTACATGCACCTGAGCCCAGCGGCGATCTAGCAGTCCGTGGTGAAAGTCCGTCTGCATTCGACGAGCGATGCATCCTCGTGGCCTGCGTTGCTCCTCCATCAAATACAGGCAGTATTCTCGGTCGTCGCGCCTTGCCCGCGAGGCGCCTCGCTCGTCTCGGTGCAGCGCCCGACTTTCACCATGATGGTATGGACTCCTCCCGGTTCCGATGCGGCATGATGTGCCGCATCAGCTGATGCCCATCAGCCACAACCAGGAGGAAACCGAAATGGATGCTACGACAGTGGCCGTTGACCTGGCAAAGTCCGTGTTCGAGCTGGCGATCGCCAATGCCCGGTGGCGCGTGTGGTCGCGCCAGCGACTCAACCGCGCACGGTTCGCCCGCTTTCTCGCGCAGACGCCGCCGACCCATGTGGTGATGGAGGCGTGTGGCACCGCCCACTACTGGGGGCGGGTTGCCCAGCAACACGGCCATCGCGTCACCCTCGTGCCCCCGGCGTACGTGCGGCCCTATGTGCGGCGCAACAAGACGGACCGGGCGGATGCGGAGGCGATCCGGTCGGGCGAGATACCCCGTGTCCCGGTGAAGCGGGTCGAGCAGCAAGCGCTCGTGGCGCTGCACCGGGTGCGCGAGCAGTGGATGACGACGCGGACGGCGCGCATCAATGTGTTACGCGGGCTCTTGCGGGAACAGGGGCTGCTGCTGCCGGCGGGGGCCTGTGCGGCGCTGCGGGCCTTGCCTGTGCTGCTCGACGAGGCGGCCACCGTGTTGCCGAGGCATCTGCGGCAGGTGCTCACGAGCGTCCACGAGGAAGTGCGGGCGATTGAGGCTCGGATTGCCGGCCTGGAACGGGAATTGCGCGCCCTGGCCGACGCCGACCCCGTCGTGATGCGACTGCGGACGATTCCCGGGATTGGGCTGTTGACCGCCACGGCCCTCGTCGGCACCGTCGGGCACATCCACGCATTCCGGCGCGCGCGCCAGTTTGCCAGCTGGCTCGGCCTGACGCCGCGCGAGTACTCGAGTGGGCAGCGGCGGCGCCTCGGGGGGATCAGTAAACGCGGGGACGTGTATCTCCGGTGCTTGCTCACCCACGGCGCGCGCGCGGTGCTCGCGTCGGCCCACCGGCGCCGGGCGGCCCAGCAGCCCCTCACGCGTCTGCACCACTGGGCGATGACGGTGCACGCGCGGCGCGGCTACAACAAAGCCACGATTGCCGTGGCGAACAAACTCGGCCAACTCGTTTGGGCGGTTTGGCACAAGGATGCGCCCTGCGCACTGCCGGACGCGGCGTAACCCGAGCTACACCTCCACGCGAGATGCTGAGCGAGTGACCCTGACATGGCCCTTCGGTCCGACCGACACCGCATCAGGCCGATAGCAGCCCTGGCGCTCGACGCCGGCACCACGATTGGCCCGCGGTGCGCGACTATCCATGTTGGCCAGGAGGCAAAGGCTCTCCACGGACAGGCCGGATATACGACCGCAACCAACGCGAAGGACCGACCGTCACGACCCACTCGCTTGATCACCGGGAGGAGTCCATATACGGACTGCTAGGACGCAATTCGACTGTTGGATTCCCCAGGACTCCTCCCGGGCCGTGGCAACATGGTGGAAATGGGAACTAGCGAGACGGCTAACTCGCCTCGCTAGTATGATTTAGTTGGCGGGGTCGACGGGACTCGAACCCGCGACCTCCGGCGTGACAGGCATTGGTCATATCTCGCAACTGACCGTCACAACACAACTTGCAGGCGGTACCACGCGAAGCCGCCACGCTAGGCCCCAAAGGCTCGCTTCACCGCGTCTTGCAGGCGCGGGTCAACAACACATCGTCGTGTAGATGTCCGTTGTCTGAATCTTCGCATGCCCGAGGACCTTCTGCACGATTTCCTTGTTGCCGCACGCCAGCAGCAGGCGCACCGAGTAACTATGCCGCAGCCGATAGCAATTAACCGGCCTAAACATCAGCCTGAGTTTTTCGACAGCCACAGGGTCAGATTATAGAAGATCATCACGCGCAACAGCTTTGGGAGCCGTGTTATAGTGCCTTTCGGGCCATGGCTGTCACGTGCCGCCGTGCACGTTCTCGCGCTTCAGCGGTGCAGAACGGCGCAGCACTGTCGCGAGTGGATTTGCCCTAGGACGGAGCATCAGCGATGTGGGTTCGGGGATCCGGGTGGGTCGCGGCGCTGGCGATTACGTTTGTCGCCCACGGCAGTGCCGCGGGGCGGCCGATCGACAGGTCCGGGCCGGCACCGGTCGTCGGCGAACCGGCACGCTCTCAGGAGGTGACCCTCGGCGGCGGCAAGGTGACCGAAATCCACCCGGGTCAGGGTGGGAGCCCACACGTCAGGTCCAACTGGGTGCTCGAGGGCGCGAACATTTCGATCACCTACGGGCGGCCGTACCTCAAGGGTCGGACGATCGGTGAGACGGTCGACCCGACGGAGGGGCGCGTATGGCGCCTCGGCGCTGATGAAGCGACAACCCTCAGCAGCGACAGGCCCCTGATGATCGGCCCTACGCTCGTCCCCAGCGGGAGCCATACCTTGTGGATCCTGGACACCGGCGATACCTGGGAGCTCATTGTCAACGAGCAGACGGGACAGTCGGGCACGGAGTACGATCCGACGCACGACCTTGCACGAATTCCCATGAAAGTGGCTCAGGCCAGCGTGCCAGCTGAGCAGCTCACGCTCTCTATCGGCGCCGGCCAACTGACGATCGAATGGGGTCGGATGCTGGCGACCGTTCCACTCCAGGTCGACTGAATGGAACTCGCTGTGGTGTTTCAGCTGGCGCCGAGGCTCGCCATAGGGCTCGTTTGCGCGTTGATTGGCGTTGCGTTGGTGCATGAATAGGAACCGGCCCGCGACGATCCCAACCCAGAGGCCCGTCAACGACCAGTGCTGTACGACTCTGGCCGACCAAGGTCAGTCATCCGATTCAGGACGTGGCACGCGAGCAGTGCCTCGGTCTGCCGCCCGCCTGCGCGCGACCTACCGAGACCCAGTCACTGCCGCAGAGATTCGAGAAGAAGTGGTCACGTTGTTGGACTTGCCACCGGAAGATGAGGCAGGCAGGTGATTCGTTGTCCGTTCAAAACTGGGTCGACGAACTCCAGCGCCTCGTCCCGACCGACTAAAAGCGGAAGCGCACGTACGCCTTGTGGGGGGGGGCCTAGTCGAGCTCGGCGTAGATCTTCTCGGCGTTGGCTTCAGCGCTCGTCAGGTTGCCGCGACTCATCGCGTAGTTTGCATAGCGAGCGGGCAGATTCAACGAGGCCGCAGCCTCCGCCGCTGACTTGCCTTCGGCTTTGCCGCGCTCAACGGCCGCGAGAAAATCCCGGTTGAACTCGCCAAATTCGCGGAAGTCGGCCCAGGTCATGACCGGGCTGTGCCCGGGAATCACCGTGTCGACGCCCCGGATGCTATCGACGGCCGCCAGTACGGTGCTTGGATACTGCACGCCACTGCCGCCGTTGTCGACGTCGATATACGGCACGCCCTTCCAGGCAAACAGGTCCCCAGTGTGCGCGACTCCCAGGGCACGGAACACCACAACGGAATCGCCACTGGTGTGGCCACTGCCGAAGTGGTAAAGGTCGATCCGATCGTCGCCATCGAGCAGCGTGAGCCGGTCCTGATACGTTCGACTGGGCAGATACTGTCGCCCGGTTACCGACTGGAAGGGCTCCATTCTCTCCATGTTGCTCTTCGTGTTGGTGTGCGCGACGATTTCGACGGGCAGCGAGAAGTCGATGTTGCTCCCGACGTGATCCCCATGGGTGTGCGTGTTGACAATCATCGTGACCGGTTTGTCGGTGACCGTCCGGATCTTGTCCAGGATGGCGTCACCCCACCCAGGGTTCTTCGTGTCGACCACCACGACGCCGCCGTCGGTGAGAAAGGCGGCTGTGTTGCCCCCCCCGCCCGTGATTACGTACAGATTACCTTTCACCTGTTCGATTTCGGCGACGTTGCCCTGCGCTACGGGTCGACCCAGGGTTACCACCAAGCCCAAAACGATCAGCGCACTCAGAACCATTAACCGTCTCATGACCGCCCTCCGTCGATGCGACTGACTCGACGCATCAATAATACACCTCCCACAGCCGACTGCCGCCTGGAGATTGAACCCAGCTGCTTGAGGAGGGTTGCTTCAATCTGGCCGTCCCGGAGGCCACGACCGGGGTTGATTCCCGAGGATTCCCGAGGATGCGAGTGCCACGCGGTCTGCCACGCGAACGCCTGCCACGCGGGGTGCCACGCGGAAATAGAGGGGTTCTAACGGCTGGAGAAGGACTAGGACGGAAGCCCTACCTAGCCCTTTTCCGAACAAATCCGAAAATGTTGGCGGGGTCGACGGGACTCGAACCCGCGACCTCCGGCGTGACAGGCCGGCGTTCTAACCAACTGAACTACGACCCCTGAGGTTGATGCTCGGAATTGCAGATTTCATACTACAGGTTTCAAATTGGATTATCGGTCCAATCCACATTTAATCTGCAATCTGAAATCGACAATCCGCAATCTCACGATTGTTTGAGTGGGCGGTACAGGATTCGAACCTGTGGCAGCCGGCGTGTAAAGCCGGTGCTCTACCGCTGAGCTAACCGCCCTTACATCATTGTAGATGGCAATCTCTACGAGCCTGCCACCCCCCACCAGAACAGTCCATTATACGTTGCCTTCAAGAGTAGCAGCAACGCCGCCAGCGCGAGTCCTGCGATCGTGCGATGCTCGCGGTTCGCGATCGCCTGAACCAGGCTGAAACGACGCCGGTCGCCTCTCGCCGATCGCCCGCCGGCCGATTGGCCGTTCGAGCGGTACCGATCGTATTCGGCGCCGAACCTTTCTCTAAGCAGCGCCTCCTCGGTTCTGACTGCGGCGGTGACGGTCGCGCCCACATACGCCGCAATCAGCAGACCGGCGACCACACTCGCCGACGCGATCGCCAATCCGATGCCCATCACGGACGATCCGACGTACAGAGGATGCGCGAGCCAGCGATACGGCCCCGACGAGGTCACCTCCCGTGACTTGCGGAGGTGTCCGGCAGCCCAGACGCGCAGCGCCTCGCCGACCGACGTAACCGAACCGCCGAGTGCGAGGCTACCCGGGGTTGGCTCCGCGAGCCAGAAGACGAGCGCGCCGAACACAAAGCCCACCCGCACCCGCCTGCGCACCAGAGCTGCGGCGAGGCAAGGGCGAAGCCGCTCTAGCCGCTCAAACACGAGTGGGCTCGGCCGCCAGCCGGCGTTCGACGGCCTCGAGTACCTCGTCTACCGGCACATCCATCAGACACGTCGTCTGAAGCTTGCAGCGCCTGCGGTGATGGCACTGGCAGACATCCGCACGCGAAACGGTGATGTCGTGTGGACACCAGGGGCCGTTGCGCTCGGGACGCGTCGGTCCGTAGATCCCAACAAGCGGCGTCCCGAGGGCCGCGGCAATGTGCGTCGGCCCTGTATCGCCGGAAACCATGACGGCTGCACCCCGTACCAGGGCGACAAGGTCCGTGATCGACGTCTCCGGCGACAGCAGGGCGGCGCCGTTGGCGCCCGCCACGACCTCGTCGGCAAGCTCGCGTTCGCCAGGTCCCCAGATGACCACCGACATCAGACCGTGCCGCTGCCTGAGCGCCGCGGCAACTTCTGCGAGCCGCCAGGGCGGCCAGCGCTTGCTGGGCCATGCGGCGCCCGGGTTGAGCAGGGCGTAACGGCCACCGGCGCGCTCCGACGTCCGATACGCCGACTTGGAGAACCCCGGGGCGAGCGGAAACTCCGGCTGTGTCACGGTGATGCCGATGCTGGGCGCGGCGAGAAGATCGAGATTGACCTGAACGACATGCCGCCGATCGCCGCGATCGAACATCCCGGCGCCGCCCGAGTCGTGCACGTCGGTGTAAAAGAGGCGCGCGAGCGGCTCGCGCAAGTACCGCGCCGGAAAGCCGATCACACATCGAGCCCCGGAGCTGCGGGCGATGAGCGCCGATTTGATCAACCCTTGTAGGTCGATGGCCACATCGTAGCGCACGCGCCGCAGCTCGCCAACGGCGGCAACGAGCGAGGTGCCGCCCTTCGCATCCGCGCGATCGTTCACGGCGAGGCAATGGTCCACGACTGGGACAAGATCGAGAACCTCGCGGTGCTTCGCGCTCACAAGCCAGTCGATTCGAGCCGTCGGAAACGCCTGCCGCAGTGCCGCAGCCACCGGGACGGCGTGCACGATGTCGCCGAGTGCGCCAAGACGAATGATGAGGAAGCGGTTCAAGGACGTCTACAGATGCGTGCCAATATGTCGCGCGTGGCGTGGCTTTTTGGATCGCCGACGATCGCCGTCCGGCCACCGTAGCTCTGCACGACCGCCCGTTCCGGCACCGAATCCACGGTGTAGTCGCTGCCCTTGCAGTGCACCTCTGGCCTGAGCCGCATCAGCAGCCGCTCGACCGTCGGCTCGTTGAAGATGACGACATAATCGATACCTCGGAGCGCGGCAACGATCTCCGCGCGATCAGCGGCAGGCAGAATCGGCCGTCCGCGCCCCTTGAGCGTCTCGACCGACGGGTCGTCGTTAATCGCGACGATGAGCCGGCCGGCTTCGGCGCGAGCACCCTGCAGATATCGCACGTGCCCGATATGCAGCAGATCGAAGCATCCATTGGCCAGCGCGATCATGCGCCCCTCGGCCCGGTCGCGCGCCACGGCCTCGACCAGTTCTGACTCCGACAGGATGCGTCCCATGGTCCGGGCCGGACTGCAGGACTAAACTCCTGCGCTACTTCCTGGCGTCGTGTCGTGATCGCTCGCTACTGCGTCGCCGAGCTCGCGAGCCGAGATTGTCGCCGTGCCGCGCTTCATCACGACCAAACCGCCGGCATAGTTGGCCAGCCGAGTCGCCTCGTAGAACGACGCGCCGGAGGCGAGCGCGAGCCCGAACGTCGCGTTCACCGTGTCGCCGGCGCCGGTGACGTCGGCCACTTCATCGGAACCGAAAATCGGGACGTGAATCGTCGCCTGCTTCGGCTGGAACAAGGCCATCCCGCGGCTGCCTCGCGTGACGAGCACGGCCCGCATGCCGGTCCGTCTGAGCAACGTTCGGCCCGCCCGCTCCAATGCCCTCGCATCGTCATCAATCGGAACGCCCATGACGTGCTCGACCTCCGATTCGTTCGGCGTGCATGCAGTCAGTCCGTGGAAGTCGAGCAGGCGGTACCGGCTGTCCACGAGGATAGGCACCTTCCGGCGGCGCGTGCGCTTCGAGAGCCTCGCGCGGATTGCGGCCGCAAGCGCCGGCGTCACGAGCCCCGATCCGTAGTCGGACAAGAGCACGGCGTCGCACGTGTCGCACGCCGAGGCGAGCCTGGCGGCAAACGCCCGGCCGACACCGTCGGCCAGGGGCCAGCTCGTTTCGCGGTCGATCCGCACGATCTGCTGCTTGGCCGAGTGCACACCGCCTGCGAGGACCCGCGTCTTCACCGGTGTCAGATACTGCCTGGCGTGGACGACGAGACGGCGATCGACGCCTCGCGCGAAGCTCGAAGTGAGACGACGGCCTTCCGGATCGGCGCCGACAAGGCCCGCCAGAACGGCACGCCCGCCGAGGGCGGCCACATTATTGGCGGCGTTGCCCGCGCCGCCCGCCACGATCTCGGTGGTGTCATATTTCAGGATGAGGACCGGCGCCTCCCGCGAGACCCGCGAGACCTCGCCGTAGATGAATTCGTCGGCAATGAGGTCGCCGACGACGAGCACGCGGCGGCTCGCGAACCCGTCAACAAGATCGAGAAGTCGTCGGCGGCGCTCGGCTTCGCCGGGCAGCGGATGAACGGCACGCGCGATCAGCATTTCAGCTCAGCTCTCAGCTTTCGACCTTCAGACGTCTGAGAATCCAGCTTACCGCTTCTACCAGGTTGTTCACGACGGCGTCGGCAGCGAGGCCCTCTGGCGGCCGCCCTTCTTCCGTGAGGCCGTACCCCGTCCGCACTAGAATCCCGCGCGCGCCGACCGACCGTGCGAGCGCAATGTCGAGCCACCGGTCGCCGATCGTGAACGACTGTCGAGGATCGATCCCGAGCTCACGCGCCGCGCAATCAACGAGCCCTCGAGACGGCTTCCGGCAATCGCAGACCCGTGCGTACTCGGCGATCTTGCCGTCCGGATGATGCGGACAATAGTAATACGCGTCGATGCGCGCCCCGGCCGCCTGGAGGAGCTCGGCGATGTGGCCGTGCACCGCCTCGACGACCGACTCGGTGAAGAACCCGCGCGCCACGCCGGACTGGTTGGTGACGAGCACCACGCGCACGCCCGACTGCTGCAGCGCGCGGACCGCGTGTGCGCTCCAAGGATACAGCGCGACACGTTGGGGGCGATCGAGGTAGCCAACCTCCTCGATGAGCGTCCCGTCGCGATCCAGAAAGACCGCTCGTCGATGGGTCAACGTGATGGCCTCGCTGCCGCCAGCACGGCTTCAACCGTGATTCTTCGCATGCAGCGGTGATCGAGCAGGCACTCGCGCTGCATGCACGGGCGGCACCAGACGTCGTGAATGAGCACCGCCGGCTCGACCTTTCCTAGGGGACGCGTGGCCCGTTCGTCGGTCGGTCCAAACATCGCCGTCACGCGCAGGCCGAGCGCTGCGCCGTAGTGCGCCGCGCCGGAGTCGTTCGACACGAGGCCCCGGCAGTTCGCGAGAACGCCTGCCAGTGTTGGTAGGTCCGAACGTCCGATCAGGTTGATGGAAACGGGGGAATTGACCTCGTCGCCGACCATCTGGTCGCCGGCACCTCCAACCAGAACGCTGGCGATCCCCTCGCGCGCAAGCGCCTCAGCCAGCGCGCGGAACGACCCGGCCGGCCAGCGCTTCGCGCCTCCGTACGCAGCCCCCGGGGCGAGCGCCACGAGTGGCGTCCGGCGGTCCCAACCGGCGGCCACTAGGATTTCGGCGCCCGACCGACGGTGCGATTCCGGAACTTCCAGGCACGGCTCAAGCGGTCCACGTGCGAATCCGAGCGTCTGCGTCAGATGTTGATAATACGCCGCCTGGTGCACGCCCCTTGGCGTCGGGATCGCGCGGGTGAGCAGCGGTCCCCGCCAAGCGGTGCGATAGCCCCACCGTTCGCGAATGCCGGCACGCCACGCCGTCAGCGCCGTCGGAAACGAGTTGGGCAGGAGAAGCGCGGCATCGTATGAACGATCGCGTAGATCGATGGCGAAATCGCGCGTGAGCGTGCCACGATGGCGCAACACGACGATCTCTCCTATTCTCTCGACCAGTGTGAACAGCGGCGCCACCGACGGCCGCGCCGCCACGTCGATCGTCACGCCGGAGGCCCCTCGGCGCACATCGGCGATCGCGGGCAGCGCCATCACCGCGTCACCTAGCCAGTTCGGCGCGATAATCAGCAGCCGCTTCACAGTCGCCGCCGCGTATGGTACGTTTTCGAACTCCATGAAATCAGACGGCCCCGGCCGTACAGTCCCCGCCGATCCGCTGCTATCGGTGGTGATGCCAGTGTTCAACGAGCGTACCACGATCGAACAGATCATTCGGCGGGTCCTGGCGGTTCCGCTGCGGATCGAGCTCATCGTCGTCGACGACGGATCGACCGACGGCACCAGCGAGATCCTCGACGCTCTGCAGCGCCCGCACGGCTTCACGCTACTGCGACAGGCCAACGCGGGCAAGGGCGCCGCGCTGCGCCGCGGGTTTGCGGCGGTGACCGGCGACCTCGTCGTCATTCAGGATGCCGATCTTGAATACTCGCCCGGAGAGTTTCCAGAGCTGATCGATCTGATACGCTGCGGCCAGGCCGATGTCGTGTACGGCTCGCGGTTCCTCGGCCGTCATCGCGTGTTTCTCTTCACGCATTACCTCGGCAACCGGCTCCTAACGGTCGCCACCAACGTCTTGTACAACACGATGCTGACCGACATGGAAACCTGCTACAAGGCGATGAGGGTCGATGTGCTGCGCTCGATGACACTCGAGTCGAACGGCTTCGGGATCGAACCCGAGCTCACGGCCAAGATCTTCAAGCGCGGATACCGTGTGTACGAGATCCCGATCACTTACGCCGGGCGCGGCTACGACGAGGGCAAGAAGATCACCTGGGTCGCGGGTGTTGTCGCGTTGTGGGTGCTTCTCAAGTATCGCTTCGTTGACTGATGAAGATTGCACTGCTGCAGATCAATCCGACCGTCGGCGATCTTACGGGCAACGCGCGGCTGATTGCCGAGGCGGCCCGCAAGGCGGCTGCGCGCGGCGTCGACCTAGCCGTCACGCCGGAGCTCGCGCTCGTCGGGTACCTTCCGCGCGACCTGCTGCTCAGTACCGGCTTCGTGCAGCGAAGCTGGGACGAGCTGCACAAGCTCGCCGTGGCGCTCGGCGACGGTCCGCCGACGCTCATCGGCCTCCCCGAACCGAACCCCTCGGACCAGGGGCGTCCGCTCTTTAACACCGCGGCATTCGTGCGGGGTGGCCGCGTCGAGCAACGGTTTCACAAGTCGCTTCTGCCCACCTACGACGTCTTCGACGAGGACCGGTACTTCGAGCCGTTCCAAGGCGTGCAGCTTCTCGAGATCTCGGGCCGGCAGCTCGGCATCAGCATCTGCGAAGACATCTGGAACGACCGCGATTTCTGGAAGCGCCGCCGGTACCATCACGATCCGGTCGAAGAGCTGGTCCGCGCCGGCGCGCAGGCCATCATCAACCTCTCGGCATCCCCGTTCGCTGCCGGCAAGTATGGCCTGCGCGAGAAGATGCTGGGCAGCCTGGCGCACAAATGCCGGTCAGTGGTGGCTTACGTCAACCAGTGGGGCGGCAACGACGATCTCGTCTTCGACGGCCGGAGCTCGGTCTTTAATGCCGACGGCGTTCCGATTGCCAGGGGCCGCTCCTTCGCCGCCGACGTCGTCGTTTGCGACATCGACGAAGGCCGCCCGATCGCGCCGGCCTCCGACGTGATGGCCGAGTCCGAAATCTGGCACGCACTCGTGCTCGGCACGGGCGACTACGCGCGCAAGTGCGGCTTTGAGCGTGCTGTGTTCGGCTTGTCTGGAGGTATCGACTCGGCACTCACAGCGGCGATTGCCGTCGAAGCGCTCGGACCCAACTGCGTGCTCGGCGCGCTGATGCCGTCGCCGTTCTCGAGCCGTAGCAGTGTGGACGATTCGATCGAGCTTGCCGCGAAGCTCGGCATCAAAACCCTGACCCTGCCAATCGACGATGCGATGGTGGCAATGGAGCGGACGCTTCGCCCGGCATTTTCCGACGCCGTGCGCGACGTGACCGAGGAGAACATCCAGGCAAGAATCCGCGGTAATCTCCTGATGGCCCTGTCGAACAAGCACTCGGCGCTGCTCTTAACGACTGGCAACAAGTCGGAGCTCGCCGTCGGGTATTGCACGCTGTACGGCGACATGTCAGGCGGCCTGGCCGTCATCGCCGACGTGCCCAAGACGATGGTGTACCGGGTTGCGCGGTGGTTGAACCAGTCGTCTTCGAGGCCCGTGATCCCCGGGTCGATTCTGACCAAGGCACCCTCGGCCGAGCTGAAGCCGAACCAGACCGATCAGGACGTGCTGCCACCCTACGATGTTCTCGACGAGATCCTACAGCGGCGTATTGAGCGCCACGAGGCGGCAGGTGCGATCATCGCCGCCGGCTTCGACCCGGAGGTCGTTCACCGCGTGGTGCGGATGGTCGGTGCCGCCGAGTTCAAGCGCAAACAGGCGGCGCCGGGACTGAAGGTCACCGATCGCGCTTTTGGCACGGGGTGGCGGATGCCAATCGCCGCCACGCGGGACGGCTGAACGAAGTCGCCAGTCACAAGTCAGATCTCGTCGGAAGGTGCGTCGGGCTCGGTTGCCGGAAACATGTTCCGTTCGGGTTCGCCCGCCTGGCCGCTCTCGCGCCACCGGCGGTGCATCCACAGCCACAATTCCGGATTGCGTCGGACGTACATCTCAAGGACGTCGGTGCAGCGCTGTGTGAACTCCTGGATGGCGTTGGTGGTATCAGTCGACGGCGGCTCGACGGGATGCTCGTAAACCATGCGGTAGCGACCGCCGCCGAGCGGCAGCGCAAACAGCGGGACCACGCGCGCACCGGTCCTAAGCGCCAGCGCGGCAACAGCGGAAGTCGTCGCGGCCGGTCGGCTGAAAAAATCCACGTAGATGGCGTCGCGCGCCTGGATGTGCTGATCGATGAGGATGCCGACACCCTGCCCGGCTTGGAGGCACCGCATCACGCGGCGCATCGCGCCCCGTCGGTAGATGACGCTGTTACCCGTGCCCGTCCGCATTCGCTCCAGCAGTGCGTTGAGCGCGCGGTTGTCGAGTGCGCGCGCCAGGACCGCCATCGGCGGGAGTCGAAGCGCGTGCACCATCGCCTGCAGCTCCCAGAAACCGAAATGGCCGGTAACGAACACGACGCCCTTCCCCTGCGCGTACGCCGAGCGCACCCGCGCTTCGCCCTCGAATTCGACCCGGGCGAGCATCTGGTCTGGCGTGAGCGTGCTGAACTTTAACAGCTCGAACGCCAGCCGGCCGAAATGCGCGAACGCGGCGCGAACGATTTGACGCTGCTCCCCGCGGGAGCGCGTGGGAAAGGCCGCCTTGACGTTCCGCCCGGCAATGCGGCGGTGCGCCCGGTCGAACCCGTAAAAGGCGAGCCCGACGAGCGCGCCCGACCGCTCGACAAGCGCGGCCGGCATCATCCGCACCAGCGCGATCAGCGTCTTCACGACTAGGTATTCGAGGCGGTGCCTCATCGGGGGTCCTGGGTGCCAGGTGCTAAGTGCTGAGTGCTGGGTGCTGCGCGCCGGGTGCTGCGTACTGGGCGGGAGGCGTGCAGGCGTGCGATCAGCCAGTCGGCGAACTCCGGCGGCTCGATCGCCACCGACAGCGGCACGACCGCCAGAGGCAGATCCTTCAAGGTGCGGGCCGCAAGCCGTACGCCGTCCTTCTGGGTCGTCAGCACGACACCGGCGGATCGGTCGCGGGCCGCGCGCGCGATTCGCTCCACGTCGGCGTCCGTATATGGGTGGTGATCGGGGAACGCCATCGTACCTGCCACACGCCATCCGACAGTTGCCAGGTCGGCGAAAAATCGTTCCGGGCGCGCGACGGCCGCCGCCGCAAACACAGCGTCGTTCACGTGATCCCCGAGGGGCTCGCCCGTCCCGACCCAGCGCGGCGTCCCGAGCTCTCGCCGAACGCGAAACGCGGTGAAGACTCCGAGCCCGCGCTTCAGCCGTTCAACCGCTCCAGGGTCAGCGTCTGTCACCAGGAGAGCATTGGCGACCGCCGCCGCTCCGAGAGGCTCGCGCAACCGGCCCGCCGGGAGAACTCGATCGGCCAGATCGTCCTGACTGACGAGCAGTAAATCGAGATCGCGCGCGAGTGCGAGATGCTGAAATCCATCGTCGAGCAGGTGGACGGTTGCGCCCAGCCGCTGCTCGGCTAGACGGCCCGAGAGGTATCGGTCGGAGCCGACCAGGACGGGCACACCCGGCAGGGCGTGGGCGAGCATCAACGGCTCGTCTCCGGCGCTATCGACGCCGGCGAGGACTCTCACGCCGTCGGAGACGATCGTCACGCCGTCGACGGGCGCCTCGCGCCGGTAGCCGCGGGTGAGAATCGCCGGACGCTCGCCTCGGGCAAGGAGCAGCCGCGCGAGATATTCGACGACAGGCGTCTTTCCGCTGCCGCCGGCGCGCAGGTTGCCAACGCTCACGACCGTCCGAGCCAGACGCCAGCGCCGCGCCGGATCGTGTGCGTACCACCGCCGCCGCCAACTGGCGGCCGCGCCGTAGACCACGCTCGTGAGGTTCAGGATCAATGCACCAGCCGGAACGGACGAACGACGCCACCAGTGCCTAAGGGTGGCAGGAGATCTGCGATGACGGCGAGCGTCTTGTCCTTCGCGCCGCGGTTGGCTTCAACGAGCGCCCGCGCCGCGGCGCCCAGTCGCCCCCGGCGGACCGGGTCGGCAACAAGCGTCAGCATCAGTTCTTCGAGCTCGCGATCCGACTGCACCTGCACCGCCGCGTCGTTGGCGACGAACGTGTCGGCGATCTCCCTGAAGTTCTGCATGTAGGGCCCGAATAGGATCGGCTTGCCGAAAATCGCCGGCTCGAGAATATTGTGGCCGCCGTAGTCCACAAGGCTGCCGCCGACAAATACGACAGTCGCGAGCTGATAGAGCTGCGCGAGCTCGCCGATCGTGTCGAGCACGATGATATCGGCCCGCGGCTCGGCATCGATCGGCAGATCTGATCGGCGGGCGGTGACGAAACCGGCCTCGTGCGCCAGCCGCTCGACCTCGCCAAAGCGCTCCGGCTCGCGCGGCGCCAGAATCAGCAGGGCGCCCGACATCGTCATCTTGAGCCGCGCAAACGCGCGCACAACCGCCGATTCTTCTCGGCGAACCGTGCTGCCGGCGACGATCACGACGCGATGGGGCGACAGGAGAAAGAACCGGAGCACGCGCGCGCGCGGCTTGCCGTGCGACACGGGCGTCGGCATTTCGAGCGAGTCGAATTTCAGACTGCCGGTCACTGAAACCCGAGCAGGATCGGCGCCCAGATCGACCAGACGGCGCGCCGACTCCTCGCCCTGCATGCAGAACCGATCCACGTCGGCGAGCACGCGCCCGAAGAAGGGCCGAACTAGGCGATATCGAGGATATGATCGCGACGAGATCCGTCCGTTGATGAGGACCGTCTTGACGCCGCGCGCCAGACAGACGCGCAGCAGGTTCGGCCAGATCTCGGTTTCCATCATCACGAAGAGCCGCGGCCGCACGATGTTGAGCGTGCGGCGGACGATGAACGCCCAGTCGAAGGGGAAATAGAACACCGCGTCCACATGCTGGAGGCTGCGCCTTGCCACCTGTTGACCCGCGATCGTCGTTGTCGACAGAAAGAGCCGGAGCCGTGGATAGCGCGCCTTGAGATCGGCGGCCAGCGCACGCGCGGTCAGCGCCTCGCCGACGGACACCGCATGAATCCAGATCGACTCTTCACCGTCGACATTGGTGGCAATCGGCAAGTACCCGAACCGTTGGCTAAGGCTGCCAATGTACTTCTTGTAGCGAATCGCCTGGTACAGGAAGTACGGCGAGATGATGGCGAAGACCAGGAGCGTCAGCAGGCTGTAGACGAGATACATCGGCTGGTAAGTACAGAAAAGTCTGACGTAGAATTACATGTTTGTCTACTGAATGAGGAGCTTCGATGGCAGTGAGGGTCGGCATCAACGGGTTCGGCCGGATCGGCCGCAACATCATGCGCGCGGCGCTCGGCGACAGCCATATCGACTTCGTGGCGGTCAACGACATCACGAGCGCCGCGACACTCGCGCACCTGCTCAAGTACGACTCGGTGCTGGGCAACCTCGGCGCGAAGGTTGAGGCCCGAAGCGACGCGATCTCGGTCGACGCCGACGAGTTCAAGGTGCTTGCCGTGAGAGATCCGGCGCAGTTGCCGTGGAAGGACCTGGGTGTGGATGTCGTGTTCGAGTCGACCGGCCTCTTCACCAAGCGAGACGATGCGGCCAAGCACGTGGCAGCTGGCGCCAAGAAAGTGATCATTACAGCGCCGGCCAAGGGCCAGGACCTGACCGTCGTCATCGGTGTGAATGAGGAGATCTACGATCCAGCCCGGCATCAGATCATCTCGAACGCTTCGTGCACGACGAACTGTTTGGCGCCGCTCGCAAAAGTCCTCCATCAGCGCTTCGGCATCAGGAAGGGCTGGATGACCACAATCCATTCCTACACCAACGACCAGCAGCTTCTCGATTTGCCGCACAAGGATCTCCGCCGCGCCAGGGCGGCGGCGCTGTCGATGATTCCGACCACCACGGGAGCGGCGGTCGCCGTCGGAGAGGTGCTCCCGGATCTCAAAGGCAAACTCGACGGCTTCGCTATGCGCGTGCCGACGCCCAATGTCTCGGTGGTTGATCTCACGGCTCTCCTCAACAGAAAGACAACGGCCGAGGAGATCAACGCGGCGTTCCGGGAAGCAGCGGCTGGATTGCTGAAGGGCATTCTCGCCTGCTCCG
This sequence comes from Vicinamibacterales bacterium, assembly GCA_965197865.1. Lineage (GTDB taxonomy): Bacteria > Acidobacteriota > Vicinamibacteria > Vicinamibacterales > CAVVIG01 > CBDANZ01. The sequence continues at coordinate 320,740 of CBDANZ010000003.1, forward strand.
AAGAGGAGCTCGTCTCGATCGACTTCAAGGGAAACACGCATTCCTCGATCGTCGACATGCCGTACACGAGGGTGATCGACGCTGATTTCGTCAAGGTCCTCGCGTGGTACGACAACGAGTGGGGCTACTCGAACCGGTGCGTGGACCTGCTTCGCCTGTTGGTGAGACGGGGAGTCTGAGAGGGAGATCGAGAATGTAAGAGATCACTTCGCTTATGAAGAAGCTCTCGATCAGAGACCTCGACCTCAAGGGAAAGCGCGTCTTTCTGCGCGTCGACTTCAACGTGCCGTTGAACGACGGCCGAATCACCGACGACACGCGGATTCGCGCGTCGCTGCCGACCATTGCCTACGCCCTCGAGCGCGGCGCGACGGTCGTACTGGCAAGCCACCTCGGTCGGCCGAAGGGGAAGCCAAGTCCCCAGCTCACTCTGAAGCCGGCCGCGCGCCGGTTGTCGGAGCTGATTGGACGTTCGGTGACGTTTGTCGACGAGTCCGTCGGCGACAGAGTCCGGCAGACCGTTCACCAGGCACACGCCTCCAGCGGCGGCGTCGTGTTGCTTGAGAATCTTCGGTTTCACGCCGGGGAAGAAGAGAACGATCCGGCATTCGCGGCTGCACTGGCGTCGCTTGCGGACCTGTACGTGGACGACGCGTTCGGGACAGCGCACCGGGCGCACGCGTCGGTCGACGCCGTAACGCGCTATCTGCCGCACGCAGCCGCGGGTCTGCTGATGGAGCGGGAGCTGCGCTATCTGGGTGATGTGCTCGCTTCGCCCGAGCGGCCGTTCGTGGCCATCCTCGGCGGAGCAAAAGTGTCAGACAAGCTCGATGTGATTCAGAACCTGCTGGGCAAAGTCGATCGACTGCTCATCGGCGGCGCGATGGCGTACACGTTTCTCAAGTCGCGCGAATTCCCCATCGGTCGTTCGCTCGTCGAAGACGACAAGCTTCAAAGCGCGGGCCAAATCGGACCGGACGCCGCAAGGCGAGGCGTGACACTTGAGTTGCCGATCGATCATGTCGTGACCGATCGCATCGAGGCCGGCACGGCGCACGAAGTGCTGAAGACCGGCGACGCAAGTATCGGCAATCGGATCGGCGTCGACATCGGCCCAGCAACGATCAAGAAGTACGAAGCGTCTATGGCCGACGCGAGGACCGTCGTCTGGAACGGACCGATGGGCGTCTTCGAAATCGAGGCCTTCGCGACGGGCACCAACGCCGTGGCGCGGGCCGTCGCCTCTGTCCGAGGCACTACGATCGTCGGAGGCGGCGATTCGATTGCGGCGGTGACGAAGGCGGGCGTGGCCGACCGAATTACGCACATTTCGACGGGCGGCGGCGCGTCGCTGGAGTTTCTGAGCGGCCGTGTGCTACCTGGCGAGGCAGCGTTGAGCAAGAAGTAGTGCGGGACTTCATGCATACTCCCTTCATCGTCGGCAATTGGAAGCTGTTCAAAACCGTGCACGAGGCAGTCGCGTTCGCCAAGGAGCTGAGGAGCGCGGTCAGGGACGTGAGCGGCATCGACATCGCTGTGGCTCCGCCGTTCACCGCCCTGCAGGCGGTGGCCGAGGCCCTGCGCAACACGAAGGTCGGCGTCGCGGCGCAGGATCTCTATTGGGAGCGCCAGGGCGCGTTCACCGGCGAGGTCTCGGCAGCGATGATCAAGGACGCCGGCGCGGCGTACGCAATCGTCGGACACTCCGAGCGCCGGAGGCTGTTCGGCGAAACCGATACGACGGTGAATCGGAAGATCGGCGCCGCGATTGCAGCAGAGCTCACACCGATTGTCTGCATCGGCGAAACGCTCGAGGAGCGCGAGCGTCACGAGACATTCACCGTCCTCGATCGACAGATCAAGGACGGTCTCGATCGGCTGACCGGCAACGAGATTGCCAGGCTTGTCCTCGCTTACGAGCCGGTTTGGGCCATTGGGACCGGACGAAACGCCACGGCCGCGCAGGCCGAGGAGGCGCATCTGCATATCCGGAAGCGCCTGCGGCAGTGGTTCGGCGCCGAGGCCGCCGACGCGTGTTACGTGATCTACGGCGGAAGCGTGAAGCCGGATAATATCGCCGAGCTGGTGGCCGAGGCCGACGTCGACGGCGCGCTGGTGGGCGGCGCAAGCCTCGATGTCGGAAGCTTCGTGGACATCGTGACGAAGAGTCGACAGGCTGCGGTATAATTTCAGATTCGGAAAGTCTGGTAAGTGTTCTACTACCTTCTGACCGCGCTGTACGTGTTTGTGTGCTTCCTCCTGCTGCTGGTGGTTATGCTCCAGCAGGGAAAGGGCGGGAACCTAGCTAGCGCGTTCGGCGGCGGCAGCAGTCAGACGGTGTTCGGCGCGCGCGGCGGCGCGACGCTGCTGGCAAAAATCACCACGGCCCTCGCGGTGCTGTTCATGCTGGGCGCGTTGGGGCTGGCCATCATCGGTCAGCGCGGACCAGGCACGTTGATGCGCGGCACGCCGCCGCCGGCTGCCCCTGGGTCATCGGGTCCGGAGACGCCGGCCACACCGGCAGCGCCGAGCGGCAGCACCGAGCCAGCGGGACCGTCGCAGCCGCCAGGCCCGGCACCGCAGCCGCCGCCGCGGTAGGTCGCCCTCCCCGGTAGTGTCCAGCTCCAGACTGAACCTCCACCACTCGCGGAAGTAGCGGAACTGGCAGACGCACCAGCTTGAAGGGCTGGCTGATCATTCCTGGACGATTTTCAGCAGACGCGGGACAAGTTCAAGGTGCCCGCCAACGAACAAGATGAACTGAAGGCCATCGTCGACAGCACCCGATCGGACATTGTGGTTGAAACAGCGCGAGCGTAAACGGCGACGCTTTGCCAGCGAAGAGGTCGGAGAAAGGGAAGATTCGAAGATGACATCGTCGCAAGATGTTGTTGGTTCGACCCTTTCTCTTTGGCGGTACCCCGTCAAGTCCATGATGGGAGAGAGCTGAACGCCACGGAAGTCAACCAGGGAGGACTGTTGGAAGACCGCGTCTACGCGCTGATTGACGGCTCCGACGGGAACGTTGCCACCGCCAAGAACCCGCGAAAATGGCTGGAGATGTTCAACTTTCGCGCCGCGCTGGTTGAAGCACCGAGAACAAGTGGATGGGTGTCCCCTGTCCGCATCACGCTGCCGGACGGCACGATCGTCGGCAGCGAGCAAGCCGACGTCAGCCAGATCCTTTCAAAAGCTCTCAGGCGCGACGTGACACTGTCCGCAACTCCCACGCGTTCGGCCACAGCCGAGGAGTACTGGCCGGATATTGGGGGCCTCGAGACGAGTGGCTAGAGGGGATGCCCGAACCGTCGATTGGGTCGCTTGCCGGCACCGGCAATCCGTTTTCTCTGGGCCCGTTGCGGTCCGGGGAGCTGGTGGTGGACATCGGGGCCGGCGCCGGTATCGGAAGTCTGATAGCAGCACGCATGGTGGCACCCGGTGGCCAGGTGGTCGGGGTAGAGCATGACGCCCTCCATGTTCGAGAAGGGCGGCGTCGCCGCCGCCGAAGCAGGACTCATCAACGTGGAATGTCGCGAAGGGTACGGCGAAGCGTTGCCGGTGTACGATGGCTGGACCGACGTGGTCATTTCAAACGGAGTTCTCAATCTGATGCCTGATAAGCGAACCGCGCTTCGAGAAATGGCGCGCGTCCTGAAGCCGGAGTACGGTCGGTATCAACCTCCGAGCCAGAAAGGCGAAGTTGAGGAGCGTCGCGAGATAGAGAACGGAAGATCAGAGAACGTTTGCTCATGGTCTTCTCGTCGCGTCGGCCGACTCTCTAACTTGGTTATCGTTGGGCAGGCAAGCAGGCGAACCAGCCTAGCAAGCTGGTAGCATGGAGACTGGTGGATTTCCTGGCGCACGCGGAAGTGGCGGAACTGGCAGACGCACCAGCTTGAGGGGCTGGCGATAGCAATATCGTAGGGGTTCGAATCCCCTCTTCCGCACCAGACTCTAACTGCTAGGAAGGGAGCTGTTTACGCGAGGGCGTGTGGTTCGAAGTGCGCACAACAGCTGGTGCTGAATCGTCGGCCGTGTGCAACGATTGTGCAACGGCCTTCCGCTTTTCCTCCTCGGCTTTCTTGCGGCGCTCCTCAACGGCCTTCTGGCTCTCCTCCAGTTTCGTCATTGCCAGATGTAGCCCTCGCCGCTGAATGTTCAGGTAGCGTGTCGTCGTGCTTAGACTCGCGTGGCCGAGGATCTTGCTAACGTAGCTGACCGGGACACCGGCCTCGTCGAACCGAGAGCCCCGTAATGTCCCAGAACCTAGCCGGAACAGCTCGTACGTGCCGTCGACGAGGTGGATGTCCATGGACTTCTCTTGAAGGGCTGATAGATCGTGACACACCGAAGCAGCTCGCAAGGCAGTTCGTCGCTGAGATAACTCCTGTGTAGTCGTCGCGGGATGGGGCATGCCCACCGAAGAAGCCGATCCCTTCGGCGTTGCACGGGGATCCTATTTGTCACGTTCTCAACGCAGGCTATGATCCATGTCACTGGGGTTCCGGCTCGAGCGGGCCCGGCGCGATGGTTGGAGCGCCTGAACTGAACCGGGGTTGACGCGGAGCCGCGCGGTGTAGCTGCGCTACCATCCTTAATCATGAGCGATCAGGGCAGGATCATCGTCCACCGCCACAAGAGCGAGATTCTCGAAGGAAATCAGCTCGGCGACGCCACGGAGCGCGATCTCTATGTCTACCTACCACCCAGTCATGAGCCCGCCCATAACTACCCCTGCCTCCTCGCGTTGGTGGGCTTCACGGGCACGGGCGGCGCACTGTTCAACGTTGATCCACTCGGCGAGGATCTGAAGCGCCGGCTCGATCGTCTCATCACGTCTGGCAAGTGCCCGCCGGTCATCGTCGCCGCGCCCGACTGCTTCACGCGCCTCGGCGGCAACCAGTACATCAACTCCAGCGCCACCGGTCGCTACGAGGACTACCTGCTCGAGGAGATCGTGCCATTCGTCTCCGCCACCTACGGCACGGGCGACTGGGGTGTGTTCGGCAAGTCGTCCGGCGGTTACGGATCCATCATCCTTGGTATGCGCCACCCGGACGTGTTCAAGGCGCTGGCAGACCATTCGGGGGACGCCAACTTCGAGCTCTGTTACATCCCAGATGCTTCCAAGGCTCTGGATCAATTCCGCGAGGCGGGCGGGCTCCGGGCCTGGCTCGACAAGTTCTGGACTGACGACAATCGTCATCGCAAGAAGTGGCAGAAGGCGCTGAACTTTCTGGCGATGTCCGCCCACTATTCACCCAACCCGGACTCCCCGCACTTGGGCATTGACCTGCCCTTCGCGCTCGACAGCGGGGAATTTCGCTGGGATGTTTGGCAGCGCTGGATGGAATGGGACCCCGTGCGGCTCGTCGAGCGCTACGCGGGCAACCTGCGCAAGCTGCGGCTTATTTATGTGGACTGCGGCAGCAACGATGAGTTCGCACTCCATTGGGGTGCGCGCGCGCTAGTAGTGCGGATGCGCGACTGCGGGCTTTCCCCAGTCTACGAGGAGTTCGATGACGGCCACATGTCTATTGCCTACCGCTACGACGTGAGCCTGCCGCTCATGGCGCGGGCGTTATCAGGCTGAGCCCGCCGAAGCTTTCTCGCGAATGAGAAAGACCCGCTCCATCCGCGGCCGGTCCTGAATCCTCCCAGGCTACCCCGTTCACCTTCAAGGGCACTCCAACCTGGAAAAGCAGCGTCGCGCACGTGTGACGCAAACCACGGAACTTAATCGGCCGCACCTGAGCCGTCTTCAGCAGCCGCCGGCACTCTCGTTGCCCGAGGCTATGGTCAGGCCCAGTATCTTTCACAACCGAAACAGGCGGCTGAGTTTGACGATAACCGCCCGATTCGCGAGGTCCGGCCTCCCCCGGTAGAACGTGTCCCGCTGCTCGTTGAACACGATGAACAGCTCGCTGCCCGGCCGATATTCCCAACGCAAGCGCACGTTCGCGGCCAGCGTGTTGTCTTTGGAGTTGTACTGCAGGAGCGCGCTGACAAACATCAGCGGGGTCATCGTGTATGTGACGCGTGAGCCCGCCAGGCGAGTGGTAAACGAGCCCTCAGGAAGATCCACCCAGTTCATCGACACGCTGGGCTCGAGCGAGAACCGCGGTGTTAGGTACAGGCGACTGCGGCTGACGGTGAGCGCCGCCTTATGCCCGCTGAAAAACGTGCCGTACTCCGCCACTAGGTTGCCCGAAAGGGGCCGCTGCTGCCCGAAGGTGTAGCCCGCCCGCCAGGTCGCAAAGTCGTAGCCCCCCAGAGGCAGCGTCACATCGGACGCAATCTGGAACGGATCGGGCAGAAACTCGTACGTTTCCCCGAAGGCTACGTGGAAACGGTCGCTGTTGTGGAGTTCAAGGGCAAACTCTCCTTCTGAGTTCCGTGTCTCCAGCCGCCCCTTCCCATCCGTGATGTACGCGAGTGACCCGGTCCATATAAGTCTGCGCAGCCACCGACTCGAGCGCGGCCACGGACTGAACCGGAATTGACCGAAGCTCTTGCGTATGTCGTCGCGGCGCACAAACCCGACTTCCGGGTTGAAGTGGTCGCCCACGACGAGGCGCTCCAGTTGGACACCGTAGCGATCCCCCTTATAGTCCAGCCGCGCGCGATAGCTGGTGTCTTCGCCCGACAAGCCGGTGGTACGCGTCCGCGCCCAGTACGTATTGATAGCCAGGTTGTCAAAAAAGGCGAAGGTTCCATCGATACCGTACGCGTCGTTCGTCCCGACGCCGTCCTGGCCGACTGACCGCCTGGTGAACAGCGCCCCGATGCTGCTCCGGCGCAGGAGGTCGCGCCTAAGCCGCACAACCGAGAAATTCGTCCCCAGCGCCCCCGACACCGGTTCCTCACCGGACTGAATGTTCAGCACGCCGAGACTGAACCGACCGAGTCGGCCCGTCAGGCGCCCGCCGGCCTGGATTGGCGCCGCCCGCCCCTCATGGAGACCAATTCGCCGGCTGTAGAACAGAATCGGCGTGTCCCCCGCCCCCGCACTCCGCCGACTGGTCGCGGCGCCGCCAAACGCGAACGTGCCCTGATTCTCGAGAAAGAACTCGCGCTTCTCCGGAAAAAACAGGCTGAACCGCGTGAGATTGACCTACTGCTCGTCGGCCTCGACCTGTGCAAAATCAGTGTTGTAGGTGAAGTCGGCCGTCAGGTTCGGCGTCAGGCCGTACTTCACATCGACCCCAACATCTCCGCCCAGATCGTTGGAAATCGTCGGGCTGGCAGTGAGATCGCTCGTCAGGTCCGAGATCGCGTACGGCTTGATTGCCAGGTTCGCTGAGGCAGCCGGCGCTTCGAGGCCCACCAAGGTTGCCGCGAGAGACATCTGCATGATGGCCGCGGGGCCCAAGGCGCGTGGAAGACGCACGAGGTAAGACCGCTCATTCTTCCAACGGTTGAAGCGCTGGACGTTAAATCCCCAGATCTGGGCACGTCCAGGCCGATACCGGAGCGACTTGAACGGGATGGCGGCTTCGACCGTCCAGCCGTTCGCGAAGCGACCGGTTGAAAGCTCCCAGATCGGATTCCAATCGAGGTTGGGTTGGCCTTCGTTCGTTATCTGTACGTCCATCCGACCGCCAATTGCATTAATGAGAAAAACAACACCGTTTCGCCGATCGTGGTAGGTGTCGAACGAGAATTCGATCCGGTCATTCTGTATGAGGTAGGTACTGTCACGACGCATCTCATTCGCGACGATCCGATTGGGCAGGCTTTCCCAGCAGCGGATGGACACATAAACCTGATCCTGATCAAAAGCCACCCAGACCTCGGTCTTCTCGGTCGCAGCGGCGTCCTCATCCGGCGCCGCCTGGATGAAATCCGACATTGATGGGCCCCTGTAGAGCGCCTCGTCGAGCTGCCCGTCCACGCGAATCGGCGCCCCCAGACGCACGGCCCGGACTGTGGCCCGGCCCGATGCGTCCCGAGTAATCACCTCCGGGGGCACCGGCACAGGTGGACCATCCACGTCGATCTCCAGCGGGCCCGCGGTTCGCCGCCCCGAGACGGTTGGGCGGCCGTTCAGACCGCCGGTGAGGACCGCGCCGGCCGCGGCCTCTGCTGCCGCACCAGGGGCACCTTCCACCGTCGTCCGACCGCCTGCGACTTGCCCCAGCGAGAGATCAGGGTACCTGCCGCTGTCACGCCCCTCGGCTCCCACCCCCTGTGGACGCTGGCGAGGAAGCGCCGCGGCGCCGCCCGCCTCGACTGGCGTGCCTCCCGGCCCACCCCCCACTCCGCCGGTCGAGGGCACCAGTGGCGCGCTGAGGTAGAGCTCGGCGACGATACGATCCTGTAACCTGAAGAATTCCTCTAGCTGACCGTCCACCTTCACTGCGCTCGCGACGGCGCCCGTCCGCACATTGACGACGCGCGCGGTGATCCGGAACCGATCGCCCAGACGCTGGTGCGCACCGGTGAGAAGCCAGGCCGCGCCCAGCCTCCGGCTCAACGTCAGGACGTTCTGCTCGACCGCCAGATCCGTCCCCTCCCGTCGCGCTTCGGCTAGCAGCACCTCTGGCCCGATGACCGGCGCGCTGTTCCTGGTCTCGAGATCGGCCCGCACGGTGTCGGCGATGCCCGCGCCACGCCAGTCGTCCTGGGGCCGTCCTGAAATGTTCGCGAACGGAAGCACAGCGACGACGCCTGTATCGATCCAGAGAGGATGGTTCTCGCCTCCAGGGGCGGTCTGAGCCCAAACCGGCGCCAGACCCACACTGCTCAACACCAGGATGCACGTGAACACGCCTGAGGTCATGCGCGGGCGATTCATCTTTCTCATGGCTCTCGGGAACGCGTGGTAAGCCCGTAGCGACGGGCCCTCAGGCCCTGTGCCGCGGGTCCAAGCGGCGATCTCGCGCGTCAGATTCTCGTTGGCCGGCATAGCGGACCGCGCACTGGACACCACGTTTCTCCAACGTGTCGTGGCTCTCCGGTTTCCCGAAGGCTGCGTCAGCCTGGAACGCCAGGCGCCTACCTTAATCCCTTGTTAGCCATCCTCCGACGCCAAGAAACTCGTCCTAGTCGTCGGCGCTGCTTACGTTGCCCGGTCGCAGTTTGGCCGCCAGGCGGTCGTCGTGATCGTTAAACAGAACCAACGGGTGATAGCAAACCGTCTCGAAATCCCAGCCTGCTCGCCAAGGATGTCGCTTACGAATAGCATATCCGCGACTGAACGGCCCGTTCTATCTTGGGGATACGCTGTGATGTAACGGATCTCGTAGGACAGTCGCCGCTCTTACCGTAGCCGTTCTCGCGGCGCCTTTGTACGGGGGTCGGCCCGCGAACGCCCCGTGTGGGCGATGGAGCGATGGGTATGGACCGACCGGCCCGATTCGGCGGGCGACGCGGGCTTGTCCCATCCGCTGTTGAAATTCAGCGGCGGCTCGGGTGACGACTACGCAACCATCCCCGACGATTCATCGAGCCCCAGCTGAGCGTCACGTGCTCGCAACGCGGCGACCAGCACGGGCATGTCCTTACACCCCTTCACCCGCCGGAATCCTTTGGCCGCTTCCAGCACACCGGCAGCGACCCAGCGGAGCACCATCGTACCCCCGCGCCAGCGTTTCACGTTCCGCTTCACGTGGCGTGTCCGGCTCAGGAGGCTCTCGACGGCGTTGGTCGTCGCCAGCGATCGGCGGAGCCGCTCCGAGAGCGGCAACTCGACTACGGTGAGCGTCTCGTCGAGCCCTTCCCGTATGCTGGCGGCTGCACTCGGATAATCGACGTCCACCCGCCGGGCCAAGTCCTGCAACAAGCGCCGGGCCGCCTTGATGTCGGTGTGCGTATAGGCGCGCGTGAGGGTCGCCTTCACCCACGGACGCTGGGCCTCGGGCAGATACTCGAGCACGTTGCGCCGTTTATGCACCTGGCATCGTTGTACCAGGGCTGCGGGGCCGAAGGTCTGCATCACCGCAGTGTGGAGCGCTTGCGCTCCATCGAGGATGACGAGCAGACTGCGGTCGGTCCGCAGCCCACGGCTCTGCAGATTGGTCAGCAAGCCCTGACACACGGTCGTGTTCTCCGCTGACCCTTCCCAGAGGCCCAGCGGGTGTTTGGCGCCCGTTTTATCGAGGCCCAGCGCCACGACGATGCAGTGGCCGCCGACGTGGACCCCATCGATCAGTAGCGCCACCAGCTCGAGGTCGTCGAGCGGCGTTGCCCGCCACGCATCGAGTTGCGCCTGCGTCTGCGCCACAAACCGCCGACTCACGGCACTCTTGCTTGTGCCCCGCGTGCGGACGTCGGCCCCCAGCGGTTCTAGACTCCGGCCATACTGGCGCGTGGCCACGCCGATGAGCATCTGTTCGACCACGCGCCGGGTGAGCGGATCCGTGTTCGTAAAGGCCTGGACGGATGGCAGCGCGACCTCCTGCCCGTCGCGCCGCACCCGCGGCCGACGCAGGGCGACCTTGCGGCCCCCCAGCACGACTTCGCTGGGCGCATGGCCCGCCCGAGACGCCCGCCGCGCGGGCTGATGCGCATACCGCGGACCGCACACGGCCACGCGATCCGCTTCCAACATCGCCGCGAGGACCTTCAGGCCCGACGCGACGACCAGCTCTTGGAGCTCGGCCTGTGCATCGACCAGGATGTCGACCAATGGAAGGTGCCGTGGTGCCGGCAATGCTGATTGGCGCCCACGAACGCCTGTGCCAAACTTCTTCATGGCGGCTCCTTTCTGGGGGCTTCAGCCCCAGGTTTTCCCACCGGCCGTCTATCACGACCAGCAGGGAGCCGCCGCTTTAAATTTCAACAGCTAGAGGGACATCCCCGGCGACGCAGCCCGTGGCGGCACAAGATGCGGCAGGCCTTGGCGTTTGACGGGCTCACCCCGTGGTAGCGGGCCAGGTACCAGCCGATGCGAATCGGCCCGAGATGGTAGGTCCGCCGCAGATGGAGGACCTGGTCGACGACTTCCGGGCGGGTCGTCTTCGGACGAGATCGCGCGATCGGACGTTTGTTGACCAGTCAAACAACAAGGTCTTCGGCCTGGTTCTCCAACCAGCGTGCACCTCAGGCCCTGGCCCCACCTTTCCAGTCCAGTGTGCGCCATGTCTGGCCTTTTCCTTGCTAACGAAGCGGCGCATTGGCAGCGCCGCCGGTGTGTGTTAGGCTCAACGCTAAGGACGGAGCACACCCCAACAGCGAACGAAGGAGAGCAGACATGAAATCCAGGCTGTTGATCCTCAACGGGGCGATTTTGGTCGCGGCCACGGCCTTTGGCGTCGATGTTACGGCCCAACGTAGCACCGGCCTCGTACCGACGTTCAACAGAGATGTCGCACCGATTATTTTTGATAAGTGTGTGACTTGTCACCGTCCCCAGCAGGTCGCGCCGATGTCCTTCATGTCTTATCGAGAAGTGCGTCCCTGGGCGCGAGCCATTAAGACCAAGGTGGCGAAGGGAGAGATGCCGCCGTGGTTCGCCGATCCCAGGTTCGGCGAGTTTCGCAATGATCCGCAGTTGAGTGAGGAACAGATCAACACCATCGCCGCCTGGGCGGATGGTGGCGCTCTTGAAGGTGACACACCGTTGACGGCGCAGCTGCCGGTGGTGGGCGACGGCTGGAGCCATCCGTCTGGCCGACCGCCCGACCTTGTGATTGAGATGGCGAATGCTTTCAATGCTCCGGCCGAAGGCGAGCTTCCCTGGTTCAACATCTTTCAGGAGCTTCCGGCGGAGCTGAAGAAGGAAGAACATTTCATTGAAGCCATTCAAATAATGCCGAGCGTGGTAGACGGCGTGCATCACATGGGCTTTGGCATTAAGGCTCTACCGCCTGGAACAGAGATTGGTCTTGGCGAGGCGTGGCCTGGCGGGATAGTCATCCCCGGAGCGCTGGTCGACGAAAAGACCGGAAAGACGGCTGCTTCCATCAAACTCGTCCGCGGGGATCAAGTTCCCACTCTTTCGAGCCGCCGTCGTCGCGTTAACGACGAAGAACGGGGAGCAAAGCCGTCCAACGAGTTCTATTACTGCTGCTATGTTCCCGGGGGCACCTTCCGCTGGTATCGGGATGGCGGGTACTCGCGCCTGCCGCGCGAGGGGGTCATCGAGTGGAGCGTGCACTACAGTTTGATCGGGAAACCGTTCGCGGACAAGACGCGAGTGGGCCTATGGTATCAGAAGAACTTACTGTACGAAGTCAAGGGAAATGCCGGCACAGCTCGGAGCCAGATCGTCCAGGGGAAGGAACTGATTGACAGCGAGCTGACTCCGGTCCAGGGCTCGGGAGTCAGCGCAGGCGGTCCCGCCGTGCCCGTGATTCCGCCATATGCCAAGGACTGGGCGATTACTGCGATTACTGCCTACGGCGATGACATCACGTTGTATACGGTGTGGCCGCATATGCATCTACGCGGCAAGGAGATGCATTACGTGTTGACGTATCCGGATGGCCGGGAACAGGTGCTTCTGAGTGTGCCGAATTTCGACTTCAACTGGCAGATCTTCTACGAGCTGAAAGAACCGTTGAAGATACCTGCCGGTAGCACAATCAAGACCGTCGGGTCCTACGATAACTCTGTGTCGAATAGATGGGCGACTGAACCGCACAAGGAAGTCTACTGGTCCGAGCAGAGTTGGGATGAGATGTACAACGGGTTCCGCGATTATTCGATCGACAAGCTGGCCGGGCGGCCACCAACCGCAGACCGAGAGCAGCCAGCTGGAGGGTAATAGTCAGGCCTGGGCTCATACAAGACTCGCTAGCTAATGGGGCCGGGCTCCACCCCAGGGGTTCGGCCCCGTTTGGGGGGGGGCTGTGAAAGCTCCTAAGCAAACTCGCGTGCTGCTTCGGATTCCTGAGCGTCTAGGCCTCCGCCTCCCCACTGTGCAGCGAGAGAAGCAGCTCAATCAGTGTGTCACCGGAAAGCAAGCTAGTGTGCCCGCGCCTTAAGCGGCCGAATTCTGGCGCCACTTGCTGAGCCAGCGTGTTCCTGGATTCTCGGTTCCGGAAGACGAAAAAAGCGCCTCAATCACGCAAAGCAAAGGCCCACTCGAGACTTCCCGCTCGCCGTCGTCGACGTGGCCTTCCAACTTTGCTTGAACGCTCTGACATGCCGGTTAGAATCGCACTAGCAGTCCGTGGTGAAAGTCTGGCGCTGCACCGAGACGAGCGAGGCGCCTCGCGGGCAAGGCACGACGACCGAGAATACCGCCTGTATTTGATGGAGGAGCAACGCAGGCCACGAGGATGCATCGCTCGTCGAATGCAGACGGACTTTCACCACGGACTGCTAGGGATTAACATCGGCCAAGAATCATGTATCTCGCGGACCGGATCATCCTCATCGATCAACCGAAGGATGGCTTCTTCGCGGCGTTCAGAGAACAGGCGCCGGCCGAGGATGAACGGCGCCACGACATATTCACGGCATTCCCGCAGGACTTCTTTGATCTTGTTGATCGTCGACGAGTGTCACAGCGGCAGCGCACGCGACGAGGGCGCATGGCGGGCGATCCTCGACCACTTCGAGCCGGCGTATCAACTCGGAATGACGGCGACGCGACTTCGCGGCCACTCTCGGGACTCCCACGAATACTTTGGCAACCCGCTCTACACCTACAACCTCCGCCAAGGCATCGAGGACGCGTTTCTCGCACCCTACCGCGTACATCGTGTCATTACAAGAACGGGACGCGGTCGGTTGGCGCCCCAGCTAAGACGAATTGGATCGGTATGGGCGGGAGATTCTCTAGACGGGGGGGAAGAAGCGGCATAGGATGAGGAGACTAGAGTAGAGTACGGATTTTTAGGTGTTTGTCGGAAGGAGGTCCAGCCATGACACAGGCGACAACCGTGGTGACCCCCGAGAGGTTCGATCGTGCACTATCGTACGCGGACTACCTCGCCACGATCGCCGTCAATCGAGCTCAGTTCCAGCACTATTACGATATCGCACGGCTCACCGAGGATGACGTCGCGTTCTTCGGGAAGGCCGCAGCGCTGCCATCAGGTCCGGCGAAGCTCCTCGCGATTGCCGAAGCGTGGTGTCCCGATGTCTACCGCGGCGTCCCGGTCTTCGCGCGCATCGCGGAAGCGTCCGGCATGACGATGAAGGTCGTGCCGCGGGACGAGAATCCCGACATCATGGACGAGTTCCTGCTCAACGGAACGGCGCGTGCGATTCCCGTCGCGGTCTTCTACACGCGCGACCATCAGTACACTACCCATTGGACGGAACGACCGGCCATAGCCCAGGCCGAAGTCGCGCGGATACGAGCGGAGTTCCGCGCCGTTCATCCGACCGTGGACCTCAAAGCCCCGACGGGTGCGGACATTCAGACGATGAAGACATTTTTTGGCGACCGCTTGCAGCAAGAGTATCCAGCGTGGCAGGTCGAGACCGTCCGCGAGATTCGCGAACTGTTGGCCGCGACGATGGCGGCCGCAAAGAGCCGTGACTATTCGACCCGAGCGACCGATGGCCGATAACGTCCCGATCGTCTACACCATTCGCGGCTGCGAAGCCTGCGTCAAGTTGCTCGAGAAGTGGCATGTCGACGGCATCGAGTATGAAGAGCGGCGTGCCGAGTTGAGCCAGGCCACCATGGACGAGGCTCGCATGTACGGAAGCGTTGTCCCCATCGTCGTCTGGCCCGACGGCCGAGTGGAGCACGGGTTCCAGGGGCACATCGGGTGCTACATCATCTGACGCCAGCCTGATGGCTTCTCGGCGGGTGCGGGCCGGCAGTGCTGACGGATGTATCGCCGATGGTACCGATGAAGCCGCCATATCCGGTTACGCGCCCGCTTAGCAGGTATCCAGCCGCTTCAAGAGAATGGCCTTCTGGTACGGACTCTTCTGGTCCGCCCGAGAGTCAGGTCGGCGATCGGCCCGCGCCCTGATGGCACCTGAGCGAAGCCCCGTGGTTCTAGAGTCGGTCTGCCAGTATAATCGGGCTGACTACTCCGCGGTCAGCAGGCCAGGAAAGCCTATCAAGACCGTTGACCCCCCAAGTGAGGACGCCGTGAGAAACGGTCCTGTCTACTTCGGTGCCTCTTTATTGGCCGTGTCGACCGCCGTCGGCCAGCTCGGCCCTGCGCCAGATCCGATCGTGCAGGAGAACGCCACCGTCAAGGTCGCCGAGCACACCTACGTCATCCCAGATCGCAACGTTGGTGGCGTGCCCAACGTCGGGATCGTCGTTGGGAACCGCGCGACTCTTGTAATCGATCCCGGCCTTGGGCGGCGCAACGGCGAGGCGGTGCTGCGGGAGGTAGCCAAGGTCAGTGACAACGCGGGGCTGTACGTCGCATCCACTCACTTCCACCCGGAACACACCACTGGGTATGTGGCGTTTCCAGCGAGCGCACGTTACGTGAACTCGACGACCCAGGAGGCCGAGTTTGCGAAGTTGGGCCCGAGCTGGATCGACCGCTTTGCCGCCAGGACACCGGTCATGGGTGATCTGCTGCGAGACGCGCAGCGGCGCGTCGCGGACATCACCTTCGACCGGGAATACACACTCGATCTTGGTGGCGTGCAGGTGCGGCTGCTCATGGTGGGGCCGACGCACACGCGCGGCGACACGGCTTTCTTCGTCGAAGATGATGGCGTCCTGTTCTCCGGCGACGTGGTGATGAACAACTCCTTCCTCGCCGCGAGCCAGATATCCAGCGTCACGGCATGGCTGGCCGCGTTTGATGGATTCGAGGCGATGAACCCGAGTATGATCGTGCCGGCCCACGGGAAGGTGGGTGACGGTTCGCTGATTTCGCTGCACCGCATGGTCATGCTGAGTATCCAGGCCCGAGCACGCGAGCTGAAGGCCCAGGGGCAGTCGGCCGACGAGACGGCGAACACGGTGCGAATGGAACTTCAAGCCAGGTATCCGACCTGGGGCCGGGTCAACGGCGTTGCCAGCGCCGCCCGGGCGGCGTATGCGGAAGGCCCGTAGTCCACCACCGGTTCCGGAACGACGCGAACTGGCTCGGAACCGACTCGTTCAACATTGGAGGAAGCGTATGAGGAAGTGTATGAAGAGTGCCAGCCAAGATTGGACGCGCAACATTGTCGCATTTTCACTGGCCGCGGTTGTCGGCGTGACCTGGGGTTGTGGCGGTGGCATGGAAGAGACGCCCGAGCCGGAGACGACCGCGCCGGAAGCGACCCCTCCGCCGGCGCCAGCCGCGTCCGGAGGTGTGACGGTAGAAGGCTGGGAAGTGAGGCTCGATCAAGGTACGGACCCGGCGGGTGTGCTTTCTTTCCGTACGATGGGGAGCGGGCTGCACGCGACGACAGGTGGTAGTGGCACCGCGATCTTTTGGCAGTCCGACAGCATGCACAAGGAGGACTACACGATCAGTGCGTCCTTTACACAGGTCCAGCCCTCGAGTCACCCCAACGCGTACGGCCTAATCTTCGGCGGCTCCGATTTGGCCGGGCCCGATCAGCGGTATTCATATTTCGTCGTGCGTGAGGACGGCCAGTTCCTCATCAAGAAGCGCATGGGTAGCGAGGTGCCGACCGTGGTTGACTGGACTCCGCACGCGGCTATCAATGCGCTCGACACCGAGGGCCGGGCGATGAACACGCTCGCGGTGGAGGTCGGAAGCGATCAGGTGCGGTTCCTGGTGAACGGCACGGAAGTGACGACTCAGCCGCGGTCCGCCGTCGACACTGACGGCATCACCGGATTGCGTGTGAACCACGAGCTAGACGTTCACATCGGCGACCTGAAGCTTGGCATGTAGGCAGGCACGCCGAACACCTCGCGGTTCTGAGGATGGGAGATCGGAAGAACAGACGATCGCAGTCGAGCGATCGGAACGGCCCTGAGGCAGCGCCGTCAATCCATGACGGCGTCGCCGTGTATCGCTTTGGACGCGGCGAACCACCGACGACGCGAAGCGTCTCGTGGTGATCTACGCGACCTGGGAACTCAGGAACTGAGCGGTGACCTGGAGAGCCTCAAGGGCAGTCGCGCCGCACGCACGGCACGTGTTGGGTATCTTATTTCCTGTCCGTGGCGACTCCCGGCATCACGAGCTGCGCTAGCGGCGGGGGGTTGGTGGATCAGCCGGGTAGCCCTGTGAAGGGAAGTGCGATCGTCTCACCGGGGCACCTAGCTGAAAAGCGACGCGGTGCTTCCTGAACGTCACCGGCTGCCAGGCCAGCATGAGAGCCCCGTCGGACGGATCGGTTTGCGGTTGCGCCTGACTCAGAAGAGTAGGCGCCACGGCTGTTTTGTGTCTGAAAGCAGCTTCTACAAACTTGGGAAGCTAGCCGGCGTCAAGTTTCGCAAGGCCAAGTGGATGTGGCAGGCGGCGACGGGAAGCGAGACCGACGCCATCCGGGCGGAGTACCGTGTCGGGCGGGACATCGCAGCGGTGATCCTTGGGCAAACACCGAGCGGCGCTGATAAGGAGGTCCAGGCGTTGCTCGACGGCATCGGGCAAGAACTGGCGGCGGCGGTACGCAACAAGGTACATCGCTTTCAGATGATCTCCGTCGAGGAGGCTCATCCAATAGCCTTTGCTCTGCCGGGAGGATTCATCTTCGTGGCGCGGTCCCTGGTGGAACTATGCGACAAGGCCCGGAACGAGGTCGCCTTCGTGCTCGCGCACGAGATGGCCCACGTCATCCGGCGCCATGCCATCGACAGGCTGCTCAGGCAGAAGGTCATTTCGGCAACGTCGCTGGTTTCGCCTGGCAGAGTGGCGCTCACGTCGTGGATTCGACAGGTCGGTTTCCAGTGGTTGGAACGCGCCTATTCTCAGGACCAGGAGTTTGAAGCTGACGAGCTAGGCGTGCTTCTCATGCGCGCAGCCTGTTTCGACCCGGCGGGAGGGATCCGCCTACTTGAACGCTTAGGTGGACTCGATCGGACTCCTGACCCCCTGGAGTTGGGACCGTACCTGTCCACGCATCCCTCGGTCGAAGAGCGCGTCCTGAAACTGCGCCGCCTCGCCATCAAGAAGTAGCGACCTTCGCGAACAGAGTTCCTCGATATGGTCAAGTTGACCGCGCACGTAACGGTCAGCGAGATCGTCAGGCTCCTGAGCGATTCCAACCCGTGGCTCGTGGCGGACTTCGTCAACGAACCTGCACACACGGTGACCCTCGTCCTCAGCGCCGACAGTCCCGACAAGGCTGCCGACTTTGCTTCGCCTTTTCTGATGGGTTGGCTCACTGACGATCAAGGTAGGTTCAACCTGCGAGCGGGTGGCGCAAGAGTGACTGAAGAGGTAGCCTGTCGTCGTTTCCTAGCCGTTTGAAGTACTCAGCCGCTCACCCGCGCGTGCGGCCGCGCGCTGTAGGCTTCGATGAACGCCCGGTACTGGTCCAGGCTGCCGATCATGACGAGCTCGCCGCCCGACGGCAGAATCGTGTTGGAATGCAGCTCCGTAATCAGGCGACTGCCGTCCTGGAGCCCGATGATACAAAGGCCAGTAGTCGATCCGACCGCGCTGTCGCCGAGCGCTCGACCTTCCAGCTGGCGCGGCACGGGGCACGTGAACAGGTCAATGCCCTCCCCAATAAGGACGAGGCCGCGCCCATTCAGCAGCGCAAAGATAGTCTCGGCCCCCAGGGTCGCATAGCTCAGCACGAAGTCGGCGCCAGCGCGGTGAATCGCTCCCAGGTTCCGGTCGTGGGTGATGCGGCTGACAATGCGCAGATCGGGTTTCAGGCGGCGGCAGTACACCGCCAGGTAAATGTTCATCGCATCGTCGTTCGTCGTGAGGAGCACCGAGGCCGTATCGGCCAGCCCCGCGCGCACGAG
Organism: Vicinamibacterales bacterium; assembly: GCA_965197865.1. Taxonomy (GTDB): domain Bacteria; phylum Acidobacteriota; class Vicinamibacteria; order Vicinamibacterales; family CAVVIG01; genus CBDANZ01. The sequence continues at coordinate 339,500 of CBDANZ010000003.1, forward strand.
CGTATTGCGGTCGGCGGCGTCCCCTTCGATCACCTGGTCCGCGGCGCCCTCGAGCGCGGAGAGGCTGTTCCGATCGCGCTCGACCATGTGCGTGCGAGCGCCCTTCCGACGGAGCGCGGCGATCGCGGCTTGGCCGACGCGACCCGCGCCGATCACCAAGACCGGCTGCTCACTGGTCGGCGGTCCCTGCAAGCGCTCGTTGAGCGCCAGCAGGCGGTCGGCGGTTCCAGCGATCACGACGACACTACCCTCGTCGATGGTGGTATGGGGAAAGGCCGGATGGAGGTGTCCCCTTTGCCAGATGCCGATGACACTGATGCTGTTGGTCTCGCGGAGCCGCGTATCGCGCACGGTCTGCCCCGCAAAAGGCGTGCCGCGCGCCGCTAGCTCGGCCATCTGGAGTTCCCGATAGCTGCCCACGACGTGTACCTCGCGCCGCCCGACGTCCACCCGGTTGGCCAAGTAGTCGCCGAGTTGTAGTTTCAGCGGCAGCACGTCCGTGGCGCCGCTCAGCTGGAGGATGTCGACCGAATCGGAGTCTTCGGCCACGGCTACGATCGGCAGGTCGCCGGTGATCTCCCGCACCGTCAAGGTGATGTTGGTGTTGGTCGTGTCCTCGCAGTTGGCGACGAGCATCCGCGCGCGATCGGCTCCGACCCCGCGGTACGTGTCTGCATTGTCGATGTCGCCGGTCACGATCTGCATTCCCTCGGCCATGAGGTGAGCCGCAACGGCCGGGTCTGGTTCGACGATGGTGTAGGGAATCCCGGTGGTTTGCAGGCGCTGCACCAGGCCCACGGCAATCGCGTCGTACCGGGTGATGATGACGTGCCCCCGCGCGTCCGCGGACAGGCTGCGGGGCACCCGCTGTCGCCCGCGGGCCTCCAGCCACGGCGCGTAGAAAAGGCGGATGAACAGAAACGGCAGCATTACCAGCAGCAGCACGACGCCTGAAAGCAGCACGACGAGGCTGAAGAACCGACCGATGTCAGAAACAAACGTGATGTCTCCGACGCCCAGGGTCGTCATGACCACCAGCGTCCAATAGAAACCGGTGATCCAGGAGTGCGACTGGCCCTCAACCTGCTCCATAATCACGTGGAAGAGCACGGCATAGGCAGCGACCAGGCCTATTAGCAGGGTGAGATATTGGAGCAGGCTGCGGAAATTGGCACGCATCTCCCGCTCCGAGAAGAAAAAGGCGAGCAGGCTGGGCAAGTATTTCATGACCCTTAGGTTATGACCATCCGAGACGAGACCTCGTGCGCAATCGGCCTCGAAGCACCCTGTTGCACGTTCCTGGAGATGACGACATGCTACAGGGTCTGTCTAGCTTGAAAAACAGGAGCCCTACCTGCATCGGCGCACACTCGGGAGCGGCGATCTTCGATCTCCTGGCGGCCAGCGATCCGGCGGCGCGCGCCCGGCAGTTCTTGGACGCACCTGGTTGAACTCACCGCAAGGGGTGTGGCGGAGGCACAGTGATTACTTGAACGTCTGGAATTCACCCGCCGCCAGACTTTTCCAGTAGTCGTCGAGCGCGACCCGCACCTTCCCGGTGAGCAGATACACGCCAACCAGATTCGGGAGCGCCATGCCCAGGATCATCAGATCGCCGAAATCGAGCACGTTCGTGGAGGTGATGATCGACCCGAGGAAGACAAACACCAGAAAGAGCCCCTTGTAATACTTTGACGCCCCATCTCCGAAGAGCCACACCGAGCACCGCTCGCCGTAATACGACCACGAGATCATCGTCGAGAACGCGAACAGGAACACCGCGAACGACAGGACGTACGGAAACCAGGCGATCTGCTCGCTGAACGCGCGTGACGTGAGGGCGGCGCCCCGCGCGCCGGCGATCAGATCCTCGTATGCCGGGTTGCTGTACGCGCCGGTGATGTTGATGACGAGCGCCGTCATCGTGCAGATGACCACCGTGTCGATGAACGGTTCGAGCAGCGCCACGATGCCTTCTCGCACGGGGTACTTCGTCCTGGCCGCCGCATGGACGATGGAGGCGGAACCCGCGCCCGCCTCGTTGGAGAACGCGGCGCGCTGAAACCCGGTAACCAGCACACCGATGACGCCCCCGTAGGCCGCGTCGGGCGAAAAGGCCTGCGTGAAGATCGCGGTCAGGGCCGCCGGCACCTCGCTGACATTCATCAGAATGACCGCGAGCGCGGCCGTCACGTAGACCATCGCCATCAGCGGCACGATCTTGTCGGCCACATGGGCAATGCGGCGGATTCCGCCGACGATGACGATGGCGACGAGGACGGTCATGAGCACGCCGTAGGCCCAGGGCGCGTCCACGAACCAGGGAACCGTCTCCTGAATCGCATTCATCGACTGGTTCACCTGGAAGCTGTTGCCGCCGCCCATGGAGCCGCCGATGCAGAGCAGGGCGAACAGCACCGCGAGCGACCGGCCGAGACCCGCCATGCCGCGCTCGGCAAATCCCCGTGACAGATACTGCACCGGTCCGCCGAGCACGTGGCCGTCGTGGCGGACCTCGCGGTACATCTGGCCGAGCGTGCACTCGGTGAACTTGGTCGACATGCCAAGAAGGCCAGCGAGGATCATCCAAAACGTGGCCCCCGGTCCGCCGAGCGTGATCGCGATCGCAACCCCTGCGATGTTCCCCAGGCCGACCGTCGCCGAGAGCGCGGTGCTCAGCGCCTCGAAATGCGAGACGTCGCCCGGTTCGCTCGGGTCGGTGTATTTCCCGGCGGTTACCCTCACCGCGTGTCTGAAGGCGCGGAAGTTGATGAACCCCATGCGCAGCGTCAGGTAGATCGCGCCGACGACCAGCCAGAGCACGATGAAGGGCAGCTGCGCGTCGTTCCAGAAGATCAGGTCGAAGAAGAAGACGGCGCCGACCCAGCTGTTGACGACGCCCATCACGCGGTCTGCGCGATCCATGAACCCTGAGGGCTGCGGCTCGGGCGCCGCCTGTTGGGGTGCCCCGTACGCGAGCACCGCGCCCCTGAGGAGGCCGGGGGCTGAGGCTGCCGGCACAGCAGGATTGGAGGCCGCTCGCTTCTGCAGCCCGCGTGCAGGCCCTGGCGCAAACGACGCGGCCCAGGCGGCGGCTGCGAGCAGGCAGAGGACAAGCCCGAGGCAGGCGATCCGGCTTGTGCGAGTTGACATGGCTCGAGTGTCCTCTACCGATAGCGGCGCTGATTATAGACACGGAAGGCCCCATGTGCAGGGTTCCTTGACGTCCCTGATGGGGTCCACACGCGGGCAGGATTCAGGTGCTTCATCGGCGGGACGATCCAGCGAGCCTCGTTCTTCCCGTCGCGCCGGATCTGCGCCCACCATAGCGACAGCACATCGAACCGGATCGCGGTGGCTGCCTCCGGCGACGACGCGCCTACCCCCAGGGATCCGATGGCCGCCTACCGGCGATGGACGAGCTGGCTGTCGTTCGCGGCCAGCTGAGAAAATCTGTGGACCGCGATCTTGGCGCTAGCGTTTGTCGCCCATTTCGCCCGCCTCAGGCAGCCGGCACACCGCAGGCGGCAGTGGATCGACGAAGATAAGTGGTCGGCCTAGCAGTCTGTGTTTAAACCCTGCGATTCACGCGGCGACGGGTAGCAGCTCAAAACAATGACGCGGCGACGACCCCGGCGATCGATCAACGAATCTTGGTTCATGGTTCCCCCAGAGAGCGCCGAGGCGCGCCCATACGGCGATGAAGACAGCCAAGACGCCTGCGGCGCGGCCCTGCAAGCGCCGTGGCGTGCCGATGCCGAGGCACTGGCGCATCGCGAGCCCCAAGTTGAAGCCGCCGCCATGAATCAGTAGACGCTTCAAGATGTTGTCGTGTCCCCGCAAGTGCGTGCGTCGCATCCCGCCGGTCTCATAGAGGTGGGCAAACGATCGCTCGGCGAGTTCCGCCCGTCGCCGCCGCAAGCGTCGCCCGCGGGCGCCCCGGAGACGGCGGCGATTCCCATGGACGGGCGCGTACGCATCCGGCGCGTCGGACCAATCGCGCCGGCCACGGTCGGGTTCCGAAATGTACGACCGCAGGCCCACCGCAGCCAGGTCTACCATCGTCTCGTTGCTGTGATAGCCCTTGTCCGCGACGATGTCCTCCAACCTCCCGCGCGCGTCGGTCGTCGCGTGCGCGGCTTCCACCTGTTCGGCCGCCGTGATCGCCGTCGTGACAAGCGTCCTCGTGTCGCCCTGATCGGCGCCCTGCACCGTCACCGCGACCAACGCGCCGCTCTCCAGATCGATCGCATGCTCGGCTTTGTGCGCCAAGTGCGTCTGGCCGTCTTTCATTTTCGCGACCTTCGCGTCAGGATCACTGGGGCTGGTCCACTCGCTGTTCGAGGTTTTCTTCTTCCGCGTGCGATCAAACCGCGCCAAGACTTCGCGCGTCGGCGTCTTGATCCCCGAGGCGGCGGCGAGGCGGGTCAGATACGCCTGGTAGGCTTCCCCCGTGTCCCGGCGCACGATACTCCGCATGGCGGCGTTGGCCTCCAACGTCGTCGCGTCGATCGCGATCGTCCGGCCCTTCAACAGGCCGGCGGCCGCCAGGCGCTGCTGGACCCACGTGAACACCGCCCGGTGCGTCTCCACATCGATCACGCGGCGGGTGCGCGAAATCGTCGAGTGATCCGGGGCCGCCTCCTCCAGCCCGAGTCGCAGGAAGCTCCGCACCGCCAGCGAGTCCGCCGCACGCCATGCGATGCCGCGCTCCGAATCGATGCCTTCGAAGTACCCAACCAGCAACAAGCGGAAGTAGCGACCGGGCGCCAGACTCGGGCGGCCCAACACCGGCGCGTAGAAGGATCGACAGGCGTCTTCCACGAAGGTGTCGAAGCCGTCGGCATCCAGCAACGCATTCAAGCGCGTGTAGAACGGATGCCCAGGCGAGACCGGCAGATCCGACGCGGCAATCCACAACGGAGGTTGTTCGGGGTCGCGGGTGCCCATGGCCATGCGCCACAGTGTAAGGAGCGGGATCGATCCTGTCGATCCCCTCGCCAATAACAAGGGGCTGCTCGATCGACTTTCACCACGGGCTGCTAGGAACCGGGAAGGGCCGCCGACAACTGGCGAACGCCCCGTTTGAACAACTGCAGAATGCGCCGGCTCGTACGAAATTCATTGAGTATCGCCGCGCGGCGACTTGTGTACAGGTGGTTGATCACATAGGCCAGCGTCGTGGACATCACCATTCCTTCCTCGGTGCTGGTCCGCTCGAAGCGTTCCTGAAAACCTCTCAGAATGGGCTCGAAGGAAGGCTCATGCCACTCTTGCACAGTGGCTTCGAGCCGCACGAATTCGTTAAGAACCGTGGTATATGCGGGGCTGGCCGGACGATGCCAGAACGACACGTCTCGACCAAACTCCGGAGCGTACCGCGGGAGGTACAGGTTCGCGCGCGCGGGGACCCGCCTGGAAAGCGCGGGGTTGAATCGCTTCACCTCGTCCACAGACAGGCCCGTGTGCCGGGTCACCTCGGCCAGAGGAATGGCGCGCCCGGCACGCATCGCGAAGATCTGCGCTTGTGGCGTCTCGGAAATCAGCCTCGTGACGTTGAGCGTGTTGCCGAACACCATCTCGGCATACAGGAACGAGCGCAGGCCGAAGGTCCGAAACAGCGCTCGGTAGCGGCGCACGGAAATGTCTCGCAGGTCGCGGGCGAACTGCGCGCCCAGCAGGTACTGCTCGCGAGCGTCTGTTCCACCCAGTCGCTCGCCGTTGATCACGGTTCTTCCGACATTCACGCCGCCGGCGTGGTGCTCGGAGAGCGCAGGGATGAAGCTGCTGTACATGGTGGCGAGAATCGTGAGGTACGCGGCGCAGTACGGCGCCTGGGTGGTCTGATTGTACACTTCGATCACGTTCGGCGCCAGGCGATTCAGGTGGTTCCAGTTCCGGGCGAGCCACTGACAGAATCCCAGCGCCCGGGCTCGCGAACGCGCCTTCGGGTTCAGACCCGATTCGATGATGGCCTGCGCCAGCCCGATCTCAGCGGGCACCCCGAACCGCTCGTAGATCGCACCCCATTGGCCGAGAAAGCTCCCGTAGCGCTTGGCATTGGGCAGAAGGAACAGGCCTCGCGTCGGGTTGTGCACGAGCGGACCGGTAGTCGGCTCCAGCAGGCGCACCACGTGCTTCCGCCGCTGGCTCAAGCGACGCGGCAGGCGCTGGTCAGCAAGGGCGCCGGCCAGCGCGGGATCCTCCCAGACGCCGAGGCGCGCCCAGTCCCCTCGCACTGGAAAAGTCACCAGCAAGCGTCCGTCCTGGGCGCTGCCGAAGATGATGCGGCCATCCGGGATCGTGAAGATGTGGCGCCAGAAAGGATAGGATGGCCTGAAGGTCTGCACCGCGGCGAGGTCGGCCTGCAGCCGCGCCTGCGTGTAGTCTTGCACGGACTGTTCGGCCGGCGTTGCGGCGGTCGCAGCCGGGCGCGTCTGCGCGTCCACCTTCGTGGTGATGAGCTGCTGGGAAAAGGGGGCCGGACCGAAGGCGGCGAGGGCGGCGAGGGCGGCGACAGCCCCGACTTTCAACTGGATGGCAATATGTCTCATGACGCTTGCCCCCGATTATGACTATCGGGTCCGATTCGTCAAGCGAGCAGTGTCTCGGCGTAGGGAGTTGCATGATCTGACCGCTCCCGAGGGCAGGTGATCTGTCCGCTTGGTGGACGGCGGTACCCCCGGATACGACAGGGCCGAGGAGGCTCGATGCCGTATCCGGAGGCCGCTTGGGAGACGCTCGACTCCTCGCGTACGGCATCGAACCGAAGTCAGGAACGAGATGGTGCGACATGGAACCACACCATTCTCCATAAGGGATCCAAGGCGTACACCTTGGCGGCGGGGGACGCTCTTCGCAGGGGATCATTCGCGCCCCCATGACCTCGGTCTTCATGATTTCTGAACTCACGCAGGACTATCACATTCTCGTGCCGCTCATGGTCGCGAACCTGTTGAAATTCGTGATTTCGATCCGATGTCAGCTCACTCTGGTCTATGACGCGCTGCTCGAGCAGGGTCACGTGTAGCTTCCATCGCCGAGCCTCAAGCCCGCGCCTCGCGGATGGATCGCGCGTGACGTCATAGGCGACGTTCCACGATTCCTTGCGGCGGACCCCGCTGTCGAAAGTGCCTGACATGAGTATCGTGGGCGACGGCGATCATCCCGGCTGCTGGGAGCATCGGATAGCCTCAGCGGCCTCCTCCGGCCAGAGCGAGTGACCGAGGCCATGTAAGCCGGGTACAGATCGGAGACCGTTGGGTCTCTGATCGACGCGTCGTTCAATCACGCACATCCCGACCATCCCATCGACACCATGTTGGAGCGCCTCGCGGACAGCGCCGGCCTGCTGCCGATCATCAGCCGTGACAACACCCACCGTGGGGCTTGTCCCATCCGCTGTTGAAATTCAGCGGCGGCTCGGGTGACGACTACGCAACCATCCCCGACGATTCATCGAGCCCCAGCTGAGCGTCACGTGCTCGCAACGCGGCGACCAGCACGGGCATGTCCTTACACCCCTTCACCCGCCGGAATCCTTTGGCCGCTTCCAGCACACCGGCAGCGACCCAGCGGAGCACCATCGTACCCCCGCGCCAGCGTTTCACGTTCCGCTTCACGTGGCGTGTCCGGCTCAGGAGGCTCTCGACGGCGTTGGTCGTCGCCAGCGATCGGCGGAGCCGCTCCGAGAGCGGCAACTCGACTACGGTGAGCGTCTCGTCGAGCCCTTCCCGTATGCTGGCGGCTGCACTCGGATAATCGACGTCCACCCGCCGGGCCAAGTCCTGCAACAAGCGCCGGGCCGCCTTGATGTCGGTGTGCGTATAGGCGCGCGTGAGGGTCGCCTTCACCCACGGACGCTGGGCCTCGGGCAGATACTCGAGCACGTTGCGCCGTTTATGCACCTGGCATCGTTGTACCAGGGCTGCGGGGCCGAAGGTCTGCATCACCGCAGTGTGGAGCGCTTGCGCTCCATCGAGGATGACGAGCAGACTGCGGTCGGTCCGCAGCCCACGGCTCTGCAGATTGGTCAGCAAGCCCTGACACACGGTCGTGTTCTCCGCTGACCCTTCCCAGAGGCCCAGCGGGTGTTTGGCGCCCGTTTTATCGAGGCCCAGCGCCACGACGATGCAGTGGCCGCCGACGTGGACCCCATCGATCAGTAGCGCCACCAGCTCGAGGTCGTCGAGCGGCGTTGCCCGCCACGCATCGAGTTGCGCCTGCGTCTGCGCCACAAACCGCCGACTCACGGCACTCTTGCTTGTGCCCCGCGTGCGGACGTCGGCCCCCAGCGGTTCTAGACTCCGGCCATACTGGCGCGTGGCCACGCCGATGAGCATCTGTTCGACCACGCGCCGGGTGAGCGGATCCGTGTTCGTAAAGGCCTGGACGGATGGCAGCGCGACCTCCTGCCCGTCGCGCCGCACCCGCGGCCGACGCAGGGCGACCTTGCGGCCCCCCAGCACGACTTCGCTGGGCGCATGGCCCGCCCGAGACGCCCGCCGCGCGGGCTGATGCGCATACCGCGGACCGCACACGGCCACGCGATCCGCTTCCAACATCGCCGCGAGGACCTTCAGGCCCGACGCGACGACCAGCTCTTGGAGCTCGGCCTGTGCATCGACCAGGATGTCGACCAATGGAAGGTGCCGTGGTGCCGGCAATGCTGATTGGCGCCCACGAACGCCTGTGCCAAACTTCTTCATGGCGGCTCCTTTCTGGGGGCTTCAGCCCCAGGTTTTCCCACCGGCCGTCTATCACGACCAGCAGGGAGCCGCCGCTTTAAATTTCAACAGCTAGAGGGACATCCCCCCACCGTGTCCAGAACGTGATAACGTTCGAAAACGTGACGCGACTACTCGGACGCAGGCGGAAGACATAAGCGATGGTCATGGGTCTTCGGCAGGCGTGGGCTGTTGTCGTCGACTCCTCGCTGCTACTCCTTCTTGGTGCGGTCGCTGGACTTGCATGGGCCAATGTCGCGCCCGCCACGTACGCCAGCGTGATCCACGGGTTGCACCTCGTCGTCAATGATATCGGGATGGCGTTCTTCTTTGCGATCGCTGCCAAGGAAGTCGTGGAGGCGACGCTGCCGGGTGGACCGCTGGCTTCGCCGAGCCGGGCGGGAGTACCCCTGCTTGCCGCGGTCGGGGGCATCGTGATACCCGCCTTGATTTATGTCGGCCTCGGCGCACAGGTTGGCGACTCGGAGTTCTTGCGCGGATGGGCCATTCCCTGCGCCACCGATATCGCGTTCAGCTATCTGGTGGCCCGCTTCATTTTCGGCCCTCGCGCTCCCGCCATTCCGTTCTTGCTCCTGCTCGCCATCACCGACGATGCGATTGGACTGTTGATCCTGGCGGTCTTCTACCCAGCTGGCGAGATTCGCTTCTTGGAGTTCGCAGTGCTTCTCGTCGTGGCCCTGGGCATGGCCTGGATGCTGCGCCGACGGGACACATTGACATTCTGGCCGTATGTACTCGGGGCGGGCAGTGTCGCCTGGCTGGCGTTTCTGAGAGGCGGGCTACACCCCGCACTGGCTCTCGTGCCGATCGTACCGTTTATTCCGCATGGTGCCCGCGCGGAACCGGGACTTGGCTTGGAGCACCATCGCAGGCATATCGATCCCCTGAGTCGATTCGAGGAGTGGTGGCGGGTCCCGGTTCAAGTCGTTCTATTCTTTTTCGGTCTGATAAACGCCGGGGTACCGATCGGCAACATGGGTTCTGGGACGGCAATCGTCCTTGTGGCGTTAGTCCTCGGCAAGCCCCTGGGCATTCTGCTGTTCACGGCGGGCGCAGTGGGAATTGGGCTGCATCGGCCGGCAGGTGTGAGCTGGAGCGATCTTGCGGTTGTCGGTGCCGCGGCGGGGATCGGTTTCACCGTCTCGTTGTTTTTTGCGACAGCTGCCTTCGAGCCGGGCCAGTGGCTCGACCAGACCAAGATGGGTGCGCTCTTGAGCTTTGGCGCTGCGACTGTGGCGCTCGCGCTGGCGAGGCTGCTTCGCGTGGGCCGCTTCCGGGTATGACCCATCGGCGTTGAGGATCTTATGTGATGGACCTCCATCGACTCCATTGGATTCCGAAAGATCGGCCCCCCAGCGACGGGGGTGTATGCGAACGTTCGGCAGAGTTCTACGCGATTTGAGCCTCGACTCGCACCGATATCAGGCGACGATCGTCGGCGAGAACCTGGGGACGGTACCGAGCCACGTCAACCGAGTCCTCTCGCGCCACGCGGCCACGTGATGAGCGGACGAAGTGCATGACGTCCACCGATCCACTCTGGTACAAGGACGCGGTCTTCTGCCAGCTGCACGTCAAGACCTTCTGCGACAGCGGAGCGGACGGCGTCGGTAACTTCAAAGGTCTCGCCAGCAAGCTGGACTACCTCCAAACACTCGAAGTGGACTGTCTCCGGCTCCTACCCACGTTATCCCTTGCCGTTCCGACGACGGCTATGACATCGCAGACTGCTACAAGCATTCATCCTACGTACGAGTCCCTTCAGGACTTTCACGAACTCCTCGAGGCGGCGCACGCCAGAGGATTGAAGGTCATCAGCGAGCTCAAGCCGTATTCCCAGCATCTTCACGAACCGCGTGGGACCGATCCCTCGACTCCAGCGTCTCGTTTCGTCGTGTGCCTGCGGAACCATGACCAGGGAGGAAACCGGGCGGTGGGCGAACGTCTGAACCACCAGATTGATCTCGCGGCGTTTCGTGCGGCGTCAGTGGTACGCCTCACCACGCCGCAGGCACCCTGCTGTTCATGGGCCAGGAGGGGCCGCGTCCAGCCCGTTCCAGTACCTTACCTACCAGCGAGGATGCCGCCTTCAGCTCCTGCCGGTTCCTCCCGTCGGCTGGCACGGCCGCGCCGTCAGGCTGACTCCATCGGCATGGCGTTCGTAGGTAACCCGAGCAGGATGCGCCGCACGCCGCGATAGTCATCGAGGAAGAACCGCGCGTGGCGCGACCGGAGCCCCACTCCGACTGTCAGACTCGTGGGTGGCAGCGCGCCGAAGAGGTCCTCGTCGGTGCGATCATCTCCGATGGCCAATATCACGGCGTTCGGGCCGCAGTCGGCAGCCACACGTCTCGCCACCGACCCCTTGTCTACGGCACGCAGCCGCACCTCGACGACCTTCTTGCCTTCAAGAACGCTCCAGGGTTGGTTACTGACTGCGGTACCAAGCAACGTCCGCAACTCCTGCGCCTGCCGTGCGCCGTGCTCCCGCTGCGCGCCACGGAAGTGCCACGCGATCGAGGCGCTCTTAACCTCAATGAACGACCCAGGGGTGCTCGCCACAAACTGCTCGAGTATGGGCCGTATCCGATCTTGCCAATCCAGTGCGGCGGTCGCTGTGGCAAACCATGGCGCTCCAGGGCCTGGGCGGTGCCAGAAACCGTACTCGGCCCAGAGGGATATCGGAAGGTGCCCAAGCCACGTCTCGAGCGACACCCGTGGCCTTCCGCTCACGATGTCCAGCCGCATTCCCGGCATGGCGGCGAGCCTTTCGAGCAAGTCGATCAGTTCGCCGTCGGGAGCGGCCAATTCGGGCGACTTGGCGAGCGGCACCAACGTTCCGTCGTAGTCGAGCAAGAGGCGGAGATGCGTGTCACGTTGTGCGGCGGCAAGCGCCGTTGCCAGGCTGGGACCGGGAGGCTCGATGGCGGGGGCTCGGTCCGACGGGCGCACCTGACAGAGCGTCTGCACGAATCGGTCGCCCCACGCATGTACGTCGTGAGCGCTCACCTGACGGCGCAGCGACTTCATCCGTACCCGACGCTCCTCGCGAGACAGCGACAACGCCTTGTGCACGCCGTCTGCGACCGCTTCGACATCGTACGGATTCACGACGATGGCGCCATCGAGTTCCGTGGCCGCGCCAGCAAACTCGCTAAGCACGAGCACCCCGTCCTCGTCAACGCGAGAGGCCGCAAACTCCTTGGCAACCAGATTCATGCCGTCCCGAAGCGGTGTGACGAGCATCACGTCGGCCGCGCAGTACAGCGCCACGAGCTCTGGCGTGGACAGAGAGTAGTGGATGTAGTGAACCGGGGCGGAGCGAACGGTTCCGTACGCGCCGTTGATGCGGCCGACGAACTCCTCCACCTGTCGTTTGAAACGCTGGTACGAGTCCACTTCGCCACGGGACGGAACCGCCACTTGGACGTAGCGAATGGAGCCGGCCAGGCCTGGCTCGCGCATCAGCAGCCTTTCGATCGCGTGAAGTCGTCGAGGGATGCCTTTGGTGTAGTCGAGGCGATCCACGCCGAGGACGATCCGGCGGTCACCGGCATCGCGGCGAATGGCCTCCACCTCGGCCACGGTGTCCTTCTCGTGGGCGAGCGCAGCGAACGCCTGCGCGTCAATACCCATCGGGAACACGCCTAGACGGACCTCATGGCCGTCGATCCGGACGCGGTCGATGTCGGCCTCGACGCCGTCGATATCCAGCAACGACGCCACGAAGTGCCGCATGTACGCGAACGTATGGAAGCCCACGAGGTCGGCGCCCAGCAGCCCTTGCAGGACCTCGCGGCGCCAGGGCAAGACGCGGAACACGTCAGGCGACGGAAACGGAATGTGGAGGAAGAAGCCTATTCGGGCGTCCGGAATTCGCTCGCGCAGCAGTGACGGCACCAGCATGAGCTGGTAATCGTGCACCCAAATCGTGTCGCCGGCCCGATACTCGCGCCACACCGCGTCAGCAAAACGCTCGTTCACCAGCCGGTACGCCTCCCACCCCGTATCACCGACCGGCACTCGGTCGACCTGGTAGTGAAACAAGGGCCAGAGCACCCGGTTGGCGAAGCCGTGGTAATAGAGATCGACCTGATTTCGCGACAGGTGAACCGGAACGATTCGGCGTTCCGCCAACCGGCCGTCGAGCTCGCGAACCTGCTCGACAGACAGCTCCGACGCGTCGCCCGGCCACCCGATCCAGATGCCCTCGCCACTCTCGTGCCAGGGCCGCAGGCCCGTCGCCAGACCACCTGCGCCCGGTGTCAGCGACACGGAACCGTCGGTGAGAGTGATGGTCACCGGAAGCCGATTGGACACAATCACCAGTCGCGTCGACATCGCCTCACATGAGGATTTCATACCGTCTGACCTTCGACCTCGGCTTCGTCTCGAGGGCGGCCGCTCGCTGGTTCGAATCGCCATGGCCGACTGGCTTCGCCGAAATAGGCAGACACGTGGGGGAACGGAATCTCGATGCCGCGTGCTTCGCACGCTGTCTTGATGCGTCGGCGGAGCTCGCGGCCCACTTCCCACTGCTTCAATGGAAGCGTCTTGATTCGGATCTTGATCGTCACCTGTGAGTCGTCGCAAGCATCGACGCCGAGCACTTCGAGCAGTTCGAGCACGCTGGTTCGACAGGCTGGGTCTATCGCCAGCTCGGCGCCGACTTCACGCAGCACCGCGACCACCGCATCCGTGTCCTCTTCGTATGCAACGCCCACATCGACCACGTAGTACATGAAGCCCTTCGTCAGGTTCAAGAGCGTCTCGATCGAGCCGTTGGGAAACATGTGGATAATGCCCTCAAGGTCTCGCAGTAAGACGGTCCGCAGGTTGATGGACTCGACGACGACGCCTGTGCCGTTGATCTTCGCGACGTCTCCGACTCGTATGTGGTTCTCAGGAATCAGCAAGAACCGGAGATGAGATCCCTGACCAGCGTCTGGGCGCCGAAGGCAACGGCCAGGCCCACGATATCAGCGCCGGTGAGCACCGGCATGACATCGACGCTGAGCTCGCGCAAGCTCATCAGAATCCTGCCACTACCGTCACGAGCGCCGTCGACCCGTTCCGCACGAGTTGGCTCAGGGTCTGCTCGCGCCTGGAACGTTGACGTAGGCGACGGCAATCGCGATGGCGGCAGCCATCGCCGCTCTCAGCCATTGCGCATTCGATCCAACCAACGCCTCGTACATGTTATTTCCTCAAGGGCGGTCCTGGCAATTCGCCTTCCCAACCGAATCGTGCAAGACCGAGCGCTGAAGTGCCACGAGACCGGTAGGAGGCCCGCAGGCGCCACATCATACGGGCATCCGGGTTCTTGCGCCCGGATGATCCCGGAGCGATCGACTCTCAAAATAGTGCGGCTGGTGGCATCATGTTGCGACGCCGCGGTTCGCTATGGGTTCGGCCCGTGCCCGCGCGACGTCGGCCGCAAGCGAGCCGGTATCGCCACGGCTTCGCCTGCGCGAACGAGGGCAGCGCGGGCCAAGAGCAGGCCACGAATCTCGAACACCATCACCGCGACCAGCACGATCCCGGCCACCCCGTCCGCAAGCTCGGGAAACTGCGCCCGCAACTGCATGGTGATGCCGATGGCGAGCGACGGGGAAGAGAGCAAGCAGAAACCCAGGTACCTCCGGACCAACACCGGAAACTCGAGTCGACGCGTGGCGAGCATGGCGCCCGCCAGTCACGGCCGCGTAGAATACATTGCCGTTCAGCTCGCCCCAGCCGTCGACCTGAAAGACCCCGCGCGCTGGTCGAGCGGCAAGGGCCGTGACGTTGATCCTTGACTTGTCATCGTGTACTGCACCCCGTCGAGACTTCGGCCGAGATGCGTGAACCCAAGATTTCCCAATAGACGGAACGCGACCCAATCCTGTTTGACGGTTGAATCAGGGCGCCGGTCCCTTGAAGCTGTGACCCCTTGTGTGCGTGCCCTCCGTGGCAGGCCTGGCCCTCGGCGAGACTCGTGAGCCAGCAGAGCTGGCTGCTCCGATCATGGAGCCAGCCAGGTCTTCAAGGCCTGTAGCCGTTGAACATCCGCGTCTGAAAAGGGAAACGCCGAGGGGATGTCACGTCGAGTCGAGAGCCGGCGGCGATAACGCGCGAAAAACTCGACGATGTCGCCGCCGTAGCCGAAGAAGTACATGATGTCACGGTCGTCAGCCGTGTGCATGAGACCGAGCGCGTGGCCGATTTCATGCAGGCACGTCAGATACACAATCGTGTCGCGCCAGAGCGGATCCTCAGTGGCGCGGCGGGCGAGCGCGGGGCCCAGCGCTTTCACCTCGGGTCTGACGAAGACCGCCGCGCCACGGCGGCCGCCGACCAGCAGTGCGCGGGTCTCACCGTAGCTACCGTTGGGAGGCACCCAGTACACGCGCACAAGTGCGTCCTCCTCCGGAGCCGGCTCCAGGCGGAACGACCCGGCTGCGCTTCGTTCCCACGCCTCGAATGCCCACAGCGCAAGCTCTCGGTCCGAGGGACGGTAGCCGGTTCCAGCATCGCCATCGCTGACGAAATAGCTGAGCGGAGGGCGGCTGTCCTGAGGGACGCGCGCAGCCGTCTGCAAGCCGGTTGCGACCTCCTCCAATAGCGTGAGTAGGGCGATCCCGCAGGCGATGGCGTGGACACGTCGCGCCACAAGACGCGTGCTCATACGCGCATCATAACGTTTCTTCCGACCTCACGACTCCAGAAGCTCAACCGCGAACCGGGGCCGAGCCTCTACTGGCCTCGTTTGGAATAGCGTCGAGCAGTCGCCGCAGGCTGATCCACTCGAGCACGCCCTGTTTGGCGTCGCGGTCCGCCAGCAGGTATCCGACGTTGCGGTCGCCCCCGGAGCGGATCTGTTCAGGGATGAATCGTATGACCTTGGAGTCCCCGCGATACCTTCACTCCTTGTCGCTGTGCCGCGTCGCCGGTGGCCCGGCACGCTGGCGGCCCTCTAGAAGAGCAGACCTCTTAGCAGCTGCAGGCCAATCAGCAGCAGCATCGGCGACAAGTCCAGGCCTTCCAGGGGCGGGAGCACGTTGCGAATGGGTGCCAGGACGGGCTCGGTGAGGCCGCGTACCAGCGTTGCCACCGGGTTCCGCCGATCCAGCGGAACCCACGACATGATGACGGCCACCAGCACGATAAGTGAATAGAGATCGATGAGCCTGGCGAACAAGAGCATGAATGTAAAGGTAGTGTTGACTCAGGCGGACATGTACGCGGGGATCCTAGCGCACTCGGCGTTTTCGTGCTGGCGGTGTGCCAAAAGGCCTCCGGTCGCCGGCCACGGGGGCCGGAGCCGGCATTTCCGGTAACGCCATCAACGGGTGTGATTCTGACTGAACAGCCGGTCGAAGCTGCCGCCGAAGATGTTCTGCTCGCTCACCTCGTCCGCACCGATCGCGTCGAGAGCTGCCTTCTGCTCGTCGAACACTCCATGCTGCCAGCCACTGCGGCACGCGATCTCTGTCTGTGTGTAGACCCTGTTCTAGTGACTGACAGCACGGCGCGATCAGACAGTCTCGCATGAACCCAAACCACAGAATCTAGCCGAGTTTCGTCTTTTCTGCCTCGGAACCAAGGCGTCCGACCCCCTTAATGACTGCGCCGCCGCGCCGCTGGTCGTGCCCTTTCTCGCTCAAGGCGGCGAACCCCGCCTGGCACCTCTCGGCGATCGTCGCGGCCTAGAGTTCCTCCCGCTCGTTGACGTTCATCGCGCACATCGGGACCGCTTTCCACACACCGTTTCGGCGCACGGCGCCACGGAAAGCGCACGCAGCCGGGCGCTGCTCGGTCACTGCGCTTCGCGGACTGCGCACCTCATCCGCGCTCATGAAATCATGGAGGACGATGTTCAGGGGGCGCGGCGCGGTTCCGCAAGGTGCGCAAGGCCAGCCCGGGACACAACCGCTCCTGGAGCAGTCGCGCGATGGCGTAGCGCAGCGCCTTGAACACGAATCCGGGATTGCGAAGCGCAATCGCGACGCGCCTCAGGTTGGCTTCGGCCGTGTCGCTGCCTCGGGAACCGATCCCTCCGAAGGTGTTGAGCATGGCCGACACGAACTCTCGGGTATGTGCATCCGAGGGAATCAGGTTGATGACCCGGCGCTCCGGGTAGAGGACGAGGAGGCTTGTCATACTGCCACAGTCGGGGTGGCCGAACCACAAGGTGTCGCGTGGGATTCGAGAGTCGAGCGCTTCGCAGACTTTGTTCCAGACTTCGGTGTCCAACGTCGCCTTCTTCGACAACCGGGTGCGTCCCACGTTCGCCTCGGCTTGAAAGCTGGCCATCCGAAAGGCGTCCAACCGTCGACGTTCGGCGATTAACCAACCGAGGATCTCCCCAATGCTCACGAGGTTGGCTTCGCTGACGGTGACCGTGTGCGCGGCTTGAAGGTGCGCTCCGGTCTCCAGCCGGACGCGGAAGATGAGGTTCGACAAACGCCTGGCGAACGGGGTGCAGGTCGGCTTCTGATGTCAGCTGACGGATGGGAAAGCCCGGTCGACCGGCCTGCGTCATATCGATATGGATCGCCAGCTTGCGCAGCCCACCCTGCTCAACGAGCCGTGCGAGGAAGGAAGGATGATCGAGAAGTGTTTTCCCATGGGTCATTACCATGGGGACCACGCCGACCTCGACGGCGTACCGCACGATCCGAACCAGCTCCTCGGACCCCCCCCCGCCAGTAGGCATCCGGGAGGTCCCCTCCGGTGATCTGGAGCGTGCCGGACCAACCGACCATCCGCCGGTTCGCGTCGATCTGCGCCTTCATCTCGTCGAAGGACGGGATTGGCACGCGGTTGGCGTTGGACGGCAAGTAGCAGTGGGTGCAGCCGAAGGAATAGTACGGAGCTCCCATCGTGAAGCCGCAGTGCACCATCTGGCGTCCCATGACTTCCGTTCCTCTTTGAGCTCTTCAGCCAGCTCCCGCCAGCGAGCGGCCAGCAGTCCCTGATTCTCGGCGGGGATCGGCTCTCGAAGAATGGACAGCAGGCGCATCATCAGCGATCGTATATTGCAGGAACGATGACCCAAGAGCGCCCGAGCCGTGCGCTCGTTGTCCTGCGCAGGAGGCGCATTACGGGCGCCAAGAGGCGACGAAGCACACGCGGCGCACGATGGCTCTAGTTGTTGGGCAGTACTCTCATGCTGGCTGGCGGCTCAGCGACGAACGCAAGCGGGGGGGTTCAGCTACGACGACTGGACGACCACGCTCGAGCGGTTCGTCGACGAGCGGGGCTTCGTGGACTACGAAGGCGTCGCCGCAGACCGCGAGGTCTTCGATCGTTTCCTGACGGCCCTAGCAGTCTGTATATGGACTCCTCCCGGTGATCAAGCGAGTGGGTCGTGACGGTCGGTCCTTCGCGTCGGTTGCGGTCGTATATCCGGCCTGTCCGTGGAGAGCCTTTGCCTCCTGGCCAACATGGATAGTCGCGCACCGCGGGCCAATCGTGGTGCCGGCGTCGAGCGCCAGGGCTGCTATCAGCCTGATGCGGTGTCGGTCGGACCGAAGGGCCATGTCAGGGTCACTCGCTCAGCATCTCGCGTGGAGGTGTAGCTCGGGTTACGCCGCGTCCGGCAGTGCGCAGGGCACATCCTTGTGCCAAACCGCCCAAACGAGTCGGCCGAGTTTGTTCGCCACGGCAATCGTGGCTTTGTTGTAGCCGCGCCGCGCGTGCACCGTCATCGCCCAGTGGTGCAGACGCGTGAGGGGCTGCTGGGCCGCCCGGCGCCGGTGGGCCGACGCGAGCACCGCGCGCGCGCCGTGGGTGAGCAAGCACCGGAGATACACGTCCCCGCGTTTACTGATCCCCCCGAGGCGCCGCCGCTGCCCACTCGAGTACTCGCGCGGCGTCAGGCCGAGCCAGCTGGCAAACTGGCGCGCGCGCCGGAATGCGTGGATGTGCCCGACGGTGCCGACGAGGGCCGTGGCGGTCAACAGCCCAATCCCGGGAATCGTCCGCAGTCGCATCACGACGGGGTCGGCGTCGGCCAGGGCGCGCAATTCCCGTTCCAGGCCGGCAATCCGAGCCTCAATCGCCCGCACTTCCTCGTGGACGCTCGTGAGCACCTGCCGCAGATGCCTCGGCAACACGGTGGCCGCCTCGTCGAGCAGCACAGGCAAGGCCCGCAGCGCCGCACAGGCCCCCGCCGGCAGCAGCAGCCCCTGTTCCCGCAAGAGCCCGCGTAACACATTGATGCGCGCCGTCCGCGTCGTCATCCACTGCTCGCGCACCCGGTGCAGCGCCACGAGCGCTTGCTGCTCGACCCGCTTCACCGGGACACGGGGTATCTCGCCCGACCGGATCGCCTCCGCATCCGCCCGGTCCGTCTTGTTGCGCCGCACGTAGGGCCGCACGTACGCCGGGGGCACGAGGGTGACGCGATGGCCGTGTTGCTGGGCAACCCGCCCCCAGTAGTGGGCGGTGCCACACGCCTCCATCACCACATGGGTCGGCGGCGTCTGCGCGAGAAAGCGGGCGAACCGTGCGCGGTTGAGTCGCTGGCGCGACCACACGCGCCACCGGGCATTGGCGATCGCCAGCTCGAACACGGACTTTGCCAGGTCAACGGCCACTGTCGTAGCATCCATTTCGGTTTCCTCCTGGTTGTGGCTGATGGGCATCAGCTGATGCGGCACATCATGCCGCATCGGAACCGGGAGGAGTCCATACCATCATGGTGAAAGTCCGTCTGCATTCGACGAGCGATGCATCCTCGTGGCCTGCGTTGCTCCTCCATCAAATACAGGCGGTATTCTCGGTCGTCGCGCCTTGCCCGCGAGGCGCCTCGCTCGTCTCGGTGCAGCGCCCGACTTTCACCACGGACTGCTAGAGACGATCGGGCCCGAAACCCAGCCCAACCTCTTCCCGACCCGCGAGGACCGGTTCGCCTACTACCTCAACGGGTACAACGCCCTCGTGTTCAAGGGCGTGCTGTCACGCGGGCCGGAGCAGAAAAGCCTGTGGCGTGGCCTGATCTCCAGACTGCGCTTCTTCGTCATGATGAAGGTGCAGATCGATGGACAGCGGATGAACCTGAAGAACCTGGAAGATCGCCTGATTCGCGAGCAGTTCAAGGATCCGCGGATCCACGCTGCGCTGAACTGTGCGTCGATCAGTTGCCCTCGCCTTCCGCGGCACGCCTTCGCGCCGGCCTCTTTGAGCGAGCAGCTGGACGCGGCGATGGCAGAGTTTGTCGGTGAAGCTCGCAACTGCACCGCAGACGAGGGCGTCAAGACGGTGACGCTGCCCAAGATCTTCGATTGGTTTCGAGGGGACTTCCTCGATTTCGAGCGCTCGCAGGGCAATGCGGATCCGAACCTGATCGACTACGTCAATCGATATCGGCCAGGGAACGCACAGATCCCACGGGAATACGCGATCAAGTTCTTCAAGTACGACAAGGTGATCAACAGCCGGCCGTGAGTCGCGCTCCCGTCGTTTCTTCCGGTATTGTCAAGTTCACCACGCCTGGCGGCGGGCGAGGTCCAGTACTCCGGATCGGCCCGTGAAATCCTCGCCCGTGGGGCCCCGTTGAAATATTCTTCCAGCGACCGGAGACGGTGAGGTGTACTGCGAGGAGCCTTCCCCTTTTCAGTGTCTGCACTGACAATATTCAGACTGGCTGTGGAGACTTGCCCATGTTGGGGCATCTCAGCTGACACGAGCCGCGTGGAGGAGGAATCACCATGATCAACAGATTTCCCGTGTTCGCGGTCTTACTGCTCATAGTTGGGCAACCGATTCCGACTGAGGCACAAGTATCCCGGGCGTGGATTCTCTGGGAAAGGCACTCTCACAAGGACCTCATCACGAAGACATGGCTAATCGCCGAGGCCCATCCGACCTATCAGGCCTGTCGCTACGGCCTGCGGCAGGCGATTGACTCGCTCATCGCTCGTAACTCTCGCTACGGCCGCGAGCCGCTTGGCATGAAGGATGTCGTGGCAGTGCGTATGCAAGACGGATCATTCGTGCTCGGAACTGAGGTATTTCGCATCTGTTTACCTGGTACGATTGCCGACCCGCGTAGGCTCCAAGAGCCACTTTCCTCGCGGGAACCGTGGGTGTTATGGAGGAAGACCGAGTCTGGACCCCCACCAGCGGAATCGTGGACGATTTCCACAGCCGTTCTCGGCTATGACGCCTGCGAGCAGCGCAGGAAAAGCCAGCTTGAGAAGGAAACCCTCGAGAACCAGAGCGGCGGGCCCTCCCGCGGCCCGCTCACCCTCCGGTATCTCTGTTTACCAAGTCCCCTTGACCCGCGTGAGCTTCGGGAAGCGGTCAAGAAATAGAGATGGCTTCCGGGCCAGGACGAAATCTGCATTCAGCTGTATCCGGGGACAGGATAGTCAGGAGACGCTGGCGCAACGGCTCAAGAAAGGGGCGCTGCCGCTCGACCAAGCGCTCACGTACGCCATCGAGATCGCGGACGCCTTGGACAAGGCGCAGATCATCCTCGTCCAGAACTGGTACAAAGAGCTGAAGCGGCTGGTGCCCACCGATCGCTGACGCCGCGCCCTCTCTTCCCGTCGTGCCATGACGTGGGCGCGAATGGTGCTTCTGCTAATGGCCCTGGCGGTCATCGTGCTCGCATGACGGGGCTGGTGGGCGCTGCGGCGTGCTGAGCGGATACATAGGGCTCGCCGGAGGAACTGAGGCCAGGCGTCTCCTCTTCCCTGCGGTTGCAGGAAACATCCGATTGTCCCGCGTCAGGCTACGGTGCCAGGATCCAATGAAGTGGGGCGAAAGGTGGCTCTCGATCGCCACTGCGCTTATCCTCGTTGCCTGGATCCAGATTGCCCGCTTCGCCGGGCGCGAGTTCGAGCGCCGCTCTGCCGAAACGGAAGCCTACGAGAGAATCTCCAGCACCACCAAAACCCCTCCCCTCGAAGCCGCCCTTACTCGGCACCCAGCCGTATAATCCGTGCATTCATTGCCCATGGCCCTGCCCCCCGGCATTCGCCTGGGCCCCTATGAGATTGGCGCGCAGATTGGCGCGGGCGGGATGAACGAAGTGTGGCGAGCCACCGACACGCAGCTCGGACGCGACGTTGCCCTGTAGATCCTGCCTGACGCCAGTGAGCCCAACCGGCTGGCCCGGTTCCAGCGGGAGGCGCAGGATCTGGCGTCCCTTAGCCAACCGCAACGTATCGGGAACGAGGTAGAGCAGTCATGACTCCGAAACTCGGACAACTCTGCGGTACATCCGTCCTGTTGGTGCTGTTATCGCCTCACGCTTCCCTGTTGGCTCAGGAAACGCGGGAAATCGCCGTGGAGTGGATCTACAGCGATGAAGGCCGTGAGCCGACTAAGCTGCCCCGTTTTGTCTGGGTAGAGCATGGTAAGGCCATCTTCTATGACACCAGAAGGGCTGAGGCGGAACGGCTTCTGGAATGGCTCGATCCGAATACTGGGACACGAACGCCCGCCATCGACAGGGATCAGGCACTGGCCACGCTGAAATCACTTCGCGAGGAGACGGCGGTGGAAGAGACCATCGATTCGCTCCTCTGGCCGGCCTCCGTCGACCGTGCCGGCCGCTATGGGGTCTTCGTGCTCGACGGCGACGTTTTCCTCCTCGACCTGGACGCGTCCCGGTTTCACCGGGTGACAGCCACAGTGGAAGTGGAGAAAGCCGCTCGGTTTTCCCCGGACGGAGCGTGGCTCTCGTTCGTGAGGGGAAACGACCTTTACGTCTACGACATCTCTGCCAAAGCTGAGAGCCGTCTAACGACAGACGGTTCCGAGACGCTTCTCAACGGCACTCTGTCGTGGGTGTATTGGGAGGAAATATTTGGACGCAACGACACCGCCTACTGGTGGTCGGACGACTCTGACTCGATCGCGTTCTTCCACACTGACGAATCGCCCGTGAGCGTGATGCACTACCTCGACTACGAGCCGGCAGTGCCCCGGGTCGTCACGCAGCGGTATCCAAAGGCCGGCGGCGCAAACCCGATCGTTCGGCTGGGCGTCATCCACCTCGACCGGGACATCGACAAGTACCGGACGGTCTGGATGGACGCGAGCGAGGTCCCGTATGAGTACTTGCTCCGGGCGAAGTGGCTGCCGGACGGTCGGCTCTCGTTCCAGACAATGAACCGTCAGCAGACACGGTCGGACCTGTACTTCATGAACGCGCAGACCGGCGCCGTCGAGCACATCTTGACCGAGACCGACGAGGTGACCGTCAACATCCATGACGACCTGCACTTTCTCCAGGGAGCGGACCAGTTCATCTGGTCATCGGAACGAGATGGCTACACCCACCTCTATCGATTCACGATGGAAGGAGCGCTCGTCAACCAGGTAACTAAAGGCAGCTGGTCGATACGCTCGTCAGCAGGTGTGTTCTGGGTGCGCCAAGCCGTCTCCGCTATCGATGAAGAGGAGGGCTGGATCTATTTCACGGCGCTCGAGAAGTCTGCTGCCGAGCGACATCTGTATCGGATTCGCTTCGATGGATCCGGCATGGAACGACTCTCGCACGAGGACGGCACGCACCGAATCACGTTCGGCCCGGATAGTCGCTACTACTTCGATGTCCACTCGACCAGCTCCACCTTGCCTTCATTGTCGCTCCGGAGACCTAACGGAGCTCTTATGACGGTACTGGCTCCCCCTCGTGATGAGCTGCTGTCTCGGTTCGACATGCAGTATCCGGAGTTCTTGTCTATTCCCGCCGAGGACGGTTTCCTCATGCCGGCCGAGATCCTGAAGCCGAAGGATTTCAACCCTGCGACGAGGTATCCCGTCATTCTGCAGGTCTACGGTGGTCCCTCAGCCCCCACGGTTTCCAACTCATGGAATTCCTGGACCTACTTCGACCAGGTGCTGCTTCACAACGGCTTCCTGGTCATGCGCGTTGACAATCGGAGTGCTACCGGGATCAGCAAAGACCTGGAGAACTCGGTCCAAGGACAACTCTACAGCGACAGCGAACTGAACGACCTCGTGGCGGCCGTGCGCTGGTTGAAGACCCAGCCGTACGTCAACCCAGAGAGAGTGGGCATCTGGGGCTGGAGCGGCGGCGGCACTTACACGCTGCTCGCGATGGCCCGGTCCACCGAGTTCAAAGCTGGGATCGCCGTGGCGCCTGTCACGGATTGGCGCTATTACGACACCAAGTTCGGCGAAGCTTACATGGGGACCCCGGCCGCGAACCCGGATGGATTCGACCAGACATCGCTGGTCAAACGGGCCAAGGACCTGCACGGACGGCTTCTGCTGGTGCACGGGACGTTCGACGACAACGTCCACCCACAGAACAGCTGGCACTTCATCGATGAACTGCTTGACGCCGGCAAGCCATTCGACATGATGTTCTACCCGAGGCGAAAGCACGGCATCTCGGACCGCTCTGCACGCATTCATCTATTCAAGAAGATGGTCGAGTTCTGGAAGGCACATTTGTAACGTCTGTATCAGCTCCACTGGAATGGCCCTCACACCGGGCACCCGCCTCGGCCCGTACGAAGTCACCGCGCAGATCGGCGTGGGCGGGATGGGGGAGGTGTACGGGGCGACCGACTCCCAGTTAAGCGGCGCGCAGGAGAAGAAATCATGAGTAGCGCAGCCGACCTCGGCAAAACGGGGTCGGCTTCTTCCTTCACGGGTCGTCCACTGCCGATTGAGGCCGCGTCTCTCGGAATCCGTTGCAGAATGTTTGGAGGGACCACGTGGTACGGGGGCATCAACTCCTGGATTCAATGACGAACACCGACACGACGCAAACGACCCGGGGTTACATGAACGCCGACAGGAGCACGCGGCCGTCCCCGTGGTCGTATTGCCTATTCATCATCGTTGCGGTCCTTCCTATTTGCATCCTGTCCTCTGAGCTCGTCCAAGCTCAGGGCAGAAAGGAGCTGCGTGGCATCAGCAAGGTCAAAGTTGATGTCCTCCTCGCAAACGTGGTGGAGGGCAATGAAAACCTGCCTAGCGATATCAGCGAGTCTCGGCTGAGGACGATCATCGAGCTGAAGCTGCGGACTGCAGGCCTCAGAGTCTTGTCTGAAGAAGAGAGTCTGGCCGATCCGGACACCAATCCATGGGTGGTGCTTGCTCAGGGAGCGATGCCTGCCACGTTACGAGTGGGTGAACGACTTGCTGGGTACTTCGTTTCAACAAACCTTACCGTGTTCGAATTCCGCTATCAGGCAGCACGCGACGCGGTCTTGCCGGTTCAACTGTGGGTGAGCGGCGGCCTAAATACGATTCCCTTGAAGAGGGCCGCCTCCGACATCGAGAGAGTCGTGGCAGGGTTGTTGGACGAGTTCCTCAATGACTGGCTCGCTGCGAACCCTCGTAAATAACCGTCCGCACGCAGCCGTGAATTAGTGCGCCAACTCAGTCTGCGGCGTCTTGGTCCATCGACACCCAGCACAGGTTATCTCTGATTCGGTCGGACAACCGATCGATGGTCAAAAGGACGAGGAAATGAAGAGGAAGCTGCTCGCTGTGGTGGCTCTAGCGTTGGCCGGGCTAGTTGGATGCGTGAGTGCGCAGACGTTTCGCTCCGGCACCGGGAAGCTCTACCCTCCCGCAAAACCAGTTGACGTGTTGGTCTTCTACGCTGTTGAGGATGTGAAGCGCCCCTATGAAGTCATCGGAGAGATCACGACGTCGGCCAGCAGCGGCTGGGGGATAGATGAAGGGGATCTCATTGAGAAGGCCCGCGAGGAGGCGGCACGACTGGGAGCCAGCGCGATTCTGGTTCGGCCCCTCATTCTGGTTCGGCCCCTCGACAAAGGGACGGGTGGGGACCGCGCCCTGGCTGTGCTGTTCCGAAGTAGCGACAAGACTCAGCATATGACCGCCATCCGGTTTGCCGACCTCCCATGACGGAACCGGCTCACTCGCGCCACCAGAGATGTGCTTCCTTTTGATGAACGGCACGCCGTCCCGCTGGAGCTTAGGAGAATCGTGCAGGCGCACATGTGGCTTAACCTCGCGGTCTCTGGACGATCTGGAAATACACGATTGACCGATGAGGACCGAGAGCTCGCCGTCCGGAATCGCGACGTAGTTGCAGGCCGGATGACCCCTGACGATCGCAGCGAAGCCCAACGTCTTGCCCGCGAGCTCGTCACGCCCATAACTGTGGCCAGCCGGAGCGCAACTCCAATGGTGTCAATCACTTGACGCTATCTGGCGGCTCCGTCATACTGGGTAGGAGATGTCCTCTCCAGAAGTCGTCACTTTCAGCCCTCCTAATCGCATAAAACATCACCGTCACCTGACCCCTGATCAACACGTACTTATCCTTCGGCTCCAGCGGATGGGCCACCCGCAACAGGCGATTGCTGAAGTAGTTGGCGTCCATCAGTCCACGGTTAGCAGGACGCTAACTGCGTTCGACGACACGCGCTTGTTGGCCAAAGCCCTTCTGCATGCAGCGGCCCTCCCGATTGCCGAAGCCACGATAGATGGGGTGATGGCGTCCGCGGAGATGGGAAAACCTCAGCCAGGGATCCGTGTGCTGGAGGACTTGGGCGTGCTGCCAAGGGGGAACGCGCATGCGGCAGGCCCCTGCGTCGAGATCAGCCTCGGCGCGCCTGGTTCCCCAGCGGGCGAGGACCCATTCGACGACGAAGTCATTGATACGAGCACCGTGCCGTTGCTCGCCGATTGACAACTACTCGCGGCCCGCAAGAATCCGGTTGCCAACCCCGTCTAGGTTAAGCGCGCCCGCTGGTACCACCGAAGCCAGTCCCTCGGCACGACGAGATCACGGAAGTCGTTAGAGCCGGGTGTCGTCCGATCACGAGATGGTGCGCCGCCCATCCGGAATTCACGGGGTTGCCAACCAGCGCGACGGACATCCCAAGAGTCTCAATAGCGGACCAACCGCCCTGCATTGATGGCGTTGGCTTCTTACGTTTCGAGTTTCCAATAAGCTCTTGGTCAAGAAATCTGTCTGTGCGTCACTCAGCGTGGAGGTGGAGAGCCCTCTCTCCAGCATTGTGTCCGAGATCTGGGCCATCTGCGAGTCAGTCACGTCATAGTCGATGGTCCACTGCTGAAACTCTCCCTGCGCATTCTTGCGTTGGGCGACTCGATGGGCCACGACTTCGCCAGTGAGCGTGTCCAGCACCCACACGAAGTTGGCGAAGTCGCCAGGAGCCGGGGCTGCGACATAACGCCCGACCGTGCGCGGCGGGATCGGTCGTCGCTGAAGCGCGTCAGGCCACTGACCACGCTCACGCCCCACGGAATACCTCAAGTCAGATCGGAATCGCTTTCCGAACCGCCGTGCCACCGATATCCCGGCTCATCTCTCGCGTCGGCGACAGCCGACCTGGACCCGTCAGGTGTCGTAGGTGGGACGCACGACACCTGTGGTACGAAGCGAAGAGGACTCTGGTGTACCGCTGTGGGGTGGGGCGGTGTTGTTAACAGCAGTTACGGGGTGTTGCGTTATTGGTTGGCGACGCGGATGTCTACCGCTAGAAGCCGAGCGACGCGTTCACCTGCGCGCCACCGAGAAGCGGCGCGACGGTGAGGCTGTTGACCACCGGCACGTCTGAGAAGAAGGTCGCCACCAGGAGTCCGGCGGCGGCAATGTCGAGACCCGCGTACATCCGGCCCTTCGGGTAGAAGCTGTGTCCAGCCGCCGTTCCTTCAAACTGTTTAATTGGGCTATTAGCCCCAACGTCGCCCTGCTCAGACAACTTGGAGTATCGCCAGATTTCGTCGTTGTAGACGGTGCCGGTGTAATTCCCGGTCTCTATCCCACGAATATTGAAATCGACCCCGCATCGGCCATCCGTAACCAGCGGCGCCAGGCCGGAAGACCTGTAAGTCCACGTGGACACGCCATCGTTTAGGTAGAGAGGTTCCGAGAGTTCTCCTGTCGTTTCACACGACTTCGAGTAGAACGCGACCGCGACACCAGCCCCAACCAGTGCTAAGCCGCCCAATACGCGGCGCATCGACCATTGCCGCGTTTGCGGGGCGCGCTGCGCGAGCGGAACTTGCGCGGCCGCACGGGCCCCCGCGTCCGCGGTGATGGAAGTCGGCTCGTCGTCTGCATTGCCTGGAGCTTGCGCAACAGGGGCGATGACTGCCGCATCCGGAGGTTCTACAACCGAGGCAACGACGGGCTGAGGGTCGGGCACAGTCTCTGGGTAATTCGCCGCAAGCGTAGCCAAGCTCATTTCGTTGTTAATGCCGAGGAGACCTCGAGCGTAATTCACCGCCACCGCGAAGTTCAGGTTCTCGCCTTGCTCGAAACCAAACGTGAGAATGCCTACATCCGCGCCCTGTTCATTCAGCATAGGACCGCCGCTATTGCCAGGATTCGCCGCAGCGTCCGTTTGAAATAGCCGAGATCCTTCGAAGGTTCTGATGGCGCTCACAATGCCAGTCGTGCCGCTGCCGCTTAGTCCGAGTGGGCTTCCGAGCAGCACCACGAAATCGCCTTGCATGACGGTGTCCGAGTCTGCCAGCTGGACGGTGGGCAGATTGAAGCCAGGCACTTGGATAATCGCGATGTCGCGAGCCTCGTCGACGACACGCACTGTGATGCGGTCAAAGACATCGCCGTTCTGCAACGAGACGTTCGCGGACACTGCCCCGCGGATGACGTGCAGATTCGTCAGGATGATCCCTGAGGGATCAATGATGAATCCTGACCCAGACGCCTCAGTTCCACTCGCCCTCTTGATCTCAATGAACACCGTTGCAGGAAGCGACGCCTGAATGATCTCAGCCGGACGAAGAGCCGCAGGAGGAGCAGGCGATGGCTTCGGTGTCTGCGCACCCGCCAAGCCGCTCACCAGAAGCGCTGCCACCGCCCCGACCACGCACCTGTGAATATTCAGCATGAGCGGAGCATACAGAAAGCGGGGAAGAATGTCAGCGGCACGGTGCGGGTGTGCTGTGGGGATGCTGGGAGTCGTCACGGGACCACAGCTAGACGCAGCACGATCAGGCGGCAATGCTCTTCGATGTGGGTGACTCCAACACTTGCGACATCCCACCATCACGTTCGCCGAGAATAGCTCCTGTGCCTCGCTCAGCGCCTCACCACGTCTTTGAGGTGGGCTCCCCAGCTGTCTCTTGGGTGGGCGGTCTCGGGACGCTCGGCTACCGCACCCCTAACCGTTCGGCGAGAAAGCTCCGGAGCACGGACAGCTCATCCTCCGGATCGATAGTGTGCCCCTTGTCGTAGGTTTCAAAACGCAGCGCAAAGCCGCCTCGCTTCAATTCCGCGATCTGCTGCCTCGTAGTCTCGTAGTCGAGCGTTTCGTCGTGCCGCCCGTGCGTGATCAGCCAGGACTCCGCCATGCAGGACGGACTGCGTTCGGCAAGCAATGTCCTCGCGTCGAGACAGTAGCCGGAGATGCCCACGTACGCGCCTAGCGCCAGGGCACTGCGCGCGCCCCACTCCAGGGTCATCAAGCAACCCTGCGAGAACCCGAGCAGTCCGATCTCGGCGGGCTCGTAGCCCTGCCCGAGTAACTCCTCGAAGAGGCGGTCAAGAAGATCGCGCGAGCGTAGTACGCCCGGTGCATGGTCTGGGGGTAAGGCGTGCCAGCTCTTGCCGCCGTAGTAATCGTCCGGTGCATTCACCAACAGGTAGTTCAGCTCGCGGAACGCAAATGCCTCTGGCATCCAATGGAAGCCCTGCGACGAATCACCACGACCGTGAAGTACGAC
The DNA here is from genome assembly GCA_965197865.1 of Vicinamibacterales bacterium. GTDB lineage: Bacteria > Acidobacteriota > Vicinamibacteria > Vicinamibacterales > CAVVIG01 > CBDANZ01. Next base: position 368,920 of record CBDANZ010000003.1, read on the forward strand.
GAGCAACTTTCCGCTCGGACTAGACGCCGGCGCCCAGTCGCAGGACAGGGCCGTGATGATGGGCGAGACGTTTACGTTCATCGCCCCGAGTGTACCGTGGGCTCGACCTAGTGTTTGGGGGTGCCGGGGGGCTTCCGGCGCTCGAATCTCACCGGGGGCCCCGCCTAGGGGGTGTATATGCGGCCGCGCAGAATTGTTCAGCAATTCGGGCACGCCCACGCACTGCATCAGTTGTGGGACTGAGGTGCCTGACCACGCGGAGTTCTGCCAGCGATCGCGCAGCTCGACCAGTCGCTGCTTCCAGGGCTACTGCCAGGCGATCTCCCCCGCGAGGCAGCGCACCGAACCCGCCGCCGACGATTGACCACGAGATTATCGTCGTGGACAGCCAGTCCAGCGATGGCAGTGTGGACGCGGCGCGCCGCTGGCTGCGCGTGCGTGTGATTGAGTCCGGTGACAACCGGGGCTACGCCGCAGCAAACAACATCGGGATCCGCGCCAGCACGGGCACGAACCTTCTCCTGCTCAATCCGGACACGGTCGTACCGGCTGGGCAGAGATAAGTCCTCCGCCCCTATCGGAAGGCGATGCCACCGCACGAGGTCCTCAACATCCTCAAGACGGACTCTGGCAGCCATTTCGACCCCGTTGTTGTCGATGCTTTCCTGACCGCCTACCGCCTGGGAGAAATGGAAGTCTCTGCAGTGCAGGTGTGACCGCGAGAGCTAGAGCGTTCCGCGATCCTTGATGAAGGTGCCCTGACGCAGCTCGGTGAAGGCCTAGTGTAGCTGCTCCTGGGTGTTCATCACGACCGGGCCCTGCCAGGCCACCGGTTCCTGAATCGGCCTGCCCGAGACGAACAGAAAGCGGATCCCCTCGTCGCTGGCCTGTACGATGATCTCGTCGCCGCCGTCGAAGAGCACGAGCGACCGGTTTCCCACCGGTTCCTCACCGGGGGCCTCGACGTCGCCAACCTGCTCCGTCCGAACCGGCTGCGGCTGGGACGCGTCGTGGAACCGGCCAGACCCCGCAAAGACATAGGCGAACGCGTGGCGGGGCGTCTCGACCGCCAGCCGCCGCGTGGTGCCCGGCGGGACCGAGACGTCGAGATACCGAGGGTCCGCCGCGACACCGTCGATCGGGCCCGTCTTGCCCCAAAAGCTGCCGCAGATGACCCGCACCTTCGTGCCGTCGTCGTCGACCACCTCCGGGATGTCGCGTGCCGGCACGTCCTGATAGCGCGGTGTGGTCATCTTCAGCGACGAGGGTAGGTTCGCCCAGAGTTGGAACCCGTGCATCCGACCCTGCCGGTCTCCTTTCGGCATCTCTTGATGCAGGATGCCGCTGCCGGCGGTCATCCACTGGACGTCTCCGTTGCCGAGGGTGCCCCGGTTCCCGAGGCTGTCGCCGTGCTCCACGGTGCCCGCGAGGACATAGGTGATGGTTTCGATGCCCCGGTGTGGGTGCCACGGAAACCCCGCCAGGTAGTCGTTCGGGTTCTCGTTCCGGAAGTCGTCGAGCAGCAGGAACGGGTCGAAGTTGCTGGTGTTGCCGAACCCGAACGCGCGCCGCAGCCTGACGCCCGCCCCCTCCATGGTCGGCTGCGACTGAACGATCTGCTTCACCGGTCGAATCGACATGTCGTCCTCCGTCTTGAATCTCAGCGACCAACGCTCACACACGCTTTCTAGTAGTTGCACATCACTGAGAGCCAAGCGTTTGTCTTTGGCGCCAGCAGTCGTCGAGGCCGGGTCGTGTTGAGTGTGAGTTCGCCGTAGAAGTGTCCATCCTCATCGACCACCACAGGTGGATGGCTCGCAGTCGTATTGCACGCGCTGTATGGCGATACGACGCTCCCAAACAGACTGACCTTGTTGCGGATGCTGGTAGGTGAGACTTCGCTGCCAAATCGACTCCCAGCACTGAAGACCGAGTCGGAGCAGTACTCACAAGAAAGACGGCCAAGAAAAGTGTCGTTGTTCTCGCCGCCGACAAGCAAGAGCTGAAGGGAGATACTCTTTAGCTCCCCCGCCGCACGTATTTGACTTAGGCCCATTAGCGCGCCCCTCCCGAAATCAGCTTGAGCGCGAAGGGGTGCGGACGACAGGCCGAGGACCACCACAAGGACTAACAAGGACCGCTTTGTTACTGCCACGCGTTGTCTCCCCCGTCCATCGGCAATATTCAAGCGACCTCAGCAATAAGTCAAACCAGTAGAAACGTCAGCGGATCTCGTCTTCTTGCCGCGAGGCCAGCGCTGCTTATGTGTCCTTGATGTTCGATTCCTGACGGCCGCATACTGAATACATCCGGCAGGCTTAGCAGTCTGTGTTTAAACCCTGCGATTCACGCGGCGACGGGTAGCAGCTCAAAACAATGACGCGGCGACGACCCCGGCGATCGATCAACGAATCTTGGTTCATGGTTCCCCCAGAGAGCGCCGAGGCGCGCCCATACGGCGATGAAGACAGCCAAGACGCCTGCGGCGCGGCCCTGCAAGCGCCGTGGCGTGCCGATGCCGAGGCACTGGCGCATCGCGAGCCCCAAGTTGAAGCCGCCGCCATGAATCAGTAGACGCTTCAAGATGTTGTCGTGTCCCCGCAAGTGCGTGCGTCGCATCCCGCCGGTCTCATAGAGGTGGGCAAACGATCGCTCGGCGAGTTCCGCCCGTCGCCGCCGCAAGCGTCGCCCGCGGGCGCCCCGGAGACGGCGGCGATTCCCATGGACGGGCGCGTACGCATCCGGCGCGTCGGACCAATCGCGCCGGCCACGGTCGGGTTCCGAAATGTACGACCGCAGGCCCACCGCAGCCAGGTCTACCATCGTCTCGTTGCTGTGATAGCCCTTGTCCGCGACGATGTCCTCCAACCTCCCGCGCGCGTCGGTCGTCGCGTGCGCGGCTTCCACCTGTTCGGCCGCCGTGATCGCCGCCGTGACAAGCGTCCTCGTGTCGCCCTGATCGGCGCCCTGCACCGTCACCGCGACCAACGCGCCGCTCTCCAGATCGATCGCATGCTCGGCTTTGTGCGCCAAGTGCGTCTGGCCGTCTTTCATTTTCGCGACCTTCGCATCAGGATCGCTGGGGCTGGTCCACTCGCTGTTCGAGGTTTTCTTCTTCCGCGTGCGATCAAACCGCGCCAAGACTTCGCGCGTCGGCGTCTTGATCCCCGAGGCGGCGGCGAGGCGGGTCAGATACGCCTGGTAGGCTTCCCCCGTGTCCCGGCGCACGATACTCCGCATGGCGGCGTTGGCCTCCAACGTCGTCGCGTCGATCGCGATCGTCCGGCCCTTCAACAGGCCGGCGGCCGCCAGGCGCTGCTGGACCCACGTGAACACCGCCCGGTGCGTCTCCACATCGATCACGCGGCGGGTGCGCGAAATCGTCGAGTGATCCGGGGCCGCCTCCTCCAGCCCGAGTCGCAGGAAGCTCCGCACCGCCAGCGAGTCCGCCGCACGCCATGCGATGCCGCGCTCCGAATCGATGCCTTCGAAGTACCCAACCAGCAACAAGCGGAAGTAGCGACCGGGCGCCAGACTCGGGCGGCCCAACACCGGCGCGTAGAAGGATCGACAGGCGTCTTCCACGAAGGTGTCGAAGCCGTCGGCATCCAGCAACGCATTCAAGCGCGTGTAGAACGGATGCCCAGGCGAGACCGGCAGATCCGACGCGGCAATCCACAACGGAGGTTGTTCGGGGTCGCGGGTGCCCATGGCCATGCGCCACAGTGTAAGGAGCGGGATCGATCCTGTCGATCCCCTCGCCAATAACAAGGGGCTGCTCGATCGACTTTCACCACGGGCTGTTAGGGGTGCGCACCCGAACGGCCGTCGCTTCTCCCGGCGGCCTGCCTGGCAGATGCCTCTGAGGGAGCCTGCATGGGATATGGCAATGCCCGTCCTTGATCGCCTCGTCTGCGTTGACTGCAGCGGTGAACTTCCTAGACAACCTAAATCACATCGATCAGTGGCACTCTGCGCTGACTGCAGGCGTAGACGGCAGGAGGCTGAACGAGCAGAGCGGGGTCGAGAACGATTGAAGCCTCTAATCGACCGCGAAATCACGTCGCTGCTCATGGGCGCGACGCTGAAACGCGCTAGGCACGAGGACGACCTAAGGCGCGCCGCTGAGTCCGATCACATTGTGGCCTCATCGAAGAGGCGGTCCAAGCATCGAATAAAGGAACTAGAAAGCGTGGTCACGCGGATCAAGAGAGTCAATTCGGGCATCATCCCTGCACCGACCACCGAGCCGGTTTGGAGGCTGGAGCGTTTACGCAAGGACTATGAGCACGCCAGAGGCCAAAGCGGCCGCAGGGCGGACGAATGGGGAGCACAAACGCGAAAAGCAGTAGCGCGAATCGTCCAGCAAGTCGAAGGGGTATTTAAGGCCGCGAGCGGTAGCGTAGAGACCGACTGGTGGAGTGATCGTGCTGCTCGAAAAGAAAGTGCCGCCTACTACGTCGGCCTGCTGTGTGTGCGAGCAGGACTCTTGCCGCCTCGCTTGCCGACCCAAAGGCGGCTTGCTGACCAGATCCGGAAACGGCTTCACCGGGGCGGTCTTAAGCGCAGGGCCTGAAGGCTAAGCGGCCCGCCCCACCCATCTATCCCGCCACTTGCAAGTCTCTCACTTACAGCCGATCTCGCTGGACGCTTCCGCTCCCAATCTGGCCCTCGTTTCGTCCAACGAGTGAGCGAGCATTCTTCGTCTTATTCGACGATTAGGTCATGAGAAGGAGAGAGCCCCTGCTATCACGACGGTTCATCGAAGTTGGTCAGCGGTGCCGAACTCCCGAAGCCCGGTGACGCGCGCGTATTGGCCGTTGCGCAGGTGCTCGGACTGAAACCAGAGGAGTGTTTTGAGGCCGGGGCACACAGCAGGGCTGAAACCGACAACGGCGGGCCCCGCTGGAACGGAACCGGCCGTCAAGTGTGACAACGACCCTATGAACATGAATACACCAACATCCATCATCTTTGCTCCGCCTCCCACTCCTGGTATCTCAGACGAGTGGGCTGCCATTGAACGAGTTCTGGCCGAGCACTTTTACGAGCCTGACCTGCAGGCAGCACGTCTCGTGTTCGCGGCGGTTGCAGCCCACGAGCTGAACGGTCAGCCGGTCTGGACGATGACCGTAGCACCGCCGGGATCAGCGAAAACCTCCCTTCTGCAGCCCCTTCAGGGGCTCCCTAACGTTCACCTGATCGACAAGTTGACACCGAACACGTTGCTGTCGGGTCAGATTGATGACCCGAGCCGGCCTCGTCACCGTGAGCCAAGCCTTCTGCATCGCGTCGGCAAGTCGGGCGTCATCGTCTTTCCAGATGGCTCCACGCTGTTGGCGATGAAAGGGGATGATCGGACGGCTGTATTGGCCGATCTGCGTCGGATTTTCGACGGCCACCTCCGCAAGGAGGTTGGCACCTCAGAGAAAGCCCTGGAATGGAGCGGTCGGATCACCGTACTGATCGCGGCTACCCCGGATATCGATCGCCACAACTCGATGTTTCAGTCCCTTGGTGAGCGCTTTGTGATGATTCGGTGGCATCGGCCTGGAGGCGACGGGAACGGGGAACAAGCGGCGCTTCTAGCGATGAAGCAGGACCCGGTGCGCGTGCAGCAGGAACTCAAGAAGGCAGTCCATCGGGTGTTGACCAACCTTCCCACGGAACCCCTTTCCTGCTCACCCTACCTTCAAGGACAGATTGCGGCACTTGCCGAACTCGTCGTTCGAGCGCGGACATATGTGCCGAGGGATTCGAGTTTTGAAAAGAACCTGCTCTACATTCCGGAGGCCGAAGCACCCACTCGACTTGCTCAGCAACTGTGTCAGCTCGCCAAAGGCTCCGCTCGGTTAAGTCACCGGACCGCGGTTGAGGAGTGCGACATGGTACTGGTCCGACGCGCTGGCTTTGACTCTATCCCTTCGTTGCGGCGACGATTTCTTGACGCATGCATTCAGGGCCAAGACCTCACTCTGGGCCTTCCTCGTTCCACGCTTCACTACCTACGAGAGGACCTTAAGCTCGTCGGCCTCCTGGACGAGTCGTATCAGTTGTCGACAAAGGCCTGGGGGTTCCTGACACGAGCTGGACTTCGTTCACAAGAAGTCCCCCCCCTAACGAACGAGAAAAGACGGCCATAGGGGGGGGTACATCTAGTGAACAAGAGAGACCGAATCGACCGGTTGTACATATCGGTACGAGGCAGCCCAGGTAGGCGCGACGTGGAACGAGCAATTGGATCTGTGAGCAGAATCTTTGTAGTTCACGACAAGGGAACGAGCGGCCTGAAGCGGGCCGCTGACAAGTACCTCGGCAGAACGACCGAGGAGCAAAGGCTGAAGACAAATGGTCAGGAATACACGGGTGGACCAATCACCCACACCACGTCGCGTCCCTCCGCTGCTGACTGCAGCTGAAGTTGGGGAGCTACTCCGCGCCAGCAAGAAAGCCATCTACGCGATGGTCGAACGCGGCCAGCTGCCGGGCGTGGTCCGCATCGGGCGCCGAGTACTCATCCGCGAGGACGCTTTGCTAGACTGGCTCGGCCAGAAGTCTACGCCGTCACTGGAAAGGGAACAGTGATGAGCGTGACAGTCAGACCTTATCGAAATAGCGGCTGGATGGTGGAGATCAACACCAGGCTGTCGAACGGGGCACGACATCGAGAGCGACGGCGACTGTCCATCTCCTCGAAGTCGGCCGCCCAGCGGTGGGGTCAGCAACGTGAGCGGCATGTGCTGCAATACGGTCCGGTCCAGCCCAAGAAGGAGGTGCCCACACTGGAAGAGTTCGCGCCGAGGTTTCTCGACGGGTATGCCCGAGCAAACCGGCAGAAGCCGAGTGGTATCGCAGCGAAGGAGACGATTCTCAATACGCACCTAATCCCACTGCTCGGCCCGAAGAAGCTCGATGCGATCACGAATGAAGGGGTACAAGGCCTGAAGCACGAGCTTCGGCGCAAATCACCGAAGACCGTCAACAACGTCCTGACCGTGCTCAACGTGATGCTAAAGAAGGCCATGGAATGGGAAGTCATCGACCGGGTGCCGTGCACGATCCGGTTGCTGCCGATCCCCAAGCCGTCAGCGAGTTTTCACGACTTCGATGAGTTTGAGCGCCTTATCGCGGCGGCCAAGACGTCCGATGCTCGGGCATATCTCATCGTGCTACTCGGGGGTGAGTCGGGCTTGCGCTGTGGTGAAATGATGGCGCTGGAGTGGAGTGATGTGGATCTAGGCAAGCGACAACTCTGCGTCCAACGTTCCGAGTGGAAGGGTCACGTCACTACTCAGAAGATCGGGCGGTTACGCTACGTCCCGCTGACGGTACGACTGGCGTCGGCACTCCGCGATCAACGGCACCTGAAGGGGCCGCGAGTGCTCTGTGAACGCGATGATTCCCCACTCACCCAACGGGCAGTACAAGGGCTGGTGCTGAGGGCAGCCCGACGTGCCAGCCTCCGCAATGTCGGTGTGCACGTGCTCCGGCACACGTTCTGTTCGCACTTGGCGATGCGCGGCGCAGCCACTCGGGCGATTCAGGAACTTGCCGGACATCAGGAGATCGCGACGACGCAACGTTACATGCACCTGAGCCCAGCAGCGATTGAAAGCGCGATCCGGCTGCTCGATCCGGGCGTAGCGCGTGGCAACATCGTGGCAACGGCCACAGCGGCCACCGAAAACATCAATAAATAAAGGGGAAATCTGGTTGCGGGGGCGGGATTTGAACCCGCGACCTTTGGGTTATGAGCCCAACGAGCTACCGGACTGCTCCACCCCGCGTCACTTCAAGAAAACATTAATCTTAGCACAGCCAGTATACCCTCGCGGCCCTCGTCAACACCTACCGATCCGCCGCGAGCTCATCCCTTCGGCAATGTCGTGTGCAGACTCGCCGTCCGGGGTGCGTTGCCCTCGAAGCCCTTGAACGAGGCGTCGCGAGGCTACCCGCGGCGGCTGGTGAATCCCAGCAGGTCGCAGTAGCGGGTGCGGGGCGAGCGCCGCGCGCCACCAGAACAGTGGGTTCGTGACGTCATCGTGGGCGGCGAGCCGCCTGATCCGAACAGAACCTATACAATCGCGGTTCAGGATTTCGTGGTGCTCGGCGACGACGGCTACGGGATGTTTCAGCGGCAGCAAGTACTCATCGGCCCCGAATCCGGAGGCCTGATGCTGGCCTCGCTCGAAAACTATGTCGTCGCGTGGGGCGAGATCGCGCCGGAGATCGATGGGCGCATCGTGATTTCGCGATAAAACTCTAGGAAGTCGTGTCCTCCGTTTGTGTCTGTGTCCTCCGTGGTCGCGCGTTGGGGGACGCGGATCTAACGGCGGCCGTCCGCATTCGTGCCCGGATCAAACGGAAGGCGAGCAGCCCACCGACGACAACCGCGTAACGCTGCGGCGACCGGATATCGGCCTTCACGTCCAAGAGCCACCAGTAGTGCACCACCGCGGCGATCGCTGCCACATAGATGAGCCGATGCAGCGCCTGCCACCTTTTCCCGCCAAGGCGACGGAGCATTCCAGCCGTCGATGTCGCGGCGAGCGGAACCAGGCACGTGAATGCGGTGAGTCCGACGGTGATGAACGGCCGTTCGTAGACATCGACTCCGACTGACGCGGCAAGGTTGCGGACGGTCGTCCACGAGACGATGCCGTCTGGAAAATCCAGCCCGGCAAACCGATCGGCTATCACGTAAGTGAGAAAATGCAGCGTGGCGTAGAAGAACGCGAAGAGGCCGAGCAGACGCCGGAACCGGATCAGCCAATGCCAGCCCGTGACTTGGCGGAGCGGGGTGACGATGAGTGTGATACAGAGAAAGCGCAGCGTCCAGAGACCGGTTTCATTGGTGATGTCGCTGAGAGGATTGACGCTGAGGCGTCCCGTCAACGCCGCCCAGACGAGCCATCCGGCGGGCCCGAGCGCGGCGACGAAAATGGCCGGCTTGAACACGCAACGGATCGCCTGGTTTGAAGTCACCTAGATTCGACAGCCGAGAGCTGAAAGCTGGTCAGTTTTCAGCCGTCAACTAGTAATTCCTCCGAAGATCCATCCCCGTGTACAGGCTCGCGACCTGATCGCCGTAGCCGTTGAACATGAGCGTCTTACGGCGGAAGAACTCGCCAATGCGGCGCTCGGTGGCCTGGCTCCAGCGCGGGTGGTTGACCATCGGGTTCACGTTCGAATAGAACCCGTACTCCCGCGGCGCCGCCGCCTGCCACGAGTTCACCGGCTGTCGTTCGACGAAACGGATCCGCACGATCGACTTGCCGCTCTTGAATCCGTACTTCCAGGGGACCACGACACGAATGGGCGCGCCGTTCTGCTTGGGCATCACCTCACCGTAAAGACCGACGGCGAGAATCGTCAGCGGATGCATCGCCTCGTCCATGCGCAGCGCTTCGATGTAGGGCCACCGCAACACCGACGAACGGACGCCTGGCATTTGGGACGGGTCGGCCAGCGAATAGAATTCAATGAACTTCGCCTTTGACGTGGGTTCACACCGCTTGATGAAGTTCGACAGCGAAAAGCCGACCCACGGAATCACCATCGACCACGCCTCGACGCAGCGAAGACGGTAGACGCGCTCTTCGAGCGCCTGCCCTTTCAGGATGTCTTCGAGGTCATACGTGGCCGGCTTGTTGCACTCCCCCTCCACGACCACCCGCCAGGGCTCCGTCCTCAGCGATTTCGCGTAGAGTGAAGGGGACTCCTTGTCGGTGCCGAACTCATAGAAGTTATTGTACGTGGTGATTTCGTCCCACGTACTCATCTTCTCGTTCACGATGCTCAATGGGCTCTTGCCGACGTTGTCGAGCTTGCGGCCGTGCGGCGCAGGCTCGGCCGCCAGCAGGGCCGAGTCCACAAGCGAAAACACTCCGGCCCCTGCAGCCGCGCCGCCAGCGATCATGGCCGCTCGGACGAAGTCACGTCGATTCAGATACAGCTTCCGGTCTGTGATCTCGGAGCTGCGAATGTCGGACCGAGGCTTGATCAGCATAATCGTCTTTATGGGTTAGACGCCGGATGACCGGCGCCGATTACCGTCGACGGGGACAATCTCATAGTATACGAGCCTCGATACCCACGCGATCGCGAAAGCCCGAAAAAGCCATCTATCGCACCTCGCGCCATGGGCGGTCTAACGCAATCTGGCGCGCAAAGCAGGCCCGCGCCCGCGTGTAGGCGTCGTTCAAAGCACCGGCCGACACCGGACTCAGCAGCTCGACGTCGCGCGGACACCGAGTCCGAGGGACGTCGCGGTCCAGGGTCGGCACCTCCGCATAGTAGAGGGCCGCGCCTTCCCGCACCCACATCGGGCGCTCCCCGAGCGCCTCATTGGTCATCAGACGCACGAGCGCGCGCCGGATGACGCGCTCGAGCACGCCGCGGTCACGAAGCACTGCCAGCGGGAGGAAGTGCAGCTCGTCGTCTACCCGCGAGGTCGACGTGAACCAGGCGACCCGGGTCACCCGCTCGTAGTCGTCGGTGCCCGGATGGAATCGGAGCGTCACGCGCGGCGGTGATGGCACGCCGAGCCTCTTTGCAAGATCGTCGCGCGCGCGGGCGGTCAACGCGACAATCGCCTCCCGCTCGCCTTCGTCCCCCTCAGGCAGCAGCACCGTCACCTCCGACCCTGATGCCGCAGCCGGGGAAACCACGGCTGGCCGATCTCCTGGCGACGGCGAGGCAGCGGCGGGTGCCACAGTCAACCGCGGGGTGAAGAAGCCGACCGTCAGTCCTGGAAAGTAGCGATCGAGAATCACCTTGGCGCCGCGCCCTTCGGCCGCAAGACGCATCGATCCGATGACGCACAGGCCGACGCCGTGGCCCCATCCATGGCCGGTGAAGCGGTACACGTCGCCAATCCGTCGCAGCTCGAACGCCGTGCTCAGGACCCGCTGCCAGCCGAGCGTACGGCCGACCACCGCGCGCAGGTCCTGGCCCGAAATCTGTCCCGGCGTGACGCCTTCGAGCTCAAGCTGGGCCACGCGCCCCGACCCGTTGCGTGAGGCGATGCGTATATTCCGCACCCTGCCTCGAAAACCCGCCGCCTCCAGCGAGCGCTGCAGGTCGGCTGAAGCGAGCTCCGCCGTCCAGGCCGGGCGGCCGCCGCACGCGTCGTCCTCGCGGGACGGCAAGAAGGGCGGATCTTCGGCCCCTGGCCACACGGCGGAAGGGATTTCGGTCCGACCTCCGCACGAGGCGCTGTAGTAGATCCTCGCCGGGACACCGTTGCTGAGCAGAGCCTGACCGGCAGTCGCCTGCGCCGCGCGTTCCGCTGTCGGCGTCGCGGTTCGCATCACCTGGCAGTGGGTCTGGTCGCACAGGTCAAACGACGCGGCGCGGTGCCGCCCAAGATTGGCCAGCGTGTAGGTGCGCACGGCGATCGCAAGCGCCTCGAGCGCCGATGGCGGCGTGTCGGGCGCCGCTTCGCCACCGAGCACCCGCGCCACGTAGGCCTCAAGCGGCAGCTCGGTGACGGCGTAGGTTTCGCCGTTCAGGACCCCGATTCGAATCGTCGTCGCCGGCGGCGACAGCGCAGACTGCGCCGGGTCGGCGATGGCGGGTTTGGCGGGCGTCTTCGGGCCGGCGGTGGCCACCAGCACGAGAACGGCCGCGCCGACTGTCGCCCTCATTCGACGAGCTCCAGAAAAGCCTCCACGTCGCGCCAGAGCCGCGGTAGGCTCGCCGCTAGTTGATGATCGTCATCCAGCAGCGACAGCGTGACATTGGGACGGGTGCGCGCAAACTGTTCCACCGCGCGGTAGTCGACCGACTGGTCGCGGAGCCCCTGAAAGATCAGGATCCGCTGCGAAAAATCCCCGCAAACAACATCGTAGCGCATCGTGTCTTTATAAAACGCGAAATCGAGCAACCGCTCTTCCTTGTACCCGTTAGTGAAAGAAAGGCAGCGCGCCCATCCGGCGCCATTTCTCGACTCGTTCCGGCGGCAGCAGGTGATGGCCGAGCTTGGCGAAGCATGACCGCCGGCGCAAGCAGCACCAGGCTATCGACTCGCGCCCTGAGCTGCGCGTCAAGCCGCTCTGGCTCGAGGATCTGGTTGATCTCACGCACTCGCTGCTCGGAACCGTCCGCGGCGGGCGGACCCCAGGGTCACGAGTGGCGCATTTAGGGTGACGCGGGCCTGAAAGGGTCGCGCTACCGTTAATAAAAATCGTGGGTGTCGAAGTCGACGTCGACGCTCCGCAGGCCTTGTACGGTTTCGGCGCCCACCGAGGTGACGCCATCCTGGTTCTGCAACACGCCTTCCACGACCAGAAACGGCTCCTCGACAATCACCAGCCGATCGCGCGCAAAGAGATCCGGCCGCACGATGATGTTCGCAATGCCGGTCTCGTCCTCGAGCGTGAGAAAGACGAATCCCCTCGCGGTCTCCGGACGCTGACGCGTGATCACCCTGCCGGCCACGCGCACGCGGCGGCCCTGCCGCGTCGTACGAAGGTCGATCGCGCGCAGGACGCCGCGCATGGCCAGCTCACCGCGGCAAAGCGCCATTGGATGGCGACCGACGGTCAGGCCGGTGCCCGCGTAATCGGCCACGAGGCGCTCGGCTTCGGTCATCGGCTTAAGAGGACACGGACTGGGCAATTCGCAATTAATAATTGGGAACTTACAAAGAGATACATCACCTTCGCTTTGTAAATTGTCACTTGTCAATTGTGAATTCTCGAAGAGCTCGCCGGACGGTCGCACGGCGCGCTCGGCCTGCCAGAGCGCCGACCGGCGATCGTAGCCGAACGTATTCAACGCGCCGATGTCGGCGAGCGTCACCACCTCGTTGCGCAGCAGGCCCGTACGCGCGACGAGATCGTCGAGCGAGGCAAAGCGCCGCGGGCGGCCCGGCAGGGCGGCAGGCGCCTCGTGCGAGCAGATGTTGCAAAACATGCGGTCGTTGAACTGTTCCAGCATCGAAGGATCGTCGCAGCTGCATTTCGGGCAATGCGGTCGTAGCGTGGCCCTTTCAGGGGCGCGACCTGCCATGGATCGCGGTCCTGAAAGGGCCACGCTACAAATCGCCTTCCCTCCCTGCTCGCGCAACCCGTTCACGTAGCGCAACCCGAGCCGGATCGACCCGTCCTTTTCGACCGTGCAGTCCCAGTCAGAGATTTGCACATCGATCGGCTGAAACCGGACACCGCGACGTTGCGCGTCCTTCACGAGCGTGGACGGATGGTAGAACCCCATCGGCTGGTTGTTGAGCAGCGCCGTGTAGAACGCCGCTGGGTAATGAGCCTTCAGATATGCGCTCGCATAAGCGAGCAAGGCGAAGCTCGCCGCGTGCGACTCGGGGAACCCGTAGAGCGCGAACGCCGCGATCGACGTGACGATCTGCTCGGCCGCATCGCCCGCGATTCCCTGCCGCGCCATCCCCTCGCGCAGTTGCATTTCGACCTGCTTCATGCGCCGCTCCGATCGCTTGAACCCGAACGCGCGGCGCAGGTCTTCGGCCTGCCCGCCAGTGAACCCCGCGGCCACCATCGCTATCCGCAGGAGCTGCTCCTGAAAGAGCGGCACGCCGAGTGTGCGCGCCAGGATTGGTTCAAGCGAGGAATGCGGATACGTCACCTTTTCCAGGCCGGCGCGACGGTTCAAGTAGGGATGCACCATCTGCCCGACGATGGGTCCCGGCCTGATGATCGCCACCTGGACGACGATGTCGTAAAAGCACGTCGGCTTGAGGCGCGGCAGCGTGGCCATCTGCGCGCGCGACTCGACCTGGAAGACGCCAATGGTGTCGGACTCGCACAGCATGCGGTAAACAGCCCAATCGTCGGCCGGGAGATGCGCAAGGTCGAGAATGCGATGCGGCGAGCGCGCGGCCTCGCCATTTACCAGGGCGAGCGCATCCTGTATCACGGCCATCATGCCCAACCCAAGAAGATCGACCTTGACGATGCCCATATCGGCGCAATCGTCCTTGTCCCACTGCACGACGACGCGGCCGGGCATGCTAGCGTTCTCGAGCGGCACCACCGAGTCGAGCCGTCCCTGACAGATCACCATGCCGCCGGAATGCTGGCCGAGATGACGCGGCAAACCCTGCATCTTGCCCCAGAGCCGAGCGAAAAGGCGCACGCGATCCGAATTCAGATCCAACCCCACCGCCGCCAGGTGTCGCGGCAGCGTGTCGGCCGAATCGGTGAACTCGAAGTTGTTCATCACCTTGGCCAGCCGATCCACTTGTACGGGATCGAAGCCGAGCGTCTTGCCGACCTCGCGTGCGGCACTCCTCCCACGGTAGGTGACGACATTGGCGGTCATCGCCGCCTTCGGCCCTTCGGGAACGGCTCCTGGTTCTCCGGAGGCCGAGCCGTGCGAGTTGTACTTTTCGTACACGTGCTGAATCACGCGCTCGCGCCGCTCGCCGCTCGGCAGGTCGAGGTCGATGTCTGGCCACTCGCCGCGCTCTTCCGAAAGAAACCGCTCGAACAGCAGCTCCATCCCCACCGGATCGACCGCCGTGATGCCGAGGCTGTAGCAAACGGCGCTATTGGCCGCCGATCCGCGTCCCTGTACGAGGATGTCGTGCTGGCGGCAAAAATTCACGATGCCCCAAACGATGAGGAAATAGCCGGCAAGGCCGAGCTTCTCGATGAGATCGAGCTCGCGCGCGACCTGCGCGCGGGCGCGATCGTGGTATGGGCGGTATCGATCGCGTGCGCCGACATCGGTGATTTTGCGGAGAAACGACGCCTCGGTCTCGTCCGTCGGCACCGGATAATCCGGAAACCGGTAGCCGAGATCCGCCATCGTGTACTGCAGGCGATCGGCTAGCTCGCAGCTGCGCGCAATCGCGTCCGGACGATCCGCGAACAGCGCCGCCATCTCCTCGCGCGGCTTCAGGTATCGCTCGGCATTCGGCAGAAGCCGCGTCCCCGCATGCGCAAGATCAGTGTGATGGCGGATGCAGGTCAGCACATCGAACAGCGGCCGCTCGGACGGCGTGGCGAAGCGGACGGCGTTGGTGGCCACAATCGGCACACGGAACGCCGCGGCCATCTCGACGAGCATCTGATTGGCCACTTCCTCGTCGCGGCGGCCATGACGCTGCAGTTCGACGCAGGTGCGGTCGCGTCCAAAAAGACCGACGAGACGATCGAGCAGCCCACCAACGCCGTAGCGGCCCGTATCGAGCGCGGCTCGGCCGGCGAGCGCCACAAGGCCGCCCGTCATGCCGTCGAGTTCCTCGAGGGCGAGCGCGCCCTCACCTTTCGGCGCGCGCATCTTCATGCGCGTGATCAGACGGCACAAATTGCGGTACCCGTCCGCGCTCTCGCACAGGACGGGGAGAACGAAGGGCTGGTGGGGCGGGTAGGCCTGGTCGGTTGAACTCTGGCTTCCCCTACCTGCCTCACCTGCCCTACCCGTCCTACCCGCCTGGTGCGAAGCGATCGTGAGTTCCGCCCCGATGATCGGTTTGATGCCAGCGGTGAGAGCCGCCTTGTGAAAGCGTGGCGCGCCGTACACACCATCGCGATCGAGCAGCGCGAGCGCCGGATAGCCGACTTCGGCGGCGCGATCGACGAGCGCTTCAGGGAGCGAGGCGCCCTGGAGAAAGCTGAACGCGGATGCGGCGTGAAGTTCGACGTACGAGGACACTTTTCACCACGAAGGACACGAAGGACACAAAGGGTTAATCCACGATCGCATCGATGAACCACCCGTCCGTCTCGCGATCCCGGAAGATCCGGTACACGCCGCCGTCGGTGAGTGCCACATCCCACTCATCGCGGTTCCAGGCAGTCGTCAGTCGCCGGTCGTCAGTCGTCAGCACTTCAGCAGACGACGACAGCTGTCCGACGACTGACGACTGCATTGGCGCCCACCAATTTCCAGACGTGCACCAGGGTCCCGCCGACAGCGTGACGCTTCCGCCCGCAAAGCCGAGGCGATCGGTGGTTACGCGCACGGGACGGCCCGCTTCGATCGCCACGCGCACAGGCACAGGATGACGGCACCGCCGCCATGCCGAGGCCGCAGAACTCGGAAAGTTCAGGTCTCTGTGATCTCCGCGTGCTCTGCGTCGATCGTCGTGGGCGCCAGACTCCCTCACGAATGGTTTTATCTCAAACGCGCCGGGCCGATACGAATCGACCGTCGCCGGGGCGCCGATCCGGTCCTGCCCCATCAGCGCCACGAGGCGCGCCAGGAGTGTCGAGAGCTGTTCGGGCATCGGCTGCGCGCGCGTGAAGAGCGTGTGCTGCCACATGCGGCCCGGCGTCGGATCGACGACCACCGTGACGCCGTCGACCGCAGCGCCAGGCGGGTGCGATTCGAGATCGAGAAGCGCCAGAGTGCGCAGCGTCCGCATCTCGCGCACTGGCGAAGGGAGCTGCAGGCGCCGCGCATGAATCTCGCCAGTGACCAGTCGCAGCAGGATATGGAGCACGGCGGCACCGCAGTCGCGCCGCTCGAGCCGGATCGAGAGCGGCTTGAGGAGCCGCGTGAGCACGATCGAGAGCGGCTCGAGGCCGTCAACCGGCCACACTCGAGCTCAAGCGACAATTCGAACCGCTCGTCGGGCAGCGTCGGCACGAACGGGCGGATGTCTTCGCCACACGCGGCCCGCCAGGCGAGCGCGGGCCGGCCAAGACGTGCGGCGAGATCCGCGGGTGGCAGCGCCGCGAGCTCGCCAAGCGTCTTCACACCCCAACGTTTGAATGCAGAGCCCGCCTGAAGCCTGACGTCTGGAGTCTGAAGTCTTGAGATTTCACATTTCTCGAGAATGGCAACCGGAACCGGCGCGAGCGCGGTCGCTTCATCGCCGGGTTCAACAACGGTGAGGCCGGGGCGCGCCAGCGCCAGGACGAGCGCCGTCGTCCGGGTCGCAGCGATCGCTACGTGCACGCGCACGCCGCGCGCCAACGCCTCGCGGACGAGCTCCGCCCCGATGGTCTGCGGCGGACCAAGCAGCCGCTCGAGCCCGCTCACGTCGATCGATACGAGGCCGTCGTGGTGCTGCTCGTAGCGCGGCGAGAACTCCTGCGCGATGATGGCGAGCGTGGCGCCGTTGCCGGCCGGTTGAACGGGACCCGGCGGATGGTAGAGACACGCGAAGCAGGGGTTAGGCACAGTTCAATGCGGTCGTTTTCAACGCGACGACTGCTTCCTCTTGCATGCGCGCCCGCGCGCGTACGACGCGTGCCTCGATGTCGAGCCCTTCGAACAAGCGCCCGCGAAAGCGCGACGCAGAGCTTTTCCCTTCCTGCCCTTCCCGCCCCACCCGCCCTTCTCGTCCTAACCGCAGCGTGAGCCCCGCCGCACTGCGCGCCACCTGCTCGCGGCCGACGAGCACGCAGATCGTCTGACGCTCTTCGACCAGGCGCTGCAGCCGCAGCCAGGTGGTGAACGGCAGCCGTCCGAGCGCGCCTGCGGGCGCTTCGCCGGTATCGAGCGCAACGACCCCGAAATTACCGGCCGAGAGAAGGATCGTGAGCGCACGAATGGCCTGCACCATCGCGCGCTGATTCAGGTCGTGGCACAAGCCGGGATTGACGACGACGTGTCCGCGGATCCAGAGGAGGCGGTCGAGATCGACGCCGGCGGCGGCCGCCGATTCGACATCGAACATGTCGAGCGCATCAACGAGAGCAACAAGCTCGCCGCGCGCGGTGGCAGCCGCCAGTAGGCGCAGGAGCAGGCTCAAGCGGCCCGAGGACCGCGCGCCGACGATTTCCGAGAGTTGGCCGCGCGGAAAGCCGCCGCCCAGCCGGACATCTAACGTCGAAACGCCCGTGGCGCCAGACGCGTATTCATCGTGAGGGTCGGGCGGGGGGAGTGTGCTCGTGAGGGTGCGATCGAGCTGCCACGTGCGGAGCAGCGATTCGAGTTTGGCGCGCGCGAGCGGCATGGGTGTTTCGTCTTTTGTTCGCCTCTCGGACAACTATATCGCATGCCTTCCGCGGAATCAAGCAGGCAAGTGAGGTAGATACGCGCCCAATAAAGGCAGGACTAAAATCCTGCGCTACTTTGTGTTGGGCAGGACCAACGCTTCCTAGGACCGCTTTGGCCGATTCCGTCCCGCTTCCACCCGGTCCCGCTGAAATACTGACCGCCCCTGACGCGGCTGCTCCGCAGCTTCTACTCGGCTCGAAAGCGCTGCGCCGTATGCTCGCCGCGTTTACCTACCGCGACTTCCGCGTCCAGTGGTTCGGCGCCTGCACGTCGAGCATCGGCACGTGGATGCAGATCGTCGCGCAGAACTGGCTCGTGCTGTCGCTGACCAATTCCCCGTTCTTCCTCGGGCTCGACGTGTTCCTGCAACAGCTGCCAATCATCCTCTTCACCTTGATCGGCGGCGTGCTGGCCGACCGATACGATCGACGGCGCACACTGATTGGGTCGCAGTACATCCAGATGGCGACCTCGGGCGCGCTCGCCCTCCTCATGTATTTCCAGATCGTCCAGATCTGGCACATCCTGGTGCTGTCGTTCACCACGGGTCTTGCGCAGTCGTTCGGCGGGCCGGCGTATCAGTCGCTCATCCCGTCGCTTGTCGAAAAGAAAGACCTGCCGAATGCCGTGGCGTTGAACTCGATCCAGTTCAACGTCGCGCGTGTGCTCGGGCCGCTGCTTTTCGGTGCGACGCTGACGGTGTTCATCGGGTGGGGCTCCAGCGAGTCGCAGGCGATCAATGCATGTTTTGCGTTGAACGCGCTGTCGTTCTTCGTCGTGATCTCGGCGCTGATGTCGCTGCACGTGAAACACATCCCGTCTCCTTCCTCGCTCAGCATGCGCGACGAGCTCGCCGGCGGCCTTTCGTATGTGAGGCACCACAGCAACCTCGGAGCGCTCATCGTACTTGCGGCGACCACAACATTTCTTGGATTTGTGGTGCTGACGTTCCTGCCGCTTTTCGCGCAGCGCGTCTTTGGCGAAGGCGTCAATACCTATAGCCGTCTGATGGCGTTTTCAGGCGCGGGCTCGATTGTTGGCGCGCTCATCATCGCCTGGCTCGGAAAATTCCATCGGATGGGACTGACCTCGCTGCTGGTGCAGGCCGCGTACGGATTGCTCATTATCGGTTTCGCGATGTCGCGCGTGCTCTGGGTGAGCGATCTCCTCTTGTTTCTGATCGGCGCGACGTTGATGGTGGTCTTCTCGACGGTCACGTCGCTCGTCCAGCTCATCGCGCCCAACGAGATGCGCGGCCGCGTGATGAGCATCTACATGCTCGCCTTCCGCGGCGGCATGCCACTTGGCAGCCTCGTGAGCGGCTACGTCGCCACCCTCATCGGTGCGCCGCTCGTCATCGGCATCAACGGGGCGCTGCTCATCGTCGTCGCGGTGTACTTTTTGGTGCGGAACCACAATGTTAGGGAGCTTTGAGACGCCGGGCAAGCGCCGTTTGAACCGCAGCCAGGTCAGTCCGGCAAGGACGCGGCAGCGAAACGAGGCCCGCGGTCGTTCGGCGTCGAATACAACCCACAGATGGTTGAGTTATCCAGGCGGAATGCCGAGCGCGCCAGGGAGTTTCAGACGATCAAGGGGTGAGACGTTCAGGCTGTTCGACCTGCACCAACACCACAAGAACCAGTATTCCTTCCCGGGGAGTCGCTCTTCACGGCGACACATTCACACGCAGACTTCATCCATCATCACGTGTGGCCGGCGGGTCGAGCAGGCTAGAAGGCGTCCGTGAGGGCAGCGGAATGACGACCGAAAGTCCGGTCGTCGTGAGTGCTTTCCCGGGCTGGCATCTGCAGATCGGGCATCGGCGTGGTGAGGAAGAACCCACGACACACGGTTCCGAGCCATTTCGCCCATTTGGTGGACCGCGCGACGCGCGCGCTGTCGGTGGCAATCCCGGTGTTTGCGTACATCTGACGATACAGCTTCGAGACGAGGACGAACGCAAGCCTGGCGCGCAGTGAGGTGACGACCCGCGACCGCGCCCACACCCGACGCCAACTGTAAAAACGATCCCACGCGACCTGCGTGCCGACGCGGATGTCCTCGGCAGACATCGTCGGATGCCGCGTGTAGACCTTCGGCCGGCGTTCCTGCGGGATGAGCCAGTGGCGCGTGATCGGCACGCCGTCCACCGTCACGGCCTCGCGGCCGGGCTCGGCCGCCCACTTCTCGAAATCGATCGTGCCCGGAAACGGTGTGAGCAGCACGAACTGCGCGAATGTGACCTGGGCGCGCTCGGCTAGACTGACCGTGGCCGCGAAGGTCTCCTGCCGATCGCTCGGCAGGCCAAAGATAAACGAGCCGAGCACGTGCACGCCGTGGCGGCGGAACTCGCGCAGCCTGTCCACGAGTGCGTCTCCCGCCAGATTGAAACCTTTGTAGACGTCTTTCAGGCCGTCTGCCGTCACCGACTCGACGCCGACCAGCGCGCCGCGTATGCGCGCCGCGTGCATCGCTTTCAGAAACGAGGGGTCTTCGGCCGCTTCCATTGTAATCTGGGTGAAGAAGACGAGATCGGCAGGCAGTTGCGCGAGCGCAGCCATCAGCTCGAACCGTTCCTGGCGCAGCGCCTCGAGCTCGCGTAGTCTGGTCGGATCCGATCGCCGGCGCGCCTGCGCGAGATCGTCGAGCGTCACCGGATAGAAGTTGTCGTCGGCCAGTGCGATGAACCGGAAGCCGCGACGCCGGAGCTCCACGACCTCATGGACGACCGCGTCAACATGCCTTTGGCGTGGCTCCTGGCCGTCGGTCCGCCAGACCGAGCAGAACGAGCAGTGCTTCGGGCAGCCGCGGACGGTCTGCACCGACCCCCACATGTAGTGGCCTGGCGATAGCAGATCCCAGCGCGCCGACACGAAGCGATCGCCGGATACTCGTCCGGCCTCGTAGAGCGCCTTGGGACGCCCGGCCACGCAGTCGCGCACGACCTCGGACCAGATGAAGTCGCCGTCGCCTTTCACGACGCTGTGGGCGCCGCCGTGCTCGCCGGGCTCATTGGAAAACAGCGTTGCGTGAATGCCGCCAAAGACCACCCAGGCCCCGCGCGCCCGTGCCTGCCGGCCCACTTCGTACCCGCGCAGCGCGTTGCCCGAGTGAATGCCAATGCCGACCACGTCGCCCGGCTCGATATCGTTGACGTTGAGCGGCTCGATCGTTTCGTCGACCAGATGGGGGTCGCCCCACTCGGAGCCGGTCGCCGCGGCGAGCACGTACAGCCACCGCGGTGTGATGACCGCCACGCCGAACGACACATGACTTGGATTAATCAGATGAACGCACATTCAGTAGAGCCACCCCGCCGCACGCGCTCGGCTGGACCAAGCCGCCCTAGCAGGAGAAAACTTAACTATACACGAAACCCGCCGATGCGCCGTATCCTCAGCGGGATCGGGCATGGGCGCGAGATTCACGTAGAATATGGCGTCCCGCCAGTATGCCACTCCTCGAATTCGCGACCAGCTCCGGGCTCGGATCGCTGCTCGGCATACGCCACGCGCTCGAGCCGGATCATCTTGCGACAGTGTCAACGCTCGTCAGCCGGGAGCCGAACGGTGCGAAGGCAGCGCTTCTTGGCGCGTGGTGGGGCCTGGGCCACACGCTCGCCCTCGTCGTCGTGGGTGCAGGGCTCATCGCGGCGCGCGCCGAGATGCCCGTCGCCGTGGCGGACCTGTTCGAGTTCCTCGTTGCCCTGATGCTCGTCGGCCTCGGCATGCGATCCCTCCGGCAGGCGGCGCGGCAAGGGCCAAGCGGTCCGCTGCGCCTGCACCGCCACGGCCCGATCGTGCACAGCCATACGGGCGTGCCGGCACACGTGCACATCGGCAGGTGGACGTTCGCGCGACGGCCCCTACTGGTTGGTGTGATTCACGGACTCGCCGGCAGCGGCGCGCTCACCGCGCTCGTGCTCACGACACTGCCGACTGCCGCGGCGCAGCTCGCCTATGTCGCCTTGTTCGGCATCGGGTCGACGCTGAGCATGGCCGCGCTGTCGGGGCTGCTTGGCTGGCCGCTGGCGCGCCTGGGCGCCCATCACGTCGTCGTGCGCGGCGTGTCGCTCGCCGTCGGCTGCATGTCGATCGCGCTCGGAGTGCTGTGGGCGCTGCCCCTCGTCCGCCGACTCTTCTGAACGGCCGCTCCTCCTCATCCTTTGAACGTTCAACCTTCATGGCGCGCATCCTCATCGTCGAAGACGACAGCAACATCGCTGAGCTCGGCGGGCGGTACCTCGAGAAAGCGGTGTACGCGACCGAGCGATTGTCGTCTGGCCGCGAGGTGCTGGCGGCGATTGCAATGTCGCTCTCTTGCCTGGTGTCAACGTGCCCGTTATATGACCGTCGCGCCGCGGAACTAGTAGTGGCATGATACCGCCGTGGCTCCGTACAACGTCTTGTTCCTGTGCACGGGAAGCTCGGCGCGCAGCATCATGGCCGAGACCCTCCTCAACTACCGGGGCCGGGATCGGTTCAACGCCTTCAGTGCAGGAAGCCATCCGACAGGGGCAGTACATCCCATCGCAATCGAAACGCTCGAACGAAACCGGCTCTCCACGGAAGGTCTGCGCAGTAAGAGCTAGGAGGAGTTTGCGGTGGGAGGCGCGCCGAGGCTCGACTTCGTGTTCACGGTTTGCGACGGGGCCGCTGGGGAGACCTGTCCCGTCTGGCCGGGTCGCCCAATGACCGCCCATTGGGGCATAGCAGATCCGTCGGCTGCGGAGGGATCCGACGAAGAGAAACGACGGGCGTTCGATCGCGCGTTCCGCGACCTGGACGCCCGAATCGAGGTTTTCACCAGCCTGCGAATCGAGGCGCTTGATCGGCTCTCGCTCCAGCGCCAGATTGAGGCAATCGGCGGCACGCCTCGAGAGGACGTTGAAGGTCGACGTCAGGGTTCGGGTTTCAAGCTGTAGGCTTCAGGGCTCCCGCCGTCCCCGCTTCCCTTTGCGGGGCCTGCGCGTGTCGAGCCGTTCGCATCGCTCGGCTGCGGGAATCCGACGGCGCTCATCGAGCTGCACGCCGGCGAGACGGTGTTGGACCTCGGCTCTCGCGGCGGAATCGACGTCCTCTTGTCGGCGCGCTGCGTCGTGCCCGACCGGTAAAGTGTACGGTCTCGATCTGACCGACGACATGCTGGCACTGGCGCGCGAGAATCGGCGCAAGGCGAGCATCCCCAATTCTGAGTTCATCAAAGGCGAGATTGAGAAGATTCCGCTCCCAGCCAACTCGGTCGACGTCATCATCTCCAACTGCGTGGTCAACCTGTCGGCGGACAAGGATCGCGCGCTCGCCCAAACGTGCCGCGTACTCAAATCGGGTGGGCGGTTCGCGGTCTCAGACGTCATCGTCTTGGGCGCGGTGCCCGATGACATACGGCGCGATGTAGAGTCGTGGATCGGCTGCATCGCCGGCGCTGCCGTCGAGCAACAGCCTGCCCGGCCCCGCCCACTTCCGGGTGCCGACGGCCCGCGAATGGAGTACCTCGAGAAGCCGCTTCATGAATTCGAGATCGTTGATGTGTTCGTCTACGCGCAGCCGGAGCAGGCCGGCTCCGACGTTCCGCGTCTGAATCGATTCCCGTCTGGCGTCACGAGGCTGACACTAGATCTGAGAGTCAAGGAACTGCCGCGCCTCGGCACGACGATTCGCTACGAAGTGCTCACAACCGAAGGCGTTGTCGAGATGGTCGACGGCCTTTTCAGCTTTGCCCGTCTCGCCCGTGAGAATGTCGCCACCCTCGACTTCGATCTTCGACCCAAGGGCGGCCGATTCAACGATGGGCCGTATCAATTGAAGCTGTTCATGAACGAGATTCCAGTACCTGTCCTGAACTGGTCGGTGGGCGGAACATAAGCGACAAGATGGACGATGGCGGCATTCTGGGGATTTGGTTGGCCGTGGCTGCTCGTGGCGTTCCATAAGCGGCCGTTGCACCACTTGATGGGCCGTCTCATTGCCGAGGTCGATGCGGCCGCCCGTTTTCGCTGACAGGCAGGTCGTCGCACATCGAGGGGCGTCGGGCTACGCGCCTGAGCACACGCTGGCTACGTACCGGCTGGCACTCGAGCAGGAGACGCGGACTTCGTCGAGCAGGATCTGGCGGTCACGCGCGACGGCGTGCTCATCTGCCTGCACGACGACACGCTCGAGCGCACCAGCAATGTCGCCGAGGTCTTTCCCGATCGCTTCACAACCGACGCTAGCGGCCAATCGCCTGCGAAGCGCTGGGTGGCAAACAACTTCGTGCTCGCCGACATCCAACGTCTCGACATGGGAGGGTGGTTCGATCCGAAGTTCGCGGGTTTGCGCGTTGTGACGTGGTAGGAGGCGATCGATCTCGTCCGCGGTAAAGGCGGGGCTCTATCCCGAGCTGAAGTCGCCGCCGCTCTATGGGGCGTGCGGCGTGGACATGGTCGAGCTGTTCGTCGCGTCGGTAAGGAGCAATGGCCTGGATCGGCCCGACCCGACTTACGCCACGCCGATGATCGTTCAGTCGTTTGACGAGCCGACGATCCGCCGCGTCGCGACCGGAGCTCTCGGAAGTGCCGCGCATCCTGCTGATGGAGTCGTTCGACGACACCGGGATGACCGAGGCGCGCCTTCGCGACATCGCCACCTTCGCGACCGGCATCGGGACCGCGAAAGATCTCGTTGACCTCCAGCCGGAGGTCGTGGCGCAGGCGCACAATGCCGGGCTCACCGTGACCGCCTACACATTCCGCACGGTAAGCACCGAACGTTTCCCCACCGTGCGCGACGAGATGTCACACTTCCTCAAGTACACGCTCGGCATCAACGCGCTCTTCACCGATAACCCCGAACAGTTCCCGCGCCAACGCGAATATTAGGGATCAGTTCAGGTAGCGCTTACCCGCCGCGCTTCTGGAACCGGTCGCGAAGAAGGATCGCGGCGGCGTTCATGCCGAGCAGGAGCGCCAGAAGCACGAGAATCCCCGCCGCGGCGTTCTCGACAAAGGCCGCTCAACCGGGAGACCCAGTTAAAGATCTGAATAGGCAGCACGGTGAATGGCGACCAGATGTCGATCGGAAGAAACGGCACGTAGGTGAGCGCGCCGATCGTGATGACCGGCGCCGCCTCGCCGATGGCGCGCGAGAGCGCCAGGATTCCAGGTCGGCACGACGAGATCGTCCACCAGGTACGATAGGTGATGGTGCAGGATCTTGGTCTTCTCCTGTTCGCTGAGCGGCTGTTGCTCGCCGCGCAGCATCGTCGCGATGTCGTTGCCGTGCGCCACGAGGAGCTCGTCGGCCGATTGAGGCCGCTCGAACTCGTTGACCAAATACACGAGGTAGTCTTCGCTCAAGTACGCGCCGCGGTACCCGACGAGCGCCGGCCGGAGGCGGTCAACTATCGTCCGGCACAGCCGTTCGGCCTCCCGTTCGAACTCGTCGCTCTCGATGAGCGTCTGGCCGAGCGAGACGAGTTCGGGCCAGGATCCGCTGAACGGCTGCGTCAGCGCGACCGAGATGATGCCGTAGTCGTACAGGCAGAATCGCGGCCGGAACCCTTCGACGTCGGAGACGCCGACGGCTTCGCCATCGAACGACAGCGGTGGCTTCTCGTACTGGACGTAGGCACGGGTTGCCTGCTTGGGCTGAAGCCGCGCGGCCACGGTCGGACCGCCGATCAGCCCGGGTATCGCCTGCATATCGACGCTCTCGGCCACGTCGAACAAATAGAAGAGGAAGATTTCGCCAGCGCGAATCTCGCTCGCGCCCTGAAGAATAGCGCCCGACCGCCCGCCACCGTGCAGGGCGCCCACACCTTGAGGCCTTTCAGGAGCTCTTCTTGAGCGGCTCGAGGAGGATGAACCAGCTCTCGCAGTCGGTGCGGGATCCGCCGCCGAGCGTGACGGTGAAGGCCAGGCTGAGCGACGGAACCTCCCAGCGCTTCGACGCGCGGCTTCCTATCATCGTCACGCGAAACGGCTTCAGCAGGTTGTCGGGCGAGTCGTGGTCGCGGTGCGCGTCCTGCACACCCTTGAAAATGGCAAACTCGCGTCGCGGCCCGAGGTGAACTTCAAACTGCCCAACGCTGTTCACGACGTGATCGTAAATGCGCTCGCTGTAGCGTCTGGTGCTCGGCTCCAGGCACGACTGCCAGTTGCCTTCTAGGATGTTGCGGGGATCGCTCGACATCGAGTCGAACTGGGACAGAACCGCACGAGGCGCAATGAGCGTCAGCGCGCACAGACCGCTTACCAGCCAAGTCCTGCAGACCGACGTGCGCACGCGGCTCCTTTCGAGAAAACCCCTTCAATTCGGAGGGTAGCATCAAACGGCTGTGTAACGTAACCCACGCTTAACAGCTTTGATACGGCGGCGAAACGCCTCCCCGGCACCGTGGAGTCACGTCCATCGGTGCTGGGTGGCCGGCCGGTGCACCCAACGCGCCGCGAGTTCGAGCTGCTCCGCTATCTCGTACAGAACAGGAACCGCGTCGTCTCGGGATCGATTACTGGAGCGCGTCTGGGGATACGACCGGCTCGTGGAAACACCGTCGACGGACGTCCACGTCGGACGACTGCCCGGAAAACCTGGCGAGGCCGGACACCAGATCGAAACCGTCATCGGCCTTGGCTACCGGTTTATTGAGTAGGAGCCATCACTACACGGTAGCGCGACCCTGCCAGCGCCTCGCCTTCGTGCCGCCCTCAGTCGCAGAATCCGGGAGCGCCAGTTCAACAAAGGAGCTGTCTATGCCGAAGCCGCAGACTTTCAGGAACCACGCACGAGTCGTGCCCGCGTACCACATCGGAGTGTTCTTCCCGTTCCTGGGCAACTTCTTCTGGTCGATCTACCGGCTGACCCAGGGCGTGACCGACGACACGATCATGGGATTCGTGATGGTCGTTGCGTTCCTGCCGATGTTCTTCTCGGTGTGCGTCATGATTCTGAGCGTCCAGGACCGCGTGATTCGGCTGGAAATGCGGCTTCGCCTCCGTGCGCTGCTGCCCGCCGATCTGCAACCCCAGCTTGCGTCGCTCACGCACGGTCAGCTCATCGCGCTCCGTTTCGCCGGCGACGCCGAGCTGCCGGAGCTGGCGCGCGAGGTGCTCGCTGGAAAGTTGAAGACGCAGAAGGAAATCAAGCTGCGAGTGAACGGCTGGCAGGCGGATTACTTACGAGCGTAGTCGCGTTGCAACCTAGAGCGCTTTCGCTTCTGTTTCGTGAGGTTATCAGCTTTCAGTTGTCAGTTTTCAGTCGTTTCCGGGCTGAGCCGAGCTGAGAACTGAACGCTGCGCTACTTCCTGATGCTCCGAAGTATTTTCGGCGTGAGAAACCAACGCAGCGACCCGCGACCGGTCGGCGGCAGCGTCTCGAGATCGATCCGGCACACGGCACCCTTCTTGAACACGAGTGGACGACGAGACCCGGCGAGACGCGCGGCAAACTCGCCGATGCCTGGCTCGTGGCCGACGAGCGCGATTCGCGATCGACGTGACTGTTTCTCGAGATCGGTCAGCATCGCTTGATAGGTGCCTTCCGGCGAGAGCGATTCGACCGCCACAATCGGGGGCCTGGGATCAAACTGACTCGCAATGGCTTCCGCCGTCTGACGCGTCCGCACGAGCGGACTCGTGAGGACGACGTCGAAGTCCGCGCCTAGCCGCGCAAGGCCGCTGGCCTCCCTGCGCAGCCGCGAAAGGCCGGCGTTGGTCAGCGGCCGTTTCCGGTCGTCAGGCCACCCGTCGCCGCGCTCTTCAGCGATCCCGTGACGAATCAGATACAGCTCGTAGGGACCGGGCATGGAAAAACACTACCAACCGTTGTCGCGGTGATTTATCCGGCTCGACGTGTCGCGATGGGCCGCGAAGGCGCGCGCCCTCTGAGTCGCTCGCAGATGGCGAGGATGCTCGCGCGTTCGCGGATGTATCGTGCGTGCAGGTGCCGACAGCTCTGCTCGAGTGACGTGACCAGCCCGTCGAGGTCGTGCCCAGCGCGAGCGTCGGAGGCAGCGAGTGACGCCTGGACGTGGCGGATGCGGTCGACGAGTACTTGAAGATCGTGCAGTCGACCGAGGAGCTGCTGCGCTCGCCGCAGCGTGCACGAATCCGGGGTCTGCTTCAATCCCGTTGCTTCGGCCACGAGCTCCACGCTGTAGCGCAGCTTTTTCACCGCGAGACGAACACCGTGCAGGCGCTCGGGCAAGTACACGGAGCCCGCTTCGTTGACGGCGTTTCCCAGTGTCCGTGCCCGGCTCGCGACGCGAGCGTCGAGCGCCCACCGCCACGCCCGTCCGCGTATGCGAGAATCGTCAGCCGATTCAAGCTCGTCGGCCACGGCTTCGAGCTTGCGAGCCAGACGACGAAATTCGGCCACAGTCGTTTTGCCGGGGAGCTTCTCACACGTCTGGTCGCGATCGTTTCGTACTGCCGCGGCAATCATTCGAAGGGCCTGTTCCCGATGGCGACCCGATTCACGCAGCTCGCCAATCAAGATGAGAAGAACGTCCGCCTCGCGAACGCTCCCGAGGCGCCTCGTCACATTTCTGAGCCGCCGGCTCAGCTTGCGGCCTGCGGGGTTCTCGAGTTGCAGGACCGGCAAAAGCTCGCGGAGGCGTCTCGAGGCCACCCGCGTTCGGTGCACGGCCCGTACATCTCCCGACACGGCGCCAGGCAACATCCGTGTAAACAGGGAGAGTCGGGTTCGAAGCAGGTCGTACCGAGTTGCTGACGCGGGCATGACAGAGATGGAAGCCTTGATTATAGTGGTCAATCTGAATCAAGCTCAACGATGATGCAGGTTGCGGCCATCGACATCGGCACGAATTCGTTGCATATGATCGTCGTGCGCGTCGGTCCGGACCTGTCGCTCGAGGTCATCGACCGCGAAAAGGAAATGGTGCGACTGGGGGCCGGCGGTCTCGACGGTCGGGCGCTCACGTCCCAGCCCATGCACACGGCACTTCAGGTGCTGTCAAAGTTCAGACGCCTGGCGGAATCGCACCGTGTGGACAAAACGGTCGCAGTCGCCACGAGCGCGGTTCGCGAGGCCGAGAACGGAGGCGAATTTCTCCGGGCGATCGCCGAGCAGACCGGCATCTGCCCCCGCGTCATTTCCGGCACCGAAGAAGCTCGGCTGATTCATCTGGCGGCCGCATACGGCATCAGCATGACGGGTGAAATCAGCGTCGTGGTGGACATCGGCGGCGGCAGCGTCGAGATCACGCGCGGCGCGGGCCCCGCGATGGATCGCGGCCGCAGCTTCAAGCTGGGGGTCCTCCGACTGACCGAACGCTTTGTCAGGAGCGATCCGATCTCGCCGCGCGACGAGCGCAAGCTGGTTCGGCACATCGAGACCGAGCTCGGCGAGTACCTCGATCAACTGAAGTTTGCGGGCTTCGATCGGCTGATCGGCACGTCCGGCACGATTCTAAGCCTGGGCGCGATCGCAACCGCGAACCACGGCCGCGCGGCCAATGCGCCCCTCCGAAGCCGTCGCGTCCCGGCCAAGCAGTTACACCGCGTGCGGAAGACCTTGACCGCGCTCGACATCGAGAAGCGCCTTCGCGTTCCGGGACTCGAGCCGAGGCGCGCCGACCTCGCCGTCTCGGGCGCCGTTCTGTTCGACACGATCGTTCGCCGCTTGGGTGCGGCCGACATCACGCTTTGCGACCTGTCGCTTCGCGAGGGGCTGGTTCTCGACTACATCGCGCAACATCGAACCGAGATCGCCCAGGCCGATCGCTACCCGGATATCCGCCGGCGCAGCGTCGTCGAGCTCGCCGAGCGGTGCCATTACCGGCCCGAGCACGCGCAGCAGGTTGCGCGCCTGGCCACAACGCTGTTCGAACAAACGCGAGGCGTCCACGCGCTGACGGACCGCGACCGCGACTGGCTCGAGTACGCCGCGCTCCTGCACGACATCGGCGCCCACATCAGCTACGAGCAGCACCACAAGCACTCGTACTACTTGATCAGGAACGGCGACCTGCGCGGTTTCGAGCCCGACGAGATCGAGACGATCGCGCTCGTGGCGCTCTATCACCGCCGCGCGACGCCGAAGAAACGACACGAAGCGCTTCGGGGTTTGCGGCCCAAGGACCGGCGGGTGATTCGGACGCTAGCAGGCATTCTGCGGCTTGCCGAAAGCCTCGACCGCAGCCATGGGCAGGCGATTGCCGACGTCGAGCTGCGGGATCGCGGGGAAGACGCGCTGTTGCAGCTCCGAACCACCGGCGATGTCGAGCTCGAGTTGTGGGCGGCCCTGCGGCATGCTGCGCCCTTCGAGCGTCTGATCGGGAAGCCCCTTCGCGTGGAAGTGAGCAGGAAGACCCATGCCAAACAATCTGACGACGCCGCACGAGTATCCGGGCAAGCTCTTCGTCGTCGAAGGCATCGACGGGTCGGGCAAGACGACGCAGCTCGGACTGCTGGCGAAGTGGCTAAACGCCGAGGGGCAGCGCGTGTTCGTCACCGAGTGGAACTCGTCCGCGCTGGTGAAGGCGGCGACCAAGACCGGCAAGAAGAAGAACGCGCTCACCCCGATGACCTTCAGCCTGCTACACGCCACGGACTTCGCTGACCGGTTGCTCTACAAGATCATCCCACCGCTCAAGGCGGGCATGATCGTGCTGGCGGACCGGTACGCGTATACTGCCTTCGCGCGCGACGCCACGCGGGGAGTCGACCGGCAGTGGGTACGCGAGTTGTACAGCTTCGCGGTCCGCCCCGACCTCGTGCTCTACTTCCGTGTTCCTATCGACGTGTCGCTGGACCGACTGCTGGCACGGCGCGTAAAACCCAAGTTTTATGAGGCCGGAATGGACCTCGGGTGGAGTACGAACCCGATTGAAAGCTTCCGCCTGTTCCAGGGCAAAGTGCTGAACGAGTACGATCGGATTGTGCACGAGTTCGAACTCGAAGTGATAGACGCGGTGGGCAGCATCATGGAGCAGCAGCGGCTCGTCCGGCACCTGGTCGCTCCACGCCTCGAGGTGTCGGACAAAGTGGAAACGCGCGATGAGCAGTCCGTCTGACACGCCTCTCGCAGGAGCCAATGGCAGGATTCAGGCGGCCCGCTACTACGGTCGTGGCATCCCCTACCTGCTGATCGACGGCTATCCGGGCAGGCTCATCGCCATCGAAGGCACCGACGGCGTCGGTCGCACCACCCAAATTCAGCTTCTGCGCGAGTGGCTCGAAGTGAAGGGCTACGGCGTGGTCGAAACAGGCTGGACGCGGTCGCCGCTCATGCAGCCCACGATCGAGCTCGCCAAGGCGAGCAACACGCTCAACAAGCTCACCTTCGTGCTGCTCTACGCGACAGACTTCGCCGATCGGCTGGAAAAGGAAATCATACCGGCGCTCAAGGCCGGGTTCGTCGTCCTGTCGGATCGCTACATCTTCACGGCGCTCGCGCGTGCCGGCGTGCGCGGCGTCGATCGGTCATGGCTCCGCAGCCTGTACGGCTTCGGGATCGCGCCTCACCTGGTCTTCTATCTCAAGGTCGATGTCGAAACCCTGATCCGCCGCGTGCTCGCGGCGCGAGGGATGGACTTCTGGGAATCCGGGATGGACCTCAAGACGGGCGACGACATTTACGACAGCTTCCGTGCCTACCAGAACAAGTTGCTGCGGGAATACGCTTCAATGGCCGACGAATTCCATTTCAGGGTCCTCGACGCCAGGCGATCGATCGATCAGATTCAGGAAGAGCTGCGCAAGCAGGTCGCCGCGTTCCTGGAACCGGGCGAGTCGCAAGTCGCAAGTCTCAAACCTGAAGTCGCAAGCCTGAAGTCTTGATTTTGCGCAGCCGAAACTTTCCGTATGCCGACCCGACGCCGCAGAACGGCCAGGAAACATCGGAAAACACATGCCGCTAGAATAGAATCAATGTGCCTCAGATTTTAAACAAACTTCAGACTCTAGACTTCTATGCCTGACACGCTGACTGTCACTGACAACCGCACCGGGAAAAAGTACGAGCTGTCGATCCAGGACGGCACGATCCGCGCCATGGACCTCCGGCAAATCAAGACAGGCCCGCACGACTTCGGCCTGATGACGTACGACCCGGCGTTCATGAACACCGCAAACTGCCGAAGCACCATTACCTACATCGACGGCGAGAAAGGAATTCTGCTCTATCGTGGTTATCCGATCGAGCAGCTCGCCGAGGAAAGCAACTACCTCGAGACCGCCTACCTGCTTCTCTTCGGTGAGCTGCCAACCGCCGCACAGCAGCAGGCATGGATTCAGCAGATCACCACGCATACGATGCTCCATGAAAACATGAAGAAATTCATGGAGGGGTTCCGCTACGACGCGCATCCCATGGGGATCTTTCTGAGCACCGTCGGCGCGCTGTCGACGTTGTACCCCGAGGCGAAGGATATCTTCGATAAGGACTCACGGCTGAAGCAGACGCATCGCCTGATCGCCAAGGTCCCGAGCATCGCTGCCTACGCCTTCCGTCACATCGTCGGCCGGCCGTACATCTATCCGGACAACGATCTGAGCTTCACCGGCAACTTTCTGAACATGCTGTTCAGAATGCCAGCCGATAAGTACGAACCGAACCCGGTGCTCGAGCGGGCCCTCGACGTACTCTTCATCCTGCACGCGGACCACGAGCAGAACTGCAGCACGAGCGCCATGCGAAACATCGGCAGCTCGTACGTCGATCCATACTCGGCGCTTGCGGGTGCCGCGGCCGCGCTCTACGGCCCGCTGCATGGAGGGGCCAACGAGGCCGTCCTGCGGATGCTGAACGAGATCGAATCGGTGTCGAAAGTCCCTGAGTTCATCAAGCGCGTGAAGTCGGGCGAGGGAAACAACCGCCTGATGGGATTCGGTCACCGCGTGTACAAGGCGTACGACCCGCGCGCGAAAGTCATCAAGAGGATTGCCGACCAGGTGTTTACGGTCACGGGCGGTAACCCGCTGCTCGAGGTTGCGCTCGAACTCGAGCGCATCGCACTGCAGGACGACTACTTCATCACGCGGAAGCTCTACCCCAACGTGGACTTTTACTCGGGCCTCATTTACCAGGCGATGGGATTCCCGGTCGAGATGTTCCCGGTGCTCTTCGCCATCCCCCGCACGGCTGGCTGGATCGCACAGTGGGAAGAGATGCTCCTCGATCCGGAGCAGAAAATCGCCAGGCCGAGGCAAATCTACACCGGCGCCAAGACGCGCAATTACATCCCGCGGGATCAGCGACGATGAATGTGACGACGAGGTGACCAGATGCTGAGAGGTCTCCTGGTGCTGACGCTCGCCATGCAAGTGCCTGCTGCGCCTCGCTTCGATTCGGGCCGCGCCTGGGAGCATTTGCGCCAGCTCGTCGCATTTGGTCCACGGCCCGCCGGATCGGCGGCCATCGAACAATCGCGCAAGTACATCAAAGATCAGCTCGGGGCCGCCGGCGTGTCCGTAATCGAACAGGTCTGGGACGCCCAGACGCCGATCGATCGGGTGCGGATGGTGAATCTGATTGCAACTGTTCCGGGCGCGCGAAAGGAGCGCATCATCTTCTCCGGCCACTACGACACGAAGCGCGTCCGCGAGTTCCGGTTCGTCGGGGCCAACGACGGCGGATCGAGCGCCGCCTTCCTCATCGAGCTCGCGCGAGTGCTGAAGGCGCGGAGAAACGCGTTGACGATCGAGCTGCTGTTCCTCGACGGCGAGGAGGCACGCCTGTGGGACTGGCAGGGTACCGACAATACCTACGGCAGCCGCCACTACGTTGAGGCCGCACGGCAGGACGGTTCACTGGCGTTGCTGAACGCGATGGTGCTGGTCGATATGATTGGCGACCGCGATCTGCGGATCAAACGCGAGCTGAACTCGACACCGTGGCTGACCAGCATCATCTGGGACGCCGCCAGGCGGCTGAAGCTCGACGCCCACTTCCGGCCCGAGTCGACTGCGATTGAAGACGACCACATGCCGTTTCTGAAGGCCGGCGTTCCGGCGGTGAACATCATCGACCTTGAATACGAGGCGTGGCACAGCCCCGCCGACACTCTCAACGCGGTCAGCGCCCGCAGCCTGCAGGTCGTCGGCGACGTCGTGCTCGCCGCGCTCCCGCAGATCGAGGCGCGCTTCAAATAGGGTGTTCCTTCTTGGCGTCCTCGATAATCTTCTGAATCTGTTGGTGCGTGAGCGTGCGATTGGAGGCTTTCGCCGCGGTGAAGATCCGGTCGACCACGGCGTCGGTCGCCGGTAGGCCTCGGCTCTCGAGCCAGAACATCACGTTCGATTTCCCCGACATGGGACCCACTTCGATCTCCTGCTCCCGCCCGACGAGGCGGGCCGGCACCGAGGAATAGACAGCGTCCATCAGCGCGCGATCCTGCTTCCGGAACGCCTTGACGACGGCCGCCGCGTGCACGCCGGTGGCCGTGCGGAACGCGTCGGCGCCAACGACCGGGTAGTGCGCCGGAATTGGCACGTCGCAGGCGCGCGAGACCGCCGCGCAGTACGCCGGCAGCGTCGAAAGATCGCGGTCGACGCAGCCCATCATCACGAGATTGACGAGCAGTAGATCGATAGGCGTGTTGCCGGAGCGCTCGCCGATGCCAAGCGCCGTGCCGTGGACGCGTGTCGCGCCGGCTTGAAGGGCCGCCAGCGCGCAGGCGACGCCCAGACCCCGATCGCGATGCCCATGCCAGTCGATGCCCGCGTCGAAGCCAAGCTCGCTAATCAGACCTTTCACGTACCGGACGACCGCTACGGCGCCGGTCGGCGTCGCATAGCCCACCGTGTCGGCGACACACAACCGCGATGCCCCCGCGCCAAGCGCCGCCGTGAACAGCGCGCGAAGCGACGCCGGATCGGCACGCGTGGTGTCTTCGGTCACGTACATCACCGTCAGGCCTTCCTTCACGGCAAAGCCAATCGCTTCCTCCGTCGTCTTTTGCAGGAACTCCATCGTCCATCCCTCGGCGTACTGTCGGATCGGGCTCGAACCGATGAAGGTGCAGCATTCGATGGGCACGCCGGTCCGCTGAGTGATTTCGACGATGGGCCTGATGTCGGCGACAAGGGTCCGCGCCGCGCAGTTCGCGCCGATCTTGAGCTGAAGATCACCCATGGCCCGCACCAGCCGTTCAACGTCGCGGGTGACGTGCGGCCCGGCCCCCGGCAGACCGATGTCGGCCGTGTCGATGCCGAGAACGTCCATGCGTTGGAGAAGATCGATCTTCTCGTCGATGGTCGGTGTCCGGACCGACGGCGACTGCAGTCCGTCTCGGAGCGTCTCATCGTCGAGCATCACTGGCTGGCCGGAGGCGGTGCCCTCGTCGTTCCAGTCGTGAATCAGCGGGTGGATGAGGGGAGGCACTGCAGGGTTCAGGGTCCAAGCCTACGACTTTGTGACTCGCGACTGGCGTCGTGCCAATCCCAGCGTGATGAGGCCGACGGCCAGCACGCCGCCGGCGGCTGCGCTCGCGATCCAGAGCGCCCGCCGCTCAACCGACCACATCCAGTCGTCTACGCGGGATGTAAGGGCCGGGCCCGTTCGCCGCGGCCACAGCGGCTTGCACATACTCCCGGTCGGCCTCTCAAGGATCCGATCGAAGACCGCGTTCCAGACAACGATGGCCAGAATGGACCAGAGCGCGACCGCAACCTGCGCGGTACGCCGCGACTGCAGGAGCGCGGCCCACCGAGCGGAGGCGGCGCCGAGCATCCTAGCTTCCAATCATCGCATGCGGCCTGCAGGGCGACCGCCCCACTACAGCCGAGCTCCGACCGCATCCTTCAGCACGGCGGCCACCTGCTCGAGCACCCAGAACGTCTCGGCCTCGGTGATGACGTAGGGCGGCATCACATACAGCACGTTGCCGAGCAGCCGCAGCAGCAGGCCACGCTCGAGGAATCGCGCGGTGAGGCGTGGACCGATGTCATCGAGGTATCCACCCGCCGTTTTCCCGGCCTTGTCCGACACGAGTTCGACGATGCCGACGCCGCCAAGGACGCGCACGTCGCCGACGATCGGCAGGGCGCCGAGCGGCTTGAGGCCATCGCGAAGCCATCGCTCCAGAGCCGCAACGCGCGCGAGGGCACCCGTTTCCTGGAGGAGATCGAGGCTGGCGATCGCGACCGCGCATGCCAGCGGGTTAGCCGTGTAGGAGTGACCGTGGAAGAACGTACGCGTGCGATCTTCGCTGAGAAATGCTTCGTAGATTGGCTCGGTGGCAATCGTGGCCCCAAGCGGGAGATATCCGCCGGTGAGCGCCTTGGAGAGGCAGATGATGTCGGGCGTGACCGCCGCATGCTCGCACGCGAACATCCGGCCTGTGCGGCCAAAGCCGGTGAGTACCTCGTCGGCAATCATCAGCGTGCCGGAGCGGTCGCAGAACTGCCGAACGCCCGCCAGAAACTCCCTCGGCCAGACAATCATACCACCCGCTGCCTGCAGCATCGGCTCAACAATGACGCCCGCGATCGAATCGCCGCCATTCTTGAGCTTCGACTCGAGATCGCCCAGACAGTCGATGCGGCACGTGGCGCGGTCGAGACCGAGCGGACAGCGATAGCAATACGGCGGGTGCGCTCGTACAACGTCGAACAGCATCGGCACAAAAGGACGCGTGAAGATCGAATCTTCGCTCGCCGACATCGCACCGACTGTGTCACCGTGGTAGGCGTGATGGAGCGCAATGAACGTCCGCCGCCGCCTCTCGCCGTGGTTGATCCAGTACTGACGCGCCAGCTTCAACGCCACTTCAACGGCGGTCGATCCGTTGTCGGAATAGAACACGCGCGAGAGTCCAGCCGGCAGGACCTCGAGCAGTCGTTCGGCGAGCTCAACGGCGGGCCGATGGGTGCAGTTGGCGAAACCGACGTGCTCCAGCTCGCGGGCCTGCGCCGTAAGCGCTTCGTTCAGTTTGGGATGCGAGTGCCTGTGAATGTTCACCCACCACGACGAGATCCCGTCGAGCAGCCGGCGACCGTCTTCTGTGTACAGGTACACGCCTTCGCCGCGGACCACGGGGATCGGATCGGGCCGCGTGAGCATCTGCGTGTAGGGATGCCACAGACACCCGCGATCGCGCGCGACCAGACCGGCTCGGCGCTCGCTGACCTTCATCCTAGGAACTCCATCAGCAGACCGTCGCGATCCAGCTCCGAGCGGGCCCAGCGTCCCAGTGTGCCGGGCGTGAGGGGATTGAGCCTCGGCAGCTCGCCGAGGACCGACACGCGTCCATAGTCTTCGATGGCCGCGCGGTTTTCCCGATTGCGCGAGCCGACCATTACAACGCCCGCCACGCTGAGCGACCGTGCGCGCAGCGCCTCGATCGTCAGGAGCGTATGGTTAATGGTGCCGAGCTTCGCCCTCGATACGATCACCGCGGGAAGCGCAAGCCGACAGATGAGGTCCACCATCAGCTCGGAGTCATTGACGGGAACGAGCACCCCACCGGCACCCTCGACGATCCAGCGAGTCGACATCGGCCGGGCCCCGATGGTTTCGAGCAGCGGCGCCAGCTCGATCCGCTCACCGCTCAGCCGCGCTGCCAGGTGAGGCGAGAGCGGACGCCGCAGTCGGATGCCCTCGCTCAGCACCTCACCATTCGGGCAGCGTCCCAACCGCCGCACCTGGGCGGTATCATCGTCGCGCCAGACGGCCGTCTGAATCGGCTTCCAGTAGCAGTGTCGGGGATCAGCTCCGGGTCGACGATAGCGATGCATCAGCGCAGCGGAGACAACCGTCTTGCCGACGCCCGTATCGGTGCCGGTTACGAAGACGCCGCGAAACATGACCCCACGGGATGTCACACGCCAGGCAGGGCCGCAAGCGCCGCAGTCGCGGCGTGGAGCGCCTCGCTCAAAGCGCATGCGAAGCGTCCAAGCTGACTTTCGGAGAGCCCGGCATTCACCGACACGCGCAGCCGTGCCGTGCCCGGGGGCACGCTCGGCGGTCGGATCGCGCGCACGTCGAAGCCCTGTTGCTGAAGCCGGCGGGCCACCGCCACGGCGCGCTCGTTCTCGCCGATGACGACCGGAACGATCTGCGACGTGCCAGGGGGGACGTCGACGCCGACAGCTGCGAGGCACCCGCGCAGGTAGGCCGCGCGCGCTTTGAGCTGGTCGCGCCGTCCGGAATCGTCCTCGACGAGCGTGAGGCTGGCCTCGATGGCGGCGGCCAGCGCCGGCGGCGGCGCGGTCGAAAAGACGAACGGCCGCGCCCGCTGAACCAAGTACTCGATCGCCCATGCGGGTCCCGCGACGAAGGCTCCGGCGACGCCAAGCGCCTTCCCAGCCGTGTTGATGGAGATGAAGCCGGCATCTTCGATGCCGGCGGCCTCGATGAGACCGCTGCCACGTTCGCCGTAGATGCCGACGGCATGGGCCTCGTCGATGACGAGCACCGCGCCGGTGGATCGACTGAGCTCACCGTACGCGGCGAGGGGGGCCATGTCGCCGTCCATGCTGAACAACGACTCGACGACGATGAACCGCACGCCCGCGGCGGGGCGCAAGCGCCGCGCCAGCTCGTCCACATCGTTGTGCGGAAACCTGACCATCCGCGCCCGCGAGAGCAGCATGCCGTCGATGAGGCTCGCGTGGCTGTGCTCGTCGGCAAAGATCACGTCGCCAGGCTCGCTGAGCGCGGTCAGGACAGCGAGGTTGGCAAGATAACCCGAGGAGAAAAACAGCGCGCGTTGGGTGCCCTTGAAGCGGGCGAATCGACGTTCGAAGTCCCCGAAGCAATCCCGTTCGCCTCGAAGCAAGCGCGATCCCGTGCTGCCGCATCCTTCGCGGGCGACAGCGTCGGCCATGCGTTCGACCAGGAGCGGGTGCTTCGACAGGTTCAGATAGTCGTTGGAGGACAGATCGATGCCGGAGGGCGCGCGCAGCGACCGCAGGAGGCCGCGCGCCTTCAGGTCGGCCAGGCTCGTGCGAATGCGCTGCTCGAGCAGGCTATCCATCATTCTTTCGCTGGCGGCGGGGGCCTACCTGCCCTACCTACCTCAGTTGTGAGCCGCATGCCGAGGCGCGCCAGGAGCTGTTGATCGTGCGTCGCGCCGGGATTGGGGGTTGTGAGCAGCCGATCGCCAAGGAAGACGGAGTTGGCGCCCGACACGAAACAAAGACCCTGCGCTTCGTCGGAGAGCGACAGTCGGCCGGCGCTCAACCGGACGAACGAGGCCGGCATCAAGATGCGTGCCGTCGCGATCGTGCGCACCAGCTCCAGCGGATCTTCCGGCGGCCGGTTGGCCAGCGGAGTACCCGCGACGCGCACGAGCAAATTGATCGGCACGCTTTCGGGGTGCGGGTCGAGCCACGCAAGCTGCTGAAGCAATCTGTAGCGCACCGGCCGATCCTCGCCCATGCCGACGATGCCGCCGCAGCACACGGTGATACCTGCCCGCCGCACGCGCGCCAGTGTCGCCAGCCGATCGTCGTAGGTACGAGTGGTGATGATCTGCCTGTAGAACTCGGGCGAGGTATCGAGATTGTGGTTGTAGGCCGTGAGCCCGGCCAGAGCGAGCGCGTCGGCCTGCGCCTCGGTCAGCATACCCAGCGTGCAGCACGCCTCCATGCCGAGCGCGCGCACCATGCGCACCATCGCCAGCACTTGCTCGAAGGGCGTGCCGTGGGGCACGTCGCGCCAGGCGGCGCCCATACAGAAGCGCGTCGCGCCCTGTTCGCGGGCGCGTGTGGCCGCCTCGGTCAGCTCGTCGAGGCTCACCAGATCCGTCCGGGTCACGTTCGTGTGGTAGTGCGCCGACTGTGGACAGTACGCGCAGTCCTCGGGACAGCCGCCCGTCTTGATGCTGAGCAGCATGCAGCCCTGTACTTCGTCAGACCGATGGTAGGCACGATGCGCGGCCTGGGCGCGAAACACCAGATCGGGAAGCGGAGCCGTGTAGATCGCTTCGATCTCGGGAACGGTCCAGTCGTTGCGAATCGGAGCCGTCGCGGAGGTCACACCAAGACCGAGTTTATCACCCACCGAACGTGAGGTAGAAAACGAGCAGCGCGAGCAGCACAAGAAACACGATCAGCGCGCCACGGAACGCCCGTCGGCGGCTCCAATCGGCGACCGCGGACTGGTACTTCGCCTCGATGGTCGCCATGCCGCATCGATAGCAGATGAGCGCCTTGTCAGCGATTGGGGTTCCGCAGTGACGACACTGCATGCCGATCCAGATTGGAGGCCGGACCGCTTCCGCGAACACGACGACGGTCCGCCGAGGTCACGAGGGCGGGGGGGGGGTGGAACCTACACGACAAACCGCTACGCCTCGAACAGCTGTGTGCCGGCTTCAGAGGTCCGCCGGAACATGAGCGGCCTGACGGCCGCCATGAGAATCAGCACAAGGCCGAACGTGCAGACAATCGTGGCACCGGTCGTGGTGTTCGATCGGAGCGGCCGCCAGGAAGAAGAGGTGGAACATCACTCCCAGCAACGCCACGCGCCGCAGCTGACGTTTTCTCAAGCTGCCAAGCATCTCGATCGATGATACGCGCT
This sequence comes from Vicinamibacterales bacterium, assembly GCA_965197865.1. Lineage (GTDB taxonomy): Bacteria > Acidobacteriota > Vicinamibacteria > Vicinamibacterales > CAVVIG01 > CBDANZ01. The sequence continues at coordinate 409,314 of CBDANZ010000003.1, forward strand.
TCTGCGAGGCGGGGCAAACGCCCGCTACTCCTATTCTCCGTTCCCCGTTCTTCTACAACGTTCTACGTACCACGTTCTACGTTCACAAGACTGCACCCAGACGATCGAGGCAGAATGGAGAACGCAGAACCGAGAACGTTCGGGCGCTGTTCAAGCGCTGCCGGCCCCGACGAGCTGGTCGCTCACAACCGACAGCGGCTCGAGCCCGTACACATCGCGCGGTAACTGCCTCACGGACACACGCAGGAGCCTGGCGAACCGCCGCTCGATCTCCTCCTGATAGATTCGTTCCTGGGCCTTGCGCGACAGGAAGAACTCGCCCGGAAGATCGTCGGGCAGCACGCGGTTCACGATGAGCCCGCCGATGTCGATGGCGGCATCGCTCAGAATCTCGGCAGCCCGCGCCGTCTCCTCGATGACGAGCCGCTCCGGCACGATGACGAGCACAAACGAGGTGCGCTTGCGGTCGGTGAGGATCGTGCGCAGTCGCCCTATTCGCTCGTGTCGCCGCTCGAGCGCGGCCAGCACCGGGTCGGCGGCCGCCGCCTCGGCAGGCGTCTGCTCGGCGCCGCGATCGATCTCGACGATGGCACGGCGGTGCTTCATGAGCGCGTGAATCCACGTCGTAATGGCGTCGGGCATCCGCAGGAGCTGCAGCGTGTGGCCGGTCGGCGCCGTGTCGAACACGACGAGGTCGTGAGCCTGCGCGCGGCCGGCAATGAGATCGATCATCCGATCGAGAAGCGCCACTTCAGCGAGGCCAAGCGAGGCGGCCGCCACCTCGATTTGACGAAGTGCCTGGCGAATCACCTTCGGGCCGAACATCCGCTCGATGTCGCGCTTTACCCCCGCGATGTAGCGCGCTGCTTCCCCGTCGGCGTCCATCTCGAGGCCGGTCAGCCTCGGCAGAAGCTCGCGCTCGGCTGGACCGATGGGGCGCTCGAAGATGTCGGAGGTCGAATACGCCGGGTCGGTCGAAACGAAGAGCACGCGCCGGCCGCGCCGGCTCGCAGCGAGCGCAAAGGCGGCCGAGCAGGTAGTCTTGCCCACGCCGCCCTTGCCGCCGAAGAACACGACCTGCTGATCGAGGAGCGCGTTCAACAGCACGGGAGGCTGCCAACCGGCGAGTGCTCGATGCCCATGCGACGGTGCCAGATGTGGAACTGCTCGAGGAGGTAAGGGTAGACCTCGAGCAGGTACAGCGTGGCAGGATTCGGCAACGCCATCGCCTCCATGAAGCACAAAAGTAGGAAGAGATCGTTTAGCTCGGCCGTCTGCTGCCGCAGCTCGTACTCGTAGCGGCCCAGAGCGGCACCGCGCAGAAACTCGCCCAACCGGCGCCATAAGAGTGACCAAGACATGCGTGAATCAGAACATCACCCGTATCCCGCCGCCCACCTGCAGCCCACCGACCTCTCTGGTGCCGAAGTCGAGGGCGCCCGCCGCGAACGGGACTTTCGCCCGCGAGAAGCGGACGACCCCGCCAACACCCCAGCTTGACGCTAGTTTCCACGTCACGGCGGCGCCCGCGTTGTAACCCGCCTTCCGGACACTGCTGCGCCCGCTGTGCTGGACGCTCTGCACCTGGCCGTTGATGGGTCGCGGCTGCTTGAAATAGAACGGATGAGGAATCTGTCCCGTCACGTCGGTGGTCTCTGTACTTGAGAGACACGACAGGATGACGGCCGCGCCGAGGTTGCCGGCGACGCGGGCGGTCGCGCCGAAATCGAAGAACGTGATCGATTTGTTCGAGATGTCGGCGGTGACCGGCGCCTGCTCGACGTATTTCTCCAGCGAAATCGATTCCGAGAGAAGCCGTGTGTCGCGCTGAGTTCCCACGTTGACACTCACGATTGCGTGATCGGTCCAGCCGCCCCACGCGAAGGCCGGCTGCGCGCCGGCCACCAGGACGGCGCAGACGAGTGTTCCGCCAAGTCGTCGCATCAATTCACCCCTACTGCGGTCCAGGCCTGCTGGAGGCGCGTTCGTTACTGGCGGCCCCGTATGACTCAGCGGCCGCCTGTAGCGTGGCAGCGCGCGCGTTGGAGAATTTCCAGAACGGCCCCATGAAATACGAAAAGGCCCGATAGAAGATTCTGTTCATGCGCTCGATGTTGGCGACGCCGATGCCTGCGACGGCGATGCCCGAGACCCGGTTGGTGCCGCCGGCGACGGCCAGATAGAAGTGCTGGGCGCATGGCCGAGCTCGCTCACCGACTGCTCGAGGGCGCCGGCCGCCGCGTTCACAGCACGTGGAGGTCACTGCCTGCAAGAACGCCGAGCTCAGGTGTGGTTTCCACCGAGGCACCGACCCCGAGCGACTGCTTCGCAACGCTGGCGGCATCGACGGAATCGTACCGGTTCTCACCTTCCGAGCGCGATCTTGAAGCGGGCGGCAACGCCACCGAGATCATCATCGCCAAAGTCGCCTGACAGGCCGCCCTCGCCGATGATGCCCGTCACGCGGGAGTACCGCACATCGACGCTGACGCCCACCCATCGATGCGCCCGCACCTCCACCCCGCCCATCGCGACGAAGCCTGAGCCACGATCGTCGATCCCTTCGCCGGGGTCGTCGAAGTCCGACTCCTCGGTGTAGTGGTACGTACCGAAACCGGCACCCGCGTACGGGATCAAGGGGTGCCACCTGCGGAAGCGGTATCCGCCGATCACTTCAAACGGCGTCAGTATCGCCCTTAACGGAATACCGAGCCTGAAGGTCTCGCCGTCAAGATGAAACGCTCTCTGCCCTGTTTTCTTGAATCGCAAGGCGCTGAGCTCGACGAAGAAGCTGCGGAACACAACGTCTGCCCCACCGCCCCACATGGGATAGCTCGACTTCTCGAAGACGGCTTCAAAGGTATTCTCGGCGGCGAACTTCTGCTGGGCCAGCATCACGAACGGCTTGATAGAAACGGCGGGGTCTGGATCTGTAGACTGCGCCGCAGCGGGAACCGCCAGCCCGATCAGTAGAGGAGCGACGAGCCCGACACGAATCGTCTTCATTTCGCCAGCCCCAACCCGCGCAGCGTCGCTCGCGCGCTGATTTCTCCCACGCCAAATTCGTTGTCGCGGCCCTCTGGGCCGCGATCGACCGCGAACCTCTTCAGCGCCATTTCGATCGCGGCCGGCTGCGTGATCCCTTGCTGGGCGAGGAGAGCCGCGAGGCCCGAGACATGCGCCGTCGCCATCGAGGTCCCCTGGAAACCGAGGAAGGCCAGGACGTCAAATCGTGGCGCCGTGTAGCTGGAGGGCGGCAGGTCGAACGTGAACACGAAGTCGGGATGGTAGGTCTGTTGATAGAGCAGGCCTCCCGAGCCGAAGCTGCGAACCGATCCACCGGGCGCTGACAGCTCCACATACGATGCCGAGTGCGAGTAGAAGGCCCGGCTGTGAGCGCGGTCGACGGTTCCCACCGCCACCGCACCGTCCACGCGCGACGCGATTTCGGCAACTACCTCTGTCGGGTTGCCGGCCGCGAACGAGTTGCCGGCGGCGATCGCGACAAAGCAGCCTTTCGAGACGGCGTAGCGGATCGCGTCCTCGACGACCGGGGCGGGCGGACCCGTGCGACCGATGCTCATGTTCACGATCTTCGCGCCGTTGTCCGCCGCGTACCGGACGCCGCGCGCCACGACATCATCGGTGCCCTGACCTGGAGCGCCGAAAATGAGGTCCCACTCAGTGTCAATCACTTTCACCGGCATCAAGCGGACGTTGAAGGCGATGCCTGCCACACCGATTCGATTGTCCGTCAACTGACCGATGGTGCCGCTGACGTGAGTCCCGTGGCCGCTCAAGTCCACCGGGAACGGATCGTCCCAGATGAAATCGTACGGCGACTCGAACCGGTCGTCCCCGGCGGCAACGGGAACCGCCAGGTCGTTCGCCCTTGCGAACGGAATCGTGATGTTCCCAAGGGCCGGGTACAGCACGTCTCTAATGAAGAACCCGGACGCGCTGAACTCAACGAGGGCGTCCTCAAAGGCCATGCCGGTGTCGACGACGGCCACGACCAGCGATGAGCTGGCGCCGGGCTGAATGTCCCAGCCGCGCTCGAGGTCGATCGCCGGAAAGTTCCATTGGACTTGTCCATAGAACGCGTCGTTCGGCACAAAGTAGGGTCGGAACCGATACACAGCCTGCGCGTATTCGACCTCGGGCTGTAGGCTCAGCTCCCCCGCTAACACTTCAGGATCGTCACCAGGATCGATCTCGACGACATCGAAATCGGCGAACGAGGGACGCGCCGCGAGCGAGGCTGAACGCGATAAGGTCGAGATCGCCGACTGGCGAGCCGAAGTCGAACTGTCGCCGCGGAACTTCACGATGACCCGCCCCGGGACATATCGCGCGCCCCAAGCGCCCAGGCGATCGACAGCTCCGGCCCCGACTCTCAGCGCCCCTCTCCCCGGCCTCGCCGACCGGTCCAGCATCCGCGCATCGTCGGTGAGGAGACCTCGGTCAATGGCAGTCAGGCCAATGCTCCGTTGCAGGATTCGACCGATTGTCTGCGTCTGCCCGTGATCCTGAACGGCGGCGACGAGGAGCGCGGCGGCAACGACAACACAGCTCACACGCGATATCGACATACAACCCACTGGAGAACACAAAGCGTGCCAGTATCGCTCACATCTGGCATATTCTTATAGTGTCGCTATGCAAACCTTGTTTCACAAGGTCTGGAACGCCCACGCCGTACGCGTTCTCCCGAGCGGGCAGACCCAGCTGTTTGCCGGGCTGCATCTCGTCCACGAGGTCACGAGCCCGCAAGCCTTCGACATGCTGCGGCAGCACGGCTCGAAGGTCGCCTATCCCGAGCGCACCTTCGCCACCGTCGATCATATCGTTCCGACGAGCGTCCAGGTCCGGCCGTTCCTCGATGTCACTGCCGAAGAGATGACGAGTGCGCTCGAACGTAACTGTCGCGAATTCGGTATTCAGCTCTGGGCGCCCGGAGCGCCAGGCAGCGAAAACCAGGGCATCGTCCACGTGATCGGGCCCGAGCTGGGGCTGACGCAGCCGGGTATGACCATCGCGTGCGGCGACAGCCACACGTCGACGCACGGCGCGCTTGGTGCCTTGGCGTTCGGCATCGGCACCTCCCAGGTGCGGGACGTGCTGGCGTCGCAGTGCCTGGCGCTCGAGCCGTTGAAGGTCCGCCGCATCGACGTCCACGGACGACTTGCGCCCGGTGTGAGCGCAAAGGACGTCATCCTGACGATCATCCGTCGCCTCGGCGTGCAGGGCGGCGTCGGATTCGCCTACGAATACGGCGGCCCGACGATCGACAGAATGACGATCGATGAGCGGATGACGATTTGCAATATGTCGATCGAAGGGGGTGCCCGCGTCGGGTACGTCAATCCCGACGAGACGACGTTTGCCTACCTGAAAGGACGCCGGTTCGTGCCCTCGGGCGCCGCCTTCGATCGCGCCGTGGGCTGGTGGCGCCAGATCGCGTCCGATCTGACCGCGCGCTACGATGAGCGCGTGACGTTCGACGCCGCGTCGATCGAGCCGACGGTGACCTGGGGCATCAACCCTGGCCAGTCGGTCGGCATCGGCGAGCGAATCGCCGACTCGGCCGACCAAGAAGCGCTCACCTTCATGGGCTTCGAGCGCGGTGCGCGGGTGGAAGGTCGACGGATTGACGTCGCCTTCATCGGATCGTGTACCAACAGCCGGCTATCGGATTTGGAGGAGGCGGCCAGGCTGGTCCGTGGCCGGCGGGTCGCTCCGCATGTGAAAGCGCTCGTCGTGCCCGGCTCGCAGGCGGTGCGGCGAACGGCCGAAGCCAAGGGGCTCCACGAGATCTTCACCAAGGCGGGGTTCGAATGGCGCGGCGCCGGTTGCTCCATGTGCCTCGGGATGAACCTGGACCGACTCAACGGACGCCAGGTGTGCGCGTCCTCGTCGAACAGGAATTTTAGGGGGCGTCAGGGCAGTCCGACCGGCCGGACGCTCCTGATGAGCCCCGCCATGGTCGCCGCCGCGGCCATCGCCGGAGAGGTCGTAGACGTGCGAACCATGCTTCAAGAGGTGCCGGCGTAGCACCAGTGGAGGAGAACTGTCCGCCATCATTTCCGTCACCGGCCGCGGGCTGCCGCTTCGCGGCGATGATCTTGACACAGACCGGATCATCCCCGCGCGATTTCTGCGCGCGGTCAGCTTCGAGGGCCTCGAGCGCCACCTCTTCGAGGACGACCGCGCCGCCAACGCTTCGCATCCATTCAATGACCGACGCTATGAGGGTGCGAGCATCCTGGTCGTGAACCGCAATTTCGGCTGCGGATCGTCTCGCGAGCACGCGCCGCAGGGGCTGGCGCGCTTCGGCATCAAGGCCATCATCGGTGAGTCGTTTTCCGAAATCTTCCTCGGGAACTCGGCGATCCTCGGCATCCCTTGTTTCACCGCCGCCGCTCGCGCCGCGATCGATTCGCTCCAGTCACTCATCGAGCGCGCACCAGACACGATCATCGACGCGCGTGTGGATACAGGGATGGTGACGGCCGGCGCGACGAAAATTGCGGCGAGCGTGCCACCCGTGCTCCGAGAAGGGTTCATCAGCGGTCAGTGGAACCCGACCGCAATGCTGCTCGATAAGTTCGACGAGGTCCGATCGGTCTCGCGCCGACTGCCCTACATCAGCGGGTTCTAACAGGCTCTGGGCTCTGGCTTGTCAGCCCCGTTCTTTTCCTGCGCAACTTCGAGAAATGCATTCGCCGCGTGCGACCGGTGCGCCTTGCGGCAGACGAGCATCAACTGCCGCCTGCGTGAGACGCCGGCCACCGGCACCGCCACCAGCCGGCCGCTCGCAATCTCAGTGATCGCGCAACGTCGCGGCAGAAGCGCAACCCCCAGTTTCAGCTCCACGGCGCGCTTGATGCCGTCCAGGCTTGGCAGCGCGATCACCATATTTAGGGCGATGTGATGCTGCTCGAAGAGTCGCAGCACACGCTCGCGCGCCGGCGACGGATCGTTGTGCGCCACGATCGGCTCCCCCGCCACATCCTCCATCGTCACCTGCTTGCGCTGTGCCAGCGGATGCGCCGGATGCACCAGCAGCGCCAGCTCATCGCTGCCGACGACGACTTCCAGCAGGCCGGACTCGGCGGGACGGAAGGTCAGCGCACCGAAGTCGAGGCTGCCCTGTTGCACCTCGATCGCAATCTGGCGGGCCAGCACGCGGCGGACGTCGACACTGATGGCGGGCACGCGCTGGCGGAAACGCGCCATGAGCGGCAGCAGCGTGTGAACCGCCGCCTCGTTGGCGCCGATGAGCACGCGGCCGCCCCGCAAGTCGCGCAGCTCTCGCATCGCCGACTCGGTCTCCTCGACCAGCCGCACCAGCCGCTGGCCGTAGTTCTGGAGCACCTTCCCGGCATCGGTCAGCGTGCCGCTCTTCGACGAACGGTCGAAGAGCTCCTCGCCGAGGTCGTTTTCGAGGCGCCGCACCGCCTGGCTCACCGCCGGCTGCGTGCGGTGCACCTTGGCAGCGGCGCGTGAAAAGCTCCCCTCCGCGGCGACCGCGAGGAAGATCTGTAGCGCGCTTAGATCCATAAAAATAGTTTATTATAACGTAATTATTATCACTTTGACTTCTAGGCCTCCTGGCGCCTACAAGTGATCCATGAGCCGATCAGCTGCCCGCATCGTGGTGTTCGACACGACCCTGCGTGACGGGGAACAGGCGCCGGGGTTCTCGATGGACGTGGAGACCAAGCTGACTCTCGCGCGTGCATTGGATGCGCTAGGCGTCGATATCATCGAAGCCGGCTTTCCGATCGCGTCGCCGGCCGACTCGGGAGCCACACGGCAGATCTCGCGCGATGTGCGCCGCCCGGTCATCGCCGCCCTCGCGCGCTGCCGTCAGGCCGACATCGACGAGGCCGCTCGCGCGCTCGAGCCGGCCGAGCGGGGGCGCATCCATACGTTCCTCGCCACTTCCGATCTGCACCTGGAGCGCAAGCTGCGCATCACGCGCGACTCGTGCCTCGAGCAGATCGTCGGCGGCGTCCGGCGCGCGCGTCAGTTTACCGACGATGTCGAGTTCTCCGCGGAAGACGCGACACGCAGCGATCGCGACTTCCTCTGCCGTGTCGTCGAGGCCGCCATCCGGGAAGGCGCGACGACGATCAACCTGCCAGACACCGTCGGTTACTTGACACCCGAAGAGATCCGCGAGTTCTTCGATGAAATCCAACGTCGCGTCCCGAACGGCGGCAAGGCGGTCTTCAGCACCCACTGCCACGACGATCTCGGGCTAGCTGTCGCCAACAGCTTGGCCGCCGTTCAGAGCGGCGTGCGGCAGGTCGAATGCACGATCAACGGGATCGGCGAGCGCGCCGGTAACGCATCGCTCGAGGAGATCGTCATGGCGCTTCGCGTTCGCCAGGATCGGTTGCCGTACGACACGGCCATCAAGTCGGAGCGGCTCCTCGAGACGAGCCAGCTCCTCGCGAAAGTCACCGAAGAACCAGTGCAGGCCAACAAGGCCATCGTCGGCCGCAACGCCTTCGCGCACGAGGCCGGAATCCACCAAGACGGCGTGCTGAAGGATTCGCGGACTTACGAGATCATGCGGCCGCAGGCTGTTGGCCAGATCCCCGAGCAGCTCGTGCTCGGCCGCCACTCGGGCCGCCACGCCGTGCAACGCCGCTGCAAAACGCTCGGCTTCACGCTCACCAGCGACGAGCTCGCGCAGGTCTATCATGCGGTGATTACCATGGGCGAGCATCGCAAGGCGATCGGCGACGGCGATCTCAAACGTATGATCGAACGAGTGCGGGCCGGGCAATCGACGACTGTCTCGTAACTTCTCTCTCTTATCCTCGCGTCCTCAGCGTTTCGGGAATCTGCAATTTCGTAGAATAGCGGAATGATCCCGCTTCGGGACGTCATCCCGTCGCGCAGCACGCCGTACATCACCGTAACCCTCATCGCGTTGAACGCGTTGGCCTGGTTCTACGAACTGGCCCTGCCGAACGACGTGCTGCCGGTCTTTCTTCAGGCCTACGGCGTCGTGCCGGCGGCCTTCAGTCTGCCGACGCTCATCAGCTCGATGTTTCTCCATGGGAGCTGGTTACACGTTATCGGCAACATGTGGTACCTCTGGATCTTCGGCGACAACATTGAAGACCGCATGGGCCACGGGCGGTTCATTGTCTTCTACCTGCCGTGCGGAATCGGCGCCGCGCTCGGCCACATCGCGACGGACCCGTACTCGACGCTGCCGACTATTGGTGCGAGCGGCGCGATCGCCGGCGTGATGGGAGCGTACGTCGTCTTTTTTCAGCGCTCGCGGGTGCTCACGCTCGTTCCGCTCATCCTCTATTACGAGATCATCGAGGTGCCTGCGTTCGTTCTGCTCGGGATCTGGTTCCTGATGCAGTTGTTCAGCGCGGGCGCGATTGCCGTGACGGCGAGCACGCAGAGCGGAGGCGTGGCCTTCGCCGCACACGTCGCGGGGTTCGTCATGGGCGTGATTGGTGTCTTTGTCTTTCGCAGGCCGGAGCGACGACACCGATATTGAGTGTAACAAACAACTCCACGGTGAACACACCGGACTAATAAGTCTTCCTAGAGTGTCTCGAAAGCTGAGGTAGATCAGCTCGACGACGACAACGAACCGGAACACGAAACTGAGCCATGGACGTCTGTGCATCGTCGCTTCCGGTGCGGCATGATAATATGATACGTGGTTTGCCTATCTGTCTCAGATTATGCTGACACTCTCGTGAATTCAGGTTTTGTTGTTCGACTTCTCATCAATGCCGCTGCGCTGTGGGTCGCGACGCGTGTGGTCTCCGGCGTCACGTACTCAGGCGGCGGGATTGCGTTCTTCGGCGTGGCCTTGATCTTTGGCGTGGTCAACACGTTTGTTGGATTCACGACTAAACTTCTGACGTTTCCCCTGATCATCTTCACACTGGGGCTATTCGTTTTCGTCATCAACGGCTTGATGCTGTGGTTGACGAGCGCCGTCAGCGACGCCCTTGGGTTCGGGTTTAAGGTTGAAGGATTCTGGCCGGCCGTCTGGGGTGCGCTCGTCGTTGCCATCGTCAGCACGGTGCTCAGCATCATGGTGCGGCCCCCACGCATCATTGTCCGGCGTGAACTGTAAGGCTACTAAGGCCTTGATTGGCTTCTCGGTATGAAACTGCAGAAGCCAAAGGCTTTCGCTGCACCGAAACTTGGTTCGTGTGGAAGGGAATCGAGTGAGACCACGATCCTCAGGCCTCGTGCCGAGGCTTGCCGCTTCGGTGCTTGGGTGTTGTGGGGCCTTTCGTTCGTGGCCACAAAGGCTCCGCCAACCCGTTGACATTCGCGCTGGTGGTCCTGGGGCTGGCGCCTGTCGCACTGCTGGCCTGCTATGTGCCGGCACGTCGAGTGTTGAAGGTCGACCCGATCGCCGCGTTGCGGCATGAGTAGCTGGCTCAGATCTCGCTAGGCCATCAGCCGCGCATCATTTCTCTATATGGCCTCTCTACTGGCGCCGACCGTCCGGAATGATGCCAGCCTTGAATGTTCCGCGTGCGTACTGAGCCGATCGACCTTTCGGGATGCTGAGCGACTTCCAATTCGGTCCGGCGAAGTGTTTGGCGAGGAGTACGACTTGGCCCACATGGTAGGCCGCATGTGCGGCCAGGCGATCGAGTGCCTCCATGACGTGGAAGGCTTCCCCACGAACGTAGACGGTTCGGTCCAGGTCCCCTGGCGTCAGCGACTCGATTGATGCCAGTGCGACTGTCCACCCGGCATTCCACCACGCCATCATGTCGTCACGCGAGCATTCTGTCTGCATCTCGAACTCTCTATCGCGGTCCCGATTAGGCTTTTCACCGTCGGTCGTCAGGAAATCCGTGAATCGCGATCGCAGGTTGCCCGCAAGGTGCTTGACGATGATGGCAATACTGTTGGAATCAGCGTCGAGAAGCGTGTGGAGGTCGCGATCTGATACCTGATCCAGTGCGCCTTCGCCCAGCGCCCGATAGTTCTTGTACGTCCTCACGATGTCGCGAAGGTAGATCGCTGTGACGTCGCCAGACACAGAGGTATTCTACGCCCGGTGCCTCGAGATCCACTGCTAGACCTTACGGCCACTCTTTGCGTTCCCCGTCCCTGTGATTCCATTACCTGCGGCACCGGTGATCGAAGAGGAGTGGATGATGAAGAAGCGGTCGCGGCAGCGCGCGCGAGCTTTCCTGGACGGCCGCCGGTGACGGTCCGCGCAACTGTCAAGAGGTCAACCTCGAAGACACCGCATTAATCGTCGCACTACGGCTTCGACCTGCTCTGCCGGTCGAGACTTGCAAGCTCGAGGAGCAACGCCTCGAGCTCCATCTGGTACCGCTCTGGCGCGAGGGTTGACCTGCGCACCCTGAACAGCTCAATCTGCGACTCGAGCTCCGCCCGCCGCCGAGCAAGCGCCGCCAGCTCACTATCGCCGGTCGCAATCAGCAGGTCGGGCTGCAGGTAGGTGACTTGGGCAATGGTGCCGTCGGCGCCAGGCGTGTCAGCCTCGCGGCCAATGCCGTCGCCACTATCGTCGAGCAGCGCACGCTCGGTCGCGAGGCGGCCTTCTTCCTTGAACCAGTTCTCCACGCCAACGCTGGCGTACCTGAACGCCTCCCAGATCGACACCCTACCGTTCTTGTCCAGATCGGCGGAGTCGTCGATGAAGGCTCTGACGAAGAACTCCGGAAACACGGTTTCGAACCGCTGTGCCGTCGACTCGGTTGCCGTCAGGACGACACGTCCGCGAGCAGACATTCCCTGGAGGAAGGGAAAGCTGCCGCCAGTAGCGTTGACGAACACGAGCCGTCCCGCGATGGGGCTGACGAGGTCGGCCCATTCGGTGGCCGAGAGGTCGGGACCGACCAGGTTGAACTTCGCCTGGTGGGCCTCCGGCCCTTGGGCGGTGCCATGGCCCACCAGCAGCACCAGCACAACATCGTCTTTGGCAACCCGCCGCTTCAAGTCGTCGAGCGCGGCGCGCACGTTGTCCCGTGTGGCCCTTCGAACGCCAGCTTCCTCCCTGTCGGCGAGGACGATCACCTTGTCTTCCGCGTGCCCGAACTTCTTGCGAAGGATGGTGACGAAGGAGATCCGCAACGTCTCATACTTCTTCGCGTACTCAGCGCCCCCGGACGCGCCGGTTACGATGAGCGCGTAGCGCTCGCCCGCCGCGACCGGTGCCCAAGAAAACAGCACCGCGGCAGAGACCTCTAGATAAGCCACGAAAACGAGAAAGTACGAAAGACGGCCCGATTTCATCGCAGCCCTCGGCGCCGCCGCAGAATCCACTCGGCCGACAGCAGCGCGACGACGAGCGCCAAGATCTCCGGCTTGTGCCACAAATCACGCCACTCCGGCTCGACCTTCAGCGGCGCCGCCGACCGCAGCAGCGGGACGATCCGAGACCCCTCTTCGGCGGTCGTGTACTGGCCGCCCGACGCGCGAGCCACGCGCCGCAAGAACCCTTCGTTCAGCCGAGGGTCGGCGAACTCGCGGTCCGCGCCGCCCACATAGAACCACCGATCGGCCGAGCCAAGCGAGCGCGCGCCACGGCGCGCTTCAACGTGCACGCGATAGAGGCCTCTCTGATCGAGACGAAGCGCCACGGCGAAACGACCGCTCGCGCCGGCTTCGCGGAGCAGTGCGAGAGGTCGGCTTTCGCCGCCCGGCGTCGTCAGCGTCGCCTCGACCACGGCGTCCGCAGCCGGCGCAAACACGCTGTCGCGTACGTCCACCTCAATCTGAGTGGCGGCGTCCGGCTCCGAGGACTCGGACACGACGACCGACACCGGATCCGGCGCCGGCGTGGCAAGCCATCGCACCGTCTGACGCCAGAAATATTCATAACCGCGATCAGTTGAAGGCACCATCATCCGCCAGCGCCACGAGGCCTCGCCGGTAAACACCATCGAGCGGCCTCGGCCGTAGCGGTGCACGGCCACCAACGGAGCGACGGCGCCGCTCGGACCTGTCGTGACTGCCAGCACGGTGGCGCCCGCCCGAGGCCCGCCGAGGGCCGCACGGCCAGTCAGCGCGGGCAGCGCCAACCACTGCTTTCGTGTCTCAGACGGCGAAGCGCCACGCCGCATCACCGGATGCGTCTCGCCTGCCGCCGTTACCACGACGGTGTTAGGCGACACAGCGTCAAAGCTGTCAAACGCCGCGCGCATGAAACTGCTCGCCCGATCGTTCAGCTCGAGGGGGAGCGCGTCCTCGATCGGCGTGCCAGCCAGACCGCGCTCGGCGAAGGATCGGCCGCCAGCGACTAGGAGACCGCCGCCGCGCTCGGCCACGAAATCGGCGACCATGGCGAGTTGGGCGCGCGTCAGGAAATCGCCATCGACATTCAGGACGATGATCGCATGGTAGGCGTAGAGCGCCTCACGACTGGCGGGAAATCCTGAAGTAAGCGCGGCGGCCCGACCGGCGCCAGCCTGCACGATGAACGTGTCTTTGCCGCTCTCGTTCCGCCCCTTGCGGATGATTGAATCGATCTCGAGCCCCGGGTCGCGCGCAAGGGCGCGCGCCATGAAACTGAACTCGTGCCCGGGTGCGCTCACTAATGCCAGCACGCGCCGCTTGCGCCCGGAGGGGCTGACCAGCACGCTTCGCGCGTTGTTCTCGGCAATCGTATCGCTCCCATCGGCGGCCACTTCTGCGGTGTAGACGGTCGCAACTGCAGGGTTGGGCGACACCGTGAAGACCTCTTCAACCGGTGACCCCTCGGAGGCAGGGATGACCGTTCGAGTCTCGAGCAGCCGGCCGTCCGCAAGGAGCCGGAGCTGAAACGGTGCGCGCCCCAGCCGACGGCTCACCGCGGACACGTGGATGTCGACCGACGCCTGATCCAGCCGCGCATCACCGGCCGTGATCCCGACCACCTCGTGGTCTGTGGGCCCCTGCGCCGAACCGATGCCGACCGTGAACACCGGCGGACCGGTACCGTCGGGCGCGGGATCCTGCTGACCCGTGTCTCCACCATCGGAGAGGATCACGATCCCGGAAACCGGTAGGCCCCCAGAACGTTCACGAACCGTAGCAAGGGCGCCGCTCAAGTCGCTCTGGCGCGCGGCGGCGCCAAGACGATCGATCGTCGTGGCCGCGGATCCCTCGCCGACCGAGTACAGCTCCAGCCTGAATTGACTCGACAGGGCTGGCAGCAGCTCGTTGCGGAGCAGCTCCGTGGCTTGCGCGATTCGCGGCCGGTCGTTGGCGTCCGCAATGCGCATGCTGTGCGAGACGTCCACCAGCACCGGCACGATGGGGCGCACCGAGGAGGGGGACGTCAGCACGATGGGACGGCAGAGGAAGAAGACGAGGGTTGCCAGCACCAGCGCCCGCAGTCCGCTCAGTAGGCTTCGCTCGGTCTGCGACAGCGGAACCAGCGGACGGCGGTAGGAGAAATACGCAACGCTCGCAATGGCTGCCGCGACCGCCACAGCGACCCACCACGCGAGGGGAGAAGCGAAATGCATCTGATCAGGGCTTCTTTTTCCAGGCGAGCGCCTTGAAGTAGCTGTCCACCTGCTGCTGGTATCCGGCAGGCGGCTTGTCATCCACGCCCGCAGCCAGTCGATCGCGGGCGTCTCCGGCCTGCAGGCGCCTGGCGATTTCCGATTCCGCCTGTTCAAGCGCCAGCGTCGCCTGCTTGCGCAACTGCTCCCATTTCGCGAAATCCTGCTTGAACGATTCGGTGCCAGGCGCCGAGAGCGTCATGCTCCGGTCCTCGAAGGTGAAGCCAGCGTCCCCCTGGGCGAACGCCGGATTCTCGCGTCGAAGCTGATCCAACATCTCGCGCGCCTGCTGAAGCTGGCGGCTGTACTCCTCGCGAAGTTGTCCAACGTCGCCGCTGCCCACTCCCCCGCCAGACCGCCCTTGCCCCGACTGGCTGGCTTCGCTGGCAGACTTCTGTTGGGCTGGAGAATCGTCGCTCTGCCCGCTCGGCTGTGCTAGGTTCTCCAGCTCGCGCGCGAGGCTGTCAATGCGTTGTCGGAGCTCCTGCGCGCGCGCAAGCTGATCGATCAACCTCCGAGCTTCCTTGTCGTTCCCTCCAGTCGCACTCGCGAGCGTGTCGGCGGTCTTCTCGAGCGCGCGAGCAATCTCTTGCTGAGCGGCGAGGGTGGCGGCGGTGCTCGCGGGCTGGCTCGGCGGCTTGCCGCTCTCGACGCCACCTGCGGCCGCCCGCATCTGGTCGGCCGACTACTGCATGCGGTCGGCAATCCGTTGCCGATCGATTTCGCGCGCTGCTTCGCGCGCCGCGTCACCAAGGGCGTCTCCGGCGGGCTGCTCGTCTGCGCTGCGATCGCTCTTGACCCCTGCCGCCTGGCGCTCCAGGCTGTCTTGCAGCCGGTGGACGCGCTCGGCCAGACGCTCCTCGTCACTAGCCAGCCGACGCAGAGCCTCTCGACCAGACTCGCCCGACCCAACCTTGCCGCGCTCGGAGGCCACCTGACGCTGAGCGGTGGCCAGCTCCCAGGCCTCGAGCTGCATGTCACCGAGTGCGCGACGCCGCTCGTCGGGCACCGCCGCTTGCAACTACCGCCGCAGCTCGTCGAGCTTCTGGATCGCGCGGTTGCCGCTCGCGCTCGTCTGATCCGAATCCTGGCGGCGCAGATCGCTCGTGGCGCTGCGCATGGCCTCCGCCGCCTCTCCCATCTTGCGGCTGTTGTCGCCGCCTCCCCCGCCCCGACCCGGCTGGCTCGCCATCTCGCCCGCCATTTCCTCGGCACGCTGCCGCAGCTCGAACTGTTCGCGCGTCAGCTCCTGCAGCTCGCGCCTGCGCTCCTCGGGCGTCATCCCGCCGCGGCGTGCCAGCTCCTGCTGCTGGCGCAGCAGCTCATCCTGGCGACGAGCCAGCTCTTTGATCTTGTCGAGCATGCGCTCTTGGGCGGTTTCACGCTTTTCGATGCCTAGCAGTCCGTATATGGGCTCCTCCCGGTGATCAAGCGAGTGGGTCGTGACGGTCGGTCCTTCGCGTCGGTTGCGGTCGTATATCCGGCCTGTCCGTGGAGAGCCTTTGCCTCCTGGCCAACATGGATAGTCGCGCACCGCGGGCCAATCGTGGTGCCGGCGTCGAGCGCCAGGGCTGCTATCGGCCTGATGCGGTGTCGGTCGGACCGAAGGGCCATGTCAGGGTCACTCGCTCAGCATCTCGCGTGGAGGTGTAGCTCGGGTTACGCCGCGTCCGGCAGTGCGCAGGGCACATCCTTGTGCCAAACCGCCCAAACGAGTCGGCCGAGTTTGTTCGCCACGGCAATCGTGGCTTTGTTGTAGCCGCGCCGCGCGTGCACCGTCATCGCCCAGTGGTGCAGACGCGTGAGGGGCTGCTGGGCCGCCCGGCGCCGGTGGGCCGACGCGAGCACCGCGCGCGCGCCGTGGGTGAGCAAGCACCGGAGATACACGTCCCCGCGTTTACTGATCCCCCCGAGGCGCCGCCGCTGCCCACTCGAGTACTCGCGCGGCGTCAGGCCGAGCCAGCTGGCAAACTGGCGCGCGCGCCGGAATGCGTGGATGTGCCCGACGGTGCCGACGAGGGCCGTGGCGGTCAACAGCCCAATCCCGGGAATCGTCCGCAGTCGCATCACGACGGGGTCGGCGTCGGCCAGGGCGCGCAATTCCCGTTCCAGGCCGGCAATCCGAGCCTCAATCGCCCGCACTTCCTCGTGGACGCTCGTGAGCACCTGCCGCAGATGCCTCGGCAACACGGTGGCCGCCTCGTCGAGCAGCACAGGCAAGGCCCGCAGCGCCGCACAGGCCCCCGCCGGCAGCAGCAGCCCCTGTTCCCGCAAGAGCCCGCGTAACACATTGATGCGCGCCGTCCGCGTCGTCATCCACTGCTCGCGCACCCGGTGCAGCGCCACGAGCGCTTGCTGCTCGACCCGCTTCACCGGGACACGGGGTATCTCGCCCGACCGGATCGCCTCGCGGATCGCCTCCGCATCCGCCCGGTCCGTCTTGTTGCACCGCACGTAGGGCCGCACGTACGCCGGGGGCACGAGGGTGACGCGATGGCCGTGTTGCTGGGCAACCCGCCCCCAGTAGTGGGCGGTGCCACACGCCTCCATCACCACATGGGTCGGCGGCGTCTGCGCGAGAAAGCGGGCGAACCGTGCGCGGTTGAGTCGCTGGCGCGACCACACGCGCCACCGGGCATTGGCGATCGCCAGCTCGAACACGGACTTTGCCAGGTCAACGGCCACTGTCGTAGCATCCATTTCGGTTTCCTCCTGGTTGTGGCTGATGGGCATCAGCTGATGCGGCACATCATGCCGCATCGGAACCGGGAGGAGTCCATACCATCATGGTGAAAGTCCGTCTGCATTCGACGAGCGATGCATCCTCGTGGCCTGCGTTGCTCCTCCATCAAATACAGGCGGTATTCTCGGTCGTCGCGCCTTGCCCGCGAGACGCCTCGCTCGTCTCGGTGCAGCGCCCGACTTTCACCACGGACTGCTAGGGGCATTTCGTAGTTGGTCCGCTGCTGACGCAGCAGCTCCTGGTCGAAGAGGCTCGACAAATCCTGCGTGCCGCGGTTTTCGCCACCGCTGTTCCCAGCCTGCTGGCCCACCTCCTGGCGCCTCTTCGCCTCGGCGTGCGCCTTGAGCAAATTGTCCAGCGCTTCCATTTCTGACGTCAGCGCCTCTGCCGTCTTCAGACGGTCGAGCGACGCGACCGCCTGGCCCATCGCCATGGCCGCGGCCGTCATTGCGTCTTCCCCCGGCAGCGTCTGGCCAGCGCGCAGGGGGCTGTCCGGCCGCAGCGGCGACCGTCTCGGATCGCGCATCGTCGATTCGCGGAAGGAGCTGGACGTGGCCTCTACACGCGCTTTCAGCTCCGCCTCGGCGCGAGCGACGGCTTTGACATCCTGATCCGATCTGGCACCGCCAGAGGCCTGCGCGCGTGGATCGAGCTTCCAGGTGGCGACGATGATCTCCTTCTGCGCGGCGGCCAGATCCGCAACCGACCGATCGCCGCGACCAATCGCCTGGTTTCCCGCAAGCGCGAACTCCTGCTCGAACGGTTTCACCTCGAGGAAGAAGATGTCGCTCCGTGCCTCGCGGGCGCGCCTGGCGCGCGCGTCCGTAGTACGACACGAAGTCGCCCGGCTGGACGTTCAGGTCTTCGAGATACAGCGTGTGCGCGCCGGTGACCGAGACAGCTGGCGTCGCGACGCTCAGCGGTACCACTCGTTCAGCGCCGCCGCCCACGGCATAAACAAGCTCAAGGCGGTCGATGCCGAAGTCGTCTTCGGCCTGGGCCTCGATGTCCACCTCTTCGAGCGGCGTTACTTCACGGTCACGCGCCGGTTTGAGCACGCGGACTTCCGGAAGCCGATCCTCGAGCGTGCGGATGAAGTACTCGGCGTAGCCTGGATTGGCGAAGCCCTCACGGTCTGCCAGCGCCACGCGATACGAGCTATCTTCGACAACCGTGAGCGCCCCCGCCAGCACATTGCTGGCCTGCGGTGTCAACGCGATCGTCTTGCCATCGGCGAGCGTCATGCGGCCGGTGGTAGCCGCACCCACGGTGTGGACTCGAAGGCGAACGTCAGTACCCACCGGCGCGTAGATGTCGCCGCTATCTTCTTCGGTTCGCCGCGGCAGGCGCAGGGCAGGCGGGTAGGTGTACTCGAGATCGATGCGCGCGACGCGCGGCGCCTGCACAATGCGGATCTCGTAGGTCGGCGACGTCACGGCGCCGACGACAACACGATATTTGAACGACACGCCGACGGCCTCGACCGAGAGCGTGAATCGGCCCGACCCATCGGTCGCCATTTCCGTGACACGCCACGCCTCGTCCTCCGCCGAACCACCTGCTCCCGCCATCGTCTCGGCGCGCAGTACCTGTGCCACGACCGGAGCACGATTGCCGACGAGCCGCGCTTCGATGCGGAGCGGAGATCCCGCCCGTAGTCGCGCGTCGCCGGGCGTCACTTCGAGCGCAACGCGCGACGGGAACAGCGTAAGCGACAACGCGTCGATGGCGCGACGCCCGGTCTCTCGACCAGAAAACGCGACGGTCCCCAGAACGAGCGCAGCCCCCACGGCCCGATACCCGGCGCGCCGGAGACTTGCGGTGGGTACGATGACCCCGGGGTCGACCGCCGATGCACGACGGCCGGCATCGGCCACCATGAGCCCGGCGAGCGAGGTGAGGCTGTGGGTCTGCTCAGCGCTGAGATGGACGGCGCTGACCAGCCGATCGTCGAGCCATGGTTCACGCTCTTCGATGAACCGCGCAATGCGTGCGTCGGTCGGAGCCTTGCGAGCCGGCCAGAATCCCCAGACCAGTGCGGCCACGGCGAGGACGATCGCGGCCACACCGACCGTGCCAAGCGCGAGAAGCGAGCGGCCGGTCCACGCGGTGGCAACAAGCGCCAGGGCCAGCACGCCGACGCCGCCAGGGCCGCGCGCAGGGTCCCCTGAAAGACGGTCAGCCGCCACCACCGCGCGCGCACGCGGCGCAGGAGCTCGCCGATCGGCCGATAGGCTGCGTCCATCTCGTCCTAACAATCGTAGCGCGGTCCGGTCAGAGCCGCCCGGAATCAATGAGGCGTCTACGCGGTCCTCGCGCCAAAGAAGCTTTCAAGAGCGAGCACCGCGACCATCAGCGCCAGCACGTACTGCCAAATGTGCTGGCGATCTTCCTCCTGCCCGGCCACAATCCGTCCTTCGGCTCGCGCGACATCCTTCAGCGAGGTTACGGCCACCTGGAATTCATCCGCCGTCAGACGTCCGGGATCCGACTCGGCCGAATCGACGTTCACCGCGACGCGGCGAGACGAAGCCCGGCCGGCCGAATCTTTCGTCAGCGCCACGATCCCCGGCTTTGAAGGCACGCCTGGCGGTGCATTGCCGACGGTGTACTCGCCCGCGTGCGGCCGGGGTCCTGACAGATACCGAACCGCTTCATGCAGGAACGGCACGAAGGTCGCGTGCAGCGGGAAGTCGTTCCAGCCGTTGTCGAGGTCCGAGGCGAGCGCGAGCACGCGGCCCTCACCCAGGGCGCACTCGACGAGCGCCGCCTCCCCCGTCGTGAACCGCGCCAGCGTCTCACAGTCGGACCCGCGAATCGTGACGGTCCGCCGAAACGTCACGAGGCCAAGCGTCGCCATCCGCGCGCCGAAGGCCTGAAAAATTGGATGCCGCACGTCGGAGGGTACCAGCCTGCGTTCCCGTTCGCGCTCGGAAGCCGCGGACGTCTCCAGCGAGAGCACGCCGGCCTGCGCACCGGCGGCCACCTCCGCGTCCACGGTGGGCCCGGCCGCCAGCAGCACGCCGCCGCCATCGCGCGCGTACCCCGACAGCAGCTCGCGGCCGCGCCCATCGAGGCCGCGGGTGGAGACCAGCGCGACCACAGCGTAGCGATCGAACCGGGCGCGATCCCAGGATGAGAGCTGCGCACCGCTCACACCTTCTACTTCGTAGGCGGCGCCCCCGGCGCCCGCAGCCAAGATCGCGTGTCGCAGATAAAACGCGTCGCGCTCGAGGCTCCCGGTGGCGGTGACGACCAGCACCGTCGGCCGGCCCGCGCTGTTGAGCACCAGATACCGGACGTTGTCGGCTTGCACGCCATCGCTGTCGTCCACCGACACGACAGCGTTTGTGCCGCGCGCGCCGGCCAGCGTCACCTCCGTCCATTGGCCGCTACCAATCGACGTCCTGGTTTCCGCCGCGACGACGCCGTCCACTGTCAATCGCACGCGTGCTTCCCGAGATGCCCCGCCGGCGTTGCGTACGATCGCCACGACGCGATCGCCGATGGGGCGGACGGCGGTGACGGCGAGGTTCGCAGGAGGGGCGCCGACGTCGGCCACCTCGATGCGCGCCGACTCCGGCACCGACGCGTGATCGCCTGCGTCCCATCCGCTCTCCTGCATGTCACTGACGACGACAATCGTGCCGCGGCGGCCGTTGAGCAGCTCGCTAGCCGCGTGGAGCCCCGCGCGATAGCGGGTCGCGCCGAAGCCGGGTGAGGCCGCATCGACCGCCGCTCTGGCAACCCCGCGGTCGCGCGACGGACGGACGGCGATTTGTGCGGTGTCGGCAAAGGTCACCACGGCCACGAGATCGCTCGAGGCCGAGCGAGCAATGGCGTCCTTCGCCATCTGCCTCGCACGTTCGAACTGGCCCGGCGCCGACAGGCTGAGCGATATGTCGAGGGCGATGACCGTCACGCCGGCCTGGTCGAACGCGGCGCGCGAGGGGAAGAACGGACGTGCGAAGGCGAGCGCGAGCAGCAGCAGCGCGGCCACTCGCAGGGCCAGCAGCAGCAGCTCCTTCAGGCGCCGGCGCCGCGCATTTTCGACCGGTGCCCGCCGCAGCAGCTTCACGGCCGAGAACTTCAGTCGAGCCTCTGGCTCCCGTTTGAGTAGGTGCAGCAGGATCGGCACCGCGGCGGCGACAGCCCCTATCAAGAACAGCGGTGAAAGAAAGGACACGATGGGCTCAGAGCGCCTTCGCTCGTGTCGACAGATATGCGAGCAGCGCCATCTCGAGCGGTTCTGCGGTGCTGAGCAGGTGGTAGTCGATCCCGCAGGCGCCCAGCTCCCGCTTGTAGTGTTCGAGCAGGCCGCCCATTTCCTTCAAGTAGTGCCGGCACGCGACCGCAGGGACCACTATCACCTCTTCACTCGTCTCGAGGTCCTCGAACCTCGTGACGCGCTCGAACGGAAACTCGATTTCATCCGGATCCAGCACGTGAAAGACGATGACGTCCGTACCACGAAAGTGGAAGTGCTTCAGCCCGCGAACGACGCGCTCCGGCTCATCGAGCAGATCCGAGATGAGCACGACCATGCCGCGCTTGGTGAGCGAATCGGCGAGTTGATGCAGCGGCTTGGCGACGTCGGTCTCACGCCCGAGCTGCAGCTGATCGAGCGTGACGAGGAGCCTCCTCAGATGCCCCGGCCGTGCGCTGGCCGGCACCTGCGTAACGATGCGTTCGTCGAACGCCGTCAGGCCGACGGCATCGCGCTGCCGGTTCATCAGATAGCCGAGCGCGGCCGCAAGGCACGCGCCGTACTCGTACTTGGTGATGCCGGGCGAGCCGTATCCCATCGATACGCTGACATCCAGCAGCACGTGGCAGTCGAGGTTGGTCTCTTCCTCGAACTTCTTGACGTAGTGCCGATCGCTTCGTGCGTACACCTTCCAGTCGATCGTGGCGAGATCGTCTCCCGGCATGTACTGGCGGTACTCCGCAAACTCGACGCTGAAGCCCTTGAAGGGACTGCGGTGAAGGCCCGACAGGAAGCCCTCAACGATTGTGCGCGCTTTCAGCTCGAGCGTGCCCAGACGCGCGACGACCGCGGGGTCGAGAAACTGCCGCTCGCGCGCGCTTTGGGTCATGACTACATGCCGCTCTTGGGTAACGGAACGGTCTCGAGGAGACGCTCGACAATCACGTCAGAGTTGACTCGCTCCGACTCAGCGGAAAAGTTCGTGATGATGCGGTGGCGCAGGATCGGCTTCGCCAGCGCCTGAATGTCTTTCATCGAAACGTGATAACGGCCGTGCATCAGCGCGCGCGCTTTTCCGCCCAGCACGAGCGCCTGCGACGCACGAAGGCCAGCGCCCCACCTCACCCATTTCTCGACGAACTCCCGCACGCCGGCGCGCCCGGGGCGCGACGCGTCGACCAGCCGGACCGCGTAGCGTGCGATCTCCTCGGCAATCACGACCTGCCGCCCGAGCTCCTGGAACTGCAGAATGTCCGACCCGCCCAATACACAAACCGGCGACGGCCGCTTCGCTCCCGTCGTCTGTGTCACGACCGTCACCTCGTCGTCTTCCTTGAGATAAGAGATGATGACGTTGAACATGAAGCGATCGAGCTGCGCTTCGGGCAGCGGATACGTGCCTTCGAGCTCGATGGGATTCTGGGTGGCGAGCACGAAGAAGGGCTGCTCAAGCGGATACGTCCGGCCGGCGGCCGTGACGTGGCACTCCTGCATCGCCTCGAGCAGCGCCGCTTGTGTTTTCGGCGGCGTTCGGTTGATCTCGTCGGCCAGGACAATTTGCGCGAAGATCGGCCCTTTGACGAAGCGAAGCCGGCGGCTGCCCTGATCCTCGTCGAGGATCTCGGTGCCGGTGATGTCGGACGGCATCAGGTCCGGGGTGAACTGAATGCGCTTGAAATCGAGGTCGAGGATGCCAGCGAGCGTCTTGATCAGCAGCGTCTTGGCGAGCCCGGGCACACCGATGATCAGGCAATGTCCGCCTGTGAACAGCGCGATGAGCACCTGCTCGAGCACGTCGTCCTGGCCGACGATGACCTTGCCGAGCTCGGTAAGGATGCGCTCACGGCCTTCCGCGACCTGTTCCACGCTGACGACGGCCGCGCTCGAGCGTTCGTCCACCTTGCCTCTCGAAAGCTAGAAGAAAAAGTCCTTCTGACTTCTAGCCTCACTTAGTGCGTCAGCGCGTAAATGATCTCGTTGATCATCATGCGGTACGCCAGCGACGTGTACTTGATGTAGCCGGGATACTCCTCGACATTCGACCACTCCACGCCGTCGCCCATATCGGTGTTCCAGTTGATGAAGAGCATCGGCCGCCCCTGGTCGTCGAAGATGGTGCGAAGGTGCGCCACGTAGCCGCCCTTCTCCCACGTCCGCTGGGCCATGAACGACCCGAGGCCCGGCACCTGCGGGTAGCCATCCAACTTGTAGAAGCAGCTGAAGACGGGATGGTCCTTTGGAAAATCCACGATCTCGCGAGCCGGGAACACGCGCTTCATCTCGGAGGCGAGGTTGTCCCATTCGATCGGCCCGTGGAAGTCGTCGAACATCGCGATCCCGCCGCGCAGCAGAAATTCGCGTAGGGTCACAACATCGCTGTCGGTGAGCTTCAAGTTGCCGGGCTCGACAATGTAGATCCACGGATAGGGGCTTTGCCTACGAACTACTCCAAAACCAGTGCTTGTTGGGCAGGCGCGGTCTTTTCTGGGCAGCACGCGCTCAGTGCCGGAAACGTCGCAGTCGCCCCAGACGCGGTGATTTCGTGGATTACGCAGACGAGGTTATGACAGAGCACCCTCAGCAGGGCTTCGTTCCGCTGCGCCACAGGCGACTTGCTGCGGATCGTGTCGCCGAACTTCCGCTTGATCGCAGAGAAGGTCGATTCGACGTTCGACCGCTTGTGGTAGTGCGCGAGGAATTCGTCCCGCTGAAACTGAAAGAAATGGAACAGGCGATTCCATGTCGCCGACTTCCCGAAGACGGTGCTCGACTTGAACGGCACGAACGGTGTCGCACCCAGCGACTCGATCAGGTCAAGGTTAAAGAGCGAGCCGTACGCTTTGTCGGCGCTGACGCGCTCAACGTTGAAGTTGCCCGCTGTCTCGGTCACGAGTGGGGCCAGCATCGGCGAGTCGCCCGTGTGTTCGTCGGTGACGACCACAGCCGTGATGACGTTCGTTCGTGTGCCGACCGAGGCGTGGACTTTCAGGAAGCGCCGACGCTCCATGTCCCGCCCGTATTTCGCGCTGAAATGCCGGTAGAAGCTCTGTGTGCCGAAGCCGGTCGAATCCACGGCGAAGTCGGTTTCCAGGGCCTTGAGCGGCAGCGCGGCGCGTGCAATCAGCTTTTGCAGGACTGGCGTGAGCGATTCATTGTCCAGCGTATTGAAGATGCTGTTGTAGTGCGGCACGGCGTTGATCATGCCGTTGTCGGCAGCCGCCCGGAGGTCAGTCATAAATCGACGGCCGCTGACCGTGGAGTAGACCTTGTATGTCGCCGAAAAGATCATGTCGCTGAGTGGCAGCGATGGCCGACCCCGTTTGTATTCAGGCGACGGCACATCGGCCACGAGATCGCGGAGCAGCGCGCAGAACTGCGACTTCTCCGTCATCTGCGCCCGGTTGTAGGCGGGCCAGTCCTGCGGGTAGGTCACGCGGGCCGCACGAGTCTCAACCATCGTGCCATCTGGCGTCGTCTCCCGCCTCAAATAGAACTCGACCGCGTAGCCGTGCTTGCAGGTCTGCCCGCGCAGTTCGTAATCAGGGCAGTTGCAAATGAACTGCTCGCTGTTCTCCTGCACGACGGTGTAGCGCGTGACGTTGACCGTCTGCGAGGGCACCGAGAAGGTCGCCATACCCTTGCGGATGATCCGCGCCGTCGCCGCCAGTGTCAGCCCCCGCTGCCTGCGTCCGTCCGTGGCGTCATTCAACATAGCCACATTGTAGCTACATTGTTACTACTCTGTCAACAAGTATTTTGTAGTTGCAATGTAGCCACAATAGGGTTACAGTGTGAACAATGGCGAAATCTCCAAAGAAGAGCCCTGCCAAGGTGGTTAAGGGCGATGTCGTCAGGATGCGCGTTACCACAGAGCAGAAGCGCGCCCTTGAGGACGCTGCGGCGCGCGCTGGACTTGAGCTATCGCAGTGGCTCAGACAAACGGCGCTTCGTGCTGCCGGAGCGTTGCCAGGGCCGTGACTCCCGCCTAGGTTGCAGCCGGACAGCGAAATGCACGATAGTTCGGTTGGCGGCGGGGAAGGGATTCGGACCCTTGGAACGTGTGCTAGCACGTTCGGTCGTTTTTAAGACGACTCCAATAGACCTCTCTGGCACCCCGCCGCTTTTTTTCTCCTTCCTAGAACGGAATATCGCCGTCGAACTGAATATCGTCGTCCGTTGTTACCCCTGTCGGTCTACTGGAAACCTTTCGCCAAATCTTGACGTCGACTGGCGGAGTCCCCATCCTCCCGGTCGTCGTTATAAACTCTTTGGCGGCCACCAGCCGATTCAGAACCGACAACACCGAAGCATCCGGGTTCTTCAAGTCGCCAAGCGACACACCCAGCCATTCAACCTGCTCCTTGAATGTCTTCAGGGTCCAATAGTGTTTGCTTGGGGCCGCGGTTCGGACGGCCTCAGTCAGGCCCATCGAGTCCTCAACGTTCTCGCCGCAGAGCATCGCCAGCGCGGTCACAGCCCTGCGCAACTGAATCGATTCTTCGTCTGCCGTTCTTGCCTGGGACGCAGCTTTCGTCTTGCGGGCCATGGCGTCGGTGAGATCCTTCTTCGCCTGCTCGAATGCTTGCCGATAGGTTTTTTCAGTCATGCCAACAGAGATAGGCTACCACACGCCAACAAGTATGCCAAACACTAAGCCACAAACACAGAAAAATGACGGAAACATGTGGATTCTGGCCATTCGAGACGCCGAGGCGAGGGTGTCAAAGGTCGAGCGCGAGCGCGCAAGACTGCGAACGGCCATCCGCATGATGAAGCGGCAGGTGAAGGATCGCGCGCCTTGGCCTACGGCAGATCACGCCAAGCGAGCCGGTCGATGAGGGTTATTGGGCAGGCTGACGGTTTTATGGGCAGGGAGCCCTTAAAAGGCAAAGCCACGGATAGGTGAAGAGCCTCGGGTCGTCGAGCGAAAGGACGATCGGGTCCTCGACCTGGATCGCAGTGACCGTTTTCAGCCGCCGCGACAGGTTCTGCTCGGCGGCCGGCGCATCGATGTACCAAGGTTCGCCGTAGAAGTCCTGAGCGAGGCCGGTTCCTTCGGTGTGGTAGTGGTACTTGATCTGCACGAACCACGCCACTGCAGGCCGGCGAACCGATCGTCGCCAGCGCTCGAAAGCTGGGCGTCCACGCGCGGCTGCAGCACAGGGGCGGGCACGCCGACAAATGCCGCTGCCAGGAGCACGGCGTTCAGGCGGACCTTCCCCGCGAGCGCGTGACGGGGGGTCACGGTCGCGTCTCCGCCAGCTTCAACAGCAGCTCCTGCGCACGTTGGTAGCTCGGCGCAATCTCGAGCGCCGCGAGCGTCTGTTTCCGCGCTTCGGCACGCCTCCCACTCCTGAAATAACTCTCGGCCAGATCCGTGTGGGCCAATGCCTGATCCACAGGCCCGAGCGCCACTACCGCCCGGAACTCGCGGATCGCCGCTTCCGCATCGTCGCGCTGCATGGCGAGACGGCCAAGAGTGGCGTGCGCGTCGGCATCGAACGGATCGATGGCGACGATTCGTTCGTAGACGGGACGCGTGCGCGCCGGATCCGCCACGCCGGAAACTTTCATCACTCTGGCGAGCTCACGCGCCGCCTTGATGTTGTTGAAATCGGCCGCAAGCACGGCCTGAAGCGCCGAGATGACTCGCGCCGAATCCTTACGCTCGATCGCGATTTGGGCGATCTGAAGGTTCGGGCTGTCATCGCCGGTCGCCATCGGCGCGAGCTGGGCCGCCCGCTCGAAAGCTTCCAGCGCCTCGTCGAGCTCGTCGCCCCTGCGAAGCGCGTGGCCGAGGACCAGCTGCACCGGGTAGCTCTGCGGGTTGGTGGCGGCCAGCGCGCGCAGCGCGTCGAGAGGCAGCCGCCGGAGGTCGGCGGCCGCCACGGGCGCTTTGAGCGTCGCCTGCAGCGCGCCGAACCGACGCTCGAGGGTTCGATCGAAGTCCACCTGGATCCGGTCGAAGTCGCTGTTCAGCGCAGCCTTCAACGCCGCATCCGTATCCAGCCCCTGCCCATAGGCACGAAGCAACCGGTGCAGTCCCTCATCGCCGAAAGTCGCGACGAGGTGCTCGACGAGCAACGAGGCCTCGTAGTACGCGAGCGAGATGGTTTGCGGGTTCTGGAACGAGGCGTTCAGGTCGCTGAGCTTGATCGTTTCGCCGCGGTTCAGCAGGGCGGCGAAGGCGAGGTCCATGCCGCGGCCCCATTCGCGACGCTGTAGCGTTTCCTCGTAGACCGAGATGCCCTCGGTGAGCCAGCGCGGCACCCGCTGGTCCGACATCTGGAGCGTGACCACGTGGGCCAGTTCATGCCAGAGGGTCGCTTCCCACTGGAACTCACCCGGTCGGGCTCTGGGCGAATCCATCGTCACCACGCGGCCGAAGCAGGCGCCGAGCGCGCCGATCATGCCCGGCAGCCCGACGTTGCGTACCGCGAAGTCGTCGTGTTTCGGGAAGATCTCGATGAGAATCGGCCCCTGCGGTGTGAACTGATACCGCTTGGACAAGATCCCGAGCGCCTGCTTAGCGAGCGACAGCGCGTAGTGCTCCAGCACCGGCGCCTCATCCTTGTGCAGGCGCAGCACGATGTCGCCGTCCTTCACCGTGACGAACGTGTCGAGCGTGTCCATCATCTGGAGCAGGTTGAACGTGACGACGTCGTAGCCATTGAGCGCGAAGGACGCCTCCAACGCCTTGCGCGCGCCCGGTTCGTCGCCGGTCCGAAGCAGGTGGACGCCGAGGTCCGCGAGTGCGCGCTGGTTGCGCGGATCAAGCGCGAGCGCGCGGCGGACGAGCGTCACCGCCTCGTCGAACCGGTAGTTGTGCGCGGCGAGCTCGCCGGCAACCCGGTAGACCTCTGCGTAGGTTGGCGCAATCGCCAGAGTCTCGGCGACTTGGGCCTCAAATTCGGATTGTTTGTCCTCAACGTAGGCCAGCCCCGCGAGCAGCGCGTGCGCCTCGAGACTCGACGGGTTGACCGAGAGCGCCTTCTGCAATAACTGCCGCGCCTCGTCGCGCGCGCCGGCGTCGGCGGCCTGGCCCGCCAGAAACACGTGCGTGCCGACGTCGGATGGGTTGACCTCGAGAGCTTTCCTGGCGATGGCGATAGCCGCCGGCGGATTGTCGTCCACGAGCGCTCGCGCAAGACCCAGCATGGCCGGCACGTAGCTCGGAGCGTCCTTGAGGACCATCTGGAACGACTTCACCGCCTCCGCTTTCTGCTGCTTGTCGAGGAAGAGCTCGCCCCAGGCTGTGTTGATGGCCGCGTCGCGAGGCGCGGCGGCAGCGGCATCCCGATACGCGGCGTGGGCGTCCTCCACTCGACCGAGCACGTAGAGAGCGCGCCCGGCTCGCGCCAGTTCGGCGGCATCGGAGGCCACCGACGCCCTCACGGCTACGCGCGCAAGCACCGCCGCCCCGTCCGAGCGGCCCAGCATCTGGAGCAGCAGTCCGAGCTCCAGCGCCGGCTCACTCGACGGCGCGCGTGCCGCGGCCGGTCGCAGCGCCGCCTCCGCTTCCGGGTACCGGCCTCGGGCAATCATGGCGCGTGCGTTCACCGTGACCACGGCCGGGTCTTGTTGATCGAGTTGGCTCGTGAGCGACGCAACCTCGTCGTAGCGTCCTTCGAGCAAGGCGCGCGTGGCGGCCTGCAAGCCTGTCGCCGACCGGCGCGACGACTGTGCGATCGCACCGGGAAGCAGGGCGAGAAGGACGAGCACGATCGCAAGTCCGAGGGCGGGGGCGAGACGTGAGATCTCAAAAGCTGAGTCTGTGCGCGCCGGGCCGCGACGGAGCAGGCGCATCATGTTGATTTGTATTATATCTGGAGGGGCCGGACCCGCTCGTGCGATCCC
The DNA here is from genome assembly GCA_965197865.1 of Vicinamibacterales bacterium. GTDB lineage: Bacteria > Acidobacteriota > Vicinamibacteria > Vicinamibacterales > CAVVIG01 > CBDANZ01. The sequence goes on from CBDANZ010000003.1 coordinate 438,655, forward strand.
GGGGCGTTTCAATCGCGCCGTCGGCTCGCCAACAACGCACGGTTCTCCGCGGCAATTCGCTTCAGCATCAGGATCCCAAACAATCCCGTCGCGAGAGGTCCGAACAGACGCGCGCCCGTCATCAGCGCCACGGCGACCAATTCCCCGACGACCGCGACGTAATTCGGATGACGCATCCACCTGTACGGACCGGACTCGACGAGCCGGGAGCCAGGTACGACGATGACACGAAACGTCCAGAATGGACCGAGCGATCGGATCGCCCACCACTTCAGCGATTTCGCGAGCACGAAGAGGGTCGCACCGACCGCGACAAACACGGGGGGCGTGGCTCCCCGCACAGCGCCTTCGGCGATCATCGCCATAAACACAGCCGGATATGCGACCTGCATGGCGCCATACACGTCGTCGTCTGGTTCGACGCCGCCGTCGGCGCGCTGCGCCCGCTCGTTGCGCGCCGCACGCCGCGCCTCGACGAGCATGAAGCCGAACACCAGCACGAATATCACCACTTCTGTCAGGTCTGAGCCAGGTCGCAGTCGCCGGCCCGCGCGATGAGCGCGCGTACGAGCTCGGGCAGAAGACGCGCGCCCGTTGCAGCCGCGCGAACCGCCCCTGGCGACGCGACCAACGCGCGCAGTGCGCGGTTGAACCGCCACTTGGCGGCGAATTCTTTCCGCCGCGCCGCCGCCAGCCGCACGTGGACGTCGGCCCACCCGTGCTCGAGCGATTCAAGCGCCGCCACGGCCGCCAACTCACCGCCCCGGATCGCGAACCGCAAGCCGTCTCCGGTCAGCGGATCGATGAAGCCGGCGGCGTCGCCCGCCAGGATGAGACCGTCGATCATGTCGTGGGCAACCTCGACGGCGAGGGGTCCGAGCATGACGGGCGGCCGTACCGCTTCGCGTCCTCCAAGCCGATCGCGCAGCAGAGGCTCCGCCCCGATCTCGCGCCGCAAGAGCGCGGCCGGGTCTCGCAGATCGTGGTCGCCGCCGCTCGACGGCTTCACCAGGCACACGTTGGTCAACCCGTCGGCGACCTGCGCAACACCGATGTACCGTCCGCCTCGGATGTGCATCTCTCCCACCGACCCGAAGGCCTTGCACCCTTCGAAGTAGGCGCCGATCGCCCAGCGCCTGTGGCGCGCCGGATGGCGCGACAGGCGGAGCCCGAACGCGAGCGAGGAATGTCGTCCATCTGCGGCGATCACCACGCGAGCGCGCAGCGGACGAGACGAACCATTGACACCAATGGTGACGCCTTCGACCACCGTTCGGCCGCGTCGGTCGCCCACGAGCGCCTCGCGAGCGACAACCCCGGAGTCGAACGACGCGCCCGCTGCGAGAGCCTGCTGTAGAAGCATCCAATCGAAATCCCGTCGGCTCAGAGCTAGGCCGTAACGATTGTGGGGATACCGGCCGTCGATCGCCACGCCGCCTTCACCGGTGACGAGCATGCCGTCGATCCGAACCGCGCGCTCTTCGACCCCTGCCGACAACCCCAGGCGGCGAAGGAGCGCCAGGGTGCCCGGGTTGATGGTGTCGCCGCACAGCTTGTCGCGTGGAAAGATCGCGCGATCGACGATGTGGACGCGCGCGCCCGCGCGCGCAAGGACGGTGGCGGCGATACTGCCCGCCGGTCCCGCTCCTACGGCAAGAACATCTAGCACTTGCCGTACCGCCACCTACCGTACCGCACCAATGACGATGGCGCTGTTCTTCGATCCAAACCCGAAGCAGTTGCAGAGCGCCGCCTGGACGTGCGACGGCCGGCCGTGATTGGGCACGTAATCGAGATCGCACGCCGGATCCGGATCTGACTGGTTGATGGTCGGCGGCAGGAACTCGTTCGCCATGGCCAGCGCGGCGGTCACGATGCCGGCCGCACCGCTGGCGCCCTGCGGATGACCAATCATCGACTTCACCGACGATCCTGGCAGCCGATCGGCGTGGTCGCCAAACGCCTCACGGATCGACCGGGATTCGACCGCATCGTTGAGCACTGTCGACGTCCCGTGGTAGCTCACATACCCGATCTGTTCGCGCGCGTAACCCGATTTCTCGATGGCCAGCGAGATTGCTCGAACGATTTGCTCGCCGTCTGGCGCCAGCTGCACGCGGTGATATGCATCGCAGGTCGAGCCGTACCCGTCAATCGACGCGTAGATCGGCGCGCCCCTGGCGCGCGCCCGATCTTCCCGCTCGACGACCACCATCCACGCGCCCTCGCCGAGCACGAACCCATCGCGCCCGCGGTCGAACGGCCGCGACGCCCACGCCGGGCGCTCGTTGTACGCCGTCGAGACAACGCGCATCCGCGAGAAGCCGAACATCATGCCGGGCGTGACGCACGCATCGGCGCCGCCAGAAAGGAGCACCTCGGCTTCCCCCGACCGAACGAGCGCCGCCGCGTAGCCAATGGCGTCGGTCGAGCTCGTGCAGCCGCACGACAGCACATGGCTGATCCCGTGTAGTCGCAGCGAGATAGAAATCTCGCTCGACAACATGCCGACAATCGAAATAGGAATCGCGTAGGGTGTGACCTTGCGTCCGCGCTCGACGAAGAATTCATAGTACTGCCGCTCGCCGACATCGATGCCGCCGCCGCCGCTGCCGATGATGACCCCTGCATCCCGCTCGCCGAGCGCTAGGCCAGCATCGCGCCAGGCTTCGCGCGCGGCAATCACCGCAACCAGTGCGGCGCGCGAGTATCGCTTCGGATCCGCACGATAGCCCGAATCCCACAGGTCGTCGCCCTCAATCGACAACGCGTCGTCGATCGTCACGCCCGGCACCGGCGCCGCAACACGGCAGGCGAATTCGCTCGCATCGAAGTCGGCAATCGCGCGGGTCGCGCTGCATCCGCGGCTGACGGAATCCCAGAAGCGATGCCGCCCGACCCCGAAGGGCGACACGGCACCAATCCCGGAGATGACGACGCGCGGGCCGCCAGTGTGACGCATAACTACCATATCCTATTGAGTCAATGACCAGATTCGAACGTGTATTGGTGTGGTTGGGCGCCGCCTTCTTCGTGGCGTCGATCGCCGCGGTCGGCGTCGCGTACGAAATTGCCTGGGGCCACGGCGGCGCTTTCGACCCCGGCAGATCCTGGCAAGCGGCTGCGACCGACACGCTCCTGTTCGGCGTCTTCGCCGCCCATCACAGCCTCTTCGCCCGCGAGCGCGTCAAAGCGTGGCTCGCGGGACAGATTCCCGACCGCTTGATTCGATCCGCTTACGTCTGGATCGCCAGCCTGCTCCTGCTCGTGGTCGTCCTGTGCTGGCAGCCGATCGGGGGGCTTGTATTTCACAGCACTGGTTGGAAAGCGGTCGTTCATGCGGCTGTTCAGGTCTCCGGCGTCTGGCTCATCACGTGGGCCCTTTGGGCGATCGATGTGCTCGATCTGGCAGGCGTTCGGCGAAACGCCGCGCCCTCAGAACTGCAAATCGGAGGCCCGTACCGCTTCGTGCGGCATCCACTCTACCTGGGATGGATCTTGCTTGTGTTTGGTACGGCGCGGATGACCGGTGATCGGGTTCTTTTCGCCGCGATGACGTCGCTGTATCTGGTCGTCGCGATTCCCTGGGAGGAACGCTCGATCGAGCGCACGTTCGGCGAGGCGTATGCGCGCCACAAGCGACAGGTGAAGTGGCGTGTCGTCCCTTACGTGTACTGAAACGCATCTTGAGTCCTGAAATCCTTCCTACATCCTCAAGTCCTTCAATCTCACCTCATCCTCCCTGCTGAATGAACACCAGAGAGTGCTGAGACGGGATGTCGAACTTCTTGCCGCACGTCTTGCAGGTCACCGAATCGTCGACACGAATCATGTAGTCGCGCAGCTTGGCGAACAGCGCCCGGTCGCGCTCGTCGGCGCCGGGCGGGATCCGCTCCTTGCGGGTGCGCACGATCCACCGCATCTGATAGTCGTTTGCGCGCCTGCAGCGCGGACAGGTCAGACGATCCGCGCGCGTTTCGTCGCGGCTGTTGAAGAAATCGCGTTCGTCGAGCGCCATCCCGGCATCATAACAGTCGGCGTGCTCGGTGTGCACGGCGGTCTCACAGCAATGTGGACTGCCGTTCGTGAGTTCGGTTAGAGTGCCCGAAGCCTGTGACGTAACGGATCTCGTAGGACAGTCGCCGCTCTTACTGTCACCGTTCTCGCAGCGCTTCGGACGGGGTTCGGCCCGCGAACGCCCCGTGCAGGCGATGGTAGGCGATGGTAGTTGTAGAAGTGCTCCCACTCCACGAGGCGTTGCTCCAGATCGACGTCCCCCTCGTAGCTGAGTAGCTGATAGAGCTCCTACTGGTCGGTGCGCTGGGAGCGCTCGACCTTGCCGTTCAACTGCGAGGTGCGTGGCTTGATGTAGACGTGGCGGATGCCCTGGTCAGCCAAGCGCCAGTAAGACACGGCCTGGAACTCGTGGCCACGGTCGGTGCCGACCGTGTGGATGCGGAAGGGGAATTTGGCGAGGACGTGGTCCATAGAAAGCGATCGCGGTCGGCTGCGTATGCGCTGATACATGCGAAGGGCCCGGCTGGGTATGGACCGCCCGCCGACCGACCCGATTCGGCAGGCATCGCAGCCAGTGGCGGCACAAGATGCGGTAGACCGTAAGGTCCGTAATGTCTACACCCGCCACGCATCCGGGAATACTTGAACACGCCACGCGGGCACGCAATAATGTCCGACATGAAAAGCACGCGACTCGCGTTGCTGGTGGCGCTGTCCGGACAATGGCTGTCGTGCGGTCAGCCCGTTGCCGTGCAAGGCCCCGTTCTTAGGTCCGCCCTGCACGACTTTCGGGTTGTCACCGTCGCGGACGGCCTCGTCAACCCGTGGTCGATCGCGTTTCTGCCTGGCGGCGACCTGTTGGTCTCTGAACGGCCAGGCCGGCTTCGAATTGTGAGAGACGGCAACCTGCTGCCTGACTTCGTCGCCGGCCTGCCGCCGGTGTTCGCCGAAGGCCAGGGCGGATTGCTCGACGTCGTCCTGCACCCCGAGTTCACGTCGAGCCGGCTGCTCTACATCAGCTACTCAAAACCCGACAGCACGGGCAAGGCGGCGACCACCGCCGTGGTGCGCGGCCGCTTCGAGCACGATCGCCTCACCGACGTGCAGGAGCTATTCGTGGCGGCATCGAAGGGGCGCGGCCATTACGGATCGCGGCTGGCCTTCGATCGGAACGGCTATTTGTTCTTTACGGTGGGTGATCGCCAGGTGCCGTCGACGGGCGACCTCGAGAAGCATCCGGCCCAGGATCTATCTAACCATCACGGCACGACCATCCGTCTGCACGACGATGGGCGCGTGCCAGACGACAATCCGTTTGTCGGCCAGGCGAACGCGCGGCCGGAAATCTGGAGCTACGGCCATCGCAACGCGCAGGGTCTTGCATTTCATCCCGACACCGGCGAGCTTTGGCTCACCGAGCACGGACCGCAGGGCGGTGACGAACTGAACCTCATTCGCGAGGGCGCGAACTACGGCTGGCCGGTCATCGGCTTCGGCGTGAACTACCGGACCGGCTCCGCGATCCACGAGGGAACGCATCGAGAAGGCATGGAAGCGCCCGTGCACGTCTGGGTACCGTCGATCGGAACGTCCGGACTGCTGATCTACAGCGGCGACAAGTTTCCGGAGTGGCGCGGCAGCTTCTTCGCGGGAGGGATGTCGTATCAACAGGTGTCGCGCCTCGCCAAGCAGGACGGCCGGGTCGTGAGACATGAAACCATCGCGCACGACCTCGGCCGCGTGCGCGACGTGCGCCAGGGCCCCGACGGCTTCATCTATCTCGCGCTCGAGGATCGCGACGGGGCGGCGACATCGATCGTGCGCCTGGAGCCGGTCGCGCGACAGTAGCGGAGCGTCTTCGATGAATCAGTACCACATGAACGACGCATACCGCAGAAGCCGCAGCGCACGCAGAAGCTGTCTCTTGGGAGGAGGGCCTGCGGGCGCGAACCACGCGAGAGCTACAGGCTGCAGCAGGACCTCAACCGCGAAGTGAGGATCTGGAAGTGAGGATCTGAACGATAACGGCGGAGCTGCTCGTGAAGCTCGCGCACGATGACAGCCGAAGAGAAACGCGCTCCCTGAGTCATTCACGATCCACTCGCGCGCGTTGTTGCATTTCTGTTTTCCAGAGGCCACTCGAGCGCGTACGAGATCGAGTCCGAACTGAGATTGCACACCTCAGTTATCCGTCTATTGCAATCGGGCCAGAGGCTACGCAGTGGGATATCGGCGCCATTCACTCTGCGTTGGGACACTTGCACGAGCTCTTCAGGGAACCACGTCCCGCCGCATGACCGCTCCCGATCCGGAGCAGTCAACCTTCGAGTGTCAATCGAGAAGGTGACGCCTTCACTGGACGCGATGACCTTGCCATCCTTGATGCTGCCGATCCGGATGCCGCGCTTCCAGGCGCCGTGCGCCGGTTCGCGGAGCCGGACTCGAGTTTTCGCAGTCGTTACCGACGCTTCGCCCTGTCGATCGCGCTAGCTGGCGACCGTGAATGGCACGCTGGCGCTCGTGGTGCCCCACTCGATGCGCAGCGTCGCGCCGGCCGCGCTGTCATCGATCGAGATCGTCAACTGCTCGACGGGCTCGCCGGTCTTGCCCACCGTCATCGGCACGCGTCCGAGATCCTCTCCTTCGGGGTACGGAGCCCCCATCCCTTCTGGCACTTGCTGCCGACCAGCTGCCACTGGTCGGCGCCTCGAATGGACCGGCATGTCACTCTGGAAACCCCCGAAATCCCGCTTCCTGTCGTGGGCTGACCTCAGCCGGAGTAGTCCAGCACTTGTCATCGTTCACATTTTCCGTGATGGCGATCCGACGCCGGTCGCAACGAATATCAGCGTGACTCTCTATACCGAATACCGACAACATTGACAGCAGGGGTGGAGGTTCCTACTCGTATCAAGTGTGCGAGGCAGGGGCTGAGTCTGCTCGAACGTGGCGACGGTCGAGTTCTGAATGTGGAGGACGACACCGCTTGGCGAAATTTTCGAGCGTCTCCCTCTGCTTGCGGGTAGACTTTTCCTCGTCGACTTCCGTAAGCTCCTCCGTCCGAGTCCTTGGTCGCCACGGAGTTTTCCGAGCAAGACGTGGCGCTCTCGCCCGACGGGCGCGAGCTGTTCTTCCGCAACGACCCCGCGCTGCTGGCGGTGCCCCTCCAGACGCAGCCCACGTTCAGCCCCGGGCGGCCGGAGGGTGGTGTTCGAGGGCTCCCACATCGACGCCGAGGTGAACGGTCGCGCCTACGATGTGTCGCGTGATGGTCAACGGTTGATCAAGGCGGGCGGCGCGACCGACGACACGTCCACCGCCGCACAGATAATCCTCATCGAGAACTAGTTTGAAGAACTGACGGCACAGGTGCCGGTGCCCTAACCATGCCTCTCACTCTTGGCACACGCCTCGGCCCGCACGAAGCCACCGCGCTGATCGACTCTGGTGGGATGGGCGCCGCGTATGCGCACCGAAATCGTTACGTCAACCCTAGCAGTCCGTATATGGACTCCTCCCGGTGATCAAGCGAGTGGGTCGTGACGGTCGGTCCTTCGCGTCGGTTGCGGTCGTATATCCGGCCTGTCCGTGGAGAGCCTTTGCCTCCTGGCCAACATGGATAGTCGCGCACCGCGGGCCAATCGTGGTGCCGGCGTCGAGCGCCAGGGCTGCTATCGGCCTGATGCGGTGTCGGTCGGACCGAAGGGCCATGTCAGGGTCACTCGCTCAGCATCTCGCGTGGAGGTGTAGCTCGGGTTACGCCGCGTCCGGCAGTGCGCAGGGCACATCCTTGTGCCAAACCGCCCAAACGAGTCGGCCGAGTTTGTTCGCCACGGCAATCGTGGCTTTGTTGTAGCCGCGCCGCGCGTGCACCGTCATCGCCCAGTGGTGCAGACGCGTGAGGGGCTGCTGGGCCGCCCGGCGCCGGTGGGCCGACGCGAGCACCGCGCGCGCGCCGTGGGTGAGCAAGCACCGGAGATACACGTCCCCGCGTTTACTGATCCCCCCGAGGCGCCGCCGCTGCCCACTCGAGTACTCGCGCGGCGTCAGGCCGAGCCAGCTGGCAAACTGGCGCGCGCGCCGGAATGCGTGGATGTGCCCGACGGTGCCGACGAGGGCCGTGGCGGTCAACAGCCCAATCCCGGGAATCGTCCGCAGTCGCATCACGACGGGGTCGGCGTCGGCCAGGGCGCAATTCCCGTTCCAGGCCGGCAATCCGAGCCTCAATCGCCCGCACTTCCTCGTGGACGCTCGTGAGCACCTGCCGCAGATGCCTCGGCAACACGGTGGCCGCCTCGTCGAGCAGCACAGGCAAGGCCCGCAGCGCCGCACAGGCCCCCGCCGGCAGCAGCAGCCCCTGTTCCCGCAAGAGCCCGCGTAACACATTGATGCGCGCCGTCCGCGTCGTCATCCACTGCTCGCGCACCCGGTGCAGCGCCACGAGCGCTTGCTGCTCGACCCGCTTCACCGGGACACGGGGTATCTCGCCCGACCGGATCGCCTCCGCATCCGCCCGGTCCGTCTTGTTGCGCCGCACGTAGGGCCGCACGTACGCCGGGGGCACGAGGGTGACGCGATGGCCGTGTTGCTGGGCAACCCGCCCCCAGTAGTGGGCGGTGCCACACGCCTCCATCACCACATGGGTCGGCGGCGTCTGCGCGAGAAAGCGGGCGAACCGTGCGCGGTTGAGTCGCTGGCGCGACCACACGCGCCACCGGGCATTGGCGATCGCCAGCTCGAACACGGACTTTGCCAGGTCAACGGCCACTGTCGTAGCATCCATTTCGGTTTCCTCCTGGTTGTGGCTGATGGGCATCAGCTGATGCGGCACATCATGCCGCATCGGAACCGGGAGGAGTCCATACCATCATGGTGAAAGTCCGTCTGCATTCGACGAGCGATGCATCCTCGTGGCCTGCGTTGCTCCTCCATCAAATACAGGCGGTATTCTCGGTCGTCGCGCCTTGCCCGCGAGGCGCCTCGCTCGTCTCGGTGCAGCGCCCGACTTTCACCACGGACTGCTAGGCCTGCGTGTTTCCTGCACGGTGGCTCGTGGGCTTCTTGCACGCAACCACAGCGTTGGCCGCAGTTGGCCGAACGTTTGGCCCAGGAACACCTCTTGCTTTCCTATAACCGGATTTTCCCGCTGCGCGCGTTCCTGGCTTCAGCCGGACTCTGTGAGGTAGCTTCATGAGTCATCGTCTTGCCAAGGCTTGGTTCTTGACGGCAACGGTCGTTCTTGTCGCCGGCGCAATCGCTTGTGACGGCTCGCTCGAGAGCCCAGCCGGGCCCAGCGCGTCGCTCAGACCGGTGACACGGGTGGCTCGGGCGGTCCCACCACGCCGGGCATGGCTAAGCGGCTCGGCGCAATGTGTTGCACTTCGACAGATCGAAACGGACCTCGCAGGATCGCTCCGTCATGCGTCCGGCTTCCACGCGACCGTCACGAGTCGGTCAGTGGACCGAAATCCCGCCAGCATTGACTTCCTGGAGGATGTCCACAACGGGTAGCGTCAAGCAATAGAGGTGACGATGACGACCCGCAGAGGCGTCGGGTTCCGCCCGAGGCATTGCTCGACACCGGCGCACGGGCGCTGGCGCAGGTGAGATCGCAGTGGCTCAGTGTGCGGAAGCTCGTTGCTGCAGCGCGTCGATGATCTCCTGATGTTCAGGGAACCGCTGCGTCTCGTACTTCGAAAAGATCAACTCACCCTCCGCCTTGACGTCGAAGATACCGTTGGCCCCTTCGATGAGCTCGGCGTCGAGGCGAAGCCGCTTCTTGATCTCGGCCGCCAGACTGGAGACCTTGGGCAGGTAGTTTCAACGAACGCAGTACGTAATGGGGGCTTGTCCCATCCGCTGTTGAAATTCAGCGGCGGCTCGGGTGACGACTACGCAACCATCCCCGACGATTCATCGAGCCCCAGCTGAGCGTCACGTGCTCGCAACGCGGCGACCAGCACGGGCATGTCCTTACACCCCTTCACCCGCCGGAATCCTTTGGCCGCTTCCAGCACACCGGCAGCGACCCAGCGGAGCACCATCGTACCCCCGCGCCAGCGTTTCACGTTCCGCTTCACGTGGCGTGTCCGGCTCAGGAGGCTCTCGACGGCGTTGGTCGTCGCCAGCGATCGGCGGAGCCGCTCCGAGAGCGGCAACTCGACTACGGTGAGCGTCTCGTCGAGCCCTTCCCGTATGCTGGCGGCTGCACTCGGATAATCGACGTCCACCCGCCGGGCCAAGTCCTGCAACAAGCGCCGGGCCGCCTTGATGTCGGTGTGCGTATAGGCGCGCGTGAGGGTCGCCTTCACCCACGGACGCTGGGCCTCGGGCAGATACTCGAGCACGTTGCGCCGTTTATGCACCTGGCATCGTTGTACCAGGGCTGCGGGGCCGAAGGTCTGCATCACCGCAGTGTGGAGCGCTTGCGCTCCATCGAGGATGACGAGCAGACTGCGGTCGGTCCGCAGCCCACGGCTCTGCAGATTGGTCAGCAAGCCCTGACACACGGTCGTGTTCTCCGCTGACCCTTCCCAGAGGCCCAGCGGGTGTTTGGCGCCCGTTTTATCGAGGCCCAGCGCCACGACGATGCAGTGGCCGCCGACGTGGACCCCATCGATCAGTAGCGCCACCAGCTCGAGGTCGTCGAGCGGCGTTGCCCGCCACGCATCGAGTTGCGCCTGCGTCTGCGCCACAAACCGCCGACTCACGGCACTCTTGCTTGTGCCCCGCGTGCGGACGTCGGCCCCCAGCGGTTCTAGACTCCGGCCATACTGGCGCGTGGCCACGCCGATGAGCATCTGTTCGACCACGCGCCGGGTGAGCGGATCCGTGTTCGTACAGGCCTGGACGGATGGCAGCGCGACCTCCTGCCCGTCGCGCCGCACCCGCGGCCGACGCAGGGCGACCTTGCGGCCCCCCAGCACGACTTCGCTGGGCGCATGGCCCGCCCGAGACGCCCGCCGCGCGGGCTGATGCGCATACCGCGGACCGCACACGGCCACGCGATCCGCTTCCAACATCGCCGCGAGGACCTTCAGGCCCGACGCGACGACCAGCTCTTGGAGCTCGGCCTGTGCATCGACCAGGATGTCGACCAATGGAAGGTGCCGTGGTGCCGGCAATGCTGATTGGCGCCCACGAACGCCTGTGCCAAACTTCTTCATGGCGGCTCCTTTCTGGGGGCTTCAGCCCCAGGTTTTCCCACCGGCCGTCTATCACGACCAGCAGGGAGCCGCCGCTTTAAATTTCAACAGCTAGAGGGACATCCCCCGTAATGGAGACGTGCATGTACGTAATTAACACGTTCGGCGTTCGAGGTTCAACGTGCGATGGCGAGCTGTTGGAGTGAGCTAGGTAGTGCCGGAGGAGGGGAATCGAACCCTATTAGCGCGATTTTCTAACGTGGTGATGGCGTGAGACTTCTGGCGACAAGCCTTTGCGACTCACCAACTTCCAGCTTCGGCGGCGTCCTCGCGTGTCCTCTGGAATCCTCTGGAATCGGCCTCCATCGTGGCAACATTGTGGCAACGCGGCTAGGTTAGATTCCGATGAATTGCCGCGTGATCCCAGCGTAAACTTTCCATCTTCTAGGCTTCCCCACCAAGAGATCGGGGCCAAGCCGAATTTTCGGCACCACCAAGACCTCTCCCCTCGAAGTGGCTGGGCGTGCAGGACCAGTGCCGATGTAGTAAACTGTAGACTGAAGAAGAGTCTGCACCGGTTACCCGTTGGCGCTCTCGGCCCCGCGGAAGCTGTCCGGGCACCTTAGCTGAGCAGGTCGAGCCGATGTTCGACCTCCGCCGAAAGCCCGCCGGTGCGCGGCCGGCTAGCACCTGCTCTGGGAAGAACCACCCCGTGAGTGGCGTGGAGTGCAGGGCAGTGCGGCTATTACGAGCAAGAGAACAGGGCAAGAGGAGGGGGCCAGATGAAAAATCAGTTTCTCGCAGTCATGGGTGCGCTGGTGGCGGTGCTGGCGGTGTCGTTCGCGCCGGTCTTCGTCGCGGCCCAGAGCCCCACGTACACGCCGCCCCAGACCCCGTGGGGCGAGGCGGACCTCCAGGGTATCTGGACCCACCCGGAGTGGACGCCGCTCCAACGAGACCCGAAGTTTGGAAACAGGGAGTTCTACACCGACGAGGAGAGGGCCGCGATAGACAAGGCTCGAGATCCGTCTCAGCTGACCATCGGCGACAAGCGGGCGGCGCTGGGAACTCCGCAGGACGTCGGCGGAGCGTACAACAGCGTGTTCCGATCACAGCTGCGGTCCAGCAAGCGCACGGCCCTGATCATCGATCCGCCCGATGGGCGAGTTCCGCCGCAAACTGAAGAAGCGAAGAAGCGCAGACAGACAGTCATGGATTTCGAGAATGCCCTCCTGGCTCCCACTGATATCTGCAAGATGAAACTGGTGGGCTGCTCGGGCGGCACGTACGGGCCGCCCTCGCCGTTGCGCGATACGACGCCTCCCTTCTACGTGGCGACTGGTGCGAGGGGGGGCACGTCGGGGGCCATCAATCGCTCTGACGGTCCCGAGGACAAGAACCTGGGTGAGCGGTGTCTGGGTACCGGGCTTCCAGCGTTCTCCAGCGGCTTCGCCGGTTTCTACCCGCGTATCGTTCAGTCGCCAGGTGCCGTGTCCATCTATTACGACATCGGTCAGGGATGGGGATTCCAGCGAATCATTCCGATCAGCGATGCGCCGCATCTGCCTCCACAGATCCGCCAGTGGTGGGGAGACTCCCGCGGCCGCTGGGAAGGCAATACGCTGGTCGTCGATGTCACCAATTTCAATCAAAAGAAGAACTTTCGAGGATCCCGTGAGAACTTGCATCTAGTCGAACGCTTCACGCGCCTCGACGCGAACACGCTCGAGCACCAAGTGACGATCGAGGATCCGACGACCTGGACAAGGCCGTGGACCGTCAGGGTGGAGTGGACGAAACAGAGCGACGAGCTGAATCGGACGTATATTGAGCCTCGGTGTCATGAAGGGAATTACGGCTTGGCGGGACAGCTCGCCGGCGCCCGCGCAGACGAGCGCAATTTCGCCGCGGGTAAGGGCCCCGATCCGACCACGATCTGTTATGCAGGCTGTGGATCGACGACCGAAGGGCGCTAGCGAACCGTCGATCTACCGGCGTGATTTCGGGCCGACCGACTGGACACCTCGGTCGGCCCACTCTCGCGTTGTCGCCGCGTGCTACCTCCCGCTAATCTAACTATTCCTGCTGCTCTTAAGTTCGGCGACTCTGGGAACATCTACTGCGCCGACATCCTGACCGCTAGCCACTACGGCGTGCCGCAATTCCGCAAGCGGGCATTCGCGCTCGCCTACCGGGGGCTGACCTTAGACTACCCCTGCAAGTACCAATCAGGGCCCGCCTCCCGACCTCCCCGAGGTACTGAGGCTCACAGCTCCCTGGAGAACGGCCGTGCCCGCGGGGATCGGATTGGCGATGGCCGCGCCGGTATTGTCGAAGAAGATGCTACCGCGCGCGTTGGTCGCGACGGAGCGTTGCCCGGTCGATCCGACGACCAACGGCACTGCAGCGGAGAAGTAGCTTGATACCGCGTCGTTCCCCGCCGCGTTGCAGGTGTTAGCCGCAGCCAGCTGCACGACGACGCCGGGCGAGGCGTTGGCCGCCAGTGTCACGTCGTAACCACTCTTGCGCGACGGGTCGCCCGCGAGGTCGGGGCTGATGAAGCCCCGATTGCTGCCCGGGGCCGGTTTCGCGAGGTCGGCCAGCGCCACAGCATAACCGTTGATCGCGCAAGTCTAATGAGTAAGTCGCCTGCGAACTGTTATATGGTGCGTATCGATCCGATGGCCGACGCTTCGTTGCCCGACATGCGGGCGCGAAGCAGACCGGGCACCGCAATCGCGGCGATGATGCCGATCACCGCGACGACGATCAGCAGCTCGATGAGGGTGAAACCAACCGCGTCGCGCATCTTCACTAGTTGCTTCGGTTCCGTCTAGGTGTCTGGCACCGCAACGTCAGATCGTGTCGGACGACCATTGACCCCAGCGTTGCCGAAGAACCATTTTTCAGGCACTTGGCAAGCGGGTCAATGGCACGAAAGTGCACCCTGCATCGCGTTGTAGTGGCGTGGTCAGGTAGGGTGAGTCTCGTAGCCTTGTGCGGTTCCTAGGTGTCACGGCACGTTGCCGGAGTGAGCGCGTGCCGTCGGATGCCCGTAATTGACTTCGCAGCGCAGCTCCGCGCTCGGCCAAGGTGGGGTCGCTTCCGGATCATTGCAATGCTGGCTGCGGCGGCGGCCTACGCGCCGTCATCGGGCACCCGTGCCCCCAGGATCACCGCAGGGGTGAGTGACCTGCGCGTCTGGGTAGAGGGAACAAGGCATCTCAATTAATCGCAAAGCAGTAAAACAAACCGTCGCCGCCCGAGCTGCGCAAGGCCTCCTGGCCGCAGCCCCTGCTGTCGTGCGCTGAATTCCAGGCCGCACGGTCGTGATGGCCGACCCTAGCTTTTCCTGCGTCGCTGCTCGTCCAGTTCTGGCAAGTCATGTCTTCGCTCCCCGAATAAGCAGTGCCATCGGGCTGCGAACCTGTCAGGATATCGTGCCGGTTGGGGCTGAATCCTGACCCGGGAATCGTGCTGCCATTTTCGGTCACTGCAGTCCTGCCCGTAATCCTGTGCCCATAGCTGTGTAGTTCATCGACGTTCTGGCCCACCAGGCCCCCGTTGGCGTTGTACCACGGGCCCTGCCCGATGCGGTCGCGAGCATTGACCGCGGCCTGCCCTGCGGAAGCTTGAGTACTCAGGTACGCGCGCCAAGCACGATCACCGGCCTTCACGGCAGCGGCCAGCGACTGGCAGTGCGCGTCGGCTCCCGCCAAGCCATCCAAATCGGCCCCATTACCGGGCCCTGTGCTCGTGAGAAAGAAGGTCATCGGAGAGTTCTGGGCAAGGGCTAGGCAGGAGGCGAGCAGAGTCAGTCCGATCGCGGCAAGAACAGGGTGTCTGTTTCTCATAATGTTCTCCCTAAACTAAGATTCATGGCTGAACGTAAATTGGAAGGTTCTCATTGGAATCACAAGGACAGCCCTGTGTCAACACCACGTTCGAACAGGGCGGCGTGGGCTGAATCGTACCGGGATCTCCGGAGAGCGAACCATGTGACTCAGGCCACCGCGGCCTGCTGATTATAACGTGCCTCGTACTCGGCCGGAGGCAGGTGGCCTATCGGCTCGAGCAACCGCAGGGTCTTGAACCAGTCGACCCACTCCAGTGGCGCGAATTCCACAGCCTCCAGACTCCGCACAACGGTCCTCGGCGTCGAATCACCTCCGTCTTGAAGAGCCCAATCACCGACTCGGCGAGAGCGTTGAAGCCCCTATGTGTCAAGAGTGCTCCATTGCCACTTGTCAGGCAGCGGAGGTGAGGGCCCCACGGGAGCGGTGGTCTGCGATCAGGGCGTTGTAGATCTCGCGGGCGACGAAGCGCTTCAGACAGCGGATGATGTCCTTCTTGGTCAGGCCCTGGGCCGTCCGTCGCCCGACATAGTCGAGGGTCGGCTGGTGCCAGCGCATGCGGACGGTCACGATGCGGTAGATCGCCGCGTTGGCTTGACGGTGGCCGCCACGAAAGAGCCGATGCCGATGCGTCACCCCGCTCGATGCCGGAATCGGACATGCGCCGCAGAGCTTCGCGAAGGCCGCCTCGGAACGCACCCGCGTCGGGTTGTCACCCGCGACAATCATCATCTCGGCAGCGGAGTCCGCACCGATGCCAAACGCTTCACGGAGTGTCGGTGCGGCTGTGTGCGTGATCGCGTCGAGGACGTCGTCGTGTGTCCGGATTTCCGCTGCCAGGGTGAGCCAACGCCTAGCGAGCGCCCGGAGCGAGTGCTTCGCCGAGGCCGTGGGGTCGAGGATGTCACCGGGTACGAGCGCCGCGCAACGGTCGATGAGTTTCTTGTCCGTCAGCGGGTCGAGTGATTCGCGGAGTGCGTCAGAGGCGTTGACGATCAGCGCCTTGAGCGTGATGATGGCGGCACTGCGGGCTTTTACGGCGGTATCTCGGGCGGTTTTGATCTGGCGCACCATCTCTGCGGCGCCGTCGGCGGTCTTCGGGATGGCTGTCGCGATCCCCGACAGCACCGAGCGGGCGGCGGTCTCGGCGTCGATCGTATCGCTCTTGCCGTTGTTGCGTCGCTTTCGCCGGTCGCAATGGCTGACCTCGACCACGCGGATGGCGTGTCGGCGCACGAAGCTCGCGAGGCCCACACCGTAGGAGCCGGTCCCTTCGATGCCGAACGCCTCCACGATGCCGAGGGCGCGCGCCCACGCCACGAGCTCCATGTAGCCGGCGCGGTCTGCCGACGCACTGCAGGTGGCGAGTCTGGCGCCAAGGGCATCGAGCGCCACCGCCACGTGAATGTGTTTATGCGTGTCGACTCCGACGATGACGGTGCGCGGCAGCTCGACGATCTCGTTCCTGTGCGACATGCGGCAAACCTCTCTTCCACAGGCTGGCGACATGGTCTGACCGAGCGGGCGGACAGGACTGTGATGGGTCGCTTCGGCCAGGCCCCTATTGGGTCACTGCCCACCCGATCAAACCGCATCTGGGTGAGTGCTGCCCGACCCCAGGCCGACAGATCAACGCAAGGACACGAGGTCACTCATACGCAGGGGTCAGACCTGCTCGGACAGCAACACCATCATGCTCACAGTCATAGGCATCGCCATGGCGTCCGACCGACAGCTCGATCCGCGGTACCGGACCCCGGACGGCCGAAGGTCGAGAGCGGATTCGTCGCGGGCGCTGGCGGCGCGGCCGGTATTCGCAGTAAGCCAAAGCCAAGCGGGCGGCAATGAAATCCTTGCGCCGGAGGGCCCGAGATCCTACTCGCAACCTTACCATTCGCGCTGAGGCGTCTCCAGCCCCTTTCACGCGGAATCCCGCCCGCTTGTGGACCCCATATCAGGGACGCCAAGAGGAACCCTGCGCATGGGGCCTTCCGTGTCTATGATCAGCGCCACGATCCGTAGCTTTGCCCCCCGGCACTGTCTTGATCCGGGCGGCCAAAATGGAAATCCCGACTCATGGGAAGGGAGCGGTGTCATGCGGAATGCCTCAAGAACCGCAATCGTCCTACTTCTGATGCCGTTCATGCTTGGCTGTGGAGTGATCTTTGGCGGCACACGACAGTCGATTCAGACGATGTCTAGCCCTGAAGGTGCGTCGGTGACCACGGCCCCGCCGACGATAGGCTACACAACACCGACGACGTTGAATCTGGAACGAAAGAACGAATACGTGCTCACGTTCTCGTCGCCGGGATACACATCCCAGCAGCTGGAACTACAGCGCAGCATGCGAACAGATATCCTCGTTGCCGATATCGCTCTCACAGGACTAACTAGGTGTCGTCGTCGACGCAGCTACAGGTGCTTGGTACCGGTTGTCGCCGGAGTTCGCAAACGTAACCCTGACCAAGGCGAGTGCGAGGCCGGGACCGGCCTCGATCACCATCGCCATCAACACTAGGTTAGGAAAGGATGGCGACGAAGTTGAGATCGTTTCGACAACGCCCGGTGTCAACGTGGACGTCCGAGGTCAATAGCTTCAGACGGTGAGGCGTCCGAGATGTACACCTCCCTGGCGCCGCGGGTCTCGATCGTGCCCGCCGGCGCCCTACGACAGCGAGCAGTGGTTTGAGCGCGAGGCCCGCACCCTCCACGTGATCTTTGGCGCGGCGATGCAAGAGGAACGATGCAAGAGGAATCAGATCAGCAGGCGGACCTAGCCAGAATTTCCGGAACACACGGTTGCCATAACTGCTTATTTGGATGTAGGCTACGCGATGGGGTCGGACTGCCGGCCGGATACCAAGCGGCGAACCGCCACTGATGTCCGCCGGCCCACTCGTGAAAGAAGGCACCGATGCATCAACTCTGGCGTCATGTAGTCATCGTGGTGTCGATGGTCTTTGTGCTCTCGTTGATGCTGACGGTCAACATTCTGGCTCAGGGACGAGTCCGCGGTCAAGTGACGGACGAGTGGGGTAACCCGATTGAGGGTGCCACGGTCCTGGCCGAGCTGGAAGAGTCTGGAAGGACTCTGGCGACGCTGACCTCAACCAGCGACGGAAATGGGCGGTGGTCGTTAATGATCCGGTTGTCGGGAACGTACGCGTTCACGATCACCGCGGACGGCTATCAGGGCGCACAAGTGCGGGTGAGCGTTGTGCCGCGGAGAGCCACTCGGCCGGTCGACGTTGAACTGGCGGCCCTGGCGAGCGGCGGTAGGCTCCGGACCGACACCGAGTACCAGGCCGAGGGTGGCACACCGAAGCTCACCTTCCATGAAGACGGGACGTTCGTGTTCCAGGATACCCAAGGCAAGGGTGAAGGAACCTACGGGATTCAGGAGCGGACCGCCGAACTCGTCGTCCGCAAGTACGATGGGCCCGACGACAAGTACACCATCACGATGCCCGTCACGGTCCAGTTCGCCAACGACCAGTTCACCAGTCTCGCGTGGGGAGATGTGACGCTACCGAAGAGTCCTTGATCGTCGCTTAGGCTCTTCCGGGAAACAAGCTGCCAGGCGAAGCGGTGGTTCGACGTGGGCTGCACCGAGAAGCTGCCCACCGCCACGAGATTCGCGGTTCGCGTGCCGTACTGGAAATCGTAGTCGCTGAACGCCGAGTGCCAGGCCTGCGACGTGCGATGGAACATTTGCCGCTCTTCCCTGGTAAGAGCTGGTTCCGCGACCGTAGCGACCTCGACTCGACAACATGGCCGGAAAGTCGCCCGGGCACAGGCTTTCGTTCCTGCTTCACGACGATTCGCTGCCTATTAGCCACCCTGGTTGCAGTGGCACTCCCGCCACCATCAGATCGGTCTTGCTCGGTCTCAAGAAACAACTGATTGTCCCAGCGTCAGGACGCAGAGCCAATGCCCCATGAAGACGAGGCGAAAGTCGGACAGGATTCCGGCGGGTTTGTCCCGCTCGAACGCCGTGGCCAGCGATGATGCCAGGATCTGTCTCGGGAGCTGATTCCTCGACACTTGGCGACCACTCATTACTGATCTCTGATTTCGAGCCCATTCGCGCCAAGATCCTCTCGTTTGCCTCCCGCAAATTTGTAACGGACGCTCCGCGGAGCGAATATGACCAAATTTGCCAGGAACGCCAACGGGCAATTCGTCAAGGGGAATCCTGGGCGACCCCGCGCGGCTACCAACAAAGCGACAGGAGCGATTCGGGAGGCGGCTCACGCACTCGTCGAGGATCCTAAGATACCGGGCGAGGCCCAAGACAGACCTCCAACAGCGCAAACTTGCACCAGCCGTCGAGCGGGGCGACAGCTCACTGTGCCGCAGATCAATTTTAAGCAGTTGCCGTCCCTGGACCAGCCTGCACTCCCCGATGTTCAGGTCAAGGATGAAGGTCCTTCTACGCTACCGTGAAACGAACGCCGTCAGGACCTCAGTCAACGCGGTTTCGGAGAGGAGCCCCAACGCCAAGAGGTAGGTCAGGCTGATCAAGAGCGTATAAAGCCTGGAGTTCGGAAACACGAATCGGCGCGTGGCCACCACGGCGACGTCTGGGCTGGCGGCCGGCCGGACAGGCGGCGATAGAGTAAGAGGAATTCCAAAGCCCAGCCACGTCGCGCTTGGAGAACCTCATGCGTATCGGCGGTGTCGTCGTTGGTTTGGTCCTCGCCCTCGGCGGCGGGTATTTCGTTCTTCAGCAATCCGTCGGTAGTGGTCCCGGTGAGGGCCCGCCGCAGGAGCAGATCGACGTCGTCGGCCTCCGTCAGAGACTGCTGGCGATCGGCCAGGCCGAGCGGTAGTATCTGGTGACGCATGGCACGTACGCCACGCTGGAGCAACTCCGTCGGGAAGACCTACTGCCGGGCGGCACCGAGCAACGCGGTTATGTCTTGAGCGCGATCGTGATCGGTAGCGACCGATTCACGATCACCGCAACTCCCACTGACGCGAATAAGACAGGCTGGCCAACGCTGGAAATCAGCGAGAGTATGCAAGTCACGCAGCGGTAGCGCGCCTCGACAGCGACGTTGCTTGAGGCCGCCGACTGGCTGACGCGTTTGCTTGACAAGTGCGGCGAGCGCTACCAGGCGGAGACGACTGAACGGTCAGCCGACGAGCATAGGTGGACACCGCCGGACTTCGGCGACGCAAGTAGCCACGCTCCGGCTGGCGAGCTGGTACGATCCACACAAATCAACAAGAACTACTCAGGCCGGATCAGTCCTGAATAAGCGCCGATCTGGCGATTTGAGGCCGGCCAAGCGGGGATTCCTCTACGAAAGGCAACTTCTCAGGACAAATTTGGGATCTGTCGCAAGTCCCTGACGGCGTGGCGTAGGATGAAAGTAAACTTCTTTCAAGATACGCGTCCCTCTTTTTCGGAAGTGTCAGTGCTCGTAGCTCTTAGCCGGCGATATCGAAACGAGCGACGAGGGCGCCTTCCTGGACATCGACACGCCGGAGGAGTACGAGCGCTTGATCGGGTGGGTCTGACTCGTTATCGCTAGAGATCGCCGCAGTTTCACGGGGGCTTCGTTCGCTCCTCACCTCACTGACCAAATATCTCAGACCCCGGGAACGTCAAAGCGAAACCGTACCATCGTGTGAAGATTTGCTGAGGATATTCTACCGCCTCGGGTTGGCCGTCGCGGCCGACAAACACGCTCGAGCGAATCGCTCGGCCATCGTCGAGAACGATTTCCGTCCCATGCATCCTTGCTTCCCTGGCATCGACAAACAGCGCCACTGGCGTGGCCGTTTCCGGATCGACGTAGATCAGGACCTTGCGATTGTCGAAGACATCGAAGAACGCTTCGCCCCGCTTCCTAATAGCCGGCATCGGATAATAGCGATGCGTCCGGTCACTCCAGATTCCGAGGCCGAGCTCCATGCGAGGACGACGTATGTCCTCAGCGCCGATCGACCCGACGAACCTGCCGGAAAGGTCGCGGTCGGCGCCGAGCTGATGGCCGCGGCCGGTGAAGGGTCGCGACGAGATTGCGACGGTTGTGTCGGGATCCCTGGCCAGCGCCTGTTTGACGCTCATCTGCAGCAGGTTCGAAATCGTCAGCTTGCGACCGAGCAGCGGACCGTAGACGGCCTCGCCTGTCACATGGTTCCACAACGTGTTGGTTTCGGTGTCTCGCATCACGAACAGAGCATCGTAGACGCCGGTGACAACAAAATGGCGTGTCTTTCCGTCCATTGTCGGGATCAAACTGACCCCGCTATTGCAGACAATTCAAAACGTCACCATCCAGGGTTTGCCGGCGGCTTCTCCCTGGGCGATGGGATGGTACGACATCTGGTCGGTCAGCAACGCCAACTTCCAGGAGGCGGTCTGAGTCACGAGAACCGGTGTATCTTCCTTGAGCGTTCCCGAATCGAGCGCCTGACGCAACGGTTGGGTCTCGCTCACGTGGAACGTCTGAAAGAGGCCCTCGGAGTCGGCCATCCGGGTAATGTCGAACTTCGGTCTCCTGCTCCCCCCGTTCGACTGTGCGGTGAGCGCGGCGGGATGCATCAATGCGACGGCAGCCGCGGATGCCAGTACAGCTTCAAACAACCGGGGTCTTGTACGCATAACTTTCCTCTCCTTCGAACGAACCGAACCGGGATTTCCGATTTGCCTGCCCCGAACACGCCGATACTACACTCGCGCGAGCCGACTGCCCCCGATCTTCCAGTCGCAACCTGATTCCGCAGTTTAGCCGTGGCAACATTGTGGCAACAGCACCAGCGGCAACAGCGAACACGAATGGCTAGAACAACTTGGGTGGTGCCGGAGGAGGGAATCGAACCCTCACGGGGCGTAAACCCCACGGGATTTTGAGTCCCGCGCGTCTGCCAGTTTCACCACTCCGGCCCGGCCAGCTCGGTCCCATCCTATCAACAACTTACGCGGAGTGCTGGCTGGCATCAGCGCTTGCATCCGAGCGATAGTCCCCGGGAATTGTCCCCTGCGGGTTCGTCTCCGAGCTGCACCTTTGTTCTTGTGGATGATCGATGATCGACCTGATGGCATCAAGATCAAGGGCAGGAGCAGCCCTCGATAGCAGTAGGCCGTGATCGCATTCTATGGACCACGTCCCCGCCACATTCCCCTTCCGCATCCACACGGTCCCTACCGACCGTGGCCACGAGCTCCAGACTTGTCTTACTAGCACTTAGCTGACCAGGGTATCCGCCACGTCTACATCAAGCCGCGTACCCCGCAGTTGAACGGCAAGGTCGAGCGCTCCCATCGCACCGACCAGCAGGAGTTCTATCAGCTACTCAGCCACAAGGGGGGACGTCGACCTGGAGCAACGCCTCGCGGAGTGGGAGCACTTCTACAACTATCATCGCCCGCACGGGGCGGTCGCGGACCGAACCCCGTCCGAAGCGCTGCGAGAACGGTGACAGTAAGAGCGGCGACTGTCCTACGAGATCCGTTGCATCACACCTCACGCCTACGGGGGGGGCGGCAGCCATGCGTGGAGCATCTTCGCCGTCATGCTTCTGGCGTGAGGTCCCCGGCTCCAGGCTGCGAGGCTGGGCGCTGTACGTTGGCGCCGCGCATCAAGACAATGAGCGCGCCGACCAGCGCCGCCAGGGCGAGCGTCATTAACTCGCCGGCGGCCGCGCGAAAAATCACGGCCGCACCGTAGCTCGTAATCATGCCAGCGACCAGCACAGCCAGCGCGCGCCGCCGTCCCGCCAAGCGGTACCAGAACGGCGCGCACGTCATCGCCACGGCAGGCAAGGCGAACGCGAGGTGGTGGACTTCCGATTTCGGCGAGGCCAGCGGGATCACGGCGAGATACAGGCCGAAGGCATAGGCGTCGGTCGAGCGGCCCGGGCGCGCCGCCAGATCTGCGGCGGTCGCGACCCCCAGGGAAATCACCGCACCGCCGACCCGCAGCCATTCGGGGGGGACGCGGGAGTTCAGCCTCACAAGCATTCCGCCCACGCTGAAGTCCAACATCTCCGCCGGCCCCCCTGAGCCGAAGCTGCCCGCCAGGAATGACGACGCGTACGCGCCGACCTGCTCGAACATGGCAGGCCCCAGTACCAGAATCGGCAATAGCCACAGCGCCGTCGTAATCATGACTGCGGTAGCGCCAAAGCTCCAGCCTCCCCGTCGCAAATAGAACGGACCAAGGGCTGCTGGGACCATCTTGATCGCTATCGCTGCCGCCCACGCGGTCGCGCCTCGAACCGGCGCCGCGGCGCTAGTCGGACAAGCCCTCAAGGCGAAGATACACAACGCGAGGACGAAGAGGTTCACCTGACCGTTCCGGAGGTTGCTCTGAATAACCGGGTACGCCGCCGCAAACAGCGCGCCGACAAACGGCGTAAGGTGTCTACCGTCGAGTACAGGATGGGCGGCGCGAATGATCTCGCGCGTGGACCACACCAGAGCCGCAACCGACGCGGCGTACCACATGATCAGAGTCCAATCCTCGGGCAGGTACGTGAGGGGAATGAGCGCAAACGCCAAGAAGGGCGGATACACGTAGGGGAAAGGTGAGGCGACGTCGTAGGGGTTGCCGCCGCGGGCAATCGCGTGCGCGGCCTGGAGGTACGTGGTCAAATCGATTCCACTGGGGCGGTGCGCCCGACTCCAGGTCTGCACGAAGAGAACGGACGCGCAGATTAGTCCAAGCGCCCAGATCACATGAATCCGATTCACTGATAGCGTCACAATCTGAGCACCGCAGGCTGAGAGTTAATCGCCCGCTACACCCGCAGCGGCGCGCGCTCCAGAACGAGCAAATGGCGCGCCACGACCACTGTCACCACAACCGACGGTCAGAGGAACACGCCAAACGTCTTCACCCAGTCGACACCGTCGCGGCCGAACGTTTTGCCGGCTTCAGGCGCGAAAAACGTGCTGGCAGCGAAGAGGATCGGTGCCCGCCTGACAGATCGCCACTCGTTGTCTGGCCCTGTAGGGTGACCTAGGATCATGCCCGCCGCGCAAAGCGTCAGCAAGAAGCTCACGTAGTGGCGAACCCACGTGCGCTCGGAGAACCAGTATGAAGGCGGCCAGGCAACCGATCTCCACGACGTACACGGGCACCCGACATAGGGTCTTGTGCGGGCACAGGGCCTTGATGGCAACGCTGCGGTCCAGGCGGGTGTCACGAGCCTTGTAGACCTCGCCTATGCCGCCAGCCCCGAGGGGCGCGCCAATCTCATAGGGCCCGAGGACGGGTGCCAGGGGTCAGAGCCACGGGTGGTGGCGCTGATTACAGACACGCTTGATCATCGATCAAGTAAGGTGCCTTACTGCTGGGCGGCCGGGAGCGTGGCCGGATCACCCGTGTTGAGGCACTGCAGGTGACCGAACCCGCCCTTGATCATCCCGCCGCTGGGGTCGATGTCGAACACGATGTTGTCCGGCCGCGCGTCGTCACCCGACACGCCCCCAACGCCGGCGAGATGATCGAGATCGAGATTTCTCCGAATGCGCCAGGCGATGCTGTGGTCGGCGCAGGACGTATCGCCGCTCCCCCCCAGCGCGCCGACCATTCGTTTGCCAGTGGCGAACAGGCCCAATCCCGCCGCCGAAGACATTGACCCCACCCTCACGGTTGCCGACCATCGGATCCATCGGTGTACCGTGCCTCCCGTGTGGCCCGCGATACGCCACGTCCGTATCCACCGGATTCCTGAACTGCAGGCCGTATAGGCTTCCCCCTGGCTGCACGGCGGCATACAGATTCGCGGTTGAAAGAGCCAGCCCGGTCGCCTGACCGGATCCGTCGGAATTCGATGAGGAGTCAAGACTGAACGCATTGGCGGTGCTCGCCTTCTGCGCCGAGATCACCCGGCTCCCCGGCCACTGGGCCGCGCGGTTCGCGCCCGAGAACGCCACGGCGCAGACGACGCCGGCGCGATCGACGAGGGTGGCCCACATCTGGTTGTTCAGCCCGCTCATTTCCTCGGCCGTGGCCTTGTCGAGCGCGGCCGTCAGCGCCGCATGATTCAGCAGCTCGCCGCATCCGGCGAGCTGCTAAGCGTTCGCGCTCCCCACCGCGCATGCAAGCCCCACAAGGGCGCCGGCCAAGTGGCCGAATGGCTGTCGCTCGAACATGTGTCCTCCTTCCGAGCAACGGGCATCATTGGACCCTGGGATTATAGAGCGAACCATCGGCCCCCGGGCGGTTCTCGACACGCCGCCCGGGGGAACCCCTGTGCGTCCCGAAAGCGCACCGGAAGCGAGGTCTGTAGATGTGGTCGCAAGGTAGAGCGGGCTAGCCCCCTCACCGGGGCGGCGGCGGGGCTTCTTTGAGGAGGCGCAAGCCCGGCCGCCTCGCGGAAAGAGCCTTAGAGGGTGATTTCGGGCCGGTTGTCCGTTGTGTATGGGCCAGTACGTACGCTATGCTTATGAGACTGTCAGTACGTTTTCGGCCTTCCATACCGGGCTGCCTTTTGGGGGGGAATCGTGACATTTCAGGTCGGCGATAAGGTCATCTACCCGAATCATGGTTTGGGCATCGTCGAGCGCATCGAGGAGAAGACCATTTTCGGAACAACCGGCGGCTTTTACCACCTTCGGATCGTGGCCAACGAAACCGTCGTGCTTGTCCCCGTCACAAACGTTGACGGCGTCGGCCTGCGCCGCGCGATCTGCGACGATGAAGTCGAGCGGCTGTTCCACCTGATCGCCGACGGCAAGATCGACAACCACCAGAACTGGAAGGGGCGCTTCAAGGACAACTCCGACAAGATGCGCAGCGGCTCGGTCTACGAGGTCGCCGATGTGCTCAAGAGCCTAACGTTTCTCGCCAAGTCCAAGAGCCTGTCGTTCCGCGAGAAGCGCATGCTCGATCGAGCGAAGTTCCTGATCATCTCGGAGGTCTCCGAGGTCCTGCAGGAGTCGGCGCCGGCCATCGAGGCGCGCGTGGAGCGCGCGCTCGAGCACTGCCTCATGACGAAAGCCCGCACGACCACTCGCGCGAAAGTGGTCAAGGCAGCTCCGCGCTCTCCGATGGCTACGACAGCTCGACGTGCGGCGCGCGCGTCATAGGTCATAGAAAGTTAGAAGTTAGAGGTCAGAAGTCGAGAGTTGCAAGTCAACAACTTCAGCTTCTCACTTCTACCTTTTCACTTTTCACTTTGCTCACCGCCGCCGTCCGATCTGCTGCAACCTACTTCGCCGTTTCCCTTTACGTCCTGATTACCGGCCCGCCGGGAATGCTCCTGGCGACCATGTTCGGGTGGAAGAGGCTGCTGTATGTACTGGGTCACGGCGGCGTTCGCCTCGGTCTTGCGCTGAGCGGCATCCGGTACCACGTCGTCGGCACCGAGCATCTGCCGCTCGACCGTGCTGCCGTGTACTGCGCGAACCATCAGAGCAACGTCGACCCGCCGGTACTGTTTGACGCGCTGCACCCGCGGATGCATATCCTCTACAAGCACGAGATCGATCGGATCCCGATCCTGGCGCGGGCGTTCCGGCTCGGCGGCTTCATTCCCATCCAACGACGCAACAAGGAAGCGGCCATGCAATCGATTGAGGCCGGCGCCGCCTCGATTCGGGCCGGCAACTCGTTTCTCATCTTCCCAGAGGGAACCCGCAGCCAGACCGACCAGTTGCTCCCGTTCAAGAAGGGCGGCTTTGTGATGGCCATCAAGGCGCAAGCCCCGATCGTTCCGGTGGCGGTCCAGGGGGGACGCGCGGCCATGCGCAAGGGGAGCTGGATCATCCGTCCGGTCACGGTGAGCCTGCGCGTCAGCGACCCGATCGAAACCTCCGGCTTCTCGCTGGCTGATCGCGACCAGCTCATTCACCGCGTCCGCCGCGAGCTAGAGAGGTCGCTGGCGCTCGGACCGGCCTAAGAGGGGAAGTCCTACGTTCCGCCCGTCATGAACGTGAGCGTCCAGGGCTTAAGCGGTTGCTGATCCATTCCCAAGATCCCTTCGACCAGATCGACCTGCACGGTTCGGAACCGATCCAGATCTTTGACGAAGCGAATCTCCAGTCCACGTGTACCGGGAAGATACTGCGCCCTGAACTCCACGAGCGGCGTGTCCAGCTCGCCGCGCGCCTTCGTTTCCGCCTCGACGTAGTGAACCCTGACGCGGCCCTTGAACGTCGCCGGGTTGATGTCGCGTGAGAACTGAACGCGGACATTCGTAGCCGGCGCGACATCGGTCTCGTCCGCGGTCGGCGCGCTGAACAGCACTTCAGGCGGAGGTGCGGCCGGCACGCGGATGGGCGCATCGGCGGTCGTATCGACGAGCGGCTTCGCCAGGTTGAGGCTACCTGCCGTCGCGTCCAGCCACTGCAGGCCGCGTCCGTGCTGGAGGGTACCGCTCACCTGAAGCCAGCGTCCCGTGTCCATTCGGGCGTCGAGCGCCAGATCGAAATCCTTCCCGCGCGGGCGCATATTGATCACCCAGATCGCGGCATCGCCTGCGCGCAGGACGAAGTCGTAGCGGCTGCGGGCAGGCGCGTCGGGCAGATCGCCGAGCAGATTGCGGCCGGTAAACTGGCCCGTGATCGTCACTTTCTGATCGACGTAGCGCGCAGGGAAGAGCACCATCGAGCGGATCGAAGGCGCCAGCGGGAGAGACGCCGGCGCCACCGCGCTCGCGATGATGGCCGTCACCTCACCAGGCCTCGGCCAACTGCCTTCCCGGTCGATCTGGAACGTGCGGCGCAGGTCGTAGCCCGCAAGCCGCGGGTCGTCGGCGGTCATACGGCCGACGTCCCAGAACTGGCCGCGGATCTCGGCCGGTTCGTCAGGCACGTTGCCGCTGAAGACAACCCGCACCGATCCGGACCCGTCGCCCAGCCACAGACCGCCGGAATCGCGAACCGTCACTTTTCCCACGACAATAATCGGGCGCAGATGGTAGAAAGCGGGATAGGCGACCAGCGCCGCGAGGTTCGTGACCCGGCGCTGAGCCGGCTGCGCCGAGACGGTCGCGGCGACCGAGAGAGACAACAGGACAGCTCGAAGCTTCATATGTTAGGTGTATCGGTGGCGACGCGGACCTGAAATGCCCGCGCTACGTCCACCGCTAGAGCTTCTTTCCTGCCGCGCGGCCGAGGATCGCTCCGAGCACGGCGAATAGAAGCGCGCCGGCGATCATCCCCGACGCGCCGTCGTGCAGGAACGAGATGGGCGCCAGTGCCTCCGCGCCGTCGGCCTCCGGGACGAGGTTATTTCCGAAAAGGGCCGCGTAGAGGATGCCGGTCAACGCGCCGCCGGCAATAAGGCCCGAACTGAAGAGCGTACCGGAGCCGACTTCCGACTCTTCCTTGATGCCGGTCTTCCCCTCGACGTACGCGCGCATGAGTCCACCGGCGAAAATCGGCGCCGTCGTCGCGATGGGCAGGTACGTGCCGACGGCAAACGAAAGCGAGTGGATCCCGCAGAGCTCCAGCGTCACGGAAATGAAAATGCCGACGAGCACGAGCCCCCACGGCAGGTTCTGGTTGAGCAGCCCGTTGATAATCTTCGCCATTAGCGTTGCCTGCGGCGCGGGCAGCGCGGCCGATCCGACGCCCATCACTCGATGCAGATACAGCGTCGTTATGCCGATGATAAACGCCGACGTGATCACCCCGATCACCAGGCCGATCTGCTGGTAGAGGGGCGTGGCCCCGACAATGTAGCCGGTTCTGAGATCTTGCGAGGTGGCGCCGGCATTGGCGGCAGCAATGCACACCACGGCCCCCACGCAGATGGCGACGGGGGCGTAAACATCGCCGGTCCATCCCAGCGCGACGAAGATCGTGCACGTAAGGATCAGCGTCGCGATCGTCATTTCGGAAACAGGGTTTGAAGAGGATCCGATCAAGCCGGTGATGCGCGAGGAGACGGTCACGAAGAAGAAGCCGAAGATGATGACAAGCACCGCGGCGAGGAAGTTCCCCTGCATCGGCATCCTCGGCGCAACGGCCAGGAAGAGCACGAGGAGCAGCGAGCCGCCGACCACAACGAACAGCGGCATATCGCGCTCGGTGCGCGCTGTGGTGGCGGCTCCCAGGCTGCCCCCGAAACCCTTCACGCTTTCACGGAATGACGAGATGATGGTTGGTATCGTCCGAGCCAGTGTGATCAGCCCGGCCGCCAGCACGGCCCCCGCGCCGATGTAGCGGATATAGGCGCTCCACAACTGCGAGGCGCTCATTTCCGAAATGCGGAGCCCGCTTGCCGGCACCGGCGGAAAGGGTCCCGGCATATAGCCGCCGAGGATGGACAGCAGAGGCAGCAACGCCAGCCAGGACAGCACGCTGCCCGCGACCATGACACCGGCGATGCGCGGCCCGATGACATAGCCGACACCCATGTACTCGGGCGAGACGTCCACGTTCAACGTCGCGTTCGGGAAAAAGCTCGTCCGGCTCATGCTGTGGCCCACAGTCGTCGGGAAGACCTGAAAGATCCACGACAGCGACTTCCACAGCGCCCCGATCCCCACGCCTTGAAATACCGTACGCGCCAGCGAGCCGCCTCGTTCGCCCGCGACCAGCACCTCGGCGCACGCCGTGCCCTCGGGGTACGGCAGCACGCCGTGCTCCTTTACGATGAGCGCGCGCCGCAGCGGCACCATCATGAGGACGCCGAGGATGCCCCCCGCGAAGGCCAGCACCGTGATCTGGAAATAGTTGAAGAAGTCGGGGCCGTGCGGCGTGAGGAAGATCAGCGCCGGCACGGTGAAGACGACACCCGCGGCCACCGACTCGCCGGCCGATCCAATCGTCTGCACGATGTTGTTTTCGAGAATCGTCGAGCCACCGAGCCGTTTGAGCACGGAAATCGCCAGCACGGCGATAGGGATCGAGGCGCTCACCGTCAGGCCCGCGCGCAAACCGAGGTAGACGGTGGACGCTCCGAAGAGGAGGCCGAACACCGCGCCGATGACGATCGCTTTGAGCGTGAATTCGGCGGGCGACTCGGCGGCCGCCACGTACGGCTGAAACATCGTCGGCGCCGGCGTGGCCGGCACGGGGGGCGGTAGGGCCCTGGCCACGGCCCGGATACTAGCATGGCGTTTTGCTACAATCGGCCGTCGCTTGTGAACGCCCCGAACAAAGCGCCGGTGAGGGCCTCCAGGGCGAAGCCAGGCGCCGATCAGGTCTCCGAGCTCACGACGAACCGGCTGTCGGTCTACCTGCGGTGTCTCAACCAGCTCGAGGGCGCCGGCGTCTGCGCGATCTCCTCGAAGGCGCTAGCCGATCAGTTCCATCTGAACGCCGCCCAGATTCGCAAGGACCTAGCGTACTTCGGCGAGTTCGGCGTGCGCGGCGTCGGGTATTACGTCCGCGATCTCAGGCGTAACCTTCGGCAGATTCTCGGGCTTGATCGCATGTTGCGGGTTGCCATCATCGGCGCCGGGAACCTCGGCCTCGCGCTCGCCGATTATCCAGGCTTCCGTCAGGAAGGGTTCGAGATCACGGCGCTCTTCGACAGTTTGAGCGAGAAAGTGAGTCAGAAGTCTCGGGGCGGGGTGCCAATTTACGACATTCACGACCTCAGGAAGCTCGCGCGGCGCGACGCCATCAGCATTGTCGTGATTGCGGTTCCCGCCGCCTCGGCTCAGCACGTGGTGGATCTCGTCGTCGCCTCAGGAATCAAGGCCGTGCTCAACTTCTCGCCGGGCGCGCTTCAGGCGCCGCCCGACGTGAAGCTCAAGAACGTCGACCTGACGGTGTCGCTCGAGAGCCTGTCCTTCTATCTTGCCCGAGGTGATGAAACGTAGACTAAGGGGCGCCTACGCTATGAAAGCCCGTACAGCACGTCTCTCTCACCTTGATACACGTGGGCGCGTGACGATGGTCGACGTCGGCGACAAGCCGGTGACCCGTCGCGAAGCGATCGCGTGCGGGTCGATCACGATGTCGCGCGCCGCGAGGGGCGAGATCCGGCGCGGGGCCGTGAAAAAGGGCGATCCGCTGCAGGCGGCGCGCCTGGCGGGCATCATGGCCGCCAAGCAGACTCCCTCGCTCATTCCCCTGTGTCATCCGCTGCCCATCTCGAACGTCCGCGTCGATCTCCTCCCGACGGCGCGCGGCTACGACATCGAGGCGCGGGTTGGCACGGACGCGCGGACCGGCGTCGAGATGGAAGCGCTCACGGCGGTCGCGGTCGCTGCTCTGACGATCTACGACATGGTTAAGGGCGTGGACAAGTCGATGGTGATTGGTCGGATCCGCCTCGTGAAGAAGACCGGCGGGAAGAGCGGGACGTACAGGAGACGTCCCTAGAACACCCGCACCGCCGGCACCGGCCACCAGCGCAACTGCACCTTGCCGATGATGTACCGCTTCGGCACCATGCCCCAGTGGCGGCTGTCGGAGCTGTTATTGCGATGATCCCCCATGACGAAATAGTACCCCTCTGGAATCACCTGCGGACCCCAGTCGTCGTGGCTTCGGTACTCGGGTGGCACGTAATTGTCGAGCAGCGGGATGTCGTTGACGTACACGCGGCCGTCCACAAGGCGGACCGTATCGCCCTCCTCGGCAATGACGCGTTTGACGAACGACTTCTCCGGGTCGAGGGGATAGTAGAGCATCACGATATCGCTGCGCCGCGGCTCGCCAATCCGGTAGACGAGCTTGTTCACGATCAGGCGGTCCTGATCTTCGAGCGTCGGGGCCATGCTCTGCCCCTCAACGCGCGCAACCTGAAAGCCGAACGTCACGATGAGGACGGCGTACACCGCCGCCGACAGAACCGTCTTGACCCAGGCGACCAGCTCCTCCCGAACCTGCTTGAACCGGACCGTCCGGCGCATGCGGCGCAGGCCTGCCTCCGCCTCTCTCTTCGGCGGGTCGAAGACCGTACCCGTGGGCTCTAGAGCTTCAGATACTCCCGGAGCCGACGGGTCTGCGTCCGGCTGACCGGAATTTCCGTCGCCTTCTCGTCTTTCATCCTCAGGATGTAGTTCCGGCTGTACCAAGGCACGATCTCCTTGATCTTGTTGATGTTCACGAGGTGTGAGCGGTGCACCCGCCAGAACACGGTCGGGTCGAGCCGCGCCTGCAGCTCATCGAGCGTGCGATAGTTCGAGCTGCCCACATGCTGGTTGGTGACGACCGTAATGCTTTCTTCCGCCAACGACGCGTAGATGATGTCTTCGGCCTGGACAAGGAGGAACCGTTCGCCGACCTTCAGCGCCAGCCGTTCGCGGCGGCTGTGGCGTTCAGCGACGAGCTGGACGATCTGTTCGAGCTGGTGGTCGCTGATGCCGGGCAGCCGTCCCGCGGCGCCGCTTCCGTCCTGCTCGAGTTCGCCCTCCATATGACGGTCGAACGAAATGCGGCGACGAGCACGCTCGAGCGCCATCTCCAGCCTCGCGGGATCCACCGGCTTCAACAGATAATCGACCGCGTTAACCTCGAACGCTTCGATCGCATACTGGTCGTACGCCGTGACGAATATGATATGCGATGAGGGTCCGCCTTCGAGCAGCCGGCGTGCGACTTCGAAGCCGGTAAAACCCGGCATTTGCACGTCGAGGAACACGAGGTCGGGCTGCAGGCGATCGATTGTCCCAAGGGCTTCTAGGCCGTCACCCGCCTGGCCGATTACCTCGACGCCGCCCGCCTGGTCGAGCAGGTACCCCAACTCGTCTCGCGCGAGCTGCTCGTCGTCCACGAGGACGGTTCGGAGAGCCAGACTCACCCCGTCACCCGTTCGGGAGTCGCCAACTCCGGGATTTCAACGCTTGCGCACGTGCTGCGACCGGGCTCGCTCGAGAGCTTGAGCTGGTAGCCGGCGCCGTAGATCGTACGCAGCCGCTCGTTGACGTTACTCAAGCCGATCCCGTCGCCCATCGCGCGCTCGAGGCGCTCCCCGGTCATGCCGACTCCATCGTCGTGCACTTCGAGCACGGCGTTGCCGCCGCGCAGGGTCGTCTTGATGGTTATGCGGCCCCCGCCGACCTTGCGCGCCAGGCCGTGCTTGATCGAGTTCTCGATGAGCGGCTGCAGGATCATGCTCGGCACGATCACATCGAGCGTGTCCGGACTGATCTGCTTCTCGACTCTGAGCTGGGGACCGAAGCGGATGGCCTCGATGTCGAGGTACTCGTCGATTGATTCGAGTTCGTCGCGAAGGGTCACGAAATGATCACTACTGCGCAACAGGCGGCGCAGGAGGCCCGAGAGCTTGGAGATCAGCATGCGCGCGGTGTCGGGCTGTGTGCGGACAAGCGACGAGATCGAGGTCAACGTGTTGAAGAGGAAATGCGGGTTGATCTGGCTTGCCAGCGCTTCGATCTTCGCGGCGAGCAGCAGTTTCTCCTGCTCCTCCAGCCGGTGCTCGATGCGCGCGTTGTTCCAGATCTTGATCGGCGTCGCCACGGCAAGTACGGTCGCGAGCAGCACGGGCGCCACGGTCCACACCGAGCTTGGCTCGAGCCACGAGTTCGGTCCCAGATAAAAGAGCCGATCCTCGCTCCAACGCATACCCAGGCCCTGCCTCAGCAGCTCGAACGTGACCGGCGCCACGAGCAAGACAACCTGCCAGTCGACCTGCAGGCTCTTGAGCATGTCCCAGACCCGGCGGTGGATGCGCGTGAAAACGAACGGAGAAAAGTGCCAGATCGCTTCCTTCGGGCAGAGTTCACGCAGTCCGCCGCCGGCGAAGCCGCAGCCGATCGCGAATGGCAGGGCGATCATTTCACCGCTAAACAGCGGCGGAACGCCGACCATGACCCCAACCGTCGCGCCAGCGTACGGTCCGGCGATCAACCCGGCGAGCAACGATCCTTCGAGGCTCAGGTCGGCCGCGCGGTAGTTCAGGAGCAGCCGCGCCACGACGCCCGCGACGAGCGGGACGCCGAAAAAGGAGACAAAAATGAGGCGGTCGGGCCAGTCGCGGCGCTCGAAAATGAGAATGTGACGGAACCGGCGATACCGCACGAGCATGGTCGCCACGGCGGCCATGGCGGCGAGTTTCACGACCAGGGTCGTGAGCAGCACCTGCTCGGCGAGGAAGGTCGGGCCCTGCATTGATTTATGATTTTATCGGCCGCGTAAACCGAGAGCAAAGGATGATTTCGAGGGGATTACCCGGCCCGCCTGCTCCACTTCGATGCAGATCGGCGCGCTCGGCGACATCCACGGCGCATTCGACACGGCTCAGGAAATCATTGAGCGACATCCCGACGTGCCGCTTTGGGTGCAGGTTGGCGACATCGCGAGCAACGACGGCGAGTACTTCACGCCAGTCAGCCCCCTGTACTGGATCAAAGGCAACAACGAAGACTTCGACGTGGTCGCGACGGCGATCGCCGGGAAGCCGCTCGCACCGACGCTGCACTACTTGCCAAATGGTGGGCCGTACCAGGTCCGGCCGTGGCGCGTTGCCGCACTGGGCGGCACGTTCGCGCCAAGCTGGTACCATACACCGGCCTCGGCCCTGCCGGCGTCGCGCGGGCGACGCCGAGCAGGCACGTCATTCAAGCTCGGCAAGAGCCGCGACGACAAGCAGCGCCATTTCGTGCGCGACGAAGTCCTCCTCTGCAAACGCCTCGCGCTCATCGACCTTTTCATGACGTACGAGGCGCCGCGACCATTCTACGCGGAAGGCCAGCGCCTTGACGTGGGCAAGACGGTGCTCAACGAAGTGCTGACAGCGATGCGGTCGCGGCTGCACCTGTTCGGCCACCATCATGAATTCACCGATTCGGTCCGCCAGGGCGTCCGATCGATCGGCCTCGACGTGGCAACGAAGTCCTACCTGCTGATTGACGCGGATACCTTCAAGTCCGAGCGTCTGGACAGCTGAGCGTTCGCACGTGAATCTGGTAGATTATCCACTTACCCGATGCAGGATTTCAGAGAGGCCCTCAACGAGCGAGTCCTGGTCTGTGACGGCGCCATGGGGACGATGCTGTACTCGAAGGGC
Organism: Vicinamibacterales bacterium; assembly: GCA_965197865.1. GTDB lineage: Bacteria > Acidobacteriota > Vicinamibacteria > Vicinamibacterales > CAVVIG01 > CBDANZ01. The sequence continues at coordinate 473,569 of CBDANZ010000003.1, forward strand.
GTGTTCATCAACAAGAGCTTCGACGCCCTGAACCTGACGCGGCCCGATCTTGTCGAAGAGGTGCACCAGGAATATGTTCGAGCCGGGGCTGACATCGTCGAGACCAACACGTTCGGCGCCAACCACATCAAGCTCGGATCGTTCGGGCTGGCCGACTCGCTGCGCGCCATCAACGTCGAAGGCGTGCGTCTCGCGCGCCGCGCGGCCGGGGAACGAGCGTACGTTGCCGGTTCGATCGGGCCACTCGGCATCCGCATCGAGCCGTGGGGCAAGACAGGCGTCGACGAGGCGCTCGAGTACTTCCGCGAACAGGCGCAGGCACTTCTCGAGGGTGGCGTCGATCTGTTCGTGCTCGAAACTTTCCGCGATCTAAATGAGATCGGCGCCGCCGTCGACGCCGTCCATTCGGTGTCGGGGGCACCGATCATCGCGCAGATGACGACCGAGGAAGACGGCAACACGCTGGATGGCACGCCGCCCGAGCGCTTCGCGCCGGAGCTCGAGCGCCGCGGCGCCACGGTCATCGGCGTCAACTGCGCCGTCGGGCCCGCGCCGATGCTCGAGACGATCGAGCGGATGGAAGCGGCGACGCGCCAGCCCTTGTCGGCCCAGCCCAATGCCGGTAAGCCGCGCGACGTCGAAGGGCGCAACATCTACCTCTGCTCGCCGGAGTACATGTCGTCGTACGCACGACGGTTCATCCTCCACAACGTGCGCGTAGTCGGCGGGTGCTGCGGCACGACCCCCGAGCACATCCGACAGATCAAGTCGACGATCCGTCGGCTGGCCTCTACCTCCGTAGATTCTGTCTCACGCCCCTCGCCGGCGCTCGGGACCCGAGGCACTCTGTCCGTCAAGGCGGCTGGCGTTGTGGCACCGGCGGTGACGGCTCCGTCCGTTCCGCGGGAGCAGAAGTCGCAGCTCGCACGCCTCATGACGCGCGGCACGTTCGTGATAAGCGTGGAGTTGCTACCGCCGCGAGGCTTCGAAGCGGAGCCAGCAATTCAGCGCGCCCGCGAGCTAAAACGGTACGGCGTCGACGTCGTCGATCTCCCCGGGGGGCCGCGCGCGGGCGCCCGCCTGAGCGCGCTGGCCCTTGCGGTGCTCGTCGAGCAGCAGGCGGGCATCGAGACCTTGCTCCACTATTCGTGCCGCGACCGCAGCCTGCTCGGCATCCAGTCGGACCTGCTCGGGGCGCACGCGATGGGGCTGCGCAACCTGCTGCTCACCACAGGCGACCCGGGCAGTGTCGGCGATTACCCGGACGCGCCGGCGGTCTTCGACGTCGATTCGATCGGCCTGACCAACGTGGTGTCTCGGCTCAACCAAGGGTGTGACGTCGGCGGCCAGCCGATCGGAGCGCCGACGGCCTTTCACATTGGCGTCTTGCTCAATCCGGGGGCGTCGAATCTTGACGAAGAGCTTCGGCGCTTCAACTACAAGGTCGAAGCCGGGGCCGAGTTCATTCTGACCCGGCCGATTTTCGATCTGCCCGGGTTCGAGCGGCTGCTGCAACGAATCGAATCGGCGCGGTTACCTATCGTTGCCGGCGTCTTTCCGTTCGAAAGCGCACGAAACGCCGAGTTCACGGCGAACGAGCTGCCTGGCGTGCGTGTGCCCGAGGCGCTCATCGAGCGGATGCGGGCCACCGAGAGCCCCGATGCCGCCGCGGCCGAGGGCATCGCGATCGCACGTGAGATCGTCGCAGGGCTGCGGGCCACCGTGCAGGGGGTTCAGGTCTCCACACAGTCGGGCAACATTGACGCAGCGCTGGCTGTCATCGATGGACTTCGGTGACGGTCCCGTGTATAGTCGCCCGGTCCATGAGCCACGGGCACACGGTTCGAACGCCCATCGCCCCCTGGACATCAGTCGCAGTTGCAGAGGCTCGAGGCCATTGATCGCTTTGTTCGATCCCCACCCTTTGCCAGAACGTGAGGAGATTCTCGGCTCCGACGCGGCCACGCGGATGCTCTCGGTAACGGCCGTTGAGAACGATTTCGTCGAAAGGGTGTACGAAAAGCTCGCGTCGGTCTACGACTTCACGTACGGTCCGACCCTCCATCCCGGGCGGATGCACGCGATCCAGAAAATGAAGATTCGGGCCGGCGATTGCCTGCTCGAGGTCGGCGTCGGCACCGCGATCAACGCGTGTTTGTACCCGCGCGACTGCGTGGTGACCGGCATCGACTTCTCCAGCTCGATGCTAGAGAAGGCGTCCGCGCGCATCGCGAGGAAGGGCGTGAGGCACGTCCGGCTGATCGAGATGGATGCGGCCGACCTGCGGTTCGCTGACGGCACGTTCGACATCGTGTACGCGCCGTATGTCATCAGCGTCGTGCCCGATCCCATTGCCGTGGCGCGCGAGATGCGGCGCGTCTGTCGGCCGGGCGGACGCATCGTCTTTCTCAACCACTTCCGCAGCCCGAACCCGCTGCTCGCCTGGATCGAACGCGTCCTCTCGCCCTTCACCGTCCACATCGGCTTCAAGTCGGACCTCGATCTACCGGCGTTTCTCGCACAGACTGAGCTCAAACCTGTTTCGATCGAGAGGGTGAATATTCCGCGGATCTGGTCGCTGGTGACTTGCATCAAGGACTGAGCACCAGTCGGCTCTGGCTCGCTGTCATCCTCGCGCTCTTCTGTCTGCCGCTGTTCGTCGGTCTCGGGCGGGGTGACCTTCAGAACGACGAAGCGATCTATTCGTTCGGAGTCGACCGACTGCTCGAAAGCGGTGACTGGTTGGCGCCGAAGCTCAGCCCACATGAAGACCTCGCCTTCCTCGAAAAGCCGCCGCTCAAGTTCTGGATCGTCGGGATCCCCATGCGCCTCGGTCTCGTCCCGCATACCGAGTTCGGGATGCGGTTCTGGGACGCGATCTTCGGAGCGATCGCTTTCGTGTACGTCTTCGCGATCGGATCGCGGCTCGCGGGCGCGCCGTGCGGGGCCATCGCCGTACTGATTCTGTTCACGCACATACCGCTCCTCTTCGACCACGGCCTCCGCACGAACAACATGGAAGCGGCGCTGTTCCTGAGCTATTGCGGCGGGGTGTTTCATTATCTTGAATGGGTGGGAGGGGGCCGCCTGAAGGCGGACACTCGCGACGTTCCCACCGACACCAACCACTGGCACGCATACGCCGTGGGACTCTACTTCGTTCTCGGCTTCATGACGAAGTTCGTCGCCGCGCTGTTTCTGCCGGTCCTGCTCGCTGTCGCGAGTCTCGTAGTGCGGTCGTCTCGCGTGAAACTCGTTCGCGACTGGCGCACCTGGGCGCGGGCAGCCGCGCTGGTTCTGGCCCTGTGTACGCCGTGGTTCGTGTACGCCAACATGCGGTTTGGGGCCGGGTTCTGGCGCGTCATGCTCGTCGAGGACATAGGCACGAGGTTCACGAGCTTCCTCGACCCTGAACACGTGAATCCTTGGTATTACTACCCGTACACCATGTACCAGCGATTCGTCGATTCGGGGGTCGAGCTCCTGGTCGCTGGCAGCCTCGTGCTGTTGATCGTCCAGACGATCCGGCGGAAATGGGTCGCGGGCGCCGTGGTCGTGTCGTGGTTCGTGGTCCCGGTGTTCCTGATCTCGCTGGGCACGTCGAAGCTCTATCACTACGCGTACCCGTTCCTGCCGCCGCTGGCGCTGGCGTGCGGCTATTTCGCTGCCCTCGTGCTTGCCCTGGCGCCCGTGCCGTTCTCGCGCGGGCTGCGTGCGCTGGACGAATTCGCCGCCCTCCGGATGCCGCGCCTCGTCGCGGCGCTGAGGCATCCGGCGGTGCGCACGCCGCTGTTGACGCTGGCGGCGGGGGCGGTCGGCCTCGCCGTGGTGTCGCTCACTTACGGTCCCGTCCGGATCGATGTGGCCGGGACGGAAATCTTCAAGAGTTCCGGCGTGTTCCGTCCGGCCGTGGTGACAATTGTCTGCGGCGTCCTGGCCGGCGCGGGCCCCGGCGCCAGCCGGGCCGTGGTCATGCTAATTGTGGCGAGCCTGCTGCCGCTCGCCGCGTATCGCGCCACGCTGCCGCGGCTGACAGCCGGCCAAGACCCCAAGCGCGCTGCAAGCGAGTGCATCCTACAGGTCCAGGCGCGCACGCCCGGACTACCTCGTGGGCTGTACCTCGATCTGCCCGACAGCGCGATTCTTCACCCCCTTTATTACTACTTCCGGCGGGTCCGTCCGTGGACCCGGGCGGAATTGCCATCGCCTGACGACTTCTTGCGATACTTACACGATCCGACGGTGTGGCGGCCAATCCTGGTCTGGGGTGAAACTTACCAGGCGTTCAGGCGCCACCCTGGTTTTCTGGCGGCTTTCCCAGGCGGATCTTCAGCGTCGCAGCCGACGGTCGTGTTCAGCGACGACGTTCTGCTGGCGCTCCCGGCCCCCTACACCGCGTGCAGCTCTGACGCCGACGACTTCGCCTTCGCGATGCTCGGGGCGCCGGATAGATCTCGCTGAGGTACGTGTGCGACACAGGCGCTACACGGTCCGGCATCCTTGGGAGGTCGCTCGTCGCGACGTCATCAGAGCATTGTTGGCCCGTCACGTTGCCCTAACCGACGGGTCCGCGGTGCTCGACATCGGGTGCGGAGACATCTTCGTAGTTGAGCGACTCGCCGCCGAGCACCCCGACGTCCTGTTCCATGCCATTGACACGGCATTCTCGAGCGAGCTCGTCAGCCAACTGCGGACGCGCCTGACGGTCTCCAACGTTGGCCTTTCCTCGTCGCTCGAATCGATTGACCCTCCGCTCGAACGGCGCGTCGCACTCCTGTTACTGATGGATGTCATTGAGCACGTCGAGGACGACCGGCGCTTCCTGACGGATCTGGTCGGCAGGCCTTACATCGATGTGGATACGCGGATCTTGATCACCGTTCCCGCCTACCAGTCGCTGGTCTGCTCCCACGACACGTTTTTCAGGCACTATCGCCGGTACTCCGTTCCCATGCTGCGAGAGCATGTCGAAGCAGCCGGCTTGGAGGCGGTCGACCTAGGCTACTTCTTCTTCAGCCTCGTGCCGATCCGAACGCTCCAGATCATCAGAGAGCGCGTGCTGAGGATCACATACTCCGGCGCCACGACCGGACTTCTGGCCTGGACCGGTCGCGTCGCGAAGGCAGCGGCGCTGAAACAGTTGCTCGTGTGGGACGCGACGGCGGGGTTGCTGTTGAAGAGAGTCGGGATAAGGCTGCCAGGCTTGTCGAGCTATGCGATATGCAGGAAGTCTGCCTAGTCATACCTTGCTACAACGAGGAGAGGCGCCTCAAAGGCGGCGATCTCCTCGCCTTTCTCAAGGCACACAAGTCTTCCGCGGTCTGTCTCGTGAATGACGGAAGTTCAGACGGCACCGCACACGTTCTCGAAGGGCTGCGAGAACAGAACTCGGCGCAGATTCTGGTGCTCAGCCTCGCGCGCAACGGCGGCAAGGCGGAAGCCGTACGTCAGGGAGTGCTCCTTGCCTCGTCGACCCGACGCTTCGCGGTCGTCGGTTACTGGGATGCCGACTTGTCGACCCCGCTGGGAGAGCTGGAAGGCATTCTCGGCGTCCTCAAGGTCAACCCGGGCTGTCAGCTGGCGATAGGATCGCGGGTGAAGCGCCTGGGCTCCGACATCAAGCGGCGGGCGGTGCGGCACGTTCTCGGAAGAATTTTCTCCACCTTCTCGAGCGCGCTTCTTCAGCTCCCAGTGTACGATTCTCAATGCGGCGCAAAGGTCTTTCGTTCCGATTTGGCGGAAGTTCTGTTCCGCGACCCGTTCGTCAGTAAGTGGATCTTCGACGTGGAGATCCTCGCCCGCTTGCGCAACCATCTCGGCAAGGATCGGGCGCTCGACGCAGTCATTGAGGTGCCTTTGAAGGCCTGGAAGGACGTGGCCGGCTCGAAGCTCGGCCTACTGCAAATGCTCAAGGTGCCGATCGATCTCTTGAAGATCCGCTCTCATTACGGCCGGGCGCGCTGAAACGGCAAGGACTACCCGGTTGAAGAAGGGACGATGGTCACCTACGCGTTGACTAGAATCGATGACCACACCGTCGATCTGGTCATGAAACGAAACGGCGCGGTGATCCGATCGTTCGTATTACGTGGGGTGCTCGAATGACGGGCAACAAGGGTTGATGGACGCGCAGAGGTATCCAGGGGATTACGACAGCATCATCGCCAGCGACCCGGTGCATGACTGGATGCGATTCGGCTGATTGCCTCGACGCGTCCGCCCAACCAGGCAACAAGGTTACGAGAGATCGTGGATGTCGGTGGTGGGCGCGCGCTGAAGCAGAATGCACTCGGGTGCGATGATCGCGGCGCCTATCTTTTCGCCTGGCAGGTTGATGAGCGAGAAATGTCCGAACGGCACCCCCACGCATGATGAGGTCTCCAGGAACCCGCATCCTACGGCGGCGTGCTGATCACATACAAGGTGAGATTCGGTGGTGGCGATCCTTGCTGGCGTTTCGTCTCGGATCAGCGCCCCTCCGTACCACCGATGACGACCCGACCGTCTGTCAGGAATCGCCGATAGTCGGAGAACGCCTGCGTCATTCGCATGCGATTGACGGCGGTGTTTCGCCAGACGATCATCCGCGTGATCGAGCTCGGCAGCATCAGCGTCTCTTCCGGGTCGTGAAACGTGACGGATCTATACCGAATCGAGGAATCGGCGCGCTCGATCGCCATGGTTCGGCGGCCGCTGTTGCGCGCATGCTCGCGCGGCCTTGCAAACTCGAAGAGGCCGACCAAGTGCTCGTCCAGACGGAGGACATCGTCGGTTCGAGCGTCGATCCACAGGCGGCCGCGGGTCCGTCCGGGCAGCGAGACGCTCACGCAGTCGCCACGCCACACAATCTCGGGAGGTTCTGACGAGATCGACTTGTAGTCGATCATGACGCTGGCACGGCCATCCGTCCGGCTGGATCCCGCCGCGGCAAACACGTAGTCCCCTCGGTGCTGCGGCAGCAGCATCGCCAGAGCGTCGGAGGAGACTAGTCGCGGATCCATGCACGCTGGCTCGTCGCCCGGCCGAGGGGGGCGGCCGTTCACTTTGAGAAGCTGACACAGCACCGACGGTTCCGGCGGAACGCCGCCCTCCAACGGTGGATCCCATGCCACGCGCAGCTCGTAGACAAGCTGACGCGCCCGGCCCGCGGGAAGATGATCGGCCTGTAACGGCTGAAGGCGCACTGTCTCGAGGGCCGTCACCGTCCGCGCTCGTGCGTAAAACTGCTCGACACGGCGTCCGCTGCGCGCGAGCGTCGAGGAGGGGTCCTCCGACCCCCTATCTGCCTTTTGTCCGGCGGCTGAAGCCGACAGAACACCTGCGGCAAGGATCGTCCAGGCCGCTACGCGGAGCATCACGCGTAAGATGCATCTTTCCCGCGACCAGTTCAAGCCTTCTTACGACAAACTTGAACCAAGGAGCCTACTGGCCGGTCTCGTAGAACGGGGGCGGGACACTGAAGCTCGATCCATGGAAGCTTCTATCGTGATCGCGAGATGAGATGCGCGAATTGTGCCGTTGCGCACACACCGCCCAAGTGGTTGCAGCCGTGCAGTTTCGGAGGCCGCGAGCCCTCGACGCCCGACCGGCTCAGTTACAGGAAACTTGGGTGCACGACAGTTTTGTAGGGCCGAGTCGATCGACCGGGCTGCTGTCGGAGGAGTGCCGGACCGGGGGTCAGACGGCGTGACGGAGACGCGCGATGAGCTCCATCATATCGTTCGGCAGCGGAGCTTTAAACCGAACAGGACGCTGGGTTACCGGGTGGCGAAACACGAGGCGGTGTGCGTGTAGCGCCTGGCGACGGAAGCTGATGCGCCGAAGGCCGCCGCGCCCGTCGACGTACCGCTGCTCACCAACCAGTATGTGTCCGTGGAGCCGTGCCTGTAGGCGAATTTGATTGCGCTTGCCAGTTTTCAGTCTCACTTCGAGGAGCGACGTCTCACGAAACGTCTCCAGCACGCGGTATTCGCTCTCCGCCTCCTTGCCGCGCGGATCGCAAGGACCCGTCGGCTTCTGGAGCAGCGCCCGCTGGTCCCAGACCAAGTGATCGCGCCACGTTCCCGAGTCGGGCGAAGGATGACTGTACACGACGGCGAGGTACACGCGTTCTGGCTCGTGGTGCCGGAACTGCGCTCTCAGCCGCCGCTGTGCCTCCAGGCGGGTGGCAAACACGACGAGGCCCGACGTGTCGCGGTCGATCCGGTGGACGACAAGCGGCCGCCGTTTCCCGCGCGAGCGCAGGTGTGCACAAAGCTGGTCCTGAACCGACGAGGCCTCGCGTTGGCGCTCGAGCGGCACCGCCAATAGGCCCGGCGGCTTGTTCACCACAATCAGTACGTCGTCTTCGTACACGATCTGAAGCTCACCTGGCGCCGCTGCTCGACCCAGTCGCATGCGTGCGCTGCCGGGTCGATCGATCCAGACGCGCACACGGTCGCCAGACAGGAGGCGCCGGCCGGCGTCTGCCGGTGTGACTTCGTTGTCGTTCACAAACACCTTGCCACGCTCAAGCGCCACGGCCACACGGCCACCCGATCCCAGGCGCTCCGTCTGAGCGAGAAACTTATCGAGGCGAACACCAGCACTCTCTGGCGCAACAACAAACCGCAGGTCCACCATTGCCATCGTCACAGACGTCGACTATGCCGTCTCAGGCTCTCGCTCCCGATACCCGACGCTCAGCAGCAGCGTCATGACGAGAAATCCAGCGGCCGACACGTAGGGCGTCGCCTCTCCGAAGCGTTGGAGCGACGCGCTGCCCCAGACAGGTCCGATCGTGCGACCGAGGCTTTCGACCGCACTGGCCGCGCCCTGCACTCTCCCCTGCTCGCCGCCGCCCGCCGCACGGCTCACCATGCTCGCCATCGTCGGGTGACCGAAGCCGATCCCGAGTGCGAGCGGCACGAGCGACACCGCGAATGGCACGGCCGAGTGCGTGAGCGTCGCCCCCACCAGGCCCGCGGCGGAGAAGATCAGACCCAGCATGAACGTCCGCTTGTCGCCGAGGCGACTAACAAACGGCCGGATGAGCGCGCCCTGCACGATCGCGCCAAGCGCCGCAAACCCCGCAAAAAAGTACCCGGTCTGCGACGCGTCGAATCCGAAGCGGCGGGCGGCAAATAGCGCAAACGTCGTCTGAAACACGGCGAACGCGGACCAGTAGAGAAAGTCGATCAGGAGCACGCGCCGCAGCCCCGGCCGCTTCATCGTTGCCGCGACGTTCCTGAAGGGCATTCCCGTCCCAGCAGACGCCCGGTGCACCGTTTCGGGAAGCCAGAACCAGGCCATCGTCGTGGCGACGAGCGTAATCGCGGCGGCTGCCCAAATCGGAGCCGTGTAGCTGACGTCCGCCAGCACGCCGCTGATAGCCGGCCCGAGAATGAATCCGAGTCCGAACGCGGCGCCAATCAAGCCGTACGCCCGGGCGCGATCGCTGGGCTCCGTGATGTCGGCGACGTAGGCGCGCGCTGTGGAGATGTTGCCACCCGACAGGCCATCGACGACTCGAGCGACGAATAACATCGTCAGGCTCTGTGCCACGGCCAGCATCACGAAGCTCGCCACCGTGCCCGCCAGGCTGAGGATCAGGACGGGACGGCGTCCCCATCGATCCGATAGGTCGCCGAGGAGCGGCGACGCAACAAGCTGGCACAAAGAGAACACCGCGAACAGCAGCCCGATGACAAGCGGAGACGCGCCGAACGTCTCAGCATAGAACGGCAGCAGCGGAACGATGATGCCGAAGCCGACCAGGTTGACGAAGATCGTGAGAAAGATAACGAGAAGTGGACGGCTCACGTTCAGGGCGTGCTTCTGCCGGCGCGCGGACCCTGGTTGTCGCGCGTCGGCGCATGATCGAGATTGGCCAGGCGCACGCCGGTCTCATAGACGAGCCCGGTGACCCGCGCCAGCTTGTCGAACTCAATCTTCGACACTTCATCGGTGTTCGCGTGGTAGTCGCCGTGCAACCCAGTCGTAAAAAAGATAATCGGCGTGCCCTTGGCCGCATAGCTGTAGTGATCGCTCCGGAAGTAGATCTGCTCGGGGTCGGATGGGTCGTTCATCCCGTAGTCGAGCGTCAGCGGGCGCAGGAGAGCGCGGTTCGCGGCCTGGTTGATCTCGTGCAACTCGCTGCTGATGCGGTCGGAGCCAACCAGGTAGACCGTGTTGGCTTCGCTTGGCTTGTCGTCTCGGTTTCTACCGATCATGTCTACGTTGAGTTGCGCGACGATCGCGTCGAGCGGCACGGGCGGGTAATCGACAAAGTAGCGCGAACCCAGCAGGCCGCGCTCCTCGCCGGCGTGCCACACGAACAGGAGCGAGCGTTTCGGCCGCGGTCCTTTCGCAAATGCTCTGGCGAGCGCCAGCAACGCGACCGTTCCCGACCCGTCGTCGTCGGCGCCGTTCCAAATGCGATCGGATCTCGCGCCGGGCGTGATGCGCCCTGGGGCCCCGCGACGACGTTCGCTGTCGCCGGTCGTTTCGTACTCCGCATACCCAATGTGGTCGTAGTGGGCGCCGAAAGCCACGTAGGTGTCTTTCAGCGCCCGATCGCTGCCTTCGACGCTGCCGACGATGTTGTGCGTGAGCTGCGTGCGCACCACTTCATAGTCCGCGTCGATGTTGAAGCTGATCTTCACATCGTCGAGCCTGAACGATGGAAGCGGATCCTGCGCAGCGGCTCTGCGCTTCAGCTCCTCGTAGGACGTCGGGGCCGCGCTGAAGAGAAATGAGTAGAAGGAATCCGTCGCAGTGAGGACCGGCGGCGCCGGCGAATCAAGCCGCTGCGCCGTCGTGAAATCTGTCGTCGGACCTGACGCGCCGCGTCCGGCTCCTCCTCCCGCAGTGGTCGTGTTGTCGGTACCGGCGCCCCTGCTGCGACCTGGCGCGGCAGTCGTCTGCTCGTCGGGGGCCGGTCCGATGCTCGCCGCGGCCTGAAGCTGGTCAGTGGCGTAGCGGTTGCGCCCGCCGAGCAGCCGGCGATGCATCTGCGCGTCGAGTCCTTGCGGGCCCCGGATACCGAGCCAGACGACCGCGGCGCCTTTTACGTCCTTGCCGCGATAGTCGAGGTGGTTTGCGGCCGGCACGTCGAGGCCGTAGCCGGTAAACTCAATGCGGTCGAGGGTGAATGTCCGCGCCCCCCCCTGGTTTCTCGGGAACCGGATCCCGTCGCCATCCTTGAACGTTCGCGCGCTGCGGCCGACCTGCACAGTGATGGTCGAACGGCTCGTGGTTCTCACGTTCAGCACGCGAACTGTCTGCAGGTACGAGCCCCGATCGCCGGCTGGTTGCACGTGCCAGTCGCGCAGGTGATCCTGAATGTAGCCGGCGGCCAAGCCGAGCCCGGCCGTATAAATGGCCCGCCCTTGCAGCTCGTCCGAGGCGATATAGGTGAGCCACTCCCGCAGGTCGTCGGCTTGAATCGACGCGAACCCGCCCCCGGCGGCCGCCGGGAACACGCCGAGACCCAGGGCACCAATGTAGAGACAAGCGGCGGCGCGACGACGGCTCATGACCCCCCTTGGACCTTTAATATACCGCCCGCTTGCCAGGATGAACGAGTTCGAGTAAGGTGGGTTCGACGTATCCGGCTGCCAGCGTGTGCTTGCGCTTCCTTCCTTCCTTCGCTTCCAGCGGGCTTCCTTTACGCTAGGAGAGAGTTGATTGGCTGTGCGTCTGTTCGTCGGCAACCTGTCGTATGCCACGACCGAAGCCGACCTGCGCACGTACTTCAGCGCCGTCGCCCCACCGTCACAGGTCGTGCTGCCGGTGGACCGTGAGACCGGCCGGCCGCGCGGGTTTGCGTTCGTGGAATTCGCCGAGCGACCGGACGCCGAGGCCGCGATTCAGCGGTTCAACGGCCAGTTGTTCGATGGACGGCCGCTCGCGGTGAGCGAAGCACGAGCTCGGGAGGACCGCAGCCCGGGCGGCCCCCGACCCGGCGGTCCGTCCGGACCTCGTCCCGGCGGATTCGGTCCGCGACCGTCCGTCGGCGGACCGCGTCAGTTCGACTCGTCGGCGCCAGCGGCGCCTCGCAACCGCAATTTCGGACCTGATGCCAGGCCGCAGCGCGGCGGGCCGAAAGGCAAGAAGAAGGATGCCGAGCGCCCGCGCGGTCCAATTCCGCTCAAGGAGACGGGGCGGTCCTTCACGCTCGACGACGACGCGCCCGCGCCGGATGAGGTTCTGCCGGACATCGACGATTTCGCGACGAGTCGGCCGCCGGACCAGGACGAGGACGAAGAGAACTAGAATTGCAGTCCTCCAACCTCTGGACTCGGATTCCCAGTCAGATGGTCGCGGAGCTTGACCCAGAAGAATTCCGCCGCTGGTTCTCGGACACGATTTACGCGAGCGACTCCGGCGATCAGGTTTCTGTCTGGGTGCAATCCGTGGTGGTCCGCCGCCACATCCTGACGCACTATCAGCTGGCCCTGGACCGCGCGCTTGCGGCGCTGGACCGCCCCGAGACCGACATCAGCTTCGTCGTCGCGGGCTACGACGAGGAGGAAGAGGACGAATGAGAGCCTTCCGGAATTAACTCTTAAGAGCGGCGCTTCGGCGCGAGCTGAAGCCGCCCCTTGAGCTCGTCGAAGGCCGTCTGCAGCTCGTGAATCATGCGAGGCACCCGGTTGGTGCGCGCATAGACCCATCCGGTTTCCCGCACGAGTTCGTGTCCTTCGACGCGCGCACAGAAAAACTGCCCAGCGCGCACCTCACGCGCGATCGCCTGGTAGGGCACGATGCTGATGCCCAACCCGGTTTTGACCATCGCCTTGATGATTTCGACGTTCTCGGTGTCCATCACGATGGTCGGCTCGATCTTGCCGGTCACGAAGAACGAGTCGATCACACCCCGCGTGACCGATCCCCGCTCGAAGTGTACGAACGGCTGCCCCGAAAGATCCTCCGGGTAGATCCTGCGCTTGCGCGCGAGCGGATGCGTTGGCATGGTCACGACCAGCAGCTCCTCGCGGAGCACCGGCACGGTCATCAAGTCGGACTCCTCGACAGGCAGCGTGAGCAAACCGGCGTCGACCCGGCCGCCCAGAATCTCAGCGGCCGATCGCGTCGCGGCCGCGACCGTCAACCGCACGTCGAGCTGCGGGTGGACCCGCTTCAGATATTTCAACAGCGGTGGAAACACGTAGAGGCAGACCGTCATACCCCCCGCAAGGCGAAGCGTCCCGTGCAGGGCGCGCGTCCGGTCGGTGATCGCGTCAACCGTATCCCGCACATCCTGAAACACGCGTTGTCCGAGCTGCACGAGCGCTTCAGCCGCGGGCGTCATGCGCACCTGGCGGCCCACCCGCAGGAACAGCGGCTCGCCAAGCTCTTCTTCGAGCAGTATGATCTGCCGGCTCACGGCCGACTGCGACACATGGAGCTTGCGGCCGCACGCGGTGAACGAGCCGGTTTCCGCGATCGCCCGGAGAATCTCGAGCTGACGCAGGTCCATGGACGACAGCATATAATCAGCGCGCTCGCTCTCGCATAGAACTCATGAACGGCCATTTCACGGCCGTCGCGGCGGCCAGGTCTGCCCTGACGTTCCTCTACAGCTTCGACCCCGCATTGACGGGCCTCCTTCCTTCCTGCCCGTTTCGTCTTGTCACCGGGCTTCTGTGCCCTCTTTGCGGCACGCTGCGCGCAGCCCATGCCTTGCTCCACGGACACCTGGCGGCCGCGTCCCACTACAACACGCTAACTTATGGGTAGCAGCACCGTGTTAGTGACAGCGGCGGCAGCGAGTCGGGCGTCGAGCTCGATGGGCGGTCGACTAATCGCAGGACTCACATCGCGTCTGGTGCTCCGCTTGATCGTTCTGGCGGCGGTTGCATTCCTCGTCGCGCGCAACGCACCTGCCTCGTTTCTTCCGTAACGGAGGCCTCAATGTATTACCTCATCGGCGCCGACGGCCGCGAGTACGGACCCTTCACGTCCGAGCAGATCCGCGACTGGGTGGCGGAAGGCCGCGCCAACGCGCACTCCCGCGTGCGCTGCGACGGCGAGACGACTTGGCAGGCGCTCACAGAGCTCGCGGAGCTTGCGGACCTCGTGGGACGGCCAGCCGGAGCCGAACCGACGCCGCCGCCCGTCCTGACGCCTGAGGCGATTGCCCTCGAGTACCTCGGCCGCAACGTCGTCATTGACATCGGCAGTTGCTTAAGACGCGGGTGGGCGCTCGTCCGCAACAACGTCGGCGTGCTCGTCGGGAGCACGCTGCTTATCTGGCTCGTCGCCTTGGGCCTCTCGTTAGTGCCCCTGGTCGGGTGGTTCGCCGGGATTCTGGTCAATCCGGTGCTCACTGGCGGGCTTTTCTACGTGTTTATTCGCCGAATTCGCGGTGACGTTCCTTCGGTTGGCGACGCGTTCAACGGCTTCAGCATGGCCTTCCTGCCGCTGGCGCTTGCCGGTCTCGTCTCGAGCCTCTTGACCGTTCTCGGATTACTGCTGCTCATTCTACCGGGCATCTATCTCATGGTCGGTTATGCGTTCGCGCTCCCCCTGGTCGTCGACAAGCGGATGGATTTCTGGACCGCGATGGAGGTGAGCCGCCGCGTCATTCATCGACAGTGGTGGACGATGTTCGGTTTGGCAATCGTGGCGGGGTCACTCGTGATTGGCGGAGCGCTCTTGTATCTGATTGGCGTGCTGTTCACGGCACCGATCGCCATCGCCGCCATGATGTACGCGTACGACGACGTGTTCGGGCGGTCGTAAGAGGCAAGACACACCGCAAGGTCCCCCGCCCCCTCCACGTGCCGGCGCGCTATTTTCCCAGTAGGATCGGGCACACCTCGGTTGCGCACCCTTCCTCCCATGTGGGAAGCGCGGAGCGCCGGGCGCCGGTTCGCAAACAATCCAACTGCAAGGAGAAAGTTGGAAACGTCTCGAATAAATCGAACAGCAGCTCGGCATGCTGACGGCCGATCGAGAACAACAAGCCGTTGTACGCATGTCGCACGCGTTCGGCAAGGCAGGCGCCGTAGTCCAGGGCGCACACCGGCACACCCGCACTGAACAGATCGGCCACCTTTATCGGAATGTCTACGCCCGATGAGGAGCGGTGCAGGCACAGGCCTATGTCCTTGCTGCCGACGATGCAAGGATAGTCTTCGGGTTCGAGCCAGCGTGTCCGGAGCTGAACGCGGCGGGCCGGCGGGCCAGCAAACCGGCGCTCGAACTCGCGCTCCGAGCGGGCGTGAGGCTGCTGTTCGCGCTGATGCGGTCAGGTGCACTGCACGATTACCCTGATTCCGACGCTGCGGCCCGGCAGCGTCAGCTTGCCGAAAGGCTTGTCGCGTCGCAGTACACCTAACGGCGCCACGGCGACAGCGCTCGTGCCCGACACGCTCACCGACCTTGGGGCAGGCGCGTGCTTCAACGACGCGCGCGTTCAGGTGGCGTCCCTGGCCAATGGGTAAGCTGGGTGTCGTGACTGCGGACTGCCGTCGCGCTACACGCGGTCGTGGTGCAGATCTTTCGACCTACTCCTGAAGTACTCGCATGCCGCGCAGTTCCGCACGTCGAACTGATATCCGACGACTGGAAACCACATCGGATGCGCGCAGAAAAGCAGATGGCCGTCCTCGATTGTCTGGGAGCCGAAGTCGGGCGGGATGTCGGCTGTCCGTCGGTTGTACCAACAGGCGCGATGGCGCGCCTCGTGGTCAAGCATGGAAGAAGCTCTCAGCTGACGGCTGAAAACTATTTCGTCTGCTCAGGGACGTACCCGGGCGGCAGCGCGGCCCCTTCACCGAAGAAAAAGTCTTCCATGTGCTTGGCGACGAGATCCTGCGCCTCTTTCTGCCACGGCATCAGACGATACTCGTTGAGAATCATCTTCATGCGCTCTTCCCAGAGCTTCCAGGCGTCCGAGGAGATGTTTTCGTAGATCCGCTGGCCCAGCTCGCCCGGCCACGGCGGCCCGTCCAGACCGGGCAACTCTTTCTGGAACTTGGCGCAGGTGACCTTGCGTCCGCTCTTGTTGCCCGCCGGGCGCGAGGGCGGCGTGGGTCCATAGTCTTCAGCCATGGACGGATTGTACCACCCTGACTTCCGGATCGATGGCAAACTCGAGGCGAGCGTGCGCGTCACGCAGCGCCGCCTCGGCCGCGCGCGCGGTTTCGGCGCGGGCAAAAATGAACCCGAGGTAGCTCGACCCCTCTGGCGCTGGCACCAGAACTTGATCGGGCTTTGCGGTGATCCGGACGTCGTCAATTCCGGGCACGCCGCGCGCCTCGTCTATCCCCGAGACTCCGCGCAGTACTCCGCGACGAGGGATCGGGATCATCATCACGCCCGCCCCGACCGCCTCGCGCTCCCAGCTCTCGACCCTCTCGCCCAGGGCATGGCGCAGCAGCAGCTCTTCGAGCGAAATCAAGGGGCCGCGGTCCGTGTCGGTGGTATCCGCGTCCCTTCTTTCAAACCGCAGCGCGCGTGCGCAGAGACCGCCAATCGGCCGAGCCGCGACTTCGAGGACGAAGACGCCCCGTGAATTCACACGGCATTCGGCATGAATCGGTCCCTGCCGCAGTCCGATACCGGCCGCCGCTAGGGCCACCGTCTCGGCGATCGCTCGCTGAACTTCGGCCGATTCTCTGGACGGCGTGACGTAGATCGTCTCTTCGAAAAATGGGCCGTCGAGCGGGTCGGGCTTGTCAAAGAGCGCCAGCGTCTGGAGCGTGTCATGGTTCATCACCCCTTCGAGGGCGAACTCTCGGCCTTCGATGAACTCTTCGACGACCACGATGTCGTGCCCCTCGTCGCGCTCGGCTCGCACGTCCGGCGCCTGCAGCAGCGCGCGCAGCCTGTAGAATGCGGCTACCAGGGCCGCCTCGTCGTCCGCACGGATCACACCGCGGCTCCCCGACAGTGCAGTCGGTTTGACGACACAGGGAAAGGCAACCTCACTGAGGAGCGACCGCGGATCAGCTGAGACTGACACGCTGAGAAACCAGGGCGCCGGCAGGCCGACCTCACGCAGCCGCTCCCGGGCGAGGGACTTGCCGCTCGCGATCCGCGCGGCCCCCGGAGGCTCGCCTGGAAGTCCCAGGCCTTCCGCCACCCGCGCGGCAATCACCGTTGGTCGATCGCCAACCGCGACGACGCCGTCAATCGGCGTTCTTGCCGCAGCCTCGAGAATAGTCAGCGTCGACGAAACCTCGTCATGAAACCGAATCGGCAGTGCCGCGTCCTGCCACGGATCCTCGAGAACGCTGCAGCGATCGGTCGCAAAGAGGAGGTCCACGCCGAGACGCTCGGCAGCCTCGTAAAAAGCCCTCGTCTGATACCCCGTTTTCGTCGCCAGCAGCAATACCCGCGGCATCTTCCCCTCAGCCCTCAGCCCCCCGCACCCTATACCCATCAGACCAGAGCCACCTGCTCTGGAACGGGTTCTGCTCAACAGTACCAAGGTTCATTCAGATACGGCACGCTGGTCCGATCGCGCGCCGGCCGCGAGTTCAGCCGTCGGATGCCCGCACGCTCGCAGGCGAGCGTGCTGATCTCGTCGAACACCTCGCGCCGATCAGCGCTCAGGCGGCGGCCGACGATGGACGCGATGTCCTGGTGTAAACGGTCGAGCTCAGGGTCGCGATGCGACCAGCGGTATGTGAGCGTCTGCGCGTCGAATGAACCGACCTGCTGGATGTCTTTGACCCCCAGCAGTCGTGATCCTTCAGGGATGAGCAGGCGGATCGCAAGCTGAATGGGCGCGACGTGATCGACGAAGTCGAGTGCTTCGATCGTATCGAGCAGCGCACAGTAGCTTTCGAACGTCGTCCAGGGATGAAACGCGACGAAGGTCGGCACGAGCGTGATCGGAGTTTCGCGACACAACGCGACCGTTTCGAGAAAATCGGCGCGCGTGTGTCCTTTCTCGAGCACTGCAAGCACGCGATCATCGAGCGATTCGATAGCACTCGTCACGAACAGACAGCCGGTATCGCGAAGACGCGGCAGCAGATCTCGATGGGCGAGCAGGTGCTCCACTTTGATCGTCACATCGTAGGTGAGGGCCGGGTGCGCGGCGTGCAGCGCTTCGACGATGCGCATCGCGTGGGTCGGGCCGTTGAAAAAGTCGGGGTCGCCGAACGTGATGTGCTCGGCGCCTTGAGCGACCAGTGCAGCCACGTCGGCCAGCACGACGTCTGGTTGCACGACGCGGAACTGACCGTTGTAGATCGGGACGACCGGACAGTGCCGGCACAGATGACGGCAGCCGCGGCTCGCTTCGGTGTAGCCGACAATGCGGCGCGTGCCGTTGCCAAGCTGCAGCGTCGCGTACCGGTCGAGCGGCGGCAGGCTCGATCGGTCGGGGACGAGGAATCGCAGCCGTGGGACAAGTGTCGCGTGGGTCTCTAGTCTCGCCAGGCTTGCCGCTGCCGCCGGCGCGGAGCGGGGCTGAAGACCTGCCCGACGGCTGTCACGCATTTCCCGCGCAATCATCGTGAGCTCAGCCTCGAACTCGCCGCCGAGGACGTCGTCCACTCCCAGTGAGCGCAGCCACGGCGCGTTAAGCGGAGCGTACACGCCGTACGCGCAAAGGCGCGTCGAGGGATTCAGCGTGCGAACCGAGCGGATGATCGGCGCGGCCAGTCGCGTCGCCGTATGCATCGGCAGATAGAACGCCACCAGATCGGCGGCTTGGATTTCGCCGGCGGCGAGCGGATCCTTCGCCACGTCAACCAAGCGCACCTCTATTTCCTCGCGTCGAAGCCATGCGGCCGGCGATGCCAGGCCGAAGGGCTGGCGGCCCATTTCGTAGGTGGAAATCAGCAGCGCCCGCATGCCGGCCATTGTGTCACAGTGTCTGCTAGACTGCCGTCCATGAACATCACCACGATCGGCTCGACGGTCGAGGTTGATACGCTGACCGAGGGCGATCACAGCTTCTTCGGCCACCCGCGTGGACTTTCCACGCTGTTCTTCACCGAGATGTGGGAGCGCTTCAGCTACTATGGAATGCGCGCCCTCCTCATCCTGTTCATGACCGCCGCGCCACTTGCTGGCGGTTTGGGCTACGACGCCACCACAGCCGGTGCCGTGTACGGCCTCTACACGTTTGCCGTCTACGCACTCGCCCTACCGGGCGGGTGGATCGCTGACCGGCTGATCGGGCAGCGCCGCGCGGTCCTCTACGGGGGTGTGCTCCTTGCGCTTGGACACTACAGCCTCGCGGTCCCGTCGATCTCCACCTTCTACTTCGGTTTGACCTTGATCGCCCTGGGGACCGGGCTACTCAAACCAAACATCAGCGCGATCGTGGGCGACCTGTACGTCGAGAAGGGCGCGCGCCGCGACGCCGGCTTTTCGATCTTTTACATGGGCATCAACCTGGGTGCCTTCTTCGGGCCGCTCGTGTGCTCGTGGCTGGGCGAGCCGCGCGAAGGCGTGAATTGGGTCAACTGGCACTACGGTTTCGCGGCGGCCGGCGTCGGGATGACGTTCGCGCTCGTCCAATACGTGGCCGGACGCCGCCACCTGCAAGGCAAGGGTGAGCTGAAAGAGGATTCGGGACGACCCAAGCGAATCGCGTCGGCATGGCGGCAGTTTTATATCGGTCTCGGCGTGACGGCCGTACTCGCCGTCGTGATTGCCCGCCTGAGCGTCTCGGGCACGCTACCCGTCACCGAGTTCGCCGAGAGCGTCTTCTACCTGGTTACGGCGCTGTTCCTCATCTACTTCGTCACGGTGGCGGTGTTCGTCTGTCGTGACAACGTGGAACGTCAGCGGATCATGGTGTGTTTCCTGCTGTGCCTGGGCGCGGCGATGTTCTGGTCCGGCTTCGAGCAGGCCGGATCTGCGCTCAGCCTCTTTGCTCGCGACCTGACCGATCGGACAATTCTCGGCACCCAACTGACGGCCGGCGCGCTTCAAAGCGTGAACCCACTGTTGATCATTCTTCTCGCGCCGGTCATCGGAACTGTGTGGGTCCGGCTCGGTGCGCGAAATCCGTCGATGGCGATCAAGTTCAGCCTGGGTCTCCTGCTGCTCGGTGTCGGGTTCCTGGTCATGGCGTGGGCATCCACGTTCCTGGCCGACGGCCGGATCGGCATGCGGTGGCTCGTCGCCACCTACTTTTTCCACACCGTAGGCGAGCTGTGTCTCAGCCCTGTGGGCCTCAGTAGCATGACGAAGCTGGCGCCTGGCCGCCTAGTCAGCCAGATGATGGGAACCTGGTTCATGGGCGCTGCCATCGGCAACCTTGTGGCTGGCCTGGTAACGCGCTACATGCCGCAGACGGAAACCGTCGAGGCCGCGGTGCAGAACGGGGTGCAACTGTTCGGCACGGCTGCCGCCGTGGCCGCCGGAGCCGGGCTGCTCTTCATTGTCTTCTCGCGTCCGATCCGAAAGATGCAGATGGGAGTGAACTAGACACCCCGCAATCTCCGAGACATGCCGTTAGAGGAATACAAGTGCAAGCGCGATTTCAGTAAGAGTCCTGAACCTCTGGGCAAGGTGTTGCCACCGAGCACCAGCCAGCGGTTCTTCTCCGTGCAGAAGCATCTGGCCAGCCATCTTCACTACGATTTCCGGCTCGAGCACCACGGGGTCCTCCTCTCATGGTCCGTGCCTAAGGGGCCATCGCTCGATCCGAAGACCAAGCGGCTCGCGATGCACGTCGAGGATCATCCCATCGAGTACGGCGAGTTCGAAGGTGTCATTCCAGAGGGGTACGGCGCCGGCATCGTCATGCTCTGGGATCGCGGCACGTGGACACCAGAAGTTGACGATGTGGATGTCGCGCTCAAGAAGGGCGACCTGAAGTTCACGCTGAATGGGTACAAGCTGAAGGGTTCGTGGGTGCTCGTGCGTACTGGCGGACAGTACCCAGGCGCTCGCGGAGGCGGCGATCGAAGCTGGCTGCTGATCAAGCACCGCGACGAGTGGTCGGGCGACCTCGACATTACCGAGTTCGCGCAAGGAAGCGTCAAGAGCCAGGGCGACTTCGAGGACATCCTAGCGGAAGATACGCCCGCCCTCTGGCTCTCCAACCGGCCGGCACGAGGCGGCCAGGCCGCCGCCATAATGACGCAGGTCATCGAGCGGGCAGCGAAGTTGAAGGCCGCGCGCGCCGAAGCCAGGCCGAGAAAGCACGGAAACACGACGAACAAACCTGTAACGCCGAGCACGCGAAGACCGCAGAGAAAAAGGCGATAGCGTCCGTCACCCGTCGCTCAGGAGTCGACGCGACAATACGCTCCACACCGCGTACGCGAGTCGCAGACGATCGTGCCGCGCGATCTCGCTCGTCCAGAACTCCCCGCCCACCAGCTCGCAGTGGTCCGGGAGGCCGCCAGGCGCCAGCGGCTCCTTGTGCTCCAGAGCGTAGCGGCTCAACACCTTCGTGTTGGGCCACTTCAAGTTGGTGATGGCGACGTCCACCGGCCGGCGAATCGCTTCCTCAAGGCGCGCGACGGCATCGGCGGCCGTGAAACCGATCATGCCACGTCCTTCGGTCAGCAGGTTCGCGATGAGGATCACCGGGGCCTTCATCTTCTGCAGCGCGTCGGAGACGCCGCCCACCAGAAAGATCGGCATTAGACTGGCATAGAAGCTGCCGGGCCCAATGATCACAGCGTCGAATTCGGCGATCGCGCTGGCTGCGGCGGCATGGATCGACACAGGTGGCTCGAGCCAGATGCGGCGCACGAAACGGCCGGACGACTGTCCCGCATCCACTTCCACTTCGCCTCGAGTCACCGACCCGTCGCCATATTCGGCGCAGACCGACGCCTGCTGGACGCTGACCGGCCACACGCGCCCCCGGCAGCCGAGTAGCGCGCGGAGGCCGTCGATCGCATCGAGAAAGTCGCCGCTGTAGCGCTGCATCATCGACAGCAGGAGGTTGCCGCCGGTGTGGCCTCCGAGCCGCGCGTGTTCGAGCGTGGGCAGGCGAGCCAGAAGCACGCGCCGCGCCTCGCGCGCGTTGCGTGCCAGGGCGAGCGCGCACTTGAGGGATGTCGCCCGGCGGCAGCACGCCGAGCTCGTCGCGCAGAACGCCTGAACTGCCTCCGCTGTCGAACATCGTGACAACCGCGTCGGCATCCACCCACGGGTTGTTCTTCAAGCCTCCCAAGAGGCTGGGAAGACCAGTACCGCCACCGAAGCAGCCTACGTTCAGTTCGCGCAGACGCACTGGTCACATATTCTAGTCTGCCCATGGTGTCCGCTTGAGCACGCCTCGGCCTGCTACACTGACTGCGTGAAGGCAAGGTGCGCTTCACCAGAACCCTGAGGTACTGGTTCGGGGAAGTTCCGTTGCCCTGGGAGCGGCTGCTCTGGAGCTGCCGGACGTTCGTGCCGTCGCGCGTCCGATACGTGCTGACCGACTTTCGGCTGGTCCGGATCGACGGCGGGCGGTGCGACGAAATCGCCATCCACGATATCGTTGACGTCCAGTCGGTGCGGTCGTGGATCGACGCCGCTCTCGGCACCTCCACCATCATTGTCCAGGCGCGCGGAGACCGGCCCCCCCTTCGTGTTGCGACATATCCGTCGAGGCCCCCAGCTCGCAGCGCTCGTCGAGCTTCTGGCCGGCGATCCCCAGGCGTCGCTCGACGTCGCCGCCGTCCGTGCCGCGTTGTCGTGGGAACCTCGCGCGCGCCGGAGACGGCGAGGGGCGCTGGCGAGCCTTGCCGTGGCCGCAGTCGGCGTGTTTGCCGTGGCAATCGGACTCCAGCCCAGTGCGGCTACTACGACTTACCCCAGCGACGACGCGATTTACCCCAACGGCCGGAAGCGGCAGAGAGACGAGATCGTCCGGTTCATGGAAACGACGGTGATGCCGTGGGCGCGCGCGGCGATCGGACCTCATCAAGGACGGACCTGACAAGGTGACCTGCAGGATGTGTCACGGGCCAACTCCCGAGGCGCGCGGCTGGCAGATGCCCGCTGTCGCGGCATTGCTCGAGCCGCACGTGAGGCTTCTCGGCTGGGAGATCTACAGCGCCAGCATGGATACCCAGATGCGCAACGCCATCTACGGGTACGTCGCGGAATCGGAGAATCAGTCGCGGGCCGCTTACATGCGCCATGTAGTCATGCCTGGCATGGCGCGCCTGCTGCGCCGTCCGGCCTATGATTTCACCAGGAGTTACGACTACAATCGAAGCAGGCTGGCCTTCGGCTGCTATCACTGCCACATGGTGAAGTAAACTTCGGCTGAAATTCTCGTGCGCGGAAGCGCATTCTTTCAGGAATTTGCGCCCACACGCCTCGCCGGCAGCTCGCTCGGCGGCAGTTTCCTCAGGCTGCGGAGCGCTTATGCCGGGTTCTGCGTCGAGTTCGCCCTCGAGCGCCGCGTCATCATCACGATGCCCGTTCGCAGCATCACGGTAGCGCCAGCGCCCAATCCCACGGCTTGATGTAGCCGGAAGGCGTCGTCTGCGCACCCCTGATGGCGGCCACGCGCTACACTACCGCCCATGCCCATCGAAGACAGTCTGGTGCCCGCGCCCGCGATTTGCGGACCGTCGGCCGACGAGAGGTAACGGGGCCGGAGCGCGTTTGCATCGTCTGGCAATGGACGCATTCGTGCCGCGGCGGGGGCTTGAGAACGGCCACAGGATGACCCTGTATAGCTGGGGCGATCCAAGGCATTTTCCCCAGATGCCGGCCACGACCCTGCGGTACTTCGATGTCGAGCGGGACGCGCGCGTCGTGGCGCTCTGCCACTGGCAGCCGCGAAGGTGGGAGCACGCCACCATCCTCGCCCTTCATGGTCTTAACGGGTCAAGCGATGCGCACTACATGAAGGGGATCGCGACCAAGGCGTTCGCGCGCGGGATGAACGTGTTGCGTCTCAATCAGCGCAACTGCGGCGACACCGAGCACCTGTCGAAAGGACTGTTCCACTCCGGCCTGACAGCGGACGGGCAGCACGTCATCGACGAGCTAACGTCGGTTGATGGGCTTACGGCGATTGGCGTCGCCGGCTATTCGCTCGGAGGCAATCTCGCCTTGAAGCTGGCCGGCGAATATGGCGATGGCGCGCCGGAGGCCCTTAAGGCAGTGGCCGTCGTGTCACCGATCCTCGAGATCGGCGAGTGCGTGCGCGCGCTCGAGCGTCCCGGCAACGCGCTGTATGAATGGAATTTCGTGCGAGGCTTGAAGCAGCGGATGCGGCGCAAGGAGCGCTTCCGGCCCGGATTATTCGACCTGAGCAAGCTCGCCGGGATTCACACCGTTCGTGACTTCGATGAAGCTTACACGGCTCCGTATTTTGGGTTTGCGAATGCCGAAGACTACTATCAGCGTGCGAGTGCGATGCGTGTGGTCGATCGTATCGGTGTGCCGACATTCGTCGTCACGGCAGGGGACGACCCTTTCGTCCCGACCGGGCCATTCCGCGATCCAAAAGTCATCGGCAACCCGCATATCACGCTGGTCGTATCGGAGCACGGCGGCCATTGCGGGTTTGTCGGCCCGAAGGCCGGCCAGAGCGACGGCTACTGGGCTGAGGATCAGATTGTGGACTTCGTCGCGCGCTACACTCAGGGCTCCACAGCGGATCGTCAGTAGACCTAGGGTGCCACGCCCAGCCGCGCCATGAGCATCCGGGCGAGCTCAGGCCCCTTTCCTTCTTCCTCGTGCTTGAAGTACACGAAGACGTCGCGGCAGGCGCGCGTTTCTCGGCCGATGGTGTCGGCCCAGCGGGCGATGTCGCCCGCCGTGTAGCTCTCGTCCCGCAGCCGGAAGTAGGCGTAATCGGCTGTGACTCGCACGGGAGTGGACATCTTTTCGCTGTCGGCCACGCACAAGGCCCAATTCCTCGCGGCCAGCCGGTCCAGGACCTGGTCGTCGAACCAGGATTGATGGCGGAACTCGAACGCCGCGCGGACTCTCGGCGGCAGCTCCGCAAGAAAGGCATCGAAAAGCGGCAGGTCCTTCTTCGCACTTGGCGGCAGTTGAAAGAGAAGCGCGCCGAGCTTGTCGCCGAGCGTACCGGCGACTCGACAGAACGCCGAAACGAGCTCGCCGCAATTCCTGAGACGGTTATCGTGCGTGATGCGCCGGGGCGCCTTTAGGGTGAGCCTGTAAGGTGAGGGGGTCTGGGCCGCCCATCCGCCGACGAGCTTTTCGTTCGGCATCCGGTAGAACGTGTAGTTGATCTCGACCGTCTGGAACCACGCGGCGTAGTACGACAACATCTTGGCCACCGGCAGGTCCGCCGGATAGAAGCTGCCCTTCCACTCGGGATAGTTGTACCCTGACGTTCCGATCCAGATCATAGCCGGAAGCCCGGCTCAAGCCGGGCACCACGTGTAGCGCAGCCCCTTAAGGACCTGCGTTACATACGTCAACACAAGTGCCTTTCGGGATTAGAACACAATCGGTCCCAGAGGCAGCACGATGATGACGAAGGCCCTCACGTCGAGGAGGATCCCGTAGCGGATCATTGCGGTAATGGGGACGTACCCAGAGCTGTAAACGATGGCGTTCGGCGCGGTCGAGATGGGCACCATGAAGCCCCTGCTGGCGCCGAGCGTTGCTCCAATCGTCGTCTCGACGGGCCGGACGCCCGTAGCCTGTGACACAGCAATCGCGATCGGCGGGATCATGTTGGCGGACGCCGTGTTGGACGTCGTTTCGGATAGAAGTATTGCGACCCTGTGAAGAGCACGGTGAGCGCCACCGGCGTATGCGTGGGGAGTCGCGAGGCGAGCCCCGTCGAGAACCGAGCTCTCCCATCGCAAGCCCGCCTCCGTACAACAACACGATGCCTCAGTCGATCTTCACGGCCTCGTTCCGGAGTAAAGCTCGATCGTTCCTGGCGACGGACGAGGGTGAAGCGGAGGCACGACTTATCGTAAGTTAACACGTGATGTCCTGCCTGAAGAACGACTGGTGGATTTGGAGCGTCGTGCCGCTGGCCGCTGCGCATGTGCTGCTCTTCCTCACGCTCGTTGCAAGGCCCGGCCGTATCGCGATTACCCTCTGGCAATGGGGTCCGCCGGCTCTTGCCTTTGCCACGTCGTCGGCGCTCGTGCTCGCGCTCGCATCGGCATTTCGGGGACGGCACACGTGGAGCTGGCGCCGCGCGACCAGCCTCACCGGGCTATGCGGCATTGTCGCCTCGATGGGCGTGTATCAAACATTTCCTTCGTCTCACGACTCGTCGCCGAGTGCGGTGGATTTCCGTCTCCCGCTGGAGGGCCCCCTCACCGTGGCGTGGGGCGGACCTCGTCCGCGAATGAACCACCACGTGAGCTCTCCTGCGGAGCGCTGGGGATACGATCTGCTCGTCACCCTCGACGGCCGCAGTCATCGCGGCGATGGACGAGGGCTTGCCGATTACTACGCATACGACCGGGTGGTTCGCGCGCCCGCTGCCGGTAAGGTCGTCGCAGTCCACGACGGTACTGCGGATGCGTCGCCCGGCCGTCCCGATCCTCGAAGCGGCGGCGGCAATCGAATCGTCGTCGAAGTGGGGCCGGGTCAGTACCTGTTCATCGCGCATCTTCGCGCTGGCTCGATCCCGCTCGTCACCGGCCAGTCGGTGCGTCAGGGCGACCTGGTCGGCCGAGTCGGCAACTCGGGCAACAGCAGCGAGCCTCACGTCCACCTGCACCTGCAGGACACGCCATTCACCGATGAGGGCGAAGGTATTCCTTTCTCCTTCTCGAATTATGTCCATTTGAACAGCGGCACGAGGGTGACGCGCGGCGCGCCGCAAGGCGGAGTGAGAGGCGGCCGCTTCCTCGGCGACATCGTTCAGTCGCTTACGGAGTGACGCGAGCATCGACCGAATGCGATTCCGGGTTTGCAGGACAGGCTTCCGCATTCGGTGCTTTAATGATGGTCATTCAAAAGGAGGGTGAAAGCTATGGGAAAGAGACTCTGGGTGGCCATTGGACTGGCCTTGGCGAT
The DNA here is from genome assembly GCA_965197865.1 of Vicinamibacterales bacterium. GTDB lineage: Bacteria > Acidobacteriota > Vicinamibacteria > Vicinamibacterales > CAVVIG01 > CBDANZ01. Next base: position 500,452 of record CBDANZ010000003.1, read on the forward strand.
CGCCGGCTGCAGCACCCCCAAGACCGCCAGCAGCGTGTTGCAGGGTGCGCAGGACAGGATGGGCCACGTGAGCTCCATCCAATACTCCGGCACCGGCGTAAATGGATTCTTCGGACAGGCGCTCACAGCCGGACAGGAGTGGCCGCGCCGGGAACTGTCGAGCTATGCGCGCACCATCAACTACGATCAGCGGTCGGCGAGCGACAAGATGGGCTTCGCGCAGCCCGTCTTCGGCGGACAGCAACAAAACGCGCACGTCAACGGCGACAAGGCGTGGAACATCGGACAGAGTGGACCGAATCCTCGGTTGGCCGCGGCCGAAGAACGGCAGCTTCACATCTGGCTGACCCCGCACGGCTTCCTCAAGGAAGCCATCGCCGCCGACGACGCGACGCTGTCACAGGAGGAGGGGGGCGCGGACGTCATTTCGTTCACGGCGCTCGGCAAGTTCAGGGTAAGCGGTACGATTGACGTCCAGAACCTCGTGACGAGCGTGGCCACGACGATTGCCAACCCGGTGCTCGGGGACACGGATCTGGTCGCGACCTACTCCGATTACAAGGATTTCAGCGGTGTCCAGTTCCCGACGAAGATCCTGATTGTGCAGGGTGGATTTCCGGTTTGGGACCTCACCATCACGAACGTCACGCCGAATGCGCCTTTCGACCTTCCCGTTCCTGAAGCGGTCCAGGCTGCGACGATTCCTCCCGTGCGAGCGGTCAGCACCAAGGTGGCCGACGGCGTCTGGCACGTGACAGGCGGTTCCCATCACAGCGTCGTCGTGGAATTCGGAGAGTACCTCGCGATTGCGGAAGCGCCGTCGAACGAAGAGCGCTCGCTGGCGGTGTTGGAGGAGGCCAAGAAGCTGGTGCCGAACAAGCCGGTGCGGTACGTGCTGACCACCCATCATCACTTCGATCACTCGGGCGGCCTGCGCACCTACGTGGCCGAGGGCGCCACCGTCGTGACTCACCAGTCCAACGTTCCCTACTTCGAGAGGACTTTGACGGCCCCAGCCACGCTCGTGCCCGACATGCAGGCCAAGAGTCCAAAGCAGCCCAGCTTCCAGGGCGTGTCGGACAAGTACGTCATTACCGACGGCAAGCAGACGATCGAGGTCTACGCGACCTCCGGCGACACCCACACCAACGAGTACACGCTCATCTATCTTCCTCGGCCGAGGATCCTAGTGGAAGCTGACGCCTACAATCCCGGGCCGCCGAACACGCCGCCGCCCCCGACTCCTCCTCCCGATGCGGTGGCGCTGTACGACGCCATCCAAAGCTTAAAGTTGAACGTCGCCACGATAGTCCCGATTCACGGTCGCGGCGCCGTTCCCATCGTAGAATTGAGGAAGTTCATCGGCAAGGGCTAGGTCTATGCACTTTCTCGTGGCCGGCGGGCGGTCCCGGTTTCCAGTTGCCTGGCGCCCGCGGGCCATCTTCGCCGTCCTGCTCGTCCTCCTTGCAGCGTCGGCCGGATACGCGCAGTTCGGCTCTCGTCCGAGGGGCCTTCCAATGGCGACGCCTGAATCTTTCGACGGCGCCTTCAATTTCTGCCGCGCCGCCTTTCGCGGCGCACGGGGCCGCCCGGGATGGAGCACCGACTATCCGGACGCCGACTTGAACTTGTCGACACGGTTGGGCGAGCTGACCAAGACGCCGATCAGCATCGACAAGCACACGGGCGAACCGAATCACCTGATCGTTCCACTCACCGATCCGCTGTTGTTCCGCTGCCCGTTCATCATGATGTTCGAGGTTGGCAACCTTTATCTCGACGAAACGGAAGCCGCAACCCTTCGACGCTACCTGATGAAAGGCGGTTTCCTGTGGGTTGACGACTTCTGGGGCACTTACGAGTGGGACATCTGGGAGAGCCAGATCCGCAAGGTTCTGCCGAGCGGCACGTATCCGTTCAAAGATCTGCCGCTCGATCACGCGATCTTTCACCAGGTCTTCACCGTGGCGAAGGTCCCCCAGATCCCCTCGATCAATCAGTGGTTGAGCTCCCACACCACTTCCGAGCGCGGCGCCGACAGCCGGGTGCCGCACATCCGCGCCCTCACGGATGAGCGTGAGCGAATCATGGTTCTCATCTCTCACAACACCGATTTCGGTGACTCGTGGGAGCGCGAAGGGGTGAGCCACGACTACTTTCTGAGGTTCTCGGTCGACGGATACGCCTTCGGAGCCAACGCGGTCGTGTACGCAATGACGCACTGAGGAGTCTCATCCAGCGGTTGACGCTTCGTGACGGACGGCGTAACGTTATTGGCTCTCGCGTATTGGCGAAAGGGGAACTGTTCATCATGCTGTCCCTGCACACGAAACTCTGGGTCCTCCTCGCAATTGTCGTGCTCGCTTCCTTGTCTCCGTCCTCCGCTCAGCAGGCGTCTCAGACGGGCCAGGGCCCGGCGCTGGCGTCCATCGGACCGCTGGCATTCGGTCCTGACGGAACGCTGTTCGCCGCCGACAATCAGGGCGCTGCGATCTTCGCCCTTGACCTCGGCGCGCAGGCCAACGGCGGCGCCCCGGGCGCCAAGGGCCTCGACGCGGTGGACGGAAAGCTTGCCGCCCTGCTCGGCACGGGCGTGCGGGACATCTCGATCACCGATCTCACCGTGCATCCGAGCACGCGCAATGCCTACCTGTCGGTGATGCGCGGGCAGGGCGCCGGGGCGGCCCCTGCCTTGTTCCGGATCGACGGCACCGGCGCGACCAGCATGGTCTCACTGCAGGCCATCCGGTTCCAGAAGGTCGGCGTGCCGAACGCTCCGGTTGCCAACGAGACGGCCCGCCGGAACCCACGAACCGAGGTCATCACCGACATGGCCTTTGCGGACGGCCGCCTGTGGGTTGCAGGCCTGTCCAACGAGGAGTTCGCCTCAAAGCTCCGGGCGATCCCGTACCCGTTCGCCAGCATCGACCGGGGCACGAGCGTTGAGATCTATCACGGCAACCACCGCCAGCTCGAAACGCGGTCGCCAGTCAACGCGTTCGTGCCGTACATGGTCAACAACCAGCCGCACCTGATCGCGGGCTACACCTGCACGCCGCTGGTCAAGTTCCCGATCAGCGACCTCAAGCCTGGTGACAAGGTGCGCGGCACGACGATCGCGGAGATGGGCGCGGGTAACCGCGTGCTCGACATGATCGTGTATCGTAAAGGTGGGCAGGAGTTCCTCCTCACGGCGAACAACAGTCGGGGCGTCATGAAGATCCCGACCAAGGACTTCGCCAGCGCGACGCCGATCACCACGCCGGTCGAGACAGAAACGGGCGGAATCCCCTACGAGAAGATCGCGAGCATGCAGGGCATCGAGCAGCTCGACAAGCTCGACGAGAACAACTCCATCGTGGTTGCGCGCACCGCCGCCGGCGTGCTCAACCTACAGGTCGTCGCCCTTCCGTAATGCACGTGCGTCTGCTGTGTACCGCGGCGTTGATGATCTCGCTCGTCGTCGCCGCGGCATGCGGTCCTTCTACCGCCTCTTTGTCCGCTCCAGAAATCAGGCTGACCAGCCAGGAGAACGGTGGCGCCGCGTACGTTGAAGTGACCGGATTGTCCCGCGAGCAGCTCAGCGCGCTCGAGGAGTTAGAGCTCACCACCGAACAGTGGTCGAGTGTGCTCCGAGTCGCCGTTGGGCCCGATGTCCCCGCCATGCTCGGCAGGTACGCCGTGGCCAACGGCAGGCTGATATTCACGCCAGCCTTCCAGTTCGATCCTGGCCGGCAGTACGAAGTTCGATTCGATCCTTCACGAGTGCCTGGTGTCGGCGAGTCCGACATCGCAGCCATCGAGGCGACCGTCGGCCGACCGGCCTCCAGAGCGGTACCCTCGACGGTCGTGGCGCGCGTCTACCCCACGGGCGATGTCATACCTGAAAACATGCTGCGCATGTACATCGAGTTCTCGGATCCGATGGGGCGCAGGAGCGGCATCGAGTACATGAAGCTGCTCGACGAAAACGGCCAGGAGATCCCCGGCGCGTTCCTGCCGCTCAACTACGAGTTCTGGAGCCCCGATCACACGCGCTTCACGGTGTTCTTCGACCCGGGGCGCGTGAAGGACGGGATCCTGCCGAACCGGCAAATGGGCCGAGCGCTCAACCCCGAACGGTCGGTGACGCTGGTCATCAGCCGCGAGTGGCGTGATCAATATGGATTGCCGCTGAAGGAAGAAGTCCGTCGAGTGTTCAGGGTCGGCCCCGCCGACACAAAGCCGCTGGACCCGTCCTCGTGGCGCATCCAGTCGCCGCCATCCGGTCGACGCGACGGGGTCGTCGTGACGTTCCCGGAGCCGCTCGATCACGGCCTGCTGATGCGCGCGCTCGGCGTCACCCGCGATGGTGCGCCGGTCGAGGGCGAAATCCTCGTCGACGCCGCGGAAACACGGTGGACGTTCACGCCGCGCAACCCGTGGCGGGCCGGGACATATCACCTGCTTGCGCTCGACATCCTCGAGGACCTCGCCGGCAACCAGATCGGCCGCGCGTTCGAGGTCGACAACTTCGACACCGTGGACAAGAGCCCGAACCCGCAGACCATCACGCTGCCGTTCACCGTCGGGGCCCAGCGCCGGGCGACCGGGTCTTTTTCTTTCCAGCGGGGCAGTTCTTGTACTCGCCCCTCTCCCCTGCTCGAGAACAGGACCTTTGTCGTCAAGACCAACCGGGTCTTTCGATCTTAGGAAAGACAAGGCCTCGCGGCACGCACGGTCGTTGCCGAGCTGGCGGGAGCTTTGGGCGAGGGAGCCTCAATGCGGGTGACATCGGCATTAAGCGACGGCCGTCAGCGTTTCTGACATCCCAACAATCAGCCACCATCTTCGGAGGGCACTGACGCCGTTCTCCGGCGACTCGTAGCTGGCTGTCTCCAGTGCGCCGGACGTCTCCGAGAGAGCTGTACGGTGCGTCCCCGAGAGTTTGAAGAGAGTGCGTCACCTTCCTTATTCATCTGTTAAGAGAAGAGCGTCCGGGCCTATCGTGAGATCGGCGTTCCTGACCGACACCATGCCAAGGGCGGCCAGTTCCTGAGGGATTTGCACTAGTTGGTTTCAGGCTTGTGTCGGTGTGCGCCGACTGCACGACCGCGCGTCAGACCTGTCAACCTGCGGGAGCAGCGGGACGCGAACGTCCAGAATCTATCTTGGAGAGGCCGACGCTTCCAAGCATAATACGGCTCGCAGCGACCGGCACGTGCTGGCCCAAACTCCTGTTCGCGACCCAACTGACGCACCCAATGCTCTGGTCTCGACCTTCAATTCACGACCTGAGCGCCCTCGCTGACGCCGTGGCGGGCGCTCAGGATCTGCAAGCGGCCTTCGACACGGTGATCACCGAGGTGTCGGGGGCGCTGCAAACGCGCACCTGCATCCTTCAGCGCATTGAGGGTGGATGGATGCTTGTCGCCCAAACTCGTGGCGGATTGCGCGTGTCGATCTCGGATCTGCACGCCGCTCTGAATGGCACTCTGGCCGACGACCTGAACTCCCCCGTGGACTTGCGAGCAGTCGGCGAGGGCATGTGGACGTCGGTGGCCTTGAAGGATCCAGGCTGTGGGGCATTGATCCTGCTGCTGGCCGGCGACTGGACGATTCTGCACGGCCTGTTGAACCCTTTAGCCGTGCTGCTGGCATCCGCGCTCACATCTGTTCGAGAGCGTGAAGTCCGACGCAACGCCGAACGGTTGTTGGTCGACGGGTACGGCCGCGTTCAGCCGCTGAATGTGGCTACCGTTAACGTCAGGTGCTCGATGATCCTTCAAGACGGTCGAATTCCTGAAAGACCGCCTCGAAAACGGCAACGACTCCGGATTCATCCGCCGTCTATGCGGTCAGCCGAAGCTCCGCGCCCATCGATGCGCGGGTTCGTTCGACCAGCCGGCCGCTTGGCAAGCCGGGTCACCCTCCCCGCGCCCGGTTGAAGCCCTGGGAGGAAAGGACGCTGGTTCGGGGTACGCTCGGACGAGACGAGGAGGGGGGGGGCGTGAGGCTGTTTCGTGGATGCTCGAGCCGAACGTTCAGTCTGGACGCAAGAAGGATTCAGAGTTCTCATGAAGGAAATGGCTTACGCTCAGTCAGGACCGGCTACCGCCACGGCATCAGGCGTTCGATCCAAGCGATACGGGTCAAGTCGTTGTAGATGGCGGTCACCATCAGCATCACCAGCATCACGAACCCGGCAAGCAGCATCTTTTCCTTGGCTCGCATGCTGAAGTCGCGGCGCGCCACCCCTTCAATCCCCATGATGAAGATGTGGCCGCCGTCGAGCACGGGAATCGGGAGCAGGTTGAGCAAGCCCAGGTTCAGGCTGATGTTGGCCATGAGGCTGAGAAGCGCGATCCACCCAAGCCGGGCCGACTCGCCCGAGAGCTGCGCGATAGCCACCGGGCCCATCAACTGCCGAGGCGAGGTCTGGAGCGTGAAGAGACGCCACAGTGTCTCCAGGATCAGCCCCGTCATCTGCAGGTTCCGCTCGACGCTCATACCGATCGCTTCGAGCGCGCCCGGCTGGATGCTCTTGGTCACTCCCGCGATGGCGATGCCAATGCAAGCCACGCCACTGGCGACCCCCGTGCAGCCGCCCCGCGCCGGGGTCACGGCAATGTCCCGACGCACGCCGTCTCGCAATACGGCGATCGTGATCGTTTCACCGGGACGGCTGCTGGCGATCGCCTCTGTCAACTGCGACGGGAACGTAATCCGTTCGTCGTCGACTGCCAGGATGACGTCGCCGGGCCGGATGCCGGCCAGGTCGGCCGGCTCGCCGTGATTCACACGCGGCACGCGCGGATGGACGTCGGGCAGCACCCCGATATCGCCGATCTCGAACCGGCTGTCCGGCGACGGTATCGGCGTCACTCTTCGAGAGAGCTCCGTGCCACTGCGCACGAGCGTGATGGCGATCTCACGGTTGGGCCGCGTGCCGATCGCGATGAAAAAGTCTTCCCAGGTCGCCACGACGCGACCGGCAACCGAAAGGATGCGATCGCCAGGTTGGATATCCGCCTGTGACGCAGGCGACTGCGCGGTGACGGCTCCGACAACCGGCGGCTGGTCCTGATATACCGGCACTTCGGCGCCCTGATACAGGATGACTGCCGTTAGGACCACAGCCAGGAGCACATTCATGGCCGGTCCCATGATCAGCACTTGAAACCGCTCCCATTTCGACTTCGACAGGAACTCGTCGGTCCGTCCCGCGCGAGCTTCGTCGGGATTCTCTCCGGCCATTTTCACGTAGCCGCCGAGCGGCACGGCCCCGATGCCGTACTCGGTGTCGCCGCGGCGGAAGCTCACCACCGTCGGGTTGAACCCAAGCTGGAACTTTACGACTCTGATGCCCACCCGCTTGGCCGCCAGGAAATGCCCAAGCTCATGCACGAAGATGAGCACGCCGAGCACGAACACGAACGCCAGAAATGTCGTCAAGAACTTCTCACTTTTAATTCTACCCCGCGCGCAACCTCCTGAGCATATTCGCGGGCCCAGCGATCGACCGCTCGCACCTCGCCGAGCGTGGTCACCTCGGCCGGCCGGTGCGCCGCCATCGTCTGCTCGACAACGCCTGGAATCGACCGGAAGACGAGACGATCCCCGAGAAAGCAGGCGACGGCCACTTCGTTGGCCGCGTTCAGCACGACCGGCAGACTGCGCTCCGCTTCGAGCGCGCGGTAGGCCAGGCGCAGACACGGAAAGGCGTCGGTATCGGGTGCCTCGAAATCCAGTCGTTGGGCGCTCGCCAGATCGAGCGAGGGCAGCAGTGCCGGCCAGCGATCCGGATACGAGAAGGCGTACTGAATCGGGAGGCGCATGTCAGCCACGCCCATCTGCGCGATGATCGAGCCGTCCACGAGCTCGACCATCGAGTGGACGACCGACTGCGGGTGAATCACGACATCGATCTGATCGGCGCGAACGCCGAACAGCCAGTGCGCCTCGATGACCTCGAGACCTTTGTTCATCAGCGTCGCCGAATCGATCGTGATCTTCCGGCCCATGCGCCACGTTGGGTGCTTCAGCGCGTCGGCCGCCGACACGCCCACCAGCTCGGAGGTCTGCCGTCCGCGAAAGGGGCCCCCTGAGGCCGTAAGGATCAGGCGCTTCAACTCCGCATCCCGGCGTCCGTGCAGGCACTGATGAATGGCGTTGTGTTCGCTGTCGACCGGCAGAATCGTCACGCCGCGGCGACGCGCCGCTTCGGTCACGATGCCTCCCGCCATGACCAGCACTTCCTTGTTGGCAATGGCGATAGTCTTTCCGTGTTCGATGGCCGCAAGCACCGCTTCGAGCCCGTCAGTTCCCGAAGAGGCACAGAGCACCAGGTCGACCTCGGGATCCGACGCGACGGCGACAAGACCGTCGCGCCCGACACCCGCAATCGCGGTCCCTGGGAACGGACCGTACGCGCCGAGACGATCGAGCGCCGCGCCAGACCCCATGGCCACAATTCGCGGCCGGTAGCGTGCGACCTGCCCGGCCAGCCGGTCGGCGTTCCTGCCGGCGGCCAGACCGACGACGACGAGCTGGTCCGCATGCGCCTCCACGACGGAAAGCGCGCTCTGGCCGATGGAGCCGGTGGACCCGAGAATGGCGATGCGTTTCACAAATAGCTGGCGGCTGAGAGCTACACGTACTTCAGCACGACGTAATAAAACGGCGCGGCGAACAGCAGCGCGTCGATGCGGTCGAGGATGCCGCCGTGGCCGGGAATGAGCGCCGAACTGTCTTTCACGCCTGCGCTCCGTTTCAGCATCGACTCGAAGAGGTCGCCCATAAGACCGATGACGACGACGGCCGCACCAAGCGCCGCTCGGATCGCGGGCGGTACGCTCGGCAGCCACCAGGCCCCGACAGCAGTCAAGCATAGGCTGCCAAACAGTAGTCCGCCGAAGGAGCCCTCCACTGTCTTCTTGGGGCTGATGGTCGGAGCGAGTAGACGGCGGCCGAAAGCCCGGCCGCTGTAGTACTGCGCCGTGTCACTGACCATCACCGTGAGCACGAGCAGAAACAGCGCTTCACGTCCCCGTGTTTCGCGAACGGCGATCATCGTGCCGAGCGGCAGCCCGAGGTACAGCACAGGAAACACGGCGGCGGCCGCCGATCCGAGCGCCTCGCGCCCGCCCCGCCACCCAACCATCGTCAGACCGCTCAACGCTACGAAGGCCGAGATCAGAACGACATCAAGCGGCACGACGGCACCGGAGCGTGACACCAGGCTAGAAAAAGCCGCACATGTCAACGCAGCAGCCGTACCGGCGGCGGCAACGGGCACGACAACGCCGCTTGCGCGCGCGAGCCCCAGGTACTCTCTGAAGGCGACCACCACCAGCGCCTCTGCGACGCCAAGAAATAGCGGTGCGGGCGAGAACCACACGACGGCGGTCGCCAGCAGCACCAGAACCGCGCCGCTCGCGAGGCGCGTCACTCAAGAGCCTCAACTCGGGAGGCTGGGACGTGCGAACACTCAGGCACTACTTCGCGCCGAGCGCGACGGGCAACGGCTTGATGCCGCCGTAGCGCCGGTCACGTTTTTGATAGGCGACGACGGCCTCAAGCAGATCGCGGCGGCGGAAATCGGGCCAGAGCGTCTCGGTGACCCAGATCTCCGAGTACGCGATTTGCCACAGCAGGAAGTTGCTGATCCGCATTTCGCCGCTCGTCCGGATGAGCAGATCGGGGTCGGGCTGTTCTGCGGTATAGAGAAACTCGCTGAAGCATCGCTCGTCGAGATCCTCGGCCAAAACGCCCGAGGCAATCGCGCGCCGCGCCGCATCGACGATTTCCGCGCGTCCGCTGTAATTGAGCGCGATGTTGAACAACATGCCGGTGTTGGCGGCGGTCTGGCGGACGCCCATCTCCAGCTCGTGCTGCACGTCGGGCGCCAGCTCTTCGGCCCGACCGATCACCTTGAATCGGATGTTGTTCCTAAGCAAGGTGTCAAGCTCCAGTCTGATGTACCGCTTCAGCAGCATCATCAGCGTGTTGATCTCGGAGCGCGGCCGCTTCCAGTTCTCGATCGAGAAAGCGTACAACGTGAGCACGTCAATGCCGAGCCGCGCGGACGTCTCGACGACGTCCCGCACCGAATCGATGCCGGCGCGGTGTCCCTCGACACGCGGCAGATGTCGCTGTGCCGCCCACCGGCCGTTGCCGTCCATGATGATAGCGATGTGAGCTGGAAGCTGCTCGAAGTTGACCTGACGCGCCAGCGTTTCGTCCGACGACCCCGGCCGAATCCAGGCCAGAAGCTGCTCTAGCGACATTCGGGACCCTTTGCGGTAAGCGATGATTGTACGCCACCTAATGAGTCGTACGCCACGTGCATGAGGAACAGTCCCTCGGGCGGGGCGGTCGGCCCGGCGTCCCCTCGGTTGTGCGACGCGAGGACGTCACGCGCCCATGCCACCGTCCGGTGTCCACGCCCCACTTCCACCAAGGTGCCAACGATGCTCCTCACCATGTGCCTCAGAAAGCCATCACCCGAAATCTGATACGTGATGAGCGCGCCACGGTCGGTTTCACGAGCCACAGGGACCGAAGCGGCAGGCCCGCTGCAGAGACCCGATGTGAACACGGTGCGAACGGTCGTGGGGCTTTCGGCGCCGGCCGCCTGAAATGCGGCGAAGTCGTGGCGCCCCTCGAACAGCAATGCGGCTTCCGCCATCACGCCGACGTCCAGCCTGGGCGACGCCACGTGCCAAGCGTACGCGCGCTCGAAGGGGTTGATCACGTCGGCATTCCAGATGCAGTACCGATAGCTCTTCGAGCGTGCATCGAAGCGAGCGTGAAACGCGGCCGCCACCTCAGCCGCGTCAAGCACCCGAACAGCCAGGGGCAGCCGCGCGTTGATCGCGCCGACCAGCACCGTCGGATCGATCGCGCGCGCCAGCGACACGCTCGCCACCTGGCCGTGCGCGTGCACGCCCGCATCGGTTCGTCCCGCACCGGTCACACCGACCGGCCGACCGTCGAGCTCGCTCAGCGCATGTTCGAGAAGACCCTGAATTGAGACGCCAGCCGCCTGACGCTGCCATCCAACACACTCGGTGCCGTCGTACGCGATCGTCAGCTTGAAGCTCGGCACAGCAGAATTTCAGAACTGCAGCATTTCAACTGACACCGGGCCTTGAGCCGAGCTTCGCCACCGGCAGCCCCTGCGCGCAGAGCGGACAGGCGTCAGGCTCGTAGGTCGGCAGGGCCATCTCAACCAGGGCCCTGAACGGAGCATCGAACCGCTCGGCGCCGGCGCTTCGATCGACAATGGCTGCGACGCCGACCACGCGGCCGCCCCCCGCCGTTGCGATCTGCATCGTCTCGCGCGTCGAGCCGCCGGTCGTTAGCACATCCTCGACAACAAGAACGCGGTCGCCCGTGCTGAGCACGAAGCCGCGCCGCAGCATGAGCGTGCCGTCCTGCCGTTCCGCAAAGATCGCGCGGACACCAAGCGCGCGCGCCACCTCATGACCGATGACGATGCCGCCGAGGGCCGGCGACAACACCACGGTCGGCAAAAGATCACCGACGCGCGCGCCGAGCCCGCGGCCGAGCGCCTCGGCCTGAGCGGGATGCTGGAGAACGAGCGCGCACTGCAGGTACCCGGTGCTGTGCAGGCCGGATGAAAGCCGGAAGTGACCGTCGAGCAACGCTCCGGACTTGCGGAACAGGTCGAGTAGCTCATCTCGTGCAGGCATGGTGTTGATGGGAAGTCCTCTGAATACAGTCAGTTCGCGGTAGTATACAATTCCGAGCGTCTGAACCGAACGGTCCTGGCTCACGTCTGCTGATCACAGCGCGATTTCTGCCCGTCGGCAGCGTCCACCTTGAGGCGGACCTTGCTCGAGAGAGCTCCAAACCGGCCGCGCTGGCATCGTCGTCCGCCGAGGGTCAGTCCCTATCAGCCGTACGCCGGCTGTCGGTGGACGATGTCGTGCAGCTCGTGCTCGAGCACAACCTCAGCATCCGGGTCGAGCGACTGAATCCGCAGATTCAGGACGTCACGATCGCCGAGACCCGAGCGTCATGGGCGCCGATGCTGGCGTCGAACATGACGAACACTTCGACGAACAGCGCAGTCACGAGCGTGTTCGCAGGTGGGCAGAACCAGGTGACCGATTCCCGATTTGAAACCTCGTTCGGCGTGAGCCAGTTGTTCCAGACGAGCGCCAATTACAGCGCGAGTTGGACCGGCTCTCGGTTGACGTCGAGCAATTTCTTCAATACGTTCGATCCGCAGTTGCGGGCGAACCTGGCGTTGAATGTCACGCAGCCACTCGTCCGCAATTTCAAGATCGACGGCGTTCGGTAGCAGCTGGCTCTGAATCACACGGTGCGCGAAATATCGGACGTGAACCTGCAAGCGACGATCACCCAGACGACACGCAGCGTCAAGAACGCGTATTGGGATCTCGCCTTCCAGATCGACAACCTGAACGCCCAGCGCCAGTCGCTCGACCTTGCGAAGCGGGTTCTCGCGGACAACGAGAAACGCGTCCAGATCGGCACCATGGCTCCCATCGACATTGTGGAAGCGCAGTCGGAAGTCGCGCGCAACGAAGAGGCCGTGATCGTCTCGGAGGCGGCCATCAGGGGAGCCGAGGACCGGCTTCGCACGCTCATCTTCGATCCATCGGCGCACGATTTCTGGAGCGTCGCGATCGAGCTGACCGACGCGGCGCCATTCCGGACGAAAACGGTCGACGACGTCGAAGGCGCGGTCAGGCGTGCCGTTAGGAACCGTACCGACGTCGTGCAGGCCAGAAACGGCCTCGAGTAGAACGACATCAGCATCCGTTACCTGCGCAACCAGATTCTGCCCGAGGTGAACGCGACCCTGACCTACGGGGTAGTGGGCGTCGGTGGCACTCGGTTCGAACCGGTGAGCTTGAACGCGATTTCAGGCACCAGCGTTCCCACGCGAATCATTCAGTCCGAGCGGAGCTTCGGAGCGGTGCTCGGCGACGTCTTCGGCAACGCCTTTCCGGCGTGGACCGTGGACGTGCAGATCGGCTATCCCATCGGCACGAGCGCTTCAGAGGCCAGTCTTGCCCGCGCGCGTCTCCAGTCCTCCCAGGCCCAGACCCAACTGGAAGCCCTCGAGCTGTAGGTCACCTTGCAGGTGCGCGATGCGGCTCGCAGCGTGCAGACGAACCAGAAGCGTGTGGACAGCACGCGTGTGGCCTGCGAGCCGGCCGAGCGGCGGCTCGACGCCGCCGAAAAGAAGTTCGCCGCCGACATCGAGACCAGCTTCTTCGTTTTCCAGGCGCAGCGCGATCTCGCGCAGGCGCGCACAGCCGAAGTGCGGGCGGTGTCCGACTACAACAAGTCGCTCGTGGACTTCGAGGCGGTGCAGGAGGTGCCGCTAGGTTTGGCGCTACCTGCCTCCCTGCCCTCCCTACTCCCCCTGCCCTCGGGTACACTCCCAGGGTGCTGAAGCTCTCGGTCACCTTCATCACGCACAACGAAGCGGCGGATATTGATGCCGCGCTCCAGTCGGTGGCCTGGGCCGACGAGCGCGTGGTCGTCGACGCCGAAAGCACGGACGAGACCGTGGCCATCGCGCGCCAGCTCGCCGATCGCGTGGTGGTTCGAACCTGGCCCGGCTACGTCGCCCAGAAAAATTATGCTGCGTCGCTCGCCACTCACGACTGGATTCTGTCGCTGGACGCCGACGAGCGCGTGACGGCTGCACTGGCCGACGAGATCCGATCGGCGCTGGCGGGCATGCCAACGCACACGGCGTTTCGCATGCCGCGCGTGACGTGGCATCTCGGGCGCTGGATTCGCACCACCGATTGGTACCCCGATCATCAGTTGCGACTCTACGATCGGCGGGCGGCGCAGTGGACGGGCGGGTACGTCCACGAAGAGGTCGCCGTGAAGGGGACCATCGGCGGGCTTTGCTCCGAGCTGCAGCACTTCGCCTACCGCGATATCGCGGATCATCTCGACACGATCGACCGATACACGACGCTTGCGGCGCGCCAAATGCGGGAAAGCGGCAGGCGGGCCCGCCTACTGCAACTGGCCGGGCACCCGCCCCTCGCGTTTCTCCGCAACTACCTCGTGCACGGCGGCGTCCGCGACGGCGTTCCGGGGCTCGTCGTCTCGGCCATGAACGCCTACTACGTGTTCTTGAAATTCGCCAAGTTATGGGAACTTGATCGAGGCCACGAACGATAGTCCATGTTCTCTTTGCATATCGACACCGCCCGGACGTGGCGGGGCGGCCAGAACCAGGTGCTGCTGACGGCGAATGGCTTGCGCGCGATCGGCTTCCGCTCGGCCCTCGTGGCCCATCCAGACGGCGAGCTCCGGCGGCGCGTCGATGAAGGTCTCGAGCTCATTCCAATTACACCCAAATCGGAAATGGATCTCTCAGCCGCCTGGCGCCTCTCTCGCGTCGTCAAGCAGCTGCGACCGGATGTGATTCACGCGCACGATCCGCATGGCATCGCTCTGGCGTCGCTCGCCTTGTCGCTCGCTGGCTGGTCGGCCGCTCCCGCTCTGGTCGCGTCGCGCCGCGTCGATTTCCATCTGAAGAGCAACTCCTTCTCCAGGTGGAAACATCGGCAGGTCGACTGCTTCATCGCCGCGTCCGAAGCGATCCGGCACATGCTGGTTGCAGACGGCGTGCCAGCGGAGAAAACGGTGACGGTCTATGAGGGGATCGACGTTGAATATGTCGCCGCCGCGCCGCCGGTAAATCTGCACGAAGCGCTGCGGCTGCCGCATCACGCGCCACTTGTCGGCAACGTGGCAGCGCTCGTGCCGCACAAGGGGCAGCGGCACCTCGTCGAAGCGGCTCACCTCGTGATCCGCGACGTCCCCGACGCCCGATTCGTGATTCTGGGTGAAGGCGAGCTGCGCGAGGCACTGGAGCGGCAGGTCCGGGAGCACCACCTGGAGAAACACGTCCTGCTCCCCGGTTTTCGCATTGACGTGCTCGGGTGCATCAAGGGGTTCGACCTGTTCGTGATGAGCTCGACCACCGAGGGGCTCGGCACGTCGCTGCTCGATGCAATGGGCTGCTCGAAGGCGATCGTCGCAACCGCCGCGGGCGGGATCCCGGAGGTGGTTGAAGACGGGGTGACCGGCATAGTCGTACCGCCGAGGGATCACCGGGCGATCGCGGCCGCGATCGTCAGGCTGCTGACCGACGAGGGGTTGCGGCGCCGAATGGGCGACGCGGGGCGGGTTCGCGTGGGCGAGCGGTTTACGGTCGATCGGATGGTCGCCGAAACGGCCGGCGTGTACGCGCGCGTGGGCGGCACACCCCACGCAGCGGACACGCGTCTTTCTGCGCGCGATCGAAGTCGCACGCACTCATCATTCCCAGGTGGCAAAGCGCGTAGTCGTACTTCACCGGGTCGTCTGGATCGAGACGACGAAGGGAGGTCGTGATGTCGCGCGCCATCGCCCAGCCCGGGCTGGCGTAATGTGTCAGGCGAAGACAGCGGCCGACCCGGATCACATGCGTGTCGAGGGGCACGATGAGAGCCGAGGTTGAGACGCGGGACCAGACGCCAAGGTCGAGAGCGTCACGCCGCACCATCCAGCGAAGAAAGAGGTTCAACCGCTTGCAGGCGCTGCCGGCAGAAGGGCGCGGGAAGAAATAGCTCGGCACCCGCCCGTCGACCATGCCGCGATCGAGCACCAGCGCGCGAGCGGAGAAGCTCTCGAGAGCGGGACCGACATCTTCGGCAGCAGCGTGGTGCCCTTCGACGAAAAACGCTTCGATCGATCCCGTGCGATCGATCATCTGCTTCAACAGCCACAAGAGCGCAACCAGATCTGATCCGCGCGTCCACCTGTGGACGAAGCTGCCGTAGCGCTTCGCCTCGCGATCCGGCTCGAAGGCGCGGACGTATGTCGCCGGCCGGTCGCCCATGAAGGCCAGCAGCCGCTCGATCGAACGCAAGACGGTCGCGACGCGGCCAAACGCCAGCGCTGCAGCGCAAAAACCGACGACCTCACGATCCTCAGGCCGCTCGAATCGTCTAACGATCTGAATGGGATCGGTAGCCGAGTTCGGGTCATTGAAATCAGCGTAGAGCCGATCAAGCATCGATTTGAGCACGCCGCAGTCTTCAATGTGCAATTTGCAATCCGAAAATCTGGACTCTGCGATCTTAACTATGATCCTGCCATGCGTCGCGCTCTGCTCAAAGCCTTCACAGGCCTGTTGGCGATGGCGGTGATCGCGGGTGTCGCAGTGTACCTGTATGTCCGGCGCTCGCCACCGCTCTTCGACGGCGACATTTCTGTCGCGGGACTGTCTGGATCCATCAAGATTGTCCGCGACGTCGATGCCGTCCCGCACATTTTCGCCGCGACGAAAGACGACGCGCTGTACGGCCTCGGGTTCGTGCACGCGCAGGACCGGCTCTCGCAGATGGAGTTTCAGCGCCACCTCGGCCACGGACGGCTGTCAGAAATATTCTGGGCCGTAACCGTGCCGCAGGATCGCTTCCAGAGGGGGGGGGGACGAGCTCGCCCCGGATCACGCCGAATTACGAACACTAAGGAAAGTCTCAAGTCAACCTAGAACCATCCGGCGAGAGTACGGCCAGGCATGCGACAGCGGCGGCAACGCAAGCCAGGCCTCGGGGGGAGAACTCATGCCGCTTCACGCGTGCTCAAAATCTGGTAATCGGAACACCGGACATGCACAGTGGACACTCGCCGACCTTGTAGTTTCCCAGCACCTTGTACTCCACCAGTGCGACGTTCGGGACGCCGAGATCCGCGAACGTCTCGAGGCGATCGTAAATCTCGACTGTGGCGGCAACCCTGCCTCCCGCTTCTTTCACGAGCGCCGCGCACCTAGCGAAGGTCTCCCCGGTGTTCCTCACATCGTCGGCGAGCAGCACGCGCTTGCCGGCGATTTCTCGGCGATAGAAATCACGGAGGGTGAATCGATCGGCCGGATCGTAGTTGAAGGGCGCGAACACGCATGGCGGGTGGGTGAGGCTCCGACGACTGTCGAGGAGGCCTGCAATCGTGTGGGCCAGAAGCGCCCCGCCGGTGACGGGGCCGGCAACCACTTCGACGCGCTGTAGCAGATCGCCTGGCAAGAGATCAATCAGATCCTGCGCGAACCGCCAGATCGTGGATGGATGGCGGAAGAGCTGATGCGGATTCAGGTACGCCCGACCGTGATACCCGTTGCCGTAGTCGAAATGGCCATTGAGCATCAGGACTTCGGAGTGCTGCAGGTCGATCCACGCCTTCTCTCGGAGATCCGCGCGCTTGTCCACGTCAGAACCTCAAATCCTTAAATCCTTGACGTCCTCGTTCAGGAACACCGTCCGCCCTCCGACGAGTGTCGCCGCGACGCTGCCTTGCAGGCGCCAGCCGTCAAACGGCGTATTGCGGGACTGGGAACGCATGCGCGCCGCCGACACCGTCACGGCGAGGTCCGGTGCCAGGATCGTGACGTCGGCCGGGGAGCCTTCGGCAATCGAGCCACCTGGCACTCGCAAGATCCGCGCGGGATTGACCGACAGCAGCTCGACGAGCCGCGAGAGCGAGATAAATCCCCGGTGTACGAGTCGATCGAGAGAGAGCGACACCGCGGTTTCGAGGCCTGTGATTCCGAACGGCGCCTGATCGAATTCGACGTGCTTCTCGTCGAAGTGATGCGGAGCATGATCCGTGGCAATGACGTCCACGCTACCGTCGGCGATGCCTTGCAGCATCGCGTCACGATCGGCTACGTCGCGCAGCGGAGGGTTCATCTTGACGTATGTATCGTACGGCACTGGCGTTGCCAGCATCTCGTCGGTGAGGACGAAGTGATGCGGCGCTACCTCGCAGGTCACGCGAAGACCGCGTGCCTTGCCGTACCGGACGGCGTCGAGCGACTGGCGCGCGCTCATGTGAGCGATATGGACTGCCCCGCCGGTCAGCTCGGCCAGCGAGATATCGCGCAGTGCCATGATCGACTCCGCCTCGCTTGGAATGCCGTGTAGACCGAGCGTCGATGCGTGGAAACCCTCGTGCGCGACGCCGCCGCCCTTGAGAGTCTGCTCCTCGCAGTGCTCAATGATGGGCATGTCGAACATCCGCGCGTACTCGAGCGCGCGCCGCATCAGGAGCGCGGTCGCCACCGGACGTCCATCGTCGGTGATCGCGACGCACCCTGCCTCGTGCAGCTCCGCGATATCGGCGAGCTGCTCGCCTTGCTGACCGCGTGAGACGGCACCAATCGGGTACACGCGCGCTAGGTTGGCTTCCGCGGCCTTCTGGAGAATGTACGCGGTAATGCCCGCATTGTCGTTCACCGGCGACGTGTTCGGCATGCACGCGACCGCTGTGAATCCGCCCGCAACGGCCGCAGCCGTCCCGGTGGCGACGGTTTCCTTGTGCTCCTGCCCGGGCTCCCGCAGGTGCGTGTGCATGTCTACGAAACCCGGACACACGACGAGCCCGCGGGCCACCTCGATGACTTCCACCGACTGGCCAGCCGGAAGATCTTCGCCGACACGCGCGATACGACCGTCATCGATGAGCACGTCATACTTGCCGTCGCGTCCGTTGGCCGGATCGACCACCCGCCCGCCCTTGAGCAGCCGGCTCGCCATCTAATCCGCCTCCACTCCGCCAGCCAGGAGGTAGAGCACCGCCATGCGGACGGCGACACCGTTGGCGGCCTGCTCGAGGATGACCGAGTACGGGCCGTCGGCAACGTCCGAGGCGATCTCGACGCCGCGGTTGATCGGGCCAGGATGCATGATGATCACATCGGGCCTGGCGAGCTTCACGCGATTGGCTGTCAAGCCGAAGACAGTGAAATACTCGCGCAGCGAAGGAAAGAACGCACCCTGCATCCGCTCCTGCTGAATGCGCAGCATCATGATCACGTCGGCGTCCACGACCGCTTTGTCCACCGAGGTCGACACGCGAACGCCGAGCTGCTCGATGCCGGCCGGTATGAGCGTGGGCGGACCGCAGACGCACACGTCGGCGCCGAGCTTCGTGAGCAACAGCACGTTCGACCGGAGCACGCGGCTGTGGAGCAGGTCGCCCACGATGACGACTTTGAGATCCTCGATTCGCTGTTTGTGCTGGCGGATCGTGAAAGCGTCGACCAGCGCCTGGGTCGGGTGCTCGTGCATGCCGTCTCCGGCGTTGATGATGCGAGAGCGGCAGATGCGCCCGAGTAGATGGCACGCGCCAGATGCGGCGTGCCGCACGACGATCACGTCAGGCGCCATCGCCTCGATGTTCAGAGCGGTGTCGGCCAGCGTCTCCCCTTTCAGCACGCTCGACGCCGCCACGGCGATATTTAGCGTGTCAGCGCTCAGGCGCTTTTCAGCAATCTCGAACGAGGTGCGCGTGCGGGTGCTCGGCTCGTAGAACAGGTTCACCACGGTCTTACCCCGCAGCGTGGGGACCTTCTTGATCGGCCGCTCGCCGATCTCTCGCATCGCTTCAGCTGTGTCGAGGATGTGATAGATCTCGTCGGTTGACAAATCCGGGATGCCGAGCAGGTCCTTCGTCATCCAGCGATCTCCACTTCGTCGCGCCCGTCGATCTCGGTGAGCCTGACGTGAACGCTCTGCGACAACGACGTCGGAAGGTTCTTGCCGACGTAATCGGCCTTGATCGGCAGCTCACGGTGGCCGCGGTCCACCAGAACCACGAGCTCGATCGAACGGGGCCGCCCGAATGCGATCAGCGCATCGAGCGCCGCGCGGATGGTCCGTCCCGTATAGAGGACATCGTCCACCAGGAGAATCCGCCGATCGTCAATCGAGAACGGAATTTCGGTGCGCTTGACGACCGGCTGCGCGCCGACGGCGTGGCGCATCAGGTCGTCGCGATAGAGCGTGATGTCGAGGGTACCGGTCGGAACCTCGTGGTGCTTGATTTCGTGAATGGCCCGCGCGAGGCGACGCGCGAGCGGCACACCGCGCGTGCGGATGCCCACGAGGGCGAGCTCCTCGACCCCCCGATTACGCTCGAGGATCTCGTGAGCGACGCGTGCGAGGGTCCGCGCCATCCGGTCGGCATCCATTACGACCGACATGGACACACCACAAACGGCAATGGGTCACTGGATGATCTGGTAATCGGGTAACTGAACCTGGCGGCAGGAATGCGATCTGACATGCACACCTCTTCGCGCTCTCGCTGGAGCACGTTAAAGAGACCTGTAAAGTATATATCTCATCGGTCATACGTGGAAATGAACGTGATCGGGCGCTGCCCGGTGAAAGAGGGATGAAAGGGATCCGGGCGCGCGTAGCCATCCATGTCGTGGCCGATCGGCAGGCCGAGAAAATACCGCACCGTGGGCACAACGTCGACCACCGACGCGCGGCGAAGCACGCGGGCTTGGGCCACCGACGCGCCGTAGGCCATGAGGAAACCCTCCGGCGCGGCCTCGTGAGATCCGCTGACCTCCGGATCGCCGACCAGCTGCTCCATCACGCGTTTGCCAAAACTGAGCGGCTCCATCCCGTAGCCGGAAACGACAAGGAGGAGATCGTCTGGGCCAAGCGTCGCGATCGCCAGGCCGATGGCTTCGTCGATCAGGCTGTAATGGTTCTCGAGCACCTGGCCGAACCGCCGCCGTTCCTCCTCGGTTACGTCGCCGAACTCGCTGGGCGCGGCGTAGCGCAGAAAGTAGTGGCCGATGGGATCGAGGCTCTGGTATCGAACCATGGTGACCTGGGTCGGTCGGCTGCAGGCAAGCGATTGGGGCAGCCGGTCATAGACCCGGTCGGCGCGGCCTGGCAGCTGGTGGCGTTCGGGCACGAACCCGCTCGTCCCGACGGGAGCGATCGCTTGTGTTTCGTCCGATGACACCTGCACCACGGACACGACGTCGGCTTCCAAATCCGGAGGATAGATGAGGCTCGACGGATCGTCGAGGCCCGATAGTGTCGGTGCGAGACGTAGGTAGAAATCGCTCACCACATAGCCGCGAACAGCCGGCGCCGGATACGTCAGCGGCCAGTTGACGACACCCACCCGAATGCCGAGAAGACTGAGAATGCTCCAGAGCGGCCTCGCCCGCACCGAGGCCGCGGTCAACGGCTCCTCTGTGAGCACGCCGAAGCGCAGGAGCCTGCTCGCAAAACAGAAATCAGGTGGAAGCCGGATCGGATCGCCCCCACGTGTCGATCGGTAGAGGGCCGCGGATCTCACGCCGTTTTTCTGCGGCAGCTTGCCCGTCGCCGCAGCCGTCCACACGACCTCGGCGGAAGTGGGACGCAGGGTGGCCAGGCGCATGACGGCGCCGGCATCTAGGATCCGTCCGAAGTTCGGCAATCGACCTTCCGCCGTGGCGCGCGTGATCAAGTCGAGCGAGCCGGCGTCGATGGCGAGTATCGTCATGCGTGAGGTCAGTTCGGGTGAGGGCGCATCGAGCACGGCGTCGAGCGGCCGCGTGTCGAGCGGCGCCTGAACGCCTCGGCCGCGCAGCATCATCGGGAAGGCGACCGATCCGATGGCGATGCTCACCACCCCGAGGGCCCAAAGGGCCCGCAGGCTGCCTCCGCTGGAGCGGCGTCCGAAGGCCACCAGCGTGAAGAGCCCGGCGCACGAGGCGAGCGTCAGCGCGCCCAGCCTCATCGCACGCACGGTCTCGGGCTCGAGCACCAGCGTGAAGGTGCGCAAGTTCGCCCACATCAGCGCCGAGCCTATCGTCGACGCCGCCGCGCCGAGCCACGCGAGAACGCCGATGCTGATCCACGCGGGAGAGAACAGCTCGCTTGCGAGCAGTTGACGCGCCACCAGAATCACGTAGAAGATCGCCGTCAAGTGAACGACGTAGAACAAGCCAAAGGTTTCAGCCAGCGGCACGAGGCGCACCGGATTGAGCGGCAGTCGCGGATTGAGCTGCAGCAGCAGGACGAGTATGTAGCCCGTCGCGAGCACGGCTGCGGCGATCGAGTTGCTCAACATCCGCAGGTGCCGCATGGCGCGGTATACTGCCGCAGTGCCCGTCGACGTCTTGGCCGAGGTGATTGCCAACCGACGCCTGTCGAGCGACTACAACGTGTTGGCGCTCTCCGCGCAGGCCATTGCCGGGGGAGTCGCCCCGGGGCAGTTCGTGATGGTGAAAGCCAGAGGCGGACACGACCCGTTGCTGCGCCGCCCGTTCTCGGTCTTCGAGGTGCTTCGCGACCTACAGGACGCCTCGACGGGCATTTCGCTCTTGAACAAGCGCATCGGCGTTGCGACCCGCCTGCTCTACGACGCGCAGCCGGGCCAACGCGTGCCGTGTCTTGGACCGCTGGGCCGTTCGTTCACGATCGTCGACCCACCCGTCGACGGCTGGATGATAGCGGGCGGTGTGGGCCTCGCGCCATTCGCCACGCTCGCCGGAACCCTGCGGGCGCGAGGTGTGCGTACGGCACTGTTCTATGGCGCCAAGAACGCTCGGGAACTCTTCTACCTCGACCTGTTTCGCCGCCTCAACGTCGATCTGATTCTCACAACCGAGAACGGAAGTCTCGGCGAGCGCGGGCGCATCACGACCCCGCTCGAGCGGCGGCTAGCTGAGCACGACCGTGACAGACCGGTCATGCTGTACGCGTGTGGCCCCGAAGGCATGCTCGCGGCTTGCGCGAAGATCGCCATCCAGTATGGCCGCCCCTGTCAGGTCTCAGTCGAGCGCGTGATGGGCTGCGGAATGGGCGGATGCTATAGCTGCGTCGTGCCGATGCGAAGCGGCGACGGCGGTTTCCATCACGTCCGGTCGTGCCTCGCCGGCCCGGTGTTGCCGGCAGATCAGATACTGTGGGATTAATCTTCAAGCCGTAGCTGCCATGGATCTTTCGGCCCGGATCGGCTCCCTCACTCTGAAGAACCCGCTCATCGCGGCCAGCGGCTGCTTCGGCTACGGCGTGGAGTATGCCGACCTCGTCGATCTCTCCTCGCTCGGCGGCGTCGCCGTGAAAGGCCTGTTCCTCGCCGAGCGCGAAGGCCATCCGGCCCTCCGCATCGTCGAAACGCCAGCCGGCATGCTCAATGCGATCGGCCTGCAGGGAATCGGGGTACGCCGGTTCGTCGACGAGAAACTGCCAGAGCTTCGCGCACGCCGGGCGACCGTCATCGTGAACGTGTGTGGAACGACGCTCGACGAGTACGTCCAGGTGTCGCGTATCCTGTCGGAGGCCGAAGGCGTGGCCGCCATCGAGCTGAACATCTCGTGTCCCAACATCAAGGAAGGCGGTATTCAGTTCGGCTGCAGTCTGAACGGAACGTTCGATGTCGTCAGCGCGGTGCGGAAGGTCACGCCGCTGCCCCTCTTTCCCAAGCTGACCCCGAACGTCACCGATGTCGCGTCGTTCGCGCGCGCCGCGGAAGAAGCGGGCGCCGACGCCGTGTCGCTCGTCAACACCTTTCTCGCGATGGTGGTCGACGTCGAGACGCGCCGTCCGAAGATCTCCAACGTCGTGGGAGGCCTGAGCGGTCCCGCCATTCGCCCGATTGCCGTGCGCATGGTGTACGAGTGCCGCCAGGCCGTAAGGATTCCCGTCATCGGGATGGGCGGCATCGCAGATGCGCGCGATGCGCTCGAGTTCATGATCGCAGGGGCCACGGCGGTGCAGGTCGGAACGGCACACTTCGTCGACCCGCTGATCTGGTCGAAGCTGCTGGACGGGATCCGCGACTATATGAAGCGGCACCACATCGACCGGATCGCCGACCTGGTCGGCACGCTGGACATCCAGGCTCGAGATCAGGAATGGATCAGCTCCTAGTCGCGTTGGACGTCGATAGCGTCGCCGAGGCCAGGTCGCTGGCCGATCGACTGCGAGGCGTGGTCGGCGGATTCAAGATCGGCAGTCGGCTCTTCACCAGCCACGGCCCGTCGGTCCTCAAGCAGCTTGTAGCCCGCGGCGACCGCGTCTTTCTGGATCTCAAGTTCCACGACATTCCGAACTCGGTCGCCAGCGCTGTTGCGGCGGCGACGCGGCTCGGTGTATGGATGGTGAACGTTCACGCGTCCGGCGGTTCGGCCATGATGCGAGCGGCTCGCGCGGCGGCCGACGAGGAGGCCGGTCGAACTTCCAGTCGAACGCCGCTCGTCGTTGCGGTGACGATGCTGACCAGCCTGGACGAAGGCACGCTTGGCGAAGTTGGGATTGGCCACTCGTTGGTCGCGCAGGTGCAACGTCTGGCGTCCCTCGCGCAAGCGGCCGGGTTAGACGGCGTTGTCGCCTCGCCGCAGGAAATCGGGTTAATTCGCAGCCGCTGCGGGCCACGCTTTGCCATTGTCACGCCCGGCATTCGCAGCAGCGCTGCCGTGAGCGACGACCAGCGTCGAACGATGAGTGCGGCGGAGGCACTGGCTGCCGGCGCGAACTACCTGGTCGTGGGACGTCCCATCATCGAAGCGCCCGACCCACGCGCCGCGGCCGAACGCATGACCACTCAGTGCCGCGCGTCGCAGACGACATGATCCAGCTGTCTGTCGACCTGCCCTCCCCGCCCTCCTTGCCCTATTTCTGCGTCAGGATGAGATGACCGCGGCGGTTCTGCTGCCAGCACGGCTCGTTTGACTCGGTGCAGACCGGCTGCTCTTTCCCAATGGTCACCACCGTGACGCGGTCGCCCGCCACGCCGAGGCTGACCAAATAGTCCTTCACCGCCGTGGCGCGCCGCGACCCGAGCGCCAGGTTGTACTCCGAGCTGCCGCGTTCATCAGCGTGGCCTTCCACGGTAACCCGCGTGCTCGTCCACCGCCTCAGCCAGTCGGAATTCCTCTGTAACGGCGCGCGCGCATCGTCACGGATCCCGGACATGTCGTAGTCGAAGAACACGTCGGCGAGCGGCCGCTCCGCGTTCAACTGGTCCAGCGACTTCTGCGCAAAGAGCTGCTCTTCGGTGGGCGGCGCAGGCGCCGGAGCCGGCGGCGGCGGCGGGGGTGGTGGTGGTGGTGGCGGGGGCGCGGGGGCGGCGGCGACCGGCGGCGGCGGCGCAGGCACCGGAACAGGAACTTGTCTACGGCAGCCGGCGGCAGCGATAGCAAACACCGCGACCAGCGCAGTAACGCACATGAGATGGTGAACGCGACTCATTAGCACACTCCTCCAAGGGTACTCGCAGCTTACAAACTCAACTGCCGAGTGTCAATTACAATGCGCCGCTCCAATTACGCCGCATGGAGCATCCGCTTCTTCGGGCCACCGCGCGCCCAGAGGCCCGCCGTCCCTGGTTTCGTAGCTTTCGCCTTATTATCACGACCCTGCCGCGTCAGGCGACAGCCGGTGTCTCGCGCCCTCAGCTGCTCGATGCGGCTGCGGAACCGGCCAGAACGTGAAGTTTTTCGGCCAGTTCGGACGCGCCCGCGGATCACGCTGGCCGCAGCAGCAGCCCCTCGTTCAGACTCCCGCTTCGATAACCCTGTCGATCGATTGTGACGTACCGATAGCCGACCGCCTTCAGCCCACCGACGATGGCATCGCAGGTTTCCGACTCGAGCGCCCGCGGCAGCTCGTCGCGGCCGAATTCGACTCGTGCGACCTCGCCATGGTGCCGTACGCGGCACACACGGAAGCCAAACGCGCGTAGGAGCGTCTCGGCCCGCTCGATCATGCGAAGCTTCTCATCGGTGACCTCGGTGTGATACGGGATGCGCGACGAAAGGCAGGCCGATGCCGGCTCGTCCCAGGTCGGCAGCCCCGCGCGTCGCGACAGCTCCCGAATCTCGTCCTTGCCGAGATCGACCTCGTCGAGCGGGCTGCGCACGCCGAGCTCGCGGGCCGCCTGACGGCCCGGGCGATAATCAGACCGATCGTCGGCGTTGCTGCCGTCGACGACCACGGCGCCGCACGTGGCGGCGATAGGTGACAGATGCGTGTACAGCTCCTGCTTGCAGTAGTAGCAGCGGTTGACTGGATTCGCGCGATACTCCGGCCGGTCGAGCTCGCCCGTCCGGATAACCTGGTGATGCAGACCGAACCGCTCGGCGATGCGCAGCGCCATCTCGCGGTGGCGCTCCGGGTAGCTCGGGCTCTCGGCGGTAATGGCGAGCGCTCCCTCACCAAGCGTGTCGTGCGCGATCCACGCGAGGTATGCGCTGTCGACGCCGCCACTGTAAGCGACGACGACCTTGCCCAGCAAGGCGAGGTTCGCTCGCAGGGCGAGTTCCTTCTCGATCATTCCTCCACGTCCCCGTCGGTCTCCTCGTCGTCTTCGTCGTCTCCGTCTTCGTCGTCTCCGTCGCCGCCCTCGTCGTTGTCGTCCGAATCATCGTCGTCGAGATCGTCTTCATCGTCTGGCGCGAGATCGAGCTCGATCGGGGACAGCCCGGTCACCTCGAGGTTTGATCCGCATTCCGGGCAGCTGAGCTGGTCGCCCTTGTCGATGTCCAATTCGTCGACATCGATTTCGGTGTTGCATTCGGGGCAGGTGGCCATACGGTCCTTGGCGTGCGTGCCAGCGTTCGGTTTGGCAATTAGGGCGATGACGTGCCAGAATTCCGTCCGGCTGGCGCGATCGCGATCGGAATTCGGATTATAGCGACAAGGTGCGATAGTCTGCAACGCGCTCTAACGGCTTGACTGACGCGCTCCGATAGATTCTTGGATGGCCACGACCTCGATCTCGACGAAAACCGTCCTCGTCGCCGACGACACGGCCTTCGTGCGCGATCGGTTTCGGACGGCCCTCGAGAATGCCGGCCACAAGACCATTGACGTCAAGAGCGTGGCGGAACTGCTGGCGCGCGTGCGGGCCGATCTCAGACACATCGACCTCATTGTCCTCGATCTCAGGCTGCCGCATGCGCCTGGCGTGGACCTCGTGCGTTCGATCCGCAAGCTGGACGAAGGCCGGCTGCCGATCCTGATCTTCAGCGGCACGATTACGAGCGCCGACGAAGTGCGCGAGCTGGCCGCGCTCGGCGTGGCCGGATATGTCAACGAGTACAGCGCCGTGCAACACATCTTGCCGTCGCTTGCGCCGCACCTCTTTCCCGACAACTTCAACCGCCGCAGCAGTCCGCGCGTTGTGCTTGGTATCCCGGTTCAGTATCGGTTCGGCAACACGATTGCGGCGGCGCTGACCCTCAACCTGAGTCACGGCGGCATCGCGATTCGCACGACGAGCCCGCTCGATGCCGGATCGAAGATCAAGGTGCGGTTCCGCATGCCCGGATCCAAGCGTGACGTCGACGCCGAGGGCCGCGTGGCCTGGAGCAACGGCCACGTCGGCATGGGTATCCAGTTCGAAAAGGTCGATCCCACCAACCAGACCATCATCGACAACTTCGCCGACGCGCATTTCTTCTCGATCAGAAAAACCTAAGCCCGATTTCGTAATTGGGTAATCTGGTACTTGGGAAATCAGGCCATCGCGTCGGGACCGACAGATTACGAGATTGCCCAATTACGAAAGGCGAGGTCTCTGATGGAGTACGCGGCTGGAGACATCCTGTGGCGGCTTGCGGCCTTGCTGGCACTGGTATTTGCCAACGGCTTTTTCGTCGCCGCCGAGTTCGCGATCGTGATGGTGCGCAAGACACGCATCGATCAACTCATCGCCGAAGGCAACCGGCGCGCACGCGCCGTACGCCGCGCCGTGTCCGACCCCGACAGCTACATCGCCGCAACACAGCTCGGCATCACGATGGCCAGTATTGGGCTCGGGTGGATCGGCGAGCCCACGCTCGCATCCCTTCTGGAACCCACCCTGAGAATGCTACCGGACTTGCTGGCCGAAGCCACGGCACACAGCCTCGCGGTCGCCATCGCCTTCGGCCTGATTACCGCGCTTCACGTCGTGCTGGGCGAGCTGGCGCCGAAGACGATCGCGCTTGAACGGGCCGAGGCGACCTCCCTCTGGGTCGTCAGGCCGACCGAACTGTTCATGAAAGTGTTCTGGCCGTTCATCAGCCTGCTGAACGGCACGGGCCGCGCCGTGGTCAATCTCATCGGTCTCAAGAGTCGAGGCGGCCAAGCCATGGTGCACTCCGAAGAGGAACTCAAGATGCTCGTCACCGCCAGCCAGGAAGCAGGTGTGCTTGAGGAAGCAGAAGAGCAGATGCTGCACCGCGTTTTCGGCTTCGCCGATCTGACCGCCGGGCAGGTCATGGTGCCGCGAACCGAGCTGTCGGCTGTCGCTGCCGATGCTGCGACCGCTACGATTCTCGAACACATCACTCAAGGTGACGCGCTCCGGCTGCTCGTCTATCGCGCCAATCTCGACAACGTCGTCGGCATCCTGCACCTGACCGACGTCGTCAAAGCGCTGGCGTCCGGAGCCTCCTCCCTCGATCCAGCCGCACTCGCACGCGAGACGCTCACGGTACCCGAAACGCTCGCCGCTGACGATCTACTGGCGGCCCTCAGACGCCGCGGCGCACGCGAGGCAGTGGTGATCGACGAGTACGGGGGCACAGCAGGTCTCGTCACGTTCGAATCGCTGATGGAGCGCATCGTGGGCGACCTGGGCACCGTCGGTGGTGGAGGACGCATTACCGTTGGGTCGGACGGATCGGCCGATATCGACGGCCTGGTACTCATCGCCGACGCAAACGAGCAGTTCGATTTGCATATCGACGAGAGCATCTACACCACCATTGGCGGATACGTCCTTGGACGGCTGGGCCGCCGCGCGCGCGTCGGCGACACGATTGACGCCGGAGGCCGCCAGATGCGAGTTGAAGCGCTCGACGGCTTGAGAGTGGCGAAGGTGTGGCTATCGGCCTCCCCCAGGAGCGCGACCGCGGAGGACGCAGGGAGAAACCGACGGCACAGCGTTCCATGAAACGAAGAACAGGCCCTCGATTTGCTTCCGGACACACCGTGGTGGAGCCTCCAGACTAGTCGGCCCGCAGCAACCGGAGCGCGTTCGCAATCACGACGACCGAGGCGCCAGTGTCGGCCATGACGGCCATCCACAAGGTGGCAACACCGGCGACCGCCGCCACAACGAAGGTCGCCTTCAACGCGAGCGAAATCGCGAGATTCGCCTTGATGTTACGCACTGTGGCTCGACTCAAGCGCAAGGCATAGGGAATCTTCTGGAGCTCGTCGGCCATCAGCGCGACGTCGGCCGTCTCGAGGGCGGCATCGCTGCCGGCCGCGCCCATTGCGATGCCGACGTCGGCCGAGGCCAGCGCAGGCGCATCATTCACGCCGTCGCCCACCATGGCGACCGTTTCGAAGCGGCGACGGAGATCCTCGATCGCCGCCACTTTGTCTTCGGGCGTGAGCTCGGCGCGGATTTCATCGACGCCGAGCTCGGCAGCAATCGCAGTTGCCGTGCCCTCGCTGTCACCGGTGAGCATAACGAGCGACTCGATCCCCTGGCGGCGCAGTAGATCGAGCGTGTCGCGGCCGGCCTCGCGAGCCCGATCCGCGACGGCGATGATGCCAATGGTCTCGCCGTCTTGCGCGACGAGCACCGGCGTGCGGCCACGGGCACCGAGCTGGTCGAGGCGCGCGTGAATGGCCGGCGAGCACAGCCGACGCTCCTCGAACAGCCGGTGGCTGCCGAGGACGACCTCGGTTCCTTCGACACGCCCTTCGGCCCCGTGGCCCGCCAGCGACTCGACGTGCATGCCAGCCGCGACGCGAATCTCGGACTTCGCGGCGTACTGAACGATCGCCTGCGCGATGGGATGCTCCGAGCGCTGTTCGATCGACGCCGCGAGCGCCACAATCGCGCTCGCCGACGCACTGTTCACCGAGATGACCTCGACCACCTCCGGCCGACCGTGCGTCAGGGTGCCGGTTTTGTCGAACGCGATGCACCGGATCCGGCTGGCCCGCTCGAGGTGCGCGCCGCCCTTGACGAGGACACCTTTCCGCGCAGCGCCGGCCAGAGCGGTCATGATGGACACCGGCGTCGAAATCACGAGCGCACAGGGACACGAAACGACGAGCAGCACGAGGGCACGATACCCCCACGTCTGCCACGCCGCGCCGAAAACGAACGGCGGAACCAGCGCAATGAGAATCGCGAGCACGATGACCGCCGGCGTGTAGACGCGCGCGAACCGCTCGATGAACAGCTGGGCCGGTGCGCGCCGGGCCTGGGCCTGCTCAACGAGGTGAATGATACGGGCGAGCGTCGTGTCGCGTCGCAGCCGCGTCACGCGCACGTCGAGCGCACCCCGCCCGTTAATCGTCCCTGCGAACACTTCGTCGCTCACGGCCTTTTCCACGGGCAGCGACTCCCCCGTGACCGGGGCCTGATTAACTGCGCTCGCTCCAGCGACAACTTCGCCGTCGAGCGGCAGCTTCTCGCCGGGCTTCACGACGATCACCATGCCAACGGAGACCTGATCGACGGGAACCATGCGCTCGCCCGCCTCCTCACGCACCGACGCCTCGACGGGCGTCAGATCCATCAGCGCGCGGACAGCGGTCCGCGCGCGCTTCAATGTGCGCGCCTCGAGCGCCTGCGCCACCGCAAACAGAAACACAACGGCGGCCGCTTCCGACCACTGGCCCAGAACGATGGCGCCAGCGGCGGCAATCAACATCAGCACGTTGATGTCGAGCGATCGCACACGCACCGTGCGCCACGCCTTGCGGATGGTCAGCGGCACGCCAGCCGATAACGACAGGGCGAAGAACAGCCGCGCCAAGAACGGCCAGCGGCCTTCGAGCGCGTCAACCAACAGGCCGGCGGCAAGCGCTCCTCCCGATGCCACGAGGAACACCCTGCGCAACGCCGCGCCCTGCTCGTCCATCGCGATCGGCTCTTCATGCTCCAGCCAGGCGCGCATGCCCGCATCGGCCACCGCCGCGGCGATGGCCGACGCCGAGACCTTCGCCGCGTCGTACTTCACGTGGAGCCGCTGCCCGATCAGATCCGCGGAAAAGTGCTCGATCCCAGGCAGCGTCTTGAATCGCCGCTCGAGAAGCGCGACCTCCTCTCGGCAGTCCATACCTTCAACCTTGAAGGTCGACTCGGCGTGCAGTTCGCAGATCGCGCAGGTCGCCATGGCTACTTGCGCTCCTGAACGTGCTCCAGCCCCTGCTCGAATAGCCGGACGATGTGCTGGTCGTCGAGCGCGTAATAAACCATGCGGCCGGCGCGCCGCGCCTGGACCAGGCGCATATTTCGCAGGAGGCGAAGCTGGTGCGAGATGGCTGACTCGCTGAGCCCGACCAGGCGCGCGATGTCACACACGCAAAGCTCCGATCGCGAGAGCGCGTCGAGAATCCGCACGCGGGTTGCATCGCCCAGGACCCGGAACGTTTCGGCCAGCGACTCGACAGACGCCTCGGCGATCAAGGTTCTTCTGAGGGCCGCTATCTTCGCCGGATCCAGGTGGAACACATCGCAAGACTCAGGAGAGTCCAGTGGGATCGTTGGTGAGGGATCGGCTACCATCGGCCCAACCCGTGAATATATGAACACCTGCTCATGTATTCAGTATATGGCCGCGCCATCCGGCGCCGTCAAGAGCGCAACGACCTGCTCGCCGGCCGGTTCGTTCCGAGCGTGCGACTACACATTTTTCCAGGGTTCGGATAGCATTTTCATTTGGCGTCCTCGCGACGCCCTTTTCGCAAGAGTAGCGCAGGACGGTAGGCCTGCACAGGGAGTTCCTCGTGATAGAGGTTCAGCACCTCACAAAACGCTACGGCCGTTTCACGGCCATCGAAGACGTGAGCTTCCGCGTCGAGCGAGGCGAGATTCTCGGCTTCCTCGGCCCGAACGGTGCCGGCAAGACGACCACGATGCGCGTCCTCACCGGCTACATGCCGGCCACCGAAGGCCGAGCGTTTGTTGCCGGATTCGACGTGTTCGATCAACCCATCGAGGCGAAGCGCCGCACCGGATATCTGCCTGAAACGCCGCCGCTCTACCCCGACATGACGGTCGCCGACTATCTCGCCTTCGTGGCGAAGATCAAAGGCGTGGCGTCGGCCGACCGGAAGGAGCGCCTCAAGGCAGTGATGGAGCGCACCCGTATCGACGACGTGGCGACACGGCGGTGTTCAACGCTGTCGAAAGGGTATCGGCAGCGCGTCGGGCTGGCCCAGACACTCATTCACAACCCTGACGTGTTGATTCTGGACGAACCGACGGCCGGTCTCGACCCGAAACAAATCATCGAGACGCGGCAGCTCATCAAGGGACTGGCCGGCGACCACACGATCATTCTCAGCACACACATCCTTCCGGAAGTCTCGCAAACCTGCCAGCGGGTGGTCATTATCAATAAAGGTCACGTCGTCGCTGTGGACACACCGGATAATCTCACTGCCCGACTGAAAGGATCGGAAACCATGTACGTGCAGGTCGATGCCGCAGGTGTCGACGCCGGAGCAGAGCTAGGCCGGCTCGCCGGCGTTACCCGCATCGTCGAGTCCGATCGACGCGACGGCGTCGTCGGCTTCGAGATCGAAAGCGACCGCGGCCGTGACATCCGCCGCGACCTCGCGCGCGCTATCGTCACGAGCGGATGGGGGCTGCTCGAGCTCAGGCCCATGCGAATCAGCTTGGAGCAGATCTTCTTGTCATTGACGACGTCGGAAGCGCCGACAGAAGCGTCCGCTTCAGATGCGCGGGTGCCGGAGCCGGAGGAGGCCGCGCATGAGTAATGTTCTCGCGATTGCGCAGAAAGAGCTGAAAGCGTACTTCGCTTCGCCGATTGCCTACATCGTCATTGGCTTGTGGGCGCTGCTCTACGGCTATTTCTACAGCAGCCTACTCGGGTATTTCGTTCGCCAGAGCATCCAGGGAAGCCAGTTCGGTGGCCCGCAGGCTCTGAACATCAACGAGCAGATGCTCCGGTTGCTCTTTCAGAATGTGACGATCCTGGTGCTGTTCCTCATGCCGATGATCACGATGCGTACTTACGCCGAGGAAAAACGGTCGGGGACCATCGAATTGCTGCTCACCTCGCCAGTGACGGATCTGCAGATCATCCTTGGGAAATTCGTTGGCGCGCTGGGGCTGTACGGAGCGATGCTAGCGGTTACCATCGTCCATATCTTGATTCTCTTCATCTACGGCAATCCGGAGTGGAAGCCGATTGCCACCGCATATCTCGGACTGCTCCTGTTCGGTGGCTGTTTCATCTCGGCCGGACTGTTCATCTCCAGCCTCACGAAAAATCAGATCGTCGCCGGCACGGCGAGCTTCGCCGTGTTCCTGCTCCTGTGGATCCTCGACTGGATGGGAAGCTTTACCGGTCCGACAGTCAGCGCGCTGTTGAGCTATCTGTCGATCGTCGGACATTTCGACGACTTCTCGAAAGGCGTGATCGACACCACGCATGTGATCTACTACGTGAGCTTCATCACGTTTGGACTTTTCCTGACCGCGAGATCGGTCGACAGTGAACGGTGGCGGGGCTAATGGTCAATCGAATTTTCGGCATGATCGGCTGGCTTGGCACGGCGTTCGTCCTCGGGTCGATCGCCATCTGGATGGCCACCCGCACCCGCCTCAACCTGCCGGTGCAGTGGGATCAATACCGGTACTACCTGGCGTGGGCCGGACTTGTGTGCATCCTCATCTACATCCTCAGCCAGTGGCGCGAGGTCGGGCAGCTGCTCAGAGGGCGCCAGGCGCGCTACGGCACGCTTGCGGCAACGAACGTGCTCATCGTCCTGGGCATTCTGGTGGCCGTCAACTACATCGGAAAGAACCAGAACAAGCGCTGGGATCTGACCGCGAACAAACAGTTCAGCCTTTCGGATCAGACCCGCAATGTGCTGGCGAAGCTCGATGCGCCGCTGCACATCATGGTCTTCGCGCAGGAAACCGACTTCCGAAGCTATCGAGATCGTCTGAACGAGTACGAGTACAACTCGAAACAGGTCACCACCGAGTACGTCGATCCGGACAAGAAACTCGCTATCGCGAACCAGAACGGAATTCAGCAATACGGCACGATCATCGTTAATCACAGGGGACGAAGCGAGCGGACGACGTCGAACACCGAGCAGGACATCAGCAACGCCATCATCAAAGTCGTGACCGGCGAACCGAAAAAGGTGTACTTCACGCAGGGCCACGGCGAGAAAGACATGGCCTCGACGGAGCGGAGTGGATACAACACCATCACGGAAGCGCTGAAGCAGGAAAACTACGGGGTGGAGAACGTCGTGCTCGCTCAGATGGGCGAAGTGCCCAAAGACGCGAGTGTCGTCGTCATCGCGGGCCCGAGTACCGATTTCTTCCCGTCGGAAATGGACGCGCTCAAGAAGTACCTCGCCGGCGCCGGCAAGGTGCTGTTGCTGCTGGACCCGCCGGAGAAGGCCGGCGCGTCCCAGACACCCCTTCTGATTGCGCTCGCGCACGATTGGGGCATCGACGCGGAAGACACGGTCGTCGTCGATGTGAGCGGCATGGGTCAGTTGCTCGGAACCGACGCGTCGGTCCCGGTCGCGGCCACGTATCCATCGCACCCGATTACCGAGCGTTTCGCGATTCTCACCGCGTACCCGCTCGCGCGTGCGGTTGTGCCAGTGGCTGGCGGTGTCAACGGTCACATCGCTCAGACGTTTGTCGAGTCGAGCTCGCGGAGCTGGGCCGAGGCTGACATGAAGTCTCTGCTGACAGGGGGCGAGGTATCGATGGATGCGAAGAAGGGCGACAGGCCAGGCCCCATTTCACTCGCCGCCGCCGTGTCGGCCGCTACGACGATCGAGGCCAAGTCGGGAGAGAACGCGAACGCGCCAAATCAGGAAACGCGCGTCGTCGTTTTCGGCGACTCCGACTTCGCATCCAACGGCAATCTCGGCATCCAGGGGAATCGCGACCTCTTCATGAACACGGTGGGGTGGCTCTCGCAGCAGGAGGATCTGATTTCGATCCGGCCGAAGGAACCCGACGACCGGCGCATCATACTGACGGCGGCGCAGCAAAGCAACATCGTGTGGCTTTCGCTGTTCTGGATTCCAGCTATCATCTTCGGCACGGGCGTCTACGGCTGGTGGCGGAGGCGATAACCAAGATGCGTGGCCTGCGGTCGACCCTTGCGTTCCTTGTCGCCCTCATCGGGCTCGGCGCCTACATCTACTTCGTCACCTGGAAGCAGGAAGACACCATCTCCTCCGGGCTGGAGAAAGTGTTCGCATCGTTTGAAGCCAACGACGTCCAGGAGCTGAGGGTCAAGTCGGAGTCGGGTGACGTGACCACGCTGAAGAAAGAAGGCACCGCGTGGCAGATCGTCGACCCGATCCGCGTGCCCGCGTCCGAGTTCGAAGTTTCCGGCATCACCTCTGCGATCGGCAGCATCGAGGTGATTCGAATCATCGAGGAAGACCGGACAGACCCTGGCGAATACGGGCTCGCGAAGCCTCGGATCGAGATCGAGTTCGAGACCGTCAACGACAAGCCGTCCGGCAAGCTGCTCGTCGGCCACAGGACGCCCGTCGGTGGAAACATGTACGCCCGGCGCAACGATGAGACGCGGATCTTCCTCGTCCCCGAGTTCCAGTACGTTGCGCTGAATAAATCGACGTTCGACCTGCGCGACAAAGACCTATTGAAGATCGATCGCGACAAGGTCGACGGCATCGACGTAAGCCTGACCGACAAGACGACGATTCAGTTCGCGAAAATAGGCAGCGACTGGAAGATCACGAAGCCGCTGACCGTACCCGCCGATTCCGGAGAGGTGGCTACGCTCGTCGGCCGTCTGGCTGGCGCGCAGGCGAAATCGATCGTGGCGGACGAGACGACACCTGCCGATCTAAAACAGTACCGGCTCGATAGGCCTGAAGTGATGGTGACCATCAGGATGGGCAGCGCCAGCGCAACGGTTGCCGTCGGGGCGAAATCGGGTGAGGATGCCGTCTACGCGCGCGATATGTCAAAGCCGACAGTTGTGACGGTCGAAGCGTCCCTCCTCGACGATCTCAAGAAGCCGGTCAGCAACTATCGCCGGAAGAACGCGTTCGAGTTCCGCGCCTACAACGCGGCCAGCGCCGAGTTCACCCGAAGCGGCCAGACCGTCGCATTCGAGCGCGTCCAGGGTCAGGGCGAAAACGCACAAGACTCGTGGCGCCGCGTGAGCCCCAATCCCGGCGACGCGGACAGAAGCAAGATGGAAAGCTTGCTCGCCGGGCTGGCCGACATTCGCGCAACTTCGTTCACGGACTCCACGGCGAAGACCGGCCTGAACTCGCCGGCCCTGACCGTGTTCGTCAAGTTCGAAGAGGGCAAGAAGGAAGAGCGCGTGACTTTCGGCCAGAGTGGCAACGACGTGTACTTCACCAGACCGGACCTGCCGGACGCCGGTAAGATTGACGCGCAGAAGTACAACGACGCAATCAAGGCGCTCGACGAGCTCTCGAAATGACGATGCCGCCGACCTAGTGTGGGACCAGACGTGTTACGAAATTGAGTTGGACGGAGTCGAAAGCCGACGTAGCGCGGGCTTCTCGGGCCCGCGACGAAACAGGACTTCAGTCCCGCTTGCGGCGACACCGCCGGCCAAGCCTGATCGTGCCAAACGCAGCCACGAAAACACGAAGGAAACGAAGACGCACAAAGAAACGGTAGCACTACAAGAAATGCCTTCGTGTGCTTCGGGTCTTCGTGGTTGCATTTTGTGACCGATGCGGCTGTTCGAGAAGCGCTTTGCGCTCCCCGCCGTCGCTGCGTTCCTGGTCGCGTGCGGGGGCGGCCCAAGACCAACAGTCACCCCTGTCGCTCACCCGAGCGCAGCAGTCCGTCAGCTTGAACGCGACATCGCCCGGCTCGTCGCCGCGCCGGCGCTCCAGCGGAGCATATGGGGTGTGCTCGTGCGCTCGCTCACCCGCAACGACACGCTCTACTCCCTCAACGCGCACAAGCTGCTGATGCCGGCGTCCAACATGAAGATCGTGACGCTGGCTGCCGCTGCGGAGCGGCTGGGCTGGGACTTTTCGTACGAGACTCGGTTGATCGCCGCCGGGGCAATCGAGGACGGCGTCCTCAACGGCGATCTCCTCGTCGTCGGCACCGGCGACCCGAGCGTCGACGACTGGGATGGCCAGGCCACCCGTCTCTTCGGCGACTGGGCCGAGCAGTTGAAAGCGTGCGGTGTCCGCGTCATTGCCGGCCGCGTGGTGGGCGACGACAACTGGTTCGAAGACCAGTTCCTGGGGTCCGGGTGGGCCTGGGACGATCTCGACAAGGGCTTCGCGACCAGCGTCGGCGCCCTGCAGTTCAACGAGAACACCGCGCAGGTGACGATCGAGCCTGGAGTTGCCAGTACCGAACCGGCCAGGGTCGCCGCGGCTTCTCACGGCAGCGGGTTGGTCATCCGCAACCTGGTGCGCACGGGCGAGGCGGGTTCCGCGGCGTTGGTCGAAACCCGGCGCGCTGTAGGAACAGCCGTCCTCGAGCTCCGCGGTTCCATTCCACTGGGCGCGGCGCCGATCGTGCGCAATGTGTCGGCCTACAACCCCACCCTGTACTTCGTGACAACGCTGCGCGACCGTCTGATTGGGGCCGGCATCGACGTGCGCGGCGAGGCCATGGACATCGACGACCTTGCAGAGCCGCCGCCGCGCGAGAGCGGAACGCTTCTTGTCAGCCATCGCTCGCCGCCGCTCTCAGATCTGGCCCAGACGATGATGAAGTTGAGCCAGAACTTGTTCGCGGAGAGCCTGATGAACGCCGTGGGCGCATCGGACTCGACGTCTGTGGACGGCGGAACAAACGATGGCCCTGGCACGGTTCGGACGATCCTCCAGGCATGGAACATCCCAGACTCGAGTGTCGTCGTCGCGGACGGTTCCGGGTTGTCGCGCTACAACCTTGCAACGCCCGATGCGCTGGTCACGATTCTCACACATGTGTACCACGACGACCGTCTGCGGGATCCGTTCGAAGCGGCCCTTCCGATCGCCGGCCAGGACGGCACGCTTGCGCAGCGCATGAAGGGAACAGTGGCACAGGGCAACGCCCGCGCGAAAACTGGAGCGTTCTCCAACGCACGAGCGGTTTCCGGATATGTGCGGACGGCAGACGGCGAACCGCTCGTCTTCTCGATCATTGCGAACAACTTCGGCTCGACGGGCGACGTCGTCGAGGAGACGACCGACGCCCTCGTTGTCCGACTGGCTGAGTTCTCGCGGCGTTAGGAGCGGCACCACGGTGTGGCGCGTAGCAGCTCACCTGACGTAGCGCAGGTCCTTAGAGCTGACAGCCGCAGCGCGTGTGAGGGCGAGGCTGAAGACTCGCACTACTTCAGGAGGTTAGGAAATCACCCTCATCATCGGCGTGACTTGCCCGGTAGTCCGCACTGGCACGGCAGTCGCATAGCCCTGTGGCCAAGCGTAATCGACGATGTAAACGTTGACGGGAGTGTTGGTCCTCTTCGGTGGCATCCTTGCGGCCTGCGCGCTCATCACGCTCTTTCGACTGGCTGGCGCGCCGCAAGAACCGGCAGGCCGGGCATCGGCCGACGGCGTAAGACGGCGCAAGGATCACGCCACGCGATCCTCACGCGCATTGCACTTCCCTGTAGCGCAACAGGCCGGGTCCTGCGGACCCAGCTGATCCGGCGGGTCCAAGCACCCGCCCTACGTACTACATGGAAGCGTAAGCGATTCTAGTCTGGTGCGCTTGATGCTTCGATATATCCTTTCGCGTTATTCCCGAGCCTGGCGAACCAATCTCTGTACCGCGGATTCGTACTCACAAGACTAGTGCAGGAGCAGCGGGTCTGCCGCGCCCGCTTCAGCAAACCCTTTGGCCCGCAGCACGCAGCTGTCGCAGCGGCGGCACGGAGCACCGTTGGGCAGCGGGTCGTAGCAGCTGTGAGTGAGGCCGTAATCGAGGCCGAGCTCGAGCCCGCAGCGGATGATTCCCCCCTTCGTCAGCGCGATGACCGGCGTGTGCACCCGGAAACGAGCGCCCTCGACGCCGGCGCGGGTCGCCAGCGCCGCCAGCGACTCGAACGCCTTGATGAACTCGGGACGACAGTCGGGATAGCCGGAGTAATCGAGCGCGTTGACCCCGATCACGAGGTCGCGCGCTCCCAGCACTTCGGCCCAGCCGAGCGCTAGGGCCAACAAGGCCGTGTTTCGCGCGGGGACGTAGGTGGACGGGATCCCCGGAGCCGATAAGTCACGATCGCGCGGCACGCGCGTGTCCGACGTGAGCGCGGAGCCGCCAATGCCCCGCAGGTCGAGGGTCATCTCGAGCCGTTCGCCGACCCCGAGCGCCTCCGCGATCCGGCGGGCAGCCTCGACCTCGCGCGCGTGTCGCTGGCCATAGCGGATCGTCAACGCGCTCAGCGAGAACCCCTCGGCCTTCACGATCGCGGCGGCGGTGTAGGAGTCGAGTCCGCCGCTCAGAAGTACTACCGCTCGCATTGGGTCATTGGGTCAGACGCCGCGCGTACCGGGTCCCCAGATGTACTTGTGCAACTGCAATTGAAGTCGCGCGGGGACGCGATCGGCGAGCATCCATTTCGACAACACCTTCGGATCGAGCACGCCGTGGACAGGTGAGAAGAGCACAGCCGCACAGCACGATGCGAGATCGTACCGGCCAACGACGTCGAGCGCGAACTCGTAGTCGTTCCGATCCTGAATGACGAACTTCACTTCGTCGTGCGGCGCGAGCGCCTCGAGGTTGCTCCACTCGTTCCTGCCGTCCTCGCCGCTCGCAGGACACTTTACGTCCACGATCTTCACAACCTCGCGCGGCACGGAGGCAATCGGTCGGTGGCCGCTCGTTTCCAACATCACCGTGCGGCCTCTCGCTAGTAGCCGGTCCATCAGCGCATACACATCATCCTGCAGGAGGGGCTCGCCGCCGGTTATTTCCACGAGCGGGCAGCCGAATCGCTCGACCTCCTCGACAACCTCGTCGATCGACTCTTTACGCCCTTCAGAAAAAGCGTACGCAGTGTCGCACCACGAGCAGCGGAGGTCGCAGGCCGTCAGCCGGACGAAGACACACGGCCGGCCCGCGCGCGTTGATTCGCCTTGAATCGAATAGAAGATCTCGTTGACGGTGAGCATCAGATTGCAGATTTCTAAAATCAGCAACCTCCATTATCCTACGCTCATGGCAAACGTTCGGGTCGGCACCTCGGGCTGGAACTATCCGACCGGGCGAGGAACGTGGAGCGGCGTGTTCTATCCTCCGCCGGGGAGGCGGTCGAGAGGATTCGACGAGCTTCAGTACTACGCTGAGCACTTCGACACCGTCGAGGTGAACTCCACGTTTTACGGTCAGCCCAGGGCGGAGGTCACCAGCGACTGGGCCGAGCGCACACCGGCTGGCTTCGAGTTCTCCGTCAAGCTCTATCAGCAGTTCACCCACCCCAAGGTGTTCAAGGAGCGGCTGGAACGCTCGCTGCCACCGGAGACATCAATAGACGTCATGGAAGCCTTGACGCGGCCGAACCAGGCCGATCTCGATCAGTTCAGACGCGGCGTCGAGCCGCTGGCGGCCAGCGGAAGGCTCGGCGCGCTGCTCGCGCAGTTCCCGCCAAGCTTCAAGCACGGAGAAGTCGAGCGCATCTATCTCGCCGATCTGCTCGGGGCGTTCGCGGATTATCCCGTTGCGGTGGAGCTTCGGCACCGAAGCTGGAGCGACCGGTTCAGCGAGACGCTCACATTGCTCAACGGCTTCCAGGCTGCGTGGGTCCAGATCGACGAGCCGAAATTTCATTTCTCGATCAGGCAGAACTACCTTCCGAACGTGAAGGGCTTCTACTACATGCGCCTTCACGGCCGGAACGCCCCCCAGTGGTGGCGCCACGAGAAGTCGGAAGATCGATATGACTATCTGTACTCGGAAGACGAGCTGAAGGAGTTCGTCGAGACGACAAAGGCGGCGCGCGAGCTCGTCAAGAAGATCTACCTCTACACGAACAACCATTTCTCCGCGAAGTCGGTCGCAAACGCCGCGATGATCAAAAAGCGGCTCGGTGAGCCGCTTGCGGGTACCTACCGGCCGGAATTCGTGAAGCGCTATCCGGCGCTCGCCGACATCGTGACGGTAGGAAGCAGCTCGATCGGCCGCTTACTGTGAGGGGAAGACCAGCGCAGCGCGACCTCAGTGGGCGACGACCTCGACCGCCACCCTTGCCGGATGTGAGCCAAGGGGCGCAAACCACGACACACGCGCCGCCACGTAATCAAGTTCGGTGATGTAGCGCCCGGCCCCGAGCAGACGCAGTTCACCTGACACCGGGTCCGGTGCGATTGTACGCGGTGGATCGACCGGCTCGACGTGGACGTTAAACTGACAAGATGTCACGATTCGTCGTAGAGGTGCCCCCCGCCAGGTGGTTGTGCCGCTGTTGGTCACGAGGGCGTCGACGAGAAGGGGGGGGGGGGGGGGGCCGCCCGCGCCAGCCCCCCCCCCTTCTCGTCGCTACGCTCGCCAAGCTTCGCGTGAATTTCGTAGGCAAGACCATCGGCCCTGCGGCTATCGGTGTGCTCGACTCCTTCCTTGATGAGAAGGAACGGCCGCGCGTTTCTTGGAAAGACGCGTGTCGACGCGACCCAGCGTTCGGTGGTCGGCCAGCCGGCGAGAAAGTCCTCGTAGTCCTGCAGCGACACCCGAAACGGCGGACCGCGACAGCCAGCTTCATCTCCCTGAATCCGCACGAGCGGGCGGCCCGCCAGATGTCGTGCACGTCGACGTCGTTCTCGACGACTCCATTGGTTCGCATCTCGAACCAGCAGGACAGCAAGCGCGAACAACGAGGCCACGGCTCGGCAAACCCGGCAATGCCCCCGGGTGCGAGGCGTTCGATGAGATCGGCGAGTAGCGCAACCCCGCGCTCTCTCAGCAGGCCTGAAGGGACCAAGTAGCAAGTCACGAAGTCCGACGTCCGACTTTTCGCAATGAGCTCGATGGAGTGCAGAAATCGATGTTCGTCAGGCCAAGGCGCCGCGCTTCGCGTCTCGCCAGCGCGGTCAGAACGGCAAAGTACGGCTCGCTGGACGCGAACGCCTCCCAACGCGATCTATCTCGGTCGCCACTGTCTACGGGCATGCACGCTCACGCCGTCCCCGCCCGAAGCGCTTGTGACGCCGTTGCGCGGGCAGAGCGACCGCAGCACACAAGCACCGCAGCGCGGGGACACCGGCCGGCAGATATTTTGTCCCCACGTTACGAGGTAGAGGTTGATGTAGGGCCACCAGCGGTCGGCGGTCTCCGCGTACAAGGCCTGCTCTGTTTCCTCGGGCGTGCGCGTCTGCACCCATCCGAGCCGGTTCGAAATTCGATGGACGTGCGTGTCCACACAGATGTTTCGTTGGCTGTTGAACGCGAGGATGAGAACCAGACTCGCCGTCTTGCGGCCCACACCCGGCAGCAGCAGCAGCTCCTCCATCGTTGCCGGTACGCGCCCTCCGAACCGCTCGACGAGCATCTGGCAGGTCGCCCTCACGTGCCGCGCTTTGTGCCGATAGAAGCTGACTGGGTAGATGAGTCGCTCGATCTCGTTCACTGTCAGCTTCGCCATCGTGCGCGGCCTTCGGGCAACCTTGAACAGCCGCGTGGACGCCGCGAGCGTCGTCCCATCCTGCGTGCGGGCCGACAGCAAAGTGGCAATCAGTATCTGGAACGAATCTTCCCCCTGGGCTTGAGAGATCTTCTCGACGGCGGGAAGATCGAGGGCGTCGATAGCACGCGCCAGCGCCCGCATGACGGTCTCGCCGTTTCCTGCAACCCGGCGGGCCGCCCGTTTCTGGCTCTGCTTCATACCGATACCGGGGTTAGAGGCGTGCCACAGCGGAGAACCGAGACGACGTTCTCAACCGCCAGATTGGCCATGGCCGTTCGAGTTTCGGTCGTGCCGCTGCCCAGGTGCGGGACGAGCAGGACATTTTTGAGCCGAAACAGATCCGGATGAACGGCTGGTTCGTTTTCGTACACGTCGAGCGCGGCGCCGGCGATCAGATGCTCTCCCAAAGCCCACGCGAGCGCCGCTTCGTCGACCACGGGACCCCGCGCGGTGTTCACGAGGTAGGCCGACCGCTTCATTCTGGCGAGCGCGCGCCGGTCGATCAGGTGATGCGTCTCGTCGGTCAGCGGCACATGCAGCGAAACAACGTCGGAGGTGTTCAACAGACGATCGAGCGACATCTTCTCGGCTCCGGAAAGAGTGGCATGGGGGCCGGTGTACGCGACTTGCATGCCGAAGGCCGGTGCCCGTGTCGCCACGGCGCGTCCGATCCGGCCCAGCCCTACGACACCGAGCTGTTTGCCTCGGAGCTCCGATCCGAGCATGAAATCGAAGGCCCAGCCCTTCCACGCGCCTCGCCGCATGAACCGCTCGCCTTCCGAGATCCGCCGCGTCACCGCGAGAATCAGCGCCCACGTAAAATCAGCGACCGATTCAGTGAGCACGTCGGGTGTGTTCGTGACCACGATCCCGCGCGCTCGCGCATAGGCGACGTCGATGTTGTCGTACCCGACGGCCACGTTCGCCACGATCTTCATTCTTGAGGTCGCATCCACGACGGGCTTGTCGATCCGCTCGGTCAGCATGCAGACGAGGGCGTCCTTGCCGGCCACGCGCGCGACCAGTTCCTCGCGTGGAATGGCGCCCTCGCCCGCGTACACGTCCACGGCACCGACCGCATCGAGCTTCGAGAGCACCGAGGAGGGAAGCTTGCGGGTCACGAGGATGCTGGGCATCCGACCCGCTCTAGTGTCCAAGCGAGAGGCAGTACCCGCAGTGGCTGCAGCGAACGGCTGCCTCGATCAGGCACGCGCCGTCGCCGTCGCCGCGCAGCAGCGGCAGAAG
The DNA here is from genome assembly GCA_965197865.1 of Vicinamibacterales bacterium. Classification (GTDB taxonomy): domain Bacteria; phylum Acidobacteriota; class Vicinamibacteria; order Vicinamibacterales; family CAVVIG01; genus CBDANZ01. Next base: position 544,106 of record CBDANZ010000003.1, read on the forward strand.
GCCGTGGCTCGCGTGCACGCGGAAACCCACTGCCTCTCCCACCTGGCTATCGTCGCGTGAGCCATGGCGCGCGATCGCGTCGCGCACCATCAAGCGCAGTTCCTGCTCTGTCACGGCTTCACATGCTTTCGCTCGTCGTGAGCCTGTCGAACCATGGTGCGCCAGCAGGCTGGCACCCCCGCGCCTACCTCAGAATGTCAACACGGTCCACGATGCCGACGAGGGCGGCATCGACCGGCGCAATCTTCTTTCTGATCGCCTCGGCTGCGGCGCGTCCCTCAAGCACGATCAGGACCTTCTCGCGGACCCCGGCACCGACGCCGTCCACGGCGAGCAACGCCGCGCCGCGCGGCTTGTCATCCATATCCAGAGGCTGGACGAGCAGCAGCTTCGCGCCCTCGAATGTCTTGTGCTTCTGGGTCGACACGACGGTACCCACGACGCGGGCTATCTGCATCAACAACTCAAGAGATTGCACATCTCAGATTGCAGATTGAATTACAGGAAAATCCTGAGCCGAATCTCCAATCTGAAATCCGCAGTCTCATCGCTCAACGTCCCAGTGATCCACGATGCCGACGACGCCGGCGTCGACCGGCGCTTCGACCGGGTAGAATGGAAAGCTGGCTTCCTTGCCCCGCACAAAAAACACGTCCTCGCCGACGCCGGCCCCCACCGCATCAGCAGCCACGAGCGGCCGGCCCGCCGGCGCGCGCTCGGGTGTCAATGGCTGGACCACGAGCAGCTTCAGGCCCACCAGGTACGGGTCCTTGCGGGTCGCCACGACGTGACCGATCACGCGGGCCAGTTGCATAAGCTGTCCCTCGCCCTTCTACTCGCTCATGTCCACCGTATCGACGATTCCAACGATCGCGGCATCGACCGGGCAGTCTTTCATGCCCGCCGCCATCCGGGCGGAGCTGCCGCTAACAATGAGGACGGTTTCGCCGACGCCGGCGTCGACGGTGTCCACAGCAACGAGACGGCCGCCCTCAGCTTTGCCGCGAAGATCAACGGGGTGCGCGACCATCAGCTTGTTGCTGACCAGGCGCGGATCCTTTCGCGTCGCGACCACCGTGCCAACGATCTTCGCGAGGAGCATCCTTATTCTTCACTGGCGCTGGGGCCCACCCCCGGCGCGAATTATGCTGACGCCTCGCCGCGGCTTTCCATAGCCGCGACTCGACATGGGCGCAGGCGCAGGCACTCTACGCTTTGGCGGTCGTCGCTTTGCCGATCGGCAGCGTATCCTCGAGGTTCGCATGGGGCCGCGGGATGACGTGCACCGACACCAGTTCGCCGACGCGGCGCGCGGCCGCGGCGCCCGCGTCGGTGGCCGCCTTCACGGCGGCAACATCGCCGCGCACGAGCGCGGTCACGTACCCGGCGCCGATCTTTTCCCAGCCGACCAGCGTGACCTTGGCCGCCTTCACCATCGCGTCCGCGGCCTCGATCATGGCAACCAGCCCTTTCGTTTCCACCATCCCAAGCGCCTCACCCATTACGATCTCCCTTCCGTTCAGGGTCCTAAGTTCGACTCTGTCAAGCTCCGAATGGCCTCTTCGATGAGCGCGGAGAGCTTACGGTATGTTAACCGAATTTCCGCGTCCTCACCGCTCCCCCCTGCCGCTCCGCTCGCGCCGGGCGGCGAGTCAGGCACGAGCCGCAGGCCGTCGCCCGATGGCGCTTCGACGACCTGACAAGCTGCACCGTCCGCGATGCTCGCACTACCGGCGGCGCGCGAACCCTCGTCGTCGGCGCAAAACGGAGCCGGCGCCTGGATTCCATACGTGCCCCGGAGCTCCTGCAGCCGCCGCACCTCTTCGCGCGTGATCAGGTTCTCGCGGCCCAGCAGACGCGCCACCAAGCTGATCTTCGCGAAGTGCTCGATCGTCTCCATCTTGAAATAGGCGGAAAATAGGTCCGCGCCGACCGTGAGCGCGCCGTGGTTGGCAAGCAGCATGCCGTCGTGCGCCTTGATGTATGTGCCCACAGCCTCGGGCAGCTCGCGGGTCGAGGGCGTGGCGTACTCGGCAATCGGAATGCTGCCGAGCGTCGTCAGCACTTCCGCCAGCACGGCGCGAGTGAGCGGGATGCCGGCCACGGCGAACCCGGTCGCGGTCGGCGGATGCGCATGAACGACGGCCTGGACGTCTGACCGCTGTCGGTAGACCTCGAGGTGCATGAGGATCTCGGACGAGGGATCGCGCTCGCCCTGAAGCTTGCGGCCATCGAGATCGGTGCTGCACATCATGTCAGGCGACATGAACCCCTTGGAGACGCCCTTGGGGGTCACGAGCAGGCGATCGGTCGCGAGCCGTACGCTGATGTTGCCGTCGTTCGAGGCGGTGTAGCCGCGCACGTACAGGCGTCGCCCGACTTCGACAATGTCGGCGCGCAGCGAGGTTTCGGTGCTCATGCAATGCGCGCGCGGTACTTGTCGCGGCAGCCGGAGGAGCAAAAGTAGATCTGTCGCCGCCCCTCCGCAAGGGCGAGGGCTCGTTCAGGAACCACGAACGTCCCGCACACGGGATCGCGCGCCATCGGAACGCCGCTGGCCGGGACGCGCGGCGTCTGTATCCCCCCGAAACCTTCGACAATGCCGCCCACGACACGCCAGAAGGCGCGCGCGATGAAGACGATAAGCATCAGCACGAGAACGAGGCGGACCATTAGACCCCCGGCTTCGAGGTCGCGGCTCCGGAGGGATGCGCGGATTGCATACTGTCGAGCGCGCGCTTGGCCGCCTGCCCTTCCGGACTGTCGGGCGCAATCTGCAGCACCTGCTGCCAGGCCGCTTGCGCGCCCTCTAGATCCTGCTTGCCGAACGCCTTCACGATGCCGACGCTGAGCCACGTCCTCGCGTGCTTCGGATCGATCTTCAGTGATCGATCCAACTGTTGGAGCGACCTGTCCGGCTGGTTCGTGTAGTAGTACGCCACGCCGAGATCGGTGCTCACGCGGACGTCGTTTGGTGACAGCTCCATCGCTTCGGTATACCACTTGATGGCATCGTCATAGCGTTTGGCGTCGAAATAGAGGGTGCCGAGCTGCACCCGCGCGGCGGCGTTAGACGGCTCCCGCTCGGCGACCGACGTGAACGCATCGACCTTGGCCTGGTCGAAAAGCGCGGCGGCCGACGCGTCGATCGGGGCGCTGGCCACTTCGTTCGGGACCTCCGGCCGGCGCAGTGTGGCCTGCTGGCTGCCGATGATCCACCCGGCAATCAGCCCGAACACCATGCCGGCGACGCCGAAAGCGATCGAGTCGGATTTCATGACGAGCGTTGAAATGTGATCATAACATCACGCACCGGCAAGGACGGCGAGGTACTCGCGCACGACTCGATCGAGTCCGACGAACACGGCGCGTGAGATGATCGTATGGCCGATCGACACTTCCTCGAGGTGCGGCAGCGCGCGGAACAGCACGAGATTCTCGAGATCGAGATCGTGACCGGCATTGACGCCAAGCCCGAGCGAATGAGCAAGCCTCGAGGCCTCGGCGTATGTCTCGAACGAACGTCGCGCCTCGCTCGGCCCGTACTCGAACGCGCGCGCGAAGGGCTCAGTGTAGAGCTCCACACGATCGGCACCGATCGAAGCCATGAGCCTGATCGCCTCCTCAGTAGGATCCACGAAACAGCTCACGCGAATGCCATGGCTTTTCAAGCGACGGACGACACCCGGAAGATGATCGGCAGAAACACCAGCCCTCCAACCGGCGTGGCTCGTGATCTCACCGGGAACGACCGGCACCAGGGTGCACTGATCCGGGGAGACTTCGATCACCAACTCCACGAAGTCCGGCCGCGGATCGCCTTCGATGTTGTACTCCACGGCGGGCCGGTACCCGTGGAGCGCGCGGGCGATGTCGCACACATCCTCTGGCGTGATGTGCCGACGATCCGCTCGTGGATGGACGGTAACGCCTTGCGCGCCAGCCGCCACGGAGACATCCACGGCGTCGAGCACGCGAGGGACGCGCCCCCCACGCGAGTGACGCAGCGTCGCCACTTTGTTGACGTTGACGCTCAGGCGAATCACGGCGGGTTCAGCGTTCAGAATTCCGCGTTTAACTATCCGAGCTCTTTCTTGACTACGTCGACGATTTCCTGGGCCCACGCGCGGATCTGGTCCTCGCGTCGGCCTTCCAGCATCACCCGCAAGAGCGGCTCGGTTCCCGAGTAGCGCACTAGAAGACGGCCCTGGTCCGCCACACGCGACTCCACACGGACGATTGCCGACTGGACAGCTGGCATCGTTTTCAAATCGACCTTCTCGCGAACGCGCACGTTCAAGAGCACCTGCGGATAGGTCACGAGATCGGCGGCAAGATCCGCCAGCGATCGTCCGGTGAACACCACTGTGCGCAGGACGTTGAGCGTGGTGCACAGGCCGTCACCTGTGAAGAGATAGTCCGTGAAGATAATGTGCCCTGACTGCTCGCCGCCAAGCGACAGGCCCCGCCCGAACATTTCTTCCATTACGAACTTGTCGCCGACCGGCGACCGCACCAGACCGATGCCGAGCGAGCCGAGCGCAAGCTCCAGTCCTATGTTGCTCATCACGGTGGCGACGATGGTGTTTCCGTACAGACGGCCTTCCTTCTGCAACTGCCTGCCGCACATCAGCAGGACGTTGTCGCCGTTGACGATGCGCCCCGCGTCATCGACAAAGATCGCGCGGTCGCCGTCACCGTCGAACGCGACGCCCATCCGGCAGCCATTTTCGACGACGGCCTGAGCCAGTCGCTTCGGGTCGGTCGACCCGCACCGCAGGTTGATATTGCGGCCGTCTGGCTGATGGCCGATCACCACGAGCCCGAGTCCCAGGCTGCGAAACAGGTCGGGAGCGACCGTCGTGGTCGCGCCGTTGGCGCAGTCAATGGCGAGCTTGAATCCCTTGAGCGAGGCGGCCTCCGGCGCCGCTGCGCGCAGGTGATCGAGATAAGGGCCGACCAGATCGGATTGAGGCACGGGCAGCGCGTCGCCGCTTATCGCCTGCCAGGTAAGGTCGGCGACAATTTCTTCCACTTCCCGTTCGACGCGCTCGGTGAATTTTTCGCCGCGACCCGAGAACACCTTGATGCCGTTGTCTTCGAAGGAGTTGTGAGAGGCTGAAATCATGACGCCGGCGTCGTAGGCGCCCGCTCGTGCGAGATAGGCGATGGCCGGCGTTGGCACGACGCCCGCGCTCGTCACGATCGCCCCCTCGCCCGACGCGCCGTGCGCGAGCTCGGCCTCGATCCAGCCGCCCGACTCCCGTGTGTCGCGTCCGACAAGCAGGTGCGGCGAGGCGGTGCCGCGGGGCCGCGTGCGCACCAGCGCGGCGCCAAGGCGCCGGACCGTTGCAGGGTCGAGCGGATATCGGCTGGCGACGCCGCGGACGCCGTCGGTGCCGAAAAGGCGCGGAGCTTCGGTCCAATCAGTCCTGGGCACTGGCGAGACGGACCCGGACGGCTGACGGGATGATACGGGCGACACCGGCATCGGCCAGCGGATCCACGTGAACCGTCAACGTGTATTCGCCGGCGCCGAGGTTGCTGAGATCGACAGACGCGTTTACGGCGTCGACCTGGACACGGTTCAGCCTTTCGCGGCTGCCGTGTAACACGACGTCGACGGTCGGTGGAATGGCCTGGGCCGACAGCGTGACGGCAAGATTTCGTAGACGAACCGGCCGGTCGCCGACCGTGCGCTCCCGTGGCCCTCGAAGAATCTGCACTCGCACCGTCGCCAGGCGCGCGCCTTTCACGCGAAGCGCAGGATCGAGGAGGCCAACCGTGACGCTGTCGGAGACCTCGGCAATCGCACCGGCAATCGAGACCGGCTCGGTGACCGCTTCCCGCGCCTCCTCAACCGCGCTCTCCGGCCCAATCACTTCAACAGTCGGCGGATCGGCGGCCATGGTTCCCACGACGAATCCCGGCGCCGGCTCCCCCTCCACGGCTGGGACGATCGGCAGCCGGCGCGTGGCCGAATTTTCGAAGACCAGGGCGATACTGGCTGGCGCCACCTGCACGACCTCGACGCCAAACGGCGTCCGCACCTGTTCTGGAGTGAGCTGAAACAGACGCTGGCCCGGACGCGCTGCCCGGAGGTCCAGCGCGGCAACGATGTCTCCCGCACCCATGCGGCTGAGCGTGTCCGACGGCCCGCGAACGCGAAGGTCGACAACGGTCGGCGCTTCTCCCTGCAGTTCGAGGCCCGCGGGAAGCTGCTGAAGCTCGAGCGGCACGCGCAGGCCGCGTTCGACGATCTCGTCGCCCGAGACGATCATCCACAGGAGCACGGCCAGACCGAGCGACATCGCTTTCAGGCCGATGTGGCGGAACGGCCAGACGGCTTTCACGCGTACTGGACACGCGACTGGCGTGCCCTCCCCGGGCGCTGCAGCACCATCGAACGGAGGCGCGCGCGCAGCATGTCGACGTCGATCTTGGGCTCGATTTGTCCGTCAGCCGAAAACGAGATATTGCCGGTTTCCTCCGACACGACGATCGCGATGGAGTCGTTTTCCTCGGTGAGACCGATGGCGGCGCGATGGCGCGAACCTAGGTCTTTACTGAGCTTCGGATTCACGGTGAGCGGCAGGAAACAGGCGGCGGCCGCGACGCGATCGTCCTGGACGATGACCGCTCCGTCGTGGAACGGCGACGAGGGCTGGAAGACGCTCACGAGCAGATCGTAGGTCATCACCGCATCGAGCGGAATGCCGCTTTCGATGTAACTGCGCAAGCCGATTTGACGCTCGATCGCGATGATCGCGCCAATGCGACGCGCCGACAACATGCTCGTAGCGACCACCAGCTCCTCGATCGATTCCTCGGCCGACTCCACTCTTGCAAAATACCTGAAGAACGGCGCGCGGCCCAGGTGGGCGAGCGCGCGGCGGATGTCCGACTGAAACAGTACGATGAACGCGAAGACGAGATACCCCGCGAGATTGCGAACGAGCCAGTTGACCGTCTCGAGATGGACCCAGCGCGACCCGTAGAACAGCGCCACGAGCATGCTCGCCCCAAGCGCCATTTGAACGGCCCTCGTGCCGCGAATCAGTTTGAGCACTTCATAGATCAGCACCGACACCACCACGATGTCGAGGAGATCCCACCAATCCACCGGCGGTCGCTGCATGATCGCGTTCAACCAGCTCACAACACTCATTCCTTCTGTACTTCTAACTCTTGACTTCTAACTTCGCACTTTCCGTATCTCCTCCGCCACCCGGATGACCTGCACCATCTCGGCAGGCGCATGTACGCGAAGGATGTGGGCGCCCGCGAGCACCGCGGCCGTGACGGCTGCCGCCGTGCCCCAGTCGCGCTCGAAAGCCGGTCCGTCACCGATAGCATCTCGCATGAAGGACTTACGGGACGGTCCGAGGAGCACAGGCCGGCCCAACGCGGCCGTCAGCTCCGAAAGCCTCGCCAACACACCATAGCTGTCAGCTGTCCGTTTGGCAAACCCGATGCCGGGATCTACGATCAGCCGGTCGAGCGGTACTCCAGCGGAGGTCGCCGATGCCATGCTGGCGCGAAGCTCCGCGGTCACTTCGGCCATCACATCACCATACACCGCGTCGTCGTACATCGTCTTGGACCGGCCGCGGGTGTGCATCAGGATGAGCGCGGCGCCCGATGCGGCGACCACGTCGGCGAGCGCGGGGTCGTAGCGAAGACCGCTAACGTCGTTAACGACGGACGCGCCTCCTGCCAGCGCCGCACGGGCCACATCTGCTTTGTAGGTGTCGATCGAGACAGGAATCCGAAGACGCCCGACCAGGCCCAGCAGGACCGGCAGTACTCGTGTGCGTTCCTCGATCGCTGTCAGCGCCTCGGCACCGGGGCGCGTGGATTCGCCCCCAATATCGATCAAATCGGCTCCGGCAGCCTCCATCTGAAGCGCCGCGTCCACGGCCTGGCCGACGCCGGTCAGATGCGTTGCGTCGGCGAAAGAATCGGGCGTGACGTTGAGGATCCCCATCACGAGCGGCCGCGCGCCGAGATGGAGGACGCGCCCCGACGGAAGAGGAACGGCGTAGCAAGGGCGCGGGGGGAACACGGCAGTCGACAGTCTACAGTCATCAGTCGAGAAAGACTGGCGCCTGACGACTGACGACTGACGACTACCTATTCCTGGGGAACGGGCTCGTTGAGCGACGGAACGATCGGAGAGCGCTCCTTCTGAGGTGTGTGCACCTCGTCCTCACCGAGAGGGGCGGCCACGAGCGCGGCGACCGGCTGCGGCTCCGCGAGCGGCAACCCGGCGGCAAGCCGCTTCACCTGCTCGGCGTCGAGCACCTCGCGCGACAGAAGCGCGTCGGCAATCTTCAGCAGCGTTTCCTTTCTGGGGGCGAGGAGCTGCTGCGCGCGCTGATAGTTCTCGGTGACGAAGTGCCTCACCTCATGATCGATCTTCTGTGCCGTGTCTTCGCTGTAGTCCTGGTGCTGCGCGATTTCTCGCCCAAGGAAGATCTGCTCCTCCTTCTTGCCGAAGGCGAGCGGACCCATCTCGTCGCTCATGCCCCACTCGCAGACCATCCGGCGCGCCAGCTCCGTGGCGCGCTCGAGATCGTTACCTGCACCGGTCGTGACGCTGTCCATCGTGATCTCCTCGGCGATGCGGCCGGCGAGCAGAATCGCGATCTGGTCGTTCAGGTAATCGCCCGAGTAGTTGTGCTTCTCGTCAGTCGGCAACTGCTGCGTGAGACCGAGCGCCATGCCGCGCGGGATGATCGTCACCTTGTGGATCGGATCGGCGTTCGGTAGCAGAACCGCGAGGAGCGCGTGACCGGCTTCGTGAATCGCGGTCACCCTCTTCTCGACGTCGCTGATGATCAGCGAGCGCCGCTCGGAGCCCATCAGCACCTTGTCTTTCGCGAACTCGAAGTCGTGCATACGCACGACCTTCTGGTTGTACCGCGCCGCGTTGAGCGCCGCCTCGTTCACCAGGCTCTCCAGATCGGCGCCGGAGAATCCGGCTGAACCGCGCGCCAGCACTGTGACCTCCACATCGTCGGCCATCGGGATCTTGCGCGTGTGAACGACGAGAATACCTTCGCGGCCCTTCACATCGGGCCGGTTCACCACGATGCGGCGATCGAAGCGGCCCGGGCGGAGTAGTGCCGGATCGAGGACGTCTGGACGATTCGTGGCCGCCACAAGAATCACGCCTTCGTTCGACTCGAAGCCATCCATCTCAACCAGGAGCTGATTCAACGTCTGCTCGCGCTCGTCGTGGCCCCCGCCCAAACCCGCGCCGCGATGACGGCCGACAGCGTCGATCTCGTCGATGAACACGATACACGGTGCATTCTTTTTCCCCTGCTCGAAGAGATCGCGGACGCGAGAGGCGCCGACGCCCACAAACATCTCGACGAAGTCCGAGCCGCTGATTGAGAAGAACGGCACGTTGGCTTCACCGGCGACGGCGCGAGCGAGCAGTGTCTTTCCAGTGCCGGGAGTGCCCATCAGCAGCACGCCTTTGGGGATGTGTCCGCCAAGTTTCTGGAATTTCTGCGGCTCCTTCAGGAACTCGATGATCTCCTGCAGCTCTTCTTTCGCCTCGTCAACGCCGGAGACATCCTTGAACGTGACCTTCTTCTGTGAGATGGACGAGAGCCTCGCCTTGCTCTTGCCGAACGACAGGGCCTTGTTCCCGCCGCTCTGCATCTGCCGCATGAAGAAAACCCAGAAGCCGATGATGAGGAGGAAAGGCGCCCACGTATACAGCAGCGTGGTCCACGGACTGCCCGTCGGCTCCTTGGACGTAATCTGCACGCCCCTTTCGTACAGCTTGTTGCCGAGCCCCTCGAACTGAGCGGGCGCGTAGGTCTGGAACGGCTCGTTAGCCTTAGTGACGCCCGTGACTTCCTGGCCGGTAATCGTAACGCGGGCGATGCTCTCAGCATCGACCCAGGCCATGAACTCGCTGAAGCTCACCGACGGGTCGTTTCCCTGGAACTTCGTCGACACGTTCCAGATCACGACCCCGACGACAACGAACACCAGCCAGAACACCAGACTTCTCATCCACGAGGTCACCGAGAACCTCCCGACGAAGATCGCGCGGGCCTCAACGGCCCGCCGTAGCGCAGGTCTTTAGACCTGCCTAAGCCTCAAGATTAGCACGGCTTGCGCGGGATCTGTCACCCGAAACTCATCGTCAATCGAGTGTCCAGCTACCCACACGATCCTATCGGCCTTGTCCACCACGAGCGGCACGTCGTCGCGCCGCTCCCGCGGGACCTTGCGGTCCACGAAGAAGTCCTGCAGCTTCTTTCGGCCTCCAACGCCCAGCGGCCGGAATCGGTCGCCCGACCGTCGGTTCCGGACCGTCAGCGACCCCGAACAACGGTCGAGCCGCGCCATGCCGACCTTCGCGTTGCCCAGAATTGCACCGGTCGCCGCAGCGGTCGCAGCTGTTTCGGCTGACACCACGTACCCGGCTTCGACCAGCTCGACCTCCCCTGGAACAGGCAGCGGATACTCAAACAAATTCGCCTTCCTGGTCTTCATATTCGTCAAAACGACCTCGCCGCCAAGGCGTTCCATCCGGTGGCCCGGCCGGTCGAGGGCACCGCCCTCCCGCGCGAGCCGGAGGGCGTCCTCGACGTGGGCGAACGACACGGGCCGGCCTCGAGCGGCTTCGGTCATCGCCCCCTGGACGATCAGGCGGGCGAGCGCAACCGATAGGCTGGAGAGAGCCTGGACGTCGATCCGCCACGACTCGCCCTCACGCCGGCACACGCGAGGACTGATTTCGTTGGCCGCCCTTGTCATCCAACGCCATTCTTCGCGTGCGATTTCGGCCTCGTCGGCCAGCACGTCCACGATGGATGGGTTGAAGCGACGCTCGAGGAGAGGCAGCAATTCGGCTCGAATCCGGTTGCGCGGGATCGTGAGGTCCTCATTCGATTCGTCGCAGACGAAGGCGATCTGCTGCGAGTCGAGATACGCGCGAAGGTCCGCGCGGCGGCACTCGAGAAGCGGCCGGATGATCGTCCCGTGCCTCGGATGCATGGCCGCAAGCCCGCGCGCCCCCGCGCCGCGCAGGAGGCGCAGCAGAAAGGTTTCCGCCTGGTCGTCGCGCGTGTGGGCGAGGGCGACGACGTAGGCCCCAAAATGACGGCTGGCGCGCTGGAAGAACTCGTGGCGCGCCCGGTGCGCCGCGTCTTCCAGCGACCGCCGCTCCGCTTTCGCGCGCTCGGCCACCTGTTCGCGATCGGCCAGAAACGGCCGTGCGAGCGACTGAGCCACGCGGGCGCAGAATTGCTCGTCCTCGTCGGCCGCTGGGCGAAGCTGATGGTTGAAGTGCGCGAGTCCCAGGACGCGAAGCTCGCCGGCCCGATCGAGCGAGCAGAGCAGGTGCGCGAGCGCGACCGAGTCGGATCCGCCCGACACCGCGACAACAACGCCGGTGCCTGGCCGCGCAAGATCGTGCGCTTTAATTGTCCAGCGGACGCGCTTCAGGAGCTGCTGCATCACAGAGGGCCGGGGCCCCACCAGCCTGACCTGCCCCGAAGATGGTGCCGGAGGGCGGACTCGAACCGCCGACCCCGCGCTTATGAGACGCGTGCTCTCACCAACTGAGCTACTCCGGCCGGAACTGGTTATTTTATCGTAGAAAGCACTTCACAATCTTGGTAGTGTCCGCCTCGATGTGGACCTTTGGCCAGCTGAAGCGGCTAGTCATTCGACGATGAGCATCGCATCGCCGTAGCTGTAGAACCGGTAGCGCTCGACTATCGCCTCACGATACGCCGTGAGCAGCCGCTCGCGTCCGGCAAAGGCGGCCGCCAGTACTGACAGCGACGACCGAGGCAGGTGGAAGTTCGTGAGTAGCCCCTGCACCACGCGAAACTGAAAGCCAGGGAAGATAAATAAGTCGGTCGTACCCGAGGCGGCGACCACACCTCCTTGATGCGCACGCGCCACGGTCTCGAGTGTCCGCGTCGTCGTCGTGCCCACGGCAATCACCCGGCGGTTGTCGTTGACGGCGCTGGTGATCGCGGCCGCGGCCACGGGTTCTACCTCATACCGTTCTGGTTCGAGGTGATGGTTCTCGACCCGGTCGACGCGCATCGGCTGGAACGTCCCATAACCCACGTGCAACGTGATCTGGACAGTTTCTATACCTCGGTCGCGAAGCGCTGTGAGGAGCGCGGCACTGAAGTGCAGCCCTGCGGTTGGCGCCGCCACCGAACCTCGACTGCAGGCAAAGGTCATCTGATATCGGTCGCGATCGGCCGCTCGATCCGGGCGTCTGATGTAGGGCGGCAGCGGCACATGGCCGACTGCGTCCACCGCGTCATCTACTGGCGATCCGTCGTCGGTCCACAGGCGCACCGTCCGTCTGCCGTACAACCGTCGCTCGAGCACTTCGCCGTGCAGCATCCGCGCGCCATCGAAGATCACCCGAGCGCCCGATCTTAGCTTCTGGCCTGGATGCATCAGCGCTTCCCAGCACTGACCCGACGGAATCTCAGACGACAACCGAGCGAGCAGCAGACATTCAACGGTGCCGCCGCCTGGAACGCGCCGTCCAAGCAGCCGCGCTGGAAAGACTCGTGTGTTGTTCACGACGAGCAGATCGCCTGGCCGAAGGAGCGTTGGTAGTGCCGAGATATTCGTGTGCACGACCACGCCGCTCACCCGGTTGACGTGAAGCAGCCGGGCGGCACCGCGTTCGGCGGCCGGCTCCTGCGCAATCAGCTCCGAAGGAAGATCAAAATCGAACTCGCTGACGTCCATTTCTCAACCGTGTGGAGATTGGTCAGGCGAACGTCTTTATCGTCCACTCTGATGGACATGTGGTTCTGATTGCGAGGGATTCTCAGCGAGGGCGCCGGCATCGCCGATAATCGTAGGGTGGCCCTTTCAGGGCCGCCAGCGCGAGGCTGAAAGCCTCGCGCTACTAGAACCCCCAACGCACGAGGACCGCGCCAGCCGTAAAGCCGGCGCCGACCGAGGCTAGCAATACGAGGTTGCCCTTCTTCAGGCGTCCGGCGCATATCGCATCGTTCAGCGCCAGCGGGATGGTGGCCGCAGTTGTGTTGCCGAACCGATCGATGTTGATGATCACCTGGTTCGGACTCAGGCCGAGCTTCTCGCTCGCGGACCGAATGATGCGACGGTTGGCCTGATGACAGACGAACAGGTCGAGATCGGCCGGCGTTAAATTATTGCGCTCGAGCACCCGGCGAGAAATCTCCTCGGTCTTGCGAACGGCGTACTTGAACACGGCCTGCCCGTCCTGCTTCACGTAGTGCAGCCGCTGATCGACCGTGTCGTGCGACGACGGACGAAGACTTCCTCCGGCCGGCATGCAGAGTGCCGACCCGCCGCTGCCGTCGATCTCGTGCTCAAAATCCAGGATGACGCCATCGGTTGCGCCGTCGGCGGCCGAGATGACCACGGCGCCTGCGCCGTCGCCAAAGAGCACACATGTTGCTCGATCCTTGTAATCGATGATGCTCGACATCACATCGGCGCCGATCACCAGAGCGTAATCGTGCGCGCCAGAGGCCACCATCTGGCTGGCGGTCGTCAACGAATACGTGAAGGCGGAGCAGGCCGCGCTCAGGTCGAACCCCCAGGCGCGACGGGCACCGATCTTGGTCTGCACCAGGCACGCCACGCTCGGGAACATCATGTCGGGCGTCACCGTGCCCACCACGATAACCTCGATGTCGTCTGGCGTCAGGCCGGCCCTTACGATCGCCCTGACCGCCGCTTCCTTCCCCAGGTCGGAGGTCGCCACGCCAGGATCGACGATGTGCCGCTCGCGAATCCCGGTCCGCTTCAGAATCCATTCGTCGCTGGTCTCGACCATTTTCCCGAGATCGGCGTTGGTCAGCAGGCGCGGCGGCACGTAGGTCGCCAGCGACTTGATCGTGGTCGGTCTTCCCCCACCGCGGCGAGCCTGGCCGTCCTTCACCACAGTCGTGAATCCCTCCCTGGCGCGTCCAATCCGAAATAGCCGTACGCCCGCGCCGTCGCGACGCGGCCGCGCGGCGTCCGATCCAGAAAGCCAGCCTGAATCAGGAACGGTTCGTAGATGTCTTCGATCGCGTCCTTCTCTTCACTGATCGCGGCCGCGATGCTGTTGATGCCGACCGGCCCGCCGCCGAACTTGTCAATGATCGTGAGGAGGAGCTTGCGATCGATCTCGTCGAAGCCGAACTCATCCACTTCGAGCAGCTTCAGCGCCGCGCGCGCCACCTCGCTGGTGACGTGGCCATCTGCGCGCACCTGTGCGAAATCTCGCACCCGCCGTAGCAGCCGGTTCGCGATACGCGGGGTCCCGCGCGACCGGCGCGCAATCTCCCCTTCCGCCAGGTCGTCGATCGGCACTGCAAGAATGCGCGCCGAGCGGCGGACGATCTCTTCCAGATCGGCGGGCGTGTAGAACTCGAGCCGATGGACGATCCCGAATCGCGATCTGAGCGGCGACGTCAGAAGCCCCGCCCGCGTCGTCGAGCCAATCAACGTGAACTTCTGGAGCGGCACCTTCACCGACCGAGCACTCGGCCCCTGGCCGATGATGATGTCGAGCTCGTAGTCCTCGAGCGCGGGGTACAGGATTTCCTCGATCACCGGTGCCATCCGGTGGATTTCGTCGATGAACAGCACGTCGCGCTCACCGAGGTTAGTGAGGAGGGCCGCGAGGTCGCCCGGCCTTTCCAGGACGGGGCCCGACGTTGCCCGCACGGCCGCGCCGAGCTCGTTCGCAATCACGTACGCTAGCGTCGTCTTGCCCAGGCCAGGCGGGCCGTACACCAGCACGTGATCGAGCGCCTCGACCCGCTTTCGGGCCGCCGCGATCGAAACCTGCAGATTTTCCCGGACCCTGTCCTGGCCGATGTACTCGTCGAGCGTGCGCGGACGCAGCCCGGCTTCGTACTGCGCGTCTTCGTCGACGCGCCCTGCTGTGACGATGCGATCGTCAGCCATTAGTTGTCATTCGTCGTCAGTCGCCAGTCAAGGCCAACGTGCTCATCGCCTCACGGTCCGCGCCGGACCGGCGATTCGCGACTGGTGACTCGTGACTCGTGACTTGCGACTCGTGACTTGCGATTGTCGACTATTTCGCCAGTTCCCTCAGCGCCTGTTTCAGCGTGTGTTCGAAGTCGCCGTCGGGCGTCCGTCTGACGGCCGCCTCGACGGCTCTTTCGGCGAGTGGCCGATGATACCCCAGGTTCGTCAGCGCCGAGAGGAGGTCGTCGCGCAGGGGCGGCGCCTCGGACGCGGCCCCCCGATCGCCGTCGGCACCCACCCGCGCGCGCGGCAGCCGATCCTTCAGCTCGAGGACGATCCGCTCCGACGTCTTCTTGCCGACGCCGGGAATGGCTGTCAGCCGCGAGACGTCGTCCCGCTCGATCGCGCGAATCAACTCGGCCGGCTCGATGCCAGACAGCACTGCCAGCGCAACCTTCGGCCCGATGCCGCTGACGCCAATCAGCCGCTCGAACAGCTCCTGCTCCAGCCGCGTCGCGAAGCCGTAGAGCGCGAGCGCGTCTTCACGCACATGCGTATGCACGCGAAGGACAATCTCGCTTCCAGCCTCGCCGAGACCGTAAAACGTGGAGAGCGGCACCGCCACGTCGTAGCCCACGCCGTTCACATCCACGACAATCCGGTTCGGTTGCTTGTCGAGAATCCGCCCGCGAAGATGCCGGATCACGACCGTGCGGGGCGATAGTGACGCCAGTTTGTGATGGCCTTGCCGCGAGGCGCCACCCTCGCGGCCGCGGCCCGCTCGGGCGCCGTCGAATGCACGTGACAGATCGCAACGGCCAGGGCGTCGGCGGCGTCGTGGGGCGAAGGAAGTGCCTCGAGCCCGAGAATCAGTTTCACCATGTGCTGGATCTGGTGCTTCTCGGCCCGCCCGTAGCCGACGACCGCCCGTTTGATTTCGGCGGGCGTGTACTCGACGACCGGGACCCGCGCTTCGACGGCGGCCAGCATGGCGACGCCCCGCGCGTGGCCCAGCTTGAGCGCGCTGCGCACGTTGGTCGCATGAAACAGGCTCTCGATGGCGACACAGTCGGGCCCGCAGTCCGCCAGGAGCGCGACCAGGCCGCTGTGAATCTTCTGCAGCTTTTCTGGAAACGACACGATCACGGGGATGGTGATGGCACCGCAGACGATAATCCGATGGCGTGAGCCGTCCGTCTCGACGCAACCGTAGCCGGTGCGCGCCGAACCGGGGTCGATGCCGAAGATCTTCACGCGAGCGAAGCCTCGATCTCCTTTTCCTCGATGTCGAAATTCGACCAGACGTGGCGCACGTCGTCGTGATCGTCGAGCGCCTCCATCAGCCTCACCATCTGCTGCGCCTGCTTACCTTCGAGCTTCAGATAGTTCCTCGGCAGCATGGAAAGTTCGGCCGCATCGGGTTCGACACCGAGCTTTTTCACCGCTTCGAGCACCTGCTGAAATGTCCCCGGCGACGACAACACTTCCCAGCTGTCTTCATCGTCGCGCAGATCGTCGCCGCCGGCGTCGAGCACCGCGCTCATCAGATCGTCTTCCTTGACCTTGCTTTTCTGGACGACGATGTACCCGCGCTTGGTGAACATCCAGGCCACGGCGTTGGTCTCGGCGAGGTTGCCGCCGTGCTTGGTCAAGATGTGACGGATCTCGCCGACGGCGCGATTCCTGTTGTCGGTGAGCATGTCGACGATGACCGCCGCGCCCCCAGGCCCGTAGGCTTCGTACTGGACCTCTTCGTACGAGACGCCCGGCTCCTCACCAGTGCCCCGGCGGATCGCCCGCTTGATATTGTCGGCGGGCATGTTGCTCTGCTTCGCGTCTGCGATGACCGTGCGCAGACGTGGGTTCATGTCGGGATCGGCACCGCCAGCGCGGGCAGCAATCGTCAGCTCCTTTATGAGGCGCGTGAAAATCTTGCCGCGCTTGGCGTCGGCCGCACCCTTCTTATGCTTGATGGAGTGCCACTTGGAATGGCCCGACATATCAAAACTCCCGGCAATCAACAAGATCGAACGGAAAATCTTACCACAGTGGGAGGGCGCCTGAAGGCCTGCCCGACCGACCACGTGGGCTTGCGACCGGTGACTTTGTCAAGCCGAGATGGCGAACTCGTCGGCGACGATCGGGCGGGTGCGAGGCAACCGGCCGAGCCAGGCGAGGCCACCGATCATGGTGAGAACGACGACGAAAATGATCAGCTTCAGAGCGTTGAAGACCCGCGTCTCGGGAAGAACTTTCCACACGAACCAGAGGACGGGCTGCGCCGTGGCCACTGCCCACACGCTGCCGTAGAAGTAACGCCGTTCGCGGCCTTCTCCTCTGGTTGACGGCCCTGCGCGAGGAAGCCGGCCCAGCGCACCCACAACCCACAGAGATCCCGCGAGCGGATAGTACCCGAACCCGTAGATCTGCTTGAGATACCACTGGCTTGTGACGACGGCGGTGACGAGGCCCGCGACATTGAGAAGGGTGAACGTGACGAGCTCGCTCCAGGCGACGGTGTAGCAGATCCGTCGATGGAGCGGGTTGGGTCGATCCTCGGTGAATCGGACGATCAAGGGCGTTGCTTCAGTGCCGGGGAGCCGGCCGAACAGGCCGGCGACGGCCGTGCCGAGCACGACGGCGCTCAACCACCACTGCATCCGCGAATCGAATCCGCGCTCGAAGAGATCGAAAGTCAGCGGCCCTGGCGCGATGAAAAAGGCAAAGATCCAGACGGGCCAGTGGTTGAAGCGGTAATACAGCTTGTTGTGATCGCGGATCTTGCGCTGCGACGCGTATTCGACAGGAATCGACGCCACTCCTGGGTGTGTTTATCAAACATCGCTGAAGTCCGTCAACCGTCGTCTCACCTCCTGACGACAAGCGGTTGCATCACCGGGCGGGCCGGTCTGAAGACCCGCGCGACATCAGAGGTTATCAAACCGCTTCTAGTCTAGTACTGCCGAAACGTCAGGTTAAAGCGCCCAGTGAGCGCGAGCCCGGGTGGAGCGGTTGCCGGCAAGATGCGTGACACACCGTGATAGCGGAGGCGTGACTGACCACCGAACACGAAAGCGTCGCCAGATTCGAGCGGAATCGCCTGCACGGGATCGCGGCGCCTCGTGCCGCCGAACAGGAACCGCGCCGTGTCGCCGAGCGACACCGACACGACCGGCAAGCCCTGCGCGATCGACGCCTCGCTTTCGTCCTTGTCCTGGTGAAGGCCCATCCGTCCGTCGCAGTCGTAGTAGTTCATGATGCAGAGGTCTGGTTCGAGCGCCATCCCCGCCGCCGCAGCAATCTCGCGTGCCAGCACGCAAAAGTCGTCCGGCAAAGGCGGCGCCGGCTGACCGTCGAAGTCCGTGCGGGTCGTTTCGTATCGATATGTCGTCCCGTTCCAGTGCCGGCCGAGGCAGAGCATGCGCACGTGCATCCTGCCGCCGCCCCGCACGAGGGGCACATAGGCCGGAACCGCACCGTCGGCGAGCGACCGACAGGCCGCCACCAAAGCTCTCTGACGGCCGCAAGGAAGATATCGCGCAAAGTAGAAGGCGCCCGGTGCGAGTTCCATGGAAAGGCGGTCCCGACTCGTACGTTATCATTGACGGCCCTGGAGCTCTCGGTGCCCTTCAAGCGGCTCGCCATCGGTGGGATCCTCGCCGCTCTCGTCGGCACTGCAACGCCGGTGACGGCCCACCCCGTGCCCTTCAGCTATCTTGATGTCCATATCGAACCGGGCGCGCTCGGACTCACGTTGGTCGTGCACATTTATGACGTAGCGCACGACCTGAAAATCGAGCCCATGGAGCGCCTGCTTGAACCGACCGTGCTGCAGGAGCAGGCCGGCGCGATCACGGCGATGCTCGGCGGTCGGCTGGCGCTCGCCGCCGATGGGCGGTCGGTTGCCGTCGACACGTGGTTGGCGCTGGAACCTCTGCCCGGCCGCCAGGCCATCCGCCTCCGCGCCCGCTACAACGCGGGCGGATCGCCTGGCGCCGTAACAGTGACCGCTGCGATGTTTCCCTACGATCCGCAGCATCAGACGTTTGTCAATTTCTACGAGCGCGGGACGCTCACGTTACAGGCGATCCTCGATCGCGACCGCTCACAGTTCGAGTACTTCGCCGGCACGCGCCAGGGCACACTGGCGGTCGTCCGGAAGTTCGTGCCTTCCGGCATTCACCATATCCTCATTGGACCGGACCATCTCCTTTTTCTGGTCGGTCTGATGCTGCTCGGCGGCTCCCTTCGCCGGCTTACCTTCGTGGTCACCGCCTTTACGGCGGCGCACAGCATCACGCTGTCGCTGGCTGCGCTGAACATTTTCAGCCCGTCTGCCCAGATCGTCGAGCCGGCGATCGCCTTGAGCATCGTGTACGTTGGTGTAGATAATCTGATGGTACGCGGCGGCCGCGATATGCGCAGCTGGATCGCGTTCGCCTTCGGCTTTATTCACGGGTTCGGGTTCGCCAACGTGCTGCGCGAGATGGATCTGCCGAGGCGCGCGCTCGGCTGGTCGCTGTTCTCGTTCAACATCGGCGTCGAAATCGGTCAACTCTTCGTGGTCGTTGCCGTCGCGGCCGCGCTCGCGGCCCTGCGATCACGCAGCCAGGCAGCTGGCCGCCGGCTGGCGTTCGCTGGGTCGATTGTTGTCATCATGGCTGGGGCATACTGGTTTATTCAACGCGTGTTTTTTCACGGAGGAATGGCATGAGACGAGCGGCCATGTTAGGCGTGCTGATCGCGGCAGGTGCCCTGGCGACCGTCGCTGCTTATCAGCAGCAGCCGGCCAGCGCCGGCTAGGGGCAGCCGGCACCACGGGTCGTTGAAGTCGACAAGCTCAAAAGACAACTCGTTCGTGCCCAGAGGCGGCGGCAATGCCGCGGTGTTCGTGATGACGAACGGTGTCACCGTTGTCGAGGCGTCTGCCTCTAGCAGTCCGTGGTGAAAGTCCGTCTGCATTCGACGAGCGATGCATCCTCGTGGCCTGCGTTGCTCCTCCATCAAATACAGGCGGTATTCTCGGTCGTCGCGCCTTGCCCGCGAGGCGCCTCGCTCGTCTCGGTGCAGCGCCCGACTTTCACCACGGACTGCTAGGCACACTCTTGGCCGGCTGAAGCCGGCCAACACCAGTCATAAAACGACTTCTACCGGCTGACGACTCCTCCTGGGCAAGTGACGCCGGTCCCGCCGAGGCCGCAGTAGCCTCCTGGATTCTTGGCGAGATACTGCTGGTGGTAGTCCTCCGCATAGTAGAACTCCGGCGCAGGACTGATCTCCGTGGTAATGCGGCCGTAGCCGGCCTTCGCCAGCTCGCTCTGAAACGCCGCGCGGGACTGTTCTGCGGCCTGCTGCTGTTGGTCATCATAGTAGTAGATACCCGACCGATACTGCGTCCCGACGTCGTTTCCCTGCCGCATACCCTGCGTCGGGTCGTGATTTTCCCAGAACACTTTCAGCAGGTCCTCGTAGCGGATGACCTTCGGATCGAAGACGACGAGGACCACTTCGGCGTGCGCGGTCACGCCGCTGCAAACCTCGCGGTAGGTCGGGTTTGGCGTATGGCCGGCCGCGTAACCAACGGCGGTGGAGTACACGCCGGAACGCTGCCAGAGCTTGCGTTCCGCGCCCCAGAAGCACCCCATGGCGAACATCGCGCGGCCGAAACCGTCCGGAAACGGCAGCTCGAGCCGATGTCCGTTCACGAAGTGCGCGGCGGAAAGCGGCATGCGTACCTCACGTCCCAGCAGCGTCTCACTCCGCGAACTCTGACCATATTCGGAACACGTTCGCCTTCGGCGCGCCTAACAGTCTGTGTTTAAACCCTGCGATTCACGCGGCGACGGGTAGCAGCTCAAAACAATGACGCGGCGACGACCCCGGCGATCGATCAACGAATCTTGGTTCATGGTTCCCCCAGAGAGCGCCGAGGCGCGCCCATACGGCGATGAAGACAGCCAAGACGCCTGCGGCGCGGCCCTGCAAGCGCCGTGGCGTGCCGATGCCGAGGCACTGGCGCATCGCGAGCCCCAAGTTGAAGCCGCCGCCATGAATCAGTAGACGCTTCAAGATGTTGTCGTGTCCCCGCAAGTGCGTGCGTCGCATCCCGCCGGTCTCATAGAGGTGGGCAAACGATCGCTCGGCGAGTTCCGCCCGTCGCCGCCGCAAGCGTCGCCCGCGGGCGCCCCGGAGACGGCGGCGATTCCCATGGACGGGCGCGTACGCATCCGGCGCGTCGGACCAATCGCGCCGGCCACGGTCGGGTTCCGAAATGTACGACCGCAGGCCCACCGCAGCCAGGTCTACCATCGTCTCGTTGCTGTGATAGCCCTTGTCCGCGACGATGTCCTCCAACCTCCCGCGCGCGTCGGTCGTCGCGTGCGCGGCTTCCACCTGTTCGGCCGCCGTGATCGCCGCCGTGACAAGCGTCCTCGTGTCGCCCTGATCGGCGCCCTGCACCGTCACCGCGACCAACGCGCCGCTCTCCAGATCGATCGCATGCTCGGCTTTGTGCGCCAAGTGCGTCTGGCCGTCTTTCATTTTCGCGACCTTCGCGTCAGGATCGCTGGGGCTGGTCCACTCGCTGTTCGAGGTTTTCTTCTTCCGCGTGCGATCAAACCGCGCCAAGACTTCGCGCGTCGGCGTCTTGATCCCCGAGGCGGCGGCGAGGCGGGTCAGATACGCCTGGTAGGCTTCCCCCGTGTCCCGGCGCACGATACTCCGCATGGCGGCGTTGGCCTCCAACGTCGTCGCGTCGATCGCGATCGTCCGGCCCTTCAACAGGCCGGCGGCCGCCAGGCGCTGCTGGACCCACGTGAACACCGCCCGGTGCGTCTCCACATCGATCACGCGGCGGGTGCGCGAAATCGTCGAGTGATCCGGGGCCGCCTCCTCCAGCCCGAGTCGCAGGAAGCTCCGCACCGCCAGCGAGTCCGCCGCACGCCATGCGATGCCGCGCTCCGAATCGATGCCTTCGAAGTACCCAACCAGCAACAAGCGGAAGTAGCGACCGGGCGCCAGACTCGGGCGGCCCAACACCGGCGCGTAGAAGGATCGACAGGCGTCTTCCACGAAGGTGTCGAAGCCGTCGGCATCCAGCAACGCATTCAAGCGCGTGTAGAACGGATGCCCAGGCGAGACCGGCAGATCCGACGCGGCAATCCACAACGGAGGTTGTTCGGGGTCGCGGGTGCCCATGGCCATGCGCCACAGTGTAAGGAGCGGGATCGATCCTGTCGATCCCCTCGCCAATAACAAGGGGCTGCTCGATCGACTTTCACCACGGGCTGCTAAGCCACGTGAGCGCGAATCTGCCGATTCAGCCGGTGAATCTGACGCCGAAGGCTCTTCAGCGTATTATGATCGTGCGCCTCGAGCGCCGCGCTCCTCCGGCTCTTGAGCTCGCGCATTTTCGCCTTGATTGCCGCTTTGTCGATCCCCTTTATGTCCTGATGCTCGTGCATCTCGATGCCCAGCGCCTTGCAGAGCGCCGGCAGCAGATGGTCCTTGTTCATCTGCGAATGGCCCTGTACAGCATCGTGTTGCACGTCCTTGGCGATATCCCGCAGCTCCTGGACCGTCTTCTTCCTCAGCTCGTGATAGGCGTAAGCCATCGAATCCTCCGTCGCTTGCCACACCAGCGCGGCTGCCGCGCTGGGGGCCCGCGCCCTGGCCGGCGGAAGCCGGGCCACTGCCAGTTATGAAATGTCGGGCTGAAAGTCCAACGCGACGCCGTTGATGCAGTATCGCTGGCCCGTCGGCGGCGGACCGTCAGGAAAGATGTGGCCCAAGTGTCCGCCGCACCGCGCGCAGTGCACTTCCACCCGCGTCACGAAGAAGCTGCGATCGGTCGATGAGCCGACCGCGTCCTCGAGGGGCGCCCAGAAGCTCGGCCATCCTGTTCCACTCTCGAACTTCGTATCGGCTGAAAACAGCGCCTGGCCGCACCCCGCGCAGCGGAAGGTTCCTTCCCGCTTCTCATGATTGAGCGTGCTCGCGCCGGGAGGTTCGGTGCCGTGCTCGCGGAGCACGTAAAACTGCTCCCGCGTCAGCATCTTCTGCCACTGCTCGTCGGTTTCTTGCACCTTAAGAAGTCTCTCTTCCATGTGCCTCACCTGTACCGCCGTCATTGAAGATATCAAACTTCGGGGAGGAGGTGGGGGCGTGAGAATGGAGAAGGTGTCGCAGGGCTGAAAATGGAAGCCCGCTCTGGAGGGTTTCCGGCTCCCTTGGGGGGTCGTCGTTCGCTCGTGCCAGTTGCGTTGATCGCGGCGTCCCGTCGGTCTTCGATACGGTCCCCTGGGACAGCTCAACCGCACCGACCGACCGCCCCGAGGGAGCTGGGTCGTGTCGCCACGGCGCTCTCCCGCTACGGCGTGAATCTGAACGCTGTCGCGGGGCCCGTCGCGGACGATCCGAAGAAGGCCAAGCGGATGCTGGAGTAGTTCTAAATAAGAAGGCCCGACGTCGTCGTTGGACAACACCGAGCCTTCGGCGTGACTGCCGGCGGCGACCTACTCTCCCACACAGTTTCCCATGCAGTACCATCGGCGGTAGCAGGCTTAACTTCCGTGTTCGGAATGGGAACGGGTGTGACCCTGCTCCTGTGACCACCGGCAAATGTGCTGCCTGGGGTCCGAAACCGCGAGCGCGGCCACTCGAGCCACGCGATACGTCGCGCCATCGATCGTCCCAGGCAATCTTTCAAAGAACTCAAAGTTAGAACCAAGAACCTAGAAGGACACTGTCCTGTTGACTTTTCAGTTTTCAGTTCTAACTTTCCAACTGAACGTCCAGCAAGCGGTAGTTTGACCGATTCACTCACGCAGCGTTTCCGCGTGCATGTAGAAACAATTTATGGTCAAGCCTCACGGCTGATTAGTATCGGTCAGCTTAACGTGTCGCCACGCTTCCACACCCGACCTATCACCTGGTCATCTTCCAGGAGCCTTCAGGGATCTTACGATCCAGGGAGATCTCATCTTGTGGAGGGTTTCACGCTTAGATGCATTCAGCGTTTCTCCCTTCCGGACGTAGCTACCCGGCGCTGCCGCTGGCGCGACAACCGGTACACTAGAGGTCCGTCCAACCCGGTCCTCTCGTACTAAGGTCAGCCCCACTCAAATCTCCTGCGCCCATGGCAGATAGAGACCGAACTGTCTCGCGACGTTCTAAACCCAGCTCACGTACCGCTTTAACCGGCGAACAGCCGGACCCTTGGAACCTGCTACAGCTCCAGGATGCGATGAGCCGACATCGAGGTGCCAAACCTGAGCGTCGATGTGAACTCTTGGCTCAGATCAGCCTGTTATCCCCGGCGTACCTTTTATCCGTTGAGCGATGGCCCTTCCACGCGGAACCACCGGATCACTAAAGCCTGGTTTCCCACCTGCTCGTCTTGTAGGACTCGCAGTCAAGCTCGCTTATGCTTTTGCACTCTCGGGCTGGTTGCCAAACAGCCTGAGCGAACCTTCGCGCGCCTCCGTTACAATTTAGGAGGCGACCGCCCCAGTCAAACTACCCACCTAGCAGTGTCCCTGTTCTGGATGACAGAACGAGGTTAGAACGACGAAACGCTAAGGGTGGTATCTCACCGTTGGCTCCCCCGAGACCGAAATCCCGGGTTCAAAGCCTCCCACCTATCCTGCGCATAGCGCGTCAGCATTCACTACTAGGATGTAGTAAAGGTGCACGGGGTCTTTTCGTCTAGCCACGGGCAACCGGCGTCTTCACCGGTACCACAAATTCGCAGTGCCCCTCGTTGAGACAGCGCCCAGATCATTACGCCATTCGTGCAGGTCGGAACTTACCCGACAAGGAATTTCGCTACCTTAGGACCGTTATAGTTACGGCCGCCGTTTACCGGGGCTTCAGCTCGAAGCGTCGCCTTGCGGCTAACCTCTCCCTTTAACCTTCCGGCACCGGGCAGGCGTCAGGCCTTATACGTCGTATTTGACTTGGCAAAGCCCTGTGTTTTTAGTAAACAGTTGCCTGGGCCTCTTTATTGCAACTCCTTCACGCTTCGGTGGGCGAACCACCTAACGCTAGCGGAGCACCCCTTCTTCCGAAGTTACGGGGTGAGTTTGCCGAGTTCCTAAACGAGGGTTCTCACTCGCACCTGAGGATTTTCTCCTCGCCTACCTGTGTCGGTTTGCGGTACGGGTACCCAAAAGACTCCTTAGAGGATTTTCTCGGCAGCGTGGCGTCTGCGACTTTGCGGGCCTTGCGGCCCTCGCCATGACCCCTCAGGGAAAATGACCCACCGGATTTGCCTGGCGGATCCCCCTACAGGTCTGAACCTACACGTCCAATCGTAGGCTCGCATAGCCTCCTGCGTCTCCCCATCGTAATAACGTCTCTTGGGTAGTTCTGGAATATTAACCAGATATCCATCCGCTACGCCTTTCGGCCTCGCGTTAGGACCCGACTAACCCTGAGCGGACGAACCTTCCTCAGGAAACCTTAGGCTTACGGTGGAAAGGATTCTCACCTTTCTTATCGCTACTTATGCCGGCAGGGTCACTTCTCACCACTCCACCAGTCTTTTCAGTCTGGCTTCACGGCTGTGAGAACGCTCCTCTACCAAACATTCCTCCCGCAGGAGAAATGCATCTATGGCTTCGGTCTTGTGCTTAAGCCCCGTTGGATTGTCGGCCCAAAGCCGCTTGACCAGTGAGCTATTACGCTTTCTTTAAAGGATGGCTGCTTCTAAGCCAACCTCCTGGCTGTCTGAGCGTCTTCAGATCCTTTCCCACTTAGCACAAAGTTAGGGACCTTAGCCGATAGTCTGGGCTGTTTCCCTTTCGACGATGAAGCTTAGCCCCCACCGTCTCACTCCCGGGATACGGGTCGCTGGCATTCGCAGTTTAGTTGGATTCAGTAAGCTGGTAAGCCCCCTAGTCCATCTAGTTCTC
>CBDANZ010000003.1:575000-689458 GCA_965197865.1 Vicinamibacterales bacterium
TGAACGTTCTTCGTTCGACCTTCTTCGTTCGACACTCTTCGTTCCCCGATCGGAGAACGGCGAACGTCGAACCGAGCACGGAGAACGATTACTATATCAGCCGATGACAATCAGCCGGCGCGCCGTGCTCAAGACCTTTCTCGCCACCGGTGTCGGCGCGGTCGTCGGCGGCAGCGCCGACGGCTATCTGTACGGGCGCAAGGCGCTCGAACTGACGCGCACGACGCTGCCAGTCGCGGGTCTGCCGGCCCCGCTCTCGGGCTTGCGCATCGGCTTGATGACTGACGTTCACCGCAGCGAGTGGGTATCCGACGCCGACCTCATGCGGGCGGTTGATCTCATGATGTCGGCGAAACCCGATCTCATCGTGCTCGGCGGTGACTACGTCACCTGGGGTGACCGGCGGTACGTGGGTCCGTCGGCCGAGACGCTTGGCGGCCTGTCGGCGCGATACGGCGTGTTCGGCGTCCTCGGGAATCACGACGACGACCGCGACATGCCGGCCGCGCTGGGCTCGCGCGGCGTGCAGATACTGAGGGACGCTCGGACCCGTCTCGGGATTGGCGGCGAAACGCTCGAGCTCGCCGGCATTCGTTTTTGGACCAGGCGGACCGCCGACATCGCATCGGTGGTGCGGGGGGCGAAAGGCCCAGTCGTGTTGCTCGCGCACGATCCGCGCCGACTGACCGAGGCGGTCGCCCTGAAGATTCCGCTCGTCTTGTCGGGGCACACCCACGGCGGGCAAGTCGTACTGCCGGCGTTCGGCGCCGTCGCAGCCAGAAAGTTCCCCGTCGTCTCCGGCGTCGCGCGGCGCGAGAGCACAACCATCTTCGTGAGTCGAGGGATTGGAACGGTGTACATCCCGGTGAGAGTGAACTGCCCGCCGGAAATCGCTCTACTGACGCTTCAATCCGAGAACCTGTCGCGCAACGCCTAGCGGCGCAGGAATCGTCTCCCTTCGATGCGCCACCCACCTTCGAGCATGATTCGGATCGCCTCGGGATACAGCTTGTGTTCTTCAACGAGAATCCGAGCCGCGAGGCTGTCCGGCGTGTCATCGTCGAGCAGGGGCACCGGAGACTGGGCAATGATTGGTCCGTTGTCGAGGTCTGTCGTCACGAGGTGCACCGTGGCGCCGCTCACCCGAACCCCATGCTCGAACGCCTGGCGCTGAGCCTCGACCCCTCGAAAGGCGGGCAACAGCGACGGGTGGGTGTTGATGAGACGATTCGGAAATGCATCGAGCAGCGGCGCGCCGACCAGCCGCATGAACCCTGCGAGACATACGAGGCCGACGTCGCGCGCCTTCAGCAGGTCGACAATCGCACGGTCGTAGGCGTCGCGGTGCGGATATTCGCGCGGGTTCAGGAAGATAGCCTCGATGCCGGCCTCGCGCGCGCGCATCAACCCGGCCGCGTCGGATCGATTCGAGACGACGAGGGCGATCGTTGCGTCGAGCTCGCGTGACCTGGTTGCCTCGATGATCGACTGAAGGTTCGAGCCGCGACCCGAGATGAGGACGGCGATGCGGCGCGAGGGAAGATGACGCGGATAGCTGTCAAGCACTTGACTGGCTCACGTCCCCTTTGTCCGTGTATCGCACGCCTCGATTGCCGGAAATGATCGTTCCGATGACGACGGCGCCGCGCTCACCCGTATTGGCGAGCGCTTGCAAGACTTCCTGACGTTTGGACGCCGCACACACGAGGATCAACCCAACGCCCATATTGACTGTCCGGAACATCTCGGTCGTCGTGATCGAGCCGAGCCTCTGCAGCAGCCCAAAGATCGGCGGAACCGTCCAGGTCCCTGGATTGACGACGGCCCCTCGGCCTTCCGGCAGAACGCGAGGGAGATTCTCCGTGATCCCGCCGCCGGTAATGTGCGCCATCCCTTTCACCAGCCCGGCCTCGACGAGCGGGTCAAGCGCGCCGAGATAGGACCGGTGCGGCGCGAGCAGCGCGTCAGCCACTGACATACCGAGCTCCGGCACCGTCATCTCGGGCTTCAGTCCGGCCATGTCGAACAACACGCGACGCGCGAGGGAATAGCCATTTGTGTGGAGGCCGGCCGAAGGTAGCGCGATCAAGACGTCGCCCGGCGCAATCGACCCTCCATCGATGATTCGCGCCCGTTCGACGACGCCGACAATGAAGCCGGCGATGTCATACTCGCCGTCGACATAAAAGCCGGGCATCTCGGCCGTCTCGCCGCCGACGAGCGCGCAGCCGTTCTCGCGGCAGCCACGCGCCACGCCCCCAACGACGCGCTCAGCAACATCCGGCGACAGGTGGCCGGTCGCCAGATAGTCGAGGAAGAACAGCGGACGCGCGCCCTGCACCAGAATGTCGTTCACACAGTGATTGACGAGGTCGGCGCCAACGGTGTCGTGTCGGCCGGTCATGAAGGCGACCTTGAGTTTCGTCCCGACGCCGTCGACGCTTGAGACGAGCACAGGCTCTCGATAGTCATCTCGATCGAGTTTGAACAGGCCGCCGAAGGAGCCGATCTCCGACAAGACTCCCGGGGTGAAGGTGGCGCGCGCCAGCGACCTGATCCGGCGGACGGTTTCGTCGCCGGCGTCGATATCAACCCCGGACTGGCGATAATCCATCAAAAGTCCAGCTTGCCGATGAGCGTCTGCATCAGAACGCGGGTTTGAGATCCTTCCGCCGATGCCCAGTACGTGCGTCTGGCAAAGGCGAAGAACCGCTCCTTGTCGAGGTCCTCTTCGAGCATGTCGAAGCCTTCCGCAAGAAGCGATATCGCGTCGGCCTGGCTTGGGTGCTCTTCCAGGATCGACATCATCGACGGCGTGCTGCGCAAGGCGATCGTGGCGAGGGCGAGCGCAACAGGGGCGCGTGTCGGATCGCGCGATGGAATACCGACGTCGAACAGCGCCAAAGCAGCGCTCGCCCGGCCGGACACCCCAAGGGCGCCCAAACCCGCCGCCGCGCTGCGGAGGAAATCCTGAAATCCGAGGTTGGTATCGGCAAACTTCAGGGTCTCGATCAGGTAGTTCTCATGAGACTCGCAGTTGACCACGAGGAGACAGATACCGGCGGAAATTGTCGGCTGCCGCGCCTTCGGCACCGTTCGCTGCAAGCTCGCGAGCGTCTCGAACGCGCGCTTGTCGCCCATTTTCCCCAACGCGAGCGCTGCATCGTCCTGGAGCGGACCGTCCAGCTTCGCAATCGCCGTCACGGCGTCAAACGCGTAGCGCGCCTTGTAGTCGCCGAGCGCCTCGATCACGGTGCTTCGAAAGAAGTCCTGGCCGCGGCCGGCCTCACGCACGAGGGCCTGCTGAACTCGAGGGTCGTCGCCCAGGGCGGCAAGCGCCCGAACGAGCTCCGGCCTGACAAATTCACCGAGCTCCTTGTCAAGCGCGGCCAGCAGCTCGGACACCATCGATCGATCGGGGTTGTGCTCGAGAAAGCTGTACGCCACGGCACGAAGGCGGTCGTTGGGACTCTGGAGCGACTGGCGAATCGCATCCTTCGTGCGCAAGTCGTTGAATCCAGTCAGGAGCACGAGCGCGCGATAGCGGACGTACCCGTCCCGGTGCCCGGCAACGGCCTGCAAGAGCGCCGGCACCGCCTGCAAGCCGGGTGTACGCCTCACGGTGCGCGAGGCCGCCGTGCGGGTGTCGTAGTCGAGGTCGCCGAGTTTGTCGATCCCCACCTGAAGCTCCGCGGCGGAGACGGCCTGAGGCGCAGAAGGTTCCTGGCCGAGCGTGAGTTTCTTGATGCCGAAAACGCAAAGGACGCAGAGGCAAACACCCGCTTGCAGTCTCCGCGTCCTCAGCGTCCTTTGCCGTGAAGAATCGAACATCATTCAGTTCGACACGGGCTCCTTGTCGAGCTTGAGCACCAGCTGAAGGTAGGTCATCTCGTCGCGCGGGCACTCGACCGGATAGTGGCCCGTATAACACGAGCTGCAGTAGCTCTCGTGTCCGTTTCCGACCGCCGCCATCAGCCCTTCAAGGCTGAGATAGCCTACGCTGTCGGCCTCGAGAAACTTCCGGATGTCTTCGATGGTGTGTGTCGCGGCAATCAACTCGGACCGCCGCGGTGTATCGATGCCGTAGAAACATGGCGAGACTGTCGGTGGACAGCTGATGCGGACATGGACCTCCTTGGCGCCGGCCGCACGTACCATGCCGACGATCTTCCGGCTGGTCGTGCCGCGCACGATGGAATCGTCCACGAGGACAACCCGTTTGCCTTCGAGAATACTCCTGACCGGATTGAGCTTGACCCTGACACCGAAGTGCCGGATTGCAGACTGCGGCTCAATGAACGTGCGCCCGACGTAGTGGTTCCGGATGAGGCCCATGCGGAGCGGAATCCCCGCTTCGGCGGAGAACCCCATCGCCGCGCACACACCGGAGTCGGGCACCGGCACGACGACGTCGGCGCCCACCCGCTGTTCGCGCGCCAGGATTCGTCCCAGGGTGGTTCGCACCTCGTTCACGCTCTGCCCAAACACGTAGCTGTCGGGCCGAGCGAAATACACGTGCTCGAACACGCAGTGCGCCAGCTTCGCCGGCGGAAACGGCTTGATCGAGCGCAGACCGCCGGCCCCTATGATCAGCACTTCCCCGGGCTCGACGTCGCGCACGTAGGTGGCGCCGATCAAGTCCATCGCGCAGGTCTCCGAGCACACCACAAACGCCTCGCCCAGCCGGCCTAGCGCGAGCGGACGGAATCCATGCGGATCGCGGACGGCCATGAGCCCGTCTTTCGTGATCATCAGAAACGAGAACGCGCCCTGCACCTGCGAGACCGACTCGACGACGGCGTTTTCGACACTGCCGGCCCTGGACCGCGCGTAGAGATGCAGCACCACTTCGGTGTCACTGTTGCTTTGAAAGATGGACCCCTGCTGCACCAGCTCTTCACGCAGCTCGGTGGCATTGACCAGGTTGCCGTTGTGACAGATGCCGATTTGGCCGTGCGCGCAGTCGATGAGAATCGGCTGGGCGTTCAACAGCTTGCTGTCGCCAGCGGTTGAGTACCGCACATGGCCGATCGCGATCCGGCCGGGCAAGCCCGCAAGCGTTTCGGTGTCGAACGTCTCCGCCACGTAGCCCATCGCGCGGGACACACGGACCTGCACGGTGTCGGACGCCGCGATCCCGGCGCTCTCCTGACCGCGATGCTGCAGCGCGTACAAGCCCAGGTACGTCATGTTGGCGGCTTCGGGATGCCCGAAAATGCCAAACACGCCGCATGCCTCTTTGAACTTGTCGAGCATGTCCGCGTTGTTCCCTCAGGCGACGTTCTTCACGAAATATCCTTCGATCGCTGACGACCACACGCGTTCGGCGTCGGCAACCGGCAGGTCGACTGCGATCCGCTCACCGGCCGCAATTCGCAACAGATTACCACCCGTCTGCCCGATCACCCACGCGGGCACCTGCATTACCGCCGCACGCGCCAGCACCTCGGCAACATTGTCTGGCGTCGCCGAAACGATCGCGCGTGATGCCGATTCGCCGAAAAGGCCCGCCGCTTCGTTGAGACGCGCGTTGCGCGACGGCGTGACGCCCTGAATTGACGCCTCGGCGCCAATGCCAGTCGTACCGAAACAGCATTCCGCCAGCGCCACCGCGAGGCCGCCCTCGGCGCAGTCGTGGGCTGAGCGGGTCAGGCACGCCTCGGCCAGCGCCACGAGCAGGTCCTGCAGCGCACGCTCGGCGTTGAGATCGATGGCCGGAGGCAAACCGCGGACAAGCCCGTGGATCGCACACAAATACTCGCTGCCGCCAAGTTCGCCGCGTCCTTCACCGAGCAGAACGATGACGTCGCCCGACCCGCGAAAACGACGTCCCTGCACACGGTCAGCGTGCTTCAGCAGGCCGACGACTCCGACGACGGGAGTCGGGTAGATCGCCCGGCCATCGGTTTCGTTGTAGAAACTCACGTTCCCGCCGGTAATAGGGATCTCCAGGGCGCGGCAGGCTGCGCCGATACCTTCAACCGTCTTGGCAAACTGCCACATGATGGACGGCCGCTCGGGGTTGCCGAAGTTCAGGCAATTGGTCGCGCCAAGCGGCCGCGCGCCCGCGCAGGCAACGTTCCTTGCCGCCTCGGCCACCGCGAGCATCGCGCCGCGATGAGGATCGAGATAGCAGTAGCGGCCATTGCCATCCAGCGACATCGCTAGCGCGCGATCGGTGCCCTTGATGCGGACCACGCCTGCGCCGAGCCCTGGCAGACTGATGGTGTTGGTCCGCACCATGTGGTCGTATTGCCGATAGACCCACTGCTTGCTCGCGACCGTTGCCGAACCGAGCAGGCCGAGGAGCGCCGCATTCGCTCCGGGGTCGCGGAGCGCGCCAGCGGGGGCATCAGCAAGGCCGAGCGCATCGAGATCGAGCGCCTGCACCTCAGCGAGGTAGGGCGGCATTTCCATCCGACGCCGATAGACCGGCGCCGCGTCGGTCAGCGCGCGGTTCGGAATCTCAGCCACGATCATGCCGCGGTTCCCTACGCGCAGCATCCTATCAGCGGTGACCTCGCCTATCGGCACGGCGTGAAGACCCCATTTTTCGAAAGTCCGCTCCACTTCCGCTTCGTGACCACACTTTACGACGAGCAGCATGCGCTCCTGAGATTCCGAGAGCATGATCTCGTAAGGCGTCATCCCGCTCTCGCGCTGCGGGACCAGCGAGACGTCAATCGCGACACCGGCGCCGCCTCGCGCTCCCATTTCGGTCGTGGAGCAGGTCAAGCCGGCGGCGCCCATATCCTGAATCCCGATGAGCGCGTCGGTCTGCATCACCTCGAGGCATGCCTCAAGCAGCAGCTTCTCCAGGAAGGGGTCGCCGACCTGAACGGCCGGGCGTTTCGCCGCCGATGTGTCGTCGAACTCGGCCGACGCCATCGTGGCGCCATGAATTCCGTCGCGGCCAGTCTTCGCGCCGACACAATAGACAGGGTTCCCGACGCCTGACGCGACGCCTCTGATGATGGCGGACGCCTTCGCAATACCGAGGCAGAACACGTTGACCAGAGGATTTCCGGCGTACGACGGATCGAAAGCAATTTCGCCGCCGATGGTCGGGATGCCGATGCTGTTGCCGTACCCCGCAATCCCCGCGACAACGCCCTCGAGCAGACGCTGGGTACCTGAGACGTCGAGCGACCCGAATCGGAGCGAATTTAGCAGCGCGATCGGTCGCGCGCCCATCGTGAAGATGTCGCGGATGATGCCGCCCACGCCCGTAGCAGCGCCTTGATAAGGTTCAATGAACGACGGGTGATTATGCGACTCGATCTTGAAAACGGCCACCAGGCCATCGCCGATATCGATTGCACCAGCATTCTCGCCAGGGCCCTGCAGCACCTGTGGGCCTTCGGTGGGCAGCGTCTTCAGATGCACCCGCGAGCTCTTGTAGCTGCAGTGCTCGGACCACATCACCGAGAAGATGCCAAGCTCCGTCAGATTCGGCTCCCGGCCGAGAAACTTCACGATGCGGTCGTATTCGTGTGGCTTGAGACCGTCGCGTTCGATGGTCTGAGAATCGGGCATGAACATTCAGCGATCCTAAAAGGATCGCCCTACAGCTGTCTCGGGTAGCGCGGCCCTTTCAGGGCCGCGAAGCCCTCCCTCTGAAAACGCCTTCACGACCGACTCGAAGATGACGCGGCCATCCTTGCTGTCGAGCACCGGCTCGCACGCGCGCTCGGGATGCGGCATCAATGCCACGACGTTCCGCCCCTCGCTGCAAAGGCCGGCGATCGATGCCGCCGATCCGTTGGGGTTGGCCTCGTCGGTTACCTCGCCCGCGGCGTTCGTGTAGCGAAACACGACCTGCCGGTTCTTCTCGAGCCTTGCAATGACATCGGGTTCGGCGAAGTAGTTCCCATCGCCGTGCGCGATCGGAATCCGCAGCACATGCCCGCGACGGCACGCGAGGGTAAACGGCGTGTCGGTCTGCTCCACGCGAATGTGCACGTGTTCGCACCGGAACTTCAGGCCCCTGTTGCGCAGCATCGCGCCGGCGAGCAGGGCTGCTTCGAGCAGCACCTGGAACCCATTGCAGATGCCGAGCACCGGACCGCCGTCGGCCGCGAATCTCTTCACCTGCCGCATGATCGGCGAGAAGCGCGCCATGGCGCCCGCTCGCAGATAGTCGCCGTGGGCGAACCCGCCGGGAAGAATCACCCCGTCGGCGCCCTTGAGATCCGTGTCTTTGTGCCAGATGTACTCGGCATCCTGCCCGAGGACGTGTTTCGCGGCGTAATACGCGTCATGATCGCCGTTGGAGCCGGGAAAGATAATGATGGCGAATTTCATGGTCAGCTGACAGCTCTCAGCTCTCAGTTTCTGACGGCTGAAAGCCGACAGCGGAAAGCTAGTCGATCTCCACCCGATAGCTCTCGATCACCGGATTGGCGAGCAGTTTGTCGGCGACTTCCGCCGCCAGCGCCCTGGCCCGCCCGTCTTCCTTCGTCGCTAGATCGAGCTCGAAGTACTTGCCCTGGCGCACGTCCTCGACGCCCCGGTAGCCGAGCGAGTGCAGCGCATCGGCAATGGTCCGACCCTGCGGATCGAAGACCGACGGTTTCAGCGTTACGAACACTCTGGCGCGCATGACAATCTCGTCCTCATCCAATTCCAATCAACGCAGAGACCGCTGAGCCCGCCGAGACCCCATCGGCTCCGCGACCTCGGCGGCCTCTAGATTGGCCGACGTAGTAAACACTCGATCGAAAATCTGAGTCACGTGACGAAACTGCTCGTCGAGATCGAAGGCGCGCTCGATCTCGGCGGGCTGAAGCACCCGCAGGAGGTCAGCGTCAGCCAGGAGCAGCGCCTTGAAGTCGCGCTTCTCGGTCAGCGACCGCATGGCGTTTCGCTGGACCCACTCGTACGCCTGCTCGCGCGAGACGCCCTTTCTGGCGAGCTCGAGCAGCACGGTCCCTGAAAACACGACGCCGCGCGAGCGTTCGAGATTTTCGCGCATGCGGTCAGGGTACACCAACATGCCCCGCACGATGCGCGTCAGGCGCCGGAGCATGTGATCGAGCGCGATGAAGCTGTCGGGCAGAATCACGCGCTCGACCGACGAGTGCGAGATGTCGCGCTCGTGCCAGAGCGCTATGTTCTCGAGCGAGGCATGACCATTCGCGCGGATGAGGCGCGCCAGCCCGACGATCTGTTCGCAGCCAATCGGATTACGTTTGTGCGGCATGGCGGAGGAGCCCTTCTGTCCCTTCGCGAACGGCTCCTCCAGCTCGCCGATCTCGGTCTTCTGCAGTCCTCTGATTTCGAGCGCGAATGTCTCGAGCGACGCTGCCGTGATGGCCAGCGCCGTGAGAAGCTCCGCGTGGCGGTCGCGCTGAATAACCTGCGAGGCCACCGCGACCGGCTCGAGGCCGAGCCGCCTGCAGACGTCCGTCTCGACCGACGGCGGCACATGCGCAAAGGTACCAACGGCACCCGACAGCTTGCCGACGCTCACGGCTGCTCTTGCCCGTCGCAGGCGCTCGACGTCGCGGCCCACTTCGGCATACCACCGCGCCAGCTTGAGGCCGAGCGTCGTCGGTTCGGCGTGCACGCCGTGCGTCCGGCCGACCATCGGCGTACACCGGTGCTCGAAGGCGCGATCGCGGATAGTGTCGGCCAGCGCGTCGAGGTCTTCGAGGACCAGATCGCACGCCTCGCGCATCTGCAGTGCTAGCGCCGTGTCAATCACGTCTGAAGAGGTCATCCCGAAGTGCAGCCACCGGCCCGAGGGGCCGATTTTTTCGGCGACTGCCGTCATGAAGGCGATCACGTCGTGCTCGGTGACCCGCTCGATCTCCTCGATTCGGGGTACATCGAAGCCGCCGCGCGTCCGAATGTCCCGCGCCGCCTCCGCCGGAATGACGCCGGCGGTCGCCATGGCCTCCGCCGCCGCAGTTTCCACGAGCAACCAGATCTCGTAGCGACGCAGGTCGCTCCAGATCCGGCCCATCTCCGGGTGCGTATAGCGTACGATCATGACAAGCTAGCTTCGCTACCACGGGGGACGCCCTTCCGTGACCCCCTGGCAGCGAGCTCTTAATCCAAGTCCAGCCGCTTGCGCGAAATCTGCAGCCCGTCCACGTCGCCCAATACGGTCGCCGCCAGCGAGTCGCTCTTGAAGAGGTCGGCGGCGACCCGCTGCACCTCCTCGGCGGTGACATGCTCGATCCCCTGCAGCGTCTCATCGAGACCGAACTGGCGATCGAAGTAGATCTCCTGCCGCGCCAGATTCGACATGCGGCTGGCGGTGTTCTCGAGGCTCAGCATCACGCTGCCCTTCAGATGATCTTTCGACCGGCGGAGCTCCGCGTCGGGAACCTGGGCCTGCCGGACGCCGCGCAGTTCTTCGACGACTAGGTCGATCACCTCGCCGACCGCCTCGTTCGAGCAGCCGGCATAGATCGTGAGTGACCCCGCATCGCGGTACGCACTAAGTCCGCTGAAGATCGCATAGGCGAGGCCGCGCTTTTCGCGCACGTTCTGGAACAATCGCGAGCTCATCGAGCCGCCCAAGAGCGTGTTCAATACGTAGCTTGAATAGCGATCGTCGTGGTTCTGCGGGTAGCTGCTCGCGCCAAGACACAGGTGACTCTGCTCGAGGTCCTTGGCGCGAATCACGATCTGCGGCACCACGTTGGGCGCCTGCTCGCCGACCGACTCGCCCACCGAGGCGAGCGATTCGAACTTCTCTTCGACCAGATCGCGCACCCGCGCGTGCTCCAGGTTGCCGACCGCCGACACGATCAGGTTCCGCGGCGTATAGGCGTTTGCAAAATACTCGCGCAGCAGCCCCGCGGTGAACGACACGACCGTCTCCCGCGTGCCGAGGATCGGCCGTCCGAGGGGGTGATTCTCCCAGAACCGCTGTGTGAAGATCTCGTGGACCAGGTCGTCGGGGGTGTCCTCGACCATCTTGATTTCTTCGACAACAACCTTCTTCTCGCGCTCGACGTCTTCGGGACCGAACGCCGGGTTGAGAACGATGTCCGACAGAATGTCGATCGCCAGGGGCAGGTGCTCGTCGAGCACCTTGATGTAGTAGCTCGCGTACTCCTTGGCGGTGAACGCATCGAGCTGGCCGCCGATGGAATCGATGACCTGGGCGATGTCCTCGGCCGACCTCGTTCCCGTCCCCTTGAAGAGCATGTGCTCGACGAAGTGGGCGATGCCGCCCTGCTCGGCCGTTTCGTGCCGCGACCCCCGCGTCAGCCAGACCCCGATGCTGATCGAACGGACCTGTGTCATCCGTTCCGTGAGAATACGGAGCCCGTTACCGAGGACGTCCCTGACGATCGGTGAATTCGACAAGGTGAAGCTCGCAGCAGCTCACGGGGTGCATCGGGACCGGCCACGACGTGCCGCAAAGCCTTGACAGAGAAGGAATTACAAGCCCGGTCGACAACTATAGCACGCTCTTCGCGGCTCTGGCAAGCGCGGGCCTGCGTGCTAGGATCGAAGGTCGGCCAAGCTCTTGAGAGAGTGAGAGATACCCTTGTCCACCGAGGTAGGTCGCCCCAATCTCGCGGAACTGGAGCGTCCGGCCCTTGAATCGACGCTCGAGGAGCGGGGACACGCGCGGTTTCGCGGCCGCCAGATCTTCGGCTGGATCTATCGCCGCGGCGTCACAGATGTCGTGGCGATGAGGGACCTGCCCCGCGCTCTGCGCGCCACGCTCACGTCGGATTTCATCCTCGCCACACCGGAGATCGTCTCGCGCGAGCGATCGATCGATGGAACTGAAAAATTTCTCCTTCGTCTTGACGACGGCCGTCACATCGAGTCGGTGTTCATTCCCGACACGCCGGCCATGACCTTCTGTATCTCGACGCAAGTTGGCTGCGCCGTCGCCTGCGCGTTCTGTCTCACCGGCAAGATGGGGCTGGTCCGTAACCTAACCGCCGGTGAGATCGCAGGCCAGGTGCGCGTGCTTACCGGCGCGCTCGACCTTCGCGACCAGACATTCAACGTTGTGCTGATGGGCATGGGCGAGCCGCTGCACAACTACGACGAGACGATGAAGGCGCTGCGGATTCTTGCCGATGAACATGGCCTGGCGTTGCCGCCAAGACGGGTTACGCTGTCGACCGTCGGTCTGCTGCCAGGGCTCGAACGACTCTCGCGCGAGCCGGGCATGCCCAACCTCGCCATCTCGCTCCACGCTCCGACTGACGCCGTGCGCAACGACCTCGTACCGCTCAACAGCAAGTACGGCATTGCCGACATCATCGCCGCGTGTAAGCGTTTTCCGTTGAAGCGGCGAAGCCGAATCACGTTCGAATACGTGCTTCTCGCCGGCATGAACGACTCGCCTGAGGATGCGCGGAAGCTGGCAAAGCTGCTGGCCGGAGTGAAGTCGAAGGTGAACCTGATTCCGCTCAACGCGGCGGCCGTAATTCCGTTCGGGCGGCCATCCGATGATGCGATCGACCGATTTGCCAGGACCCTGGCCGAGCGCGGCGTGACTGTCTCAGTTCGCAAGAGCCGCGGGCGCGATATCCGCGCTGCCTGCGGCCAGTTGATCGTCGAAGGCCAGCGCAAATCACCAGGCCAGACGCTCGCTACTCTTGCATTTGGTCACTAGATTACCGACAAGCGGTTTCATCACCTGGCGCGCGGGTCTGAAAACCCGCGCCACATCAGAGGTTATGAAACCGTTCCAATGACCGAATTTCGCCGGTCAGGCCCTCGGCCCCACCTGTGATCCGCACCCGTACCCACTCATTGCGCGCTGATCTGGTCGACGAGTGCAGCGTACCGTTCGATCGTGTACGGGCGTTTCATGGCCGCAAGGACCCAGTTACTGGCATGCTGCAGGGGCAAATGCAAGGACAGCGCGAAATGAGGGGACGCCGCCACGAGATTAACGACCTCACGAGAACAGTCCATGGGCTCGAGGGCATTGATCCGGAACAACAGGCCAAGGCTGAAGGCGAACACGACGCGGGACGGCTGACTCGAGCGCGCACGGCAGTTCCACGAGCCGTAAAGCCGGCGTCAGGTCGCGGCCGTACGAACCCAGATGCACGCCGGTGAGCGCGATTTCCTTGAATCCTGCAGAGCTGACGGGCTCCACTTCGCGGAGCACCGCTTCGATCTGCACGCTTCGCCCTCGGCCTCTCGTGGTCGGGATGATGCTGTAGGCGCACGGCTCGCCGCAGCCGGTCTGCACGCGAAAGGTGAAGGCTGTACGGCTCCCCACGCCGGGCTTAATCGAAGCGCCGCAACTGCCATCCTCGTCGCTAGCGCTCTGCCGTGCTGGGCGCGTCTGGGACGAGGATCGACAGCAGGCGTGGCTTGTCATCATTCGGCAAGACACGGATCACATTCGGGAGCCCTCTGATCTCATCGAGGCGGCGCGTCGCGTAACAGCCGGTGACGACGATACGCGAATGCGGATTCGAGCGACGCGGCCAATAGTCTGGCGCGCTCCTTGGTCGGCCGTCGCAGTGGCCGAGCACGTATGCACGACGACGAGATCCGCATCCTCCGTCGAACCGGCCGATGTGCCCCTCGCCTGCAGCTGCTCTTCAAATCCGAAGGAAACGGCCTGGTTGACGCGACAGCCAAACGTAATTATGGAACACTTCATGATTCTCTTGACTGCGGTTACATCAGTGCTTTTCGGCCGATGTCCCGCCGGTACTGCATGCCATCGAACGAGATCTTCCCGACGCCTGTGTAGGCCCGGCTCATGGCCTCGGCCAAATCGGCGTCTCGGGCGACCACGGTGAGCACGCGGCCGCCGGCCGTCACGAGCCGGCCGTCACGTCGAGCCGTGCCGGCGTGAAACACGGAAACACCAGGCAGGGCCTCGGCTTCTGCAGTACCGGAAATCGGACAACCCGCTTCAGAAGAATCCGGATACCCGCGCGACGCGAGCACGACGCCCACGGACTTGTCCGACGACAGCCGGCACTTGGACTGGCGAAGCTCGCCAGTCGCGCCGGCCACGAGCAGCGGCAGCAGCGGGTCTTCGATGCGCGGCAGGATCACCTGCGCTTCGGGATCGCCCAGCCGCACGTTAAATTCAATCACCTGTGGACCGCTTGGCGTCAGCATCAGACCCACGTAGAGGAATCCGCGGAACGGATGACCTTCGGCCACCATGCCCGCAATGACCGGAGCGACAATCTCGCGCATCACCCGGGCCTGCAGCGCATCGTCGATAAGCGGGCTTGAAGCAAGCGCGCCCATGCCGCCGGTGTTCGGCCCCCGGTCATCGTCGAAGATACGCTTGTGATCTTGTGCCGTGCCGATCGGTAGGGCACGGACGCCGTCGCTCATCACGAAGAACGACACCTCCGGTCCGGAGAGGCACTCCTCGACGACGAGCCGCGCGCCCGCGTCCCCGAAACGGCGCTCCGTCATCGAGGCCGTAATAGCCACTTCGGCTTCCGTACGGTTGGCGGCGATCACGACGCCTTTGCCCGCTGCGAGTCCATCGGCCTTGAGCACAATCGGAAATCCGAGCACGCCGGACCTCACGCAGGCCAGTGCGTCAGCGGGCGTGTCGCACGTCTGGAAGCGTGCCGTCGGAACGCCGTGGCGCGCCATCAAGGCCTTTGCGAACGCCTTG
Organism: Vicinamibacterales bacterium; assembly: GCA_965197865.1. Taxonomy (GTDB): domain Bacteria; phylum Acidobacteriota; class Vicinamibacteria; order Vicinamibacterales; family CAVVIG01; genus CBDANZ01. The sequence continues at coordinate 589,594 of CBDANZ010000003.1, forward strand.
CTCGATTCGAGACGCGCGGCTGCGGCCGTCGGACCGAAGAGCAGTCGATGGCGCTCGGTGAACCGATCGGTCACGCCGAGGCTGAGCGGCAGCTCGGGGCCGACGACGGTCAGATCAATCTGCTCGCGCTCGGCGAGCGAGACGAGCGCATCGGGCCGTGACAGATCGGTCGGCACCGTGCGGACGAGGGCAGAAATGCCGGGATTGCCAGGCGCGCAGACCAGCTCGCCGACATCACGCTCTGCGGCCAGTCGCGCGGCCAGCGCGTGCTCGCGCGCGCCGGAGCCAATCACGAGAACTCTCATTATCTAAATGAGTTAGGGCGTGCGATGGCACTGCACGACCATGGATAGAGAAGTGAGGACTATTTCGTTGACGCGACTTGTGTTTGCGCCTAGAATCCGCGTTTATCTATGTTAGCGTAGCATGTTTGTGATCTTGGGCCACCCGTCGAAAGGGGTGTGATTGTTTGTGGCTGAAGTGAAGATCCAGGAGGGTGAATCGGTTGAGAGCGCGCTCCGCCGGTTCAAGCGGAAGGTACAGCAGGAAGACATCATCAAGGACATCAAGAAGCATTCTTTTTATCTGAAGCCAGGCGACAAGCGTCGAGCGAAGCAAGTCTTGGCGCGTAAGCGGAACCGGAAGAAGCTCCGACGCGAGCTGGAGTAGCAGGGTATAGGGCGACCCCGACGAGGTAGCGACCGATGGAGTTCCAAGACCGGATCCTCAGGTGCGTGGACTGTGGTGAGGAGTTCGTATGGACGGCGGGAGAGCAGCAGTTCTTCGCCGACAAGAACTTCAAGAACGAACCGAAGCGGTGCAAGGCCTGCAAGAACAAACGGGCCAGCCGCCCGGTGGGCGGACCCGTCGCCCGCGAGCGGGTCGAAACTTTGACGACGTGCTCGGCCTGTGGGAAGGAAACGACCGTGCCCTTCAAACCGACACAAGGGCGCCCGGTCTTCTGCAAGGAGTGCTTCCAGTCGCGGAAGTTTTGAGGGTGCAGGTGGCGTTTAGTGTCCCGTCTACGGCTGGCGCAGACAGGTATGTTAAGTTCACACGCATTTACCGAGAGCCTTTTCCATGCATATTGACGAGCGGAGCATCGGCGATGTGGTGGTGCTCGATCTGAAGGGCCGAGTGACGATCGGCGAGAGCGAGGAGATGCTCAAGGACAAGGTCAACAGCCTCGTCAATCAGGGCCACAGGAAGGTCGTCCTGAATCTTGTAGACGTCCCCTACATCGACAGCGCGGGACTCGGTGAGATCGTCCGCACGTACACGACGGTGAGCTGGAAGGGCGGCGGCCTCAAGCTACTCAACCTGACCAAGCGCATTAGCGATCTCCTGTCGATCACGAAGCCACTGACCGTGTTCGAGACATCCGACTCGGAGAAGGACGCGGTCTGGAGTTTTCCGGCGTCGGCTAAGGCCTAACGCATGCGGCGGCGACCTGGGCTAGGTCGCCACCCGCGCTAGATGGCGCTCAGCACCTCTCCCAATCTAACGGTCTCCGATGCCTCGGCCATGAATGCCAACGAGGTATCGGGCCGCCGCTCGGCGGTCCTCAACCTGCTGATCTCGCTGCGTCCGGGCCAGTGGACCAAGAACCTGCTGGTCTTCGCCGCGCTCATCTTCTCCGAGAAATTCTTCGAATGGTCGGCCCTCCTCGCCGCCTTTGAGACATTTGCGATCTTCTGCGCGCTGTCTGGCGCTGTGTATCTGCTCAACGACGTAGCGGACCGGCAGACCGATCAGCAGCATCCGCTGAAACGGCTCCGACCGATCGCGGCAGGCGCGCTGCCTGTTTCTGCGGCTCTGGCAGCCGCCGTCTTGGTCGGTGGCGGCGCGATTGCCGCGGCGTTCGGGCTCAGATGGAAGCTCGGAACGGTGGCCATCGTCTACGTCGCCCTGCTGGGACTGTACTCGGGGCTGTTGAAGCACGTCGTCATCATCGACGTCCTGACGATCAGCATCGGGTTCCTTCTTCGCGCGGTGGCGGGCGCGGTGGCAATCGACGTCGTCATGAGCCACTGGCTGTTCGTCTGCACCATTCTGCTGGCGCTCTTCATCGCGCTCGCCAAGCGGCGGCACGAGTTGGCGCTGCTGGCCGATGGCGCGACCGGCCATCGGCCGACCCTCGGCGAATACAGTCCGTATCTGCTGGATCAGATGATCGGCGTGGTTGCGGCGTCGACGGTGATTGCGTATATCTTCTACACGATCAGCCAGGAGACCACCGAGAAGTTCGGCACCGCGTGGCTCGGACTGACGATTCCGTTTCCCTTGTACGGCATCTTTCGATACCTCTATCTCGTGCATCAGCGCGAAGCGGGCGGGAGCCCGGCCGACATGCTGATCAACGACCGTCCCCTGCTCGCGTGCGTCACCTTGTGGGTCGTGGCGGTTGTGCTGATCATTTATCGGCCCTGGGCGCTGTGAGGCTGACGTCGTATGACTGATTTCAACGTGCGCTCCGACTCCGTCAACGTCGAACAGATCATGGAGCAGATCCGCGCCCGCGTGCGCGAGAAGCGAGGTGTCGATTACACCGAGCAGCAGATCCGGGAGCTGGCGACGGTCAAGCTCGAAAAGTTCTTCGATCCTCGCGGCGTACGCTCGAGTCTCCTCGAAGAGTTCCTCCGGATCCAGGCACAGACTCCTGCGGCTCCACCCAATTACGCATTCACCGATCAAACGCTGTACGACTCGCACCGAGCGCCGGTCCGCTGGATCCGTCGGCTGCTGAACCCAATTCTGAAGCTCTTCTTCAACCCCCATCCGCTGATTCAGGCGCTGCACGTCCAGGCACAGCTCAACACGTTGAACGCCGAGCATGACCCGGCGCGTCGCAGTTTCGTGCAACTGCAGTACGAGGTGCTGCACAATCTGGTGATCGAAGCCACGCGCACGGGCATCGAGGTGAAGAACCTCAGGATGCGCGTCGAATCGCTGGCCAGCCGGCTCGAATTCAGCGAGCGTCGCACCCGTGCGCTCGAAAGCGTCGGCGTCTACAAGCCGACCGACGAAGAGGGTGAACGAGAAAGAACCGCTACGCCACGCCAAGAGGCCGCGGAGGGTGGCGGGACGCACCGCGAAGTGGTCCCATTGACAGCAGCGGGACAAGCCGCGGTAGGTGCGGCTCCGGAAGGACCGGGACAACGAAGCCGGCGGCGTCGGCGTCGACGCGGCCGGCGCGGCGCCGGCTCGGCCGCGGCGAGAATGGCTCAGCCGGCGGGCCCGGGCCAGGCGCCCGCGACTGGCCAAGGCGTGGACCGATCGACGGCCGATGCCGAGGGAGTGCGCGCCGAGCCGGTCGACGCCCGGCCTTCGATGCCCTCCACGGCCCCCGAACCTGCGGCTGGTGGCGCCGGTCCAGATTCTTCGGCCGGCTCCCGGCAAGACGACTCGCAGTGAAGCTCACCGTCGTCGTCCAGCGTTACGGGCAGGCAATCAATGGTGGCGCTGAGCTCCACGCGCGCTACGTCGCCGAGCACCTGGCTCGTCACGCCGACGTGGAAGTGCTGACGACATGTGCCGCCGACTATGTCACCTGGCACAATGAGCTTCCGCCTGGAACCGAGCGCGAGAACGGCGTTTCCGTTCGCCGTTTTCGTGTGGCGCGGGAACGCGATCCGAATGTGTTCGGGTCTCGATCCGATCGCATCTTCACCCAGCGGCACTCGCTGGCCGACGAGCTCGCCTGGCTCGATGCCGAAGGGCCGACGAGCCCTGAGCTCATCAGCCACATCGCTCGGCACGCCGCCGACTACGACTACTGCATTTTTTTCAGCTACCGGTACTACCACGCGTACCACGGCGTGAGGGCCGCCCCGTCGCGGGCGATTCTGGTGCCGACCGCCGCGCGCGATCCGACCGTCGGGCTTTCGATGTTCGGGCCGATCTTCAGAGGCGTCCGCGCGCTCATGTACAACTCGCCTGAAGAGCGCGCGATGATTCACGCCGTCGCCGGTAATCAGCAAGTGCCGTCTGTCGTTGTCGGTATTGGGTCCCACGTTCCTCAGCACCCGCAGCCGGGACGCTTCCGACAAAGGTTCGACATCCGCGGACCTTTTGCCATTTACGTCGGTCGGATCGATGAGAACAAAGGCTGCAAAGAGCTATTCGATTTCTTTCAGGCGTACCTGCGTGGCGCGGCAGGTCGGCTGTCACTCGTGCTCGTCGGCGACGCGCGGTTGCCCATGCCCGAACATCCACGGATCCGACACGTCGGCTTCCTCGACGATGCGGACAAATTCGATGCGATGGCGGCGGCAGAACTACTGATCATGCCGTCGTACTTCGAAAGCCTCTCCATGGTCGCACTCGAAGCGTGGGCGCTCGGCCGGCCGGTTCTGGCAAATGCGAAGTGCGACGTGCTAAAGGGGCAGTCGATTCGGAGCAATGCGGGACTGTATTACGACAGCGAGATGGAGTTTGTCGAGACGCTGCGGGCGATCGAGCAGAACCGCTGGCTGCGCGCGACCTTGGGCAGGAACGGACGACAGTTCTTTCGCGAGCATTACGACTGGTCGGTCATCGAGCGCAAGTACCTGAACCTGCTCGACCGGCTGTTGACCGAGCCTGTCGGTGGCGGTATCGAACCGTTGCCCGGCTGGTTCAGCCGTTGGAAGCACGATTGTGCCCCGGCCGCCGACGTAGTCGCCACGCTGCCAGCGGGTCCCGCGCTCGGCGACGGGCAGATGACGCCGGTCCGACCAGCACCTGCGCAACCACCACCGGGTCAGCACAGCCGGCCGCCTGATCGCCGCCGCGCGGCCAGCTTGCGGCAGCGTCGCAGCCGCCTGCCTGAGCGTGACGGACGGTCGCCGCGGGCGGGGGGCACGTGACGGCATCGAAACGCCGGCCAGCCATCCATCAGGTGCTCGCCACACTTGGTTACGGGGACGCCATCGGTCATGAGGTACTGGGCATCCAGCGCGTGCTGCGCCAGGCCGGATTTGAGTCAGACATTTTCGTGGAAACTGCCGATCGCCGGCTCGAGCCGCTGACCCGCGACTATCGCGAGCTCGTGGACGCGAGCCACCCGGACAATTTGCTCCTCCATCATTTTTCAATCGGCTCGAAGGCCTCGCGGACGGCATATGCGCTGCCAGACCGCATGGCGCTCGTGTACCACAACATCACGCCGCCCGAGTACTTCCTCGGCCTTCATCGAACGCTCGTCAGACAGTGCTTCCGGGGCCGGCGCGAGCTGCAGGCCTACGTGGATCGCTGCGATCTCGCGATGGGCGACTCGGAATTCAATCGGAAGGACCTCGAAACGCTCGGGTTTCCGCAGACGGCCGTGCTGCCGGTGGTGCCGGACTTCTCCCATCTCGATCGCCGGCCGAATCGCTTCGTCGCGGATTCCTTCGACGACGATTGGACAAACATCCTCTTTGTGGGACGGGTCATCAGCAACAAGAAGATCGAGGATCTCGTCCGCTTCTTCCACGCCTACCAGACCCACTTCAATCCGCGCTCGCGCCTGATTGTCGTGGGCGTGTTCAGCCTGTTCGAGCGGTATCTGGCAGGCATCGATCACATGGTCGCGGAGCTCGATCTATCGAGCGTTCATTTCACGGGCCACGTGTCGGACGAGGAGCTCGTTGCCTACTACGAAGTGGCTGACCTGTTTCTCTGCGCGAGCGAGCACGAAGGGTTTTGCGTACCGCTCGTGGAGGCCTTTCACAAGCAGGTCCCCGTGCTCGCGTACGCAGCAACAGCCGTACCGGCAACAATGGACGGCGCCGGCGTGCTGTTCACTGACAAGGACCCATTCCAGGTGGCTGCGCTCATGGACGTCATCCTGTCGGATGCGGAGCTGCAGGACGCAATTGTCGATGCGCAGCTCGCCGCCGTCAGCCGGCTTCAGGCGAAGGACTTCGCCGGAACGCTGCTTGGACTGGTGGGCCAGGTTCTCGGGTCCCCGCGTGCACCAGCGCCGAAGGTGACCTTTCATTTCTGGGACCAGTTCGATGCAACCGAGGCGCTCGAAGCAGTGCTGATGTTCCGACCGTCGGCGTACATGGCCCTGCCGCAAGAACCAACGAGGTCGAGTGACAATTCACAATTTACAAGTGACAAGAAGACATCTGACGCCTTGTAAATTGTCAGTTGTCGATCGTGAATTGTTATGGTGGTGAACCAGTGGGTACCGGCCGCGCATCGCGGTGACGCCGTCGGAGACAGCGCCAGGCGGATGCGATGCCTGCTCCAGCGTATGGGCCACGATTCGGAGCTGTACGCCCTGACCATCGACGACGAACTCAAGGGCGAGGTAAGGCCGTTCAACGATCCAGCAGCCCGGCTCGGCGATGCCACGATCTTTCACTACGCGCTGCCCTCACCGATGACGGAAGCCTTCACGGCTCTTTCACGTGGCCGGATCCTCCAGTACCACAACGTGACACCGGCGGCGTTCTTCGCGCCCTACGATCCGGCGCTGTTTCGGCTGGCTTCACTTGCACGCCGCGAGCTAGCAACGCTCGCGAACCGAGTCGACCTGGCGCTCGGTGTTTCCGAGTACAACCGACACGAACTCGACTCGCTGGGGTTCGGCCCGACAGACATCCTGCCGCTTGCCGTCGACACCTCGCGCGTCACGCACCGCTTGGAGCGGCCCGGGCTCGAGCGAATTCTCGACGACGATTTCGTCAACTTCCTTTTCGTTGGCCGGATCGCGCCGAACAAGAAGATCGAGGATCACATCCGGCTTGCAGAGCACTACAAGCGCTACATCGACGCCTACTATCGCTTCGTCTTCGTCGGCCGGTACGACGTGGTGCCGCAGTATTATTCGGCCATTCGCTCGTTAATGGCAGAGTACCGATTGTCCAGTGAGCGCTTCGTATTCACCGGACCCGTCTCCGACGATGATCTGGCAGTTTACTATCATCACGCCGCCGTCTACATTTCCCTGAGCGAGCACGAGGGTTTCTGCGCCCCGCTCATCGAGGCAATGGCGGCCAATGTGCCGGTCCTCGCCTACGCGGCGGCCGCGGTGCCCGAAACACTCGGCGGGGCCGGCGTGCTGTTCTGGCCCAAGGATCTCGAATACGCCACCGAGCTGGCCGGCGCCCTGGCGTTCGACGATGAGCTGCGCGCCGCCGTGATTGCCGGCCAGCGTCGACGGCTCGCTGATTTCTGTGACGAGCGGATCGTGGACCGGCTCACCGACTTTCTCGACCAGGTCTCGTGAAAATCGCCATCATCGTCCAACGGTACGGCCCCGATGTCCTGAGCGGATCCGAGCATCTGTGTCGTCTCCTCGCGGAACGGCTCGTGCCGCAGCACGAGGTAGATGTGCTGACGACATGCGCCCGCGACTATCAGACCTGGAAAAACGAGTATCCCGAGGGCGCCGATCGGATTCGAGGCGTCACGGTTCGCCGTTTCCCCAACGCCCGAACGCGAGAGCTCGGCGCCTTCAACCGCTATTCCGACTGGATCTTCAACCACGCGCACGGCCGTGCCGAGGAGATGGAGTGGCTGAAGCAGCAGGGCCCATGGTGCCCGACGCTCGTCGAGCACTTGCGGCGGCACCAGCAGGAGTACGACGTGCTGGTCTTCTTCACCTATCTGTACGCGCCCACCGCGCTTGGCCTCGAAGTGAATCCGGGTAAGAGCGTGCTGGTATCAACCGCGCACGACGAGCCGGCAATCACACTCGAGATCTTCAAGGAGGTCTTCAGCCGCCCCGCAGCGATCTGCTATCTGACCGACAGCGAGCGGAAATTCGTGCAGGGCCGGTTCGCGGAGCGGCCGCTGCTGGAGGACGTCATCGGCGTCGGCGTCGATCTGCCGCAACAGCAGTACTCGCGCGTGCCAGCACCACCCGAGGAAGAGGTGCTCCCGGCGGCTGACGGCGAAGGCGACCCGGCGCCACTCGTTGACGAAGAGGCCCCCTCGCGCGAGTTCCCCTCTCCCCTGGTGGCCCGGGGTTCGGCCTTCCGGCGCCGGCATCGGTTGTACGAGCCGATAGTACTGTACGGCGGCCGCATCGATCCGGGCAAGGGCTGCGAAGAGCTGATTGAGTATTTCAGCAGTTACGTGACAGAAGGAGGCGGCGACGCCACGCTAGCGCTCATGGGTGTCAAGCTCATGCCGTTGCCGGAGGAGCCGTTCATCCGCTTCGCTGGGCTGCTGTCGGACCGCGAGCGGCTGCAAGCGCTCGAGGCCGCGACCATCGTCGTCTGTCCGTCGCCGTATGAGAGCCTGTCGCTGCTCGCGCTCGAAGCGCTCTCGGTGGGGACGCCGATTCTGGCCAACGCGAGGAGCGCGGTTCTCGTCGAACACTGCGTGAAGAGCAACGGCGGGCTGTACTACGCCGGCCGAGACGAGTTCGTGGAATGCCTGAAGCTGCTGGTCGGCGATGCGCGCCTGCGGATGGCGCTCGGCCGCAATGGCCGCGACTACGTCCGTCGCCACTACCGCTGGGATGTGGTACTTGGGAAGTACGAGCAAATCTTCGGGAAGGTCAGAAACGCCAGATGAATTGGTGAAGGTCTATTTATCTTCGAAGGCCCCTAGGGGCGAGCCGACTCTAGGCGAGTCAGACAGACGTGGCTCTCCACCTCCTGGCTCGTGGCCGTTCGCCTGACGCTTGCGGCGCGAACCGATCTCGTACCGCTTGATCATCTCGTTGAGAGTCGTCGGCTTGATGTGCAGCAGCTCCGCCGCGCGCTTCTGCACGCCCGCCGCCGCTTCGAGCGTTGACTCGATCAGCCGCTTCTCAAAGTCTGTGATGACATCCTTGAACGAAATGCCCTCGGGCGGCACGGCGAACTGGGGCGTGCTGAAGCTCGGTATCTTGCGGACGTGAACGGGAACAAGCTCGACACCGATGCGCGGCCCGGAAGTCAGCACGACGGCGCGCTCGATCACGTTCTCGAGCTCGCGCACGTTGCCCGGCCAGTCGTACTCGGTCATCAGAGCAAGCGCGTCTGGTGCCAGCTCGAGACTCCTCTTTCCGTTCTCGTCGCCGTACTTCTCCAGAAAGTGCTGAGCGAGTAGCGGAATGTCGTCCTTGCGATCCCTGAGCGGCGGCAGCGGAATAGAGATGACATGCAGGCGGTAGAAGAGGTCCTCGCGGAAGCGGCCCTCCTCCATCATCTGCCGCAAGTCGACGTTGGTGGCCGCGATGATCCGCGCGTCCACCTTGATCGTCTCCATGCCGCCGAGACGCATGAAGTCGCGCTCCTGGATCACGCTCAGGAGCTTGGTCTGCGTCTCGAAGGGAGCGTTGCCTATTTCGTCGAAGAAGATGCTGCCCCGGTCGGCGAGGTCGAACAGGCCCTTCTTGGGATAAACGGCGCCCGCGAAGGCGCCCTTGACATGCCCGAACAGCGTGGATTCGAGGAGATCCGACGGCAGGTTGCCCGAATTCACCGTCACGAAGGATCGTTCCGACCGGGACGAGTTGGCATGGATCGCGCGCGCGACGAGCTCCTTGCCGGTGCCGCTCTCGCCCTGGATCAGAATGGTCGATCGGCTGGGCGCCGCCTGGATGATCAGGTTGAACACCTGCCGCATCCCTGGACTGCGCCCGATGATGTTCGCGAACTTGTGGTACCGCTCCTGGATGTTCTGCCTGAGCGACCGGTTCTCTCGGACCAGGCGGCGCTGCTCCATGGCGTTGCGTGTGACGACCGCCACCTCTTCGTTCTTGAATGGCTTCGCGATGTAGTCGAACGCTCCGCTCTTCATCGCCGAGATCGCGCTCTCGATCGAGCCGTACGCCGTGATGATAATGACCGCGAGATCCTCGTCGATCCGCTTCAGCTCGTCGAGCGTCGCGATGCCGTCGAGACCGGGCATCATGATGTCGACGATCGCGGCGTCGAACGGCAGCGTGCGTGCGAGGTCGAGCCCCTCGGAACCCGACGAAGCAGCACGCACTTCATAGCCCTCGCGGGTGAGCAGCGCCTCGAGAATCTCGCGCATAATCTCTTCGTCGTCGACGACGAGGACTGTGCCGTTGCGGGATGGAGTCATGACAAGCCTCAAGCTAAAGAATTCAGCCTTCTTCAGCTTGCAGCGCTCCTGACCACAGGAGTCGCTGACGGAAAGGTCAGCGTAAACCGCGTGCCCTGGCCGACCGCGCTGTCGCAGCGGATCGAGCCGTCGTGCTCGTGCACTATTCCGTAGCTGATCGACAAGCCGAGACCCGTGCCGCGGCTGCCGGCCTTCGTGGTGAAAAACGGATCGTAGATGCGCGCGAGCTGCTCGGACGGGATACCGGATCCCGTGTCGGCGACTTCGGCAACGATCTGAGACGCACCCACCCGGGTGGTCACCGTAAGCCAACCACCGCGCGGCATCGCGTCGCGCGCGTTCAGAAACAGGTTGAGGAACACCTGCTGGAGCTGATGCTCTATGCCCAGAACTCGCGCGGATGCCTCCGACAGCTCGCGCCGCACCTTGATCTTGCCGACTTCGAACTGATGCTCGAGCAGCGAGAACACGTCGGTGACGACCGTGTTGATGTCCACGTCGCTCCGCTCACTGCCGGGCGTGCCCGGCCGCGACAGCGTGAGCAGACCGTTGACGATCTTCGCCGCACGAAACGTCTGGCGCTCGATCTTCTCGAGGAGCATCGTTTTCGGATCGTTCGGATCGGCGTCGTCGAGCAACATCTGAGTAAAGCTGGAAATGCCGGTGAGCGGCGTGTTCACCTCGTGCGCCACACCGGCCGCCAAAAGACCGATCGACGCCATCTTCTCCGAAATTTGGAGCTGCTCTTCCAGTCGGATTCGACCGGTGATGTCCTCGACAAGGAGAATCGTTCCGGAAACGGCGTCGGGACCGGTCGTGTGCTGGAGCGGCACCAGGGTGGCGTTCACGAGCAGACGCGCGCGCTCCTGGCTCTCACCCACGGCCGGCTTTCGCCCGCTGAGAGGCACCTTGAAGAGCGTTACGCCGCGCGGCTTCTCCCGGCGTGCCGCGCGCAGCGCTTCGACAACGGGCGCATCAAAGACGTCGGCAAGCACCCGGCCCACGGCATCGGTTCGGGCCACGCCATAGAACGTCTCGAGCGCTCGGTTCCAGCGCACAATCCGCTCGTCTGCGTCGAAGACGACAAGTCCGTCGTCCAGTGATTCGAGAATGTTCTCGTTGAACTCGCGCATCCGGCCAAGCTCCTCCGCTTTCAGACGGAGCTGCCGGTACAGCCGGCCGTTCTCGATCGCCGTCGCCACCTGTCCGGCGACGGCCGTGAGCAGCCCAAGATCCTCGCTGTTGAAGGGTTCGTCGCTGTGTTTGTGGCCCAGGGCTAGGACGGCGATCGCGGACCCTTCAAAGACGCACGGAACGAAGTAGTAGATGCCCCGATCGCGCCAAAACTCCACTTCTTCGGCGGCGAACCAGGCGGCGGCAATCGGATCGTCGAGGGCCACCGTGTGGCCGGCATCGAGGCGCACCACGAACGAGGACGACCGCGACAAAAGGGGCACCGACCGCACGAACCCAAAGTCGCCGATCGTTCGAAAATCGCCGAGGCGCTCGTCGGCCAGCATCAGCGCCATGCGATCGACGACGAGGGTCTCGACGATGCGCGAGACGAGCCGTTGGCTGAGTCGCACGACGTCGAGATCGCCGTTGAGGTCGCGCGCGAACCCGACCAGCGCGCGTCGGTAATCGTAGCGGTCACGGTAGAACACGCGGTCGAGCGCGTTCTGCACTGCCTGCTTCACCGGCTGCGCCATCAGCACGATAATGATCGTGGCCAGCAGCGCGACGACCCAGTTGCGCGGGTCCTGCGCATCCGAAAAGACGAACGCGACGAGCTTCTGCATCGCGAAGTAAAGCGCCACGCTCGCCGCGAGAAACGCCGCATAGGCTAGCCCACGCTTGATGATGACCTCGACGTCCCGCAGGCGATACCGGACGATGGCCGACGCGAAGGTCAGCGGAACGACGCCGAGCGGCACGGCCGTGAGCTGCAGCGCCAGCGGCGGATCGAAACCCATGGCCCACGGCAGCGCGTACCCGAAGGCGAACGGCCCCACACCGAGAAGGGTGCCCCACGCGATCCAGCGCAACTGCCGCCTGCCCGTGAGCGAGGTGATTTCGCCAAACGCCCGCGCGAGCACGAGCACGGCCGCACTCGCGCAGAGAAACAGGTACACGGGCTCGGCGCGATCGAGAACGTCGAGAGTACGCGACAGCCTCACTCCATCCTCGCTGCCGCGCGCCACCGCGACAATTCGCGCCGCGGCAAGCGCCGCCGCAGGCAAATACACGACAGGCAGAATCAGCCGGAGTGGAGGGACCGCCCGCAGCGGTCGCTTGGGAAATCCCAGAGTGAAATGCAGCAGCAGCGGCGGCAGCATCGCCATCGCCACGACGTCGCCCCAGTAGAAGGTCCAGTCGAGGCGGTCGAACGGGCCGTTGAACGAGAAGGTGAACGCGCCAAAGAAGGCGACGCAGAGCCAGAAGAAGTGCAGCGTCGCCTGATCGCGCGGGCGCCGCAACCGCACCGAGGTCCCCACGAGCAGCGTAAAGATCCCGACGGCCGCGAGCACGAAATACATTGAGCCCCGCGGAGTAGCCGGCGCGAGCGAAACCTCGAGCGCCTGGCGGGCCCCGAGGCGAACGAGCGTGTAGGCGAGAAGCGTGCCTTCACGACCCGCGCGCTGATACTCCAGGATATCGGCCCGTGCCTGAACGGGGACGCCGTTGACGGCGAGCAGGATGTCGCCGCGCTGCACACCGGCCTGTGCCGCGGCCGATCCCGGCCCCACCTCGAGGGCTGTGATCCCTTCGGCACGCTCCCCCCAGAGCACGCCGTCTTCAACTTCGTGCCCCCGCGCCCGCGTCACGATGTCGGCGATGCCAAGACCCACCAGCACCACGGCGATGGCGCTCACGAATGCGGAGCGAAACCGGGAGCGCCATCGTCCTTCGTGCTCAGGACGTTCCGGGCTCGGCAAGGGACTACCCTCAGGAGGGGAGGCGCCGACGTCAGTCATAGGGACGTCAGTCATAGGTATGAATCAAGAGCAGACGAGGCCGACCGGTCGAGAGAGCAAGGCCCATGCCCCCAAAGCATCTGCCATCAACTGCAACTAAACCCATGAAAAAATAGATACTTCACCCTTCTGGAACCGCCCGCATTCGGGACTGGCTCCAAACTCATGAAGCATACATTCAATATTATGGATCGAAACGGTTCGATCTAGAAATGGACCGTGACGCCGCCAACGATCCGCTTTGGCGGCCGCATGACCAGCAGCTCGTCGTATATGGACTGTTCAGGCGCGGTCTCGTGGAAGAAATTCCTCATCGCCACCAGTATTTCCCACCTTGCGCCCGTGAAACCGACAAACGGCAGCGACTGACGCACCTGCACGCCGAACCGCGAGGCCGGGCCGGGACGGTCGGGGACACGGGCGGCCGGGTCGGTGGCAACCCGCGCGAACGCGTTGCTCACCCGATACAGCACGAGGACCCGCGTCGATGTTCGAGGGACGTCGGCCTGAATCGTGGTGGCGAGGTCGTGAATGTGCCCGGGGGTCAGTCGAACCGCGGAGGGCGCCAGCAGGATAAGGTACCCCAGATTGCTGGCCGGCTCGAGCTGCGCCTTGATGAGCGAGTAGGCGACGGAACCGTGAACGCGCTTGGCGAGCGTCGTCCGGAACGAGACGATGTAGCCTTCGGCCGTCACGTCGCCCGCATTGCCCACCAGATAGTGACCGAGCTTGGCGACCGGCTCCGACGGCATCTTGGCGTCGAAGAGCGTGACCAGTTGATCGTCCACGTGCTGGCGGAACGCGCTGAATCCGATCGTCGATGCCGCGATGTCCCGCTCAAGCGCGATGGCGACGTGTGACACCCGCTCGGGCTCGAGCACTTGGCGCGGCTCGAACGACGAGAACGTGCGGTGGGGCCGAAGCCAGATGCCGCCGTCTCCCGGCGGCTGAAACTCCTCCGCGCCAGGAGCGTGGACGCGCCTGGCCACAGTCGCGATGATCCGGACATCGTCAACCGGGGAGATGCTGAACTTAATACGCGGGCTGACGAGCGCGCGACGGGCGAGGTAGTCGTACTGAGCGTAGCTCCCGCCATAGGTGATCGAAAGGGCGGGATTGATTGTCAGTGTGTCGAATCCGTAAACGGTCCCCGCGTTCCGGCTGCCGCCGGTGAAATCGCGCAGCGCCAGCGGATTGCCGCCGTCGTATCGCTGCGTGGCATAGGACATCCCGATGTCATAGCGATGCCTTCCGGGCGCCCGGGTGGTGTACGAGCCGGCCACCATCCACGACGTGAGGCCTGCCTGTGAGAGCGCGCCGCGCACGGTCCAGTCCCCCTCCGACCCAGCTGGCGCGCCGATGCGGACGTACGCAACGCCGCGCGCGATGTTGTCGGCGGAGAACAGCTGCCGCGGGGTGGTAAATGAGCTCGTGGTGAAGAGGTTCACCTGACCCGAAAACGGCAGGTCGGCGAAGAAGCTCGTCGCGAGGCGAGCCGGCGAGCCGACAGCTCCTCCCAGGACGCCTGCGGGCACGAACGAATTCGCTGCGTCTCGATCGCTGTCCTCGACGAGCTCCAGTGGAATGTCGGCGTGCTTCAGAACACTGCGCCGGGCATGCCGAACGCGCCACGCCGTCTCGCTGTAGTCGCCCGCTTCGGGAGCTTCCCTCTTGCGCTCTTTCGGACGGCTATCGACCACTTCACTCGTTGGCTGCCGCCTGTCGGCGATCGATTCCACGTCGGCGGGAACCAACGCGACGCCAGCCGCAAGCACGCGATGAGACTCGCTGGTCGAACCCAGCGAGACGGACGAAGAGGTGCTCGCACCGGGCCGCACTTCGATCGTCTGCCCGCGAGAAGCGACGTAGCCGCTGTGATGGGCTCGCACCAGATAACGACCCGGAGCCAGAGTCGGAAGCTTGAACCGGCCGTTTCGGTCGGCGACCGCAACGCTGGTCACCGCGCCGACGGCGGAAACCATCGCGTCCGCGACGGGAACACCCGTTTCGTCTGTCACCACGCCGTCAATCGAGCCGGAGACGACGGCCGCGACCTGCCCCCCCCCTTGTGCCGGTGACGGCGCGAGCTGAGCGCTCGAGACCGCGGGAGCACCCAGAAGCATCAGGCCGACCGCCGCCGCCGTCGTCCGTCGTCTGGATGTGCCTGGCATGGTGTCTCTGGATTCAGGGTTCAAAGTTCGATTCGCCTATGAACCACTCACCGTGAAACTCACGTCGCTGCTCAGCGACTTGTCCGCCAGCTTGTCGGTGACCTTGATTTCAAGACGATACTCCCCTTCCGGAAACGACGCGAGCGGCACTGCCTGACCAGCCCGAAGTTGGTGTCCGGCCGCGGAATCGAATTCGGGCGGAAGCGTCTGCGCGTTGAGATTCTGCGGGCTTGTCTTATTGAAGAACTCCTCGGTGTCTGCCTGCTTGGTGTAAAAGTTGAACTCGACGAGCACGTCCGGCTTGTTCATGCTGTCGCTCTTCACGTTGTAGATCATCACGAGGGTTGACAGCTCGTTGGCCTGGGTGAACTTGGTGTCGGGGACCGGGACGATTTCCATCGTCCCGATGGTGTAGGGTCGCTCGATCTGCTGCTGCGGCGTGAGCGGCGCGGTCAAGTTATCGATGCGCTGCGTCACGAACACGGAGCTCATGTTCAGGTCGTCGTTCCAGAGATTCGGCACGTCAACGGTCTGCCTGATGACCGAGATTTTTCGTGGCGGCGCATTTCTCGCCGGTTTCTCCGGCGCCGGCTCCTTGATCACCAGATAGACATCGTAGCTGCCTGCGCCAACGGCAAACGCGCGACTGATGCGCCCCAGGCCATTTCGAGGTGCAGCAATCGTCGCCATGTTCATGTCCTCGAAGGCAAATTCGACTCGCTCCGGCTGAACCTTCGGCCTCACCCCCGCCCTTGCGAGCAGCGCCGCCTTGCCGTCCTTCTCGGGCGGCGGTGCGTCCTTGGAGACCACGCGCCAGTACACGGTCAGGTTCTTGCTTGTGGTTCTGGACGGGTCAAACGTGACGGTGAAGGGCACGTACTGCAGGTTGCCCTGAGCCTTCAAGAAATACTCGCGAACCCATGCCACGGACAGATCGTTGGGCGCGGGCTGCCCGGCGGCCATCCCGTCGATCATCGGGTAAATGAGCCGGATCTCGGCCGTCTGGGCCTTGGTCTGGCCCGGAATCTGGTCGTTCTTGTCCGAGCCTTTTCTAGATACAAACCCAGCGGGTCCCGCAGGTAGGGTCTCTTGGGCGCCGACTTCGTTCTGGGCGTGAAGCGTCGCCGAGAAGATCAAAGCCGCCGCAGCGCCAAACACGATTACACTTCGTCCCGTCACCATAGCAAATGTTCCCCTGAAGTAAGGCAGAGCCGAATAATACATCATAGGCACCCTGCCTACACAAGTCAAACTGTTCTGCTGGAAGCACTTCAGCCTCAGCTTGGCCGCTCGGCCGTTGTGTTATCATCCCCACCCCGCAGGGGATCTTGGGATCTTGCAACTTCATCGACAGTCTGTGTCCCGCTCGATTCGAAGCACCCCGGCGAGCCGGCCCGCGTCGTGCTGCGCAAGAGCTGACCATCGGATGGCGACTCTCCTGGACGACAGTCTCATGATCGTGCGGGCCGGCGGCACTGGCGAGCGCCTCTATCCGCTGACGAAAGAGCGGCCGAAGACCGCTGTGGATTTCGGTGGGCCGTACCGCATCATCGATTTCGCGCTGAGTAATTGCCTCAATTCTGGGCTGCGGCGCATCTTCATCGCCACGCAGTACAAATCGCTGTCGCTCAACCGGCATATCTGCATGGGATAGAGCATCGTGTCGGAGGAGTTCGGAGAATTTGTCGCTGCTGCCGCAGAAGCGCGTCAGCGAGCACTGGTGCCAAGCTGTACGGCCGACGCGGCCTACCAGGACCTGTACTCGATCATGCGCGAATCTGATCGCACTGCCCGTCGATCACGTGTACAAGATGGACTACGCGCACATGTTGCGGTTTCATCAGGACCGAAAGGTGGCGGTAACGCTGGCCGCCATCGAGGTTCCGCGGACTGAGGGCCTCCGGTTCGGCATCGTCGCGATCGACGAGCAGGAGCGGGTGCCGGGATCTCCAGAAAGGCCGGCCGAGCCGATCCCGACTCCGTGGTCGCCCGACCTCGCGCTCGCCTCGATGGGTGCGTACATTTTCGACATCGACGTGCTCGTTCGCGCGCTCGAAGCCGACGCCGCCGAGCCGACGACCCACGACGCCGCAACATCATTCTGGCGCTCATCCACCTGGCGTCGGTCTATAGCCTATCGCTTCTACGACGAGAACGAGAAGGCGTCGCAGTACTGGCGAGACATCGGCACGCTCGATGCATACTTCGAAGCCAACATGGACTTGTGCCAAGTGAACCCCGACCTCAACCTGCACGATCCGGAATGGCCGCCGCGCGCCTGTCAGCCGCAGGCGCCGCCGGCGAAGTTCGTGTTCGCGGAGATGGGGCAACGCTGCGGTCAGGCGCTCGACTCGCTGACTTCACTCGGCTGCATCGTCTCGGGCAGCGGCATCTACGGCAGCGTGCTCTGCCCCAATGTGCGGGTGCACAGCTTCTGTCACATCGAGCGATGCGTTCTGATGCCAGGCGTCCGCGTGGGCCGGCACGCGCGAATCCGGCGCGCGATCATCGATCGCGACGCCCTCATCCCGCGCGGCGCGCTCATCGGCTATGACTCTGCCGAAGATCGACGCCGCCATACCGTGACCGATTCGCGGGTCGTGGTCGTGACGACCAAGGATGAGCCCCTCGTCAGCCCGGTCAGCGAGGAGTCGCTGCGACACGAGGCTGAGGCGGATCGCCGGGGGGGAAGGTGAAGATCACGCAGATACATGCTCGCGAGATTCTCGACTCACGCGGAAATCCGACGATCGAGGTCGACGTGACGCTCGACGATGGGGCGTTTGGACGAGCGGCGGTTCCTTCTGGCGCATCCACGGGGGAGCGCGAGGCCGTGGAACTCCGCGACAACGACAAACACCGCTATGGCGGGAACGGCGTGCGGAAGGCCGTGGCCAACGCCAACGGCGAGATTGCTAGGTCGATCGTCAACCGTCACTTCGATCAGCGCGGTCTGGACGAAGCACTCATCGCCCTCGACGGCACGCCGACCAAGAGCCGGCTCGGCGCGAACGCGCTGCTCGGTGTTTCGATGGCGGCCATGCGCGCGGATGCCGCGTCCCGAAAAACTCCGCTGTACCGGCACATCGCCGAGTTGTGCAGGAACGATCGCGTGACGTTGCCCGTGCCCATGATGAACATCCTCAACGGCGGCGCGCACGCGGATTCGAGCGTCGACTTTCAGGAGTTCATGATCATGCCGGTCGGCGCCTCGACCTTCAGTGACGCGCTCCGCATCGGAGCCGAGATTTTCCACGCGCTCCGCGGGATTCTGAAAGCACGAGGGCAATCGACCGGCATCGGCGACGAGGGCGGGTTTGCCCCGAATCTGAAGTCGAATCGCGAGGCGGTGGAAGTGGTGCTGGAGGCGATCGCCAAAGTTGGCCTGAAAGCCGGAGGTGACGTGTACGTCGCGCTCGACGTCGCGTCGAGCGAGTTGTGGGCCGGCGGTGGCCGCTACACCTTCAAGAAGTCGGGCGAAGCTGACCGCAATTCCGAGCAGATGATTCGCCTCTACGAAGATTGGCTCCGGCAGTACCCAATCCTCTCGATCGAAGATGGGCTGGCCGAAGGCGACTGGGACGGATGGAAGACGCTCACTCGCACGTTGGGTGATCGGGTGCAGCTCGTCGGCGACGACGTCTTCGTGACAAATCAGGCCGTCCTGAGGCGCGGCATCGCCGAAGGCGTCGGTAACGCGCTCCTGGTGAAGCTGAACCAGATCGGCACGCTCACCGAAACGCTCGACGCGGTCGCGACGGCCCGCGGCGGCGCCTACGCCACGATCATCTCCCACCGGTCGGGCGAGACCGAGGACGCGACGATCGCAGATCTGGCGGTCGGCACCGCCGCCGGGCAGATCAAGACAGGATCGGCCAGCCGTACGGATCGACTCTGCAAGTACAACCAGCTCCTGCGCATCGAAGAGGAGCTGGGAGCACCAGACACGTTTGCGGGTCGGACGACGATTCGGGCGCTGGAGCACGCGTAACCTTAACCACCTATGCACCTGCTCGTTCTTCTCCGCCACGGGGAAAGTATCTGGAACAAGGCGAACCGCTTTACAGGCTGGACCGACGTCGATCTGTCCGAGCGGGGCCGCAAAGAAGCACAAGAGGCCGGCCGGTTGCTGAAGGATGGCGGCTACCGCTTCGACATCGCGTACACCTCGGTGCTGAAGCGCGCCATCCGAACCCTGTGGATCGCGCTCGACACGCTGGATCTCATGCGAATTCCGGTCGAGAAGAGCTGGCGGCTGAACGAGCGGCACTACGGCGCGCTCCAGGGGCTGAACAAGGCCGAAACCGCCGCAAGGCACGGCGAGGCGCAGACCAAGATCTGGCGCCGCAGCTACGACATTCCTCCCCCGCCGCTCCCGCCCGACGACGAGCGGCATCCGTCGCGCGATCCGCGCTACGGGTTACTGGCGGCAAACGACCTACCGCTGACCGAGTCGCTGAAAGACACGGTCGCGCGGTTCCTGCCGTACTGGCACGAAACGATCGCTCCGGCAATCAAGTCGGGAAAGCGGGTGCTGATCGGGGCGCACGGCAACAGCCTGCGCGCACTCGTTAAATACCTGGACGGCATTTCTGAGGCCGCGATCGTCGAGCTGAACATACCGACCGGCATTCCGCTCGTCTACGAGCTGAACGACGAGCTCCGGCCGGTACGTCACTACTACCTCGGCGACCCTGCCGCGGCGGACGCCGCAGCCGCAAGGGTGGCAAACGAAACGAAGCAAGGAAAAAGTTAAGAGAAATCAGTTCACTTCCTCGGCCGTTTCGTCAGCGGCAATCCTGAGCGAGCGCAGGAAGCGACGGTCGTTCGCCGTCACCTCGAACGTGCGCCGGGATTGGACATCACGTGCGGGGCGGGCGGGCGCACCCACCTTCGTCAGCGCCGCCGTCTGCGGGCGGTTGACGAAGCCAACAACAGCTTCGAGCGTCACCTTCATCTCGAAGCCGGCCGCGCGCGCTTTCTCGCGGCACGCCTCCACCTGCGGATTCTCGGCGATCGCGGCAGCGATCGCGTCGGCTAGCTCTCGGGCGAACCGGTTGACGACGTCGTCCATCCTCGTTTCCTCCTACGCCGCCGGACCGGGTTCCGCCGGCGCTTTCCGATCCGAACCTGCCTACACCAAAGCGGTGAACCGAAGACCTGGCGCCTGAGAGTCTGTGTATCGGAAAAGCTTTGAGGTGATTCGAGTCTAAGACCGAGTCTCCGGGGCTGTCAAGAACTTACGGCGACCTGGGTAGTGCTTCAGTTACCAACCTCGTAACGGATCAGCCCAGGATCGACCTGTGCAATACTAGGAGTATGCTCAAGCGGTCACGCAAAGCACAGAAGAAAAAGCGCGCCCAGGACGAAAACGAGTCAGCGTTCGATGCCATCCGGCGGATTCTAGAACTCACCGAGGGGACAGAAGGCAAGAACCCCCCTAGCGGTTGCCCTGGGGCACTCGGGAGGGCTCAAAGGCGGCAAGGCGAGGGCCGAAAAGATGACACCGAAGCAGAGACGGAGAAGCGCTACAAAGGCCGCTAAGGCCAGGTGGGAACGCAAGAAAGCCTAGCAGCCGCCTTCCGGCTTCGGTTTTGCGTGATTGCAGACCCATCCGAAGAATTCTCCTTGGTCTATGTTGTCGCTCCCAAGGTCTATCAGGATGTCGGCTAGTTCGGTTGCGGTCGCTTCATAAAGCTCGTATCCATATTAGGTCCAGAAATACGGCAAGTGCCAGCGCGGCTGCCCGCGTGTTCCCATCAATGAAAGGTTGGCTTTCAGCCAGAAAAAGGCGTGGGCGGCGGCCTTTTCGGGGATAGTCGGGTAAGCGTCTTCTCCGAATACTGACTGATACGGCTGCAATGCGGCAGACGCCAGCTGATAGATAGGAGCGGATGCCCTCATCACTCCCGCTATTACCGAGAGTGAGGGCTTCATCGTGAAGTGCAATTATGTCATCGACCGAAAGGCTTACGACCTCGGCGGCCAATGTTCATCGACCGAGTTTATCGAGCGACCTACCGTGCCGCGCGATCATCCGCTTAGTCGATGCTCGTACTTCTCGCAGGAGCAGCGTACTTAGGCAGCCGCCCGTGCGAATGAATCTGTGGCCTTGAACTGGGTCACTTTCTCAACATCGCCGACATCAATTCGGTCGGTTGTTAGAACATCCTGGACTCGAACCCCAGTCTTTCTTGTATGTTTGAACATGGCGGCCAAGCGTGGGCCAAACACCTTGGCGTCACGGAACCCAAGGAGTTGAGCGAGATCTTTCGCAGTCTTGCCGTGGGCAGCTGACCGGCGATCCAGTCAATCACGCGTCGGATCATAGCCCATTCATCCCTTTGTCCAAGTTTAAGTCACCTGACAAGTTTAGGTCACTTGAACTGATGCACTCCCGGCGACCTGGCGTCACTCCTTCGTCGGTCTTGTACGTTGGCTCGAGATATGGTACACAGAAGCCGCACGTGACTGACTGTTGAAGGAGTCGATATGAGGATCGTGATGCGTCATTTCCTCGTCGGCACGGCGTGCTGGATCCTAACGATCGGCTCCGCGCCGGCACAAACGATCACGGCGGGCGTGAAGGCAGGCGTCGCCTTGACAGGGCTGCCGAACGCCGGCCAGGTGGTTGACCAGATCTCCCAGACGTCGAGCACCGACATCAGGGCCAAGCTAGGTGTCACGGGCGGCGGCTTCGTGCGGTTTGCCTTCGACGACCGCTTTTCGTTTCAACCGGAATTGCTGCTGGTGATGAAGGGTGCGAATCTGAAACAAGCGCAAGATGCGGGCACGGTGACCTCCCGCGTCGCATACCTCGAGTTTCCGCTGCTCGCTCGGTTCGCCGCGCCCGTATCACAAGACTTCAACACCTACGTGTTGGTGGGACCGAGCTTTGCCATCAGGGCGGGCACCAGCGCCGAGCTCGATGGTCCGGACGAAACAGTCGACTTGAACATTGACACCGCCATCGGCAGCCGGGACTTCGGTCTCGCGTTCGGCGGCGGCCTCGAGCGAAACCTATTTCTCATCGAAGCGCGCTACACGTTCGGCCTGATTGATATCGCCAACTCCACCTTCGACCACGAGGACTCGCTGAAGAATCGTGCGCTCGCGATCATGGTTGGGATTCGGATTCCGTAGCTTATTCGTAGCGCACGGCGTCAACCGACTCGAGGAGCAAGCACGGCCGGATACAGCCCGAACACGACGCCCACCACCACCGACACGAAAAACGCGAGGAACACCGCGACCATTGAGATCGAGGTGTTCCAGCCGGCGTACGCGATGATGCCCCACGACACGACGACGCCAAGCACGATCCCGATCCCATCGCCGCTCAGGGTCATGAAGAGGCTCTCGGCGAGAAACTCCGCGGTGATGTCGCAGCGCGTCGCACCGACGGTCCCGCGGATGCCAATCTCGCGCGCCCGCTCCACGACCGACGACAGCATCATGCTTCATGATGCCGATGCCGCCCACGACGAGGGCGAGGACGGCGACGCTCTCCACGACGACGCTGAAGGTGCGCTGCGTGCGGTGCCGCTGGACGAGCAACTCGCCCTCGTTGACGCCGGCCATGACTTCGACCTCGGTTTCGCTCGACTCACCAAGCTGCACGAGCCGCGTCTGGACGCCTATTCGTGTGATGACGTGGCAGACGGGCATGCCCTGGCGGTCGAACACCGCGTTGATGGGAACCAGCAGCACGTCCGCGCGCTCGCCGGTTACGATATCCACGGGCGCGATCGTCTCGGACCGAAGCTTCGCCCCTCGGATCCACCTCGACGACCACGTCGAAGCGTTTGTCGTCGAGGGGGCGATCCTCCGACGACCGCGCCAGTGTGCCGACACAGATAACTTTGCCGGTTAGGCGGAGGCCACGGCCAAGAATTGTCGGTTTCCGGCGGCGGCTGCTAATGCCGCGTCAACACTCAGTAACACCGCGCCGGCCACGTCGTGAACATCCGCGACGTGAACGGCCGCCGACGACCGGAAGAACGCCGGCGAAAACTCAAGGACGATGACGGCGCCGAAGACCGGCTCGGGATCGTCGAGCTCGATGCGGTAGCTCGTGCGCAGGCTGGCGCCAAGATCACCGACGAGTTGATGTAGATCAGGCTATTTCTGCAGAACACGAACACCGCCATCGTGAGGCGATCCAAGATCGCGTCGAGCACTTCGGGAGTGAGAGTCGTCACCGCTATCGGGCCTCCAAGAAGGTAGCGGGCCGCCTGACGGGCGTCAACCACGAGCGGCGGCACGCGCGGTACAATGCGAGCCTGGTTTTCCAAGATGGGTGAGCTCGGTTTTCCCGGTGAGTTTCCCTATGCGCGCGGCATTCAGCCGACCATGTACCGTGGGCGGCTGTGGACCATGCGCCAGTATGCCGGCTTTGGCACGGCGGCCCAGTCCAACGCGCGATACCGGTATCTGCTGGCGCAAGGGGTCAGCGGCTTGAGCGTGGCCTTCGATCTGCCGACGCAAATAGGGTACGACTCGGACCACCCGCTGGCCGCCGGAGAGGTGGGCAGGGTCGGCGTGGCGATCGACTCGATCGAGGACATGGCGACACTCTTCGACGAGATCCCGCTCCACCGTGTGTCCACGTCGATGACAATCAATGCCACGGCGGTCATCCTGCTGGCCCTTTACGTGGCGGTCGCACGGCGCCAGCACGTGCCGTTCTCGAAGCTGTCGGGCACGATCCAGAACGACATCCTCAAGGAGTACGTGGCACGCGGCACTTACATTTATCCGCCGCGCGCATCGCTGCGGATCGTCACCGACATTTTTGCATTCTGCGCGCGGGAGCTCCCCAACTGGAACACCATTTCGATCAGCGGCTATCACATTCGCGAAGCGGGATCGACCGCGGTTCAGGAAGTGGCGTTCACCTTTGGCCATGCGATCGCTTACGTGCAGGCCGCCATCGAGGCAGGCCTCGACGTCAACCAGTTCGGCCAGCGCCTCTCCTTTTTCTTCAACGCGCACAACGACTTTCTCGAGGAGATTGCGAAGTTTCGGGCGGCGCGCCGCCTGTGGGCACGGATTATGCGGAATCGCTTCGGCGCGACGAACCCGAGGGCCCAGCAGCTTCGCTTTCATACGCAGACGGCCGGCAGCACGCTGACCGCCCAGCAGCCCGACAACAACATCGTCCGCGTGGCGCTGCAGGCGATGGCCGCCGTCCTCGGCGGTACGCAGTCGCTCCACTGCAACGCCCGCGACGAGGCGTTGGCGCTCCCGACCGAAGAGTCGGCGCGTCTGGCGCTCAGGACGCAGCAGATCATCGCGGCGGAAACGGGCGTCGCGAATACGGTTGATCCCGTGGGCGGCGCATTCGCCGTCGAGAAGCTGACCGACGACATCGAACGGCAGGCTGAGGCCCTGCTCGCGCGCATAGACGGACTGGGCGGAACGCTCACGGCCATCGAGGCCGGATTCATCCAGCGGCAGATTCAAGAGTCTGCCTACCGCGCGCAATTGGCAATCGACGCGGGCGAGGCCATCGTGGTCGGCGTCAATCGGTTTAGCGACCGCGATCGCCCTGAGCCCATCCAAGGGAGCGAGGACCAAGGGCACCCCCCTCCGCCGCAGCCGCCCGCATCGCAGGCTGTTTTTCAAATCGATCCGGAAGCCGAGCGGCGTCAGATCGAGCGGGTCCGAGCCGTGCGGACTAGCCGGAGCGTGGACGCTTGGCAGCGGTCGCTCGCCGCAGTGTCGTCGGCAGCCCGGGACGGCGGCAACCTCGTCCCGCCCATCATCGCCGCGGTTGAAGAAAAGGCCACGGTCGGCGAGATCGCCGACGCAATGCGATCGGTGTTCCATGAGTATGAAGAGACCAGTGCAATTTGAGGACTCCAGGATTTGAGGATACTGGAAGTGTCCCATCTGATCACCGTCTTCGATCTGCCGTCGGGTCCAGCGGCAGCCGTTGACGACATCAGCTTTAAGGTTCGCGCGGGTGAGACGCTGGGACTGGTCGGCGAGTCGGGCTGCGGAACAAACGACGACCGGCCGCTGCCTTCTGCGGCTCATCGATCCAACCGCGGGATCGGTGTTGTTTCGCAGCGAGGAGGTGCTTGTCTTTTCTCGGCGACGTCTGCACGAGGCGCGCCGCGACATCCAGATCGTCTTCCAGGATCCGTACTCATCGCTCAACCCACGCATGCGCACGCGGAACATCGTCGAGGAGCCGCTCATCATCCACCGACTCGGGGACCGGCACGCCCGGCGGCACTGGGCAGCGGTCTAATTCCGGAAGGCGCCTTGCGTTGAGGTGTGTAGCGCAGGTCTTCAAGTTGAGCGCGAGCACCGGATTTCCCGTCAACCACACGACCCCTCCGCAAAGAGCGAACCGCCAATCAGGTTCTCTGAAGAGGCCAGCGTGCGCGCCTGCGTGTCGTAGATGTTCGCATCGAAGATCGACAGCCGCTGATGGGTGAACACGTGTGCCTTCCACGCGAGCGTCCATATATGGCAAGTCGGTGTCGGGAACGGCCGCCGTCACGGGGCCAGCCGGATCGAGGCTGAGGGGTAGGCGAGCGTCAGCGTGAGCGCGAAGTAGCAGGGCGCGATCCGCCAGGGGAAGCGGCGCACGCAGCGAATGTACCGTCAGGCTTGCGTCGAATGTCTACGCCACCCGGCGGACGTCGTTTTCGACCCGGCCGTCGCGAAGGTAGATGGCGCGATAGGCGTACGCCGCAACATCGGCCTCGTGCGTCACCAGTAGGATGGTATTGCCGGCTGTGTGTAGGCGCTCGAAGACTCCCATGATTTCCTGACCGGTCTTCGAGTCGAGATTGCCGGTCGGCTCGTCAGCCAGAAGAATCGACGGGTTGTTGACGAGCGCGCGCGCGATCGCGACGCGCTGGCGCTGACCGCCCGAGAGCTCGTTCGGATGATGATTCATGCGGTCCGTGAGATCCACTTTCTCGAGCGCGGCGCGAGCACGCTCGTCACGGTCCTTGGCAGGGGCGCCAGAATACACGAGCGGCAGCTCAACGTTGCGAAGCGCCGTCGCTCGGGGCAACAGATTGAAGGTCTGGAAAACAAACCCGACCTCCTCGTTCCGGATCCGCGCCAGCTCGTTATCGTTCATCCGGCCGACCTCTTGGCCGCTGAGCAGATACGATCCCTTGGTCGGCGTATCCAGACACCCGATCAGGTTCATGAGCGTGGACTTGCCGGAGCCAGACGGCCCTATGATCGCAACGTACTCGCCGCGCTCGATTTGAATCGACACGCCGCTCAGCGCGTGGATCTCATCGGATCCCATCACGTATGTTTTCCACAGGTCGAACGTTTCGATGAGTGCCATCGCTTCTACCGAAGGGACGAGCGGACGCGATCGAACGTTCCTGGCATCATCATCATCATTTCTCCCGTGGTCGCAGGCGCTATCGACGCACTCGCAGCCGCGCGAGGAGGTCCTTGGCGACGCCCGGCGCGTCCACCGGCATGTGCGCATCTCAGTGGCTGGCGTTGACCGGAATCAAGGTCACCTACCCCCCGCGCGGGGGCCAGCGTCTCTGCTCCGCAATGGCGTCGGCCAGCTCGCGCTGCGGCGCGACGGAGGTACCCATAAGGACGACGCAGATGTCTTTCCCTGGCGGCACGTTCCACTTGCCGGCCTGCGTCCAGGCCTCGGCCACGGCTGCCGCGTCCACACGCGACACGAACTTGCCGACTAGTCCCGGTCGGGTGAATTCCCAGGAGCTCGTAGTAGTTCTTCAGGAGCACAATGGACCGTGGATCAACTCTACAGTGTAGAGCGGGCCGTTGAGCAGGACGGCAATTGAATCTTCGCGTGCCGCGTCACGCTGAGCGCAGCGGTGATCCACGTGCAGGTGAACGTCGGCGACGTAATCGATCCGGATCGCCTGATGGCCGACGCCGAAGCGGTCGTCGAACGCGCGAAGCGACTGGGACGCAACCGCGTCGAGCGCGTGGAAGGCTATTCGGGAACCCGGGCGGCCCCGTAGTGTCTACTCGTTCTCGCCGAATCGCTTGAGGTCGTCCGGGCCTTCTTTCAGCACGACGGGATCTTTTCCCTGGACCTCCTCCCGAATCATCTCCACCACATCCGGGTTGGCAAGGGTCGTCACATCGCCCGTATCCATGTGGTTCGAGATCGCCGCGAGCACGCGTCGCATGATCTTCCCCGATCGAGTCTTCGGCAGGTCCGGAACGACATGAACCGCCTTTGGGCGCGCGATCTTTCCAATCATTGTCTCGATAGTCGAGACAACCTCGGCCGAGACCCGCTGCGGATTGTAGGCGCCTGGCTTCAAGGAAACATAGACAGCGGGCACCCGACCCTTGACCTCGTCTGCCACCGGGACAACCGCGGCCTCAGCCACCGCCTGAACCGTGAGACAGGCCGACTCGAGCTCCTTGGTCCCCAGCCGGTGGCCAGCCACATTGATCACATCGTCGACGCGGCCCAGGATGCGATAGTAGCCGTCGGCAGCAAGCACCGCTCCATCCGCG
The DNA here is from genome assembly GCA_965197865.1 of Vicinamibacterales bacterium. GTDB lineage: Bacteria > Acidobacteriota > Vicinamibacteria > Vicinamibacterales > CAVVIG01 > CBDANZ01. The sequence goes on from CBDANZ010000003.1 coordinate 617,231, forward strand.
GCAAAGTAGGGCCAGTCCCGCCAGTCCTTGCTTTCCGGGTTCCTGCAGTACTTTCGATAGTACTGATTCACAAAGCGGTCCCTGTCGCCCCAGATGGTCTGCATGATTCCGGGCCAGGGGTTCCGAATGCAGATGTTTCCCGCCTTGCCGGAACCGGCTGGAACCTCCTTGCCTTGCTCGTCATAGATCGTGGGGTAGATGCCAAGCGCAGGTGGTCCTGCGCTCCCCGGCTTCATTGGATCGAGAGCAGGCTTCGTCGTACAGAGGAACCCGCCAGTTTCCGTCTGCCACCACGTGTCCACGATGACTGCCTCACCCTGGCCGACGACCTCGTGATACCAGCGCCAGGCCTCGGGCTCGATGGGCTCGCCGACTGTCGTCATGTGCTTGAAGCGGTATTTATACTTCTTGGGCTCATCGGGACCGGTCTTTCGCAGCATGCGAATCGCCGTCGGCGAGGTGTGGAAGATGTTGACGTCGAGCTGTTCCGCGATCCGCCAGGGTCGTCCTGGGTCCGGCCAGTTGGGCACGCCCTCATAGATGACGCTGGTGGCGGCCAAAGCCAGCGGGCCATAGACGATGTAGGAGTGGCCGGTGATCCAGCCGATATCCGCCATGCACCAGTAAACGTCCTCGGGACGAATGTCCTGGTAGTATCTGGCGGTTCCGGTGACGTAGGCGAGGTAGCCGCCGGTGCTATGTTGACAGCCCTTCGGCTTACCAGTCGTTCCGCTTGTGTACATCAAGAAGAGGGGGTCTTCTGCGTCCATCGGAACCGGATCGACCTTCGCGCGCCTGACATCCTTTAACACCTCGTCCATGAAATAGTCCCGACCCTGTACCATCGGCCTCGCCGAGAGGCACCGACCGTAGTGGCGACGCCACACGAGGACTTTCTCGACCTTCTGGCCTTCCTTCCGGGCACATTCCACCGCCACGTCGGCACTCTGCTTGTGATCGACGATTTTTCCGTTCCGGTAGTAGCCGTCGGTGTAAATCATCACCCGGCTTCCCGAGTCGGCGGCCCGAAGGCCCGCGGCCTCGCCGCTGAACCCGCCGAAGACCACCGAGTGGATAATGCCCAGCCGCGCGCAGGCCAGCATCGTGATTGGCAGCTCCGGAACCATTGGCATATGAATCGTGACGCGATCGCCAGCCTTCAAACCGCAGAAGTCGCGGAGCACCGCCGCGATCTCATTCACTCGGGTGAACAGTTCCTGGTACGTGACCGCATGAATCGGCTCATCCTCTGGTTCGGGCACAAAGAGAAGCGCAGCCTTGTTCTTGTGCGTCGCCAGATGCCGGTCCACGCAGTTGTAGCAGGCATTGAGCTTTCCGCCGACAAACCATTTCCAGAACGGCGGGTCGCTGGTATCGAGCGTGGTGTGCCAGTACCGAGACCAGTCGAGCATGTCGGCGTATTCTCTGAAGCACTCCGGGAAATTCTTCTCGCGGAACTGCTCCCAAACGGCGGCATCGACAAGGTTCGCCTGCCCGATGAACTGTGCGGGTGGAAGAACGTAGGCTTCCTCCTTCCAATGGACGGCAATCTGCACTTCGCTTGATTCGGTTCCGCGTTCAACCGCCATAACTCCTGTTCTCCTTACGCCGGCGTGCTAGAAGAGGATCGCCGTCGTGATCATGCATGCCCGACATCACCTCGATCGTCCCATCCGCACATGAGCATGCAGCTCGGCGTCAGAGGTCTGGCTCTGCGGCCGCGGCTCGGCACGATTCGCCAGGGCGAAGGCGGCGATTCCAACGGCAACGATGAGGTACTGCACTGGTCTCCTCCTGCCGGGATCCTGACGAGATTAGACCACAGTTCCGTCGAATCGACTACAGGGCGCCCAGAAGGGCCGCGGACTTCTTGACGTCTCTGGCAGCCACCCAGAGGATGGCGCCGTAGCGTCCGTCGGCGCAGACGGCGTCGATGGCCGTTACATTGATCTTCGCGGCGCCGAGGCGCTCGAGCAACAAAGCGACGGCGCCGACGCGATCGTCGCCCGAGACAAGGAACCCCCGCTTGGGACCGATCAGCTTCCACTTCGCGCGCTTGGCGGCCTCCCTGAACGCCGCTGGGTCGGCGGGAATGAAGTCGAACTGGGTCCGCCGCCCCTGCGGGAACGCCGAAAACGCCAGCAGGTTGACGTTCGCCTCCTTCACGGTGCCAAGAATGCGCGCGCCTTCCCCAGGTTTGTCGGACCCGATCACGTAGAAATATTCAACGACTCGAATCGTGTCTGCCATGAAGTCCCTCCTTGGCTCCCACAGCCTACTCGCGACCCGTCGGATCAACAACCAGCCTGTTCTGGCCGAACCGAGCGGGCTAGCGTCCGCTATCATGACTGCGTGGAACACCACAAGAATCTCGCGATCCTCGTCGGCGGAGGCCCCGCCCCCTGGATCAACAGCGTGATCGGTGCGGCGACAATCCGTGCGCGTCTCGAAGGCATCGAGGTGGTTCGGCTGCGCGACGGGTTCGAGTGGATCATGCAGGGCGCTATCGACCATGCGATGCCGCTGACGATCGACGCCGTCAGCCGCATACATTTCCGGGGCGGATCTCACATCGGCATCTCGCGCGCAAACCAGACGACCAGTCCGACGCATCTCGAGAACACCGTCAATTCGCTATTGCGGCTGAACGTCTCGCAGCTCATCACGATCGGCGGCCACGACACGGCGTACTCGGCGATGAAGCTCGAGCAGCGCGCCGCGGGCCGCATCTTGGTAGTTCATGTCCCGAAAACGATCGACAACGATCTCGACCTGCCGCCCCACGTCGACACGTTCTGATTCCAGACGGCGCGCCACTACGGCGTGGATATTATCAAGAACCTGATGGTCGATACGAAGACGACCTCGCGCTGGTATTTCGTGATCACGATGGGGCGCAAGGCCGGACATCTGGCGCTGGGCATCGGGAAAGCGGCAGGAGCGACGCTGATGCTCATCTCGGAGGAATTCCCGAAGCCAATCCGGCTCAAGGCTATCGTCGACACGCTGGTCGGCGCCATCATCAAGCGCCTGAGCTACGGACGTCGTGACGGCGTGGCGATCATCGCCGAAGGCGTCATCCTCGACGTGGCGGCGGAAGACCTCAAAGGGCTGCAGGAGGTCGAGCGCGACGCCCACGGTCACGTGCGCATCGCGGAAGTGAATATCGGCGAGATTCTCAAGGCGAAGGTGAGCGAGCGACTCCAGGGGTTCGGGATCAAAGCCACGACTGTGGCGAAGAACATCGGCATTATTGAAGTCGCCAACGCGATGGTAGTACAGCGCGAGCCCGAAATGATCGGTCGGCGGCGCCGAGGTCGATGCCACCACTGGCGGCGCTGACGGCTTCGCGGCTGGCGCCGATGCCCGCGGACTCGGCGCGGGCGGAGACGCCGCAGCTCGAGTCGAAGCGGGGGGCCGGAACGGCGCTCGGAGGTCGAAAGCTCGAGGTTGCAGTCGACGGCGGCGCGACAGGAGCGGCCGGTCGCGGCGGCAACACCGGAGGCGGCGCTGTGGTCGGACTTGGCGGCTCAGTCGAGATCGACGGCGGCGGGGCCGGTTTCGGTGACGCCATTGGAGGCAGACCTGAGCCGACGGGAAGCACGGCTGGCAGCGCTGAAGGAGCGCTCGATCCAGCCAGCGGCAGAGGCGCCGGACGCTGGACGGGCACGCGCACGGAGGCAACCGATAGGACCGGCGGCCGACGACCCATCAGGCAGACGGGCACTCCAACACCGAGGAATCCGAGCGCAACCGCCGCGGTGCCGTAGACCAGCAGCCGCTTTACCGTCAGACCTTGGCGATCGCTCCCGCGCGGATACCCCAGCGTCGCGAGCACGTTGTCGGCTCGCGCGTCGCTTTCGCCCTCGCTTGCAGCGTCGCGCCCCGCCCTCCGGCGGAGCGCGTCCAGTATCAAACTCACCGTCTCGATCCTATCGCGAGTGCCGCGGTCACGACTTGTGGGTCGAGCTCGGGCGCGGCCGCCTTCAACCGCTTCGCCTCGGCCGCCGCGAGGTCACCATCAGTGTAAGCGCCAGCGAGCACGCGTTGCCACCGACCCTCGGGCCCCAAGTCGACCTGGGCGTAGTAAACGCCGTAGCCAGAAGCGTCCAGCCAGTCGGTCAGCGCACCGATCGCCTGGTCTGATTCCTGCGTCGCCCGATAGGAGGCCGCGACAATCGTGAGCGCGGTGTCGGCCGGCAGGCGACGATCGCGGCGTACCCCAAGGGCCGGCCCGGCCTGAATGTCCGGGGCCGCTTCAGAAGAGCTGGCCGGCACGACGGCTTCGGCCCGCGCGTTGGCCTGTAGGGTATCGACGCCAAACCACTGGTAGAAGAGCGTCGTCACGCCGACGGCAAATACGGATGCCAGCAACACGACCATCGCGCCCACGAAAAGCGACGCGCGACGCGTCAGCCACGGGAATCGCGGTATGAGAGACGGCTGAAGCTCGAGGCTGCTGGCAGCGTGCTCAACCATGTCGGGCGTGACGCGGTTCGCCTGAACCGAAAAGGCCGCGAGCAGGGCACGATCGCAAATCAGGTTGATGAGCCGCGGAATGCCCCCCCCCCGAAAACCGATGCACGCGCGCGACCGCTTTCGAGGTGAAGGCCACCGACGCCGAGCCTCCGGCAATCGTCAGACGGTGCGCGACGTAGGCGGCCACGGTTTCTTCGTCGAGCGGCTTCAGTTCGTAGCGGATCGAAATGCACTGGTCGAGCTGACGCAGCTCGGGCGACCTGAGCAGCGTACGCAGGTTCGACTGCCCCACGAGAATGGTTTGCAGGAGCTTTTCCTTGTCTGTTTCGAGGTTCGACAGGATCCGGATCTGTTCGAGCAACTGGAGCGGCAGGTTCTGCGCTTCGTCGATGATGAGGACCGCGCTCGCGTTCAGGGGGATGAGACCCAGCAGAAAATCGTAGAGTGCGTCGATCAACTCCTGCTTGGTGACTCCCGTGAGCCGCCCGCCCTTCATGTCCTCGCGCGAGATGACACCGAAATCCAGCAGGATCCGCTTCAGTAGATCCTCTTCAGAAAGAAACGGATTCAAAACCAGCGCCATGAACGTGGCCCGATCGATCTGTTCGAGCAACGCCCGGCACAGCGTCGTCTTGCCAGTTCCGATATCGCCCGTGATGACCACGAAGCCCTCTCGGCGGCGGATCGCGTACTCGAGCAGCTCGAACGCGTTGGCGTGCGATTGGCTTCGGTAGAGATACTTCGGGTCCGGCGTGAGGCTGAAGGGCCTCTCGGTGAACCCGTAATAGGTTTCGTACATAAGTTGTGTGCAGGACTGAAGTCCTGCACTACTGCACTGCACTACCGATTAATCGATGCCAACCGGGCTCAGGATTTTCGGTGTCACTAGGATGACGAGCTCCACGCGCCTCCGGATGACGACCGTCGAGCGACCAAACCATCTACCCCGCTGGCGCTCGCGCGTCTCGCGCTCGCGGGTGAATCCGGCAAGGACGAGCGTCTCGCCGTTCGCGATCCGCGTCAGCGTATCGATCTCTCGAATTGAGGTCGCGCCAGGCGCCCTGTCCCGTTCGTCGGCCTCTTGAACAGTGACGATGGGACTGACACTCAAGGTGACGACACCCTCGCTGGCGATCTACGGGGTCACGGCCAGCGTGACGCCGTCCTCGCGGGAGCCTTCACCGGGCGTCGCCGCCGACTGCGACGTTGCTCGCAGAAGGGCCGGCTCGTTGTTCAGCGTGAGCACGCTCGGGCGCGCGAGAACCGATACTCGGCCTTGCGCCGCCAGCGCGGCCAGGAACTGCTTTACGTCGGCGACGCGCAGGCCGCTGACATTTGGCCGCGATCCGGACGGGGAGCCCGGATCGATGCCGCTCTGTACCAGCGCCGTCCAATCGAGCGACTGGGCGTTCGGGTCGCTCAGCTCGACTTCGACGACGCGCGCGTCGATTTGAACCTGTCGGTGCACGCGGTCGTGGACCGAGTCGAGGTAGAACCCCACACGGTCGAGGTGTTCCGGAAAGTCGGTCACTTGGAGCAGCCCCGCCTTGCGATCGACGTTGAGGGTGGCCTGGGCATCTGTACGCCCTTGGTGACGTCGGCGAAGAAATCAGTGGTCGTCGTACTGGAGACGGCCGCCGAACTGCCACCAAGCGAGGTGCCGCCGACGCTCGAACTGGCTGTCCGGGACGTCGCGAGGGAGTTGATGTCGAAGATTCGGGTCTCGGGTTCGCGCCGAAACACGCGTCCGAAGCCACCATCCACTGCGTAGTCAAGCCCGAGAGGCGGCAGAATCAGTCCGAGCGCCAGACGGACGGTGACATTCTTCAGCTCGCCGACGAACGTGCCGTTGATCGCTGGATCGGGTACGACGCTGAGCGACGTACCCCGGACGAGCATCAGGAGCAGGTCGCGAATCGGCACCGGCCGCGCGAAGGTGAGCATGAAAGCGCGGTTGTCGAGATCCGCCGCGAGCGCGCGCTCGTCGAGTTGGACGAGCGGCAGCAGTGGCAACTGCCCTTGCGCCAGCGTCTGAGCGTGCATCGCGGCGGCCGACATGAGGCACACAACGCCCGCCAAATGGGGAAGATACTTCACATCTCCATTTTCGGATGCTGGATCGTTTCTCGATAGCGCGGAACAGCGGACCGGAGCCGTGAAGCGGTGTAAAGATCTGGGAAGCAGGACGATTCAGCTAGTCGTAGTACTCGCGTTCCAGGTGCGTGATGAGCTCCTCGCCTTTCAGGAAGCGCAGCGTGTTCTTGAGCTTCATCAACTGGATGAACAGATCGTGTTCTGGGTAGAGGCCCGGCGCGTGAATGGGGCTCTTAAAGTAGAATGACAGCCATTCCTGGACGCCGTACATGCCCGCCCGCCCGGCCAGATCCAGGAAGAGCGCCACGTCGAGCACGATCGGCGCCGCCAGAATGCTGTCACGACAGAGAAAGTTGATCTTGAGCTGCATCGGGTACCCGAGCCAGCCCACCAGATCGATGTTGTCCCAGCCTTCCTTGTTGTCGCCGCGCGGAGGGTAGTAGTTGATGCGCACAACATGGCACAGATCCTGGTACAGATCGGGATAGAGCTGGGGCTGGAGGATGTAGTCGAGCACCGACTTCTTGCTCTCTTCCTTCGTCTTGAACGATTCTGGATCGTCGAGCACCTCGCCGTCTCGGTTGCCGAGGATGTTGGTCGAGTACCACCCTCGCACGCCGAGTAGCCGCGCCTTCAGGCCCGGTGCGATGATCGTCTTGATGAGCGTCTGGCCGGTCTTGAGATCCTTGCCCGCGAGCGGGACCTTGGTCGTCGCGGCAAGGCGGACGAGCGCGGGAATGTCGGCCGTGAGGTTCGGTGCCGCGTTCGCGTACGGAATGCCTTCGCGGATGGCCGCGTAGGCGTAGACCATGCTCGACGCGATCGACGGATCGTTCTGCTCCAGAGCCCGCTCAAAGCCCTCGAGCGTCGCGTGGGCGGGCGACTCGGTCATGAACACCTCGGTGCTGCCGCACCAGATCATGACGAGCCGATCCAGCTTATGATCCGACTTGAAGCGGCGCATGTCGGCGACGACCTGCTCGGCGAGATCCCGCTTGTTCGTGCCCTTCTTGACGTTCGGGCCATTGAGTCGCTTCACGTACCGCTGATCGAACACTGCCGGCCACGGCCGGATCCGCTCGAGCTCGGGACGAACCTGGGCGAGCAGCGACGGCTCGATGACGCCCGCCGTGCGCGCCGCAGCGTAGCAGTCGTCCTCAAAGATGTCCCAGCCGCCGAACACAAGATCGTGGAGCGACGACAGCGAGACGACCTCGCTGATTTTCGGCGAGCGCCCTTCCGTCCGCTTGCCGAGACGGATCGTGCCCATCTGCGTCAGGGAGCCGATGGGTTTGGCCAAGCCCTTTTGAATGGCGAGCACGCCGGCGATCGTCGTGGTGCTGACGGCGCCCAGGCCGACCAGGAGCACGCCCAGCTTCCCACGCGCGGGGGCGATTTCAGCAGGTGTAGACACCAGCACGGGAAAAAACTATATCATCACTACTCATGCTGTCTTTCCGCCTCCGCGACAACCCGCATGCCCTCGTTGTCGGCATGGCGGGCGTGAAGATGGGATATGCCGTCGCGCAGATCGGCTGCGCCCACGGCGGCCGGCTGGCGGCGGTGGCCGGCAAGGTCGGCCTTTCGGGCCGCGCCGTCGCGATCGTGCCGGATGAACCCTCAGCGACGCGCGCTCGTAAGGGGACGTCGCAGGCTGGTGTACTCATCGACCTCAACGTCGCGCCTCCAACGCGGCTGCCGGCCGAAACCGGCGGCTTCGATCTCGTGGTCATCGACGACACGTCGGGGTTGCTTGGGGGAATGCCAGCCGAAGATCGTGTCGCGACCACGCGCGAGGTCCTGCGGATCCTGCGCCCTGGTGGCCGCGTGCTGGTGATTGGCGCCGCTGCCCGCGGCGGACTCGGCGCGTTCTTCTCGCGCGCGCAGGGCAAACCGAGGCTCGATCCGACGCTCACCCTTCAGGCCGACGGATTCAAATTGGTGCGGACGCTGGCGGAGCGCGAAGGCCTGATTTTTTTTGAAGGCCTGAAACCGAAGACGTAACCGATGCCGCCATTCTCCGCCAACTTGACGATGCTCTTCGGCGAAGTCTGTTTCGGGAACCGATTTGGCGCGGCCGCTCGGGCGAGCTTCGCCGGCGCCGGATATCTTTTCCCGTACGATTACGATCGTCGGCAAGTCAGAACCCTGCTCGATGAGGAGCCTCACCCAGGTGCTGCGTAACCTGCCGGCCGGCAACTGGGACGCCGACCACACAGCATCGCGTGTCACCCGGACCGGACCGCCGAGTTTGGCACCGGTGTCGACCGGGCGCTCGAGCACGTCACAGCCCTTGGATGCACGCGCGTGAATCGCCTGGCTGGCATCGCTCCTACGGGCGTCGATCTCGCGCGGGTTCGCGCGACGTTTGTCGAAGGCCTGTACATGGCAGCCCGCCGGCTGAAGGCAGCCGGCATCAAGCTGCTCATCGAGCCGATCAGCACGCACGACATTCCGTGTTTCTTCCTGAACCACACGAAGCATGCGCTGGAGATCATGGCAGAGCTCAGCTCGGACAATTCTTTCTCCAGTACGACATCTACCGCATGCAAGTCATGGAGGGCGACCTCGCCACCACTCTCGAGCGTCACCTTCCGCTGACTGCGCACGTGCGAGTCGCCGATCCGCTCGGCCGTCACGAGCCAGGCACGCGCGACGCCAACTTCGCGTTTCTGTTCGACCTGATTGACCGGCTTGGATACACGGGATGGATCGGATGCGAATACAAACCGGCAGGAACAAGTGAAGGCGGGCTCAGCTGACTGAAGCCATACCTCCTGACGAGCGCCGTCCAGAACATGCTGGTGGCACTGATGAACAAGGGCAAGGGCGACCTGGATCACTCGGCGATCGTTCAGTTCATCGAGGAGATGTCGGCGGTCGAGGTGAAGAAACCAGGCTGACACCGGCACTGCCACGGTGCCGGACCCGGCAGGGGACACTCTTGTCTCGCTCCGAGCACAGTCCGGCCTGGCGGCTTGGCAGTCGGTCGGCGAGGTTGTCCACCTGAGATGACCGAAAGACGGGTGGCCGCCAGTATCACTTTTCGAGTCACCCGCGGCAAGAACCTTGCGTAGGGAAGGATCTTGGTCGGCCATGGCAACAGTCTTGCGCTTCAGGGCAGCTGCGGGCGTCGCAGGCGCCTTCCTTGCGGGCGTCTCGCTGCTGAGTCGGCAGGCACCGGCCGGCCAGCCGGCCGATCAAGAGGACTCCTTTCGATTCAAGACGGGCGTCGAGTTGATCAACGTCACGGCCACGGTGACGGACAGGAGCGGCCGTTTCGTCCCGGGTCTTCGTCAGGAAGATTTCGTCGTTTACGAAGACAACGAGCTTCAGACGGTCACGCACTTTGGCGCCGAACGGGGGCCGGTGAGCCTCGGGATCGTCCTCGACACGAGCGACAGCATGGAGGGCGAGAAGATTCAGGCGGCGAAGGCCACATTACGGCGATTCTTCGATGAGCTCCTCGACGAGCGGGACGAACTGTTTCTGTATCGCTTCAACGATAGTCCCGCCCTTCTCCAAGACTGGACGAGCGACAGACGACTCTTGTCACGTGCCCTCAATCGCGCCAACCCCGACGGTGCCACCGCTATGTACGATGCCGTCGCAGAAGCCGTCCCCTTTGCAGAGACCGGCGGAAACCTGAAGAAAGCGCTCGTGCTGATTTCCGACGGTAACGACACGTCGAGCCACACGGCCATTTACGATCTGAAGCAGATCGTGCGAGAGAGCGAGGTGCTCGTCTACGCGATTGGGATCGATGCCGAGCGGCGGTTGCGGGTACGGCCGCAGCCGATCCCACGGCGGCCCCAGAGGGTGCCGATTCCGATGCCATTTCCCCCCATCCGCTGGCCAGGGCGGCTGCAGATCTCCGTGCCAGGATGGCCGGGAACGTGGAACGGGAACGAGCGCGTGAACGTGGCCGCGCTGCGCGACCTCACCGACGACAGCGGCAGCCGCACCGAGATCATTCGTAGCGGCAGAGACTTGGATCCGGCCACGTCCAGCATCGCGAACGAGCTCAGTCAGCAGTACTATCTGGGCTACCCCACCGGCGAGAAGAAAGATGGCCGCTGGCATGCGATCAAGGTCGAGCTACGGAACTGCGCCTACTGGGTGCGCGCGCGCCGCGGCTACATCGCGAGTGCTGACTGACGCGTGCCTTTACTCGCCACGGCGCTCGGACTCACCCTCCTCGGCAGCTTCGGCGGCCTCCTTCTGGCTTCGTCCCTGCTGCTGTTCACCGCCAGAATCCGTACGCGGCTCCTGCCGTGGCTGGTGAGCTACGCCGTCGGCGCGCTCCTGGGCGTGGCGCTGCTAGCGCTATTGCCCGAGGCGCTCGAGACTATGACGCCGGTGGAAGCGCTGAGCACGCTGCTCGCCGGCATCCTGGCCTTCTTCATTCTCGAGAAGCTGGTCCTGCTGAGACACTACCACGCTGACGACTACCACGGGCAGGAGGCAGCGGCGCCCCTCGTCATACTCGGCGATGCGTTTCACAATTTCATCGACGGCGCAACCGTGTGCACCGCGGTGCTCACCTCGGTACCGCTCGGTGTGAATACCGCGATTGCGGTCGCGGCCCACGAAATTCCCCAGGAGGTCGGCGACGTGGCGATTCTCCTCGCCGCTGGATACAGCCGCAGACGCGCGCTGATGCTGAACGTGCTCTCGGGCGCGTCGGGCATTGCGGGCGCGCTTGTGGCGTACGCCGCAGTCGGTGTGCTGCCCGGCATACGTCCGGTCATTCTCGCACTGTCGTCGGCCAGCCTCCTCTATATCGCGATGTCGGACCTGATTCCCGATCTTCATCGCCGGCAGATCGATTCCAATGCCGCGCGCCAGGTGCTCCTCATTCTGTCGGGGATCGGGACGGTCGTCCTGTTCGGCAGGCTCGCAGGATGACAGCCGAATCCAGCAAGGCCAATCTTGCGCATCGTCGAAGAGATGTGGCGCCGCCAATTCGGCCTGCCTCGTGTTGGCATCGTATTTGCCAGTTTCCGAGCGTGCCTCGCCTCCGGAAGCAGCAGCACCATGTTCAACAAAGGTGTTGCCCTTGACCGCCGTGCTCCTCCTGTCGGCAGCCACCGCCGGGGCGGCCGGTCCCAACCGAAAGGATCTTCGAATTCTGGACGACGTGTGGGCCGCCGTGAATGCATACCCGCACCTCACGATCTTCGACGACATCGTCGCGGGTGTTCGGGACGGCGTTATCACCCTCATGGCAAGGTGACGATGGGGTACAAGCGGGACGAAATCGAGTGGCGGGTCAGCCGCGTCGACGGCGTGCGGATGGTGCTGGACCAGATCACCGTTCTCCCGGTTTCAAGGTTCGACGACGACCTCCGCCAGCGGATCGCCAGAGCGATTTATGGCAACGTCAACTTCTGGAACTACGCCATCATGCCAAGCCCGCCGATTCACATCATCGTCGAGCACAGCCACGTTACGCTGACAGGGATCGTGTTGAGCGAAGTGGACCGCCAGCTTGCGCGAGCGCTCGCCACGAAGTTTGGTGCGCTGTCAGTGACCAGCCACTTGAAGACTCACGTGGAAGCACAGGAAGCGTTTGAACCACCTGAGCGAGCTCGCCGTTCGACTCGACAAGACCTCTTCGGTCACCGCGCTGGCCTACCGTACGGGTGAACCGCCGGCCGGAGCAGCGTTGATCCTCGCCCACGGCGCCGGCGCCAGCCAGCGAAGCGTATTTATGACCAGCTTTGCAAGAGCGCTCTCGACGCTCGGCGTCAACACCGTGACGTTCAACTTTCTTTACACGGAACAACATCGGCGGATTCCCGATCGCCGGCCGGCCCTAAAATCGTGTCATCGCGCCGTAGTCGAATCCGTGGCCCTGGAACTGGAAAGCGCCCGTCGTTGTCTTTTCATCGACGGCAAGTCGATGGGTGGACGGATCGCGACGCATGTCGCCGCTGCCGGCTGCGACCATCCAATCAGCGGACTCGTCCTCCTCGGATATCCGCTGCATCCACTAGGTCGTCCAGACGAGAGCCGCGACGGGCATCTTCCCGACGTCTGGCGTCCGATGCTGTTCGTTCAGAGAAGCCGCGACAGCTTCGGGACGCCGGTCGAGCTCGAGCCGGTGCTGTCTCGGCTTACGCCTTCTTCCACGCTTCACGTGGTGACCCACTCGTTCAAGGTGCCCAAGGTGGGCGCGGCCGCGCAGGCGGCCGTCTACGACGACATCCAGCGTACGATTGCCGAGTGGATTCAGCGGATACAGGATTGCCGGTGCTCAGGCGGTGAGCGGGTGATGCTCGATGAGGTGCTCGACAACGAGACGGCCGCCAATCAGGTGCTCCTGGATGAGGCGCTCCAGCACGGGCGGGTCGCACCCGGCGCACCACGCGCCTTCGGGATACACGACCGCGATCGGGCCGCCTTCGCAGATGCGGAAGCAATTGACCTTCGTCCGCGGCACGCCTGTCCCTACTCGAATAGGCCAAGCTCCTTCAGCCGGCGTTTGAGAAACTCTCACGCCGCAAGGCCGCGATCCTTGTCGCACGTTTCGGGGTCGTCTCGTCGCAGTAGAGGAAAATGTGCCGCCGCGCGAACGGCACGCCCCTGCTGGCGGCGATCTGGCGTTGAGAGTCGGACCTTATTTCGACATCATCGTAGCGTGACCCTTTCAGGGTCGCGTCCGGCCGATTACACGCCGAACTGTTCCGGATCCCACTTGAGACCGAGCTCGCTTGGCGGCGCCATGTAGCCGACGAGCGCGGACGCGGCAACGACCGCCGGGCTGGCCAGATATCCCTCGCCTCCGACGCCCATGCGGTTCTGCCAGTTGCGATTAAACGACGTGATCGCTCGCTGTCCCTTCTGCAGCGCGTCGCGGCCCTGACCGAAGCAGGGGCCGCACCACGACTGGCGGATCTGGCCGCTCACCGATCGAAAGACGTCCGCGACAGACTCGCCGCCCAGTCGTGCGTCGGGCCGCTCGATTTGCCGCCCGACCCCGCCCGAGCCCGGGAAGACGACCAAGTCCATCGTGGCGCGGGCGCCTTGCGCCCGCGCCGCGCGAATCACCAGCGCGGCAGTCAACAGATCGTCGTAGCTGCCGTTGGTGCACGACCCGATCAGCGCCTTATCGAACGTGATGCGCTCGCGCGCCACTTCGTCGGCAGAAAACGCGTTGCCGGGACTGAACGGCTTGGCAATCATCGGCTGGATGCCGGTCAGCTCGATCGTCTCGTCGATCTCGTACGCAGCGTCGACGCCGGGAGCGAAGCGCGGATACGGCAGCTCAGTGATGCCCTTCGATCGATACCACGCGTCTGTCAGGTCGTCTGGCGCGAAGATGCCGTTCAGCGCCTCGGCTTCCGCCATCATGTTCGCGATTGTGTTGCGATACGCGATAGACAGTTGCTTGTTCGCGTCCACGAGCTCCACCGACATCCCCTGCGCCTGCTTCGTTCCCCAGCGCCTGAGGAGTTCGAGGACGATGTCCTTCCCGCCGACCCAGGGCTGCAGCGCCCCTGTAAACACGACGCGCCTCGCCTTTGCCAGCGTGAAGTAGATGTACCCAGTCGCCCATCCGAACCCGAGCGTCGTCGATCCGACGCCCATCCCGACGGCGCCGTAGGCGCCATAAGCCCGGCTGTGCGAGTCGGCGCCGGGGATGAACTGGCCCGGCATCACCAGACCCTGTTCGGGGAAATAGAAATGAAAGATGCCGTCGCCCGGTGTGGCGTAGTACGGCTTCTCCAGGCTGTTCAGCCGCGCGAAGGTGCGGGCGATACCCGTCTGCTTCTCGTCGTTCTCGCGGCCTGAAAACACGAAGTGGTCGTTGGCAATCGCCGCCTGGCGCGGATAAATCGTATCGCCGCCGGTGATCTGGTTGAACGTGTGGATCGCGAACGGCGCCGTGCCGTCGGAGGCGGGCAGCAAGTCGGCGTACACGCGGATCGTCGCGCCCGACTTCACCTCGGCCTGCTTGTCCACGCGGTGCGCCCAGACGATCTGTGCCGTTGATGTCATCCCCCGCGCGCGCTCGGGATCGGGCCATTCGATGCGCGGCATCGCTTCAATCGACTCGTGGAACTCACGCCGGCCCAGCGCGAAAATTCCGCCTGTCCTTCGGATGTCGTCTTCTTTCGGCGTGAGCGGCACCGGTTCGTACGTGGTCCCTTGCGTCTCGTTCGTCAGATGCCTCGAGATTGGATCGAAGCTGAACTCGTCGCCGTCGCGGGCGTCGGCCACCGCTTCAGGGCTTTGCACGACCTCGAGGCCAAGGTTGAGCGCACTCCTGCGGAAGATGTCGCCCATATTGTTCCCGCAGACAACCACCATCTGCAGGCCGGCTTCCTCGGCGACGCCCTTGAGGCCTGCCGGGCTCATTTCACGCGACGAGCCTATCGCGAATCGATCGCCCGCGATGAGAAACGTCTCGCCTCGATGCACGCGCTGCCGAACATCGGGCATCAGATACCGGAAGGCGCCCGCCTTCCAGCGTTCGTCCAGCGTCTCGAGGCTTTCCGAGATGCAGTCGTCGGCCGGAGTGATCTGATCGGTGTCGATTGCGTCGAGCTTCTTCTTCTTGCCGGGAACTTTCAGGTCCCAGAAAATGAGGGCCTTGCCGCGGATCGGCGGGCGGGCCGCTCTCAAAGGGATCGCAGGACCCCCTGTCACCGGTGGGGTTGTTACCCGGGCTGTCGCGCCAGGCTTCAGCCGCGCGGGCTGGATCACGTGTATGGGCGTCATCTGTAGCCCCGGGTCCTTAGACCCGACATCTAATACGAGTGGAGCGCATCCGCTATTTCGGGACCGCCGTAGCGACCTGCCCGGCCCGCTCCCGCTCGACAGGCAGGATTAGGGTCCTGCGCCACGACCTGCGGGTCTACCGAGCGGTACTGAATCAGCGGATACGCTCCACGAGCGTTGGTATCATGCTAGAGGTAGAAGCATCGCGAGGGGCTGATGTCAGAGTTCGACGATCAGTCGCGGCACACGTCCACTTCCGAGGCCGTAACCAACGACGTACGTGTCGAGGTCGAGTCGCAGTACGTTCCGGAGCATTCACAGCCCTTCCAGAACCAGTGGCTGTTTCACTACACGGTCCGTATCACGAACGAAAGCAGCGACACCGTGAAGCTCCTCAGCCGGCACTGGATCGTCACCGACGCTGCCGGCCGCACCGACGAGTACCGCGGGCCGGGCGTTGTCGGCGAGCAGCCGGTGCTGGCCCCGGCCGAGACGTTCCAGTACACGTCGAGATGCATCCTGAAGACTTCGACCGGCGTCATGCGGGGCACCTACGAGATGGTCGCCGAGGACGGCAGCCATTTCGACGTAGAGATTGCACCCTTCACGCTACGCGAGCCCTACACCGTTCACTGAGGAGCGCGGGATCACGCCTGTTCTCGAGCTGAGCTATTGGCACGTTGGTTGCCCCCGATGGTGGTACATGTTGCGGAGGCCATCGATGTCACGCCCGCTGTCGAAGTTCGTGTGCACCCGCTACTGGTGTTCTGCTCGGTTCTTTCCGTTTCTTCACAACCGCGAGATGCGCGTGAGCTTCCGATCGCCGGGCCCGCCACGTGCGACCCGCGAGGGCCACGCTGTACGACGTGGACGTGAAGAGCTCCTTGGTGATGGCATTCGACCGCCAGGCGGTTCGGATCTATCTATACGGCGAGCTCGCCGGGCCGTCCGAGAAATCGATGGGGATGCCGAAGTTCACGGGGGCGGATCGCGAGCGGTTCTGTCGCGTGTTGGCCGGTTGCATCGACCGACCGCCTGGCCCGAGGCCGTGATTCCGTGAACCGACGTCCACGAGATCAAGGGCGGCAACTGGGTGCTCTGGTTCAAGCTGGCGCGCAAGGTCGCGATTGCGTCCGACAACGGGAAGAGAAGAACCCTCAACAA
Organism: Vicinamibacterales bacterium; assembly: GCA_965197865.1. GTDB lineage: Bacteria > Acidobacteriota > Vicinamibacteria > Vicinamibacterales > CAVVIG01 > CBDANZ01. The sequence goes on from CBDANZ010000003.1 coordinate 633,695, forward strand.
GATTAGGGTGAACTTGCACGGGGGGACCCGAACCGTCGAGCTCCGCGCGAGCAAGAGACCGGCTCGACCCGACGAAAGTGACCGTCAATGGGACAGGGTCCGGACCCTTCGACTACAACCAGCGCGTGCGATACACGATCGCAAAGCACGTGGATCCAAACGGTCGCATCAAGCTACCGAAAGCGTCGTACAGCGCAGGCTGGTGAACTTCACTTCCCGAGAGCTCCCAACGACAGGGCCACGAAAATACGAAGGTACGAAACCTTTACATTCCGAGGTAATAGTATCCGGCTTCAGTCGGACCGTACGACACAGGGGCTGAAGCTCTTCACGAACACGTCACCGGCCTGACGGCGCCAGGCATGTTCGAAGGCGCGATAGACGGCCCGACTTTCGGCATTGCCAATACGGCCGCGCCGGACGATCACGAAAAGCGATCTTAGGCTTTCGCCTCTTTCGCCTTCGTCTTCGCCTTCGCCTTCGTCTTCGCCTTCGTCTTCGTCGCTCGCTTGCGCGCCGCCTTGGCCGGCGCCGGCTCGCTCGTCGCCTGCAGCATGACGAGACGGGTCGCAAACACACGGCGCCCGTGCTCGTCGAAGTTGATCACGGTGTGGTGCTCGTTGACTTCAGCCAGCGTACCCAGCCCGTAAGTGGGCTGCACGACGCGATCGCCTTTCGTCCACGCTTTCATGCGCCTACCAGCGCGGCTCGCGGCGCCCGCCGCCGCCTCGGTTGCCGCCGTACCCACCGCCACCGCCAAACCCACCTTCAGGCTTAGGCCGCGCCTCGTTGACTGTGAGGCTGCGCCCGCCCATCTCATATTGATTGAACTCGGTTGCGGCTTTCTGCGCTTCCTCGTCGGTCGACATCTCGACGAACGCGAAGCCGCGCGCGCGTCCGGTGGCCGCGTCGCGCATGACGCGCACCGATTCGACGTTTCCGGCGCGGCCAAAGAGTTCCTGCAGCTCGGCCTCGCCCGTGGTGTACGGAAGATTCCCGACGTAAAGCCTTCGACCCATACCGTCTCCTCTGCGCGCCGGGCGGACCGCCTTCGAGCCACCGGCGCAGTTCAACGCGCTGCTCGGGAGCGCCCGACCTGCCGCCCTGGCGCTAGCGGCGCTTCGGCGAGCCTAGCCGTCGCCCGTCTGCCATTCGAGTGGAGCGTAGGCTGGACGGTCGGGGCTACTCGAGCACCCCCCCGGACGGTGGCAGCTCGTCGGCTAAGCAGAGGCGTTCAGGAGAGAACGAGTCAGGATTGAGGCTCGATTGACTCTCGGCGCGGGCAAAGCAGGCGGGGCTGACCACCAGAAGTGCATAGTCTATCACGGACCACGATACCGGCAAGTCGAGGGCCCGAACGGCCTCCCGCAGAGGTTGTGAAACCCCATCTATGAAACAATTAGATGCCGTGTCTGTTCGACCCGGTTCCGAACGTCTGCTTGCTTCGGCGGCGCTCGATGGCAAGCGCGTAGGCGTCGTCTGTAACCCGGCGTCGATCGACAACAGATTCGGTCATATTGTGGACGGCGTCGCCACGCGTCCACGCGCGCAGCTCGGCGCCATTTTTGGACCGCAGCATGGGTTTCGATCGGATCTTCAGGAGAACATGATCGAAACCGGCCACGCACGAGACGAGCGGCGGCAGGTCCCGGTGCACTCGCTTTACAGCGAGACTCGTGAGCCGACGGCCCAGATGCTCGGCAACCTCGATGTTCTCCTCATCGACCTGCAGGACGTCGGGACGCGCATCTACACGTACATCTACACGATGGCGAACTGCCTGCGCGCCTGCCGTAGGCACGGCGTGAAGGCCATCGTGTGCGATCGACCCAATCCGATTGGCGGCGCTTCTGTTGAAGGCCCGATGCTGATGCCTGGATTTGATTCGTTCGTGGGACAGTACCAGATCCCGATGCGCCACGGCATGACGATCGGCGAGCTTGCACGGCTCTTCAACGAGCACTTTGGCATTGGCGCCGATCTCGAGGTCGTCGCGATGGAGGGCTGGCGGCGAGAGATGTATCACGACGCCAGCGGAGTGCCGTGGGTAATGCCGTCACCGAACATGCCGACACTCGACACGGCGATCGTCTATCCCGGCACGGTGCTGTTTGAAGGCACCAGCGTATCGGAAGGACGGGGGACGACGCGGCCGTTTGAGCTCGTCGGCGCGCCTGGAATAGCTGCCGAATGGTTTGTCGAGAAGATGAACCGTCGCCGGCTGTCTGGCGTCTATTTCCGGCCGGCCCTCTTTGAGCCGACCTTTCACAAGCACGCGTATCAGTGCTGCGGCGGGTGCCAGATTCACGTGCTCGACCGCGGTACCTTTCGGCCGGTGCTTACCGGCGTCGCGCTGGTCGCCGCGTTTCGCGCGGCCGATCTCGATCGGTTCCACTGGCGCGATCCGCCGTACGAGTACGAGCGCGAGAAGGTGCCCTTCGACATCCTGGCGGGAACATCTGAACTGCGGGAGCAGATCGAGGCAGGAGTCGACGCCGAAATCATCGCGAAATCGTGGGAACCGGGGGTCAGCGCCTTCGAACGCGTTCGAAGGCGCTTTCTGTTGTACTAACTGTTCCTCCGCGAGCCACGCGCAATGCGAATCTGCTCGGCGTGGCCGTGCACATGCGCCGCGTAGATCTCCAGCCACTTCGTCAGCGTGTAGTGCCCCTGCTCAGTGTGCGAGCCTTCCTGCTGCCACTCTGCTTCCGTCAGCCGATCCAGGAGCTCCTCCGTCGTACGCCGCGCTGCCTTGACGGCGCCGAGCGAGGCTTCAATCGGCCGGTCGTAGTAAAGCCGCCGCGCGAACTCGTCCTGGTCGTAGCCGGCGAGCTGCGGATTGTCGGTCGCAACAAGCAGCCGAAGACGAACGGCTGCCGTCATCTCGCTGTCGGCCAGGTGATGTACGACCTTCCGGGCAGTCCACACTTTCCTGGCGCAGGCCGTGTGTCCAGTTCTTCGCCGGGCGCGCCCGTGAGCGCCGCCGTCAGCGCGCGACCACCGTTCGGGCCTGTCGACATCCTGATCGAGAACGCCCTGATCCCCTCCAGCGGCTCCAACGATGGCCGACTCCCGGAAGCGTCGATGCGGTCACCGACGCGACCAACAAGTACGTCATGTCCGGGATCGTGAACACGCACATGCACTAGCACGAGGAGCGGCAGCCGGGCATGCCTGTGCCGCTTCAGTACGAGCGGAACCTGTATCTCGCCGCCGGTGTGACCACAGCCCGCGACGCGAGATGGGCGGCGACTTCGACAAATCCAAGCAGTGGCAGAAGGAGAGCAACGCACACACGATTATCTCGCCGCGCATCCTCGTGTATCCGGTGGTGAGCAGGGGCGGACGGGTACGCCGGCCGAGATTCGCGCGTCGATCCGGAGCGTTGCCGAAAAGGGCACCGACGGCCTGAAGATCCTCGCGATGGATTGTGATCAGGTGGAAGCGATCCTGGGCGGGGCGCGCAGGCTCGGACTCCGGACGACGGCGCACGTCTGGCTGGAAGAAACGACCGCGAAGGACTACATCGAGCTGGGGTCAGCTCGATTGAGCACTTCTGCGGCGCGGCAGACGCGGCCATTCCTGGCATCCCGAACTATCCGCCGGACATGAACTACAATGACCAGGTTCGGCGCTTCGCGTGCGCAGGCGAGTTGTTCGTGCAGGCGGATCGCGGGGCAGCCTCAGCGAGATTGTCGACCTGCTGGTCGAGCATCGCGTCGGCTGGAGCCCGACGTTCTCCATCTACGAAGCCAGCCGCGACGTCGTCCGCGCGTAAGATCTGCCGTGGTTCGGCGAGTACCTGCATCCGTCGCTCGAAGCGTTCTTCCGCCCGGCGCGCGACGATCAAGGCTCCTACTTCCTCGCCTGGACCAGCACCCAGGAAACGCGCGCTGGAAGCAGCAGTTCCGGATCTGGATGGACGCCGTGGAGGGGGTTCGGCGTCAAAGGCGGCTCGATCACGACCGGAGACGATGCGGGACACATCTATTCGATCTATGGCTTCGACCTTTCACGAGAGTTCGAGCTACACGAGGAGGCCCGCAATCCGCTCGACAACTTGAAGCTCCTCAATCTTACGGCACCGACGTGTTGATGATGAACGGCCGCCTGGTTTCGAACTACACACCGGTGGCCGCTGGCGATCGCGCCGAGGTCGTACATGGCGCGGACATCGAAGTCGACCATCAAGGACGACTTTCCCTATCACGTGCCTACATTGATGCGCGAAGTCAAGGACATGGTCGCCCAGGCACGCGCACGCGCGAAGACGACGGCGCCGTAGGTTCAAGGTCTTGAGGTTCACGTTTCAAGGTTTATGAGCAGCAAGGAAGCCGCAACCACACCGGGGCTCGCTGTGTCGATCATGATCAAGGCGCCGCCGACCCTGGTGCTCAGGGCGTTCTTCGACGCCGACGCGCTCGGCGCCTGGTGGCAGGTCGCTCACTCGGTGACGACGCCTCGCGTGCTCGGTGCGTACGCCATCGAATGGACGCCGACCGATTACAGCGACGAAATCCTGGGCCGGCTCGGCGGCGTGTTTCGCGGTACGGTCATGCAGTTCGAACCGGACCGCGGGTTCTTTGTGGCCGACGCCTTCTGGCTGCCTCCCGACGGCGATCCCATCGGTCCCATGGCGTTGGATGTCACCTGCACGCGCGTGAAATCGGCAGGCGGCGTTCCGGTGCCGCCCCGTGAGATCGCCACTGAAGTGCGTGTCACGCAGAGCGGGTTCGAGGAGAGCGTCCGCTGGCGGCGGTACTACGAGATTGTGGGCGCCGGCTGGGAGCGCGCGCTCTTTACCCTCAAGATGCTGCTGGAGAAGTAGCCCGTCAGACCCGTTGAATTTTCAAGTAGTTCGCGTCGTTCCTGCTGAGGTCCGAATTGATGCTCACGAGGACGATGGCGGCGCCCGACGGCACGAGCCCGAGTGCGACGAGCCTCTGCCCGATGAGCGCGGCGGCTGTATCGACGTTCTCGCCGATCTCCGTGCAGACCGGCGCCACGCCCCAGTACAGCGCGAGCCGGCGGGCTGTGTCGTCGCGATCTGTCGTGGCAAGAATCGGCGCGCGCGGCCGCAGTGCAGAGAGGAGGCGGGCCGTGCCGCCGCCCCGAGTGACGGCCACAATGGCCCGCGCGTCCCCGCGTTCCGCGAGGGTGACCGCCGCCTCGCACAGCGCCTGCGCGTGATGAGCTTCGCCGACCTTCAGCGGCGCGATTGGCGCAGCCAGGGCTGGCGTGGTTTCGGCATCGCGGATGACGGCAGAGAGTGTCTGGACGGCGCGGGCCGGATAAGCGCCTATTGCGGTTTCGCCTGCCAGCATGATGGCATCAACGCCGTCGGCCACCGCATTGGCCGCATCGCTCACTTCAGCCCGCGTTGGTCGTGGCTCCGTGGTCATCGACTCCAGCACCTGCGTCGCGACGATCACAGGGATCCCGCAACGCCTCGCGGCAAGCGTGATGTTCTTCTGCGCCCTGGGCACTCCCTCGAGCGGCATTTCGAGGCCGAGGTCGCCCCGCGCGACCATCACCGCTTCCGAACAGGCGAGAATCTCCTCGAGATGCTCGAGGGCCTGAGGTCTTTCAAGCTTGGCGACGAGCGGGACATCCGTGCTGCCCGCCTCGGCAAGGAGCTGCCGCGCCAGACGAAGGTCGGTGGCGCTCTGCACGAAACTGATCGCGACGAGGTCCACCCCGAGCGACAAGCCGAACCTCAGGTCGCCCATATCCTTAGGCGTGATTGCCGACGTCGGCAGGGCGACGCCCGGAGCACTGATCCCCTTGTGTTCGCCGAGCCTTCCCCCTTCGACGACGGTCGTGTGAATCTCCGCGCCGTCGGTAGCGTCTACACCAAGTTCGATCAGCCCGTCTGCGAGCAGCAATCGATCGCCTGGTTTGACGGCTCGCGCCAGCCCCTCGAACGTCGTCGACACGCGCCCCAGTCTGCCGGCGAAATTGCCGCTGGCGATGCAGAGCGTATCGCCAGGCCGCAGCTCGATCGCCAGGCCACCTTCGAGCCTGCCGGTGCGGATCTTCGGTCCGCCGAGGTCCTGCAGAACGGCCACTTCACGTCGGGCACGCCTGGCCGCTAGGCGTACGCGGTTGAACACCGCCTTGTGCGAGGCGTGCGTACCGTGCGAGAAGTTGAGGCGGACAACGTTAGCGCCCGCGCTGATCAGGGCATCGATCACCTGGTCGGAATCGCTGGCCGGCCCGAGGGTCGCGATGATCTTCGTGTGCCGCATAGGAATTTGACAGTTGACAGTTTGACAGTCAACAGTAGCCTTAATAGTGAACTGTTGACCGATTATGGGCCAGATCGTTCCCGATGCCGTCGAGCGCTACCTGAGCAGCTTGAATCACTCGGCCGATGGCCTGCTGCAGGCGATCGCGCGAGAGGGCGAGCAGGCGGACCTTCCGCTGATTGACGCCGAAGTCGGGGCGCTGCTGCGCGTGCTTGCGCTCGCGGTCGGCGCAACGCGCATCCTGGAGATCGGCACTGCCACGGGGTACTCGGGGATCTGGCTCGCCGGCGCGCTGCCAGCGGGCGGCATGCTCCTGACCATGGAGAGCGACGCCGAGCGCGCCGAGATCGCGCGTCAGAACTTCGCCCGAGCGGGCCTCTCCGATCGAGTCAGTGTTATCGTCGGAGACGCGCGGCGGACGCTTGCGAAGGTATCGGGACCCTTCGATCTGATTTTTCAGGATGGCGACAAGCCTCTGTATGTCCGGTTACTGGATCGTCTGGTGGAACTGCTCCGACCCGGCGGGCTTCTGGTGACCGACAATGTATTGTGGGACGGCGAGGTCGTGCCCGGGTTCGTGAGGTCTCCTCTGCGCAACTTGGACGATACGCAGGCGATCGCCGACTACAATGATCGGCTCAACGCCCATCCTCGATTGACGACGGCGACCATTCCACTGCGCGACGGCGTGGCGATTACGGTCAAGAGGTCCGACTGAATCCGGATACTACAACGGGGACCTGACTTGACTCTCGAAGACTGGCTTGAGGCCGCCACCACCGATGCCGAGCGGCGCGGCCTTCCCGAGCTCAGACCGCTGCTCGAGAGTCTTGCGCAGGCGACGCGCGCTCTGCGCGCCGCCGCCTTCAACGAGCAGGCAAGCGGCATGCCTGGATCGTTGCCTGGCGCGAAGGCGCCTCCCGGCAGTGGCAGCGCTGCGGTCCTCACCACGACGGAAGCGGCGGCAGCCCCTCAAGAACGCAATGCGAACTCGCTGTCGGCGCTCACGATCGACGAGTTCGGTCGCCGGTGGCGCGCGGGCGAGTGTAGCGCGTCCGAGATCACCGACGCGTGCCTCTGGCGGATCGAAACCGACAACGAGCGGCTCAACGCCTTTATTCTCGTCATGCCAGACGAGGCGCGCGCACTGGCCCGAGAAGCGGACCGCGAGCTGGCCGCGGGCCGCGACCGCGGCCCGCTTCATGGCGTGCCGATCTCGATCAAGGATCTGTTCGACATCCGGGGTAAGGCGACGACGGCGGCCTCGCGCCTGCGCGAAGGACACGTGGCCAAGCGCGACGCTGCCGTCATTACGCGCTTGCGCGAGGCGGGCGCCGTGCTGATCGGCAAGACCAACCTCCACGAGTTCGCTTTCGGCACAACTAGCGAGGACTCAGTCATCGGCCCGGCGCGCAACCCGCACAGCACGTCGCGGTCGCCTGGCGGATCGAGCGGCGGATCCGCGGCCAGCGTGGCCGCGGGAATGGCGCTTGCCACGTTGGGTACCGATACAGGTGGGTCCATCCGAATTCCGGCAGCCGCCTGCGGCATTGTCGGCCTCAAACCCACCTACGACGAGGTGACTGTCGAAGGCGTGTTGCCATTGTCTCGAACCTTGGATCACGTCGGCCCGCTCGCTCGAAGCGTCACCGATCTGTGGCACGTCTACAGTGCGCTTCTCGGGCACGCAGGAGGATGGCCGCTTCTGGCCGCGCCTGTGAACGAATTGCGATTGGCGGTGCTGCGGCGATACTTCTGCGACGTGCTTGACGACGAAGTACGAGCGAGCTTTGAGGAATCGATCGATGCGCTCGGCGCGGCCGGCGCGCACATCGACGAAGTCGAGATTCACCACGCACCTCTGACGGCACCGATTTACATGCACATCAATCTTGGCGATGCTGCGGCGTATCATGCGCAGATGCTAGAGACAATGGCGAACCGGTACACCTTTCCAGTCCGGCAGCGATTGGAAATCGCGCGGTACGTTCTGGCCGAGGACTACGTGCGCGCGCTCGCCGGCCGAGAGGTACTGCGGAGCGAGGTCGATCGAGCGCTGTCGGGACATGCCGCGCTTGTCCTGCCAACCCTGCCTATCCCGGCGCCGCCGCTTGGGACGAGTTCGGTTCTGGTCGGCGGCAAGAAGGAGCCGCTCAGAAGCCTGATGCTGCGGCTGACGCAGCTCTTCAACCTGACCGGTCATCCGGCGATTTCACTGCCGTGCGGTTGGACGGCGGCGGGACTGCCATGCGGCCTGCAGCTCGTGGGCGCGCGCGGGCAGACAGAATCGCTGCTGGCTGTGGCGCTCGCCGTCGAAGCACGGCTGGCCGGCCCGGCCTAGCTGCGTGACACAAGATGGCGGGCAATCGCCACGTAGCTGTCGACTGCCTCGTAAAGGTCGGCGATCTCGACGAACTCGTCGGCGGTGTGCGCCACATGAACCGATCCGGGGCCAAACAGGAGCGGCTGGCCCCACCGGTTCAGGAACGGAATGTCGGTTGTGTACGGGAAAACGGCACCCTCAAAACCCGAGATCCTTGTCATGCGCACCGGCGGCACCTCGAGGATGTGCTCGATGGTGATGCGCCGCTCGAGCGGGGCGATGGCCCGTCGCACGCTGGCCGCGTCGCAGACCGTGCGGAACATGACCTCGGCCTCAGCGGACGGCGACACCACGTTCGGTGCGATACCGCCCGTCATGAGTCCAATCGTGTAATGCGTGCGGCCGAGGTCGGGATCCGAGGGTAGCTCGATCCTGCGCAGATCGATGAGCGCGTCGAGCAGCTTGTCGATGGCCGACTCGCCGAGCTCGGGAAAGGCTGAATGAGCGGTTCGGCCGGACGCACGCAGCTTCAGTCGCAGCGCGCCGCGCGTGGCGACGGCCAGCCGATTGTCGGTGGGCTCGCCGTCCACGAGAAACCGGCATCCGGCCGCTGCACGATTCGCCGCCCGCGCCCCATCGCTGCCGCGTTCCTCGCCGACGATAAACAACAAGCCGACCCGCATTTCACCGTCGTGCCTCAGCCGGTCTGCCGCCGCCACCTGGGCCGCGAGAATACCCTTTGCATCGCACGCACCCCGCCCGTAGACTCGACTGCCCTCGACGCGGCTCGGGAAGAATGGCGGCACGCAGTCGAAATGCGTGGAGAACACGAGGAGAGGCGTTCCCGATCCGACGATCAGATTGAATCGCGTGTCGTCGACCGCCTGTTCCTTGACCTCGAAGCCGAGACCCCGTAGATATCGGGCGAGCCATTGCCCAGCCTCCGTCTCGCCTCCCGTCGTCGAGTCGATGTCGACAAGCGCCCGCGTGAGCGCGAGAAGATCGACTGTCTCGTGTTCGGAAGGGCCTACCGAATCCATGCCTCGAGCTCCGTCCGCGTGTCGGTGCGCGAGTCGCGGTACTTGACGATCACCGGCGTCGCGAGCGAGAGGCCCCAATCCGGACCCATTCCGGCGGTCACAGCGCGAGCGCCCGGCACGACCACCGCGCCTTCGGGCACGACCACCGGCCGATCGCCAGTCGGCTCGATGATCTCGCCGCGGACGAGATCGTACACTGGCGTGGACCCGGTCAGCACGGTGCCGGCCCCAATGACGGCGCGGGATTTGATGACGGCGCCCTCGTAAATACCGGTGTTGCCTCCAACAAGCGCGTCGTCCTCGATGATGACCGGCAGCGCGCCCACCGGCTCGATCACCCCTCCGATCTGCGCGCCCGCGCTCACGTGCACGCGCGCGCCGACCTGGGCGCACGAGCCGACCAGCGCGTGAGAATCGATGAGCGATTGCTCGCCGATCCACGCGCCGATGTTCACGTACATCGGCGGCATGCAGATCACTCCTGACGCAAGGTACGCGCCATCGCGCACGGCCGATCCACCCGGCACGATGCGCACGCCGGCCGCCAGCCCGGGCCGCTTGAGCGGAAGGGTGTCCTTGTCGTAGAAGGGCAGCCGTCCGTGATCCATCGACTGATCGACGAGATCGCCGAACCTGAAGCCGAGCAGGATGCCCCGCTTCACCCAGGCGTTGACGCGCCACCCGATGGCGATGGACGGATCCGGCTCCGCTGCGCGCACCTTCCCCTCCGACAGCGCCTCGCGCAGCCGGGCAAACGTCGCGCGTGCCCGTTCACGATCGGCAGATGCGCCGGCGACCACCAGATCGTTGATGTCGGTTTCAAGCATGTCAGGACGCTACCACGAACGGAACGGACTTCTGCGTGTTCTCCGCTGAGGAATTCTGGGAACCGACGGTCAGACGAGAGCCGTCTTCAAGAGATCGAGACTCTTGAGCACCCTTAGAATCTCTTGCTTCGACTCCGGCTTCGGCGAGCACATCGGGAGCCGGTAGATCTCTTCGAGCAGGCCCATCACGGCCATGGCCGCTTTCACCGGAACTGGGTTCGCCTCGACGAAGTTGATCTGCATCAACGGGAGAATCCGATTGTGCACGGCCTGTGCTGCCTGGAAGTCGCCGCGCTCGGCGGCCTCGACCATCCCCACCATGTCGGCCGGGATTTCGTTCGACGCCACCGAGATGACTCCACGTCCGCCGACCGCCATCAGCGGTAACGTCAGCGCATCGTCGCCTGACAGCACGAGGAAATCTCCCGGGACCACGTGGCAGATCTCGCACATCTGGATGATGTTGCCCGACGCCTCCTTGACGCCGACGATGTTTGCAATGGCAGCCAAGCGAGCGAGTGTCACCGGTTCCACGTTGCAGCCGGTTCGGCTCGGCACGTTGTAGACAACGATCGGCAGCGGAGTCGCGTCGGCAATCGCGCGGTAGTGCTGATACAGCCCTTCCTGCGTCGGCTTGTTGTAGTAAGGCGTCACGGACAGCAACCCGCTCGCGCCGGCTTGTTTCATCTCGCCGACCAGATGAATCACTTCGTTCGTGTTGTATCCGCCGGCCCCGGCCAGAACCGGCACTTGGCCATTCGCCTCGTCCGCGAGGATTTCGACGATGCGCAGGCGTTCGGTATTGGTGAGCGTCGGGCTCTCGCCCGTCGTGCCGCAGGGAACGAGAAAGTGAATGCCGGCGTCGATCTGCCGCCGACCGAGACGGCGCACGGCCTTCTCATCGAGTTCGCCGGTCCTGGTGAACGGCGTGACGAGCGCTGTACCGACGCCAGTCCAATTGGTCCTCATCGTGGCACCTCAATCTGCAATCTCATCCCGTGGGTCACCTCTAGACCCCCAGAACATCGCGCATCGTGAACCAGCCCTGCTTGCCCTGCACCCAGCGAGCCGCCAACAGGGCGCCGCGCGCGAAGGCGCCGCGGTCGCGCGCCGTGTGCGACAGCGTAATCGATTCCGAGGGGCCGTCGAAACCAATCGTGTGCGTGCCGGGGATGTGGCCGGCGCGCGTCGACGACACGTCGATCGGCCTCGCGTACCCAGCGTTCTCCATCGCGTGCTTTAGGAGGACAGCGGTACCCGACGGCGCGTCCTTTTTCATGACGTGATGCCCCTCGTGCAGGAAGGCGCCGAAGTCATCGTGGGCGGCCAAGAGTCGGGCGGCTCTCGCGACGATGGACTCGAACAAGACGACACCGGTGGAAAAATTCGGCGCGGCGACAATCCCAATGCCAGCGTCAGCAATGACCCTGCGAAGCGTGGTCTCCTGCTGCTGCCACCCCGTGGTGCCGAGCACGACGTTGATTCGACGTCGCGCCAGCGCGGGCACGTTTACCATGACCGCGTCGGGCGCCGTGAAATCGACCGCCACGTCGACGCCGTCCCAGCGCCGGTCGTCGATCGGTCTGGAGTGGGACGGCGACTCGGGATCCACGATCCCGGCGACCTCGCAGCCATACTGCCCGGCGAGTCTTTCGACCAACCGCCCCATCTTCCCGTGTCCGACCAGTAAGATGCGCATGGCGTTAGTTCACCACGAAGGCACCCCCTGTGTCCTTCGTGTCTTCGTGGTTCTACCTTCCAAAGAACGCTGCGTGCAGCCGGTTCATCGCCTCCGGTACATCGGCGTCTCGCATGACGAACGTGATATTACGGCGCGACGCCGCCTGCGAGACGAGACGGAGCGGAATCTGTTCGAGCGAGGTAATCGCCCGAGCGAACAGCGCGGGATCGGCTCGAACATTTTCTCCCACGAGGCACACGATAGCCATATCGGGCTCCAATCCGACTTCCGCGAAGTTGCGCAGGTTGCTCACGATATCGTCGAGCTTTCTCGCGTTGTCGACGGTCACCGACACGCTCACCTCGGACGTCGTCACGACATCCACGGGCGTCTTGAAGCGCTCGAACACCTCGAACAGCCGACGCAAGAATCCGTGGGCCATGAGCATTCGCGTGGACGTGATGTCGACCACCGTCACGCCGCGCTTGCAGGCGAGCGCCGTCAGGCCGCCGTAGATGCGGCCATCGGCGGTGATCATCGTCCCCGCCATCTCCGGCCGGAGAGAGTTGAGGATGCGAACGGGAATGTTTTTCGAGACGGCCGGCAGAATCGTGCTGGGGTGGAGCACCTTCGCCCCGAAGTAGGCCAGCTCGGAGGCTTCGGCGAAGGATAGCTGCGGCACGAGCCGAGGCGCCGCCACCACGCGTGGATCGGCCGTGAGCATGCCGTCGACGTCGGTCCAGATTTGAATTTCATCGACGTCGAGACACGCGCCGAAAATAGCGGCCGAGTAGTCCGACCCGCCGCGGCCGAGCGTGGTGGTCACGCCGCTAGCGTTCGCGCCGATGAACCCGCCCACGACCGCCACCTCACCGGCGGCCCGCCTGGCTCCGACCAGCTCGCGCGTGCGCCGGCACGTCGCCTCCATGTCGGGTATAGCCTCGGTGTGCTGGTCGTCGGTCACGAGCAGAGCTCGCGCATCCAGCCACGCGGCACGAATGTTCTCGGCGATGAACGCCGCCGCGACGACTCGGCTGCTAACAAGCTCGCCCATCGCGACGAGGGCATCGTGCGCCCGCGGCGAGACCTCCGCCACTCTTGCGAGCGCGCGAAGATTCCCAATCAGATCCAAAAGTTCCCGGTTCAGCTGAGCGACGAGGCTCACGAGCTGGTCGCCACTGATGAGCGAGGTCGCCACGGCGATGTGCCTCTGAAACAGGTCCTCGAGAATCTTCCCGGCGGCTTCGCCCCTGCCCTCGCCAGCCAGCCGTCCCGCTTCGATCAGCCGGTCGGTGACTTTCGACATCGCCGACACGACCACGACGGGAGGCGTGGAGGCCCCGCCCGCCTCGAGCTGATGACGGACGATTGCGATCACGCGCCGCATCGCATCGGCGTCGGCCATCGAGGTGCCGCCGAACTTCATGATCACGTTCACAGCAGGCCCAGCCGGCGCATCAGCTCGGCGTTCAGAATCGCCGCGCCGGCTGCGCCACGGATCGTGTTGTGCCCGAGCGCGACGAACTTGTAGTCGAACAGCGGACATGGACGCAGCCGGCCGATGGTGACCGTCATCCCGCCGTCTCGGTTCACGTCGAGAAGCGGTTGCGGGCGATTCGCCTCGGCGAGGTACACGATCGGCTGCCGCGGTGCGGACGGGAGGTCGAGTGCCTGTGGACGGCCTTTAAAGGACGCCCAGGCATCGATAATCGCTTCGGCCGGAGGGTGCTCGTCCAGTCCGACCGAGATCGACCCGGTGTGCCCGTGATGCACCGGGACGCGCGTAGTGGTGGCACTGAGCTTCACCGGATGGAACTCGATACGACCGTTCTGCAGCGACCCGAGAATCTTTCTGGTTTCTATCTCGATCTTTTCCTCCTCGCCGCCGCCGATGTGCGGAATCACGTTACCGAGAATGTCCCACGACGCCACACCGGGATATCCCGCCCCTGAGATCGCCTGCAGCGTAGTGACCATCGCCGTCTTCAGTCCGAACGGCCGGAGCGGAGCGAGCGCCATCGCCACCACAACAGCCGCGCAGTTTGGGTTCGTGATGATGCGTCCGTTCCACTCCTTGACGGTACCCTGCGCGTCGAGCAGCGCAAGATGATCTGCGTTGATCTCAGGGATGAGCAGGGGAGCCGTGTCCTCCATCCGGTAGTTGCGTGAATTGCTGACCACGATGTGGCCGGCTTGCGCGAAGGCAGCTTCGATTTCTCCGGCCACCGAGGAGTCGAGCCCAGAGAACACCAGCTTCGGCGCCCGACCGGGCGTAGCCGTGTCGACCGTGCAACGCGCAAGGTCATCGGGCAGACCATTTGGCAGGCGCCAGGCGGCGGCGTCGCGAAACACCTTACCCTCGGAACGGTGGCTCGCACCGAGCCATTCCACCTTGAACCAGGGGTGGTTGGCCAGAAGCGCGATGAACTGCTGGCCGACCGTACCGGTCGCGCCCAGGATGCCGACGGGAATTGGAGCCATAGGCTTTCGTGCAAAAAAAAGCCGACGCGGTCGAACCGTGTCGGCAGGGTCAACGCTCGTGTGTGATGACGATCAGCGCTCGAGCACAACTCCCCCGACACGGCTGGCCCGCTTTCGGCTAGTGCGCGTTCCCGTGTCGGATGTGAACTGCATCATCTTCGTAGAACAAGTCTGTTTCGGCCAGTCAGAAAAATGAGTATAGCATGGAGACGGAATGCTTCAAGCCTTCTTCCACGCGTGGGAACGGCGGCTCGCCGTCGTCTCCAAAGATCGCGTCGTGCGGCCCTTCGAGTGGGGTCTCGATTGGATTCCCTCTAACGGCCCGCCTGCTGGTGCGCCGCCGGATGAGGTGTTGGGTCTTTGGGTCTCGCAGGTGATGGCCGATACCGACGCGTTCTTCACGCCGCCGCCGACCACGGACTACAGACTGAGTACGAGATCGTCGGACGGTAATCGCGTGCTGTCGTTTCCATCCGCGTTCAACACGCCGCACCGGGAAAACAACACTGTCTACTGTCGGTACTTCCCAGCGGGCCGGCGGCGACATCGAACCGCGGTCCTCGTCTTGCCTCAGTGGAATGCGGATCCTGGCGGCCACGTTGGATTGTGCCGGGCGCTGGCCATGAGCGGGCTCTCGGCGTTGCGGCTCAGCTTGCCCTACCATGACCAGCGGATGCCGCCAGAACTTCAGCGCGCCGACTACATCGTCAGCGCGAACGTCGCGAGGACCGTCCAGGTGTGCCGCCAGGCGGTGCTCGACGCACGGCGCGCGATCGCGTGGCTGGCCGCCGAAGGGTTCGAGCGCATCGGCATTCTGGGCTCGAGTCTGGGCGCGTGCCTCGCCCTGCTCACGACGGCCCACGAGCCGCTCCTGAAGGCCCAGGCGCTCAATCACATCTCGCCCTATTTCGCGGATGTCGTTTGGCGAGGCATCTCGACGCGCCACGTGCGTGAGGGGCTCGACGGACACATCGAACTCGATCGCCTTCGAGCGCTATGGAAACCCATCAGCCCACGGTGGTACCTGGATCGCATCCGGGTCCGGCAGACGTTGCTTGTGTACGCGCGCTACGATCTTACATTTCCGGTCGATCTATCAGAAGATCTGGTGCGCGAGTTCCGCGATCGCGGCATCCCGCATGAGCTGGCGACGCTGGGCTGCGGCCACTACAGCGCGGGCAAGACGCCGTTCAAATTCGTCGACGGCTGGATTCTCGTGCGGTTTCTCAGAAAAGCGCTGTGACCCCCAACATCATCGTCCACCGCCGGCACGACGCTCGTGATGACAATCACGCCGAACATGCCCACCCCGAGACCCCGGAGACGCATCAGACTTCGAGCACGATCTTCCCGAACTGGCCCGACTCCTCGAACCACCGCTGCGCCGCGGCCGCGTCGGCCAGCGGGAAGGTCCGGTCCACCACCGGCTTGAGCCGGCCCGCGAAGAAAAGCATCCGACGCGCAGCAGCTCGCCCTTTGTGCCCATCCACCAGGGCCGAGCTCCGGCTCCGGCGCCTCCTCGTAGCGAAGAACCTTCGGGCTCCGTGTTCGTGAAATCGAACCGCTTTCTCTGAATTCAAGACCAGAGATGCTATCAGGAGAGCTCAGGCGAAAGGACCACCGGGTCGCCTAGCCCGAGGCACGCGAGATCGTCTGCAATGTGGTCGAGGTCACCAACGACCAGGATGGTCAGCCGGTCCGGATCGAGGTGTTCGGCGGCCACGCGGGTTACGTCGTCCGCTGTCACACGCTCGACCTTGTGAACGAAGCGGGCGAAGTAGTCGTCCGGCAGATCGTAGAGCGCAATCTGGGTGATGGCCCGCGCAATCTGCTCAGTGGTCTCGAAGTTGCGCGCGTAGCCGCGCGTCAGCGCAGCCGTGCCCAGCGCCAGCTCCTCTCGAGTCACTGCACGGGCCCCGCGAATCGCCGAAATTTCACCAAGCGACTCCTTAATCGCCCGGCTGGTGGCCGCCGCTTGGACGCTCACCTGCAGCGCGAAGGGGCCCGGCAGGCGGCGAAAATCGAACGACGTGCGCGCACCGTAGGTGAATCCCTTGTCCTGGCGAAGATTCAAGTTGATGCGGCTGACGAACTGGCCGCCCAAAACCATGTTCGCGACCACAAGCGCGTGATAGTCGGGCGTGCTGCGCGCCACCGCGACATGGCCGATGCGCAATTCCGACTGCGGCGCGTGCGGATGTGGCACGACGTTGAGCCGCGCCGGCTTCGGCAACGCCGTCGCCGCGGCCAAATCGAGACGGACCGTCCCTTCCCACCCGGCAAACGCGTCTTCCGCGTAGCGTCGAATCGTGTCGTGTTCGCAGTCGCCGACGACCACCAGCGTCGCTTCTGACGGTCTCATCGCCGTCGCATGAAAGGCACGGACGTCGTCGGAGGTGGCGGCCGCAAGCGTCTGCTCGCCGCCGAGCGGCGTGTGACCGTAGGGATGGCTGCCGTACAAGAGCCTGACGAGGGCGCGATCGGCGACGGCGCCCGGCATGTCGCGCAGTTGCGTCAGGCGATGCAGCCGGAGCTGTCGTACGCGAACGAAATCGGCATCTTTCAGCGACGGCCGGGCCGTCATGTCGCCGAGCAGCGTCAAAGCCTTGCCCGCGAACCGACCGAGCACGGTGATCGTCAACAGCACGGCATCGGATCCAATGTCGAAATCAAGCTGCCCGCCGATGCGGGCCAGCGCCTCGTGGAATTCGGTCGCCGATCGCGCGCCGCTTCCCTCGTCGAGCATGTCGACCGTGAGCGCCGCGAGTCCGTCCTTGCCCAGCGGATCGTCGGCCGCGCCGCGTCGCACCAGCAGCATGAGCGTGACGACAGGAATCGACGGGTGTCGGACCGTCCAGACGCGGAGACCGCTCGGGAGCGACGACTTGTCGATGGTGGGAAAGCCGAACGGCCGGGCGGGTCCCGGTTCGGGCAGCCGCGCGCGGGCAGTGATCACTGCACGTCAGCAGGCATCGAGTTGGGGAGCCCCAGCTCGGCGCGTCCTCGCGGCACGATGCTGAGCGTGATGCGCCGCTCGTGGTCCAGATACTGCGAGACCGACCCTCGTAGCGATTCTCGGGTCACCATGCGATAGCGCTCGAGATCCTTGTCGAAGAACGCCGGATCGCCGAGCAACGTGTTGTACGCATTCAACTGATCGGACTTGCCGCCGAACCCGCCGACCGTTTGCAATCGAAACATGAACTGCGCTTCGGCTTGAATCCGGCCGCGCTCGATCTCGTCGTCGCTCGGTCCATCGGCCGCAAGCCGGGTGATTTCTTCGTCGATGGCCAGCTGGAGCTCGGCGAGCGGATGGCCCGGGGCCGCCGTGGCGGCGATTTGAACGAATCCGGACACTTCGCGCGAGTTCTGCGCCGCCGATACGTCGGTGGCCAGGCTCTCCTCAACAATGAGTCGACGATACAGCCGGGATGTCTTCCCGTTGGCGAGAACGTCAGCCGCCAGGTCGAGGTCGGCGTCCCTCGCGGCAAACATCGGCACGGTCAGCCAGGCGATGTAGAGGCGCGGTAGCTCGACGCGATCTTCCAGCACAAGCCGTTGCTCCCGTGCCAGCACGGCACCATCAGGCCGCACCGGGCTCACCTTGGGACCCGCCGGCAGCTCCTCGAAATACGCGCACGCCAGCGCGAGCGCCTCCGCCGGGTCGATATCGCCGGCGAGCGCGAGCGAGGCGTTCGCAGGATGGTAGTAGGTGCTGAGAAACCGACGCACCTCGTCGAGCTTCGCCGCGTGGAGATCCGCGATGTTGCCGATTGTGGTCCAGTGGTACGGATGATCGGGAGGAAACAGGGCCGCCAGCATTGCCATCTGGGCAAGGCCGTACGGGCGATTCTCGTAGTTCTGTCGCCGTTCGTTCAGCACGACGTCGCGCTGGTTCGCGAACTTCGCGGCGGTGAGCGCGGGCAGCAGAAAACCCATGCGATCGGATTCCATCCACAGCGCCAACTCGAGCGCATTGGTGGGCACGACTTCCCAGTAGTTCGTGCGGTCCGCGTTGGTGGAGCCGTTCAGCGAGGCGCCTGCCCCCTGCAGTGGCTGGAAGTAGCCTTTGTCGTGGTGCTCGGACCCCTCGAACATCAGATGCTCGAAGAGGTGCGCGAACCCGGTCCGTCCCGGCTGCTCGTTCTTGGAGCCGACGTGGTACCAGATGTTCACGGCGACGATAGGGCAGGTGTGATCTTCGTGCAGCAGCACGTCGAGCCCGTTCGCAAGTGTGTGCTTGACGAACGGAATGTTCATCGAACGACAGTCACCGGAATCGTTGGCCGGCTATAGCTCGCAATCGACACCTGCGCGGCAGCGCGCTCGGCGGCCGCCATGAACGCCCGCGCCGCCGGCGAGTCGGCGTCGCTGATGACGAGCGGCACGCCGCGCTCGCTGCCTTCACTGATGGGCTGGTAGATGGGAATCCGACCGAGGAACGGCACCGCCAGCTCGGTCGCCAACCGCTCGCCGCCCCCTGAGCCGAAGATGTCGGACTCGTGGCCGCAGGACGGGCAGGTGAAATGGCTCAGGTTCTCGATGATGCCGAGCGGCGGGATGTTCAGTTTCTTATACATGGCCACCGCCCGCCGGCTGTCGACCAGCGACACCTGCTGCGGCGTGGTGACGACGATCGCGCCGGCCACGGGAACCGTCTGGCTGAGGCTGAGCGCGACGTCGCCCGTGCCTGGCGGCAGATCGATCACGAGGTAATCGAGATCGACCCATTTCACTTCTCGGAAGAACTGCTGAAGCGCTCCGTGCAACATCGGTCCGCGCCAGATGATCGGTGCATCGTCCTTGGTGAGAAACCCCATCGAGATCACCTGCAGGCCGTATTTTTCGGCAGGGATGATCTTCTTGCCGTCGGTCGTCAGCTCGGCCTTGAGGCCGAGCATGATCGGCACGTTCGGCCCGTACATGTCGGCGTCGATGAGGCCGACCCTGCCTCCCGCTCGGGCGAGCGCAAGGGCCAGGTTCACCGCCACGGTGGTCTTGCCGACGCCGCCCTTGCCCGCGCCAACGGCGATCACGTTCTTCACGCCGGGCGGCGCCTGCCGGGGCCCGTCGCCTCCAACCGCCTCCCGAACGTGCGCGCTCATCTGCACGTCGACGCTCGACACGCCGGCTACGCGCATCACGGCAGCGCGCGCCTGATCCCGCATCTGGTCCTTGACGGGGCACGCAGGGGTCGTGAGCTCGATAGTGAAAGCCACATGCCCGTCGAGGGTCTTCAGATCCTTAATGAACCCCAGGCTGACAAGGTCGCGGTGCAGATCGGGGTCCTGGACGACCTTCAGCGCATCGAGCACGGCCGCTTGATCCACCGGCATGAGTCAAGAATATCAGCTTGGGGATCTGAAAGGATCTTCTAAGGATCTAAACGGCAGAGTCCGGACAGCCACACGGACCTCGACGCGGACTGGGGCCGCGTGCATCGAGGTCACGCGGAAGCGCAGGCACGCTCCATCGACGACACCGGGCCGCACCGAGAGGCGGACCGGCTGGTGAACGAGCGCGTCGCCGGTGCCGCGACAGCCGGTGCACGGCTCGGTCCACGTTTCGCCGCGGCCGCCGCACGAGACGCAGGTGCCGCGCAGAGGCACTTCCAGTAGCAGCACGACGCCGTTCGATGCGTCGCGGCTCGACAACGACACCTTTGTTCTGAGCATGTCGGCGTTGCCCTGCTCGCCGAGAAATCGGTCGCGCACGCGCTCAACGAGATGGCCGACGGATGGGAAGTCGATCGCGATCTCGTCGGCGAAGCAATCGTCTGGCGCACTGGCGCCGCGGATTGTTTCCCACAGCGCTGGTACCAGCAGATGACGGAACCGATCGCGGCTCACAGTGAAATGGGCAGCCCGCAGTGTAATACCTGCTTGACGGACCGCCTGCCTACGGTAAGGAGCCGGTCTCATGCTTGTCAAGGCAGGGCACGGACGGGAACGTGGAACAAGAATCATGCCCGAGTCGAAAGACTTCCCGCTCTGTGGCAGCGCGATGCAGCCCAAGCACTCCGAGCAGGTCGTGCGCATTCCCGGGAACCCGAAAGAGACGAAACGCAAAGTGGCCGAGTGGATCTACCCTAACTGCGATTATTTCGAAGAAGCCGAAGAAAAGAGCACGTGACAACGAGGGCGGGTGTCAGCGCGCGCCGATTGTCAGCAGGACTTCCTTGCGGAGGGTATCCTCAAACTCCTCGAACTTGAGCGTGGACTCGCACTCGTCGCACAGCACTTCGAGCACGGCGGGCCGGCTTTCTTCCGACACCTCTACGCGGCCATCTTCAAGGTGGACGACGTGCATCTGCAGCGTCTTGACCTGAAAGTTCCCTTCGTTGCCGCAACTTGGACAGGTCAACGTCACGAATCGATCCTCCACTCCCGCTCCTGAAACGTGCCCAGCAAAGCCTGATTCTATGTAATGGCTGGTCCACCGCGCAATAAAAACCGGCCAAAACAGCGGATCGTCGCAAAACCGGGCAGAAATCTGCTAGCTTTGTGGCCCGATGCCCGCAACGAACCGAGCCTACGAGATTCACACGGAAGCGCACGGGCCCCACTGGGTTGCCTGGACTACCCACCCGGGCAGCTCGAAACCCGACCGTTCTGTGGTGGTCGTCGCCGCGTCCGAGCATGAAGCAGAACAACGCGCGCGGCTTTGGGCCGAACAGTTCGAATACTAGCAGCGACCCGGCACGATGAATCGGTGCATCTGCCCATCCGAGCCCGGCCAGCCCACGACCGCCGTCCGGCCGATCGCAGCCTCCGCGAACAGCACCTTCAGCGACGCTGGCAGCACCTCTCCGAGGCTGCCGCGACCCATGCGGCACGATCCCTGCTGCGTTGTGGCCGACAGATACAGCCGGTCGCGCGCACGCGTGAGCGCGACATACAACAGGCGCGCCGTTTCCTCACGGTCGCGCGCCTGCGCATCCTCGTCGGCTTCCGACTGATAGTCAGCGATGGCGACCGACGGTTCACCAGCACTATTACATGTCGCTCGTATCGGCGCGCGGGCTGCCGTGGTGCCGCGTCCCATGTTGACCACGAACACAATGGGAAACTCGAGGCCTTTGGCGGCATGGACGGTCATCAGGCTGACGGCGTCTTTCGCGTCAATGGCCGCGTTCGACTCGTCACCCACTGCGAGCTGGTCGAGGTGATCCGCCACGCGCGCCAGCGTCGCATAGCCGCGGTTTTGGAACCGCGCCACCATGCCGCGGAGCTTCTTGAGGTTTTCGCGTGCCTGAGGGCGGCCCGGGCCGCGGGTTTCGTAGGCGTATGCTGTTTCCCGCAGCAGAGTGTCGAGAAGCTCGGTGGGGCTCACGCGATCGACCCATGACAGCCAGCGCGGTACGGCTTTCCGCAGCCGCGCCAACACGAGCCGATCGTCTGCTTCAAGCCCTCTTATCGCCTCGGCTTGGACTGTGCCCGCGATGGTCTTCGCGAGGTCTGGTGCAAGGCGGGCAACGGCGGCGTCCGACAGCCGTACAAGGCGTGAGCGCAGCAAGGTTGCGGCTCGAATATCGGAGAGCGGATCCGCCAGGTACCGCAGCAACGCCACGCCGTCCTGAACCTCGTCGGCGTCGAAAAACCCCAGTCCCTTATAGACGTAGGTGGACACTCCGCAGCGCTCGAACGCCTTTTCGAACTCCCGATGGCTGTCGCGGGATCGAAACAGGAGAACCACATCTGCGGGTTGGGCAGGCCGAGGCAGACGGGTTGCACGATCGCGGACCGTCGCGTGCGACAGGAGCCGAACGACCTCGTTGGCCACGCGGTCGGCCGTGACTCCCACCGTCTTGCCGACGATCATCCCAAGCGGCGCGAGGTCGAGATCCGGCTGAGGCCGGATTTCCACCGAAAATCGATCCATCTCTTCATAGCGGAACGCGTCGGCCCGATCCGGTGATTTCTCGATCGCGCTGAACACATCGTTCACGAAGGCCAGAAGCTCCGGCACCGCGCGGAAGCTGACGGAGATCGCACGCCGGGCGTCCCCGTCGGGTCGCAACCCTTCGACCAGTCTTGTCGCCTCGTCCAGCAGCAACACGTCGGCGTCGCGAAACCCATAGATCGACTGCTTACGGTCGCCGACGATAAAGATCGAGGGCGGGAGGGCATCGGCGCCGGCGCCAAAGCCTTCACCCCAGCTCCGAACAAGCTCGGCGACCAGATCCCACTGGGCTCGGCTCGTGTCCTGAAATTCATCGACCAGAACGTGTCGATAGCGCGCCTCGAGGCGAAAGCGACTTTGGGCGAACTCATCCAGGTCCCTGAGCAGCCTGACTGCCCGTTCGAGGACGCCCGAAAAATCGAGGAGCGCCCGCGACTCTAGCGTGCGGCGATACTGAGCCAACGCCACCGCAAAGATCCGCCAGACGCCGCGCGACATGACGACGTTCAGGTCGCGTCTGAATCCATGGATCACCTCCGCGACCGCGGGTGCCGTTCGGGCACCCGTTAGGCGATGTCGCTTCCACGCGTGTTCGCTGTTGCAGTCGCCGGCCGCGAAGCCTGTGCCCGCGAACCTCTCACCACGGGGCCGGCCCTCCTGTGTCAGGAAATAGGCAGCCAGCCGGTCGATCAGCGCCCGGAACGCAGCTTGTCCCGGCCTGGTGTCCAGGGAGGGTGCCTCAACGTCGGCGCACAAGCGCCGGATGTCGTCCGAAAGCATCGCGAACTGCGGATGGTGCACCGGCCCGTCATCGAGGAGAGCCCCGAGGCTCCCCTGCACACCGCGAAATACGTCCTGTAGCCGCTGTGCCGCTCGACGACAAGCGACGGCCGAAGTCAGGTCCTTAGGCCCGCTGTCGAGGTACCGCCTGAGGGCATCCCGTGCAACAAGCCGCCGATCGAGGAGCGAGCCAAGACCAGCGCGCAGCCGGCGCTCTCCGAGTTGCGCGAACACCAGCGCGATACCGTCGTCGTTTCGAGCCTCAGCGCGACAGACGCGAAGCGCCTGCGTAAGGGATTCGTTGACAAGTCTCGGCAGCTCGGTGTCAGCGACGAGCTCGAAACCAGGATCGACGTCTGCCTCGAGCGGAAACTCGCGCAGCAACGACAGGCAGAACGCGTCGATCGTGGATATCGCGATGTCGCCGAACCGCTCCTTCAGATCTCGCCACCTGGCGCGATCGATCTCGGAGAGTCGACTGGCCTCGCGCAGCTGGTCGATGATCCGTTCCCGCATCTCGGCCGCGGCCTTGCGTGTGAACGTGATGGCGAGGATGTGATCGGGATCGACGCCGGCGCGAAGCAGGTTCACGTACCGCTCGACGAGGACTCGTGTCTTCCCCGTCCCCGCCGATGCCTCGAGCACAACGTTGCGCGCCGGATTCACGGCGTCGCGTCGGGCATCGGCATCCACCAGGACTGTCGGCTCTTGCCTGTCGGCTGTCGACTGACAATTATCAGACATAGTCCGTCCGGCAGACCGGCGCAAAACTGCACGTCTCACAGAGATACACGTCGTCGGGGGCTGGTGGGAAATCGCCGCGACCAATTGCGTCGAGCGTCGCGGTCAGGCGTTCCTGCGCGTCGAGCAGCACGTCTGCACGCTGAGCGGGGGATGAGAACAACGGCACGACGCGTCTCGCGCCCTTAAAGGCGAGGTGCACCGCCTCGGCGAGCGACCATCGACGACCGCGGTGGTGCTGAAGCTGCTCCTCGGCCAGTAGCGCATAGATCGGCAGTTGAAGCGCCTGTCCGCGGTCAGGTGGCCGCCCAAGCTTGTAGTCGATCAACCGGAATGTTCCGTCCTCAAGTAGATCCAGGCGGTCGGCTTTTCCACGAAGCGTCACGACCCGGCGCCCCGATGAAATCGCCGTCGTGAGATCGCCGTCGAGTCTGCGCTCGAGGAGACGCTCGACGACCTTGACCGGTCGCTCGGCCTCCATGCGAAGCACCGCTTCGCCGAGTCCCGATGCGACAGAGGAACCGAGCAGGCGCGTGCGCTCCAGACCCGCTTCGCCTTCTGGCAAGTCCGCGACCGCACGATCGACGACGTCGGAGAACATCGCGCGTGCTTGGTCGAGATTCGCTGGCGTGATCGCGCCGCGCCCAGCGGACTGCCACGTGCTGAAGAACGCCTCGAAGACCGCATGGGCGAGTTCGCCCTGGCGTCTACTGTCCATCGTCTCTTCGTCCTCTGGCTCTTCCGTGAGCCGTAGGACATGCTGCGCGAAGAACTTGAACGGACATGCGACGTAGGCCTCGAGCGCGCTCACCGACCACGACCGCGCCGGCAGCGTCCCGATGCGGCCGTGAAATTCAGGCAGATCGGCTGGCCGACGAGCGATCCGCTGCTCCGCCCATTCGCGCGCTGAATCGGCAAGACCGTCGAGGATCGGCGGTACCAACGCGAGCGCCTCGTCCGGAAAAACGCGCGGATCGTCGTCCTTGTCTTCCGGCACGCTCGACAGCCGCGCGCGTGGAACCTCATCGAGCTGAATGGACCGCGTGACCAGCATTTCATCGTCCAGCGTGAACGTGGAGAGACAGACACGACGGGACGCGGAGCCGAGTAGATCGAGGAAACGCGCATCCGCCGCCTTTCGGCGATTCTTCTCTGACGGCCATCCGAGCGCCTTCAAGAGGCTCGGTGGATAAAAGATGTTGCGTCTCTGATGTTCGGGCCAATCGTTTTCAATGAGTCCAACAACCGTAAGGTCGTCGAAGTCGCCGTAGCGAGCGGCCTGATCGTCCACCAAGCGGACGCCAGTGCCGTCGGCGTCCGGCTCGAACGTCTCCAGCTCGATCCACCGCCGCACGGCGCCAGCCAGATCGGCGATGGTCCAAAACGGGTCGTGGTGAGCGGCGGCGGCCGACGCGAGGCCGTCGAGAATCGTGCTGATGGCCGCGCGCGCCCGACGCTCGCGTCCGGCAAACGGATCGTCGTCGGCGAGCGGCCGCTCGTAAGCGGCAATGAACGACTGAAGGTGGCGGATCTGCTGCGACGCACGAGCCGCCTCGCCAAGCGGCGCCAGAGCGCGGGCTACAGACAGCGCCATGTCGAGAGCTGGCTGCGCCTCTGGCGCGTCCCAGGTCGCGGCAAGCGTCTCGAGACGCTGCAGATCCCCGAGATATCGTCGGTCGCCTAACGCCCGATCCAGCGCACTCCTCGCTTCGCGCGAAACCTCATTTCCGTCGTGAACAAATCGAAAATGCGGCGACCCGAGGAGGGCGATCACCGCGTCGCGCGTAAAGTTCCCCTCGACGACATCGAGAACGAGGTCGACGGCCGCGGAGGCGGGCTCGGCCGCCAGCGGCAGCGCGTCGGAGGTCTGGTACGGAATCCCAGCGGCGCCCAACGTCACCGGTGCGAGATAGAGATACGGGAGCGGACGCTTGTAGACCACGGCGGTCCGATCGAGTCCGCGGACCCGCAAGTCTGGGCGACGGCCGTCGGGGAATTGGCAGACCTCAAGATCCGTACTACGGCGTTCGTAGCGCAGGTCTTCAGACCTGCTGGACAGACGACGGGCCACGGCAACGAGCTCTTCTTCACGGTCTCGATGAACGAACCAGCTCTGTTCGAGTGGCGCACCGAGCGGCACAGCAAGAACGGGCCGCTCCTGCGGTGTCTGCTCGATGAGTGCGGCGAGGTCGACTTCGTCGAGGCCCGGCAACCAGTCGTGGATCCGCTGATGAAACCCCGATCCGAGAAGCGCCTCGGTTGTCACCACGTCGATGCTCTCGACACCTGGCATTCGTGCCAGCAGATCGAAATCGGCCACGAACAGGCCATCAGGATCGGCAATCCAGTCGGGCACCGTCACGACAATGTGCCGGAAGGGAGGGTTCACGGCGTTGGCGGCCAGACAATCGCGCAGCACATGCTCGTCGCATGCGTCACATTCGAGAACACGCCGCTCGTATTCGCTGAATGTTCGCGCAAGCAGCCGCGTTTGAAGCAGCATCCGGGCGGCGCCGCGATCGACCTCCGCCGCCCCGGCCCCAAGAGCCTGCTCGATCAGCTCTTCGAACCGCTTTACCTGCTGGCCCTGGCGACGCAGCTGGTCGTAAGAGCGGAGCATCTCGGCGACGAGCCCGGGCCTGAGCTGAAAGGAAAGGCCCGGAACAAATTGCGAGGCGTTTTCGGCCGCTGCCTGCGCCATCGCGGCGCGTTCCACCGGCATCAACAGCCGCGGCGGGTTCGGCAGCCGCTCGCAAAACCGTTCGTACAGCTCATCGCGCGTGACGAACATTTCGAGTCGCGCCCCAGCCATCTGGCGCGCTGCGCCTCGGGTGGGAACGATCACCAACCGCGACCTTTCGTCACCGCTGCTCGACAGCGCACGAATGACACGGCGAAAGGCATGCAGATTGGGGACGCGGACCAACCTCGTCCGGCGAGGTGAGATCACGGCAACAACTGAGGAAAACGGAGCAGATTCAGGAGCTCGGCCCGGGCCCGCGCTTCGAGCATCAGGGCGCCGGCGGCAGCTGACAAGGCATTCCAGGCGCTCCTGATGTCGCCCGCGAGCGCTGCCTCTCGTCGGATGTGGGCGGCGCCATCGGCAAGCTGCGCCGCGCTGACAAACAGCGCGTGTGCGGCGCGAGACTCGTCTGGCGGCTCGATCGCCGACAGCGTTTTCAGAATCTGCGTGGCGGCTCGCTGAACGGAGGCGAGCGCGCTGGACGATGAGCCCTTGAGAGTCTTAGTATCGTCCAGCGGCGCCTTCAGGCGACTCAGTCGGTCGAGCGAGGTGGTCATCGCGGCGCCTGTG
The DNA here is from genome assembly GCA_965197865.1 of Vicinamibacterales bacterium. Taxonomy (GTDB): domain Bacteria; phylum Acidobacteriota; class Vicinamibacteria; order Vicinamibacterales; family CAVVIG01; genus CBDANZ01. The sequence continues at coordinate 661,031 of CBDANZ010000003.1, forward strand.
GAGTCTGAATACCGCTCGGTTCGGGCCCAATCCACGCGATCAACGGCGAGATTCACAAGGTGAAGCGCCAGACTGTCGAGCGAGGCTGACGTCGCCATCGAGAACACGACGCGATCCCCGACACGCGCCAGCTCGCCGTAATTCACGAGCGATGTGCCATCGGCCAGAAAGACGCGGAGGATCGTTGCGCCGTCTGGTGTAGACGCGACGCCGGTCGGACGAGTATCGGGATCCTCGACGGCTGCCGGGGCCGGGTTGGCGGCGGCGAATAGGCAGACGACGCCAAAGACGCCCGCGAACCGGCAGCTTTTCATTAAGGTCCAAGAGTACGGCCGGCCCGCTGCTTCGTCAAGCAGTCACCTGCGTTGACCGCGCATCTGAAAAACCCTGCAGAGCATCCAAAACCTGCGGGCGGCTCTTCAAGCCGCCTACTGTTGAACACCTGTGGATGAACCGTGAATTTCCTGTGGAACGCCTGATACAAGAAAAAATACTAGCTTCGATGCCGCCAGAACTGTCGGTGCCACGAATGTGGATGCCCCTTTCGTCCGTTGCTTCGCTTGATCGCCGTCGGCGGCAGTGTACAATTCGACGCGATCCCAACCATGTCAGCACCGCGATAGTCGCACGTGAATACATCCGTCCATCGTTTCGAGGAATCGATCGCGGGACACCCATGTCTGATCGAGGTTGCGGCCGTGGCCGAAAACCGGTGGCGCGCGTACCTCGTACGGATTCCCGGCCTCCCGTCCGCGCTTATGCCATTCTACGGTCCGACCCCCGACGAAGCCGCACGCCTGCTGCGCCAATGGCTGACGCGCGCCCACGAGCGCGCCGATGCCAGCCGTCGCCCGTCGAACACTCAGCGAGGGAAGGGGTAGCCGCGCGCACCCGGTGGGCGGGCTGCTAGGATGGTGCCCATGGGCCCGATCGTTCTCGCACGCCGGCCCGCCGTTAGCCTCCTTGCTTTTCTCGTTTCCATCAGCGCGTCAGCTCTGCCGATCAGAAGTCCCGCCGGCACCCACCCGAAGCTTCAGCGCGGTCCTCAGGTCGAGCAACTACCGATCCGTTCACCGGATTTCAGACGGATGGCGCGCAATCAGGCCGAGACCGATCGAAAGTGGCACGCGGCCAGCTTGGGCTTCATGCAGATGGCAAAGATCACGTATCGCAGCAGCGTGGACAATCTCGAGATTCCGGCATTCGTCTTTCAGCCGCTGAAGCTTGCCGGTCCCAAGGCCCATCCAGCCGTCGTCTGGGTGCACGAGAACATCCGCGGCCACTTATACGAGCACTTCATTCCGTACGTGCGGGAAGCGACCGCCGGCGGCTACGTCGTGATTGCGCCCGAATACCGCGGCAGTATCGGATACGGTAGGGCGCTCTACGACGCCATCGACTACGGGGGTCGAGAAGTGGACGACGTCGTCACGGCTGCGGCCGTGCTCACGACGAGATATCCGCACGTCGATCCCGCGCGCATCGCGATCATCGGGTGGAGCCACGGCGGCCTGATCGCGCTCCTCTCGGCTGCGCGAAATCCCGGAACGTTCAAGGCTGTCGCAGCGCTGGCTCCGGTCACGAATCTCTTTCACCGCCTCGCGTCGAAGGGCATCGACCGCCAGCGCCAGGCGATCGACCCTCAGAACCGATTTGGCGGTCCGCCTTCCGAGAAGCGCGACGTCTACGTGGACCGCTCGCCGCTGTTTCAGGTGGACAGGCTGGAGGTTCCAGTGCTCGTCCACTTCGCAGACAACGACGAGGACGTGAACATCGAGGAAGGGATGCAGCTGGTAGATGCACTGCGGGCGCGCAAGCCCGGGCTGGCGGAAACGAAAGTCTACAGGAATCCGTCCGGCGGTCACACGTTCGACCGGCGCGTCGATCCAGAAACGTGGCAGCCCGAGGACACACCGGAGCAACGCGATTCGTGGAACCGTGTCTGGGAATTTCTGGACCGGAATCTTCAGCCGCTTCGCGTCGCCGATCCGGTGCCGGCGGCTTGCTAGCGCCCTTCTCGCTTTACCAGGAACGGATGGCGTTGACCGTTCAGTAACGAGCGTCTTACAATCGACGTTCCAGCTTTCAGTGGTCTCCACGTAGGGCGGACCTTTCAGGTCCGCCGGCATCTCACCGTGGGCCAGTAGCGCAGTTGGGAGCGCGCATGAATGGCATTCATGAGGTCACGGGTTCGACTCCCGTCTGGTCCACCACCTACATCTTCTACCGAGGGGAATTAGGAATCTCGGTAGATCCCGTTGCCACCATATTGCCAAGGTTCGGAGCGTCACCAACGTCGATCACATCAGCGCCTACCCGGTCCGCATGGTCTGGTAACCCCAGATGGGAAGGTCAGGTCACGCCACGCGGTCCAAGGCGCGCACTGCGACGGTCAGGCACGTTACGGTGAACACGCCGAAGGCCAGAGCTTCCAGCAGGATGACGTTGGATGAGCCCATCCCCAGCAGACTGAAACGCAGCAAGTCCACCTGCCAGGTCATCGGATTGGCGTAGGCCGTCCAGCGGAACCAGCCGGGCAAGTCTGCAATCGGATAGAAGAGCGGGCTCAGGAACATGAGGAAGATGTACGCAGCGCTGGTGATCGTGTTAAACGAATCCATCCGGCGCAACCGGACTGCAAGGATACTCAAGAGGAAGAACCATCCGGCGGTCGTGGCCATGACGGTAAGAATCGTCAGCGGCAGGAGACTCCACTGGACGCGCACCCCCATTCCGAAGACGCCAAGCGCGATGGCCAGCAGCGCCCCGACCGTGCTCAACAGGATATTGAAATATCCTTTGCCGATGAGCAGCTGTCGGCGAGTGATAGGGTAGGTCAACAGCTCGTAGAAGATGCCGGAATCCTTGTCCATGAAGAATCCCCAGGCGGTATTCATGGCGACACTGAAGCCTGTCATTGCGATCACGCCCGGAAGCAGGAAAGCCAGGTAGCTCATAGTTTGGCCGTCTGCCACGAGCGAGGCGGGAAGCATTCGATTGAATCCGGTACCAAACAACGCCAGATACGCTAGCGGTACGAAGACGTCCCAGAATACGAACCCGATATTTGTCATCCGCTGACGGCAGTCCCGGTACACGATGGCCCCGATGCCGCTCATCGAGCCTCCTTCAGCAGCGTCATGAAAATCTCCTCCAGGTCGGCGCCTCGAATCTCAAAGTGCGTGATGGAAACCGATCGTGCAATCTCCGCGAGCTCGCCGAGCAGCCCTGCTTCCTCTCCCTGAAACAGCATCTCCACGGCCTTGCCGTCCGCCTTGAGCTCCATCGGCCTGAGCGCCTCGAGACGCCGGAGCAGATCGCCATCCAGTCCAGCGAACGACAGGCTCACACGGAACATCCGGGAGGAAAGCTTTCGGAGCTCTTGCAGGGTCCCGGAGGCCCGCATTCGACCGCGGTCGAGAATCAGGATGGTGTCGCAGAGTTGCTCGGCTTCGCTCAGCACCTGTGTCGTGAGCAGTACCGTCCGTCCCTTGAGAGCCTCCGCGCGGATCCGGTCCATGACGAGCCGCTTCATCAGCGGGTCCATGCCGGTCGTCGCTTCGTCCAGGAACATGACTGGTGCATCCACCATGAAGATCTTGGCAACCTGCACGCGGCGTTTGGTGCCAATGCTCAGGTCGTAGACGGTTTCCCTCAGTTTGCCTCTGAGCCCGAACTCTTCCACCACCGCCTCCATCCGTTCCCGCGCTTCACGCCGCCCGATGCCATGAAGGTAGGCGTAGATCAGGAGGTTGTCCTCGACACTCAATAACGTCTCGACCGCCGCCTGTTGAAGGACGACCGCAATCTGCCGGCGCACTTCCAAGGGTTGCCTGGTTACGTCACGGTCCAACACCGTGGCTCGGCCCGACGTCGCAGAGGTGATCGTGGTGAGAATCTTGACGAGAGTGGTTTTTCCAGCGCCGTTGGGACCCAGCAAGCCGAACACACAGCCCCGTGGAACCTGGAATGACACGCCGTCGAGGGCGCGGACCGGTTCGTCAGTACGTGACGAGTACACCTTGCGCAGATCTTCAACTTCAATCGCGTTCATGCACAGTCGTCGCGCATACGGTCGCAGCCAGGACTTGTGGTCCTTGGGATTCTCACCTCGGCAGGCGCTGGGGCTCAAGCGGCGCAAGAAAGCTGGGAGATCTCGTGCCAGCGGTCAGGCGTCATCGTCGCTTGACCTTCTCCAAAGGGTGGTCGCCGAGGATTGACTCAAAGCTTACCCGAACGATGGCACCTACACCACCTCGACAGGAGCGTGATAGCCTGACGCCGAGGCTATCTTCCCGTCGCATGCGAGAAGGGGGGGGCGCGAAGCGCCTCCGCCAGAGCCAAATAGACTGTGTCATACGTCGCCAGCCTGTCGCGAAGCTCCAACACACACCGTAGCAGCACGTCGTGGGAATATCGAGTGATGGAAAGATCCAGGAGGTCCTGCAGGGCATCCTGCGCGCGAGCGGGAGAAGATGCGCGCTTCAACTCGTGGTCCTGTCGGAGGCGGGAGAGTAGTTAGACCCGCCCGATCAAGCGCTCGTACTCCTCCTGCGTGTCGATGTCCAGGAAGGCACCCTCATCGCTGGTTTCGATATCGCCGGCAGTCGAAGCATGTGCGCGCACCACGGCCTTCGCGCCGCCAGACGGATCGGCCCGGCGCAGCGCGTCGAACAGAGATCGGTCGACAAGCACCGGGTGCCCGTGCTCGCTTCCCCGCACCGGACGCACGATGGCCGCCTGGTTTGCGCGATAGCGCTCGACGACCGCGCGCATCGTCGCCACGGAAACGAGCGGAACATCAACGAGCGTGAGCAGCATGGCGCTGACACCGGGCCGATCGATCGCGCGTAGGCCGGCCAACAGCGACGAGAACTGCCCCGACCCATAATCGCGGTTGACCACGAACCGGACCGCCAGGCCGCGGTCGGCCACGCTGGCCGCGACTGCCTCGGCTTGGTGGCCCAGCACCACGACAATGTCCTCGACGTCAGCCTCCTGAAACGTTCGAATGATGCGCGTCAGAAACGTGTCGCCGTATCCGAGCGGAAGTAGAGCCTTCGAGCGGCCCATCCGCGTCGATTCGCCGGCCGCGAGCACGACAACGGGAATCACTCTGGTGATGGTAGATCCGAACTGTCGACCGTGACCTGACACTATGCGCTAGAATCGCAGCTGATGAGCAACGTCGACCTCCACATTCGTTGTCAGCGCTGCGGCACTGAGATGGAGCTGCGCGACCCGGGGCCGGGCATGCCGTGGCCCCCGGACCAATTCTGGGTATGTCCTCGATGCGGACGCCACTTCTGGTCCACCTACCCGCCACCAAACCGCGAGAAGGCCAAGCCGGCCACGGAACCCACCTCATGAAGCGGCTGGCCCTCGACGAGGACTCTGACGAGGACCTGGAAGACGAGGACGACCTCGAGGAGGATGAGGGCGAAGACGACGAGAACGAGGACGAAGAGGACGAAGAAACCGAGACGTGGCAGGTTGTGGGACGATCAGCTCCATTGCCTTGAAAACGGGGGTCTTCGCTTGACTTCCGTCCTGGAAACTGCCTAGACTGACGCGGAATTTTCAGCTCTTTTAGGGCTGGACGGAAATTCAGCCGGTTACGTGTCTCGACGGCCAGGTCTCCTCGCCGCCCCGTTGTCGGCTGTAATGCCCTTGGGATGTCCCCAGGGTGGCGGAACGGAGGGCTTCGGCTATGCAGACCGGGACAATCGCACGGCTGCTCATCGACAAAGGATTCGGCTTCATCCGCGACGAGAGCGGCATCGAACACTTCTTCCACCGCAGTTCGGTTCGGGGCGCTGTTTTTGAACTGCTTCGCGAAGGCCAGCGCGTCGAGTTCACCACGGAAGAGTCAGGCAAGGGACCTCGTGCAGGCGACGTTCGGTTAATCGAGAGCTGATCTTCTCAACTTTCCGATCGCTACGCCCATACCCGACCCACAGCCTCAGGAGCTCCGGGCCGTTTTTCTTTTCGGCACAAGATCGTGGCGGAAGCGCCTGGGAGTCGAACCCAGCCTCCCCGTGCGAGCGGGGAGCAGCCGGTTTTGAAGACCGGGAGGGCCACCGGACCCCGTTCGCTTCCGAAAGGAAGCCGCCGACAGGAGCGGGCCTCCGAGGCCCACCAGCCCCGCGGCCCCGAAAGAGCCGCGCTACACGAGCCCAGGCGCGCCGTCGACGTCGAAGAGGATGAGTGCGCGGCTGCCCTAGCCGGGGTCAGTCGTCACTCGTCAGCTTTCGACACACACGTTGCCGGCTCGGGGGCCCTTGGGTGACGACTCTTCGTCGAAGCTGACGCGCCGACCGTCGCTGAGCTCGTCGAAGCTGCTCTGCACCGAGCTACGATGAAAGAACCACTCCTGGCCGCCGTCGTCCCGGATGAACCCAAACCTCCGGTCCCGAACGAGTCGCTTGATCGTGCCACTTGGCATTCGATTCTCCTTGGGCGCGTGTGCCCAAGCACGGACAATCACTATCCATTCTTCGCCAGACCGGCTCGAATTCAGCTGAAGAACCCGGCCGAGTTACCACGCTCATCCAGATGCTGACATGAAGTCCCGCGCCGATGTACAGGTTCGGGCTACTCCGTCACCGTGATGTTGATTGACGAGCACAGTCCGGTCATGGTGGCATGCAGATCGTCGCCAATCTGCAGTGCGAGCGTGTGTGACCCCGACGGCAGCTGCATGTCGATCTCATTCTTGCCGTCTCCAAAATGAACCCACGGGGCCGCCTGCGGAACCACGCTGCCTACGGGTAGACATTCCGTGTCGACGCCGACGTGATGATGTCCCATCCCTGGCCGCGCCTTCTCGACGGTGTCCGGTGGGACCGGCGCAATCTCGAAATTCTCGATGCCGAACCTGAGGCGCACCGGACTCTGGACCGTGGCCCCGTCCTGCGGCTCCTCGAAGAACACACGTGGCCCGGCGGGCGGTTGTGATGCCGGCGCGGGCGGCTGTGATGCCGGCTCGTTCGACCCGCAGCCGACGGTCACGACTACCGCAGCCATCAGCGCAAGCCAGGAAAGCTTCTTGCCATACATGTGTGATTCTCCTTTTTGCACGTGTACTCGGGTCCCCACGCCCCCGCTCACCCGCGAACGCAGCGAGATTCGAGGAGGCTTAGGGCTACCCCGAGCTTAACGACACATTCTCCGTCCACGACGTCTATTTGCGCAACTGGCCGGCGCGTCAGAACCGGTCTTGCGATGCCACGTGGCCCGGGACCGGCCGAGAGCTAGGAGCCGAGCAGCCGGTTGACCTCGTCGACGACGCGGCTTGATTCGCCCAGCGCGTCGATTTCAAGCTTGGCCGCGGCGAGATTACCGATGATGGCAGCATAAGCGAAGAACGCGTGAACCATCGGCGGCAGCACGCCGGTGTCGACGCTCGCCCCGAGAATGGCAGCTGTCATGGTGAGGGCCATTGCCAGCGTACCGATGGAAAACACCGGCTTCCTCGCTGCCGCGATCCGGCCCACGTACAGGCGGTAGCGCGGATCGTGGGCGGCGCCGTGGCCCCCCTCGATCATCGCATCTTTGACGGCTTTTCCTTTCCCGATGAGATAGAACATCATCATCGAATGTGAAAGCAGCGTCAACATCGTCGAGAAGATGCCGAAGGTGATGTGGCGCGATACGTCTGCGCCCTGCAGGCCGACAATCGTCGTCGCGACCAGTCCACATAGACCGAGGCCGACCGCGGTGAGCAGGGCCGGGGTCACCTAGCGTCTCGCTTTCAGTCTCGCGTACGCATCGGCCGGCAGCGACACGCTCCCCAGTCCACCGCCGCCGTGCGACTGGTCTCGGTGATAATCCGATCCACCCGATACCGCAAGGACGAGCCGATCGGCCATCTGGAGGTAGTGCCGTGTCGTCCTTGCGTCATGATCGGTGTGATACGCCTCAAGCGAGCCAAGGCCCGCCCGGGCGAACTTCGGAATCCATTCGTCGTGCTCCACGAACACGGGATGCGCGAGCGACGCAATGCCGCCGGCGTCACGAATCCGCGTAAACACCTCCTCGGGTGCGGCGTCGCTTCGAGACACGAATGCAGGGCGTCCTCGAGCGAGCCACAGGTCGAAGGCTTCGCTCATCGTGGCGACGTGACCGCCAGCCACGAGCACGCGCGCGATCCAGGGGCGACCAACTACTCGAGACGGATCGGCGATCCCCGGTTGCACGATGGCGTCGACGTCGAGCGAGATGCCGTGAGCGGCCAATCGATCGACCATCACGCGGACACGATCCAGCCGCCGACGCCTCTGATCTGCGAGAAACGTCTGCAGCGCCGCCGATTGCACGTCGATGAAGTAGCCGAGCACGTGCACGTCGACACCGTTCACAATCGCCGTGATCTCGATGCCGGGGACGAACTCGATCCAGGTCGCGGTGCAGGCAGTCTGCGCAGCTTCGCAACCGTCGGACGTGTCGTGATCGGTCACGGCGAGCACCGTCACACCGGCGGCGGCCGAGCGGGCCACCAGATCTTCCGGCGTGCACCGGCCGTCAGACGCTGTGGTGTGGGTGTGAAGGTCGATCAACTCGATGATCGCACAGGAGTCTGACGCGGCGCGCGACGCCGCTCCTCTCCATGACGCTTGCCCTGAGCCTGTCGAACGGCGCGGTACTCGCCGATGAGCAGATCGAGATGGGCGCGCTCCTCGGCGGCAAACTCGAGAAAGATCTGCTTACCTTCAGAATCTTCGAAGCGCTCGCCGTAGTGTTTGAAGAACCGATGGGATCCCCGCTCGCACTTGATGCCGATTAGCAGCGCCCGCTCTTCGTCGACGCCCTGGCGGAGCTTCTCGGTGCCTTCGGCGAACAACCCGCTGGCAGCGCCCTTGAAGAACAGGAAGGTCGGCCACGACTCGAGCTGCGGGTCCTGCGCGAGCAGCGCCCGGTAGCGCGTTTCCAGCGTGCTCAGGTGGTCGCGCTCCTCGGCAGCCAGCCGCTGGAAGACGGTGCGGCCGCGCGGGTCGGTCGTGAGACCGGCCGCGCGCGAATAAAACTCCAGACCGCTTCGCTCGGTGGCGATCGCGATCCGGAGCGCGTCGCGGGCAAACACCCGCTCGGTCGTCGCGCCGTCAATTGGCACGGTCTTTATACCGGTGCGGCATTCCTCGCACGTGCCGAAGACCTGAATAACGGTCTGGTTGGACGCGAAATTTCGAGACGCCGCAATTTCCTCGACGAGCGACTCGACGTCGGAGCTGAGAAACTCTGACGAGCGATGGCACGTGTGGCAGACTAGGTGAAAATGCCGCGGGTGACGGTAGGATGGTTCGAAGCGTGAGCGGCCTTCGCCGAAGTCCACTTTCCGGGCAACGCCCGCGCCGACCATCCACTGCAGGGTCCGATAAACCGTGGCGCGGCCGATGCCGGGATCTTCGCGCCGAACCAAATCGAAGAGATCGTCCGCGCTCAGGTGGCCTTCCTGGCGCAGGAACGTATTCAGAATGCGGTCGCGCTTGCTGGAGCGTTTGGCCCCGGCTGGACGCAGGCTCGAGATGTCCGGAAACTGGCGCTCCAAATCACACCAAACACCAGTTCACGAATTCACCAGCTCGCCGGTTCCGAGGTTACTCCGTGGTGAACGACTGCCCGCAGCCGCATGTGGAAGTGGCGCTCGGGTTCTTGATCGTAAAGCCGCCGCCGGTGGTGGTGTCGACGAAATCGACCTCGGCGTTCTCCAGGTACCTGATGCTGATCGGATCGACATAGAGCTTGACGCCATGCGACTCGTAGATTTGATCGCCCGCGCCCTGCCCGTTTTCCTCGATCATGAGCCCGTACTGAAAGCCCGAGCACCCGCCGCCCTGCACGAACACCCGCAGGCCGCTGCCGTTCTTGTTCTCTTCCGTCAGTAGCTCGGCGACCTTCGTCGCTGCCATTTCCGAGACATTAATCATGGGTATTACTCCTAGGATTACCCGTCATTATACCATTGGTGTTCATACCATTGGTGTTCCGATGACCTTCCTCGCCCTGGCGCCAGCGACCCGCGACGCCAGACTGGCCGCGGCCGCCGGCCGCTTTGACGCGATTCTCGCCGCGCGGCCGGATCTGCAGCCTGCCGTCGCGCTCCAGAAACAACTGATCGGCCTCGTCGTGGACCTGACGGACGAGGTCGAGCACGGTCGGCTGCCGCGGCTCTCGCTTCCGGCCAAGTACGTCGCCGCCAAGCTCGCGCGGGGCCTCCCCGCGCTCGCCGGAGAGCCAATTCCGCTGCCCGTTGCGTTGCTCACGCCGACTTTTCTCCGCCTGTGCGAGGAGCTCGCGAAGGGCGGCGCTGGCGAGGCCGCGGAGCACATTCGTTCCGCCATCGAGGAAGCGAAACTGGACCTCGGATCGCTGCTCGCCGCGTCGCTCGCGCGCGACGGAAAAGCGATCCGACCCGGCGCCGTTCACCGCGGTCTTTCTCCCGATCTGCTCTGGCTCCTCGCAGAGCTCGCCGTGAGTCCCGTCGCACACGCCCTGCAGAACGCACTGCTCACGCCTGCCTCCGATGATGCCGTGCTGGCCGCCGCCCTAGCGGGCTGGGACCATGGTTACTGTCCGGCATGCAGCTCGTGGCCGGCGCTGGTCGAGGTCACATCGAGCCGCCGCGTGCTGCAGTGCTCGTTCTGCGCGTTTGCGCGGACGCCGACACGCTGTTCGTGCGTCTATTGCGGAGAGGACGGCGACCAATTCCTCACCGTCACGCCGAGCGAGGAGCGGCGCAATCGCCGTATCGAATTCTGCGGCGCCTGTCGCGGATATCTGAAAAACGTCGACGTCGTCGCGCTGTCGCCGTTTCCCCTGCTCGCCATCGCCGATCTCGAAACCATCGATCTCGACGTGGTGGCGATGCAGCGCGGATACTCGAGGCCTCCGCTAAAAGAATTCCCGGCACGACCGGGCGCCTAGACGCCGAGCGCCTCGAGGTGCTGCCCCGATTCCCTTTCGATGTCTTTGTGTAGGCTGTTGCCGTGCGCGTCCATCGTGACGAGCGCAGGAAAATTCTCGACGCGCAGATGCCACATCGCCTCGGGCGTGCCGAACTCGAGCAGCGACACTCCGTCGACGCCTGTTATGGCGCGCGCGTAGAACTGCGCCGCTCCGCCGATGGCGTTGAGGTAGACAGCGCCGTGCTCCTTGAGCGCCGCCAGTGTCTTCGCGCCCATCCCGCCCTTGCCCATCACCGCGCGGACGCCGTAGCGTCTGATGATCTCGCCCTGATACGGCTCTTCGCGGATGCTCGTCGTCGGACCGGCCGCCGTGACGCGCCACGAGTCGCCTTCCTTTACGACGACGGGGCCACAGTGATACAGGATCGATCCGCTCAAATCGACTGGTGACTCTTGCTTCATGAGGTGGGCGTGCGCGGCGTCGCGCCCCGTGAACAGCCTTCCCGACACGAGCACGACGTCACCGACCCTGAGCGACCGAATCTGCTCATCGGTAAGCGGCGTCTTCAGCGAAAGTTCTCGGCCGGTGCGCGTGAAGCCCGCCTGATCCAGCATCGGGATGATCGGGTGCGACGGATCCCGGTAGAGCCACTGCCGGATGGCGCCTGTTGTCGGATCGAGCACCACGCCAAGGCGCCGAAACGCCCAGCAGTCGTACGCGACCGATACGAAGAAGCTCGCCGGCAGCCTGTTCAGCGCGCCGATCTTGCAGCCGATGAGCGTCACCTTGCCGCCGAATCCCATCGTGCCAATCTCAAGATTGTTGACCGTCGCCATGATCGACGCTTCGAGCTCAGCCAGCCGCGGCTCAGGATTGACATCATCGAGCGTGCGGAAAAGCTGCTCCTTGGCGTGCGTGTAGCCCGATGTTCGGTCGCCGCCCAGGCAGACGCCAACGGCGCCCGGGCTGCAGCCCTTGCCCTGCGCACTCCAGACGGCGTGCAGGATGCACTTCCTGACGCCTTCCAGCGTGCGGTCGGCGCGGCCCACATGGGGCAGCTCGGACGGCAGCGCATACTGCGCGTTGGTGTTCTCGCAGCCACCGCCCTTGAGGATCAGCTTTATCTCGATCTCGTCGCGTTCCCACTGATCGAAATGGATGATGGGAGTTCCGGGGCCCAGGTTGTCGCCCGAGTTCCTGCCGGTGATTGAATCAACCGAGTTGGGGCGGAGCTTGCCGCGCCGGGTCGCTTCGACAACCGCGTTGCGGATCTGCTGGCGCATCCAGATCTGATTGGTGCCAAGAGGGATCTTCACCTCGAAGGTCGGCATGCCGGTGTCCTGGCAGATCGCGCCTTCGTTGTCCACGGCCAGGTCGATGTTCTGCGCGATGATGGTCAGCGCCTGCGACGCACGCGTTCCAGGCGGCTCGGCATCGAGCGATGTTTTCATCGCCGCACGCACGTCTGGCGGAAGATCGGTTGAGGTCCGGACGATGAGCTGAAGCACGCTATCGAAGAATGACGGCAACATGATGAAAAGTATAATGAATGTGGGCGTGAAAATCGCGAACTTGTGCGTCGTGCGCTTCGTCGCGGGCAGCTTCCTGCTTGCCCTTGCTGCCCCTTCTGCCCTGCCGGCCCAATCGGAGCAGCCCGGACCGAAAGGCCGTCTCTTCCCGCCGCAGGATCTTGGTCTGCTGGAAGCTCCCGATCGCGACCAGTGGCAGAATCCCGATCTCATCATGGACAGGCTGAAGATCGCGGACGGCGACCGGGTCGCGGATCTCGGCGCCGGCGGCGGCTGGTTCACAATCCGACTGGCAGGCCGCGTCGGATCGAGCGGCGTCGTGTACGCGCAGGACATTCAGCCGCAGATGATCGAGGCTATCGAGCGCCGCGTCCAGCGCGAGAACCTCGGCAACGTGAAGACCGTGCGCGGCACGGCCACCGATCCGCGGCTGCCGCCTGGGCTCGACGCAGTCTTGATTGTCGACGCGTACCGCGAGATGGACGACCCGGCGCGTCCCGAGGTCATCGTGACGCTACTCAGAAACGTGGCTGCCTCGCTCAACCTGCAAGGCTGCCTCGGCGTCGTCGATTTCATGCCAGGCAGCGGCGGGCCGGGCCCGGCGCCAGACAGACGGGTCGCTCCCGAAGAGGTAATCACCCGCGCGGACGCGACCGGCCTGAAGCTCCTGGCGCAGGAGACTGTGCCTCCGTTCATTTACCTGTTGGTGTTTGGCAAGGACACGTCGCGCTGTTTGGTGACGCCGTGAGCCCCTCGACGGCGCTCAGAGCGGGCTCTTCGGCGGTACTCAGGACAGGCTCGCGCGCCAGGCAGGTGGTGTTAACCATCGCGGGCAGCGACTCGGGCGGCGGCGCCGGCATCCAGGCCGACCTGAAAACGTTTGCTGCCCTAGGCGTGTACGGCACGAGCGCGACCACTGCCGTGACGGCCCAGAACACGGCTGGCGTCACTGCGGTCTCTTCGCTCCCGGCAGACCTCGTGACGGCGCAGATGGAAGCCGTAGCCCTCGACATCCAGATTCACGCCACGAAAACAGGGATGCTCGGCACCTCAGCCGTTGTCGAAGCGGTCGCGGCGACCATCGAAGCATTTGAGCTGCCGATGGTCGTTGTCGATCCGGTGATGCGTTCCTGGAGCGGCGATCGTCTTCTGGACGAGGACGGCGTGCGCGCGCTCTGCGCGGAGTTGCTGCCGCGGGCGCTTGTTGTCACGCCGAACATTCCGGAAGCGGAAATCTTGAGCAGCCGGACCATTCGATCGGTCCGCGACCTGCGCGCCGCTGCGCAGAGCATCTACGAGATCGGGCGCTCAGCGGTCGTGGTAAAGGGGGGGCACGCCGAAGGCGACGAGATCGTCGACCTCCTGTTCGACGGCGAACGGTTCTCGGAGTTTCCGACCTCGCGTATTCCAAGCCGCGCCATGCACGGAACGGGCTGCACGTTTGCGTCGGCAATCACCGCATACCTGGCGCTCGGCCACACGCTCGCAGGTGCGACGACCCGCGCGCAGGCGTACGTCGCCGGTGCGATCCGTCATGGGCTCGTAGTGGGGAAGGGCCACGGCGTGCTCGACCACTTCTGGAAGGCACGCGAGGGACCATATACTGGAAAGAGTGACGACTCCGCTCCTTCGAATCGGACCCGAGCCCCTCGGGATTGAGGCGCTTGTCGAGGCTGTCCGCGGCCGCTCCGCCAGGGGCGCGACAACCGATGGCGCGATCGCGACGTTCGTCGGTCTGGTTCGCAACCACAACGCCGGGCGGAAGGTTCGATATCTGGAGTATGAGGCGTACGAGCCGCTTGCACGCAGGGTGTTCGAGCGGATTGCCGCCGAGGTCGGGACCCGATGGCCAGGCGTCCTGCTTGCTCTTCATCACCGGGTCGGTCGTCTCGAGATTGGCGAGGCCAGCGTGGCAATTGCGGCTGCGTCGGTGCATCGGGGAGAGGCGTTCGCCGCCTGTCGGTACGCCATCGAGCGGGTGAAGCAGATCGCGCCGATCTGGAAGCGTGAATTCTTCGAGGGCGGCGACGTCTGGATTGAGAGCGCTACGGCAGATCCCGATGATGAGTGCGCGCGGGCAGAGGCGGAGCGCGTGGCATGCGCGTAACCGTGAGACTGTTTGCGCGGCTGCGCGACATCGCTGGCGCGGCTGAGCTGGCGCGTGAGATCGCGCCCGGCGCCACCATTGGCTCGGTGTGGCACGAGCTTGTCGACGACTTCCCGGAGCTGGCGCCATACGAGCGCTCGATTTCAACGGCGGTGAATGCCGACTACGCGCGCATGGATCACGCCGTCGGCGAGGGAGACGAAGTAGCGTTTCTGCCGCCTGTTTCGGGGGGATAAGACCCTTCGCGGAGAACCGAGAATTCAGCAGTGATCAGACGCTCTTATGTTCGATAAACTGATGGCAACCGAGCGGCAATACGATGAGCTCCTCCATCTGTTGGGGTCTGCCGAGATCCAGAGCGAGCCCACCTGGTATCGCCGGCATGCCAAGGCGCTCGCTGAAATCGAACCGCTCGTCGAGCGGTTCCGCGAGTACAAGGCGGTGACGCGCGACATCGCGCAGACCGAAGAGCTCGCCGGGACCGGCGATGCCGACATGCGCGAGCTCGCGACCAAGGAGCTCATGGCACTCGTGGCGCGCCGCGAGGCCCTTGTCGGCGAGCTGACAGACCTCCTCGTTCCCAAGGATCCGAACGACGAAAAGAACGTCGTGCTCGAGATCCGGGCGGGCACCGGCGGCGACGAGGCGGCGCTGTTTGCGGCGGAGCTGTTCCGCATGTACAGCAAGTACGCTGAGCGTCAGGGCTGGCGTCTCGAGGTGATGTCAAGCAGTGACACCGGCGTCGGCGGCTTCAAGGAAGTGATTGCGACGATCGAAGGACGCGGCGTCTACAGCAAGTTAAAGTACGAAAGCGGCGTGCACCGCGTGCAGCGCGTTCCAGCCACCGAAGCGAGCGGTCGCATCCACACCTCAACGGCGACCGTGGCGGTGCTGCCAGAAGCCGAAGAAGTGGACATTCAGATCAACGACAAGGATCTGCGCGTCGATACCTTCTGCTCGAGCGGACCGGGCGGGCAGAGCGTCAACACGACCTACTCGGCCGTGCGCCTCACCCACATCCCCACGGGCTTCGTCGTGTCGCAGCAGGATGAGAAATCCCAGATCAAGAACCGCGCGAAGGCCATGAAGGTGCTGCGGTCGCGTCTCTACGAAATGGAGCTGCGCAAGCAGCAGGAAGCGATTGCGAAGGACCGGCGGAGCCAGGTCGGCACCGGCGAGCGGTCGGAAAAGATCCGCACGTATAACTTTCCGCAGAGCCGGATCACCGATCACCGCATCACCTTCACCACGCACCGGCTTGTCGAAGTGCTGAACGGCGATCTCTCCGAGCTCCTCGACACCCTCATCGCGCACTATCAGTCGGAGAAGCTCCGAGACGCCACGGCTGTTTCCTGACAGACATGTGGGCCGGGTAGGCCGATGCCCTCGATCCACGCACGTGTGGCCCAGGCTCGCGACCAACTGAGGCGCGCTGGAATAGCCGACCAGGAAGCCGACCTCGACGCACGGGTGATGGCGCAGTGGCTGCTCGATTGGGATGCGGCGCGGTTCTTCACCGACGCCAGCGAGCCAGCTCCTCCGAACTTTCCGGCACGATACGAACGATTGGTTGAACGTCGGGCCAGGCGTGAGCCAATGGCGTACCTCCGCGGCCTGCAGGAATTCTGGGGGCTGTTGTTCGACGTGACGCCAGCCGTGCTCATCCCCCGGCCCGAAACCGAGCTGATTGTCGAAGCGGCGCTCGACCTTTTTTCAGACCCCGCAGCCGCCCTGCACATCGCCGAGGTGGGCACCGGCAGCGGCTGCGTAGCGGTGGCGCTCGCCTGCGAGCGCCCGAATTCGAAGGTGATCGCAAGCGACGTCTCAGCGGACGCGTTGCGGGTCGCCTCGACCAATGCGGTGCGCCAAGGCGTCCAGGACCGCGTCAGGTTGGTTCAGTGCGACATGCTGTCGAGCGCGTCGTTCGGCCCGTCCGCTTTCGACTTGCTCGTCTCGAACCCGCCGTACGTTCCCGAACAGGATCAACCCACGCTGCAGCCGGAGGTGCGCGACCACGAGCCGGATGTTGCGTTGTTTGGCGGCCCTGACGGATTGTCGGTCATCCGACGGCTCGTGCCGGAGTCGGTTGCACGGCTGAAAGAGAACGGATTCCTCATCTTCGAGTTCGGTATGGGCCAGGCCGAAGCGGTTGCCGGGTTGATCCGGTCGACGCCAGGGCTCAGAATGGTCGGGTTCAAGAGAGACTTGCAGGGCGTTCCAAGGACCACGATTGCCAGGAGCAGCCAAGCATGAGCGACTGTCTCTTCTGTAAGATCATCAACCGCGAAATCTCCGGCTCGATCGTCTATGAAGACGAGCGGATTCTCGCCTTCGACGACATCAGCCCGCAGGCGCCGACGCACGTGCTCGTCGTGCCCAAGCGCCACATCGAGTCGCTGAATGAGCTGCAGCCGGCGCACGATCAAATCATCGGCGAGATCGTGCGCCGGGCCTCGACCATCGCGAAGACGCGCGGAATTTCAGCCGCTGGGTACCGGACGGTCTTCAACACCAACCGCGGGGCGGGGCAGACGGTCTTCCACATCCACCTGCACCTGATGGGCGGCCGCGGGATGCAGTGGCCACCGGGATAGGAGCTGTGATCAGGGCGCCAGCGCCCGCTGGAGCTCGGCGAGCGAACGGACCACCGGAACGCCCATCGAAGCCAGCTCGGCCTCGCGCGGGTGCGGGTTTCGGCCGCGACTGAGCAGTACCGCGCGCATGCCCGCGCCGAGCGCGCCCTCGACGTCCTGCCGCACGCTGTCGCCCACCATCACCGCTTCCCCAGCCGGGACGTTCACCAAGTCCAGCGCGGCGCGAAAGATGCTCGGGTGTGGCTTCATGAACCCATGCGCTGACGAAGACACCGCGCCACTGATGAGCCCCTGAAGATCGAAATGCGACTGAAACGACGACAGACACCGATGCGAGTTGGAGATGAGGCCGATGCGCACACCCGCCGCCTCCAACTCGCGAAGGGCCGGCTCCACATCGTCGTACAGCTCGAAGTGCTGACAGGCGGCCCACTCCGCGTAGATCTCGCGGGCGCAGGAGTCCAGGCCGTCGCCAGCCCCGCCCATCTGCTCGATGACGCAGCGCGTGTACCGCACGAAGATCTCGGCGTTGTAGGAGGCGTCCTCCGGCTCGAGAATCGGCGCTGCACCGGCCACGGCCTGTTCGAACGCCGAGATATCGACAGCGATCCCGTACCGCGCACAAAACGCGGAGTACCCCTCTTTGCGAAACGTCGGCCCCGGATAGATCAAGGTGAAGTCGACGTCAAAGAAAACGACTCTGGCCGGCGCGGAATTCATCGTTCTTCGTAAGGTCCTGCGATCAAGACGGTCGCGCGATCGGGATCGAGCGCGCCGCGCGCCGCCTCGTTCACCTCGTCGAGCGTGACCCGGCTCAGCAGACCCGGCAATTGCAGATCGTAGTCGAGGCCCAGGCCGAACAATTCTGACATCTGCAAGAAGTTGGCGATGCCGGCGTTGGTTTCGAGCGCCCGCGGCATGGCGCCGACAAGATACTGCCGCGGCTCGGTCAGCTCCTTCAGCGTCAAGCCGTCGACTCGGAACCGCGTGAGCTCGTGATCGATGGCCCCGATGGAGCGATCGACGTTCGCCGGACTGACCCCGGCGCGGATCATCAGCGGCCCTTCCACCAGATTCGCGTCCAGGATGCTCGAGACGTAATACGCCATGCCCTGCCGTTCGCGGATGTTGTCGCCCAGCCGACCACCGAGTGCGTACTGCCCCAGCGCGTTGTTCATCAGCCAGCACGCGTAGTAGCCGGGATCCTTTCGACGCGCGACCGTGAACCCGTAGGCGATCTCGGCCTGCAACTTGTTCATCATGGAGACGACGGCTCGGCGGCGTCCTGTCGTACGGGCGGGAGGTGACACTTTGACCGGCGAAGGCGTCGGCGCCCTCCAGCCGCCAAACACCCGCTGCGCTACGTCGAGCGCTCGATCGACCTCGACGTCGCCGACGATTACGGCGGTCAGCTCGCTCGGAGCGAAGCGGCTGGCATGCAGTCGCACGAGACGGTCTCGCGTGACAGGTTCCACGGAGTCGATCGTCCCCTTCTGCCTCCGGCCGTACGGATGTTGCTCGCCGTAGAGCAGCGCCATCAACCGTTCAGCCGCGCGTACACCCGGGTTGTCGTCGTCTTGACGGACCGCCGTAATGACCTCCCCCTTGCGCTTGGCGAGCTCGGCCTCGGGAAACGACGGCGCCATCAGGATCTCGCCGACCAGCGCGAGCACTGGCTCGAAATCGCCGGCCAGACACGTACACATCGCCGTCACCTGGTGGCGATTCACGTTGACGGCGAGAGAAATGCCGCGGCTGTCGAGTTCCTCGGCGATTCGGTCGGGCGAGTGCGTCGCGGTGCCGCGATCGATCACACGGGCGAGCAGGTACACCGCGCCAGGCGCGTCGGCCGGATCGCAGATCGATCCGGCGCGAACGGCCAGGCTCATCGCAACGGTGGGAGTCTTGCGAGTCTGTTTGACGATGACGACAACGCCGTTGCCGAGCGTCGATTGTGTAGGAGCGAGGCCGGGATGGATCGAGACAGACATCTACGACCTCGCCACCGGCAGCGGATCGAACCAGCCAAGCGTCCGGTTCGACCGACGAAGCATCGCGCACGCGCCATTGGCCACTTCTTCCAAGGTCACCCCGTCCACGCGTGCCGCGAGGTTCTTGAACATGTCCGCGCTTGCCACGCTATCGAAATACCCAAGCTGATGCGCGATGTTGGTGATGCTGTCGTTGTCGAAGACGAAGCGCGCCCGGAGCTGGGCCTTCGCTCGCTTGAGCTCGTCAGCCGTGACGCCTGCGCTGCGCACTCGATCCAGCTCTTCGACGAGCGCGGTCTCGACCGACGAGAGGGGCACGCCTTCGGTGGCTGTCGCGGAAATGATGTAGAGGAACGGCTGTGCGGTTGGCAGCATGGCGCCCGCCACCGACGATGCCAGCCCACGCTCGACGAGCGTGCGATACAGCCGCGCGCGCCGCTGGGGCGGCGCGACTCGGAAGCTCGACCAGAGGTTGACGCCCTTGGCGCGCGTCAATACCGCGTCGAGCAGGAGCGCAGGAAAAAATCCGAGATCGGTCGCCGCCGGCGCGTGATACGCGGCTTTGCAATACGCAGTTGTCCCCTCCCTGCAGATGGTGACCCGGCGCTCGCCTGCCTGCTCGGGCTCGACCGTCAGGAGCCGCTCCGGCTGGGCCCCGGCGGGAATGCTGCCGAAGTGGCACTCGACCCGCTGCAGCACTTCGTCGGAGTCCACGTCGCCGACGACGACCAGGGTTGCGTTGTTCGGCACGTAGTAGCACCGGTAGTGGCGGTACAGATCGTCTCGGCTCATCGCTTGCAGATCCGGCAACCAGCCGATCGTCGGATGACGATACGGATGCGCCTTGAGTGCGGTAGCAGTCACTTCTTGATCGAGTAGGGTGTCGGGATCGTCCTCGCCGCCGTGGAGCTCGGAAATGATCACCGTCCGCTCCGACTCGCAGTCGTCGGGATGATAGAGACAGCGCGCCATCCGCTCCGACTCGATGAACAGCATCCGGTCGAGCGCGTCGCGCGTGGCGGTCTCGAGGTACGTCGTCTGGTCGATCCAGGTATAGCCGTTCCAGCTCCCACCGAACTGCTCGATGATGCCCTTGACCTGATCGCGTGGAATATTGGTGGTGCCCTTGAAGTTCATGTGTTCGACCCAGTGCGACACGCCGGTGAGCCCCGGCCGCTCGTCTTTCGAGCCCACTTTGTACCAGCACCATACCGATGCGAGCGGCGCGGTGTGCTCCTCCTGCACGAGGACTTTCAATCCGTTGTCGAGAGTGGCCGCGCGCAGCCTCGAAGTGACCGGGATCGTCATCGGTTCATTATAAGATTGGTAGTGGTTGAATCGCGACCAGACCATCAAGCACATGCCTGAGTGGAAAGACACCGTCAACCTGCCGCGCACGAACTTTCCGATGAAAGCCAACCTGCAGGCAACCGAGCCGCAATGGCTTGTCCGATGGGAGGCGATGAATCTGTACGCGCAGATCTCGGCGCGCCGCAAGGGCGCGGCCAAGTTTGTCTTGCACGATGGGCCGCCGTACGCGAACGGTCAGATTCACCTCGGGACGGCGCTCAACAAGATCTTGAAGGATTTCGTGGTCAAGTCCCGCTCGATGGCCGGCTTCGACGCGCCGTACGTCCCCGGCTACGACTGCCACGGGCTCCCGATTGAGCTGAAAGTCGATCGCGAGCTCAGCTCGAAGAAGCGCGAGATGTCGGTCGCCGACTTCCGCCGCGCGTGCCGCGGGTATGCGCAGCGATTCATCGGCGTGATGTCCGACGAGTTCAAGCGGCTTGGCGTGTTCGGCGACTGGGATCATCCGTACGTGACAATGGACTTCCGCTACCAGGCGGAGATCGCTCGCGCCTTGGGTCATTTCGTCGAGCAGGGGCTCGTCTACAAAGGCAAGAAGCCGGTGCACTGGTGCATCCGTTGCCGAACCGCCCTAGCGGAAGCCGAGGTCGAGTACAAGGTCCATGCGTCGCCCTCCGTCTATGTGGAGTTTCCGCTCGCGCCCGAGAGCACGGCCGAGCTCGTGGCACGAGTACCGGCACTCGGGAGCCGTCAGGTCTCGGCGCTCATCTGGACGACCACGCCGTGGACGATTCCTGCGAACCTGGCGGTCGCGTTCCATCCGGAGCTCGATTACGGCGCGTACGACGTCGAGGGTCGCGCGGTGATCCTGGCCGAATCTCTCTCGGAAGAAGTGGGCCGAAATGTCGGGTATCGATTCGATGCACCGGTGGCTCGGATGAAAGGGAGGCAGCTCGAGCACATCCGGTTCCGTCATCCGCTCTATGCGCGCGATTCGGTCGGTGTACTCGGCGACTACGTGACGCTCGACGCCGGCACGGGGGCCGTGCACACGGCACCGGGCCACGGCAGCGACGATTTCCACACGGGCATAAAGTACGGGCTGGAAATCTACGCACCGGTGGGACCAGGCGGCCACTTCCTCGACACGGTCGAGCTGTTCGGCGGCCAGCTCGTATTCGACGCCAACCCGAAGATCGAGGAAGCGCTTAAGGAGCGCGGGCGCCTCTGGCATCGCGAGACGTTCTCGCACCAGTACCCGCACTGCTGGCGCTGTCATCATCCCGTCATCTTCCTGGCGACGTCGCAGTGGTTCATCCGTCTCGACGAGGTCCAGCTCAAGCCGGACCGTGGCCTGACGCTCCGAGAGGCCGCGATCGACGCCATCCGGCACCATGTGCGATGGATTCCTGCGTGGGGGCGCGACCGCATCGAGAACATGGTGGCAGGCCGCCCCGACTGGTGCGTTTCGCGCCAGCGCGCCTGGGGCGTGCCGATCCCCGCAGTGGACTGCACCAAATGCGGCGAAGCCATCCTCACTTCCGCGCTCGTGGACCAGACGGCGGCCGTCTTCGACATCTACGGCGCCGACGCCTGGTACGAGCGGCCGCTCGATGAGTTCATTCCGGAAGGACTCGTGTGTCCGTCGTGCGGCGGCACGTCGTTTCTGCGCGAGCGCGACATCCTCGACGTGTGGTTCGACTCGGGTTCGAGTCACGAGGCGGTGCTGCCGTTCCGGCCCGTCCTGACCTGGCCCACCGACATGTACCTGGAAGGCAGCGACCAACATCGCGGCTGGTTCCAGAGCTCGCTGCTCGTCGGCCTCGGCACGCGCGGACGTGCGCCCTTCCGGCAGGTCCTGACTCATGGCTTCTTCATCGACGAAGACGGCCGAAAGATGTCGAAATCTCTCGGCAACGCGATCCAACCGCAGGACATCATCAAACAGAGCGGCGCCGACGTCCTGCGGTTCTGGGTGGCCAGCGTCGACTACCGTGAAGAGATGCGGATCGGAAGTGAAATCCTGTCACGCGTCGTCGAGGCGTACCGCAAGATCCGCAACACGATGCGGTACCTGGTCGCGAACCTCTACGACTTCAATCCGTCGGAAGACAAGATCCCACTCGCGCAGATGGAAGAAGTCGATCGATACATACTCGCCCGCTACGGAGAACTGGCTGGGCGCATCCTTCACGCGTATGACCAGTACGATTACCCGACCATCTTTCAGGCACTCAACGTGTTCGCGACCGTCGACTTGAGCGCCTTGTACAACGATATCTCGAAGGATCGCTTGTACACGTACGGAGCGAAATCGCGCGAGCGGCGCTCGGGCCAGACGGCGATGTACGTGATGGCAGACGGCCTGACACGCCTGCTCGCGCCGATCCTCCCCTTCACTGCCGATCAGCTGTGGGCCAGTCTACCGGGCCAACGCGAGGAATCAGTGCACCTCGCCCTTTTTCAGACAGCGGCCGACCTCGGCGCCTTCCGGGATCCCGACCTCATCGACCGATGGCAACGCTTGATCAAGATTCGTGAGCTCGTCCTCGCCGAGATCGAGCCTCTCCGGAAGACCAAGCAGATTGGCAGCTCGCTGCAAGCGAGGGTCGTGCTGTCGGCTGAGAAATCCGATCTGGCTCTGGTCGAACGACACGCACACGACCTCCCCATGCTGTTCATCGTGTCAGAGGTCGCGCTGCGGAAGGCGCCGAAGGACATCGGGGCGGAAGGCGCGACGCGCCCACGTGCCACTATTGAGCGCGCACGCGGCGTCAAGTGCGCGCGCTGCTGGCGCTATGTCCCTTCAGTATCGAGCGACCCGGCCTGGGCCGGATTGTGCGAGCGCTGCCAGGACGCGCTCGGCGTCAGCGGCTCGCGCAAAGCGGAGACGTATGGCTGAGCCGTCCGGCACAACGCCGTTCAAATCGCGCGTCCGGATGCTCGAGATCTGGCTGCCGCTCGCCATCCTCGCACTGGACCAGCTCACGAAGGCTGTCGTTGGCCAAAGGCTGCCGCTGCACAGCAGCGTGACCGTCGTGCCCGGGTTCATCAACTTTACGCACGTGCGCAACACTGGCGCCGCCTTCGGAATCTTGCACGCGGTCGATTTTCCGTTCAAGACTGCGGTGATCGTCGCCGTCGCCACGTGTGGGCTGATCGGCGTGGCCGCGTGCTCTGCCAGTCTGGCGCGCCAGCAGCTCGCGGCCCGCGTTGGCCTTGCGCTCATCATCGGAGGCGCGGTGAGCAATCTGGTCGACCGGCTGACGGTCGGATGGGTGGTGGATTTCATCGACGTCTATTGGCACACTTATCACTTCTGGGCGTTCAACGTGGCGGATTCGGCTATCACGGTTGGTGTGGCGATCATGATCCTCGACATGATCGGTGTGAGGACGCATGTATCCAAGACTGCTTGAGCTCGGGGTCGTCTCGATCTACACGTACGGCGTCCTGCTGGCCGCCGCGTATCTCGCCGGCCTGAAGCTGGCGATGGTTCGCGCCAAGGCCCGCGGGCTGGACCAGACGCGCGTCCTCGACCTCGGCATCTACATCATCATCAGCGCGGTGGTCGGCGCAAAGCTGCTGCTGCTCGCCATCGAGTTCGGGACCTATACGAACGACCCGCGCGAGCTCCTGTCGCTCGCGCGTTCCGGCGGCATCTTCTACGGCGGCCTAGTGCTCGCCGTCGTCGTCGCCCTGTGGTACATCGGGCGCATCGGTCTGCCGCTCTGGACCACCTGCGATGTGTTCGCGCCGGGCATCGCGCTCGGCCACATCATCGGCCGGCTCGGCTGTCTGTTCGCGGGCTGCTGCTACGGCAAGCCGACCACGATGCCGTGGGGCATCATCTTCACCGATCCGTTCGCCGCCGCCAATGTCGGCACGCCGCTGAACGTGCCGCTCCATCCCACCCAGCTCTATGAGGCGGGCGCCGAAGCCTTGATTCTCGTGGGGTTGCTCGCCACCGAGTTCCGCGGCCGTCGCTTTCCCGGACGAACGTTCTGGTTGTACATGCTGCTGTATGCGATCTCGCGCTACGTCATCGAGATCTACCGCGGCGACCCGCGCGGAGGCGTGGGCATCTTTTCGACCTCTCAGTTCATTTCCGTGCTGTTGGTGCCGCTCGCGATCGGCATGCTCATGTATCTGGGTCGCCGGGTGGAGCCAGAACTGAAACGCGCGAGACAGAAAGCGGCGTGATCCACACGTTCACCGTCCCGGGCGACAGCGAGCAGACGCGGCTCGATCACTTCCTAGTCTCCGTATTGGCCGGCCGGTCACGATCGCAGATTCAGCGCCTGATCAAGGACGGCGGTGTCCAGATCGCGGGCCGTCCGGTGAAGGCGAACCAGGCCGTGAAGCAGGGACAGTGCGTAACCGTCGACATCCCCGAGCCGGTGGAGACGGCGCCGAAGCCAGAAGCCCTGCCGCTGCCAATTCTGTATCGGGACCGTGATCTGGTCGTCGTCGACAAGCCGGCCGGCATGGTTGTCCACCCCGCCGCCGGGCATACCAACGGCACCCTTGTCAACGCGCTGCTCTATCACGTGACTGATCTGAGCGGGATCGGCGGCGAGAAACGGCCGGGCATCGTGCACAGACTCGATCGCGGCACGTCGGGCCTGATGGTCGTCGCCAAGCACAACGCGGCGCATGAGGAACTGGCTCGCCAGTTCGCCGATCGCGAGGTCGAGAAAGAGTACATGGCACTCGTGTGGGGCGTCGTGCAGGCCGGCCGCCGCATCGACGAGCCGATCGGCCGTGACACGGCGAACCGGAAGAAGATGTCGGCGCGCGCCCGTCGCAGCCGTGAGGCGGTGACACGAATCGTGGGCGCCGAGCATCTGGGTCGTGTGCTGACGCTCGCGCGCGTGGCGATCCAGACGGGCAGGACGCATCAGATCCGCGTGCATCTGAGTGCGATCGGCCACCCGATCGTGGGCGATTCGCTCTACGGCGGGATGCATCGGCGCGTGCCAGCCGACCTGCGGGCGGTCAGGCACCTCGAGCGGCCGTTTCTTCACGCGGCGCGACTGGCCTTCAAGCACCCGACCGACGGCCAGCGGATGGAGTTCACGAGTGAACTGCCCGACGATCTTCAGCATCTGCTCGCGGAGCTGCGGACATCGTCTGGGGGGTAGCAGCGTAGCTCTTTCAGGCCCGCGTTCTCGAGGCGGCCCAAGAGGGCCGCCCGACAGGTGGTGAGCATATGCCCGTGGTGTACAAGGGTCGGATCTTTTCGGTCGAAGTCGATCGCGTCACGTTTCCGAACGGAACGGAGCACGACGTGGCCATCGTCCGGCACCCGCCATCCGTCGTTCTGATTCCGATGCACGCCGATCGCCACATCATTCTCATCAGGCAGTATCGCGCGAGCATCCGCAGGGAGATATGGGAGCTGCCAGCTGGGAGCCTCGATTCCGGCGAGACAGCCCAAGAGGCGGCCGTGCGCGAATGCGAGGAAGAGATTGGTCTCGTCCCTCGCCGCGTCGAGCCCCTAGGCAGCCTGTTTCCGACGCCGGGTTTCTGCGACGAGGAGCTGATCTTCTTCCGCGTGTCGGAGCTCGGCCCGCCCGATCCCCACTCGCGCAGGAAACCTGACGCCGACGAGGACATTCACGCTCATGTTTTCACGATTGACGAAGCGAAACTGATGGTCACGCGAGGCGACATTATCGATCTGAAGACCGCGTACGGATTGACATTGATCTGAAAGAGCCCTATGTCACCGGCGAGGGCGGTGCAGATAGCCGCCCGCCTTTCCCTTCGTCCCTTGTCTTTTTCCCTTCCGCACCTGGGCGAAGGTCGGTCGACATCGGCGCGAGGGCCAGCGCGAGTACCTCGTCGATCGAGGAAACCAGATGCACCGTCAGCCCCTGGCGAAGCTCCGGCGTCAGATCTTCGTTCACGTTCTTCGCATTCTGTTTCGGCAGAATCACGCCGCGGATCCCCACGCGCCGCGCCGCCAGCACCTTTTCCTTGACGCCACCAACCGGAAGCACTCGCCCTGACAGCGTGATCTCGCCCGTCATCGCGATGTCGCCGCGCACGGAGCGCCCGGTCAACTCAGACGCCATCGCCGTCACCATCGTGACGCCGGCCGATGGGCCGTCCTTGGGAATCGCTCCCGCCGGCACGTGCACGTGCATTTCGGCGTTCTTGAAGAAGTCCGGGTCGATCCCGTACTCGCGCGCGTGGGTGCGCAGCCACGACAGCGCGGCGCGTGCCGACTCCTTCATGACGTCGCCGAGCTGGCCGGTGAGCGTAAGCGAGCCGGAGCCCGTCATCCGGGACGCTTCAACGAACAGCACCTCGCCGCCAGCTGGCGTCCACGCGAGGCCGATGGCGACACCTGGATCCTTGGTCCGCTCCCCCATTTCTTCGTCGAGGAACTTCGGCGCACCGCGCCATTGCACGACGACGTCCGGCGTCACCACGACGGCCGACTCGTCGCCCTCGGCCCGGCGGCGCGCCGTTTTGCGGCAAAGCGCGCCGATTTCTCGCTCCAGGTTTCGCACCCCGGCTTCACGCGTGTAGCCGCGAATCACCTGACGAAGCGCTTCCGGCGTGAACCGGATGAATTCTGGCGTGAGCCCGTGGTTCTTCACCTGCTTATCGACCAGATGGTCGGTCGCGATCTCGAGCTTCTCTTCCTCGGTATAGCCGGCGATCTCGAGGACCTCCATGCGATCCTTCAGCGCCGGCGGAACCGGATCGAGAAATGTTCGCCGTCGTAATGAACAACACCTCCGAAAGATCGAACGGCACGTCCAGGTAGTGGTCGCGGAACGTGTTGTTTTGTTCGGGGTCGAGCACCTCAAGAAGCGCCGATGAGGGATCGCCCCGGAAGTCGGAACCGAGCTTGTCGACCTCGTCGAGAATGAACACCGGGTTCTTCGACTCGGCGCGGCGTAGCCCCTGAATGATCTGGCCGGGCAGCGCGCCGATGTAGGTCCGGCGGTGGCCGCGGATTTCCGCCTCGTCGCGCATCCCGCCGAGCGAGACGCGCACAAACTTGCGCCTCAGCGATTCGGCAATCGACCTTGCGAGCGACGTCTTGCCGACGCCAGGCGGTCCGACAAAGCACAGGATGGGTCCCTTCACCGACGGGTTCAGCTTCCGTACGGCGAGGTATTCGAGAATCCGGTCCTTGGCCCGTTCGAGGCCGGAGTGGTCGGCGTCGAGGACGCGTTTCGTGTGGGGCAGACTGATCACCTCATCGGTGCGCTTCGCCCAGGGCAGCGCCACGAGCCAGTCCAGGTACGTGCGCGAGACCGTAAACTCCGCGGCCGCCGCCGGCATCTTCGAGAGCCGATCCAGCTCGCGCAGCGCCTCCTTCTTCACGCCCTCCGGCATGCCGACCGCCTCGATTCTCTCGGCCAGGTCCTCGATTTCCTTCGTCTGGTCGTCGCCTTCGCCGAGCTCCTTCTGAATGGCCTTCATCTGCTCGCGCAGAAAGTACTCGCGCTGGTTCTTTCCGACTTCCGACTGCACCTGCGACTGAATCTTCGAGCCGAGCTCGAGCACTTCGAGCTCTTTTATCAGGAGCCGATTTAGGGTGTCCATCCGCGCGCGGATGTCGAGCGTTTCGAGCACCTCCTGCTTCACCGCGGTGCCGATCGTGGACAGGCTCGACGCGACGAAATCGGCGATCCGGCTAGGCTCCGTGATGTTGATCGCCAGCGTCTCCAGATCGTCTGAGAGCAACGGCGATAGCAACACCACCTGCTGGAAGTTCGTCCTGATGTTCCGCGCCAGCGCGTCAATCTCGAGGCGATCGGCCTCGTTGGTGCCTTCCGCCGCCGCGCTGACATGCGCGCGCAGATACGGCTGCGTCGCGACCACCTCTTTCAACCTGATCCGCGCGAGCCCCTGCACGATCAGGCGCAGGCTCCCGTCGGGCAGTTTGAACATCTTGTGAATGTGCGTTGCGGTGCCCACAAGGTAGAGATCGTCCTTCGTCGGCTCCTCGATGGCCGCGTCGCGCT
>CBDANZ010000004.1:0-633312 GCA_965197865.1 Vicinamibacterales bacterium
CATCGTCTGTGACAAACGGAGCGACATCAACCGGGTCGCGCTCACCACGGCACACGTGGACCAATGGAAATGTGACGGCGAGGCGCTCGCCCGGTTTGTCGTCGAGCAGTTGGGTCTGCGCCGGAGCCGGCACCGGGCCGATGCGTCCGAGATGCGGCCCCTCGGGCTCGCCGCCGGCGACACGCGGCACCAGATGCTGGGCCTGCGCACGCGCGGGGACGTGACGCTGGTCGTCGCGGACACGGCCGTGGCCCTGGTAGACCTGATCGACTTCGATCACGGCACCTACGTCCTGGACACCGCCGCCATTCGCCACCTCGTCGATGCGGCGACGACCGCCGACCCGCGCTACACGCCGAGCACGACGCGGCGCGAAGCCCACACGCTCGACACGCAGGCGCGGTACGCACGCTGGCAAACGGCCTACCGCGCGCTGAAGCAGCAGCGCCCGCAGATGTCCGACGTGTGGTACGCCCGGCAGATCGCCAAGCAGACAGTGGCGGCCGGCTGCCAGGCGGACACCATCCGCAGACACATGACGGGACGGCCGGGGGCCGTCACCCGGCGCGGCTGACGCTCCTCGCGGATCTCGAAGAACCGCTTGCGACGGCGGGCCCGCTCGCCACCGACCTGTACTATCCCTTTTGGTCTTGGCGGGTCAGTGCCAGCTGCTCTCGGATAACAAGTATCAGGTTATATCTGTGACATGTTCACGAATTATGCTATGTTCACAGCATCGTGAACATAGCCTCTTACGTGAACAATCCCAGTGGCCTCGGTTCAGCTCTCGAACGCGACCTTGCCCGCGTCCTTACCGAATTGCTAAGCAGCGCTTCCTGGCTCCGACGCTGGCGTATCAAGCACACCACGGCAGGAGACCGTGAGTGGGACTTTGTATGCTCCGGGCCGGTGTCTGGTGGCGGCAAGGCCGTTCTCTGCGTGGAATGTAAGGGCATCAACTTCCAACCGAGCCAGTTTTTCAGCTTAGTGGACCATCGCTGTTCGGCTGGCAAAAACGTAGCCTCTGCAAAGGTACTCGCCCTGCCGCGGGTCTCTCACAGGATGGCCGCACTCTGTCAAGAGCATGCCTGGAGTTGGTACGACCTGGCCGGCAACTGTCGACTTGAGATCCCTGGCGTCCTCTTAATCGAACGCTCCGGCAAGGAGCCGGTCAAGACCCAGCCGCGTAGCGGCGCCAACCTCAGCACGCCCGAGGCCGCGCGCGTCGTTCGCGCTCTGCTTGCTCCTGAGAACGCCAACCGGCGCTGGACACAGCGGGATATGGTCGCCCACTTCGCAGACCTGACTCCACGAGTTTCGGCGCCCAGCCTTGCCCTCGTGAACAAGGTCGTTCAGCACCTCCGCGGCCAGGCGTTCTTCGATCAGCTCCCGAATCGCGGCTTTCGCGTTCGAGACTTCGAAGCGTTACTCCAGGCGTGGCGCGCAGCGTATCGATTCGATCGTCACAGCCGTCGTTCGTACTTCACACTTCTGCGAGGGCGTGCTCTTCAGGATAAGCTCCACGCGCTTGATTCGGAGGGCGAGGGTCGTCTCGCGTACGCTGCATTCTCTGCCGCCGACCTCCAGGCTCCGGCCGTGCGCCAGCCTCGCACGTGGCTGTACCTCGATCCGAACATCGAGCAGGAGTTCCAATCAGCCGTTGAAGCGAAGTCCGTCGATTCCGGTGAGAATCTCGTTGTGCTGATTCCCCACGACGCCGGGGTATTCTATCGAGTGGAGACTAGCAGCAACCGATCAGCATGCACGAACGCCGTGCAGACGTACGTGGACCTCGCGCACTCAAGCGGTCGCGGCGAGGAGGCCGCCGACGCGATCCTCCAGCAACGGCTCAAGCCTGCGTGGTCGGCTGCGGCACGATGAATCCTGAACCGAGACACGAAGGCGACTACGCCGATCGCCAAGTCGAAGCCGCCCGCCGTGTGCTCGTCGACGTTGGTCAGGTTCTAGCCTCGTTCCGTGACGCTATGGTTGTCGTGGGTGGCTGGGTACCGGACCTCCTTCCTCCTGCCACGGCTCCCAAGCACGTTGGAAGCATCGATGTCGATCTGGCGCTCGATGCTGCCAAACTGGGAGACGGTCGTTATGCAGAACTCCTGAAGCTCCTGCTCGACACTGGCCGATACGACAAGGGTGACAAGGACTTCCAGCTGGTGACGGACGTGGACCTCGGCGACGACGAAATACCAGTGAGGGTTGAAGTCGAGTTCCTTGCCTCCGCCGACGTGACATTGCAGAAGAACCACCCGAAGCTTATCGACGGTTTCCGCGTGTTGCAGTTTCCGGCGTGCGCCGCCGCGTTCGAACACCCGGAGAGCGTTGAGTTTGAGGGGCGAATGATCTCCGGCGCCACGAACACAGTGCGGCTCCGAGTCGCGTCGCTCTCGGATTTCATTGTCATGAAAACCCACGCACTGGAGGGCCGGGACAAGCCAAAGGATGTCTACGACCTCTGCTATTGTCTCGATAAGTATTCGGGCGCGATCGCGGTGGTGGCGGAGGACTGGCAGTCACGTCGTCAGGATCCGCTCGTTGGCGCGGCGATTGACATTCTGAGAGACAAGTTCAGAACCGTGGATCACTATGGCCCGCAGCAGCTCGCGATCTTTCACGATTCGATTGACGACGACGAACGCGCTATGCACGCACGGCGCGCGTTTGAGCTTGTCCAGAAGCTGTTAGGCCTTTTGTAGCCCATGGCGCTCCACCCCCCGTGCGGAGAATCAACTCGTCGAGGATTTCCGCGATTCCTCTTCTGGCGGAACTCGGATGAACGACGACCAACGCCACGCTACATCGCGATGTACGTGAGGTCTGCCACCCACCGTTCGTGTGACCGCATGCTTGGCGGTCTGTAGCCCTCGAGGAACTACGTGCGCGATCAGTGGTACGGAGATAACCGGGACCTCGTGAAGTGGGGTGTTGTTTTTGAACTGGCCCGGCGCTACGACGTCTCGTTCATCCTTCAAGTTCTCTACTATCGGCCAAGCTCGTGGCCTTCGCTTGATGTGGACGGCGAGCCCGTTGAACTCTCGGCGGCTGTAGTCAAGCATTTCCGAAACGCTCTCTCGATCAGGTCCATCGACTCTCCGGTTCCGATTGACATCGTCGACATGCAGTTCGATGAGCGAGACACCTATCTCTCGCACGTCGTCAGACGAATTGAGGCACGCACCGGCAGAGGAGTGGTCTTCTTGGACCCCGATACGGGACTGGAGTCACGTACGCCAGGACCAGAGCACGTGCTGTCTTCAGAGGCAACTACGATCTGGCGGGCTATGCGCGGCGGAGACGTTCTAGTGCTCTACCAGCACCAAACCAATCGTCGCGGACAACCGTGGATTGAACCGAAGCGTACTCAACTTGAGACCTGTCTGGGCGTGCAGACCGGTGCAGTTCGGGTTGCGCAGGGCCCCGAACTGGCCCGTGATGTAGCGTTGCTCTTTGCCCAGAAGTCAGCGATAGCTTGCGCGGCATCCAGGCTATGAGTGTCCCATTGGCGAAGATATTTTAAGGCACGCCAGTTACCGAGAGCACACCATGTTCACATGGATACCGATTCACAGAGAAGCAGTGCGCACAATGCTTGAGTTGCAGGAGCCGCAAATGGAGATCCTCGCGATGCTCCGGGAGATGGAGCAGAAGCAGCTGAAAGTGACTGGGCTGAACGACAAGGGCGGCGACACAGTCTTCCCGCTACGCGAAATCGATCCACTCACGTTTCTGGCAATGTTCAATCGTGGAATATCGGAGCAGAACAGGCGACACAATTGGCACTTCCTGAAGGCTAAATGGCACCTGTCGTCGGACGTTCCGCAGGATTTTAACGGAATTCCGACCGTCAACAATCAGAGCTCCTGGTTCTTCCCCTACTCAGACAAGCGCGGTAAGCAGGACGTCGAGCGTCTCTGGCAGCTCGTGCGGCAGGTTGCTGATAGAACGCCGGAGCAGGTCGATGGTCCGCTGTTTGATCAATGCCTGCAGATTGGAACAGTGGGAATTCACAAACTGACAATCGGTATGTTCTGGGTCAGCCCCAATCAATTTCTGCCGTGTGACAAGAAGACAAGGAGATATGGCCAGCAGAAGAACATTCATGTTGAGCCGAAAAACTACGCGAGCTACTGCGAGTGGATGAGCCAAATGTCTAGGGTGTTCGGGGAAGAATACCCAAAGCTATCGCACGATGCGCATCTCTGGGCGACGGCGGAGGGGCACGGCGACGACACGTCAGATGACGAGACCGATTGGGACAATGGACAGCAGAAAGGCTCTGCGCGATTCTGGGTCGTGGCTCCAGGAAAAGGCGCGAAGCAATGGGACGAGTTCTACAACGCGGGGATCATCGCCATCAATTGGCAGGATGTCTTTGGCGACCTGCGCGAGTTTGCAGACAAGGAGGCGATCCGCCAGCGGCTTCAGGAGCATGAAGGCAGTAATTCATCAAAAGTGAACGATACCCTCGCCTGCTGGCAGTTTGCGCACGTTATGAAGCCAGGCGACATCGTGTTCGCGAAGCGCGGCAGGAGCACCATTCTCGGATATGGCATCCTGGACGGGGCCTACAAGTACGACAGCTCGAGGAAATCATTCAAGCACCGGCACGCTGTCAGATGGCTCGCGAGGGGAGAGTGGCCGCTCGCGCCAGACGATCGGCTCCCGCTCAAGACTGTTACGGAGATCACGCGCAATACCGATCTCGTCGAGCGCATCTCAAAGCGAGTCAAGCCCATTCCTAGTTGAAACTCTCCGCGGCTCCTGATGGCTTACGCGGCTTTCTTCGTCGACGGCGTCGTGTCGATCTTCAGCTCTCGCTTCAATGCGTCACGAAGCCTGGGCAGGTGCCGGTAGCCCATCACCTTGCGCAGACGTGGCTCGATGTCCAGGAGCGCAGTGGCCAGCCAGCGATGGCGTTGACTCGAGTTCTGCCAGTGATCGACCTTCGCACAGCGCTCCTCAATGAGCGCGTTGATGGACTCGAGGCCGTTCGTCGTCTTCAGCGACCGGCCCAGCACACCGTACACCCCGAGGCGATGCAACGTCAGGGTCTCGTCGAGGCCTTCCGCCAGACTGCCGGCCGCGGATTGGTTCCGATCCTCCAGCTCATGCTGGAGCGACTTGAGGGCGGCGAGGGCCTCGTCGTACTCCGGACGGTTGTAGGCGCGCTGGAGACGCTGCCGCCACACCGGCTGCTCACTCTTGGCCACGTAACTCACCACGTTCTCGCGCTTGTGCCACTGACACCGTTGCACCAGGGCGCGGTGGCGGAAGGCTTTCCGCACGGCCGCCCGGAGCCCCTTGCCGCCATCCACGATCACCAGAAGCCCCTGGGAGACATCGAGGCCCCGCTCGACCAAGGACCGGAGGAACGGGGTCAACACCTTCTCGTTCTCCGTGTCCGTCTCGACGACGCCCAGGAACCGTTTGTCCCCCGTCATCGTGATGCCCAGCGCGACGACCATCGTCGCCTCGGCGAACGTCTTGCCGTCCAGCACGAGGGCCACGACGTCCTCCCCGGCGAGGTCCCGCTCCTGGAGCTCGCGGAGTTTCGTCGCGCTGGCCTGAATGAACGCGCGGGACACCGTCGACCCCGATAGGCCGATCGCCCTGGGAATCGCCTCGGCGGCCGCCGCGTAGTTGCGGCACGAGATCCCGTACAGCACGCGCCTCAGCAACAGGTCGTTGACTGCGCGATCGCCATGCAGCGCCTCGTACGACCGCAGGGGAATCTCGCGCTCCGTGACATGGCGAATCCGGGGCACGCGAATCGGCACGCGCTGGCCGGCCAACCCGACCGTCCCGGGGTTGCTGCCATGCCGGCGCCCGCCGACTGACGGGGCTTTGCGGGCGTAGCGCTCGCCAGCCAGCGCGGTCACTTCCTCGTCGAGCAACTCCTCGATGTGCATCAAGCCCAGCGGAAACAACGACCGGATCAACTCCACCTTGGCATCGACCTCCAGCTCGGCGTACTCCTCTCGGTCGATGACGTCGACCGCGCCCAACGTGTGACCTTTCTTGCGCTTCCTGACCGATCGTAGGACACTGCTCATCTCGGCTCCTTTCTCTCGTGGGCTGATGTCCGTCTCTCAAACGTCATCAAACCACAGGGTTGGGAGCCGCTTCAATTTCCAACTAAGTTTCGCTCACACTCCTCAAAGCTTGTGGGCTTCGACCTGAGAACTGTCGATCAAGCCCCAACGCCTGCGTCCAAATTGGGTAGCAACGAGCACGTCTCCTATTGGTGGTTGAACGCAAACCCACAAATCTGGAGCTTCGAGGGCTTGGCCATCGGTGAGCGGCAGACGTATACCTCACACAACGACAACGGCAACAAGCGCCAGAAGTACAGGCACTTTCACGACGTTAAGCCTGGTGATGTTCTCGTCGGCTACGTCACCAGTCCGCAGCGCGAAATCGTTGGCATCTGCACCATCACGAAGGGCCTTCATCAGGGGGAGCACCGTGAGCAGATTGAGTTCGAGAAGACAGAGCGACTGAAGAAGCCGGTCCTCTACGAGACGCTCAAAAGCATTCCTGAACTCGAGAAGGCGGAACCGCTGATAAGCCATCAGGGTAGCCTTTTCAAACTAAGAGAGGAGGAATACGAGGCCATCCGGAGCCTCATTGACGAAACGAACCCGTCCGGAGTGCCAGCTCCGAAACCGTACACGAAACAAACAGCGATGCAGGGGCTATTTCTTTCGGAGGCACAGTTCGACGAAGCGATCGACGCTCTGCGCGAAAAGAAGAACCTTGTTCTTCAGGGGCCACCAGGCGTCGGCAAGACATTCGTGGCGAGGCGCCTTGCCAAGGCGCTGATTGGCTTCGATGACCCGCAGCGTATCGAGATGATTCAGTTCCACCAGTCGTACTCCTACGAGGACTTCATCCAGGGCTTCCGACCAACCACCAAGGGCACGTTCGACCTCCGGTACGGTGTGTTTCACCAATTCTGCCGCCGTGCACAGCGGGACGAGGCAACCGACCAGAAATACGTTTTTGTCATCGACGAGATCAACCGCGGAAATCTCAGCAAGATCTTCGGCGAACTGATGATGCTTGTAGAGCCCGACAAGCGCGGAAGTGAGTTCGCGATTCCGCTGGCTTACGCGAACGACTCGAGCGACAAGTTCTACATTCCAGACAACCTCTATCTCATCGGCACGATGAACACGGCCGACAGGTCTCTGGCGATGGTGGACTATGCGCTTCGCCGCAGGTTCCGATTCCTGAAGCTGCGGCCTGAGTTCGCGAGCGGTGACTTCTCGAGCTACCTGGAGAGCAACGGCGTGCCGCCAGAATTGGTGCGGACAATCGTCGGACGCATGGAGGCGCTCAATAAGGTGATTGCGGCCGACACGAAGAATCTGGGCCCAGGGTACGAGATTGGCCACAGCTACTTCTGTCCCCGCGATGGCGAGCATCCGGGCGACGGGTGGTACGAGCGAATCGTCTCACATGAAATCGTGCCCCTGATTCAAGAGTACTGGTTCGACGATGAGAAGAAGGTGGATGAGCAACGGAAGGCGCTACTGTCATGAGGCAGGTCGATGAACATCCCGATCCAGAACGTCTACTTCCTGCTGTGCTACGCATGGGACAAGCTCGAAGAGAAAGAGCGTGTCGACGTCGATCCAGTTGGAATCACCACGCTGGTTGACCTCTTCTCACGGGTGCTCATTAACGGCACGAACCATTTATTGAAGCGTGGATTTGATCGTAGCTACGTTGCGGATGAGCAATGGACGGGACGGCTGAGGGGGAAAGTGTTGTTCGATGCCGTAGCGAAGTCGGGGGCTGCGACGGCTACCCTGCCGTGCGAGTTCGACGAGCTCAGTTACGACGTCCTGCACAATCAGCTGCTAAAGGCAACGGTCCGTCGCCTCACGCGCACGAAGGGTGTCTCACGGGAGCACGCGGAGGCCCTTGTGGGCCTGGTGAGGCAACTCTCGGAGGTGCACGACATTGAGATTATCAGTCGGCTCTTCGGCCAGGTCCAGTTGCACCGAAACAACAAGTTTTATGATTTTCTCATGAAAGTGTGCGAGCTGGTGCACCGAAATCTGCTCATTTCCGAGGCGCCAGGTCGTAGCACATTCAGTGACTTCACGCGCGACGAAAAGCAGATGGCTGCCCTCTACGAGGGCTTCGTGAGGAACTTCTACCGATTGCATAGTCGCTATAGGGTCAAGCGCGAAGACATTAGGTGGAATTGGATTCCGGAAGACGAGGCAGCTGCGGGTCTGCTCCCGAAAATGCAAACCGATGTGAGCCTGACAGCTGATGACCGGAGAATCATCATCGAGTGCAAGTTCACGCCGAAAGTCACACAGCACCATTACGAGGCGGAGACCCTTCGTTCAGCTCACCTATATCAGCTGCATGCGTATCTCGATAATCTTCAGCCTGAGGATGCACATTGCGAGGCGATACTGCTCTATCCGACAACAGATGTGCATATGACCCATTCATACATGCACAAGAGCCACAAAATCAGTATCCGAACGATCGACCTGGCGCAGCCTTGGCAACGTATCCATGTGGACTTGCTGGCGCTAGTTCCCTAACCCTATGGTTGCAATTCAATGGCTGTCCCCGAAGTGTGCCGGTCTACTAACCGCCGGTCCAGCCTCACGGAACCAGAGATCTGTTTCAGGATCATGCATATCACGCCGGAACTCAGGGATTGAGGCAGGAGCCACGAGACCGCGAACAAACGGTCAAGATCGCCCTGGGATCCAGGGGTTGCCTCGGTACCAGACTGGCCGCCTGCCACAAGGGCGCTGCGCGCCCCTTGGAACCGACCAGCTGTTAGGCCCTCTGCCGGCAATACATCTTTTCGAATGGGGCCGCAGTGTCGTCCTTCCGGTCGGTTCACCACCTCACGGGTGCTGATCGTCCCGTCGGGTCCCAGATGTTCCGAGTGTCTCTTGTCGATATAAATGTATACGTTTACTGAACGTATTCTTGTAAACCATGTATAATGAATCACTTGCATTATAGATATGGCGCGCCCGGCAGGATTCGAACCTGCGACCCCCGGCTTAGAAGGCCAACGGTCTACGGCGTTGTTGCATGAATCGGAGCTAGCCCGCACCGATCCCGATCCACAGCTCCTTCACCGACCGATGCGGTACGACATTGGCCTGCCAAGCCCAGTCATCTGATTCAGGATGTTGCACGTGAGGACGACCTCAGTCCTCCGCCCTGCGGGACTGCACGCTCGAAGGCCGTCTCCGATGATCGACGTGTACCGGAAGAACGCGTTCTCCACGCGGGCCTGCCCATGGTAGCCAGACATCTGCTTCCAGCGTCGCCGTCCTCTCTCCTGGACCGCCAGGATCGTGTGATCACGGGCGCTCGACCGCGGGCCGTGTCGAGACACGTGGGCCGTACTCGTCGGCGGAACCACGACGGTCGCGCCACGCGCACCGGCGGCCTCGTAGAAGCCGATCGTATCGTAGGCGGCATCCGCCGTCACCCGTCCGAGGGCGCCGTCGACCGCCTCGATCAGCGTGATGCCAGTCGTCGCGTCGTCGACACGTGCCTCCGTCAGGGCTCGGGCGACGATCACTCCCGATCGGTCGACACCGAGATGCAGCTTCTTCCAGCCTCGCCTCCCTCGTCCTCCATGTTTCACAGCGGCCCATTCACCCTCGCCCACGATCGAGAGGCCCGTGCTGTCGACGAGGAGATGCAGGCTGGCACCCGCGGGGAGGCGACGAAGCGTGAGGTCGAGATGCTGGCCACGCCGTGAGAGTGTGGTGTGATCGGGCGCGGACAGATCGAGACCCAGCATCCCGAAGATCGACGTCAGGAAGCCTTCAGTCTGCCGCAGGGGCAGGTGGAAGATGAGCCGGAGCGTCAGCGCGGTTTCGATGGCGAGATCGGAATACTGCCGTTGCCCGCCACGCGCGCCGACGCCCACGGCCTCCCAGGTGGCGACCGCATCCGGGGCCAACCACACGGTGATATCGCCTCGCTGGACCAGCGCTCGGTCATATGCCGGCCAATTCCCGACGTGGTATTTTGTCTTGTACTTCGGGTGCACTCTCGACTTCATGTCGAGATCATGCACCTGCTGTCGCCACGATGGCCAGGAGGTCGATCGTGGCTCACCGAGGGTGCGGGACCGTGCACCAACGCCTCTAAGGTGCGGGAACCGTTCACCCGACAGCGGGAATTCATCCCTGAGTGAAGCAGTATTGACATGGTTTTGATGTCCCCCGTCCCCGCCTCATAAATACTTTCTGACCGCCCGGCGGGCGGTGTTGCTCGATGCCGAGGGCCGGCCGGTTCCGGCCGCTGGCGAGGCGGCGCGGGAACGCAACCCGGACGCGAGCCTGCATCCCTGGCTGACCGCGGCCAGCATCGTGGCGCTCGGCTATCCGCCGGAACAAGGGCTGTCTGCGTCCGGTGTCCGGAGTCGCAAGGCGCGGGTGTTGGAAGACCTGGCCGCGTTCGAGGCCGAAGGGTTAATCGTCTTCGAGGCTCACCCGGACGGGCTGCGCTGGCGGGTGCTACCGCCCGACACGGACCCGACGTAAGTGCTTCAACCGGGGACGCTTTGTGCTTCAACCGGGGACGCCTGCCCTGTCGGTCTCGAATTCGTCATCAGGCCGCCGCTGGAAGCTGGACCATGCCCCGGCAGTGGGAGATCCAACGCACATGGTTGAATTCGGCACGGGCCGCCGTGCGTTCGCCCGCGAAGCCTAACGGCGTGTAGCCTTCCAACGACGCATGGCTCCGTGCCGCGTTGTAGTAGGCCTGGAAGTCGGCGAGCTTCCGCTCCAGATCACCGGCATTCCAGAACAACACATGATCCAGGAATTCTCGCCGCATCGTCCCGATCAGCCGTTCCACAAAGGGGTGTGACAGGGGCACATGGGGCACCGTCTTGATTTCGTCGATCTCCAGAAGCCGAAGGTTCGCGGTCCACCGATGCGCCTCGAACAACGGATCATGATCCGTACTGAGATGTCGCGGCGCGCCCCGCCCATGAATGGCGGCGTTGAACATGCGGCAGAGGCTGGGGGCATCGACCGGTCCGCGATGCACACCGAATCCCACGAGGCGCCGCGTGAACTGGTCCATGACCACGAGCACCCAGTAGCTCTGGAGCACGATGGACGCACAGCGAAAGAGGTCCACGCTCCACAGACTGTCTGTCGTGTGTCCGACGAACGACAACCACGAGGGCCCGGTTCCGCCCGGGGCTGGACGATAGCGTTTCGCCAGCACGCGGTGCACGACGTTCTTGTCGATGTCGACCCCGAACGTCTGCGAGATGATGCGCGCAATCCGCGGGCACCCGAATCGAGGATTGCGCGATTTGAGCTCGACGATGGCGCGGATGAGCGACTCGCTCGGCCCCTTTGGGCCCGGCTTCTTCGGTCGCGCGCTTGAGGAAAACAATCGGCGGTACTTGCCGCGCACCAGCGCCTGATGGAAGGTCAGCAACGTGGACGGGCGCAGTCCGATGGCGACCTTGCGAATCCGTCCCGGACTCAGAAAAAGCGCCCCGAATCCGCATAGGAGCCGATCGCCCACTCTGAGGTTCAGCGCACGCTGGCGCGAACGGCGCAGCACGATCAGCTGCTGCTTGAGCAGGAGATTCTCAGCGATGACGGCTCGCACGCCGCCGGGTCCGCAGAGCTTCGCGGCTGTGACGGCCAGGTGAAGCAGGGGGAGCAGGAGATCCTTCATGCGCGAGACAGCGTAGGTCAGAACTCAGGCGCCACGCAATGGTGTCCCAGGCCTCGATTTAGCGACCGAATTCGGAATTCGAGACCCACAGGTAGTGCCATGACACCACCCAGTTCATTGCTTGGCGTCGTATTATCGCTCGCTCTCGCGACTGTGCTCGTTGCACAGTCGAACCCCTATCCGGTCAATTGGAAGGAACTTCCCGCTCCGTTCCACACGCCGGCCGTTCGCAACCGGGGCCGAGTGATTTCCAGACCCGCGGGGGCACAGCTCCAGGTCCCGCCCGGCTTTGTGGTCCAGGAGTACATGTCCGGGTTCGTGCGTCCGAGGTTCATGCTCCTCGGCCGCGGCAACCAGGTCCTGCTCGCGGACAGCGGCAGCCGCGAGGCTCCCGACGGCGTGGTTTATCTCCTAAGGAATGGTACCAAGACGCCGATTATCGAAAAGCTGGATCGGCCCTACGGTCTTGCACTCAGCGGCAACACGCTGTACGTCGCGGAGACCACGTCAGTGAAGCGCTACCCGTACGATCCGACGACGATGCGAGTCACCGGCCAGGGCCAGGAAATCATCTTACTCAGTGGTTTCGGCCAGGGGCACTGGACACGAACGCTGCTCTTCAATCGCGATCGGACGAAGCTGTACCTGACCGTGGGCTCGGGCTCAAACATCGACCTCGGGGAGCCCGCCATGCGCGCGGCCCTACATCGGTACAACCCGGACGGCACCGGGCATGAGACAGTCGCGACGGGACTGCGTAACATCATCGGGCTCACCTCGTATCCCGGCACCGACGACCTGTGGGCGGGCGTGCAGGAGCGGGACGGACTCAGTGACGACCTCGTCCCGGACTACGTGGTCAGGGTCCGCGAGGGCGGATTCTATGGCTGGCCGATCGCCTACATCGGCCCGCATCCCGAGCCGCGACACAAGGAGGTCGATCATGCGAAGAACAAGAGCACGCTCTATCCAGACGTGCTGCTCGGCGCCCACGTCGGTGTGCTCGATATCCTCTTCTATACGGGTCAGCAATTTCCCGAGAAGTACCGCGGGGGCATGTTCGCTGCGTTCCACGGTTCGTGGAACCGATCCGAGCGCACGGGCTACAAGATCGCGTTCATTCCGTTCCGGGATCGCAGGCCAACCTCGGGGCCCGAAGACTTCCTGACTGGCTGGATGCTGGCGCCAGACAAGGTGGAAGTGTGGGGACGCCCGGTCGGTCTGCTGCAAATGCCGGATGGATCGCTCCTCATCAGCGACGACGGCGGACAAAAGATCTGGAGAGTGTCGTACTCGGGCGCGGCGCCAAGCCAGGCCCGATAGGCGCGCGGAAGAGCGCTTTTAACGATTGGTGAACCAGTCATGCGACGGGTTGCCCGTGTCATAGCGTTTGCGTTTCTTGCCGCGGCCTGTCAGCTGGTCACCTCGGATCCGCCGAAATCGAAGTTGACGTACCCCACGCCACGAAAGGGCGATGTCGTCGAGGATTATCACGGCACGAAAGTGGCCGACCCGTACCGCTGGATGGAGGATCTCGACTCGAAGGAGGTCGCGGACTGGGTGGCCGCGTCCAACGCCGTCACCGAGCCCTACCTCAAAGGCCTGTCGCTCGGCCGGCGGTTCAAGGAGCGGCTGACCGAACTCTGGAATTATCCGCGGGTCACCATTCCCGAGGTGGAAGGCGGACATCTCTTCTATTCCCGGAACACCGGGCTTCAGCGGCAGTCGCCCGTCTTCGTGCGCGCCGGCTGGTCGGCGCCGCCGACGCTCGTCATCGACCCCAACGATGTTTCTCCGGATGGTTCGCTTTCGCTCGCACAGTGGAAACCCTCTCCAGACGGGAAGCTTTTCGCGTACGGGCTCTCGGACGGCGGCGCAGACTGGCGCACCATCCGGGTGCGAGATCTCGAAACGAGCCAGGATCTGCCGGACGAAGTGAAGTGGATGCGGTTCTCGGACATCTCGTGGACGAAAGACGCGAGGGGATTCTTCTATTCGCGGTATCCGGAGCCGCCAAAGAACAAGGTGCTCGAGGCCGCGCTCTCCGGGCAGGCGATCTACTACCACCGGATTGGCACGCCCCAATCGCAGGACACGCTGGTGTACGAACGGAAGGACCTT
This sequence comes from Vicinamibacterales bacterium, assembly GCA_965197865.1. Classification (GTDB taxonomy): domain Bacteria; phylum Acidobacteriota; class Vicinamibacteria; order Vicinamibacterales; family CAVVIG01; genus CBDANZ01. Next base: position 13,846 of record CBDANZ010000004.1, read on the forward strand.
CCCGGGTGGATCGTCAGCGGAGCGGTCACTGAAGACGGGCGCTACCTGCTCGTGACGATGTTCGAGGGGGCGCTCAATCGGAACCGGCTGTACTACGCCGATCTCGGCGACCCGATGGCGCCGAAGATCGGCGCGTCGATTCAGCCGGTCATCGAGACAGACGATGCGGAGTATAGGCCCATCGGGAACAAAGGCACGACGGTGTACCTCCGTTCGGATAAAGATGCGCCCAACCGGAAGGTGATCGCCGTCGACCTGAAGAACGCTGCGCTTGGCGCGTGGAAAACGATCGTTCCCGAGCGCCAGGCGGCGCTGGAGAACGTCGCGATCGTCGGCGGGCGAATCGTGGCGCAGTACCTCATGGACGTCCGGAGCCGTCTGACGCTGTTCGATCTGACCGGATCGGCTCAGGGCGAGATTGCGCTGCCCGGCGCAGGCACGATCGTCAATATCAGGGGACGGGAGGATGCACCCGAAGTCTGGTACATCTTCAGTTCCCCGCTCGTTCCGTCGACGGTGTACATGTTCGACCCGGCGCAACGGACGAGCACCGCGTTCGAACAGCCAACGCCGCCGATTGACACGAGCCAGTTCGAAACGAAGGCGATGTTCGCCACCTCCAGGGACGGCACGCGCGTGCCGTTCTTTCTCTCCGCGAAGAAGAACCTCCCGCTCGATGGCAGCAACCCGACGATGCTCTACGGGTATGGTGGGTTCTCGATCAGTACGCTGCCAGCCTATCGCCAGGACGTTCCGGCGTGGCTCGAGCTGGGCGGGGTGTGGGTGACAGCCTCGACGCGTGGCGGCTCGGAGTACGGCGAAGCGTGGCACAAGGCCGGAATGCTCGAGAAGAAGCAGAACGTCTTCGACGACTTCATCGCCGTGGCCGAGCATCTCGTGAAGGAGAAATACACGTCGCCCGCGAAGCTGGGCATCATGGGCGGATCGAACGGCGGCCTGCTCGTAGGCGCGGCGATGGAACAGCGGCCGGATCTGTTTGCCGTCGCGCTTCCAGCCGTCGGTGTCATGGACATGCTCCGCTACGACAGGTTCACCGGCGGGCGGCTGTGGGTCACCGAGTACGGCTCCGCCTCGAACCCGACCGAGTTCCCGTTCCTCATCAAGTATTCCCCCGTACAGAACATCAAGCCGGGGACTTGCTATCCCGCCACGCTCGTGACGACGGCCGATCACGACGATCGTGTGGTGCCGAGCCATTCCTTCAAGTTCGCGGCGACGCTGCAAGCCGCCCAGCGATGCGACAAACCCGTGTTGATCCGCGTCGAGGTGCAGGGCTCACACGGTTACCGGCCGACAGACAAACTGATCGCTGAGCGAGCAGATCAGTGGGTATTTGCGGCCGAGAACATGGGTCTGCGATAGGACTCGTTCCCGGCGGTCCGAATCGGCCGCTTCTCCGCGCCAAGACTAACATCACCACGCTGGCGGCCCAAGGTCGGCGAAGTCGGACGTTACCGTAGACCGTGCCGCTTCTTCACAATCGGCCAGTCGTGCTTGAGCTGAAGAAAGGCGGCGAGATCGGCGCAGAGCAGGAATGGATTCGTTTGCCTCTCGATGCTGATCGTGGAGCTGGGCCGCGCTCCGTAATCGTGGCCTGGCCAAACGGTGGCCTCGTCAGGAACGGCCGCGAGGAGTCGCTGCAAACTGTTCCACTGGACTCGGGCATCGCCCTCCTGTTGCGTGCCGCCCACTTTGCCCACGAATAACAAGTCACCCGTCATCAGGACCAGGTACGACGGCTCGTAGATACCTAGATGATCGGCGCAATGGCCGGGCGTGTGAAGGCACTTCAGTCGCAGAGCGCCGACGCGGAGCTCTTGTCCGTCCGCGAGAGGCACGGCCGGCGTTGTTGGCGCCTCGGGGTGTGCGGCAACCACCGCGCCGGTCAATTCCACCGCTCTGGCATTGCCGTTGACGTGGTCGGGATGTCCATGGGTGTTGATCACATGGGTGATCGTGATGTCCTGCTCAGCCGCTCGCTGGACGAACGCGTCGGGCGAATACGACGGGTCGATCAGCACCCCCTGCTTCGCGTTGCGGTCGGCCAACAGGTATCCGAGGTTGCGGTCGCCCCCCGCACGGATCTGTTCGAAGATGAACTGCATAGTCTAGGATCTCCCGTGGGTCATCTAAACGAGAATATATTGATCTCGTCATGCTACGCCACAAACCAATCGAACAGCACTCGGCCAAGGGCGCGAACGCGGTGCGATAAATCGGTCTCGCAAGGGACGCGATACCGCATCTCTACTCGCCGCTTCACCGTCGCTGTGGCCACTGCCACGACAGCATGACGCGGCGCGAGATACTGAAGGCCACAGTGGCCGCCTCGACGGGTCTGCTTGTGAGTCACGCGAGCGGGGTCAAGCAACGACATCGATCTGCCAGGGGTCATTCGTAACCAACCTCGGGAGCCTGCGTCTGATGTGCTCCTGTACACCGAGATCACGCCGTTCCGGAACGCGAGGACATCAGCGCCTGGGATCCTGGACGCAAGAGAGTCGCGCCTGATTCGGTGGGATCTGAGTACTCGCACTCGATGTGGCAGCCTTGGCGTGGCGCGGGTTGCTGCCGATTCTCAACGTCACGTTCCCCGAATGGGAGATCGTCAAATACTTAGGGATGTCTCGTCGGGGATGGGCCTGGCGTAGGGGGGCGGACCAAGATGCCTCCAGACCTGGCATTACGCCAGGAATCGTCGTGGGCAAGGTGTGGCGGAGACGGCGATCGGAATACTAAAGTCCTAATCTAGCTTAACTCCTGCGACCTTCGTGCTTTTGGAATCGTCCGGGCCGGCGGCCTTCACCATTCGGAGCGGCGGAAACGCCACCGACCCTTCTGTTCACCCGCGCATACGCCCCGTCGTCCCTGCGCTGGAGAAATTTCTCGTCGATCAGCGAATCGAGGAGCTGCGCACACGTGCGCTCATCCAGGCCCCACAGGCGCTGGGCCTGTGCGCGTGTGAGCCGTAGGCCGGGCATTTCAATGTATTCGCACCGGATACGGTGCAGGATTTGATCTTTCGAAACGATCACAAGGCTCTGAGCCATGGTCCCTCGAGTTGAAGGTTCCTGGGAGCGCTCGGGGTCGGCAGTGGCCTACAAGAACTGGCACACCCGCGCAGTGCCTCATAGATGTGTAAGCTGGCTTCTGCAACTGTCAAGGGCAATCGGTCAGGCGTCCTTTTCGAGGATGCCGTCGCGCATCTGCGCCTTACGGTCGGCCGTGATGGGCGTTTTCCGCCGTGTCGTAGGGGCTGGCGATGCCGCCTGGTTACACGCTGTTGTGGATGGGGCAGTACGAGCTGCTCGTGGATGCTGAGATATCGCGCAACCGGGGAGCTCGGGCTGGGCGCCTGCGGTTGGGTTTGAGGAGGGGTGATTGACAGCCTTCGGGGTAAGATCTGCGTATGAGAAAGGCAGTGAGGTTCGCCATGAATCCGGTGCTGAAGGCGTTCCTGCTTCTGGTCGGCCTCATCGTCCTATTTGCCGGAGGCGTGGTCCTCTACGTTGTGGATTCTGGCCTGAGCGCGCGCGAGCAGCCGGGCAGGATCGAGACGTTCATTGCGCGAAGCGTCCGAAGTCTCGCGGTATCGCGTCACGCGCGGGAGCTGCGCAATCCTGTCGAGCGGTCCAAGGAGGTCGTCGCGGAAGGCCGCGCGCATTTCGCGGATCATTGCGCGTCATGTCACGAGAATGACGGCAGCGGTCAAACATCGATGGGAGACGGGCTGTGGCCGAAGCCGCCCGACATGCGCTTGGCGGAAACGCAGAGCTTGTCGGATGGTGAGCTGTTCTACATCATTGAGCAGGGCATTCGGTTTACCGGCATGCCGGGATGGGCGACCGGCGCGCGTGAGGGAGAAGAGTCGAGCTGGCACCTGGTCCACTTCATCCGTCACCTGCCAGACCTCAGCGAGTCGGAGCTCAAGGAGATGGAGGCGCTGAATCCCAGATCACCGGCCGAGATCCGTCGCGAGATCGAGGAGCAGCGGTTCCTCGCGGGTGATGACCCCGAGCCCGCCGGCCCTGAGACGCCGCACGAGCACCAACCATGACGTAACGCAGGTCTTTCGACCTGCCGAAACTGAGAAGAGCGTGATGAGACGAACAATATTGGTAGCGGTCTTCTTCGCGGCCGCGATTGGGATGCGGCCTGGGTGGGCGCACGACGACCATGCGCACACCGTGATGGGCACGGTTACGGCACGAGACGCCAAGCACGTCGAGGTCAAGACGCCGAGTGGCGACGTCCTCTCGATTGCGCTGAACGAGAAAACAGCTGTCGTCCGTGCCAAACGGAAAGTAGACCCGGCCGAGTTAAAGGTCGGCCTGCGCGTCGTCGTCGACATTGGGAACGGCGAGGATCCGCTCGTTGCGAAGGAAGTTCAACTCGGCGTCGTCGCCGGGGCGACCAAGCAATAGTGACGCCCGTAGGTCGCAGGCTGGGGAAAAGACCGTGGGCCGACAGAATTGGTCTGGAGAGTCCTGAAGTATACAAAACTGTCGAACGTGAGCGCCTACCTCTAGACGCATACACGTAGGCGGCCGAGCGGCCTCTGCGCGGCACGAATGCGACTGGCACCTGGTACCCTCGCCCGGCACTTCCCCAGAGCGAAGGGCCAGGCCGCCCCGCCGTCGCTGAACAGGCGCTTGGCTACGAAAATGTTTCAAACGCAGGGCTATCATACCGAGATGTCTGCCGCTAGGTCCTGGCCGCGCCACGCCATACCTGGCGCAAACGGCTGATTTCCTCAAGCATCGCGCGAAGTTCGCCGGTCGCTGGCACCGATTCTTTCTGGCGCTCCTCTTGCACAACGCGGCGACAACGTCGGGCGGTTCAGGCCGACCGATGTCCTACGGCGTAGGCGGACATTTTCGGTCCGCGGCAATAGCGAGCTTGTCGAGGGCGAGGTCCGATGAGGCGGAACCCTACGATCCTGTCGTTGTTTGTGTCGGCGCTGGCCATGCCCGGCGTTGCCAACGCAGCCATCGAACCGGAAACCAAGGTCGCGCTCGACACCGTGTGGGTGCTGGTGGCGGCGTTCCTCGTGTTCTGCCTCGTGATTCTGGGTGAACGCCGGCTTCGGAATGCTCGAGACCGGGCTCTGTCGCGCGAAGAACGCGGTCAACAACCACTGGCGAAGAACTTCATCGTCTTCGCTGTATCATCACTGGCGTTCTGGCACAAAGTGCGCACGGAAGTCACTTAGTGTGAGGGATCTGCCGGCGCTGGCATCCCGTCGGGTGCCGCCGTGTTTCACCCATTCGGAGGTGGCGACGTGTACGCGATGACGCTGTTCTCGCACAAGTTCGGAAAACGAGCCCGCGTGGCTCTTGGCTTCGCACTGCTGAACCGTACCGGGTTTCTCGGAGACTGGATTCATTGAATCAGGCCACCTTGGCCTGCTCATAGTACTGCGCTTCAAACTCCGCCGGCGGCACGTCTCCAATCGGTCCCAGCAACCGCCGCATGTTGAACCAATCCACCCACTCCAGCGTGGCGAATTCCACGGCCTCGAGCGTGCGCCACGGCCCTCGTCGTCGAATCACCTCCGTCTTGTAGAGTCCGATCACCGACTCGGCGAGGGCGTTATCGAACGCATCGCCTTGGCTCCCGACCGATGGCGCAATGCCGGCGGCCGCGAGACGATCCGTGTACCGCATCGAAAGATACTGCGTGCCGCGATCGCTGTGATGCACGAGGCTGGTCAGCGCGTCGCCGCGGCGCGCGTAGATGGCCTGCTCCAAGGCGTCGAGCACGAAGTCCGTGCGCATCGAGGCCGACACCCGCCAGCCCACGATGCGCCGCGCGAAGACGTCGATCACGAACGCCACGTAGGTGAACCCACCCCAGGTCGCCACGTAGGTGAAGTCTGAGACCCAGAGCTGATTCGGACGGGTCGCCACGAACTGGCGATCGACGAGATCTGCGGGCCGGCTGCCATTGCCCGCGTGCGTGGTCGTGATCCACGCGCGCCCACGCCCCGTGCCTTCCAGGCCCATCGCCCGCATCAGCCGACCCACCGTGCCTCGTGCCACGCAGAACCCTTCGCGACGCAGCTGTTTCCAGACCTTGCGCGGCCCGTACACCTGATGATGCTCGTCATACACCCGCTGAATCTCCGGGCGCAGCGCATCATCGCGTTGTGCCCGGGCCGAGCGACGCGTCGGATCGACCTGCGCCGCCCGATGGCGGTGATACGTCGAGGGGGCGATCGGCAGCACGGTGCAGATCGGCTCGACCCCGTACTGATCCCGATGGTCGTGAATGAAGCGAACCATCACTTCCCGCGGCGGTCGAGCTCCGCCTGGGCAAAATACGCGGACGCCTTCCGCAGGATCTCGTTCGCCCGCTTCAGCTCGCGAACCTCGCGCTCCAGTTCCTTGAGGCGCTCTCGCTCGCTCGTCGTCAACCCTGGGCGATAGCCGGCGTCACGCTGTGCCTGGCGTACCCACTTCCGTAGCGTCTCGGCCGTGCAGCCAAGCTTCGGCGCCACCGACTGCAACACGCCCCACTCCGACGCGTGGGTGGCGCGATGCTCCTCGACCATTCGAACCGCGCGCTCACGCACCTCCGGAGAAAACCGACTTGGACGTCCCATAGACCCCATCCTCCCAAGTAATGAGGTCTCCGAGAAACCCGGTACGGTTCAGTGGATCACGGACGTCGCCGTGGACACACTCTGGACACTCGTCGCGGCCTTCCTCGTCTTCTTCATGAACGCGGGGTTCGGATGTGTCGAAGCCGGATTCTGCAGGGCGAAGAACGCCGTCAACATTCTCGCGAAGAACTTCGTCGTCTTCGGTATCTCCTCGATTGCCTTCTGGCTGGTCGGCTGGGCCATCATGTTTGGCGATGGGAATTCGTTCCTTGGCACCAGCGGATGGCTCGTGGCGGGCGCCGACAACAGCCCCGCCACGGGTGACGCGTACCAGGGCGTCTATTCGTCGATCAGCTGGACCGGGACCCCGCTCTTTGCCAAGTTCTTCTTCCAGCTCGTCTTCGCCGGCACGGCGGCGACGATCGTCTCGGGTTGCGTGGCCGAACGGATTCACTATCGAGCCTACATGATCTTCGCCTTCTTCTTGGTCGCCCTGAGCTATCCGATTACCGGCCACTGGATCTGGGGCGGCGGATGGCTGCAGAACCTGGGGATTGGGACTTCGCCGGCTCGACTGTCGTGCACTCAGTTGGCGGCTGGGCCGGCCTGGCCGGCATTCTGCTGCTCGGCCCGCGCCTGGGCAAGTTCCACGCTGGCCGCGTGCACGCGATCCCCGGCCACAGCATGGCGCTGGTATTTCTCGGAGGCATGATCCTGTGGCTCGGATGGTTCGGCTTCAATCCCGGCAGCACGATGGGCATCTCGGGCGAACGGGCGCTCGCTGTCGGTCACATCGTCGTGACAACGAATATGGCGTGCGCGGCGGGTCTGCTGGCTGCCACGATCACGGCCTGGATTGTCCTCGGCAAGCCGGACTTCAGCATGACCGTCAACGGCGCCCTCGCCGGTCTGGTTGCCATCACGGCTCCCTGCGCCTTTGTTTCGGCTGCGTCCGGGGCCGTCATCGGCCTCGTCGCCGGCGTGCTGGTCGTCCTGAGCGTGCTCTTTTTCGACCGGATACGGGTGGACGACCCGGTGGGCGCGCTCTCGGTGCACCTGACGAACGGCATCTGGGGAACCTTAAGCATCGGACTGTTCGCGACAACCGCCGCACCAGGCGGGATCGATCGCGACGGCCTGCTGATGGGCGGCGGCATCAGTCTGTTGGGGTCCCAGTTCCTTGGCGTCATCGGTGTGGGCGCGTTCACGCTAGCGTTTGCGCTCCTGGTCTGGTCGATTCTTAAGGCCACTGGTGGCATTCGCGTCGAGGCCGACGCGGAGATGGTCGGCCTGGATGAGAGCGAGATGGGTATGCAAGCGTACTCCGGTGATTCGGTAGCTCACGTGTCGTAGCCCTTTCGAGGTACCACAACGACCTCGCACCGGCCCGATGTGGATGCTGTCGACTGACCGAGCTGCGAATATCGGCGGCGCAAGGGACGACCGGGCTGGAGATGACCGAGTACGGGAAGATGGCGTGCCCAGACTGTCACTCTGTGGAAACGACGGAGCGCAGCTGCCGCTCGAGTCTGACCCGCGTCGGGGCGTGTGAACCGGCCGTGCCGCGGCGTCATTGACTGTTCGGGCCAGCGATTTTCGCACTACCATACGAGACGCCTGCCGCGCGTGCGGCGCGCTCGTGTTGTCAGTCCGGCTCGACACCGAGATCCCATGGCCGATCCGCACCCTTCGCAGGTCGCGGCGCGCCCCGACCCAAGGGGCGCCCGCGCCACGCGGCTCGAGGCCGCTCGCCGCGAGCTCTCCTCCGCGACCGAGCTCGGCGAGGGTGGACGTCTGGCGCTGAAGCAGTACTCCCAGCGGATGGACGCGCTGGTGCAGCACTTGTTCGCCGAAGGGGGGCTTGCCGGCCAGCCGGTGAGCGTGTTCGTCCTCGGGGGCTTCGGCCGGCGGCAGCTCTGCCTCCATTCCGACATTGATCTCCTGATCTTGTTCGGCGGCCCGATCGGCGCCGGCGACGAGCGGTTCCTCCACGCGTTCCTCAATCCGTTGTGGGACCTCGGTCTGACTGTTGGCCACCAAGTGCGCGAAGTCCAGGAAGGATCGCGGCTGGCCGGCGACAACCCTGAATTCCTGCTGGCTCTCACCGACGCGCGACCGCTCGCCGGCGATGCGACGCTGCTCGACCAGTTCCTGGCCGCCTCGCCCGGCACTGACACGGCGAGGCGAACGGTCGACGCGCTGAAAACGCTGATCGGGCAGCGCCACGCGCGCTTCAACGATACCTTCTATCAGCTCGAGCCGGACGTGAAGGAATCGCCAGGCGGCCTGCGCGATCTTCTTGGCGCGCAGACGATTGCCAGGCTCACCGATCCGGCGCTGTTCGGACGCGCGGGCGGCGATCTGCGCGCGCTGGACGATGCCGAAGAGTTCCTACTGCGCGTCCGTTCGGTGCTGCACCTGCAGACCGCGCGCCACCATGACGTCCTCAGCCATGAGCTGCAGGAGGCTGTGGCCGAGCGTCTGCGCTATCCCGGCACGACGTCTCGTCAGCGCGTCGAGCGGCTGATGGGCGACTACTTCCGCCATGCAAGGGCCATCGATCGCGCGCTCCGCTGGACGCTGCGTACGGCGCCGGTGCCGATTGGCCCCAACCTGGTACGGTCGGCCGAGGGCATTCGCTTCGTGGACGGTCGCGAAGCGGCGCGGCGTCCCGAAACGTGGCTGGCGGTCTTTCAGGCGGCCATCGACGGCGGCTGTGCGGTGTCTGACGAGGCGCTGGCATGCGTCCAGCAGAACGCGGGGCGCTTCACGCCGGAGGAATTCTTCCCGACACGCGCCCACCGGGACGCGCTGCTCCGCTTCCTGAAACCGCGGGCCGGTTTGTACGCGAGGCTCTCAGAAATGCACGACTCGGGGCTCCTCGGTCAGATGATTCCCGAGTTCAAGGCGATCAGTTGCCGCGTGGTGCGGGACTTCTATCACAAGTACACCGTCGACGAGCACACCCTGCTGACGATCCGCAACCTGGAGCGGCTTACGGAAGCCGCTCCCTCCCGCGAGCGCTTCGGTAGGCTCCTCAGCGAGCTCGACGCCCCCGAGCTGTTGGTGTTGGCGCTGCTCCTGCACGACGTCGGCAAGTGGCGAGACGAGAACCACCACGTCGAGAGCGCACGGATGGCGCGGCAGATGTTTGGTCGCCTCCGCCTCGACGACCAGACGCGCGCAGTCGTCGAGTTCCTGGTGGTTCATCATCTGAAGATGTCGGTAGCAGCCTTCAGGCGCGACACCGAAGATCCCGAGATCGTCCGGCAGGTCGCGGAGCTCGTCGGCGTCGAAGAGCGTCTGAAGATGCTCTGCCTGATGACGCTCGCCGATGTCGAAGCCGTGAGCCGCGAGACGCTCACACCGTGGAAAGAAGATCTGCTCTGGCGGCTGTACATCGACACCTACAATTACCTCACGCTGGCCTACGGCGACGAGGTCATTGAGCGCAACCAGGCGGCGATTGGCGAGCTCGTCGCCCAGCGCGAGTCGGATCTCACGGCCAGGCAGGTGGAGGAATTTCTTCAGGGGCTGCCCAGGCGGTATCTGCATCTTTTCTCGCGCGAGTCTGTCTACCGACACGTCCGGCTGGCGCGCGACCTCGGCGCCGACGCCATTCAGGCCTGGGTCGAGCGCCAGGACGCCGGATGGGAGCTCACCGTCATCACGCGCGACAAGCCATTTCTTTTTTCGAACATTTCGGGCGTGTTGTCCTCATTCGGCATGGACATCCTTCGGGGCTTCGCGTTCACCAAGCCGGACGGCCTCATAGTGGACATGTTTCACTTCAACGATGAAGAGCGCTTCCTCGAACTGAACCCGGGCGGCGACGCCCAGTTGATCAAAGTGCTCGAGGAGGTGATCTGGGGCCGCGTCGACATCTCCGTGCGGCTGAAGGGGAGGGAAGAGGGTGCGTTCAGGCGCCGACTGCCCAGATTCTCGCCGCTGATTCACTGCGACAACGAGTCGTCTCGGCGTTATACCATCGTCGAAGTCGTGGAGGCGGACGAGCTTGGATTGCTGTACCGCATGAGCCGCGCCATCTCGGAGTCGGGCTGCGACGTGGATCTCGTGCTCATCGCTACCGAGGGCCAGCGCGCCATCGATGTTTTTCACCTTACCTGCGACGGCGCGAAGCTGTCGCCCGAACAGCAACATGAAGTCACGGCACACCTGCACCGCGTTCTGGAGGGACACCCATGAAACTGATCAAATCAATCGTACGGCCCAACAAGGTAGACGACGTCAAAGGCGCGCTGGAGAAGCTGCAGATCTCTGGGATGACGGTCACCGAGGTGAGAGGGCACGGCAGGCAGAAAGGCCATATGGCGATCTACCGCGGTCAGGAGTACAACGTCAGCCTGCTGCCGAAGATGGAGATCGAAGTCGTCGTGCTCGATGCGATGGTGGGCGATGCGATCGAGGCCATTACCGCGGCGGCCCGGACGGGTGAAATCGGAGACGGTCGTATCTTCGTGATTCCTGTCGGCGAGAGCTATAAGATCCGGACGGGCGAAAAGGAGATGTAGTGGCGGAGGTCAGGGCTTGGTCGGCGAGGGCAGGTCCTTGATGATGAACACCTTCTCTCCGGGACGAATAAGGCCAAGCTCCCGTCGGGCGACCTCTTCGATCGCGGACGCATCTTCGTTGAGGCGGCGGATTTCCTCGCGCAGCCGCGCGTTCTCGTCGCGCTGGCGTTCGATGGTTGCCGCCAGCTGGTTGGACTGACGCCGTGCGCGCAGCATGGCGAGGAGCCCCTGGTCGCTGAAGAGTGCATCGACGAGAATCAGGGCGGCGATGAAGAGGAGAAGGATGCGGACAAGAGGTCGGGCGCGAGACGAACGATTCGGCTGCGTGGTCCGGCGTTTCGACGTCAGCCGGTTGTCGTCTTTGACCACGCGTCTGTGACGGTACAACAAGTCGCACGAAAGTACAACACCGAGCAGTCACATTTTTGAGTCAGAAGTCGCCAGACGCCAAGTCTCAGCGGCAACGATCGTCAACTCGTGGCTCGCACCTGACGACCGGCGACTGATGACCGGCGACTGATGATGACGGAAATCGTCCTGATTCTGACGACGGTGCCGACCGGTGATCAGGCCGACACAATCGCACGAGTCCTCGTGAACGAGCGGCTCGCTGCCTGCGTCAATCTGTACGCGCCGATAACGTCCTCTTACCGCTGGCAGGGCGCAGTCGAGCACGAAGTCGAGTGCCAGATCGTGATCAAGACCACGCGCGAGCGCGTGGAGGCCGTTCACGCGCGGCTGTCCGAGCTCCACTCCTACGAGCTGCCTGAATTCATCGTCCTGTCCGTGACCGATGGCAGCACCGCTTATCTCGACTGGGTTAAAGGCGAAACTTCGGCCTAACGGCTCGCGGCGTTGCGCGCGCGGTACCGCAAATACTCGATGAACATCGGCAGCAGGGAAACCGCGACGATGCCAAGCACAACCAGCGTGAAGTTCTCCTTGACGATCGCCACGTTGCCGAACAGGTAGCCGGCGCCCACGCACACGCCCACCCACGCCGTCGCCCCTGCCACGTTGTAGAACGCAAACGACGGATAGGACATCTGGACCGCGCCAGCCACGAACGGAACGAACGTCCGGAGGATGGGTATGAACCGCGCGAGGACGACCGCCTTGCCGCCGTGGCGTTTGAAGAAGTCGTGCGCCCGCGCAAGGTGCGCCGGATTCACCCAGCGCTGCCAGCGCTCGTCGGTGAGCGATGCGCGGATCATGCGCGTGCCCACGGCGCGGCCAGCCGCGTAGTTCACGGCATCCCCTGAGATCGCCGCTGCCAGCAGAAGGAGGCCCACCAGGCGCGCATCGAGCGCCCCGGTCGCTCCTATCGTTCCCGCCGCGAACAGCAGCGAGTCGCCGGGCAGAAAGGGCGTGAGGATGAGACCCGTTTCGGTGAATACGACGACGAACAGGACGACGTAGATCCAGGCGCCGTAGGTCGCGATCAGGCTCAGAAGATAGCGGTCGACGTGAAAGAGCAGTTCTATGAAGTCTGTCATCTATACGCTGTCGAGCGCCTGCGCGAGGTCTTCCCGCAGATCCTCGATGTCCTCGAGGCCGGCCGAGATGCGGACCACGCCGTCGGTGATGCCGAGCGCCACGCGGTGGTCGGCCGGCACCGAAGCGTGCGTCATTGTCGCGGGGTGGGAGATAAGCGTTTCGACGCCCCCCAGACTTTCGGCGAGCGACATGAGTCGGACGGTGTTCAGCACGCGCCTGGCGGCCTCGAGCGACCCGAGGTCGAAGGCCAACATGCCGCCAAACCCCCGCATCTGGCGCCTTGCGAGCTCGTACTGGGGGTGTGACGGGAGGCCTGGGTAGTAGACGCGCTTGACCTGTGGATGCGCGGCAAGAAATTCTGCGAGAGCCAACCCGTTCGAGCTGTGCTCGGCCATGCGAAGCGGCAGCGTCTTGGTGCCGCGCAACACCAGCCACGAATCGAATGGCGAGAGAATTGCCCCGGCGGCGTTCTGGACGAACTTCAACCACTCAACATCGTCGTCTTTCTTGGCGATCACGACGCCACCGACGCTGTCGCTATGGCCGTTGAGATATTTGGTCGTGCTGTGTACCACCAGGTCGGCGCCCAGCTCAATTGGCCGCTGGAGGCATGGGCTCGCAAAAGTGTTGTCCACCACGAGCCGCGCGTTGTGGCGGTGCGCCAGGCTGGCGACCAGACGAAGGTCGGTGAGCCGCATGAGCGGATTGCTAGGCGTCTCGACGAACAGCATGCGCGTCGAACGTGTGAACGCGCGCTCGACCTCGTCCGGGTCCGCGCTATCGATGTAGCTAAACGAGAGGTCGTACCTCCTCAAGACCTGATCGAACAGCCGGAGCGTGCCGCCGTACACGTTGTCGGAGACGATCACGTGCTCGCCGCTCTTCAGCATCGAGGCGATCGCGCCGATCGCCGCCATGCCCGACGCAAAAGCAAACGCGGCGCGCCCACCTTCAATCGCCGCTAGGTTGGTTTCGAGCGCCGCCCTGGTCGGATTCTGCGTGCGCGCGTACTCGTAGCCCTTGTGCTTGCCAAGCGCGTCCTGAACGTACGTGGACGTCTGGTAAATCGGCGTGACGATGGCGCCGGTGGACGGATCGGGCTGCTGGCCGGCGTGCAGACAGATCGTACTGAACCGAGCGTTCCTCCCGAGCTTCACGATGCGCCTACGATACTCTGTTAATATCGCGATGTCCAAGTGTTCTGGCTCGATCTCGCCAGGAGGGTTCGTCGGAACCGCTGTCGGCTGCGGCGATCGATCAACGCAGAGGTCGCAGAGCACGCTGAGGTAAGATGATCCAGACAGTTACCCTGCGTTAGTGTTGTGGCAGAACCGATCGTCATCTTCTGCACACAGTTCGACGTCGAGGCCACCATCGTGCGCGGCCTGCTCGAAGCGAACGGCGTCATGTCGATCCTGTCATCGCCGGTCACGCACTCGGTGTTCCCGCTCACCGTAAACGAGCTCGGAGAGGTCAGGATCGCCGTACACCCCGACGACGCTGATGAGGCGCGGCGAATTATCGAAAGCCACCAGATCGAGCTCTCCGCAAGCCGAGTCGTTCGTCTACGCGACGAATTCGAGGTGCTTCAGCGCGCGATCAACTATCGCTTCAACGACCGCGGGCTCCTCGAGCACGCGATGACGCATGCGTCTCGTGCGAACGAGGATGTGAGCGGCGGGGTGGCCGACAACGAGTCGCTCGAATTCCTCGGCGACGCCATCCTCGGATTCGTCGTGGCCGACCTGCTATTCCGGGAGTTCCCGGAATTCAACGAGGGGCAGAAGTCGAAGATCAAAGCGTCGCTCGTCTCGACGCCGACGCTGGCGCGGCAGGCCGAGAGGCTGGCGCTCGGCGATCACCTGCTGCTCGGACGCGGCGAAGAGAAGACCGGGGGCCGCCGCAAGCAGGCGCTGCTCGCCGACGGCTACGAGGCGCTCATCGCGGCGATTTACCTCGACGGCGGCATGGAGCAAGCGCGAGCGTTCATTGGGCGCGAGCTCGCGCCGCTCATCGTGGAGGTCCGACGCCTCGGGAGCGTCGGTCAGGACCACAAGTCGGCGCTTCAGGAATATCTGCAATCGCACGACCAGCCGCTGCCCGAGTACCGCCTTGCCGGGACAATCGGACCGGACCACCGCAAGCTGTTCCGCGTGGAAGTCTCCGTGTTGGGCGGGCCGATCGCCGAAGCGATAGGGCCGAGCAAGAAGGAAGCGGAGCAGGAAGCGGCCAGGCTCGCGCTCGAAAAACTAGCAATTGAGAAGTGACAATTGACACGGGGACGAATCTTGTCAGTTGTGACTTGTCAATTCTCAACTAATCGATCTCGATAATGCCAGACGGCGTGCCGGCCATCGCATAGGCCGGCGCGGACGGCGGTGGCACCGGCAGCCGCGGCAGCGCGTAGCGGTGAATCTCACGCGCTACCTCGTCGTCGGTCGGCGCCGACGCGCGGCAATGCAGCCGAACCCACATGCGCAGCAGCGGGTCGGTGAAGGTGTAGCGCTTCTGGCTGGCGGTCACCAAATCGACGTCCTCGAGCCACGACAGGTAGTCCTTCGTCGAACCTGGCGTTCGGCGCAGCCGCCGCGAGATTTCGGTCAGCGTCAGACCTTCTTCCTCTGCCAGAATTTCGAGAACGGCCTTGAGCGCGCCATAGCCTCGCGCCCGGTGCAGGCGCAGCTCGTAGCAGAAGTGGCACTCTTTCGAGAGCCGCCCTTCCACGCCCATCAGGGCCGCGAGCGCGCTGATGGCGTCGCTCCCGCCCTGCTCGCGCATCCGGGCGAGCTCGTCGGCGATGGCCCGCACGTACGACGGCCGCCCGTCGGCCAGCGCCTGAACCGTGCGCCCGACATATTCGGCTTCCTGCGCGGTGCCGGATGAAAGATGGTCGCTGTCCATGCCGAGCACGTCGAGCGTATCTTCCGTGGTCAGCGGCGGCATGTGAATCACTTCAAACCTGGCCGATCGGTCGCGGAGCAACCGCAGCGCGCGGGCCGTGTAGCGGCTGGTGAGCACGAACCGGTTGCCACTGGCGGAAAGCCCGTCGATGAGGTCGGTTAGGACGTGGCGCAGCCCAGGGAAGCTCTCGAACGTGCGGAGCTCGAGGAACTCGTCGAGCAGGAACGTGGCCGGCTCGCTGCGGGAGGTCCGGGCGCGCGAGAGAATCGCCAGCGTCTGGTCGAATGCCGCCCGGGCCGCGCCGGCGGGCCCCTCGGTCGAAGGGAACGGCGAGGCGGCGGCCACCGCGCGTAGAAAGCGTTCGGGCGTCGTAGCCGTGCGCTCGACGTCGACGTATTGCACCGCGGTCCGGCCGATGCGGTTGTGGAGCTGACGCAGCAGGGTCGTGTGTCCGCTGCCGCATCCCCCGACGAGCACCGGGATGCGCGACGGCGACGCGTCGAGCGCCGAGGCCACGCGGCGGCTGAGAGCGGACCGAGGCGTCAACATGCGCCTTCCTCTCGCCTAGGCATTGAGGGACCTCTGCAGGCGGCTACCTCTGGCCAACCGCTGGAGGTCAGCGCGGCGGCCATCACGTTCGAATGCCGGACCAAGAGACGCCAAGTCGACATGCGCCGACGAAAGAATAGACCTTAGAAAGCGCTGCGGAAGTTGTCAAACTGAAAATAATGATTTTTTCACTTGACTAGACCGTAGCAGGCGTTGTTGAAGTTGCCTGATGCGATCAGATCTGTGATCGCGGAGATATCGGGCGGCGCGAGGAGGTTGATCGTCTAGGAAGCGCACAGAATTTCGATGGCGACGACTTCCCGCGTGCGTTGGACGGCGCGTTCGGCCTTGAGCGCGGCTGTCATGCTCATGCTGCCGTGGTCTTCTTCCTTCGAGGAGGTCGGAATCGTGTCGGATCCGTCTGGATCGGCCAGGATCTTGAGCTCGGATGCACAGGCGCCGGAAGTCACCTGGGCCAGCACGAGGCCCTATCGGATGCCGCCCTGACGGGTGAAGAAGAGGGCCGCCCTCCACCCTAAAATTCGCCGCGGTAATGACGCCGCACACGGGCAGTTCGCCCGGCGCACCGGCGATCGACCACCGCACTCGTGGCACGAACGCGCTCAGCCGCTTCCGGCGCGATCGCGACCTGCTTGTGTCCATCGGAGGACGAGCCGATCAAGCGTGAGAGAAGAACCGTCGAGCAGAACCATTCGAGTAGAATCATAGCCCGTTCACCTGGGGCGATCGACTTTCGACCATCGACTCTATGAACCTCGCAGTTCTTGGCTCGCAGTGGGGCGACGAAGGCAAAGGCAAGATCGTCGACCTCCTGGCGCCGCGCTTCAACATCGTGGCGCGGTATCAGGGAGGGCACAACGCCGGGCACACGGTGTACGTCCGGGGCAGGAAGTTCGTGCTGCGGCTGATCCCGTCCGGCATTTTCCACGAGCGCATTACCTGCGTCATCGGAAACGGCGTCGTGGTGGATCTACAGGCGCTTTTCGACGAAGTCGATGAGCTCGAGGAGAACGGCATCCACGTCGGCAGCCGGCTCATCGTGAGCGACAAAGCACACATCATCCTGCCGTACCACCGAGATTTGGATCTTCTGTCAGAGGCGCGGAGGGGCGAGCGCAAGATCGGCACGACCTCGCGCGGCATCGGACCGGCATACGAGGACAAGAGCGCGAGGAGGGGGATCCGCGTCGGCGATCTTTCGGACCCGGCTGGCCTCGAGCAGAACGTTCGCGACAACGTCACGGCGCGCAATCGGCTCGTTCACGATTCGCCGATGGACTGGAAGCCGGTCTTCGATCGGCTGCTCGAGCAGACGGCGCGTTTGCGGCCCTTGGTGCGCGACGTGTCGTTGATGCTGAACGAGGTGATGCGCGCGGGGCAATCGATTCTCTTCGAGGGCGCGCAAGGCACGCTGCTCGACATCGACCATGGCACGTATCCGTATGTGACCTCGTCGAACGCCTCGATTGGGGGCGTCTGCACCGGTCTTGGCATCGGGCCGCGCGCCGTTGGCGGCGTGCTCGGTGTGGCGAAGGCGTACACGACGCGCGTCGGCGAGGGGCCGCTCCCGGCGGAGGTGTCCGGCGACGTGGGGCAGCGGCTGCGGGATGGCGGGAACGAGTACGGCGCGGTCACCGGCCGTCCACGGCGCTGCGGCTGGTACGATGCGGTCGCCGTCCGCTACGGCGTCCGCATCAACGGCATCGACGCGCTCGCGCTCACGAAGCTCGACGTGCTCGACGGCCTCGATCGCCTCGAGGTCTGCACCTCGTATCGCCTGGGTTCGCGGTTGCTTACCGAGTGTCCGTCCGACCTCTCGCAGCTCGCGGCCTGCGAGCCAGTGTACGAGTCGATGCCAGGCTGGTCCATTCCGACGCGGGGCGTTCGACGGTTTGCCGATCTGCCTGAAAATGCGCGGCGCTACATCGTGCGGCTGGAAAAGGCATCCGGCGTCCCGGCGGCGATCATCTCGACCGGCTCGGAACGGGACGACACGATCGTCAGGGACGACGTCTGGAAATCGACAATTTCACTCTTTATGGCGTGAGCAGTACGCCTCGACTGTGGCGGCGTTGGCGTCGAGAAACGCGATGCCGGAGCGATAGCGCGGGCCGCTTCCGGGCGGGATCTCGAACTTGGCCCACGCGACGGAGGCGTTGAAGCGGATCGCGCAGGTCTTGTCGGTGAGTCCGATGCGCACCCGCTGGTTCGGCTTGAGCACGGCGGTCGTTACGATCTGCGCGGGGCCCACCGCGGAAATGTCCACAAGCGTTGCTGTGTTGCCGTCCACGAGGAGGTCAACGATTCCGGCCACCTTGAAGCGCGGCGCCAGACGTGTGCCTCGCTGGTCGAGAGCCTGCGTGGGCGCAGCCGCCGGTGCCGCGGCCGCGCCTGCGACGCCAATCGTCGGACGAACCTCCGCCCCCCTACGCGACGACGGCGACACGGGGGCGTAGTCCGTGTCGTTCGACACAACGCGAACTTCCGACTCGGTGAGCGAAGGATCAGCCTTGATACAGCTGATCAGGGCGGCGCCTCCCGGTGTCGCGGCAAACTTGCGTTCGAGCGCAACCATCGCCGGGTGCCGGATCGTAATCGCCTCGAGCGCCCGAAGCGCCTCGGCGTCGGTGAAGGTCAGCAGCTTGCCTTCAATAATCTCCGCCCGCTGCTTCAGGCCCGACAGCAGATCCGGCGCGGCGATCAAGACCATACACTGCTGAGACACGGCCCTAGCAGTCCGTGGTGAAAGTCGGGCGCTGCACCGAGACGAGCGAGGCGCCTCGCGGGCAAGGCGCGACGACCGAGAATACCGCCTGTATTTGATGGAGGAGCAACGCAGGCCACGAGGATGCATCGCTCGTCGAATGCAGACGGACTTTCACCACGGACTGCTAGTATACCGGTGAGTTTGCAGGACTGCCGAATAGCAGAAAGAGTTGCAGAACCGAAAGGGAGACGCGTCAGACCGGCTGCGCGAATCGCATCAGAATATCTTGGCGTCCTGCAGCGGCCACCACCGCACTTTCACCTTGCCGACGATGTACTTCTTTGGCACCTGACACAAGTGCCGACTGTCCAAGCTGTTGTTCCGATGATCGCCCATCACGAAGTAGTAGCCCTGCCGGATGACCGTCGGACCCCAGTCGTCGTGGCTCCGGAACTCGGCCGGCACGTAATCGTCGTGCAGCGGTAGGTCGTTCACGTACACTTGCCCGTCGACAATGCGAACCGTGTCGCCTTCTTTCGCAATCACCCGCTTGACGAACATCTTCTCCGGGTCGAGCGGGTAGTACAGCATTACGATGTCGCCCGGACGCGGGTCGCCGAGCTCGTAGACCAGCTTGTTCACGATGAGGCGGTCCTGATCCTCGAGCGTCGGCGCCATGCTGAAGCCGTCCACGCGTGCGACCTGGAGACCGAACGTCACGATGAGCGTCGCGTACGCGGCGGCCGAGAACAGCGTCTCGATGCCGGAGACGAGCTCCTGCCTCAGCCTTCGCCACCGCCAGGTCGCGGCTGCTAGCTCGATGGGCGCGGCCGCATGGATGAACGCGGCCGTCGAGTGGACGACGCCATCGCCTTGGGGCGGATCAATAAAGTCGGGACTAATCGCGCGCGATTCGGACACCGTCGATTCGGGTTCGGATGGGTGCGTCAGCTCGTCCATGTGCGTCGGTGCGTCAAACAGAACACCATCAAGCGAAGCTCGCCACAACGGGAGCATGATCGCTCGTGCCGACGTCCTTCTGCACGGGACATGACGTGGCAGTGGATGCCATCGCCGTGCTCGCCAGCACGTAGTCGAGGCGCCAGCCGATATTTCGCTGGCGCATGTGGCGCCACGGCGCCCACCAGGTGAACAGCTCATCGTTGTCGGGATCGAGCGCGCGACCCACGTCGACGAGGTCGTGTCCGATCAGACGCTCGAGCACCGCGCGCTCCTCAGGGAGCTGACCGATCGCGCGCGGCTTGCGTTCCTTTGCATGGACATCCTGCTCTGTCCGTGCCACGTTGAAATCGCCGCAGAGGATTACTGTGCGGCCCGAGTCCCGCAGGCCTCTCGAGTAGTCTGCCATCGCTTCGAGAAAACTCATCTTGGCGGGAAAGTCCTTACCGCCGTTGGGAACGTAGATCGACGCGAAGGTCACGCCGGCCGCATCGGCCGAGACGATGCGGCTTTCGTAGTCGAACGCGGGATGGAAGAAGCGCGGCCGCTCGGACGCGATCGTTTTCGCGACGTGCAGCCCGACGCCCGAGTAGCCCCTGCCGCCGTGCCAGTAGCACCAGTAGCCCTCCAGCTCGCAGAGGGCAGCCGGGACCTGATCGGATGCGGCCTTGATTTCCTGTAGGCAGACAACGTCGGGGCGCTCATGCTCGATCCAGGCCTGGACCTGCGCGTGCCGCGCCCGGATCCCGTTGACGTTCCAGGTGGCGACTTTCATCAGTTTTCGGCCGTCAGCTGTCAGCTTTCAGCGCTGACAGCCGACAGTCAAGAGCTGACAGCTTGGATTCAGTGGCTAGCGTGCGCCGCCTGCCGCTCCGCCGCCGGCACGGCCATGAGCGCTGGCTGCGCCGCAACATGCACCTTGACTATGGCTTCGGCCTGCGCGATCGCGTCGGCATCGCCATTGCGGTAAACCGCGTTGGCTTCGATGAGATCCTTTTGGTTCGACGGCGTGGCGTCCACGCTTTCGTAGATCGCTGCCACCGGACACGCAGGAATGCACGCGCCACAGTCGATGCACTCTTCCGGGTGGATGTAGAGGATCGTCATCTGCGCGAACTCGGGCTCGTCCTTGCGCGGGTGGATGCAGTCCACCGGGCAGACGTCCACGCAAGAGGCGTCCTTGGTCTCGATACAGGGGTCGGTGATGATGAAAGGCATGCTCGCGAGTCTCCATGTTAGATCAAGAACCGAGAGATTATACCTTGGGAGCTACCGCCGGCAATCTCGACCGCCTCGACTTTCGACACCGCGGATTATAATCAGCCGATGCCAACGGGGACCCTGCGCGGGACCGAGCCGCCCGACATCAGCGAAAAAGGCGCGATCAGGAACGGTCAGCCGTCGCGCTCCGACGACCGCTTGTTCATGCAGCTGCTCGCGTACGGCGGATGCACCGATACGCGTGGACTCGCCCATGCGCTCGCGCGCGGAGGGCTGACCGCGGTGCTGTACGAAGACATCAACGACCCGCTCGGAATAGCGGTGCTCTTCGTCAGTCAGGATCCCGGCGCGTTTCTAGATCGTGGTCGGACGCTGTTGAACTCGCCGCCCTTCGCCGCGCTTGCCCAGAAGGCCGATTTCACCATGCTGGGGCGCACCTACTCGCTCGGGTACGAGCCCGATCTGCAAGAGACGCTCATCGAACGGCCGCGGCGGACCGTGCTCAACCCGGCCTGGTCGTGGGCCATGTGGTATCCGCTTCGGAGGAGCGGCCGTTTCGCGCAGTTGCCGACTGAAGAGCAGCGCGTGATCCTGGCCGAACACGGCGCAATCGGCAGATCGTTCGGCGCGGCCGATTACGCGCACGACATTCGCCTTGCCTGCTACGGCCTCGACAAAGACGACAACGACTTTGTCGTTGGGTTGATTGGCAAGGATCTTTATCCGCTTTCGCGAGTTGTCCAGGAGATGAGGAAGACCCAGCAGACCTCGCTTTACGTCGAGAGGCTCGGGCCATTCTTCATCGGTCGTGCCGTCTGGCGGTCATCGCCGCCTTAGTGGCTGCCTTCGATCGGACGCCGTAGCCAGACCCCGCTCGAGCGACTCACTTTGCCGTCGAAACAACAGGACGAAAGCCCAGGCGAGCGCAGCCAGCATCGTCGCAGCGCCGGCAAGCTGTACTCCACAAGTGATCTGGTGATCTCGATGCACAATCTCCAACACCGTGAGGATGTACTCCCAGTCGTGTTCCTCCACCTCGCGCCGGTTCTGCCGCCAAGCAACATGGGCTGTAGGGGGCGTGCGTCACCATGTACAGGGCAATGTCCGTCAAGTTCGAGCCGGCCCACAAGGCAAGTAACCTCCAAACGGGTTCGGGTTCGTGGTGAGGAACGCGACGAGGCAGATCGTCGCACCAGTACCTGCGCAAGGCTGCCGCCGAGCGAGGCCATCAAGTCGCCCAGCGGCGCAAACAAGATGTGTCCCGCCTCGTGAAATGGAATGCTGACGAGGTGGAGAACAGACGCACCCACCACGTCCTGGCGCATCGGCCATACCAGAAAGAGTCGGGTCCAGCGGACGAGCGCCAGCAGGAGCAGGAGCCGCCCCGCGCGAGCCACCGGGTCGTTTTACTAGTCCCGGTTACTAGTCCCGGAAGACACTCGTCTTGACGTGTGTGGTGCGGATCTTTGGACCTGCCGCCGCTAGAGGGCAGGACTAGAGTCCTGCGCTACGTGAGCGGCGGTACGTCGACTCAAGCGCTTCCCCGGATCGCTAAATCGGCAGTGCGACCGTAAACGTGCGCCCACGGCCGGGCTCGCTGCCACCTCCACCCTCCCACCGTGGGCCTCGACAATTGCCTTAACGAGGCGGTGCGCGGCACGCTTGCGCATCTCTACGCCGCCGAAGGGGCGTGGCACTTGCGCTGGCAGGGCACCTCGCCAACCGCACTTCTGCCGGCGGACCAGTTTCCCGACCTGGCATCGCTGCGGAAGCAGTGGACGGAGCACGACCCGAACATGTGCGTGTTTCTCGAGAGCCTCGGCGAGGACGGGCTCACCCGCACGTTCGAGTACAAGCTGTTCAGCGCCAGGTGACGGCGATGCTGCGCCAGCTCGGCGGCACGCCGCCGACAAGCACGGACATGATTGAGTTTGTCGAACGTGCGGTCGGCGGCCGGAGGCTAATAGGCAAGGAAGCACCAACAGCGTATAGTGATAAACCTAGTGATAAATGAACAGGTCGAGTTCTTGGACTCGTGCGCCCGTCGTCGTACGAGCGCTCGAGAGCGACAAGGAGCCTCGAATGGCGACCGGCACGATAAAACGCATCGCACGCGACAAGGGGTTCGGGTTCATTCGCGATAACAGCGGGCAGGAGTACTTCTTTCACCGCAGCTCGGTACAGGGCAGTTTTGACAGTCTGGGCGAGGGGCAGCGCGTCAGCTTCGACGAAGAGCAGTCGCCGAAAGGTCCGCGCGCGGGGAATGTGAAACCGGAATAGCCGACATCGGGCTACTCGTCATTTTCTCGCCGCCGGCGTGAGGGTCGTCTCCCTGCGCTGGCCGGCCCGCATGTAGACCACCTTGGCGGGCTCGCCAATCTTGAGCAGATCGAGTGCGTATGTATAGTCGTAGATGTTGGCGATGGTTTGTCCGGCGATCTCCACGATCACGTCACCTTTCTGCAGCCCGGCCTGCTCGGCCGGACCGCCGCCAATGACGCCGCTCAGGAGCAACCCCTTCGCCTCGGTCGAATAATCCGGAACCGTGCCCGTGAAGACGCGCAAGCCAGCGCGTCCGGCACCGCTCTGGATCGGCTGCTCAACTCTTGCGAAGACGGGCGGCTCCTCAGTCTCGCCGATGCGCCGCGCGATCGCCGCTGCGAACCCGACAACCCGGTCGAGATCGTCATAGTTGATCTTGTCGGTCGTGTCGGACGGTCTGTGATAGTCGGTGTGCACCCCGGTGAAGAAATTGAGGCAGGGCACGCCAGCCTGGTTGAAGCTCGCGACATCGGTCGGCTGATAGGGATCCTGCTGAAGCAGCAGGTCAAACCCGGCCAAAATGTTGGCCTGCTCGATCACCCGCGCCCATGCGGGGCTCGAGCCGGCGGCCTGCACCGTCAGCTTGTTGTCCCGCATTCGCCCCACCATGTCGAAGTTGAGGTACGCGGCGATCTGATCGAGCGCCAGCGGTGGAGCGTTGACGAACGAGGTCGACCCAATGAGCCCGATCTCCTCGCCCGACCAGAAGGTGAGAAGGACGTTGCGACGACGCGGCTCGGCGGCGATGAGCTCGCCAGCCGCGAGGACGGCGGCCGAGCCGGAGGCGTTGTCGTCGGCGCCGAAGTGAATCTGGCCGGCTTCGTCGTTCACCGCGAGCGAGTTGCCGTGGTCGCCCCGCCCGAGGTGATCGTAGTGCGCGCCAAGGGCGATCCACGGTTTGGCGACGTTCTCTCCCGCAGGCCCTGCCCCTCGGACCGTCTCACCGCGTGCTGTCGTCGCGGGCAAGTATCCGGCGATGTTATTGCCGGTCCGCTTTTCGCGGACGACCGACGTGCGAACTGACACGCTGGCATCAGGGATATCGAATCCGGCGACATGCGGGTTGCCTGAATCGAGTGCCCGCTGCACCTCTTCGATTGTCTTGCCGCCGCCGCTGAGGATGGACGCTCCGACGGCGCCACTAATGCTGGCGGCGACGATGCCGGAGCCTGCGAGCGCGGTATCGAACGACATCGGGACCGTCTCGCCGGCGTTCGGCGAGCGCGGCCCAGTAACGACGAGCACGCCTTTCGCCCCGCGCTGTCTGGCCGCCATTGCCTTGTAACGGAGACCCGAATATCGCGCGAGGATAGCCTTCGCTTTCTGATCGGCGTCTTCAGGAAAATATCTGAGGACGACGACGATCTTGTCTTTCACGTCCAGTCCGGCATAGCTGTCATAGCCGAAATCCTGGCGCTCGGGCACGACGATGCCGTAGCCAGCAAAAACTACCGGCGACGCGGCGACCTCGCCGTTGTCCGAAAACGCGAGCGCCTGCACGTCGGATCGCGTGTTGAAAGCGTGACGAGTCTGGCGGACGCCGGATGCTACAGGAGTCGTCACGACGGTAACGAGCGAGCCGCCGTCTCGCGTGCCCGCGGTGAACTCGAACGGCAGGCGATAGCTGGACTTGCCGGGCAGTGGCCTCGCGCCGATGCGCTTCAACTGAGCCACGATGTAGTCGCCCGCGAGGCGCTCGCCGCTGCTGCCGACCAGGCGCCCCTCGAGCCGCTCCGAGGCCAGCGCAACGACATGCGGCCTCGTCGTTGCGGTCGACTGCGCCCGGATAGCCGGAGGCGCTGTCAACACCGCAGCGGTTAACGCGACGGCGAGGGAGGTGCGTATGATCATTTCTTACCAGGCATTTTCGGCGGTGCGTTCCTGATCGCCTCGAGCGCCTTCTGGTGGTTCCACTGAGCGAGGAAGAGTTGACCCGCCGAGCCTCCCGAGCGGCTCGACGTCCAGGCGAGCTGCTGCCCGTCAGGTGACGGCGCCGGCAGCCCGTCGAACCCGTCCGAGTACGTGACGCGCACCGGCTCTTTCGTGCCGGCGCTGTCCACGATGAACAGCTCGAAGTTCTCAAATCCGAGCTTGTTCGACGCAAAGATGATGTACTCGCCAGACGGATGCTCGTAGGGCGCCCAGCTCATGGCGCCGAAATCGGTAATCTGCTTCACGTCGGAGCCGTCCGGCTTCATGGTGAGCACGTCGGCAATCAATCCGCGCTCGTCGAAGCGGCGCCAGACGATACGAGAGCCGTCGTGACCAAAAAACGGCCCGCCGTCGTAGCCGGCGACCGAGGTGAGCCGCTTCTGGCCCGAGCCATCGGCGCGCATGATGAAGATCTCGGCGAAATAGCTCGGGTCGGAGTCGAGCTGCTTCTGTTCGGTCGCGCCGAGCAGCCGCCCGTAGGCGTCGCGGTTCGACGAGAAGACGATCCATTGACCGTCTGGCGAATAGCTCGCCTCGGCGTCGTATCCGCGGGCCGTCGTGAGCCGCTTCAACGAGCCTGTCTTCTCGCTGTAGGCGTAGATGTCCATCTCGGGGTCGTAGTCCCACGCGTAGCGCCGCTCCTGGCCCGACGCCCGAAAGCGATTCTCCTCGTCCTGCGCCTGCTTCGAGTTCGGATCGGCGTGCGTGGAAGAAAAGAGAATCTCGTCGCCCATCGGACGGAAGAACGCACACGTGGTCTTGCCGGCGCCGGTCGAGATGCGCCTGACGTCGCCCGTGCTGAGATCAAGCACATAGATCTGGTAGAAAGGATTGCCCGGCTCGCGCTCGCTCTGAAACACCAAACGCTTGCCGTCGGGCGACCAGTACCCCTCGCCCGCTCGTCGTCCTTCGACCGTGAGGCGACGGATGCGCGCGAGAAAATCTCGCTCCCGTGACACGGGCGATCCTAACTGCTCGGCCGAAGGCGCGAGGATCGAAAGCGCTAGAACGACCAGAAGAGCTGAGCCACACGAAGGTTTCATCGTGCCTCGAAGAAAGCGCTCGTTTTCGCGAGAGGGTCTTGAGATCTACCGTGGTCCTCTCGCGCTGGACCGGATCGGGACCTTCAGCTCGATCGTACGACCGCCTCGTGACACACGGAGCGTGGCGGTCGAGCCGATCGGCGCGTCGGCAACCAGCCGATAGAGCTGCGAGGAATCGTCGATCGGTTCGGCGTTGAACGCGATGATCACGTCGCCGGGCCGGACGCCGGCCTGGTACGCTTCGGTGTCGCGCCGCATGCGGACCACGAGTGCGCCGTTCGTATTGGGCCTCTCGAGCCTCCGGGCCCATTGCGGCGTGAGGCTTTCGACGGAGATCCCCGCGATCGTGCCGCGGCGAACCTCGCCGTACTTCATGAGGTCGTCCACGATGTGACGTGCGAGGTTGCTCGGCACGGCAAAGCCGATACCCTGATAGCCGCCGCTTTGGGTGAAGATCCCCGTATTGATGCCGACGAGCTCGCCGCGGCTGTTGACCAGCGCCCCACCGGAATTGCCCGGGTTGATCGCGGCGTCGGTCTGGATGAAGTCCTCGTAGTCGGCAAATCCGACGTTGGCTCGGCCCGTCGCACTGATGATTCCGGCCGTCACCGTCTGACTCAGTTGAAACGGACTGCCAATCGCGAGCACCCATTCGCCGACCTGCAGCTTGCTCGAATCGCCCCAGGACAGGACGGGGAGGCCTTTCAGATCGAGTCTGAGGAGCGCGATGTCGGTCGATGGATCGGTGCCAACGATCGTGCCGGGAACCTCGCGTTTGTCGCCGAGAGCGACGGTGACCTCAGAAACCGCGCCGAGATTCTCTCCAATAACGTGGCTGTTCGTGACGACATACCCGTCAGCCGACACGATGACGCCCGATCCGAGACTGAACGAACGACGACTGCGCGAGCCAAATAAGTCGTCTTGATCGCCAAAGAAGTAGCGGAAAAAGGGGTCGCTGGCGAACGGCGAATTCGTCGTGCGGACCACCTGCGTTGACGAGATGTTCGCGACGGCCTTCACGGCGGCACCGGCAACGCGGGTGAAATCGGGTCCTCCGGCCGGCAGCAGGGGCGGCGGCGCGGCGGGCTGCTGATCGGCGGCCGCCACGGGAGCTTCAGGCGTCGGCCAGGCGGGAGCCGCCAGTGGGTTGGACGACGTTCGTATCCGACCGGTGACGGCCAAACCCACGGTGAATCCGACGACGACGAGGACGATTACGAGCGTTCTCATCAATCCGAAATTTGCAATTGACAAATGGTGACCGCCAGCAGCCCGTCAGGAAGGGGATCCCACCGTGTGAAGGTCACGTTCGGCATCGTAACATGAGGCCGGCCCGCGTGGGAGACGACGGACCGGCCAAGGCCACATATGTTACGATCGCAAGGATATACGGGCGCCAGCAACAACCATCATGAGTTCAGTTCAAGCGACACGACTCCGCAAGGGGATGCTTATCGAGCTCGGCACGAATCTCTTCCGCATCCTCGACCTGCAGCACTTCACACCGGGCAACAAACGGGGGTTCATCCAGGCGCGGATGCGCAACATCCGCACTTCGACGCTTTCCGATCAGAAGTTTCGCGCCGAAGAGGACGTCGAGCGCGCAACGCTCGACGTGCGCCAAATGCAGTATCTCTATAACGACGGCGACCATTACTATTTCATGGACACGTCGACCTTCGAGCAAATCCACATCGCGCAGGGGGCGCTCGGCGATTCGAAGAACTACCTGATGCCCGACGCGATCATCCGCGTCGAGTTCTACGACGTCGAGCCGGTCGGCATCGAGCTGCCGCAGACGGTTAATCTCGTGGTGAAGGAAACGGTGCCCGGCATCAAAGGCGCGACCGCGAGCGCGCAGGTGAAGCCCGCCACGCTCGAGACCGGACTGGTCGTCCAAGTGCCGCCGTTCGTGAATGAAGGCGACAAGATTCGCGTCAATACGGAGACGGGGGAATACGAGGCACGGGTGTGAGTCAGGGTCACTGATGAAGCTCGTCCGGAAGGCGCCGCAGCGTGGCTGGATCGAGGTGATCGCCGGGAGCACGTTCAGCGGCAGCAGCGAAGAAGCGATTCGCCGGCTGCACCGCGCCCAGATTGCCCGCCAGAAAGTCCAGATTTTCAAGCCGCTTGTCGACGACCGGTACAGCAGGGACCCCGACCAGGGGAAACGGGTGATCGTCGCGGGCCTCAATCAGGACGACCTCGGCCGTCCCTGCGAGCCGATGCCGCGGCTTCTGGCGATTGCCGAGTACATCACCAAGACGCTCGCCAGCTGCGTGGTGTGCGGCGATCCGGCCAACCAGACACAGAGGCTGGTCGCGAGCGGCGATCACGTGCTGGTCGGGGCGACCGGCGTTTATGAGGCACGCTGCCGCCAGTGCTTCGACCCTTATCTCGCCACGGTCGAACGACCATAGACGTTTTTCATAGGATCGTGTCGTGGACGTGCAGGGGGTCATCACAGGCATTCTTCTCGTGCTGGGCGCCGGCTTCCTCGTCGCCAACGCCCGACTGCTGCTGGAATACGTGCGGTTCAGGAAGCGGCGCGGGTCGGCGCTCCTAACATGGCGCGGTCCGCAGCCGCCGTATTACGGCATGGCGCTCGCCATCGGCGTCGTGCTCGGCGTCATCGTCTTTTATAAGGTCGTGATCTCGGGGCAGCAGGCGTTCGGCGAGAGCATGATGTTTCTCTATTACGCGTACTTGCTGCCGCTCACCCGACGGATCGGCCGCGGCTTCTATGAGGACGGCATCTGGGCGGATGCGTCGTTCATTCCTTACAATGAGGTGGGCGGCATCAGTTGGCGCGAGGGGGAGCATTCTGTCTCCCTCATCGTGATCTCGCGGTTGCGCAGTCTTGCAAGTCACCTCGCGGTTCCGCCCCAGCATTACGGCGCCGCCCGCCGCCTACTGCGCGATAAGATCGGCGAGCACGAGATCCACTTTTCGGGAACAGCGCTCGATTTGGGCGCTCACGACGAGCGGGACGAAGCCTAGTCGTCCTGCGCCAGTCGCAAGTCGCCAGTCACGAGTCATCAGTTCATGAGACGGCGGTAGAAAACTGGAGGCCGACTCGACCGATGCCGATAGATCATGGGTCCTAACTTGCGACTTGTTGATATGGCCGCACGACCAACCTGGGAAGGCTTCCTGAAGGTCGGCCTCGTCAACATCCCGATCAAGGTCTTCCCGGCGACCGAGTCGAGCGGGATGATTCGTTCAACCAGCTGCACGGGGTGTGTCAAACGCGGATCCAATCAGAGGCGATAGTGTCCGCACTGCAACCGCGAGGTGCCCAGTTCAGAGCTCGTCAAGGGCTATGAGTTCGAGAAGGGCCGCTACGTCGTGCTCTCGGAAGAGGACTTCGACAAGGTGCGCCCCGAGTCCACGTGCGTCATCGATCTCGTGCAGTTTGCCGACGACTCCGCGATCGATCCCATCTACGTGGATCGCGCGTACTACGTCGCGCCGGACGGCAAGATGGCGGCCGACGCTTTCGCGGTGATGCGCGACAGCATGAAGGGAAAGATTGGCATCGGCAAGCTGGCGCTCTACGGACGCGAGTACCTGGTTGCCGTCCGCCCCAAGCAGGGCGGCATCGTCATGTACACCTTGCACCACGCCGCCGAGATCCGCAGTATCGATGTCCTCGACGAGCTGAACGGCGTGCCGACGAAGATGAAGCCGGAAGAGATCAAGCTCGCGCGGCAGGTAATCGATAGGTTCGACAAGCCGCTGGATCTGGCCACATACACGGACGAATACCGCGAAGGCCTGCAGTAGATCATCAACGCGAAGATCGCCGGCAAGGAAATCATTGCGCCGAGTATCGAGACGCCGCCCAGGGTCGTCAACCTGATGGATGCGCTGAGGAAAAGCCTGGACAGCGTGAGCGCCGGCAGAAAGAAAATGGCCAAGGCGACGGTCGTCAAGCCTGCGGCAAAGCGCAAGCGCACGTAGTCGCTGGGCTGCGGCCGCGATTTTCCCACCTTCTTGCCACGCGGTTTCGCAGGGCCGAAAGAAGAGGAGTCAGAGAATGGCTCACTTCGTGATCTGTGCTCGCCGCGTGGACAGGGACAGGTTCGTATCCGAGCCCGGCGTAAGCCTGTTTCTGTAGGTGCCCGACGAAGCGCTGCCGATGCCGGCTCACGCCGTGAAGAGAGTTGACGCCTGGGTGAAGCGCGTCCGCAAGGAGGCCGTCTGGGCCACCGACCGGCGCACCGGCGGCGACGTGTCGGCCGGCTCGATGTCTGCCGGCGACTCCTCGACCGAGTCGCTCTACCGCCACTGCATCCGTCTCACCAACTACTCAAATGAGGGCGATTCCGTGCTCAAGGTGTCCAACGCAAAGCGCCTAGCAGTCCGTATATGGACTCCTCCCGGTGATCAAGCGAGTGGGTCGTGACGGTCGGTCCTTCGCGTCGGT
The DNA here is from genome assembly GCA_965197865.1 of Vicinamibacterales bacterium. Lineage (GTDB taxonomy): Bacteria > Acidobacteriota > Vicinamibacteria > Vicinamibacterales > CAVVIG01 > CBDANZ01. Next base: position 44,588 of record CBDANZ010000004.1, read on the forward strand.
TGCGGTCGTATATCCGGCCTGTCCGTGGAGAGCCTTTGCCTCCTGGCCAACATGGATAGTCGCGCACCGCGGGCCAATCGTGGTGCCGGCGTCGAGCGCCAGGGCTGCTATCGGCCTGATGCGGTGTCGGTCGGACCGAAGGGCCATGTCAGGGTCACTCGCTCAGCATCTCGCGTGGAGGTGTAGCTCGGGTTACGCCGCGTCCGGCAGTGCGCAGGGCACATCCTTGTGCCAAACCGCCCAAACGAGTCGGCCGAGTTTGTTCGCCACGGCAATCGTGGCTTTGTTGTAGCCGCGCCGCGCGTGCACCGTCATCGCCCAGTGGTGCAGACGCGTGAGGGGCTGCTGGGCCGCCCGGCGCCGGTGGGCCGACGCGAGCACCGCGCGCGCGCCGTGGGTGAGTAAGCACCGGAGATACACGTCCCCGCGTTTACTGATCCCCCCGAGGCGCCGCCGCTGCCCACTCGAGTACTCGCGCGGCGTCAGGCCGAGCCAGCTGGCAAACTGGCGCGCGCGCCGGAATGCGTGGATGTGCCCGACGGTGCCGACGAGGGCCGTGGCGGTCAACAGCCCAATCCCGGGAATCGTCCGCAGTCGCATCACGACGGGGTCGGCGTCGGCCAGGGCGCGCAATTCCCGTTCCAGGCCGGCAATCCGAGCCTCAATCGCCCGCACTTCCTCGTGGACGCTCGTGAGCACCTGCCGCAGATGCCTCGGCAACACGGTGGCCGCCTCGTCGAGCAGCACAGGTAAGGCCCGCAGCGCCGCACAGGCCCCCGCCGGCAGCAGCAGCCCCTGTTCCCGCAAGAGCCCGCGTAACACATTGATGCGCGCCGTCCGCGTCGTCATCCACTGCTCGCGCACCCGGTGCAGCGCCACGAGCGCTTGCTGCTCGACCCGCTTCACCGGGACACGGGGTATCTCGCCCGACCGGATCGCCTCGCGGATCGCCTCCGCATCCGCCCGGTCCGTCTTGTTGCGCCGCACGTAGGGCCGCACGTACGCCGGGGGCACGAGGGTGACGCGATGGCCGTGTTGCTGGGCAACCCGCCCCCAGTAGTGGGCGGTGCCACACGCCTCCATCACCACATGGGTCGGCGGCGTCTGCGCGAGAAAGCGGGCGAACCGTGCGCGGTTGAGTCGCTGGCGCGACCACACGCGCCACCGGGCATTGGCGATCGCCAGCTCGAACACGGACTTTGCCAGGTCAACGGCCACTGTCGTAGCATCCATTTCGGTTTCCTCCTGGTTGTGGCTGATGGGCATCAGCTGATGCGGCACATCGTGCCGCATCGGAACCGGGAGGAGTCCATACCATCATGGTGAAAGTCGGGCGCTGCACCGAGACGAGCGAGGCGCCTCGCGGGCAAGGCGCGACGACCGAGAATACCGCCTGTATTTGATGGAGGAGCAACGCAGGCCACGAGGATGCATCGCTCGTCGAATGCAGACGGACTTTCACCACGGACTGCTAGGCATGGCTCCAAGAGTCGGCCGCGCGGGGCTCCCCACTGATGTTCCATCGAAAGCGGTTGACGTCGACTGCACGGAGTACGTCAAGCTCGTAGACGACGACCCAGGGGTGCGTGCCGAAGATTCAGTTGAACGAGATCGGCGATTTCTCCCACTCCTGGCATATTGGCAACCACGTGTTCGCCATGGATCTGTTCGAGACGCTGCGCGGAGACCTGGACCGTGCGGCGAGTCCCACGCGGGAACGGGGCCTCTCGGGGCAGTTGCGTCTGAAGGGACCATGATTGGGTCTGTCGCCGCACTTCAGGACCTGCAGAAGTGGCGGCATCTTGACATCTTCCGCACACTGGCTCCACCAAGGCGAGCGCCGGAGCGCGTCTGAAGGCCCACGCTACAGGTTATGAAACCGGTGCCAACTAGAGTCCAATGGCAAAGATTCTGATCAACCCGATCAGTCCTGGTCCGCTCGCGGTCGGATCGCGGAGCCAGTCGGGCGGCGTGAGCCAGACGAAGGCGAGAATCGCGATGACCCAGAGGTCGTAGGGCAGCGTTGCGCGCTCGTCGGTCCAAAAGAGCGCACGGTTGAAGAGACCTCTCACACCGTCTCGCGACGGTATCGGCAAGCCGTTCAGCGCCAGGAACGTGTAATAAATACGGTTGCCCACCGCGAGAATCGAAAGCACAAGGATCACCCACAGCACGGCCGCCATTCGGTTGGTGAACGCGCCAATCATGAAGAGCACGATGCGCTCGGGGCGCTCCATGAAGCCCACCTTGCACTTCTCGACCAGCGACTCGGCGCGCGCGCGTGTGTAGCTCGTCATGATGGAGAAGATGAGCGTCAGCGCTGCCACCATCACGTAGTCCTGGCGGCCCAGCTTCGAGTACAGGTAAATGAAGCCGACCAGGAGGGCGAGGTCGGAGAACCGATCCAGGGTCGAGTCCCAGAACGCGCCGAACCGCGACTGTAGCTTCAGCCGGTAAGCCACCTTGCCGTCGATGAAGTCGAAGATGTTGGCGACGATCATCAGGAAGCCGGCCAGCGTGAACCGGTGGTAGGCAATCGCCCAGGCGGCGCCGGCATTGACGATCACCCCGACGAGTGAGAGCGTGTTTGGGTGAATGCGGAGGGCGACGCAGGTCTCGATAATAGCCCGGAGCGGGAACATGCAGATCGCGCCGATAGCGCCGGTTAGCGTCACCCGCTCCGGTGGCCGACGCTGCGGCTCTGGCGCGCCGCTTTCATGCGGGGATTCTGACGCCAGGATGACGCGCTGAAGGTGTGGAAGCACCGGTATAATGGCGGGTTCGGACACCGACGAGAAGACGCGACATAGTAACGTATGCCCATCCGCGAACTCAAGGATCAGATCGCGCGGCTGCCCACGCAGCCCGGGGTGTATCTGTATTTCAACGCGGCGGGCGACACGATCTATGTCGGCAAGGCACGCGCCCTGAGGGATCGCGTCCGCAGCTATCTGGGCGCCTACGGCGCCGACCCGAAAACCGACGCGCTCCTGGAAGAGGTCGTCCGCCTCGACGTCATCGTCACCGACTCGGTCGTGGAGGCTCTGGCGCTCGAGAACAACCTGATCAAGCAGCGGACGCCGAAATACAACATCCTGCTGCGTGATGACAAGAACTACCCGTATCTCCAGCTCACCACCAACGAGGCGTTTCCGCGAGTGCTAGTCGCGCGCAGGGTCGAGCGCGACGGGAGCTATTACGCCGGGCCGTTCATGCCGGCCCGGTTCGCGCGCAGGACGATGGCGCTGACGCATCGGCTGTTCGGCATCCGGTCGTGCAACGAGCTGATCACCGGCAAGCGCGGCCGTCCGTGTCTCGAATACGACATCAAGCGGTGCGTCGCGCCATGCGTAGACACGCTGTGCTCGGCGCAAGATTACGGCCGCGCGGTGGAGCTCACGCAATTGTTCCTTACAGGCAGGAATGACGAGCTGCTCAAGACGCTCAACGGCCGGATGCTCGAGGCCGCCGAAGGCGAGCGCTTCGAAGAAGCGGCCCAGCTTCGCGACGCCATGCGGACCGTGCAGACGCTCCACGATCGACAGCAGAAGATGGCGACGAGCGAGCTCGGCGAGCGCGATGTGTTCGGACTAAAGATCGGACCCGTGGGCGTCGTCGTCCAGGTCTTCCAGGTGAGGGGCGGACGGGTTGTCGAGCGCGTCGAGCTTGGGACCGACGCGACGATCACGGGCGCGAGCGAGAGCGAAGTCCTCGAGGCAGCCATCGAGCAGTTCTACGAAGTGCGCGCCGCGCCGCGTGAGGTGCACGTGCCTGCGGAGCCGGCCAACTGCGATGCGATCGAGACATGGTTGTCGGATCGCAGCTCCCGGCGCGTGCGGATCACGGTGCCGCAACGAGGCGAAAAGCGCGGGCTCGTGGATCTCGCGAACCGGAACGCCGCGCTCGGGTATCTTCATTGTCTCGATCAGGGGACGACGGTCCAGTCCGACGCCCTTGAGGTCCTGCGCGCGGTACTCGGGCTCTCCAGGATTCCGCGGCGCATCGAGTGCTTCGACATCTCGACAATTCAGGGCAGCGAGACGGTTGCCTCGATGGTGGTGTGCGAAGACGGCCGCATGCGGCGCGGCGAATATCGGAAATATCGAGTGAGAGGCTCGAGAGGAAGCTCGCGCGAGGTTGCCGTTCAGAATGACTTCGCTGCCGTGCGCGAAGTTGTTGGCCGCCGTTGCCGAAAACTGCTTGAGGAGGGCGGACCGTTTCCCGATCTGATCCTGATTGACGGCGGCAAGGGACAGTTGTCGGCGGCGTACGCGGCGCTCGAGGAATTGGGACTGGCGAATCTCGTCGCCGTCGGGGTCGCTAAGAAAGAGGAGCTGATCTACTCACGCGATCGCGAGGAGGCGATCGCGCTCGCCTCCAACGGTCCGGCGCTGCTGCTCGTGCAGAAGATCCGCGACGAAGCGCACCGCTTCGCGGTGACGTTTCATCGTCGCGCCCGGGCGATGCGCGATCTGCGCTCGGACTTGGATCGGGTACCCGGCGTCGGCCCGCGGCGTCGGCGAGCGCTCCTGACCAGATTCGGCAGTCTCGCGGGCGTCGGCCGCGCTTCGCGTGAGGAGCTGGCAGCCGAAGTGGGGCCGAAAGTCGCGGATGCCGTCCTTGCGTTTTTCGCAAGCCGGCCTTACCCTTGATTCCTTGCTCGACATCAGCTTCGCGCAGGTTTTCATCAGCTTCATCGTCTTGGTGTTTTCACTCACCGTGCATGAGATGGCCCACGCGTGGACGGCGGATCGCCTTGGCGATCCGACCGCACGGCGGCTCGGCCGCGTCACGCTCAACCCGATCTCGCACGCCGATCCGATCGGCACGTTGCTTTTTCCGGTGATCGCGCTCATGAGTGGCGTGCCGCTCATCGGGTGGGCGAAGCCGGTGCCGGTGAACGTTCGTTACCTCCGCCGCCATGAGCGCGACTTCGTGCTGGTGGCGGCGGCGGGACCGGCCAGCAATCTCGCGATGGCCTTCCTGGCGGCGCTCCTCCTGACGGCGTTCCCGGTCTCGCCGGTCGTTCTCGGCGAGCCGAACGTTTCGGTCCCCATGGCGACGCTTTTCAGTCTGGCCGTGCGGCTCAACGTGCTCCTGGCCGTGTTCAACATGCTGCCGATTCCGCCGCTCGATGGCGGCAACGTGCTTGGCGGTCTGCTGCCTCGCCGGGCGGCGGCGGCATTCGATCAGATCAGGCCATACGGATTCCTGCTTCTGTATGCGCTGCTGCTGACCGACGGCTTCTATTACTTCGTCGTGAGACCTTCCAACCTCGTGCGTTCCTGGCTTCCGTGACCGTTCCACCGTCGGGCTCGTCCGTCTCTTCAGGCAGGGCGCGCGTCGTGTCGGGGATGCGGCCGACCGGGCGGCTGCACTTGGGCCATCTGGTCGGCGCCCTCGGCAACTGGATTCCGCTGCAGGAGCGCTACGACTGCTTCTACTTCGTGGCCGACTGGCACGCGCTGACGAGCGACTTCGGCGATACGGGCCAGCTCACGACGTACGCCTACGAGAATGTCGCCGACTGGATTGGTGCCGGCCTCGATCCCGAGAAGAGCACGTTCTTCATCCAGTCGCTCGTTCCGGAGCACGCCGAGCTGTATCTGCTGCTGTCGATGGTCGTGCCGATTCCGTGGCTCGAACGGGTGCCGGCCTACAAGGAGCAGCAGGAAGACCTTGCGGACAAGGACCTGTCGTCGTTCGGCTTCCTCGGTTACCCGTTGCTGCAAACCTCCGACGTGTCGATGTACGGGGCGCGGTTTGTGCCCGTCGGCGAGGATCAGGTGGCGCACCTGGAGCTGGCCCGGGAAACCGTGCGACGATTCAATAAGTTCTTCGGGGAGGTGCTCGTCGAGCCGCAGCCTCTGCTCACGATGTTCGCCCGCCTCCCGGGGCTCGATGGCGGCAAGAAGATGAGCAAGAGTCTCGGCAACACCATTCATCTGGCCGACAGCGCGGAGGAAGTGAAAAGAAAAGTGATGCAGATGTACACGGATCCGAAGCGGATCCGGGCCGATATTCCAGGGACCGTCGAAGGGAATCCCGTGTTCACCTATCACGATGTGTTCAACGCGAATACGGGGGAAGTCGAGGACCTGAAGACGCGCTATCGGGCCGGCAAGGTCGGCGACGTCGAAGTGAAGACGAAGCTCGCGGCCGCGATCAACACGCACCTGGAACCGATCCGTCAGCGGCGCACCGCGCTGCTCGCGAAACCCGACCGCCTCAAAGAGATTCTGTTCGAAGGCTCCAAGCGCGCCAGGGGGGTCGCTGGCGGGACGATGGAGCGCGTCAGAGACGCGGTGAGGATTTCGTACAAGTAGGCTGACGTCGATGGACCAACCGCAGGACTTCGAATCATCGCCGGATGCGCTCCAGGTGCGCCTCGAAACCTTCGAGGGGCCGCTCGACCTGCTGCTTCACCTCACCAGGAAGAACGAGGTGAACATCTACGACATTCCCATCGCCCTCATTACCTCGCAATATCTCGAGATGCTTGAGCTGATGCAGGAGCTCAATCTCGACGTCGCTGGCGAGTTCCTCGTGATGGCGGCGACGCTCATTCACATCAAGTCGAAGATGTTACTGCCTCGACCCGAGACCGCGGCCGGCATGGAAGGCGAGGACCAGGACCCGCGCGACGCGCTCGTGCGTCGGCTGCTCGAGCATCAGAAGTTCAAGACAGCCGCAGAGCTCCTGCACGACCGGGAGCAGGTGCGCGCGGCGCAGCGGGGAAGGCCCGACGAGCGCGTGGCCAAGATCGCCGGAGACGGGTACGAGCCGGAGCTCGAAGTCGATCTTTTCAGCCTCCTCACTGCCTTCCAAGCCGTGGTGCGGCGCGCGAAAGAGCGCCCGAAGGTGGCGCTGCCGCCTGAACAGCTTCCCGTCGAGGTCCGGATGGAGCAGCTTCTCGCGCGGCTATCCGAGACGCGGGCGTGTGGATTCGACGAGCTGTTTGCGGACGTACACGATCGCGCCGGCCTGATCGTCACCTTTATCGCTCTGCTGGAGATGATTCGCTTGAAGCTGGTGAGGGTGTTCCAGTTGGGCAGCTTCGGCCCGATCCGCGTGTACAGGCGGCCGCGGCCGGCCGACGCGCCCCATCCCATTCGCGACCAGGAGGCACACCATGGGTAAGAAAGCGAGCGCCGAGCTGAAAGCCATTCTCGAAGCGCTGATCTTCGCATCGCCCGAGCCGCTCACGCCCCGGGCCATGTTCAAGCTGCTCGAGAGCGAGCCAAAGGAAGAGCTCCAGGCCGCGCTGGCCGAGCTGAGGCAGGAGTACGAGCGGCCCGGTGGGCTGCAGCTCGTGGAAGTGGCCGGCGGCTTTCAGATCGTGACCCGGCCTGCTCTGCACGAGTGGGTGCGTCGGTTATTCCACGAACGCTCGACACAGAGGCTCACGGTGCAGGCGCTCGAGACGTTGGCCGTCATCGCCTACAAGCAGCCAATCACCGCCCTCGAAATTAGCGAGGTGCGCGGCGTGAATACGGGAGGCGTGCTCGGCACGCTGCTCGAACGGCATCTCATCAAGATCGCCGGCCGCAAGAAGGTTGTCGGCCGGCCGTTCCTGTACGCGACGACGAAGGAATTTCTCATTCGGTTCGGTCTTAACGAATTGAGCGGTCTGCCGAAGGTCGAGGACATGGCCGAGGCGCTCGGCCTGGAGGTGCCTCTTCTCGTCGAGCAGACACCGAGCGAGGACCGGTTGCCGATCGAGGAACCCGACCCAGGGGACGACGAGCCGCCGCCGCACGAACCGAGCGGCGCTGTACACTAAATAAGGAGCTTCATTAAAGAAGCTTCACGCAGGCTTCTGACCTCATTGTCGGTGAGCTCCCGCCACTCTCCCGGCTTCATCCTCGCGTCGCGAATCGGACCGATAGCGACGCGCTTCAACTGTTCGACTGGATGCCCAATTGCGTCGAGCATCCTGCGCACCTGACGTTTGCGCCCTTCTCGAATTGTCAACAACAAGATGGCGCATCCCACCTCTTTCATTCCCCTGTGTCGGCGCATGCGTTGAGCTTCCGCAGGGGCCGTCCGACGGCCGTCGATGATGATCCCGCGTCGAAGACGCTCCAGATCGCGATCGTCAGGCACGCCGAGGACCCGCGCCTCGTATACGCGCGCCACCTTATAATGCGGATCGGTCAACCGTGCCGCCAGGTCGCCGTCGCTGGTGAGAATCAGCAGGCCTTCGGAATTGAAGTCGAGCCGCCCGACCGGATAGACGTACTCTCGGATGCCGACCAGATCCAGCACCGTCGGACGGTTCTGCGGATCGGATCTCGTCGTCACGTACCCGCGCGGCTTGTTCAACAGCAGGTAGCGATGGCGCGCGGGCAGGCGGATGCGGCAGCCGTCCACGCGGATATCGTCTCTAGCCGCGTCGGCTTTCGTACCCAACTCGCGTAGCGTGGCGCCATTCACCGTCACACGTCCCTCCAGCACCAGCTTTTCCGATGCGCGGCGTGAGGCAACACCTGCTCGAGAGAGAAGTTTTTGGAGGCGCTCCACAGGTAGAAGCGTAGCCACGAAACACGCAAACAGGAAACACATTTTGATTTCGTGATTTCACCGTCGCAAAATATCTCCCGAGAACCCCGCGAGCCTCAGGATGTCGCCGGCGCGCGCTGGGCGGACGATCTCGGCGTGCGAGACGAGCCCGGCCAGCAGCAGCCGCACCGGCGCGTGACCCAGCAGGTCGTTCGCTATGTGTACCGACTCAACTGCCGGAATCACGTTGTCGTCGATCCCGTGAAGGAGGAACACCGGGGCCGACGGTCTCGGCGATCGCGATGCCGACGGGGCAGGCTCGCCGTAGGAGCTGAGGTGGGGGAGCAGTGGCGCGCCAAGGTGCGCGACATCGCGGTTGTTGACGTAATCGAGGAGGGGTCGAGGATGGCTCCGGGAGCGTCCGCGCCAGGGCGGGCACGACCACAAATTCGCGCTCGGCCTGCGGTTTGTCGGCGCGGTCTAGGTTAGGAGGCCCACAGAAAGCGCAGGACGGGGCCGCGAAGCGGCTCGACCTGCGCCGGCGGCACGAGTTGGTCGACCATCCCGAGCAGGATGACGACCACGCCGTAGTCGTGCGGAGGAGGCACGTATCGACCTTCTTTGCGTTTCGTGAGGACGCGAAGGTCGTCAGCCGGCTGCTCTTCCACGCCGGTGCAGAGATATCGCAAAACGCGCGGCAGATCCGCGTGATCGCCGAAGGAAAACACGTACGCAACCCGGTCGCGCAATCCCAAGCGCCCCGCCGCCATGATCGAGAGTCCGCCACTGAAGCTGATGCCCAACATGCCCACCCGGCCGTCCGGCGCGAACGTCACATCCGAGGCAAGCCAGGTCGCGGCCTGCTCGATGGCGTCGGTAATGGCAGGGGTGACTGCGAAGCGCGCCAGATCGGGAATCTCGGGCGTGATCGCCCCGCCGCCGCTCGGCGCAAGCTCGCCTGCGAGGCGCGTGAGACGCGACTCATCGATCCCCGCAGGATGCAAGCCGGTCACGAGCAGGGCAGTGCGTTTGACACGCCAGACCGGCATAGAGGCCCGCGCCCGCAGTATGGCGCCGCCAACCGAAATCTGTAGCTCGCTCCGCCCGACCGCGGTGGTGTTGAGCTTGGCGACGCGCCGCAGGCGTCCCTCGAGATCGGCGGCGCGCACCACGAGCGACAACCCGTGCACGTACGACCGTGCGATTGATACTGCCACCGCCGTCGCCACGAGGACGATTATGGCGAGGACGACGCGGCGTCGCGTGGTGAGGAGCATGTTAGACTTAAAAAAAATTGCCATCTGCAATCTGATGCGTAGGCTGATGATCACCATCGACGGTCCATCGGGAGCCGGGAAGGGCACCGTGGCGCGGGCCGTCGCGTCCAAGCTGGGCTACGGTTATGTGGACAGCGGTGCGATGTACCGCGCCGTGGCTTGGAAATCGATCCGCGACGGCGCGGCGTTGAACGACGAAGAGGCCGTCGTGTCAGTGGCCGAAAAGTCGCACATTGAAGTCGGCGCTACGCGTATCACCATTGACGGTCACGATGTGACGCGACAGATTCGGACCCCTGAAATTGATCAGGCCGCGGCGTTGGTGGCGCGGTTGCCGAAAGTCCGCGCGATCCTAGTGGCGCGGCAGCACGATCTGGGCGAAGGCGGCGGTATCGTCATGGAGGGGCGCGACATCGGCACGGTCGTCTTTCCGAATGCTGAGGTGAAGGTCTATCTCGATGCCTCGGCCGAGGAGCGCGCCCGCCGGCGCGCGAGCGATCCCGCCCACTTGGGCGGACCTACGGTGGTCTCGGAGGTGGCGACGCTGCTGACTGAGCGCGACCGCCTCGATTCCACACGCGCCAGCTCGCCACTCTCCCGGGCGCGCGACGCCGTCGTCATCGACACGACAGGCAAGTCGATTCGCGAGGTCGTGGGCGAGATCACGGGAGTCATCCACGAAAGGTTAAAGGCGAAAAGTTAATAAAAACAACTCCCACGTTTTCGACCGCCGACTCACTTTCTGTCCTTGTAGTCCTCCGAGGAGGCAGGATCGAGTTTCCACCGGTGCTTGTCACGCTCGACGACCTTGTCGCTCGCTCCAAGTTCCTCGTTGTCCTGATACTCAATCTCGATCGCCTTGCCGACGTCGTCCACGATGTCCTGATCGGGGGTTGGATTATTCCCGCGCGCCTCGTCGCTGCTGACATACACTTTCTCGACGCTCACGTCGAGGTTGATGGCGGGCGTTATGCCCGCGTGCGCCAGCCGGCTCTCGGCGAGTTCCGTACGGCCGGCGCGGACGGCCGATCCGTGTCGGTCCATATTCGGCGAGGAAGGCGGCGTTGGCACCGTTTCTTCCAGCGTCCGGCGCGCGCGGTTCAGCCCGGGTGCCGGCGCGCGTTCCGGCCTACTCGCGGCGGCCTTCGGCCGCTCGCCCCGAGCTCGGTCGAAGGGCCGAGCTGTCTTGCGTGTCCTGCGCTTGACCGTCCTCTTCGAGCCACGTAGAGCCGGCTTCCGAGTCTTCGCTCGCACGCGTTTCGTCTGTTTTTCGTAGTGGGTGGCTCTCCGTCTGGCCATTGTTTGTCCTTTCCGAACCTTGACAGCGTTGCGATAAGTGTCGTACTCTCTATTGCTTAACGAAATTTGGTGAACGCTTGCTTTGCAGGCCCTGGCCCCAGAGGCCCGGCTTAAGCCGGGTCTCTGGGGCCAGGGCCTGCAGGGGATCGATCGACCAGAACGAGGATGCGCGAGGCATGGCGAAGGTTGAAGACGGGCACACTCCCGGAGCGGGCGGAAGCGGCCTGGGAACGCTCGACCGCGAAGATCGGGGCGACCGCCTTGCTCGTGGCGAACGCGGAGACCGCCGCAGGCTGAAAGTCTGGCCGCGCGAAGACCAAGATCAAATGGACCCCGGCGAGTACGCCCAGCTGGTCGATGTCTACGATAGCAGCTTCCGAAACATCGCGGAAGGCGAGGTCGTCAAGGGGACGATCCTCAAGGTGACGCCGGGGGAAGTGATCGTCGACGTCGGCTTCAAGTCGGAAGGCGTCATCCAGGTCGGCGAATTCCTCGACGAAAGCGGTCAGATCACCGTCGAAACCGGCGACATCGTGGACGTCCTTCTCGAGCGGACCGAGGACCGCGAAGGCCACGTCGTCCTCTCGCGCGAAAAAGCCGAGAAGATGAAGATCTGGGACGAGATCGAGAAGGCCTATGCCGACCACAAGGTCGTGATCGGCCGCGTCATCGAGCGGATCAAGGGCGGGCTGGCGGTCGACATCGGCGTGCGCGCGTTTCTGCCCGGCTCCCAGATCGACGTGCGTCCGGTCAGGAATCTGGATGCGCTGCGCGGACAGGAGCTCCGCATGCGCGTCATCAAGGTGAACAAGAAGCGCGGCAACATCGTGTTGTCGCGCAAGTCACTGCTCGAGGAGGAGAACGCCGAGAAGAAAAAGCACACGCTCGAGGCACTGGCCGAGGGCAAGGTCCTCAAGGGCGTCGTGAAGAACATCACCGACTACGGGGCGTTCGTCGACCTAGGCGGTATCGACGGATTGCTCCACATCACCGATATGTCGTGGAGCCGCGTCGGCCACCCGTCGGAGCTGTTCAGGGTGAACGACAACATCGACGTGCTGGTGCTCAAGTACGATGCGGCGAGCGAGCGCGTCTCGCTGGGGCACAAACAGCTCATTGTCGATCCCTGGGCGAATGTAACGGACCGGTACCTGGTTGGCGCGCGCGTCAGCGGCAAGGTGGTGAGCCTCACCGATTATGGCGCCTTTGTGGCGCTCGAGTCGGGCGTCGAAGGCCTGATCCACATTTCCGAGATGTCGTGGAGCAAGCGCGTCAAGCACCCGTCGAAGATTCTGAATGTGGGCGACATGGTCGACGCGATGGTGCTCGGCGTGGATCCGACGGCGCGGCGTATCTCGCTCGGGATCAAACAGGTCGAGAGCAACCCCTGGCACGGTCTGGCCGACAAGTATCCCATCGGGTCGAAAATCAAGGGGAAGGTACGCAACCTCACGGAGTTCGGCGCGTTCGTTGAGGTCGAAGAGGACATCGACGGTCTGATCCACATCTCAGACATGTCGTGGAGCAAACGGGTCAAGCACTCGTCGGAGGTCGTCAAGAAGGGCGATCTCGTCGAGGCGATGGTGCTCAACATCGACGCCGAGAACCAGCGGCTGTCGCTCGGACTGAAGCAGCTCGCCACGGACATCTGGGACGACTTTTTCACGCGCCATCACGTCGGTGACACCCTCGAAGGGAAGGTCGTGCGGATGACGAATTTCGGCGCCTTCATCGAGCTCGACGAGGGGATCGAAGGGCTGATTCACCTCTCGGAGTTTGACGACTCCCGGCTCGCGGGCAAGGATCCCGGAAAGGAAGAGAAGATCGATCTGAAGGTAGGCGAGACTTACCCGATGAAGATCATCAAGCTGGCACGGGAGGAGCGAAAGATCGGCCTCTCGATTCGCGCGCTCAAGTCCGACGAGTTCCGCACCGAGTGGGAGACCTATCAGGAGACGGTGGGCGAGGGCGGGGCGACGCTCGGGGACCATTTCAGAGATCACTAGGTAGGCACCCATGACCACAGGCGGCAGCATGACGAAGGCTGAGCTCGTGGAGGAAGTCTCCCGGGTTTCCGATCTCACCAAGAAGCACTCCGAAGTCATCGTTGACACCATGTTCAAGAGCATCATCGATGCGCTGCACCGCGGCGAGAAGATCGAGTTGCGAGGCTTCGGGAGCTTCCGGCTGCGCAAGCGCCAGCCGCGGAAGGGCCGCAACCCGAAGACAGGCGACAAGGTGGACGTGCCGCCGAAGAAAGTTCCCTACTTCAAGCCGGGCAAAGAGCTGAAGGAGCTGATTAACCGCGAGCCCGGGGCGTCCCCTCCTCGCTCCGGCGAAGCCTCTCAGCCTGGCGCGTTGGCTGTCTAGACAAGAGCCTGAAGTTTGAAGTCTGAGTCGGGAGTCTGAAGTTCAGACTTTGGACTTCAGGTGCCACCCTTTAGACTTGCTGGGCATGGAGCGTCTCTGGTCGCCCTGGAGACTGGCCTATGTGATGGAGAGGGCCGAGAGCAGCGCCGGGTGCATCTTCTGTGAGGTGGCCGCCTCGCCGGATTCTTCCCCCAGCTCGCTCGTGCTCGTCCGCGGGCGCGTCTCGTACGTCATCCTCAACCTGTATCCCTACAACAACGGCCATGTGATGGTCGTGCCGAACCGACACGTTGGCTCGCTGGCTGCCGCGGGTCCCGACGAGCTGTCGGAGCTGATGCGGTTCACGCGCGACGCGGAGATCGCGCTCACCGAGGCGTATCAGACGCAGGGCATCAACGTCGGCATCAATCTCGGCCAGCCGGCCGGCGCGGGCATCGTCGATCACGTGCACATCCACCTGGTGCCGCGGTGGATGGGCGACACAAACTTCATGTCGGTGGTCGGCGGTACGCGGGTGCTACCGGAGGAGCTGACGGAGACGGCGAAGCGCTTGCGGCCGATCTTCGAGCGGCTGTGGCATGACACCGCGTATGGTTCTTGAACTCACTTCCGAACAGATTGCCTTCAGGGAGTCCGTTGAGCAGTTCGCGCGCGAGACGGTGGCGCCGCGCGCCGCGGCTATCGACGAGTCGGGAGAATTTTCGCTCGATGTGGTCCGAGCCGCCGCCCGACGGGGTCTGCTCGGCGCGACGATTCCCAAGGGGTGGGGCGGCGCCGGCCTCGACTACCTGAGCTACGTGATGGCAATCGAGGCGATCGCCGGCGCGAGCGCGACGGTGGCGGTGTCGCTGGTCGTCCACAACTCGCTCGTCGCGGAGGTGAATCGCGCATGCGGGTGGAGCGCCCCACAAGGAGCAGTGGCTGCGAAAGCTGGCCGCGGGCGAGGCGATTGGCGCGTTCGCCCTGTCGGAACCAGACGCCGGCACCGACGCGGCGAACCAGAAGACAAAGGCCATCAGAAGGAGCACCGGATATCGGCTGACCGGTCGCAAAGTCTGGATGGCGAATGCGGTCGTCGCGTCGGTCGCGGTAGTGTTTGCGTCTAGCAGACCGGTCCAGCGGGGCCAGGGCGTCACGGCATTTCTCGTGCCGATGGACGCGCCCGGCATCGTACGCACGGCACGCGCCGACTCGCTAGGCGTGAGGGGCCTGGTCTGCATGGACCTCGATCTCGACGTCGAGGTCGCCGACCACCAACCGTTGGGCTCGGTGGATCAGGGGTTTCACGTCGCGATGTGGGCGCTGCAGGGCGGCCGTGTGGCCATCGCCGCGCAGGCGCTCGGGATCGGAGAGGCGGCCATCCGCGAAGCCATCGCGTACGCGAAAACTCGTCAGGCGTTCGGGCAGCCAATCGCGAGCTATCAGGCCATCCATGTGGATGCTGACCGGCATCGCCACCGAGCTCGAGGCGGCCCGGATGCTCACGTGGAAAGCGGCCGCGGCGAAGGAGCGGCAGGAGCGAATCACGCTCGAGGCGTCGATGGCCAAGCTCGCGGCGTCGGAAGCGGCGCACAAGGCCGGCGACAGGGCGATGCAGATCCTGGCGTCGGCCGGCTACCGCCGCGGGTCAGTCGTCGAGCGCTTGTTCCGCGACGTGCGCGCCACGGAAATCTACCAGGGCACCTCGGAGGCGCAGCGCATGATCATCGCGAACCGTGTCCTGGCCAGCGCCTAGCTTTCACCTAGCTGACGTTTCATTGGGCGGCGTGCTGTCACAGCAGAGGCCGGATACGAGCAACGAGTTCTTCCGTGCCACCACGCTCCAGACCACAAGGCCAACGACCAGCAGTCTCGCCAGAACAGAGAGCAGCGTGCTCGGCGTGGCGCTCGTCACCGATGGGCGAGGCCTTGACCGAGGAAATGCTGGCGACTCTGAAGCATGTTTGATGTCACCCGATGATCTGCTTCGCGATGGTCTGGAGCTGTAGGTTCGATGTCCCCTCGTAAATCTGCCCGATCTTCGCGTCGCGATACAGCTTTTCGACCGGGTAGTCCTTCACGAATCCATAGCCGCCGTACAGGTTCACGGCGAGAGACGTCACGCGCTCGGCGACTTCAGACGAAAAGATCTTGCACATCGCGCCTTCCGTGAGGAACGAGGCACCGGCGTCGTGGCGCCGTGCAGCTTCGTACACCATCAGCCGGGCGGCGTGGAGCTCGGTGGCCGCCCGGGCAATCTGGTGGCGCACGGCCTGAAACTCGGCCACGGCCTGGCCGAACTGCTTCCGCTCCTTCGTGTACTTGATCGTGTGATCGAGCGCGCCCTGCGCGAGGCCGACCATTTGCGCACCGATACCGATGCGGCCCTCGTTCAGCGTCTCTATGGCGACCTTGTAGCCCTTTCCGACCTCACCGAGCACATTAGAGCGCGGCACTCGGCACTCTTCGAGCAGGAGCTCGCAGGTGCTGCTCGCCCGAATGCCGAGCTTGTCCTCCTTCTTGCCAACCGTGAAGCCGGCAAAGCCGCGCTCCACGAGAAACGCCGTGATGCCGCGATAGCCGGCTTCGGGGTTGGCGTTCGCAAACACGATGAAGAGGTCGGCTTCGCTGGCGTTCGTGATCCACAGCTTGCGACCGGTGAGAGCCCAGTCCCGCTCGCCCGAGACCTGCGCGACGGCACGCGTCGCCATGGCGAACGCGTCACTTCCCGAGCGCGCTTCCGACAGCGCATAGGCGCCCACAGCGCCCGACGCCAGCTTCGGCAGATACCTCCGCTTCACATCGTCACTGCCCCAGCGCAGCAGGACGTTAATGACGAGTGTGTTCTGTACGTCGACGAACACGCCGATCGACGGATCGGCCCGCGAGAGCGATTCGACGGCGAGCACGGAGTGAAAAAAGGTTGCGCCGGCGCCGCCATATGCCTCGGGTATCTCGATCGCCATCACCCCGAGATCGAACAGACGGTCGATGAGCGCGCGTGGGATCGCCGCCTTCTCGTCCATCTCTCGGACCCGCGGCCGGATCTCACGGACCGCGAACTCGTACACGCTGTCTCGGAACACCCGCTCATCCTCGGATAACGTGGTCAAGGGCGGGCGCGTCGTTTCCGTCGTCTGGGGGCTCACGTCACTTTCCATCGGCCGGGATGTTAACATCTGGGCTGAATCCGGCTATGGCCGGACGCCACAGACGTTCTCATCGATCCGGAGTCCGCCTTTGGGCGGACCTGTTGGGTCTAATATAGCGATATGGCTAGCTCTCGGATCATCGCGTGCGTCGTGCTTCTTGCCGCCCTAGTGTGCGGCGCTACGGGAGACGCTCAGCAACCCGTGCCTTCCGAACAGCAGGATCGGCACGAGCGCGACCAACAGGTTCCGCCCGCCGATCGGCCGCCGCCGCCACCCGTTTTTCGCGCCGGCATCAATTTCGTCCGCGTCGACGTGATTGTCACCGACAGGACGGGCCGCGCGGTGGCGGATCTGCAGCCGGGTGATTTCGAGATCATCGAGGAAGGCAAGCCGCAGAAGATCGAGACGTTCAGATACATCGAGCTCAATGGCGGCCTGACGCAGGATGCGCCTTCGCGCGCGATTCGAACCGACGCGGACGAAGAGGCGGAGGCGGCCCGCGACGACGTACGGCTGTTCGCGATGTTTCTGGACGACTATCACGTGCGGCGGGAGTCGAGTCTCGCGAGCCGCCAGGAGCTCGCGCGGTTCGTCGAGACCCAGCTTGGGCCCTCCGATATGGTCGCGCTGATGTATCCGCTCGACCCGGTGGCGGCGGTCCGCTTCACGCGCAACCACGGCGCCGTCCAGCGGGGCCTCCTGCAGTTTGTCGGCAGGAAGTTCGAGTACGAGGCGCAGAACGCCTTCGAGCTGAAATACCACTACTATCCTGCGGAAACCGTCGAACGCATTCGGAACCAGGTGTCGCTTTCGGCGCTCAAGTCGCTCATCGTGCACATGGGTGGGCTGAAGGAAGGGCGCAAAGCGCTCGTGCTTGTGAGTGAGGGATACAGCAACATGCTGCCGCCGCAGCTCAGGAATCCGATCGCCACCTTCCCAGGATTCGGCAATCCCAATCGGAGCGAGGCGAACGCCGGCGTCGGCGACCTGAACGAGTTCCGCGCCCAGGCGCTATCGAGCTTCGACATGCAGCAGGAGCTGCGTCAGATCTACACAACGGCGAATCGCTACAACGTGGCGATCTATGCCGTCGATCCTCGTGGGCTGGCTTCGAGCGACTTCAACATCGCGGACAACATCGGCGCCGCGACGGGTCGCGACTACCTGAATTCGACGATGAACACGCTGCGGGTGCTGTCGGCGGAGACTGATGGCCGGGCCATCGTGAGTCGGAACGATCTCACGCTTGCGATGAAGCAGATCGTGGGCGACTCGAGCGCGTACTACTTGATTGGTTACAACTCCACAGAGGCGCCGACCGACGGGAAGTTCCACGAGATCAAGGTCCGTGTGAAGCGGTCTGCGACTCAGGTGCGCGCGCGAAGGGGTTATTGGGCGTTCACCACTGCCGATGTCGTGCGGGCAGTGACCCCGCCCAAGCCTGGGCCGCCTAAGCCGCTCGAAGCGGCACTTGCCGCAATCGGCTATCCGTCGCGGGCTCGGCTGATTCGCACCTGGATTGGCACTGAGCGGGGCGAGAACGGCAAGACGCGCGTGACCTTCGTGTGGGAGCCGGTCCCGAGACCGCCTGGCAGCCCGTCGCGCAGTTCCGACCAGCCGGTGCGTGTGTTGCTGACCGCGGCGGGGCCCGATGGCGCGCCGTACTTCCGCGGTCGCGTTCCCGCGACCGTCGCAGGCGCGACAGCGTCGACCCCACGCGTCACCTTCGACGCGCCGCCCGGCGCCTTGCAGCTTCGTCTGTCGATCGAGGGGCCTGATTCGGACGTGCTCGACTCGGAGACGCGCGACCTCACAATTCCAGACATGATGTCGTCCGACGCGCTATTCGGCACGCCGCAGATCTTTCGCGCGCGGACGGCGCGCGACGTCCAGCAACTGAAGACGAACCCCGGAGCGTTGCCCACTGCTGCCCGCGAATTTCTGCGATCCGAGCGGCTCCTTGTTCGGGTTCCGGTGTACGGGCCAGGGAACACGCCTCCACCGGCGAGCGCGCGGCTACTGAATCGGGACGGACGAGCGATGTCGCAGGTGCCCGTGACGATGACATCGGAAGAGAGCGGCGCGACAATCGAGCTCGGGCTGGCAAGCCTCGCGCTCGGCGAGTACGTGATCGAGATCACGATCGCCTCGGGCAGCGGCGACGTCGAGGAGCTCATCGGGTTCCGGGTGATCGGTTAACCTAAGGATGCGAGCTGTTCTCGCCCGTTGCGTTGGCACTCGGCTCCGCCATGCCAGACCCGGCTTCCCTCTCCTGTTTTTGTCGACGTGATCGCCGTCGATGTGCGCGGTCGCTTCGTTGACACTCTTCGGCTCGAGGCGCTCGAGATCTTCGAGGGCCGCAAACGTGACTACGCGCCACGCAACGAGCTCGAAAAGACCTCTTTGCCGGCACGCCAGGCCCGATCGAGGTCGCCGGCGACCACAGTTGCAATTTCGGCGCTGTCTTCGATCCACATCTGGATCCGGAGCTGGCCGGATGGGACTTCGAAGACAAGTTGTGATGGCGGCGCCGTCCGACGGCCCCCCGGTCGGGGAGGCCGTCGTCGAGATGGTGGCCGAGAGCTCGAGCGCCACTGCCGACGAGCGTCTCGTCTTCTGCGTGAGGTCCTAGGATTTTCGGACCTTCAGGCGTACATCCCTCGGATGCGCGTGACCGTCGCTACGCGGTGAATTGCGACGATGTAGGCTGCCGTGCGCATGTCGACTTTGTAGCGAAGCGCCGTCTGCAGCGTAGCGTGGTAGGCCTTGTGCATCTTGGCTTCGAGGCGCTCGTTCACTTCCTTCTCGGTCCAGAAGTAGCCGTACCGGTCTTGAACCCACTCGAAGTACGACACCGTAACGCGGCCGCTGTTGGTGAGGATGTCGGGCACGACGAACACCCCGCGCTCGTGCAGAAGACGGTGGGCCTCGTGGGTAGTGGGTCCGTTGGCGCCCTCGACGATCACCTTGGCGTCGATGGACGCGGCGTTCCGGACGGTGATCTGATTCTCGAGCGCGGCGGGAATGAGGACGTCGACGTCAAGCTTATACAGCTCCTCGTTGGTCAGCGGCTCAGCTCAGCGGAATCCGGCGACGGTTTCGTGTTGCCGGACGTAATCGCAGAGCTTGGCGACCTCGAGGCCCTTGGCGTTGTACACGCCGCCTTTCGAATCGGTGACGGCGACGATCTTCGCTCCGAGCTCAGAGAGAAGCTGGGCGCTGATCGATCCAACGTTGCCGAATCCCTGGATCGCGATCTTGGCATCCTTAATCTCGACTCCGACATGCTTGGCTGACTCGCGCGGGACGATGGTCACGCCCCGGCCGGTCGCCTCACGGCGTCCGAGCGATCCGCCGAGCTCCAGCGGCTTGCCCGTTACGACGACGGTCGAGGTGTGGCCGACGTGCATGCTGTAGGTGTCCATGGCCCACGCCATCAGCTGATCATTGGTGTTGACGTCGGGCGCGGGCACATCCTTTTCTGGACCGATCAAATCGATGATCTCTGCGACATAGCGCCGCGTCAGCGCCTCGAGCTTGCGTCGAGACATCCGCGTCGGATCGCACACGACCCCGCCCTTGCCGCCGCCGAAGGGGATGTGCGCGACGGCGCACTTCCACGTCATCCACGCCGCGAGCGCGGTCACCTCGTCGAGCGTCACGCCGGGGTGATAGCGAATGCCGCCCTTGGCCGGCCCGAGCGAAATGTTGTACTGGACGGGGTACCCGGTGAACACTTCGATCTCGCCGTTGTCCATCTGGACCGGGGACGAGACGATGATCTAGCGTTTGGCGTGCGTCAGGATCTTCCAAATGGCGGGTTCTTGATTCAGGATGCGGGCTGCTCCGTCAAACTCGTGGAGCATGGCACCGAAGGTCGATCCGTTTGCGGCCATGACGCGCCTAATCCAGACGGGGAGCCTAGCGTGCGTTGTCCGAGCAAGTCAAATCGCCGATATAATCAGCCTGTATGAGGGCGGCGTCTGAGATAGAGAAGCAGCGCTGGGAGCGCGAGACGCTCGAGCCCGCGCTGAAGCAGGCGCCGGAGCGCGCGGCTTCCTTCACGACGATCTCCGGACGACCCATCGGTCTCCTCTATGCGGAAGACGATCTGGCCAGCATCGACTACGCCAGAGACATCAACGATCCGGGCCTCTTTCCGTACACGCGCGGCATTCATGCGACCGGCTATGGCGGCAAGCTGTGGACCATGCGACAGTTTGCCGGGTTCGGGACGCCCGAGGACACCAATGAGCGCTACAAACGGCTGCTAGAGGCGGGCGGCACCGGACTGAGTGTCGCCTTCGACCTGCCGACGCTCATGGGCCGCGATCCGGACCACCCGTTGTCGCTCGGCGAGGTGGGGAAGTGCGGCGTCAACGTCACGTCGCTGGCCGACATGGAGACGCTGTTCGACGGGATCTCGCTCGGCGAGATCACGACGTCGATGACGATCAACTCGCCCGCCGCGATGATCTTCGCGATGTACCTCGTAGTGGCTGAAAAGCAGGGAGCCGGCTGGCAGACGCTGTCAGGCACGATTCAGAACGACATCCTTAAGGAATTCATCGCCCAGAAGGAGTACATCTTCCCCCCGCGGCCCTCGATGCGGATCATCATCGACATCTTCGCGTTCTGCTCGAAGGAAGCGCCCCGCTGGAACACGATCTCGGTCAGCGGCTATCACATCCGTGAAGCAGGCGCGACGGCTCTGCAGGAGCTGGCCTTCACGCTCGCCGATGGCATCGAGTACGTCCAGTGGGGCGTGGATCGCGGGCTTGACGTGGACGACTTCGTGCCGCGCATGTCATTTTTTTTCAACGCGCACAGCGACTTTTTCGAAGAAATCGCCAAATACCGGGCAGCGAGGACCCTCTGGGCGCGAACAATGCGCGACCGCTTCGGCGCCAAGAGCGAGCGTTCGTGGAAGCTCCGCTTCCACAGTCAGACCGCCGGCGTGTCGCTCTCTGCGCAGCAGCCTTATAACAACGTGGTCCGTACGGCGCTGCAGGCGCTCGCAGCCGTGCTCGGCGGCACCAATTCCCTGCACACGAACTCGCTCGACGAGGCGCTGGCACTGCCAACGGCCGAGGCGGCGACGCTCGCGCTCAAGACGCAGCAGATCATCGCGCACGAAACAGGCGTTGCCAGCGTCGTTGATCCACTCGGCGGGTCGTATTTTTGCGAGAAGCTGAGGAAAGACATGGAGGACGAGGCGCTGGCGTACTTCGACCAGTTCGAGCGAATGGGCGGGATGGTCGAGGCCATCGAGCGAGGTTTTCCGCAGAGGGAAATTACCGAGAGCGCCTACCGTTTTCAGCAGGCCTTCGAGCGCAAGGAAAAGGTCGTGGTGGGCGTGAACGACTTTGTGCAGCAGGACGGTCCCGTAATTGAGATTCTGTACATCGATGAATCGGCGTCCCACAAGCAGCTTACGAAAGTCGAGGCGCTCAGGAAGAAGCGCGACAACGATCAAGTGCGCCACGCGCTGGACGGGCTGCGGACCGCGGCGCGGACGACCCAGAATGTGATGCCGCCCATTCTCGACGCGGTCCGCGCCTACGCGACGCTCGGCGAGATGTGCGATGCACTGCGGGACGTCTGGGGCGAGTACGAGGAAGTGCCGGCCATCTGAGATTGCAGATTTCAGACTGCAGTTTACCGAGAGCTGATGGCCGAGGACTGAGAAACTGACTGATGCGGAGAAAACTGCGAGTCATCATCGCGAAGCCGGGACTCGACGGTCACGATCGCGGGGCCAAGGTGATCGCGCGTGCGCTCAGAGACGCCGGCATGGAGGTCATCTACACGGGCCTGCGGCAGACGCCAGAACAGATCGTGTCGGCCGCTCTCCAGGAGGACGCTGACGTGATCGGCTTGTCGATCCTCTCCGGTGCGCATAGCCACATTGCCCAGAAGCTCATGAACCTGCTCAAAGCCAAGGGCCTCGACGACGTGCTGGTTGTGATTGGGGGGATTATCCCGGATGTGGATATTCCGGAACTGAAGGAGATCGGCGTGAAAGGCGTCTTTCCTCCGGGCACGCCGATGCAGGAGATCATTGACTTCATCAGTACGAACGCCCGCGCGCGCGTTTAGCCGACCTTATGAAGCTCGAACCTATTCGTGTCGGGTCCTTCAGCCGATACAACCAAGGTGCCGCATACTCTACTCCTCGCCGACGACAGCGTGACGATCCGGCGCGTGATCGAGCTGACGTTTGCCGACGAGGACGTCCAGGTCGTCACGGTGAGCGATGGCGAGCAGGCGATCGCCGTCATGGACCAGTCGCCGCCTGACATCGTGCTGGCCGACGTCGGCATGCCGGGACGAGACGGCTACCAGGTGGCCCAGCACATCAAGCAGACGCCTCGGCTGGCGCACATCCCGGTCGTGCTGCTCACCGGTGCGTTTGAGCCCATCGACCAGGACAAGGCCGCCGCGGTCGGTTGCGACGGCGTGCTCGCCAAGCCCTTCGAGCCACAGCAGGTGATCGGTCGTGTGAAAGAACTGCTCGCCAAGCCGAAGCACGCGTCTTCGGCGATCGACGAACGCGGGTCGGTGCTACCACCCCCGCCGTCGCCGTGGACCGTGCCTCTAGTCGATCTTCTGCTCGCCGGACGTGCCGTGAGCGAGCCCGAAGCATCGGGGGTCGACAACTATTTCAACCGCCTCGACCAGGCGTTTGCGGACGTCGCCGGTGGTGAACCGCCGCAGACGGTGAGGCCGAGCGCACCGACACCGGTGAACGAGACGAGCGACGGGTTTTCATCGCAGCCGCCCCCTGCCTCGTCTGTCGCCCCCGATCGCGGGCAGATGTTGTCGGTGCCGCCTTCTCCGGTTTCGTACGGGTCGCCTCAGGTAGATTTCGACCGCGTGGGCGGGCTCGGCCCGCCGTCCTTTGCTGGGACCACGTCCGAGGTACCGCAGCCGGCAGTTCCTAAGTCGAGCTTCCCGGAGACCCCAACGTCTACGGAGCCGGCCTTGCTGCCGCCGCTTGCCGACGCGTTTGCCGCGCTGCTGGCCGCCGAGCAGTCTGCCCCGCCGCCCACGGCACGGCCATCATGGCCGACGCCGCCTGCCTCTGGCGCTCCGATCACCGACGAGCTCATCGAGCAGGTCGTTTGGCGCGTCCTCGATCGGCTCTCCGATCGCATCGTCCGCGACACGACGGTCGACATCGTGTCGAGGATCGCTGAGCAGCTGGTCCGCGAGGAGATCGAACGCATCAAGAGCTCAATCAAATAGCCAAGAGTGATCTGCAGGTCCGCTCTGGTAGCGCAGGTCTTGAGACCTGCTCATGTGAGCGGGACTAGAGTCCCGCGCTTCACAGGGCGCGACCACCGGCTGGCCGCGCACGTCTGAAGACCTGCGCTCCTGCAGCGATAATAGCGAGCTTTTGGCTTCCAGCTTTCAGCTGTCAACTTTGGAGACGTTGGACCAGACAAGAACTGATGGCTGACAGCCGATAGCTGAAAGCCGGTCAGACTTGTAATACGATCTCCTAGTGTCCAATCCGTCGACATTGCTGACCAGTCTCGATCCTTCTCGCCTGCGGCTCCCCGAAAGGCCGGCCCTCGAAGGACTTGAGGACAAGTGGATCCCGCGCTGGGAGGCCGATGAGGTCTACCGCTTGGATCGCTCCAGGGCTCGTGCCGATGTGTACTCGATCGACACGCCGCCGCCGACCGTCAACGGCTCGCTGCACGTCGGGCACGTCTTCTCGTATACGCACACGGACGTAATCGCGCGCTTTCAACGAATGCGTGGCAAGGCCGTGTTCTACCCGATGGGCTGGGACGACAACGGCCTGCCCACCGAACGGCGGGTCCAGAACTACTACGGCGTGCGCTGCGATCCTTCGCTGCCCTACGATCCCTCGTTCACGGCGCCAGACCAGCCGCCGAAGCATCCGATCTCGATCTCGAGACCAAACTTCATCGAGCTATGTAATCGCCTGACGGCTGAGGACGAGAAGGCGTTCGAGCGCCTCTGGAAGCACCTCGGGTTGTCGGTTGACTGGTCGATGACCTACTCGACGATCGACGCGCGCGCGCAGCGCTCCTCGCAAATCGCCTTTCTTCGCTTGCTGAAGCGCGGCCTTGCGTACCAGGTCGAAGCGCCGACGCTGTGGGACGTGGATTTTCGGACGGCCGTCGCGCAGGCCGAGCTTGAGGATCGCGAGCTCTCCGGCGCGTATCACCGCATCAAGTTCGCAGTCGCGTCCGGTACGTCCGGGGCACAGGTAGGGTCCGGCCTTAGCCGGACCACTGAGTTCAGCCGGACCGTGGAAATCGAGACAACCCGTCCTGAGCTCGTACCCGCCTGCGTCGCGCTCGTCGCGCATCCAGACGATGGACGGTATCAGGCGCTGTTCGGGAAAGAGGTCCTCACCCCGCTGTTTGGCGCGCGAATCCCAGTCAAGGCGCACCCGCTCGCGGATCCCGCGAAGGGCAGCGGCATTGCGATGATCTGTACCTTCGGCGACATCACGGACGTGACGTGGTGGCGCGAGCTGAACCTGCCGGTCCGGGCCGTGATTCAGGCGGACGGCACGCTGCGGCCGCTGACGTGGGGCGCGCCCGGCTGGGAGTCTGTGGACTCCGTTCGGGCGCAGCGGTACTACGACGGGCTGCAGCGTCTGTCGGCGTCCAAGGCGCGGGCGAAGATCGTGGACCAGCTCCGACAGTCGGGCGATCTCGTCGGCGAGCTACGGCCGATCACGCACGCCGTGAAGTTCTACGAGAAGGGCGACCGGCCGCTCGAGATCGTGACCAGCCGGCAATGGTTCATCAAGACGATCGAGTTCCGTGAGGCGCTCCTCGCACGCGGCCGCGAGCTCAAGTGGCACCCGCCTTACATGCGAGCGCGATTCGAGAACTGGACTAACGGCCTGACCGGCGACTGGTGCGTGAGCCGCCAGCGTTTCTTCGGCGTGCCATTTCCAGTTTGGTACCCAGTCGGCGCCGCAGGTCGCGTCGAGCACGAATGGCCGATCGCGCCGTGCGAGGAACAGCTGCCCATCGATCCGTCGACCGACGTGCCCGAGGGCTATCGCGGCGACCAGCGCGGCCAGCCAGGCGGATTTGTCGGTGATCCGGACGTGATGGACACCTGGGCCACCTCGTCGCTGACGCCGCAGATCGCCTGCGGCTGGCCCGAGGATCCGGCGCTCTTCGAGCGGACCTTTCCGATGGATCTTCGGCCTCAGGCGCACGACATCATCCGAACGTGGTTGTTCGACTCGGTGTTGCGCGCCCATCTCGAGCACGGGTCGCTGCCTTGGACTAACGCGGCGATCTCCGGATGGGTGCTCGATCCCGATCGCAGGAAGATGTCCAAGTCTAGGGGAAACGTTGTTACGCCGATGGCGCTGCTCGAGGAGCACGGGTCCGACGGTGTGCGCTATTGGGCCGCCAGCGGGCGGCCTGGCACCGACACGGCGTTCGATCCCAACCAGATGCGGGTCGGGCGGAGGCTGGCAATCAAGCTCCTGAACGCGTCGCGGTTTGCGCTCGCGTCGCCTGCACCGCAGGGCGAGATTGCGGCGCCCGTGGATCGCGCCATACTCAGGAGTTTGGCCGCGCTGGTGGACGAGGCGACGCGGGACCTCGAAGGCTACGACTACGCGCGCGTCCTGCAGCGGACCGAGGAGTTCTTCTGGCGCTTCTGCGACGACTATCTCGAGCTGGTGAAAGGACGACGGTACGGTGAACAGGGCGCCGAAGGCGCAGCCTCGGCAAATTCCGCGCTCGTGGCGGCGCTGTCGGTGCTGCTGCGCCTGTTTGCGCCGTTTCTGCCGTTCGTGACTGAGGAAGTGTGGTCCTGGTGGAAGGACGGCTCGGTACACGCCGCGTCGTGGCCCACGCGAGCCGAACTGGAGGGAATTGTCGTAGACGCCTCGCCAGAACGTCGGCAGAGCGATCAGCACATCTACGAATGGGCGACCGGCGTGCTGTTCGAAATCCGCAAGCAACGGTCCGAAGCCCAGCAACCGATGCGCGTGCCGATCACCAAGGTGACCGTGAGGGCTGAGCCGGCGGCGATCGATCTGATGCCGCACGTCGAGGCGGATCTCAAAGCTGCGCTGCGCGTGCAGGCGTTCGAGACGACAGCGGGTGAACCGCGCGAGATTGTTGTCGCGGGATATGCGCCGGACGAAGCGGGTGATCGTCGTGCGGACCTCTAGGTTCGCCGTGGAATCGTGACTGCACTGGATCCGGCCCTGTACCGGGTGATCGTGCGCCGAGCGCTCAAGGAAGACCTCGGCACCGGCGACATCACGACGGAGGCCACTGTCGGCCCGGAGCAGCGCGCCTGCGGGTCGTTGGTGGCAAGAGCGGATTGTGTTCTGGCCGGCCTCGAAGTGGCGCTTGAGGCTTTTCGACAGGTCGATCCGGCCGTGTCCGTTGAGTGTCGCCGCCGCGACAGTGACCGTTGCGCGACCGGCGACGAGATTGCCGAAATCGTAGGCCTTGCGCGCGCGCTGCTGATGGCCGAGCGAACGGCGCTCAATTTCCTACAGCGGCTGTCCGGGATTGCCACGCGGGCGAGGCAGTTTGTGGACGCGGCTGGCGGCCGAATCACGGTGCTCGACACGAGAAAGACGACGCCTACGCTGCGCGCGCTCGAGAAATACGCCGTCACGGCCGGTGGAGCTACGAGCCACCGGTCGGGCCTGTTCGACGCCTTTCTGATCAAGGACAATCACGTGCGCCTCGCCGGCGGCGTGGAGGCGGCGGTGGCGCGCGTGCGCCGGCAGCGCCCGGGAATGCCCATCGAAATCGAGGCGCAAAGTCTTGCTCAAGTGGACGAGGCGATCGAGGCAGGCGCCGACATGGTCCTGGCCGACAACATGTCGATCGACGAGGTGCGCGAGGCTGTTCGGCGTGCCAGGGGGCGGGCCAAGGTTGAGATCTCGGGCGGCGTGGTGCTGGACCGGATTCCAGAGCTGGCCGCGATCGGCGCCGACTTCGTGTCGGTCGGCGCGCTCACGCACTCCGCGCCCGCCGCGGACATCAGCTTTGAAATCGAAGGCATATCAGTCTGAACCTTTGCCGCCCGACCTCGCCGAGGCTCTCGCAAGCGCGAGAAGTCGGCTGGGCCGCCTCGGGTCGCTCCTGCTGTATTTTTCGACGATCGGATCGACCAACGACGTGGCGGCGACGCTCGCGGAAAATGGCAACGCCGAAGGCGCTATCGTGATGGCCGACGCGCAGACCCAGGGCCGCGGCCGGCGAGGGCGAACCTGGTACTCGCCGCCGGCAAGCGGGCTGTACGTGTCGGTCGTGCTGGCACCCGCTCGCGCGATGGAGGCGCCCGAACGGGCAGTCGCGCTGCTGACGCTGACGGCCGGGGTCGCGCTCGCCGAAGCGGTCGAGACGATCACGGGGCTCGGTCCCGACGTCAAGTGGCCCAACGATCTGTTGGTCGGCCGGCGTAAGCTCGCAGGGATTCTGGCGGAAGGCTCTGCCCAACCGGCGTACGTGGTGCTTGGATACGGCATCAACGTTGGTCCGATGACGTATCCGCTCGAGCTCGGCGATCGCGCGACGTCGCTCGAATCCGTACTGGGTCGGCCGGTCGATCGCGTTGCGCTCTCGGTGGAAACGCTTGCCGCGCTCGCCGCGCGCTACGACGATCTGCTCAGCGGACGGTTCGATGCTATTCTCGAGCGGTGGCGGCGCCGGGCGCCGACCAGGCGCGGCGCGGGCGTCGCGTGGGACGGCGCCTCGGGACCGCAAAGAGGCGTTACGGCCGATATCGATGGTTGGGGAGCGTTGCTCGTGCGGGTCGGAGATCGAATCGAAAGAATCGCGGCGGGGGAGCTTCGCTGGGAAATTTGAAGTCCGAAGTCTGATATCTCATGCTTCTGGCGATTGACGTCGGCAACACCCATTCCGTCTTCGGCATCTTCAACGAGACGACGCTGGTGCAGAGCTGGCGGCTGCAGACGCTCAGCGAGCGTACGTCCGACGAACTGGGGCTGCTCGTCGACGGCTTGTTCGCGCACGCGCGCGTCGAACGGTCGAAGGTCATGGGTATCGTCCTGGCGTCGGTCGTACCGCCGTTGACCGGGACGACGTGCGAGATGGTCAAGCGCAACTTCGGACGCGACCCGCTCGTCGTCGATCCCGCCCGCAACTCTGGCATGCCGATCCTGTACGAGAACCCCGCGGAGGTTGGCGCTGATCGAATCGTGAGTGCGATTGCCGCCTACGAGCGCTTCGGTCGAAAGACTGGGGCGCCGCTCATCGTCTGCGATTTCGGCACGGCTACGACGCTGGATGCCGTGTCGTCGAAGGGCGAGTACCTGGGTGGCGCGATTTGCCCGGGCGTCACGATTTCAGCCGACGCGCTCTTTCAGCGTGCGGCTCGGCTTCCACGGATCGATGTGCGCAAGCCGACCACCGTCATAGGCCGCACAACGGTCGGCGCAATGGAGTCGGGCCTCTTCTACGGGTACGTCGGAATGGTCGAAGGGCTTATCCGTCGCATGGGCGCCGAGCTCGGCGGCAGCGCCACGTGCGTGGCGACTGGCGGTCTCGCGGCCGTGATCGCCCAGGAGACGCCGCTCATCGAGCACGTGGACGTCGACCTCACCCTCCATGGGCTCAGAATCGTGTGGCAACGGAACCAGTAGCGACGTCGCTACAAGATTGCAGATTGCAAATTGCAGATTGGAGACTACTGTCGGAACGTCGAAGCCTACCTCTGTCAGAAGAACGACGGTCACCTGATCCGCGTCGTCGGACCCTCCTTCGAGCTGGTGTCGCGGTGGGAGGCAGACGGCGTGCCGCTCCAGATCGCGCTCAGCGGAATCGATCGGTACTTTGAGCGGTACTATCGCAGGGGCCCGCGCCGCCGGCCGGTGCGGATCGATTTCTGCGACGCCGATGTGCGCGACATCTTCGACGAGTGGCGCAGGGCGATTGGATTGCCGGCTAGACGTCACCAGGAATCGATCGGGCCGCAAGACGAGGCAGACAGCCTGGCAAGGGTCGACACCGAGGAGGAGGCGCGACGTAGAGCGTCGCTGCCGGCCCACCTGGAACGCGCGACGCGGCGGCTCACGAATGCGCGCGCAAAGGGAACGCTCGGCGCCGAGGCCGACTCTTTCATCGATCGCTTATCGTCCGAGCTCGATGCTGCACGTGCCTCCGCACGAGGTGTGCGAGGGGAGGCGCGGCGCTCTCTCGTCACACGCCTCGCTGAGCTCGATGCCGAGCTGGTCAAAGTGGCGCGCGGGTCGCTGGACAACGCACAGCGGCGGGCGTTCGAGAGAGAGGCTGACGAGGCGCTCGCCGGCTTTCGCGATCGGATGTCGGGCGAGGCGTATCGCCGCGCACGCGAAGCCGCTGTCGACAGGCTGACCCGCGAGCGTCTCGGCTTGCCTACGTTGTCGTTCATCTAGCCGGTCCGCGCGATCAGGTCGCCGTCGTGAGAACTAGTCTCACGTTCGCCATCGTCACGCGGTGGGTTAGCCTAGCAGTCCGTGGTGAAAGTCCGTCTGCATTCGACGAGCGATGCATCCTCGTGGCCTGCGTTGCTCCTCCATCAAATACAGGCGGTATTCTCGGTCGTCGCGCCTTGCCCGCGAGGCGCCTCGCTCGTCTCGGTGCAGCGCTCGACTTTCACCACGGACTGCTAGGGTCGCTGGCCGAACCGACCCATGAACAACACATCTCGCGCTACCTGAGAACGCCGAGCGATTCTTACCATTCAGAAGTTCCTGCTCGGCACGCTGCTTGTTGGCGTCGTCGGCACCGAAATCGCGTTGCTGCTGCCGCTCGGGCACTTCGGAGAAGTCCACGGCTGCTGCTGACATCGCCGAGCGTGGAGGGGCAGAGCGGACGAAAGTGTCGTGGGCGGAGGCGACACGGTCCATTATGCGGTCGATGTGGCCGGCGCCAGCAGTCCGCTCCAAGTCGATGTGGAGCTTTTCTTTCAGCCCATTGCTTATCGCTGGGCGCAGAACCTGAAGAGCTATGAGTCGGAGGAGACGCGCCGCTTCGTGTCGTTCTACGAGTCGTGGCGCACGTGTCGTCTGTGGTCCTGGCCACGGCCGCAGCCCTGGTGAGCGCGAACGCGAACTGACGAAGGCTGAGAGACGAAGGCGGGCGCACACCTAATCTGATATGCCGACCTGGCCCGGGCAAATCGTGACGCTGGC
This sequence comes from Vicinamibacterales bacterium, assembly GCA_965197865.1. GTDB lineage: Bacteria > Acidobacteriota > Vicinamibacteria > Vicinamibacterales > CAVVIG01 > CBDANZ01. Next base: position 75,340 of record CBDANZ010000004.1, read on the forward strand.
GATCGAGAAGCCGGCTGCCGGCGGGCGGATGATCGCGCGGCTCGACGGTCAGGTCGTACTGGTCGGCGGCGCCATTCCAGGCGAGCGAGTGTCTGCGTGCATCGAGCGGGTGGGTAAAGGCCTCGCGTACGCGCACGCCGTTTCCGTCTGGCACACGTCCCCCGACCGTCGCGAGCCGTTCACCGATCCGCTGTGCGGCGGCTGCCTGTACGCGCACATTGCGTACTCGAGACAAATCGCGCTCAAAGGAGAGGTCATTAGGGACGCATTCGTGCGGATCGGCCGCATCACGCTGCCCTCGGTGGTCGCCGTCGCTCCTTCCGCCTCAGAGGGCTACCGGATGCGAGCGCGGCTGCACGTCCGAGGCGCCCGCGTCGGCTTCTTTCGCGGAGGGACACACGAGGTATGCGATGCGCGCCCGACACGGCAATTGCTTCCGATGACGTGCGACGTGATCGATCGGCTTGCGGCCGGCCTGCGGTCACTCGGCGTCGACTCGGTCCGCGAGCTGGATGTTTCTGAGAACGTCGGCGGATCCGAGCGGGTCGTGCACCTGGAGATCGCCGCTCCAGTGGATCCCCGTCCGCTCATCGCCGTCGCGAGCGTGGACGGCCTGACTGGGCTGACCATCAGTCGTCGCCAGTCGCGTCCCCCAAGCGTAGCGCAGGACCTTAGTCCCTCAGGTGTGGCGCAGGACGTTGGTCCTGTCCACATCGTCAGCGGCGACCCTCACGTTACCGATGTTCTCTCGATCGGCGATCACACCATCACGCTTCGTCGTCACGTCCTTGCGTTCTTCCAGGGGAACCGCTTCTTACTGCGGGACCTCGTCGCGCACGTCATCGGGCAGATCGAGCAAGGCACCAGGGTCGTCGACTTGTATGCAGGCGTCGGGTTGTTCTCGGTGGCCGCGGCCGTTGTGCGCGCTGCGCAGGTAAAGGCTGTCGAGGGCAACCGCGTGGCCGCGCAGGATCTCGTCGCGAACGCGAAGGCGGCCAACGCTTCGATCGAGTGGATTCAGGAACCGGTGGAAGCCTTCATGCGGAAATCTCAGTCGGCCCCGGACACGCTGATCGTGGACCCGTCCAGGACCGGGATGTCGCGAGAGGCGCTCCACGGCGCTATTGTTCTTGGAGCGCGGAAGATCGTGTATATCTCGTGCGACGTGGCCACGCTGGCGCGTGATGCGAGACGTCTTCTGGATGCCGGCTACACGATTGAGAGCGTCGAGGCATTCGATTTGTTCCCCAACACGCCGCACGTGGAGACGGTGGTGGTGTTCAATCAGTGAGGGTCACGATCTGGGATGGGTGAACCACCCGTCTTCAGGCGAGGGTCGCTCAAGGTGACCACCAACACATCCCGATACGCGGGGCACCCGGGGTCGATTGCCTGGACGGGGGTCACACCGTGGGCGACGCGCACGTCGTCGACGAGGGCGGCGTCCAGCGGTTGGGTAAGGGTGAAGTGCCCGAGCCGCCTTCCATCGAACGCGTGAATCATCGTCGTACCGCTGGCGATGTTGCGGCGGGCGATGAGCAGGACGAGCACGTAGTTCACGCCGTCGCGGTGGAGCCCTTCAGGCGTAGGACGACCCACCTCGCCGCCGCGCGCCTCGATCCGGAACTGATGCACTTCGACGCGCCACACGCGGCAGTCCGGCGCGAGGCTGCCGAACAGCGCACGGCAGCACGCGAGAATCGTCTGCATGCTCGGTCCCCTGCCAATCTCGGGTGCGATCGGCTCGAACCAGCGCGAGACGCCGCCGTGCAGCGGGTTGTAGTCCAGGCTCTGGTAGTGGGGTTGATACGGCTGACGTTGAATGGGGAGGTCGGACGCCACCGAGTACACCGCGTGCCGCCGGTGACGATAATGGCCACCGTCTGCCATATACCTGTCGAGCTCCAGCGCGTTCCAGCTTTCGGCAAATGCTGGCCAGTCGGCAAGCGATCCGAAAGGCGCAAGCATCTCGCGCATCGCCTCGGCGTACACGAACCCGTAGCCGTCGCGCGCGATTGATCGGGCCAGCGGGCCGGCCTGGAGAGGTGCAGCTCCGCTCATACGACAATCTTAGACTTCATGCTGACCTTACAGTCATCCTAATCCAGGAAGCACTTGTGTCGACGTGTGTGGTACAGCTCTCTAGACCTGCCGCCGCCCGAGCGCAAGACTAAAGTCCTGCGCTACGTGGGCGGCGTCAGAGTTGACACATGAACGAGGGAGGGTGACGTGGGTCGCTTCGCGCTCTGGTTGGGGTTTGGGGTCATGACGGTTGTGTGCGCGGCTCCGGCAGTGCACGCTGCCCATCCTGCGTTCGTGACGTTGTTGCTGACCCGTGGCGGGAACACGCGGGTCCACGGCGACGACGCGAGCAGGCGTGCAGAGCGCCGCGGCATCGGGCTGGGCGCTGATGGGTATCGAGGGGCCGCTTCTGGCGGCTGCCACACCGAGACCGTGCGCGCCCTGTTAGATCATGATTCCACGCTGCGGCTCCTTGCGCCAGACGAACCCGCGCATCGGGCCTTCTTGGGCGCGGTTGTTTGCTTGACTCAACGGATGCGAGGAAACCCTGCAGTTGATCAGAGAGCGTTGACGGGGCGCATCCAACACTCGAGCACCCAGCACACAACAGTATGATGGTCCTTTCGAACGGAGGACCATCGTGACCCGATTGTTCTGGCGGCGCGCTACGCTGACTGCCATCTTCCTTGGCGTGCTCACCGCCGCTGCGGCGTGCCGCAGCGGTTCAGCGACCCGCAAGACTTCCGCCGATGCTACGCAGTTTCTCGCCAACGTGAACATGACGCTGAAGCGGCTTGGACTCGAGCAGAGCCAGGCCGGCTGGGTGGCGCAGACCTACATCACCGACGATACGGAAGCGCTGGACGCCCGCGCAACACAGCAGATCATTGAGGCCGTCGCGCGCTTTGCCGTGGAAGCCACGGCCTTCAACGACGTCTCTGTCTCGCGGGCCGAGCGCCGTCAGCTCGATTTGTTGAAGCTCTCGCTCGTGATGGTCACGCCGTCCGATCCGATGGAAGCCGAGGAGCTGACCAAGATCGCGTCGCGACTTCGCTCGACCTACGGCAAAGGCGAGTGGTGCGGCGATCCAGCCAAGCCGGAGAGCTGCCTCAACATCGACGACATCACGCGGGTGATGGCCGAATCCCGAGACGAAGCCGAGCTCGGCCGCGTGTGGGAGGGGTGGCACACAATCTCGCCGCCGATGCGGTCCGACTACGCGCGGTTCGTCGAGCTGTCGAACAAGGGAGCAAGAGAGCTCGGGTTCGCTGAGACCGGCGAGATGTGGCGAGCGAAATATGACATGCCACCCGACGAGTTCACCCGGGAGCTCGACCGGCTCTGGGGTCAGGTGCGCCCGCTGTACCTGAAGCTGCACGCGTACGTACGGATGAAGCTGCACGACAAGTACGGCAACGCCGTGTCGTCCGACGGCCCGCTGCCCGTGCATCTGCTCGGGAACATCTGGGCGCAGGATTGGTCCAACATCTATCCGCTGGTGGCCCCGCCCGCTGCCGATGCCGGCTACTCGTTGACCGAAATCCTCAAGCGCCGGAAGACCGACGCGCATGAGATGGTGCGCATCGGCGAGCGCTTCTACACCTCGCTCGGCTTCGAGCCGCTGCCGACAACGTTCTGGGATCGATCGTTGTTCGTGCGCCCGAGAGATCGAGACGTCGTCTGTCACGCGAGCGCGTGGAACATCGATGCTGAGGCCGACGTGCGCATCAAGATGTGTATCACGCCGACAGAGAAGGACTTCAACACGATTCACCACGAGCTCGGGCATAATTTCTACCAGCGCGCGTACAAGGATCAGCCGGTCATTTTTCGAGACAGCTCGAACGACGGCTTCCACGAAGCGATTGGCGACACCATTGCGCTGTCGGTGACGCCAGAGTACCTCGTGAAGATTGGGCTGCTCGACAAGGCGCCCGACGCGTCCCGAGACATCGGGCTGCTACTCGGCCGCGCGCTCGACAAAGTGGCGTTCCTGCCCTTCGGTCTGCTGATCGATCGGTGGCGATGGAAAGTGTTTTCTGGCGAGGTCAAGTCGGCCGATTACAACAAGGCCTGGTGGGAGCTTCGCACCAAGTACCAGGGCGTCGCCCCGGCGTCGGCGCGAGGCGAGGAGTTCTTCGACCCGGGCGCCAAGTACCACGTTCCAGACAACACGCCGTATACGCGCTATTTTCTGTCGACCATCCTGCAGTTTCAGTTCCATCGTGCGCTGTCGAACGCGGCCAGCTGCACGACGTCGCTCCACCGCTGCTCGATCTATGAAAACGCGGAGGCGGGCCGGCGACTGAGCGCGATGTTGTCGATGGGTCTGTCGCGGCCGTGGCCGGAGGCGCTTGAGGCGCTCACGGGCTCGCCTGGGATGGATGCGTCGGCGATCCTCGACTACTTCGCGCCGCTCGATCGCTGGCTGGACGGTCAGCTCAAAGGCACGAAGACCGGATGGTAAGAGAACTTGAACCCTGCGTTTGCTTCCGAGATGGACCGAGCGGGAAGATTCGAACGCCATCGAATCCCTGACTCTTGATGTACTGGAAATCGGTATCGAGGCCGCCCACATCGCGGTCGCCGTCATTCGACCGGCGCATCGCGTCGAAGTAGGAGACGAACAGGAGAAACATCGGAGTGCCGTTCACGGTGAACTGCGTGCCAGAAATCGCGAGGGTGGGCGTCCAGGAAGGGGTCAGGGGGCCGCGAAGGACCGCGTCAGGCGATGAAGTCTGCGGGTTCGACGACGCAGTCAGATACAGCCACGCTGCCAGAATCAGTGTCACAACTGCTCCCGATATCCCTACACCAGCCTCGCCTATTCCTGTGGTTTGAGATCGGTCGGCTCGACTGCCTCGACGAAGGGTTCCACCGCGATGGCTGGCTCTTCTTCGATCTCCGCAGTGATGACGATGCGCTCGGGGGCGATCGCGAAGTGGGCGAGCCCCGTGTGGGCCTGAAACGCCGCCGCCGTGAACAGCAGCCGGCGCATGACGAACAGCGCCGTTCCTATATCTGGGATCACGCCGCGCTCGGCGCCGCGGCCGAGCAGGTCCGACAGGCGGAGGCCTGGGGCCCGCGCGCAAACCAGAATCAGCCGCGATGTCTCATCGTCGGGCTCTACCCGCAGCGCGCCCGCGACGTTCGGGCGGTCGAAGCTGATCAGTCTGAGAATTCGATCGAAGAGGGGAAGTCGAAGCGAAACGAATTCGCGCCGGAGGCGCAGCAGCTCGATCGACCGCCCCTCCGGATCGACGGCGACCTCGCGATCGCCGAGGCCGTCCCTGAAGCCGGACCAGCGACTGGTGTCGAGGCGGATCGTATCCTCAGCCGTGGAACTAGTCTTTGGGGGGGGGATCCATCTTGGGAGTTCGGCGTCGCATCTTTGTTTCTAATACGATTCTAACGTTCGGTCCTGGTTTTGTCTTCCCTCGACGATGCTCGGGGCGATCCTGAGCTCGTCGAAGGATCGAAAGGCAGGGCCTCCTCCGTGTCTCCCTCTCCCTGGCGCCCAGCGGTAACGGACGACAGCGGCAGCGCCGCGCCGGGCGACACCGCGAACAGGCCCGCTTTCATATAAGCCAGGAGCTTGTCGCGGGTGTCGCTGATGTCCAGGTTCCGCATGGTCAATTGCCCGATCCGGTCCTGCGATAAGAATGGCGACTCACCTTTTTCCATCGTCAGGCGCTCGGGCTTGTACGTGAGGTTCGGGCTCCGCGTATCGAGAATCGAGTAGTCGTTGCCGCGCCGGAGCTCGATCGTCACTTCGCCCGTGATTGCACGCGCCACCCAGCGCTGCGACACCTCGCGCAGCATGATCGCCTGCGGATCGAACCAGCGACCCTGATACAAGAGGCGTCCGAGGCGGCGGCCCATGTCGCGGTGCTGCTCGATCGTGTCTTCGTTGTGGATGCCGGTGACGAGGCGATCGTAGGCAATGAACAACAGCGCCATCCCAGGCGCTTCATAGATGCCGCGGCTTTTGGCCTCGATGATGCGGTTTTCGATCTGGTCGCTCATTCCGAGGCCGTGACGTCCACCGATCACGTTGGCTTCGCTAATGAGTTGTACGAGGTCGGCGTAGGAGCGAAGATTCAACGCGACCGGCTGTCCTTCCTCGAAGCGGACCGTAACCGTCTCGGATTCGATCGTCACGTCCTCTCGCCAGAACGGAAGGCCCATGATGGGCGCCACGATCTTGATCCCGGTGTTTAGATGTTCCAGATCCTTGGCTTCGTGCGTTGCGCCAAGCATATTCGAGTCGGTTGAGTAGGCTTGCTCTGCGGTCATCTTGTACGGGAGCCCGGCCTGACGCATGTAGTCGGACATCTCCTTGCGCCCGCCAAGCTCCTCGATGAACGCCTGGTCGAGCCATGGCTTGTAGATGCGGAGGATCGGGTTGGCCAGCAATCCGTACCGGTAGAAGCGCTCGATGTCGTTGCCCTTGAATGTACTGCCGTCACCCCAGATATGGACGTCGTCTTGCTTCATTGCGATGACCAGCATCGTGCCTGTCACCGCGCGGCCGATCGGCGTCGTGTTGAAGTACGGAACGCCGGCCGTGGAGATGTGGAAGGCGCCAGACTGAAGAACGGCGATCCCTTCCGAGACGAGCTCGGCCCGGCAATCGATCAGCCGTGCTTTCTCAGCGCCGTACTGCAGGGCTCGACGGGGGATCTCGTCGTAGTCGGGCTCGTCGGGCTGACCGAGGTTCGCCGTGTAGGCGTACGGAACGGCCCCCTTGCACCGCATCCAGTGGAGAGCCGCGCTCGTGTCGAGGCCACCTGAAAACGCGACGCCGACCTTTTCGCCGACGGGAAGACTCTGAAGGATCTTCCTCACCGACTCAACAAGCCTGTGCCCACAATTCAGATTCTACGTTAAAACTTCGCGAACAGGCGAGAACGGAGGATTGTAACCCGTCGAAAAATGCTTCAAGATTACGGCTATGTCAATCGCGTTCGGTAAGGCCAGGTCCTCTTAGAGGAAGGTCCGATGTACAGCATCTCGGTCCGCGACCACATCATGATTGCCCACAGCTTCACAGGCGAAGTCTTCGGGCCGGCCCAACGGCTGCACGGCGCGACCTACGTCGTCGACGTCGAATTTCGCCGACCTGACCTCGACGCAAACGGGGTTGTCGTCGATATCGGTCGTGCAGCGGAAGTGCTAGGCGCCGCGCTCGCGGACATGAATTATCGCAACTTGGACGAGGATGCGTCGCTCAAAGGTCGCAACACGTCGACGGAGGTTCTTGCGCGGGTAATATTCGAGCGAATGGCGGCGGCGATCGGCCGCGGCGACCTTGGCCCTGGCGCGCGCGGGATCGAGAGCCTGCGCGTGACGCTCCATGAGTCACACGTGGCGTGGGGGGCATTTGAAAGCCGTCTGGGCGACCGACCGCGACCGTAATGAGGCCTCTTCTTCGTCCTGATCGCTCCCGGGCGCTGCGCGACGGGTGTGCCCTGCGCGTCGCTAGGGCGCGCACTTGGGATCAGCGCGAGTGATATTCCCACCACGACCATCAGAATGTGGCGGCTCTTCATCGAAACTCCTTCCGACTTCGAGGGTCACGTCGCCTGATGACCTCGAATGGGCAGACTGCTGCGTCGTGTGCGGTAGTGGGACATGTAGCGAACCGAAGAGGCCCCAACCGCCGGCCGGCGTGTCAGAGTGAGGCACTAAGATGTGTGCAACCGGTGCGCTTACCGCGCCTGCTGGACCGCGTCCATCAACGCCTCCCGAAAATACCCGGCCGGAATCGTGCCCTGTCTCATGAACAACAGGTGGAAGGTTCTTGCCGAGAACCGGTCTCCGAGCAGCTTGGCGGCCTCGTCACGCAGGGCGTAGATCTGATCGTTCCCGATCCGATACGTGATCGCCTGCGTCGGCCATTTCGAATAGCGGAAGATGGCGCGCTCGGCCGACTCGCAGCTCGCCCGCTTGGCGTCGGTCCGCTTCGCGCCCGTCGCGATGCAGGAACCGGGCAGGTAATCGACGACTTCCGAAAACAGCGTGACTGCCTCGTCGTACGCCATCCGACCCGTATGAATACCGGTGTCGATGCGTACGCGCAGGTCGCGATAGAGCTTGCCCTGCAGTTGATACAGCCGTTCTTCTGGCGTGTAGAACCCGTCTGGCACCCCGGGCTGCGGCTCAGCCATCAACGCCTCTGCGTATAATCCCCATCCTTCGGCCGATATCGAGTGCTCCCACATCGAGGACGAGTCTTCCACGGCGCCAGGCGTCAGCCAGCGCACCGGAGACACGAGGTCGCGCGTTTGCGTCAGGACCTTGTAGTGCCAGTCGTGCCCAGGGAAGCCTGCGTGTGCGGCGAGAGTGGCAAGCGCCGCCCGGTTGTTGCGCTGGAGCGCCGCCGGATCGTCAGCAGTCGGCGTGACGTAGAAGCGTCCGACACCAGTGTTCCTAAATGGCGGGGCCGGGTAGTACGCGGCACCGTCGATCGACGCCTGCAGCGGGGGCGGCGTCTCGACGATGTCGAGCTTGTAGTCGGCGGGTACGTCGAAGATTCCAGTTTTGCGTCCATAGTCCACCAGCCGGAACGCGGCATCGTGATACCAGGCGATCATTTCGGCGTCCGATTTCGGGTAATCCTTCGACAGCTCATCGAACACCTCGCGCACGGCCGATGGGCCGTCGGCCGGCAGGCGCCAGCCGCGGAGCCGGCCGATCTCGCCTGCGAGATCGATCATCTGCCGCCGGGTCTCCAGCACGATCGGCCAGGCTTCGGCGTAGAGCTCGGCGGCCGTCTTCTCGATCTTGAGGTTGTTCCGAAGAGCCCAGTTGTACTCTTTCTCGCCCATGGCGAAGCGGTCGGCGGCGAACGGCGGTTTGATGACACGCGCCGAGCCGCCATCGAAAAACGTTTCTGCGAGGAAGTCTCGCATCTTTAGATAGGCAGCTGACGCCCGCCGCGCCCGGTCGCGAAGCTGCCCGAGCACCTCGTCGCGCTCGGCCCCGCTCATCCGTTCATCGGCGAGTCTGGGCAGCGTGTCACCGAAATATTTCGCGTTCGCTTCGGCCGAGGAAAGACCATCACGCTGGAGCATGCGGTGATCGGGGACGCGGTTGGCCTTGATGCCGGCCTGCAACTGCGCCCGCGCGACTTCCAAAAACGTCGGAATAGCGCTCACCCGGCTGACAACCAGCTTCCACTCCTCGGTCGTGCCGTAGGTTGTGGCCCCAGTTGTCGCCATGCCCTGCACTTGCCAGTCGAGCGCGCGGAACGGTTCGCTCACGTACGTATCGAGCGCGCGTTCCTGGTATCGATACACCTGATGCTGACGCAGCATGAAGCGAATCTGCGCGAGTGCCACGTCACGATCGATCCGCGCACCAACAGAGAGAGAGTTTGCATCGTAATGCTCGAGCGCCGTGGCGATGCCAGCCAGCCAGCGGTCCTCCTCTTCCAGCGCGGCGGAGGAGTGATCCCGCAGTCGGCCGTCGACCTCAGCGAGTGACGGGTCCAGGCCCGCGCCGCCCAGATAGGTATTCGTGGTCGGATTGCGGAGCAGAAATTCGACCACATAACCGTCGAGCGTCTTTCTCAGCGACGGGTCGCCGCTGGTGTCGGTCGCGGGACGGTTCGTGTCAGCCCCCGCGCACGCCAGCGTGACGAGCAGCGATACGAAGGGGAACGCGGCCGGGATCCTCCTCACGACATTCATCCGGGTCTTCATCGCTCACCTGCTTTGCGTGCATCGCCAAATGGCGTTCAAGGCTGTTTCCTCGCGACGAGGGCTCTTACCACGTCGGTTCGCGCACAGGCCATGATAGAGTAGCGCCTATTCTTCTGGTCGTCTGCTCCACGGTCGGCTACGGACCGCAAGGACGTGGAGCACTGTGCTGTGGTGGATTCTCGGTCGTCCTCACGTGTGGTCCAGTCCCCCTGCATGCTCTGAAAGCGCGTACACGCACGCCAGAGTGGTCATCGCTCACGCGGACACATAAATTGCAATGGCCGTAGAGGTGCCAAACTCGCGAAGCAGGATCACGGCCAGGATTAGCGCGGGCCCGCCAGCCGTAATCGACGCGAGCTGATATCCGAGTGATGAGCTGCTGTAGCGCAGCGACCCTGGGAAGCTCTCGGCGATGAACGCGGCCTGGGGCCCGTACTGCAGGTCGTGCAGCGGCAGCCCGATCGCGACTGCTAGGAACACCAGCCCAACCGCTCTGGCGTCGACCAGACTGAAATAGACGAAGGGATACATGATCATGACGACACACCCGAGCGCGGTGATGTTGCGCCGCCCGTAGCGGTCGGCCAAGTGCCCCATGATGGGGATGGTCATCATCGAAATGAGCGATTGAATCATCACGAAGTTCAGGATTATCCCCCGACTGAATCCGAGCTGCTGTGTGCCGTACGCAATGACGTAGGTGGTGAAGACGTAAAAGGGTACCTGCTGGCCGGTTCGGAGAAGCGCCGTGAGCACGATCTCGCGCCAGTTTCTTCTCAGGACCTCGACCAGCGGAGCCGTCGAAAGGGCGCCTTGCGCTTTCAGCTTGGCATTCACTTTAGGATTGAAGGGCATCGAAGGTGTCTTCAACCTTCGCGCGACCAGACCGAGCCACGTCCATGTCGAGCCTGTCATACGGGCCAGCCGCCGACACAATGAGGCGAGGCGTCGGGTCGATGATGTACTGGGCGAAAAGGTTCAGAGCAGATTCATCTCATCGCTCGATCGCGCCGACGACAGGAATATCGAGTGGTGGCGGCCGCTGGCGTCGGGCCTCCGGCGCTCCAAGAGGCATCCGCTATAATTCTGACAGGTGCCGTGATGAAACGTGCGGCTTTGCACGCGGCAACTGCCGCTCGTGACTCGATGACATGAAACTCGTTCGCAGATTTCTGATCCTCGCGCATCGGTATCTTGGGGTCGCGCTCAGCCTCCTGTTCGTGGTGTGGTTCGCCACAGGCATTGCGATGATGTACGCGCGCGAGATGCCGAGGCTGACCGCCGAGCGGCGGCTCGAAGGCCTCGAGCCGCTGGATCTGGCGCGCGTGCGGTTCACGCCCGCGGCGGCGGCGGCGCAGGCGGAAGTGGGGCGCCAGCCGAATGAGGTGACGCTCGTCACCGTCATGGGTCGCCCCGCTTACCGCCTCGGTGGCACAACCGTGTTCGCCGACACGGGTGAGCCGTTGAGAGGCATTGATGTCGCGGCTGCGCGCGAGGTCGCCCGGTGGTTCATGCGGCTTCCCGAGGATCGCATCGCCTACGTCTCGACCTTGACGAGACCTGACCAGTGGACTCTCGACCAGGGTCAGCCGCCCCTCTACAAGTTCGGCGTCGACGACCTCGATCGCACCCAGTTGTACATATCGGGTCGCTCGGGCGAGGTTGCGGTACTGACCACCCGTGGCACGCGGCTGATGGCGTGGCTCGGCGCGATTCCACACTGGCTCTATTTCACGTCGCTCCGGACGAACGCGCCGCTCTGGCGGCAGGTGGTTCTCTGGACGTCAGGCCTCGGCATCTTCCTGGCTGCGATGGGCATCTCGCTCGGGCTCATCCAGTTGCGCGTCACGCGGCCGTTCCAATTCTCCCGCGTCCCGTCCTACATCCCGTACACCGGCTGGATGCGATGGCATTATATGAGTGGGGTCGTGTTTGGAGTCTTCACGCTAACGTGGGTGTTCAGCGGCTTCTTATCGATGGAGCCGTGGGGATGGGCCGCCGATGCCCCGCGTGTCGGCGGCGATCTGCGCGAGGCGTTCACGAGCAGCCCAGGCGAGCTGTCCGACTTCCCCGCGATCCGGGCGGCGTCGTGGGCGCCGCTCGTCGGCGAGCGCGCGATCAAGGAGATCGAGTACGTCCGGATACAGGGAGAGCCGTTCTACGTGGTGCGTCGCGCACCCGACGTGAGCGGCGAGAACAGGCGGCCGGGCTCCCAGTCGTACGGCGCCAACGTGAGGCTCGATGATCCGGGGCGGCTGTTGATCGCGGCCCGAACGCTGCAGGTCCACGACCGGCCGTTCGGCGCCGAGTCACTGGTGGCGCGCGTGGAAGCAGCCGTGCCCGAGACGCCGATCGTGGCGTTGGAGCTGCTGACCGACTACGACTCGTACTACTATTCGCGGGGCCGGGTCGCGCCGTTGCCGGTGCTCCGGGTCAAGCTCGGCGATCCGGAGAGCACCTGGCTCTATATCGATCCCTTGATGAGTCAGCTCGTCTGGCGCGCGCACCGACTTGACCGCCTGGAGCGCTGGCTGTACAACGGCCTGCACAGCCTTGACTTCGGCTTCTGGTACGAGCGGCGGCCGCTGTGGGACATCGGCATGATTGCGCTCGTGCTCGGTGGCCTCACGACGAGCGTCATTGGCCTGTTCATGGGGGTCAAGCGTCTGGGGCGAGGAGCCGCCCGCGTGACGAGACGGCTGGTGCTCGGGCCGGCGAGGTCAGAGGTGCTGATTGACGAATGGAAACAGAACCGGCTCTAGCAGGAACGACCGCCCCGCCCGAGCCTTAGGATTCCCGAGTCCCGTGACTCAACTCGATGTTGTCCGACTCGTCAACCGTGAAGTCCAGGTTGGATACCGATTCCACGGTGTCGATGGCCAGATTCTGGTCGGGCTGAGTGAAGGAGATCCGCTTCCGCCACCGCCGTGCTATTGAGGGCGTGTCGCGAGGCTCTAGGGATTCGGAGTTCCGGGCGAGGGCTTGAACTGGACGACGAGCAACCTGTAGTAAGCGTTTAAGGCCCCAATCGCGAAAGCTGCCGTGATGAGCGGCGTCCACAGCAGCACGGGGGGGGGCGATTCGTCAAGGCACGCTGCCCGTCCCCTTCGTACTTGACGATCTGATGAGGCGTCGCGTCGATCCAGGCTGGCAGGATGCACAGCTTGTCTCGATGCTCCGGACGTTGCGTTAGGATCATCTTTTCCAGGTTCCCGTCCGGCCACTCATCGTAGGAACCCGGGTACTGCTGGCGAACCAGAAGTAGGACGTTTGGCGAGCAGATACCTTTGCGCAGCTCGGCCTCGCAGATGTCCTTGACGGTTAGAGTCGAGGCGGACTCGTCGATGGGTCCCACAAGGTCGGGCGCGGGCTCGCCCTCCAGCGCTCTGATCCTGCCGGGTAGCGTGAGAAAGGCCGGGATCGTGTTCCGCACAACCGGACTGGCTTTTCTTGTGTAGTCGTCGAGTCGCGACAACACGCGGATGTTCTCGCTGACTGGCGGCGGCTCGCTCCCGCTGAGCATGAGGCTGGTTACACCAAACACGATGCCGACCGCTGCCAGGATATCGGGTCCGAGCTCCTCCACCTCTACCGTGTGGGGTACGTGGCGTCGATGCCCGCGCGTGATGGGCGCTGGCGATCGGTTTCAGTCCGCGTGCCGACGAGGGATCTCGTGATTGGGACGCGCTCAGGCTATCATGCCCAGCGGCCGCCGTGGAACATCCTGCAGAACCCGGGTCGGTCAGAGCGCCGCCCAGACCGGGCTAGGTCCGCCGTGACGCGGGGTGAGCCATGAGCGCCGACTGATCTTGACCTCCGGTGGGGGGAAGATCCCGACGGCCGATTGGGAACAAGCCTTCGAAGAGGAGTTCTTCCGCCTGCGCGGGTATGACCGGCAGCGGCTGGCTGCGCTGAGCAAGGACGAGTTCAACTTCCTACCAAGAGAAGCGTGCGCTTATGCTTCCGCTGAATTGGGCTGAGGTCCAGTGCCGCGCGCATTTCATCCACAAGCTCCACGGCTCGCGCGAAAGGTAGCTCGCCAGAAGCTATTTCAGAACCTCGGCAGGTCCCCCTTCAGGCGGACACTACCCAGGCTATGAGCTACGCGGGCGAGAGCCGATCCGGGCGTCTGTTGGGGAAAGCCCGACGAGCTCCAGCAGCTGATGCGCGGGAACGTGCGCGTCTCGCCCGTCGACGGATACCGTGCCTGAGGTCGGCAAGAGCAAGCGGTTGACGAGCTTGAGGACCGTGGTCTTGCCGGCGCTGCTTCGGCCGACGATGGCGATCGTCTTGCCTGGCTCCACGGAAAGATTCAAGCGGGTCAGGATCGGTGGGCAGCCTGGATACAGGAAGCTGACATTTTCAAAGCGGACGACTATGACTGACACGACCTACAGGGCTTGGGCGAGCGTGAGCGCAAACTGATCGGCAGCGTCAATCCACTGGGCTGCATGTGAGAATCCCGCTCGCTGCACGAGGAAAGCAACCTCGTCCGGTTCGTACTTGTAGGAACTCTCGGTCCAGATCGATTCGCCCTCCTCCATCGTGAACTCGAGCTCGGCCCCGTCTATGCGCACGACCTGCCGTCGCTGGCAGGCGAGGTGCATTTCGACACGGGATGCCGCGGCGTTCCAACGAACACGATGAGCGAACGACTCGAGATCGAAATTGCCGCCAAGCTCGCGATTGATCCGCACAAGCAGATTGCGGTTGAAGGTCGCGGTCACGCCCAGCGGATCGTCGTACGCGAGAAGCAGCAGCGGTTCCGGCTTCACAAGATCGACGCCGAGCAGGAAGAGATCGCCCGGGCGAAGGGCCGTTCGAATCTCGCGCAGGAATTCTTCAGCGCCGGGCGGATCGAAGTTGCCGATGTTCGATCCGAGGAACACCAGCAGCGTCCGTCCGTCGAGGGTTGGAGCGGCGCCAATCTCAGCCAGGCCGACCTCGTACGCTGCTTCGTGCGCGATCACCCGGACGTCGTCAAGGCCGTTCAACGCGAGCGTTGACGCGGTCAACGCGCTCGGCGAGACATCGATCAGATGCAGATCAAGAAGTTCCGTTGATGGGCGTCGCCAGCCGACCAGGGTCGAGAGCTTCTCGCCGCTTCCACACCCCAGCTCAATGACTCGGACCAAACGATCGGCGACGGTGAAAATCTCATACCGGCAGGCGGCCAGCAGCCGCGTCTCAGCCCGCGTGATCGGATACCAGGGCAGTCGGCAGATCGCTTCAAATAGACACGATCCGAGCGCATCGTAGAGGTAGCGCGACGACAATTGCCTCGGATCTTGCGACAAATAGTACTGGACATGGGAGGCAAACGCCGCGCGCTGGTCGCCGTCGGTTGGCGCGCGACAAGATGAGACGGCTGGGCGAAGGGTCATCGAGGGGATCTCACGTTGTCGCGCAGCGGAACGTGGCGTACGGATACTGATAGCGCGCGCGAAACCAGTTACGGAACGTCGGCCGGATGAGCTCGCAAGCCGTGGCGGGCGACGCGCCTTTCATCACTAGGTGAGCACCGTCGAAGAAATCGGCCGAGTACTCGGGGTACGAGGCCATCGGGCAGAATCCAGGGAACGGGCCAAAGATCGTGCTCGTCCACTCCCAGCCGTTGCCGACGAGATCTTCGGCGCCCCATGCGCTCCGGCCCGCCGGATGTCGGCCCGCGGGCTGCGGATCCCAGCTCGCGAAGTCGAACACGCCGTGCGCGGCGGTCGGACGGGCGTCGCCCCACGGATACGGTCGTTCCGGCCCGTCTGGCGCGCCGAATGCCGCTCGCTGGAATTCCGCCTCGGTCGGAAGCCGGGCGCCGCGCCAGCGGGCGTACGCGCTGGCTTCCGCCTGGCTGACGTACACGGGCCACGCCAGCGGCAATCGGATCAGACTGAACATGCCGCGCCAGAACCATGCGCCTCCGTGCCGTTCCCAGAAGAGCGGGTGAGCGACCTGTTCCAGTCGCAGCCACTGCCACGCCTCCGGATGCCACCACCGCTCGTCCTCGTAACCGCCCGCCTCGACGAACTCGAGGTACCGGGCGTTCGTGACGTTGTGGCGGTCGATGGTAAATTTCTCGACGTCGGCAGCATGGGAGGGACACTCGTTGTCCCACGCGAATGGGACCAGCGAGCGATCGACGCTGAGCGTCGCGCGGCCGGGCGCCACATCCACCCGGTCCGCCGCAGGCTCATGATCGGCGACGAGCGGAGCGTGGCCGGAAGGCGCGCGTTTTTGCCAGAACGGGAGCCGGTGCCACATGTACAACATCGTTTCGTGATGCATCGCTTCGTGCTCGAGGATGCTGAACACCGCATCGGCGCGATCCAGCAGCGGGTGGCCTGGCCGCTCGATGTCCGCGGCCGCGAGCGCGTCGAGCACTTGCCGATCCGCCTCGGCGGCAAACTGCTGCACGACCCGGCGCTCCGGCCACGACGATGAAGGCGATCGACCCTGCCCAAGCGTCGACTTGGATGGATCGATGCCTCGCGCGAAGAGGATCTGGAGGGACGGGTCGATGCTCGGGCGTTTGAGCGCCTTGTTTATGAGCGTGTTGAAGCTGAAGGCCGGCAGATGCCCTTCATAAAAGACAATTGGATGGCGCAGCGCGATCGGCTGGGCGTAATGCGCGTCCTCAGTTAGAAGGTTGAAGAAAGCCTGGGAGCGGGCCCGGTTGCGGCGATACCAGGCGAC
Source organism: Vicinamibacterales bacterium (assembly GCA_965197865.1). Taxonomy (GTDB): domain Bacteria; phylum Acidobacteriota; class Vicinamibacteria; order Vicinamibacterales; family CAVVIG01; genus CBDANZ01. Next base: position 91,758 of record CBDANZ010000004.1, read on the forward strand.
AAGGGCATCGCGGTCGACTGCTTCGATGTGCGAACGGGCTCCTTCGGCTGTTGTCATGATGCCCCTTCGAGCGTCTCGATGAACGGCCAATGATACCTCTTATCGCGACCCGACGGTGGAAGTGTGCTCGTTCGATCTCGACACACCAATAGCCGATCATCCGTCCCGAGCCGATCGCCGGCAGTCAGCAGGCAAGCGACGTGCCGCCCATCCACAGCAATTGGCGATTTTCTCTCTGCGACAGTTCGCGATGGCCCGCGCACCCGCCAGGTCGGCCAGTCGCCGACCAGCCGAAGATCGAGAATGACGAGTCAACGCAGATCTTCATCGTCACGTGCGACCCCACGACGTTCACCGGAGATTCGACCGTACGGATGACTTGGAATTCTGAATCTAAATAATCGCCCATTCATGACGGGCGTTCGCTGGAAGGATCAAAAAAACGGGACGAAGGCCACCGCGCCACCGGCGAGAGCATTGCGCCGACCGCGCAATGTTTGCTCTTGGATGCCGACCTGTGCTCCTACTTTATCTCGACCCGTGGATCGACAGGGCCCTGCGGGCCGACCTGGCGAGCAGACGCCCTGGGCGGACTCTTCTTGCTCGCGGCGGACGGTGCGCCCGCTACTCGGACTCGCGCCGCGCGGGGTCCGCTAACCTGGTCGGCAATGAGCTCGAAGCTAACGGACCGACCGAGCGCCACGTCGTTGTACTTGGTACCTTCAAGATCGCGGCCGTGAAAGAAGACGTTCTGCCCATCGGTCGCTCGGATGACGCCGCAAAACCGCCCGTGCGACAGGTGCGTGATTCGGCCTTTCATCGCACGCCCGGGCTTCGGTGTCCTGTGTGCTGCCCACGAGGTCATCATACGCGTGATCACTCGACCGGAACGACGCTCGCGTTGGTCGCTCGCACTACTTTGCCAGCCGCCACCTCAATTTGCGCCGTCACGATGGCCTTGTGCGTGCCCTCGATTCTCGGTGTACAGCCACGTATCAGTTGAGCAGCACGAAGCCCAGATAACACGACGAATTCGAAAGCGTTTAGGTCATCGGGACGACGGACCACGTTACAGCCCTCCAAGAACATGCTTTGGTGAGGGCTGAAGGCCACAATGGCCGCAGAGCTCAGGAAAGCGAGACTTCCCAGTATACGTTAACGCGCCGTCTTGGCGCTGAATCGTGCTTCTGAAACCGAGTGTCGAGCAACAGAACATCTGTCCCGTCGCCCCGACATTCTCGCTGACTGCCTACCAGCGCGGCTCGGACCGGCGGCGACGTGAATTGCCCCCGTCGAACCCGCCCCCGCCGCCGGAGTACGCCGGCTTCGGGCGCGCTTCGTTGACCGTCAGGCCGCGACCGCCGAGCTGGTATTCATGCAGCTCGGTGATGGCCTTTTGTGCTTCTTCGTCCGTGCTCATTTCCACGAACGCGAACCCCCGCGCCCGGCCGGTAGCCATGTCGCGCATCACCTTGACGGATTCGACCGTTCCCGCGCGCGCGAATAGCTCCTGGAGCTCGGCTTCCCCGGTTTCATACGGGAGGTTTCCAACGTACAATTTTCGACTCATAACACTGACTCCTCTGTCGCACTTGCGACAATCGGCACCGCGTGCGCGGTGCACAGTTTCTGACAGTCCAGAGCGGACCAGCGGGTGGATTTCGTCTCGCAGCTAAGCAGAACGTCAGGAGGAGCGAGTCAGGAGAGGCTCGTTACGCCCAGAGGCAGCACAGCATGTAGCAAGATTCCACCGACATAACCATTCTATCAGATCTGAGGGTCGTGCGCCCGACGTAACCGCCAGAGGGCTGCCCCTTGGTCGAAAAGTCGATCTGGTGTCTACCCCCCCCCCCCCCCCCCCCCAAACCCTCTACTCGCTGTCCAACCTGGCTAATTGAGCATTGGCGTCGTCTCGGCCATCCCGTTGCACGTGAGCGGCAAACCGCTGAAGGGACTCGAGCCTGGCGTCCTAGAGGTCGTGTCGGCCCGGTCCGGCTGCGGCGTGGCGATGCCGTTCTTGGATTTCTTCTGAAACGCCTAGCAGTCCGTGGTGAAAGTCCGTCTGCATTCGACGAGCGATGCATCCTCGTGGCCTGCGTTGCTCCTCCATCAAATACAGGCGGTATTCTCGATCGTCGCGCCTTGCCCGCGAGGCGCCTCGCTCGTCTCGGTGCAGCGCCCGACTTTCACCACGGACTGCTAGAGCACGTACACGCGGTCCTGGAAAAGTTCTAGGTCTCGTAATCCGTCGAGCCGCGGGTTACAGGTGTCCATGATACTCAACCTCTCCTAGCTCGACCTCCGAGCTTGGCACGAGGATGTGAGGGAGCCCGAGGCTGAGCAGAAAGCTCACCACGACGAGGCCAGCCATCAGTACATTATGAGGAGACGTCTCGAAATACGCCGACATGGAACAGCAGGCCGCCTGAGGCGGAGCTTCCGGTGCCGAGAGCGAGGTGCTTCATGACCACACAGAAAGTCTGGGTCGCAGTGAACGGGGATCCGTGGGAGACTGACCACAGCGGCATCATGAACACGGTCGTGAATAGGTGACGGATTCGCCAAGGCGGTTGCATTCATGAAGCGAATCGCGGTGCTCACAAGCGGTGGCGATGCAGCGGGGATGAATGCGGCGATTCGGGCGGTCGTCCGTACCGGGCTGGACAAGAGCTGGGAGGTCTTCGGGGTTCGCCGCGGCTACGCGGGACTCGTAGCGGGTTCTATGACGCCACTGAACGCCCGCGATGTCGGCGGTGTGATTCAGCAGGGCGGTACGATGCTCGGTTGTGCGCGGTGTCCGGAGTTTGCGGTCGAAGAGACACGTCGCCGGGCCGTTGAGGCTCTGGAGCACCGGGGTATCGACGCCCTCGTCGTGATAGGGGGCAATGGATCGCAGGCCGGTGCGCACGCGCTCGCGAAGATGGGCGTGTCAGTCGTCGGTGTGGCGTCGACCATCGACAACGATCTAAACGGATCTGACATCAGCATTGGCGTCGACACGGCACTGAACATCGCGCTCGAGGCGATCGACCGGCTGAAGACGACGGCGTCCTCGCACCAGCGGGCCTTTCTCGTCGAAGTGATGGGCCGCGGCTGCGGCTATCTCGCGTTGATGGCCGGCATCGCCGGAGGAGCCGAGGTTGTGCTCATTCCGGAAGTCGAAATGGAACCGGATCAAGTGGCTACTGAATTTCGGCGGGTCTACGAGCGTGGCAAAGCGCACGCCATCGCGGTCGTCGCCGAAGGCGCGCGTTACAATGCCGCTGCCATGGCGCGACATTTCGCGGAGTATCGGGACGCTGCGGGCTTCGATCTGCGTGTGACGACGCTGGGGCACGTGCAGCGCGGCGGCGCGCCGGGTGCGTTTGACCGTCTGCTCGGGACGCGACTGGGAGCCGCGGCGACCGACGGCCTGGCTCGCGGTGAGCACGGCGTATTGGTCGGGCTCGTCAAGGGTGAGATCACCAGCACGCCGCTCGCCGAGGTTGCGGGCGCGCAGAAGCGCTTAGCCCCGGAGCTGCTCAAGCTAGCGCGGGTTCTCGCGACGTGAACATGGTGGCCTGACGACGTTATTTCCGTTGGCTCGGCCTCATGAAACAGGGGTCGTGCACGATGTCGATCTAGAGACGAAGCCACCGTAATGAAATTCGACGAGATACTCTTGATGACCGAACCGGCGATGTTCGGCAGATACTTTGATCCCGACTCACGCGCTGATGTGAGACTGGAACCATGCTACGCCCCACCCCAGTCAAAACCATGCCGGCGTTGCCTGCGGCTGGGCCCACAGCTCGCGGCTCGCGTAGCGAACTTACTAGAAAGTGTTCAGATCAAGATCAGTCTCAGTTAAACAGCCTGTCGAAGTTGCCGCTAAAAATCTTCTGTTGCGTCGTCTCGTCCGTACCGATCGCCTCGAGGGCGGCCCTCTGAGCGTCGAAAACCCCGCGCTGCCAGCCGCGGGGAAAGAACGACGAGTCAGAGCCGAAGAGCAGGCGGTCGGGCCCGATGACGTCGAGAGTGCGACGGAACACATCGGGGAGCGTGAGGCCGGTGTAGTACTTGATCCAGGCATTGGAGCTGGACGTATCGAGATAAATGTTCGGGGTCAGATCCGCCGCCAGCAGCGCCTCGCGGAACAATCCAGCACCGAAGTGCGGAATAATGACCGGCAGGCGCGGAAACGCCGACGCCACGACCTGCACCGCGAGGGGGTCGCCCAGTCGGATGTCGAACCGACTGGCGAGCCCGAGCTTCTTGCGGACGCCCACCGACAGGACACCGCAGTGCACGAACACCGCCGTTCCCGGGTGAGCCGCAGCCAGCTCGAAAACCTGGAGCACGCGATTGTCGTCCACCCGGTAACGGTGCATGGCCGGGAAGAGACAGAGACACCGTAGACTCAACTCGGTGACGGCCCGCTCGATGCGGGCGGCGGCGCCCTCGCGCGTCGGATCCAGCATAAAGAATCCGGCAAATCGCCCAGGATACCGCGCGACCGCCGCGGCCACCGACGGCTCATCCCCCGGCACGCTCGCGAGGAGCGCGGCGCGGGCGACGCCGTGCCGGTCCAGTTCCGCCACCCAGCGATCCGCGAGCGTCTCGGGTGTCCCGGGAGGATCCCACCCGAGCCGGCTCGTCACCGTAAGCGCAGAATCGCCTGGCGGCAGATCCTTCACTTCCAATGCGAGCGTCTCAAAGAAATGCTGGGAGAAGAAATGGCAGTGCACATCGTTGATTATCATGGGCCGATTGTATTCTCGCCACGCCGCGTCACCTCATCGACGCGAGCACAGTTGCAGGTCGACCCGCCGCAGGTGAGCTCTTCGGGACACGGGTGCCAAGCTGGTAACCGTAACCGCGCGTTCAGGCTTACCACCGGCCCACGAATAAGGTCCCGGCCGGCAGTTCGTTTCCGGAAAAGACACGCGCCGCACGGCCTGCGTCCCGCGCGTCGACGGCAAGCCCGAGCTCTTCAGCGAGGCGCACGTCGAGGCGGAGCAGCAGCGGTGCCGGCACGGTAGCGGGGGGCCACGGCACGTAGAACCCCTCGAGCTCGCGCGCGTAGGTATTGTCGAACGGGAGCGCCTCAACGGCGCTCGTGTGTGACTCGTGAATCGGCCTCATCTCATCGCTCCCAAGAGCAGCAGGGTCGCGAACCCGTATTGTCCCATCAGTCAGCCGAGAAATGCCGCAGGCGACCTCACTTCTCCCGCGGCCCAAGTACACCGCGGAGCTTGTGGCCGAGCGATCCGAACCCCTTCGCCGGCGCCGCATCCGTGCGTTCGGTGTACTCGCGTAGTTCCTCGGCCTCTTGCGCATCCAGAACCGCTTTGCGGCTGAGACGAATGCGGCGGCCAGACGGATCCACCTCGATGACGACGACCTCGACGTCGGTGCCGACGGGAAACGCTTTCACAACGTCAGCTTCCCTGGTCACGCCTGTCTCGCTCAAGGGCATGAGGCCGATGCGACCCGGGGCGAGGAACACGAACACGCCGAACTTCTCGTGACGCTCGACCTTGCCCGTGAGGCGCGCGCCCCGCACGATTGCGGACTCAGACGACACCGTCCCGCCGGCCCGTGCCGAACCCTCCTCAACGAGCGTGACGCCGATCCTCTTCTGCTTGGGATCGATGCTCAGGATCTCGAAGGCGCCGGTCATCCCCACGGGGACCGACCGGGACCACTCCTCGCGTCGGCCCGTCGGGGCGAACGTGGAGACGTGCGCCAAGCCTTCAACTCCCGGTTCCAGCTCGACGAATGCGCCGAACTCCGCAATGCGCGTGACGCGACCGGCGCGCACCTGGCCGACCTCGTAGGTGGCGTTGACCTTCGACCACGGATTCTCGGCGAGCTGCTTCAGCCCGAGTGCGATCTTCTGCGTGTCGTCGTCCACACGCAGCACCTTGACGGTGATCTCCTCTCCTGGTGCGACGACCTGCGACGTGTCCGACACACGGGACCACCCCATCTCGGAGACGTGGAGCAGACCCTGCACGCCGCCCCCCAGGTCAACGAAGGCGCCGAAGTCGTGCACCGAGATGACCCGCCCCGCCAGTACCGCGCCCGCAACGATCGATCCCCTGATTTCGGTGGCGCTCGCCCGCTGCTCCTCCTCGAGAAGCGCACGTCGCGAGACGACGAGGTTCTTGCCGCCTTGCTTGTACTCGATGATCCGGAACGTGTAAACGCGCTCTTCGTGCGTCGCCGGGTCCGTGGTCCGAACGGTGTCGATCTGAGACATCGGACAGAACGCCCGCTCGCCGGCGATGCGCACCTCGTATCCGCCTTTCACTGTCCGTTCGACCTTGCCTTCCACCGGAAGACCGGCCTGGAACGCGTCACTGAGCTGCCGCGCAGTGGCGGCCCCGCGCACCAGCCTCCGGGAGAGTGTCAACCCTCCCGCGGTCGACACCACCGTCGCCTGGATGCGGTCGCCGGCCGCGACCTCGAGCACACCGTCGGTGTTCTTCAATTCGGCAATCTCGATAAGGGCCTCGCCCTTGCCACCGACATTGACGAACGCCACCTCTCGGCCGATCGCGACGATCGTACCCTCGACGGTCTGTCCCCTCTCGTACTGCGTCGCCTTGACCGACGCTTCGAATAGGGCGGCGAAATCTTCCTCAGGCTCGCTCACAGCACACTCCTCATGATGCCCTCCTATGCATAACGGAAGGATCTCCACGGTGCTCAGGCCGCGATCCGGTCCGGCTATGCACAAGATACCGCCGGCATTACAGCGGCGAAGCTGCCAACAAAAACTAGCATTTCAGCTGTTCGACGGGGCGATGTAACCGTATGGGTGTCACCAACGGCCGTGGCCACGTGGAAACCCGCCGTCGTTGGCACACGCGGAGGGCAGTTCAAGTACTCTGAACTTGCCATCGAAACCGCACTGACCCTCCGGCTCATTTTCCACCTGCCGCTCCGCCAGGCCGAGGGGTTTCTGACATCGCTCTTCGGGCTGATGGGATTCGACCTTCCCGCTGTTCGGCGTCAGACCAAAGTGGACCACGTGAGGCCGTGAGTTAAGAGACACTTTCCTGCCAGGGGAGGAGGGTCCCCATGGTGAAGGCAGGATCGACGGAGAAGGTGGTTCGGGAGATTCGGCGGCGCACCCGCCGGAAGTTCTCGGCCGAAGAAAAGATTCGGATCGTCTTGGAGGGGCTGCGCGGGGAAGAGAGCCTCGCGGCGCTCTGCCGCCGCGAAGGCCTGGCGCCGAATCTGTACGACCGCTGGAGCAAGGAGTTCCTCGAGGCCGGCAAGAAACGGCTGCTGGGCGATACGGCGCGCGAAGCGACGTCAACGGAAGTCCAAGACCTGCGCCGCCAGAACAGCCAGCTCAAGCAGGTCGTAGCCGAGACCGTGCTCGAGAATCGCATACTTAAAAAAAGTCTCGTGGCGTCCGACTCGGGGGACGATACGTGCGACTGACGGCACCTGAGAAACGCGAGGTCATCCGCCTCGTCGAGGACTCGGATCTGTCCGCACGGCGCACGCTGCGGCAACTCGGCGTGCACCGGTCCACGTTCTACGGGTGGTATCGCCGGTACACGAGGGCCGGCCCGGCGGGCTTGGCACCCGCACCGTCGGCCGGGCGCCGGCACTGGAATCGCATCCCCCCGCGCGTCCGCGGGCGGGTGGTCGCGGCGGCGTTGGCCGATCCCGAGAAATCCCCCCGCGAGCTCGCCTGGCAGTTCACGGATCGGGAGGCCCACGTTCTCTCGGAATCCAGCGTGTATCGCATCCTCCGCGCCGAGGACCTGATCACGAGTCCGGCCTACGTGGTGCTCTCGGCGGGCAAGACCTTCGCGCATCCGACGCATCGGCCCAACGAACTCTGGCAAACCGACTTCACGTACCGGCAGGTCGTCGGCTGGGGCTGGTACTACCTGTCGACGGTGCTCGACGACTACTCGCGCTACATCCTCGCGTGGACGCTGCGGACGTCAAGGCAGGCGTCGGATGTCACCGAGACGCTCGACCTCGCCCGGGCCCAGGCCGGCGTGGACCGCGTGCGGGTCGTCCATCGGCCGCGCCTGCTCAGCGATAACGGCCCCTGCTATGTTTCGCAGGAACTCGCGGACTACCTGGACACGCACGGTCTGACGCACACACGGGGTGCGCCGTATCACCCGATGACGCAGGGGAAGATCGAACGCTATCACCGGTCGATGAAGAACGTCGTGAAGCTCGAGAAGTACTTCCGCCCGGGGGACCTCGAACGCGCTCTGGCAGGCTTCGTGGACGCGTACAATCACCGGCGCTATCATGAGTCCCTGGACAACGTCACGCCCGCCGACGTCTACCACGGGCGGCGGCCAGCGATCCTGGCCCGTCGGGAGCCGATCAAGCAGCGGACGTTAACCGCACGACGGCGAGAGAATCTGAGGACGCCGCATCACGCGGCACAACGGCGGGAAGTGTCTCTTCCCAAACAGCCTCAGTGGTCCGGATTGGTTTGACGACGTACACAGCGAGGGAGCGCAGGGCAGATGCACGGATGAGAGATAAGGATGTTGCTGAAACACTACTTGGCACGGGGCGTCACAGCGCCCAAAGGACGGGCATTGACCGGGTCAGGTGACAGGCAAGAAGAGGACTGCAAGGGAATCACTCCGTGACGTCTCCCTTTACGCGCAAGGCGCTGGCATTCCTCCGGGCGCTCCAGCGGAACAACGAGCGCGAGTGGTTCCGCGCCCGCAAGGCCGACTACGAAGTCCACGTGCGCGCGCCGATGATCGAGACGCTGGAATGGCTGGCACGGGACCTGCCGGCATTCGCGCCCGACCTCGTGTCGGCCCCGAAGGTGTCTCTGTTCCGGATCTACCGGGACACCCGCTTCAGCGCGAACAAGGCGCCGCTGAAGATCAACGCGGCCGCGTACTTTCCGCCACGGGGGGTCGCCCGCCACGCCGGGGCTGGCCTGTACTTCGAAATCGCGCCGCGGGGGGTGTGGATCGGCGGCGGGCTCTACAGGCCGTCGAGCCCGGATCTACAGGCCATCCGGGCACACATCGCCGCCCATCACCGCGCCTTCTACCGCGTCGTCACCGCACCGGCCTTCCGCCGGGCGGCCGGGCGACTCGACGGCGCCTGCCTGGCCCGCGTGCCGCGCGGTTATCGCGCGGATCATCCGGCTGCCGAATACCTGCGGTACCAGCAGTTTTTCGCCGGGCGCCAGTTTCCGGCCGACCTCGCCTGCAGCCCACGCTTCTACCCAGCGCTCCTGCGCACCTTTCGCGCGCTCGCGCCCCTCGTGACGTTTCTCAACACGCCGCTGCGGGCGCGGCAGACTGCGTGGGATCTCCGCGACGGCCGGAGGCGCTCTCCGCGCTAGCAGTCCGTATATGGACTCCTCCCGGTGATCAAGCGAGTGGGTCGTGACGGTCGGTCCTTCGCGTCGGTTGCGGTCGTATATCCGGCCTGTCCGTGGAGAGCCTTTGCCTCCTGGCCAACATGGATAGTCGCGCACCGCGGGCCAATCGTGGTGCCGGCGTCGAGCGCCAGGGCTGCTATCGGCCTGATGCGGTGCCGGTCGGACCGAAGGGCCATGTCAGGGTCACTCGCTCAGCATCTCGCGTGGAGGTGTAGCTCGGGTTACGCCGCGTCCGGCAGTGCGCAGGGCACATCCTTGTGCCAAACCGCCCAAACGAGTCGGCCGAGTTTGTTCGCCACGGCAATCGTGGCTTTGTTGTAGCCGCGCCGCGCGTGCACCGTCATCGCCCAGTGGTGCAGACGCGTGAGGGGCTGCTGGGCCGCCCGGCGCCGGTGGGCCGACGCGAGCACCGCGCGCGCGCCGTGGGTGAGCAAGCACCGGAGATACACGTCCCCGCGTTTACTGATCCCCCCGAGGCGCCGCCGCTGCCCACTCGAGTACTCGCGCGGCGTCAGGCCGAGCCAGCTGGCAAACTGGCGCGCGCGCCGGAATGCGTGGATGTGCCCGACGGTGCCGACGAGGGCCGTGGCGGTCAACAGCCCAATCCCGGGAATCGTCCGCAGTCGCATCACGACGGGGTCGGCGTCGGCCAGGGCGCGCAATTCCCGTTCCAGGCCGGCAATCCGAGCCTCAATCGCCCGCACTTCCTCGTGGACGCTCGTGAGCACCTGCCGCAGATGCCTCGGCAACACGGTGGCCGCCTCGTCGAGCAGCACAGGCAAGGCCCGCAGCGCCGCACAGGCCCCCGCCGGCAGCAGCAGCCCCTGTTCCCGCAAGAGCCCGCGTAACACATTGATGCGCGCCGTCCGCGTCGTCATCCACTGCTCGCGCACCCGGTGCAGCGCCACGAGCGCTTGCTGCTCGACCCGCTTCACCGGGACACGGGGTATCTCGCCCGACCGGATCGCCTCGCGGATCGCCTCCGCATCCGCCCGGTCCGTCTTGTTGCGCCGCACGTAGGGCCGCACGTACGCCGGGGGCACGAGGGTGACGCGATGGCCGTGTTGCTGGGCAACCCGCCCCCAGTAGTGGGCGGTGCCACACGCCTCCATCACCACATGGGTCGGCGGCGTCTGCGCGAGAAAGCGGGCGAACCGTGCGCGGTTGAGTCGCTGGCGCGACCACACGCGCCACCGGGCATTGGCGATCGCCAGCTCGAACACGGACTTTGCCAGGTCAACGGCCACTGTCGTAGCATCCATTTCGGTTTCCTCCTGGTTGTGACTGATGGGCATCAGCTGATGCGGCACATCATGCCGCATCGGAACCGGGAGGAGTCCATACCATCATGGTGAAAGGTCGCCTTCTGACGCGCCAACAGGTAGCAGCTCGAAACGATGATTCGGCGTAAAAACGGACGCCTGATCGTCGGATGGCGTGTGGTGGTCGCGCCAGCGGCGCTCCACGCGCGTCCACAGCGCGATGACGAGCGCCACAATCGTCGCCAGGTGGCCCTGCAGGCTCCGCGACGTGCCGACGCCGACGAGCGACCGCGTCAAGAGGCCCAGATTGAAGCCGCCGATATGGACGGGTAAACGTTTCAGGATGTTGGTGTGCCCTCGCAGATGCGTGCGCCGCATCCCACCGGGTTCATAGAGATGCGCATTCGGTCGTTCGAGATACTCACTCCGTCGACGCGACAAGGCCAACCCACGCACGCCTCGGATGCGTCGACGATTCGCGTACACCGCGTCGCGCGCCGCCGCCTGGTGCGTCCAGTTGCGCCGGCCGCGATCGGGCTCCGCGATATAGGTCCGCAGATCGAGTGTCGCGAGATCCACCCGCGTCTGATTACTGTGGTATCCCTTGTCGGCCACGACCTCGTCGATGATCGCCGTGTGCCCGTCGGTCGCCACCGCCACGGCTTCGAGCTCTTCGGCCGTCGTGGTGACCGTCTCCGCGATCGTCGTCGTATCGCCCTGATCGGCGCCCTGGGCGCCGGCGCGCGCGACGAGTTCGAGCAGGCGGCCTCGGCTCCGCCCGCGTGCCGCCAAGTCGGCTCCTGTCCGTCTCGAATTCGTTGTCAGGCCGCCACTGGGAGCTGAACCAAGTCCCGGCAGTGGGAGACCCAACGGACACTGTTCAGTTCGGCACGGGCCACCATGTGGCCGCCGGCGAAGGTCGACGGCGTGTGGCCCTTCAACGACGCGTGGCTGCGTACCTCGTTGTAGTAGGCCTGGAAGTCGGCAAGTTTCCGTTCAAGATCACGGGCATTCCAGAACAGCACATGGTCGAGACATTCTCGCCGCGTCGTTCCGATCAGGCGCTCCACGAATGGGTGAGACCTGGGCACATGAGGCACGGTCTTGATTTCGTCGATCTCCAGAATCCGCAGGTTCGCTGTCCAACGATGCGCCTCGAACAGCGGATCATGATCGGTGCTGAGATGTCGCGGGGCGCCCCGACCATGAATGGCGGCGTTGAACATGCGGCAGAGGTCGGCGCCATTGACCGGACCGCGGTGCACGCCGACTCCGACGAGGCGGCGCGTGAATTGGTCCATGACCACGAGCACCCAGTCGCTCCGGAGCACGATGGACTCGCATCGAAAGAGGTCCACACTCCACAGGCTGTCTGTCGTGTGTCCGATGAACGACAACCACGAGGACCCGGTTCCGCCCGGGATGGGGCGATAGTGTGTCGACAGCACGCGGTACACGACGTTCTTATCGATGTTGGCCCCGAACGTTCGCGAGATGATGCGCGCAATCCGTGGACAGCCGAACCGAGGAGTACGCGACTTGAGCTCGACGATGGCCTGGATGAGTGCCTCGCTCGGCCCCTTCGGTCTGGGCTTCTTCGGGCACTCGCTCGACGAAAACAGTCGGCGGTACTTGCGACGCACCAATGCCTGATGAAACGCCAGGAGCGTCGAGGGGCGTACGCCGATGGCAACCTTTCGGATCCGTCCTGGGCTGAGGAAGAGTGACCCGAATCCGAACAGCAGCCGGTCATTCGCTGTCAGGTGCGGCGCCCGCCGGCGAGGACGGCGCAAGACGATCAGTGGCTGCTTGAGCAGAAGATTCTCCGCGATCACCGCTCGCACGCCACCGGGGCCACACAGCGTCGCGGTCATGACGGTCAGGTGAAGCAGGGTGAGCAGGAGGGCCTTCATGCGCGAGACAGCGTAGGTCAGACGTCAGGCGCCACGCAACGTTGCCTCAAGCCTGGATTCAGCCAGAGAATTGAGAATTCGAGACACACAGCTGGCAGGGCTACCGCGGGCTGGAGCGGCTCGGCTACGTCCACGACCGGCGCAGCCAGCGCGCCGCCCAGAACCGCGGGGAGGACCCCGGCGTGCTGCTGCCCGCGGTTCACCGGGTCGCCTCGTTGGCCAAGCGGTGGCTGCTGGGTACCCACCAGGGCTCGGTGCGTACCGCACACCTGGCGAGCTATCTCAATGAGTTCGTGTTTCGCTTCAACCGCCGCCACTCCCGCAGCCGTGGGATGGTGTTCTACCGAGTGCTCGAGCTCGCCGTCGCCCACGACCCGGTGCGCTACCGGAATCTCATCGCCACCAAGCGGCCCCGGGCAGTACCGCCCATACCGCCGCTGGCGCGCGGGCACCCACCGAGCCTGGATCGCCCCGCAGCGACCCGTCCGTGGAGAAACGCTGACCTGGACGGCTCCGGTTAGATGGAGACCCCCATAGCGCTTTAATGGTGGGACGCCACCTGTCTTGGGGCCGCGCCGGCTCATCCTTCGCAGACGAGCGGCGCGTCGTACTCCAGGCCCAGCAGCCGGAAGTAGTTTTGCCCGAGGGCGATGTTCCGGAAGGCGTCGTCGTCCAGATACCGATGAATGCGGCCCGTGACCTCCAGCTCCGTGCGGTAGACCTCCAGATCCTTCTCGCGCGACGCCAGAAAGTCGGTGCCAGGGAGAATCCGTTCCGAGTGCGCGTTCAAGAACGGCACGTACAGCGCCCGCCCCTCCGGCGTCGAGAAGTAGGCGTCGTCGAGCACCCGCCACGCGAGGTCCAGCATCAGGTTGGCATGGCGCTCCAGCATCGATGTCATCAGCGCGATGTGTCGGGCGGGGTCCATCCCGGTCAGCTCGCGGGACAGGCCCATATGGACCCAGATGATCGCATTGTCCGGGTACCGGCGCAGGACCTCCTCCATCACCGGCAGGAACCGGGTCGGGTTGTCGTCGTCGCCCAGGTCCGAGTGGATGGCGAGCGGGACGCCCCGTGCCTGCAACACGTTCATGAAGCCGCTCCAGTCGCTGATCGTGGCCAGCGGCACCGGCTCGTGCCCGTTGGCAAATAGGGCCTGCTTGACAAGATTGACCTCGCCCATCCATCGGAACTCGCCCGGATACTCCCGTTCCAGGAGTTCCATCCCGGCCAGGACCGAGTCCGGATCCGACAGATCCGGGAATGTCATCGCAAGCGTCAGGTGGACACCCTCCGGCGTCTTCGTGACGACGTTGGCGGCGTTGACGAAGTCGTTCTTCAACGTCGACGTCACCACCGTGCCCGGGCAGTCCAGGTAGTACGTGCAGGAGGACGCTGCGGGCAGCATCTGGCCGATGCCGTAGACGTTGGCGAACAGTACGCCAGTCGTCGCGAGATACTCCACGACCTCCTCGAACGGGATGGCGGGTCCACCGAACGGCCGGAAGTGCAGGTGAGTATCGACGACCGCAGTCTGCGGCTGCGCGGACCGGTCGTAGCAGGGTGCGTCGGCGGTCTGGAAGGCGTCCAGCGTCAGGCCGGGCGGCGCATTCGCCGGCGCGCGCTCGGCGCTGGGGCCGGTGGATGTGGCGTCATCGCCCCAGCTGCAACCACCTGCGCCCAAAAGGCCAAGCGTGATGAGCGGCCCGAACCAAGCGCTGCGCCGCGTCCACACGACTCGATCAACGACACGCATCGCGCTCGCGTACTGAACGTCGTCCGGCATTGTCAACGTGAACCTGTCGCTGGCAGTGTAGGCCAATGACAAGCTCTGCGCCACGCGACCCCAGGCCAACCGAGACTCACGGCCGCATCTGATCGGTGGTCATGGCGACTTCGTGTGGGAACAGGGGTCCTTCGCCGATCCCCCGGCCCACGGGCTGGAAACCTGGTTCATCCGTGGAGGGTCGGCCGGTGCGGTGGTCTACACGTTCCGGCAGCCGGGTCTCTATGCGTATCTCACGCACAACCTGATCGAGGCGGTTGAACTGGGCGCGTTGGCCCACATGATGGTGGACGGTGCATGGGACGATGATCTGATGACGCAGGTGATGCCCCCCAGTCCGATGGCCGGCGGGCGTGCGAAAGCCGGGGCGGGCAGGCGGGCACAGACGGCGAGGTCGGCACTAGCAGTCCGTGGTGAAAGTCGGGCGCTGCACCGAGACGAGCGAGGCGCCTCGCGGGCAAGGCGCGACGACCGAGAATACCGCCTGTATTTGATGGAGGAGCAACGCAGGCCACGAGGATGCATCGCTCGTCGAATGCAGACGGACTTTCACCACGGACTGCTAGGCGAAAGTTCGCGGAATATGTTCTAGAGTTATCCTTCAAGGAGCCTGTCACTCATTTCTCGGACACGCTTCTAGCCTGTTGTGCCGATACGTGCGCCCCGACGCTCGCACCTGATTCCCCGGACCCGCGACGGCCGGATCGCCACTGTTGCATTTCTGGCGATCTTCCTCCTTGCCCTGCCGCCGGTGACGCACACGGTGCTTAACCGCACCGAGCCGTGGCTCTTCGGGGCGCCTTTCCTCTACGCGGTGCTGCTCGCGGTGTACGTTGCGTTGATCGGCATCCTGATCTGGGTCTGGCGCCGGCGGGTCTAGCAGCAGGCGATCCAGCAAGAGGAAACCCTGATGGAGACCTGGGAAGTCGCGACCACCCTGATCGCCGCGTATCTGGGCGTGACCCTCCTCCTCGGCGTGCTCGCGAACCGGCGTCTGACGGTTGACGTGGAGGACTTCATGCTCTACGGCCGGAAGGCCGGTTTCATCGTCCTCTACCTGACCATTGTCGCGACGTTCCATTCGGCCTTCGCCTTCCTCGGTTCGGCCGGGTTCTTCTACACGCACGGCATCGGCTTCTGGGCGGCGGGCGCGTGGACGCTGCTCGCCGGCGCGATCACCTATGTCCTCGGCACGCGTATCTGGGCGCTCGGCAAGGCGTTCGGCTACGTCACACCGGCCGACCTGCTGGCGGACTTCTACGAGTCGGAACTCGTGCGGGTCACCGTCGCGCTCGTATCGGTGGTCTTCACCATTCTGTACATCCAGGTTCAGGCGCAGGGGCTCGGCTACATCATCACCGTCGCCACCGGAGGGCGCGTCTCGTTCGAGCGTGGGACCTTGCTGCTGCTGATCGTGGCTGCGTTCTACCTGATCGCGGGCGGGCTGCGGGCGGTCTACTGGACCGACGTGCTGCAGGGGATCTGGATGTACGCCGCCGTCTGGGTTGGCGCGATCGTGCTCTCGTACGAGCTGTTCGGCGGGCCGCTCCAGCTCTGGCGGGAAGTCGCCGCACAGCGCCCCGATCTGCTCGCGCTGCCCGGCCCCAACGGGTTCTTCACGCCCGGCATGTGGATCGGGATGATCGCCACGCTGTCGTTCGGCATCATCCTGCAGCCCCACATGCTCATCCGCTACTACACGGCGGTCGACGCGAAGACGCTGAAGGCGCTCGGGGCGACGACGCCGATCTACCTGATGACACTCTATATCCCGACGGCGCTCGTCGGCCTCGGCGGCGCGGTGGCGATGCCGGACCTGGACATCCCCGACCGGATCTTCCCGGAGCTGCTCTTCGCGCACGTCTCGCCATGGCTGACCGGCGCGATCCTGGCCGGCGCCGTCGCCGCTGCGATGTCGACCCTCGACTCCATTCTCCACTCGAACATGACCATCCTCACCCACGACATCTATCGCCGCTACGTCCGGCCCGGCGCGGGTCAAGCGCATTACCTACAGGTGGGACGGCTGTTCGTCGTGCTGCTCCTCGCCGTCGGCTACGTCCTGACCGTCAGTACCTTCGACCTCCTGGTCGTGCTCATCACGCTGTCGGGCGCCGGCGCCCTCCAGTTGCTGCCGGGTCTGGCCGGCGTCTGTTTCCCGGGCCGCCGGACGCTCACCCGGGCCGGCGTCGTCGCCGGCATCGCGGCCGGTCTCGTGACGCTGTACGTGACGCTGGTCGTGACGCCCCATCCACTGGGGATGCATGGCGCCATCTGGGGCTTGCTCGTGAACGGCGGGACGGCGCTGCTAGTGTCGGCATTCACCGCAGCGCCGTCCGCCGGTACGATCGAACGCGTCCACGGCGAGCTGGAAGCGTTCGTCTACGGGGGGTCGAAGCCGCCTGAAGAAGGCGCGCGCCCGAGCGACAACGCGCGCGAGCGATAGTCTGCCGCGATGTTCGATTCCGCAGGCCTGCCGAGGGCATTGTCAACTTGTTGAGGGGGATTCTCCCGCAGGCGGTCGGAGAAGCCGGGCACGGTGTCGAGCCAGCCCCAGTGGACGGCGAGGGTGCCCATGCGGTGGAGGGCCGAGGTCTCGCGATTGATGGTGCCGGTGGCCGCCCCGGCGGCGCGCCGGGCGAGTTGATACTGGCGGATCTGATAGGTGGTCAGCGCGGCGGCCGGCGCGGCGCGGCCGAAGAACGTGGTGAGATGGGCGATCCGGCCGCGGGCGGCGGCGCCGGGTTCCAGCCGCCGGCGCGGGCTAGTTCCGATTCATGCAACAACGCCCTACCACGGATACCGCTTTCCCCCCGAGATCATCAGCCACGCTGTCTGGCTGTATCACCGTTTCGGTGTGAGCTTTCGCGATGTCGAAGATCTCCTGACCCAACGCGGCGTCACGGTGTCCTACGAAGCGATCCGGCTATGGTGCCTCACGTTCGGTTCAGCATACGCTCGCCGGCTCAAGCGTCGACAGGGCCGGCGGGGCGACACTTGGCACCTGGACGAGGTCTTCGTCACCATCCAGGGACGGCGGCACTATCTCTGGCGTGCCGTCGATCACGATGGCGACGTCCTCGATATCCTCGTCCAGTCGCGTCGTGACTGCCGGGCTGCCAAACGTTTTTTCCGCAAGCTGTTGAAGGGCCAAGAGCGTCAGCCTGGGCGGCTGGTCACCGACAAGCTGAGCAGCTACAGGGCTGCGCACCGAGCGGTCATGCCGTCCGTCGCCCATCGCACGGACCGATACGCGAACAATCGCGCAGAGGTGTCGCATCAACCGACGCGACAGCGCGAGCGACAGATGCGCCGGTTCAAATCCGCTGCGCACGCGCAGCGATTTCTCTCGGTCCACGGACTCGTGCTGAATCTCTTCCGAGTCGGGCGACATCTACTCCGGTCGAGGCACCACCGCGTGCTCCGAGGGCGGGCGTTCGTCGAAGGGGATGCGGCGACGTGTGCGTGCTGAACGAGCGAGGGCGAACGACCTCGAGGCGGAGCAGCGCACTGTTCACACCAAGTTGACAATGCCGCTCACCGAGGTAGACATCGAACAGCGCTCGGCAGAAGGCCCGGCGGGTTTCACCAGTCCGGTCCACGTCTGCTGCTCGGGGACGTGGCCGGCGTCGACCGCCGCGCGCTGGGCAGCGTCTCGCCCGCGTTCGGTCACGGTGAGCACGTTGAAGCTCTGGCCTTCCGGCATGTTGGACCGTTCCGATCTTCTCCATTTTGAGGTTCCACACTTAGGAAGGCCTCGTCGGCGGCCAGGCCGATCCCGGGAATCGTCCGCAGTCGCATCACGACGGGGTCGGCGTCGGCCAGGGCGCGCAATTCCCGTTCCAGGCCGGCAATCCGAGCCTCAATCGCCCGCACTTCCTCGTGGACGCTCGTGAGCACCTGCCGCAGATGCCTCGGCAACACGGTGGCCGCCTCGTCGAGCAGCACAGGCAAGACCCGCAGCGCCGCACAGCCCCCCGCCGGCAGCAGCAGCCCCTGTTCCCGCAAGAGCCCGCGTAACACATTGATGCGCGCCGTCCGCGTCGTCATCCACTGCTCGCGCACCCGGTGCAGCGCCACGAGCGCTTGCTGCTCGACCCGCTTCACCGGGACACGGGGTATCTCGCCCGACCGGATCGCCTCGCGGATCGCCTCCGCATCCGCCCGGTCCGTCTTGTTGCGCCGCACGTAGGGCCGCACGTACGCCGGGGGCACGAGGGTGACGCGATGGCCGTGTTGCTGGGCAACCCGCCCCCAGTAGTGGGCGGTGCCACACGCCTCCATCACCACATGGGTCGGCGGCGTCTGCGCGAGAAAGCGGGCGAACCGTGCGCGGTTGAGTCGCTGGCGCGACCACACGCGCCACCGGGCATTGGCGATCGCCAGCTCGAACACGGACTTTGCCAGGTCAACGGCCACTGTCGTAGCATCCATTTCGGTTTCCTCCTGGTTGTGGCTGATGGGCATCAGCTGATGCGGCACATCATGCCGCATCGGAACCGGGAGGAGTCCATACCATCATGGTGAAAACGGTCCTGACAGACATGTGTAATCGACGATCGTCACGATGCGCGAGTCGGTGGCCGAGACACGTCGAACGTAGACAGCGGGTCGCGATGACGGGCCAGAGCACCTCAGGGAGCCGAATGAGGGCCCGAAAAACGTCAAGGAGCGTGGTCGCACAGCCCTGGAGGCTCCGGGGCGTGCCGACGCCGCACAGCGTCCGCATCAGCAGGCCGAGATTCAACGCGCAGGCATGCAGCAGCACGCGCTTGAGGATGTTGACGTGACCTCGGAGATGGACGCGCCGCATCCGGCCGGTTTCATAGAGATGCGCAAACGGTCGCTCCAGTCGTTCGCCTCGTTGGCGAAGCAGCCGTTTGCCTCGCTCAGCCCGAATGCGCCGACGGTTGCGATAGACAGGGTCGCGAGCCTCGGGGTGCTTCTTCCAATTGCGCCGTCCGCGATCGGGTTCCGAGATGTAACTCCGCAGGCCCACCGCTTCGAGATCCACGAGCGCCTGATTGCTGTGATAGCGCTTATCCCCGACGACCTCTTCGAGCCCATCGCCCTCGGACATGACCGTCTCAATTTTCTCGGCAGCATCGATCAGGGTCTCTCTGCTCGTGGTCGTGTCGCCCTCATTCGCGTCTTGCACCGTGACCGCCACAACCGCGCCGGTCTCCAGGTCGACCGCGTGCTCGGCCTTGTGAGCAAGGTGCGTCCGGCCATCCTTCATCTTCGTGATTATCGCGTCGGGATCGTACGGATGCTGCCAGTCGTCGTTCGAGCCCTTGTGCTTCCGCTGGCGATCGAGGCGCGCCAAGTCCTCGCGCGTGGGCGTCGCGATGCCCGAGGCCTGCGCCAGCCGCGTCAGGAACTCCTCGTAACCCTCCCCGGTGTCACGCCGCACGATACTGCGCAGCGCCGCGTTGGCTTCCAGCGTCGTCGCGTCGATCCCGATCGTCTTCCCCTTGACGAGATTCGCCGCAGCGAGTCGCTGCAACACCCACGTGAACATCGCCTGATGCGTTTCGATGTCGATCAGACGGCGCGTGCGCGAGACCGTCGAATGATCCGGCGGCGCCTCGTGCAAATCGAGCCCCAGAAAGCTCCGCACGCTCAACGAATCGGCCGCCCGCCACGCGATCGCCCGCTCGGAGTCGAGCCCTTCGAAGTACCCGAGCAGCAGCATGCGGAAATATCGACCCGGTGGCAGGCCGGGACGACCGATCTCGTCGGCGTAAAACCGTTGACAGAGTAGCTCGACATACGCATCGAAATCCGCTCGCTCGAGGATCTGATTCAGTCGCCTGTAGAACGGATGCGCGGCACTCCGCGGCAGGTCCTGTGTGGCCACCCACATCGACGCCTGCGTCGCGCGACGTCCTTGTTTGCCCATTGCCATGCGCGACAGTGTAGTACGCGGGATCGATCGTGTTGATCCTTTTCAAGGACTTTCACCATGATGGTATGGACTCCTCCCGGTTCCGATGCGGCATGATGTGCCGCATCAGCTGATGCCCATCAGCCACAACCAGGAGGAAACCGAAATGGATGCTACGACAGTGGCCGTTGACCTGGCAAAGTCCGTGTTCGAGCTGGCGATCGCCAATGCCCGGTGGCGCGTGTGGTCGCGCCAGCGACTCAACCGCGCACGGTTCGCCCGCTTTCTCGCGCAGACGCCGCCGACCCATGTGGTGATGGAGGCGTGTGGCACCGCCCACTACTGGGGGCGGGTTGCCCAGCAACACGGCCATCGCGTCACCCTCGTGCCCCCGGCGTACGTGCGGCCCTACGTGCGGCGCAACAAGACGGACCGGGCGGATGCGGAGGCGATCCGCGAGGCGATCCGGTCGGGCGAGATACCCCGTGTCCCGGTGAAGCGGGTCGAGCAGCAAGCGCTCGTGGCGCTGCACCGGGTGCGCGAGCAGTGGATGACGACGCGGACGGCGCGCATCAATGTGTTACGCGGGCTCTTGCGGGAACAGGGGCTGCTGCTGCCGGCGGGGGCCTGTGCGGCGCTGCGGGCCTTGCCTGTGCTGCTCGACGAGGCGGCCACCGTGTTGCCGAGGCATCTGCGGCAGGTGCTCACGAGCGTCCACGAGGAAGTGCGGGCGATTGAGGCTTGGATTGCCGGCCTGGAACGGGAATTGCGCGCCCTGGCCGACGCCGACCCGAGCCTGTCAGTAATTTTGTGTTTGTGAGCCATGCTGACTCCCGAAAGGGGAAGGAGCGAGTATGGCGAAGGAGAAGCAAGAGACCAGGTTTAGCGCCGAGCTGCTGGATGAACTACTGGAGGGGCAAGACGCCGCGACGGTGTTGCGCTCCGACGGACTGGTAGGGGATCTGAAGAGGGCGTTGGCCGAACGGATGCTGAACGCCGAGATGGACGTGCATCTCGGTGGGGAGACCGAGCAGGACGGCGGCAACCATCGAAACGGCTCGAGCCGGAAGACGGTACTCAGCGACGACGGCGAGCTGGTGCTGTCGATTCCCCGAGACCGACACGGCCGCTTCGATCCCGCCCTGATCCGGAAGTATCAACGAAGATTTCCGGGGTTCGACGACAAGATCGTCGCGTTGTATGCCCGGGGGATGAGCACGCGCGACATCCAGGCGCATGTCGGCGAGCTCTACGGCATCGCGATTTCGCCGAACCTCGTTTCGGTGGTGACGGATTCGGTCATCGACGAAGTTCGAGCGTGGCAGGCGCGGCCGCTGGAGTCGACCTACGCGATCGTGTACTTCGATGCGCTGCGGGTCAAGATCCGTGACGAGGGCCTGGTACGCAACAAGGCCGTATACCTGGCCATCGGCGTGCGGTGTTCCGGGCACAAGGACATCCTCGGCCTGTGGATCGAGCAGACCGAAGGCGCCAAGTTCTGGCTGCGCGTGATGAACGACCTCAAGGCCCGCGGAGTGCAGGATATTCTGCTCGCCATCGTTGATGGGCTGCAGGGATTTCCCGACGCGATCACCGCCGTGTTCCCGGACACGATCGTGCAGACCTGCATCGTGCACCTGATCCGGAATTCGATCCGCCTGGCGGCCTGGAAGGACCGCAAGCCCTTGGTTCAGGCTCTGAAGCCGGTCTACCAGGCCGACGATGCCGCGACGGCCGAACAGGCGCTGGGCGCATTCGAAGGCGGCGAGTGGGGACGGCGTTTCCCGACCGTGGTCCAGAGCTGGCAGCGCCACTGGGACCGGATCATTCCGTTCTTCGCTTTCCCCGCGGCCGTGCGGAAGATCGTGTACACGACGAACGCGATCGAGAGCCTGCACAGCGGCGTGCGCAAGAGCATCCGGAACAAAGGGCATTTCCCGAGCGACGAGGCCGCCACGAAACTCATCTGGCTGGCCTTGCGCCATCTCACGGCGAAGTGGAAGAATCCCCCGGTCGCCTGGGCGGCGGCCAGGGTACAATTCGCGATTCAGTTCGGCGATCGATTCAGGCTGGGGGACTAACTAACGGCAATAGCTCACACACAAAATTTCTGACACCCCCGCCGACCCCGTCGTGATGCGACTGCGGACGATTCCCGGGATTGGGCTGTTGACCGCCACGGCCCTCGTCGGCACCGTCGGGCACATCCACGCATTCCGGCGCGCGCGCCAGTTTGCCAGCTGGCTCGGCCTGACGCCGCGCGAGTACTCGAGTGGGCAGCGGCGGCGCCTCGGGGGGATCAGTAAACGCGGGGACGTGTATCTCCGGTGCTTGCTCACCCACGGCGCGCGCGCGGTGCTCGCGTCGGCCCACCGGCGCCGGGCGGCCCAGCAGCCCCTCACGCGTCTGCACCACTGGGCGATGACGGTGCACGCGCGGCGCGGCTACAACAAAGCCACGATTGCCGTGGCGAACAAACTCGGCCGACTCGTTTGGGCGGTTTGGCACAAGGATGTGCCCTGCGCACTGCCGGACGCGGCGTAACCCGAGCTACACCTCCACGCGAGATGCTGAGCGAGTGACCCTGACATGGCCCTTCGGTCCGACCGACACCGCATCAGGCCGATAGCAGCCCTGGCGCTCGACGCCGGCACCACGATTGGCCCGCGGTGCGCGACTATCCATGTTGGCCAGGAGGCAAAGGCTCTCCACGGACAGGCCGGATATACGACCGCAACCGACGCGAAGGACCGACCGTCACGACCCACTCGCTTGATCACCGGGAGGAGTCCATATACGGACTGCTAGAGGCGGCGCTCGCGCACCTTGCCGGCCGCTAACCCCGAGAGGACCACCATGACACTTGCACGTCTATCCTTCGCTGCGCTCTTGTCGCTCTGTCTCACGGTTGCCGTCGCCCAGGCGCAAGCGCCCCAGGTCGACGCGCCCGCGCCCGACGCGCCGGCCGGCGCGTCCGTCCTGCATGTACAGGACGAACCCGATCAGATCATCCGCGTCAACACGCGCATCCGGCACACCACCGTGATTCAACTGCCGGCCGCTGAGACCATTCTCGATTTCATTGTGGGGGATTCTGAATACTGGCACCTGACCGGCGCGGCCAATCTCGCGTTTCTGAAACCCATCGGCGAAGGCGTCAACACCAACGTCGCGCTCGTGCGCTCCACACCCGGACGGCCTACCTACACCCCCAACCGCCGCCATGACTCTGCATCTAACGCCACCTATCCACCGACACGACCCCGCCAATCTCGCCTCATGTTGTCTGCCATCAGCCCCGCTCCGCGGCGGCAGTCGGGTAGCGCGCACCGCACCGCGCCAGGACACGCCGCTTACCTTCGGTTCCTTTCACGTCCGTTGCCACTGCGCTCCCGTTCCTCCTGCCACCGCTCCCGCACGGCCTCCTGTCCGGGTCGCTCATCCCCTTCCGCCAGTTCATCAAACACAGGTTTGTTGGACCGCGGAACTGGCTCCGTGCTCCCAAACGGACATACTCTTACTACACACCCAACTGAGGAGAGACGGGCGCAGGGAAGCGCGTCGAAGGGCACGGTCATGGGGGACATACGGTTGTCGCTGTTCACAATCCCCGTCACGTTCGCTGATGGAAGCACCGGGGCAGCTAGGGCAGAAGGAAACAACGCAGCATGGCACTGCAGGTGCGGCGAGGAGATACCGCTCCTGGGTCGCTGTTACTTCCAGTTCGGCCACGACTGTCACACCGTTTGCCCTCACTGCGGATCGAGCTACCGAGTGCTGCGGGACGCCAACAAGAAGGCTCAGTCCGTTGAGGAGTTCACATAGGCTCACAACCGACGAGTCAAGGGGATGTCCCTCTAGCTGTTGAAATTTAAAGCGGCGGCTCCCTGCTGGTCGTGATAGACGGCCGGTGGGAAAACCTGGGGCTGAAGCCCCCAGAAAGGAGCCGCCATGAAGAAGTTTGGCACAGGCGTTCGTGGGCGCCAATCAGCATTGCCGGCACCACGGCACCTTCCATTGGTCGACATCCTGGTCGATGCACAGGCCGAGCTCCAAGAGCTGGTCGTCGCGTCGGGCCTGAAGGTCCTCGCGGCGATGTTGGAAGCGGATCGCGTGGCCGTGTGCGGTCCGCGGTATGCGCATCAGCCCGCGCGGCGGGCGTCTCGGGCGGGCCATGCGCCCAGCGAAGTCGTGCTGGGGGGCCGCAAGGTCGCCCTGCGTCGGCCGCGGGTGCGGCGCGACGGGCAGGAGGTCGCGCTGCCATCCGTCCAGGCCTGTACGAACACGGATCCGCTCACCCGGCGCGTGGTCGAACAGATGCTCATCGGCGTGGCCACGCGCCAGTATGGCCGGAGTCTAGAACCGCTGGGGGCCGACGTCCGCACGCGGGGCACAAGCAAGAGTGCCGTGAGTCGGCGGTTTGTGGCGCAGACGCAGGCGCAACTCGATGCGTGGCGGGCAACGCCGCTCGACGACCTCGAGCTGGTGGCGCTACTGATCGATGGGGTCCACGTCGGCGGCCACTGCATCGTCGTGGCGCTGGGCCTCGATAAAACGGGCGCCAAACACCCGCTGGGCCTCTGGGAAGGGTCAGCGGAGAACACGACCGTGTGTCAGGGCTTGCTGACCAATCTGCAGAGCCGTGGGCTGCGGACCGACCGCAGTCTGCTCGTCATCCTCGATGGAGCGCAAGCGCTCCACACTGCGGTGATGCAGACCTTCGGCCCCGCAGCCCTGGTACAACGATGCCAGGTGCATAAACGGCGCAACGTGCTCGAGTATCTGCCCGAGGCCCAGCGTCCGTGGGTGAAGGCGACCCTCACGCGCGCCTATACGCACACCGACATCAAGGCGGCCCGGCGCTTGTTGCAGGACTTGGCCCGGCGGGTGGACATCGATTATCCGAGTGCAGCCGCCAGCATACGGGAAGGGCTCGACGAGACGCTCACCGTAGTCGAGTTGCCGCTCTCGGAGCGGCTCCGCCGATCGCTGGCGACGACCAACGCCGTCGAGAGCCTCCTGAGCCGGACACGCCACGTGAAGCGGAACGTGAAACGCTGGCGCGGGGGTACGATGGTGCTCCGCTGGGTCGCTGCCGGTGTGCTGGAAGCGGCCAAAGGATTCCGGCGGGTGAAGGGGTGTAAGGACATGCCCGTGCTGGTCGCCGCGTTGCGAGCACGTGACGCTCAGCTGGGGCTCGATGAATCGTCGGGGATGGTTGCGTAGTCGTCACCCGAGCCGCCGCTGAATTTCAACAGCGGATGGGACAAGCCCCGAGTCAATGCCATTCGTAGTTGAAAGTCTGGACACCCACGGTTACAGATGTGTCCAGCGAGGTCGGAATTTCCTACAGCTTTGAGAAGATAATGCCCGTTAAGGCGATCCACACATTTTGTCAAGACGACGCGACACGAATATACGCCTGGGCTCGGTACGTCTTCTGGGCTGAAGTTGAAGGCCAGCAGTATGACACGTACGAGCTTGTGGAAGACGAGTCGCCGCTTGGAGCAGGCACCGTATTGATGCTGCACTTCTATTCGGCTTTGTGGGTGGCCATAGAGGCGTGGCGCAAGTGTCCATTGACGGACGAAACGATTGACGAACTGCTTACCGATCCTGCGTGCGAGCAGAACGTTCAGTTGTTGCGTCGGTTCCGAAACGGTGTCTATCACTACCAGCCCGATCTGATCAATGAGCGCGTGTTGGCGTTCTTTCGAGAGGGCGAGCATGCGGCCATATGGGCGTTTCTGCTCCGTGGTGAATTCAAGCGTGTCGTTTGGGAGATGGCACATCCTCCTGGTATCAACCCGAAGTCTCAAGATGAACTCGCAGACGCGATTCACGGCATTGTTGGTTGGCTCCCAGCAGACATAGCAGAGGCGGCTCCCCACAGAGCCGGCAAACAGTATCGGGAGACAGCAGAGATGATCATGAAAAGCAGAGATCGGAATACTGCCGAAGCGAAGGAATTACTCGCTGCAGTCAACCACGTTCGGTCGGTCGCGCACGAGGTGAGTTCGGATTGGAGCCGGCAAAAGCGCGCGATGATTGAAGCACTGAAAAGACAGAAGCGCGACTCGCTCGCCGGCGCCACCTAACACGGCATGCACCAGACGGGGGGATGTCCCACTGACTGTTGAAAATTGAAGCGGCGGCTCCGTCACTGCTCGTAGTACACGAGTGGTGACCAAACCGAGGCAACACGCCTCACAGCAAAGGAGCCGCCATGAAGAAGTCTCGCACAGCCGGTCCGTCTCGCGTTGTTGCATCTCCCACCGTCCGATCCCTCCCGCTCGTGGACGTCCTGGTGGACACGAAGGCCGCGCTCTTCGAGTTGATGATGCAGTCGGGTGAACCGTACCGGGTTTCTCGGAGACTGGATTCATTGAATCAGGCCACCTTGGCCTGCTCATAGTACTGCGCTTCAAACTCCGCCGGCGGCACGTCTCCAATCGGTCCCAGCAACCGCCGCATGTTGAACCAATCCACCCACTCCAGCGTGGCGAATTCCACGGCCTCGAGCGTGCGCCACGGCCCTCGTCGTCGAATCACCTCCGTCTTGTAGAGTCCGATCACCGACTCGGCGAGGGCGTTATCGAACGCATCGCCTTGGCTCCCGACCGATGGCGCAATGCCGGCGGCCGCGAGACGATCCGTGTACCGCATCGAAAGATACTGCGTGCCGCGATCGCTGTGATGCACGAGGCTGGTCAGCGCGTCGCCGCGGCGCGCGTAGATGGCCTGCTCCAAGGCGTCGAGCACGAAGTCCGTGCGCATCGAGGCCGACACCCGCCAGCCCACGATGCGCCGCGCGAAGACGTCGATCACGAACGCCACGTAGGTGAACCCACCCCAGGTCGCCACGTAGGTGAAGTCTGAGACCCAGAGCTGATTCGGACGGGTCGCCACGAACTGGCGATCGACGAGATCTGCGGGCCGGCTGCCATTGCCCGCGTGCGTGGTCGTGATCCACGCGCGCCCACGCCCCGCGCCTTCCAGGCCCATCGCCCGCATCAGCCGACCCACCGTGCCTCGTGCCACGCAGAACCCTTCGCGACGCAGCTGTTTCCAGACCTTGCGCGGCCCGTACACCTGATGATGCTCGTCATACACCCGCTGAATCTCCGGGCGCAGCGCATCATCGCGTTGTGCCCGGGCCGAGCGACGCGTCGGATCGACCTGCGCCGCCCGATGGCGGTGATACGTCGAGGGGGCGATCGGCAGCACGGTGCAGATCGGCTCGACCCCGTACTGATCCCGATGGTCGTGAATGAAGCGAACCATCACTTCCCGCGGCGGTCGAGCTCCGCCTGGGCAAAATACGCGGACGCCTTCCGCAGGATCTCGTTCGCCCGCTTCAGCTCGCGAACCTCGCGCTCCAGTTCCTTGAGGCGCTCTCGCTCGCTCGTCGTCAACCCTGGGCGATAGCCGGCGTCACGCTGTGCCTGGCGTACCCACTTCCGTAGCGTCTCGGCCGTGCAGCCAAGCTTCGGCGCCACCGACTGCAACACGCCCCACTCCGACGCGTGGGTGGCGCGATGCTCCTCGACCATTCGAACCGCGCGCTCACGCACCTCCGGAGAAAACCGACTTGGACGTCCCATAGACCCCATCCTCCCAAGTAATGAGGTCTCCGAGAAACCCGGTACGGTTCACGCAGCTGCTCTACGAACTCGACGATCAGGATTGAATTATTGGCCGCCGACGTCTCAACTTGACGGCGCCCACGGCAGTGATCTCAGCCGTCAATCGCGGCGTGCGGTGACCCCGTCGAAGGTTGTAACGTCGATCGTCGAAAGGAATGCCCTGTTTTCAGTCCGGCGACGAACACGACGAGAGCGACGGCTCCCACGAAAAACACCGTGTCTCCGGGTATGCGCATCCAGCGCAGGGTTTGCATGAGATCGGTCTGCATGAACTCGCTGCTTCGTGCATACCAGTACCCGTGTTCGACCGACGCCCACGTCTGCATCAACCCCACGGGCAGCAGACTCAACACACACATCGCCAGCAAGCCGCCATTCAACGCCCAGAACGACACCCGCAGCCAGCCGTCTTTCCATGCACGACCGGGGACCAGGACGCGTAGACAGAGCAGCATCAGGCCGATGCCCAGCATGCCGTACACCCCAAACAAGGCCGCATGAGCGTGGAGCGGTGTCGTGTTGAGCCCTTGCATGTAGTAGAGGGCAATAGGCGGGTTGATCATGAAGCCGAACAGCCCCGCTCCCACCATGTTCCAGAACGCCACCGCGACGAAAAAGTAGATCGGCCACTTGTAGCGCTGCACCCACGGAGAGCTCTTCGATCGCCGCAGGTCGGCCATGGCATCGAAGCCGACCAAACACAACGGGACGACTTCCAGTGCACTAAACACCGATCCCCAGGCGAGCGCCACCGTGGGCGTGCCGGAGAAGTAGAGGTGATGACAGGTGCCAATGATGCCGCCCGACAGAAAGATCGTGGCTGACAGCAGCGCAGCCGATGCCGCCACGCCTGGGCGAACAAGATGCAGTCGCATGAAAATGAAGGCAATCACCGTGGTGGCAAAGACTTCAAAGAACCCTTCCACCCACAAGTGCACGACCCACCACCGCCAATACTCGACTATTGAAAGCGGCGTATGGTGTCCCCAGGTCAGTCCCGCGCCGTAGAACAGGGCAATGGCAGCGGTCGACACTGCGAGCAGGGTGACGAGTTGTTTCTGTTCCCCCGGCTGGCGCAAGGCCGGGCGTAAGACGCGCAGCATCAAAAAGAGCCATAGCAAGAGGCCCGCAAATAAGGCGAGTTGCCACGCGCGTCCTAAGTCCACGTATTCGTAGCCCTGATGGCCGAAGTAGAACGACACGGTGTCGGACATCGTGTTCTGGATGCTCAGCCATTCGCCGGCCAACGACCCCACGACGACCAGCAACAAGGCGCCGAACAACACGTTGACACCCAGCCGTTGCCCTCGTGGTTCCTGCTCGCTCACCAAGGGGCCAATGAACAGCCCGGCGGCCAACCACGCGGTGGCGATCCAGAAGAGTCCCGTCTGGATGTGCCACGTGCGAGTCACGCTGTACGGCAACCACTCGGACAGTGGGACACCATAGAACCCATCTCCCTCCACGCCGTAGTGCGCCGTGATGACGCCGAGCAGCATTTGCACCAGGATCAAGGCAGCGACCACCCCGAAGTACTTGATCGTGGCGCGCTGCGAGGGCGTGGCGTCCCAGCGAGCCAACGGATCGATCGCTGGGGGGACGGGTTCATCCTCGTCACGTCGGCGAGACGCATACCACCACGCCATCGCGGAGATGCCGGCCAGCAGCATGATGATGCTCACGCCAGTCCACACCACAGCCTCTCCTGTGGCACGGTTCCCGACCAGCGGCTCGTAGGGCCAGTTGCTGGTGTACGTGATGTCATCGTCAGGCCGATTCGTGGACGCCGCCCACGATGTCCAGAAGAAGAACGCGGCGAGCCGACGCAAGCGATCGGGGTCCGTGACCGCGCCGGCCGGGATGGCATAGTCAGTCCGCCCGTTCGTAAATACGGTCGAATAGTGGCCGAGGTTGGACGCAAAGGCGTCGGCGCGAATGGGATCGACGGTGATGGTGTTCGTTGTGGGATCGTAGGTGTTGGTGCGCATCAGTGTTGACACACGACCGGTCAACAGCCCCTGCCGCTCTCCCTCCAACTGGTCAAAATTCGCGCCGAACTCCGCCTGCGCCCACCGGTTGAGAATGAAGAGTGCTTCGCGGTGCAGCCAATCTGCCGTCCAGTCAGGTGCGACGTAACTGCCATGGCCCCAGATGGAACCCACTTCCATGCCACCGAGCGCTTGCCAGACATTCTGCCCCGCCGCGATGTCGCCATCCTCGATGACGACCGTGCCCTCCGTGGTGAGCACCGTCACAGCAATCGGCGGGGCTTCTTGATAGATGCGAGTGCCGATCCAGCCGAGGACCGTAAACGACACGACGATCACCAGAGCAAACGATATCCACAGGCGTTTCATCTCGATCCTCGTCTCTGATGGTTAGGCTTCGCTGGCCTTTGACCTGCTGTTGTCGATTTCGGAAATGCTCCATGAGCTATCGAACCCGGGATTTCCATTTTGACGGTCCAAGCCCCAGACCCCATATATACCCACGGCGTTCCCACCTGGCCACCTACGCTCATAGTCCACTGGTCGGAAGTGTCCTAAACGACCGTTTACGACACATGCTGATCGGCTACGCCCGCGTCTGAAAGGCGGACGGCTCCCAGTCGCTGGACCTGCAGCGCAACGCACTGCAGGCCACGGGCGTCGACGCGGTCCACGTTTACCACGACTGCGCGTCCGGCGCTCGCGACGACCACCCGGGGTTCGACAGCTGCGTGCGCGCGCTCCGGACTGGCGACGTGCTCGTCGTCTGGAAGCTCGATCGCCTCGGCCGCACCCGCACCCACCTGGTCAACACCGTGCAGGACCTGTCGGCCCGCGGCGTGGGCCTGCGGGTGCTCACCGGGCAAGGCGCGTAGATCGACACCACCACGGCGACCGGCCGCCTCGTGTTCGGCATCTTCGCGGCGCTGGCCTAGTTCGAGCGGGAGTTGATCCGCGAACGCACCCTGGCCGGGCTGACGGCCGCGCGGACGCCGTCCCTGCTTCGTGGCTGCCATCGTGGACATCGTATCCGTCCCTCCATACGTGTCCACGGGATGTGTTGCAACTTTGGCTGGCGGCGGGCTGGTAGCCTGAAGACATCATGAAGCAGGCAATCCGACCGGCAATGTTCAAGTGGCGACAGACGGCTCCGGAGCTGATTCTTTGCGCCGTGCGCTGGTATCTGCGGTACTCACTCTCGCTCCGCGATGTCGAAGAGCTCCTCGGTGAACGCGGCCTGATGGCTGACCACACGACGATCTGGCGATGGATTCAGCGCTACGGGCCGGAACTTGAGCAGAGGCTGCGCCGGCATCTCAAGCCAACCAACAAATCCTGGCGTGTTGATGAAACCTATGTTCGAGTCAAGGGCGGCTGGTGCTACTTGTATCGTGCTATTGATTCCACAGGCGCCACCATCGACTTCGTCCTGTCAGCGCTCCGCGATGCCGCAGCGGCCAGACGACTGTTTCGCAAAGCGCTCAGCGATCCATCGCATCCGCAGCCCCGCGTCATCAACACCGATCAGGCCCGCCTCTACGGCTCGGCGATTCCAGCAGTGCAAGAGGAAGGCACCCTGCGCTCCCGCTGCCGACAGCGGCCAGTCCAATACTTGAATAATATCCTGGAGCAGGACCATCGAGCGATCAAACGACGGGTGAAGGCCAAACAGGGGTTTCGCGAGTTTCACGCGGCGCGGCGAACCATCCAAGGCTACGAGGCCATGCACATGATGCGGAAGGGACAGGCGAGGTGGGTGAGCGGTTCGGACGTCCGGCGACAGATTCAGTTCATCCACAAGCTGTTCGAAGTGGCGGCATGAGACGAAGCCGGGTCGACTCGACCAATCGCGCTCTTTTCGCTTTTTGAAGGTTGCAACACATCCAACCAGAACCACATCGATCCTTGGAACACATGTGCGTCGCGTCATTGTCCTTGCGCCCGCCGTAGACGTGATGGTCGGGACGGCCGACCTTGATGCCTAATGCACAGTGGTCCACGCGCCCCGCGTCGGCTGCAGCGGTGTGTTCGCCAGCCACTTCGCCCGCAGAACCTCCGGTGCCTTCTTTTCCGGAAATATCACGCGGTCCCAGGAGAGCGCTGCGTGGCACGGAGTCGCGGCAAGGCGCTCTTCCACGATCCGCAGGGTGGTTTCCCCCCACTGCCCAGGCTCAAGGTGGTAGGGAACAGCCTTCGCGAAGTCGACCATGATGCCGAGCACGGACCGATCGACCGTCGGACCGACCGCCACCGAGGCCATTGCCAGAGTCTCGGCGGCGATCGTCCGATCGTCGAGCCCGCAACGTCTCAATCTTGCCTCGACGAGCGCAGCGAGTCGGGCTGGGAGGCCCCGCACATTCTGTGCCGGAATCAGCATCGGCAGCAGCGAAGTAGAACTCACCAAGAGGAGAAGCGGCTGCCGATCCACC
Source organism: Vicinamibacterales bacterium (assembly GCA_965197865.1). Taxonomy (GTDB): domain Bacteria; phylum Acidobacteriota; class Vicinamibacteria; order Vicinamibacterales; family CAVVIG01; genus CBDANZ01. The sequence continues at coordinate 124,051 of CBDANZ010000004.1, forward strand.
ACAACTCGATTGACGTACCAATCGCCGAGCGCCGTGTCGGAGCTGGTCGGGATGACCTCCGTTGCCGGCAGCAACGAGTTCAGCTTTCGTGTCGGCCGAAGTATGACCATGTCCCAGTCTAGCTGTGGTACCTCCGACGTTGCCTCCATGGTCATCTTGAAGCATTGCAACCGCAATCAGTGGAAACACGATTGTGAAGCCACGTGACCCGAATTGCGGCGGGCGGCACTGCACCGCCGACGTTTTTGCGGACACCTCGCCCGTCTTATACCCTCTCTTCGCCCAAGTCTTCACCAGCAGCTCCCGCCGTCAGCCGGGCGGCACCGGCAAGGCCCAGATCCGCTGGAGCATCGACCCGAACAGGCGGCGGGTCAGGTGGCTTTCGGCCAGCAGGAGCCAGTAGTAGCAGGCATGTTTCACTAGCCGCTCACCCGTCTTGACGAGGCGCTGCTGGAGGCTGGTCAGCGACCACGTGTCGATCCACGTCGGGAGCACCAGTCGTCGCCAGAAGTTGCCTAAGGTGTACGCGAGCACGCTCAGCTGCAAGCGGGCCTCGTTCGCCGGAACCGGTGGCACGACGTTCGTGAACCGTGGAGAAATAGTGGAGACAGCGGGAACCTGTTCCCGACCCGCCTGGCGGCGGGTGCAGGTCCCGCCTCCTCCACAGGACCATGACGGTCACTCCCGCTCGCATAGGACAAGCGAATCGGCCTGACCTTGCACACGACGCCTCCGGATGCGACGCACAGGAGCGTGCGGACGATGGCCAAGGCCGAGGCCCTCAGTCCAACCATGTGTCGGGTCGTCTCGCAGGGACCTCAAGAGATTTCCGCAGCCGGTGCGCCGCGATTTCGGCCTGGCGTTCTATGCAGCGCAGCGGGATGAGACCGATCCGGCGGCGAAGCCCCTGAAAGGCTTCGGTGGGACACGCGTCATGGAGATAGTCGATCAGCACGACACCAACACGTACCGCGCGGTGTACACGGCTCAGTTCGACGAGGTATTGTCAGGTTGAGGCGACGAGTGGCAGAGTAGGCTGATGAGGAGCCAGTCGGCCAGCTATCACGGATATCGATTCCCACCCGACATCATCAGCCACGCGGTCTGGCTCTACTATCGCTTCTGCCTCAGCTTCCGCGATGCTGAAGATCTCCTCGCGCAACGAGGCGCGACGGTCACCTACGAGACGATTCGGCAGTGGTGCCAGCGGTTCGGTCCGGTCTACGCTCGGCAGCTGCGGCGCCGGCGCAGTCGGCTGGGAGACACCTGGCATCTCGACGAGGTGTTCGTCACGATCCAGGGTCGCCAGCAGTACTTGTGGCGCGCCGTGGATGAGGACGGTGACGTCCTGGACCTCCTCGTGCAACCACGACGGAATCGGCACGCCGCGGTGCGATTCTTTCGCAGGTTACTGAAGAACCAGCGGCACGTGCCGCGACGCCTGATCACCGACAAGCTGCGCAGTTACTCGGCCGCCTGTCGCGCGGTGATGCCATCGGTGCTCCACTGCACCGATCAGTACGCGAACAACCGCGCGGAGGTCTCTCATCAACCGACACGACAGCGGGAGCGCCAGATGCGGTGTTTCACGTCGGCCGCTCAGCTCCAACGGTTCGCGTCGGTTCACGGTATCGTGCAGAATCTCTTCCGAGTCGGTCGGCACCTCTTGCGGTCAGCTCACCACCGTCTGCTCTGCACCCGCGCGTTCGTTGAATGGGATGCGGTGACGTGCGCCTGCTGAGAACGATCGGAGGCATCGATTTCACGGGGCAAGAGCGTGCTGCCCTCAACAAGTTGACAATGCCTCGCGCCATGATCCGGGCGTTCGCGCTCGTCGCAGCCCTGACCACGCTGCTGGTGGTGCCCGCAGCCGGGCAGCAGCAGGCGCTGCCGTTCGACGACTGGCTGGCGGGTCTGATGGCCGAGGCGCGCGACCGCGGGTTCAGTGACGCCCTCGTGAACGAGGCGTTTGCTGGCGTCGAGCCACGGGAGCAGGTGATCAGCGAGGACCGCAACCAAGCCGAAGTGGTGCAGACCCTCGAGCAGTACTACCGGATCCGAGTCTCACCCACGATGGTCGAGCGCGGACGGGCCCTGGCGGCCGAGCACGCGCCGTTGCTCGCGCGGATCGAAGCCGAGTACGGCGTCCCGCGCCGGTTCATCCTGGCTATTTGGGGCATGGAATCGCAGTTCGGCCGGATCACCGGCGGCGTGCCGGTCTTCCAAGCGCTGGCGACACTGGCGTGGGACCCGCGGCGGGCGGAGTTCTTCCGGGGCGAGATCTTCGCTGCACTCCGCATCGTGGCCAACGGCGACATCACCGTTCCAGCCATGACGGGGTCGTGGGCCGGGGCGATGGGTCAGAGCCAGTTTTTGCCGTCGAGCTACCTGCAGCTGGCCGTCGATGCTGACGGCGACGGGCGACGCGACATTTGGAAATCCACCGCTGACTCGCTCGGGTCGATCGCCAACTACCTGCGCAGTTACGGGTGGCAGCGCGAGTTCACGTGGGGACGCGAGGTGCGGACACCCGACGGCCTGGCCGGTACGATCCCGGGCCGCGCCAGCGGCGGGTGCCCCGGCATCCGCCGCATGACCGAGCGTCGGCCACTGGCCGCATGGCAGCAGCTCGGCGTACGGCGCACGTCCGGCGCCGACCTGCCCCAGGTTGACATCTTCGGCTCGCTGGTAGAGATCTACGGGCGCACGTTCCTCGTCTATGACAACTACGACGCGCTGATGCGCTACAACTGCGTCCACCGCTACGCGCTGTCGGTGGCGCTGTTCGCCGAGCGGCTGCGCTAGAACCCGCAGCGGAGACGCCGGGCTTGCACAGTCTGGAAGCCGTTGAACCGCGAAGGGGTCGATGTGGCCCGGTGCACAGTTGAGCAGCTTACCGGAGCGCCACGCGCAGGCGTTCGCCGCCGTGCAGGCGCTCAATCTGAAGGTTGGTCGCGCGTGGGCGGCCATCAAGGAGGCCCTCCGCACGTTGTGGACGTTCTGCCAGGAGGCCGCCGTCTCGCTTCTTCAGCCGCTGGTACGGCTGGGCCAGGAGGCGGGTCCGGATACTGACGCGACGGAGTCGTGGGGTCAGTCTTGAGCAGATGGTGAAGCAGCTGGCGTCCTACCTGCGAGGGTGGCGCGGCTACTTCGGCTTCTGTGAAACCTCGACGGGACTCCGGGGTTGGCAAAGTTCAAAGGCCTCCCCAGACACACCTTCCACCTGCACCGCAAGGAAACCGAAGGGCGATACAATCATCGCCAAGCCCACACGTATCAGACCCCGCTACGATACCTGCGCGAAAACCCTCTCAACTAGGCAAGACCCTTTTGCTCCATATGCCGTCACGGGGCCTCCAGTGTCTTGATCAGCGCGACGCCGCCAAGTTGCGCCATCTGGGCACGGATCCAGGACTGGCGGGCCTGGACGTACGCGGACGGCCGCTCGACATGCAGTACGGCCGGGTTTGGCAGAACCGCCGCCAGCCGTGCCGCTTCATCCGCCTCGAGATCGGCCGGGCGCTTGCCGAAGAACCGCTCGCTGGCCGCCGTGATGCCGAAGACGCCCACGCCGAACTCGGCCACGTTGAGGTAGACCTCCAAGATACGCCGCTTGCTCCAGGAGAGTTCGATGAGCACGGTGAGCCAGGCTTCGAGCGCCTTCCGGACGACACTGCGGCCGGGCCACAGAAACAGGTTCTTGACGGTCTGCTGCGAGATCGTGTCGGTCTCGAATTCGTCATCAGGCCGCCGCTGGAAGCTGGACCATGCCCCGGCAGTGGGAGATCCAACGCACATGGTTGAATTCGGCACGGGCCGCCGTGCGTTCGCCCGCGAAGCCTAACGGCGTGTAGCCTTCCAACGACGCATGGCTCCGTGCCGCGTTGTAGTAGGCCTGGAAGTCGGCGAGCTTCCGCTCCAGATCACCGGCATTCCAGAACAACACATGATCCAGGAATTCTCGCCGCATCGTCCCGATCAGCCGTTCCACAAAGGGGTGTGACAGGGGCACATGGGGCACCGTCTTGATTTCGTCGATCTCCAGAAGCCGAAGGTTCGCGGTCCACCGATGCGCCTCGAACAACGGATCATGATCCGTACTGAGATGTCGCGGCGCGCCCCGCCCATGAATGGCGGCGTTGAACATGCGGCAGAGGCTGGGGGCATCGACCGGTCCGCGATGCACACCGAATCCCACGAGGCGCCGCGTGAACTGGTCCATGACCACGAGCACCCAGTAGCTCTGGAGCACGATGGACGCACAGCGAAAGAGGTCCACGCTCCACAGACTGTCTGTCGTGTGTCCGACGAACGACAACCACGAGGGCCCGGTTCCGCCCGGGGCTGGACGATAGCGTTTCGCCAGCACGCGGTGCACGACGTTCTTGTCGATGTCGACCCCGAACGTCTGCGAGATGATGCGCGCAATCCGCGGGCACCCGAATCGAGGATTGCGCGATTTGAGCTCGACGATGGCGCGGATGAGCGACTCGCTCGGCCCCTTTGGGCCCGGCTTCTTCGGTCGCGCGCTTGAGGAAAACAATCGGCGGTACTTGCCGCGCACCAGCGCCTGATGGAAGGTCAGCAACGTGGACGGGCGCAGTCCGATGGCGACCTTGCGAATCCGTCCCGGACTCAGAAAAAGCGCCCCGAATCCGCATAGGAGCCGATCGCCCACTCTGAGGTTCAGCGCACGCTGGCGCGAACGGCGCAGCACGATCAGCTGCTGCTTGAGCAGGAGATTCTCAGCGATGACGGCTCGCACGCCGCCGGGTCCGCAGAGCTTCGCGGCTGTGACGGCCAGGTGAAGCAGGGGGAGCAGGAGATCCTTCATGCGCGAGACAGCGTAGGTCAGAACTCAGGCGCCACGCAATGGTGTCCCAGGCCTCGATTTAGCGACCGAATTCGGAATTCGAGACCCACACGGTACAATTTCTCGCCACCACCGGGACGCCAGCCTTCGTCGTGCTCAATGCCGTCTCCCCGCACGGCCGCGATGCCGCTCAAGCCGCGGACGCGCTCCACACGCTCACCCTGGACGTGTGCCCCGTCCGCGTCGGCCACCGCGTGGCCTTTGCGCGGGCGTTGCTGACCGGCCAAGCCGCCCAGGAATACGACCCTGGCAGTAAAGCTGCCGCCGAGATTGAACACCTTCACGCGTTCCTTATGAAACGTGTTCACAATCTCACACCGTCACAATCTGGAGTCCTCGCCAATGACTGACAGCAAATTCACGGCTGCCCTCAACCGCCGGCAACCCGTGCCAGCCGCCGCGACCAGCGCCGATCGCACCCGCCTGAAACACATCGGCGGGTACTTCGACCCCCGCACGTCGACGCAGCTGCGCCATCTGGCGGTGACGGAGAACAGCAGCGTTCAAGCGTTGCTGGCGGAAGCGATCGATCTTCTGTTTCAGGCCCGCGGACTGGCGCCGCGGGACGAGTAGGCGTCTCTGGCGTAGGTCGTGAGGGACGCGGTAGACTTGCACCTCGAAGGAGAAAGCATGACCCCGGAAATCATTGCCATCGTGACGGTGGGTGTCGCGCTCGCGGGCGTGATCCTCACCTCGGCTCGCGGGGTGCGGCAGGACATCAGCGAATTGCGCGGCGAGGTCGGGACACTCCGCGAACGCATGGCGCACCTGGAAGGGCTGATGGAAGAAGGATTGCGCGAAGCGATCACCCTCCGGGCCAGAGCCAGTTGACGATGCTGTGTGCCCCGTCCGCGTCGGCCACCGCGTGGCTTTTGCGCGGGCGCTGCTGACCGGCCGAGCCGCCGATACTGAACACCTTCACGTGTTCGCTATGACACGCGTTCACAGTGTCACGCCGTCACGCTCTGCGGCACGTGGTCGAGCTGTGTGAAGTGGTGCGCCTCGCGGCGCACCGCACTAGCCCACGCGCTTGACGTTTGCAAGACAGAGAATCCGACACGGGATACGACACACCGCGGGGCTTGTCTGACGGCGCCCTGGCCGTTGTGTCGCAAACGACCGTTTACGACACATGCTGATCGGCCACGCTCGCGTCTCGAAGGCAGACGGCTCCCAGTCACTGGACCTACAGCGCGACGCACTGCAGGCCGCGGGCGTCGACGCCGTCAACGTCTACCACGACTTCGCGTCCGGCGGCGGGCCATTGGGCTCTTGGGGGGGTTCGAAGGGGGTGGGCGCAGCGACCAGCCGGCGATTCACATTACGATTCCGAAGGTGATGATGAGCCAGTCGGCTCACGTTTTTGTTCAGGTTCAGATGTGTCACACATGATTCGCCGCGCATCAACCCGAAGGGGCGTTTGTCTCGGTCTCGCCCTCACGTCCCTACTGCTTGTGGCCTCGCCCGCGGTCGCTCAGCAGGAGCCGCCACAATCGATCACCCGACTCGGGGGCGCAACCCGCTTCACCGCGCCGGTCAATGACATCAGCGCTCTCGCCACCACCATGGGCCGGGCAGCGATTCAAGCCGATCTTGCGACGGTGCTCGAGGCTGCTGGCATGCCTGGCGTGATAATGGACGTGCAACACAGGCTGGCCGTTGGGCAGGTGACGGCGGCGACCCTACCGCAGGGCACGGTCCTCGAGTGGATGGCGCTGCGCCGCGCAGGGCCGGAGGTCGTGCGCAATATTCGCTGGGACGGGGATGCGCCCCTGCCGGGCTTCGAGTTCACCGTCGACGACCTCAGCGAGACCTACACCTTCTTTGTGCCCGCGATCTGCGGCAACCTGGCGCTCGTCGGTCGCCAGCCCAGTCTGGAAGCCGCCCGGCGGGCCGAGGTGGCCCGGCTCGACGACGCCCGTGAGGACGCCGCACGCGCGGCTGCCCAAGAGGCGGCCCGGCTCGCCGCGGAGTACGAGGCTGCCCTGGAGGCCCAGCGTGCGGCGGTGGCGGCGGCTGAGGCCGCGGCGGCCGAGCAGGCGCGCCTCGAGGCCGAGGAGGCTGGCGAGCAGGCGCGCCTTGCGGCCGAGCAGACGCCGGTTGAGTATTTCGTGGCGCTCGAGCGAGATCTGCGAGTCCGTCCCTTCCTCGCCGGATTCTTCGGCAAGCAGCAGCGGCAGTATGACGACACCGACTCCGCGGGTCTGGGGCGGCTCCCGCTCGAGGTCCCACGCCTTGTTGACGTCCCGGCGTTTTTCGACTCGCTGCTCGTTGTCAAGGGGGGCGTCGCGGTGAAGCTGGCCGAGCACGTGGCCTTCGCGCCGGCCGTGGGTGCGGCGGTGAATATCGACGACATCGAGCGCACGTCGCTGTTCACCGACGCCGAGATTGACGTCCTGTTCGGACCTGGCGCCTATGTCGGCACTGGCGTGACAGTTCGGGATCTCACGCACAGCGACAGCGTCACGGCGGGCGTACTCCTGACCGCGGGGGTTCCCGTGTGGAAGAGTGACGCGAGGATGGACCAACTCCTGTTCGGCGTTGAGTACCGCTATCTGTACGCTCCTCTGAGCGACCCCGACGTGAACTATCAGTTCTGGGTTGGGCTGAAATACGTGCCGTAACTATTTTCGGTATTACGGCTACTCGAACGCCACACGGTCATGAAAAGCGCGTTAGGCCTGGACATACATCTGTCGAAGAGTCGCTGAGCGGTACACGTACTTCGCGCACGGGACACTAGAACTGCAACGTGCCGAGCAGCAGGAGCGCGTGGGTCCGCGCGGCGGCAAGGTGTTGTCGGCGTTCCGCCTCCAGGCTCACGGTTGCCGACTGGCCCACCACGAGGCGCCCTCCGAGGCGGTAGCCTCGCGCAGCCTCGCCGACCAGGCTCAGCCCACCATACGGCGTGAGCACGCTCCGGTCTCGCAAGGCCCCGAAGCCGTACCCAAACTCCGCATCGAGACGCGCGCCCGGCGCGCTGTGCAGGTGCGGGTCGGTCGCTCCGCGCTCCCACAGCTGCTGTACGCCGCTCGCACTATCGCCCCAGGTCGGCATCAGACTCACCGACTGCCCGCGGCCGCCGGCCTTGGGCGCGAAGCGGACCAGCCCGCCGACACCCCATTCGCGCAGCGTGCCCCTGTGGATCAAGAGCCAGCGGCCGTGGCCCTCGACGGTCAGGCCTGCCTCGGGATTCCGGTGCCGGAGTCCGCCCCCCAGCTCCAGGCCGGCTCCGCTTTCCCCGTCACCGCCGTCATGGCGCAGGCCCACCTCGCCCCACGGGATCAGCGACGCGCCGGAGGATAATGTGTGTTGGTAGCTGACCTCGGCGCCCATTCGCAACCGCTGCATGTCCACCGGCGCCGCGTCGAAGGCCGTACTGGCGCGCGCGACGTTCATCTGCGCCAGCGCCCACTCTCCCCTGAGCCGCAACGTCGTCGCCCCGCGGGTAAGCAGCCGGCCGCTCACACCCACCACACCAGAGTCCAGCGTCGCGGGGCTCGTGAGGACGTTCCCGGCCGCCGCGTCCACGACCCGCAGGTCCCCCCAGGCATGACCGACTGTTCCCCACACGTCCAGGTCGGGCAACACCGACCAGGCTAGGTAGGGATGGATGCTGACCAACCCCAACGCGTATGTGCCGCGACCGGCGTCCAGGTTCCGGCCGCCGCCCTGATAGTCAAATGAGCCCCTCGACCGTGAAAAGGACACTCCGGCAAGGAGGCCGGGGCCGATCCGTGCGTCCGCTCCCGCGTGCCAACTCGACACGGCGCCGTCCCAGGTAATCCCGCCGCCCCGGCCGCCGCCCCCCAGGTTCTGGTAGTCGGCGCACCACCACGCCGCGAAACGCCCCTCGCCGTCTTCTTCCTCCTGCGATTGCATCAGGAACAGCGAGTCGTCGAACGCTTGCACCAGCGTCGGCGACTGGACCCCAGGTACCGCCCACTGGCCGGAGCGAGCCTCTGGTGAGAGCGCAAGGTGGGCGGATAATTCCGTTGACGTGCCCCTGGGGGCGGAACCAGAGAGCACCTGATCGATGCGGCACCTGACCGCGCTGAACGCCAGCGCCCGGCCAACCTCCGGCAGGACGACATCGTTGACCACCTCGATACGTCGCTCATCGTCGTCGGTGATCGTTCCCGTTGCTGTCCCGTCCGCGACCGTTGCTCCCGCCGGATCGCGCAGCTGCACCGTGAACCCTTCGGTCTCTTCCGCCGTAGCGTCTTCGAGGGTCGGCACCGCGATGGTCTTGTTCGTCTCGCCCGCGTCGAAGCGCAGCGTTCCCTCGGTTGCCACGTAGTCGAATCCCGCCGCCGCCGTCCCGTCCATGGTGCGGTACGCGACCGCTACTGCCGCGCCGCTCGCTGCGCTCAGCCGCACGACGAATTTTGCCGTTTCGCCTTCGCGCACCGCCGGCGCATCGTCAATCGACAGCCCCGGGGGCTCATCGTCGTCGGTGATCGTTCCCGTTGCTGTCTCGTCCGCGACCGTCGCTCCCGCCGGATCGCGCAGCTGCACCGTGAACCCTTCGGTCTCTTCCGCCGTGGCGTCTTCGAGGGTCGGCACCGCGATGGTCTTGTTCGTCTCGCCCGCGTCGAAGCGCAGCGTTCCCTCGGTTGCCACGTAGTCGAATCCCGCCGCCGCCGTCCCGTCCCTCGTCTCGTAGGCGACCGTCACCAACTTGTCGCTCGCTGCGCTCAGCCGCACGACGAATTTTGCCGTTTCGCCTTCGCGCACCGCCGGCGCATCGTCAATCGACAGCCCCGGGGGCTCATCGTCGTCGGTGATCGTTCCCGTTGCTGTCTCGTCCGCGACCGTCGCTCCCGCCGGATCGCGCAGCTGCACCGTGAACCCTTCGGTCTCTTCCGCCGTGGCGTCTTCGAGGGTCGGCACCGCGATGGTCTTGTTCGTCTCGCCCGCGTCGAAGCGCAGCGTTCCCTCGGTTGCCACGTAGTCGAATCCCGCCGCCGCCGTCCCGTCCCTCGTCTCGTAGGCGACCGTCACCAACTTGTCGCTCGCTGCGCTCAGCCGCACGACGAATTTTGCCGTTTCGCCTTCGCGCACCGCCGGCGCATCGTCAATCGACAGCCCCGGGGGCTCATCGTCGTCGGTGATCGTTCCCGTTGCTGTCCCGTCCGCGACCGTCGCTCCCGCCGGATCGCGCAGCTGCACCGTGAACCCTTCGGTCTCTTCCGCCGTGGCGTCTTCGAGGGTCGGCACCGCGATGGTCTTGTTCGTCTCGCCCGCGTCGAAGCGCAGCGTTCCCTCGGTTGCCACGTAGTCGAATCCCGCCGCCGCCGTCCCGTCCCTCGTCTCGTAGGCGACCGTCACCAACTTGTCGCTCGCTGCGCTCAGCCGCACGACGAATTTTGCCGTTTCGCCTTCGCGCACCGCCGGCGCATCGTCAATCGACAGCCCCGGGGGCTCATCGTCGTCGGTGATCGTTCCCGTTGCTGTCCCGTCCGCGACCGTCGCTCCCGCCGGATCGCGCAGCTGCACCGTGAACCCTTCGGTCTCTTCCGCCGTGGCGTCTTCGAGGGTCGGCACCGCGATGGTCTTGTTCGTCTCGCCCGCGTCGAAGCGCAGCGTTCCCTCGGTTGCCACGTAGTCGAATCCCGCCGCCGCCGTCCCGTCCATGGTGCGGTACGCGACCGCTACTGCCGCGCCGCTCGCTGCGCTCAGCCGCACGACGAATTTTGCCGTTTCGCCTTCGCGCACCGCCGGCGCATCGTCAATCGACAGCCCCGGGGGCTCATCGTCCCCGCCGCCACCGCCACCATTTCCGTCACCACCTCCGCCGCCACTGTCGATGATCCGTACCGTTACCGGAGCAATGCCGTGCAAGGAAGGGGGGCAATTGGTGTGCTCGTCCCACACCTCATGGGTGACGTTGACGGGCTCGCCGTCTGCGTCGCTGTCCTCCGTGGCATATATCGTGACGCTGCGCCACGGCGTCGGCCCGCTGCCGTTCTTATTGATCTCCCAGCCGACCGACGGCACCCACCAGATGCCCTTCTCCGCGAGCACGCCGTCGATGTAGACGGCTCCGTCGACGTGCACCCGGACCCACCAGCCGCTGGCCTCCGGCTGCTTGTTGAGCCTCAGGTAGTACGTGGCCGATTGCTCTTTCCTGATGGGCAGATTCAGGCTGCGCACCCCATCGGTCGCGTCCATGCTCCTCGACAACTCCACTGTCCCTCCGGTCTCGGCCCAGTCGTCGATCGGGTAGGGGGTCTGGGCGTGGAGTGACGTGAGGGCCGTGTGCGACACCAGCGCAAGAGCAATGAGGGTGGAGATGACGAGATACCGCAGGCGGGATGGAGCGCCAGCCTCGCAGGGGGCGAGCACGGGACCAGTCTGGCAGGTCGGCGCGCGGTCCATCCCCGCGCGTACGGGGGACACGTGACGACCCGACACGATCCATGTCGCAACCCCAGTCCATCCCCTCGCGGCCCAGGCCGACGGTTGGCTGCCAGGGAAGCGTCGAACGCACCGGACTGCGACCAGCGCCATGGTCCGCGTTGCGCCCAGTCGGCCGTGGTGCGGCGTCACCGAGCGCGACCAGGAAGTACAAAACCGGCGTGCATGGAGAAGTAGCCGCGCCTGACGGCTGCTGTGAAAACTACCGGTCGAGGTCATGTCCCCGGCTGCGCCTTGCGCCTTGAATAAGACTCTCAATTCGACCCTCCACGCGGTCCGGCCGGTCCCCGTCCTTCCGCTTTTTCTCAGCCTCGGGGTGGATCATCGAAAAAGTTCTTCCAACTCGCTCGTAACACTGTTGGAGGCGTCGATCATTCTGTTGACGTTCTTCAAAAGTGAGTCGTAGGCGTCGGTCAAGGTCGTGACACGTACGCCCAACTCTCCGATCCATGTGGCGTGTTTCTCCTGCTCCTGCGTGTACTGCCCGGCCAACTGTCGCACGTGTTCGCCCAAGTTCGCGACCTGCCCGGCCGCGAGGCCGAATGGCTCGCCCTTGTCGCCTTGCATAGCGGCGCGTTTACGCGCGCGTGTACCGCACCCGGTTGCTTGGACACACGTTTGCGCTACGCGGCATGGCGTAGCTCGTATTGCTCGCGCGCTTCGAGCGGCGTGCGATACGCCAGCTTTTCGAGGCGCCAGCACTGGTTGTAGCGTTCGACGAACTCGGCGACGGCCGCGCGCACGTCGGCGAGGTTTCGAAAGACCCGGCCGTAGACGGCTTGCTCCTTGAGCGTGCGATTCCAGCGCTCGACGACGCCGTTGGTTTCGGGTTCTTCAACGAAGCTGAAGCTGGGGTGGATGCCCCAGTACCGAATCTGATTGAGGAAGTGGTCCGACAGATACTGGCTGCCGTGATCCATCCGTAGCGCCAGCCCGCGGGCCACGTCCGCCTCGACCGAGCCGTAGTGTCGCCGGAGTCCTTGCGCGACCGGCTCGAGGGCCGCGAAACGGTTCCCCACCTTGCACACATGCCAGCCCACGCACTCGGCGTTCCAGTGGTCGACTACCGCGAAGGTCCAGACCCAGCCGTCCTCCGCCGTGAACACCCGCACGCCGTCGGTACCCCACATGACGTCGGGCGCCGAGGTGCCAATCGTCCCCTCGTGCGCTTGCCGAAATAACGCTCACAATATCATTACCAGAATCAGCAGTGCGATCGTTCAACGACGAACTGGCGCGGCTCACAAGCGGGGCACAATGAGGCCCAAAGAAGGCTCGGTAGCGCGTTGTCCGGAGCGTGACACGGGGGCTGCGCGACGGTCCGTGTACGAGGCGCGGTCTCGCGCGCGGGTACGGCGGCGCTGGCCGGCGTTGGTGCACGGCTCCTCAGCTTGGCGCCCGTGGGCGAGCGTCGAGGTCCTGGCCGTGTTGAGGGCCCGTGGCGCACGATCTCGCTATGAAGTCGAGGATTCAACCGAAGTACAAGACGAAATACCACGTCGGGAATTGGCCGGCATACGACCGAGCGCTGGTCCAGCGAGGCGACGTGACGCTGTGGCTGTCTGCCGACGCGCGGGACGCGTGGGAGCCTGTCAGTAATTTTGTGTTTGTGAGCCATGCTGACTCCCGAAAGGGGAAGGAGCGAGTATGGCGAAGGAGAAGCAAGAGACCAGGTTTAGCGCCGAGCTGCTGGATGAACTACTGGAGGGGCAAGACGCCGCGACGGTGTTGCGCTCCGACGGACTGGTAGGGGATCTGAAGAGGGCGTTGGCCGAACGGATGCTGAACGCCGAGATGGACGTGCATCTCGGTGGGGAGACCGAGCAGGACGGCGGCAACCATCGAAACGGCTCGAGCCGGAAGACGGTACTCAGCGACGACGGCGAGCTGGTGCTGTCGATTCCCCGAGACCGACACGGCCGCTTCGATCCCGCCCTGATCCGGAAGTATCAACGAAGATTTCCGGGGTTCGACGACAAGATCGTCGCGTTGTATGCCCGGGGGATGAGCACGCGCGACATCCAGGCGCATGTCGGCGAGCTCTACGGCATCGCGATTTCGCCGAACCTCGTTTCGGTGGTGACGGATTCGGTCATCGACGAAGTTCGAGCGTGGCAGGCGCGGCCGCTGGAGTCGACCTACGCGATCGTGTACTTCGATGCGCTGCGGGTCAAGATCCGTGACGAGGGCCTGGTACGCAACAAGGCCGTATACCTGGCCATCGGCGTGCGGTGTTCCGGGCACAAGGACATCCTCGGCCTGTGGATCGAGCAGACCGAAGGCGCCAAGTTCTGGCTGCGCGTGATGAACGACCTCAAGGCCCGCGGAGTGCAGGATATTCTGCTCGCCATCGTTGATGGGCTGCAGGGATTTCCCGACGCGATCACCGCCGTGTTCCCGGACACGATCGTGCAGACCTGCATCGTGCACCTGATCCGGAATTCGATCCGCCTGGCGGCCTGGAAGGACCGCAAGCCCTTGGTTCAGGCTCTGAAGCCGGTCTACCAGGCCGACGATGCCGCGACGGCCGAACAGGCGCTGGGCGCATTCGAAGGCGGCGAGTGGGGACGGCGTTTCCCGACCGTGGTCCAGAGCTGGCAGCGCCACTGGGACCGGATCATTCCGTTCTTCGCTTTCCCCGCGGCCGTGCGGAAGATCGTGTACACGACGAACGCGATCGAGAGCCTGCACAGCGGCGTGCGCAAGAGCATCCGGAACAAAGGGCATTTCCCGAGCGACGAGGCCGCCACGAAACTCATCTGGCTGGCCTTGCGCCATCTCACGGCGAAGTGGAAGAATCCCCCGGTCGCCTGGGCGGCGGCCAGGGTACAATTCGCGATTCAGTTCGGCGATCGATTCAGGCTGGGGGACTAACTAACGGCAATAGCTCACACACAAAATTTCTGACACCCCCACGCGTGGCGACCGTCGCCGTCTGGTCAACCGGGCGAGCAGCAGCGGTTCTCGGATCTCGCGATCAGCACCACGTTGACACTCCGACTTGTCTTCCGTCTGCCCTTGCGCCAAGCGGAGGGCTTTGTGCGGTCGGTCCTCGCCTCGATGGACGTCGATCTCGAGGCGCCCGACCACACCACACTTTCTCGCCGGAGTCGGTACCTGGCCGTCGGGCTGCACCGCGTCCCGGTCAAGGGGCCGATTCATCTCCTCGTCGATAGCACGGGCCTCTCGATCGCCGGCGAAGGTGAGTGGGCCCCGGCCAAGCACGGCGGTCGCGGCCAGCGCGGCTGGAAGAAGCTCCATCTCGGCGTCGACAGGGCGGGTGTGATCGTGGCCCACACGTTGACCGAGGCGACGGTCGACGACGCGACGACCGGTGTCGGTTTGATCGAGGCGCTCCACGCCGACCTCGCACGCGTCACGGCCGACGCGGCCTACGACACGATCGCGTTCTACGCGGCGGCCACGGCCCGGGACGCAATCGTCGTGGTCCCTCCGAACAAGGCGGCACGGGTGTCGCGACGGAGACCACGGTCGAGCGCTCGGGATCGCACGATCCGGAAGATGAAGCAGATCGGGCGCCGTCGGTGGAAGGCGGAGGCTGGGTATTATCGGCAGGCCCGCGTGGAGAACGCCGTCTTCCGGTACAAGTCGATCATCGGGGATCGCCTTCGCGCCCGAGCTCCCGGAGGGCAACAAGCCGAGGTGCTCATCGCGTGCCACATCTTGAATCAGATGACCGACCTGGGAAGGCCAGACTCGTACGCCATCGGCCGATGAAAGTCCCCTGGGTCGGGATCGTTCTGGGTGGGGTTCGATTCATGCACCAACGCCACGTGGTGCTGATCGCGAGATCCGAGAACCGCTGCTGCCCGCCCGGTTGACCAGACGGCGACGGTCGCCACGCGTCCCGCGCATCGGCAGACAGCCACAGCGTCACGTCGCCTCGCTGGACCAGCGCTCGGTCGTATGCCGGCCAATTCCCGACGTGGTATTTCGTCTTGTACTTCGGTTGAACCCTCGACTTCATAGCGAGATCGTGCGCCACGGGCCCTCAACACGGCCAGGACCTCGACGCTCGCCCACGGGCGCCAAGCTGAGGAGCCGTGCACCAACGCCTACTACATCGTCCATGTAAGTCCATAAAGTTTGTGTGAGCGTGTTGTGACTGAGCGGGCGCCTTTCACGTCCCGTACGTAACCTTTCGCCCGACGCGCGCTACCCTCCACTCTACCCCTGCGGCGCGGCGGCACCCATCCTGGTGCCTCGGCTGGCTTCGGCCCACCCCTTCGGCAGGAGTGGAGCAGTGAACGCGCAAGACCCCACCGAGCGCGCCGATGCGCGCATCTCCCAGCTGAGCGCGGCGATTCTCCGCATCAGCCAGAGCCTCGAACTGGCTACCGTACTGAAGGAGGTCGTCGAGAGCGCCCGCGCGCCAACCGGCGCCCGCGCCGGCGTGGCGCGGCTTCAGCTGGGAGCGGAACGACGTGCGATGAAGAAATCTGGCGTGCGGAGAGGAGTGTTGGGTATAAGGGCTCTGATCCGGGCGGCCAAAATGGAAATTCCGGTATGGAGGTGTCCGAACCGCGCACGCCACGACTTCTTCCGCTCGTTTGTCAATGGCAACCGAAAACTGCACACTTCGGGGAGATACATCTCGGGCGGAGCGGACGTTCTCCCGTTGATGCCCGTCGGGCGTTTTGGGCTGGACGCAGGGAGCGGAGCGACCGGAGTCCTGGCCAAAACGCGCCGCGAAGCTGCGCAGCCGGCGGTCACGTTGCGACTCCCTCACGCTGTTCGTCCGACGCTGTCCTGAGCCAGTGCTGATGCTCCCGCATCCGGTAGCTGTTGCCCCGGATGTTGACGATGTGGCAATGGTGCAGCAGCCGGTCGATGAGCGCCGCCGCCATGATCTCGTCGCCGAGCACGTGTCCCCATTCCTCGAAGCCCTTGTTCGAGGTCAGCACCGTCGACGCCCGCTCGTGTCGGGCGTTGATCAGCTGGAAGAAGAGCACGGCGCCGTCTTGGCTGACCGGCAGGTAGCCGATCTCGTCGACGACGAGCAGCGCGGGATGCGTCAGCACGCGCAGCCGCCGGGACAGCTCACCCGCGGCCCTGGCGTCCATGAGCGAGTCGATCAGGCCTGCCAACGTCCCGTAGTAGACGCGTCGGCCGGCCTCGGCGGGTATTGTCAAGTTAACGAAAAGCTCGTCGCTCGACCCCCAAGATACTGGGCTCCAGCCAGCCGTGAACCCGCCATGCTGGGCATCAAGAACGGCCGTCGGCCTCAACTTGACAATACCCCGAGGAGGTATACCTGTGACCAACCGCATACCCACGCCGCCTGATGCGCGGACGGTGATCGTCGGCGTTGATACGCATAAGCACGTCCACGTCGCGGTGGCGATTGACAGCTGGGGGATCCGTCTCCGCGATCACGCGTTCGTTGTTGATTCGGGCGGCTACCAGGCGCTGATCACGTGGGCCGAGACCCACGGGCGGATTGACGCGTTCGGCATCGAAGGCACCGGCAGCTATGGCGCCGGCCTGGCACGTGCGGTGCGCCGCGCGGTCCGTACTGGCGGGGCAGTCGACGGCCATCCCGAAGACCGCGGACGGTGCCGTCGAGATGATGCGCCAGCTGAAGATCACGCGGGACACCGCAGTGAAGGCGCGCACCACGGCGATGAACACGCGGGGGTGTCAGAAATTTTGTGTGTGAGCTATTGCCGTTAGTTAGTCCCCCAGCCTGAATCGATCGCCGAACTGAATCGCGAATTGTACCCTGGCCGCCGCCCAGGCGACCGGGGGATTCTTCCACTTCGCCGTGAGATGGCGCAAGGCCAGCCAGATGAGTTTCGTGGCGGCCTCGTCGCTCGGGAAATGCCCTTTGTTCCGGATGCTCTTGCGCACGCCGCTGTGCAGGCTCTCGATCGCGTTCGTCGTGTACACGATCTTCCGCACGGCCGCGGGGAAAGCGAAGAACGGAATGATCCGGTCCCAGTGGCGCTGCCAGCTCTGGACCACGGTCGGGAAACGCCGTCCCCACTTGCCGCCTCCGAATGCGCCCAGCGCCTGTTCGGCCGTCGCGGCATCGTCGGCCTGGTAGACCGGCTTCAGAGCCTGAACCAAGGGCTTGCGGTCCTTCCAGGCCGCCAGGCGGATCGAATTCCGGATCAGGTGCACGATGCAGGTCTGCACGATCGTGTCCGGGAACACGGCGGTGATCGCGTCGGGAAATCCCTGCAGCCCATCAACGATGGCGAGCAGAATATCCTGCACTCCGCGGGCCTTGAGGTCGTTCATCACGCGCAGCCAGAACTTGGCGCCTTCGGTCTGCTCGATCCACAGGCCGAGGATGTCCTTGTGCCCGGAACACCGCACGCCGATGGCCAGGTATACGGCCTTGTTGCGTACCAGGCCCTCGTCACGGATCTTGACCCGCAGCGCATCGAAGTACACGATCGCGTAGGTCGACTCCAGCGGCCGCGCCTGCCACGCTCGAACTTCGTCGATGACCGAATCCGTCACCACCGAAACGAGGTTCGGCGAAATCGCGATGCCGTAGAGCTCGCCGACATGCGCCTGGATGTCGCGCGTGCTCATCCCCCGGGCATACAACGCGACGATCTTGTCGTCGAACCCCGGAAATCTTCGTTGATACTTCCGGATCAGGGCGGGATCGAAGCGGCCGTGTCGGTCTCGGGGAATCGACAGCACCAGCTCGCCGTCGTCGCTGAGTACCGTCTTCCGGCTCGAGCCGTTTCGATGGTTGCCGCCGTCCTGCTCGGTCTCCCCACCGAGATGCACGTCCATCTCGGCGTTCAGCATCCGTTCGGCCAACGCCCTCTTCAGATCCCCTACCAGTCCGTCGGAGCGCAACACCGTCGCGGCGTCTTGCCCCTCCAGTAGTTCATCCAGCAGCTCGGCGCTAAACCTGGTCTCTTGCTTCTCCTTCGCCATACTCGCTCCTTCCCCTTTCGGGAGTCAGCATGGCTCACAAACACAAAATTACTGACAGGCTCGAACACGCTGAAGCAGATCGTCGTGCACGCCCCACCGGCACTGCGAGAAGCCCTCCACGCCCTCACCGATCACGGCCTGCTCACGCGCTGCGCCGGACTCCGACCGGGCCCCATCGACACGCCCACCGCGTCCGCCAAGTACACCCTCCGGGCCCTCGCCCGCCGCTGGATGGCTCTCACCGAGGAAATGGCGATACACGACCAGCACCTCGCGCGCCTCACGACCGAAACATCACCGACCCTCCGTGAGGGCTTCGGTGTGGGCGCCCACACCGCGGCCGAACTGCTGATCGTCTTCGGCGACAATCCCGACCGGATTCGTTCGGAAGCCGCCTTCGCGAAGCTCTGCGGTGCGTGTCCGCTCCCGGCCTCGTCCGGGATGACCACCGGCCGGCACCGGCTCAATCGGGGCGGCCACCGCCAAGCCAACGCCGCCCTTTATCGCGCCGTCATCGTCCGCATGCGGTACCATCAGCCGACCGTTGATTACGTCGCACGCCGCACGGCGGACGGCCGAACCAAACGGGAGATCATCCGGTGCCTGAAACGTTTTCTCGCTCGCGAGATCTACCAGCGAGTCATGACCGATTTTCGCGCTCGCCAAGAGCTCATTCAGGCCGCCTGAACGCGTGTCTTGACATATAGGGGCGTCAGTACCCGCGGTTGTCATGTCTGGCGACGCCGACAACATTCCGTCAATTCGTCATATGAAGGGCCGGGGCAAGCATATTGCGGCCGTCGAATTCGTCAACGGCTCGCCACCGGAGAGCACGGGACGGTCGTTCTCATCAAGACTCAAGGAGCATGCGAACTTCGTGATCCAAATCTACGAGACGGAGTTGCTGCGTCTCAAGATCGGCAACCGACCCAAGCCCAAAGCGCGACAGGCTGGCTAAACTTCGCTTGCAGCCGACGGCGGCCGCGGTGATCATGAGCCACCGCAGCTGAAGCGACGCGTTCGGCTGTTCGCCATGTTGCCCTGGTGGACTTCGTTGCGCATATAGCCGGATATCGCCTCGATAAAGCAGACACTTCTACCTAGCAGAGAAGATGTCCCATGCCCGAGGCAGTCTCTAGCAGTCCGTGGTGAAAGTCGGGCGCTGCACCGAGACGAGCGAGGCGCCTTGCTGGCAAGGCGCGACGACCGAGAATACCGCCTGTATTTGATGGAGGAGCAACGCAGGCCACGAGGATGCATCGCTCGTCGAATGCAGACGGACTTTCACCACGGACTGCTAGGTCTGGTCGGTCGCAGTCACACGTTCACGGAAGCGGCCAAACGGCAGCCTGCACCACTTTGGAAGACACGATGCCTGACAGTCCCCATCTCGCAGGAATCCATCTCTTTCCGATCAAGTCACTTGATGGGGTGACCGTGCCCGATTGTTGCATCGGACCGGGAGGTGGCCTAGCACTGGATCGGGTGTGGGCGCTGTACTCGGAGGATGGGCGTTTCATCAATGGCAAGAGCTCGGCGGGGATTCATTTGATTCGTGCGGTATTCGCGCCGGATGTCGGCTCGGTCACGTTGTCGGCGGCCGATGAGCGTAGAAATATCGGGCCGAAAACGTTCGCGTTTCCTGGAGACTTTGCGACGGCGGGGGAGTGGTTTTGCCGATTCTTTGAACGAAACGTGGTCGTGCGGTACTCGGCGGAGGGGTTTCCGGACGATACGGATCGCAATGGCCCGACGGTCATCTCCACGACGACGCTGCAAGCGGTGTCCGACTGGTTTCCGGGCATCGATTTAGAGGAATCGCGACGGCGTTTTCGCACGTCATTGGAACTCGGCGGCGTTTCTGCGTTCTGGGAGGACCGACTCTTCGGCGTGCATGAAGGCGACGCGGTCCGATTCACAGTCGGCGACGTGAATGTGGAGGGCACGAATCCGTGTCCTCGCT
Organism: Vicinamibacterales bacterium; assembly: GCA_965197865.1. Taxonomy (GTDB): domain Bacteria; phylum Acidobacteriota; class Vicinamibacteria; order Vicinamibacterales; family CAVVIG01; genus CBDANZ01. The sequence continues at coordinate 144,228 of CBDANZ010000004.1, forward strand.
GCACGGTTCCTGCGCGAGATTCTCTCCGTGGCAGCGACATGATCGGGTTCCAGAAGCGTTTCAGCGACCTTCGCCGCACCCATTACCCTTCGTGGGCGTGCCAGCCCGATAGGATCGACAACTTCTACCATCTGGCGATCAACACGCGCGTGGCGCCGACTGAACATGAGAAAGTGCTGCGGGTTGGTGATCAGGTTTCGCTGCGCTGACGCAGCGATGTCAGGCTTCTACAACCAGCTAGTCGTACTGAGATGAACGCGTGAAGCTCTCGTGCATGGTCTCGTAGCCTTGGATGGGTATTGTCAGGTTGAGGCGACGAGTGGCAGAGTAGGCCGATGAGGGGATGTGTTGCAACTTTGGCTAGCGGCGGGCTGGTAGCCTGAAGAGATCATGAAGAAGGCAATCCGACCGGCAATTTTCAAGTGGCGACAGACGGCGCCGGAGCTGATTCTGTGCGCCGTGCGCTGGTATCTGCGGTACTCACTCTCGCTCCGCGATGTCGAAGAGCTCCTCGAGGAGCGCGGCCTGCAGGCTGACCACACGACGGTCTGGCGATGGGTGCAGCGCTACGGGCCGGAACTCGAGCAGAGGCTGCGCCGGCATCTCAAGCCCACCAACAAATCCTGGCGTGTTGATGAAACCTATGTGCGGGTCAAGGGCGACTGGTGCTACCTGTATCGTGCTATTGATTCCACAGGCGCCACCATTGACTTCTTCCTGTCAGTGCTCCGCGATGCCGCGGCGGCCAAACGGCTGTTTCGCAAGGCGCTCAGCGATCCATCACATCCGCAGCCCCGCGTCATCAACACCGATCAGGCCCGCCTCTACGGCGCGGCGATTCCAGCCGTGAAAGAGGAGGGAACACTGCGCTCCCGCTGCCGACATCGGCCAGTCCAATACTTGAACAATATTCTGGAGCAGGACCATCGAGCGATCAAACGCCGGGTGCAGGCTAAACAGGGGTTTCGCGAGTTTCACGCGGCGCGGCGAACCATCCAAGGATACGAGGCACTGCACATGATGCGGAAGGGGCAGGTGAGGTGGGTGAGCGGCTCGGATGTTTGGCGGCAGAATCAGTTCATCAACAGGCTGTTCGAGGTGGCTGCCTGAGACCTCGATCCCGAGCGGCCTCCGTCACCGTTTACGAAGTTGCAACACTTCCGTTGAAGCCGTATCTCCCGTCGAAATCCGACAGGCCCCATTAGAGAAGCGCGGGGTCAGTCAGTGCGATCAGACCCCTTCGCGCCACGATCTGTGGCGCAGGCCGAATGCTCACGAGTGACACCGCGTCGACGTCGGTCGCCTTCGAGCTCGTTCCTGGTGAGGTAGCGTTCAGCGGTTCCGCAGGGCGTTGGTGCGCGGATGCGGGCAGGCCTACGCGCTTCAAACCGTCGAGCCCGTCACCTACCGATGCGGTACGAGACGGGTCTGCCAAGCTCGGTCATCCGGTTCAGAACGTGACACGCGAGCGGCGTTGGTGCATGAATCGAACCCCACCCAGAACGATCCCGACCCAGGGGACTTTCATCGGCCGATGGCGTACGAGTCTGGCCTTCCCAGGTCGGTCATCTGATTCAAGATGTGGCACGCGATGAGCACCTCGGCTTGTTGCCCTCCGGGAGCTCGGGCGCGAAGGCGATCCCCGATGATCGACTTGTACCGGAAGACGGCGTTCTCCACGCGGGCCTGCCGATAGTACCCAGCCTCCGCCTTCCACCGCCGCCGCCCGATCTGCTTCATCTTCCGGATCGTGCGATCCCGAGCGCTCGACCGTGGTCTCCGTCGCGACACCCGTGCCGCCTTGTTCGGAGGGACCACGACGATTGCGTCCCGGGCCGTGGCCGCCGCGTAGAACGCGATCGTGTCGTAGGCCGCGTCGGCCGTGACGCGTGCGAGGTCGGCGTGGAGCGCCTCGATCAAACCGACACCGGTCGTCGCGTCGTCGACCGTCGCCTCGGTCAACGTGTGGGCCACGATCACACCCGCCCTGTCGACGCCGAGATGGAGCTTCTTCCAGCCGCGCTGGCCGCGACCGCCGTGCTTGGCCGGGGCCCACTCACCTTCGCCGGCGATCGAGAGGCCCGTGCTATCGACGAGGAGATGAATCGGCCCCTTGACCGGGACGCGGTGCAGCCCGACGGCCAGGTACCGACTCCGGCGAGAAAGCGTGGTGTGGTCGGGCGCCTCGAGATCGACGTCCATCGAGGCGAGGACCGACCGCACAAAGCCCTCCGCTTGGCGCAAGGGCAGACGGAAGACAAGTCGGAGTGTCAACGTGGTGCTGATCGCGAGATCCGAGAACCGCTGCTGCCCGCCCGGTTGACCAGACGGCGACGGTCGCCACGCGTCCCGCGCGTCAGCAGACACCCACAGCGTCACGTCGCCTCGCTGGACCAGCCCTCGGTCGTATGCCGGCCAATTCCCGACGTGGTATTTCGTCTTGTACTTCGGTTGAACCCTCGACTTCATAGCGAGATCGTGCGCCACGGGCCCTCAACACGGCCAGGACCTCGACGCTCGCCCACGGGCGCCAAGCTGAGGAGCCGTGCACCAACGCCACTCGCCGACGCTGTGGCCAAGTCCCCCGGTGTTGGCGGACCGGAATGGGTCGCTGCAATTCACAAGATCGGGCAGATGCAACGAGAACGCTACGAGGCCGAGGAGGCAGAAATCGAGCAGCTTCGATCCGAAATCGCATACTGGTTGGAGGGGGAACGGTACGATCCCGCCGCCGGAGCTCCGCTTGAAGCCTTGCTTACCCGCACGCAGCGCGTCTCGGTTTGGGCGAGCACGCAATTCCACACGATGGAGGGTGAGGCCGAGGCTTCTCTGTTTGCGTCTGCCCATGCGCAGGCGGAGGCACTCCTGACGGAGCTCGCGGGGCTTCGAAAGGATGGTACCGAGCGCATCGCACGGCTTGCGCTCGAGCGACGGATCGACGAGGTGACGACCGACGCACCGGACCCTTCCACGTACGAGGAGGCCGGTCACACAGGGGCGGCGATCTCACCTGCCGCAGTGACAAGTCCTTGGCCGATAGTGGTTTGGTGGAATCTCGCGCACGCGCCGACCGCCGTCTCGTGTCCTTGGTCGTCGCGCGAACTCGCCGCCCTGCTTGCGTCCGGGGTGCGACTGCCAGAGGTCGAGGACACTATTCGCCGACACAGCCGGGAGTGGCTGAGACCGCTGTGCCATGCCACAGAACAGTGTGTCCTGGTCGTGCACGACGACGAACGCGGAGCGCACCCGTTATGGACGCGGATCGAGAGCCTTTTCGATGGGATCGAGATAGTCCAGATCGAGTCCTCCCTGGTCGGTGGAGATATGACACTCAAGACGCTTGAGGTGCCGACGCGAGTACTTCCGATTCAGGTCCTGCCCGCGCCACGACGGTGGTGGTCACTGCCGGACGATTGCGTCGTCGCGCCTCGTGAGGTCGAGTCCTACTCCAGTCTCTCGAAGCTCTGCGACTACCCGCACGAGTGGGTGTTGTAGTACGCCGCGCGGCTCCGAGCCGGGAGCGCCGCCGAGGTAATGGATGGCTCCCGCCTCTTTGGAACCCTCGGGCACCGACTCTTCGAAGAGTTCTTTCGGACGCGCGACGACTGGCGCCGGATGCAAGACGACAACGTGCTCGCCTGGGTGCGCGCAGAATTGCCCGGACTCGTCGAACGCGAAGGCGCGGTGCTGCTCGAGCCCGGGCGCGGAGTTGACCGCCAGCGAATCGCCGTCACCCTGGAGCGGGCCCTGGTCCGGCTTCTGGCACACCTCCGGTCGGCCGGAATCGTGCAAGTAACACCTGAAGCCTCCGGACAAGTGCCGTTCGCGGGACGCCACCTGACCGGTGCCATCGACTTGGTGTTGGCTTGCGGCAACGGACACCGCACTGTTCTCGACGTCAAGTGGGCAGGCGAAAGCTACCGTCGGGGCTTGCTCTCCGAAAACCGCATCCTACAGCTGGCCACCTACTCCTACCTACAGAAAAATCTGGATGGGAGCGAACGATGGCCTTCTGGGACGTTCTTCATCCTATTCACCGGCAATGTCCTCGCGAGCGATGGATCAAGTTTCCCGGATGCAATCGTGTCCTCGTCGAAGGACGGCGAAGGCGTAGCGAATCTTTGGGATCGTCTTCGACTCACGTACGACTGGCGATGGGCGCAGTTGCAAAGCAGGCGGATCGAGGTCGTGACGGACCTCACGGCACCTAACGAGCAGTCGACTCCCCCAGAGGCGGGGCTCCGTCCGGTCACCGGTGGCGATCAGTACGACGACTACGTGCGCCTCACGGGGTGGGAGGACTCCCGATGAGCGGTAGTCAGAGAGATCTCGCGCACGTGCGCTTCATCAGTGCCGGAGCGGGGAGTGGCAAAACATATCACCTGACTGAGGAACTTGAGCAAGCGCTGTCCGATGGCAGGGCGATGCCCGCGGCCGTGATTGGCACGACGTTCACGGTGAAGGCCGCCACAGAGCTTCACGACCGCGTCCGAACTCGACTGATCAGGAGCGGCCGGCCCCTGTTGTCTGAGCAGATGGCACAGGCGGTCATTGGTACCGTGCACAGCGTCTGTGGGCGCCTGCTCCGGCGGTTCGCGTTCGAGCTCGGGCTCTCGCCCGTGCTCAACGTCGCAAGCGTCGAGGATGGTGCGCGTCTCTTCAACCAAGCATTGGACGAGGTGCTGAGTGTGGACCGTGTTCGAGAGATGAACCTTCGCGCCGAGCGTCTTGGGCTCGTCGACGACCAGGACGGAACAAGCTGGCAGGACCACGTGCGGAAGATCGCGGAGGAGACGCGAAGCAACGACATTGACCCGACCACCCTGCCGACGATGGGCCGCGAAAGCGCGCGCCGGTTTCTCAGCTATTTTCCGGAAGCAACTCGCAACGACGAGGTGCGGGAGGCGCTACTCGCGGCCGTTCAGGAAGCGATGGCGAACATCGACCTTGCGTCCGATGCCACCAAAACCACGCGCGATTATGTGAGCCGGCTACACAGCGCCGCGGCTGAACTCCGGCGTGACAACTGCCGTTGGACGCTTTGGATCTCGCTGAGCAAGTCGTCGCCGGCAAAGAGGAGCGAATTTGCTGCAATGTCGGTACGGGCCGCAGCCGCTTCCTATGACGGTCATTCGGGCTTTCACGCCGACATACGCAGGTACATCGAAGGCGTTTTTGCGATCGCTGGGGAGGCTCTTTCCCGTTTCCAGAGCTTGAAGACCGAGCGCGGCCTCGTCGACTACGACGACATGGAACAGCTCGCGCTCCGAGCCCTCGACGAGCCCGCCGTGGCGGAACGTCTCAGCGACGAGGTGGATCTGTTACTCGTCGACGAGTTCCAGGACACGAACCCAATGCAGCTCGCGCTCTTTATGAAGATTGCGCGCCTGGCTCACGAGGTGGTCTTCGTCGGAGACGTGAAGCAGGCCATCTTCGGTTTCCGGGGAAGCGACCCGGAGCTCGTGCGAGGCACGCTCGATGCCCTCGCCGCCTGCGGCAGCAAGCTCGACGTGCTCGATAGCTCCTGGCGAGCGCGGCCGTCGATTGTGCGCTACCTGAACGCCGTATTTGGTGAAGCCTTCGAACGCGACGGCATGGAACGCGCATCGGTCGAGCTATCACCCGAGCGCCAGGAGACTCACGACTCGCCAGCGGTAGTGCGTTGGACCCTCCCAAGGACGAGGAAAGTAGCGGAGCAGGCAGACGCTTTGGCACTCGCTATTCTCGAATTCAAGAGATCCGGACAACGAGTGAACGACCCGGAGACGAGAGACACGCGGGCTGTCACCTTCGGCGATATTGCGGTGCTCGCCACAACCAACGGTCACGTGCAATCCATCGCGAAAGCGTTGCGCGAACGACGCATACCCATGAAGATGACCCTGGCCGGGCTTCTCGAGACGCCCGAGGTGTGCCTTGCAAGAGCGTGCCTGTGCCGCCTGAACGACCCCGCCGACACCATCGCCACGGCCGAAATCCGGGTTCTGGGCTCCTGTGAGGAGCCGGAAGTTTGGCTCGCAGACCGGCTTCGCTGGCTCAAGGCTGAAGAGGAGGACCGGAGCTGGGCCGAGACCGACGATCCGATCGTATCGCGCATCGCACATTTGCGCGATTAGACGATTACCCAGTCCCCGGTCGAGATCGTCGCGCGAGTGCTCAACTATGTCGGTGTCCGCGCGATCTCGACTGCATGGGGACCTGATGCGATCACCGCCACCCAGCGCCAGCGCAACCTCGATGCCTTCCTCGATTTGGCGGTCGAGTACGAGAATCACTGCGCGTCGCAACACGAGGCGGCGACCCTAACCGGCTTTCTGTTCTGGGTAGAGAATCCAACATCTCCGGCACTCGATCTGCAGCCGGTGGTGACCGGCGGCGACGCCGTCCACGTCCTGACCTATCATCGCGCGAAGGGCCTCGAGTGGCCAGTCGTCGTAGTAACTGACTTTCACTATACTTGGCGCTCCCAGATCTGGGACGTTCGCGTCGAGTCGACCTTGGACGAGCTCGATCTCGACAATCCCCTTAAGGGGCGGACCATCCGCTTCTACCCAAATGTTTTCGGCAGAAACACCAAGAACGTTCCCGTTCTCGATGGCATCATGGAGTCGGAGGAGGGTGTTCGGGCGACTGCTGCAGTCGACGCCGAGGGACGCCGCTTGGCGTATGTAGGGATGACGCGGGCCCGGGACACGATCATCGTTGCCGTGCCGTCGTCGGCGCCGAGCGGAGATGCCTGGATCAAGAGCTTTACCTCCGACCACCTTCTTCCTGCTGGCGATGAACACCCGCTTCCAGGTGGCGAGCCCATCCCGTCGGCCGTCGTTGACTTGTCCGCAACCGACGTCACGGTTCCCGCACCCACTCCGTTCACGCCAACGTGGTTCCTTGAACGCTCCCCGACCGAGCTTCGACTCCGCGAGCGGCTGAACCCCTCCGACGCCGGGCCCGCGGAGGGCGCCGCTGTAGGCAGTATCGTCGAGTTAGGGCCACGCCTTGCGGTTCACGGCGATGACATGGGGAGGATCGGCACCGCGCTCCATGCAGTGATTGCCGCGGAGTTCGTGAATCCAGGCCGAGACGACGCAGTCGAATACGCAGCGTCCGTCATCCAGAATGCGGTCGGCGAGGAGGCGATGGCCCCGGCGGACGCAATCGAATGTGCACGACGCCTCAGGGCGGTCCTTAACGCCCGGTTCGGTCCGCACCGCATCCTGGTTGAGCATCCCGTGAAGCTCGTCCAGAACAATGGTCAGGTGCTCCACGGCTGGATCGACCTGCTCATCGAAACCGAGGCTGGGTGGATCGTCATCGACCACAAGTCCTCCCCGCGTCCGCGCTCAGAGTGGGCCGACGAGGCACTGGAACATTCGGGTCAACTCGCCGCGTACGCGAGCGCCCTAAGAGGTGCCGGTCTCGGATGCGCGGAATGTTGGGTGCACTTTCCGGTGAGTGGGGGGCTGGTGCAAGTCGTGCTCAACCGCGAGACTAACAGCGACAGGCCGCGAGCAACGTCCTTGCCGACAGCTCCATAGGCGTGCCGCGTCCTCCACCAGCAGGCTCATCTAGCGCCGCATACGGAAGAAGCGCGTTGGAGTATGACGGTGCCGAACTGGGTCGGCCAACATGGAAACCCAAATCAAGTCGATAGAGTTAGACCATGAAGAAATGCCTGTCCTGCGCAGAAAAGATCCAAGATGCGGCAGTTGTCTGCCGCTACTGCGGACGCGATCAACCCGGCACGGCCGGGGCGCTGCTGCCGAAGCCACCGAGTCCCGGCGTTGCTGCGGTTCTCAGTCTAATCATCCCTGGGGCGGGCTACATGTACGCGGGACGCGTCGGTGCTGGACTCGCGCTGCTCGCCTTCACGATCGCCGGCTACGCCCTTTCTATTTTCCCAGGGGCTTTCATACACATCCTAGTGATCTTCGCTTCGATCAGAGCAGCGAAATCTAAGGGCCGCGTTCCGGTTGAGAGGTCTAATGATCGCGGCGTGGATGACTGGCCCGACCTACTCGATCGAGCCGACGTGCTCATTCTCGACACAGAGACGACCGGGTTTACGGATCAGTCGGAAGTGATCGATGTGGCGGTGCTCGACACTTGCGGAACGGTAAGCTTCGACCGGCTCAGCATGCCGGAAGGACGAATACCAACGCAGGCCACAGCTGTCCATGGCCTCACGCGGGCAGACCTCAGGCGCCAGAAGGCTCCAGCCTGGCCTGAGGTCCACGATGACTTGGTGCGCGTGCTCACCGCAGCGACGATTGTGATCGCGTATAACGCCGATTTCGACTCGCGTTTGCTCCGACAGACCGCTGAGCGACATGGCCTGACTATGCCTGATCTATCCTGGCGCTGCACGATGCTTGATTATGCGGCCCACGTGGGCGAGAAGTGGAAGAGCGGGCCCCACAAAGGGCAGTGTCGATGGCAGACACTTGAAGTCGCTGCGACGCGAGAGGGCGTGGAGCCTGCTGGCGCGCACCGTGCATTAGCCGATGCGAAGATGACACTTGGGGTTCTGCGAGCGGTGGCCGCGCCACAGCCTTGATGTACGGTCTCAAAGCCGCTGAACTACCCCGTACTTGGCCAGATCCGCCAGCATCGGATTCGACAGTGAGATCGCGCTGATTCGATTTTTGTAAAGTCAAGATGACCTTGCACAAACACAGAGTATGAGCTTATCGGTATGAAAACAATGTCGCTCCCCCCCCCAACCACGAGCTGCCGACAGATCTTTTGGCTCGAGAGGATTTTCTGTTTCGCGAGGACAACACTCCCTCTCTCACCGATATACAGTGGGATGCACTGAGCGCTGGAGTCGGCCGTGGGGAAAGCGTGCTCGCTCTGGCGCCGACATCGACTGGAAAGACACAGATCGGCATCTGGGCTTTGGCCTCATGGCTGGTCGGCGATAGGGCTCGGCGTCGCGCCGTCTATCTGGTTACGCATCGCAGCCTCGCGAAACAAGAATTCGAAGACTTTCAGCGCATCCTCCTTGGTTCTTTGTTTGCCGGGAGTGAGTGCTAGTCTCAGTTGAAATTCGGGTGGCGACCCCGTATAGGAATGAGCGTTCCACCAAGAACGGCACATTCCAGGAGGTCACCACCCAGGGCGCGCAAAGTACGACAGATGCGAGGAAAAGGAAACCACATCGGCCTGGTGCCGGTACCGTCGATGGCGGCCCCGGACCTGGACACGCGCATTGCGTTGATCCAGGCGCTGATTCCGGTGGCGCTCGAGAAGGTGCACGTCGAGTGGCAGGCCGATGTGGAGCGGCTCGCTGGCGAGCGGTATGTGCGGGAGGGCCGGCGGCTGGGCCACGTGCGCTGGACGGCGCAACGGGGGTCGATTTACTTGGCCGATCAGAAGATTCCGCTCGCGGTGCCGCGGGTGCGCGATCGCCTGCGGAACCAGGAGGTGCCGCTGCCCACCTACGAGCAGTTGCAGGCACCGCGCACCCGCGACGCCGGGCTGCTGCACAAGGTCCTCGGCGGCTTGTCCACCCGAGAATACGAGCGGTGCGCGGAGGCGGTCCCGGAGGCCTTCGGCTTGAGCGCCTCGACGGTGTCGCGTCGCTTCAAGCGGGCCAGTGCGCGAAAGCTGCAGGAACGGCTGGAACGGCGCCTCGACCGCGACGACGTGGTCGCCCTGCTCCTCGACGGCAAGACGTTCGCGGAGGATGAGAGGGTCGCGGCCGTCGGCATCACGATCACCGGGGAGAAAGTGCTCCTCGGGTTCGTGCAAACGGCCACCGAGAATCGGAAGGTCTGTGCGGCATTCCTCCGCGAGCTCGTGGACCGCGGGCTGCGCACGGACCTCGGCCTCCTCGTCGTGACCGACGGCGCCAAAGGGTTGCACGCGGCGGTCCGCGAGGTGTTCGGGACGGCGGCCCGGCTGCAGCGCTGTCAGTGGCATAAGCGCGAGAATGTCCTGGCCTATCTTCCGGAGCGTCACCGGCCGACCCTGCGCCGGAAGCTGCAGGCGGCGTATGAGCAGCCGACGTACGAGGCCGCCAAGCGCGCGCTGGGAAAGGTCCGCGCCGAACGGGTCCTTCTCAATGCCTCCGCAGTGGCAAGCTTGGACGAGGGCCTGGAGGAGACGCTCACCCTTCATCACCTCGGCGTCTTTCGCAAGCTGGGCACGAGCTTGAAAACGACCAGTGCGCTCGAGTCGATCCACGCCCGTGTCGAGAGCCGTATCGCCAAGGTCGATCACTGGAAGAACAGCGAGCAGAAGCAGCGCTGGTTGGCCACCGCATTGCTCGATCTCGAGCCGCGGCTGCACCGCATCAAGAACTTCCGAGCGCTGCCCTTGCTGCGTGTCGCATTCACGCGACAGATCGAAGGAATGAAGAAGTCGGCGGCGTAAACCAGAGGGTCGTCACAGAATGTCAACTACGAATGGCATTGACTTTTTGCCGGCGCCTCGGACGCAATGGTCCTGTCTACCGGAGACCGACAGGTCAATGCCAATGGCGCAGTCGTCAACGAACCGCTTCGCGCCAGTCTTCTTGTTGCGACTTACGAGAAATACCTCGGCCTCTTCTGCGGCGGTGGCATTCCCAGCGATCTTCGCGATACGTGTATTGTGGCCGACGAGATCAACATTCTTGGTGACCAGTCTCGCGGTGTACATGTTGAAACGCTTCTCACCCTGCTTCGCCAAGGTCGACCAGTGCAGTTCATTGGGCTTTCTGCTGTTCTCACTGAACAGGACGGCCACAGTCTTGCCGATTGGTTACACGTGAAGCTTGTCCGTGTAACACACCGAGAGAAACACCTTCGCTATGAGTGTCGCACACCGACGACGCGATTCACTTTTCACACTGGAACACCTGGCGAAGGTATTCGTGATGAACGCGTGGGGCCTGGGATGGCAACGGATCCGCACGCTCTAATCAGTGAATGCATGAGCGGGAACGACGGTAAACCTGTCGTTGTTTTCTGTATGAGTAAGAGGGAGATGTACAGTGGTTGCCGGACATATTGTCAATCACACGATATTCCCCTGGAGGGTGCGCCGTTGCTTGAAGGACTTAGCATGGACACACCCGAGGCTGCATTACTGTCAGCCACGATGCCTCACGGGGTCGCCATTCATTGCGCGGACCTGGTGGAAGCCGATCGGTTAAAGGTCGAGGAAGCACTTAAGGCTCACGAAGTCAACTTAATCTTCGCCACATCAACATTAGCTGCGGGGGTAAATGTCCCACTTGGAACGGCCATTTGTTATTCATGGAAGCGCTGGAATTGTGATCGCCGGTGCTACGAGCCCATCTCGGCTGGCGAATTTCACAACATGGCTGGGCGTTGTGGCAGGATGGGAACCGAGCATGAACACGGCCACGTGATCTTTCTCGCAAATGACGGATATAGCGATCAGATCGCGATTCAGACTTTTCTCAATCCGGATCACCTGGACAGCTTAGACAGTCACATCTCGCCGGATCATTTCACGCCGCTCGTGCTCCAACTGGCAGCGTCCAACGTGGTGAGTACAGAGCATGATGCGCTGACCTTTCTGAAGGCCACGTTCGGCGCTTCACGGGAACTGGAGGTCAATGCTGCTGGTCTTGCTCATTGGGATGCGCCGTTTCGGGAAGTCGTAGCTGAACTTCGTGGCTGGACGTTTCTCAGATGACCCCACCGTCGAGCAGGCTCTCCGTTACGCCAATCGGGGTGTCGTTGCTCAGTCTGTCCTCCATCCGCGTAGCGCGATTCAGTTAATCGAATATACCGCACGCGGCGCGAACGATTTGCTCGCCTTGACCAATTCCGAGACAGACGAGCAAACACTTCGCTACGCCCTTCTGCACGCGGCCTATTCGTCCGACGAGTACAGCAACCGCGGCGGCGACAAAGTGCTGCCTTGCCAGCTCGATCCCATTGTCCAGAACGATCTCGCAGTTCAAGCTGAACCCTACCTGATCGAGCATCCATGGGTGCGCAACCCTAAGTCGGCAAATGCGGCACTGCTGGCCATGCGATGGGCCAAGGGCGAGCCAAGGAATGCACTTTCTCCTGAGTTTCAGACAATCGGTTCTGGTGTCCTGCAGACCATGTTCCGGGAGGGTAGAGAGATTCTATTTGCCTTGTCTGATTGCCTGATCGCTGGCACGGCTCCGCATCTTACCGATGCAGACCGTCCAGAAGTGTGCCGTGGCAACGCTGACTGGCTTCGAGATCTGCGCAATTTGGCTTCCGTCATCCGTACACAAGCCATCCCACTTGTCGAAGGTCTCCCAGGTGAAGTGACGTGGCTTGCCAGGTTGACCGTTGGAGGCACTGGCCTGCGGCTCTTGTCGAGGACCGCCATCATGGCGTTGTTCACTAATGAGGGGCTCCGGCTTTTTCGGACCACTACGCGGGTGAGTCCGCAGCCGTTGTCATCGTTCGCCGGGCGTATTCATTAGGGCTGAGCCCCTTGAGAGCCCGGTGAGGATGATTCTCATTGTAGTCCCACCGAAACGCGTCGATCTTCTGCTGCGCGTCCTCGAGCGACGCGAACCAATGCACGTTCAGACATTCCTCCCGGAACCGCCCGTTGAACGATTCGATGGTGGCGTTGTCCGTGGGCTTGCCGCGCCGGCTGAAGTCCAGGATGACGCCGTTGGTGTAGGCCCAGCGCTCCATCGCCGAGCTGACGAACTCGGTCCCGTTGTCGCAGTAGATCCGTTGGGGCAACCCGCGCTCGAATCGGAGATGCTCCAGCGTCGCCGCGACATCCTGTCCGCGAAGGCCCTGTTCGACCTCGATCGCCAGGCATTCGCGGGTAAACAGGTCTATGACGGTGAGCGTCCGGAAGCGGCGGCCGTCGGCCAGCTCGTCCGCCACGAAATCCATGCTCCAGATATCGTTGCGGGTCATGGCTGGCCGTCGCTGCTCGTGATGGCCGGCCGTCGCGTGGCGCCACGGGCGCTTCCGCCGGAGCGCTAGGCCTTCCTCGATGTACACGCGATAGAAGCGCTCTTTGCCGACGTCCCAGCCTTCGCGCCGCAGCAACACCAGCAGCCGGCGATAGCCGAACCGGACGCGCGCCTGGGCCAGTTCGTGCGCCCGCTGACGCAGAGCCGTGAGCGGATCCTTCCGGCGCGTGTAGTACACCGATGACCGCGTCGTCTTCACGACGCGGCAGGCGCGGCGGATGCTCACGCCGTAGCGGCCCATCAAATACTGCATGACCTCACGCTGTTTGACGGGCTTCAGAACTTTTTTTCGACGACATCCTGGAGCATGACCTTGTCCAGGGACAGGTCGGCGACGAGACGCTTGAGCTTCGTATTTTCGTCCCGCAGTTGTTTCAGCTCGCGGGCCTCACTGGGCAGCATGCCGCCGTATTCCTTCTTCCAGCGGTAGAACGTCTGCTCGGACACGCCGACCTGGCGGCAGACGTCCCCGACCGGTACCCCGGCCCCGACCTGCTGCAACACGCCGGTGATCTGCTCGACGGAAAAGCGCGTTCTCTTCACGGCACACCCTCCTGGCCGATCGGCCTGATTGTGCCGCAAGACTCACCCTGGCAATGGTCTGAAAAACCCGGAGCCCCTCAATCGTGTCGCGGTACTCCTGTCACGCGATGTGCTGCGGGGCGAGGGGGAAACTCAGATCGGCGAGCCAACGGCGATAGGGGCGCGTCCATCCGGCGCGTCCGGGATAGCGGCGGCCCTGCCGCAGGAGAAACGCCTTCAAGCGATGCTTGGCTTGCGTCCTCAGGCCGACGGCATCCTCGCGGGCGCGGACGAGGTCACGGAGCGCCTCATCCTCCGGCATCGGGATGTAAATGGCCGTGAGCTCGCCGGCGCGATGCAACCGGGCCCAAGCATCGTCATCCCGCCGATCGGTTTTGATCCGATCACCGCTCCGCTTCGGCATGCTCGACGGATTGACGACGACGCAGTCTTCTCCCTGTGCCGTGAGAGCGCGGTGAATGCCAAACCCGCATGGGCCGGCCTCGTACACGAAGCGCAACCGGCGCGCCGGCTTCCGCAGCGCCCGGACCACCTTGGTCACCGCCTCCAGGTCACCGGGAATCACCCCGTAGTGCCGGACCTCGCCGGCTCGCCCCTCCTCGGCAATCGAGATGTCGATCGATTCTTTGTGGACATCCATCCCTACGAACATGCTACGTTTCGCCATGGCCTGCCTCCGTTGGTGTGTGGCTCTGGGCGGCGCCCTCATCGGCGCCGCCTAACCCACGACAACAACGTGAGGCAGGTCTCTTCGTCCGACCGCTGCGCATCACACAGCCACACTGTCTAGTTGCGTTTTTCATGATGCTGTGGTGACTGCGTAACCGCTGTCGAAGCTCCGCACGTGAGCGTCTATGAACCATTGACCTACGATCAGTTGATGAGCCACTCCGTCCGCCATCATCTTCGCCTTGAGATTGATGCCTACGACGAGACCATCCGTACGTTCATCCCAGGCTACGAAGAAGGCTTGGCGAGGGCTGCCAACGAAATCGCTGGTGTTCGCCCAACCCTGGTGCTTGACCTCGGCGCGGGAACGGGCGCCTTGGCTGAAGCGATGCTGGACCATGAACGCGTCGGTGCCGTTGAAGCCATCGACATCGATCCGGAGATGCTGGCCCAGGCGCGCCTTCGGCTCAAGCGATTTGGGACCCGCGCTCGTATCCGCCGGCGGTCGTTCGAGGCGCCGCTCCCCACGTGTGACGCCGTGGCCACGGCCCTCGCCCTGCACCACGTTCCCACCATGGCACGCAAACTCACGCTTTATACACGCATTTACCGGGCGCTCCGCCCCGGTGGCGTCTTCGTGAACGCCGACGTGGCCATCAGCGCACACCCTGGGGCGCGCGAGCAGTCGTACCGGCGATGGGCCACGCACCTGGTGTCGTGCGGCATTGACGAACAGCGCGCCTATGAGCACTTCGCCGCGTGGTCGGCGGAGGACACCTACTTTTCAGTCGACGACGAACTCGCGGCCATGCGCGAAGCTAAATTCCAGGCTGACTGTATCTGGCAGGATCGCCCACACACTCTCCTGGTAGGACGCAAGATCTGAGCCCCGGTCTACGGGAATCTTGATGTCCTCCGTATATCGGCTTCGGGTTCAGCCTCCGTGCGCGGCGGAGTCGACGTGTCGCACGCGCGGGCCGTGACTCGGTGAATCCCTCCAATCTTGCGTGCCGATGCATGCCAACACGACGTTCGACTGAGCGGTTACCCCAACCGCTACACGGTGATGAAAAGCGCTTTAGGTGAGCAACCATGACCGACGACGAGGTGGAGCTTTGGCAGCGTTCGTTATTGGTGATGCGATCGTCGATGGTCGCGGATATACAACAATTCGTCAAATGAGCGATTGAGCAATAGATGCGGGGTTGCGCTTAGCAGTCTGTGTTTAAACCCTGCGATTCACGCGGCGACGGGTAGCAGCTCAAAACAATGACGCGGCGACGACCCCGGCGATCGATCAACGAATCTTGGTTCATGGTTCCCCCAGAGAGCGCCGAGGCGCGCCCATACGGCGATGAAGACAGCCAAGACGCCTGCGGCGCGGCCCTGCAAGCGCCGTGGCGTGCCGATGCCGAGGCACTGGCGCATCGCGAGCCCCAAGTTGAAGCCGCCGCCATGAATCAGTAGACGCTTCAAGATGTTGTCGTGTCCCCGCAAGTGCGTGCGTCGCATCCCGCCGGTCTCATAGAGGTGGGCAAACGATCGCTCGGCGAGTTCCGCCCGTCGCCGCCGCAAGCGTCGCCCGCGGGCGCCCCGGAGACGGCGGCGATTCCCATGGACGGGCGCGTACGCATCCGGCGCGTCGGACCAATCGCGCCGGCCACGGTCGGGTTCCGAAATGTACGACCGCAGGCCCACCGCAGCCAGGTCTACCATCGTCTCGTTGCTGTGATAGCCCTTGTCCGCGACGATGTCCTCCAACCTCCCGCGCGCGTCGGTCGTCGCGTGCGCGGCTTCCACCTGTTCGGCCGCCGTGATCGCCGCCGTGACAAGCGTCCTCGTGTCGCCCTGATCGGCGCCCTGCACCGTCACCGCGACCAACGCGCCGCTCTCCAGATCGATCGCATGCTCGGCTTTGTGCGCCAAGTGCGTCTGGCCGTCTTTCATTTTCGCGACCTTCGCATCAGGATCGCTGGGGCTGGTCCACTCGCTGTTCGAGGTTTTCTTCTTCCGCGTGCGATCAAACCGCGCCAAGACTTCGCGCGTCGGCGTCTTGATCCCCGAGGCGGCGGCGAGGCGGGTCAGTGAACCGTACCGGGTTTCTCGGAGACCTCATTACTTGGGAGGATGGGGTCTATGGGACGTCCAAGTCGGTTTTCTCCGGAGGTGCGTGAGCGCGCGGTTCGAATGGTCGAGGAGCATCGCGCCACCCACGCGTCGGAGTGGGGCGTGTTGCAGTCGGTGGCGCCGAAGCTTGGCTGCACGGCCGAGACGCTACGGAAGTGG
Organism: Vicinamibacterales bacterium; assembly: GCA_965197865.1. Lineage (GTDB taxonomy): Bacteria > Acidobacteriota > Vicinamibacteria > Vicinamibacterales > CAVVIG01 > CBDANZ01. The sequence goes on from CBDANZ010000004.1 coordinate 160,657, forward strand.
GTACGCCAGGCACAGCGTGACGCCGGCTATCGCCCAGGGTTGACGACGAGCGAGCGAGAGCGCCTCAAGGAACTGGAGCGCGAGGTTCGCGAGCTGAAGCGGGCGAACGAGATCCTGCGGAAGGCGTCCGCGTATTTTGCCCAGGCGGAGCTCGACCGCCGCGGGAAGTGATGGTTCGCTTCATTCACGACCATCGGGATCAGTACGGGGTCGAGCCGATCTGCACCGTGCTGCCGATCGCCCCCTCGACGTATCACCGCCATCGGGCGGCGCAGGTCGATCCGACGCGTCGCTCGGCCCGGGCACAACGCGATGATGCGCTGCGCCCGGAGATTCAGCGGGTGTATGACGAGCATCATCAGGTGTACGGGCCGCGCAAGGTCTGGAAACAGCTGCGTCGCGAAGGGTTCTGCGTGGCACGAGGCACGGTGGGTCGGCTGATGCGGGCGATGGGCCTGGAAGGCGCGGGGCGTGGGCGCGCGTGGATCACGACCACGCACGCGGGCAATGGCAGCCGGCCCGCAGATCTCGTCGATCGCCAGTTCGTGGCGACCCGTCCGAATCAGCTCTGGGTCTCAGACTTCACCTACGTGGCGACCTGGGGTGGGTTCACCTACGTGGCGTTCGTGATCGACGTCTTCGCGCGGCGCATCGTGGGCTGGCGGGTGTCGGCCTCGATGCGCACGGACTTCGTGCTCGACGCCTTGGAGCAGGCCATCTATGCGCGCCGCGGCGACGCGCTGACCAGCCTCGTGCATCACAGCGATCGCGGCACGCAGTATCTTTCGATGCGGTACACGGATCGTCTCGCGGCCGCCGGCATTGCGCCATCGGTCGGGAGCCAAGGCGATGCGTTCGATAACGCCCTCGCCGAGTCGGTGATCGGACTCTACAAGACGGAGGTGATTCGACGACGAGGGCCGTGGCGCACGCTCGAGGCCGTGGAATTCGCCACGCTGGAGTGGGTGGATTGGTTCAACATGCGGCGGTTGCTGGGACCGATTGGAGACGTGCCGCCGGCGGAGTTTGAAGCGCAGTACTATGAGCAGGCCAAGGTGGCCTGATTCAATGAATCCAGTCTCCGAGAAACCCGGTACGGTTCAGTCGCCAGACATGGGGAACTTGACAGTGCCGCCGAGCGGGGGACGTCCGCACGCCAGGTGCGTCCACGGCGCCGCCGGTCTCGGCTACGGTGCAGGAGGCTAGCGCCTGACCCCAAACGGCCGTGGCCGATCTGCATGTGTCGAAACGGCCGTTTGCGACACACCGGCGGGGGCGCCTTCAGACGAGCCCCGCGGTGTGTCGTATCCCGTGTCTGATTCTATGTCTTGCAGACGTCAGGCGTATGTGTCAGTGCCGTGCGCCGAACGCGCCCTACGAAGTGAACGGACGGATGGCCTCGGTGACCGCTTCACTTAAGCCCACGCCACAGTGGAAGGGTCGGCCTCAGTCTCCGGACGCCGTCGCGACTCTACTGCAGCTTGCCTCGACAGCATCCCGGTTTCTTCGATTTCTGGTGTCGGGCGCCGCGCCCGTACGACGGCTCCAAAGAAATGAGATCTCCGAGAAACCCTGTACGATTCACCGTCGACCGGATTATCGCTTCTCGAGGCATAAGGTCACGGTGGCTAGGCGGAGGCCGGTAGCTGGTACGCGTAGTGGAACAGATCGATTGAGGGTACGGCGTTATCCTGCGCGACCTTCCAACGGATTCTTACCTGTCCCGGAGGGCCGACTGCGACCTGCCTTTTGATCACGTGGTTCCTGATCTGTTTGTCCACAAAGTTTCCCCGACGGGGAAGGGCGGGAGGCTGCTGCGCGGTGCAGTAGCCGTCTGAGGTTCTTGCTGAGACCCGGGCGCAATCAGTGTCCGTCGGAAGCCATCGCCCCCCATTGAACGGGGACAGCAGCGCGATCGGATTCGGTTCCAGCATTCGGCTCCAGACGTCAGCATTATCTGCGTTGACCGAGCCGTGGTGAGGCACTTTGAAGATCTTGCCCTTGGTGGAGTTGGTGTGATTTGCAACGACAGCTTTCCACCCAAATGCAGCGTTGGAATGGTTCTCCAAGTCCGCCCCAAGAAGAATGCTCTGGCCGCCCGCTTCGATCCACACAACCACCGACGTGTGATTCGGCGACCGGGACGCAATCGCTGCGCCAGGCAGATCTCCAGGTTTCGGAATCAAGTTGGCGATCTCTTCGAGTCCAGCCTGTACGCTGGGATCTGAAGGACTCAACGCGACGATCTTTACAGGGAATGGACGCTCGGCTGTCCGAAGATCTAGCAGCACTCGGTCCGCGATCGCATACTGAGGCGTGTAGAGGTTAGGAGCGGCGCCCCCCTCGCGGCGCTTGTTCAATTCTCTGATCACTGCCGCGATTTCTCGCGGGCCTGACAACCCCAACAATGGATCCGAGGCCAAGCCAACCAGCGTCAAGAACTCCTCATGCCTAAAGGCCGTGGAGCACGCGAATCGTGCAGCGGGCGCCATCGCGAGGAGCTGTGAGAGACCTCTGATGTGATCGTCATGCCAGTGCGTGGCGAGAACAAGCTGAAGTCGGCTGGGGGTGTCTGGGTCGAGGCCGCTTAGGTAGTCGGCTGCGGCTGCCGTGGTGCTCCCCCTGGCGAAGCATGAGTCCACGACAGCCCATTCGTTGTTGCCGAGATGCAAGATGACCGACTCGCCACGGCCCGGGCCGATAATCGAAACTTCAAGCTCGTCAGCATCCGGCGGCCCGTGTATTGGACCCATTACCCTTCTGGATTAACCGTCTCTGACATTCGCTGGGCCCACTGGCGGCTGCGTTGATAGGCCGCGTTGGTAATTCTTGGTGAGCGTTTAAAGCGCAGCATTGACATATTGTGCTGCTGTCCAGACGGCGTTCTGCTTGTCCCGATGATCCAGTAAAAAGAAACCCCTGGTTGCATAAGTGGCCTGTCGATGGGGGACACCTCCTCAAGATCTATTTCCAAGTTCTCATCAGGGTTGCTCGGTTCGGTGAGGTCAGTAGCGACCGCAGTGAACGAGGTTTGGCTGACGGCAAGCACCGTTCCCTCCCACAACTGGGCCGTGTGTAGTGTTGGACTAGGCCCCCCGAATGGAGTTGCCTGTGGCAGGACGGCCACACGCTCGACGAGGTCCTTTACTAGGTCGTCTGGCAGCGCTAGGGTGCCGGAAGATGCCTCCTGAGAGGCACCTAAATTGACCTCTTCGCGCAACAGGAACGGAACAACAGCGTCTAAATCCTCGCTTTCCGTGGGCAGCGATTCATCAGGCTTCTTTTGAGAGAGCCCAATCGATGAGGAGGTTGGCGTCTCGTTCGGCTTGTTGTTGGGCATCTTCAAATCGGTCCATGAGTGTTGTGAGTAGTTGGGATAACCCCTCAGCTTCATTAGGGGCGTCGTAGTGTTCATTCGTCTCGAAGTACACGCCGTACGGGCGGACCTTGGCAGACGGCTCGATCTTGAACCTGAATTTCACATCGGGCCGGTCCTTTCGATTGCCGATGATCACCAGTGACAGCAGCCCTGGGCGCGTCTTGTCACTAGGTTCTCCTGCCTGCGGTTTCCCGTCCGGGTCGTCGAAAGCAAAGATCTTTTTCCAACCATCTTTCGGCGCGAGGCGGTCGCCAAGGAGATGCCATTCCTCCTCAGAGGCCAACTGAAAGTGCGTCGAGCGATTGATGCCGACGGCGCGGACGGGGGTGTGCTCCAGGATATAGAAGGTGCCGATCACCAAGTCTCGCAGGAGGACCCCAGGTGTGCTTGGCTTTGCGAACGCGGCGAAGCGGTCAGTGGTGATCTGCATCGTGAAGTTCTCAGTCTCGAACTTAGTAACCTCCTTGTGCATGATCTCTATCTTTGTGTTGTCGGCGTCCGCTTCTTCCGGAGAGATCAGGTTTTGCCTCGCGAACCAGGATGGGTGGAAAATCGACGGGTTAAAGGAGCCCAGCAGGACGATTGCGGCTCCAGCCAACTCGGGTTTACGCTGCGGCATCGCCCCAGAGTACATCAAGACTCTTGAGATTGGGCGGCGGCGCTGTTGGCAGGCCCTTGTCAAGGCCTGAATCTCGTGGGCTTGATTCGGTTCCGTAAACGGGTCACCCGCCATACGTGGCCACGCCCGTGGCCATCCGAAAAGCCCTGAGCCTCCACAGAATTGTCTATTCTTGGTCCCAGCGGGTGGTCCGATGTTGTACTCCGGCCACTCCGCCTTTTTGGGTCGCTCAGGGTCATTTTTTCTCCGGGAAGGCGTAACACCTCAGTTGGAAAGATGGCCCATAAGGCTCTGTCACACCTGGCAACGCGGGCCGATAAGCCGTCCATGCAAACCACTCGATCCATCTACCGTGGATTCTGTTTTCCCCCAGAGGTCATCGCCCACGCTGTTTTCCTCTATCACCGATTTCCCCTCAGTCTGCGAGACGTCGAGGACCTACTTGCGCAGCGTGGGATCGCTGTAAGCTACGAAACAATTCGACGGTGGTGTCGCCGATTCGGGCCGCACCACGCCCGCAACGTGAGGCGCCAGCGGCCGACCGCGGGCGACCACTGACTGCTGGACGAGGTCTTCTTGCAGATCCAGGGGCGACGTCAGTATCTGTGGCGCGCCATCGACCAAGACGGCGACATTCTCGATATCTTGATGCAACGACGGCGCAACGGTCGATCAGCCACACGGTTTGTTCGTAAGCTGCTCAAACAGCAACAACGGTCGCCGAATCGGTTTGTCACGGACAAGCTGGGCAGCTATCGCGTTGCGCATCGGGCGGAGATAGCAAGCGTCCCCCACGATACGATGCAGCACGCAAACAATCGAATCGAAGCATCTCACCGCCGCACCCGAATCCGAGAGCGACAGATGCTGCGATTTCGGTCGGCCGGAAACGCACAACGGTTTCTCAGTGTTCAAACGTCCATATTGAACTTGTTCAATTGGGGCCGCCATCAGCTACGCGCCTGGGAGTATCGCTGCTTTCGAGCCCGAGCGTTCGACGCGTGGTCGTTGGCAATTCATGGATAAGCAGCAGGACACGTCTAGCAACATGCCGGTGCCTCTTCTAGATGTGACAGAACCCTCAACACGAAGACACACGCGAAACCGGGAATCCCCCTCTTCTCCATCGAAGTGCCTCCCTGTCTAAGACGATCGACGCGTTTCTCAGTGTACCCGGCCGGCGCCGGGTTTCAGTTCTTCGGTGTGAGTTTGAGCAAGCGCCCGGCACTTTCGTCCTCGTCGTCCTCCAGGACCCAGATGGCGCCGTCCGGTCCCTCGACGATGCTGCGAATTCGCGCACCCATCTCGTAACGCCCGACCTCGCGGGCATCCACGCCGTCGAGCTCGACCCGCACGATCGCCTGGGACGAGAGCCCGGCCGCGACTGCATCGCCTCGCCAGTCGGAGAACAGATCGCCACGGTAAATCATCAGGTCACCCGGCGAAATGACGGGGTTCCACGAAATCGCCGGTTTCTCGAATTCCGGATGCGTGTCGTGGTCCGGTATCTCACGCCCGTCGTAGTGGTCGCCGGCGGAGACGAGCGGATAACCGTAATTCGCTGCACGCGTGATCAGGTTCAGCTCGTCGCCGCCGCTCGGCCCCATTTCGATGTCCCAGAGTTGACCCTCGAGATCGATGGCCAGCCCGAGCACATTGCGGTGGCCCAGCGACCAGATCTGCCCATAGATCCCGTCATCGTCGACCAGCGGGTCCACGTCGAAATAGTCGACGAAAGGATTGTCGGCCGGCACCGAACCATCGTCATGCAATCGCAGGACCTTGCCCAGATTCGTCTGCATGTCCTGGGCCGGTGTGAATTTCTGGCGGTCTCCGGACGAAATCCACAGGTACCCTTCGTCGTCGAACAACAGCCGGTGCCCGTAATGGCCGAAGCCGACGACCTTGGGATACTGGCGCCAGATGACTTCGACGTCGGACAGGTCTCCGCCGCCCTCGGTCTGGTTCAGAACCGCCCGGACGACGGCGGCGCCACGGGTATGGCCGCCCACACCAGATTCGGCGTAGCTCAGGTAGATCACGTTATTCTCGATGAAATCCGGATGCAGGGCGACGTCGCCCAGGCCACCCTGGCCGCCGTACGCGACGTCCGGCACGCCATCGATGTCCGGGGACTTCTCACCGTTCTGGGTGACGATGAAGAGGGTGCCTTTCTGTTCCGTCACCAGCATGCGGCCGTCTGGCAGGAAGGCGAGGGCCCATGGCTCGTCGAAGGAGGTAATCGACTCGACCGCGAATGGCAGGTCCGTTTGTGCTTGCGCGCCGACCGCCATCACGATGCTCGAGATGAGCAGCCCATTCACTAAGAGTCATCTCGCCATGTCATAACCTCGCTCGGTACGTTCGGAGTCCATCCACGCTACGCTTGTGCATCATATTGTCTTCGCGCTCGTCGCGCGACCGTCCGCTCGGCCCGCCACGCGTGGTAGACATCGCGTTGACTCCTGGCAGCTCTTCGAGCTGCTGCGTGAACCCCATGCCGGCCTACTACTCCGGCTGGCGCAAGAATGAGATCCTCGGCCTCACCTGGAACTGGGCGCCCGCTTGCGCGGCCTGCTTGAGGATCGGTACGATCTCGTGGTCGGCGCCTGTCAGGCGGCCGGGGTGCCGACCCGCTCACGCTCTATAAGGAGCAGTGGATCACGTTGCTGGCCATGACCGATGAAATTCGAGCGTTCCTTACGGAACATGACGCGGAGTTGAAAACGAAGTCCGGGGCATAGCCGGCGTGCCGACCCGCTTCCTCCACGATTGCCGCCGCACTGCCGCCCGATCCAGCGAGAGAATTGGGAATTCGAGACGCACAGGTGGCGCCCCTGACTGCGCACGGGCCTACACGTCCTTGTCCCGATCGAGTCTGCATTCCTAGCCATCGTGATCTCCGAGACTCCGTGGTCGGTGCCTATCGACGTCGGTCGTCAACCACGTGAACAAGCCAGCCGGATTGTAGACACTCTTGATGCCGACCGGCACCGTGCAGGCGTTCGGAATCTGGCCACGCCAGCGCCTCACCATGAAAAGCCGTCGGCATGATGCGCCGCGCGCTCAATGTACGGTTACTCTGCAACAGTTCGTGTACGTCTTGCCGCTGCTACACGAACAGGATTCGTGGCCGCCGACCGTCGCCCCACGCGCAAGATCGACATGCTCGCCGGCGTGCGCTGCATGCCCGGCGGCAACCGATCGACCCAGGCGCGCATACTGGGCGACCGCCGCGGGCAACACCCGGTGGATCCCGGTTGCCGTCCTCGCGAAGGACTGACCGTCCGTGGCAGCCTCTCTATGGAACGCCTCCGCCATCTCGCTACCTCCAGGCCGCGCTCGCGGAGCAGATCTTCGACATCGCGGAACGAGAGCGAGTACCGAAGGTGCCAGCGCACGACGCAACAAATCAGCTCGGGATCCGTCTGTCCCCACTTGAAGATCGCCGGTCGAATTGCCTGCTTCACCATCTCTTCGGCACAGGCGACGCCGCGTGGCAGGCGGCCCCACCCAGCCGGCACCGCTGTCCCGCCGACTCGTTCGGGTATGCCTGAGCCGAGATAGAGGAGCCGCCCGGCCAGCACCACCAGCAGCGCGGCGAAGGGGACCATCGTCATGGAGTGCGCGGTCGCTCGGCCGCGGGCGTGATCGCTCTGTCTCGCAGCTCTCGGCGGAGGATCTTCAGCGCACTGCTCTTCGGCAACTCGTCGAGGAACTCAATCGATCGTGGAATCTTGTAGGCCGCAAGCTCGCGCCGGCAGTGCGCGATGAGATCGTCGGCGTTCGCAGCTCGCCCGGGGCGAAGGACGACGAAGGACTTGACCGTTTCGCCCCGCGCGGGATCCGGCACGCCAATGGTCGCCGACTCATGTACGTCCGGGTGCGCCATCAGTACCGCATCCACCTCGTCGGGATAGATGTTGTAGCCGCCGGCAATGATCATGTCCTTCTTGCGGCCGACGATGAAGCAGTACCCGTCCTGGTCGACCGTCGCGACGTCACCCGTGTGGAGCCAGCCGTCGGTCAGGACGGCCGCCGACTCGTCGGGCGCGTTCCAGTATCCACGCATGACCTGGGGTCCTTTGATGAGCAGCTCTCCCTGCGTGCCCGGGGGTACTTCGGTCGCGGCGTCGTCGACGCCGACGACCTTTACGTCCGTGTTCGGAAACGGCACCCCGATGCTGCCGATCTTCCGCCGCCCGTTCAGTGGGTTGGCGTGGGTCACGGGCGACGTTTCGGTCAGGCCGTAGCCCTCCACGATCTTGCTGCTCGTCAGCCTCTCGAACCGCTCGAGCACGTCGGGCGGCAACGGCGCCGACCCGGAAAAGCAGGACGCCACGCTCGTCAGGTCGAGCTTCTTCAGGCCGGGGGCATTGATGATCGCGTTGAACATGGCGGGGACGCCTGGAAACAGCGTGACGCGATGTTTGGCGATGCTCAAGATCATGTGCCGGATGTCCCTCGGGTTGGGCATGAGCACGACGGCCGCGGCGGCATACACCGGGAAGTTCATCGCCACCGTCAGGCCGAACACGTGAAAGAACGGGAGACACCCGAGCATGACCTCCTTGCCCGGTCGCGCGTCGACGAACCATGCCGCCACCTGCTGGACGTTGCACGACAGGTTCCGATGCGTCAGGACCGCACCTTTCGCCACACCGGTCGTGCCGCCGGTGTACTGCAACGCAGCCGGCGCGGCCATGTCGATCCGCGCCTCAGGCGGACTGGCGGCCGCCGCTTTGATCAGCCGACGCATGAAATGGATGCCTGGGCCGTCCGCGACCGACGCCATCAGCGGCGGTTTCGCCCGCCGTAGCCGGAGCGGTGCGAGCAGGTTCAGCGGGAAGCGCAGGTAGTCGGGAATCGAGGCGATCACGTAGTGCTGGACGGAGAGCCGGGAACGGATGCCGGCGATCCGACGGGCGAACAGAAAATCGGTCGTGATGGCCACCGAACAACCCGCGTCGTTCCACTGATGTTCGATCTCCCGCTCCACGTACAGCGGATTGGTCATGACCACGATCGCCCCGAGCCTCAGCACCGCGTAGAACGCGATGACCGTTTGCGGCAGGTTCGGCAGCTGGATGGCTACCCGTGTCCCGGCGGTGACGCCGAAAGCGGACAGCGCGGTGGCGAACCGGTCCACATCGTCCTGCAACTGGCGGTACGTGAGCCGTCGGTTGAGGAAGATCAGCGCGGTGGCGTCTCCGTGCTCCCGGGCGCTGCGCTCGAGGAAGGCCGGCAGCGGCAGCGCCTCGAAATCGAGACCGGGCGGAACGCCCTGGTCGTAGAACTGATGCCAGACGCGTGGCTGCATTAGCGCCAATGGTAGAAGGTTCTGTCGGTGCGTGCCATGGTGGTCCCTACGGCGCGGGTGCCGCCTTGAGGACGGCCTCGATGTCGTCTGCGCGCGCCTCGGCCTCGGCTTCGCCGATGGCCATCAGCGCCTTCAGGTACTCCGGGTGCCGGGCCTGCGGTGCGGGCATCAGGGGGTGCAGGCGCGACGACCGAGCATGTTGGCCAGATGTGAGGGAGGAGCAGCCGGCCACCTCCGGGGGGGTGTCAGAAATTTTGTGTGTGAGCTATTGCCGTTAGTTAGTCCCCCAGCCTGAATCGATCGCCGAACTGAATCGCGAATTGTACCCTGGCCGCCGCCCAGGCGACCGGGGGATTCTTCCACTTCGCCGTGAGATGGCGCAAGGCCAGCCAGATGAGTTTCGTGGCGGCCTCGTCGCTCGGGAAATGCCCTTTGTTCCGGATGCTCTTGCGCACGCCGCTGTGCAGGCTCTCGATCGCGTTCGTCGTGTACACGATCTTCCGCACGGCCGCGGGGAAAGCGAAGAACGGAATGATCCGGTCCCAGTGGCGCTGCCAGCTCTGGACCACGGTCGGGAAACGCCGTCCCCACTCGCCGCCTTCGAATGCGCCCAGCGCCTGTTCGGCCGTCGCGGCATCGTCGGCCTGGTAGACCGGCTTCAGAGCCTGAACCAAGGGCTTGCGGTCCTTCCAGGCCGCCAGGCGGATCGAATTCCGGATCAGGTGCACGATGCAGGTCTGCACGATCGTGTCCGGGAACACGGCGGTGATCGCGTCGGGAAATCCCTGCAGCCCATCAACGATGGCGAGCAGAATATCCTGCACTCCGCGGGCCTTGAGGTCGTTCATCACGCGCAGCCAGAACTTGGCGCCTTCGGTCTGCTCGATCCACAGGCCGAGGATGTCCTTGTGCCCGGAACACCGCACGCCGATGGCCAGGTATACGGCCTTGTTGCGTACCAGGCCCTCGTCACGGATCTTGACCCGCAGCGCATCGAAGTACACGATCGCGTAGGTCGACTCCAGCGGCCGCGCCTGCCACGCTCGAACTTCGTCGATGACCGAATCCGTCACCACCGAAACGAGGTTCGGCGAAATCGCGATGCCGTAGAGCTCGCCGACATGCGCCTGGATGTCGCGCGTGCTCATCCCCCGGGCATACAACGCGACGATCTTGTCGTCGAACCCCGGAAATCTTCGTTGATACTTCCGGATCAGGGCGGGATCGAAGCGGCCGTGTCGGTCTCGGGGAATCGACAGCACCAGCTCGCCGTCGTCGCTGAGTACCGTCTTCCGGCTCGAGCCGTTTCGATGGTTGCCGCCGTCCTGCTCGGTCTCCCCACCGAGATGCACGTCCATCTCGGCGTTCAGCATCCGTTCGGCCAACGCCCTCTTCAGATCCCCTACCAGTCCGTCGGAGCGCAACACCGTCGCGGCGTCTTGCCCCTCCAGTAGTTCATCCAGCAGCTCGGCGCTAAACCTGGTCTCTTGCTTCTCCTTCGCCATACTCGCTCCTTCCCCTTTCGGGAGTCAGCATGGCTCACAAACACAAAATTACTGACAGGCTCAACTAGCCCGACCCTGGGAGAGCTCAGCGACGCCTACCTCCAGGACTACCAGGTCCGACAGTTCCGGTCCCAGAGCACCGCCCGCGGCCGGATCGCCCATCTCACCGCCTTCTTCGGCCGCTCCGGCGGCCGCCGACGAACCCGAAGCTCAACGCCTATCCCGAGTGGTTCGTGTGCTCAATTGCCCTTGCTGCGGCTTCGTACTGCGGACGGAGTGCCTCCCTCTGCTCGCGCATAGCGAGCACGCTGTGGTCGTCGCCGCCGGGATAGACATCATCCCGCCTTAGCTCCTTTGGCTCTCATAGGTCTTCGCCCTTGGTGTTGCCCCGATTCGCCGTGCTGTTGCCTTCCACAGCGGTCCATGGCCAGCCCCGTGTCCCGCGATCGCGTGTGCGATCTCGTGCAGCACGGTGTCCCGGATCTGCTCCTCGCTTCCCTCCAGGGCATGGGTGCGGCTGATCCGGATCACGTGGTGTCGGAAATGACAGGCGCCAAGGCGTGTCCTGACCTCGCCGAACGCGAGCGTCCAGCCCGTGAGCCCATGCTCGTCCATCAACCGCCTCGCCATTCCCGCGACGCCGTTCAGTCTCTCCGCACTGTTCCTCGCGCTTTCCCTTCCCGCCCTGCGGAGCAAGTCATAGGAGACGTTCCAGCATGTCTTTCCGCAGCGTACCTGTGCGCTCTTCGGGTTGAGCTTCACGATCGAACCACGCCTTGGTCCGTCGGGACTTGTGAACGTCACCTCGTCCCCCACGCGGTAGTCAGCGCGTGCTTTGTCGTGCTGCGTGATTATCGTGGCTCGTCGCGCTCCTCCCGAGTGCTGTAACGCTGACTCCGGGACGTTCCAGGTCCGCTCTTCGGTTTCGACTATCTTCGCGAAGCGGCGTCGGCCCTGCCTTTGGAGGAGATGTCCGTGGATTGTTTTTCCCTTGTGGGTGAATTGTACCGCAAACCCGATAGAGAGCGGGCGTTCCTCCGGCTGATTGATCATGCGAGCTTCTCCTCTGTCTTGGAGCTGATCAGTCCCCCCAGAACCTCCATGCTGAAGCGGCGCGTCCAATCTCAGGAGGTCTCTCGGTCAACGCTGCAGGACTTGGCGGCGTTGTTGCACGAATCGTCACTGGCCCGCACGATGCCAATCGACAGGATCATCCTCACCTGCCGATGCGATATGACACTGGTCGGCCGAGCTCGGTCATCCGGTTGAGGATCTCACAGCCGAGGACGACCTCACTCCCCTGCCCAGCTGGACTCCGGGCGCGAAGGCCATCGCCGATGATGGACTTGTCAGCGTGTGGACACGGATCACGCCGGACTGATCGACGCCAAGATGGAGCTTCCGCCAGCCACGCCTGCCGCGGCCACCGTGTGTCGCGGCCGCCCACTCACCGGCCCCGACGATGGACAGACCCGTGCTGTCGAGCACGAGATGGAGGCCCTCGCCGGGCGGGACCAGTCGCAAACGGCGCCTCAGATGCTGACTGCGCCGGGAGAGCGTCGTAGAGTCGGGGGCGGAGAGGTCGAGGCGCATCATCCCGAACAGGGCGTGCAGGAATCCTTCGGCTTGGCGCAGCGGGAGATGGGAGAGGAGCCGCAGGGTCAGGGCGGTCTCGGCGGCGAGATCCGAGTAGCGCCGCTGCCCGCCCCGCCGGCCACTCCGGCCGGGCGTCCAGGCAGCGATCGCTTCCGAGGACACCCACACCGTCACATCGCCGCGTCGAACGAGGGCCTGATTGTAGGCCGCCCAGTTCGCCACCCGATACTTCGTCTTATACCTGGGATGAACCTTCGACTGCATCCCCGTAGTGTGGCTCCTGCGGAGGGTCCCGAGAAGTGCGGGCCACGCCGCCCCACCCGCAGCGGGTATTCATGCAACAACGCCGGTCCACGAGCTCGCGGAGGAATGCCGCACAGACCTTCCGATTCTCGGTGGCCGTTTGCACGAACCCGAGGAGCACTTTCTCCCCGGTGATCATGATGCCGACGGCCGCGACCCTCTCATCCTCCGCGAACGTCTTGCCGTCGAGGAGCCGGGCGACCACGTCGTCGCGGTCGAGGCGCCGTTCCAGCCGTTCCTGCAGCTTTCGCGCACTGGCCCGCTTGAAGCGACGCGACACCGTCGAGGCGCTCAAGCCGAAGGCCTCCGGGACCGCCTCCGCGCACCGCTCGTATTCTCGGGTGGACAAGCCGCCGAGGACCTTGTGCAGCAGCCCGGCGTCGCGGGTGCGCGGTGCCTGCAACCGCTCGTAGGTGGGCAGCGGCACCTCCTGGTTCCGCAGGCGATCGCGCACCCGCGGCACCGCGAGCGGAATCTTCTGATCGGCCAAGTAAATCGACCCCGTTGCGCCGTCCAGCGCACGCGGCCCAGCCGCCGGCCCTCCCGCACATACCGCTCGCCAGCGAGCCGCTCCACATCGGCCTGCCACTCGACGTGCACCTTCTCGAGCGCCACCGGAATCAGCGCCTGGATCAACGCAATGCGCGTGTCCAGGTCCGGGGCCGCCATCGACGGTACCGGCACCAGGCCGACCTCCAGGCTGGGCTGCAGCGACAACCGGCCCCTGACGCGATAAGCCGCGGCGATCGAACGTCGTCGGCATCTTTCCGAATCCCGCCGCGGTGACTCGGCTCGTGGGGGCGATTCTGCTGGAGCAGGACGACGAGTGGACGGTGGCCGAGCGCCGCTACTTCAGCGCAGAGTCGATGCAGCAACTCACCACGCCGACCCTGTCGAGCACGACCCAGGAGATTCTGGCAGCGATTGCGTAACGGGTGGAGAGCTCAGGAACGACACCACTGAATTTCCACCACTTGACGGGGCACTACCTCGCCCATTGCAGGGATTCGGAGAGATGCTGGTGTAGCACTGCGAATCCAAAGTGGAGGCCACCCACCTGGGCATTGTGATCCGCCGTGGCTCGATATTTCTCGGGGTCACAGAGCAGATCTACTGCCTCAGTCGCCGCCCGAGTCAAGGTCTGGTTTGGAATCTGGACAAGCCCCCGTCTACCGGTTTCCGGAAGGATCTTGTCCGCCAACGAGACCACACGGAAGCCCTTCGGGCCAATATCCTCCTTGTAGACGGGGTATTCGAACACGATGGTTGGGAGCCGAGCGGCGAACGCTTCAATGAGCTGATTCCCGAATCCTTCCCATCGCGTTGGGTAGATGACGAAGTCAGCCATCGAATACATGTCTGGGTACAACGCATACAGCCCATCAGCTTCGGACCGAATCGGCCGAACAATATCACCAGCGTAGATCCAGCGAATGCCCATCTCGTCGAACAGGCGGTAGACATCGTCCCGATACTTCTCGAACGCCCGTTCAGGACGGCCAGCCAAGATCAGCACGATCTGGCTGTCGCGGCCAAACATTGCCCCCGTCGGCAACGCTCGACCATCGAGCCTGTGACGCAGACGGTTGATCCCCGCTGTCACGTGGCCTGCCACTTCGACCTGTTTATTGGGCACGATGCGAGCCCCTAAAAGAAGGATCACGTCGCTGGCCTTGAGCGCGAACCTTTCACGGAGGCGCTGCCGGAGGCGCGTGCGCTCTGGAGCGTCAGCGGGCTTCCCAAACTCGATGGTGTCGTGAATGACTGATGCCGCAACGCCACGCTGTGCCAACGCTCGTTGATTACGTGTATTGATGGTCCAATGCATCAGATTGCTCATCCGGGGTGGGTAATAGCTGTCGAGCAGTTGTCGGGCCAACCCGCATGTCGGGCTGAACTTGTAGGCGCCTTCGCTGAGAATGTCGTGATGAATCGCAACGCACCGGATCTGCGTGACCCGGAGCAGCTGAGTCAAAGCGACTGTTGCGGCGGCGTGAATCGGCAGACACAGGAGGTTGTGGACGAAAACCACGTCTGGGCGAAACGCCTCCAGGACGTCCCGCAGGTCCTGGCGCAGGGCCGCCGTCGAGGCCTCGAACGCCTGCGTCAGCGCATCCTCGTTGTCGAAATCGCCTATGTGCGAGCCAAAGAGATTGCGCATCATGGTAGTGACTGCGTCGCTATCGAACTCCAACGCGGCAATTGGGAACTCGGACCACGAATAGGCGGAGCTCACCGCCACCTCATGTCCCTCGGCTTCCAGCATCGCCCGCCGCTTCATCATCTCTAACGAGACGCCGTCAGTGCCTGCAGAATCCCCGGGATCCTGTAGTCCTGTGAGACGCGTGCGATCGGCGGGAGCCGATCGGAAATGCCACATGAGTATTCGCATCAAGTCCGCATAGTCTCCCACAGCGTGATCCGCGCGACAGGGGGGGAACAGATCGTCATCGTATGGTGCGAGAAAACGGCCGAGGCGAGTGAATCCCCGAGACAACGTGGGTGATGGCGGCGTCATCCGGCTCTCGCCCGCGCGCTCGAAGACCTTGGTGGGCGTGTGGTCAAAAAACTCATGCGGCCGGTCGGTAGTAGAATTTCAGGAGGCCCCCGAGACGCTCGCGGCATCGCACGGGTCTGTTCTGGCCCATCTCCTCGCACGGAAAGAGGAGGAGGTTGTCCTTCCCTTGGTGGTTCCGCTCGCCGTGGAAGTGTTCGACATACGCGCGCAACGCGGTTCGTAGCGCCGGTTCGCCGACCAGAATCAGCTTCGCGAGGCACTCGTCCTTCGCCGATACCGCCGGCAGGATGATCACGTCGTCGCCCTGATCCAAGTTCATGCCCCGCCAGCTTCGCCTCGCCGTCCCCGTGTGGTCAAAAAACTCATGCGGCCGGTCGGTAGTAGAACTTCAGGAGGCCCCCGAGACGCTCGCGGCATCGCACGGGCCCGTGCTGGCCCATCTCCTCGCACGGAAAGAGGAGGAGGGTGCCCTTCCCTTGGTGGTTCCGCTCGCCGTGGAAGTGTTCGACGTACGCGCGCAACGCGGTTCGTAGCGCCGGTTCGCCGACCAGAATCAGCTTCGCGAGGCACTCGTCCTTCACCGATCGCACCCAGCGCTCCGCATACGCATTCAGATTCGGGCTGCGTGGGGGCAATCGCACCGGCCTCACACCACCGTCCCGGACGGCCTCGTCG
This sequence comes from Vicinamibacterales bacterium, assembly GCA_965197865.1. GTDB lineage: Bacteria > Acidobacteriota > Vicinamibacteria > Vicinamibacterales > CAVVIG01 > CBDANZ01. The sequence goes on from CBDANZ010000004.1 coordinate 176,572, forward strand.
AACGCGGGGCAGTACTTGCCGTCTCGATCGTGAATCAGATACCGATGGTTGGCGAGGCCGCCCACATCAGCCATCGTGAGGTTCCGCGCGACTTGGGTCATCCAGCGTTCGTCCGGGAAGGGGGGTACTCCCGCGATCTGGACCCGACGCGTCGCCACATGGATGACAAACACGACGGAATACGTCACCAGGCCGCGCGCCGTCCACACCTCGGTCGTGAAGAAATCCGTCGCCGCCAGTACCTCCTGGTGGGCGCGAATGAAGTCCTTCCACGTGGTGGTGTGCTTGCGCGCCGGCGCAGGCGGAATGCCGTGGCGTTTCAGGATGTTGCCGACGGTCTGGTCGCTCACCGCATAGCCGAGGTTGGCGAGGGCCCCGGCGATGCGGTCGTAGCCCCAGTCACGGTTGTCGGTGGCGACCCGGACAATCAGCTGCTCAATCGTTCCATCCACGCTGGGCCGCCCCGGATAGGTTCGCTTCTTTGAGCCATCACACTTCTTGGCGACCAGCCGCCGGTGCCAGGCCAGGATTGTCTCGGGCCGGACGACGCTTGCGATCTCCGCGAGGGCCTTGCGGCCCAGCCGCTTGCCAATCTGAGCCAACGTCCGGCGCTCTCCGTCGCTCAGGGTCACGCGGCCAGGGATGTGCGCCCTGAGGATACGGTTCTCCACGGCGAGATACTCGTTCCTCCGGAGGAGCGGGGATGTCCCTCTAGCTGTTGAAATTTAAAGCGGCGGCTCCCTGCTGGTCGTGATAGACGGCCGGTGGGAAAACCTGGGGCTGAAGCCCCCAGAAAGGAGCCGCCATGAAGAAGTTTGGCACAGGCGTTCGTGGGCGCCAATCAGCATTGCCGGCACCACGGCACCTTCCATTGGTCGACATCCTGGTCGATGCACAGGCCGAGCTCCAAGAGCTGGTCGTCGCGTCGGGCCTGAAGGTCCTCGCGGCGATGTTGGAAGCGGATCGCGTGGCCGTGTGCGGTCCGCGGTATGCGCATCAGCCCGCGCGGCGGGCGTCTCGGGCGGGCCATGCGCCCAGCGAAGTCGTGCTGGGGGGCCGCAAGGTCGCCCTGCGTCGGCCGCGGGTGCGGCGCGACGGGCAGGAGGTCGCGCTGCCATCCGTCCAGGCCTTTACGAACACGGATCCGCTCACCCGGCGCGTGGTCGAACAGATGCTCATCGGCGTGGCCACGCGCCAGTATGGCCGGAGTCTAGAACCGCTGGGGGCCGACGTCCGCACGCGGGGCACAAGCAAGAGTGCCGTGAGTCGGCGGTTTGTGGCGCAGACGCAGGCGCAACTCGATGCGTGGCGGGCAACGCCGCTCGACGACCTCGAGCTGGTGGCGCTACTGATCGATGGGGTCCACGTCGGCGGCCACTGCATCGTCGTGGCGCTGGGCCTCGATAAAACGGGCGCCAAACACCCGCTGGGCCTCTGGGAAGGGTCAGCGGAGAACACGACCGTGTGTCAGGGCTTGCTGACCAATCTGCAGAGCCGTGGGCTGCGGACCGACCGCAGTCTGCTCGTCATCCTCGATGGAGCGCAAGCGCTCCACACTGCGGTGATGCAGACCTTCGGCCCCGCAGCCCTGGTACAACGATGCCAGGTGCATAAACGGCGCAACGTGCTCGAGTATCTGCCCGAGGCCCAGCGTCCGTGGGTGAAGGCGACCCTCACGCGCGCCTATACGCACACCGACATCAAGGCGGCCCGGCGCTTGTTGCAGGACTTGGCCCGGCGGGTGGACGTCGATTATCCGAGTGCAGCCGCCAGCATACGGGAAGGGCTCGACGAGACGCTCACCGTAGTCGAGTTGCCGCTCTCGGAGCGGCTCCGCCGATCGCTGGCGACGACCAACGCCGTCGAGAGCCTCCTGAGCCGGACACGCCACGTGAAGCGGAACGTGAAACGCTGGCGCGGGGGTACGATGGTGCTCCGCTGGGTCGCTGCCGGTGTGCTGGAAGCGGCCAAAGGATTCCGGCGGGTGAAGGGGTGTAAGGACATGCCCGTGCTGGTCGCCGCGTTGCGAGCACGTGACGCTCAGCTGGGGCTCGATGAATCGTCGGGGATGGTTGCGTAGTCGTCACCCGAGCCGCCGCTGAATTTCAACAGCGGATGGGACAAGCCCGGAGGAGCTCCTCATCGACGGAGCCCGTCATGTAGGCCAGCATAGTCTTCCAGTCCATCATCGCGCCTCATACTGCGTGCGTCTCAAACGCTCGTCCGTATCCACGACAGCGCCTGGCCGAACCTAGCCCGAGCCTAGCAACCCCGAAACTGTTCGGGGAGAACACATTCGGATTACTTGACCCTACCAGCTTGGAGGACGAGATCATCGCGGCGTTGCCGCCCACGATGAAGGCGAACGGGCAGGTGTACACCCCCTACTCGTGCCTCGCGTTTGACATAACGGCGACCGGGACCGCGGCGACGGACATCGAGCACATCGTGGCGCTGGCGGAGACGCACGACAGCGGCATCGCCGACGAGCGGCGCCGGGACCTTGCCAGTGACCTCGACAACCTCACGATCGCGGATCCGACGGTGAACCGGTCGCAGAAAAGCGACCGGGACGCGGCCCAATGGATGCCAGCCAGACACGGCGCGTGGTTCGCGGAGCGGGTGATCCAGGTCAAGCTGGAATACGGGTTGAGCGTCGATCCTGCCGAGCGGGACGCGCTCGAGGCGCTCCTTGCGGGCGGAGAAGCGCAGTTGAACTGTGTCGATGGCACGCCGGTGCCGGCGCTGCCGCTGATTGGGCAGTTGCTGCTCGGAGTGGGCCTGCTGGGTGGCGGCGCGCGGCAGCTGTATCGGTGGACGAGTGGCTGATCAGCGAGGTGCGGGGGTAGGGTATGGGGGCGTACGAAGACCGATCTGACAGGCTTAACGCTCACAATCGCCCCAACGATGCCGCTGGCGCGCTGGGGGTAGCTTCGGCCAGTCTTGGAGGACATGCCATGTTGATTCTGCGGTTCGCTCTCTTGTGTTCGCTGCCCGGATTGCTCCTGCCGTCGCCAGCGGCCGCACAGCGATGGGACGATCTTGAAGACGCGCTCGAAGGTCGTGAGTTGGTCCTCCGGCCCACCTTCGAGGGTCGCCGAAAGGTCTACCTCGACGCAGAAGACGATCGCGTCTTCGTGCTCCACCGGGGGGACCGCCTCTTCCCACTGCGCGAAAGCGAGACGGTGCGAATTACCGACGCGGACCCGGAAGACGACCACATCGAACTCGAGCTGCAGAGTGCCCGTCTCGGCCGTGGCCGTGTGGACGTCTACGGCCCGGCGCCGTCGGCGCAGGACTTTGAGCGCTGGCTCGACGAGGTGTTCGAGGTGACGACGGCCGAGGCTGATTTCCAGCGGTACATCGGAAACAGGCAGAGCCAGACGCTCCACATCCGCGGGGCTAATCACCTACCTGAGATGGCTGACCGACAGCCGTTTGCGACCGAACCCGATGCCCTCGCCAGCGGTTACACCCCTTGCGGTGTCTGTTTTGTCCAGACGCCCGATGTCTCGGACTACGAGACCGAGCGGTCACTCGCGATGATGTCACTACAACAGGTACAGTCAACCTACTCTCCACTCGTCGACACGGAGATGCAGGAGTACCTGGAGGGTGTCGGGGAACGGGTTCTCGACAGCTGGCCGGTTCCGCTCAAGGGCTACCGGTACCGGTTCCAGGTTGTCGACTCGGACGACGTGAATGCGTTCGCGGTGCCGACCGGGTACATCTTCATGACTCGGGGCCTGCTGCAATCGCTTGAGAGCGACAACGAAGTGGCGGCGATCCTCGCCCACGAGATTGCCCACGTGGAGAGCCGGCACAGTTACCGCATCTGGCGAAACGCGCAACGGGCATCGACCATTGCCGGGATTGTGGGCCTCTTCGCCGGAGGCACCGACAACAACGTTGACGACATCGTCGCCATCATGACCTCCTTTACCGCCAACCTGTTCATGGCGGGTCACGGGCGAGACCGTGAACGCGAAGCGGACCTGTTCGCAAGCTTCTACCTTACCGAGACGGATGTCGGCGACCGGCCGCTGCTGAATTCGCTCCGCAAACTCAAGTTCGCCCGCGACGCCCATGACCCGTTTGGCGAAGGGGGCGGCGGGCTGTTCGCGACGCATCCCCATATCGAGGAGCGCCTCGCCAGGGCCGGTGCGACCACCACGGCGTCGTTTCTTGAGGAGAACGTCTTCCAGGGTGTGACGGACAACGGCGAACTGGTCGCCACCCTCCGTTTCGATGTGCAGCGGCTGTTCCAGAACGAGTTAGACGTCATCGCGACGCTCTCGACCACTCCAGAGCTGAGCGAAGAGGACGACGTCAACACGATCAACGTTCGAGTCGCGGGGCAACGGATTCAACTGCGTGAGCGAACCGCAGAAAAGATCTTTCCGAGCGATGAAGTCTCAGCCGTGTTCGGCAACGACGATGCGCGTGGGCTGATCGAAGGGCCGATCGAGTCGGTAGAGCTCGACTTGCGTAATGTCGACCGTTGGGAACGGATCGGCACCGTGGCCCGCTAGTTGTCTGAGCTTCTCCGACGTCAGGAACGGATTACTGTGTCGCAAACGACCGTTTACGACACAGGCTGATCGGCGACGCCCGCGTCCCGAAGGTGGACGGCAATCGTGCATCGACGAGCCAGCCCGTGGAACTTACGTGTCGCCGCGCAGCAGGGCAAGGCCCTGCGTGCCCGCCAACAGCGGCAGCGCGGCGTTGATGAACCCCCACACCAAGTCGATGGTATCCGTCCCGACGGCGGTGAACTCTGGACTCAGGAGATTGAACCAGTTCCAGAAAAACAGGATGCCCACAAAGAGGAATCCGTAGAACAGCACATGAGCGGCCAGGCACTCGCGCGTGATCGGCGCCCCACCGTCGTGGGCCACGCTTCTTTTGCGAATGTAGCCGTAGATGACGCCCAGCACGACCGCCAGCGCCTCGAGCGGGTCAATGATGCGCCACATCGGGCTGTACGGACTGGCGGCGCTGGACACGTGATACAGCGGCTCGATGATCGTGTGGACGGCGACCACCGCCCCAATCGCAATAAGCACGACGCCGACGATTCGCTTGAGCATCTCCATCTGGTTGACCCTCACGTGATTGGTTCACTGGATGCGGCGAGCATGCACCACCCCGCTCACTCCAGCTCAAGACGATCGAGGAACTCCCAAAAGCGCTCGAGCTAGATGGAGCGAAACCCTTCCTCGACCACGTCGATTGTGTTCCACAAGATTAGGGCCTGTTAACACTATTGGTCCGGTCGTGCTCTCGCGCTCTCGCGAGTGCTGGATAGTCCCCCCGCCTCCACGATCTACAATTTCGGTCGTGTCCCACTGCCCTTCGCATACCGTTGCGGGCCAGCCCCGCCGGGGTTGATGCCGAAGACGAGGCGGCCGGCGGCGGTGGGGGTGTCGAAAGCCCAGGTGCGGCTTGGCGGGCCGCGATGGCGCACCGCGACACGCCCGTGTCAGCGCTCTGCCGTGAACTCGGGATCACCCCCGTGACGCTCTACAGGTACATCTGGCCGCAGAGTCCGGAGGATGGCGACGACGGAAACCTCACGCTACTTGCCCGACTACTTCCCCTTCACAGGCCGTGACCATGCGCACCCTCGCGCGGGTGGCGCGGCCGGTTGCACAGACCATCCGCCTCCGGGTCGGTTTTCTCTCATGTGGCCTTTCCGCAGCCGCCGTTACGGATTCCCGACTTTAAACGAACCTTGGGTTTGAGGTGCGGACGGTTCCGTTGGTCCGCTCGTTGCGCTGACGTGCAGCGACTCAAGCCCGCGCAGCACGGCATTGCTCCGAAACCTCGGCGCGCCGCCGAGCGTTCGCATCGACGTGAAACGCTCCAGCAGCATCCCGATGGCGGTCCGCGCCTGCAACCGAGCTAACTGCGCGCCGATACAGTGGTGGATCCCCTCTCCGAATGCCAGATGACGGGTTCCGCGCCGGCCGATGTCGAATTCGTCGGCGCGCTCGAACACCTCGGGGTCGCGGTTGGCCGCGCCGATCAAGAGGATCAGGCTGTTGCCAGGCTGAATCGGGACTTCCCCGATCTCGCAGTGTTCCACCGCCACCCGGAAGTCGCATTGCACTGGGCTGTCGAAACGCAGCATCTCCTCCACCGCCGCGTCGATGTCCCCGGGCTCTTCGCGCAGGCGCTCGAGTTGAGCCGGATGCGTGAGTAACGCCAATATGCCGTTCCCGATCAGGTTCGCCGTGGTCTCGTTGCCGGCCATGAGCAGCACGCGGAGCATGTCGAACGCTTCCTCCGGGGTCATCCGCTCGCCGCGCTCGTTGCCTCGCGCCAAGACACTGATGATGTCGTCCCGCGGGTCCGCGCGCCGCGCTTCCAGGATCGGCGCGAAAATCTCGTCCATCGCCCGGCCCGCGGCCCTCGCGCCCGCCCGCTCGCGCGCGGTGACCGTCAACTCCAGCAGCCGGGCGCGCTGCTTCGACCACACCTCGAAACGCCTGAGGCTTTCCGGCGGTACGCCCAGCATCCACGTGATGACTCGCAGGGGTAGCGGCTGTGCAACGTCCCGGACGAGATCGAAGCTCGCCGGCGTGGCGACGTGCTCCAGCAGCTCCGCGGTGAGGGTCCGTATCTGCGGTTCGAGCGCCTCGACCGCCCGGGGGGTAAACGCCTCGTTGACCAACCGGCGAAACCGCGTGTGGTCCGGCGGATCGACCAGGAGCCGGCTGTAGTCGTCGGGGCCGGCCGGAAGTGCGCCAATACCCCGGGGCGCCGCCTCTCGCCGCCGTGGATCGTTCGAGAATCGCCGGTGGTCACGCAGTACGGCGTCGACATCAGCATACCGCGTCAACACCCAGGCGTGGGTCAGGAGGCTGCGGTGCACCGGGCTGCGCGCGCGCAAAGCCGCGTACGTCGGGTAGGGGTCCTGTGTGATCGCGTCGGCGAACGGGTTGTACGCAACGCGATGGCGTATCCGTTCGGTCAGTACCAGGGAGTGGGTGAGCAATGGCCGAATCGTGGCCTCCAAGAGGCGTGTCATTGGGAAATCATCGTCACCGGTGAGCACCCGGGGTTCTGCGGCAGGGGCATGGTCGGCGGAAGCGAGTGTAGCCTGTCGCGCTTCGTCGGTCCTGTTTTTTAAGCCTTTCGTTCTTCGCCCGGGGCGCAACACGTGGCAGGGAGTCGTCGGGAAGGGGGTCCGTGAACGCATCCTCGGCCTGTGCCGCGAGTGCGCTGCGATCGACGAGGAACAGGACACGAATGACGACGCCGGTCTCGAACAAGCGTTTCACGAACGCCACTCCGTGCGCGTCTTGCCTTCTGGAAGGGCAAGGAACCCTTCTGACAACACGCGACAAAGACCTGTTCGCGCGGAACATCGAACAGGCGCAGACGTTCGCGGCCGACATGGGCGACGAGTGGATCAGCTTCGCGGCCGACGACGACTTGCCTCATATCGCCGACCTGGATCCTTCGGCTTTCACCCGTACCCGGCTGACGACACCCGCCTCCGCGCGCCGTAGGACGCGCCAGCGATCGCGTTCCTGAAAGAACACACGATCGAATATTAGAGCGAGCACACCGAAAGCACGACGGCAACGCGCCACCGATGCTCGTTCATGGCCGCACGGAGCTTGTCGTTCGGCGCCGCGAGGACGGAGCCTTATTTCGTTGTTCCGTGGGCCGTGAGCAGCAGTGCCAGCGCGTAGATAATCCCGATGGCCGGAACCACCGAGAAGGCTAGCGCAAGCTCCCAATCGCCCCGCACGCTGCCAGCAGCAATCAGCTGCGCAAGGCCCAGGTCGGCGCTCACGTTCGCCGTCAGGAGCGCCACTAGGGCGAGGATCGACGTCGTGGCGAGAGGGGGCCGCAACACGAGCAGAAGCACGCCTGCTGCACCCAAAGGGTGCAGCAAGATCAAGAGCAGCCGTTGCCAGACGTCCCCACCGTCTGCGAATGCGCCGACCAGAGACGTGAGTCCTACGAAGGCAGCGTGGATCACAGCAAGCACCGTCACCGAAGTTCGGAAGATGGTCATGAACCCATTGTGCGCGATCGTGAATTGAAGTCGCCGGCCGCGACCACCGGCAGACCGTCATCGCCGCCTTCTCCTCCGATGAAACTTCGCGACGACCAGTCGCTGATCGCTCCGGCGCGAGGTGTTGCCCTCGGTACGCCTTGTCTCGCTAGCGCCGTATGCTAGCTTTGCAGCCGCGCGACCTGATCGGCCGTCCGCGACGTCGCCGCAAGCGATCACCGAGGCCATCCGTCCGTGCAATCCGCCTGGCGCGTGCCGGCCGGCGCCCTCGACGGTGTATCGCAAACGACCGTTTACGACACATGTTGATCGGCTACGCCCGCGTCTCAAAGGCGGACGGCTCCCAGTCGCTGGCCCTGCAGCGCGACGCGCTCCGTGCCGGCGGCGCGCACGCCAAGGAGCTGAGCGATGGTGTGGGGCCGCAAACAATCACCACCGGACAAACATCGATGGAACCAGGACGTTGCCGTTCCTCCCGTCTGCCTATCCCTGACGCGGGTCAGCGTCATGCATCCGCACCCACTGGCCGGCCCACCTCCGCCCTAATTGAAGAGGCCTGCGGCATCGCGGGCAATGCCCTCCTGGTCTGCGAAGGCCCGCAGGACGACCTCCGGGTTCTCTTCGTCGGGCTCTACTACCGCTGGCAGCGCCACACCTGTGGGGAATGCCGCCGGGCCCAAGCGGCTGCATTGACGCCAGCACGTTCTTCCGTGACTTCTTGGAGACACGAGACGAAGTCTTGGATAGCATGTTTTCGCTGGGTACTGACACAGACGCATCCACCGCACGGGAGCATGCACTCCTCGGTACCATCCGCGCGCTCCTCCTCGCGCTTCTCTTCGTCGGCATGGTCGGCATGGGAAGTGAGCTGGTGCTCCTGGGGCACTACGAGGACACCGTACAGCTCTTGCCGTTAATGCTGCTCGTGGCCGGCTTGGTCGTAGTGCTCTGGCAGGCCGTGCGGCCAGGCGCAGCGAGCGTGCGTGTGCTGCGGTTCGTGATGGGACTATTCGTCGCGAGCGGTCTCATCGGCGTCGGCTACCACTACACCGGCAACGCGGAGTTCGAGCGCGAGTTGTATCCGAGTATGGAGCCGATCACGCTGTTCCGTGAGGCGCTCAGCGGTGCTACGCCCACGCTGGCACCCGGGTCGATGATGTTGCTGGGGTTCATGGGGCTGATCTACGCGCATCGCCACCAGCGGCTGTCCAGACACGGAATCGGAGTCGAGCGTCCCATTCACCATGAGGTCAGATCATGAAACATCACCTTGCTTCGCCCGTCTGCGTTGCGGCCGCCGTGCTGGCCCTCGGGCTCGCTGCGCCAACGCACGCCCAAGTCGGCACGCCGGTCACAATCGTCGATGCCAACACGGCGCCGGAGAGCGATCTGGCCGAACTGCCGCACATGACCCCGGCACTGGCCGCCGCGCTCGTCGCCGAGCGGCCGTTCCTGCGCATAGCTGACCTCGACGCTTTCCTTGCGGGCCGGTCGCTGGACGCCGCCCAGCGGACTGAGATCTACGGCCGCATGTTTGTGCACCTCAACCTCAACACCGCGTCGGACGAGGAGATCCAGATGATCCCCAATGTGGGGGCCCGGATGCTGCGGGAGTTCAGGGAATACAGGCCCTACGTGGCGCTCGCACAGTTCGAACGCGAGATCGCCAAGTACGTGGACGCCACGGAGTTGGCGCGGCTCGCGCAGTACGTGTTCGTGCCGGTGGACCTCAACACCGCGACCGACAACGCGCTCTTGTCGATTCCCAGCCTCGGCACCCGAATGCTCCGCGAGTTCAAGGAGTACCGTCCCTACGTGGCGATGGAACAGTTTCGCCGCGAGATCGGCAAGTACGTGGACGACGACGAGGTCGCCCGCTTCGAGCGGTTCGTGACTATCAACTGAGCCCCCGTGGTGGCGTCGCCTTGTCGTGATCGCATGATGACCCGCCGGATCCTGAGTGCCGGCCTGTGGGACGGATCGGCGTAGGGGGGAGTGCACCCTGAGAGACTTTTGGCAGTTCAAACCGCCGGAGGTCAGCGGCGGCCTTCGGCCGCCGCCTCCGCGAGTGTCATGACGGAACCGTCGGCGTTCGCCTCGTAGCAGCCGACAAATCGATTGGTCTCGAACGCGTCGTAGTCGGCCAGGTTTCGTGCCCAACGGTAGCCGATCGTCTGAAACAGCAGCCGCGCGGTGACGGTGACCGACGTGACACCGTCGTCCGCCTCGATGCGGTAGCGAACCCGGTCGCCCCCGCCGGTGAAGTCGGCATCGTCGGTGGCGACGCCCTGGACCGCCACCGCCTCGTCCACCGTTCCCTTGTCGAAGCCTTCCGGCAGCAGGCGGTTGTCCTTCAGGTAGCGGACACCGCGAAGCAGCGCGGTGGTCACGTTCCCGTTGTGGTCGCCGATGATCGGCTCGTAGATCTGCACCTGATCCGCCGCCGTGATCTCCGTGTAGTGCGGCTCGAACGCGCCGATGTTCTCGTCGTTCGCGTTGCCGACGATCGACCCGTCCGCCTGCGGCGCGCCCGATTCGAAGATCGTCCGGCCCGTCTGATCACGCGCCGTGAGGTGGATCCAAGCACGCCGCGACGGGTACGCGGTCGGCAACTTGTGGCCGGTCGCGTTGCGCACGTCGACATCCACCACCACGGCGCCGCTGGCGAACCGGACGTCGAGCGAGCCGAACGCTGCGGTCTCCGTTCGCAGGTGCTCCTCGGTCAGATCCGCCGCCCGTTCAAGGTCCGCCGCCGGCGCCGTCACCTGCAGCTCGTCGCGGTACCGGTTGAGCATCCGGAGCATAAACGCGTTGCCGCCGCGGAACCCGTGCTGGGACACGCCGTCGCGATCCTCACCCAGCACGGACGAGATCGGCGCCGAATCAACCGCCGGCATGTGGCAATCCTGGCAGCTCTCCGCCTCCCGGTATCGGCTCTGCGCCCACTCCAGGTACGGCACCTGCTCGGGGAACCGCCCCTCCAACGCGGTGCCGTCGTCGTAGGCGGTCGTGAAGAGCGTGTGACAGGTGGCGCAGAGCTCCGACTCCTGGACGTGCGCGCCATGCGACGGGACGAACCCGGTGGCGGAGGACATCACCCTCGTGAGCCCCTCCTCGACATCGTCGAACGGGCCGAAGAGCGCCGGGCCGTCGGCCACCGGTGCGGCGCCGGTCGCGATGACGTATCCGCCGTCGAAGCTCTCCTGCTCGCCGAAGTTGTCCGGCGCGATCTGATGGCAGACCGTGCACGACACGCCATCCCACGCCTGGGCTGTCTCTGCCGTCGCCGCCGCCGGGAGGCCGGTGTGCGCGAACACTTCGCCCATCCGGCCGTCAGCCCGCGCGGCGGTGCGCGCCATCGGCATGTGGCAGGTGGCGCACGTGTCCTCGATCGCAGCCTGCAGCCCGGGGTTGTCCATCGACTCGCGCCGGACGCCCGCCTGCCAGTAGGGGTCTCGGGCCGCATTGGCCATCATGGTCGCCCGCCACGCATGGCCGATGGAGATGTCGGCGCCGTCGTCGTCCACGATATTGCTGTGACAGGCGATGCACTGATCCGAGGTGGCGAACACGGGCCGGGCAGCCGCCGGCGCCGGATCCTGCGCCGCGGCCGGGTCGAGCACCGACACCGCCGCGACGAACGGCAGCAAGACCGCCACCGTCAGCGCCCGGGCGGGACTCAGCCAGCGCAGCGGTCGATCACCACCCATCTAGAAACCCTCCGTCGAACCAGTCCCACAACAGGTAGATGACCACCTCCGGGCTCCGGCCCGTCCGGGCGACCGCCGGCACACGGATACCAAAATTCAGCAGGATGTGCTGCCGCGTGTTGAGCGACACCTGGACCTGCGGCGCCAGATCGAGATGCGTCGCCGCGCCGTCCGCCAGGTCCCGCGACGCGAGCAGCTCGATCATCGGCGTCCAGGCACGGCCGAACTCTCCCTCCGTCCAGGTCTTGCCGAGGGCGAGCCGCACCGCCATCTCGTCGTCGCGCGATCGGTCGCCCATGAGTTCGGCGAGCGCCTGCACCTGGATGAACGCGTCGTGCGGCAGCAGGTGCCCGTAGACCGCGTACGGCTCCACGATGACCCGTCGGTCGGTCAGCCCACCGGGGCCGTCTGCCGCGAGCACCACTTCGCCGCCGACGCTGAAAATAGACCCGCGCTGGAGGTTGTGGTGAACCGTTTGCTTCCAGCCGATGGCCAGATCCGCCAAGCCAAAAGCATTGCCGGCGGTAGCCGGCGCCGAGGCGCCTGCGTCGGCTGCGCCGCGCCAGCCGGCCGGTAGCGCAATCTCCAGCATGCCGTTCGGCCCGAACCGCTTCTCGTAGAGGAACTCGGATTCGACCGTGCCCGGATTCCCTGCGCCGACGGCTGTGGTGACGACGATCTCGTCCTCGGGAAAGGCCTTCTCGGTGAACAGCGGACGGGGAAGATTGAACTCGCCACGCGGCCAGGCGTCGTTGGTGCAGAAGGTGTGGACGTGACGAAGGATGGCGGCAATCTCGTGACTGGCGAGCGCCGCCCCGAACGCCGGCATCATCCGGTCGAACGCGCGGACCGGACCACCCTGGTGGATGATCGCGGACCAATCGGGATCCGGCTCGCGCGACGTGAACTCGCAGTCGGTAAAGTCGGGCAGCGGGGTGTCGAAGCCGACGTCCTCGACGGAACGGCCGGCGCCGTCGGCGCCATGACACGCGGCGCAGGCGCGCGTGTACAGCTCTTCGTCGGTCGACGCCAGGCTCCAGGCGTTCACCGGCAGGCAGAGCAGCAGAGCCATCAGGAGCGCACGTCGGTGCCGGTGCCAGGCTATGTCCGTGCGCGACCCGGCAGTCCGTGGCGCAACCGTCGCTGTATTCGGGCAGTGATGCACCCGGTATACGTAACATACCTCGTGGACAAGCCATAACTTGCGAGTGAGTCTTAGTCTCACGTTCAGTCTGTCTCGTCCCTGGACCGTGATGCCGCTCGGAACCTTTTGGAAACAGCGGTCAACAACCGCCTCGGCCCTCGCCAGCCTGTCGCAAACGACCGTTTGCGATACAGGCCGATCGGTTACGCCCGCGTCTCAAAGGCGGAGGGCTCCCAGTCGCTGGACCTGCAGCGCGACGCCCGGCGGGCCGAGGGCATCGACGACGCGGCCAACCTCTACCACGACTTCGCGTCCGGCGTACGCGACGACCGACCGGGACTCGACAGCTGCTTGCGCGCCCTGAGGAAGGGCGGACGGACTCGTGGTCTGGAAACTCGACCGTCTCGGCCGCAACCTCGCCCATCTGGTCCTCGTGCAGGATGACCAGCCGGTCCTGGTGGCGGTCAGCGCCGTGTACAAGAGCTCGCGGGAGAGGAGCCAGTAGGGGTTGGTGAGCACGACGAAGGTGGCGCCGAACTCGCTGCCTTGGGTCTTGTGCACCGTCAGGCAGTAGGCCAAGCTCGAGCGGGTTGCGGCCTTCGCCTGGAACGCGTCTAGGCAGCCGCCGTGGGCTTCGATGACCTCGTCGATCTCGGCCATGATGTGGATGGTTTCACTGAGGGCGACGACGATCTTCTGGTAGTGGGCGACGATGTCCTCGTCCGAGAGCGTGCGGCCCTTCCGGTCCTTGAGCCACTTGTGGCAGACCTGGTAGCCGCCGATGATTCCAGTGTTTGAGTCTTGGATCTAATGGGCACTCCACCGGGCCGACCCCAACTCATCAGCAGTCAGACGCTCGGGGCGCACGTTCCCCGACGCCTCGTCGCCCTGCTCGACACGATCGCGCGCGCGGACCACATCAGCCGCGGACAAGTGGTCAGGCGGGCGCTCGTCCGCGAGGTCGAGCAGCAGCGATCGAGATGGCGGCTATCGTGGCTGCGCCGTTCGTCCCGAGCGAGCGCCGGATCCGCCCGAAGTGGAGCCGGATCCACTCGGACTTGTGCTCCCGCCGCGGCGTGATCGGGCGCCAGCACTCGATCCCCCGCCCGAACGTGGCCGGCCGCTCGTGTAGCCTCCTCGCGAAACCGCGCGGCGTGACGACGTACCCGATGTCGCGCCGCTCGTCGATCGTGCCTCGTCGTCGGCCGCGGCCTCACGGCGCGGGCGCGGAGCGTCCGAAGCAGCAGATCCCCCCCGTGTGTAGCCACGCCCCTGCACGACGCGGCCCCTGTCCCTGTCGCCGCCACCTGGTCGCGCTGGCCCTCCAGGGCGAATAATGACGGGACGCCGGCCGGGGGAGTAGTAGGGTCGATAGGGATCGCCCCACCAGCTTGAGTAGCCGAACGGCCAGTAGGAGAAGTAGTACGGAGGGTACGGGCGGTAGGCGTAGTACGGATCGTACACAGAAGGCGGATAGTACGGCGAGTAGGAGTACGAGGGGAGTCTCGTCGACCGGTGGACCGAGGCCGTCGTGGCTCCCAGCGTTTGCCCCGTCGATCCGCGGAATGGACGATCGATCGCGACGTGATCGGGGAACGACAGCGCGACCATCGCGTCGACCACGCTGTCCGGCACGTGGGCGGCGTCGAGCGCCTTGAGTGTGCGGCCGTTCAGATCGAAGCGCGAACCGGTTTCATAGAGTGCGGCTGCCACTGCGGGCGCCGCGACTTTCCTGGACGCATCAACCACTTCTTCGAGCGTCATCACCGTTGGACCCGCCAGTCTCGCAGAGACGGCTACCGGGCGTCCCTGGAGGTCGGCCGGCAAGACCACGTTCTGCGGGAGGCTGTCGGTTCGTCGGTAGCGGCGGACGCGCACCTGTGCGTCCTGACCGGTGCCGACGGCCTGGATGTCGACCCACGTCGGCCCTGCGGCCATGAGCGTGATCACGGAAACGGTGCGTGCGGGCTGGCCGGTGCACGTGATGTCGGCGCGTGTGAGGAGCTGCTGGCCCGAAAGCGACCATTCGCTTGCCTGACTCCCGTTGCACTCTGGCTCGCTCACCGGGTGGCGGGCCCCATCGGCCACGACCGTCTGCTGCAGGACCGACTGGCCGCCAACGTATGTCGTCATGCTGACGCCGCGATTCCCGGATGCCGGAAGGACGCACACGACCACGTCGTCCGGGGTCGCGACGGCTGCCGCGAGCGACCCGCGATCATCCTGGAGAAGATGCCAGCATCCCAGCCACGGCGCCCACCGCGCGTCACCAAGCGTCGTGTCCTGCGCCCGCGCCGCCGCCGCCAGGAGCACGAGTGCGATGGTCAGCACGGAGGTCGGCTTCATGGTGTCTCCTGTGCCCGTCAAAAGAGGTACTTGATCCCGGCCGTCAGCTTGAACCCGGTCAGGTCGATCGGCTGAAAGCTCGAAAAGTCGGGGCCCAATTCAGCCTGTGACCACAAGTATCGTCCTTCTCCTGTGAGGAACACCCGCCGCGCCAGCTTCACGTCGACCCCGGCGAAGACGTGGGCGCTCGGGGCCCAGCCGTTCGACTGAAACGTGTCGCTGAACACCGACAAATCAAGGAAATCGATGAAGTCGCCGGTCTGATGGAATTCGTACCACAGGGCTCCTACTCCGGCTCCGACGTACGGGGTGGCGGCGCTCGGAACCCACGCAAGACTCCCTACTTCCTGGCCGCGCGGCGTCAGTGCCAGCTTCACACTGGCGCTCAGGTTCGTCTGGCGGAGGCGGGTCGCCTGCGTAATCGGCAGCCGATCGTTGTCGACGAGATCCCGGTACTCGGAGCGAATGGTCCCGCCGCCGAACTCGACCCCGAAGACCGCCTCGGTTCGCGGCGCAACGGCGACGCCAACGTCGAACGCAAACGTCGGGGCATCGAAAGCATTCGGCTCGACGGTGAGCTGCTCCTGGACGAAGGTGAACAGATCGCTGCCTGCCCGCTCGAACAGCCAGCCCCCGCGGACACCGACCGACCCCCGCGGGCGGTCGAAGAGAAAATCAGGATCGCCCTGAGGCTGCGCTCCGGCGACCCCGGCTCCAGACAGGCTGGCGATCAGCAGAAACGCCAGGATGCCGCCGAGGCGTGGTGAACGGGACATGGATGCCTGGGTTGCAAATCCGACACCAACGCGGCCCGGGGCTCGAGGCATCGATTTTAGCCGCAAACAGGGCAGCCCCCCATGCGAGTGTCCGCGACGGAGGAGCCGGAGTCCCCACAAGAGGGCACCGACGGGGCCTGGCCCGTCCTCAGACCCCGCTGTGTGGAGGGCGCTGCAATACCGCAAAGACAACATCTCTCCCTGTCTGGCCGCACCCTTCAGGGCCAGAATGCCACACCGGCTGGCTTGTCTCGACGACCCGCACTCCGATATGGCCCCGGTGAAGGATTGGGGTTCGATGAGCGAAGACAAGTAGCAGCAATGCGGCGAGTTCGTTCCCGCACTTGGCCGCTGCTGTCCGTGGCACGCGCGTGGACTTGCCCCGGTTTCGTGGACGGGTACGGACTTGGGTTTCAAGCACTCTGCGGCAGCTGTCTCCTCTCGTAGTTGATGGGTGAACGAGAGCCGAGGGCCGAGTGGCGACGGTGCGGATGGTACCAGCCCTCCAGCCACGGGACGATCGCCATCCGCGCTTCGGCCGGGCTGCGAAACCGTCGCCGGTTGAGCACTTCGCGCTCGAGCGTGGCGAAGAAGCTCTCGGCCATGGCCTTGAAGCCCCTATGTGTCAAGAGTGCTCCATTGCCACTTGTCAGGCAGCGGAGGTGAGGGCCCCACGGGAGCGGTGGTCTGCGATCAGGGCGTTGTAGATCTCGCGGGCGACGAAGCGCTTCAGACAGCGGATGATGTCCTTCTTGGTCAGGCCCTGGGCCGTCCGTCGCCCGACATAGTCGAGGGTCGGCTGGTGCCAGCGCATGCGGACGGTCACGATGCGGTAGATCGCCGCGTTGGCTTGACGGTGGCCGCCACGAAAGAGCCGATGCCGATGCGTCACCCCGCTCGATGCCGGAATCGGACATGCGCCGCAGAGCTTCGCGAAGGCCGCCTCGGAACGCACCCGCGTCGGGTTGTCACCCGCGACAATCATCATCTCGGCAGCGGAGTCCGCACCGATGCCAAACGCTTCACGGAGTGTCGGTGCGGCTGTGTGCGTGATCGCGTCGAGGACGTCGTCGTGTGTCCGGATTTCCGCTGCCAGGGTGAGCCAACGCCTAGCGAGCGCCCGGAGCGAGTGCTTCGCCGAGGCCGTGGGGTCGAGGATGTCACCGGGTACGAGCGCCGCGCAACGGTCGATGAGTTTCTTGTCCGTCAGCGGGTCGAGTGATTCGCGGAGTGCGTCAGAGGCGTTGACGATCAGCGCCTTGAGCGTGATGATGGCGGCACTGCGGGCTTTTACGGCGGTATCTCGGGCGGTTTTGATCTGGCGCACCATCTCTGCGGCGCCGTCGGCGGTCTTCGGGATGGCTGTCGCGATCCCCGACAGCACCGAGCGGGCGGCGGTCTCGGCGTCGATCGTATCGCTCTTGCCGTTGTTGCGTCGCTTTCGCCGGTCGCAATGGCTGACCTCGACCACGCGGATGGCGTGTCGGCGCACGAAGCTCGCGAGGCCCACACCGTAGGAGCCGGTCCCTTCGATGCCGAACGCCTCCACGATGCCGAGGGCGCGCGCCCACGCCACGAGCTCCATGTAGCCGGCGCGGTCTGCCGACGCACTGCAGGTGGCGAGTCTGGCGCCAAGGGCATCGAGCGCCACCGCCACGTGAATGTGTTTATGCGTGTCGACTCCGACGATGACGGTGCGCGGCAGCTCGACGATCTCGTTCCTGTGCGACATGCGGCAAACCTCTCTTCCACAGGCTGGCGACATGGTCTGACCGAGCGGGCGGACAGGACTGTGATGGGTCGCTTCGGCCAGGCCCCTATTGGGTCACTGCCCACCCGATCAAACCGCATCTGGGTGAGTGCTGCCCGACCCCAGGCCGACAGATCAACGCAAGGACACGAGGTCACTCATACGCAGGGGTCAGACCTGCTCGGACAGCAACACCATCATGCTCACAGTCATACGCATCGCCGATGGAGGCCAGGGAGGGCATCACGCCGGCGGCGCGGCATCGTTTGCCGAAGGCGTAGCTGGTGTACTGGCACCCGCGATCCGAGTGAGGCACGACCGCCTCGGGCCGGCGTGGCGTCAACGCCCTGTCGAGTGCGGCGAGCACGAGCTCAGTCCGGAGATGCGTCGTCATGGCCCAGCCAACGATGCGCCGCGACCAGACGTCGAGCACGAGGGCGAGATAGAGGAAGCCGGCCCACGTCGGGACGTACGTGATGGCGGCCACCCAGAGACGATCCGGGCCCGCTGCAGTGAACTCCCGATCCACTTGATCTAGCGCCCGGTCAGCGGGGGGATCGCCGATCGTCGTGGTCACGAAGCGCCGCGGCCGCAGGCCCTGCCGGCGCGCTGCGCGCCTCAGGCGGGCCACACGTTTCTTCCCGACCCGCCGGTGGATCGCATGGATCAGGGCCGTGAGCCCGATGTCCTCCCCGGCCCGTGCCGACGGCTGGCCTGCCCGATGTTTTGTACCAGTGGGAATGGAGTCTACATTCACGGGTGATACCGGCGATCGCGATGCCGAGGGCTATGGTATCGCCAGGCTGTAGGCCATCGGCGCCGGTGGCCGGTAGCCCAGCGAGGAATGCGGGCGCCCGGGATGGTCGTGAACCCGCCAGCGTTCGGTGGCGTTGGTGCACGGCTCCTCAGCTTGGCGCCCGTGGGCGAGCGTCGAGGCCCTGGCCGTGTTGAGGGCCCGTGGCGCACGATCTCGCTATGAAGTCGAGGGTTCAACCGAAGTACAAGACGAAATACCACGTCGGGAATTGGCCGGCATACGACCGAGGGCTGGTCCAGCGAGGCGACGTGACGCTGTGGGTGTCTGCTGACGCGCGGGACGCGTGGCGACCGTCGCCGTCTGGTCAACCGGGCGGGCAGCAGCGGTTCTCGGATCTCGCGATCAGCACCACGTTGACACTCCGACTTGTCTTCCGTCTGCCCTTGCGCCAAGCGGAGGGCTTTGTGCGGTCGGTCCTCGCCTCGATGGACGTCGATCTCGAGGCGCCCGACCACACCACGCTTTCTCGCCGGAGTCGGTACCTGGCCGTCGGGCTGCACCGCGTCCCGGTCAAGGGGCCGATTCATCTCCTCGTCGATAGCACGGGCCTCTCGATCGCCGGCGAAGGTGAGTGGGCCCCGGCCAAGCACGGCGGTCGCGGCCAGCGCGGCTGGAAGAAGCTCCATCTCGGCGTCGACAGGGCGGGTGTGATCGTGGCCCACACGTTGACCGAGGCGACGGTCGACGACGCGACGACCGGTGTCGGTTTGATCGAGGCGCTCCACGCCGACCTCGCACGCGTCACGGCCGACGCGGCCTACGACACGATCGCGTTCTACGCGGCGGCCACGGCCCGGGACGCAATCGTCGTGGTCCCTCCGAACAAGGCGGCACGGGTGTCGCGACGGAGACCACGGTCGAGCGCTCGGGATCGCACGATCCGGAAGATGAAGCAGATCGGGCGCCGTCGGTGGAAGGCGGAGGCTGGGTACTATCGGCAGGCCCGCGTGGAGAACGCCGTCTTCCGGTACAAGTCGATCATCGGGGACCGCCTTCGCGCCCGAGCTCCCGGAGGGCAACAAGCCGAGGTGCTCATCGCGTGCCACATCTTGAATCAGATGACCGACCTGGGAAGGCCAGGCTCGTACGCCATCGGCCGATGAAAGTCCCCTGGGTCGGGATCGTTCTGGGTGGGGTTCGATTCATGCACCAACGCCTCGGCGAGTCGCGACCGTACCCACTTCGGGAGTGGTCCGGTGGGATGCAGCAGGAACTGGAGTATTCGGTGCGGGTCGACCGGCTCCCACACGAGCGCGAGTGAGAGCTTGAGTACTTGGGTGGCCGCCCGAAATCGAGTGTGTCGTCGAAAACCACAGCGCGGTAATCCGGCACGCTCAAGCGCGTTGTCGAGAATGATTCCTTCGTGCTCGGCGACTAAGAGCGTCTCACTGATCCGCCCGGATGACAGAAGGAATTCGGCGATAGCGTCCGCAGAGAGATCTCTCGATGCGGACTTCACGACAATAAACGACCTGTCACCCTGAAGGGGGATGTCCCTCTAGCTGTTGAAATTTAAAGCGGCGGCTCCCTGCTGGTCGTGATAGACGGCCGGTGGGAAAACCTGGGGCTGAAGCCCCCAGAAAGGAGCCGCCATGAAGAAGTTTGGCACAGGCGTTCGTGGGCGCCAATCAGCATTGCCGGCACCACGGCACCTTCCATTGGTCGACATCCTGGTCGATGCACAGGCCGAGCTCCAAGAGCTGGTCGTCGCGTCGGGCCTGAAGGTCCTCGCGGCGATGTTGGAAGCGGATCGCGTGGCCGTGTGCGGTCCGCGGTATGCGCATCAGCCCGCGCGGCGGGCGTCTCGGGCGGGCCATGCGCCCAGCGAAGTCGTGCTGGGGGGCCGCAAGGTCGCCCTGCGTCGGCCGCGGGTGCGGCGCGACGGGCAGGAGGTCGCGCTGCCATCCGTCCAGGCCTTTACGAACACGGATCCGCTCACCCGGCGCGTGGTCGAACAGATGCTCATCGGCGTGGCCACGCGCCAGTATGGCCGGAGTCTAGAACCGCTGGGGGCCGACGTCCGCACGCGGGGCACAAGCAAGAGTGCCGTGAGTCGGCGGTTTGTGGCGCAGACGCAGGCGCAACTCGATGCGTGGCGGGCAACGCCGCTCGACGACCTCGAGCTGGTGGCGCTACTGATCGATGGGGTCCACGTCGGCGGCCACTGCATCGTCGTGGCGCTGGGCCTCGATAAAACGGGCGCCAAACACCCGCTGGGCCTCTGGGAAGGGTCAGCGGAGAACACGACCGTGTGTCAGGGCTTGCTGACCAATCTGCAGAGCCGTGGGCTGCGGACCGACCGCAGTCTGCTCGTCATCCTCGATGGAGCGCAAGCGCTCCACACTGCGGTGATGCAGACCTTCGGCCCCGCAGCCCTGGTACAACGATGCCAGGTGCATAAACGGCGCAACGTGCTCGAGTATCTGCCCGAGGCCCAGCGTCCGTGGGTGAAGGCGACCCTCACGCGCGCCTATACGCACACCGACATCAAGGCGGCCCGGCGCTTGTTGCAGGACTTGGCCCGGCGGGTGGACGTCGATTATCCGAGTGCAGCCGCCAGCATACGGGAAGGGCTCGACGAGACGCTCACCGTAGTCGAGTTGCCGCTCTCGGAGCGGCTCCGCCGATCGCTGGCGACGACCAACGCCGTCGAGAGCCTCCTGAGCCGGACACGCCACGTGAAGCGGAACGTGAAACGCTGGCGCGGGGGTACGATGGTGCTCCGCTGGGTCGCTGCCGGTGTGCTGGAAGCGGCCAAAGGATTCCGGCGGGTGAAGGGGTGTAAGGACATGCCCGTGCTGGTCGCCGCGTTGCGAGCACGTGACGCTCAGCTGGGGCTCGATGAATCGTCGGGGATGGTTGCGTAGTCGTCACCCGAGCCGCCGCTGAATTTCAACAGCGGATGGGACAAGCCCCCCTGAAGGAACTCGGAGTTTGCGATTCGGTCTTCGTCACGATTGACCATCGAGAGCAGTCTTGTCTGTACGAGCTTGAGATCTGATCCGTCCGGGCCGGTAGTCGTGGGCTCAAGACCGGCGGCCGGCACCCATGGCAGTGCATCAATCACGCGCTGCCAAACGTGTGAGAGGTCGTCAAGGGGCGAGTGGAGTTCCACGCGCTCGAATTGAGTGCGGCGCTCTTTGAGGACCTCCGCTATCCGCTGCAAGCGCTCGCCGTGTGTGGGCGGTACCCGCCCCTTGGCGATGGCCTCGACGGCGGCCATGTCCGCGAGTCGTGCGGGTGCATCGTCCGGGAAGGTGCCGTCCCAGCCCGCCTCGTACCACTGTTCTCGCCAATCGAGGAGAGTGCGCGCAACGTTGACAGGGTCGATTTCAAATGAGCGGTGGAAGAATCGGTCCGGCGATGAAGCCTCTCGCAGGCACTGGAGATAGCTGAAGGGCGCTTCGCTCGGGTGCGGGTTTGGCGTCGGCAGCCCGAGCTGGGTTTCTAGGACTTCCAGCAGGCCTTTTGGGCCGAGCGTTGTCGCCCCCACCACAGTCTGCGGAACCTCTGGCTTCAAGCCGTCCAGGTGGAGTCCGAAAACGATATGCATGCCCTTGTCCTTAGAGCAACTCGCCACGCTGCTATACTCGTCTTTGTTAGGTTCAGTACTCGGTTACGTCCCACTTCGGCCTCCGGCTGTACCGAATTCCAGAGTGAGGCGTGTTTCCGGGTGATGTCCCTACCGCTGTTGAAATTCGGCGGCGGATCGGATGAGATTCTACGCGACGTTCACCACTGAGGCCCCCAGGCCGAGCTGTTGGTCGCGTGCGCGGAGGGCGGTGACGAGGCGGGGTGCGACAGTCATAATCCCACCGGCCAAGACGGCGAACCTCTTTGGCCACGGCCCGCGGTCGCCCGCGCGGGATCGGACGATCACGTTGGTGAAGCAGCTCGGACGGCGCCGTTGGAAGAAGGCGTCAGGGTACCATCGTCAGGGCCGGGTGGAGAACGCGTTCTTCCGCTACAAGTCCATCATCGGTGATGGCCTTCGCGCCCGGAGTCCAGCTGGGCAGGGAAGTGAGGCCGTCCTCGGCTGCGAGATCCTGAATCGGATGACCGCCCTCGGCCGACCAGTGTCGTATCGCATCGGCCGGTGAGGATCCTGTCGGTGGGTATCGTGCGGGCCGGTGACGATTCGTGCAACAACGCCCTCGGCACCTGCGCGGCCAGCGGGTCGTCTGCGATACCCAGGGGGAGTCGTTCATGCAGAAGCGCGTCCGGACAGCGGTGCTCCGGGCGATGCGGCGTGCGGGGCTCAAGCGCGGCGGCGTCCATACGCTGCGGCATACGTTCTGCTCGCACCTGGCGATGAAAGGGGCGCCCGCCAGGGCCATCCAGGAGCTGGCGGGGCACCAGGACCTGTCCACGACGCAGCGCTACATGCATCTGAGTCCCGCGACCTTGGATGCGGCGATCCGGCTCCTCGATGGAGACGGATCGTTTGTGAACCGTGGAGAGATAGTGGAGACGGCGGGAACAGACAGCTAAGTGCTTGAAAACACAGATCTTAGTGGTGGAGGCGGCGGGAGTCGAACCCGCGTCCGAGAGTCCTTCCCCGTGGGACTCTACATGCTTGTCCGCTTCTGGTTTCTCATGTCAGGCGTGAGGAAGCGGCGAAAAACCGCCAGACACCAGACCCGGTAAGTCTCGCGGCCAGACGCCGAGCCGCCATCTGATCGCCAGCCTGTTTAATGACATCTGGTCCCTAACCACCAGGCGAGGTCAGGGCAGACGCTCACTGCTTATTAAGCAGCGAGAGCGTACTGAGTATCCGCAGTTAACGGATGTTCCATCGGATTTACGAGTCGATGGGGCTCGGCATGCATCCTGCGAGTCCTTACCCCCGTCGAAGCCGTGTCGCCCCCCATGGTGAAGAGATGGCTGGCGGAAATCGTCTCGCGTTCGATTCGCTATTGTACGGCCCCCATGGCCTGTGGTCAAATATATGAACCTATTGAACTTGTCAGGCTGCATGCTTGACCTTGTCCGGAGGACCTTCGCATAATTTGAGACGACCCCCGCATTACTTGAGTCGCGCATGGTACTTGAGGACGAGCTTCGACGCGCATTCGACACGCTGACCGACCGCCTTCGCGATGAGGTGAGGCGCCATCTCGCCGAAGCGACGCCGGCGCTGACCACCGCCGTCGAGACCACACGCGCCGAAGCGGCCGCACAGGCGCGTGCCGCCACACAGCAGGAAGCCGCCCTGGCGCTCGCCACCGCAGAGCAGGAATTTGCCGCGGTGCTGGTCGAGGCGCAGGAGGCTTCTGAGCAGCGCGGCCGTGAAGCGGGCCGGCAGGACGGGTTTGTTGCGGGCAGACAGGTCGGCTACGACGCCGGTCGACAGGATGGTTTTTCCGCGGGCCGCGAGGAAGGCCTCGCTCTAGGTCGGGAGCAAGGACGCGAAGAAGCGCGTCAAGAGGGACGTCAAGAAGGACGTGACGAGCTGCGCGCGGCTCTCAAGCCCGAAGCTCGTGAGGCGAGCCAACGGCTCGTCGACGCGATTCGCGCGATCGATCGCGGGCGGTCTCTGTCCGAGATCCTCGACCTGCTGGCGAGCTCGGCGAGCCGCGAAGCGGCGCGCGTCGGCGTGCTGCTCGTCGGCGGCGCCAAGCTCCGTGGCTGGCGCTTCATCGGATTCGGACCGGGGTTGGAGGAAGCAAGCGCGTTCGAGATCCCACTCGCCGAGGGCGGCATCATGGTCGAGGCTGTGCACAGCGGCGCGACGGCGTTGGCCTTCAGCGGGTCAGATCGCCCGCGACCCTCGTTCGCCAAGCTGCCGCCGGGCCGCGAAACCCTCGCCGTGCCGGTGTCCATCAGCGGTCAGGTCGTTGCCGTGTTGTACGCCGATCAGGGCGCCGGCGATCCGGCCGACACCGATTCGCGGTGGGCCTGGGCGTCGGTTCTGGAAGTGATGGCGCGGCACGCGACTCGCTATCTCGAAGCGACGACGGCCTTTCGAGCGGCCCAGGTCTTGACCCAACGTCCTGACGTCCCTTCCTCGCAAGCCTTCCTCGCTCCGGCGTCACCACGCTCTGCGGGAGTTTCGGACAAGGACGGTGACGAAGACCAGGCGGCGAGGAGAAGGTAGAAGTTCGACGTCAGAAATCAAAGTTAGAAGTGGAGTTGAAGCTAGAAGTGAGGAGGACCGTACTAACCGGCGGAGTGTTGCTGACGATCGCGTTGGCGCCGGCCCCGCGTGCCCAGCAGAGCGGCACCAATGTCGGCGGTGGTTCGCGCCAGGCCGCAGCCGTCGCCCTCGTGCCGACCAACCACCCGGTCCTTTCGCGAGACCTGTCGCGCCTGTGGTTTGTGCCCGGCGACATGGACCGGATCGCCGCGCGCGTCGCATCGGTGAACGAGTTCGCCACGGCCATGAGGCTCGCGGCCCGTGAAGGCTACGCGAAGGCGCTTTCAATCCTGTCACAACCCTCCACGCAACAAGGACCGCTCGGCGAGCACGCGATTTATTACGCCGGCCTTGCGGAGCTGCAGCTCGGACGTCACGCGGAGGCCTGTCGCCTTTTCAGGCGAGTTCAAGAACGCGGGCCGATCGGATACCTGGTCGAAGCGGCTGCGCTCGCAGAGGCGGAATGCGCTGAAGCCGCGAAAGACTACGGGGCCGCCATCGCCATCTACGAGCGGCTCCTGCTGATGAAGACGGCGGCTCCCGACGAGATCCTGATGCGGCTGGGCGGCGCCGCGAAGGCGGATCGGGATTTTGCGAAGGCGGGCATGGCGCTTGGTCGGGTCTACTTCGAATTTCCGCGGAGCCGCCTCGCCCCGCTGGCGGGCTCCGAGTACGCATCGCTGCCCATCGTCCAACGCATTGCGCCGGGGACCGAGCGCTACAAGCTGGAGCTGGGACGGGCCGAGCGGCTGTTTCGCGCCAGGTTGTACGCGGAAGCCCTCCAGGCGTACGAGACGCTGCGAGCTAGCGCCTCGGGCGGCGATGGCGAGCTGGTCAACCTTCGCATTGCCGAATGCCATTACTTCCAGGGGCGCCTCAGAGACGCGCGAGACGGCGTAAAGCCATACATCAGCAAAGCCTCCCGACAGGCCGAAGCACTGTTCTTCCACGCTCTCGCAGTCGGCGATCTCGGAGATCGACCGGAGTACCTCCGGACCGTACGGCGCATCGTCACCGAGTTTCAGACAGAGAGGTGGGCTGAGGAAGCGCTGGACAACCTTGCGACGCGTTACATCAGAGGCGACGAGGACGCCGAGGCCGACGCGGCCTTCCGCGAGCTGTACAAGAGATACCCGCTTGGGGCGTATGCGCCCCGCGCCGCGTGGAAGATTGGATGGGGCGCCTACCGGGCGGGACGTTACGCAGAGACGGTTCGCTACTTCGAGCGCGCGGCCTCTGATTTTCAGAGGTCCGATTACCGCCCATCGTGGCTGTACTGGGCCGGCCGTGCGCGCGATCAGTTGAAAGAGCGGGCGCTTGCCGGCGAGCGGTACAGGCTGGTGACGTCGGACTATCTCAACTCCTACTATGGCCGTCTCGCGGTCGCACGCCTCGACGGCCGCACCCCGCCTCGGCGCGTCGTCGGCGAGCCGACGTCGCCTCTGCCGCCACCGCCCACCGAAGCTCTCGTTCGAGTCCTGCTCGGCATCCGACGCTATGACGATGCGCTGAGCGAGCTGCAGTACGCGCAGCGAGTCTGGGGCGACTCGCCGGCCATTCAGGCCACAGTGGCTTGGATCTATCAGCGAAAAGGGCAGTTGCAGACGGGTGTCGAACGGTTCAATCTACTCCGCGGCTCGATCACGACGATGCGGCGCGCCTATCCGCAGTTCTTGGCCGCCGGGGGGCAGGAGCTGCCGCGGGAGATACTAACTGTCATTTTTCCGATTGCGTACTGGGATCTGATCCAGAGGCATTCGTCTCAGCTCGGGCTCGATCCATATCTTGTGGCGGCGCTCGTCGCCCAGGAATCAACCTTCGTGCCCGACATCCGGTCGTCGGCAAACGCGGTCGGGCTGATGCAGCTCGTGTCGTCGACCGCGCGGCAGTACGCGCGAAAGCTGAAGCTGCCATACTCGAGGCGACTTGCGACCAACCCGGAGGCGAACATCCGGATGGGCACGGCGTACCTGGCGGACAAGCTCAAGGAGTTCGGCGACCTGCATTTGGCCCTGGCCAGCTACAATGCGGGCGAGCGGGTGGTCCGTCGATGGATCGCGGAGCGCCCGGGACTCACCGACCGCGAAGAGTTCATCGACGACATCCCGTATTCTGAGACGAGGAACTACGTGAAGCGAATCCTGGGAACTGCGGAGGATTATCGACGGCTATACAGCCGCTGATCCCCATGTCGAAGCTGATGGGATCGAAGAAGGCCACGCAGTTCACCGAGTCGGTCATCCGCGAGATGACGCGGCTGAGCGAGCTCTACGGTGGGGTCAACCTGTCGCAGGGTTTCCCTGATTTTCCGGCTCCCTCGGCCGTGAAGGAAGCCGCGTGCGCGGCGATTCGCGCCGACATCAACCAGTACGCGGTGACGTGGGGAGCGCGGGCGTTCCGGGAAGCGATCGCGCGCGAGTTCACGCGCCGCTATGGACTGAGGGTGGACGCCGACGAACAGGTCACGGTGTGCTGCGGTGCCACCGAGGCGATGATGGCGACGATGATCGCCATCGTCGATCCGGGCGAGGAGGTCGTCATCTTCGAGCCGTTTTACGAAAACTACGGGCCCGACGCGATTCTCTCTGGCGCAACGCCCCGCTACGTCACGCTGCGCGAACCCGATTGGCGGTTCGATCCCGACGAGCTCGCGGCGGCGTTCAATAACCGGACCAAGGCCATCATCCTCAACACACCGAACAATCCGACCGGGAAGGTCTTCGCGCGGGAGGAACTCGAGACGATCGCGACGCTCTGCCGTAAGTGGGATGTGGTTGCGATCTCCGACGAGATCTACGAGCACATCATCTACGACGGCTGGCGTCATGTGCCGATCGCCACGGTCGAGGGGATGGCCGAACGCACGGTCACGATCAACAGCCTTTCGAAAACATACAGCGTGACCGGGTGGCGCGTGGGCTGGACGATCTCGCCGGCATCACTGACGGGCGCGATCAGAAAAGTGCACGACTTTCTGACAGTTGGCGCGGCCGCCCCTCTTCAGGAGGCCGGAGTCGTGGCGCTCGAGGTTCCGGAGTCGTACTACGCGCAGCTCGCCGCAGGATACCAGCGGCGCAGGGACGTGATCCTCGACATCCTCGAGCGGCATCGCTTCACGTGCTACAAGCCGCACGGGGCGTACTACGTCATGAGCGATATCGGCGCGTTCGGCTTCGCCGACGATGTGGAGTTCGCACGCTCTCTCGTGAAGGACGTGGGCGTGGCTGCGGTGCCAGGCAGCAGCTTCTATCGGGAGCCGGCCTCCGGGCGCACGAAGCTGCGGTTCTGTTTCTGCAAGCGGGACGAGACCCTCCTCGAAGCCGACCGCCGGCTGAAGAAGCTGGTGCCGGCTGCCGTGCGCTAGTACCGCGCCACGAGTCCGAAGTACGGCCCCCGCACAAGGAACGAGCCGGTGTCTTCGTGGATGAGATACCCGATGTCGAGCGACCGCCAGCCGATTTGCGTGCCCACGCTGGGGGTGAAGTTGAGGATCCCGTAGATGTCGATGTCGGCGTAGTGCCCCTCGTAGTCTTCGCTGATGGTGTTGGGCAGCTTGATGCCGGTCACCTCGGCGGTCACCGAGATGTTCGGAATGGGGTAGACGCGAACGACGCCGCCCAGGGCCGGAATCGGCGCGCGCGCGTGCGCAAACTCGGTGAACAGGGGCGAGCCCGTCGAGTCGAGAGCGTCGAGTGTCGCCTTGACGTCGGTGTACTTGGCCTCCAGGATGAAGCCGCCGTAGCCGCGGTTGGTGACGATGAAATCGTACTCATAGCCGAGCTGGTAGGCTTTCCACTCGAGCGCTGAATTGACCAGCACCCCGACCGAGTAGCGCTGGCCGTTGAAGACGATGTCGCGGGTCACGGTGACCGGTCCCTGCTCGTAAGTGATCGGGATGGACTGCAGGCGAAGCTTGTGCTTACGCCCAAGCCGCAACACCAAACGCAGTTCAGGGAAGCGCTGATCCTGAAGCCCGAGATCCTGCTTGAAGTCGATCGTCGTGCCTGCGATACCGAGCGATTCGCTGGCGATCGATATCTCGGCGCTGGGATTCCAGAATCCGGCGAACCCCTCGATCAAGTACTGCTCGCCTATCGTCGGGTCGCTGAGCGGCGGCGGCTGAAACTGCGCGAGCACGGGCGAAGCCGTCAGGGTCAGTAGGGCGGCGACAAGAGCGTACAGGCGGATAGCAAATCGGTTTGGCATCATGCGACACGTTCTCCGGAATCAAGGTGAACTTGGGCCGGCTGGGTGCTTCTGTTGCCCCGGCCGTTCGCTATTCTTATCGGCATCACGAAAAGAGCCCACTACTGCTGAAGCCGGCCAACACAGCAACAATAATAGAATCAGTTACTTGCATAGTTTGGTCTAGAGACGGAGAGCCATTCAGGCTTATTGCGGACGCATGTTCTGATGATCGAATTGCCGTTAGGCCGGAAGATGGGCCACAGGATCGCCCGCTGTGGCGGCCGATCCACGATGTTTTTCGAGTTTGACGCGACACTGTTCGA
Source organism: Vicinamibacterales bacterium (assembly GCA_965197865.1). Taxonomy (GTDB): domain Bacteria; phylum Acidobacteriota; class Vicinamibacteria; order Vicinamibacterales; family CAVVIG01; genus CBDANZ01. The sequence goes on from CBDANZ010000004.1 coordinate 205,794, forward strand.
TGACTTGAGGGCCGCCTATGGACGACGAGATAGTCGAGCACTCAATGACGGCTGGCAACGGGCGTTGGGGTTCGTCTCAAAGTGAGACAGCAAGAGAGCCCACTACTGGCTTCAGCATACGCCTGGGCGAGCTCGCGCACGGGCGCCTTGCCGCTCAGCACGAGGAAACAGCGTCGGGCGGCGGAGGCGAGGATGAGCACGACGAGCACCATCATAAACGACGTGCAGATGGAGTTGACGTAGCCTTGCACGTTCAGCGCAGGATTGGGGCCGATCGCCATCGGCCAGAATCGGTCGCGCACGATCATGTAGCCGGCGGTCAGCGTCGTCACGCCGACGAAGCAGAGGGGGAGCAGGGTCACCCACGCGTATCGCGCACGCCCCGTGTTGATGAGGATCGTAGTTCCGATTGCGAGCCCGACTCAGGCGAGCAACTGGTTGGCGATGCCGAACATCGGCCAGATAGTGTCGATGCTGCCGGTCCAGATGAGGTAGCCCCACGCGAAGCAGATGAGCGTCGTCGCGATCACAGAGCCAGGCACCCAGCCGGGCCGCGCGAACGGTTTCCAGGGACGGTCGACAAATTCCTGCAGCGCAAAGCGGGCGACGCGCGTGCCGGAATCGATGGTCGTCAGGATGAATAGGGCCTCGAACATGATGGCGAAGTGATACCAGTACGCCATCAGCCCGCGCATGCCCGGCAGGCTGCTGAAGATGTCAGCCATCCCGACGGCGAGCGACACGGCGCCACCGGGCCGACCTACGACATTCTCGCCGACCTGCACCTGAAGATCGGCCAAGTTCACCATCGCCAGGGGCGCACCGGCAGAGTCACGCAAGGTCTGGAAGACGGCCGGTGGCGTGTTGATCGCGAAATAGTCGCCCCCAGGTGAAGCGCCGTGGCGGCGATGAGCGCCATAACGCCGACGAGGCCCTCGCAGAGCATCGCCCCGTAGCCGATCGGACGGAGGTCGGCTTCCTTGTCCACCATCTTGGGCGTCGTGCCCGACGAGATCAGGCCATGGAAGCCCGAAATGGCGCCGCAAGCGATCGTGATGAACAAGAAGGGGAAGAGCGGACCCGGAATAATCGGACCGCCCCCGCCGGCGTACTGCGATATCGCGGGCATCTGCAGCTGCGGGTTCACGAACAGGACGCCAATCAGGAGGAACCCGATAATGCTGATTTTCATGAACGTGCTGAGATAGTCCAGCGGCGTCAGCAGCATCCAGACCGGCAGGACCGAGGCCGCGAAGCCGTACAGTCCCAGCAGCAACGTGAGCTGGTGCTTCGACAGGATGAACCAGTGGGCGATTCCGGACGCCGCCACGCGCTCACCGATGACGACGCAAAGGATCATGCCGATCACGCCGCCGATCGTTGCCTGCGTGACCTTTCCCTTGGTCCACTTGAACATGCAAAAGCCCATGACGACGGCCAGCGGGATTGTCAGGCCAATAGTAGACGTGGCCCATGCGCTTTCGGCCAGGGCGTTCACGCCGGCGATCCCCAGGCCGGCCAGCGCGATGATGACGATGAAGATCACCGCAATGGCCGCCGTGACGCCCGCAATCGGATCGATCTCGGTGCGCGCAATCTCGGCGAGCGAGCGGCCGCCCCGCCTCGTCGACGCCCAGAGGACCGTGAAATCGTGCACGGCGCCCGCAAGGCAGACGCCCACGATCAACCAGATGAATCCGGGCGCGAAGCCGAATTGGGCGGCGAGCACCGGACCGAGAAGAGGACCCGCGCCTGTGATGGCCGCGAAATGGTGCCCGAAGAGCACCCATCGGCTCGTCGGGTAGTAGTTGTGCCCATCGAATTTGGCATGGGCCGGCGTCAGGCGGGAATCGTCGAGCGCCATAACCTTGGCCGCGATGAACGCGCTGTAGTAGCGGTACGCGATGGGGATGATGCACAGGAAGGGTAGGAGGATGTAGAGGGCACGCATAAGGCGGATTCTATCGCTATACTCGATTCGTGTTGCCCCTTGGCCGCCTGATGAGCTACGCGCTGCCGTACCGGCGCGAGTTTCTGATCGGCCTGATCTCGGTCTCTGTCGCCACTGGTATCGCGCTGACTGCGCCACTGGTTCTCCGTCGTGCGATTGACGATCTGACCCTGGGCGTTACCAGCCAGAAGCTGGCCTTCTACGGAGGCCTGCTTTTGGCCATTGGCGTGGCGGGCGGCGTCTTCCGGTTTCTCATGCGGCGAATCCTGATCGGCGTGTCACGCCACATCGAGTACGACATCCGCAACGACTTTTTCGCGAAGCTGCAGACGTTGCCGCTCCGATATTTCCAGTCGCATCGAACCGGCGACCTGATGTCGCGCGCGACCAACGATCTCAACGCTGTGCGCATGATGATTGGCCCGGCGGTGATGTATTCGGCCAGCACGGTGCTCGGGTTTGTGGCCGCGCTGGCGCTGATGATCTCGATTGACGCACGCTTGACGCTGCTGTCGCTGATTCCGCTGCCGTTCGTGTCGCTGTCGGTGAAGTATTTTGGCAGCGCCATCCACCGGAGGTTCGAGCAGATTCAGGCGCAGCTCGCCGAGGTGAGCGCCATTGCGCAGGAAGCGCTCTCGGCCGTGCGCGTCGTCCGCGCGTACCGTCAGGAGGCGGCGGAGATCGAGCGGTTCAAGCGCGTCAATCTCGAATACCTGCGTCGGAACCGGCGGCTGATCGCGCTCCAGGGCATGTTCTTTCCAAGCATGTCGTTCCTTCTGGGGCTCGGGGCGATGCTGGTGCTGTGGCTCGGCAGCCGTGAGGTCATACGCGGGCGCATCACGATCGGCGAGTTTGTCGCCTTCAACGCGTACCTCGCGATGCTGAGCTGGCCGATGATTGCGTTCGGCTGGGTGACCAACATGCTGCAGCGGGGCATGGCGAGCTGGAAGCGGATGCTCGAAGTGCTGGATGCTGTGCCGGCGATCGCAGACGCGTGTGATGCGATGGCTGACGCGCCTGATGTAGGGCTGGTCTTTCGGGCCCGCCAGGCTGCGGCGGACCTACAAGGTCCGCCCTGCGACCGACCGCAGGATATTCGCGGCGAGATCGAATTCCGTGACCTCGTTTTCTCCTATAACGGGACGCCGGTGCTCGACCACGTCTCAGCGCGCATCGAGGCGGGCCAGACGGTAGCGGTTGTCGGCGTCACCGGGTCCGGAAAGTCCACGCTCATCAGCCTGCTCGCGCGGCTCCACGATCCCCCGCCCGGCACTGTCTTTGTCGACGGCGTGGACGTCCGCGAGATCCCGCTCGCGCGTCTTCGCGGATCGATCGGCTTCGTGCCGCAGGAGCCGTTTCTCTTTTCCGACACGTTGGCCGACAACATCGCCTTCGGACTGGACACGGTCGCGAGTAGCGCGGCCCTCTTAGAGCTGCGGCCGGATGATAGACGTAGCGGGGCCCTTTCAGGGCCGAGGCGACGCGCGGAATCTAACGACCCTCGCCACAACCGTATCGTGGCCGCCGGAGCGGTCGCGCGACTCGACAAAGACGTCGCCGACTTTCCCATGGGCTACGATACCATCCTCGGCGAGCGCGGCATCACGCTGTCAGGCGGACAGAAGCAACGCGCGGCCATTGCGCGCGCCGTCATCATCGACCCGAGGATCCTCATCCTCGATGATGCGCTGTCGGCGGTCGACACCTACACGGAGGAGGAGATTCTGTCACGGCTCGGAGCTGTGATGCGCCGGAGCACGTCGATCATCGTGTCGCACCGGATCTCGACGGTGCGCAACGCCGATCAGATTGTGGTACTGGATCAAGGGCGGATCGTCGATCGCGGCACGCACGAGCAGCTCGTCGAGCGCGGCGGCCTGTACGCGGAGCTGCACAAGAAGCAGTTGCTCGAGCAAGAACTGGCCGCGTCGTAGCGCAGGTCTGAAAACCTGCGCTACAGCCGGAGCGGACCCCTGCAGGTCGTGTAGCGCAGGACTTTGGTCCTGCACACATCATGTCTATTCACGACGACGAAATCCTCGGGAAGGCCTACGACTGGGTGCTGATGCGGCGGCTGCTGACGTACCTGCGGCCGTACTGGCGGCAGGTCGTGGTGGCCCTTCTCGCTATCGTCGTGGGGGCTGCCGTGGCGCTGGCACAGCCCTATCTGGTGAAGATCGCCATCGACCGGCACATCGCGCAGAGTCGTCTTGCGGGGTTGGACCGCCTGGCGGCGCTCTACGTCGCAATCCTCGTCGCGGCCTTCGCGGCTGAATACATCCAGACCTGGACGATGCAGCTCACCGGACAGCGCATCATGTTCGACCTGCGCATGGCCTTGTACGGTCACCTGCAGCGGCTGGACGTCCGCTACTACGATCGGAACCCGGTCGGTCGCCTGATGACCCGCGTGACCTCCGACGTGGACGTGCTGAACGACCTGTTCACCTCAGGCGTCGTGACCATCTTCGGCGACGTGTTCACGCTCGTCGGCATCATGGTGGTGATGCTCGTGATGGACTGGCGGCTGGCGCTGGTGGCCTTTTCCGTGCTGCCGCTCATTGCCTTGATCACGCAGTGGTTTCGTAAGAACGTGCGCGACTCGTACCGCCTGGTGCGCGGCTGGATCGCGCGAATTAACGCTTTCCTGCAGGAGAACATCACTGGGATGTCGACGGTGCAGCTTTCCTGCCGGGAGCGCCTGAATTTCGCGCGCTTCGACGAAATCGACCGCAAGCACCGCGACGCCAACATAGACTCGATCTTCTACTACGCGGTGTTCTACCCCGCAGTCGAGACAACGAGCGCCCTCGCGTTGGCACTGATCATCTGGTACGGTGGCGGCGGCGTCCTGTCCGGCGCGCTCACTCTCGGTACGCTGGCGGCGTTCCTTCAGTACTCGCAGCGCTTCTTCCGGCCGATCAGCGACATGTCTGAGAAGTTCAACGTGCTGCAATCGGCAATGGCTTCGTCAGAACGAATTTTCAAGCTGCTCGACGAACCCGTCGCGATCACGTCTCCCTCCGATCCAGCGCGGCGTCCGGCGCCGGCGGCGGGCCACATTGTCTTCGACCACGTGTGGTTCGCGTATCACACGCCTGCTGAGGTCGGGGGGGCCGGGCTGGCACCAGACGACGACCGACCTGAGTGGGTGCTGCGCGACGTGTCGTTCGAGGTGAAGCCAGGCGAGCGGGTCGGAATCGTCGGCGCCACAGGGTCGGGCAAGACGACGCTCATCAATCTGCTGCTCCGGTTCCACGACGTCGTGCGGGGACGCATCACGGTCGACGGCGTGGACATCAGGCGGCTCGACCTTCAGGAACTGCGCGGCCTCTTCAGCCTCGTGCTGCAGGACGTGCACCTGTTTTCTGGGACGATCGCCGACAACATCCGGCTCGGTCACCCGTCAATTGACGATGAGCATATGCGGCGCGCGGCGCGCGCCGTGCACGCCGATCAGTTCATCGATCGGATCGAGGGCGGGTACCGCGCCCCCGTCGCCGAACGCGGGTCCACGCTGTCGGTCGGGCAGAAGCAGTTGCTTTCCTTCGCGCGGGCGTTGGCGTTCGATCCTCGCGTGCTCGTTCTCGACGAAGCCACCTCGAGCGTCGATACGGAAACCGAGCTGCTGATTCGAGATGCGCTCGCCACCTTGATGACGGGTCGAACCACGATTGCCATCGCGCATCGCCTCTCGACCATTCAGGACATGGACAAGATCCTGGTACTGCACAAGGGATCGGTCCGAGAAGTCGGCACGCACCAGGAGCTGCTCGCTCACCGCGGTCTCTATTTCAAGCTGTTTCAACTGCAGTATAAGCAGGACACACAAGTAGAAAAACTAGAAGTGAGAAGTTAGAAGTGAGGTGCTGGCAGCGTAGTCTTTTGGACCTGCCTTCGAACGGCCGCCATCACGGCTTTCCACCGATGCGATCCAGTCAAAGACATGGCTGCCCGTGAGATCGTAGATTGTCGATTGCAGATTGCCGATCTATTTGCGACTGTAGTTCTGCAATCGGACGGGTGTACAAACTTGCAATCAATCTGTAACCCGCTATTTCACCGATGCTTGTGCACGATGTCGTGCACGCGCTTGCGGCCTTTCAGGAAGGCGAGCGCGTGCGGATAGGCTGCGGCTGCAAGCACGCCAGCGGCGCATGAGCGCTCGCTTGAGATAGATCACTTGAAGTGCGTGTAACCGCGCGGCAGCGATGTGTCGACGACCGCGCCGCCCCTACTAGGACGGCGCACGACAACCTCACGGTCTTCGGTGCAGACGCCGATGCGAGTGATCGGCGCATCGCCGTGGCAGCTGGCCGCCGCCAGGCGGCGTCGGAGCCGGGGCGGTACGGCAAACACCAGCTCGTAATCGTCACCGCCTGAGAACGATTCGATCACCGGGTCGACGCCGCGTGTCTCGAACCAATTGCGGGCGCCCGGGTGGATCGGCAGCGCGTCGCCGTCGACGACGGCCCCCACGGCGCTTGCTTCCGCGAGGCACCAGAGGCTGTCCGCCACCCCGTCGCTTGCATCGACACACGCCGCCGCGGCGCGACTGCGCCCCAGCAGGAGCCCGAGTTTCACTCGCGGCTCGGGGTACAGATACCGCCTCACGCAGGCATCCATGCCGTTATCCCGCTGGGAAGGCGGGCGTGCCGGCGCGCGCGGCCCTGAGAGGGCCGCGCTACCTTCGGTGAGCATCTGTAGTCCGGCGGCAGCCGCGCCGATCGAGCCTGTCAGAAAGAGCTCGTCGCCGGGGTGTGCACCGTGCCGAGTGAGCGCTTGCCGACGCTTCACGGATCCGACGACTGTGACGTCAATCATCAGCGGCCCGGGCGACCGGGTGAGGTTGCCGCCGACAACGTGCAGGCGATGGCTGACGGCGAGGTTCGCGAGGGCCGAGACGATGCCGTCGAAATCGGCGCACGCAAGATCGGACGGCAGCGCGAAGGAGGCAAGCGCCAGGCGCGGCGCCGCGCCCATCGCGGCGAGATCGCTCAGGTTGATGGCGAGCGCGCGGTGACCGATCGCACCGGGCGGCGTGAAGCGCCGGTCGAAGTGAACGCCCTCGACAAGCGCGTCAACGCTCAACACTTCCAGGCGGTTCGGCTCCGGCTCCACGACCGCCGCATCGTCGCCGATGCCGACGACGAGCCAATCCGGCGCGGGCGGAAGGCGTTTTTGAATGCGCGCGACGAGCTCGCGCTCGGTGAGGTCGGACACCGTCATATGGCGGGGTTAGGGGCTGGCCCCGAGCCTCATTTCGCGTAGTCCACTGCGCGCGTTTCGCGGATGACCATGACCTTAATCTGGCCGGGGTACTCGAGCTCCTTCTCGATGCGGCGTGCGATGTCCTTCGACAGCCAGATGGCTTCCTCGTCGGAGATCTTGTCGCTTTCGACCATGATACGGACCTCGCGGCCAGCTTGGAGCGCAAAGGACTTCGACACGCCCTTGAACGAATCGGCAATCCCTTCGAGCTTTTCGAGCCGCTTCACGTAGGACTCGAGGATATCGCGGCGCGCCCCGGGACGCGCCGCTGAGATGGCGTCAGCCGCCTGCACGATCATCGCTTCGAGCGACGGCCAGTCGATGTCCATGTGATGCGCCGCCATGGCCATCACGACGGGTTCGCTCTCGCCGTGCTTCCTCAGGAAATCGATGCCGAGCTCAAGGTGCGTCCCTTGCATCTCGCGGTCGATGGCCTTGCCGATGTCGTGTAGGAAGGCCGCCCGCACGGCGACATGCGCGTTGAGGCCGACCTCCTTCGCCATGATCCCCGCGAGCCGCGCGACCTCGGCGGAATGAGACAGCACGTTCTGACCGTAGCTGGTCCGATACTTCAGGCGGCCCATGAGGCGTTCGATCTCTTGGTGCAGATCGTGCAGCCCCAACTCGAAGGCCGCGGCCGCGCCTTCTTTGCGGACCTCTTCCTCGGTCTCGTCCTTGACTTGTTGCACGATCTCTTCGATGCGTGCCGGATGAATGCGTCCGTCCGCAATGAGGCGTTGAATCGCCTTCCTGGCCACCTCACGGCGGTAGGGATCGAATCCGGAGAGGATGATGGCGCCAGGCGTGTCATCCACGATGAGATCGATGCCGGTCGCGAGCTCCAGCGCGCGGATGTTGCGGCCCTCGCGGCCGATGATGCGGCCCTTGACGTCGTCGCTCGGGAGATCGACGACCGACACGGTGGTTTCGATGGCGTGCTCGGCGGCCGAACGCTGGATGGCTTCGGTGATGTAGTGCTTGGCGCGGTCGGCAGCGGATTCGCGCGCCTCGGTGTCGAGGCGCTTCAGCAGGTTCGCCGCATCGTGACGCGCTTCGCCTTCGATTTGCTTGAGGAGCAGGTCCTTGGCTTCGTCAGCCGTCAGGCTCACGACGCGCTCCAGCTCGTGCTGCTGCTGGGCGACCAGCCGGTCGTATCTTTCAGCGGCCGTTCTGGCGCTCTTCTCGCGCTCTGAGACGGCCCGCTCACGCGCCTGCACGTCCCGCTCGGTCCGTTCGTGGGCCGACTGACGATCGGTGAGCGCCGACTCGCGCCGCATGAGGGTCTGTTCAAAGGTCTGCGCCTGTTGTTGTTTCTGCTGCGCCTGCCGCTCTGAGGCCGTGAGGAGCTCGTGGGCCTTTTCCTTGGCCTCGAGCAGCACCTCCTTCTTGTGGGTCTCGGCGTCCCGTTCGGCGTCTTTGAGGACGCGCAGCGCCTGTTCTTCGGCGCGGCCGATGGTTTCGGCGGCGATGCGTTTGCGGTGGGCCACCCAGAGGGCGAACATGGCCGCTGCCGCCACCAGGGTGACGAGGACGTTTATCAGATACCCGAAATACGGCAACACGCGTGACGTCCTTTCCCGTCATAAGGGGTCAGGCCCCTTGTCCGACGGGTTCCGCACGGAAACGGGGCCTGGGCCCTATTCCGCGTGCGGCGCCGCGCGCGGGTCTTGGTCCCGCGAGTGAATTTCAGGAAGGTAACCGAACGAAAGGCCCCCGCTTCGCCGTGTGGGGAGGTCGATGAACCTGCGTAAACAGGTGGAGCCACTTGGTTAAGCCGCGTTTCAGGCTTCCTCTCACAGAGGCATGCACACTACGCAGCGTCGCGACTCACTTTGATGGAACGTTGGCTCAAACGAGCCTGCCGCCATCACGTGCAAAGCAGGGAACTCAAACGCTCCCGGTATCTTAGCGTTTGAGCGATAAGGGGGTCAAGGCGGAGAGGAGCCGTGTTTACGTTCGGTTCGTTGGGACCTACACGGTGAGCACCCGGTCGAGGAGCCGTTCCAGCTCGCCAGCCCGCTGGGCAAGCTGGCCGTCCCGAGCGCGATTGGCGTCTCTGCAGCGGAACAGCTCGTCGGCGATGTTGAGCGCCGCGAGCACGGCCAGACGCAGCCCATCGCCACTGAGCGTCGAGTCGGCGGCCGCGCATATCTTCTCGTCCACGTACAGGGCCAGCCGTGCGACGTATTCCGGATCCAGGGAGCTCCTGATCGAATATCGCTGACCTTGAATATCGACCGGGACGACACGACCGGCGTCAGCCATATGGTAGGGCGGCCCTTTCGGGGCCGCCGACTGCCGCGAGCCTGACAGGCCCGCGCGACAACGACAAATTGACCGCGACTGCCGCGGCCTGACAGGCCCGTGCTAGAGGTTCAGCGCCTCGAGCTGCTCGAGCATGTCGCCAACCCGGGCGCGGATCACGTTTCGCTCCTCCCGGAGCGACGAGAGGTCGCCGGCCACCGAGTCGCTCGCGGCGAGTCGCGCGCGCATCGACTCGAGCTCGCACGAAAGACGCTGGTTCTCTTCCGCCGCGCGCGCCTGCTCTGCCTTCATCCGTTCAAATATGCCGACGAGCCGCTTTACTTTCTCTTCGAGACTGTCAATCGGATCGAGCTCTACGTTCCTGGTCGCTACTCTTGCCATCACGAACTCCTGCCTCGCCTTCATCGTTGCACCGCGCGGTGTTCGCGCACGAGTGCGGCGAGAATGTCGTCGAAGCTCTTCTGTACCTCTTCATCGGTGAGGGTTCTGTCTGGAGCCTGAAACGTGAGGTGCACCGAGAGACTCACCGCGCCCTCCGCCACCCCTTTGCCCGTGTAGCGATCGAAGAAGCCGACAGTCACCAGAGGCGCCGGTCTTCGGCCGGCGGCCGCGTGAATGGTGCCACGAATGATCTCCGCAGGCAAGCTGCCAGTGACGATAATTGACAGATCGCGCACGACGGTCGGATGCCTTGGCAGCGCTTCGACTAGCTCGTCGCGCGGCCGCGCGAGGTCGGCCATACGATCCAGATTCAGCTCGGCGACGAAAATCTTGTCTTGACGCGGCGCGCCGCGGCTCTCGGCTAGTGACGGCGGGACGAGGCCGAGAAGCCCGATGGACTGATCACCCGCCAGGACCACCGCACCCTGGTCGGGCGTCAGGAAGGGCGCGGTCGTCGCCTCCATGCGCACGGCGACGCCCAGCGCGTCGCACAGACGCTCGACGACGCCTTTCACGTCGAAGAAATCGACTTTGCGACCGCCGCCGGACCAGTGTTCCTCCGCTGGCGAGCCCGTCCAGGCGAGCGCCAGCCCCCTGCTCTCGCCGTTCGACAAGGTGAACCGCGCGCCGATCTCGAACAGCCCGACGTCACCCCAGCCTTGACGGCGATTGTGCGCAACGGCGTCAACGAGGCCGGGCAGAAGCGAGGGTCGCAGGGTATCGAACTTGGCCGACAGCGGGTTCGCCACACCGACCAGAGTGTCTTCGGCGCCGACAAACGCGGCGGCCGAGCCGGCTTCGATGAACCCGAACGTGGTGGCTTCCGACAGTCCCGCGGCCGTCAGGACCTGGCGGACGAGTCGATCGCGCGGGATGCGGGGATCCGGCGGTGGAGCGGCTGTTGTCATGGCAGGAAAGGCGGGTTCGAGCTTGTCAAACCCGTAATGCCGCCCGATCTCCTCGACGAGGTCGACTTCGCGGACCAGATCGACACGGAACGTGGGCGCCACGACGTCCCACCCGTCGGAGGTCGCCGCAACGCTCAGCCCAAGTCTGCTTAGAATGCGTTCTACTTCGTCGTCGGGAACCAAGAGGCCCAACAGCAGCGCTAGTCGGGCGCGCCGGAGGTGCAGCGATTTCGCCCCGCGCGGGTGAGGATACCGGTCGATGACAGATCCAACCAGGCGGCCAGCGGCAATCTGCTGCATGATTGCGATCGCTCGCTGGAGCGCGACGAGCGGAGCATTGACGTCGGCACCGCGCTCGAATCGAGACGAGGCTTCAGTCTTGAGGCCGAGCTGCTTGCTCGTCCGGCGGATCGACGACGGCTTGAAGTAGGCGCTCTCGAATGCGACGGTTCGCGTCGTGCCAGCAACCTCGGAGCCGGCGCCGCCCATGACTCCGGCGATCGCCTGCGGCCGACGCGCGTCGGCAATGACCAGCATGTCTCCATCGAGCGTCCGTTCGATGCCGTCAAGCGTCGTTGCGATCTCTCCCGGGCGTGCACGTCGAATGCGCAACTCGCTGCCGGCCAGCGTGGCCAGGTCGAACGCATGCATGGGGTGGCCCAACTCCATCAGGACGTAGTTCGTGATGTCCACGAACGGGTTGATCGAACGGATGGCGGCGGCGTGCAGCCGACGCGTCATCCATGCGGGCGACACGGTCGGCGTGACCTCGGCCACGGCCCCTACGTACCGCGGGCACAGCTCAGCATCTTCGATCGTGACTTTCAAGCGATCCGATTCGGCGCATGACACCGGCGCAAGCGCCGCTGCCGCGCCCGGGTCGACTGATGGAAGCCGCATCGGCAGGTCGTAAACCGTCGAGATTTCGCGCGCGAGACCAACAACACTCAGACAATCGGGCCGGTTCGCCGTGACTTCGAGATCGATCACCGCGTCGCCGTCGCCGAGCGGCTCGACCGACGCGACGTCGAAACCGCGCAATCCTAGCTTGTCGGCAATCTCGGCGGGAGTCGCCTTCACGGCCACGAAGTCACGAGCCCAGGAGACTACAAGACGCATCGTTCGACGTTCTCGGTTCTCCGGTGGCGTTCCCTGTTCGCGTTCGACGTGCTCCGTTCCTAGTAACCCTGAACACGAACGCAGAACGGAGAACGTCAGTACGGGAACTGCTCGAGAAACCTCAAATCGTTCTCGAAAAAGAGCCGGATATCGTTCACCTGATGCCGCAGGATGGCGATTCGCTCGATGCCGAGTCCCCACGCAAATCCGGTGAAACGCTCCGCATCGTACCCGACTGCCTCGAACACTGCCGGATGGACCATGCCGCACCCGCCCAGCTCGATCCACCCGGTGCGCTTGCACAACGGACATCCGGATCCATCGCACTGCCAGCAGCTGATGTCGATCTCGGCGCTTGGCTCGGTGTAGGGGAAGAAGCTCGGACGGAAGCGCACGCGCGAATTGGGTGAGAACATCTGACGAACGAACGCCAGGAGCGTGCCTCTCAGGTGTGCGAGCGAAATTCCTTCGTCGACGGCGAGTCCCTCGAGCTGTCCAAAAGCGGGGGAGTGCGTCAGGTCGAGATCGTCGCGCCGGTAGACGCGGCCAGGAACCACGATGCGAACCGGCGGCTGGTGCGCTTCCATGTACCGAATCTGCACGGCGGACGTATGGGTCCGCAGCAGCGTGCGAAGGTCACCGGCCCGTCCGGGTTCGCCTTTGATCGGCGTCGCCAGATATAGGGTGTCTTGCATGTCACGCGCCGGATGATCGGCCGGCATGTTGAGGGCGTCAAAGTTGTGCCATTCGTCCTCGACCTCGGGTCCCTCAACGATTGTGAACCCCATGCGGGTGAAGATGTCCTCCATGCGGTCGCGAACGAGCGTCAGCGGGTGGCGACGACCGAGCCGCGGCTCGCGCCCGGGCAGCGTGACGTCCAGCTTGTCGCGGGGTGACCCCTCTCGAAAGACCGCTTTGGCCTGATAATGAGTCCATTGCGCTTCGATAGCGTTCTTTAACTCGTTCGCGAACCGGCCGATGTCCTTCTTCTGATCCGCTGGAGCGGTCGCGATCATCTGCATCCACGATGCGACGATGCTGTTCTTGCGGCCGAGATACTTGTCGCGCACGGACTGCGCTTCGCGGGCGGACCTGGCGGCGCCGAGGGCGGCTTCAAACGCCGCTATTTGCGCGTCAACCGCGGCTTGGTCCGGGAGGAGGTCTGATGACACGGGATCGAATAGTCGAAAAGTCGTCAGTCGACAGTTAGCAGTGGATTGGCGATTGACAACCGACGACCGACGACTGTTGACTAATCATGCGCGAGTCGATGTTTTCGCGCTCGCCTTGGCTTGCTTCGCCAGACCGGCAAAGGCCGCTGGGCTCAAGACAGCGAGCTCCGACAGGCTCTTGCGATCGAGTGTGATGCCGGCGTTCTTCAAGCCGTTGATGAACTGACCGTAGGTGAGGCCATGCTCGCGTGCAGCGGCGTTGATGCGCACGATCCAGAGGCTGCGGAAATCCCGCTTCTTCAGACGCCGGCCGACGAACGCGTACTTCAGGGCCGTGTCGACCGATTCCTTCGCGGCTCGATAGAGCTTGCTCTTGTTGGCGTAGTAGCCCTTCGCCAGCCGGAGGAGCTTCTTGCGCTTCGCGCGGCGAACGGTCCCTCTCTTCACACGTGCCATCGCTTGATCTCCTAGCTGAAAGCCAAGAGCGGAAAGCTTTCCGCTCTCAGCTCTCTGCTATTTGTACGGCAACATCCGAGCCAGCCTGGCCGTGTCGACCTCGGCGACCGTCGTCGTCCCTCTCAGCGCGCGCTTGCGCTTCGTTGTCTTGCTGCTCAGGAGGTGCTGCTTGAACGCCTTGCTTCGGAGAAACTTTCCGCCTTTGGTTCGTTTGAACCGCTTGGCGGCGCCGCGGTGCGTCTTCAATTTCGGCATTGCCTTCCTCAATCGGTCTTGGTTTCCGTATCCGCGGCGAAGGTCTCCGCGACACTCGCGACAGAGCTTTTTCGCTTTCGTACGACTGTTGGCGCTGCCGCCGCCTTCGCCTTGCCTGTTGTGTGCGGGCGCCGGTTGAATATCGTGTGCATCTGGTTGCCTTCCATGCGCGGCAGCACCTCGGTCAGGGCCACATCAGCGAGCTCCCGCACGAGGCGCTCGAGAATGCGGCGGCCGATGTCGGGATGCGCCATCTCGCGGCCGCGGAAGAAGATGGTTGCTTTCACCTTGTCGCCGTCCTCCAGGAACCGTTCGATGTGCTTCTTCTTGAACTGGTAATCGTGCTCGTCGACCTTCGGGCGGAATTTGATCTCCTTAACCAAGATCACCTTCTGGTGCCGCCGGGCCTCGCGCGCGCGCTTCTGCTCTTGGTACTGGTACTTCCCGAAATCCATGATCCGGCAGACCGGCGGCACGGCCGTCGCGGAGATTTCGACGAGGTCGAGCCCCTTCTGCTTCGCAAGGGCGAGGGCCTGAGGCGGCGGCATGATGCCGAGCTGCTGCCCTGTGTCGTCGATTACGCGGATTTCGCGGACGCGAATACGTTCGTTGACGCGGACGCGGTCGTCGCGGCGGGGTGCTCTGTTGAAAGCGATAACTACCTCCTTGAAAACACCTAAGACTGAAAACTGAGAACTTAAGAGGACGGCAACTCAGTCCTCTCAAGTTCTCAGTTCTAAGTGTTCACTTTCCACAGACCGCCGTGAGATTTCGTCCTGGGCCTGCGCGATGAACTCTCCGATCGCGCGACTGCCCTGATCCCCACCCCTGCGCGTGCGCACCGACACCGTGCCTTCCGCGCTCTCGCGATCGCCGACGACCAGCATATAGGGCACCTTCTGAAGCTGTGCCTCCCGAATCTTATACCCGATCTTTTCCTGCCGCTCGTCGAGCGTTGCGCGCACCCCGGAAGTCGTTAGCCTAGCGAGGATCGATCGCGCGTACTCGAGGTGCCTGTCCGAAATCGGCAGTACAAGCGCCTGCACCGGCGCGAGCCAGAGCGGGAACCGACCGCCATAGTGCTCGATAAGGATCGCAATGAAGCGCTCGAAGCTGCCGAAGATCGCCCGGTGGATGACGACCGGTCGATGTTCGGCGTTGTCGGCGCCAATGTACTTCAGATCGAAGTTCTCCGGCTGGGCGTAGTCGAGCTGAATCGTTGCGCACTGCCACTTGCGGCCGATGGCATCGGTGACGTCGAAGTCGATCTTGGGGCCGTAGAACGCGCCGTCCTTCTCGTTGATCATGTACGTCATCGCGGTGTGATCGAGCGCCGCCCTGAGCTGCGCTTCGGCGTGATCCCAGATGGCGACTTCGCCGAGGAACTCGTTAGGGCGTGTGGACAGCTTCGCCGTGAACGGCAGTCCAAAGTCGCGGTAGACCCGCTGGACGAGGCGGATCAGTCGCTCGACCTCCTCGCCGATCTGCTCCGGCATTACGAAGCAGTGGGCATCGTCTTGCGCGAACTGCCGCATGCGAGTCAGCCCGGACAGCACGCCCGACGGCTCGTTCCGGTGCAGCGGCGTCTGCTCGTGGAACCGGATGGGCAGGTCGCGGTAGCTGCGCACCTCGCTCGCGTATGTCAGGAAATGGCCGGGGCAGTTCATCGGCTTCATGCTCATCGTCTCGCCTTCCGACTCGATGAGAAACATGTTCCCGCGGAAATGCTTCCAGTGCCCGGATCGCTCCCATAGCGCCTTGCGGTAGATGAGCGGCGTCTTCACCTCGACATAACCCGCTGGGAAAAGGACGTCACGCATGTAATTCGCGAGCGTGTTGTACAGCGTCGTCCCCTTCTCCAGCCAGAACGCGGCGCCAGGCGCCCAGTGGTGGAACGTGAACAGGCCAAGCTCCCGGCCAAGCTTCCGGTGATCCCGCTTCTTGGCTTCCGCGATTTGGGTGAGGTGCACCTTCAGGTCCCTGTCCGAGAAGAACGCGGTCCCATGGATGCGCTGCATCGGCTGGTTGCGCGCATCGCCCTTCCAATAGGCGTTCGAGGCGGAGAGCACCTTGAACGCCCTGAGCTTGCCGGTGGAAGGCACGTGCGGGCCGACACAGAAGTCGACGAAGGTGGACTCGTCCCTGATCGCGTAGCAGGAGACATCCCGCTGCCCCTGTGTTTTCTCGTCGATCAGCTGGACCTTCAGCGGCTCGCCGCGGCTCGCGAAGAACGCCTTCGCCTGCTCGCGCGGCCACATGTAGCGCTGGTAGGCGAGATCCTGGGCCGCCAGTTCCTTCATCTTCGCTTCAATCGCTTCGAGATCATCGGGGACGAAGGGACGCGCTACGACAAAGTCGTAGAAGAAGCCTTCGTCGGTGGTGGGGCCGATGCCGCACTGTGCGCCCGGAAACAGGTTCGTGACGGCCGCGGCCAGCAGGTGTGCCGTGCTGTGGCGATAGAGCGGCAACGCCTCGGGGTTCTGGTCGGTCACGATGCGGACCGTCGCATCGTTTTCGAGCGGCAACGCGAGATCCACGAGCTTTCCGTCGACAACGCCCGCCAGCGCTGCCTTTGCGAGCCGCGGAGAGATCCCCTCCGCAATGTCGCGAACGCGCGTGCCCGCATGCACCGTCCGACAGGATCCGTCGGGCAGCGTGACGGTGACCTGACTCATTCAAAGACTGCGGCGGGAGGCTTTCGGCTTCCGAGCTCTGAGGCTTCCAGTCCCGACAGCTGCGAGCTGATGGCTGAAGGCTGCACTGGTAGGCACGGGTGGACTCGAACCACCGACCTCCTGCGTGTCAAGCAGGCGCTCTAACCTCTGAGCTACGCGCCTACATCTTGAACATACTGGCGTTAGACGAATTGAAAATACCGACACTAGACGAACTTTCACTATAACAGAACCGGGTAATCGGGACCCCTACCCCTACGCGGCTTTCTTCTGTCTGACGCGTTCGAGGGCCTTTTCGAGCGCGGGATCCGTTGTGGGTGGAGGCTGGCCGAATTC
Source organism: Vicinamibacterales bacterium (assembly GCA_965197865.1). Classification (GTDB taxonomy): domain Bacteria; phylum Acidobacteriota; class Vicinamibacteria; order Vicinamibacterales; family CAVVIG01; genus CBDANZ01. The sequence continues at coordinate 222,643 of CBDANZ010000004.1, forward strand.
CACTTCGGGTTCGTCAACGGCAAGCAGCGGCTCGAGACCCACTGCATGGAGCGGGCTGCCGTCTGGGGTGAGATAGCGCGTCGTGGTGAGCCAGAGACCGCTGCCGTCCGGTAGTTTGACGAGCTTCTGCTCGGCCGCGCGGCCGAGCGTATGTCCACCGATGAGCTCAGCGCGCCGGTTGCCGGCAAGCGCCGACGCAAAAATCTCGGCGGCGCCGGACGTGCCGCGGTCTATGAGCACGGTTGCCGGCAGCGTGATCGCCCTATTGGACGCGCCGGCCGCAATCGTCTCGCGTTCCATCCCTTTGGTTTCCCGCACGGCGAGCGTTCCCTGCGCCACGAATAGCCGCGCCAGCGCCAGGCCGTTGCCGGGGGCGCCGCCCGAAGTGCGCCGTACGTCCACGATGAGCGTGGAGGCGCCTCTTTTCGCGAGATCCACGACCTGTGCTCGGACCTGCTCAGCTGTCCTGGGCCCGATTGTCGCCATGCGTACATACCCGACGCCGGGGGCGACCGTGCGGCCGCTGACCTCGGGTCCAAGAACGGCTTCGCGCATAAGTTCCACGACGTGCGGATTGCTGGCGTTGCCGCGGATGATCGTCAGCGAGACGGTCGATCCCGGCGCGCCGCGCAGCGCGCGCATGCCTTCGAATACCGACATTTCACGCGTCGCCACGCCGTTGATGACGCGCACGTAGTCGCCCGTGCGCAGCCCAGCCCTGGCCGCCGGGGAGCCGTCCCGCGCGGCGATGATGCGAAGGTAATACTGCCTGGTGAGATCGATGCCGACATCACCAACGGCGAGGGGCGTCCCGCTCTCGATTCGCTTCACCTGGTCGGGCGACAGATACGTGCTATCCGGATCCAGGCTGTCGACCAGCCCGGTCATCGCGCCGAGCATCACGTTGTCCACGTCGACTTTTTCGACGTATTGGCTCGTGATCAGCCCGACGACATCGTCGAAAATCTTGAGGTGCTGATACGTGTCCTCGCGCGCGGTCACCTTGCTCAGAAATCCGCCCACGACGGCAAACGCGACCACCGGTGCCGAAATCCACAGGACGATACGGCGGGTACGGGAACTTATAGGGGGCAAGGTCACCTTTTCTTTAACCATTGTAAGGGATTGACCGGCCGACCGTCGACGCGAACCTCGAAATAGAGTCCCGGAGCACCGGCGAGCGATGTGCCCACCGATCCGACCGCCGCCCCGCGTTCGATGCGGTTCCCGCGCGCGACGCCAAAGTCGAGCAGATGGCCGTAAAGGCTGAAGGCTTGCGCGCCGTGATCGACGATGATGAGCTTGCCGTAGCCGGTAAACACATCGGCGAACGCGATGGTGCCGTCGTGAATCGCCACGACCGACGTGCCTTCGCCTGCGGCAATCTCGATTCCGTTGGGCGAAGACGGTTGCGCCGCGGCCAGCCCCGATCGGGTGGACGAGGGGAGTTGGCCGAAGGGCCGGCGGACGACACCGGCGACAGGCCAGTCGAGATCGCCTCGAAACGGGTTGAGCGGCAGCGTCGCGGGCTCCACGGCGGCGCCAGCGGCGAGACTGCGCAGCGTGGCCTGCAGCTTCTGCCGCGCCCCCAGCAGTTCGCCGGCGAGCTGCGCATTCAGATCGCGGCGCTCATCGATCTCGCGAATGAGCGCGTTGCGATCGTTGACGGTGCCGACCGAAGCGGCTTGTGCGATCTCGGCGCTCGCGCGAAGCGCCGCGAGGCGGCTGCTGCGCTCCTGGAGCGTGACGCGCGACTCCTTGAGCTCTTCGCTCCGACGTTGATGCGCGGCCAGCCGCTCGCGATCGCGCTTGGCGAGTGCGGCGACCATGCGGGACGCCTGCCCCACCTGTCGCACGCTGGACGTCGACAGTAACAGCCGCAGATATTGTCCCTGGCCAAGCTTGTACAGCTCGACCAGCCGCGCGTTGACCTGCGGACGCTCGGCAGCTTCCTGCCGCTCGAGGCGTTGCAGTTCCTGGTTGAGGGCGTCGAGCTCGGCCGCGGCCGTCTCGGAGTCGGCCCTGACTTGTCGGAGCTCTTCGTCCCTGATCTGTCGTTCGAGGTCGAGGCGCCGCAGGTCGCCGAGAAGCGAGCGCGCCTCGGAAGCCAGACGGTCTGCTTCCTGATGCAGCGCCTGCAGCCGGTCGGTGGCGCGTCGCGCCAGCGCTTCGGTGCGCGCGCGATCGTCCTGCTGGGCGACGAGCGGGACCGACAGCGCGAGGATCAGGGCGGGGGTAGCAAGTTTCACAGGGCGGTGCGGTGCGGAACCGCGAGATTATAGCACTTGGCAATCTTGTGATTTAGTGATTTGGTAGTTGCTATGCGCGTGCTCGGAATAGACGTTGGGCAGCGGCGTTTTGGTCTCGCGATCAGCGATCCATCGGGCACGCTGGCCCGTCCGCTGACGACCTTCACGATCGTCGACGACGACGTCGTGGATCGCATCGCCCAAGAGATCGCCCGTCTCGCTGCCGAGCCAGACGGGCTGACGACGGTCGTCGTCGGCGTGCCCGCGAAGCTCGACGGATCGGCCACCGAGCAGACGGCCCACGTGGCGGCCTTCATCGCGGCGCTGAGCGCTCGAACGCCGATACCGGTCGTCGGCGAAGACGAACGCCTGACGAGCCGCGAAGCCGAAAGCCGGCTCGCCGTCCGCGAACCGGACTGGAGAAAACGGAAAGCGCGACTGGATGCGGCGGCCGCTGCCGTCATCCTGCAGGATTATCTGGACCGCCGCCCGTGAAAAAGCTTGCCGTCGTCCTGCTCGTTTTGTTGCTGCTGGTCGGCACCACTGCGTACCTCCTGGAGGCGCGCGTCAACGAGCCGTTTCGCGGCTACGGCGGACCTGAGCAATTCGTGGAAATTCCAGCCGGCGTCGGGTCGAGAACGATCGGCGAGCGGCTGATTTCGGCCGGCGTCATCCGCGACGAGATGACGTTCCGGATCGCCCTCTGGCGAAGCGGTGACGCGCGACGGCTGAAGGCCGGCCAATACCGCTTCGACCGCGCGATGAGGCCGCTCGAGGTGCTCGACAAGATCTCCAGCGGAGAGGTGTTCCTCCTCAGCCTGACGTTCCCCGAAGGTCTCACGATTGACGAAATGTCGCGCGTGTTCGAATCGAACGGGTTCGGTTCCGCCTCCTCGTTCGTGACCGCCGCACGCGACGAGGCGCTAGTTGGACTCATCGCGGCGATCGATCCGCAGGCACAAGACCTCGAAGGGTATCTTTTCCCCGACACCTATTCGCTGCCGCTCGGAAGCGATGCGACCCGCGTCGTCCGCGCGATGGTCGAGCGGTTTCAGGACGTGCTCACGCCCGAGCTGCGGCAGCAGGCGCAGGAGCGCGGCCTTTCGGTTCGCCAGTTGGTCACACTGGCGTCGATTGTGGAAAAGGAAACCGGCCGGCCCGAGGAGCGTGCGCTCGTGGCCGCCGTCTACGCAAACCGCCTGAAGGTCGGCATGGGTCTGCAGGGCGATCCGACCGTGATCTACGCGCTGCAGCGGGCAGGCAAGTTTACCGGCAACCTCCGACGTGACGACCTGCTGCTCGATTCGCCCTACAACACCTACCGATACGCGGGCCTTCCGCCTGGACCGATCGCCGCGCCTGGGGAAGGGTCGCTCGAGGCCGCGGCACGACCTGCCGACGTGAACTACCTGTACTTCGTGAGTCGCAATGACGACTCTCACGCGTTTGCGCGCACGCTCGCCGAGCACAACCGTAACGTGCGGCAGTACCAGATTCAGTACTTCAGAGACCTCAGGGGAAGCAGTAGAAGTAAGAAGTGAGAAGTCGACGGTCAAGAGTCAGAAGTCGATTTGCAATTTACAGTCTATAACTTGCAGTCTCGCGATTTCTTAGCGTTCGCCCCACTTGAGTTTCGTGCGAAGTACTCCGAAGTAGCTGCGCGTTGACGGCTTGATCAGCCGCAATAGTACGTCGGCGCGGCGGACCGTGAGTTCGTCGCCCGCCTGAAGCTGAGAGCCTTCCTGTCCGTCGAAGGTCACGAACACCTCGTCGCGCTCTTCTATGATCGGCTGAACGCGGACCGCCGCTGTTCCTGGAATCACCACGGGGCGGTTGGTCAAGGTATGGGGCGCGATCGGCGTGAGAATTAGCGCGTCGACGTTCGGCTGGACGATGGGACCACCGGCCGAGAGGTTGTACGCGGTGGACCCGGTCGGCGTAGCGATGATGAGACCGTCGGCCTTGACGCGCGTCACGAACTCGTCGCCGACGAACACCGACAAATCGATCATGCGCGAGCGCGCGCCTCTAGTGACGACCGCATCGTTGAGTGCGAGATAATGGGCGAGCGGACGGCCGCCGCGGCTCGTCGTCGACCGAAGCATCATGCGCTCTTCGAGGTGCGCGCGACCTGCCAGCGCCGCCTCGAGCGATGAACCAAGCTCGGGCAGCGTCACCTCCGTCAGGAACCCGAGGCCGCCGAAGTTCACACCGAGGATCGGAACGCCGGATCCCGCTTCACCGATCCGGTCGGCCATGCTGAGAAGCGTGCCGTCGCCGCCAAGGACGAGCACCATGTCCACGCTTCCGGCGAGCGCCGACTTGTCGACGACGGCTCGACCATCAGCCGCGGGCATTAAAGCGGCCGTGTCGGTTTCGAAGACGGTCTCGACACCCCGACTCTCGAGCCACTCGGTAATCTCCACCAGATGTGGCGTGGCTGCGCCTAGATTCGACTTCGCCAGAATGCCTATGCGCTTGACCGGGGCCAGCCGGTCTTTCGGTTCCATGGTGCCCATCGTAGCGCAGCCGTCTGACCGCGCCACGACTGCATACGGCGGGCCTTTCAGGCCCGCCATGGCCTGAGATGCAGAAAAAACTCGCGGTTGCCGGTGACGCCGGAAATGGGCGAGGGCGTCATCGCGATTCGGCGGAGCCCGGCCGCCGCCGCCTCGTCGGTCACCCGTGCGAGCACCGCTTCGTGTACGGCCGGGTCAGTGACGAGCCCGCCTCTTTCTACCTTGTCACGGCCAGCTTCGAACTGGGGCTTCACCAGCGCGACGACGTCGGCCTCCGGTGGAGCGGGAGCCAGCAGGGGCGGCAGTACGGGCAGGATGTGCCGCAGCGAAATGAACGCCACGTCGATTGTGACCAGATCGACCGGATCCGGGATGCTGGCGCGGTTGATCCTCCGCGCGTTCACCCCTTCGCGGAGGATCACGCGCGGATCGGTGCGAAGCCGCCAATCGAGCTGGCCGTGGCCGACATCGAGCGCGACGACGCTCGCGGCGCCACGCTGCAGGAGGACGTCGGTAAAGCCGCCTGTTGACGCGCCAATGTCGAGTGCGCGGTAGCCCGTCACGTCGATGCGGAACGTGTTGAGCGCGTGCGCCAACTTCACCCCGCCTCGGCCGACGTACGGGTGATCGGGCGCGACAAGCTCGATCCGTGCCTGGTCGGAGACCGGTTGGCCGGCTTTCGACACGATCTGACCGTCAACGATGACCTGGGCGCCCATGACGAGCGCGCGTGCGCGTTCGCGAGACGGCGCAAGACCGCGCTCGACGAGGAGCACATCAAGACGAGCTCGAGCGGGCATCACCGCAAAGGGGTCAGCTCTTTCGCTTCAGAATCCAATCAGCGATCCCGGGTAACCGACTGTTCATCATCCCGCTCTTCTCGAGAACGACACGAGCGCGCTCGGCGCATTCGTCCGCCATCTTTCGAGATCGATCGAGGCCGAAAAGAGAGGGGTAAGTTGGTTTCTGACGCGCCGCGTCCTTGCCCACGGTCTTCCCCAGCTCGCGCGAGCTGCCTTCGACGTCGAGAATATCGTCGACGATCTGAAACGCCAGGCCGATCTGTGAGCCCCACTCCTGCATCATCGCGACCGTGTCATCGTCGCCACCGCCCAGGATCGCGCCGCTTGCGCCTGCGGCTCGGATGAGCATGCCCGTCTTGCGGAGGTGCATATCCCTGAGGCCGTCGCGATCGAGAGTGAGCGCGCGGCCCAGCGTCTGCCCGGCGGCCTGCAAGTCGATCGCCTGACCGCCGACCATTCCGGTCGGTCCGGCTGCATTGGCGACGAGACCGACGACACGAAGCTTGCGCGCGATGACGACAGGATCGTCGCTCGCTGGCTCGCGCGCGAGCAGGGCGAACGCGTCGGCCTGCAGCCCATCGCCAGCCAGAATCGCGATGCCGTCTCCGTAGACGACGTGCAGGGTGGGCCGACCGCGGCGCAGCGTATCGTCGTCCATGGCGGGCAGATCGTCATGGATGAGGGAGTAGGTGTGAATCATCTCGATCGCGCAGGCGGCGGGCGTGGCGACCTCAAGCACGCTGCCGATGTAGGCAGGTGTAAAGGCCTGCGCTCCAGGAGGTCGGCGGGAGATGGCGTCGGCGGCAGCGAGGGTGAGGATCGGGCGCAGGCGCTTGCCGCCTGCAAAGACGCTATAGCGCATGGCCTCGGCAACGAGCGCCGGACATGTGGGTGGCTTCTGTAGATAAGTTTCGAGCGCTTCGTCGACTCGTGTGCGAGCGCTTTCAAGAAACGCTGATAGAGAGGCGGACACGAGGTCAGGGTTCGGAGTCGTCTGGGGTCAGCGAGGCGGGTGCCGGCTTCAGCTCGCCGCGGTCGCTGAGAATTTCAATGCGACGCTCAGCCTCCTCCAGCCGTGCATGGCAGAAGCGCGAGAGCTGCACGCCGCGCTCGTAAAGTGCGAGCGACTGTTCGAGCGTCAGGTCGCCTGCTTCGAGCTTCTTGACGATCGACTCGAGCTCGGCGATCGCGGCTTCGAAGTCCTTAATCGAGGAATCGGGCATCGACCTGATCTAGTCTACCTGTGTTACTCCGTTTTCTTCGTGGCCTCCGTGGTTGCGCTTTTCTCGAGGATTTCGCAGGCAAGCTCACCTTTCGCCAGCGTCACGCGCACCTGTTCGCCCGGCGCGGTCGTGGAGGCGTCGCGCACGATGCGCGTTCGGTCCGCGTTCCAGCAGACCGCGTAGCCGCGGCCAAGGACGGCAAGCGGGCTGAGCGTGTCGAGGCGGCTGGCGCAGTTGCCGAGCTGCGCATCGACGCTGTGACGACGGGTTGCGATCGCGCCTCGAAGCCGCCCGTCGCCGGCGACCAGCCGCGTGCGAATGGTCGCTAACCGACGGCCCAGATCGTAGGTGCCGAGCTGACTGCGAAGTTGCTGTACGCGCCGCTGCCGCCCGGCGAGCTGCGCCCGCGCGCCGTCGGTCAGCGCGTGGGTCAACTCTCCTGCGTGCCGGCCGCGTAGGACGAGACGAGCTGGAAATCCAGCGATCGCCGAGCGACCGCTCAGGACATGCACGCGCCGACTGAACACTTGGACGCGGCCCTCTGCCGAGGCGCGCAGCCGACCGTGTAGCCAGTCGATCCGGCTGCTGAACTCCTCCTTGGCCTTGACGACAATCTCCGCCGCGGCCGACGGGGTCGGGGCGCGCAAGTCGGCCACGAAGTCGGCGATCGTGACGTCTGTTTCGTGACCGATGGCGGAGATGACCGGAATCGGCGACAGCGCAATGGCACGTGCGACGACCTCCTCATTGAAGGCCCACAGGTCCTCAATGGATCCGCCACCGCGCCCGACGATCACGACGTCGACTCCCGGGACGCGGCCGATTGCCTCGAGGCCCCGGGCAATCTCGATCGCCGCGGCCTCCCCCTGCACGCGCGCGGGCCGAATCACGAGCTGCGCGTTGCGGTACCGCCGGCCGAGCACCTTGATGATGTCGCGCAGGGCGGCGCCGTCGAGTGAAGTGACGATTCCTATCTTGCGCGGCAGCGTCGGCAGTGGCCGTTTGCGCGTGGTGTCGAAAAGCCCTTCCTCCATCAAGCGCTGCTTCAGTTGATCGAAGGCAAGCTGCAGCGCGCCGAGGCCCTGCGGCGCGAGGTGGTCGCAGACGAGCTGGTATTCGCCTCTCGGCTCGTACACCGACACGCGCCCGCGCGCCACCACGCGAAGACCGTCGGTCGGCGTGAACTTCAAATAGCGGACCGCCGAACGAAAGATGACGCTTCGGATCTGCGCCGACCCGTCCTTGAGGGTGAAATACAGATGACCGGTGGTCCACGGGCGGCAGTTGGACAACTCGCCCTCGACCCAGATCTCAACGAACTCGGTTTCGAGGAGATCCCGGATCTTGACCGTGAGCTCGGTCACGGTGAGCACGCGCCGCGCGGCAATGGGGGCTGCCTGAGTCGTCAGTCGCGATTCCGCCTGTCGACTGTCGCCTGTGGATTGTTGACTGTTATCCCCATCTTCTTCGAGAGGGAGGTCGAAGAGATCTGACATCGTAAGATCTCACAGCGCCGATTGCAGATTGGAAGAGCCAGGTAGCGCGAGGAGCTCGTCCAGGCTGTAGCTCAGGCGCTCGATGTCGGTAGCAAGGCCGGTCTTCTCGTCGACCTCGATGATGACCGCGTTCAGCCGAGGGTTACCGCTCGCCGTCTCGAACCTGGCGGGCATCGCGTTGAGAAAGCGGCCGAGGGCCGCGTCGATCTCCACGCCAATGATCGAGTCATGCGGGCCGGTCATGCCCACATCGGTCAGATACGCCGTCCCTTTCGGCAGGATCCGATCGTCGGCGGTCTGGACGTGCGTGTGCGTACCGATCACGGCGGCGACTTTTCCGTCGAGGTGCCAGCCCATAGCGATCTTTTCGGAGGTGGCCTCGGCGTGGAAGTCCACGAGGATGACTCGAGTTCGTTTGCGCATCGCATCGATTTCTCGAAGCACCACGGCAAACGGATCGTCGATGTTCAGCATGAAGGTTCGACCCATGACGTTGATTACACCGAGCGTCGAGCCCCCGGCGCAGCGCGTCAGGTAAGAGCCGTGGCCGGGCACGCCGGTCGGGAAGTTGGCCGGCCGCAGGAGTCGGGGCTCCGCGCCGATGTAGTCGATGGCCTCTCTTCTGTCCCAGATGTGGTTGCCCGAGGTCATCACGTCGACGCCCCAGCTGAGGATCTGGTCGCCAATCTCACGGGTGATACCGAAGCCTGCGGCCGCGTTCTCCACGTTCGCAATAACCAGGTCGAGCCGGTGATAATCGACGAGCGTCGCCACGCCGCGCCGCAGCAGCTCGCGTCCGGGCTTGCCGACGATGTCGCCGACGAAGAGGATCCGCATTCTACTGTCTTTGGGTATCACGATCAGCGGCAATGGGGATGCGAATCGGCCGAGCGCGCCGCGCGGCGATCTTCGGGTCCTTCACGCGTGGCTTGCCGTGGGCCAGCGATGCGTGAGACTTGCTCGGCTCGAAGGCCCCCAACAGCCACACGGTGCGGGCGAAGTGGCCGAATCCGCGCTCCACGAGATGAGAGCTTGTATCGCTTTGTCCGTGCCGGGGCACCTTTTCGCCGGCGGTCAGCATCAGGCTGCCTCTGACGAGGATGCGAAGAGCCTGGCCTCGACGCGCGGCAGATGCATCAGGATCTCGATGCTCTCGTTAGTTTCATGCCCGTCGAGCCGGGGGGAGCATTCCCTCGCAAGGGCGTCCAGGCCAGAGAAGCGTCCCAGCTGCGGGAAAATCTGACCCACTTGGTCGGCGACCCGCCAGCCTCGGCCGGCGGCACCACAGGCGCGCAGGGTCGCATGTTGGCCATCATCGCACAGGCTCGGCAGAGCCGCCATGTCTTTAAGTTCAATGGATAAAATAAGATAGGCGTGGGCATTATGTGATTAGAATACACGCATATTATATGCTTGATAAACGCTCAGCATGGCGTTATTATGAGGGCGCTCTAATGAGGTCCAATCCGACGGTAGGGCCCAGACCGGAGCCAACACGTAGCCAACGCGTAGCTAACACGTAGCTAACACATGAGGAGAAAGAAACATGGCCATCATTCGTTGGAGCGATCCGTTTCCCGAATTCGCACGGCTTCAGGATCGGATCAGCCGGGTATTCACGGACGCCTATGGCGCGCAGGACGAAGGCCTGATGACGACGGGCACGTGGGTGCCGCCGGTCGACATCTACCAGAACGGGAATCACGAAGTCGTGCTGAAGGCCGAGCTCCCCGACATGACGCGCGAGGACATCGAGGTGACCGTCAAGGACGGGGCGCTCACCATCACGGGCGAGAAGAACTTCTCGAACGAGGTGAAGGAAGAGTCGTTCCACCGGATCGAGCGGCGTTACGGCCGGTTCAACCGCTCGTTCTCTCTTCCTCAAACCGTGGACACCGCGAAAGTCGCCGCTGAATATAGGAACGGCGTGCTGACCGTGCGGGTCCCGTTGCGCGAGGAAGCCAAGCCGCGGCAGATCAAGGTGGATGTGGCCGCGTAACGAGTCTTTCGGGGCCTTTCAGCCGTCGTGCTACGCTATTTGCGCCTATGGATGACGCGAATGAACTGCTCGAGCAGCCCGAGGCTCCGGTTGTGCCCGCCGAACCGGTGCCTCCCATCGAGAACCGGTTTCTCTTTGTGGATGTGGCGGCGCTGCGAGCCAAGCAGCTTCGCCGCGGCGCACGCGCGCGCTTCCAGGCCGAGGAGCTCGCGCTACTGCCGCACAAGGCGGAGCGCATCGCCATGGAGGAAGTGCGTCGCGGACTGGTGTACTACGACCTGCGCGACCAGCGTCAGCGTCAGGCGGTGCACCTGGGAGGTGACCTTTCGAGCGGCACAGCGTCCTCCCGCGCAGAGTTGAGGAGCGAAGCGTGACGTCGAGTGATCTGTGGCCACTTCTTCTGGGGCTCCTTCAAGGCTTCGGCGCCAGCACGGTGTTTGTGCTGGCGCTCTTCATCGGCTTCTGCATCGTCTTCGGGTTCACGAAGACGATGCAGACAGCGGGCAACGCACGGGTCGTCAAGAGCCTGGACGAGTCGATGACCCATCAGGCCGTCGCTTATCTTCCGCCCACCGCGCCGCGCGGGCCGGCCGATCAGCTCCGGACACCGGAGCTCCGGGAGAGATCCTAGTCGCGCCTTTGTACGGCGCGGGACTTCAGTTTCGCTCACTTGAGCAGATCAAAGGACCTGCGGCGCACGAGGCCGTTTACGCGAAGCTCTCGGGCTGCCAGCGGAGCCCGAGGTTGATGATGCGCTGCAGGAGCGCTTGGTAGCCGATGCCTGTCTTTTCGGCGGAGGCAGCGAAGTCTTCACCCTTCGCAATCTGGGGATTCGGGTTCGCTTCGAGCACCCAGGCGTTCCCCGCTTCATCCAGCCGCAAGTCAATCCTCGCGTAGCCGCTCAGTTCGAGCGCGCGGTACGCGCGCTTACAGGTGTGCTGAAGCTTGGCGGCGTCGGCGTCGGAGAGATCTTTCGCGGGCCCGCTGTCGATGCCGTATTTCTTCCGGTATTTCACACTCCACTTGACGCGGTCGGTGGCGATCCGCCTCGCCTCGGGAGGCATGTTGGTGAAAAACAGCTCCCAGACCGGCAGCGACTGGATCGCCTGGTTGCCTAGAATCCCGACGTACAGTTCGCGGCCCTCGATGTACTGTTCGACGATGGCCGCCGTGCCGATGCTTTCGTGGATGAACGTCACGCGCTCCTTGAGCTTGTCGTCGGACTCGACGACCGACGCCTGCGAGATGCCGATCGACGCTTCCTGCGTCAGCGACTTGACGATGAGCGGGAACGACAGCCGCTTGGGTCGCCGGGCCGGGCGTCCTATACGGCACACTTCGAATTCGGGGACGCGGATGCGGTGGTAGGCCAGCAGCTTTTTCGACAGCGACTTGTCGCGCGCGATCAGCAGCCCGCGAGGACTACAGCCGGTGTAGGGTAGCTTTAGCAGCTCGAGATGGCTGACGACGTTCTGATCGAAAACCACGATGTCGTCGAAGCCCTCGAGCAGATTGAACGCGATGTGGGGCTTCCACTCGGTCGAGTGGCGGCGGATGTCGCCGAGGTCGTCGTGGACGCTCAGCGTCTGCACCTCGTGACCCATCGCTTTGAGCGTCGAAATGACGTCGTACTCGGTGCGCCACGCCTCGGACACGAGATTGGACCCCTCTGGAATCGTCTCCGGCGGGATCAAGTGCCGGTGGACGAGCGCGAGCACGCGCAGCTTATTGACGGTCACAGGGCCACCCGGTGCCTCCCGCTGTGCAGGTAGTTCATCGTCTGCACGGTGAGAAACACCATGAAGTCGGTCTTCGTCGCGTCTTCCGAATCTATGAGCCGCAGATTGAAGTCGCGGCAGTGCTCGATGATCCTTTCGAGGAGCTGATCGATCGTGTACTGATAGCTGTCGGTGAAGCTGGCCACCGTACTGCGGACTTCCTTCCGGATCTTGTGCACGAAGCGCGCAGCAGACAGGTTCTTCGCGTAGCCAGGCGCGTTGGAGAACAGGTTGCGCAGATCGCTCTCGTAGAAATCGGGATGGTCGAGGCCGTAGTGCTGGCGTTTCGCGCGATAGTGCTCGGCCAGCGTGTTGCGGAGCCGCCGTAGCGGATCGACCTCGCGCTTAGATTTCATCTTGGGCCGGGCGCGCGCCAGCTTTCGCATCAGTTGATCGATGTATTCGAGCTTGCGCTCGGCCGGCCACCCGGCGTAGCGCGCGGCCCACATCGACTGCGGATCGAGCCAGACCGCAAAGGTTTCCGCGAAGTCTTCGTCGGGATGGCTCTGGGCGTACCAGTGATCCAGGTGGTGGACGAAGCTCTTACTGTACGGTTTCGGCGTGTAGTACTCGGGGTAGGGCGTTGCCGGAGCGCCGAACAATCGGCGTCGGCTAGGTCGACGGCGAAGCTGGTACGTGTTGTCGATGACGTGCCCGGCCTCGTGCCGGAGGATTTTCAGACAGGCCTCGCGGTCGCCGCCCTCCACTTCCAGCATCTGCGCGAGCTCGAGGTTCGCGAGGCGCGGATGCGCCAGATAAAAGGGGACCGCCACCCCCGGCACCGGGTCGGGCGTGAACCACTCATCCGACAGCCAGTAGTGCGGCCGTGCGAGGCCCCGCGCCTCGAGCTCGGCGTTCACCTGCGCGATCGGCTGTTCGACGTCGGTGCCGGCAATCGACAGTTGCAGGTCGCACAACCGTAGCGCGAGCAGCTGCTCGTCGGTCCATGCGGCCCACTCCGGGTCAGACATGCTGCGGCGGCTCTTTCTTCCACCACTCCGTGTCCCGCTCGTACGCGTCGGCGACGCGCAGGAGCGTCGCTTCGTCGAAGAGCCGGCCGGTGAGCTGCATGCCGACCGGGAGGCCGTCCGACGTGAACCCGCAAGGCACGCTGATGGCCGGCAGGCCGGTGAGGTTTGCACTCGCTGTGAACACGTCGGCGAGGTACATCCGCAACGGATCGGACACGCGTTCTCCGATCCTAAAGGCCGGTGTCGGGCTCGTCGGCATGGCCATGACGTCGACGCGTGTGAATGCCTCTTCGTAATCCCTTCGGATCAGCGTGCGCACCTGCTGGGCCTTCAAATAGTACGCGTCGTAGTAGCCGGCGCTGAGCACGTAGGTGCCCAGCATGATGCGGCGCTTGACTTCCGCGCCAAAGCCCCGGCCGCGGGTCCGCGCGTACATGCTTCGCAGATCCTCGCGGGCGCCTTCGGCCGGAGCGCGAAACCCGTAGCGAACGCCGTCGTAGCGCGCCAGGTTCGAGCTCGCTTCGGCGGTCGCGACGAGGTAATACGCCGGAATCGCAGACCCCGCGTGCGGCAGCTCCACATCCACGAGAGATGCGCCGCGCGCGACCAGGGCATCGAGCGCCAATGTCAGCGCGCGCGACACTTCAGGATCCTATGCCGGCCTCGAACAGCCTGGAGGGGACGCCAATTCGCGTGCCGCGAACGTCTCCTGTGAGGCCCGCACTGTAATCGGGCACCGACTCCTCGGCACTTGTGGCATCCGCGGGATCGACGCCGGCGACGACTGCCAGCGCGGCAGCGGTGTCAGCCACCGTGCGCGCCAGCGGCCCAATCGAATCCAGCGACGATCCATACGCAAGCAGTCCGTAGCGCGACGTGCGGCCGTAGGTGGGCTTCAACCCGACGATACCGCAGAGGGCCGCTGGCTGCCGGATCGAGCCGCCGGTGTCGGAGCCGAACGCGAGCGGCGTCATTCCGGCCGCTACTGCCACGGCCGAGCCGCCGCTCGACCCGCCGGGAATCCGATCGGGTGCCCAGGGATTCCGCGTCGGGCCGAACGCTGAGTTCTCGGTCGATGAGCCCATCGCGAACTCGTCGCAATTGGTCTTGCCGACGATGACCGCGCCGGCCGCCTCGAGCTTCTCAACGACGGTCGCATCGAAAGGCGGTACGAACGACTCGAGCATGCGCGACGAAGCGGTTGTCCGAACGCCGCGTGTGCAGATATTGTCCTTGATCGCGACAGGTACACCGGCGAGCGGCTGCCCGCGCCACCTCGCCGGATCCCGGTCGATGGCCGCTGCGCGCGCGAGCGCTCGCTCGCGTGCGACGGTATTGAAGGCGTGCAACGATGGGGTTCCGCTGCTCGATTCGTGCGAGCGCCGCGTGGCAGGTCTCCACGGCAGAAACGTTGCCGCGGGACACGGCGTCGCGAATGTCTCGAATCGCTCCGCCTCGATTCATCCGATGACCCGCGGCACCTTGAAGAGTCCCGCGTCAGCGGCGACGTCGGGAGCGTTGTCCAGAGCGTCGGCGCGGTCGATCGACGGCCGCACGACATCGGGACGGTCGCCGTCGCGGCGGGTCACGACGCTGGCGGTGGGAGCGACGCCCGTCGTGTCGATCCGTTGAACCTGATTCGCGTATTCGAGGATGTCTCCCAACTGGCTGGCAAACAGAACGAGGTCCGATTCGTCGAGCTCCAGATGCGCGAGCGCGGCAATGGCCTCAACCTGCGAGCGAGTGAATCCGGCGGGCATGGCAAATGCTAGCATTCTCCGTGGCTGGGTGCGGCGTGCTGGGTGTTGCGTGCGAGGGCGAAGTGCCAGGTGCGATTCGTAAAGCGGCGGTGGCGGGGAGCTGGTATCCCGGTTCTGCAACCGCGCTCGCGGCGGCGGTGGACCGCCACCTAGCGGCGGCCGCTTCTCCTCCGGCAGAGTTCTCCGAGATCGTGGCGCTGATTGCGCCGCACGCCGGGTTGATGTACTCGGGACCGGTCGCGGCGTACGCGTACCGGCTCCTGCAGGAACGAGTCATAGAGGTCACCGTGCTGGTCGGCCCGTCGCATTTTGTCGGCTTCGACGGCGTCTCCATCTACCGGGGCGAGGGGTTCGACACGCCGTTCGGCCTCGCCAGAGTAGACGACGAGTGCACGGTGGCGTTGATGGAGGCGACGCCGATCGTGCGCGAGTACCCGGCAGCGCACGCACGCGAGCACTCGCTCGAAATGCAGCTTCCCTTTCTTCGCCGTCGCGCGCCGTCGACCAAGATCGTGCCGCTTGTGATGGGTTGGCAGACCTCGGAGACCGCCAGCGCCCTGGGTGACGCGCTCGGTGCCGTGTTGCAGGGCCGCCGCGCGCTGCTCGTGGCGAGCACCGACCTGTCGCACTACCACGATGCGGCGACGGCTGCGCAGCTTGATGGAGTGGTGATCGATCACGTGTCGCGGTTCGACACCGACGGCCTGCAGCGCGCGCTCGACGTGCAGCCGGGTCACGCCTGCGGCGGTGGTCCGACGGTTGCCGTCATGCGGGCCGCCCGCCAGCTCGGCGCCCGTGACGCCGTTATTCTCAAGTACGCCGATTCAGGGGATGTCTCGGGCGACAAGTCGGCGGTCGTCGGGTATTTGGCGGCTGCGCTCGGCACGCTGCGACAGTGACCCTCGCTGAAAGTGATCGTCGATGACGAGCCTGGCCGATCGCAGAACGCTGCTTCGGATCGCCCGCGACGCGATCACGGCGTACGTGACCGGCACACCGATGCCCGTGCCGGATCTCACCGATGCGACGGCACGGCAGGCCGGAGCGTTCGTGTCGCTGCACAAGCACGGCGAGCTGCGCGGCTGCATCGGCCGCGTCGAGGCCGACGAGCCGCTCGCGCACGTCGTTGCCCGCTGCGCCGTGGCCGCCGGCAGCTCCGATCCACGCTTTCGCGCGGTCACCACGTCCGAGCTTCCCGAGCTCGACATCGAGCTGTCGATCCTCAGTTCCCTTGAACCGGTGTCGAGCCTCGACGAGATCCAGGTCGGGCGACACGGGCTGGTCATCGAGATGGGATGGCGTCGCGGGCTGCTCCTGCCGCAGGTCGCCACCGAGTGGAACTGGGATCGCGAGATGTTCGTCGCCCAGACATGTCGCAAAGCTGGGCTACCGCTCGACGGGTGGAAAAAAGGGGCGAAGATCTGGAAGTTTGAGGCGGAGGTGTTCGGGGAGAAGTAGCCCGACTACGGCCCAAGCCACTCCTCGAGAATGTCTCTGTCCGGGCCGACCCGCACGGTGAGGGCGAAAAGATTTCGGCCCTTGGGTGGTGCGTCGCTGGAAGGGTTGGCCGCGGCAAAATGCCTGTCGCTCCGATGCCGGGTCGCCGCGCTGTCGCGATCGGAAAGTTGGGCGATGAGCCGCCACTCGAACGGCGACGCGAACGACCGGATGGTCGCGACGTTCACGAGACACGATCGTGGCGGGCCTTCGACATGCGAAGGAGCAGACGGCCACCGGCCGATGACCGATCGGTCAGATGGCGGACCTCACAGCAGTCTGGGAGCAGCGGCCCAAGGACTCGCGGCGCGAGGGTCAGCGCTTGATGGTGAGCCGACGCGCGGGCGCCGCAATTCACCGCCATGAGCGTCAGGGCAATCGCCGCATAGCGTTGACGCGCGCCCCAACGCGGGCCTGAAAGGCCCACGCTACACAGGCCCGCCTTGCACGCCGCCACGCTGCCGACTATGGGACCGGCCAGAAGGATCGCGATCAAGTAAACGTCGATGATCGGCATCAGGTCGACGGCGGACCAATGCCAGTCGAAGGGGCTCAGCAACTGCGAGCCGTACGAAGTCGTAGAGCGATCAGCACGTGCAGGTAGCTCGCCGTCCCGCCGGCGGTGGCGAGGATGTCGATGTCGGGCGCGCTCTAGGTCAGGAGAAGGGCGGCGGTCGTACCACGACCGGCGCGTCCAAGCGGCGTGCGGGGCACGTCGCGGCAAATAGCGTGTGTGTCAGGTTATCCAATTCGGCGCTGAGCTTGCTACTGCCTTTAATATAGACACATGAGGCCTACGCTCCGCTTGGTTGCGGTGTTTCTCGTCGCAACGCTGCTGCCCTCGCCGGCCTTCCCTTGGGGCTTCGTGGCTCACCGGTACATCATGAACCGCGCGATCGATCTTCTGCCGCCTGAGCTCCAACCGTTCTTTGTGCGTCATCGTGACGACATCGTCCTGCGCGTCGTCGACCCCGATCTCTGGCGTAACGTCGGGTGGCCCGAAGGTCCGCATCATTTCCTCGACTTCGGTGTGAGCGAGTACGGGACCGATCCCTTCACGGTCCTGCCTCGGGATTACGACGCGGCGGTCGAAACATTCGGCAAGGTCACGATCAAGCGAAACGGATTACTTCCGTGGCGCGAGGCCGAGATGTTCGGGAACCTGCGGCGCGCCTTCGAGGCGTACAAACGCTAGACGCCGTACACCGTGAGCGATACGATTCTTTTTTCGGCGGCCGCGTCGCACTACGTGCAGGATACATATCAGCCCTTCCACGCGACTGTAGACTATGACGGTGCGCGTACGGGGCAGCGTGGGATTCACGCGCGTTTCGAGCGCGATCTGTTCGAACGGTTCTCTTCACGGCTCAGCGTCAATCCACCTGCGCCGATGTCGATCAAGAACGTGCGCGACAGGGCATTCGAGACGCTGCTCGCCAGCTATCAGCTCATCGAGGTGGTGCTCAAGGCCGACAAGGACGCGAGCGCCGGGCGGGCGACGTACGACGAAGAGTACTACGAGAAGTTCTTCATCCTCATTCGGCCGATTCTGGAGGGGCGATTGGCCGGCGCGATCAGCGCGACCGCGGGCCTGATCGCAGGCGCATGGGAACAAGCCGGAAGACCGGCGCTGAGACTGGAAGAGGCGCGACCGCTCGAGAAGGTCGGCCAGTGATCGTGTATCTCGTGCCGATCGGGCGCGGTCGCTTCGAGCTCTACTCCGAGACACCCGACGAGTCCGAGGTCGCGTCCGTCCGCCACGAGGGGTTCCTGCGGCGCTGGTCTCACAGGGTGAGCGTACGGTGGCATGAGCTGGTCGACCGCGCGCGACGGGGCAAGGGTCGCGGCCGGATCACCAGGTGGCGCGACGCGGTCGTGCGCCGTCTTTCAGAGACCATTGCGGAGCAGCGGATGCTGTGGGCGCTCCGAAGTCGGGGGTCCGCCACGCTTCGGTATCCATCCACGGTCGACCAGCAGACCGCGCGATCGGTACTGGACACGGCACTCTCTCACGCGCGCCGCCATCATCTGCAGTGGACGATCATCGATTTCCTGCTGGCTGTCGCGTCGGTCATCTTCGTCTTAGTTCCCGGTCCGAACCTCGCCGCGTATTACTTCGCGTTCAGGTTTGTCGGCCACCTCCAATCGTGGCGAGGGGCCAGCCAGGCGATGGATGAGGTCCGGTGGACGCTCGAGCCCGACGCCGGCCTCGCGGAGTTGGCCTCGCTTGTCGATTGGCCGCGCGCGGCGCGCGCGTCGAAGGTGGCCGCCATCGGGGCGAAGCTGAATCTCCGGCGGCTGTCGGCGTTTTTCGACCGCGTCGCCATGCCATCGACGTGAGATACGATTGAGGCCGCTGAGCTGAACTCTGTAGTCCACCACTCTAATGAAGCTGAGCGATCTTGCCCGACGACTGAACTGCCGGCTCGAAGGCGACGGCGACATCGAGATCCGGCGCGTGGCCGGAATCGAGCGCGCGGAGGCCGGGGATCTCACCTTCATCGCTCACGAAAAATATCTGTCGAAGCTCGTCGGGACGCACGCGTCGGGTGTGATTGTGGCGCCAGAGGTCGTGGCAAAGGGATCGTCCGCGGCGCTGCTGCGGACCGATCAGCCGTACGTGGCGTTTGCACAGGCCGTGAGGCTGCTGACCGAGGCGCCACCGCCGCCTAGGGGGATCGATCTCGCGACGTCAGTCGCCCCCAACGCGAAACTGGGACCGGATGTTTCCGTCGGGCCCTTCGTGGCGATTGGCGCCGGCGCCTCGGTCGGCGCGCGCACCGTCATCTATTCTAACGTCGTCATCGGCGCGGGGGCCAGGGTCGGTGACGACTGCGTCGTGCGGTCTCAGGTCTCGATTCGCGATCGGGTGGCCATCGGCCACCGTGTGATCGTTCAGGACGGCGCCGTTGTTGGGAGCGAGGGCTTTGGATTCGCCAGACAGAAGGACGGCTCGCACCTCAAGATCCCGCAGCGGGCCGACATCGTCATCGAGGATGACGTGGAGATTGGCGCGAACACGACGATAGATCGGCCGGCAGTTGGCGAAACGCGGATCGGCGCCGGCACGAAAATCGACAACCTCGTGCAGGTCGCACACGGCGTTACCGTGGGGCGGCGGGTGCTGCTGGCCGCGCAGGTGGGAATCGCCGGCAGTTGCACGATCGGAGACGACGTGGTGCTAGCCGGCCAGGTAGGAGTGGCGAACCGCGTGCGGCTCGGGAAGGGCGTTATCGCGACCGCCCAGACCGGCATTCCCAATTCCGTCGATGATGGCGAATATGTCTCGGGATATCCGGCGATTCCGCGTCGCGACTGGCTCAAGGCGTCGGCCATGTTCCGCCAGTTGCCGCTGCTGAGAAGACGCATTGCGGACCTCGAGCAGCGCATCGCAGAGCTCGAGGAGAAGCTCGCCGAATGTCAAACACCATCGGACCGATAAAGCTCTTTCTTGTGCGCACGGCTGCAGCTGCGTGCCTCACACTGCTTGTCTCGGCAGAAGCAGCTGCTCAGCAGCCGCTCGCCAGCCCGCCATCCACGCCGCGATTCATTTCGCGGTCCGACGTTCAACTGGTCGCCGCCGCCCTGGCCCACGACGACCAGCGCTTTACATGGGACACGCATCTGATCGCCGACTTCGATCTGGTGGACTACATGCACGGCCGAATAACCCTGCTCACGGATTATCAGGCGCTGCTCGGCGAGGAGTTCCGGCCGTTCGATCCGTATCAAAGCACCTACACGCTGGTCGTGTCGGCGTCGGCCCGTCACAAGGAGGTGGAACTGGCGGGTGTGTTCCACCACGAGTCGCGGCATCTTGGCGATCGACCGAAACGCGAGCCGATCGACATGAATGTGCTCGTTGCGCGGGTGATGTGTCAGGTCGACCTGAACGGCGCCACGCTTGGGATCCGAGGCAATCTCGGCCGGGTGGTCAACCGCTCCTTCGTGGACTACACGTGGATCGGCGACTTGGATGTGGTGGCCCGCCGTCCCTGGCGGGAGCACGTCGGCCTGTTCGGACGCGTGTTCGGCGAACTCTACGGCGTCGATCCGGCCATCGCGGGTCGAGGCCTGCAGAAAGGTGGACGCATCGAAAGCGGCGTCCGCTTTTCCGGGCCGAGCGGCGCCGTTGAGCTGTTCGTCGGATACGAAAACGTGATCGACGCCGATCCGTTGGATCGACTGCCTCGTCGTTGGACGTTCGGCGGCTTTCGGCTCCTTCGCGACTAAGGCCTGTCTAAGAGGCTAAGATTAAGAGGGCGTTGCAGAATTCGTCAACGGCGGGTCCTGTCCGCGAACAGCCCCCGGTGCTCGGCCCGTGGACGCCTGTCACGAGCGTGGGCTCCGCGCCGGGCGGGGCTCCGTGACCACCCCAACGCGTCTGCCGCCCTAGGGACCCCGGTCCGTTGGCGTCCACGCGCCGTGAAGCCAATTCTGTAACGCGCTCTAAGGCAGGCACGGCAGGCAGGATAGAATCGCGTGATGAGCTACAGGACGCTCCGGAGACTTTCCGCGCTCGCGCTTGTCGCGGCGGCGATCGTGGCAGCCAGCCACCGGTCCTCGGCCGCAGTACGCCCGCCGAAACTGCAGTACGAGCTCTCGACACTGACCAACGGCCTCACGCTGATTCTTTCGGAAGATCATTCAACGCCCATCGTGCACGTACAGATTTCGTACCACGTCGGCTCGAAGAACGAAAAGCCGGGACGCACGGGGTTCGCGCATCTGTTCGAGCACATGATGTTCAAGGGCTCGAAGAACCTGGAGTCGGAGACGCACACGACGCTCATCGCAGCGGTAGGTGGTCAGGCCAACGCGTTCACGACCGACGATGAAACGGTCTTCTGGGAGACGGTGCCGGCGCACTATCTCCCTCTGGCGTTGTGGCTCGAGGCGGATCGGATGGCCACGCTCCGGATGAGCCGGAACACGTTCATCAAAGAGCGTGAAGTGGTGAAAGAAGAGCGCCGGATGCGCGTGGACAACCAGCCGTACGGCCGGTTGACGGAGATCATCTACGATCAGGCCTTCACAGTTCACCCGTACAAGCACCCGACGATCGGGAGTATGGCGGATCTCGAGGCGGCGTCGATCGAAGACGTCCGAGATTTCTACAGCACGTATTACGTGCCGGCGAACGCGACGCTGGCGGTCGTCGGCGACTTCGAACCGGCTCAGGCCAGACGGCTCGTTCATCAGTACTTCGATCGCATTCCGCCCTCGGGGCGTGCGGTGCCGCGCGACATTCCGCGCGAGCCTCCGCAGAGGAAAGAGCGGCGGGTGACCATCGAGGAGGCGTGGCCGCTCCCGGCTGTAGTCGTGGCTCATCACATCACCTACGACGGGCATCCCGATTCGTATCCCCTTCACGTTGCCGCGAAGGTTTTGTCAGATGGTCAGAGCTCGCGCATCTACAAGAAGCTCGTGTACGAGAGACAACTGGCTGTCGCAGCCTTCGGCAGCGCGAACCTGATCGAGGATCCAAACCTGTTCTACGCGGTGGCGATCGTGCAGCCGGGTCAACGGCCGGAGGAAGCTGTCAGCGCCCTCATCGAAGAGCTCGATCGATTGAAGGCTGAGCCGATCAGCGAGCGCGAGCTCCAGCGGGCAAAGAACCAATTTGCGCGGGACTACCTCCTCAGTCGGGAGTCGAATCAGCAGAAGGCGTCGCAGCTGACGCACGCCGCGGTGATTCATGGCGACATCACGACCGCGGACGGCGAGTTCGACATTTTTCAAGACATCAGCGCTGCCGACGTGCAGCGCGTCGCACGCACCTACTTCACCTCCGAGAACCGGCTCGTGATCACGGTGTTGCCGTCGGTGAGGCCGGCAGGTGGAGGCGCGCGATGACCTCGGGACGAGCAGCGCTACCAGTCCTTCGGGGTCGTGCTTTGGGGGCCGCGTGCCTCCTCCTGGCGGCTTTGACGCCGGCGGCTGCACAGGATGCTTTGCGCTGGCCTTCGGAAGGACCGCCCCGTCCTCTTGCCGCTCGCGACGTCAACTTCCCGCCGTACTACCTGCAGACGCTGCCCAACGGGCTGCAGGTCGTCGCCGTGCTGCATCACGAGCAGCCGGTGGTGAGCATGCGCATGATCGTGCGATCCGGCGGCGCGCTGGATCCGGCAGACAAGCTCGGGCTGGCGAGCCTGACGGCGGCGCTGCTCACGCAAGGCACCACGTCGCAATCGGCCAGCGAGCTGAACGATGCCATCGATTTCATCGGCGGCGCCCTGGGAACCGGCGCCGGCACCGATCTCAGCTTCCTCAACATGATCGTGATGAAGGACAGCTTCAAGACCGGGCTCCGGATGCTGTCCGACGTGGCGCGCCGGCCCGCGTTCGCGCCGGAGGAAATCGATCGGCAGCGACAGCAGATTCTGTCGAGCCTACGCGTGAGTCTCGAGGATCCGGAGTTTGTGGCCGACGCGGTGTTCCGCCGGCTCGTCTACGGCTTCCATCCATACGCCTGGCCTCAGAGTGGCACGCCTGCAACCCTGGCGAGCCTCACCCGCGACGACCTAGTCGCGTTCCATCGCCGGTATTTCGTGCCGAGCAACGCGATCCTCGCGGTGGTCGGCGACGTCACCAAGGAGGAGGCGTTCGAAGGGGTCAGGAAAGCCTTCGGCGACTGGGAGCGCCGCGATGTACCTGCAGGTAAAGCACTTGCTCCTCCAGATCCAACGCGCCGGCTCATCGTGGTCAACAAGCCGGACGCGGTGCAAACCGAGGTGCGGGTTGGTCACGTCGGGGTGCGCCGCAACCACTCGGACTACATGGCCCTGAACCTGGCCATCCGGATCCTCGGCGGGGAGGGCGCCAACCGCCTGCACCAGGTGCTGCGGACCGAACGTGGCCTCACCTACGGGGCGCAGGCCAAAATGGACACCTTCAAGGACAGCGGCGACTTCGAGGCGGCCACCAGCACGCGGTCGGCAGCCACCGGCGAAGTGCTGCGGCTGGTGGTCGATCAGTTCTGGCGCCTGCAGCGGGAACGGGTTGGCGAACGGGAGCTCGCCGATGCGAAGGCTTACCTGACCGGCAGCTTTCCGCTCACTATCGAGACGCCCGACGCCATCGCGACACAGGTTCTGAACGTGCTGTTCTACGGCCTGCCGGTCCAGCAGTTGCAGTCGTTCCGCGAGCGCGTGAACGCGGTGACAGTCGACGACATCCGGCGCGTGTCGCGCTACTACCTGCGGCCTGATCGCCTCGCGATTGTGCTCGTCGGCCAGGCGGCCGTCGTCGCGCCCCAGTTGCGGCGGGTCGGCTTCGGCACGTTCGAAACGGTGGAAATAGCCGATCTCGATCTGACGACGGTCGACTTTAAGCGGCCTTTGTCCGCAGCGCGACGCTTTCAACCTTCGCCCGTAGCGCGACCGTCTCAGGGTCGCGAGAATCGCAGGCCTGAAAGGCCCGCCCTAAAACGTGTAATCCTTTCGGCGGTGCCCGACATCAAGATCAACTCACCGCTCTATCCTGCGCTCTTCGCACACCAGAATTGAGTGGACGTCTGTTGCTTTCGTGCGGCGAAGCGTCCGGCGACTTGTACGCTGGGGCGCTCACCCGCGAGCTGCGATCGCTCGTTCCTGAAATCGCCGTGTCCGGCCTGGGCGGACCGCAGCTTGCCGCGGCCGGCGGCCGTCTAATCGCGGATTATCGCGGCCTTGCGGTCACCGGCCTCACCGAAGCCCTGTGGAAAGTGGCGCGTTCGCTGGCCACGCTCGGCCAGCTGCTGTCGTCGGCCCGCAGCGTGCGGCCGGACGCGCTCATCGTCATCGATTTTCCCGACTTCAATTTTCCGCTCGCGCGACGGGTCAAGAGGCTCGGCGTTCCGGTCGTCTACTACGTTGGCCCGCAAGTTTGGGCATGGCGGCCGGGCCGGATGAAGACGATTCGCGAGGTTGCCGACCGAGTACTCGTGATCTTTCCCTTCGAGGAGCCCATCTATCGGGGTGCCGGTGTACCGGTCGAGTTTGTCGGGCATCCGCTGGTCGATCTGGCTAGGCCATCCATGCCTCGTCAAGCCCTCTTGGGCAAGCTGGGGCTGAAGGCGTCGGCGCCGACGGTAGCCGTGCTGCCCGGCAGCAGGGCGAACGAGGTCGGTCGCATTCTTCCGGATCTGGCGGCCGCTTCACGCCTCATCCGCGCGCGGGTTCCCGACGCGCAGTTCATCGTCGCGCGCGCGCCGAATCTCGAAGATGATCTGTTCACGACGGCTCGAAACCTGGCGCCCTGCGCCGTCGTCGAGGGAGAGACCGACGCCGTGCTCGCGGCGGCCGATGTCGCGCTGACGGCGTCGGGCACCGCCACGGTCCAGGCGACTCTGCATAATACACCGATGGTGGTTGTGTATAGGCTGTCGTCGCTCACGTACCACCTCGGTCGTCGTCTCGTGAACGTGGAGACGTACGGCATGGTGAATCTGATCGCCGGCGAACGCATCGTCCCCGAGTTGATTCAGGACGCCTTCACTCCTGAGGCGGTTGCCAGCGAAGCGGTGTCGATGCTGACCGATCGCGAACGGGTCGCGCGCATTCGTGAAGGCCTCGCGCGCGTGCGAGCGCGTCTCGGAGGGCCGGGCGCCAGTCGCCGCGCGGCGGAAGCCATTCTGAAAATTGCGAAATGAGAGGCTATTGCATAACTGGTGGTGACCGGTGTAATGCGGGGCTTTCCGGCCTCCGCTCGCGCACCGGTCAGGCGTACTTCGGCCCGGCACGCCAAGGCGCCAGAGGCGCGACGGCGGGAGCCCCGCGTCGCGGCCCTTAGAGTGCCGCGCTACAGCGATCGCTTGCGGTCGCCCTGATAGCCGTACTCGTCGCGGCGCCTGGGGAAGCAACGGTGATGCTGCCCGCCGATCTCGGCGACCTCTCGGGTGAGGCCTACGCAATTGCACGCGGCCGCGTTGCCAGGGTTGATGTCCGATGGACGACCGAGGATCGCCGAGCGGGTCGACGATCAGGGGTGGGTCACGCGCCGATAGTGATCACGAAAGGCTCCGTCCAGCCGCCACACCCAGGTCTTGTCGGCGCCAGACTGATTTTGGGGCAGCGCCTCGGCGAGTGCGATCGCGCGCAATTACTCCTCGTCGAGCTCGATGCGGACAGATGCGACGAGCTCCGCGGCTTCTTGAAGGGCGCGCTGGCCATCTTCGAGCCTGGAACGCATCGCTTCAATTCTACCGCTTCGCCAGAACACCTCGGCCGTATCATCCGACGGCTTCACCCGGTGAACGCTAAGGAAGTCATTCTTGAGCTGCGAAACCGGTTCGCGTTTTCCGTGTGGTACGATTGAATATTCTAGAGGACCGCAGATGTCAACGGCGAACAGCTTTGGAGCGCTTCAGCCCCTGCAGATCGGCGCACGTAAAGCTCACTTCTACAGCCTAACAGCGCTGGAGCGGGGCGGCTACTCCGAAATCGCGCGCCTGCCGTTTTCATTCAAGATCCTGCTCGAGAACCTGCTCCGGCACGAGGACGGCCGGTTCGTGAAGGCAGGAGATGTGGAGGCGCTGGCCCGGTGGGACCTGAAGAGCCGGGCCCAGAAAGAGATTTCCTTCGCGCCCGCGCGCGTGCTGTTGCAGGACTTCACGGGCGTCCCCGCCATCGTCGATCTGGCCGCCATGCGCGATGGCATCGTTCGACTGGGCGGCGATCCGAACCACGTGAACCCGCTGCAGCCAGTTGAGCTCGTCATCGACCACTCGGTGCAGGTCGACTATTTCGGCCAGCCGAGCGCGTTTCATCTGAACGCCGAGCTCGAGTTTTCGCGCAATAAGGAGCGTTACGCCTTCCTCCGGTGGGGACAGAGCGCCTTCAGCAACTTCCGTGTCGTGCCGCCCGACACCGGCATCGTCCACCAGGTGAACCTCGAGTACCTCGCGCGCGTGGTGATGACGGCGGATGGACCCAACGGCCCGGTGGCCTTCCCGGACACGCTCGTGGGCACCGACTCGCATACGACGATGATCAACGGGTTGGGCGTCGTTGGCTGGGGCGTCGGCGGCATCGAGGCGGAGGCGGCGATGCTCGGCCAGCCCATCTCGATGCTGATTCCGTCCGTGCTCGGGTTCCGGCTGACAGGCAGGATGGTCGAGGGCGCAACCGCCACCGACCTCGTCCTGACGATTACCGAGCGGATACGCAAGCACGGCGTGGTTGGTAAGTTCGTCGAGTTTTTCGGGCCAGGATTGGAGCACCTGACGATCGCGGATCGCGCGACGCTCGGGAACATGTGCCCGGAATACGGCGCCACGATTGCGATTTTTCCGATCGACGAGCTGACGCTCGACTACCTGCGGCTGACGAGCCGAGAAGAGTCGCGCGTGCAACTCGTCGACGCGTACGCGAAGGCACAGGGCTTGTTCAGGCGCGCGGGCGATCCGGATCCCGTGTACACGGAGGCTATCGAACTCGACTTGGGCGCCGTGGAACCGAGCCTGGCCGGACCTCGGCGGCCACAGGATCGCGTGTCGCTCAAGCAGGCGAAGAGCAGCTTCGAGTCGACGCTCGGCACGCTGCAGGCGGCCATGAAGAAAGGCGCACCGCTAGAGAGCCCCGAGGTCACCGGGATGCTCGGTGAGGGTGACCCGAACGCCAACCCGGGCGGCGTTGCCGTACTGCCGCGGGTCGGACCTGAGCTCGACCATGGCGCGGTCGTCATCGCCGCCATCACGAGCTGCACCAACACGTCCAACCCGAGCGTGATGATTGGCGCCGGGCTCCTCGCGAAGAAGGCCGTCGAGCGTGGGTTGTCGCGGCAGCCGTGGGTGAAAACGAGCCTCGCGCCCGGGTCGAAAGTCGTCACCGAGTACCTGCGGCAGTCGGGCTTGCAGTCCTATCTTGACGAGATCGGTTTCAATCTCGTCGGCTACGGATGCACGACGTGCATTGGCAACAGCGGACCGTTGCCCGAGGAGGTGTCGGCCGAAGTGGACGCGCGCAATCTCGTCGTCGCGGCGGTGCTGAGCGGCAACCGCAACTTCGAAGGGCGGATCCAGGAGCAGGTGCGCGCCAACTATCTCGCGTCGCCGCCGCTGGTCGTCGCCTATGCGATTGCCGGTCGGATGACGGTGGACCTCACGCGGGAGCCGCTCGGAACCGGGCGCGACAACTTCCCCGTGTACCTGCGTGACATCTGGCCGACCGGGCGCGAGATCCAGGAGACGATGCTCGCCGCGGTGAACGCGCGGATGTTCCGCGAGCAGTACGCCGACGTGTTCGGCGGCGACGAACGCTGGCGCTCGCTGCAGATCCCGAGCGGCGATCGGTTCGCCTGGGATCCCGACTCAACCTACATTCGCAACCCGCCATTTCTTGACGGCCTCGCGCTTCGGCCGAGCCCGCTGAACGATATGGTGGGGGCGCGCGCGCTCGCGCTGCTCGGTGACAGCATCACCACAGACCATATTTCGCCGGCCGGGTCGATCAAGAAGGACAGCCCGGCGGGGCGGTATCTTGTCGCCCGCGGCGTCCCGCCGTCCGATTTCAACTCCTACGGCGCACGGCGGGGCAATCATGAGGTGATGGTACGCGGGACGTTCGCCAACGTTCGACTGCGGAACCAGCTCGCGCCGGGAACCGAGGGCGGATGGACCGTCTATCAACCCGGCGGCGAAGTGATGACCATCTACGACGCGGCCATGAAATACAAGGACGCCGGCGTGCCGCTTGTGGTCATCGGTGGCAAGGAGTACGGGTCGGGCTCATCGCGCGATTGGGCGGCCAAGGGCACGCGCCTGCTGGGCGTGCAGGCGGTGATTGCTGAGAGCTTCGAGCGAATCCATCGCAGCAACCTGGTGAACATGGGCGTCCTGCCGGTCGAGTTCCGCGACGGCGGGGGCGCCGCCGCGCTAGGCCTGACGGGCCGCGAAGCGTTCGACATTTCCGGTGTGGCGGAAGGGTTCGTGCCGGGCGGCCTCGTCACGATCCGCGCCCGCGCCGAGGTGGGGGAGCGCCGGCCGATTGAGTTCCAGGCCATCGCACGCATTGATACGCCCGAGGAGCTCATCGCATTCCGCCACGGCGGGATCCTGCCGTACGTGTTGCGTCAGCTCGTCAGCAAGCAGTAGAAGCCATCCCGTAATTGGTAGTGGCCGGCTTCAGCCGGCCAAGAGTCCGCCTAGAGGCGGACTCTACCGAGGGTATGAAATCCCTTCGACGAGCACCAGGGAAGTCAAACTAGTCGGCGCTTCGTGATCTTCGTGTCATTGTGGTGAGCTCGTTGCTGACACCCGCCAACATCAAAGCCAAGGCGCGCGAGCTCGGGTTCGACGCGTGCGGGATCGCGCCGGCGACGGACCTGCCTGAGCTCGGCTTCTTTTCCGAATGGATCGCGCGCGGGCACGCGGCGTCGATGTCGTATCTCGAACGCTCCGCCGATCGGCGCGCCGACGTCAGATGCGTCGTGCCGTCGGCCCGCACGGTCATCGTGACCGCGACCGTCTACAACACGGACCACTCGTACTCGACCGAACGCGCCGACCCCTCACGCGCCGAGATCGCGCGCTACGCGTGGGGCAACGACTATCACGACGTGATTGGCGCGCGGCTCGAGTCGCTCGTCGACTGGATGCGCGACGTGTCGCGCGAGCGGTTCGACGCTCGCGCGACACGTCGACACCGGGCCGGTCCAGGAACGGGTGTACGCGCGGCACGCTGGCGTCGGATGGATCGGCAAGAACACGTGCCTGATCAACCCGCAGCTCGGATCGTGGGTGTTCCTTGGAGAGATCATTTGCAGCCTCCCCTTGCACGTGGATGCACCCGCGTTCGACCAGTGCGGCTCGTGCACGCTGTGTCTGGAAGCCTGCCCCACGCAGGCGCTGGTCGCACCAGGGGTGCTCGATTCGCGCCGCTGCATTTCGTATCTGACGATCGAGCATCGCGGAGACATTCCAGAGCCGCTCGCTGGGGGAATCGGATCGCACGTCTACGGTTGCGACGTCTGTCAGGAAGTGTGCCCGTGGAACGCCGCCGCGCCCACGTCCTGCGATCCCGCATGGCAGCCGCGGCCCACCTGGCGCCTGCCGGCGCTGGTCGATCTCGCGCAGACGACCGACGCTCGGTTGCAGGCAGCGCTCGAGGACAGCGCCATGAGGCGCGCAAAAGTTGGCGGACTGCGCAGAAACATCATGATCGCGGTTGAGAACTCCCAGCGGACCTAAAAAGTCCGCCCCACGGTTACGCTGAGAGCAGCGCGCGCGGTATTATCTAGGCTGTGGTTTCCTCGCTCGCGCCCGCGCTGCTGCTCTCGATGCCTCAGCTCGTCGATCCGAATTTTAACCGCACCGTCGTACTGCTCTGCTGGCACAACGAGGAAGGGGCGCTGGGCCTCGTCGTCAACCGGCCGCTCGTGACCAGCGGACGCGTGGTGATCAAGCTCGAGCCGCCTGTCTCGACCGAGCGCGAACTGCAGCTGTGGATTGGAGGTCCCGTCGAACCGCATCGGAGCTGGATCCTCGTGGGTGCGTCGGGCGAAGAGGGGATCATGAGCGGGATGCGGATCGCGGATGGACTGCATCTCTCGACGTCGCCGCATCTGCTGCGGTGCCTGCTCGAGCCGGAACCGCCGCCGCACGCGCGGCTCATCGTCGGCTATGCGGGGTGGAGCCCCGGCCAGCTCGAAGCGGAGCTGGAGGCATCGGCATGGCTGATGAGCGAGGTCGACCGCGACCTGATTTTCGGCACGCCGCCGGAACAGATGTGGGAAGCGGCGATTCGCAGGCTCGGCGCCGATCCGGCGGCCCTGCAGACGTCGCGCGGCGTCCACTGACAGTGGAGGTGTTCGTTCTTCGTTCGTCGTTCTCTTCAATTGAACACAGAACGCAGAACGTAGAACGCAGACCGGCGGCGAAGTCATCATGACAACCGTTATGAACCTCGCAACGGCGTTTGGAGGACTTGCGCTGCTGTGCGTGGCCGCCGCCGGTTGCGGCACAGAAGAGGCCCCAGTGCCAGCGACCTCGCCGTCTTCGCAGCTTTCCGAGCTGCAGCGCATGACGGATCGGTTCGCGCCGACCGACGTTGGCGCCGATATTTCGAAGCTGTCGTCGTCCGATCGTCAGGTGCTCGCAAAGCTCGTGGAAGCGTCGAAGACCATTGACGCCCTGTTCCTGCGTCAGGTCTGGGCCGGCAGCGAAGCGATGCTGCTCGATCTGGTGAGGGACCAGACGCCGGCGGGGCGCGAGCGGCTGCACTATTTCCTGATCAACAAGGGTCCTTGGTCGAGGCTCGATCGCGACGAGCCGTTCGTGGCCGGCACGCCGCCCAAACCGGAGGGTGCCAACTTCTATCCCGTCGGCGCGACGAAAGCCGATCTCGAGCGCTGGATCGAGTCGCTGCCGGAAGTCGAGCGCGCGCGCGCAAGAGGATTTTTCACCGTCATTCGGCGGGGAGCTGGCGGCGCGTTCACGATTGTGCCCTACAGTGTTGAGTATCAGAACGAACTGGCTCATGCGGCGGGTCTGTTGCGCGAAGCGGCCGCGCTGACAAGTGAGCCGACGCTCAGGACCTTCCTGATCAGGCGCGCCGACGCGTTCCTGTCGAACGACTACTACGCCAGTGACGTCGCGTGGCTGGAGCTTCAGGGTGCGATCGAACCCACGATCGGACCCTACGAGGTCTACGAAGACGAGTTCTTTAACTACAAGGCCGCCTTCGAATCCTTCATCTCGATTCGTGACGATGCCGAGACCGCGAAGATCCAGCGGTTCAGCCGCGAGCTGCAAGACATCGAAGACCATCTGCCGATCGACCCGAGGCACCGTAATCCCGAACTGGCCGCGCTGGCTCCGCTTGTGGTCGTCAACGAGATCTTTGCCGCCGGCGACGCGAATCGCGGGGTGCAGACCGCCGCCTTCAACCTGCCGAACGACGAGCGGTTGCTCCGCGAGAAGGGCGCCAAGCGAGTGATGCTGAAAAACGTTCAGGACGCGAAGTTCGCGAGAGTGCTCGTGCCGATTTCGAAGACTGTCCTGGCCGGCCCAGATCAATCGGGCGTCTCGTTTGAAGCCTTCTTCACCCACATTCTGATGCACGAGCTGATGCACGGCCTCGGCCCGCACGACATCACCGTCGAGGGGCGGCAGACGACGGTCCGTCAGGAGATGAAGGAGGCGTCTAGCTTCATCGAAGAGGCGAAGGCCGACATCGCCGGGTTGTTTGCGCTCCAGTACCTGATCGACAAGGGTGTGCTGCCGAAGCCGCTCGACGAGTCGATCTACACGACGTTCCTGGCATCGTGTTTCCGCTCGATCCGGTTTGGCATCAACGAGGCGCATGGCAAAGGCATCGCCATCCAGCTCAATTACCTGCTCGATCAGGGCGGGTTCGTGGCAGCAGCCGATGGCACCTTCGCGGTGAACCGCGATCGGATCAAGGACGGCGTGACCGCGCTGACGCGCGAGATCATGACGATGCAGGCGGAAGGCGACTACGCGAAGGCGATGGCGCTCGGTGATCGGCTTGGCGTGGTGCGGCCGCCTGTGCAAGCGGCGCTGGATAGGCTCACCAGCGTGCCGGTGGACATCGAGCCGCGCTTCACGACAGCCGAACAACTTCTTCAAAGCAGGTAGGGCACGTGTTCCACCGGAAAACGAGCGGCTCGGTCGTCTGTCCGTCGTGCGGATCGCTTGTCGGCGTGCGCGACGACAAATGTTACACGTGCGGGCGCGCCAACCCCGGTTTGTGGGGGTTCGCACCGATCCTCCGGCAGCTCGGGAGCGATCTTGGCTTCGTGCCGCTGGTCCTCACCGCCTCGACCGTCCTGTATGGGCTGACGCTCCTGGCGTCGGGCCGCGAGCTGCGGGTCGCCGCAGGCATGATGTCTATTCTGGCGCCCAGCACGCGCGCGCTGATCCTCTTCGGTATGAGCGGTGGGATTCCGGTGTTCGCGCTGGGGAGCTGGTGGACGGTGCTGAGCGCCACGTGGCTGCACGGCGGCCTCCTTCACATCCTGTTCAACATGATGTGGGTGCGCGATCTGGGGCCGGCAACGGTCGACGTCATCGGTCCAGGCCGGACCGTCGTTATCTACACGGTCGCGGGGGTCTGCGGGTTCTTTCTGAGCTCGGCGGCGGGCGCCTACTTCCCCGGAGTGCCGTTGATTGGCGGCGCGAGCTTCACGATTGGCGCCTCGGCGTCGATCTTCGGCCTCCTCGGCGCCCTCGTGCACTACGGCCGGATGAGCGGCAGCCGCCTCATCCGAGGCCAGGCGATACGATACGCGGTCATCCTCTTCGTGTTCGGCCTGATCATGCCCGGCGTCGACAACTACGCGCACGCCGGCGGGTTCCTCGGGGGATACGCGACGTCGGTCTTCTTCAACCCGCTGACGCGCGAGCGCGGAGATCACTTGCTCGGCGCGGCCCTCTGCCTGTTCGCCACATTCGCCGCCGTCGTCGTGTCGGTCGTGAAAGGGCTTCCACTGTATCGATGAGACTGCGGATTGGATCGATCCAAAATCAGCAATCTCATCGCTTCTGGCGTGATAGTTCTTCGTCGATGACGCTCTTGAAGCGCTCGAAGGGCTGAGCTCCGCTGAGCATCCGGCCGTTGATGAAGAAGGCGGGTGTGCCTGACACGCCTGCGGCGTTCGCCGCATCGATGTCGGCCTCCACCCGTTTCTGATACGTGCGTGAATCGAAACAGGTGTTGAACTTCTCCGCCTCAAGCCCGAGCTCGGCGGCATGCCGCTTTAGATCGTCGCTGCCGAGCTGGGACTGATTGGCGAAAAGTCGATCGTGGTACTCCCAGAATCTACCCTGCTCTTCGGCGCACGCGGATGCTTCTGCCGATGGGCGGGCGTTCGGATGGTTCGGCAACGGGTAATGGCGATACACGAACCGGATCCGATCTCCGTACGTGCTGAGGACCTGGGCGACCGTCGGGCCCGCGCGGAGGCAGTACGAACACTCGAAGTCTGAAAACTCGATGATCTGAACCGGTGCCTTCGCCGGTCCTTTCGCCGGTCGTCCGGCCTCGGCGACTTCGAATCGCGTTGGCTCGAGGGTGATCGTCACCGCGGTGTTCTTCTGGAGACGATCGAGATACGCGGTGCGCGCGGTTTCGGTGCGCTCCGCAACAAGCATCGGTCTGATGAGTGCGCTGGCCTGTTCGAGCGTTCTTCCTTCCACGCGTGCCTGATTCGCTGCGTACCATTGGGCCACGTCGCCGTCACTCACGCTGACCTTGGCCGTGATTTCTCGCTCGACGAGCTCGGTGCGGTCGATGCCTCGCGCCTTCGCTTCGAGATCAATCAGGCGGTTGCCGACGATCTCATCGAGCACGGCGCGTCGCGCTTCGTACAGCGCCTGCGCGAGCGAGACACGACCGAAGGCGCCAGCCGGTCGCGACAATGCTCGATTGTCGAGTTCCGCCAACGCGATCGCTGAGGATCCCACAGTCGCAACTACGTCGGTGGGTGTCTGCCGCCGCACCGACTGAGCCGCGCCCGAACAGGCCACAAGAGAGAAGACAAGCGCGGCGCTCAACGCGTTAGTGGCTGGCCTCATTACATAAGTATAAACGCGAATCGGTAGGTCAGATATGCGGGCCCGCAGACCTCGAGAACACCAAGCTGAGGATGATGTTGATAACGAGAAGGGCGAGCGCGGAGACGACGACGAACGGCACCACTTGATCTGACGGAGTCCTGACCACCGTCGCCGGGCCGAGACAGAGGAGATAGATCGCGTAGAGCAGCCCGACGAGCGACGCAAGTCCGGGCATGAGGATCAGCACGCCTGCGATCTCGACTGGCGTGGAGCTGCACGCGACAAGCTTCAGCACCTGAACCGTACTAC
Source organism: Vicinamibacterales bacterium (assembly GCA_965197865.1). Lineage (GTDB taxonomy): Bacteria > Acidobacteriota > Vicinamibacteria > Vicinamibacterales > CAVVIG01 > CBDANZ01. The sequence continues at coordinate 256,744 of CBDANZ010000004.1, forward strand.
TCGTCGACTGGAATCGCGGCGCGCCAGCTTCTCGATGACCAGCGCCGCCAGGTAGCCGCCGATCGCCCCTCTCACACCGACGACGGCCCATTCTTCGCGCGGGTTGGCGAGGCTCCCGATCACGCGCTTCTGCACAGTCACCATGTGAAATCTTCACTCTCCAGATCAGAGCGTGTCGCTCGTTCGCACGGGATGCACGACGACCTCCGGATCCGGCGTGAAGTCTTCGCCCGGGTTGATGAACCGATCGCGCTCGAGCCGGTACTGCTTGTCGTACAGCTGCCGGTACCGGCCCCGTTTGGCCAGGAGCTCCTGGTGCGTCCCGCGATCGACAATCTCGCCGTGCTCAAGCACGAGAATCTGATCCGAGCTGACAATCGTCGAGAGTCGATGAGCGATGACGAACGTCGTTCGGCCGCGGCGCAACGACCTGAGGCCGTCCTGAATCAGTGCTTCACTTTCGCTGTCGAGGCTCGAGGTCGCCTCGTCGAGGATCAGGATCTTCGGGTCCGCCAGGGTCGCCCGTGCAATCGCGACCCGCTGGCGCTGGCCGCCAGACAGCCGCACACCGCGCTCGCCGACGATCGTGTCGTAGCCTTTCTCGAACCCTTGAATAAACTCGTCGCAGTGCGCAATCCGGCTGACCGCAACAATCTCCTCGCGCGTGGCGTGTGGTTTGGCGTACGCGATGTTGTCGCCAATCGTGCCGTCGAAGAGGAAGTTATCCTGTAGCACGACGCCCAGGTGGGAGCGGTAATCGCGAAGCCGCAGGGTCGTCAGATCGCGGCCGTCCAGGAGCACCCGGCCCGACAGCGGCCGGTTGAAGGCCATCACGAGGCTCATCAGTGTGCTCTTGCCGGAGCCGCTCGAGCCGACCAGCGCAGTGGTCGACTCGGCCGGCGCCCGGAACGACACGTGCTCGAGGACGCGCACTCCGGCGGTATACTCGAAACTGACGTCGTCGAATTCGACTCCGCCGCAAAGGTCGGCGAGCGGCGCGCGGCCGGCATCCTCGTCGTCTTCGGTGGCCATCCGGCGAATCTCGCGGATGCGATCGAGGCCGGCAAAGGCTTCAGTCAACTGCGTACCGATACTGGCGAGCTGAATGACCGGCACCGTGATGAGCGCGGTCATCGTTAGGTACATGACGAAGTCGCCGACCGTCATCGTCCCGGCGCGGATCGCGCCTCCGCCGACGAGCATCATCGAGATCCCGATCGCGCCAATCACCACGGACGAAAAGGCGCCGACGGTCGAGACGCCGGTCAGCGACTTCGCCACGTTTCGGAACAGCCGGTGAGCGCCTCTTGCGAAGATCAGCTCTTCGCGTTTCTCGGCAGTGTAGGCCTTGACGATGCGGACGCCGCCCAGGCCTTCGGCGAGCCGGCCGGCAACTTCGGCGTTAATCTGACCGCGCTCGCGAAACAGTGGGCGCAGACGCTTGAAAGCAATCGCCATGCCGCCACCGAAGATGCCGAGCACGACGATGGTGACGACCGTCAGGTGCCAGTTGAGGTAAAAGAGGATGCCGAGCGCTATCACCGCGGTGAGGGTGGAGCCGGTCAACTGGACGAGACCCGTGCCGACAAGATTCCGGATGCCCTCGGCGTCGGTCATGATCCGTGAGATAAGGATGCCGGTTTTCGTCGAGTCGAAATAGCGGACCGGCAACCTCATGACGTGCGCCTCGAGGCGCTTGCGCATGTCGGTGATGGCCCGTTGCGCGGCGACGCCGAGAATCTGCGAGTTCGCAAACGAGGTCGCTGCCTCGACGAGCGTTGCGGCCCCCGCGATGAGCGCCAGCGTCGGCAGCAGATCCCAGTTCTGCTGGCCGATCACGTCGTCGATAAGATATTTCGAGGTTACCGGAAGCACCAGGCCGGCAAGCCGGTTGACGACCATGACTGCAAGCCCCACGGCCAGGCGCCGGCGATGCTTCCAGACCAGCGCGCGAGCTTCCTCCCAGGCGGCCTTGCTGATCTTCTTCTTCTCCTCCCGTGCGGCGGGATCGGCGCCGGCTCGAGCGCTGGCCGATCGAACCGACCGACCTTCGGCGCGGCGAGCGGACGGAGCGAGGCTTGTTCTCATGGGCTTGGAATGATGATATTGCAGAACGGCAGACTACTTATCGGTTAGAATGAAACGTTTGATCGCATCGGCGAGCCCGCCTTCGTCGTTGCTACCGGTCACATGGAACGGACGGGTGCTCTTCATGACATCCGGCGCGTTGCCCATCACCACCGGCGTGGCTGCAAACTTCAGCATCTCGATGTCGCTCAGGTTGTCGCCCACGGCCATAATCTCGTCGCGCGCGAACCCTTCGCCAGACGCCCATCGAGCGAGCGTTGTGGCCTTCGAGCAGCCCGCCGCGTTCACATTGACTATTGAAAAATCACGATGCGTGTACTCGGTGACAGCAACCGAGAACCGTGTGGCGATCGACGTCCGACCGAGCTCCTCGACGAGCGCTCGCATCGACTCGACGTCGCCGTTGAACATCACCTGGATGGGATCTTCGGTGAGCGCGTCGGCAAGCGGAGACGCCGCGGCGATGAACGCCTTGTTCTTCTCGTAATAGCCACGCCGGTTCGGATGGGTCCAGTCCATGCGCTCGTAGACGATCTTCCGCTCGGCATCGTCTCCCGGGATTTCGGGGCTTCCCGGGCTTGCCGTGCCAGCGGGATCAGGGGGCGCGCCGAGCCGATCGAATACGAGCGCGACGCTTTCTTCGAAAGCGCGCGTTTCGGTGAGCACCTGGCGTGCGGTGTCGCGCGGTAGCACGTAGCGAAGAAGCGTCGCGCCGCCGGCATCCTTCACGAGGGCGCCATTATTCACGATGAGCGTGCGCGCCAGGTTCAGCGCCCCAGCGATCGGGCGGGTGAAGTGAAAGCTTCGGCCCGTGGCCAGGACGATCGCGACACCTCGTGCCGACGCCTCGGCCAGCGCGTGGCGGTGGGCGTCGGGAATGCGGCCGTGACTGTCGAGCAGCGTGCCGTCGATGTCGATGGCCAGCAGACGGATCATGGGCAGCTAGGGCACGTCGCGCAGGTAGGGCCGGTGGTGCGGGTACCGCGCCCGGGCCTCTTCGAATTGCTCGGCAATGTCGCGTGCGAGGGGATCGGGCGACACGACGCGCGCGAAGGGGCCGAAGCTCAAGATCCAGCTTCGCAACGCCTGGTCGAGGCACACGTGGAGCGTCATCCGCACGCCGCCGTCGGCGGCGCTGGCGACGCTCTGCGAATGGTGCCACTCGCGGGCCCGGACGTAGTCGGCGACCGCCGGCTGGAAGTCGATCTCGACGTGTTCGGGCGGTCCCGAGTGGACGCCGATCGAGTTCGGGAAGGCGGTGTCGGGCAGCTGCTCGATGGGCGTGAAGCGTTCCTCCAGCAGGGAGATCTCCTCGATCCGCTCGACGGCGAACGTCCGCACTTCGCCGTACTCGGGCACGAAGGCCAGCAGATACAGACCACCCTGCGCGTACGCGAGTCGATACGGGTGCACCAGGTACGTCTTGGTCCGCTCGCTGGACTTCGAGTGATAGACGAGCGCCGTCTGCCGGTAGTTGAGCGTGGCCTCGAGCGCGCGGGCGATGATCTGCTGTCGGGAGGCGTCGTCCGCGGAACGCCGGCGCATGGGATCAGGCTTGGCGGCAATCACGCGCGGCAACTGATCCAGGAACTGCCGCATGTGCGGCGTCAAGGCCGAAGCAAGTTTGTCGAACGCGCGTTCGACTTCGTCTCGAAACGGAGTGCCAGCCAGCGACTCGAGCAGCGTGCGGCTGAAGTACAGCGCGCTTAGCTCCGACAGCGTGAGCCCGGCCGCCAGCCCCTTGAATGCTTGGCCGTTTAGGCGCCATCTCGTGCGCCCATCGTCGTGCGAACGGTCGTCGTAGATCGGGAATCCAGCTTCCTCGAGCGCCTGCAGATCGCGCCGGATCGTGCGCGTCGTCACGCCGCAGAGTGACGCGAGGTCGTCGATGGTGAATCCGCTGCCGCGCGCGCTCTCGATTTCGCGCAAGATAGTCCACTGGCGAATCACCTCGGCGTTGCGGGGCACGAGGGAATTGTACAATCTTGGGATTTGAGGATTTGGAGGATACTCCGCCTCGCCCTTCCTACCGGCTAGGGTCCATTGGACGAAGGTCCAATAGCCTTCCTCATTCTACGTCAGCTAGCCTAGCGGTTTCGGAACCCTGTAGAGTGACCGATGGAGGCTTGCTTCCAGTCGATATGCTTGATGGCTCAGAGGTATATGGATTCTCCACTCCGAGAGCCGAGTGACAGCCCCTCCCTGGATTTTTTAGCGAGCGATCGCGAGCGGAGTTCATCGCTAAACCTTGGTGTGACTCTGGAGGAGGCGGACGAAACGGAGCAAATTCTCAAATCCTCAGATAATCAAATCCCAAGATGGTGCTACCCTGAACGCTCCGGCCAACGAATCCAGTCTCGCTCCAAGAGAGTCATGCGGGCCATGCGCTGCCATAGGGCTGTGGCAGCCGCAGTCGTTATCGTGTCGGCCGCCACATCCGGGTGCGGTCGTGAAGCGTCGGGTCCGCCCAGCGGCCTGGCGTTTCCGCCCACCGCGTGAAGCTCGAAGCCGCGAGTCTTTGCCCGCTCGAATAGGCGACCGAGTACGTGGGGATCCTCAAGTCGCTGCGGTCGACGACCATTCATCCGCAGATCGAAGGACAGATCACCCAGATCCTGGTGAAGTCGGGCGACCGCATCCGCCAGAGCGACCCTCTCCTGTAGATTGATCCGCAGCGGCAGCAAGCGGCCGTGTCGATGATGACCGCGACAGGACGATCAGCTCGGCGCTGGTGACTGTCTTCCTGTTTCTTGCCGCGCTTCTCGGCGGCGCGCTGAATTCGGTTGCCGGGGGCGGTTCCTTCATTGTGCTGCCTGCGCTCTTATATGCGGGCGTTTCGCCCGTCTCGGCGAGCGTGACGACGACCTTCGTGCTGTGGCCGGCGTCTGCGTCGAGCGCGCTCACCGATCGGCGCGAGATCGTGGCCTTCCGCGCGTTGCCCGTACTGCTGGGCGCGGTGAGTGTCGCCGGCGGTCTCTTTGGCGGGTTTCTGTTGGTGCGCACCTCCGACGTCAGCTTCATGCGGCTGCTCCCGTGGCTAATGCTGCTCGCCGCGGCGACCGTCAGGTTTGGCGCGGCCAGCCGGACAGCACCCAGCACGCGATCTGGGTTTCCCGCGTGGGCGCTGCTCCTTCAGCTCGTCATTGCGATCTACGGCGGCTATCTTGGCGGCGGCATCGGCATCATGATGTTTGCCACGATGCCGATCGCCGGCATGACCAACATCACACCAGATGAACGGCCTTAAAGCGATGATGGCCGTTGCTATCAACGGTGTCGCGCTCGCTGAGGTCATCGTCCACGACCTCGTCGCATGGACGCCCGGTTTCGTCATGGTCGCAGGCGGCGTCGTCGGCGGTTACGCTGGCGCAGCAACCGCGCGGCGCATCAGCCCGCGCTACGTTCGCGCGTTTATTGTGGCAGTCGCCTGGATCATGACGATCTATCTTTTCTTTCAATGATCTTCTCGAGGCTCAAGGCCTTCGAGTCATAATTCACCGGAGATGCGAGCGATGGTGCTGACCGAGGCCGGCGCGGGTGTCCTCGAGCTGCTGCAGCGTGCCCGGCCGGTGCCGCTGTCCGGCGAGGTGCTCGTGAAAGTGCGTACGTGCGGCGTGTGCCGGACCGATCTTCACGTCGTGTCCGGCGAACTGCCGGACGTGGAGATTCCGATCGTGCCGGGTCACGAGATTGTGGGCTGCGTCGATGAGGTCGGCGACGGCGTCAGCGGGCATGCGGTCGGCGATCGCGTGGGCATCCCGTGGCTCGGGTACTCGTGTGGGCGCTGCCGCTACTGTCGCGCGCGCCGCGAGAATCTGTGCGCGCAAGCGCGGTTCACAGGCTGTCACCTCGACGGCGGGTATGCCGATTACACGGTAGCCGACGCACGCTTCGTGTTCAGGATTCCGGACGCTTGCAGCGACCTTCAGGCGGCGCCGCTGCTCTGCGCCGGCTTGATCGGATACCGCGCGTATCGGATGGCCGGCGATGCAAACCGGCTGGGCATCTACGGGTTTGGCGCGGCGGCGCACATCATCGCGCAGCTGGCCGTGCTCGACGGCCGCGAAGTGTATGCGTTCACTTCGCCGGAAGACGAGGCCGCACAGCAGTTCGCGCGAAGCCTGGGCGCTGTATGGGCGGGGCCATCGACCGAACCGCCGCCCCAGCCGCTCGACGCGGCAATCATTTTTGCGCCCGTCGGGTCGCTGGTGCCGCAGGCGCTAAGCAACGTCGAGCCGGGTGGCACCGTCGTGTGCGCCGGCATTCACATGACCGACATTCCCGCGTTCCGCTACCGTCTCCTCTGGCAGGAACGGATCGTTCGATCGGTCGCCAACCTCACGCGTCAGGACGCACGCGACTTTCTCGCGCTGGCCGCTAGGAAGCCCATCAAGACGATGGTCACTCCATACGCGCTCGACGATGCAAACCGCGCGTTGTCGGATCTGCGAGAAGGGCGTCTACAGGGCGCCGCGGTGCTGGTACTGTAGAAGGGTAGTGTAGAGGGCAAGTTGTGATTCGTGCCTGCCGACCTGCGGCTCGTGACCGACGACTTGTGGCTTGTGACTGACGAACTGCGGCTTGTGACCGACGACCTCCAACAGCAGGCCGTCTACGATCGCCTCGCGTCGCTTGCAGTCGTCTACGAGCGCTACGAGCATCCGCCTGTTGCGACCGTGGAGGAGGCCAATGGGTACTGGGTCAGCATCGATGCGATGCACTGCAAGAACCTGTTTCTGCGAAACCAGAAGGGCAGCCGGCACTACCTCGTCATCATCGCCCACACCAAGCGAGCAAACCTCCGCGCGGTGGCGAACCAGGTTGGCGACGGCAAACTGAGCTTCGCGTCACCCGAGCGGTTGATGAGCTATCTCGGTGTGATGCCCGGATCGGTCTCGCCGTTCGGGTTGATCAACGATCGCGAACGTCACGTTCGGGTGTTTCTCGATCGCGACTTGAAGTCGGCTTCGCGCATCTCGTTTCACCCGAACGTCAACACGGCGACGCTCACGATCACGTTCCCAGACTTCGAGCGGTTTCTGGCCGACTGTGGAAATGTCGTTGCCTATCTCGATGTGCACGCAGGTGGCTAGACTCTTTTCGGGGCGGCGGGTGCAGGGCGGGGCTTCGGCCGTGCCCCGCGGGCGGGCCGCCCACCTTGGACGAACGAGGGCGTGGCGTGTTAACTTCTCGGTTGACGCAAGGGAGGGTTGTATGAGGAAAGGGCTGTGGCTGCTGTCGCTCGCGTTCACGATCATCGGCGGATTGCTGACGTCCCGTCCGACACTGGCCCAGGAGCTGAGCGTGGGGGATCAGGCGCCGGACTTCACGCTGCCCGGCACCGACGGCAAGACCTACTCGCTGTCGGGACTGAAGGGAAAAACCGTCGTTCTCGCGTGGTTCCCGAAAGCGTTCACTGGTGGTTGAACGGCCGAATGCCGATCGCTCCGTGAGAGCGGTCAGGGAATTCGGAGGTTCGATGTCGCGTATTTCATGATCAGCGTCGATCCACCGGAAGTGAACAAAGCGTTCGCGGACCAGGAGAAGGCCGATTTCCCGATGTTGAGCGATCCGTCCAAACAGGCGGCCACAAACTACGGCGTGCTAAGCCCCGCGGGCTTGGCCCGGCGCTGGACGTTCTATATCGGGCCGGACGGTAAGATCCAGGCCATCGACAAAGCAGTCAGCACGGGGACGGCCGGCGCGGATATCGTTGCCAAGCTGAAAGAGCTCGGCGTCAAGTCACGCTGACGACGCTCCCCGCGAGGAGACCCCATGGCTCATCGGATCATCTTCAGCGCTATTCTTTTCTTTCGTTGATACTGGCCGGCTGCACGTCACAGCCTGCGCCGTCAGCGCAGGAAGCTACGACTCTTTCTGCGGCTGCGCGCGCGCCAGCGCCGCCATCGGTCGGCCCGGTGACCCCTCAGACGACTAATGCGGAGATCCGTTGCGGGCGCCACGTCGGCCGCGCCGGGAGCTGCCTCGGCGAATGTGACGATCATCGCCTTGGACGAGAAGATGCAGGTCAGGACGGTACGCAAGGACACTAATCTGATGGACCTGCATCCCGACGGTCCATCTCCAGGCCTGGACCCGATGTGCGTCGACAGCAACGGGTTGGAATGGGTGACCGCTTGGCTGCAGCACAAGGATCCCCCCGCCGACAAGATTGGGCTTTGCGTACATGTTGAGGGGGGCTCCGACGCCTCCAACGACGACCCGTTTGCCACGGGACTGACCGCCGAACACACCTGGGTCGACACCGGCCCTCACGTCATGGTCCTCAACATCGGGAACCGCTTCGAGGGGTATCTGACGACACGCGACGACCCGAAGCGGCCGTACGTGATGTGGCCGAATACGCCGTATCGCCATCTGATGATTCCAGTGAAATAGCGGGCACGCAGCCCCCGCACTCAGCACGAAGTATCCAACCCTCGAAGTGTGACCTCCCCTGTCACACCCCGCGTTTACACTGCGTGCATGCTCACTAGCCAGACCGCCAGAGGACCAGAACTCGTTGATGGAGAATGGATTACGTTTCCAGGCGGCGAGCTTGAAGGCAGACGCCCTAAGGCGCTGTGTCTCGCCTGTCGAGAGGCCCTCAGGCGTGAGGCCCCTAGATGCGGGGAGGCCCGCGCCCGCGCACTTTGCTTCCAGTGCTATCACAGGGGTCTGGCCCGCGAGCGCGCGCTTCAAGCGGCGGGTCAGCTCGATACCGCGTCCACGGCCCGTTTTCAATTCACGCTGCCCTTCGAGCCGGTGAACCTCGCCCGCCTCGAGCGGTTGCGCGGCGAACGCGCCAGCGCGCGCGCGGCCACGCAGAATGGGACCGGCCGCTTCGTGGACCAGGGGCGACACGCGCAAATTGCGGCGCGGCGCGCGCTGCGGGAGATTACCAGAGGTCTTCGCGCCCGGGGCGCCGGATTAGCAGCGCAGACTGCGCCGGAACATGCGCGGAGGCGAGAGCAGGAGTCGATCGCCTCGGCCATCCACGCCGCAGAGCTCCAACTCCCGGAGTCGTGGCTGGCGTTTGTCGTGTCGCGATAGCGGGCCGCATGAGATACTTCTTGCTAGATTGCCCTTGGAATTGTCATTCGTCATCGCCCTTACGCTTGGGTTCGCTGCTGGAGCGCTCGTCGGGTGGCTGGCGTCGCGCTCGTCGCAGGGCCGCCTCCAGTTCGAACTGGAAAAAGAGCGCGTCGTTCACGCGGAGCGGTTGAAGGCGTATCACCAGGCCGAGGCGCGGCTGCGCGAGGCGTTTAAGTCGATGAGCGCCGAGGCGCTGCAGACGAACAATCGCTCCTTCCTCGACTTGGCTGAAACGCGTCTGCGCGAGGCCCGCGCCGAAACCACGGCCGACATCGATGCGCGCCGGAAGGCCATCGAGGCTCTCGTGGCGCCGCTGACGAAGGTGCTCGAGCAAGTGGACCACGAGTTGAAGGATTCGGAGCGGCGGCGCATCGAAAGCGGCGCGGCGCTCATGGAGCGCATCGCCTCGCTCGACACGCTCGGCCGCGACCTACGCGGCGAAACCGCTCGGCTCGTGGACGCGCTCAAGCGGCCCGGCGTCCGCGGCCGCTGGGGCGAGCTCCAGCTCAAACGCGTCGTCGAACTCGCCGGCATGCTCGAACGCTGTGATTTTGACGAGCAGCAGACCATCACGGCAGTCTCGTCCGGGTCGGAACGGGACCAGGGAGACAGAGGTGACAGAGCGCGCCGGATGCGGCCCGACGTCGTCATTCACCTTCCCGGCGGCAAGCACGTCGTCGTCGATGCCAAGGCGCCGCTCGACGCGTATCTGAAAGCGCTTGAGGCGCCCGACGAGGCGGCGCGTCAGACGCTGCTGGCCGACCATGCGCGCCAGGTCCGGACGCACCTTACGCAGCTCTCTGCGAAAGACTACGCCGCCAACGTGTATCCCAGTCCCGAGTTCGTCGTCATGTTCCTGCCGGGCGAGATGTTTTTCAGCGCCGCACTCGAACAGGATCCGTCGCTCATCGAGTTCGGTGTGGAGCTGCGGGTCATTCCCGCCAGCCCGACCACGCTCATCGCGTTGTTGCGAGCGGTGGCGTACGGCTGGCAGCAGGAAGCGATGGAGGAGAACGCGAGGAAGATCAGCGAGCTGGGACGCGGCCTGTACGACTCGGTCCGCGTGCTGGGCGGCCATTTCGACGCGCTCGGCAGCCGCCTCAGATCGGTTCTCGAGTCTTATAACCAGGCGGTCGGATCGCTCGAAGGCAACGTTCTCGTGAAGGCACGCAAGTTTAAGGAGCTTCAGACGGCCAATGGCTCTGACGAGATCAAGCCGCTCGAGCCGATCGACCGCGTCCCACGCATGCTGCAGGCGCGCGAGCTGACCGATGCGCTGCCATTCGCCGAGTCCACGCTCGGGGCACCCGAGATTGGCGACTAGGTTCAGCTGACATTGGGGTGTCCCATTACTCCGTGTACGTCGTGTATCTGCGCGACCCAAGAGGTGATGGGAAGGCCGGGTACTACGTCGGCATGACCGGGCTTTCGCCGGGCCGGCGGTTTCAGAACCACAAGCAGGGTGTCAAGGCCGCGCGCGTCGTGAGGCGGTTCGGTGAGCGGCTCGTGCCGAAGCTGTACGCGCACTTGAACCCGATGTCTTTCGAAAAGGCGAAACAATTGGAGGTGATGCTGGCTGACAGCCTGCGCAAGCGCGGGTTCGTCGTGTTCGGCGGGCATTGATACCAAGGGGCTTGTGACGTGCTAGCATCCCTGGTTGTCCGGCGGAACGAACCACCTGGGATCAATCAGATCATCTGGGATCAATCAGATCATGAGGAGAGCTCGTTGTGCACACTCGTTCTCTTCTGGTCGTCCCCGTGGCATCCGCCCTTGTCAGCATATGCGCCGTGCTCACCCAGTCGCTCGCACGGGCACAGCCCCCCCCCTATCGATTAGAGTCGCCGCGGCGGACCTTCTCGATTTTCGCGTCGCGTTCGGACGATAGTCGCTCGCGGTCGCGGCGATATCCTTCTTCGAGCGCGGCGTGTTCGCCTGGATCGAGCGTCTTGCCGAGCTGCGAATGATGAAGCACTTCCTGCTCTGCGATCTTCGAGTCGTAGAAATTGCGAACCTCCGCTATCGCGGCCTTTTGTGCATCGGTCAGCGGGCGCCACTCGACTCCGGCGGCCTCGTCGCTCTTCCGGAGGCGCTCCATCGCGAGGTCGTACGCCGATTTCAAGGACTTCTCGTCGACCATCCCAGGCTCGCTATCATGCTGCCACAGCGGCGCGGCAGGTCCAAAGAGCAAACAATGCGGTGCCTTCTGGGCTGCTGATCCCTTAAACTGCCGGCGCGCGACACAGCGTGCCGCTGCCGCCAGCCGACCTGTTTCATGAGTTCGTTTACTCGTCGGTGCTCTCTCCAGGGCTGTACGTGCTCGACCCGGGTGCGGCGATCATCGACAAGATGGCGGAGTTCCCGCCAGACTAGGAAGACGACGACCGCAGATCCGGAAGGCGATTCCTGGCGCACGTGGTGGCTCAGGGCTTGCTTCCGACGTGATCGGACACACGACCGGGCGCCGTACTACGCCATCGCGTGCTCTGGGAGCCGTGCGGCTGCAGCGGCGGGCGGCGGCGCACAAGACACGCGATCGGCCGAGGGTTCGTGATGCACTGCGACAACGGCCGTGTGGTGTTCCGCGTGTCGACCTTCGTCGCAAAGTGTTCGGCGCCGGCATTGCGAACGCGTGGTACCCGAAAAGCTACGCCGGCAGTGACGTCGTTCGCGAAGGGTTTGTCGGCGTCGGCGCCAACGCGGGCGTAAACATCCTCCGCGAGTTCGGATCAGATGCGGATGATCGGGATGAAATGAGTGGACGTGCCCATGCTGATTCACATGGTGTGTTTCAAGTACAAAGCTGAAGTCGCCGAGGCAGTACGGAGTGAGCATCGCGAACGGCTGCGCGACCTGGCTGGGATTGACGGCATCATCGATCTCAGGGTTGGCGCCGACCTTGTCCGCTCGCCTCGGTCGTACGACACAGGCCTCGCCGTGAAGTTTCGCGATCGTGCCGCGTTGGACGCCTACCAGAAGAACCCGACGCATGTCCCCGTCGTCCAGCTTGGCACCGCCTTGTGTGACTCCATCGTCGCCGTGGACTTCGAAAGTGATAAGTGAGAGCTTGGAAGTCAAACGGACTCGGACTGACGCCTGGAGGTGGCCATATTGAAGCGCATGATGGCAGGTCTAGGATCTGTGCTACGCCTGTTCTCGTGATCGGGTTGCTGCTGGCCCGGGGCGCGGTCGCGCCCGAAGCACAGATCGGAGGACGACGATCACAGGCCCACGAGAGCAGTTGCGCGGCTACGTCCTGCTCTCGGATCAACCGGACTTCCTCACGGCGACGAAGTTCGTGAACATCCCCATCAGGGGGCGCGTGGTCGTGCATCGCGCGACAGCGCCCTCCATGGTGGGGGAGAGGCTTATCACTCCGGATCGTACGTGGTGACTGCTGCGCAGCCGTGCTGCACGCACGTAATGGGCATGTTCGAGCCGCAGAATCACCCGAACGACTTCCCATATCCGGGCGGTCCGCCGCCGGCGCCGGACGACGTGGCGTGCTACACCCTCGCGTACGCGAGGGGCCTGAAGTTCGATCAGATCCTCGACGGGTTCGACTGTCCATTCGAAAGACTCGCTGATGTCGCGTCCCGCCGCCGGCCGGCCGCCTGACCGAGACGCTCGTCTCGCAGCAGCAGAAATTCCGTCTAGAGACCGTCTTGTCACTTGACACCGATCGCAGGGCGCGACACCTGGGCAGCCTCGCCTCGCTTCCCGAAACAATCGCCGCGCGGACCCTCCTCGTGTATCACCTCGCCAAACAGTGGCCAATGATGGGCGCGTTTCTTCGACGCCCTGGGCGTCAGGCTTCTTCAACCTTGACGATCGGCAGCAGTACCTCGAAGGTCGTCCCCTGGTTGGGTGCGGTCGTGAAGGTGACCGTGCCGCCGGCCTCCCTGGCAATGCCGTAGACGATCGAGAGGCCGAGGCCGGAGCCTCTTGCCGGATCCTTGGTCGAGAAACACGGCTCGAACACCTGGTGGCGCAGCGGTGGATCGATGCCGACGCCCGTGTCTCGGACGGCGATGCGCCCGTAGCGACCAGGCCGAATCTCGAAGTACTTCGCCTCGCCACCCCCGCCGACCTCCATGGTGTCCACCAGCACGTCAATGGTCCCGTCCTCGGGTAGTGCGTCCCGCGCATTGACGACGAGGTTCATCACGATCTGCTCGATCTGGCCTGGCTCCACCCGGGCCATCGGTGCGGGCCCCTCCGTGCGCAGCCGCAGGACTACATCGAGGGTCAGGCGCTGCAGGATGGGCTCGAAGGCTCGCACAACGGCATGCACGTCGAGCACCTTCGGCTCGACCGCCTGCCGACGGCTGAAGGTCAGCAGCTACCTGGTGAGCAAGGCGCCGCGTTTCACGGGGACGAAATCACGGATAAGATTGACGAGAGACGGCAGGGGATCGTGGACTCGTGGCCCTCGGACGTAGACGACGCGGCCGCGCGAGCTGACTGGGGCTTTCAACCCGCCTACGATTTCGATCGCGCGTTCCGCGAGTACCTTATCCCGACGATCAGCCTCTACTACAAGCGATGATGTCCGTCACTGCCTTCGCGCCCGCGACCGTGTCAAACGTCGCGTGCGGTTTCGACGTTCTCGGCCTTGCGCTCGAAGCGCCGGGCGACGAGGTCACGGCGTGCTTCGTGGCAGGCAGCGCGCCGGGCGTCGTCATCGAAGATATCGCCGGGGATGGCGGACAGCTGCCGCGCGCCGCGGCCTGCAATACCGCGAGCGTAGCGGCGCTGGCACTCCTGACGGAAGTCGGGGAAGCCCGTGGCGTGTCGCTCAGGATCAGGAAGGGACTGCCGTTGTCGAGCGGTCTTGGCGGCAGCGCGGCGAGCGCGGCGGCCGCCGTCGTGGCGGTGAACGCCCTGGTGGGGGCGCGCGCGTCGGTCGAGACGCTGATCGCCTGCGCGCTTGAAGGCGAGCGGCTCGGCGCAGGCTCGGCGCACGCCGACAATGTCGCACCATGCCTCTGCGGCGGCTTCGTGCTCGTCCGGCGGCCCAGCCCACCGGATGTGCTGAAGCTGCCCGTGCCGGCCGGCTTGACCGCCGTCGTCGTCCACCCGAATCTGGAGATCAAGACGGCGCGGGCCCGGGCGCTCCTGGGCGACACTGTGCCCCTCGCCGCCGCCGTCCAGCAGTGGGCGAACCTCGGCGCGCTCGTCGACGGACTGCACCGTGGCGATTTTGCTCTGATCAGCCGAGCGCTCGAAGACACGATTGCCGAGCCCCGGCGCGCGTCGCTTGTGCCGGGGCTGGCCGCGATCAAGCAGGCTGCCGTCGAGGCAGGCGCGCTCGGCTGCAGCCTCTCGGGGTCTGGCCCCTCGCTCTTCGCGCTGTGTGCGAGCCGAGCCATCGCGTCGAGGGTCGCTCAGGGGATGAAGGCGTCAGTCGGCGCCGAAATGGGCGGCGATCCGCAGACCTACATTTCGCCGATTGCTCCCGAGGGCGCCCGCGTGCTCTCCACATGCGCTTCGTAACCACGCTTCGACAGGGCGAGCGCCCGAGCGCGTCCGGCGTGTCGTTTCATCAGGCGCTCGTCGAAGGCCTGGCGCCTGACGGCGGGCTGTACGTGCCCGAGTCCATCGAACGGTGGTCGGACCGCGAACTAGAGCGGCTGCCGGACCGCACGCTGACCGAGATTGCCTACCGCACCTTGCGGCCATACACGCGCGGGGAGATGGACGCGACCGCTTTTGAAGCGGTCGTCGTTGAGGCGTTGAATTTTCCGATCCCGCTCGTCGAAGTGGAGCCGGGGATCTACGCGCTCGAGCTGTTTCGCGGACCGACGCTTGCATTCAAGGATGTGGGCGCGCGCACGATGGCGCGGCTGATGGCCGCGCTCGATACCGGCGATCGGCCGCTCACCGTGCTGGTCGCTACTTCCGGCGACACGGGCAGCGCCGTGGCGCATGCCTTCCACCGCGTTCCTCACACGCGCGTCGTCGTGCTCTATCCAGAGGGGCGCGTCAGTCCCACGCAAGAAGCGCAGCTGACCATGTTCAACGCGGAAGGGGGGAACGTGCGGGCGTACGCAGTGGCCGGGAGCTTCGACGAGTGTCAGCGTCTCACACGAGAGGCGTTTGGAAACGCGCGGCTGCGCAGGCGGGTGCGGCTGACCTCGGCGAATTCAGTGAACATCGGGCGGTTGTTGCCGCAGATGGTCTATTACTTCCACGCCGTCGCTGCGCTGGGCCGCGCCCATCCGGACGTCGTGCAGACCTTGAGGCCTGCCGGTTCCGGTGTCGGACACGCAAACGGAGAGATCGTCGTGTGCACGCCGTCGGGCAACTTCGGCAATCTCACGGCCGGGTTGATGGCCAAGCGCGCCGGGCTGCCGATCCTGCGGTTTGTGGCCGCAACCAACGTCAACGACGTGGTGCCGGAGTACCTTTCTACGGGGAAGTTTGTGCCGCGGCCGTCTGTGCGGACGATCGCCAACGCGATGGACGTTGGCAACCCGAGCAACTTCGAGCGTATGCGCTGGTTGTATAGCGATAATCTGGAAGCGATGCGGCACGACGTTGTCGGCAGTCGTCACCGAGACGAGGAAGTGCGCGAAACGATGAGGCGGGTCTACGAAACACGGGGCTATCTCCTCGATCCGCATTCAGCCATCGCGTACCTGGGTCTTTGGAGGTACGTGTCGACCCTCTCGGGCGCGGCGTCCAGCTTCGGCCTGACGGCCAGGCCAGCCGGAATTTTTCTTGCCACGGCGCATCCTGCAAAGTTCCGCGAGATCGTCGAGCCGATTATCGGCTGTCCCATTGAGACGCCCCCACTCCTGGCTGAGGCGCTCGCGCAGCCGCGGCACATTCTGCGCATGGACGCGTCGCCCGACGCGGTCGGCGAGGCGCTTGGTGGCTGACGAGGATCCTGAGCGCGTCGAAGGGTCGAAAGGCCCGTTCCGCTACCGGGCCGAGGTCTTGAGCGCGCTCGGGCGCCACGGCGTTCGCCCGACACCAGGCACTTCGCCAGAGCTCGTGCGCGGGTTCGTGCGTGATTTGTACAAATGCGAAATTCGCGCACTGCGTGAGCGGTATCTTAGGCACGAGTTTCCCAAGAAGGAATACGGGGAGCGGGTCGACACGCTGCGCAGGCAGTACCCGGTCCTTGCGCTGTTGCCGCAGCAGATGTTGGAGTAGCGCGACCCTTTCAGGGTCGCGGCGCGCAGGCCTGAAAGGGCCGCACTACAGTAGGCATGATCACCATCGAAATTCGTGAGCCTGGGGGACCTGACGTGCTGACGCCCGTCGAGCGGCCTAGGCCGCGGTCCAGCTCGCGCGCGCGTTCACCTATCGTCAGGTCGATTTCGTAGGCGCCGTGGGCGAAGTCACGGGCGGACGCGGCGTGGACGTCGTACTCGACATGGTCGGCGGTCAGTACCTGCAGGGAAACATCGAGTCGCTCGCCATGGAGGACCGCCTGGTGCAGATCGGCCAGCTCGGAGGCCCCACGGCCGAGATCAATATGACTCCCGTCCTGCAGCGGGGGGTTTGGATCACCGGATCGACGCTTCGCCCGCGGTCGGTGGCGGAGAAGGCGGCGGTCGCTCAGGCCGTTCACCAGAACGGCTGGTCGCTTTTTGAGTCGGGCGGGATCCGCGTGCTGGTTCACGCCACGCTCCCGCTAGGCGAGGCGGCCGAGGCGCCTCGCGTGATGGAGTCGAGTACGGACATTGGCAAGCTCGTGCTCGTCGTTTGAGCGCGTGCGGCCACAGCGACACCACGAAAGACGCGGACGCTTACTATATCATCGTCGGATGGATTCGTTCGCGTCTGCCGAGGGCGAAGCCGCGGGCCCGCTCCTTCGCGATCGGGATCGGATTCCCGAGAAATTCAAGTGGAACCTCAGCAACATCTTTTCCGACTGGAACGCATGGCAGTCGGCGTACGCGGAGCTCGACGGGAAGATTGCGGAGTTCGGACGTCTTCAGGGCACGCTCGTTCAAGGCGATGACAGACTCCTGGTCGCTCTGAAGTTTCGCGACGAGATCGGTCAGCTCGAATACAAGGTGTGGTATTTCGCGTCGCTGTGGTTTGACCAGGACCAGCGCGATAACCAGATCAACGCCAGGCGCCAGCAGGTGCTGATCCTGTTTGCGAAGGCGGCACTGGCATCGGCGTGGTTCGATCCGGAGCTACTGAAGATCCCGCTGCCACTCGTGCAGGCATGGATGGCGGCGAGCGCCGAGCTGGCTGTTTACAGATTCGCCATCGAGGATCTCTACCGCCAGCAGGAGCACGTGCTCGACGACCAGGGCGAGCATCTGCTGTCGCTGTCGAGCCAGTCTGCCTTGTCGCCCAACAACGCCTACGAGGCGCTGTCAACTGCGGACGTCAAGTACCCCTCCATCCGCCTGTCGACCGGGACACAGACGCTCACCTACGGGCAGTATCGTGCGATTCTCGCCACGAACCGCAACCAGACCGATAGAGCCCTGGCCTTCCATGAGTTCCACAAGACCTACGAAGGTACTGCGAACACGTATGCGTCGCTCTACAACGGCGTCCTGCAGCGGGACCTTTTCTATTCGAAGGCCCGCGGGTACCAGACGACGCTCGACGCGGCCCTTCACGGCAACAATATTCCTACCTCCGTGGTCGAAAACCTGATTGCGGAGACGAAGGGGGGCACCGAGCCGCTTCGCCGGTACCATCGGCTCCGCAAGCGCGTGCTCGGCGTCGACACGTATCACTCGTACGACACCACGGTCCAGTTGGTGGACTTCGACCGCAAGTACCCGTACGAAGACGTGATCGAATGGCTTCCGGCGTCGGTCGTCCCGCTGGGGCCCGAGTATCAGCGGCAGATGCGCGAGAACCTCGACGGTCACTACATCGACGTGTACGAAAACCCCGGCAAGCGCAGCGGCGCGTATTCGGCGCCCGTGTACGGCGTGCGGCCATACATGCTGCTGAATTACAACGACACCTTGGACGCCGCGTTCACGGTGGCGCACGAGATGGGCCATTCCATGCACACGGTGCTCTCGCACGCGCACCAACCCTTCGTCTATGCCGGCTACACCATTTTCGTGGCGGAAGTGCCATCCACGCTCAGCGAGGCTCTGTTTCTCGACTACATGCTTGCGCGTGCGACCGACGAGCGCGAGCGAATCGTGCTGTTGCAGCACGCCATTGATGCGGTTGTGTCGACCTTCTATGCGCAGGTGATGTTCGCAGACTACGAGCTGCAAGCGCACCAACTGGTGGAGGCGGGACGTCCCATTACCGCCGACGTCCTCGGGGCGATCTATCTCGGGCTGCTGCAGACGTATCACGGCGACGCGCTCGACTACGACGAGCGACTACGCGTGACGTGGGCGCGCATTCCGCACTTCTACGGCATGCCCTACTACGTGTATCAGTACGCGACCTGCTTCGCGTCGAGCGCGCAGCTCATGAGCCAGCTCACGAGCGGGTCGGCCGCGGAGCGCGCGGCCGCGATCGATCGCTATCTCACGCTGCTGAAGTCCGGAGGCAGCGACCACCCGATGACGCTGCTCCAGGGTGCCGGCGTGGATCTCAGCAGACCCGAAGCGGTCCGAGCAGTCGTCGCGCAGCTTGACGGGCTGGTGACAAGGCTCGAACGCGCGGTGTTGTAGGGACGGGTCTTATCGGTTGGCTCTCCGCCGGTCCCGGCCGGCGCGGCGGTCTTTGCCGCTACGGAGCTCGATGGCGCCGGGCGGGCCTAGATTTATCTTGCGCCGGTCGACTTGGCGCCGCCGATCGGGGCTGGCTCGACGCTCGGTCGCAATCCTGACCGCGACAGCGGCCTTGGCCGACTCGGCGAGCTCGCGGTGGATCTCGCTTATGCGCGATCGATCGAAGGTGCGGACGGCTGCTGCGCGGGCAGGAAGGCGACAATGGCCAGGACCAGCGCGGTGGTGAATGCTCGCTTCACGCAGAGACTCGAAGCCATTTCATTCATGAAACGGCTTCTCGGAAGTCACAGCTGCTCTACAGAGTAGCCCTTGGCTCGCAGCATCGAGAGTAGACCGTCGGGACCGACTAGGTGCGCGGCGCCGACGAGGACGAAGGCGCGCCCGGGGCGGGTGAAAAGCGCATCGATCTTTGGGATCCAGTTCCGGTTGCGCTCGACGAGCAGCTGCTGATACATTCCCGGCTCCTGCCGCAGATCCAGCAGGACGATGCGTTCGACGGTGGCTTCATCGCGCGCTTTCCATGCGTCGGCGAGGATCGTGACGCTGGCCTTCTGCGTGTCAAGCTCCTTCAGCGTGGAGACCAGCAGCCGGTCCTGCTCGGCCATCGTCATCTGGTCGAAGCGCGAAATCTGGAAATCGATCATTTCCAGTCCCTGTACCTGTTTGCCCTCGGCGCGCGCGAGATCGTAGAAGTGCTTATCGAGGCCGAGCGCAGGGTCGAAGCCCGCCTTCTGCGACTCGACGCTGGCCATCTCGCCGAGGTCCACCTCCTCGACGAGCAAATCGGATTCCTTGAAGGCGGCGTCCAGCGCCGGGCTGAGCGGGTAGTAGTCCTCGCTCAGAAGATGCACCGATCCGACCAGATAGAGAACTCCCTGGCCGCGCGTGGCTTTCCAGAGAAAGCTTGGCGTCGCGGCCGCAGGGTGCTCGGGCGCGCCGAGGGCGGCGAGCGCGAGCGCGAGGATCGGCAGCGCGGCAACCCTTCGCCACACGTTCCGATAAGAGTGCATCGTCGAGTCTCCATTCCGGTACGCCCTCCGTGGTGGAGCTTTTCAACACGCTAGCGCGCTCGGATGGTTGGCGCCGGCCCCTGGCGCATGAACGCCTCGACTTCCTCGATCGTGCGGGGCAGTGACGCGGTGAGACGCCGCAGGCCCGACTCCTCGAGGAGGAATAGGTCTTCGATGCGGACGCCGATATCGAGATACCTGGTCACCGCGGGCTGAATCTGTTCGATGAGGGCACGGTTTTCGGCCGTCTGCGGCAGCGCGCCGAGGGCGCTCTGGCGAATGTAGAGGCCCGGTTCGATCACGAACGCCATTCCGGGCTGAAGCAGACGGTTCCGTTCCCCGACGTCGTGCACGTCGATGCCGATGTAGTGCGTCGCGTTCTGCGTATACCACATACGGTATTGCTCGCCGCTCGCGTTGGTGATGAGGCCGAGCCTCAACAGCCCCACTTTAATCACGTCGACTGTTCTGTTGTGAATGTCGGCCAGCGTCGCGCCGGGACGGGCGACCTTCATGCCCTCTTCCTGCGCTTCCAACACGATCGCGTAAATGTCCTTCTGCGCTGGGGTGAACGTGCCGTTCACCGGGTAGGTGCGCGTGATGTCGCCCGACATGTACTGGTAGTTGCATGCAGCGTCGACGAGCAGCAGCTCACCAGCCTGCATCTGCCGAGCGCTTTCGTCGTAGTGCAGGATCGTGGCGTTGGGCCCGCTGCCGACGATCGATGGGTAGCTCCACGACACGGCCCCGCGCGCGCGGTGCACGGCTTCGATCGTGGCCTCCACTTCGTATTCCCACGCCCCAGGGTGCGTGGCGCGCATGCCGGCCATCTGAGCCTCGCTCGAGATCTCGAGGCTCTTGACGAGCACCTTTCGCTCGTATGGCGTCTTGACCAGGCGCAGATCCGCCAGCATCCGGGTCGCGTCGACGGCTGCAAACCCGACGTACCGCTCCCGGATCCGCCGGACAAAATCCTGCGGCCGGCTCAGCGGGTCGCCCACGCCGCCGGGCTTGTGAGGACGAGGGCAACCTGCGCCCGCCCCGCGGCAAGCGCGTCGAAAAAGGCGGCCGCTTCCTTGTCGTCGACTCCGCCTGAGGCGCGCCGGCTCAACATGGCAGCCACGAAGGGCTCGAACTCGGCGGTCGACATCACGGTGCGGATGCCGGTGAGATCCGAGGCCTCGCGGTGGCTCAGGACGCGCCCACGCCAGTGCTCCTGTACGGGATCCTTGTCCTTGACGAAGAGGATCTCGCGGCGCGAGGCGTTGCCTGGCATCAGGACGAGGACCGTGTCCTGCTGCACGAGGCCGGTGAGGTAATAGAAGTTACTGTCCTGCCGGTACTCGTAGTTGACGTCGAGCGAGTAGTTTTTCGCCGGCGCGCTGAACAGGATGAGTATCGCGTCGGGCCCGAGCCGCTCCATCATCCGCGCGCGGCGCGTCGAGAGGTCGTCGCTGAATTCGCTCGCGGCCGCGACGGAAGCAATCGACGCCGCCATCAGCGTGGCCGCGACGCTCCAGGCGATCTTCCTCTTCATACTTATGTTGTCGTGCTTTCGTCGCTACCGAGTGTACAACAGCCGGAGCGCGTGTGGAGACCTACGCTACATCAGAGGTTAGCTAACTGCTGCTACCGTGCTTCAAACGAGGCGACAAGATCGCTCAGCGGGCGCTGGATCCGATGTGCGAACGCGGTTTCTAGATCGGTACCGTCCGCCAGATCGCGCAGCAGGTTCGCGACAGCCAAGCCGCTCGACTCGTTGATGATCCGCCGGACGGCAATCGCGCTCGAGGCGTACGACAGCTCCGCGTCGCCGCCGCTCAGCAGCCCGAACGAACTGGCGAGGGTCGCGAGCGGAATCCTACGGCCGGCGCGGCGCAGGCGCTGTTCGGTCCACGAGAGGCTGTTGGATTCGAAGGCCGCGGCCAGGCCTTCGTTGAGCCACGTCGGAACGCCGGTCGACGCCAGGCTGCTGACGAGCGTGTGCGAAAACTCGTGAGTGAGCACGCGGTCGAGTTCCTCCGGCTTCGCGAGCGCGCCGCGCGTCGGCACGCGAATTACACGGTCGTACGCGCCGCCAGCCCATTGCGGCGCGCGCGTGATGTCGCGGAACTGTTCGTTTGTGTACAACAGCACCTCGATCGGGTCGGTTGGATACGTGCCCATGATCTCGCCGATCCGCCAGTACGCGCGGTCGAGCGATTCAAGCACCCTCGCTGCGAGATCGGCTTCCGAGGGACCCTCGAACGAGACCGTGAAATGGTCGCCCAGCGCCTCCTGGTCGTCGCGCACCTCGCCCACGACTCCTTCATATATGCGAATGGCGCCGGGAAGATCACCCTGCCGCCGCAGTACCTGGCCGAGAAGGAGTCGCGCCGCGAGGAGACTTGGACTGAGCGCCAACGCGCGCTCGAACGCCGTCCTGGCGTCCCCGTCGCGGCATTCGAGAAGAGCGGCTACGCCAGCGCCGAGGTGGAGGGTGGCATTATGTGGCATTATTCGGATCGACGGTCAGTGCTTCCCGAAATGCATCCGCCGCGCGGCGCGCGTCGCCAACGTCGAGCGCTGCAAATCCCGCCGCTTCGAGCAGGGCGGTCTGCGGGTTCCGCTGTGCGATGGCTGGCGCCACGATTGCAAACCAGGCCGTGGTGGCTAGCGCAACGATGCTTGCGGTCCTGTACCTCACATCAAGATTATCGGTTGCCTGCATGCTATCCTTACGCCTCGCTAATGGGCGACCCGGCCACTGCGCGGATTGAGGCAGGCGTCATCGACGTCTTGAAAAACGTCAGCCGGCGTCCGATCGAGCCGGCCCGGTTAACGATGACGAGCGATCTCGTCGCCGATCTCGGCCTCGATTCGCTGCAGGTGCTCGAGGTCGTCGCCGAGCTCGAAGATACCTTCAATATTTCCATCCCGCTCACCGCCGTGCCAGCCACTCGAACCATCGGGCATGTCGTCGCACAGGTCGCTGCCCTTCTTGGACAGCGCGCCAACACCTGATGTGCTCGCTCAGGACGCTTCCCGGAGTGCTCGACGAGGCGTCGGCAGACGGTGCCGGCTACACGTTTCTGGATGACGCCAGCGCGCGCGCCCGATCGTACGGCGACATTCGCGCAGCGGCGTACCGCGTAGCCGGCGGACTGCGGCGCGCGGGGCTTCGCCGCGGTGATGTGGTGGCGCTCGTGCTGTCGGACGCGGAGCAGTTCCTGACGACGCTCTTGGGCGCCTCGATTGCGGGCCTGGTTCCGGCCTCGCTGTATCCGCCAGCCGTTTCGGCGGACCTGCCGCGCTATTTTCACGCGATGACCGGCACGCTCGTCGCCTCGACGGCGCGCGCCGTGATTACGACCGCAGCGCTGTCGGCCGGGTTCGACGCGCTGAGCGGCGCAAGCGCCGGCTTCGAGCTCGTCCTCGCCCGCGAGACGCTCGAAGATGAGCCATTCGACGAGCCGTGGAGACCGTCGCTCGACGACATCGCGTTGGTGCAGTTCACGTCGGGCTCGACCTCATCGCCGAAAGGCGTCGTGCTCTCGCATCGGAGCCTCGCGGCGAACATCGACACGATCAATGGCCCGGGCGTTCTCGCCGCATCGCGTGAAGACCACGGCGTTAGCTGGCTACCGCTCTATCACGACATGGGGCTCGTCGGCATGTCGCTGTGCGCGCTTTACAGCGGCTTGCCTGCCGTGCTCATGGCGCCCGAGATGTTCGTCAGACGGCCGGTCGAGTGGCTGCGCGCGATCACCCGCTATCGGGGTACGGTGAGCTTTGCGCCCAACTTCGCGTACGACCTGTGCGTGCGCCGCGTGAGGGAGCGGGACCTCGAGGGGCTCGATCTGTCGAGCTGGCGCCTGGCGGGATGCGGAGCGGAGCCCGTCCACGCGGCCACGCTCGAGGCGTTTGCGGCAAGGTTCGCAGCGGTCGGCTTCCACGAGACGAGCTTCCTGCCGAGCTACGGCCTTGCGGAGCACGTGCTGGCCGCGACCTTTCCGCCGCGTGAGCGCCGGCTGCGCGTCCATCATGTGTCGTCGCAGGGGCTCGCCCAGCAGCGCGTGGCGGTGGCGGCTCGAACCGACGACGAATCGTCGGTGACCCTGGTCGGCTGCGGTCGGCCGCTTCCAGGCCATCGGCTTCGAATCGTGGGCGAGGATGGAGGCGAGGTGCCCGATAGCCATGTCGGTGAAATCGCTCTGGCCGGACCTTCGGTGATGCTGGGCTACTATATGCAGGACGAGCTGACTGCCCAGACCATCCGCGACGGCTGGCTGCATACCGGAGATCTCGGCTACCTGTCGGCCGGGGAGCTGTTCGTCTGCGGGCGGTCGAAGGATTTGATCATCGTGAACGGCCGGAAATATCACCCCCAGGATCTTGAGTGGGGGATCGAAGATATCGCCGGACTGAGGCGCGGGCGCGCGGTCGCCTTCGGGACCACCCGCGAGGGAGATGCCGATCGCGTCGTGATCGTGGCCGAGCCGAGCGGGACGGTGGCGCCAGAGGTCGTGAAGGGCGCGGTGCGCCAGCGCATCGGCGACCTGTTCGGCCTCGCAGTGGGCGACGTGGCGCTCGTGCCGCGCGGCACGATTGGACGCACGACGAGCGGCAAGGTGCGGCGTGCGTCCCTTCTGGCGCGATACGAGCGGGGCGAACTGGGAGAAACGGGCGATCCTTCGGGACTTCACGCGTGATGGATCTGCTCGACAAGCTCCGCGTCATTGACCAGCGCCGCGCCATGTTCGGCAGCGGGCCGTCGGCGCCAGGCACGACGGTGATCGACGAGGTTCTCGGAGCTGTTACCATCGGGCGATATACTCCTTGCCGGCAGTGGAGATTTCTGCTACCCTTCCGGCCAATAGCTGTTTAGTAGGGTCTTTGAGGCGGTGCGTGCAGGGCTCAGGGTCAAACAGCCGCATCAAGAACAGCAACATCAAGATCTGAGGAAGACAGAAGACAGTAGTCATACAGAAGAGCAAGAGTAGTTATTTGTAGTTATTTAAGGAGGCGCGGAGATGAGAGCTAGGCTGGCGGCCTTCAGCGGTGTGGTCGGGATTATGGCGATGACGGCAGGGGTGAGTCTGACGGCCCAGCACGACGCCGGCCTCGCTCCGACGTTCAACAAAGACGTGGCGCCGATCGTGTTCAATAATTGTGCGAATTGCCATCGGCCCAACCAAGTCGCTCCGATGTCGCTGATGTCATACAGAGAGGTGCGCCCCTGGGCGCGCGCCATCAAGACGAAGGTGACCGCGGGGCTTATGCCGCCGTGGTATGCCGATCCGCGGTACGGCGAGTTCAAGAACGACCGTAGCCTGACCCCAGAACAGCTCGAGACTCTTATCGCCTGGGTGGATGCGGGTGCGCCCGAAGGGGACACCCCGTTGACCGCGAAGGTGCCGGAACTCGAGGGCGGCTGGTCCCATCCTTCCGGTCGGCCACCCGACTTGGTCATGGAGATGGCCGATCCGTTCACGCTTCCGGCGGAGGGAGAGCTGCCCGGCTTCACCATTTACCAGGATCTCCCCCGAGAGCTCAAAGAGAAGGAACACTACCTCGAGGCGATTCAGGTCATGCCTGGGACCCTTCAAGCAGTGCACCACGCGGGGTTCAACATCAGAGTGCTACCTGGGGTAGAGGTTGGAACAGGCGAGGCGTGGCCTGGCGGGCCGATCATCAACGGAGCGTTAGTTTACGCCGAAACGGGGGAGCCCTACGTGGGACGTGGGGGCGAAGACGCCGCCACTGAAGCGGTAGAGGCTTCAGAGTTAAGATTCTGCTGCTACGTTCCGGGGGGTAACTTCCAGCAATATCCTCCTGGCGCCGGGAAGCGTATCGACCCCAGGGGAATCGCGGGATTCCAGATGCATTACACGGCGATTGGCCAAACTGTGACCGATCGGACACGGGTCGGCCTGTGGTTTTCGGACCAGAAGGAAATGACCGCGGAAATCGTCTTCACCGGCGGCAACGCCCATCAGCACATCATCAACGGGAAGGAATTGATTGAAGAGGCGTTTACTCCGGTCAAGGGAAGCGGAGCCGCCGCAATTCCGGCCGTGCCCGTCATTCCACCTGGTGCCAAGGATTGGGCCATCACCGGGTGGCGGGTATTCCAAGACGACGTGACGCTCTATGTGGTTTGGCCGCACATGCACCTGCGCGGTAAGGAAATGACGTACGTGTTGACCTACCCGGATGGTCGGGAGCGGGTGGTGATGAGTGCACCGAACTACGACTTCAACTGGCAGATCTTTTATGAGTTCAAGGAGCCGATCAAGATTCCGGCTGGCAGCACGATGAAGACGATCGGCTCGTACGACAACTCGGTGGCGAACAGGTGGAATCCCGCGCCACAGAAGGAAGTCTACTGGTCAGAGCAGAGCTGGGACGAGATGTTCATTGGGGTGATGGAGGTCTCGGTCGACGGCTACGATCCTCAGTCGACGAAGAATATGGTCAAGGCATCACACAGCGTCGGAGGCGGGGACTAAGTCTCGCGACGGTCGTTCGGTACCGTCGATTATCGGTCGAAAGGGGCCTGGCTTTTGCCCGGCCCCTTTCGTTTTCTGGGCGGGATAACTGTCCACTGGGTCCGTACCGAGGACGCCGTCGTCTCAGCGGCGGCACCAATATTCCTGGTGGCACGTCTCGCAAACCGCATCGATTACGTCATCGGCCTTGAGGAGCGTCTCCGCGTCTCTGGTATCGACCGCCCGAAGTGTCTACTCTGCAAGACGCAGGGCTGCGATTTGTGGCATCAATTCAGTGGGTTGCAGGCCGGTCCCAGGAGTGGCCAAGTCCGCAACCACCGGGAAGGTGTCGATGAGACGGTCTCCTATCAGCAGCCGGTTCGCCCCTTCCGCCATCACGATTGCGCTGTTTCGAACAATCGCCCTGAAACGATCCACCGGGAGCTCCGGGACTCGCCGACGCGCTCAGCGCTGAGGAGGAATTGGCAGAGCGTTTGGTAGTAGCCCTCGTCGGCTGCGGTGATGATCGTGTGCGAGGTGACGGAAGTCGGCGGAGGCCCGACCTTCAGGTCGGGCGTGATCCGCTCGGTCACTGCACGACGAGCTGGGTCTTAACGAGTTGGCGGTAGAAGTCGGAAGTCTGCAGTAGCCGGTGGTGCGGTCCCTCGGCAACGATGCGGCCGCCGTCCAAGACGACGACGCGATCGACGCCGACGACCGTGGACAGTCGGTGCGCTACGATCAATGTCCTCGGCCGGTAATCGAGGCCGCGCAGCGCCGTTTGCGCCAGTGACTCACACTCGGCATCGAGCGCGCTCGTGGCCTCGTCGAGCAGGAGGATCTTTGGGCGCCTTACGACGGCCCGCGCGATGGCCAGGCGCTGACGCTAGCCGCCTGACAACCGGGCGCCGCGGTCGCCGACCTCCGCCCGAGTTGTGCCGGGGATCCCGGCGATGAACTCGTCCGCGTGCGGGAGCGCGGCCGCGTTCGCAATTTCGGCATCGGTCGTCGAAGGTCGCCCGCAGCGAATATTTTCAGCCACCGAGCGGGAGAAGAGGACCCCCTCCTGCAGCACGACGCCGAGCTCCCCGCGGAACTACGATGCATCGAGCTCGCGGACATCGTGTCCATCCACGAGGATCCGTCCACTGTTCGGCTCGTAAAACATGAGCAGCAGGTTGAAGAGCGTCGATGTTCCCGATCCCGATCGCCAGGCGAGTGCGACCACCTCGCCGGGGGCAATGCGTAGATTGACGTCCACGACCGCGTCGACGTCGGGTCGCGTGGGGTAGGCGAAGTGCATCTACTCGAACACGATGGCGCCTTCCAGCTGCTCGAGCCGGCGTGCGAGGCCGCCTCCCGGTCGCGGCTGGGGGAGCAGGTCGAAGAGGCACCCGGCCGCGCTCAGCGCCCGCATGGCGTCGGACCAGAACGCGGACGCGCGGCGGAAGCCGCGCGCGACGTCGTGATGTCGTGAGGAGCAGGGAGGTTGACTAGCCGCGCGACCAACGATTACGCTTGCCAGATCATGGCAGCAGGCGCTGCCGTTCCAGGCTTTCCGGCAAATTGGCGGCCCGGAATGGAGTTCAGAACATGCCCCGAGGTATTCCCGCCAAAGACCCGACGTCGCTGTCCCATGTAACAGTCGTCGTCTCGACGTCCGCCCGAGTGCGCCTTGCTGAGGCGAAGCGGTTCCTGAGCGACCTTCCGCCGCTCACCGAGGCGATCCTCGCATCAGCCACTCGGGAGGCCGCCGACGATTTTGCGCGTGATCTGACGCTGAGCCGCGGTGCCCTTTTCGGCCTCCACCGCTTCGGCTTCTGGCAGCTTGCCGGCCGCGTTGCGGCCCTCGAATTGGCGCGCAAAGGCTTCGCGCCGGCCACGCGCCTGGGGAGTGAGGCGCTTGCCGCACGAGCGACGTTCGATGCCTTGAGCGCACGCCGTCTTGAGTACTTCGGCCCTGTTGCACGGTGCCACGGCTTCGCCGGCACGCTCGCTCGGACGCTCGCCGACCTGCGCCTGGCAGAGGTCGACCCGGCCATGCTTCCGCATGAGAAGCCAGGCACACGCGATTTGGGTTGCTTGGTCGCGCGTTATGAGGCGCTACTCGGATCGGGAAAGATAGCCGACCGCGCGGCGCTGCTCAGGTACGCTATCAGCGCGGCCCGCGAGGGCGGCTCCGACTTCTCCGTGACACGCCCAGTTCTCCTCCTCGATGTGCCGATCGGGTCTGGGGTCGAGGCGCAGTTCGTCGAGGCGCTCGCTCACGCGGCACCGAGGCTGCTCGCCACCGTGCCGGGGGGCGACAGAAGGACGCTTGCGTGGCTCGAGGCGATGACAGGTGCTGAGATTGTCGAGCCGGCTGATCTTGATAAAGCCGGCGCGAAAGAACGTCCCAAGAAGGTTGAGAAGAAGACCAAGAGAGACAATGACCTTGTGCGCCTCAGGGAGAGATTGTTCAGGTTTGAGGAGCGCGAAGCGGGCGCGCCTGGTGCGGTGACGGCTGAGCTCCGTTCCGTGTCAAAGGAGGAATCCTGCGTCATCTTCTTCTCCGCGCCGGGAGAAGGCCGAGAGTGTGTCGAGGCTGTGCGAGCGATTCTTGCTGAGGCCGGCCGTGGCGTGCGATTCGACCAGATGGCCGTGGTGCTTCGCGTTCCGCATCTCTATTCGGGCCTGCTCGAGACCGCGCTGCACCGCGGGGGGGTCCCCGCCTGGTTCTCGCGCGGTACCAGCGTTCCTGACCCGTCCGGCCGGGCCTTCCTCGCGCTCCTGCTCTGCCGAAGCGAGGATCTCTCCGCCCGCCGCTTTGCCGAGTACCTGTCACTTGGGCAGGTTCCGGATCTGGATGCTTCCGGTGCGCCGCGCCCGACTGGCGTTCCCTGGGTGATGGCGCAAGACGGGGAGGGGGCGCTAATAACGCCGGCTGCGGTGCTGGAGCCGCCGCCAGATGAGGCCGAACCGGCCGCGCCTGACACCGACAACAGACCCGTCCTTGCCGGCACTCTGCGCGCCCCACGGGATTGGGACCGCCTGCTCGTCGAGGCCGCCGTCATCGGTAGTCGCGACCGCTGGGCTCGGCGTCTGGAGGGGCTCCTGCACGAGCTGCAGGTCGTGCGTGACGAAGCCGCCAGCGACGAACTTGAGTCGCCGAAGTTGCGCCGGCTCGAACGCGACCTGCGCGATCTCGAGCATTTGCGCCGCTTCGCGCTTCCCGTCATTGACGAGCTTGCCGCGCTGCCACAAGCGGCAACGTGGGCCGACTGGCTCGATCATCTCGAAGCCCTCGCGCCGCGTGTCCTCCGCGCTCCCGAGCACGTGCTCTCAACGCTGGCCGAGCTGCGTCCCATGGGAGCCATCGGCCCCGTCACACTCGAAGAAGTCCGCGACGCCGTCTCGGATCGCCTCACGCAGTTGCGCAAGGATCCGCCCAAGCGCCGCTATGGTCGCGTCTTCATCGGCACTTCCGATGAGCTCCGGGGCCGTGGGTTCGACGTGGTCTTTGTGCCCGGTCTTGCCGAGCGGATCTTCCCGCAGCGTCCGCGCGAGGACCCTCTCTTGCTCGATGACGTGCGTCGCACAGTCAACGAAGCACTCGCTGGTGGAGGGCTGCCTCGCTTGCCGATGATTGACGACCGGATCCGGCATGAGCGCGCGCTTCTGCAGCTTGCTGCGGGTGCGGCACGTGAGCGGCTCTACCTGTCGTACCCGCGCATGGAGCTCAGTGAGTCGCGCCCACGGGTTCCGTCCTTCTACGCCCTGGACGTCCAGCGCGCCCTGACGGGGCGCGTACCCGATATCGGCGAGCTGGAGCAGCAGGCCTACGAGGCCGCCGGTGCCCGGCTCGCCTGGCCGGCGCCACGCGACCCTGCGCGCGCGATAGATGATGCGGAACACGACCTGGCCGTGCTGGGGCGTCTGCTGCACGAGAGGCAGGGGAAGGATGTCCGTGGCCGCGCGCGGTATCTGCTCGAGCTGAGCGAGCCGCTGGGCCGCTCGCTCCGCGCGCGCTGGGCCCGTTGGCAGCCGAAGTGGTCCGGGGCCGATGGTCTCTACTCGCCAGGCAAGCCCGTCCTCGAGGCGCTGCAGCGTCATCGCCTTCGCGCGCGGCCTTACTCCGTGTCGGCCCTGCAGAAGTACGCTACCTGTCCCTATCAGTTTCTGCTGTCAGCCATCTATCGCCTCGAGCCGCGCAAGGAAGCCGTGCGCATCGAGCGCCTCGACCCGCTGACGCGCGGCAGTCTCTTTCACCGCGTGCAAGCCGACGCCGTCCGTCGCTTTGAGAAGACCAAGCTTTTTCCGCTTGAGGAATCGAAGCTCGACGCGGCCGAGAAGATCCTCGACGCCACGGTTGCCGAAGTGGCGGCGCAGTACTATGACGACCTCGCGCCTGCGATCGACCGTGTGTGGCACGACGAGGTCGAGTCCATCCGTACAGATCTACGAGGCTGGCTGCAACGCATGGTGGTACAAGGCACCACGTGGCGGCCTGTTCATGGTGAGTTCGGTTTTGGGTTCGGCGCCGGCGGGGGGCGAGACGCTGCGAGCCGTCCTGAGCCGGTCCGTCTGGAGGGTGGTTGGCAGCTTCACGGTGTGGTCGATCTTGTCGAGCATGACGCTTCAACGAGGAAGCTACGCGTCACGGATCACAAGACCGGAAGCAATCGGACGAAAGAGCACATGGTCGTCGGCGGCGGTGAGGTCTTGCAGCCCGTGCTGTACGGAATATCGGTCGAGGCCGCACTGGGCACGCCCGTCGCCGAGTCACGCCTCTTCTTCTGTACCGCGCGAGGAGGCTTCACTGAGCGTTTCGTTTCCATGGGCGAGACCGAGCGTCGGGCCGGCGTCGAGGTCCTCGAGATCATCGACCGTAGTCTCGAGTTCGGCCTGCTTGCCCCGGCGCCTCGTGCCAAGGCGTGCAAGTGGTGCGATTTCCGTGATGTCTGCGGGCCGTACGAAGAGCGGCGGATCGGTCGCAAAGACCAGTTTGCGCTGCAGGACTTGCTCCACCTCAGGAGCATGCCGTGACCCGCGCTGCCTCGGCTCCACCGCTCGTCGACGATGAGGCGCGCCACCGCATTCGTCACGACCTTGGCACTACCTTCATCGTGGAAGCCGCTGCCGGGACAGGGAAGACCACCGAGCTCATCCATCGCATCGTCCATGTCATTGCGACAGGTGTCGCCACTGTCGATCGGATCGTCTCCGTGACGTTCACTGAGAAGGCCGCCGGCGAGCTCAAGCTCCGCCTCCGCGAAGCGCTCGAGAAGGCGCGCAATGCAGAGGCGGAGCCGCCGAAGGGTGCGCTCGGAACCGCACACGTGCCGAGACGTGTTCATCATGTCGAGCATGCCTTGGCCCACCTCGAGGAGGCCCGAGTCGGCACCATCCATGCCTTTTGCGCGGAGCTTCTGCGTGAGCGTCCCGTCGAGGCGCGCATCGATCCGAAGTTCGAGGTTCTGCTTGAGACCGAGTCTGAGCGGGTCTTCGGCGAGGTCTTCGATCTTTGGCTCCAGCATGCGCTCGAGGGGGCGCCTGAGGGGGTTCGCCGGTCTCTGCGGCGCAGGTCGAGCTTTGGTGACGAAGAGAGAGAGCCCACGACCAGGCTCAAGCTGGCTGCATGGCAGCTTGTCGAGTGGCGCGATTTCCCAGCCCCCTGGCGGCGCGATCGCTTCGATCGCGAGGCCCTCATCGATGGCATCGTCCAGCAGCTTCATGACTTTGCCGCGCTCACCGACGGACCCGCCAGCCCCCGTGACAACCTCTATCACGATAGCCGCGATGTGCGCCGGATCAGCCGCGGAATCCGTGACGTTGAGCGCGTCCGCGGACGCGACTATGACGATCTCGAAGCCACCATCGTGTCGATCTCCAAGGACCGCGACTTCAAGAACGTCCGCAGGGGCTATGGGTCCACATACAAGGAAGGCGTGTCACGAAGCGACGTGCTGGCCGCGCATGCCGAACTCATCGCCCGCATGGAGGCGTTCGCGCGGGCGGCGGATGCCGAGCTCGCCGCGGTCTTGCGCGAGGAGCTGTCCGAGGTGCTCGACGGCTATCGTGAGGCCAAGGAGCGTCGTGGGCACGTTGATTTTGTTGACCTCCTGATTCGTGCACGCGACCTGCTGCGCGACAATCAGAGCGTCCGCACCGACTTTCAGCAACGCATCTCGAACATCTTCGTCGACGAGTTCCAGGACACGGATCCGCTTCAGGCGGAGATCCTTCTGCTGCTGTCCGCCGACGTTCCTGGGAAGCTCTTCATCGTCGGCGACCCTAAGCAATCCATCTATCGCTTTCGCCGCGCCGACGTCGGCATTTACGAGGATGTCAAGCGTCGTCTCGTCGCGCACGGTGCCGAGTGCTTGACGCTGACGACGTCCTTCAGATCTGTTCCGTCTCTGCAGCGCCTCGTCAATGCGGCGTTCGCGCCGGTCATGACTGGTGATCGCGATCTCCTTCAGGCCGACTATGTGCCGCTCTCCCCGTTCCGTCCGGAGCGTGGCGAGCGCCCTTCGGTTGTCGTTCTGCCCGTCCCGAGGCCGTACGGCAAGCGGAAGGTTGCGATGGCGCCCATCGAGGAGTCGCTTCCTGAGGCCGTAGGTGCCTTCGTCGCGTGGGTCGTCAACGAAAGCGGTTGGGGGTTCAGCGAGCGCGACGTATGCATTCTTTTTCGGCGCTTCGAAAAGTTCGGAGCCGACACGACGCGGCCGTACGTTCAGGCCCTCGAGTCGCGTGGTATCCCGCATCTCCTCGTTGGGGGCAAGTCCTTCCACCAGCGCGAGGAAGTCGAGACCCTGCGTGCCGCGCTCTGCGCGACCGAGTGGCCCGACGATGAGCTGTCTGTGTTTGCGACATTACACGGGTCCTTGTTCGCCATTCCTGACGAGCTGCTCTACGAATACCGTCATCGGTTCGCTCGGTTCCATCCCTTCCGCATCCCCAAGGAACTGGAGGCGACGGGGGGCGACAGCGCCGGCTCGGTTCACTTCTCTCCGATCGTCCAGGCACTGTCTCTCCTGCAACGGCTTCACCGGCGCCGCAATTACGTCCCGGTAACCGAGACTATTGGTCGTCTCCTCGAAGAGACTCGTGCCCATGCTGGTTTCGTCATGCGGCCGTCCGGCGAGCAGGTCCTGGCGAATGTCCTGCAGATTGGCGAGTTGGCGCGGCGCTACGAGGCGTCCGGCGGCATTTCATTCCGTGGGTTTGTGGAGCAGCTTCGTGAGAAAGCTGATGCCTCGACCGTCGGCGAGGCGCCCATCCTCGAAGAGGGGAGTGATGGAGTCCGCATCATGACGGTTCACAAGGCCAAGGGACTCGAATTCCCCGTGGTTATCCTTGCCGACATCACGGCCAATCTCGCGCATCAGCATGCCAGCCGGCACATCGACCAGGAGCGCGGTCTCTCTGCCCTGCGCATTGTCGGTTGGTCGCCGGCCGATCTGCTTGAGCATGAAGCTCGTGAGGTTGCGCGTGATCGCGCCGAAGGCCTCCGGATTGCCTATGTCGCTGCCACCCGTGCGCGTGACCTCCTCGTCGTGCCGGCCATCGGTGACGAGCCGTACGAGAACAAATGGGTCAGCGTTCTCAATCCGGCCGTCTATCCCCTTGTCGATCGCCGTCGATCTCCTGATCCTCCTCCAGGCGGCTTGACGTTCGGTAGGGATACCGTCCTCGATCGTCCCGGCGGTGACCCGGCGGGCCCGCAGACTGTTGCCCCCGGCCTCTACGGGTTCGAGGCTCCTGGTTCCCCCTACTCCGTCCTGTGGTGGGACCCTAAGCACTTGACCCTCGAGGCCCCTCCGTCTTTCGGCATCCGCCAGCAAGAGCTGATCGGCAAGGAGACGTCCCGCGCCGTCGTGGATGCCGACCTTCGCATGTATAACGACTGGCGGGAACATCGCGCCGCTGTCCTTGCCAGCGGCGCGCAGCCATCGATGATCGCCCAGACGGTCACCGAGCGCGCCGCCAAGGCTGCTGGTTCTGAGGAGGGCGCGGCCGAAGTTGACATCATCGAAATCACACGCGATCCGGACCGCCCTTCGGGTCCCCGCTTTGGAGCTCTCGTGCACGCCGTTCTCGCGACGGTCGCGCTCGATCCCGATTCGCGGGCCGTTGAAGCGCAGGCGCGGCTGCATGGGCGCCTCTTGGGGGGGACGGATCGGGAGATCGAATCAACGGCGCGCGTTGTTGTCGGGTTTCTCCTGCATCCCCTGGCCGATCGTGCCCGCAGGGCTCAGCGTGCCGGCAGACTGCGCCGGGAGGTGCCGCTGGCCTGGCATGAGGAGAGCGGGTCGATCGTCGAAGGCACGGCGGATCTGGTTCTGGAGGAAGGAGATGCCTGGCTGGTCGTCGACTTCAAGACCGACGAACAGGTGGACGTCTTTAAGTACAGGAACCAGGTATCGACTTACGTGAAGGCGCTCGCCCAAATGACCGGTGCGCCCGTGCATGGAGCCCTAGTGGCTCTCTGAGGCCGAGGCGCGAGCCTCGTGAGCTCGCAGCGGCGCCGACCACTTATTTCTGACGAGGCGAATAGAACAGGCGGTTGTCTGATGGCCACTCGCCCCAAGTACACTTGAGGCCAGGGTGACCTACCCCCTTCAGCCGCTACACGGATAATGAGATCCTCGGGTTTAGGGTCGTCGTCTTCGTCTTTGTCCAGTCAGTGCGAGTCGGCATCAGCGGGCGAGCGCACTGTGCGGACGCACGGTGTTGTCATCGACCCGCCAGGCTTCGATCAGGATTTGCGCCTCGGCAATACTGCCGAACCAGGGTTCATTCAGGCATTCGTCGCGAAACTTCCCGTTGAAGCTTTGCACGAACGCGTTCTCGATCGGTTTGCCTGGCGGGATGAATCGCAGCGGCACCTTGTGGGCGTAGGCCCAGGTGTCAAGCGCGCGGCTGCTGAATTCCGGGCCGTAGTACCTTGCTCCAAAGAGCTCAAGACAGGACAACTGCTTCTCTGGAATGGGTTTACTTCAACTCGTCGGTCCTACCGGCTGGCAACGGAGGACCTTCATTCTACGCGTAGTGGATCAGGGGGGGGCAGGTTCGACCGATTCGCTGATCCATTGCGAAAGCGACCTACACGAGCCGCTTCAGGCGTCTTGCGGCATGCACCGATTTCACGGTACTTCGCGGAGTCAAGATATGAGTGGGAAAGGTATCCCTTCTTCAATATCTGGAAGTGTTTGGCCGCTGAGTCGAGGCTCGTCAGTGCCGAGCCTGGTACGAACGACGGCGATTTCGATGATCCGGTCGTTGGGCTTCAGAAAACACCGGTCGTTTCCACGTCGACGACGGCGATGTCTAGGCGGGAGGTGGGCACATCCTATCCTCTCGGTCGCTTCGTCCACCTGAGTATGACGCCGGCGCAGGGTTGTACTGAGGCGTCAGAAATCTTATCAGCAGATGACCCAATTCACGAATCTCGCCTACTGCGTTTTTTCAGGCACGAGCGTGACGACAGTGTATCGATCCGGCGGGAAGTACTTCTTGAACGCCTCCTGCACGACGGCCGGCGTGATGGCGTCGATCCGCTCGGTCCTTGTCAAGATTTCGAAGGGGTTGCGATCCAGCATGTGGACGGTGCGCATCCGCTGCAACCAATACGGGTTCTGCGCGAGCGCCGTTTCGTAGCCCCGCCGGGCCGCCTCTCTTGCGCGCGAGGTCAGGTCGGCCGACGGTCCGACCTGCTGCAACCGTCCGACTTCCTGCAGCACGCGCTCGATCATCGGCTGAATGTTGTCGGGCGAGGCGCCGAAGCTCACCCGGATGCGGCCCTCGTCGCGAGGGGGGAACGACTGCGCGAGTCGGACCGACACCGTGTAGGTCTGGCCGAGGTCCTCGCGGAGGATGTCCCGCAGCGCCATTTCGAGCACCGTCCTCGCGGCGCCGACGCGCTCCTGTTCCACCGGATCGGGCGACGGGTCAGCAAAGAAGCTGATGACGGTCTGACTGCGCGGTTCCCGGCCACGCTCGACCACCTCGCGTACGCTCGTGGCCGGGAAACGCACGCCGATGTCCTTGTCCTGCGCTCTTCGCTTGCCGCTTGTCGGCAGCGAGCCGACATACCGCGCGAGAAGCGGAATAGTTGTTTCGACCTTGAAGGCGCCGACGATGAACATCGTGAAATCTGCCGCGTTCCGGAATCGATTGCGATAGAAGTCGAGCATCTTTGTTCGCTCGATCGTGGCCACCCGCTCGGAGGTGAGCGGCTGCGCGCTGTAGTGGTTCGAGGTGTTCAGCTGCGCGACACGCTCGCTGAACACCCGGCCCGGGCTGCGCTCGCGATTGGCGACCGACGCCTCGAGTCGGCGTTTCATGAGCGCGAACGCGTCAGGATCGTCGCCAGGCGTCCTGATGGTCTGATACAGGAGCTGCAGCGCCGTCTCCAGCTCCGCCGGGGCCGCTGAACCCGACACGCCGTGGGTGGAGATTGAGATGAATGGCGCAACCGACACCAGCTTGCCGGTTAGGACTCTCTGGAGCTCAAGGGCTCTCAGGCCCCCGACGCCCGACAGGCTCACGTACTGGGCGGCTAGTGTCGCCTCGACGAAATCGGCCTGAGGAGCGAGCGAAGCGCCGCCCATCGAGTACATCGTGAACAAGACCTGATCGTTCTTGAAGTCGGTCGGCTTGAGCCACGCCTCGAGGCCGTTGGCGAACCGGACGATCGTGACGCCGACTTCCTCCCGCTCGCGCCGCGACTCGACCGGTGCCGGCTTGGGCAGTGTCTCCATCAGTGCGCGTGTTGTTGTCGTATCGCTCCACGCTGTCACGACCACTTTACCGGCCGCGCTGATGGCACCGCGCAGATCTTCTTCGGACGGCGCCGGCGCGCCCGGCTTCTCAGGCGCGACCGCAAGCACGACCCGGCCGTTGTCAGCGAGCCTCGAACGGGCCAGCGCCGTTACCTCTTCGATCGTGATGCCCTCGAGCAGGCTCTGTGTCAGCTGGTATTCGTATTCGATGCCCGGGATCGGTTCGCCATTGAGAAAGTGCCTGAGGTACTCGTCGGCGAACGAGTCGCTCTCGCTTTTGTCGCGCTCGTTGTACGCACGCTCGTAAAAGGCGGCCATCCATCGCTTCGCACGGTCGAGCTCCGATGGGGCGAAGCCGAACTCGATCGCCCGGCGCGATTCGACAACCAAGGCGCCGAGGCCGGCCGCGATCCCCCCGTCTGGAACGCGCGCGCTCAAGGAAAACGTATCGACCGTCGGGGTGAGCAAGCCGTGGCGGGCGGCGGCGCCGAGGAACGCGGCGGCGGGCTCTTGCGCGAGCTCGCCGAAGCGGTCGTTGAACATTCGCTCGAACAACCGCTCGACGAGGCTGCGCCGGTAGTCGCCGACCAGCGTGCGGCTTTCGCTCGGCCGCTTGCGCATGACCCGGATGCTCGAGGAGGTGACCTCGGGATCCGTGACGACGCTGACCAGCGTCTCGTCGTGGAGCGGCACGGCGGTGCGGGGCAGCGGGGCCGCTACGGTCCTGGTCGTGAGCGGAAGGAAGGCCTCCCGGATCGTCGTCTCGATCTGCTGCGGGTCGATGTCGCCCACGACCACGACAGCCATCCGATCTGGGCGATACCAGGTATCATAGAATGCGCGCAACCGGTGGGCCGGGGCGTCGCGGAGAACTTCCGGCTTCCCGATCGGTAGCCGGTCGGCGTACCGGGACTGGTAGAAGATGAACGGGAGCTGCGTGTCGCGAATGCGCGATCCGGCGCCTAGTCGCCCGCGCCATTCCTCGATTACTACGCCGCGCTCCTTGTCGACCTGCTCCGGGTCGAGCGTCAGCCCACCGGCGAAATCCGCGAGCGCCGTGAGCCCTTGGGTGACGATGTCAGGGGTGTCGGTCGGCAGCTCGAGCATGTAAACCGTCTCGTCGAAGCTCGTATAGGCGTTCACGTGCGGCCCGAGCCGCGCCCCAGTGGACTCGAAGTACGATACCAGTTCGCCTGGCTTGAAGTGTGTGGAGCCGTTGAAGGCCATGTGCTCGACGAGATGCGCGAGCCCTCGTTGGTCGTCAGCTTCGAGGACCGATCCGGCTTTGACGGCGAGTCTGAACAAAACGCGCCGGGCGGGGCGCAGGTTCTGGCGAATGAAGAACTCTACTCCGTTGGACAGCGTGCCGCGCTGAACGGCTGGGTCGAAGGGGAGCGCCAGCTGTGGGTCGAACGCCCGTGCGGGTTGAGGCGCTTGAGCGAACGTCGGGAGCGCCCACGCCAGCGCGAACGCCAGCAGGAGCTGCGCAACGCCGGTGCGCAACGACGAAACAATTTTGCGCATGGCTCTCGATATTATGTCGTTCTTGACAGCCCTCGCGCCAATCGGGTACAAAGCTGGCGAACATGACGGTTCGGGTTCGTCGCTGCGCGTGTTGTAGTTTGACCCAGAGCTGCCTCCCGCGCCGGGACGTTCCTCGTGCTGTGATCGGTTTGACGATGTAACGCACTCCACACTGGATGTTCCGAAAGCCCGGAGGCGGTTCGGCCGCCTCCGGGCTTTTTTGTTTGCAGGCTGGATCCAGTCGCGAAGCGTGGTCGTTTGCGGTTGAGGCCAACGGTACCCCAATGTGTTTGCGAGGTACTACGCCTCGTTCGAGCGCACGATCTTCGACGGCGACCTCGCGGGCGCCACCTCCGCGGAACACGTGGTTATCTTTCGGGCTCAGGTGGCCTTCTAGGGGAGGTCGTTGTCTGTGTTATCTCATGGACTGGCGCTCGGCGCCATCGCGTTCGTCGCGGCGATTGTCAACGGAGCGCTCGGCTACGGGTTCTCCTCGATCACCGTGCCGCTCGCGCTGCTGTTTCTCTCGAACCGCGTGCTGAACCCGGCGCTCGTGCCGGTCGAGGTGGTCCTGAACGCCTACGTACTGTGGACGAATCGCTCGGCGCTGCCGCGAGTCTGGCGGCGCGCATTGCCGATCGTTATCGGTCTCGTGCCGGGGATCACGGTGGGAACCGCGATCGTGGCACAGGTGAATCCGGATTGGCTGAAGTTTACCACCTTCGTCGTGCTGCTTCCGCTGATTTTCTTTCAAGCGGCCGGCTATCGCCGGCCGATTCGAGCCGAGCGATCGGTTGGTCTGGTCTTTGGCGGCGGCGTCGGCGTACTGTACTCGGTGACGACGATTTCCGGTCCGCCGCTCGCGGTGTTGCTGAGCAATCAGGGGCTGACCAAGAAGGACTTTCGCGCGGCCCTCGGGTTCGTGCGCCTCGCGGAATCGAGCCTGACTGGGGTTGCCTACCTCTATGCGGGACTCTACAGCAGCGAAAGCATGAGCCTGATTCCGTGGATCGTGCCGAGCATCGCGATTGGTGTGCCAATAGGCGCGCACATCATCCAGCGCGTGCAGCCGGATACGTTCCGCCGCATCTGCATGAGCTTCGACGCGTGGGTGGTTGGATTCGGATTGTCGGTGCTCTCGCAGGATCTCCACCTAATCGAAAGCGCCGCCGCCTATCTGGTCCTGGTTGGCGTCGCGATCATCGACACGTGGCTGCTGTATCGTTTCTTTTCGGAGCCGGGACGGTGGCGAACGACGTCTCGGGCCTACAATCCCGTCGAAAGCGCCCTTGGCCCCGATTGACGGACCAGCAGAGACGGCCATAGTCCCTGGTCAGATGCCGCAGCGGCAGACCCTTACCGTTCTTGTTCTGATTGCCGCGTTGTCGGGCCCGGTGGCAGCGAGATTCAAACGCCGATGGCGATCGTGATTCTCTGCGGGCTGATGACCTCGACGCTCCTGAACATATTCGTCGCCAGACGACGCATTTGCAATACACACGGCCAACGGGTCGGAAGTTGACTTCGGGGCCGTAAATTGATACATATCCATAGTTTGATGTCTGCAGCAGGTCGCTCGTGCGCATGTTGTTGTTGTACCAGGACCATCAGGGTCCCCGCGCTGTCGGTCTGGCCGCTGCCATAACAGATATCCGCTAAGCATCATTCGCGGAAAAAGACCGAAGCCCGGGGGACAACCCCCCGGGCTTTTTGTTTTGAGGCTTGAAGCGCGACCCTGAAAGGGTCGCGCTCTGCACGAACAGCACGAACAGGAAGAACGAATGTCGATTACCGCAGCCGTGAGTCCGGAACCGAACAGAGACGTCCCCTCATCCGGCACAACGACGAGCGCCGGCCATCTGTGCGCGCTCGAAGCCGAGAGCCTCCACATCATGCGCGAGGTAGTGGCTGAGTTCGAGCGGCCGGTGATGCTCTATTCGATCGGCAAGGACTCGTCGGTGTTGCTGCGACTCGCGCAGAAGGCGTTCTATCCCGGCCCGATCCCGTTCCCGTTGCTGCACATCGACACCACCTACAAGTTTCGCGAGATGATCGAGTTCCGCGACCGCTACGCCGCGGAGGTCGGTGCGCGGCTGATCGTGCACGCCAACACCGAGGCGATTGCAGAGGGCACGCAGCCGTTCCTCGTGGGGACCAAGGCGTGCTGCGGCGCGTTGAAGACGAAGTCGCTGCTCGACGCGCTGGATGCCGGCGGGTTCGACGCAGCGTTAGGCGGCGCACGTCGCGACGAAGAGCGGTCGCGCGCCAAGGAGCGAGTCTTCTCGCTTCGCGACACCAGCGGT
The DNA here is from genome assembly GCA_965197865.1 of Vicinamibacterales bacterium. Lineage (GTDB taxonomy): Bacteria > Acidobacteriota > Vicinamibacteria > Vicinamibacterales > CAVVIG01 > CBDANZ01. Next base: position 297,683 of record CBDANZ010000004.1, read on the forward strand.
CAGTGGGATCCTAAGAAGCAGCGGCCCGAACTATGGCATCTCCTGAACGGCCGGATCCGTCAGGGCGAGAGCGTCCGCGTGTTTCCACTCTCGAATTGGACCGAGATCGACGTGTGGAGCTACATCCACCTCGAGAGCATTCCTGTGGTGCCGCTGTACTTCGCAAAGGAGCGCGAGGTTGTCGTGCGCGGTGACGCGCTCATCACGCTCGAACAGTCCTTCGTACCGTTCCTGCCGGGTGAACGCCCGCAGCGCCTCATGTGCCGTATGCGATCGCTCGGCTGCTCGCCCTGCACGGGCGCCGTCCGTTCCACCGCAGACACGGTCCCGAAGATCATCGAAGAGCTCATCGCGACGAAGTACTCCGAACGCCAGTTGCGCGTGATCGACCACGACCAGGACGGATCGATGGAACTGAAGAAGCGCGAAGGGTACTTCTGATGTCGGGGCTCCTGCGGATCTGTACGGCCGGAAGCGTAGACGATGGGAAGAGCACGCTGATCGGTCGACTGCTGTACGACTCACGGTCGGTGTACGATGATCAGGTGCACTCGGTCGAGAAAGCGTCGCGCAACCGCACGGCGGGCCGGATCGATTTCTCGCTCTTCACTGACGGCCTGCGGGCCGAGCGCGAGCAGGGCATCACGATCGACGTCGCGTACCGCTACTTTTCGACCGCGCGCCGCAAGTTCATTCTGGCCGATACGCCGGGCCACGAGCAATACACCCGCAACATGGCCACCGGCGCGTCGACCGCCGACGTCGCCATCCTGCTGGTCGATGCGAGAAACGGCGTGCGCGCGCAGTCGCGGCGACATGCGCAGATCGCGTGGTTGCTCGGCATCAAGGACTACGTGCTGGCCGTGAACAAGATGGATCTGGTGGACTTCGATCGGGAGGTGTTCGAAAATATCACCGACGAGTTCGACAAGGTCCTGCAGGGGGCGAACCTGTGCCCGATTCCCATGAGCGCGCTCCATGGCGACAACGTGATCGCCCCGAGTCCGCGGACGCCGTGGTTTGACGGCATGGCGCTGCTCGAGTTCCTGGAGTCGGTCAAGGTCGAGCGCGACGCGACCGCCGAGCCGTTCCGCTTTCCGGTTCAGCTCGTCCTCAGGCCGACCGATGAATTCCGCGGCTATGCAGGGCAGATCGTGTCGGGTACCGTGCGGCCAGGCGACCTCGTGACAGTCTGGCCGTCTTTCCGCTCGTCGCGCGTGAAACGAATCGTCTCGTGGGACGGCGACCTCGACGTGGCGCGCTCGCCGATGTCGGTCACACTCACCTTGGAGGACGAGATCGACATCAGCCGAGGCGATCTCATCGGCATCGGCGAGGTGCAGGTCGGCCAGCGCTTCAGGGCCGATGTCGTCTGGATGGACGAGCGCCCGCTCGATCCGTCGCGCGTCTATCTCTTGAAGCAGACGACGCGGACCGTGAGCGCGGAAGTCGATCACGGGCTCGTGCTCAACCAGATCGGATCAGTGACCGTGTCGACGGTGCGTCCGATCACCTTCGAATCCTACGTCGAGAATCGGGCAACTGGCAGCTTTATCCTGATCGATCCGGCGACCAACTTCACCTCCGGCGCGGGGATGATTGCCGAGGCGGTGCGGGAACGAGCGCACGCGGGTGCCCGACCAAGCGCGGCGGAGCGGCTTGCGCGGCTCGCTCGGACCGCGTCGACCGATGCCGAAGCGATTGACGCCGTCCGCAAGGCGCTCGAGGAGCTGCTGACGTGACCCCCGAGGAGCGTGTCATCGCCGACGCGCTCGCCGAGGCCGAGTCGCCCTGCGTCACGTCGAGCTTTCAGGCAGAAGATGTGGTGCTGGTCCACATGCTGCGCAAGACGAGGCCGGAGATTCCCGTCTTGTTCCTCGAGACGTTCCATCACTTCGCCGAGACGCTGGCATACCGCGACGAGCTTGCCTCCCGATGGAACCTGAAGCTCGTGAACCTCCAGGCGAGCGAGCCGAGCGTCGGCTTGTGGCAGACCAGTACCGACGCTTGCTGCACGCGACACAAGGTCGGGCCGCTCTTCGCGGCGCTGGAAGCCTACGACGTCTGGTTCACCGGCCTGCGGCGCGAGCAGTCGCCGAGTCGGGCGAATCTCGCCGAAGTCGAGGAGTTTCGGTTGCCAAGCGGCAAGCGGTTGTCGAAGATCAGCCCGCTCGGGCGCTGGACGACAAAGGACGTGTGGGCGTACGCTAAGGCGCACGCCATCCCACTCTTGCCGCTCTACGATCTCGGGTACTCGAGCATCGGCTGCGAGCCCTGCACCTCGCTGCCGTCCGACCCGCTGAATCCTCGGTCCGGACGCTGGGCTGGCAGCAAGCTCGAGTGCGGGATCCACAGCCAGGCAGTCAAGTAGCGCAGGCCTTCTTCGGATCTGCTGCCGCCATCGTGGTGGCGCAGGTCCTTGGACCCGTCCGTTTCCTACGTCGCGCGGGCCTCTCAGACCCACCAAGATGGGGAGATAGAAGCGCCCATACGCTTATCGTCCTTGAGAGCTCATAGCAAGATCACGGAGGACGGTCCTTTCAGGGCCGCCACGCTGATCAAGTTCCCCGTCGGAGAGCGACGCGACCGAAGATGATTTCTGCGTTCGTCTCCGGTGTCGCGCGATGGGTTAAACTACCACCGAGACCTTGCCAAGCGGAGTCATTTACGTCGAGCGCTTCGAGCACGGCGGAGCGACGCTCGTCGCTGAACGGCTCGGAGGCTCACATCCGCACCACATCGTCTTGCTGCATGGTTGGGGCGCCGGCCGCGACACCTTGCGGGGGATCGCCGCGCTCTTCGAGAACACTCACCGCGTTCACCTTCTGGATCTTCCCGGCTTTGGCGAGGCACCTTCGCCCCCTGCTGATTGGGACACCGTCAAGTACACCGATCTCGTTCAACAGTACTTACTCGATCGCGTCCCTGGCCCGGTGGTTCTCATCGGCCATTCCTTTGGCGGGCGGATCGGCATTCGACTGGCCGCGCGCGGCCTTCCGCACATTCGGGGCCTCGTGCTGATGGGCGTGCCTGGCCTGCCTGTTCTGCCCTTTTCGCGTGTGTGGCTTCGTGGGTCGGCGGTCCGGCAGCTTCGGATGCTGCTGAGAGTGACGCGACCTCTTGTCGGAAACAGTCCGCTAGAGTGGCACACGCGCAGGTTCGGATCGAAGGATTATCTGGCTGCAGGCGCGCTGCGATCACTTCTTGTGCGCGTGGTAAACGAAGATCTCACAGGAAGCGCGATGGCCGTCGCGTGCCCAACGCTACTGCTCTGGGGGGCAGACGATCGCGAGACGCCCCCCTCGTTCGCGTACCGATATCAGCGCCTCATGAACGGCCACGCCACCGTGCACATCCTGCCTCACAAGGATCATTACCTGTACCGCGGAACCGGCGCGCACCTCTGTGCGTTCAAGATCCGGTCTTGGCTTCCTGGCCTGCCCGACGATGTCCGGTCGTAACTTCTGGCTGTTCGCCGCCGCGATTGCGGCGGCGCAGGCCAATCTGATCTGGCACCGCCTGCTTGCATACCTGCGGTATTTCCAGCAGGAGGGCTACGATGCCGCGCGCTTTGTGCAGTGGGTGCGCCTCCGATCGACGCTCGATCCGGCCTTCTGGCTGTCGATAGCGTGCGCGCTGCTCGTCACGGGGCGCCCTGTGTGGTCGGTTGGGGCATTCCTGGCCGGTTCGATCCTCCTCGGTCTCAAGCAACCCGATCCCCGCGCATCCGGAAAGATTCCGCTGCGCCTGACGTGGAGGGCAAGACGCATCCTGACCATCGCGTTCGTGCTGGCGTTGTTCGCGTGGATTGTGTTCGGCTGGTCGAATGCCGCCGGCCTGCGGGCGGCCTTTATCGCGTCCGCGGTGGTGTCTGCTCTGTTCCCGCTCTTCCTTGTTGCTGCCAACCTTCTCCTTGCGCCGTACGAGCGTCACGTGAAGCGGAGCTACGAGGCTGACGCACTTCAGCGGGTGAAGAAGATCAAACCGTTCATCATTGGGATCACCGGTAGCTACGGCAAGAGCAGCACGAAGGCGATGCTCGCGCATATCTTGCAGTTCCACGGGCCGACGCTGGCGGCCCCAGGGAGCATCAACACGCTGATGGGGTTGACGCGGCATATCAGGGAAGAGCTCGTGGCCGGGCATCAGTTCATGATCGTGGAGATGGGCGCCTTCGAGACCGGTTCGATCCGACGCTTATGTCAGTTGACGCCTCCGTCGGCTGGGCTCATCACGGCGGTCGGCGACATGCACCTCAAGCGCTTCGGCTCGACCGACGAGATTATCAAGGCAAAGAGCGAGCTGGCCTTTGCGCTACGGCCCGATAGTCTGCTAGTTGTGAACGCCGACAGTCTGGGCGCGCTCCAGATCGCGCGCCGCGCAAAGCACTGCCGTGTGCTGCTGTATGGAGAGACCTCGAGCGAGCCTCTCGATACGAGACTCGAGCAGGTTCAGTTCTCGAGGCACGGTACGTCGTTCGTGCTGTGGACCACGGATCGAGTGTTTTCCTGCTTCACGCCGCTCCTGGGCCGGCCGATGATTCTGAACGTCGCAGGGGCATTTACCATGGCCAGGGATGTCGGCATCGATCCCGATGTCATCGTTGCCGCTCTGCCAACGTTGAGGCCGGTCTCGAATCGGCTCGAGGTCGTGGAGGAACGCGGCGTCACGTGGGTTCGCGACGCCTACAATTCCAATCCGTCCGGTTTCCGTGCGGCGCTCGAAGTGGCGGCGGCGCTTCCGGCGACGAGACGCTTTCTCGCGACGCCTGGGGTGATCGAGTTTGGCGCCGACCAGTTCGCCATAAACCGCGCCTTGTCGCGCGAGGCCGCCGTCGTGTGTGACAAGACGCTCGTCGTCTCCGATGCCAACCGCGCGGCCTTCGTGGCGGGCCATCGCGACGCCGGATGCGAAGATCGTCTCGTGCCGGTGCTGAATCGTTCCGAAGCATTCCGGTGGCTGTACGAGACGGTCAAGGATGGCGACGCGATCATTCTCGAAAACGATCTACCGGACCTGTACGAGCGATCGGGTGGAGTGTTCTGGAACTTGAGGATTTGAGGATTTGAGCTTTCACTTTCGGACTGTGGCGGTCATGTTCGGCGGCCGGTCGCTCGAGCACGACGTGTCGGTCGTGAGTGGACTGCAGGTGCTGCACGCGCTCGATCCGGACGCGTGTTCGCCCCTGCCGATCTATATCGATCAGGCCAACCGCTGGTGGATTGGCGACGACTTGTGGCACAGCGAGGCGTTCAAGAGCGGAGGTCCTGACCGCTCGCACCTCTCCGAGGTAACCCTTTCGCCTGGTTTCGGCGCCTCGATTCTGGCCCCGAAGGGTATCCGCGTCGACGTGTTCATTCCGGTCCTTCATGGCACGTTCGGCGAGGATGGATGCGTTCAGGGCCTGCTCGATCTTCATGGATGCGCCTACCTCGGATCTGGCGTGCTGTCTTCGGCCATCGGCATGAACAAGCGCGCGACGAAAATCCTCGCCGCCGAGGCGGGTGTGCCGATTCTTCCGTGGCTCTCATGCGATCGTAGCGTGCTGGAGGACGATTCTTCCTGGCTCCGCGATTTTCCCTGGAAGGTGGCCGACACCTTCGGCTGGCCGGTCATCGTCAAGCCCTGCAACTTGGGATCGAGTGCCGGTGTGTCGATCGCCGGATCGCCGGAGGAGCTCGTCGCCGGGGTGTTGAGAGTCTTCGCGTACGATCTCGAAGCGCTCATCGAGCCATTCATCAAGAACAGGCTCGAGCTGAACGTAGCCGTTGTCGGACTCGATAGACCCGTGGCGTCGGTCACCGAGATGCCGGTCACGAGTCAGCAGTCGCTTCTGAGCTTTAGCGACAAGTACAAGCGCGAAGGTCAGAAGAGCGTCGGATCGAGCGATGGGATGGCAGGCGCGCAGCGCGTCCTCGATCCGAAGGATCTTCCGCTCGAGATGCGCGAGCGTGCTCAACGGTTGGCGACAACCGTCTTTTCGGCGCTGGGTTGCGAAGGCATCTCGCGTGTCGATTTTCTCATCGACTCAGACAGAAACGAGTTGTACTTCAACGAGATCAACACCCAGCCGGGATCCCTGGCCTTCTATCTCTGGTCTGCCGCGCCGACCTACTGGACGATGACCGAGCTGCTGGTGAAACTTGTCGCCCGCGCCGAGCACGTCCGGGCGACCAAACGTGGGTTGCAGCGGAACCCCCCGGAAGAGCTTCGGCTACTGACGTAATCAGTACTTCCGTTTCTGCTGCCGCACGATATCGAACTTGGCCGTGTCGGCAATCGCCATGACCGACATCACGCCGGCCTGCACGGGATCCGAGACGACAAGATCCGCAACATCTGGCACGCTGCCAGCCATATGTAGCGAGATGACGATGAGGCCGTTCCGGCGAACTTCCTCGACGGCCTTGGCGATGTCGCCGCCCATGAGCGAGCCGGCCAGCACCAGGAGCCGCACGCGAGGCAGCCGGACCACTGCACGGACGGCGCTCGCGAGCGCGTCTTCGCCGACCAGCGGGATCGTATCGACCGAGATCCGCTCGCCGCGGATGTTGTGACGGTCCGCCTCGGTGATTGCGCCGAGCGCCACTTGGCCGACCTGCGCGCCGCCGCCCATGATGACGATGCGCTTGCCGTAGATCTTCGAGAAGGAAGGCGTCAGGTCGGCGCGCGACACACCAGCGACTCCACGCAGTCCTTCCAGGATGGGCTCAATCGCGGCATCGACCGAAAACTCCAGGTAGATCTCGGCATCACGATCCGGGCGCGCGATGATGTCCACGTAGCTGATGTTGGCCTGACGCTCAGCCAAGACCTTCGTCAGCCCGAACAGGATCCCGGGTTGGTTCGAGACGGTCGCGAGAACGGCGTAGGCAGGCATACGGCGGGTAATGTTAACAGGTAAATTCTCCGCAGGTATGGACCTCCTTCAGTTCGTCAGCGGGTGCACGTTCGACGAGTTCCTGTTCACGCCGCAGTGAGGCGTCCTGCCGCGGCGGGATCCCGAGACGGTGGATCTCTCGGCGCGCTTCTCCGAGTACGTGACGCCGACTTGGTCGTGGCTCGCGATCTTCTAAGAACCTTGACAGAACAGTGAGTTTCGGTAGCATGAAGTCCCATGACGCTGTTGGGTACGAAGGAGACCAGTATGAAATCAAGACCGCTGGTCTTGAGTGGGGTGCTCTTGGTGATGGCAGTAGCCACCGGCGTCAGAATAACAGCCGAGCCCGCTGGCGCCATCCCGACGTTCAATAAGGATGTCGCGCCAATCATCTTTAATAACTGCGTGACCTGCCATCGCCCTAACCAGATGCCCCGATGTCCCTGATGTCCTTCAAGGAAGCGCGTCCTTGGGCACGGGCCATCAAGAGCAAGGTCACCAAGAGAGAAATGCCGCCGTGGTATGCCGATCCGAGGTTCGGCGAATTCCGCAACGACCGGCGGTTGAGTGCGGAACAGCTTGGTACCATCGCCGCCTGGGCAGACGGTGGCGCTCCCGAAGGTGATACACCGTTGACGGCTCAGCCGCCGCCTGTTAACGACGGCTGGAGCCATCCGTCGGGACGGCCGCCCGACTTTGTCGTAGAAATGGAGCATCCGTTCAACGCTCCGGCCGAAGGTGAGCTTCCCAACTTCAACTACTACCAGGAGCTTCCAGCGGAGCTGAAAGAGGAAGACCATTTCCTCGAAGCCCTCCAGATCATGCCAACTGTGATCGCAGCCGTGCATCACGCGAGTTTTGGCATCGTGCCTCTGCCGCCTGGGACCAAGATTGGCACGGGCGAAGCGTGGCCTGGAGGGCCGGTCATCCCGGGAGCCCTACTGAATATCAAGACCGGGAAGTCAGCCGGCGGCAGGGGTGACGCCAACGAAGGTAACCAAGCCGAGGCGGACAAAGCGGCGCGCCGTCAACAGGCCGACCTCAGAGGGGCAAGATTCTGCTGTTACGTTCCTGGTGGAAGCTTCAGGCATTTTCGGCCGGGAGCAGGCAAGCGGCTCCCGCGCGAGGGTTACATTCAGTGGGGCCTGCACTACACGATGATCGGCAAGCCTTTCGCGGACCGAACGCGGGTCGGTTTGTGGTTCCAAAAGGACATGACCCACGAAATCGTGGGAAGGGGCGGTGGCGGAAATCGGAACAGTATCGTTTTGGGGCAGGAGATCATCAATGACGATTTACATCCTGTCCGAGGATCAGGATTGACGGCCGTTTCGGCGCTGCCGGTGATTCCGCCGCATGCGAAGAACTGGGCTATCACCGCGATCCAGGTTTTCACGGACGACACGACGTTGTATACGCTGTGGCCGCATATGCATACGCGCGGCAAGGAAATGACCTACGTGTTGACGTATCCGGATGGTCGCGAACAGGTGCTCCTGAGCAACCTGAATTACGACTTCAACTGGCAGATCTACTACGACCTGAAAGAACCGCTCAAGATACCCGCCGGCAGCACGATCAAGACCATCGGGTCCTACGACAACTCCGGGGCGAATAAGTGGAACGTCTCACCGCACAAGGAGGTCTACTGGTCTGAGCAGAGCTGGGATGAGATGTACAACGGGTTTTTCGAAGTCTCCATTGACAAGCTGGATCTCCGGTTGAAGAAAACAGCTGCAGAGTCGCTGACGGCGGCGGGAGCGCAGTAGTCGAGCGCGAAAGTCTCGTCAGGGTCGCAGAATGCGTCGAGGGGACGGGTCCTTCGCATGAGGGTTGGGCCCCTTGCACTTCTGGGGCTGGAAGACTGACCCTGCCAACTCACCTTTTGACGGCAAGGTTTCAATGTCATTGCTCGTTTCCCGAGTCATGCGCGAGCCAGTCGTCGACATCGATGTGATATGGGTGTAGTAAAGTTCGGGATCTCGCCCTCGCAGACGAACCAGTACGGGAGGCATGCGATGAGTCGACGATTTCTCGAGGTGATCGGCGTGGCGGTAGTGACCATCGTCGTGGTCGTGCTCCTGAAGATTGCATCGGTCCCTGTCGTGATCGCCCAAGCCCCGACGACCAGCGCGACAACGAGACCGGCGGCGAAGGCGGAGGAGCCGGTGCCCAAGACCGCGTGGGGCGAACCGGACCTGCAGGGCATCTGGACCCACGAGTATCAGATACCTTTGCAACGACCCGCTCGGTATGCGAACAAGGAGTTTTTCACGGACGAGGAAAGGGTCGAAATAGATAGGCGACGCCGGGGCCAGCAGAGACTTGGTGATCACGTGGCGCCGAGGGGAACCGTACAAGACGTCGGCGGCGCATACAACAGTGTGTTCATGTCGCAGAAGCATACGGGCCGGCGCACCTCGCTCATCGTAGACCCGCTGGATGGGAGACTTCCTCCCGTCACGCCAGCGGTGCAGAAGCGGAGGGCCGCCATAGCGGATTTTGAAAACGCCCTCTTGCAAGCCACAGACATCTGCAAAAACAAGATGGCCGGCTGCGCGGGCGGAAAGTACGGCCCCCCCTCACCCAGACGAGCGGAGACACCTCCGTACTATCTGGCGAGCGGAGCCCGGGGAGGTCCCGCTGGCGCCATCAATCGCGCCGACGGTCCGGAGGACCGAACCTTGGGTGAGCGCTGCATGGGCGCGCGCCTGCCAGATTTTGGGAGCAGTACTGGGTTTTTTCCTCGGATCGTGCAGTCGCCTGGATTTGTGTCGATTTACTATGACACGGGGCAGGGGCAAGGGTGGCAGCGTGTCATCCCCATCACCACAGTGCCGCATCTGCCCCCCCACGTCCGTCAGTGGTGGGGAGACTCGCGCGGTCGTTGGGAGGGCAACACGCTGGTCGTCGACGTTACCAATTTCACCGCCAAAAGGGACTTCCAAGGATCCCGCGAGAACTTGCATCTCGTGGAACGTTTCACACGTGTCGACGCAAAGACACTCGAGTACGTGGTCACGATGGAGGATCCGACGGCGTGGACGAGACCGTGGACTGTCAAGCAGGAATGGGGTAAGCAAGACGAGCAGGCGAACCGGGTCTACTATGAGCCCCGGTGTCACGAGGGGAATTACGGGATGGTGGCACTGCTCACGGGAGCGCGCGCGGAGGAGCGTGCCTTTGCCGAAGGGCGAGGCCCCGATCCAGCCACAATATGCAGCGTCGGATGTGGACTAGGAATTGCCGAAGAGAATCGTGATGAATTGAGGCGATAAGTACTGGCGGCTGGGCTGCTTAGGCAGGCCCCGCCGGCAAGCCTCCTCTCAGAAGTCGAGTTGGGCGCCGAACTTGAACAAGCGCGCGCCCAGAACGGAAATTCGATCTGAAGGCAAAGCAAGGCCGCCGTACTGTTCAGACGGCGAGTCCAGGGACACTGAGGAAGAGAGGGAGAGACGATATGCGTGACATTCGACGAGGACTGGTGACCGGGGTGGCAGCGGCCGTGTGCGCGCTTGGACTTGCCTGTGGCGCGATGCCAGACGAGACGGAAACGCCGGCGGCCGAGGCCGCCTCGGGTGCCGCGCCTTCAGCTGCCCCAGCCGCCGCCCTGCCCCCCACCGAGGAGACCGCGCCCGACGCGCTCAACGCGTCACCACGGTACGGCGAATGGGTCGAGGTAGAGCTGCCAGGCAGCGACGCGCCGATCAGGACGTGGGTCGTCTATCCTGAACGGTCAGACAGCGCGCCGGTCGTGCTAGTCATCCACGAGATCTACGGGCTTACCGATTGGATCCGGGGCGTGGCCGACCAGTTCGCGGCCGAAGGCTTCATCGCGGTCGCCCCGGATCTGCTCTCGGGAATGGGACCGGGCGGCGGCGGCACCGCCTCGCTCGGAGAGCGCGACAATGTCGTCGCGACCATCCGCACCCTCGAACCGGACGAGCGGACCCGGCGTCTGAACGCGGTCCGGACTTACGCGCTCGACATACCGGCCGGCAACGGTCGTCTCGGGTCGGTCGGGTTCTGCTGGGGTGGGGGGGCGAGCTTCGCCTACGCGGTGGATCAGCCGGACCTAGACGCAGCGGTGGCATATTACGGCACGTCGCCCGCCGAGACCGCGGACTACGCCCGGATCAATGCCCCGGTGCTGGGGCTCTACGGTGAGGACGACGAGCGGGTGAACGCGACCATTCCGATGGCCGAAGAGGCGATGGCCGATGGGGGCAAGTCGTACGAGCCGGTCATCTACGAAGGCGCCGGCCACGGCTTTCTGCGTGCCCAAGAGGCCCGTGAGGGCGCCAACCGGCGCGCGACGGAACAGGCCTGGCCGCGCACGGTGGCGTTTTTCCGAGAGCACCTCGGCGACTGACAGTGGGCGTGCCGACGAACTGAGCCCGCAGTCCTCTGGGTGCCAAGAAATAGTAGAAATAGTACGGTCATCGTCCAGACCGGCGCATCGCCGACAGCGTGGAGCGCTTCGTGCGCTCTACGCCATCCATGCGGAGGGTCCAGAGCTGCCCTCCAGGAGCTGGGCTGGCACTTGGGAACGGGCCCACGAACTCCAGTAACATGTTGTCCAGGTTGATGTTACTTTGCAGGATCGGGACCAAGGGCCACGGCGATTTATGCGACCAGGCGCCTACGCGGGCCACTCTGGAGCATCGATGTCGAAGGGACGGACGCGACAACAACGGGCCGCACCGATGGTTCTCAAGACCTCACCTAAGCTGTTCATCCGCAGAGACTTATTTCTATTCTTGCCGCTGGAATGGTGGGGTGATCTCGGGGAATAATTGACCATATGGCTGCGTATCCGTTTGCCTGCGAGCAGCGCATCTCGCGCACCGGCAAGCCCTACCGCGCGTCGAGCGCGCGGGTCTAGAGACACTGGCGGCGCACAGCTGCTCGCCGGCGTCGTCGAGGATATCGGGCTCACTTATGACCTGGTCGACGGCGTAAACAACCCGGTTGAGATTGCAGGTCTGCCTTACGCCGACCAGGGCATCACGTACACGGCCAACCAGATCTGGAAGGTCAAGCTGCACGTCGGCGTCCGATCCGAGACCACGTCGAGCGTCCGGTAGGACTATCTGCGGCACCATGTGTCGACCGGGGTCAGCATCCGCAGCTTGGCGTATGTCGTATAGGTACAAGTAGACCAGGGGAACCATGGAACAAGGAAGGGCACGAGTGCCTGCAGGTCACACCCGGCCGGCGCCGAGAGGTTTCCCGCCGACCAGGACTTGCAGTTGCCGGCTGCCGAGTCGTTTCTTCTCGACCGTCGGGAACCCAACCCGCTTCGACGGGCTAGGTGCCAGTCTTACTAGTAGTTCAGCCAGAACGCCACCTTCACCATCAGCACGTTCGTCGCCGGGATGTCGAACACGTCGCGTTGGTCTGACAACAGGCGCGGGAGAACCGACTCGAGGGCGAGGACACCCTTGGCGCCCGCCGAGATCTGCCACGAGCAGGGTGGAGCCGGACCGGTACTCCCACTCCAGGACGTTGGTCGTCCTCAACGACCGGTAGTGGAAGTCCGGATTGTCCGCACGTGGTCGCCTCAGATTGACAACGCCAGACGGCAGCCCCTACGCGGTCGTGTGGTCCACCCACTGCGCCATCTGCTCGTTATAGCGGTCGCCAACCGCGGCATCTGGCGGAAATAGCGCGTCGAGCTGTGCCACATCGGCTGGCGAAAGGACGATCTCGATCGCCGCAATGTTGCTTTCGAGGTACGAGCGCCGTTTCGTCCCTGGGATGGGAACGATATCGTCGCCCTTAGCGAGAATCCAGGCCAGGGCAATCTGCGACGGAGTGGCCGCCTTTTTCGCGGCAAAGGCCTTGAGCTGTTCGACCAGCGCGAGGTTTTTATGAAAGTTGTCGCCCTGGAAGCGCGGCAACCGCTTGCGCAAGTCGTCTTCGCAGAGGGCGTTGATGCTGGTGACGCAGCCGGACAGGAATCCGCGGCCGAGTGGGCTGAACGGCACGAACGTGATGCCGAACTCGCGACAGAGTGCGAGGACGCTCGCTTCCGGGTCGCGCCACCAAAGGGAGTACTCGCTTTGGAGTGCGCTGATCGGGTGGACCTTGTACGCGCGACGTATCGTGGCCGGCGACGCTTCCGATAATCCGAGGTAACGGACCTTGCCGGCACGGACGAGCTCGGCCATGCTGCCGACCGAGTCCTCGATCGGCGTTCTCGGGTCGACGCGGTGTAGATAGAAGAGATCGATGACGTCGACGTTCAGGCGCTTCAGGCTCTCGTCACACGAGCGGCGAATTTCGTCTGGCGATCCGTCGAGACCGCTTGGAAAGCCGATGCTTACCGCCTGAATGCCGCACTTGGTGGCGAGGACCACCTCGTTGCGCCGGTCCTTGATGGCGCGGCCAACCAGTTGTTCGTTGGCCCCCTTGCCGTAGACAGCGGCGGTGTCAAGAAAATTGATCCCGAGATCCAGTGCGTCGTGCAGAGTCCTGATCGATTCCTCGTCATCGCCGGGGCCGTAGCTTTGCGACATGCCCATGCAGCCGAGGCCAATCGCGGAAAGTTCTATGTCGCTCTTACCAAGGGTTCGCAGCCTCATTAGGTGATCTTACTCGGCATGATTGGTTTACCTAACGGATAGTAGACTCCTCAGGCCGAAGAATTCATGCACCAACGCCCCATTGTAGGGTCAGGAGTTTAGAGTTGAAAAAGACGTCTACCTTGGCGGAACGATGTGCCTGGGCCGCCAGCACCAATGATTTGTACGTCCGCTACCACGACACGGAGTGGGGAGTACCGGTTCACGAAGACGGGAAGCACTTTGAGTTTCTCATTCTGGAAGGAGCACAGGCGGGCTTGAGTTGGTACACGGTGCTCAACAAGAGGGAAGGCTATAGGAAGGCTTTTGCCCAGTTTGATCCCAATAAGGTCGCCCGTTTCAGTGAGAAGCGCGTCGAGACTCTGTTGAAGAATCCCGGCATCATCCGCAATCGACTTAAGGTCAGGGCAGCGATCATCAACGCCCGAGCCTTTCTAGAGCTTCAAAAAGAATATGGGAGTTTTAGTGGCTACGCCTGGCAGTTTGTGGGTGCTAAGCCCATTCAGAACCGGTGGCGCAGCATGAACGAGGTTCCCGCCACTTCGCCTGAGTCCGACGCCTTGAGCAAAGACCTCACAAAGAGGGGCTTTAAGTTCGTGGGCAGCACCATCATCTACGCTCATATGCAGGCTGTGGGAATGGTGAATGACCACTTGGTCGGTTGCTTCCGCCATCGAGAGTGCAAGGCTCTTGGGCGCGAATGACCGTAGGCATTCTCAAGCTAGGGTGGTAGCTGGCAGTGTAGGACGGTGTAGATGGGGAGGATCGGGTGTCCCTTATTGGTTCGCCACACGTGGGGAGATGCCGTGTGATTCAAGTCGTTCTCGAACCTCGCCCGCCCCGCGGCAAGCGTGTTAGTTGCGTCTACTGCTTGTGTTGTTTCGACCTTGAAATCGTTTCAATCGGGCAACTCGACGACAACGGGAGACCAGGCGGGTACTTATGCGACGATTGCCTTGAGGGTGGCGAGGAACGCTTACACGGCCGACTACGAAAAGCCGCAGAGCGGCATCGACAGTACGCTGTGGAATGCGAGGCGGACGCAGCTGGCCCGATTGAACTGCCGCCGATTGCACTTTGCCGCGCCATGGTGCTCAACGATCCGGCCTGTTTCGGGTCACCGAAGAAGCACTAGAAGGGGCCGCAGAAACTTCGCATATGTGGACGGAAATATTCAATTGTCGCGCCGGCACGACAACCTCGATTGTTCCGTGCGTTCGGGGACGTTATGAATATTTACGGGCAGCACGACGACCGCACCATTCAACAGCTTGAACGCTGCGTAGCGGCCGAACCCGACGCAAAGGGCGTCCTGTGCGCGGACGGACACCTGGGTTATTCCATGCCTATTGGAGGAGTGGTGGCCTACCGCCAGTACGTCTCGCCCTCTGGCGTGGGGTACGACATCGCCTGCGGCAACATGGCCACGCAGACCAACGTGATGGCTCGCGACGTACCGGCGACGGAGATGGCACGGCTCGCCGACGAGATCCAGCGCCGCATTAGCTTTGGGCTCGGCCGGAAGAACAACGAGCCTATTGACTCGCCCGTGTTTGATCGGATCGAGACTTCCCTCGTTCCGCAGCAGCGGGCGTTGATTCAGCAGGCGCGTCAACAACTCGGGACGGTTGGGGGCTGGAACCACTACGTCGATCTGCTCGAAGACGAAGCGGGTTGCCTCTGGGTGGGTGTGCATCTTGGCTCGCGCGGGCTCGGGTGGAAGACGGCCAAGGGTTTCATGAACATCGCCCAAGGCCGCACCTTTGACGACGGGAAGGGTGAAGAGGACATGGACGCGCCGCCGCTCCTGCTCGACGTGCAGCAACCGAGCGGCCAGGACTATCTCGAAGTGAACCGTACCGGGTTTCTCGGAGACTGGATTCATTGAATCAGGCCACCTTGGCCTGCTCATAGTACTGCGCTTCAAACTCCGCCGGCGGCACGTCTCCAATCGGTCCCAGCAACCGCCGCATGTTGAACCAATCCACCCACTCCAGCGTGGCGAATTCCACGGCCTCGAGCGTGCGCCACGGCCCTCGTCGTCGAATCACCTCCGTCTTGTAGAGTCCGATCACCGACTCGGCGAGGGCGTTATCGAACGCATCGCCTTGGCTCCCGACCGATGGCGCAATGCCGGCGGCCGCGAGACGATCCGTGTACCGCATCGAAAGATACTGCGTGCCGCGATCGCTGTGATGCACGAGGCTGGTCAGCGCGTCGCCGCGGCGCGCGTAGATGGCCTGCTCCAAGGCGTCGAGCACGAAGTCCGTGCGCATCGAGGCCGACACCCGCCAGCCCACGATGCGCCGCGCGAAGACGTCGATCACGAACGCCACGTAGGTGAACCCACCCCAGGTCGCCACGTAGGTGAAGTCTGAGACCCAGAGCTGATTCGGACGGGTCGCCACGAACTGGCGATCGACGAGATCTGCGGGCCGGCTGCCATTGCCCGCGTGCGTGGTCGTGATCCACGCGCGCCCACGCCCCGCGCCTTCCAGGCCCATCGCCCGCATCAGCCGACCCACCGTGCCTCGTGCCACGCAGAACCCTTCGCGACGCAGCTGTTTCCAGACCTTGCGCGGCCCGTACACCTGATGATGCTCGTCATACACCCGCTGAATCTCCGGGCGCAGCGCATCATCGCGTTGTGCCCGGGCCGAGCGACGCGTCGGATCGACCTGCGCCGCCCGATGGCGGTGATACGTCGAGGGGGCGATCGGCAGCACGGTGCAGATCGGCTCGACCCCGTACTGATCCCGATGGTCGTGAATGAAGCGAACCATCACTTCCCGCGGCGGTCGAGCTCCGCCTGGGCAAAATACGCGGACGCCTTCCGCAGGATCTCGTTCGCCCGCTTCAGCTCGCGAACCTCGCGCTCCAGTTCCTTGAGGCGCTCTCGCTCGCTCGTCGTCAACCCTGGGCGATAGCCGGCGTCACGCTGTGCCTGGCGTACCCACTTCCGTAGCGTCTCGGCCGTGCAGCCAAGCTTCGGCGCCACCGACTGCAACACGCCCCACTCCGACGCGTGGGTGGCGCGATGCTCCTCGACCATCCGAACCGCGCGCTCACGCACCTCCGGAGAAAACCGACTTGGACGTCCCATAGACCCCATCCTCCCAAGTAATGAGGTCTCCGAGAAACCCGGTACGGTTCAAGCGACCATCGCTCAACAATGAAGTCTTTCCGGAGGTGTGGTCGAGCAATGGATTCGATGGCCAAACCTACGAGTTTAAGACGAATTGCTTCGGTAACTTCGTTGCGCTCGAGACCTGCTTTCTCTGGACCATCACCGCAGTGATCGTGGAGTCGCCCGACGGCGTGCGGTTCGAACTCGAGAAGGACTTCAACATCAACACCTATTCGGGTGAGGTCACGCGGCGCTGGGTGCTCTACGGGCCGCCAGGCGCAGGCTTGCCGAGACCGGGAGAGTATCGGTTCCTCTACCAAGAGCAGGAGGAATTGGTGCTCACGCAGATCGTGTCCTACGACCCGGAGACAGTGGATCCTCCAACGGGCGTCACGTGGAGTCGCGAGGACAACGATCTGATCGTCGGGTGGACGGCCCCGGCCGGCGCGATGCCTGCCATGTGGTACAAAGTTCTCATCTTCCCGGATGGAGGCGGCATCATCAGCGATAGATTCGAATGGGATGCCCGCAGTGCACGGCTGCTGAACGTGCCACTTGTGGACGGCGCGACAGGAAGACTCAATGTTGCGATCTACTTCAGCGGTGGCTACGCGTATTCCGAGTACCTGTCGATGACGTGGTGATGGATGCCGAGGGCTATCGTCACATTCGACAGCTATAACGCATGTACTTCGTTTGTACTTCAACGACTGGCGGATCTCCATCGGTTTGATGCGGAGTGGGAGTGAGGTACCAATTGCAGGCTGGACCAAGAAATCGCCGTACTTGTCTACTGCTAAACTCGTGTAATAGTTCGCTGCGCACCCGCGTGACTCACCCCCGTCCCCGTTGAACCGCTGGACGGGCGCCCGCACGTCGATGACGGCATTCGCCAGTGGCTCGGCGATGCACCCTCGAACGGGCGGATGGCGGTCGGGTCGGCCGCGACGTCGAAAGCGGGCGCCGGGACAGTCGACGGCGCGTCGGTCGCCCCGCACCCTGCGAGGACGAACAGCAACGTCGCGAAGCTCGCGAATGGTCATCGGAATCTCCAGTTTGGAGGTCAAGATTATCGCAGTCATGTGCAGGGCGTCGTGATCATGGTGCAGAATGGGGTCGGCGAGCATGCCCGCGCACAGCTGGGCGCTCCACTTCGACAAGGGGAACAGAGATGAGAAGAACAGTTGTTACGCTCGGTATCGTGCTCGTTGGTCTCGGCTTCAGCGGCGTCACGAGTGCCCAGGATCTACCCGCGTTTTGCGGCCCGGCCGGCCAACTGCCCGCCGAGTTCTCCGGCAACGTCGTCGCCGACTCGCGCTGCTTCGAGATCCGGATGTACACGGCCGCGCCGGCGGCCAACGGCGAGGGCGGCATCGACAACCTGCACCAGCGGTTCAGAGAGGGCGAGATGGCGCTCTTCGAGAAGCACGGCGCTGAGATCGTCGCCGTCTGGCAGCGGCTCGACGACCCGAACACGCTGGTCTGGATGCTGGCCTACCGCGACCGCGCGCATCGCGACGAGGTTTTCACCGCTTTCCGAGAAGATCCGGACTGGACGGCGCTGCTGGCGAAGTATCCGGTGCCGCTGAGCATCGAGGCCTTCATGCTGAGCGCCTCGGACTACTCGGCGCTCAAATAGCCGGCCACGATCCGTCTCGCCCCCGCTCTGCGACTGCTCGCCATCCCGGTGCTGGTGCTGGAGGGGGCGTGCGCGGAACCAGAAGCGCTGAGTGCACGACAGGACCACCCGACTCAGACCGCGGACATCGGTCTGACCGGGCGCATCCACTTCAACATCCAGACCGGCGATTTCGCTCGCTCCCGTGCGCTCTATCGGATGCTCGGTTTCACAGCCGGCGTGGGCGGGTTTCCGAAGACCAACACGTACGAGATGGCGCTCGACCGTCTGGGCGGTGTTGAGCTGACCATCGTCTACTGCACGATGTGTGGCACGGTCATCCCGTTCGAGAGCGTGGCGCACGGGCGGCGTTACAGGTTTGGTACGAGCGGGCTCCTGTATCGGTCGAACGAGCTGATGTTCGACCATGAGACCCACAGCTTGTGGAACACGTTCGAGGGGGTGCCCATGGTCGGTGCGCTCGCCGGAAGCGGTCTGCGGTTGACGCCGCGCGCCGTGGTGACCACGACGTGGGGTGAGTGGCGACGGCAGCAGCCGGCGACAAATGTCCTGTCGCTCGACACCGGGCACCGGCGCGACTTCGCTCAAGGCAGGCATAGCCGGGGTAAACAGCTGTTAGGCAGCGTCCATCAAGCCCCGGAACTCAATGTTCAACCATGGTGGCGTCCCCAAGGGGATTTATACCTTTTACCGTAGTCGGATCGGTCGGGTAATCTCTTCCTGTGTGAACCGGTGTGCGCAGGTTGGCCGAAGCGCAATGCCTCGCCCACGAGCGGGACGCCGCGCACCCGCGGTAGTCGGAAGGAGCACAAGATGAAGCCTCGTACCCGCGTTGCCGTTGTTACCTTCGTCTTGCTTGTTTGCTACACAGGACATCTGTCTGCGGCGACGTATCACATCAACGGAGAATTCGACGGATGTGAGCACGGCAAGTTGTATGAATTGGTTGGCGGTGGGGTTCTCGAGTGTCAGGGATACAATTATTTCTATGCCTATTTGCCCGAGGTGCAGACTGAGGGTCGGCGTGTAATTATGATTGGTGATGAGCGTGTCGATGGATATGTCCACGACGGAAGTGTCACTAGGACTCGGATCGACGGAGAATGTGAAGGGTGTGAGTACGACAAACGCTACGACTTGTTGAATGGACTCGTCTTCGTGTGCAGGATGTACTCTTATTCGTATTCATATAGCCCAGAAGTTAAGATATTTGTGTTCTCTGGGCGTACAACAGTCACGATCCGTGGCAAGGAATACGAGGGAACCGTATACCGGCGATAAGAGAAGCAGTCGCCTATAGTTATGCCGCGTAGACTCGGCGACTGGCGCGAAATCTAGAACATTGGAGTGAAGAGTTCCATCGCATCCCATTGCACAAGGAGCGCCGCATGAAGCCGCTCGTTGCCGCCGTCGCCGTCCTGGTCGCGCTCGCGGTCGGTGCGCAGGCGCAGACGCCGGAGCTCGACGCGCTGCGTGCCCGGGCTGAGCAGGGTGACGGCGTCGCGCAGACCACCCTCGGACTCAGGTACGTCGATGGCAGAGGCGTCCCGCAGGATGATGCCGAAGCGGTGCGTTGGTGGCGGCTGGCGGCTGAGCAGGGCAACGCCGACGCGCAGTTCTACCTCGGAGACAGGTACGCTCGTGGCATAAGCGTCCCGCAGGACGACGTGCGGGCGCACATGTGGCTTAACCTCGCGGTCTCTGGACGATCTGGAAATGCACGATTGACCGATGAGACGCGAGAGCTCGCCGTCCGGAATCGCGACGTAGTTGCAGGCCTGATGACCCCTGACGATCGCAGCGAAGCCCAACGTCTCGCCCGCGAGTGGGACGCCGCGCACCCGCGGCGCTAGAAGCCTTCAAGATGTCTACCGTGCTGCTGTTCACGCTCGCAATTCTGGCGCTGTTCGCGCTGGCGACCGTTACGCCGAAGCTGGTGCGCCTCAGAATCAGATTCTTTAAGTGGATTCATTGGACCTGGGCGGTCCGCGTGCTCGAAGAGCACTTCGAGAGATGGGTCCTACATCGCCCTAGGGTTTTCTTGGACACTTGATTGCGAGAAAGTTCTCGCAGGAGGAGTGTCAAGATAAGGAAGCACGATCAGAGTTCGGTGGCGGCGGAGGGAGCCCGGAGGGCGACTGGAGCGGCCGCCGCGCGTGACCGGAAGGGGCGGTGTTCGGCCCGGCGTAAACGCGCGACGGTGCTCCGCCTCCTGCGGGGCGAGGATCTCGAGTCGGTGTCGCGGGAGTTGGGCATCACGGCGGCGCGGGCCTCGCAGTGGCGCGATAGGTTTTTGGCGGCGGGCCAGGCCGGCTTGAAGAGCCGAGCGACCGAGGCGGTGGACGACGACCACCGTCGGCTGCAGGCCACGATCGGCGAACTCCTGATGGAGACCGAGTTGCTGTATGCGAAGGTAGACCAGCTGGAGGCCGGCCGCCCTTTGGCCCGCCGGAGGTCGACGCAATGAGTGGCGCCCAGTCGATCTCCACCCATCGGGCGTATGGTGTGCAGCGCGTCTGCCGCGTGTGGGCACGGCCGCGGTCGAGTGTATATGCGCGGCGGCAGGCACCGCGGGACTGCGCGCGCGGGCATCGCCGCGGGCCCGTCGGTGTGGCCCCGGACGAGGTCCTGGTGGGCCACATCCGCCGGGTGCTTGAGGCGTCGCCGTTTCATGGTGAGGGCTACCGGAAAGTCTGGGCGACGCTGCGGGTCGAGGGGATTCGGACCTCGCAGGAGCGGGTGCGCCGATGAATGCGTGCGCACGACCTCCAGGCCCCGCACCGCGTGGGCCAGGCGCATGGCCCGACGGTGCACAACGGCACGATCACCACCGAGACGCCTGACGTGATGTGGGGCACCGACATGACGACCACGGTGACCGTCGCCGAGGGGGCGGCCTGTGTCTTCGTGGCCGTTGACCACTGCACGGCCGAGTGCATCGGTCTTCATGCGGCCAAGAGCGGCAACCGCTTCGAGGCCCTGGAGCCCATCCGCCAGGGTGTCCGCGAACGCTTCGGCGGGGTCGGCGACGGCGCCGCCCGCGGGCTGCGGCTGCGGCACGACCACGGGTCGAACTACCTGGCCGCCGATTCCCAACAGGAGATCGCGTTCTTCGGGATTGAGAGTTCCCCGAGCTTTGTGCGAGCGCCCGAAGGCAACGGCGTGGCGGAGCGCTTCATCCGCACGCTGAAGGAAAATCTCTTGTGGGTGCGGCGCTTCGAGACCATCGAAGACCTCCGCCTGGCCTTGCTCGCGTTCAAGCGGACATACAACGAACAATGGATGCTCGAGAAATACGCGTACCGAAGCCCCGCGCAGGTGCGACGCGACCTCGTCGGGCTGGACGCGGCCGCGTAGATGCGAATACCGTCAAACCACTGTCCAAGAACCCTGGGGCGGTACAGTCCTCGTCAAACGTATCGTTCTGCTTGGGCTGGCGGTAGTGCTGTTCTTATTCGGTGTTGCGAGCGCGTTGTAGTGGCGCATGGACACGACGATTACTGGCAAGTTCGTGTTTGGTCCAGAACTTCAACTCGACATTGCTGCTGGGAGGCCAAGGTCTCATTCCCGTTGACGAAGCGCTGCCGCTCCCGCGTCCTGACGTCCCCTCCGCACCGCCGCGTTCAGCGACGCCACCCAGCTGCCGACTGGCCTAGTTTTCCTCCGCTAAGGTGGTCACATGTTGCTCCGTCCTTGACAAACTCTCGCACACTCCGCCACCGTTTGCCCGGATCTCGTTTTGGCGGCTGTTTACAAGCTGAAACGCCACTGTCTTATTAGCTCAGCTGGCATCGTTCTTGTTATTCTTCATCTCTTGCTGGTGGCCAACTCAACAGACTGCACACAATGGAGAAACTACGTTTGATTAAGTCACTCGAATCCAGCATCGGAACTCGCGGCTTTCACTATGTTGCTTTGTGTCTTTGTTTAATGTTTCCCGCTTGTGTGTCAGAGCCTGAAGAGTGGATAGATGTGCCGCTGGCCGATAACGTCTACTTTGAAGTCCGTCCGGTTTACCAGGCGGACCGGGTTGAAATTCCAGTTCCTGCCAACTCGGATCTGGAATACATGCTGGACATGAAACAAGGTCATTCAGTGTCCTATCAGTGGAGATCCACAGACATCTCGAATCCTGAACTTCTTCTTGCGGAGTTTCATGGTCACACCGTAAGAGATTCTGAAGAGCCTGGACATGTCATGTTTTTTAAGCGGGGGCGTGGCGACACGTCGGATGGCTATCTGGTCGCGCCTTTTGACGGTGTGCATGGGTGGTATTTTTCGAACGAAACGGATAGTGACATCAGTATCACTCTCTCGCTGTCTGGTTTCTACACAATACCTGACCCTGAACTAGCACTTGTTCTGGGAGCTAACCGCCGTGTCGGTCAGCCAGCGCCGGAACGACTCGCTGTCCAGGATCAGTGTTCAGCCTTCGCGGGCCGGTCATAGCTCACCTCAGGGCCCATCAATGGAAAGTCCCTACAAGCATCCCCACAGCGAAATCCCGCTCGCCGCGAAGGAGGGCCGGCAAGAGGAATGCGAGGTACATACCGCCGAGAAGTAGCACGTCACCTCCCGTGAGCGGACACTTGCCCTTTGCGCGCGCCGGCAAGCGGAAAAGGCCGGCACTCACGCCCTATAAGAGGCCGAAGACGTACGCAAATTGCGCTTCCGCAGTTCCAAGAGTCCACCCTACTGCCAGTAGCCCTCCCCAAATGATGAGCTGGTCCCACCCAGCCTCGGCTTGACACATCTGCCTTCGGATGTTCACGTTACCTTCCTGAAGTGCATGACGCCATTCGAGTCTTGGATATACAGCTTCCCCGCCTTGTACAGGTAGGCCGCAAGCGCTTCTGAACGGAGTACGGCGTCGAGCGCCCAGTCTCGAGCGAGCCGGCGACCGCCCCTCGTGAAGAGATACGATGCACCGAAGGAAAACAGCGCCCATCTGAAGCCGCCAATGAACCGTACCGGGTTTCTCGGAGACTGGATTCATTGAATCAGGCCACCTTGGCCTGCTCATAGTACTGCGCTTCAAACTCCGCCGGCGGCACGTCTCCAATCGGTCCCAGCAACCGCCGCATGTTGAACCAATCCACCCACTCCAGCGTGGCGAATTCCACGGCCTCGAGCGTGCGCCACGGCCCTCGTCGTCGAATCACCTCCGTCTTGTAGAGTCCGATCACCGACTCGGCGAGGGCGTTATCGAACGCATCGCCTTGGCTCCCGACCGATGGCGCAATGCCGGCGGCCGCGAGACGATCCGTGTACCGCATCGAAAGATACTGCGTGCCGCGATCGCTGTGATGCACGAGGCTGGTCAGCGCGTCGCCGCGGCGCGCGTAGATGGCCTGCTCCAAGGCGTCGAGCACGAAGTCCGTGCGCATCGAGGCCGACACCCGCCAGCCCACGATGCGCCGCGCGAAGACGTCGATCACGAACGCCACGTAGGTGAACCCACCCCAGGTCGCCACGTAGGTGAAGTCTGAGACCCAGAGCTGATTCGGACGGGTCGCCACGAACTGGCGATCGACGAGATCTGCGGGCCGGCTGCCATTGCCCGCGTGCGTGGTCGTGATCCACGCGCGCCCACGCCCCGCGCCTTCCAGGCCCATCGCCCGCATCAGCCGACCCACCGTGCCTCGTGCCACGCAGAACCCTTCGCGACGCAGCTGTTTCCAGACCTTGCGCGGCCCGTACACCTGATGATGCTCGTCATACACCCGCTGAATCTCCGGGCGCAGCGCATCATCGCGTTGTGCCCGGGCCGAGCGACGCGTCGGATCGACCTGCGCCGCCCGATGGCGGTGATACGTCGAGGGGGCGATCGGCAGCACGGTGCAGATCGGCTCGACCCCGTACTGATCCCGATGGTCGTGAATGAAGCGAACCATCACTTCCCGCGGCGGTCGAGCTCCGCCTGGGCAAAATACGCGGACGCCTTCCGCAGGATCTCGTTCGCCCGCTTCAGCTCGCGAACCTCGCGCTCCAGTTCCTTGAGGCGCTCTCGCTCGCTCGTCGTCAACCCTGGGCGATAGCCGGCGTCACGCTGTGCCTGGCGTACCCACTTCCGTAGCGTCTCGGCCGTGCAGCCAAGCTTCGGCGCCACCGACTGCAACACGCCCCACTCCGACGCGTGAGTGGCGCGATGCTCCTCGACCATCCGAAACGCGCGCTCACGCACCTCCGGAGAAAACCGACTTGGACGTCCCATAGACCCCATCCTCCCAAGTAATGAGGTCTCCGAGAAACCCGGTACGGTTCATCTCCAGAAGTCGTTACTTTCAGCCCTCCTAATCGCATAAAACATCACCGTCACCTGACCCCTGATCAACAAGGGAGTCAAGCCCATTCTTAGTTGAAACTCTCCGCGACTCCTGATGGCTTACGCGGCTTTCGTCTTCGATGTCGTCGTGTCGATCTTCAACTCTCGCTTCAATGCGTCACGAAGCCTGGGCAGGTGCCGGTAGCCCATCACCTTGCGTAGACGCGGCTCGATGTCCAGGAGCGCCGTGGCGAGCCCGCGCTGGCGTTGACTTGAGTTCTGCCAGGGATCGACCTTCGCACAGCGCTCCTCAATGAGCGCGTTGATGGACTCGAGGCCGTTCGTCGTCTTCAGCGACCGGCCCAGCACGCCATACACGCCGAGGCGATGCAACGTCAGGGTCTCGTCCAGGCCTTCCGCTAGACTGCCGGCCGCCGATTGGTTCCGATCCGCCAGCTCAGGCTGGAGCGACTGGAGGGCGGCGAGGGCCTCGTCGTACTCCGGACGGTTGTAGGCGCGCTGGAGACGCTGCCGCCACACCGGCTGCTCACGCTTGGTCAGGTCACTCACCACATTCTCGCGCTTGTGCCATTGACACCGTTGCACCAGGGCGCGGTGGCGGAAGGCGTGCCGCACGGCCGTCCGGAGCCCCTTGCCGCCATCTACGATCACCAGAAGCCCCTGGGAAACATCGAGGCCCCGCTCGACCAAGGACCGGAGGAACGGGGTCAACACCTGCTCGTTCTCGGTGTCCGTCTCGACAAAGCCCAGGAACCGTTTGCCCCCCGTCATCGTGATGCCCAGCGCGACGACCATCGTCGCCTCGGCGAACGTCTTGCCGTCCAGCACGAGGGCCACAACGTCCTCCCCGGAGAGGTCCCGCTCCTGGAGTTCGCGGAGTTTCGTCGCGCTGGCCTGAATGAACGCGCGGGACACCGTCGACCCCGACAGGCCGATCGCCAGGGGAATCGCCTCGGCGGCCGCCGCGTCGTTGCGGCACGAGATCCCATACAGCACGCGCCTCAACAACAGGTCATTGACGGCGCGATCGCCATGCAGCGCCTCGTACGACCGTAGTGGAATCTCGCGCTCCGTGACATGGCGAATCCGGGGCACGCGAATCGGCACGCGCTGGCCGGCCAACCCGACCGTCCCGGGGTTGCTCCCATGACGGCGCCCGCCGACTGACGGGTCTTTGCGGGCGTAGCGTTCGCCAGCCAGCGCGGTCACTTCCTCGTCGAGCAATTCCTCGATGTGCAGCAACCCCAGCGGAATCAAGGACCGGATCAATTCCACCTTGGCATCGACCTCCAGCTCCGCGTACCCCTCTCGGGCGATGACGTCGACCGCGCCCAACGTGCGACCTTTCTTGCGCTTCCTGACCGATCGTAGGACACTGCTCATCTCGGCTCCTTTCTCTCGTGGCGTGATGTTCGTCTCGCAACGTCATCAAACCACAGGGTTTGGAGCCGCTTCAATTTCCAACTAAGTTTCGCTCATACTCCAACAAGTACTTATCCTTCGGCTCCATCGGATGGGCCACCCGCAACAGGCGATTGCTGAAGTTGTTGGCGTCCACCAGGCCACCGTAAGCCGGGTGCTAACTGCACTCGATGACACGCGCTTTTTTGCCAAAGCCCTTCTGCATGCAGCGGCCCTCCCGATTGCTGAAGCCACGATAGATGGGGTGATGGCGTCCGCGGAAATGGGAAAACCTCAGCCAGGCATTCGTGTGCTGGAGGACTTGGGCGTGCTGCCAAGGGGGAACGCGCGCGCGGCAGGCCCGGACATCGACATCTGCGTCGGCGAGCCCGGCTCGCCAGCCGGGGAGGACCCGTTCGACGACGAAGTGATCGACGTTGAGTCCCTGCCGATCGCCGATTTGACACAAAACTCCTCGGTATCTGACTTTTGATGAGGCAGGTGAGTCACCGTTTCGCGTAGGTCGGCGTCTGGCCCTCTCTCTGCCGGGCCGAAGAGATTGTCAGTCGCAGCTCTTCCGACGATACCGCTGAGCGCCCGCAACCGCGAGGCCGGTGCCGAGCAGGAGCAGGGTGGAGGGTTCGGGGACGGCCACAGGGGGCGGGTCAGAGTCGGGGTTCGCTAAACTGAGGCCTTCGCCTCGTTCTAGACGGCTCTGGCCCGTCGCAGGCCAGCGGTAGACGGTCGCTCGGGACACGCCCAGGCGCCTAGCCTGCAACGCGGGTAAGAGTTAGACAAGACAACTTGTTCGTTTGCGGCAGACATCACCAAGCCTAGTATGGCCAGCACTGGTCGAGTCAGCCCGATGGTTACGTGACCTTGAGGCAACCCCTTGGCTCGCCGGAGGTGAGGGGCTCCTGGTTTTTCAGACCATTGCCAGGGTGAGTCTTGCGGCACAATCAGGCCGATCGGCCAGGAGGGTGTGCCGTGAAGAGAACGCGCTTTTCCGTCGAGCAGATCACCGGCGTGTTGCAGCAGGTCGGGGCCGGGGTACCGGTCGGGGACGTCTGCCGCCAGGTCGGCGTGTCCGAGCAGACGTTCTACCGCTGGAAGAAGGAATACGGCGGCATGCTGCCCAGTGAGGCCCGCGAGCTGAAACAACTGCGGGACGAAAATACGAAGCTCAAGCGTCTCGTCGCCGACCTGTCCCTGGACAAGGTCATGCTCCAGGATGTCGTCGAAAAAAAGTTCTGAAGCCCGTCAAACAGCGTGAGGTCATGCAGTATTTGATGGGCCGCTACGGCGTGAGCATCCGCCGCGCCTGCCGCGTCGTGAAGACGACGCGGTCATCGGTGTACTACACGCGCCGGAAGGATCCGCTCACGGCTCTGCGTCAGCGGGCGCGCGAACTGGCCCAGGCGCGCGTCCGGTTCGGCTATCGCCGGCTGCTGGTGTTGCTGCGGCGCGAAGGCTGGGACGTCGGCAAAGAGCGCTTCTATCGCGTGTACATCGAGGAAGGCCTAGCGCTCCGGCGGAAGCGCCCGTGGCGCCACGCGACGGCCGGCCATCGCGAGCAGCGACGGCCAGCCATGACCCGCAACGATATCTGGAGCATGGATTTCGTGGCGGACGAGCTGGCCGACGGCCGCCGCTTCCGGACGCTCACCGTCATAGACCTGTTTACCCGCGAATGCCTGGCGATCGAGGTCGAACAGGGCCTTCGCGGACAGGATGTCGCGGCGACGCTGGAGCATCTCCGATTCGAGCGCGGGTTGCCCCAACGGATCTACTGCGACAACGGGACCGAGTTCGTCAGCTCGGCGATGGAGCGCTGGGCCTACACCAACGGCGTCATCCTGGACTTCAGCCGGCGCGGCAAGCCCACGGACAATGCCACCATCGAATCGTTCAACGGGCGGTTCCGGGAGGAATGTCTGAACGTGCATTGGTTCGCGTCGCTCGAGGACGCGCAGCAGAAGATCGACGCGTTTCGGTGGGACTACAATGAGAATCATCCTCACCGGGCTCTCAAGGGGCTCAGCCCCAATGAATACGCCCGGCGAACGATGACAACGGCTGCGGACTCACCCGCGTAGTGGTCCGAAAAGGCCGGTCCTCTCAGTGGGGTCATCGGTGTGTACCCGAGGTCATCCAATCGCACCATCTGCCTGCCTAGTACATGCGGTTGCCTACGCCGGACAATTCATCCAACAAATCTAGCGCACACGCAGCGACGGACTTATCCTGGCTCACAGTCAGGCCCCCGATCCGCATCTCGCCGCGGTGCGCTGTCGACACCGTCCAACCGTTCGAGCGGAGCCAGTCGGCGAACCGCTGCGCCGTGGGTGTGTCTTGCGGTTCGCCAATCTGATTGATCGACGGGTCGTTCACGTCGATGTCAATCACCCGTCCGTCGCTCTTGTATCGATCGAAGTCTGCTGGTACTCGCATCCGTACCTCCTGATGGGCACGTGCCGCGCGCCCTGCGTCACGATCCGCCACCGGGTGCTAACAGCCCGTGGTGAAAGTCGATCGAGCAGCCCCTTGTTATTGGCGAGGGGATCGACAGGATCGATCCCGCTCCTTACACTGTGGCGCATGGCCATGGGCACCCGCGACCCCGAACAACCTCCGTTGTGGATTGCCGCGTCGGATCTGCCGGTCTCGCCTGGGCATCCGTTCTACACGCGCTTGAATGCGTTGCTGGATGCCGACGGCTTCGACACCTTCGTGGAAGACGCCTGTCGATCCTTCTACGCGCCGGTGTTGGGCCGCCCGAGTCTGGCGCCCGGTCGCTACTTCCGCTTGTTGCTGGTTGGGTACTTCGAAGGCATCGATTCGGAGCGCGGCATCGCATGGCGTGCGGCGGACTCGCTGGCGGTGCGGAGCTTCCTGCGACTCGGGCTGGAGGAGGCGGCCCCGGATCACTCGACGATTTCGCGCACCCGCCGCGTGATCGATGTGGAGACGCACCGGGCGGTGTTCACGTGGGTCCAGCAGCGCCTGGCGGCCGCCGGCCTGTTGAAGGGCCGGACGATCGCGATCGACGCGACGACGTTGGAGGCCAACGCCGCCATGCGGAGTATCGTGCGCCGGGACACGGGGGAAGCCTACCAGGCGTATCTGACCCGCCTCGCCGCCGCCTCGGGGATCAAGACGCCGACGCGCGAAGTCTTGGCGCGGTTTGATCGCACGCGGAAGAAGAAAACCTCGAACAGCGAGTGGACCAGCCCCAGCGATCCTGATGCGAAGGTCGCGAAAATGAAAGACGGCCAGACGCACTTGGCGCACAAAGCCGAGCATGCGATCGATCTGGAGAGCGGCGCGTTGGTCGCGGTGACGGTGCAGGGCGCCGATCAGGGCGACACGAGGACGCTTGTCACGACGGCGATCACGGCGGCCGAACAGGTGGAAGCCGCGCACGCGACGACCGACGCGCGCGGGAGGTTGGAGGACATCGTCGCGGACAAGGGCTATCACAGCAACGAGACGATGGTAGACCTGGCTGCGGTGGGCCTGCGGTCGTACATTTCGGAACCCGACCGTGGCCGGCGCGATTGGTCCGACGCGCCGGATGCGTACGCGCCCGTCCATGGGAATCGCCGCCGTCTCCGGGGCGCCCGCGGGCGACGCTTGCGGCGGCGACGGGCGGAACTCGCCGAGCGATCGTTTGCCCACCTCTATGAGACCGGCGGGATGCGACGCACGCACTTGCGGGGACACGACAACATCTTGAAGCGTCTACTGATTCATGGCGGCGGCTTCAACTTGGGGCTCGCGATGCGCCAGTGCCTCGGCATCGGCACGCCACGGCGCTTGCAGGGCCGCGCCGCAGGCGTCTTGGCTGTCTTCATCGCCGTATGGGCGCGCCTCGGCGCTCTCTGGGGGAACCATGAACCAAGATTCGTTGATCGATCGCCGGGGTCGTCGCCGCGTCATTGTTTTGAGCTGCTACCCGTCGCCGCGTGAATCGCAGGGTTTAAACACAGACTGCTAAGCGTGGCTGGCGGATGGCATCGATCGTGTCAGATTCATCGTGTGCGTCAATTCAAGTGCAAGTTGGGATAGACAGTCACGCGGTCGAGTCGTCGCATGTCCCATGAGTTCGTCCCGGCGTCGTAGCCCCGGACAAGGGCAGCTTCGTCGACAAACCGCCGCCCCTCGCGGCGCGTCATGTAGATCACCATCGCGATCCCGTCCACCACGCCGCGACAGGTGACGTCCCACGGCCGCTCGCCCCCGCCTTGCCTCGCACGGCTCGCGAGCCGTGAGAGGGCGCTCTCGGCGTTGTTGGCGTGCACGGTCGTGAGCGATCCGCCGTGTCCGGTGTTGAGAGCTTGTAACAGGTCAGCCGCTTCGTCGCCGCGTACCTCGCCGACCATGATGTGATCGGGCCGGTGCCGCAAGGCGTGGCGCACGAGTTGTCCGAGACGACCTCGTCAGCGGTACCGCGTGATGGCCCCCGGTCTTTCCGTCATGTGTTTGCGGATGGTGTCCGCGTGGCAACCGGCCGCCACCGCCTGCTTGGCAAGTTGCCGGGCGTACCACGCGTCGGACATCCGCGGGCGCCGCTGTTTCAGCGCGCGGTAGGCCTGTTGCCAGCGCCCGTACCGTGCCTGCGAGTCGAGCGTGCGGGCCTCGCGCCGCGTCGTGCTTGGCGTGTAGCGCGGGTCGGCGGTCGTCGCCGCATCGACGAGGTGACGAATGGCGGCGGTGTCCAGGACGTAGGCGCCGTGCTCGAAGTCGAGCAGGTCCGCCAGGGCCACCGCCGTGTCCGCGACGACCAGCGTCACGTCCCCGTGCGTGCGGAGGCCCAGCATCTGGTGCCGCGTGTCGCCGGCGGCGAGCCCGAGGGGCCGCGTCCCGGACGGATCGACTCAGTGCCGGCTCCGGCGCAGGCCCAGCTGCTCGACGACAAACCGGGCGAGCGCCTCGGCATCACATTTCCATTGGTCCACGTCTGCCGTGGTGAGCGCGACCCGGTTGATGTCGCTGCGTTTGTCACAGACGATGAATCGCACGGCCGCGCGCGGCCCCGCGGGGATCGTTTGCACCGGCATGGCGCAGTCGGCTTCGCAGCCGGGACACACCACGGTCCTGGCGGGCCGCGCCCGGACCAGGAGCCGGTGCGCCTTGAGGGCCCCGACGGCCTCGGCCGGCCACTGGCGGACGTCGGTCTCGCTGATCCGCACCGCCGCGCGCCGTCTCGCGCCCCGACCCGGGCCACGAGGTCGAGGAGGGCCTTCCGCGGCGTCATCCCGCGGCGTTGTTGCACGAATCGTGACTGGCCCGCACGAGGCCACCCGACAGGATCCTCACCTGCCGAGGCGATACGACACTGGTCGGACGAACTCGCTCATCCGATTGAGGATCTCACGGCCGAGGACGACCTCACTCCCCTGCCCGGCTGGGCCCCGGGCGCGAAGACCATCGCCGATGATGGACGTGTAGCGGAAGCACGTGTTCTCCACCCGGCCCGGTACCCTGACGCCTTCTTCCACTGGCGCTGGCCGAGCGTCTTCACCGACCTGATCGTCCGATCCCGCGCGGGCGACCGCCGGCCGTGGCCAGACCCGCTCAACCTGATGTTGTTCACCGGCCTGCCGGCGGCTGGCTGGGAGGCCGCGTGGTACGGCTCGCTCGAGGAGATCGCTGATCCCGGCAAGGCGCTCGCCCGCTGGTTGCGGGATGACAGGCCACCCGAAACGACACCTAAACTAGTGGGCTGGAGACGATGCACCGGGCATCTGACGGTCGATGGTGATGACCCTCACGTTCGGTTCGAGGGCGACGAACACATCAACGGTCTCCGGATGGCATGTGAACAACAGCATCTGGTGCTCGGGCGTCGCGTCGAGCAGCACCTGCGCCGAAAGCCGTGCCCGCTTTGGGTCGAAGTTCACGAGTACGTCGTCCATCACGAGAGGCAACGGCACGGCCAGTCGGCCGAACTCTGCGGCAAGCGCGAGACGGAGGCACAGATAGAGTTGCTCCGCTGTGCCCCGGCTCAGTAACGCGGCGTCGAGCCGGCTCCCGTCGGCGCCGAGGACATCGATGCCATTCTCGCGCGTCACGAGCTGCGTGTAACGACCTTCAGCGATGCGCGAGAAGCTCGCCCCGGTGCGGGTGAGCACCGCCGGCTGTCGTTCGAGCTCGTAGCGGCGGAGCGTGTCCTGCATGAGGGCCTGCGCGATCGCCAGACGCCGCCACTCCACAAGCGCCTCACGAATCTCACCGATGACGCCTTCTCGATCGGTGGCGAGCGTCACGACATCCGACTCGCGCTCGAGTGCGGACAAGGCCTCCAGCGCCGTCTGGTGTCGACGGAGGGCGTCCTCGTGCGCTGGCTGCGAGCGTGCCAGCACGCCCTTGCACTCCTGCTTGCGGGCCTCCCAGCCCTGAAGGTCGCCACTGGCGAGTTCGGCGCGAATCGCGTCGGCCTGCGTGCCGACGCCGAGACGCCCGCGTAACCGGTGCTCGGCATCGCGAATCGTCTTCTTGAGTGTCGCGCGTTGTCGAGACGTTTCCATTCGCACCCGGCAGTCGCGCTCGTCGACCGCCTCTGCCTCGGCGAAAAGTGATGCCACCACGTCGTGCGCAGCGCGAACGGTGCACTCGCTTCTCGCAAGCACGATGCTGGCCTGCTCACGTTCACGACCAACCCGGTCCTGCTCAACTCGAAGCATCGCGTCAGCCTCGACCCGATCACTGAGGCTCTCAAGCGTGTCCTCGGCGAGTTGGGTGTCGGAGCTAGGAGCCGCGCCCGCCCGCTTGGCCAGATCATGAACAGCCTGCGAGAACACGTGGAGCTCGTCCGTGATTCTGGCCATGTCCGCATCCATGCTGTCGAGTTGCGCGACGCGCTCTCGTAGCCGCTCCACGGACGCAAAGAACTGTTGTGCGGTGTCTGGACGTAGCGACTCGGGGCATCCGTTTGCGACTTTCCACACCGCCCAGCCCGCACGCGTCTCGTCGCGGGCGCGCTGGGCGTGGTCCACCACGGCTGACGCGTCGGAGACCACGCCTCTCGCCGTTTCTGCACGAAGTCGCAGCTGTTCGACCTCGGTCACCTCGCGGTCGCGCTCCCGTCTCGCCCGGATTTGGTTGTCGAGCTGCTGCGCCTTCACTTCGAGTTCGTCTGGTTCGGGGACCGCCGCGAACTCGAGCGACACGGCAAGAGCCAGCGCGGACTCCTCTGCGACACCGACCCGAGCGGCTTGGTCCAGCTCGACGAGTTTCTGCAACTCGGCGAACTCTGTGCCGAGGCGATTCGCCACGTTGCGCGCGTCCGTAGCCTCCTGTGTGAGTACCTGGACAGCTGACTTTTCGCGATCGCGCTCACGCCGCTGCTCGACGAGATCCCTGATGGCGGTCGCCTTCTCCTCAAGCGCGGCGATGGTCGGTAACTCGGCGAACGCCAACACCGTTGCAGTGGTGAGATTGGTGGCCTCGAGATGTTGCACGCGTGAGGAGACGATGTTATCGGCTTCCGCTCTCAGGGCGGTGGCATTGGTCCTCAGCCGTTGGGCGACCTCGTGCGCGCGCTTCGCGTCTTCGCGGAGCCGCTCGACGGCCGCGGCATCTCGGTCTTGATGCTGTCTGGCGCGCAATTGCATGGCGATGTCCTCCGCCTTGGCGTCGACGGCGACCATGTCCGGCAGCACACTGAAGTCGAGTCGCGCGGCCAGCGGAAGTACAGCGGCTGTGAGGGCCTCGATCTGGGCAGCCAGCTCCTGAGCGCGTCGTTCTGCATCCGCAATTCCGACCGCCCTGTCGTCCCGGGCTGCTTGTACATCGACGGACAAGCGCTTCGCCAGAATCGCGGCGAGGACGGCGATGACGCCTGCGAGTCCGGCCGCCACAGCCTGGGACGTAGCCGCCAGTCCTGCGGCCAGGAGACACAAGATGGCCGCGGTTGTGAGTAGCAGCCGCCTGGAGGTCGCCGTGTCCATCGGCGTGCGAGGCCGTTCGGGGGCGCTCAGGCGCTCCGCAACTCGGCCCTCGGCGCCCCGGAGATCGCTGCGCAGCAGGACGAGATCGACGAGCCGCGATCGAAGGTCGCGGAGGGTGCGCTCGCTGGCCGCAATGCTGCCTGCGGCTGGAACAGCGGGAGCGTCCGCCACTGCCTTCGCACGCAGCGCCACTTCAACTTCGGTCATTGAAGCCGTGTTCTCAGCTTCCTCGGCGCGCTGCATGGCGTCCTGCACTCGCTGGGTCGCGACGCGAAGGTCGGCCCGTGCCGTGGTCAACTCCGCCAAGCCTGCGCGGAGTTCGCGCACGGCGCGCTCCAGGCGCGCAAGGTCGTCTGGGGTCGGTAACGGTGGCGCCTTTTCCAGGCCCTCAGCCCGCCGCGCTCGCTTGGCGTTCTTCGCGTCCGCCGTACCGAGGGCGTCCGTTGCCAAGCGCCCGGCCTCGGTCAGCCGCTGGGTCGCGGCGCGAAGATCGGCGCGCAGCTCAACGAGCTGTGCCAGGCTCGTTCGCAGCCGATGGACGGTGCCGGCGCGCGCGGCGAGGGCCTGTGCATCCGGTAGGGACGGAGCAGACTCCAAGGCTTGGGTGCGGCGCAACGCCTCGGCGGCGAGTTCCTGCGCCGACAAGGCGCGCCGGGCCGCTTCCGCCTCGGCGTCACGCGCCGTCTGATCGGCCATGCGCAGCCGCTCCCCCCAGTCGGCGATGTCCTGCGCCGCTGGGATGGATGCGTTGAATGCGCGAACAGTCGTTGGCGTCCACCCCGCCCCGAGACGCGGGGCCTCCTCGGCGATGCGCTGGCTCAAGCTGACATGCTGCCCCCGAAGCTCACCGAGACGCTCCCGTTGTGCGCGCACAGACGAAACCGTTGCGGTGAGGCGTTTGACGTCCGTCGAGACGGCGGCGACATGGTCGTCAGGGACGAGTGCGTCCAGCTGCTGCTGCAGGCTGTTGACGGTCTGCGTTCGATCTTCGTGCCGTTCGCGCTGCAGCTGAGCCGCCGCGAGCGCGGCATCGAGACGGGTCCCGAGATCGTGTGCGACATCCGGCGTGTTCGCCAGCGCGAGGAGTTCTTGCTCCGCGTGCGCGTGTTCGTCCCAGTCGGGCCACGCCGCTAGAAGCGCGTCGAGGTGCGCCATCTCGCGACGCGCGGTCGTAAGGCCCCGACCGATGCGGTGCTGTTCCTCATCGCGGTCGTCCGCGTTGCGTCGAAGATCCGGGTACCGGGTCGCTCGGCTCTTGGCCTGCTGCAACTTCTCGTCGAGGTCGTCCACGCGCTCGCGCAGGTCGTTGATGAGGCATGCGCCGCGCTTCTTGCCGATCTCCGCTCGCTCCGCCGCCAGCGCCGTGATGGCGGTTCGAGCCGATCGGCCTGCCCCAACGACCCCCGCCGCGAAGATGCGTTCCCGCACCCCCTCGACCTCGAGCGACTTCAACTCCTGCAGTTCGGCAAGGCTGAACGCGAACACGTTCCGGTAGAGACCCGCATCCACACCGCCCAGTAGGCGCCGGAGGTCCCCGTCGCTTCCGAGCGCTCCATTGGGCTGCGTGATCGACAGGTGCGCCGGCGAGGCGAACCGCTCTACAGTCCACGTCGCTCCATCCGACTCGACAAACACCCTGCCCCCATGGCGACCGCCACGAAGCGGCGGGTACTGACGTTCTTTCTGGCGCCGATCCGGATAGCCAAACAGCACGCCCCGGATGAAGGCGAGGAGGGAGGTCTTGCCCGCCTCGTTCGGGCCGAAGACGATCGTCAGCCCGTCAGCGAGGTCCTCGACCCGGAAGTCGTGCAGTAACCCGAAGCCTTCGACGTGCCAGCCGCGGAGCCTCACGACTCGGTCGCCGTCATCCGGTCGAGCGCGATCGCGAGCGCACGCCGGATCTCGTCATCTGGCGGAGCGGCATCGACCGCAGTGCCCAGGAGCTGCAGGAGGTCGCCGCTGGGCAGGCCGTCCACATACGACGCGATCAGGTCGGCGCGTCCCGCTGACGTCGCAAGTACCGAATCGACCGTTGCGATGAGATCAGCGGCGAAATCGCCCCGCCCTCGCAGGGCCGCGACGTCCAGTTCGGGGCTCGTGCGGTCGTCGATCGCATCCAACCACACCACCGGTGTGGCGGACGCAAGCGCAGTCCAGACTGGCACGAGGACCTGATCGCGGACGTGGCTACGGCGCAGATCCAGGTGGACCGCTCCGCGGCCTGTCAGCGACACGCGCAACACGGCTGTGCGGCCACCGTGCGTCGCGGCCCGTTCGCGAGCCGCCCCGACAAGGGCATCGATAAGACCGGCCACGTCGACGAGCTCGGCGATGTCCAGGTCGAACGCATCGAAGCGCACGACATCAAGCGGAAGAAAATCGACGCTGGCCACCTGGCCATCGTCAACGTCCACGAGCAGGGCGCCCTTGGCCCCGAGCTCGGACGGCTTCGGGCTGAGACCCTGCAGGTTCCCCGGGTACGCGATCCACGGGCTGCCCTCATACAGGAAGTGGCGCACATGCACATGGCCGAGCGCCCAATAGTCCAGTCCGGCGCTCATGAGGTCATCCACGGAGCAGGGGCTGTAGGGCGCATAGTCGGCGTGCGCACCTGCATTGCAGTGGAGCAGGCCGACCTGGAGGCATTCCGCTCGGTCCCTCCGAAAGCCAAGCGCGAGATTGTCCCTGGTCTCGCGCCGCGCGTAGCTGATCCCGTGAATCAGCGCCAGCGTCTGGCCATCACGCTCTACCGGAACGGTCGCGACCGACTCTGGGCCAAACACCGTGACGCCGTCGGGCCACTTCCGTACCGCCGACCACCCGTCCTCGACAGGGTCGTGATTCCCGTGCACCACGAAGCTCGGTATGCCCGCTTGCGCGAGCCGGTCGAGTCCATTCCGGAAGGCCAGTTGCGCCCGGACGCCTCGTTCTGGGCCGTCATAGATGTCACCGGCAATCACGACGAACGCGACGGAGTGTTCCAGCGCCGCCTTGACCAGGTTGTCGAACGCCCGTGTCGTTGCATCTCGGAGGGTGGCGACGAGGCTGGCATCGACACGACGCATCCCCGTGAACGGCGTGTCCAGGTGGATATCGGCGGCGTGGAGGAACCGGAAGCGCATCGCATATCCTCACGGGTCGAACGACTGTGTTTGCCCGGCGACCCAGGACGCTCCTGGCTGGACCGGAGGTCTTTCTGCCGGAGCCGGTTGAGGCTGGCCAAGAGAAGAACGACCTGATCGAACATCTCAACGCGGCGTACGACTGGCCCTTCCGCCTCGTCGGGCTGTACTCGCTAGATAACACACTTCCCGATTTCAAGCCGGATCGGGATACCGGCTTACGCATCTACCGGGCGAACATCGCGCTGATGGATCAGGCACACTTTCATCGCGGCGAACATGGTGCGCTTTCGCGGGCCCAACATGGACACCGGCGCGACCTTCGAAATGGGCTGCATGCCTGGCGCTGGAAAGCCGGTGTTCGGCTACTACGATGCGGCGCCGTTCTACAGCAAGAGCGAAGCGCCAGGGCTGTATGCTTAGAAAGTCGCGGCACACGACGCACGTGATCCAGAGAACCCACAAGTGTGACGTCGATGGCCAGTTCATCGAGAATTTCGGCCTGGCCGACAATCTCATGATGATCGGGGCACTGGATGCCGCCGGAGTGGAGATGCAGCCGTCCTTTCGCACGACAATCCTGCGCAGTGCCGAATGTTTACAGCACTAGTGGCTTGTACTGACGCGTTGTAAATCATATGATGGCACATGCCATCGACCACCGCTCTGGCGCTGCCCGCCGACCAACGGACCGAGCTCGAAGCGCGCGTGCGATCGGGACGCGGGCGGGCGGATGGGCGTTGTTGCACGAATCGTGACTGGCCCGCACGATGCCCACCGACAGGATCCTCACCTGCCGAGGCGATATGACACGGGTCGGCCGAGGGCGGTCATCCGATTCAGGATCTCGCAGCCGAGGACGACCTCACTCCCCTGCCTGGCTGGACTCCGGGCGCGAAGGCCATCGCCGATGATGGACTGGTAGCGGAAGAACGTGTTCTCCACCCGGCCCTGACGATGGTACCCTGACACCTTCTTCCAGCGGCACCGGCCGAGCGTCTTTACCAACGGGATCGTTCGATCCCGCGCGGGCGACCGCGGGCCGTGGCCAGAGACGTTCGCCGTCCTGACCGGTGGGACGACGACCGTCACACCCCGCGCCCTTGCAGTCTCGTAGATGGCGACCGTGTCAGAGGCGGCGTCAGCGGTGACGCGCACGAGAGGGCCCTTGACCGCGGTGAGCAGATCGATGGCAATGGTCGCATCATCGCCCGTCTCCTCAGTCAACGTGTGGACACGGATCACTCCTGATTGATCGACGCCAAGGTGGAGCTTCCGCCAGCCACGCCGGCCGCGGCCACCGTGTGTCGCAGCTGCCCACTCACCTGCCCCGACGATGGACAACCCCGTGCTGTCGAGCACGAGATGGAGGCCCTCGCCGGCCGGGACCGGTCGCAGACAGCGCCGCAGATGCTGACTGCGCCGGGAGAGCGTCGTAGAGTCGGGGACGGAGAGGTCGAGGCGCATTATCCCGAACAGGGCGTGCAGGAATCCTTCGGCTTGGCGCAGCGGGAGATGGGAGAGGAGCCGCAGGGTCAGGGCGGTCTCGGTGGCGAGATCCGAGTAGCGCCGCTGCCCGCCCCGCCGGCCACTCCGGCCGGGCGTCCAGGCAGCGATCGCTTCCGAGGACACCCACACCGTCACATCGCCGCGTCGAACGAGGGCCTGATTGTAGGCCGCCCAGTTCGCCACCCGATACTTCGTCTTATACCTGGGATGAACCTTCGACTGCATCCCCGTAGTGTGGCTCCTGCGGAGGGTCCCGAGAAGTGCGGGCCACGCCGCCCCACCCGCAGCGGGTATTCATGCAACAACGCCACAATGAGGCCACACGTGCGGGGATGGAACCGTGATCGAATGGACCGGTTCAGTTGCCGAGCCGGCGTTTGACTGTCAGCATCAGCGTCCAGGATCGCGCGCCGGTAAACGCATTGTGGTTGGGGAGGTCGGGGTCCCGCTCGTGAAACGGGTGAAGTGAGTATCGACCGCTGGCTTCAATATCGCCCACCATCGAATAGGTCAGCTTCAGTCCCACTAATGTCTTGTCGTTGAGGCTGTAATCGATCCCGGCGTGCAGGTGGCCGGCCCAGACCATGTCGGACAGGTCAGCGTCCTGGCGGCTATTGTAGAACGACAGAGGCGGATTGTAAGCTGGAGCATTATCCGAGGTGTCCTCGTACTCGGAGGAGAAGTGCAACCCAGACACCTCGATGAACGCGGGACCCAGCCCACCACCCAGGTATGGGGAAATACGGCCGAACGTATCCTGAAAATCGTAGTACGCATTGAGTGTAAGCGCGCGCACGGCGAGATGGTCGATCGAAGCCTGACTCTTGGATACGACCGAACTACCGCTTCGGGCCCGCAGAGGCGTCCCATCGTACTCGGTGATGCTGCGAAACATCTGGTCAAGTCCGTTGTTGCGCTGCCCGAACGAGAACTCCAGGCGAGTGCGATCAAAAAAACGGCCGGCTGAAACCTCGAACACGGCTCCGGCAGCGGCCACGATATCGTAACGCCATCGGTATCCGGAGAGTTTGGGAACGGGGTCCGCATCAAAACATGCGTCCGTCGGATAGCAGGTCGACTCCCGATTCCAGCCCTCCTGATCGATGTCGGCTACCCAATTTGCCCCAATGCTCCCGCCGACGTACCACCCAGCACGCGGCATTCCTCCGGCCCCGCTTTGGGCCCATACGTCGGCGGCCGAACCGAGGACCAGCATGCCACCGACGGTGAATGCGATGAACGATGCACCACGCATGAATACCCCCGTCAAATGATTCCTGCTTTGTTGACATATTCGAGATGAATAGCGGCGTTGTTGCACGAATCGTAACTGCCCCTCGGCCTCGCCGATTCGCTAAACTAAACAGGATCGCGCGGAGCGCGATCCACTCTCTGGTTGACTTGTGATCGCAAGGGGATCACTGTGTCCCGATCACCCACAACGGAGGTGGTCATGGGACGTTGCAAGAACGGCGAGGCGATCAGCCCCGCGGGGCGATCGGGAGCGGCGAGGAAGGCGTTACGGCGATTTCTCGACGAGGCACGGAGCCACAACGACCTCGATGTCTGGCGTCGAGCCCGCGGGGTGCTCGGATATCCCGAGGGTCGGCGCGGCGTGGACCTGGCGGCGGAACTCGATGTCACGCGCGGGTCCGTCAACCGGTGGCTGCAATGGTACGACGCGCTCGGCGTGGAGGGGCTGATCACCGGGACACCACCGGGGCCGACGCCCAAGCTGAGTGCGGCCCACCGCGACGAGCTGACCACGTTGATCGAATCGGGGTCGAGCGCGGCCGGATAGACCAGCGGTGTCTGGACCGGACCCATGATCGGCGACCTGATCGCGCAGCGCTTTGGCGTCCGGTACCACAACCACCACGTGCCGCGGCTCCTGCATGAACTCGGCTTCTCCGTGCCGCGGCCCCGCCGACGCCTGGCCCGCGCGGATGCGGAGGCCCAGGCCGTGTGGCTGCGCGAGAAGGTTCCCCGCATTAAAAAAAAGCGGCCGCCTGCCGCGGCGTAATCATGTACGAAGACGAGGCCAGTTTCTGGCTCGACGGCACGCTGCACCAGACGTAGGCCCGCGTCGGTGTGCAGCCCCGTGTCGACACATTCGGCATGCGCAAGACTGCCCATATCTTCGGCGCCCTTCGACCGCTACAACATCATCAACGAGCAGGAACTGCTCGACGCCGGGGATCAGCTGGTCGCCTATCTGAAACAGCACGCACAGGCGACGCCGCGTGGCGGGCGGCCCCACCCGACCCGCACCGCCGCTCCGCGCACCGTTCCGTCCCTCCGCCTCGTGCGACGCACCACCGCGTAAGAGCGGCCCCCCGGCGTGGCAACCCGACGTCTTCACACGCGGGTATCAGCGGGTACGTACCGGAGACGGGGCTGCACCCGGGCCGTGTCGCTGTCGGCTCGCCTCACGACGTCCGGGGCGCCGGATCGGCGTGATCTGCCGATTTGCGAGGGCCACGTCCGACAGTGTGTGCCCGGGAAACGGGTGCTGCGCGGGCCGTAAGCGGCCGCTTAACACCCGCTTCGTCGGCGACCGATGCAACGGGTCGCGCGGTGATGCCGTGACTGGACGGCTGGCCGGCCGAGCGGGTGCGGCCCGCTGTCGAGGACGAGCCGAGGGCATCCAATGGCCGGGCCGGGATCGGCCGAGTCGTAGGTACGATCGGAGAAAAAGAGCGCTTCCGTACTGGGGCGACCCGCCAGTGTCCGTGCCCCCGCCGGATCGCTTCGTAGGACACCGTGATGCCGCGTTGGGCCAGGAGATCTTCGACATCGCGAAAGCTCACTCCGAAGCGGTGATACAGCCAGACGGCGTGGCTGATGATTTCGGGAGGAAAGCGGTATCTGTGGTAGCTCGGCGTGTCGCGTTTCATCGACCAAGTCTGCCACGCTCCCACGGAACTTAACAGTACCTCCAGCGGAGCGGGGCGGCCCTGTCCTCGGTCACCCGTGACGAAGTGCTAAGACCGACCCTATAATCAGGCCCACTCCGACCGTTCGGATAGGGAGGAACCGTCATGAAGCACGTCGCCCTTCTTCTCTTTCTCGTAGTTCTGGCGACCGGCAGCGTGGCTTCGGCGCCGGCGCAATCGCCCGAGCTGGAGACCGTTCTGTCGCGCGTCGGCGAGTACGTCGAGCAGTACTACACGCGCACGCAGAGAATCCTGGTGGAGGAGACAGTAATCCTGCAGCCGCTCAGCCGGAGCTTGTCGTTCGAAGGCTTCGCGCGGCGGCTGGAATACGAGCTTCGTGTCGAATGGGATCCGTCGGCAACCGAGGAACCGGCGACGGTAGTCCGGGAACTGGTCCGTGCGAGTGGGCCGCGACTCGGCCCGCCTGATCAGCCGGATTGTATGGACCCGCGCACGGTCTCCCCCGAGCCGCTGGCGTTTCTGTTGCCGGATCGGCGCAACGCGTTCAGTTTCGAGGTGGCCGGCTCGACGCGCGTCAACGACCGCGAGGCCGTGATGCTCGACTACCGAGTCGTGGCGCGCACGCAGCCCACGGCGGAATGGACCGGTCAGTGCGCCTGGGTCGACCTGTCTGGTCGTACGCGCGGGCGCGTCTGGGCGGATGCGAATACTTTCGAGATCCTCCGCTTCGACGAGCACCTGATCGGGCTCGTCGACATCCCGCGCCCACGCGATCGGAGCGCCTACGGGCCGCGATGGTTCACCTTCGAGCGAGCCGACAGCTCGATTCGCTACCAGCACGTGACGTTCGAGAATCCAGACGAGACCCTCATGCTATCGGCGCGGATCGAGAGTACGACCGTCGTCCGGAACTCCGGTGTTCCGCGGCTGCGCACCGTACAGACCTACGACAACTACCGTAGGTTCGTCACCGATTCGCGGATCGTCCCATAGTCTCATTTCGCGCCTGTCCGTCTCGAATTCGTTGTCAGGCCGCCACTGGGAGCTGGACCAGGTCCCGGCAGTGGGAGACCAAACGGACATTGTTCAGCTCGGCACGGGCCACCATGTGTCCGCTGGCGAAGGTCGACGGCGTGTGGCCCTTCAACGACGCGTGGCTGCGTACCTCGTTGTAGTAGGCCTGGAAGTCGGCAAGTGTCCGGTCAAGATCACGGGCATTCCAGAACAGCACATGGTCGAGAAATTCTCGCCGCGTCGTGCCGATCAGGCGCTCCACGAAGGGGTGTGACCGGGGCACATGAGGCACGGGCTTGACTTCGGCGATCTCCAGAATCCGCAGGTTCGCTGTCCAACGGTGCGCCTCGAACAGCGGATCATGATCGGTGCTGAGATGTCGCGGGGCGCCCAGACCATGCATGGCGGCGTTGAACATGCGGCAGAGGTCGGCGCCATTGACCGGACCGCGGTGCACTCCGACGAGGCGGCGCGTGAATTGGTCCATGACCACGAGCACCCAGTCGCTCCGGAGCACGATGGACTCGCATCGAAAGAGGTCCACGCTCCACAGGCTGTCTGTCGTGTGTCCGATGAACGACAACCACGAGGGCTCGGTGCCGTCCGGGATGGGGCGATAGTGTGTCGACAGCACGCGGCACACGACGTTCTTATCGATGTTGGCCCCGAACGTTCGCGAGATGATGCGCGCAATCCGTGGACAGCCGAACCGAGGATTCCGCGACTTGAGCTCGACGATGGCCTGGATGAGTGCCTCGCTCGGCCCCTTCGGTCTGGGCTTCTTCGGGCACTCGCTCGACGAAAACAGTCGGCGGTGCTTGCGACGCACCAATGCCTGATGCAACGCCAGGAGCGTCGAGGGGCGTACGCCGATGGCAACCTTTCGGATCCGTCCTGGGC
This sequence comes from Vicinamibacterales bacterium, assembly GCA_965197865.1. Classification (GTDB taxonomy): domain Bacteria; phylum Acidobacteriota; class Vicinamibacteria; order Vicinamibacterales; family CAVVIG01; genus CBDANZ01. The sequence goes on from CBDANZ010000004.1 coordinate 340,997, forward strand.
TGAGGAAGAGTGACCCGAATCCGAACAGCAGCCGGTCATTCGCTGTCAGGTGCGGCGCCCGCCGGCGAGGACGGCGCAAGACGAGCAGTTACTGCTTGAGCAGAAGATTCTCTGCGATCACCGCTCGCACGCCACCGCGGCCACACAGCGTCGCGGTCATGACGGCCAAGTGAAGCAGAGTGAGCAGGAGGTCCTTCATGTGCGAGACAGCGTAGGCCAGACGTCAGGCGCCACGTAACGTTGCCTCAATCCTGGATTCAGCAAGAGAATTGGGAATTCGAGACGCACAGCGTCGGCGTCACCCTGCTCGGCGGCCAGACGGAACCACCGGGTGGCTTCGGCAATGCACGACCGACGCTGCGACGGTTGCGCTGACTGCGGACGAACATCACCACTGCGACAAGCCGGCAACGGCAACAACGGCGCTCTTCCTCATGACGTCCTCCGTCCGATGATTCCCGGTATCCGAAATTGATCGCCGGGCCGGTTGCCACGCATTCACGCGCACTTGCGCGAGCTCCCGCCTGCTTCCCTCCGCTGGCGCAGGTGTTGTATCCGGCGGCGACCAGATGTCGCGGGTCGCGTCTTTCTCACGCCTCTAAAGACGTATGGCGGGAGAGAACCGGATAGGCAGGGCGGAAAAATGTTGGGCTAGGCGGTCCCGGGGACCTCGGCGAGTGCGGCGGCGAAGGCGGGCGCGGTGCCCGGTCGCCCCACCAGGGGGCAGTCAGGATCGACGCCGCCGCTGTCGGCCCGACGGCCGCGAGGCTCTGGCGCCGGATGCGGCTCCGCACCTCCTCGATCCGATCAGCATGTGTCGCAAACGGTCGTTTGCGACACACCGGCCAGGGCGCCGTCAGACGCGCGCCGGCGTGTGTCTTAAACCGTGTCTGATTCTATGTCTTGCAGACGTCGAGCGAAAGAGAGTGGCTCGGAGACCCGTTACTGACACGCTGGCGACGGTCGGCCCTGTTTCCCTTCCGCAACGTCGTCAAAACATGGTTTCACGGCACCACCGAACACGCTGCACAGTTGTCGTGTGTCCGATGGATTGCACCAGGTTGCTGGATCGGAACCGGCGGTGAGTGCTGCGGCGTCATTGGGGCACGACTCTCTTGACTGTTTTCTGGAGCGTCGGCGTTACCTGTGGGTCCTTGAGATCGTCAACCCCGCGATAGAGGGTGGTGCTAAGGCTCAGCTGTTTCACGAGGCTGTTAATCCTCGGCGTTCACAAGAGCGGGGTGATGGGCCGATGGACCGGCCAGGATCAGACCTCCTTGAGGGATCCGGCAGCGTACTTGTGCAACAGGCTCGAGATCAGGGTCTGGTACGGCAGCCCCTCGGCAAGTGCGCGCTTCTGGATCGCCTCCAGATCCTTGCTCGAAAGCCGAATATTCAGCCGGCGGTCCTTGCGGAACGTGGCCTTGGCGTAGCGAGCGTAGCGCGTTCGTTCTTGCTTGTCGCCACTGGTAGACTTCCACTCTCCGCGCTCGACTGACTCGAGCAAGTCCTTTTCCTTGGCGTCAATCTTCATGGTCGTCAGACTCCTCACCGAGATACTGATTTGTGACCTTCCGACTCGGAATGATCGTCTTCAGGAAGACCGTGTCCTCGTCCTCGACGTACGGCACCAGATACACGTAGTCGTCGCGTTGGACAATGAAGATGCGTTGGCCGGCGTAACGGTTGGGGTTCGGGTGTTCGAGAATGTCGAGCAAGTCACCGCGCTCGATATGGAACACGATGTCCTCGAACCCGATGCCACGGTCCGCTCGGAGCTTCGCGTTTTTGGCGTCGTCCCAGGCGAAGACTTTCACGCAGGACAGCGTAGCATAACGTGTGCCCAATAGGCACACATTGGCGTCTGCTAAACTGTGCCCTGAGGCGATCTACCCCGCGCGTGCGGGGGAAACGCAAGGGCGTCGGAGGTGGCACCTTTGGAGTTAGGTCCATCCTCGCGCGTGCGGGGGAAACGTCCAGGCCCCGGGTCCGGTTAGCTCAACAACGGGTCCATCCCCGCGCGTGCGGGGAAAACATTGAAGACGGAGGGTTAGAGATCCGCGATCAGGGTCCATCCCCGCGCGTGCGGGGGAAACGTGGCGTTGGTGCATGAATCGAACCCCACCCAGAACGATCCCGACCCAGGGGACTTTCATCGGCCGATGGCGTACGAGTCTGGCCTTCCCAGGTCGGTCATCTGATTCAAGATGTGGCACGCGATGAGCACCTCGGCTTGTTGCCCTCCGGGAGCTCGGGCGCGAAGGCGATCCCCGATGATCGACTTGTACCGGAAGACGGCGTTCTCCACGCGGGCCTGCCGATAGTACCCAGCCTCCGCCTTCCACCGACGGCGCCCGATCTGCTTCATCTTCCGGATCGTGCGATCCCGAGCGCTCGACCGTGGTCTCCGTCGCGACACCCGTGCCGCCTTGTTCGGAGGGACCACGACGATTGCGTCCCGGGCCGTGGCCGCCGCGTAGAACGCGATCGTGTCGTAGGCCGCGTCGGCCGTGACGCGTGCGAGGTCGGCGTGGAGCGCCTCGATCAAACCGACACCGGTCGTCGCGTCGTCGACCGTCGCCTCGGTCAACGTGTGGGCCACGATCACACCCGCCCCGTCGACGCCGAGATGGAGCTTCTTCCAGCCGCGCTGGCCGCGACCGCCGTGCTTGGCCGGGGCCCACTCACCTTCGCCGGCGATCGAGAGGCCCGTGCTATCGACGAGGAGATGAATCGGCCCCTTGACCGGGACGCGGTGCAGCCCGACGGCCAGGTACCGACTCCGGCGAGAAAGTGTGGTGTGGTCGGGCGCCTCGAGATCGACGTCCATCGAGGCGAGGACCGACCGCACAAAGCCCTCCGCTTGGCGCAAGGGCAGACGGAAGACAAGTCGGAGTGTCAACGTGGTGCTGATCGCGAGATCCGAGAACCGCTGCTGCCCGCCCGGTTGACCAGACGGCGACGGTCGCCACGCGTCCCGCGCGTCGGCAGACAGCCACAGCGTCACGTCGCCTCGCTGGACCAGCGCTCGGTCGTATGCCGGCCAATTCCCGACGTGGTATTTCGTCTTGTACTTCGGTTGAATCCTCGACTTCATAGCGAGATCGTGCGCCACGGGCCCTCAACACGGCCAGGACCTCGACGCTCGCCCACGGGCGCCAAGCTGAGGAGCCGTGCACCAACGCCTCGCCTCGGCGTGTATGGCGTGCTGGGCCGGTCGCTGAAGACGACGAACGGCCTCGAGTCCATCAACGCGCTCATTGAGGAGCGCTGTGCGAAGGTCGATCCCTGGCAGAACTCAAGTCAACGCCAGCGCGGGCTCGCCACGGCGCTCCTGGACATCGAGCCGCGTCTACGCAAGGTGATGGGCTACCGGCACCTGCCCAGGCTTCGTGACGCATTGAAGCGAGAGTTGAAGATCGACACGACGACATCGAAGACGAAAGCCGCGTAAGCCATCAGGAGTCGCGGAGAGTTTCAACTAGGAATGGGCTTGACTCCTTAGTGATCGTTGGCTTTTGGACTGACTGGGACTACCTGAACGACGTGCTCTCGGATGCGCTGGCTGGCTCAGAGCCGCGGACGGTTGTCCTCGTAGATCCAGCCGACCACGACGCCCTTCGAGAGAAGGCCCCACAGTTGTGGAATTGGGCGAATCAGCCTGCGAACGAGTTCTTTCATGTGCGTGAGCGTTCAGACACCTTTCTCGACGAGCTCCGGGCTGCGTATTCGAGCGGTTTCATCAGGCAAGTCCTAGTAGTCCGTGGTGAAAGTCGGGCGCTGCACCGAGACGAGCGAGGCGCCTCGCGGGCAAGGCGAGACGACCGAGAATACCGCCTGTATTTGATGGAGGAGCAACGCAGGCCACGAGGATGCATCGCTCGTCGAATGCAGACGGACTTTCACCACGGACTGCTAGAAGGCGGAGCTCCCGTCTTCGCGAGGCTTTTCCAGAGACAAGAACCTGTCGAAGTGGACTTGCCAGACATTCTAGCCAGCAACGATCTGTACTCGTTACGCAAGGATCTGTGCGGTTGTTCCAGCACGCGTCCTGCTGGGTTGCGGAGACCTGATGACGCCATGTATATGGTCGGAGCATACGTTCTTGCCGTCCTGGCTGCCGGCGGCACGGTCGAGGGCGTCTATTTCTCGCTACATGGGAGGGCTGTACGAGTGATCAACTGCGCCAATCGTTTGCTTTCAAGTGTCCAAGCGGATTTTGCAAACGACCTCGGCACCGCTCGCAATTGCGACGCGGTAGTATGCGTCGGCGCGCTCGACGTTGGCGTTCCCGGCGATCTGGTTAGAGGCCAAGAATCGCGAACCATCGTGAGGCAAGGGTGGGATGGTGAGTGGATGACCGGCGAGTCTGCGCGAGAGCTGCTGGGCATATGAGTACTCTGGACACGGTAGCGAAGCATCTATCGGCCGGTGGCTATACGGCGATACTGGGAGAGGGCGAGGTCCGCTTCGAAGACGCAAGCGTCCTCGGTTTTATTGCTGAATTCGTGTCAGTGGCGCAGCTTCTCGATGGATGGCAGCGATCGCAAGATGTCTTCTTGCGCAAGCATGCGGGTGCGCTACGGCAAGACCGTAGGAAGGCATGGAATGTTTACTCTATTCTCTTGACACCGGAACGAGCCTCCACGGATCAAAAGAAAGCGCTCGTATCAGTCGAGGAGGATTGTCGGGCGACGAGAAAGGTCGCCCGTGCGGGAATCCTCACTGGTCGCGACGTTGAGAAGGCACTCGGCGTCTTGCTGCCGATTCATCACCGCGTTAGCCTCACAAGCGAGAATACGTTGGAACTTTTGGATGAACGGCTATCGGCCTTGCCTTCGGCTGCGGGGATGTCCCTCTAGCTGTTGAAATTTAAAGCGGCGGCTCCCTGCTGGTCGTGATAGACGGCCGGTGGGAAAACCTGGGGCTGAAGCCCCCAGAAAGGAGCCGCCATGAAGAAGTTTGGCACAGGCGTTCGTGGGCGCCAATCAGCATTGCCGGCACCACGGCACCTTCCATTGGTCGACATCCTGGTCGATGCACAGGCCGAGCTCCAAGAGCTGGTCGTCGCGTCGGGCCTGAAGGTCCTCGCGGCGATGTTGGAAGCGGATCGCGTGGCCGTGTGCGGTCCGCGGTATGCGCATCAGCCCGCGCGGCGGGCGTCTCGGGCGGGCCATGCGCCCAGCGAAGTCGTGCTGGGGGGCCGCAAGGTCGCCCTGCGTCGGCCGCGGGTGCGGCGCGACGGGCAGGAGGTCGCGCTGCCATCCGTCCAGGCCTGTACGAACACGGATCCGCTCACCCGGCGCGTGGTCGAACAGATGCTCATCGGCGTGGCCACGCGCCAGTATGGCCGGAGTCTAGAACCGCTGGGGGCCGACGTCCGCACGCGGGGCACAAGCAAGAGTGCCGTGAGTCGGCGGTTTGTGGCGCAGACGCAGGCGCAACTCGATGCGTGGCGGGCAACGCCGCTCGACGACCTCGAGCTGGTGGCGCTACTGATCGATGGGGTCCACGTCGGCGGCCACTGCATCGTCGTGGCGCTGGGCCTCGATAAAACGGGCGCCAAACACCCGCTGGGCCTCTGGGAAGGGTCAGCGGAGAACACGACCGTGTGTCAGGGCTTGCTGACCAATCTGCAGAGCCGTGGGCTGCGGACCGACCGCAGTCTGCTCGTCATCCTCGATGGAGCGCAAGCGCTCCACACTGCGGTGATGCAGACCTTCGGCCCCGCAGCCCTGGTACAACGATGCCAGGTGCATAAACGGCGCAACGTGCTCGAGTATCTGCCCGAGGCCCAGCGTCCGTGGGTGAAGGCGACCCTCACGCGCGCCTATACGCACACCGACATCAAGGCGGCCCGGCGCTTGTTGCAGGACTTGGCCCGGCGGGTGGACGTCGATTATCCGAGTGCAGCCGCCAGCATACGGGAAGGGCTCGACGAGACGCTCACCGTAGTCGAGTTGCCGCTCTCGGAGCGGCTCCGCCGATCGCTGGCGACGACCAACGCCGTCGAGAGCCTCCTGAGCCGGACACGCCACGTGAAGCGGAACGTGAAACGCTGGCGCGGGGGTACGATGGTGCTCCGCTGGGTCGCTGCCGGTGTGCTGGAAGCGGCCAAAGGATTCCGGCGGGTGAAGGGGTGTAAGGACATGCCCGTGCTGGTCGCCGCGTTGCGAGCACGTGACGCTCAGCTGGGGCTCGATGAATCGTCGGGGATGGTTGCGTAGTCGTCACCCGAGCCGCCGCTGAATTTCAACAGCGGATGGGACAAGCCCTCGGCTGCTGTTAAGGGTCTTCTAGCCGGCGGAAGCGGGGAAGACTTCGCGGACGCTCTGGTGCGAGCGGGGGAATCACAGTGAAGCTCGGCTTGATCGAAGCGGCAGGGTTTCGGGGAATAAAATCGTCAGTGTCTGTGCCAGTCACGGATGGATTCCTGATTCTCAATGGGCGGAATGGAAGCGGTAAGAGCACACTGTTCGACGCCATTGAGTTCGCTTTAACGGGTCAGATCTCTAGCAGCCCGTGGTTAAAGGTCGCCTTCTGACGCGCCAACAGGTAGCAGCTCGAAACGATGATTCGGCGTAAAAACGGACGCCTGATCGTCGGATGGCGTGTGGTGGTCGCGCCAGCGGCGCTCCACGCGCGTCCACAGCGCGATGACGAGCGCCACAATCGTCGCCAGGTGGCCCTGCAGGCTCCGCGGCGTGCCGACGCCGACGAGCGACCGCATCAAGAGGCCCAGATTGAAGCCGCCGATATGGACGGGTAAACGTTTCAGGATGTTGGTGTGCCCTCGCAGATGCGTGCGCCGCATCCCACCGGTTTCATAGAAATGCGCATTCGGTCGTTCGAGATACTCACTCCGTCGACGCGACAAGGCCAACCCACGCACGCCCCGGATGCGTCGACGATTCGCGTACACCGCGTCGCGCGCCGCCGCCTGGTGCGTCCAGTTGCGCCGGCCGCGATCGGGCTCCGCGATATAGGTCCGCAGGTCGAGTGTCGCGAGATCCACCAGCGTCTGATTACTGTGGTATCCCTTGTCGGCCACGACTTCGTCGATGATCGCCGTGTGCCCGTCGGTCGCCACCGCCACGGCTTCGAGCTCTTCGGCCGTCGTGGTGACCGTCTCCGCGATCGTCGTCGTATCGCCCTGATCGGCGCCCTGCACCGTCACGCCCACGATCGCCCCAGTCTCCAGGTCGACGGCGTGCTCAGCCTTGTGGGCCAGATGCGTACGCCCGTCCTTCATTTTCGTGATCCGCGCATCAGGGTCGTGTGGATGCCGCCAGTCGGTATTGCGGCCCTTCTTCGGGCGCTTGCGATCAAGGCGCGCTAAGTCCGCCCGTGTCGGCGTCTCGATGCCCGAGGCCTGTGCGAGCCGCGTCAAGAACTCCTGATACGTCTCGCCGGAGTCGCGGCGCACGATGCTCCGCAAGGCGGCATTGGCTTCGAGGGTCGTGGCATCGATCCCGATCGTCTTGCCCTTCACGAGATCGGCCGTCGCCAGCACCTGCAGGATCCACGTGAAGACCGCCCGGTGCATCTCGAGGTCGATCAGCCGCCGCGTCCGGGAGATCGTCGAGTGCTCGGGTGTCGCCTCATCGAGGCCCAACCCGAGAAAGCCGCGCAGCGCCAGCGAGTCGGCAGTCCGCCAGGCGATCCCAGGCTCCGAATCGATGCCCTCGAAGTACCCGATCAAGAGCAGCCGGAAATAGGTCCCCGGCAGCAGACTGGGACGGCCGACCGTCGCGGCGTAGAACGGGGCGCACTGCGCCTCGACGAACGCGTCGAACGCGTGCGTGTCCAGGACCTGATTTAGCCGCTGATAGAACGGACGCCCGCCCGTAACCGGCAACGCGTTCGTCGCGATCCACAATCCGGGTGTCCGTGCCCGGTCCTTACGTCGACTCATGGCCATGCGGGAGTGTAGTACGCGGGATCAGTCGTGTCGATCCCTTTCGGCCCTTTAACCACAGGCTGCTAGACCAGCCCTAACTCCTGAGAACCGGGAAGGCATCGACAACTACATCTGGTGGCGTGGTTCCGGTGAGCCGCTCGAGCGGGTTGTGAGGCTCGTCTTCGATCTTGGTGACCATCGCAATCTCGAGGTCATGCGACGACCCGAAGGAGCGGAGTTTCGAGTGTTCAATCACTCTGGAGAGATAAGTGTTCTGGATGAAGCTGCCTTGCGCGGCATCTTTGCTCGGGAGTCGGCTCCAGAAACTCAACTGCTCCCCAGACTCTGTGGCACGACCATCATCCGAGATGAACAGATCACGGAACTCAGCGTAGATGCACCCGAGGCATCCCGCTTCACTTTAGTTCGAGAGACACTCGGCTCGACGCAGACTTCTGATATTGAGGAACGTCTCAAGAGGACCAAGCAGGTGTTGGATGCTCGGATCAAGAGGTTAGAGAGTGCGTACGAGTCGGCACGCGTGGAAGTCAGTCGACTGGTGGCGCAGACCAGCGAGGCACACTCCGACTTTGAGACAGAGCCGGACTCAGAACAAGCGCAGCTCGGGCTGGCGGTGGCACTTGGGCTCGCTAGGGACAGTGATAATGATGAGCTGATGCGACGGGCTCGCAGCCGGATTGGGCAACTGCGGAGCCACACATCGACGCTATCTAGAAGCATTCCGCGGCTAGAGGAGATAGAACGTCGTCGCACCGAGATCGAGACGGAGGCATATCAAGCCACGGATCGGAGGCTGAATCAACAACTTGTACAGGCGGTCGAGGCTGAGCGTCTTGCGAAGGACGCTCGAAGCGCGGCGGAGCGAGAGGCTGGCCGGTTTGAAGAACAACAGCCGCATATCCGATCGCTTGGGGAGCTTCTCGAGCATGGAAAGCGAGTCGGATTACAGGATGGGCGATGTCCACTATGCGGCTCAGGCATGACGGAGGAGTCGTTCGAGTCCCACCTCCGTGAGACTGCGGAGACGGTCGAGCGGGAATCTAGAGGGCTTTCCACTGCGCTAACGAGTAGAGAAGAGGCGCTCACGGCCGAAGGCGCGGCTGAATCGCGACGGCGGCAGGCAGAAGCAGCCCTACGGAAGCACAGGCAATTAGGCGACGACCTTCGCGTAGAGTTGGAAGAGGTCGATCGCGAAATCCGCAAGATGGAAGGCTTTGCTGCACCAAGAGAGCTGAGCGCTGATGCCATCGAATCTTCCCTCGCGGAAGCTAGGTCCGGCCTTGCAGCGATCGAAGCACCGATGGTCGGACTGGAGGTGTCCGCCGCATATGCGCGTTTGGTGGAGCAGGAGAGGGTTCTAGCACAGGCGAGAGAAGGACTTGCTTCTGTGCAGAAGTCTCTGGATGCCGCTCGACGTGCAAGCTCACACCGGGAACAGGCCGACCGGACGGTGAGGCGGGTAGCTAGTGAGCTTGTTGACGAGCGACTGGCACAGCTAGAGCCGCTCTTGATGGAGCTCTACGAGCGTCTCCGGCCGCACGTCGAGTGGGCAACTGTTGGATACAGAGTCCGTGGCGACGTGAGGCGATTCATGCGACTCACAGTAGGAGACGACGAACTCAATCCTCGATTCATGTTCAGCAGTGGTCAACGTAGAGCGCTTGGTCTCGCTTTTCTGCTTTCGATTCACTTGTCCACAACTTGGAGCCAGTGGAACACGCTCATTATGGACGATCCGATGCAGCACGTTGACGATTACCGAGCGCTCCATCTGGCCGAGGTACTCGGTTCAATTAGAAGGAGCGGCAAACAGATCCTGTGCGCCGTCGAGGATCGCTCTCTGGCGAATTTGCTCGCGAGACGGTTGGCCACTTCTGAATCGGAGAACGGCAGCTTGGTGCAACTCACTTACGAGCTTCGGAAAGGCTCAATTGTCGCGGCCGTGGAGGATTTGCCGCCCCTCTCGTCGCGGCTGTTCACCGCCGCGTAGGGCGCGGGCGGTTCACGCAGAAGGCTATTGTCAAGTTAACGAAAAGCTCGTCGATCGACCCCCAAGATACTGGGCTCCAGCCAGCCGTGAACCCGCCATGCTGGGCATCAAGAACGGCCGTCGGCCTCAACTTGACAATACCGTTCCGGAGGTATTGTCAAGTTGAGCGAAACTGCCGCGTCCAACCCCCAAGCTGTTGCGCTCGAGAGCTGCTCTCGCTACAGCATATTGGGCTCCAAGTTAGGGCATTCACGAACAACTTGACAATACCTTAGCGAGCATGTACGTCTCTTGAGCCTTTGTGCTAGCCTCCCGCAGTGCTCGGAGCGCCTCGTCGGAACCGCACTGGCTCCAACATCAGAATGGATTGACATCGCATGGAATCATTCACAGAAAGAGCCCTCCGGGACGGCTACCTGCACATCAACAGGCAGGGGAGATTCGAAAAAATCGTCTACGTCGCCGCCGGACGAAATGAGCGCTGGTCGGATCCGGAGGAGAAGGTCCGAGCGGAGTTCTACGCTGAGCTGATCTACCGGTACGGCTACCCTTTTGAGCGAATCGGCGTCGAGGTCACCGTTCCCGATCGTTCGCCTTCTGACTTTGCCGACCTAGTTGTATTCCGCGATGAAGCTAAGAAGTCACCCTTCGCTGTCATCGAGTGCAAACGTGACACAATCAGTGACGCAGAGTTCACGCAGTCTGTTGAACAGGCTTGGGGCAACGGTAATGCGCACAAGTTTCGAGCAGCCTACGTCGGAGTGGTCGCTGGGGCCACGCGTCGATTTTTCGATTGCGATTCTCGTTTCGGGGGGCTAGAACGCGACAAGAATGTCGTTGCAGACCTTCCGATTAATTATGGTCGACCTCCAGACTGGAAGTATCGCAGAGGCATCAACAAGGAATGGCAGGACATCCGCTCGGTCAGCAAGGGCGAACTCATTGCTGCGATCAGGAAATGCCATCAGACGCTGTGGGGCGGTGGACGCCTGTCGCCGCCCGCGGCCTTTGGAGAGTTCTGCAAGATCATTTTTGTCAAGGTCCGAGATGAAAAAACGGAGCGCAGGAGGGGCGAACCGTACCAGTTCCAGATCAAGACAGATGAAAGCGCGTCTTCTCTGGCAACCCGAATTAGATCCATGTACGCCGAGGCCCAAGAAATCGATCCCGAGGTGTTCAAAGATCCAATCAAGGTTGACGACGGCACTCTGAGGATGTGCGTTTCGCACCTTGAAGGAATCAATTTCAACGCGACGGATCTTGATACGAAGGGTGTTGCGTTCGAACAGTTTCTGGACGGATTCTTTAAGGGCGATTTTGGCCAGTACTTCACCCCTCGCGAAATCATTCAGTTAGCCGTTGAGATGGTCACACCCAGCACCGAGGATCTGGTTCTCGATCCCGCCTGCGGTTCGGGAGGCTTCCTACTGTATGCGCTCGATCACGTGCGTCGCAAAGGACGCGAGTTCTACGAAGATGGCTCAACAGAGCTGTACCGCCACTGGCACGAATTCGCGGAACGCCGACTTTTCGGCCTCGAGATCAACGACGAGATCTCGCGTGTCGCGAAGATGAATATGATTCTTCACGACGACGGACATACGAACATCGTTGGTTCTGATGCCCTTGAAAAAGTTGCGGCTCTTCACGAAGCAAACCCACGGATCCGACCCGCCACATTCGACCTGATTCTCACGAATCCACCATTCGGAGCGATTGTGCGGGAAACAGAAAAGGGGCACGCGTACATGGAGGGATGGGAGCTTCTCCAGTACGTAGGCAAACCAAAGGCAGGAACCGGCGATTCTGACGCGGGTGATATCGGCGACTTTAAGGCAGGAAAGAAGAATGTAAGGGCTCGAACTTCGATCAAGACGGAGATCTTGTTTTGCGAGCGGGTGTGGCAACTTCTGAAGCCGGGCTCCGGACGAGTTGCTATCGTACTCCCTGACGGAATTCTCACGAACGCTTCACTTCAGGGCGTAAGAAACTGGCTACTTCACCGTTTCCAGCTATTGGCCGTCGTGAGTCTGCCCCAGGAGGCCTTTCAACATTCCGGCGCCGGGGTTAAGGCGAGCGTTCTGGTGATGCGCTGCCGAGCCGAAAACGAGATTCCGAACGACGACGAATCAATATTCATGTCTACGCCTGCAAATATAGGGTACGACGCGACAGGTCGAAAGACCTTCAAAGTCTCAGTTATCCAGGACGACGGCCACCAACGAATCGAGATCCACAGCACTGATCTCTTTGATACCGAGGTAACATTCGACCGGGGCGTAGCGCCAGGGACGGGCGTTGAAGAGTGGCAAGAAAAGAGTCGGCGGGTGCTTCCGACAAGTGGCGTCCTTGGTCAGTATCGCGCGTTTCAGCAATCCCCATCGCCTTTTTTCGTGTAGGCCCAGACGACTTGCACACCCGGCATGGGTGCTTTGCAGTTTGTCGGGGCCAGGCTATCAGGCGATCAGACGTCAACTACAATCTCCTCACTCACGAGATCGAAGCACGCCTCGCCCATTCGCGATACCCCCTTAGGTCTGTCGGCGATCTCGAAGTGCTCATTCAGTATGGCTGCTCAAAGCGAGCTACCGAAGAGCAGGCGGGATACCCAATCATCCGAATGAACAATCTGCAGGACGGCGGCCTTGTTCTGGATGACCTGAAGTATGTGGACCTTACTCCCCAAGAGCTAGCCACCTGGCGGCTTGAACCGGGCGATGTCGTTTTCAATCGAACTAATTCCAAAGAACTTGTTGGAAAGTGCGAAGTGTTCGATGAGCCAGGTGACTGGGCCTTTGCCTCCTACTTGATGCGCCTCCGGGTTGACCGGGCGCGCGCCCTCCCCGAGTTCGTGTCGGCATTTCTGAGCACTAAAGCTGGACGCTCTCAAATCAATCGAGAAAGCCGCCAGATCATCGGTATGTCGAACATCAACGCGGAGGAACTTCGGACGCTGCGCATTCCACTGCCTGAGACATCACGACAAGCAGACCTCCTAGAAGCCCTCAATGCAGCGAGAAAAGCACGGCTGCGCACGCTTGAAGATGCCAGTGCTCTAATTCGTAGCCTCAACGAAGTCGTCGTGCGCAAAGTAGAGCTTCGGCTTCCGCCATCCTACGAAGTGATTAGTCACGCGGTCAGACTCCATGAGGTGTCTAGAAACCGTATTGATGCGGCGTACCATTCGCCTCGGCATCGCGAAGGTATACGCGAGCTGCACGAAAACCCGCTGCCGAAGATGACGTTGGGCTATCTCTCACCACAACTGGCAGGTGGAGCGACACCCACACGAGGCGATGACGACCTCTATGCATCTGAAGGCATTCGTTTTCTTCGCATCATGAATGTTGCCCCTTTTGAGATCATTCTTCGCGACGTGAAGTACATTACGCCTGAAGTGCATGAGGGAGCCCTCAGTCGCTCTCAACTTCAAGTCAACGATGTACTCATAACGATCACTGGTCGGGTCGGCACAGCCGCCGTTGTTCCACGAGAACTCTTACCCGCGAACATCAATCAGCACATCGTGCGGCTACGTCTCCAGACCGATGAGGTGCTGCCGGAATACCTCGCCGCTTACCTCAATTCGTCTTTTGGCCTCTTGCTTACAAAGCGTGGCGTTAGCGGTGGAACCAGAATCGCTATTGACTATGAGACAATTCGGAAGCTAGAGATTCCGATTCCTTCGATATCAGTCCAAGAGGAAATCATGGCGGAGGTCCATTCAAGACGAACAGAAGCGAGGCGGCTACGCCGAGAGGCCGAAAGCATCTGGGAGCGGGCCAAGGTGGAGTTTGAATTCGCCCTCCTCGGCTCCACGGAGGTGTCATCAATGGAAGGAGAGTGCTAGGTGACCTCCCCGTACGTGACCTTGATCATCATGTCCGTCGGGCCATTGAACCTCTTGGAGGACCTCGTGGAGTGTGCGCGCGCAGCGTACGAAGACGAGTGAGAGAAACCACCGAGCGACGAGCAGGTCCGCTCGACGATTACGATCTCGTGGTCACGAACGCTGACGGCTGATACTAACTACCAGCTTCACAGGGTGCTGTTCTCGCTTGGTGACGACGCCCCAGATGTACGAAGGGCTGAGAGGATCCTCTCAGCATTCTGCAGGAAAGTACGCGATCTCGTCAATGGGGAGCCACCAAGCATCTCGTGTTCGGTGCGCCTCTTCAGTTCCACGCAACTTCGTCACCACCAAGATCTTTACCGCGACATCTACAACATTGAGATGCAGCTCCGTGAGGTGCTTACCTACATCTTCTTGGACGCAATGCCGGACCGCCCATACACATTCCTTGATGGAAACGCAGTGACACTACAAGGAAATGGTGCTTATCACACCGAAGAGCACCTGAAGGGAGTCAAGCCCATTCTTAGTTGAAACTCTCCGCGACTCCTGATGGCTTACGCGGCTTTCGTCTTCGATGTCGTCGTGTCGATCTTCAACTCTCGCTTCAATGCGTCACGAAGCCTGGGCAGGTGCCGGTAGCCCATCACCTTGCGTAGACGCGGCTCGATGTCCAGGAGCGCCGTGGCGAGCCCGCGCTGGCGTTGACTTGAGTTCTGCCAGGGATCGACCTTCGCACAGCGCTCCTCAATGAGCGCGTTGATGGACTCGAGGCCGTTCGTCGTCTTCAGCGACCGGCCCAGCACGCCATACACGCCGAGGCGATGCAACGTCAGGGTCTCGTCCAGGCCTTCCGCTAGACTGCCGGCCGCCGATTGGTTCCGATCCGCCAGCTCAGGCTGGAGCGACTGGAGGGCGGCGAGGGCCTCGTCGTACTCCGGACGGTTGTAGGCGCGCTGGAGACGCTGCCGCCACACCGGCTGCTCACGCTTGGTCAGGTCACTCACCACGTTCTCGCGCTTGTGCCATTGACACCGTTGCACCAGGGCGCGGTGGCGGAAGGCGTGCCGCACGGCCGTCCGGAGCCCCTTGCCGCCATCTATGATCACCAGAAGCCCCTGGGAAACATCGAGGCCCCGCTCGACCAAGGACCGGAGGAACGTGGTCAACACCTGCTCGTTCTCGGTGTCCGTCTCGACAAAGCCCAGGAACCGTTTGTCCCCCGTCATCGTGATGCCCAGCGCGACGACCATCGTCGCCTCGGCGAACGTCTTGCCGTCCAGCACGAGGGCCACAACGTCCTCCCCGGAGAGGTCCCGCTCCTGGAGTTCGCGGAGTTTCGTCGCGCTGGCCTGAATGAACGCGCGGGACACCGTCGACCCCGACAGGCCGATCGCCCCGGGAATCGCCTCGGCGGCCGCCGCGTCGTTGCGGCACGAGATCCCATACAGCACGCGCCTCAATAACAGGTCATTGACGGCGCGATCGCCATGCAGCGCCTCGTACGACCGTAGTGGAATCTCGCGCTCCGTGACATGGCGAATCCGGGGCACGCGAATCGGCACGCGCTGGCCGGCCAACCCGACCGTCCCGGGGTTGCTCCCATGACGGCGCCCGCCGACTGACGGGTCTTTGCGGGCGTAGCGTTCGCCAGCCAGCGCGGTCACTTCCTCGTCGAGCAATTCCTCGATGTGCAGCAACCCCAGCGGAATCAAGGACCGGATCAATTCCACCTTGGCATCGACCTCCAGCTCCGCGTACCCCTCTCGGGCGATGACGTCGACCGCGCCCAACGTGCGACCTTTCTTGCGCTTCCTGACCGATCGTAGGACACTGCTCATCTCGGCTCCTTTCTCTCGTGGCGTGATGTTCGTCTCGCAACGTCATCAAACCACAGGGTTTGGAGCCGCTTCAATTTCCAACTAAGTTTCGCTCACACTCCCTGAAGGCGCACGATGAGAATCAGCTGTTTCACATTCTCTTCAACGATTACGACGACCTAAGCCAAAACGTCGTCACTCGTCCTGCAGCCCTGATTTCACTGATTTGAGACAACCAGACGTACGATGGGCTGCGAAGGGCAGTCGCTGAGACTCCGCTTATGACGGAGCGCCACACGATCTTTCTGTCCGGGCTACAGGAGTTGGTCCCTGCTATCGAAGAAGTCCGCAACGCGATTGCACATAACCGTGACCTCACTACGAGTACTCGTGAAAATTACGACGTCGTCAAACCGCGCCTATTCCGGGCAATCGACGAATTCTGGGCCGCCGAGGCCGCTACGGCTGCAGGAACAAGCCGTGTCGAAGAGGCGAGACCAGAACCGCCGTCTTCAGCCGTGGACGTAGAAGGTCACGATCAACCGACATAGCGGACCGAGAAGATGCCTCTTTGCGATATTGTCACATGCTCGCAAATGCCCCAATCGGGAGCCCAACATGCTGACGCGAGAGCAGCTCTCGACGGCAACAGCTTGGGGGTTGGACACAGCTATTTCGCTCAAGTTGACTGAACTGAACCGTACCGGGTTTCTCGGAGACTGGATTCATTGAATCAGGCCACCTTGGCCTGCTCATAGTACTGCGCTTCAAACTCCGCCGGCGGCACGTCTCCAATCGGTCCCAGCAACCGCCGCATGTTGAACCAATCCACCCACTCCAGCGTGGCGAATTCCACGGCCTCGAGCGTGCGCCACGGCCCTCGTCGTCGAATCACCTCCGTCTTGTAGAGTCCGATCACCGACTCGGCGAGGGCGTTATCGAACGCATCGCCTTGGCTCCCGACCGATGGCGCAATGCCGGCGGCCGCGAGACGATCCGTGTACCGCATCGAAAGATACTGCGTGCCGCGATCGCTGTGATGCACGAGGCTGGTCAGCGCGTCGCCGCGGCGCGCGTAGATGGCCTGCTCCAAGGCGTCGAGCACGAAGTCCGTGCGCATCGAGGCCGACACCCGCCAGCCCACGATGCGCCGCGCGAAGACGTCGATCACGAACGCCACGTAGGTGAACCCACCCCAGGTCGCCACGTAGGTGAAGTCTGAGACCCAGAGCTGATTCGGACGGGTCGCCACGAACTGGCGATCGACGAGATCTGCGGGCCGGCTGCCATTGCCCGCGTGCGTGGTCGTGATCCACGCGCGCCCACGCCCCGCGCCTGCCAGGCCCATCGCCCGCATCAGCCGACCCACCGTGCCTCGTGCCACGCAGAACCCTTCGCGACGCAGCTGTTTCCAGACCTTGCGCGGCCCGTACACCTGATGATGCTCGTCATACACCCGCTGAATCTCCGGGCGCAGCGCATCATCGCGTTGTGCCCGGGCCGAGCGACGCGTCGGATCGACCTGCGCCGCCCGATGGCGGTGATACGTCGAGGGGGCGATCGGCAGCACGGTGCAGATCGGCTCGACCCCGTACTGATCCCGATGGTCGTGAATGAAGCGAACCATCACTTCCCGCGGCGGTCGAGCTCCGCCTGGGCAAAATACGCGGACGCCTTCCGCAGGATCTCGTTCGCCCGCTTCAGCTCGCGAACCTCGCGCTCCAGTTCCTTGAGGCGCTCTCGCTCGCTCGTCGTCAACCCTGGGCGATAGCCGGCGTCACGCTGTGCCTGGCGTACCCACTTCCGTAGCGTCTCGGCCGTGCAGCCAAGCTTCGGCGCCACCGACTGCAACACGCCCCACTCCGACGCGTGGGTGGCGCGATGCTCCTCGACCATCCGAACCGCGCGCTCACGCACCTCCGGAGAAAACCGACTTGGACGTCCCATAGACCCCATCCTCCCAAGTAATGAGGTCTCCGAGAAACCCGGTACGGTTCAGCCTGTATCGCGGGATTCACATCCTGGGAAAGAACGTTTGGATGGAGTGTCATGTACCAAGCCGTAAGGGCCTGCATCTCTTTGGTCTGCTGACAGCCAAGAAGGTCATAGTATCTAGCGGCAAGAAGCAACACCACATCGTTGGTTTCTTCAAAAAAAATCGCCCGAGATGTCGTCTGGGTCCTTGTCGGCGTGTTTAAGGAAATTGGGGAAGCTGCCGACCGCACGCCAGAAAACTTTCTTTTTCCCTGGCCTGATCATGGAATCGACTGGGTCCTCTAAACCTCTCTGTTTCACAAGATCCCTGAGAATACGAAATGCTGCCATGGCGACCGTATGTATTGCCACAGGATCGTCGTTTCTGAAGAGCATCCCAATTCCGGCGTCAATCTGCCGCTGTGCAGCTTGAAGTTTGGTGAGTTTGATCTCATTCATGCGGAATCACGCGGAACTGAAAGGCCCCTGTTTTTTTGCAGCTAAGATTCAGTGGCGGCGCGGGCGCTGAACGGCGGCGGGCAGTGAGAGAACCACAGTGCGGGGTGGTCCGCGCAGGGCTCGGATGGTACTCTGAATTACCGCGCGGAAAGTGGTAAACGGGGCAGCCATGGTCGACACAATCACCGTAAATCATATTTTGCGAATGATTTACGAGGACTTAGAGACTCATACCGCCGAGAAGGTCGTCCAGTGGGCCGAGGAGGGGGTGTGATCAGTTCAACGGAGTCGCTAAAGCGCTTTTCATGACCGTGTGGCGGCCGAGTACCCGCAGTGCCGAAAAGAGTTGCGGCATTCGTCAGGGCTGAAGTGCGCCAAGCACTCGTCGAGGAACGGCCAGCGCGTCTCGGTGCTGCGACAGCGAGCGATGCGAACGAGGGCCTTGAGTTTCGCGACGCAGAACTCGATGGGATTGAGGTCCGGGCTGTAGGGTGGCAAGTACCAGAGGGTGGCTCCGGCGGCCTGGATGGCGCGTTGGATGCCGGCGACCTTGTGGGCCCCGAGATTGTCGGCAATGACGATGTCGCCGGGCTGCAGGGTCGGCACCAGGATCTGTTCGATGTAGGCGCGGAAGCTCTCGCCATCGATCGCGCCGTCGAAGACCCCCGGTGCGGTCAGCCCTGTGACCCGCAACGCGGCGAGAAACGTGCTGGTCTGCCAGCGCCCGCAGGGGGCGTGGTCGTGGACGCGCGCGCCGCGCGGTGCCCGGCCGTACCGCCGAAGCAGATTGGTGGTGATGCCGGTTTCGTCCAGAAACACGCGGTGGGCGACATCCCAGGTCGGCGCCGCCGCGTGCCACGCGACCCGCGCAGCCGCGACGTCAGGCCGATCGTGTTCGGACGGGCGGACCGTTGTTTTTAACGGTCAGGCCGAGGGCCCGCACGGCGCGCCAGACCGGTCGGCACACTCGCGGGCGTGGCGAGGGCGTCCTTCAGCTCAGCCAGCGTGCGATCCGGGTGCGCCGCAATCAGCGCGGCCCAAGGTGTGTAGGTGCGGCTCAAGCATGCAGCGCCGTCCATGTCGCTGGACGCGAGGCGCCACCTCGCCCGTTTCGCGCCGCCGCTGTTGCAAGAGCCGCACCCACGACCCGCTCACGCGGTACTTCGCTGCCACATCGGCCGCCTTCATCCCGGCATCGCTGTCGAGGAGCGCCCGCTCTCGCAGATCCATCGAAGAGGCACGCATCGGTCCTCCGGCATCGGTGCGCGCAGAAGTACCACGACCGCCCCAGGTAGTACAAGGCCTATTTGAAAAGCGCTTTAGCGAAGGCGGAATGGGCGAGGTGTATCGGGCCAAGGACACCAAGCTGGGGCGCGACGTGGCGCTGAAGATCCTGTTACAGGCGCTCACGTCTGATCCCGATCGGCTAGCCCGCTTCTAGACGCGGAGCCAAGGTTCTCGCCGGACACGCCCCGCCGCAGCGACTCTCCTACTCCTGACTCTGCGTGGTGAATCGGCGGGCCTCTTCGACCCCCGGGTGGTCGGACGGCCCACGCCAGAAGCTGAGCAGAGTCGCATAGCGCTCTCGAGCGGTCTCGCTGTCACCGCTGGCTGCGGCAGCTTGAGCCGCACCGAGCAGCGATCGTGCGCGACCAGGCATTCTCAGAAGCGATGTCTCAAACTGCTCGGCGGCGGCGGCCGGGCGGTCGAGCTCTATGAGAATCTCGCCATACAGCTCATAAGGCGGCTTGACGGGGTTGGCTGCGCCGTTGGGCAGACGCTGTGTCTGCACGATCTCGATCACTTCGTCCATCATGGCGATGGCTTGGTCGCCGCGCCCCTCGGCAACGCGAACAAGAGCGGCGACCTCCTTGTGCATGATCTTCGTGGTGGCGCCGCCTTCCTCGGCGCGCCTCGCCAGTTCGGCCTCGGCCTGAAGCGCCGAATCGAGGTTGCCTAAGCGCACCGCGCTGATTCCGGTGGCCAGGAGCTCGTGGTCGGAAGAATCCCGGGTCACCGGCTCAGTGTGCCACTCCTCGGTCTCGACGACATATCGCGCTCTCAGGAGCGGTAACGAGTCGACGGCCCGCGCCTGGTTGTGACTCTCGTCAGCGACCATCTCAAGCCGTTCGATCCACGTCCGCGCCTTGCCGTAGTCACCCAGCTGGAGGTCTCCATACTGGCCCCAGTCAAGTGGATGTACGGAGTCAAGGACACTGTCTCCTGGTTGCCAGAGGTCGCGTGCGGCATCGTAGGACCGCTGGTTGTGTGTCGAGACGAGCTCCCACATGCCGTGCTGAATGAAGATGTGTGTCGGCATGTGTCTCGCGTGAGCCACCGCCGGTGCGATCTCCGCGTACTTCATCGCTGAAGGGAGGGCAAGGGGTGCGTGTATGGGGTCGTCGAACGAATGGAGCGTGTAGTGTGCAGCTCCCGGGTGCTCGGGGTTCTGACTGAAGACCGACAACGCGATCGTGCCCGCCCGAACTTCGAGTCGGCCACTCTGATCGCCCAGAGCGCGGGCGGCACTCAGTGTGGCAATCGAGTAAAAGGTGGCGACCTCATGGTCATCCGGGTATCGCTCGTGCAGGTCGTCCATGGCTTCCATGTAGGCCACACGCCGTTCGTCGTAGGTCCCCTCCAGGGCCCACAGCGTCTCGACCGCGGTCAGGAACCCCTTCTCACGATCGGTCGGCGCTTTTTCCAGCCGTTCTTCCCGACTCGATCCCAGTCTGGCCAGGACGGCTCGTGGGTTGTCCTCATCCAGTGTCGAACCGCCAAAGAGTGGGTGGTTGTAACAGAGCGTTTCTCCCCAGTAGGCGAGCACAAAATCTGGGTCCAATTCCTGGGCCGCCTGGAACTGTTCGATCGCCTGTTTCCACCCGAAGCTGTGGAGGATGGCCACACCACGCAGGAAGTGCTGCTGGGCCTCAGCAGATTTGGTCGACGTCCGGAACTCGAGCGACCCGACCGATTGGAACTGTGCTGCCGCTGGAACGGCACACAGCATGCCCACGAGTACGAACATTGAAAAGCGAGTCATCGGTCGCATGGCACCCTCTGTTGTGGTTCCGCAAACGGCGGTTAGTCGCGTGTGTGGTCCAGCGTACCACAGAGAAACAGCGCTGATACAGAGCAAAATGAACGGGACTGCATGGCACCACAGACGCCGCCTGCGGACCGATCAAGACTGAGTGCGCCGGCCATCACGGCCGACTGTCCTTCCGGTTCCTGATGGTGCGGCGCGAGTATCGGAGAGCGTCAACGTGCCCACGAGATCTGATCGACCTCGTGTCCATGAAACCAGCACATCAACCGGACCACGGCACACGCAGGACAACTGCGGCAGGTGAACCACGATGATCCACGGAACCAGAACCACATCGATCCTCGAAACATGGGCACCCGCGGCCCGAAGAATCACGATGTCGCCACCCGCCCGTCATGCCTCTGCGATTGTTTCTCTGGGCAGGTCGTCTACGGGCACCTTCAACGCGCGGACATCCGCTGGCGCTGAGGCGGGAGTCGGGCGGTTCTTAGTGGCCTCTCAGAACAGCTCGTGTCGAGGCATCGCGATCTTGGGTTGCGCCATCCTCTCGGCGTCTACAACACCTCTACCGCAGTAATCGCGGAGCGAGTTGCCCGTGTTCTGAACCTGCTCAGGGTCGTTGTGCCGGACGCGGACTCTGGTCACGCGGGATCCCCAGAAGAGCATGTGAACGAGCTGCTTGAGTCAGGGTTCGCGCATCACGTCCGACGCTGGCCTCCTGCTGCTGCGCGAGTTGGATGAACACCTGGGGCTGGAGACCCTCATCGGAGCGCACCTGACCGACTCTCGCCAGGGAGCGAACGCGCAGTTCAGCCTGGCGGACCTCCTCCGGCAATCGGTCTACAGCCGGCTCGCTGGCTACGAAGACCTCAACGACGCGGTGCGCGTGTCGGCAGACCCGACGTTTCGTCTCATCGGATCGCCAACGCGCTGGGACCGGGGTGGGGCGCTGACCTCGATACTGCACTGGTTCGAGACCAACATGCTGCGTTGTTGCACGAATCGTCAGTGGCCCGCACGAGGCCAATCGACAGGATCCTCACCTGCCGATGCGATACGACACCGGTCGGCCGAGGGCGGTCATCCGATTGAGGATCTCACAGCCGAGGACGACCGCACCCCCCTGCCCAGCTGGGCTCCGGGCGCGAAGACCACCTCCGATGATGGATTTGTATCGGAAGACCACGCCGTGCGCCAGCGGCGGATGGGGATGCCGTTGCGGTGGTCGAACGATTCCGAAATCAGGACATCGCTCAGCGTTTCGTCCCCCGACGGGAGCGACGTGAGCATCGGGCTGGTGGAGGCTTAGGCGACCCTGGCCGCCACCCGCTCCGCGACCGGTGGGGGGATACCCCTGGGGCTGCGCCATCCTGGCGGTCAGCCTGCTTTTATGGTCGCGTTGGCTGCGCCTGGTTCGCGGCGGCGGTACGCCACTTGTGCCGATGATCGGAATCTCGGCCGTGCGAGGGAATCGCCACACCCAATAGCGGTCAGACGAGCGCGGGGTCGCCGTACCTCTTGGCAGTCTTCGATAAACAACCTCCTGATCGGCCTTGGCACCATCACCCGGCCGACCGCGCCGTGAGCGTCTGAGGGTTCGTGGTGGTGTAGCCAAGTCGAGCGGGAAGGCTCGGGGCCCAAACGTCAACTCATGAAGCTGCGCAGGAGCTGTGTGAATACGGCCACGCTCACCGGGGGCACAGGTCGGCTCCCAACTGGTGACGTGGGCGTTCCCTCTACGCCGCCTCTCGGGAGCACCGTTAGATCGGCGGACTATCCATCGCGCCACCTCTCGGTTTTGCCTTGCGACCCCCTTCCAGGCTGCCGATGTGAACGCTCGCCGCGGGCGCGCGCCGAGCTGACCGTTGGTTCGGCCGCGCGTTTGCCGCAACCACTAGCTAGCAGTCCGTATATGGACTCCTCCCGGTGATCAAGCGAGTGGGTCGTGACGGTCGGTCCTTCGCGTCGGTTGCGGTCGTATATCCGGCCTGTCCGTGGAGAGCCTTTGCCTCCTGGCCAACATGGATAGTCGCGCACCGCGGGCCAATCGTGGTGCCGGCGTCGAGCGCCAGGGCTGCTATCGGCCTGATGCGGTGTCGGTCGGACCGAAGGGCCATGTCAGGGTCACTCGCTCAGCATCTCGCGTGGAGGTGTAGCTCGGGTTACGCCGCGTCCGGCAGTGCGCAGGGCACATCCTTGTGCCAAACCGCCCAAACGAGTCGGCCGAGTTTGTTCGCCACGGCAATCGTGGCTTTGTTGTAGCCGCGCCGCGCGTGCACCGTCATCGCCCAGTGGTGCAGACGCGTGAGGGGCTGCTGGGCCGCCCGGCGCCGGTGGGCCGACGCGAGCACCGCGCGCGCGCCGTGGGTGAGCAAGCACCGGAGATACACGTCCCCGCGTTTACTGATCCCCCCCGAGGCGCCGCCGCTGCCCACTCGAGTACTCGCGCGGCGTCAGGCCGAGCCAGCTGGCAAACTGGCGCGCGCGCCGGAATGCGTGGATGTGCCCGACGGTGCCGACGAGGGCCGTGGCGGTCAACAGCCCAATCCCGGGAATCGTCCGCAGTCGCATCACGACGGGGTCGGCGTCGGCCAGGGCGCGCAATTCCCGTTCCAGGCCGGCAATCCGAGCCTCAATCGCCCGCACTTCCTCGTGGACGCTCGTGAGCACCTGCCGCAGATGCCTCGGCAACACGGTGGCCGCCTCGTCGAGCAGCACAGGCAAGACCCGCAGCGCCGCACAGCCCCCCGCCGGCAGCAGCAGCCCCTGTTCCCGCAAGAGCCCGCGTAACACATTGATGCGCGCCGTCCGCGTCGTCATCCACTGCTCGCGCACCCGGTGCAGCGCCACGAGCGCTTGCTGCTCGACCCGCTTCACCGGGACACGGGGTATCTCGCCCGACCGGATCGCCTCGCGGATCGCCTCCGCATCCGCCCGGTCCGTCTTGTTGCGCCGCACGTAGGGCCGCACGTACGCCGGGGGCACGAGGGTGACGCGATGGCCGTGTTGCTGGGCAACCCGCCCCCAGTAGTGGGCGGTGCCACACGCCTCCATCACCACATGGGTCGGCGGCGTCTGCGCGAGAAAGCGGGCGAACCGTGCGCGGTTGAGTCGCTGGCGCGACCACACGCGCCACCGGGCATTGGCGATCGCCAGCTCGAACACGGACTTTGCCAGGTCAACGGCCACTGTCGTAGCATCCATTTCGGTTTCCTCCTGGTTGTGGCTGATGGGCATCAGCTGATGCGGCACATCATGCCGCATCGGAACCGGGAGGAGTCCATACCATCATGGTGAAAGGTCGCCTTCTGACGCGCCAACAGGTAGCAGCTCGAAACGATGATTCGGCGTAAAAACGGACGCCTGATCGTCGGATGGCGTGTGGTGGTCGCGCCAGCGGCGCTCCACGCGCGTCCACAGCGCGATGACGAGCGCCACAATCGTCGCCAGGTGGCCCTGCAGGCTCCGCGACGTGCCGACGCCGACGAGCGACCGCGCATCAAGAGGCCCAGATTGAAGCCGCCGATATGGACGGGTAAACGTTTCAGGATGTTGGTGTGCCCTCGCAGATGCGTGCGCCGCATCCCACCGGTTTCATAGAAATGCGCATTCGGTCGTTCGAGATACTCACTCCGTCGACGCGACAAGGCCAACCCACGCACGCCCCGGATGCGTCGACGATTCGCGTACACCGCGTCGCGCGCCGCCGCCTGGTGCGTCCAGTTGCGCCGGCCGCGATCGGGCTCCGCGATATAGGTCCGCAGGTCGAGTGTCGCGAGATCCACCCGCGCCTGATTACTGTGGTATCCCTTGTCAGCCACGACCTCATCGATGATCGCCGTGTGCCCGTCGGTCGCCACCGCCACGGCTTCGAGCTCTTCGGCCGTCGTGGTGACCGTCTCCGCGATCGTCGTCGTATCGCCCTGATCGGCGCCCTGTACCGTCACGCCCACGATCGCCCCAGTCTCCAGGTCGACGGCGCGCTCAGCCTTGTGGGCCAGATGCGTACGCCCGTCCTTCATTTTCGTGATCCGCGCATCAGGGTCGTGTGGATGCCGCCAGTCGGTATTGCGGCCCTTCTTCGGGCGCTTGCGATCAAGGCGCGCTAAGTCCGCCCGTGTCGGCGTCTCGATGCCCGAGGCCTGTGCGAGCCGCGTCAAGAACTCCTGATACGTCTCGCCGGAGTCGCGGCGCACGATGCTCCGCAAGGCGGCATTGGCTTCGAGGGTCGTGGCATCGATCCCGATCGTCTTGCCCTTCACGAGATCGGCCGTCGTCAGCACCTGCAGGATCCACGTGAAGACCGCCCGGTGCGTCTCGAGGTCGATCAGCCGCCGCGTCCGAGAGATCGTCGAGTGCTCGGGTGTCACCTCATCGAGGCCCAACCCGAGAAAGCCGCGCAGCGCCAGCGAGTCGGCAGTCCGCCAGGCGATCCCAGGCTCCGAATCGATGCCCTCGAAGTACCCGATCAAGAGCAGCCGGAAATAGGTCCCCGGCAGCAGACTGGGACGGCCGACCGTCGCGGCGTAGAACGGGGCGCACTGCGCCTCGACGAACGCGTCGAACGCGTGCGTGTCCAGGACCTGATTTAGCCGCTGATAGAACGGACGCCCGCCCGTGACCGGCAACGCGTTCGTCGCGATCCACAATCCGGGTGTCCGTGCCCGGTCCTTACGTCGACTCATGGCCATGCGGGAGTGTAGTACGCGGGATCAGTCGTGTCGATCCCTTTCGGCCCTTTAACCACAGGCTGCTAGGGCGTGGCCGCGTCGGCGGCGCAGCCCCACGTAATGAGTGGCACGATCGTTTGTGGCGCGCTGCGAAGCGTTACACGATAGGCGTACGTGTTGCCCGGTTCCCAATCGATCAGCACGTCTTGCATGGTGAGTGGAGCAAAGATCCACACGTTCGGGAGCGCGTATCGGTTGACCTTACCCTGCTTAAACGTAATCCGGTACTCACCGAAGGTTTCTTCGAGGCCGGCCAGCTCGCCACTCCATTCAACGCACTGCCCTTGATACTCGTTCCACCGTGCCTCTTTTTGGAGTGTGGTGAGCGATCCGCCTGGCCACCAGAACAGCTCATCAATTTCCTCAAAGGTGATTTCGGACACCGCCCCGCCCGCGTCCGACTCACCGGCCTGGGGCTGCGGCGCAGCCACCACGCCCGCGCCGAGGGCGACCAGCTCCGCTTCCAGGATCGCGGCCGCCTCACTGCCGCCAAACGTTGACCGAAACACGGTCATGGCGACCAGTTCGTAGTCAGGGGCACCGCGTTCAGTTCTTCCTGCATGGTGCCGGTGCGGCTCGTCGCCAGCAGGATGTACCGGAATCGCCGCCCTTCCGGGTCCAGCCGCATAATGACGACCGCCTCGTCGCCGCCGAACGCCGTCTCCCCGCCTTGTGCCCCGACGACGCGGTAGCCGCGCGCGCCGGCCGCGTTCAACTCTTCCTCCATCGTGCCGGTGCGGCTGGTTGACAAGAGCAGGTATTTGTCCGGATCGCCCGCCTCTTGCGGCTCTTGCGCGTGGCCGGTCACCGCGAGCAGTGTCAGGGCCGCGAAGGCCATGACGGCGTACACGCTGGCGTTCTTACTGAGTTTCCTCATGGTGTCTCCTAAATCCTTCTTTCTTTATTGTTGTAGGGACGTCTGGGAGGAGAGAACCGGCCCGGCCGGGTGAATAAAGGACACCTCAGCCGATTCCGCTGACCGCCATGTCATGGTGCGCGGCGTCTTCTTCCCCAAATCGGAAGGTCCTTGAGAAGCACGACCACCAACCCGATGATGTTGAGCCCTACTTGCTCGTCGCGCCATCGCTCAACGCGCTGCCGAAGCCCTGTTATCTGAGCCTCGTCTTTCTCGATCCTCTCGCGAAACTCTCTCATCGCCTGGTTCGAGCGAACCCCTTGATCAGCGAGGATCTTGATCATTTCAGCGTATGCAGCGAGATCCCCACCATTCAACTTGGCTTGCAAGTCCTCAACGGTTGATGAGAGAGCCTCGAGATTTTCTTTTCACCGGGGGTGGAGAGCCACATCGTCGTGATCGCTCCCCTGAGACTCACACCTGCACGGTTCAGTAGGAAAGGATCGGGTTGATTCCCGCGTCGGAATGCGAGAGCGATGGCAAACATTAGATCGGCCGTTTCTGCACGACTGTCAGCTAGGAGGTGCTGTCTTAATCGATTATCGGCGGTGGTATTGAGTTCGCTGAGCCCCGCCTGCAGCCCGTTGACGTTCGTCTCCATGCCATCCAACCAGACGGACCCTACGATACAACGATGGATGCCCCGAGCGCTCCAACAGCCCAAGACGGAATCACTCTGGTGAACCTCAATCTTGGCACCTCCATAGAGAGCCGTGAACTAATCTCATCGTAGCTGAGCGCGGCCGAGTGTGCGGGCGTGTCTGCGCAGCGGGAGGCCCTTCCCTACCATGTTTTACGTAACATAAGGGACGTTATGTTACGATTTAGGCCGTGGCACGACGACACCCTGGAACAGACCCCTCTGGCACGGATCCGGTGGGTGACTCTTCCTTTCGCCGCTTCCAGGTCCTGACGCGGCGAGCACATCACGGCATGGTCCCGTTATCGTCGAAGAATTTCGACCAAAAATCTACGGCACGATCGAGGACATCGTTGAAAAAATCGTCTGGCCGCCTGGAAGCTTTATTTCAAGACGCGAAATATCAAAACCGCGAGTGAACGCATGGGAGAAGGCGCCGTCTTGAACTCTGGTGTCATCAATTCGAGCCGGATACCTCAAATCCTCTCCATGTTTCGATGCAGTGCAGATGTCTTGCAAATAGGCAAGTTCGGGGCATGTGTTCCAGACGTGTTCCTGGAGACCTCCCAATGTTGTGAATCGGGAAGTTGAACCAAGAGCATTGAAGACATGGTCACAGAGCTGCCAAGCCTTGATGGCGCAATCTCGCGCCAAGTCCTTGTTGCGGTCGTCGTTTTTGAACCTCTCCGAAGCGGCCTTTAGTGCTTCAAGCGCTGACGCTGCATCAAGACCGAATGAGCGTGTCATTCGTTAGACCTTTCCCGTCCACAGTCACAACCGGCGCCGGCCGCCACGGGGCCGAGCTGGCCGACCGTACCCGGCACCGACCGTGGAGTTTTTCACGGCCCAGATCCGCAACCCGCACACACGCGCGGCGTACGCCGCGGCGGTGACGCGGTTCTTCACCTGGTGCGACGCGCGCGGGCTCGCGCCCGCGCAGATTTCACCGATCGCCGTGGCCACCTACATCGAAGAGATGCAAAGCATGTATCGCGCCCCCACGATCAAGCAGTATCTGGCCGCCATCCGCCGCCTCTGCGATTGGTTGGGGGAGCACGCCCGCCTTTGAGACGCGGGCGTTAGCCGATCAGCGTGTGTCGTAAACGGTCGTTTGCGATAGGCTGGCGAGGGCGCAGGGGGCTCCCTCACCTAGGAGAAAAGTTGATCTGGCCGGCGGCGTCATCCGGCTCTCGCCCGCGCGAGAAGACGTTCCTCATGGCCGAGGCCCTGGCGCGCCGGCGAGCACGCCGCGACCCCGACTGCCCGCCACGGCGCACATTCGGTATGATTGCTGCGCATTGCCAAGAGAGGAATCCCCGATGAACGATATGCGTCGAGTCCACGCTGAGCAACTGGTGTCGTCGCTGGAGCTGTCGCTGCCCCCAGTGGCCATCGCGTTCTGCGACGTCGTGCCCGACGACGTTCCGATGTTTGAGGGGGTCGTTCCCGCCGGATGCGCGTTCTGGTCGCAGGCCACGTCGCGCACCTTCGCGACAGCCGCCCGTGACCACGCCCTGTGCGCGATTGGCATCCACACGCATAATCTCTCGGGCGCGGCGGCCTCGCAGCCGGAGGAGTTGCACGCCTCGCTCAAGGCCATGATGGGACTCGATTACGTACGCGAGGAAGAAATCCCCGCCATCCCGGTCATGCCGCGCCCGCGGGCCCATGCGCTCTACGGGCCGCTCGCGGACTTCCCGATCCAGCCCGAGGTCGTCCTCGTGTTCGCCCACGCGCAACACGGGCTCATCCTGAGTGAGGCCGTCGCGCGGGTTGATGGCGGCGCCCCGCCGGCGATGGGGCGACCGGCGTGTGCCATCGTCCCGCAGGTACTCAATCAGCAGCGCGCGGCCATGAGCCTGGGGTGCTGCGGCGCGCGCGCCTACCTCGATGCCTTGACGGACGACGTGGCGCTCTGGGCCCTGCCGGCGCATCGTCTCGACCAGTACTGTGGGCAGATTGTCGCATTCGCTAACGCGAACAGGACGCTCACGGCGTTTCATCAGCGGCGGCGGCAGGATGTCGAGTCGGGCCAGCGACCGACGGTTCAACAGTCGCTCGAGCGGCTGTCGTGAACCGTACCGGGGTTCTCTGAGACCTCATTGCTTGGGAGTCACTGTCTCTGGTGTCAAGCCCGTTCTGGGGTGGACGACACGAGGCCGTGCGACCACGCCGAGTTGGATCGCACCATCGCATTGAAGAGAGTGATGAGCTGACGCATGCACGCGGTCAACGCGAGCTTCTTGGACTTGCCGGCGGCACCCAGGCGGTCGTCGAAGCGCTGGATCAGCGGCTTGTAGCGCGTCGCGACGAGGGCGCCCCTGTACAGAGCGGCGCGCACGGATGCTCGCCCGCCCCAGATGAGACGCATCCCTGCTCTACGGAATCCGCCCGCCAGGCGCGTCAACGGCTGCGCCGTCCTCCGCTAGCGCTCCGGCTCTCAGGGTGACCCGCCCGGCCCGCTCCGGCCCCGCGGCAGGTGAAGGGCCGGATCCGCCTGACACGCTTCGACTTCACGTACCTGGCCACAGAAAAGCTCAAGCCAGGATTTCATTTTTTGACCGCATCCGCTACCGGCCGAACCGGTGCATGATCGCCATGCGCACGGTGCCAAGCTGGTGCTCGATGGTGTACGGGCACGGTCTGCGAGGCAGCCCCGGCCCGCAGCGGCCATCGCCAGAGCGATTCACGTCATGGGTGCTCTGCCCGAAGTCTAGATACGATCCTTCGAGTCGCACCGTCCAGGCCTCGGCCAGCGGAGACTCGACACCAAGGCCGACCACCCAGCCGATCGCCGTCGAGCGGTCGTGAAAGGAATCGTCGGGGTCCATCCGCGGCGGCATGGTTGGGCCGAAATCGATGTCCGTGACCGAATGCTCGATCCGAGCGGCCGCCAATCCGCCTGCAGCGAAGATCGTCGCGGCGCCGACGGGCTGCTCGATTCCGGCGCGCGCCGTGGCAATCTGACAACACACCGATTGCACCGTCTCGTCCAATCCTTCCGGATCCAGCCTGCTCGATGTCGCCGATACTTTGCCGACCATGCCGTCGAGCTCGATCCTGAGCGGCACGCCACCGATCTTGAATTTCTTCCCGATCAGCGCGCCGCCGATGAACCCGGAGGTGTCGTAGTCGACCGTTGAGCCGGGATTGCCCCAGTTCGCGAAGCCGTCGACATCGATAATCCGGTTGCCCGCTTGACCGAAACCAGCGAAAACGCCTACGTACGTCGCCGCCCACGCGAATATCCCGTCGTCACTCCCGAGGACGGTGTCGTCATCGATCTCGTCAGCGAAGAACGCGCCGCCGCGACCGTCCATGTCGACTTGGCCTGTGAATCGGAACGGCTGGGCACTCACGATCGATCACGGACGTGAGTTGGCGCAACGGCGTGGTCGTGCCCAATCCCGTCGCGGGAGGCGCTGTCCCGTTAGGCAGCGGCTGGCCGGTAGCAGGCAGGCGCCAAGGCCTCCTCGACCGGCGGCGTATGCGTCACAGGCTCCTGAGCCCGTGCAGAAGCCAGAAGGGCAGAGGTGACGAGTAAACGGTTCAGACTCATGAAGATGCAAGGATACCCTGCAAGATAACACGCGCGTTCCCGGCATCACGCTGCGCTTACCGCACCCACTTCCGCAGCGTCTCGGCCGTGCATTCGAGCATCGGCGCGACTGACTGCAGCACCGCCCACCTCCGACGCGTGGTGAGGGGCTCCGGGTTTTTCAGACCATTGCCAGGGTGAGTCTTGCGGCACAATCAGGCCGATCGGCCAGGAGGGTGTGCCGTGAAGAGAACGCGCTTTTCCGTCGAGCAGATCACCGGCGTGTTGCAGCAGGTCGGGGCCGGGGTACCGGTCGGGGACGTCTGCCGCCAGGTCGGCGTGTCCGAGCAGACGTTCTACCGCTGGAAGAAGGAATACGGCGGCATGCTGCCCAGTGAGGCCCGCGAGCTGAAACAACTGCGGGACGAAAATACGAAGCTCAAGCGTCTCGTCGCCGACCTGTCCCTGGACAAGGTCATGCTCCAGGATGTCGTCGAAAAAAAGTTCTGAAGCCCGTCAAACAGCGTGAGGTCATGCAGTATTTGATGGGCCGCTACGGCGTGAGCATCCGCCGCGCCTGCCGCGTCGTGAAGACGACGCGGTCATCGGTGTACTACACGCGCCGGAAGGATCCGCTCACGGCTCTGCGTCAGCGGGCGCGCGAACTGGCCCAGGCGCGCGTCCGGTTCGGCTATCGCCGGCTGCTGGTGTTGCTGCGGCGCGAAGGCTGGGACGTCGGCAAAGAGCGCTTCTATCGCGTGTACATCGAGGAAGGCCTAGCGCTCCGGCGGAAGCGCCCGTGGCGCCACGCGACGGCCGGCCATCGCGAGCAGCGACGGCCAGCCATGACCCGCAACGATATCTGGAGCATGGATTTCGTGGCGGACGAGCTGGCCGACGGCCGCCGCTTCCGGACGCTCACCGTCATAGACCTGTTTACCCGCGAATGCCTGGCGATCGAGGTCGAACAGGGCCTTCGCGGACAGGATGTCGCGGCGACGCTGGAGCATCTCCGATTCGAGCGCGGGTTGCCCCAACGGATCTACTGCGACAACGGGACCGAGTTCGTCAGCTCGGCGATGGAGCGCTGGGCCTACACCAACGGCGTCATCCTGGACTTCAGCCGGCGCGGCAAGCCCACGGACAACGCCACCATCGAATCGTTCAACGGGCGGTTCCGGGAGGAATGTCTGAACGTGCATTGGTTCGCGTCGCTCGAGGACGCGCAGCAGAAGATCGACGCGTTTCGGTGGGACTACAATGAGAATCATCCTCACCGGGCTCTCAAGGGGCTCAGCCCCAATGAATACGCCCGGCGAACGATGACAACGGCTGCGGACTCACCCGCGTAGTGGTCCGAAAAGGCCGGTCCTCTCACCGGCGCTGTTCTCCAGTAATGACTGGTCCGAAGAAAGCCGGCAGGTCACACCCACCTCGCCTGTCTCTTCCGGATCATCTGCATGGCCTCGTATTCCTTGGATCGTTCGCCGCGCCGTCTGAAACTCACGAAACCCCCTGCTTGGCTTTCACGCGTCGTGTGACGTGGTCCTTCCAGGCAGGCACGGGCATCGAGACCGCGAGCTTTTTCTCGCGGTACGGCGCGCCGGTCACGTCTCCGTGCGCTCGATCCAGCGTTGGATGTTCTCGAGCACCGTGGCAATGTTGTTCCGCTGGCGCGCGAGCCGGGCGCGTGCGACCAGCGGCGTCTGGCGCAGCGCGAGAAACGCGCTCACGATCCTGACAATGGCCGCTTCCCGCTCGACGGCGAAGATGGAGGCCACGGCCACGGCGGGGAGCAGGCAGAACACGCCGACGCCGACCGGGACGCCAGATCGCAGTCCAGCCACAACGGCGATCCCCAGTATCCACGCCCCGTAGATGACCGTGCCGCCCAGCGCGTTCCAGGTCGCGCGGTGCTCCAGCGATGCCGGTTGTCGCGCCAGAACCGAGGTCACGCCGTAGGGGACCGCGAAGAGGAGCAGGCCGACCAACGCCAGCGGAGCGAGCACTACGGCCAGGAGCGCTTCGCGAACAGCGAACCGTATCGCCGTCCCTCTGTCGATGCGTCGATCGACGTCGCGATCCCGCAGACCGAAGTGCGCCAGCTGCGCGTCGTACTCGTTGACCTCGTCGTAGAGCGCACGAAGCTGATCGGGATCCCGCGCCTTCAAGTGGTGCATCCCGTTGGCAATCAGCTGACGCCTGACCAAGGTGGCGTCTGGCGTCCGTGCGACACCTCGCGCGGCCGAATACAGACGTTCCACCCGATCGATGGTCTGGAGCTCGGTTCTCGGGTCGGCCTCAACCAGTAGTTCCCGAAGATGCCTCCCAATCCGTTCGGTCAGCGCCTGAACGGCGTCACCCGGCGCCTCACGGTACGCCGCCGCAAGGTCGGCGCAATCAAAGGGCACACCATAAGCCACGGTGGCCCGAGAGCGGAACGACACCAGACGGTGGAAGTGGAGTCCGATCGGCATCAGCGTCACGCGGGTCCCGCGCGCCAGGCTGGCCAGGGCCATCCGGGCGGCGCCGGTGCGAAGCGGCTCGAGTCTACCCGTGGAGTGGCTGATGCCTTCCGGGAACACGCAAACGACTTCGCCTCGGCCCAGCACCGCTTCCACCGCCGCGAAGGCTTCCACGTTGCGAGCAGGATCCACGCCTGCGTCGATCCGTCGATAGACAGGAATGGCGCCTGAGCGCTGGATGATGGGGCCGAGCACGTGCCCCCGAAACAGGGTGGACTTGGCCAGGAACCGGACGGGGCGGCCGGCCGTGGTCTGCACGAGCGCCGGGTCGAGCAGCGCGTTCGGGTGGTTGGCCACCAGCAGCACGGCGCCCCCGGAAATCGGGGGGCCGGTTCTCTGCACACGATAGAACAGCGATGCGATGAGACGCGCTGCAAGCCAGACGCCGACACTTCCCGCCGGGGACTCCACGACAGACATCCGTCAGGCTTCCTGCAGTCCGCGATCGGCCTCGCGCGCCACCCGCTGCCCCTCCGCCACGTCAACTCTGGTTAGCAGCAGGGCGCCGACGATGAAGAACCCCATGACCGATAGAATCGCGTTGCGGCTGGAGCCCGTCGTCCAGATCATCGCCCCGAACACGGCAGGTCCCGCGATGCCTGCAAACTTCTCGAACACTCCGAAGAACCCGAAGAACTCCGACGACTTGTGGCGTGGAATCATGCTCGCAAACAGTGATCGACTGAGCGCCTGACTGCCTCCTTGCACCATGCCAACGACCATGGCCAAGGCGTAGAAATGCAGCGAGCTCGTCATGTAGTAGCCGAGCACGCTGATACCCATGTAGACGAACAGTGTGAAGAAGATGGCTCGCTTGGCACCGACCCGGCCGGCAACCTGCCCGAAGACGAACGCAAACGGAATCCCGACGAACTGTACCAGCAACAGCGCCGTGATCAGGGAGTTGTCGGGCAGACCGATCTCGGCCCCATAGGTCGTGGCCATCCGAATGATCGTGCCGATGCCGTCGTTGTACACGAGGAACGCGAGCATCATGAGGAAGGCTTGCCGGTACCCGCGTAGCTCGCGCAGCGTATCACCCAGCCGTACGAACGCTACGTTGATGGCACGTTCGCCAGGTCGCTCGTCCGATTCCAGGACGCGCGGCGGCTCCGGAACCTTGCGAAACAGCGGAATCGAAAAACCCAGCCACCAGATGGCCACGCTGAAGAACGAGAGTCGGGTGGCGATGCCGGTTCCCTCGAGGCCGAAAAGATCAGGCCGAAGGATCCAGGCCAGGTTCACGGCCAGGAGCGTGCCGCCCCCCAGGTAGCCCAGCGCGTATCCGGCGGTGGAAACGCGGTCGATCTCGTCAGCGCGGGCGATATGCGGTAGGAGTGAGTCGTAGAATACGAAGCTGCCCGAGGCGCCGATGTTCCCCAGGACGAACAGCACGGCTGCCAGCAGCCAGTCGCCCTGCTGGATGAAGAACATGCACACCGTCGCGAAGATGCCCAGGCCCATAAAGGCGCCGAGCATCTTCTTCTTGATGCCGGCAAAATCGGCCACCGCCCCGAGAATCGGCGACAGGACCGCCACGATCGACAATCCAATTGTTGTCGCCATCGCAAAGCGAAGACTGGCCGCGGCCGGATCGAGATCGGCTGCGGCCACCCGATTGAAGTAGATGGGAAACACGGCGGCGACGATGGTCGTCATGAAGGCCGAGTTAGCCCAGTCGTACATCGCCCAGGCCCGCAGCTCGGGGCGATGCAGACAAAGGCGCTCGGACCAAGATGGCCGCGTGCTCATGATGTCGTGGCCATGCTAGCGATAGCAGGGGCCGTTGTCACGGAGCAGGCGCGGCCGGTGCGCGACCTGGACCTGATCGACGCCGGGAGCCGCGCGGGCGAAGTCGGCCGTCTCCATGACGTCGGTGGCCTGCATCGTCGACCGAGGATGTGTTGCAACTTTCGAAAAGCGGAAAAGCCAGATTGATCGAGTCGAGTGTCGGTGCGGGCTTGCGTTGGTGCATGAATCGAACCCCACCCAGAACGATCCCGACCCAGGGGACTTTCATCGGCCGATGGCGTACGAGTCTGGCCTTCCCAGGTCGGTCATCTGATTCAAGATGTGGCACGCGATGAGCACCTCGGCTTGTTGCCCTCCGGGAGCTCGGGCACGAAGGCGATCCCCGATGATCGACTTGTACCGGAAGACGGCGTTCTCCACGCGGGCCTGCCGATAATACCCAGCCTCCGCCTTCCACCGACGGCGCCCGATCTGCTTCATCTTCCGGATCGTGCGATCCCGAGCGCTCGACCGTGGTCTCCGTCGCGACACCCGCGCCGCCTTGTTCGGAGGGACCACGACGATTGCGTCCCGGGCCGTGGCCGCCGCGTAGAACGCGATCGTGTCGTAGGCCGCGTCGGCCGTGACGCGTGCGAGGTCGGCGTGGAGCGCCTCGATCAAACCGACACCGGTCGTCGCGTCGTCGACCGTCGCCTCGGTCAACGTGTGGGCCACGATCACACCCGCCCCGTCGACGCCGAGATGGAGCTTCTTCCAGCCGCGCTGGCCGCGACCGCCGTGCTTGGCCGGGGCCCACTCACCTTCGCCGGCGATCGAGAGGCCCGTGCTATCGACGATGAGATGAATCGGCCCCTTGACCGGGACGCGGTGCAGCCCGACGGCCAGATACCGACTCCGGCGAGAAAGCGTGGTGTGGTCGGGCGCCTCGAGATCGACGTCCATCGAGGCGAGGACCGACCGCACAAAGCCCTCCGCTTGGCGCAAGGGCAGACGGAAGACAAGTCGGAGTGTCAACGTGGTGCTGATCGCGAGATTCGAGAACCGCTGCTGCCCGCCCGGTTGACCAGACGGCGACGGTCGCCACGCGTCCCGCGCGTCGGCAGACAGCCACAGCGTCACGTCGCCTCGCTGGACCAGCCCTCGGTCGTATGCCGGCCAATTCCCGACGTGGTATTTCGTCTTGTACTTCGGTTGAACCCTCGACTTCATAGCGAGATCGTGCGCCACGGGCCCTCAACACGGCCAGGACCTCGACGCTCGCCCACGGGCGCCAAGCTGAGGAGCCGTGCACCAACGCCGCACAACGGGGTCCACTTCTTCAGGAAGGCATCGTAGGCCGCGCGGGCGGCCAGGCCGTCCGTCGCATAAAGGAGGCGATGGTAGTCTCGGCGCAGCTCGGGTCGCGCATGCACGGGACAAGCGTCGGCGAGATTGCGTCCCTTGTGGGCGGTACATCGCTGCACGCGGGCGGTCGGCCACGTCTCCAGCGCCTTCTTCAGTCCCGCATGGCCATCGGTGACGACCAGCAACGGCGCCGGCAGTCCGCGCTGCTGCAGCTTGGCGAGCAGACCACCCCCCACGAGGCCGCCGCCTCGGACGCAGCCAGCTGCATGGCGAGTAGCCGCTTCTGGCCAGTGTCGGTGACGCCGAGCGCCGCCAACACCGGGACCATCACCACGCGGCCGGCGAGCCGTACGCGCAGATGAACCCCGTCCAGAAACACGACCCCGTACCGTTCGTCGGTCAAGGGCCGCTGCTGCTACACCGCGAACTGATCCTTCACCCGCGTCACCACGCGCGAAACGGCGCTCTTCGACAGGTGCGCCTCGCCCAACAGCGGCCGGAGAGCCCGGCGGATGCGGCGGCTATTGACGCCACCAAAATAGCAGCCCAGCAGCGCCTCATCCACCTCTCGGGTCCGTCGCACATAGCGCGGCAAGACGGTGCTCCGAAACTCGGTCGGCGGCCCATCCTGGTCGCGCAGGCGAGCCCGCGGCACCGTAATGGCCCGCGTCCCGTCGCGAGTGGTCATCGTCCGCTCGATCGTGCCGTGACGATACCCGCGCCGCCCCGATATACGCTCATGCGCGGCGGCCCCCAAGGCCGCGAGGAGCTCTTCCTCGAGGACGGTCTCGATGGCCCGACGCACGCCATCACGAAGCTTGGTTTGGAGATCCTGGCGAAACTGCAGAACGGGCGAAAGGGCTGTGCTACTGTCCGACATGGCGTAATCCTCCGTCGCCGTGATCAGCGGCGAACTGCTGTTTGAGATTCAGCAGGAGGTTACGCCATTTTCAATTTCTACAGGACTCGGGACGGATCCCGGATCACCAGGCCGCGCGCGAGCTGCGGTGCATTCATCAATGTCGCCGAAAGGCGTTGAGCACCAGGACCCGATCATTCAGGACGTGTTCGCGGCCTCAAGTGCATTCATCAATGTCGCCGAAAGGCGTTGAGCACAGGACTCCGAAGATCAAGGCGGCGATCGGTATTGTCAAGTTGAGGCCGACGGCCGTTCTTGATGCCTAGCATGGCGGGTTCACGGCTGGCTGGAGCCCAGTATCTTGGGGGTCGATCGACGAGCTTTTCGTTAACTTGACAATACCCGGATATACGACCGCAGCCGACTCGAAGAACACGGTGTCACGAATCACCCGCTCGACAACCGGGAGGAGTCCATATACGGGCTGCTAGACCGCGTGCTCGCGAATGGCCGACAGAAAGCGTTCGCCGATGTCATCCGCCTTGCGCGCGCCCACGCCCTTGACGGCCCGGAAGGCGTCGAGCGAGGCCGGACGCAGTCGAGCCATCTCGCGTAGCGTGGCGTCGTGGAAGATGACATACGGGGGCACGGCGCGTTCGCGCGCTGTCTCCAGCCGGACGGCACGAAGGCGTTCAAACAGCGCGCGGTCGACGCCCTCCCACGATTCGGTATCGATCCGCGAACGGGCGCGCGCCGCGTCTTTGCGCGGCGGACGCTGTCGGGCCAGGGTGAGGTCGGGGCAGCTGGTCTCGTCCTTGAGCAGCGCCAGGCCTTTGGGCGTCAGCGTCAGCACTGCATACATGTCGTCGGTCGTGCGAAGGAGGTTGAAGGCTCTGAGTTGTTGGATATATCCGCGGACCTCGCCAATCGAGGCCTCGGGGAGCAGGCCGAACGTGCTTAGCGTGTTGTGACCTCGTGACACCACCTGGTCACTGGCGTGTCCACGGAGGACGCTGGCGACATGCGTGGCTCCGAAACGTTGTCCAACCCTGGCGACGCACGACAGGATCTGGCGAGCGAGTAGGACTGGCTCGAGGGAAGGCTCCAGCTCGTCGAGGCAGTAGTCGCAGGCTCCACAGCCGTCTCTCGTGTATCGGTCGCCGAAGTACTCGGCCAGATGCCGATGACGGCACCCGACGCTTGCCGCGTACTGCTCCATCTGGCGCAGCAGGGTTGTGTTGGCGTCGGTCAGCTCGCCGTTGCTTTCCAGCATCACTCGCCACTTCATGAAGTCAGCGACGGAGTAGATCAACAGGCATTCCGCCTCGAGACCGTCGCGTCCTGCTCGTCCGGACTCCTGCTGATAGTGCTCGATGGATCGCGGGGCTCCGGCATGCACGACAAACCGAACGTTCGACCGGTCGATGCCCATGCCGAAGGCGACCGTGGCGATGATGACGTCGACGCGCTCTCGCAAGAACGCGTCCTGATTGCCACTCCGCTCGGCCTCGCTGAGGCCTGCGTGGTACGGAAGCGCCGGCGTCCCCTCGGTCGTCAACCAGGCAGCCAGGGCCTCAACCTCACGTCGTGAGATGCAGTAGATGATGCCGGCCTCTCCCTTGTAACGTGCCACGACGTCGAGGATCTGTCGTTTCAATGATGCCCTCGGCAGCACACGGTAGAGCAGATTCGGACGGTCGAAGGCCCCCACCAGTTCCACCGGGTTGTGGAGGCCGAGCTGAGCCGTGATGTCGCGTCTGACGCGAGCGGTAGCGGTGGCCGTGTATGCCTGCAGGCTGATGCCCGGAAGGCGCTGTCGAAGCTGGGCGAGCTGGCGATACTCGGGTCTGAAGTCGTGTCCCCACTGGCTGATACAGTGCGCCTCGTCGACAGCGATGAACGAGACGTCGCACGACTCGAGGAGCGTGAAAAAGCCGTCGCTCCCTTCGCCGACCAGACGCTCCGGAGACACGTAGAGCAGACGGTAGCGTCCTTCTCGCAGTCCTGCCGCGACGAGTGCTTTTTCAGCACCGGTAAGCGAGCTGTTGTAGAGCGCGGCGGGCACGCCGTTGCCGACGAGCGTGTCGACCTGGTCCTTCATCAACGAGATGAGCGGTGAGACCACCACAGCAAGACCTGGACGCACGACAGCGGGCGCTTGAAAGCAGAGCGACTTACCACCGCCGGTCGGTAACACGACGAGCGAGTCTCGGCCCGAGAGGATAGCCTCCATGGCTTCGCGTTGAAGGGGTCGAAACGCTGTGTAGCCCCAGTAGCGGGCGAGGGCATTCTGGAGCAGGGAGGTGGTCACCGAAGCCATGATCGCATGGCGGGCGTGCGGAGATGACGATGTCGGAGGGGGCCCAGTGTGCGCCCCCTGCCTGCATGCTACCTACTCGCTGCCGTTGCCGTCCTTGCCGATCCAGATCTGAATCTTGCGACCGTCATCAAATGCGAAACCGCGAGGGTGCGGGGTGCGACGGTCGTCGTCCCACCGGCCAGGTCCACCTTAGCTGTGACGAACACCTGTCCGAAGGATGGGGTCCACCTCTGTGACACGAACGGCGAGCGGTAAACGCGCTAGGTTGTCAGGGTTGATCGTGTGACTGGTAGGCACGGCGAGGAGCCACAAGGCGACCACGCCAGTGCCCTACCCCCCCCTCCTCTGTCGAGGTCGGGGTTGTACAAGCAAGTTTTGTTGAAAACAAAGGACCAACGGTTGGGGTATCGAAATGCAACGGTTGGACCGTCGAAGGGGGTACGGGTTGGACCCTCGAAAGATCGAAGCGTCAATCGGGGAACCCTGTGAGCCTCCGGCAACCGACCCGGACAGGCCGATATGTGGACTACGCTTCATGCGCGCGCGGGATTCACTAGGGTAGGCTGTGTTCCCGACGTCGGGAAAGCATTACGCTTCATGCCCGCGCGGGATGAACGGGTAGCCGAGTGCTGCCGGGCCAGTCGCCAAACACGCCACACGTGTCTGTGCAGAATCCCGCCTATTCCCCTTGAGGGTGTTTGATTCAGCGGCATGGCCCAACAGCCAGGCGAGAGGCTACACCCCCCGTATCGACTCCCCACGAGCCCATCAGGGAGATCAAGCGGCGGGTGCGGCGCTTGCGTTCGGCGGTCAGGAAGGGCCTCGATGAGTTCCTGACGTGAGGCTAGGGCATACATCAACCCCGACACCTTTCTCTGGTTCGCCAAATGCCTTACCGTGCGATGTGTTCAGAAAGGGAAGAAGTGCCATGCCGAAGTATTCGACTAGGGCGCAGAAAAACCACACCTCTGCGACTGAGGCTCGTTCGCGCACGCAAGGGCCAGGGAGCCTGCAGGAACAGCCTGAGGATTTCATGGGCGTGAACGTCGAGCCTCCGGTGCTCGCGTCCATGACGCTTGCAAATAGTGAAACCGTGTATGTGGAACTGTCATCCGACGGCCAACGTAGGATGCGCGAAGGCACGATCGTCGAGCTCATCAACAGTGACGTTGCCGCGCGGCACAGAGACGATCACGGCATCAGGTGGATGAGCCTGAATGAACCGTACCGGGTTTCTCGGAGACCTCATTACTTGGGAGGATGGGGTCTATGGGACGTCCAAGTCGGTTTTCTCCGGAGGTGCGTGAGCGCGCGGTTCGGATGGTCGAGGAGCATCGCGCCACCCACGCGTCGGAGTGGGGCGTGTTGCAGTCGGTGGCGCCGAAGCTTGGCTGCACGGCCGAGACGCTACGGAAGTGGGTACGCCAGGCACAGCGTGACGCCGGCTATCGCCCAGGGTTGACGACGAGCGAGCGAGAGCGCCTCAAGGAACTGGAGCGCGAGGTTCGCGAGCTGAAGCGGGCGAACGAGATCCTGCGGAAGGCGTCCGCGTATTTTGCCCAGGCGGAGCTCGACCGCCGCGGGAAGTGATGGTTCGCTTCATTCACGACCATCGGGATCAGTACGGGGTCGAGCCGATCTGCACCGTGCTGCCGATCGCCCCCTCGACGTATCACCGCCATCGGGCGGCGCAGGTCGATCCGACGCGTCGCTCGGCCCGGGCACAACGCGATGATGCGCTGCGCCCGGAGATTCAGCGGGTGTATGACGAGCATCATCAGGTGTACGGGCCGCGCAAGGTCTGGAAACAGCTGCGTCGCGAAGGGTTCTGCGTGGCACGAGGCACGGTGGGTCGGCTGATGCGGGCGATGGGCCTGGAAGGCGCGGGGCGTGGGCGCGCGTGGATCACGACCACGCACGCGGGCAATGGCAGCCGGCCCGCAGATCTCGTCGATCGCCAGTTCGTGGCGACCCGTCCGAATCAGCTCTGGGTCTCAGACTTCACCTACGTGGCGACCTGGGGTGGGTTCACCTACGTGGCGTTCGTGATCGACGTCTTCGCGCGGCGCATCGTGGGCTGGCGGGTGTCGGCCTCGATGCGCACGGACTTCGTGCTCGACGCCTTGGAGCAGGCCATCTACGCGCGCCGCAGCGACGCGCTGACCAGCCTCGTGCATCACAGCGATCGCGGCACGCAGTATCTTTCGATGCGGTACACGGATCGTCTCGCGGCCGCCGGCATTGCGCCATCGGTCGGGAGCCAAGGCGATGCGTTCGATAACGCCCTCGCCGAGTCGGTGATCGGACTCTACAAGACGGAGGTGATTCGACGACGAGGGCCGTGGCGCACGCTCGAGGCCGTGGAATTCGCCACGCTGGAGTGGGTGGATTGGTTCAACATGCGGCGGTTGCTGGGACCGATTGGAGACGTGCCGCCGGCGGAGTTTGAAGCGCAGTACTATGAGCAGGCCAAGGTGGCCTGATTCAATGAATCCAGTCTCCGAGAAACCCGGTACGGTTCACTGGTGAACACGGACAAGACTTCGACCCTCAAGGAAGGCACATTTTCCATCCTGCATGATCACTACGTGGACGAGGCCAAAGAATTCAAATACTGCATCATCTGCTGCACCCTGAAACCGCTGGACTACTTCGACAGCCATTCTGCTCGAAAGTCAAAGCGTCAGGGCGAATGCCGTTTGTGCAAGACCGTTTACAACGAGTTGAAGAACCCGACGCGCACAACGGATCAGCACCGCGAAGCTGCACAGAAACGCCGCTTGTATATGGAACTCACCGGCGGCGACAAGATCGATAGCAAGGAGATTTACGAGCGCTTCTCCTACAAATGTTTCAAATGCGGCGAGGATCTAAGCCAAGATATACAGGCGAAATCCGTTCAGCGCGGCGGAAATCTCGACCATACCTTGCCCGCAAAGTTCCTGTGGCCGTTGACGAATCACAACGCCACGTTGTTGTGCCAGCGGCACAACGGCGAGAAGGCTGAGAAATGGCCTTCGGAGTTCTACACCGATCAGGAGATCAAGCGCCTCGTGACGCTTACGGGCATCTCGTACGACACGATGACGGGCGAGCCGCACTACAATCCGGACGCGATCAAGCAATTACATGACCCTGAATTCGTGGACACCCTGCTTGCGAAATACGCCGCCTATATGGACGAGATGATCAATATCCGGAACCGGATATTGAATGCTACCAGCTTCGACATGTTCAGCGTATCGACGACCCTGTCGAACACCTGGACCGAAAAAGCCGATAGGCAGTTGAAAGTCTAGCAGTCCGTGGTGAAAGTCGGGCGCTGCACCGAGACGAGCGAGGCGCCTCGCGGGCAAGGCGCGACGACCGAGAATGCCGCTTGTATTTGATGGAGGAGCAACGCAGGCCACGAGGATGCATCGCTCGTCGAATGCAGACGGACTTTCACCACGGACTGCTAGGCCCGGTTACTGCAGAACCAGATACTGGTGACTCACCACGGTCCCCTTGTCACGAATACCGTGGCTTTCGCAGTGGGACACGCATTCGGTATAGATATCAGCCACCCGAAACCATGTTTTCGCGATCCGGGCCAACTCCTTTGCCATATCGCACTTCTTGCTGACTCCCAAATGGAAGACGGCGACACCGCCTGATTTCAGCCTTTCTCGACACTGGCGCAAGATCGGATAGTAAACCTCGAAGCTGCGCTTCTGCCGTTCATCGACGAACGACAGCGGCCGGTCCTGAAAGTCATTCACCTCCCAGCCGCAGAACCACAGGCGCATCCAGTTCCCGAGATGGAACCGTGTGCTGTCGAAGAATGGCGGCGAGGTTATGACGGCATCCAACTCTTCGATATGAGCGGGCCACCATTCGGTGGCGTCTTGGAAGATCGAATGGCCGTGAGCGAAATCATCCGGTATCGGCGTCGCCAGACTGCGTTCCATCTTGCCGCGAAGCCGCGGAATCAGCGCGCGGTATTCCGTATCGCCGGTCGGCGCAAATGGCGTGATCGGGTGCGACCGCCGGCTGAGCACGTAGGGACGATTGCCATGAAGGACATGTAGCAGGCAGGCAAACACGAGAGACTGCGAGGCGTTTGCGGGCGGATTGTCGAGAAAATGCCTGCGGGCGAGAAGGATTTCTTCGAGGGTCCTCTTGTGAAAATAAGAGGTCAGAACGCCGTTGAACCGGATCGACTCTGCAGATTTGCGTTCGGTCGCCAGTACCTCGCGGGTTTTCAGGTGATCTTCGAGTCGCTTGACGGTCTTCTCGCATTCTGCGGCGCTGCACTTCCCGATCTTCCCGGCCGTAATGTGAACGGCAGGCGGATTGATATCGAACCCCCAGCTTTCAATGCCGTGCAGCCCTCCTTCGAACGGGATCGTGCCAACGCCCGAGAACGGATCCAGCATCCGGTCTCCAGGCGTCGTGAAAGTCTTCACGAGATGCGCCGCCAGAGACGGTTTCATCTTGCCTTGGTACGAACAGAGTGAATGGAGCGGATGCCCCCAGTTACGTTTTGCAAACCTGCCCTGCTGATGTGGTAATAAATGTTTGAAATCTGACCAAGCTGACGACCAGCCGTTTGACTGCTTCGCCGCGCGCCGGGTCGTCGAGCGCCTCCCGGGTTTCAAATTGAATACAAGCAGCTTCTGCGTCAGTTTCATCTGGCTGCGCGAGTATCGCTGACGCAACACAGGCTCGCCGCTGAGATTGAACCCGGCGGCGTCCAGCGACTGCACAATAAACTGGTCCGTCGGG
The DNA here is from genome assembly GCA_965197865.1 of Vicinamibacterales bacterium. GTDB lineage: Bacteria > Acidobacteriota > Vicinamibacteria > Vicinamibacterales > CAVVIG01 > CBDANZ01. The sequence continues at coordinate 385,454 of CBDANZ010000004.1, forward strand.
ACACGCACGCCGGCATATGCCGAATCGCCGATATCGATGACAATCGTGCCGTCCTTTCGGATATGTCCAGCCAGAGCTTGGAGAATGGCGTGCATTTCAGAGGCGAAACACGCGACCATGCGCGGTATTCGCACATCGTAGGCATCGGCTTCGAGAGCCTTTACGATCGGTGCGGCACTTGGCGGCATCTCGCCGATAGGCTTGCTGACGGTTACATCGTTGATCCCCACCGTCATCGAGCCGAAGCGGAATCGAGCCAAATCTTCCCGTTCTTTCAGGCAGCGCAGGAACCACAATTCGACCTTCGTATTCCTGAAACAATTAGTGCCGTTGAGATAAGGCGGGCTTATGATCACCGCATTGAGGGACAGCGCGGGGACCCGGTCGAGATTCTTCGCGTTCTTCAGCAGCAGGATCGGCGCTTGATTAACCGGTGAAAGGTCTTTGATATCGTGGGCCATCGCGGCCAGCGCTTCGCGGATTTCGTCCCGCAACTTTATGCGCCCGCGCGCCTGCTCCTTCTCAGTTTTGAACCGCAGGTCCCCCCGGCGGATTAGCCGCGACGCCGGGATCAGAGCGCGCAGGACCCCGATGGTTAGGAACCGCGCTGTGAGCGGCGCGGCGCATCCGATGTCGTCGATCAACGTCCGGCAGCGCAGCACCTCCGTAAACACATCGCTTTCAAGAAAACTCGCTGCCGCCAAATACTTCATCGTAGGTCTGCCGCAACTGGGAATCCTGCCGCGACGCGTCGACCCGGTCATCCAGCGTGTCCGCAAGCGCAATGAGCTTGTCCGCGAGCTCCGCGCGATCCCGGTCGCGCAATTGCAGGGCGATGACCTTCGAAGTGGTCAGGAACTGGAGAACCGGGTTGATCTCGGTGTAATACGCCTTCTTGCCGAGACGGGACGCCGTGAGCGGCGTTGTACCCGTGCCGCCGAACGGATCAAACACGCTTTTCGCGTTCGGGCAGTAACTGCCGATGACCGACTCGACGAACGCAGGAGAATAGCCTTCCAGCCAAGGATACCAGTCATGCAGCGGCTCGTGACGGCCGCCGTTGAAGGTTGCCTGAATCGGATCGAAGGCAATTGGGTTTTGGGTCTGGAATCCCGGCAGCCACGCGGCGTCCGAATGTCCGTTGGTTTCGAGATGACTGTGGAGAATCGACAGACAGAACGCGTTTAGAGATCTGTCTTCCGCCTGGGCGTCCCCATGGAGCGTCACGAAGCTCTCGTAGCCGAGGGCAGTACGGAGCGAGTCGCTAGAAAGATGGCGCACCACCTCGTAAATGTCGTCGTCGCTCTTGCCGAAGGCGAGAGTCAGGCTGGACCGTCCCGATGCCGCTTTCGGGCAGTCCCTGAAATAGACGTTCTTGTACGACTGCGCCATGCTCATCTGAGGCGTTGTTGCACAAATCAAGTGTGAGGTTGAGAGGGACCCAGACGAGACTGGAGGGATGAAGTCGAGAGTCCATCCGAAATACAAGACGAAATACCGCGTCCGAAACTGGGCGTCCTACGAGCGAGCCCTGATCGGTCGGGGCAACATCACCATCTGGTTGTCCAGGGCGGCCATCGCAGCCTGGAAACCTGAGGGAACGCGCACGCGGGGCGCGCCACCGGAGTACTCGGACCTCGCGATCGAAACCGCCCTGACGCTGCGGCTCCTCTTCCATCTGCCGCTCCGTCAGGCGGAAGGCTTTCTCACCTCACTCTTCCATCTGATGGGCCTTGACCTGCGGTCGCCCGACCACACGACGCTGTCCCGGCGCGGGCAGCATCTCAACCTCACACTCCGACGCGTTCCCAGGCGCGCCGCCCTGCACCTCTTCATCGACAGCACTGGCCTGTCGATGGTCGGCGAGGGTGAATGGGCGGCGGCGAAACACGGACGACGCGGGCGGCGGGGGTGGAAGACGCTTTATCTGGGAGTCGACCACGCGGGAGTGATCGTCGCTCAGGCGTTGACCGATTCCGCGGTGGATGACGCGAGTACGGGCATCGATCTGATCGCGACCATTGCCAGCAGCGCGCGGACGGTCACGGCGGACGCGGCCTACGACACGCTCGCCTTCTACGAGACAGCCAACACCCGAGGCACGACCGTCGTCGTGCCGCCGGCGAAGACAGCCAAGCTGTCCCGACGCAACCCGTGGTCGAGCGCTCGCGATGGGACGATCAGAAGGATCAGCAAGATTGGGCGCCGTCGATGGAAGAAGGAGGTCGGCTATCATCGACAGGCCCGCGTCGAGAACGCGTTCTTCCGGTACAAGTCGATTCTCGGCGATCGACTTCGAAGTCGGACTCGCGCAGCGCAAGCTGTCGAATCGGTGCTTGCGTGCAACGTGCTCAATCGAATGACCGAGCTTGGTCGACCAGAGTCGTTCGCGATCGATCGGTGACGAACCTACGCGTGGGAGCGCTCGGTGCCAGTTTCGATTTACGCAACAACGCCGCGTTGGTGTCGGATTTGCAGCCCAGGCATACATGTCCCATTCACCACGCCTCGGCGGCATCCGGGTGGTTCTGCTGATCGCCAGCCTGTCTGGAGCCGGGGTCGCGGGAGCGCAACCTCAGGGCGATCCCGATTTTCTCTTCGACCGCCCGCGGGGGTCGGTCGGGGTCCGCGGGGGCTGGCTGTTCGAGCGGGCAGGCAGCGATCTGTTCACCTTCGTCCAGGAGCAGCTCACCGTCGAGCCGAATGCTTTCGATGCCCCGACGCTCGCGGTCGACGTTGGCGTCGCCGTGGCGCCGCGAACCGAGGCGGTCTTCGGGGTCGCGTTCGGCGGCGGGACCGTTCGCTCCGAATACCGAGATCTCGTCGACAACGATCGGCTGCCGATTACGCAGGCGACCCGCCTCCACCAGACGAACCTGAGCGCCAGTGTGAAGCTGGCACTGACGCCGCGCGGCCAGGAAGTCGGGAGCCTCGCGTGGGTTCAGAGCCCCGCCACCCCGTACGTCGGAGCCGGAGTAGGAGCCCTGTGGTACGAATTCCATCAGACCGGCGACTTCGTTGATTTCCTTGATTTGTCGGTGTTCAGCGACACGTTTCAGTCGAACGGCTGGGCCCCGAGCGCCCACGTCTTCGCCGGGGTCGACGTGAAGCTGGCGCGGCGGGTGTTCCTCACAGGAGAAGGACGATACTTGTGGTCACAGGCTGAATTGGGCCCCGACTTTTCGAGCTTTCAGCCGATCGACCTGACCGGGTTCAAGTTGACGGTCGGGATCAATTACCTCTTTTGACGGGCGCAGGAGACACCATGAAGCCGATCTCCGTACTGACCATCGCACTCGTGCTCCTAGCGGCGGCGGCGCCGCAGGCGCAGGACACGACACTTGGTGACGCGCGGTGGGTGCCGTGGCTGGGATGCTGGCAGCTTGTCCAGGATGATCGCGGGTCGCTCGCGGCAGCCGTCGCAACCCCGGACGACGTCGTCGTGTGCGTCCTTCCGGCATCCGGGAATCGCGGCGTCAGCATGACGACATACGTTGGCGGCCAGTCGGTTCTGCAGCAGACGGTCGTGGCCGATGGGGTCCGTCACCCGGTGAGCGAGCCGGAGTGCAGCGGGAGTCAGACAAGCGAGTGGTCGCTTTCGGGCCAGCAGCTCCTCACACGCGCCGACATCACGTGCACCGGCCAGCCCGCACGCACCGTTTCCGCGATCACGCTCATGGCCGCAGGGCCGACGTGGGTCGACATCCAGGCCGTCGGCACCGGTCAGGACGCACAGGTGCGCGTCCGCCGCTACCGACGAACCGACAGCCTCCCGCAGAACGTGGTCTTGTCGGCCGACCTCCGGGGACGCCTGGGAGCCGCCGCTGCGAGACTGGCGGGTCCAACGGTGATGACGCTCGAAGAAGTGGTCGAGGCATCCGGGAAAGTCGCGGCGCCCGCGGTGGCAGCCGCACTCTATGAAACCGGTTCGCGCTTCGATCTGAACGGCCGCACGCTCAAGGCGCTCGCCGCCGCCCACGTACCGGACGGCGTGGTCGACGTGATGGTCGCGCTGTCGTTCCCCGGTCACGTCGCGATCGATCGTCCATTCCGCGGATCGACGGGGCAGACGCGGGGAGCCACGACGGCCTCGGTCCACCGGTCGACGAGACTCCCCTCGTACTCCTACTCGCCGTACTATCCGCCTTCTGTGTACGATCCGTACTACGCCTACCGCCCGTACCCTCCGTACTACTTCTCCTACTGGCCGTTCGGCTACTCAAGCTGGTGGGGCGATCCCTATCGACCCTACTACTCCCCCGGCCGGCGTCCCGTCATTATTCGCCCTGGAGGGTCAGCGCGACCAGGTGGCGGCGACAGGGACAGGGGCCGCGTCGTGCAGGGGCGTGGCTACACACGGGGGGGATCTGCTGCTTCGGACGCTCCGCGCCCGCGCCGTGAGGCCGCGGCCGACGACGAGACACGATCGACGAGCGGCGCGGTCTCGCGAGGCGGCTACACGCGCGGCCGGCCACGTGCGGGCGGAGGATCGAGTGCTGGCGGCGGATCGCGCAGCGGCGGGAGCACACGTCCGAGCGGGTCTGGCACTCGCTCGGGACGAACGGCGCAGCCACGACGATAGCCGCCCTCTCGATCGCTGCGGATGCACACGCGCACCGCGAGCGTACCGACCGCAGATGCTTATTTCGCTGACCTCCTCCGTGGCACCATCACCTCAACACACCGACTCCGTACGGTTGCCGCATACGGGTATGGATTGTGGCGTTCAACACTCCCTGCCTGACACCGGACATGGTTCTGCTCTACCTTCGCGAGGGCAAACGCCTGACGATTGGATGGGTCAGAAGAAAGTAGCCGCGGCCGAGTCAGACCAGGTCGGGCGTCGAGCCCGACCTGGCGGTGTGCCTCAGATGGTGACGCCGTAGTCACCGGGCTGCCGGCCCGTCTTGAAGGCGTGATAGGCCAACGCCATGGCGACGACCGTATCGGGCGGATGCCCGCTCCCGAACAGATCGTCTTCCCCGCAGTACAGGTGCTCGGTATAGAACACGTCGATCCGAGGACAGACGATCTCGTGCCGCTCGATCGCCGCGATGTAGTTGCGGAAGAGGTCGACCCGGTCACGGCCGACCATGGTGACGCCCTGGAGCTGACGGTGCGCTTCGAGCGTCGGGAATTCCCCGATTGCCGACCCGGCACCGGTGGCATCGTGCACCGCGGGTCCCGGAAACTCATCCAGCAGCGCGCCGACTCGCTCGGTCATTTCCGGCCACGGTCGCCGTTGGATGCGGTAGACGGCGACGACCTGGAGCGGCGTGGTATCGCAGCGCACGACGACGGCGACGGTGTAGTGGCACTTCTGGGCCCAGTCGACGCCGATGCAGTACCACGCCCCGGCCGGATCAGGCCAGGCCCGCTCGGCGGGGGGACCCGGCTGGCCGCGCCAGGGGTGTTCGAGATCGCCCGCGGGGATGTGGGTTCTGTCAAGTTGAGGTTGACCGCCCTAAACTGATGCCCAATATGTCAGGGTCACGACAGGACTCGAGCCAAACATCCTGGCGGTCGGTCAGCCGGGTTTTCGTCAACTTGACTGTGCCCTCGCCGGTTTCATCCGATGGTATGGGTGAGCCACTTCCGATTCTGCCACCGCGTCGCGATTGTAGCCCTGGCCTGCTGCGTACCCGCACCCGGGCCGACGCACCGCTGCTACTCTATGCGCGGGAGAAGTGACCATGACGTTCCAACGAATCCTAATGAGTATCGCCTTCATGGCAGTCGCCGCTACCGCGTTCGGTGAGGTGTTTCCCAGAGCGATGCCCGAGTCAGTCGGACTTTCCACGGAGGGCCTTGAGCGGGCCACGAACGCACTCCAGGCCCACATCGATGCTGGAGACATTGCCGGGGTCGTCGCCGCAGTGGTTCGTGACGGAAGGCTCGTCTATTCCGGAGCTCTTGGGTATCGCGATCTCGCGGCGCAGGATCCGATGCCAGACGACGCGCTGTTCCGGCAGTATTCGATGACCCGGTCGATCACGAGCCTGGCCGCGATGATGCTGTGGGAGGAAGGCGAGCTGGCCCTGGACGATCCGATCTCGAAGTACCTCCCACAGTTCGCGAACCAGCGGGTCTTTGTCGATCCATCGCGGCCCGATATCGAACTGACACGGGCCCGCACGGGCGATATCACCGTCGACCAGCTCCACACCCACACTTCGGGCCTGGGTAGCCGAGGCTCGGAGATCTATCGCGCCGAGGGCGTCCGATTGCGGTCGATCTCGATCGAACAGATGGTCGACAACACCGCGCGGGTTCCGTTGTTCGAGGATCCCGGCACTCGGTTTCGGTACGGGATCTCCACGACGGTCCTGGGCCGGGTCGTCGAGATCGTGTCTGGGATGCCGCTCGGGGAGTTTTTCGAGGAACGGATCTTCGAACCTCTGGGGATGACAGATACTGTGTTCTGGGCCGACCCGACGCGGGCTTCGAGGCTTGCCACGGTGTACCGACCGACACCAGAAGGCGAGCTGCGGCCACACGCGATCGAAGACGTGCCGTTCACCGAGCGCCCGACGTTGATCGAGGGAGGCGTGGGACTCCTCTCGACGGTACACGACTACCTGCGGTTTTCCCAGATGTTCCTGAATCGGGGAGAACTCGACGGTCGCCGCGTGCTTCGCCCGCAGACGGTTGACATGATGACGGTCAACCGGATCCCGGCCGAACTGCTTCCGCTGTTTGGCCGGGACAACGGTTACGGGTGGGGTCTGGGGTTCTGCATTGCGATGGACCCCACGTTGGTCAGCTTTCCGATCGGCCAGGACGTGTATTGGTGGGGCGGCTCAGCCGGCACACGGTTCTTCATCGATCCCTGGCAGAACATGATCATGGTGATCATGGCGCAAGTCTCACCAGCCACTGGAAACGGGTTTCGAGAGGAGTTCTCGACATTGGTCGACGCGGCAATCGTCGAACGCCGCTAGCTCTTCCGCCGGTGCTTCCGGGGATGTCCCTCTAGCTGTTGAAATTTAAAGCGGCGGCTCCCTGCTGGTCGTGATAGACGGCCGGTGGGAAAACCTGGGGCTGAAGCCCCCAGAAAGGAGCCGCCATGAAGAAGTTTGGCACAGGCGTTCGTGGGCGCCAATCAGCATTGCCGGCACCACGGCACCTTCCATTGGTCGACATCCTGGTCGATGCACAGGCCGAGCTCCAAGAGCTGGTCGTCGCGTCGGGCCTGAAGGTCCTCGCGGCGATGTTGGAAGCGGATCGCGTGGCCGTGTGCGGTCCGCGGTATGCGCATCAGCCCGCGCGGCGGGCGTCTCGGGCGGGCCATGCGCCCAGCGAAGTCGTGCTGGGGGGCCGCAAGGTCGCCCTGCGTCGGCCGCGGGTGCGGCGCGACGGGCAGGAGGTCGCGCTGCCATCCGTCCAGGCCTGTACGAACACGGATCCGCTCACCCGGCGCGTGGTCGAACAGATGCTCATCGGCGTGGCCACGCGCCAGTATGGCCGGAGTCTAGAACCGCTGGGGGCCGACGTCCGCACGCGGGGCACAAGCAAGAGTGCCGTGAGTCGGCGGTTTGTGGCGCAGACGCAGGCGCAACTCGATGCGTGGCGGGCAACGCCGCTCGACGACCTCGAGCTGGTGGCGCTACTGATCGATGGGGTCCACGTCGGCGGCCACTGCATCGTCGTGGCGCTGGGCCTCGATAAAACGGGCGCCAAACACCCGCTGGGCCTCTGGGAAGGGTCAGCGGAGAACACGACCGTGTGTCAGGGCTTGCTGACCAATCTGCAGAGCCGTGGGCTGCGGACCGACCGCAGTCTGCTCGTCATCCTCGATGGAGCGCAAGCGCTCCACACTGCGGTGATGCAGACCTTCGGCCCCGCAGCCCTGGTACAACGATGCCAGGTGCATAAACGGCGCAACGTGCTCGAGTATCTGCCCGAGGCCCAGCGTCCGTGGGTGAAGGCGACCCTCACGCGCGCCTATACGCACACCGACATCAAGGCGGCCCGGCGCTTGTTGCAGGACTTGGCCCGGCGGGTGGACATCGATTATCCGAGTGCAGCCGCCAGCATACGGGAAGGGCTCGACGAGACGCTCACCGTAGTCGAGTTGCCGCTCTCGGAGCGGCTCCGCCGATCGCTGGCGACGACCAACGCCGTCGAGAGCCTCCTGAGCCGGACACGCCACGTGAAGCGGAACGTGAAACGCTGGCGCGGGGGTACGATGGTGCTCCGCTGGGTCGCTGCCGGTGTGCTGGAAGCGGCCAAAGGATTCCGGCGGGTGAAGGGGTGTAAGGACATGCCCGTGCTGGTCGCCGCGTTGCGAGCACGTGACGCTCAGCTGGGGCTCGATGAATCGTCGGGGATGGTTGCGTAGTCGTCACCCGAGCCGCCGCTGAATTTCAACAGCGGATGGGACAAGCCCGTGCTTCCGCCATTAAGTGTTGTTACGCTGAGACAGGCATGTGCTGACAGGCCGCGTCGCTCTGCGTCGGGGTTGAGACAGCTGAATTTCTGCACTCCGGCCTTGTCGACGGAACAACTCCTTCTCTCTGAATCTGGCGTAAACTCTACCGAAAAGATGGGTTACGGCCCTGTCGCCAACAGTTCATAGCGGAAGCACCGATCGCCGGTGTAGAAGACTCAGATCTGTGTGAGCGTTGTTCCTCTAGGGACCAAGCCCCGTCAGATAGGTGGCTAGCCGTTTCGCCGCGGTCAGGAGCTCCTGCTCATTCACGATGTTGTAGCGGTCAAACACTTCCCGTGTCTTGTGGCCGGTCAGCAGCATGGCGACACGCGCCGGGACGCCGGCTCGAATCAGATTCCTTGCGGCCGTGCGCCGGCAGTCGTGGAGAAGTCGATGGGGAAGCCTGACTTTGCGGCATGCGTCGCGAAGAGCCGTGCGCCAGGCTCGTACCGGCACTCCGTCGCGGTGAAACCCGCGCGGGTCCTTCACCTGTCTCCGCTTGCGGCGCCGCTGGAGCATGCGCTGCAAGGGCGCTGAGATCGGCAGCACCCGGCCGCTCTTGGTCTTCGAGCGGCGAGGCGAGAGGCGGATGACCCCGCCCGCCAGATCTACTTCGTCCCACGTCAGGCCCGCGATCTCATTGCGCCTCCATCCTGAGTAGTAGGCGAAATCGAGCATGTCTCGATACGACGGTGGGACGTGTGGCCGGAGCTTCAGGTGCTCCGCATGTTCAAGAAACCCATCGCGCGGCGGGTTTCTTTCCAAGCGTTTGGGCAACAGCGGCATTCGGTCGAGTAATCCGCGGTGGATGGCCACCTGTAACATGCGGCTGAGCGCCGAGGACTCGCGATTAATGGTGGCCGCCTCCTCGCCTCCCTGCCGGCGAGCCAGTTGATAGGCTCGCACGCGGTCGGCCGTGATCACCTCAGGGGCGGAGTCCCCAAACCCACGGCGGAGATGCTCCACGCGCACGCGCGCCGCACTCAGACTGCGATGGCGCTGCAGCACGTAATCCTCCAGGTACGCCAAGGCCATCGTGTCAAAGGTGAGGGGCGCACCGTCGCGCAGTGGCGTGAGATCCAAGGGCGGCTTCTTGCGTCCGCGCATCGTCCGTGGGTCCTCCGGTCGGGTGGGCTGCTTGACGTGTGGCCTTCCAGACCAATGTCCAGACATTCGCTCCGTCCGGCGCCGAAGTGAAATCCAGATCGGAGCAGGCGAAGGAATTACGATGCCCGAGCGGGAAGGGGACAGCGTCGAAAATGATGCGGATCGGGTCCTTGGTGGCGGTCAGCGTGGTGCGCACCGCGTGCCACGCTTCCTCACTTACACCTGGGCCGTAGTGTCTCATTGCTCGGCCGAGGGTCCTCGAGCAGTATGCGGACCACAGCGTCACTCCTGGTCACACAGGGTGGCGACGTGCGACGCCCTTAACCGGCAACCAACCCTGGATTGGCTGACGGCTCCTGCCATCTTGGCTGCAGCGACGTCGACCGTCCGCGCCAGCTTGCCGTGTAGGTTCCGGCCAGTGAGAAGCTGTTGACGCACACGGACGCACCCTTGAGCCAAATCGACATCCGCCCACAGCAACCCGCACAGCTCTGATTTCCGCATGCCGGAACGTGAGCCGCTATTCCGCTTCCTTGTTTCGACGACTGACGATGCCAGTAGCGGACGATTTCTCGGCGCGTTACGATAGCATCAGCGGTCGACCCGCAGCAGAAATGCGGTAGTCACCGCAAGGATCGCCGCCGAGAAGCTCAGGAGCCAGGGAGTACTACGCGCGGCTGAACCGTCTCTACATCATGATGCTCGGCCTACGGAGTACGGACCGGCGCGGTGCTGCTATCGCCTTTGTCGCTAAGTGGCCTCCGTCGTGACCGGTAACGTCGTGCGTGATCGTGGACGAAGGGAGAGACACCAATGAGACACGGGATCTGGGTCGCGATCGCCGCCGGCGCGGTGGCAGGCGTCTGTCCAGGCATGGCCAGCGCGCAGGTGGAGCACATCGACGTCGCCACCGGCTTCACGCAGGTCGTCACCTCGACGGACCAAGGCGTGAAGACGATTTTCGTGTCCGGTCAGGTCGGACGGGGCGACGATCTGAAGGCACACGTCGATTCCGCGTTCCAGAGCGTCGTGTGCAGACTCGGGCAGGCGGGAGCGACCGCCGAGGACGTCGTCAAGATCCGGATCTTCGTCAAGGACTTCGAGCCGGACCAATACGGCGTGATCGCCGAGGCGCGATCGGCGACGTTTCCGGAGGGGCACTGGCCAGCGAGCACGCTGATCGGCGTCCGAACGCTCTTCGCACCCTCACTGCGCGTCGAGATCGAGGCGACTGCGGTCGTCGCGGAGCCAGGGATCGATCTCAAGATCGAACGGTTCGCACCCTCGAACGGGTTCAGCGGTGCGGTCGCCGTGACGGCGCACGGCCTCAAGACGGTCTATGTGGCCGGACAAGTGGGCAGTGGCGATGACCTCGCGGCCCAAACCGCGTCCGTTTGGGGACGCGTCGGGGAGCGACTCGAAGCCGCCGGCGTTTCAGTCGCCGACATCGTCAAGGCCACGACCTACATCGTCGACTTCTCTCCGGCACGTGACCTGGCCGCGTACCGCAACGGCCGCGAGCAGGCACTGACCCTCGCCGATATGCCGGCGAGCACGCTGCTCGGGATCCCGGCGCTTGCGAACGACCGGTTCAGGATCGAGATCGACGCGATCGCCGTCGTGGGTGCCGATAGCCGGCAGGTCGAGCGCGAGTTTGTCGACCCGGCAGCCGGCTTCACGCAGGTGGTGACCGCTCGAGGCGCGGGCCAGAAGGTCGTCCACGTGTCTGGACAGGTGGGCCACCCTGGCGATCCGCTCGAGGCCCAAGCCGACCAGGTCTACGCCAACCTGAAACGGCGTCTCGTGGCGGCGGGTGCATCACCGGAAGATCTCCTAAAAATCGTCATCTACATGCCACGTTACAGCCTCGGCGATTTCGACGTGCTCGATGCGGCGCGCAAGCGACACGGCTTTCCCGATGACACGGTCCCGGCGGCGACGCTCCTGGGCATCCAGTCGCTGTTCTCGACCGAGGCGCTGCTCGAGATCGAGGGAATCGCCGTTGTCGATCGATGAGGGACGGGGCGTCTACGCCGCGCGGTTCCAGACGGCGTCACGACGACCGGGGGCACTGCCCTCGTTGACTTGACAGAGTCAAGCCCATTCCTAGTTGAAACTCTCCGCGGCTCCTGATGGCTTACGCGGCTTTCTTCGTCGACGGCGTCGTGTCGATCTTCAGCTCTCGCTTCAATGCGTCACGAAGCCTGGGCAGGTGCCGGTAGCCCATCACCTTGCGCAGACGTGGCTCGATGTCCAGGAGCGCAGTGGCCAGCCAGCGATGGCGTTGACTCGAGTTCTGCCAGTGATCGACCTTCGCACAGCGCTCCTCAATGAGCGCGTTGATGGACTCGAGGCCGTTCGTCGTCTTCAGCGACCGGCCCAGCACACCGTACACCCCGAGGCGATGCAACGTCAGGGTCTCGTCGAGGCCTTCCGCCAGACTGCCGGCCGCGGATTGGTTCCGATCCTCCAGCTCATGCTGGAGCGACTTGAGGGCGGCGAGGGCCTCGTCGTACTCCGGACGGTTGTAGGCGCGCTGGAGACGCTGCCGCCACACCGGCTGCTCACTCTTGGCCACGTAACTCACCACGTTCTCGCGCTTGTGCCACTGACACCGTTGCACCAGGGCGCGGTGGCGGAAGGCTTTCCGCACGGCCGCCCGGAGCCCCTTGCCGCCATCCACGATCACCAGAAGCCCCTGGGAGACATCGAGGCCCCGCTCGACCAAGGACCGGAGGAACGGGGTCAACACCTTCTCGTTCTCCGTGTCCGTCTCGACGACGCCCAGGAACCGTTTGTCCCCCGTCATCGTGATGCCCAGCGCGACGACCATCGTCGCCTCGGCGAACGTCTTGCCGTCCAGCACGAGGGCCACGACGTCCTCCCCGGCGAGGTCCCGCTCCTGGAGCTCGCGGAGTTTCGTCGCGCTGGCCTGAATGAACGCGCGGGACACCGTCGACCCCGATAGGCCGATCGCCCTGGGAATCGCCTCGGCGGCCGCCGCGTAGTTGCGGCACGAGATCCCGTACAGCACGCGCCTCAGCAACAGGTCGTTGACTGCGCGATCGCCATGCAGCGCCTCGTACGACCGCAGGGGAATCTCGCGCTCCGTGACATGGCGAATCCGGGGCACGCGAATCGGCACGCGCTGGCCGGCCAACCCGACCGTCCCGGGGTTGCTGCCATGCCGGCGCCCGCCGACTGACGGGGCTTTGCGGGCGTAGCGCTCGCCAGCCAGCGCGGTCACTTCCTCGTCGAGCAACTCCTCGATGTGCATCAAGCCCAGCGGAAACAACGACCGGATCAACTCCACCTTGGCATCGACCTCCAGCTCGGCGTACTCCTCTCGGTCGATGACGTCGACCGCGCCCAACGTGTGACCTTTCTTGCGCTTCCTGACCGATCGTAGGACACTGCTCATCTCGGCTCCTTTCTCTCGTGGGCTGATGTCCGTCTCTCAAACGTCATCAAACCACAGGGTTGGGAGCCGCTTCAATTTCCAACTAAGTTTCGCTCACACTCACTTGACAGTGCCTCACGAACAGTTCGTCCAGATACTAGGTGTCGCCCATCCACCCAAGCCGATGTCGGAGCCGCCTGGCGTCGGCCCCATGATCGAGGTCAGGTGGCACGGATCACGTCGCCTCGGCAATGTCGACTGAGATCTGCGCGAACGCTGTTCCTCTAGGGACCAGCCCCCGTCAGGTAGGCGGCTAGCCGTTTCCCTGCCGTGAGGAGCTCTTGTTCGTTGACGATGTTGTAGCGGTCAAACACTTCTCGTGTCTTGTGGCCGGTCAGCAGCATGGCGATGCGCTTCGGGATGCCGGTCCGAATCAAGTTCCGCGCCGCCGTGCGCCGGCAATCGTGGAGGAGTCGATGGGGAAGCCTGGCTTGGCGGCAGGCGTTGCGGAGGGCCGTGCGCCAGACCCGTACCGGTACCCCATCGCGGTGGAACACCCGCGGGTCCTTCGCCTGTCTTCGTTCATGTCGCCGCTGGAGCACGAGCTGCAAAGGCGGTGAGATCGGCAAGACCCGGCCGCTCTTGGTTTTCGAACGGCGGGGCAAGAGGCGGATGACGCCGCCCGCCAGATCCACATCATCCCACGTCAGGCTCGCGATCGCGTTGCGCTGCCAGCCTGAGTAGTAGGCGAAATCAAGTACGTCTTGATAGGAGGTCGGCAGATGCGCCCGGATTTTCAGGTGCTCGGCATGTTCAAGAAACCCGTCGCGCGGCGGGGTTTCTTCCAGGCGTTTGGGCAACAGCGGCATCCGGTCGAGCAACCCTCGGCGGATGGCTAACTGTAACATGCGGCTGAGCGCCGAAGTCTCGCGATTAATGGTGGCTGCCTCCGCGCCTTGCTGTCGGCGCGCGAGTTGATGCGCGCGCACTCGAGGTCTTCGGCGAATCGATGACCAGCCTCTCCAGGATCGAGAACCCCACGGGCTTTGTATACCTCGCCCATGCCGCCGACACCAATCTGCGCAGTGACTTCGTAGGGACCCAGGCGAGTGCCGGGTTGCAGCGCCATGACCTACTGGTCGGGGAAGAGGCGCGTGAGCCCTGGTGTCTGTTCCCTAGTCATTCTCTCTTTCTCCCTATCTCAGTGTATTCTCCGTAGCCAAGACGACCCGCGGGCCATCGTTGGGTCCGTCGTGGACAGGATGCATTTGGCCTGGCCCTCCTCTCGGCAACGGGCTGGTCATCCACGGATCTACTAGTGAACCGCCGGCGTCACTGGTGGAGAATCGGCGCAGTGCGGGAGGAAGATGGATGGCGAAGATCGCGGTTGCAGCTCGTGGTGAAGATGTCTTTCACGTGACCGTCGAAGAGGGCGTAAGTTGCACGACACACCACGTGACCGTCACTCCTGACGATGTAGAACGCTACGCCTCGGGTGCGTCAGCGGAGCGGCTCGTCGAAGCCTCGTTCTGGTTCCTGCTTGAGCGTGAGCCGAAAGAATCGATCCTGTCGCGATTCAAGCTGCCCGTCATTGAGCAGTATTTCTCAGACTACCCGGTGAAGATCAGGGAGAAGCTATAGGTTTCAAGAATAGATCATGGCCGTAGAGGTCGAGACAATGACCGAGCACTTGAGCCTGATCAGAACCCGTCCCCGTGCGATTTCCTCGTTGATCTTGCTGCTGGCTCTGGCGGGCGCCGCCGTTGGCCTGCGGGCTGTGCTCGGTGCTTCGCGCGGACTCTCGGCTGAGTACTTTGCAGGCGATCAGTGGGACGCGCCGCGCGCGATCCAGCTCGTGACCCCGGAAATCTCGACCGCCCGCATCGCGGCTGATTGGGGTGGACCTCCACCGCCGACGTTCCGCGCTCGATGGTTCGGCTACCTGACCGTTCCCCGCGCAGGCGACTACACATTTGCGCTGACTTCCGATGATGGCTCGACGCTGCAGATCGACGGCCAGCTGGTCGTCGATAACGGCGGCACGCACACCGCCGCAACCCAGACGGGACGCATCCGCCTCGAGCGCGGACCGCATTTCGTGCTGCTCGAATACGTACAGGCTGGCGGTGCCGACAGGCTCAATTTCCTAAGCTTCCCACCAAGACATCGGGGCCAAGCCGAATTTCCAGCACTACCAAACCCCCTCCCCTCGAAGCCGCACCGTCCCAGCACCCAGCCGTATATTCCGGGCATTCATGACCCATGGCCCTGACCCCCGGCACCCCCCTCGGCCCCTATGAGATTGGCGCGCCCCTCTGGGCGGGCGGTATGGGGAGGTTTATCCCGTTTGGGGATGTCCCTCTAGCTGTTGAAATTTAAAGCGGCGGCTCCCTGCTGGTCGTGATAGACGGCCGGTGGGAAAACCTGGGGCTGAAGCCCCCAGAAAGGAGCCGCCATGAAGAAGTTTGGCACAGGCGTTCGTGGGCGCCAATCAGCATTGCCGGCACCACGGCACCTTCCATTGGTCGACATCCTGGTCGATGCACAGGCCGAGCTCCAAGAGCTGGTCGTCGCGTCGGGCCTGAAGGTCCTCGCGGCGATGTTGGAAGCGGATCGCGTGGCCGTGTGCGGTCCGCGGTATGCGCATCAGCCCGCGCGGCGGGCGTCTCGGGCGGGCCATGCGCCCAGCGAAGTCGTGCTGGGGGGCCGCAAGGTCGCCCTGCGTCGGCCGCGGGTGCGGCGCGACGGGCAGGAGGTCGCGCTGCCATCCGTCCAGGCCTTTACGAACACGGATCCGCTCACCCGGCGCGTGGTCGAACAGATGCTCATCGGCGTGGCCACGCGCCAGTATGGCCGGAGTCTAGAACCGCTGGGGGCCGACGTCCGCACGCGGGGCACAAGCAAGAGTGCCGTGAGTCGGCGGTTTGTGGCGCAGACGCAGGCGCAACTCGATGCGTGGCGGGCAACGCCGCTCGACGACCTCGAGCTGGTGGCGCTACTGATCGATGGGGTCCATGTCGGCGGCCACTGCATCGTCGTGGCGCTGGGCCTCGATAAAACGGGCGCCAAACACCCGCTGGGCCTCTGGGAAGGGTCAGCGGAGAACACGACCGTGTGTCAGGGCTTGCTGACCAATCTGCAGAGCCGTGGGCTGCGGACCGACCGCAGTCTGCTCGTCATCCTCGATGGAGCGCAAGCGCTCCACACTGCGGTGATGCAGACCTTCGGCCCCGCAGCCCTGGTACAACGATGCCAGGTGCATAAACGGCGCAACGTGCTCGAGTATCTGCCCGAGGCCCAGCGTCCGTGGGTGAAGGCGACCCTCATGCGCGCCTATACGCACACCGACATCAAGGCGGCCCGGCGCTTGTTGCAGGACTTGGCCCGGCGGGTGGACGTCGATTATCCGAGTGCAGCCGCCAGCATACGGGAAGGGCTCGACGAGACGCTCACCGTAGTCGAGTTGCCGCTCTCGGAGCGGCTCCGCCGATCGCTGGCGACGACCAACGCCGTCGAGAGCCTCCTGAGCCGGACACGCCACGTGAAGCGGAACGTGAAACGCTGGCGCGGGGGTACGATGGTGCTCCGCTGGGTCGCTGCCGGTGTGCTGGAAGCGGCCAAAGGATTCCGGCGGGTGAAGGGGTGTAAGGACATGCCCGTGCTGGTCGCCGCGTTGCGAGCACGTGACGCTCAGCTGGGGCTCGATGAATCGTCGGGGATGGTTGCGTAGTCGTCACCCGAGCCGCCGCTGAATTTCAACAGCGGATGGGACAAGCCCTCCCGTTTCCGCTGAGGCGGTAGACTGGTCTCGCGCAGGAGATTACTTCATGCAAACCCGCGGCGAGGTCGAGAAAGCGGCGCACGTTCTCGGTGACGACCGTTGGAATGCATGGATGAAGTGCGGCGTTCACAACTGGCGGACGCTACCGCGAACCGCCTCCGGCGAACATTACTGCGAGAACTGCTGCACAATATGGACGCCTGACGGGGCGATTCGGAACATCCCTGAGCGACCCGCAACACGGCGTTAGACCGCAGGTCATTCTTGAGCAGTTGCCGTCCCTGGACCAGCCTGCACTCCCCAAGGGTCAGGTCAAGAGCTGAATCTCGTCATCGCAACCACGCTAAATCAGTTGGTGCGACGGTCAAGCAAGAGCGGTGTTATGTTCCGGGCCATCATCACGGGAGTGTCAGCCAGAAAGACGAGGCTCCAATGATCCGGCCGTAACGGAGGCGGCTAGGTCAAGTGAACATGACAACTCCGGGTCGTCCCCGGTGCCGGCTCGCCGAGAGAAGTGGAGCTATTGAAGTTAAGTGAGCCCCCCGGCTGTCGCATTGAAAGAGCGAAACACGATGTGCGCCGACGGCTGCGCTGTCTAGGGCCTTTCAACCCCTTCGCGGCGCTTCGCTGTGCCTGAAATTGTGCCCGACAGCTACCCGAAGTCGGTCATGCAGCACCCAACGGCAACCAAGTTAGCACGCACCAGTGTTGCTGCGGCCTCGGTTCCCGAGTGCGCCGCCCGATCCTATGCGGGACCACAACCGTCGGTCGCATCGCTACTCGTTTCTCGTCTGATGAGGCGCGACAGCATCGAGTGGGCCGCTACTCAGGAGTAACCATAGAGATCCTGCAAGCGCGGACGCCGCTCATGAAGACCGGAACAACTCGGAATCGCCCTAGTGCACACCAATCGCCGGTGGTCGAATCCCTTCCTTGCCTCCACTCGATCCTCCCTGGACTGTGGCTGTCCGTGGCAGTCCTCTGTAGCTAGAGCAGCGCTCTGGCCTTCGCCTTTTTTGTGCGGCGGTCGAGACTCGCGGCGCTATGATCTACACTTTGATCCACGTGCCGTAAGAAGGCCGTAGCCACGGGCCTTTTCCCGCCGACCTGCTTACTCGCTCAATCGCAAGGTCGCACAGACGACTCCACGCGAGGCCACAGTGAGTTTGATAGACGTTCTGATTGTTGCGGCGTTCGTCATCTACGCCGTGAGCTCTGGCTTCAGGAACAAGGGCCAGGCATCGAAGAATCTCGAAGAGTATTTTCTGGCGGGCCGGACTCTTCCGGGATGGAAAGCGGGCATGAGCATGGCGGCGACGCAGTTTGCTGCGGACACCCCGTTGCTCGTGACCGGGCTCATTGCAACGGCTGGGATTTTTGCGCTCTGGCAACTCTGGATCTTTGCCCTGGCGTTCTTGCTCATGGGATTTGTGTTGGCTCCCAGCTGGCGCCGGGCCGGAGTGTTGACGGATGCGGAACTGTCCGAAGTGCGCTATGGGGGCACGTCAGCATCGGTACTTCGTGGGATCAAGGCGATATACTTCGGTACCGTCTTCAACTGCACCGTTCTGGCCTGGATCTTTCTTGCCACATCCAAGATCGCTGAGCCCTTTCTCTTGTGGAACCAGTGGCTGCCACTCGCTGTCTTTGGGCCTGTCGTTGATCTGGTGCAGTGGGTCGGAGTTCCCCTCACTATCGTGGGCTTGGATGATCCCGAGGTGTGGATCAAGACGGCCAATAACCTCGTATCGATCCTCATGATCCTCATGGTCACAACGTTTTATTCGGCGACGGGGGGCTTGAGAAGTGTAGTTGCCACCGATGTGGTACAGATTGTCATCATGTTGCTGGGAACGGCGGCCTTCACGACTATCGTGGTTCGAGAGGTTGGTGGTCTTGCAGTCATGACAGATCGGATATACGGCAGCTTTGCATCCGGTGGGCCGGGCGGAATTCTACCAGATCAGATTCTAGCCTTTACCCCGGATCGCGCGAAAGACGCCTCACTCACCTTGCTGTTACTCTTGGGTCTGCAGTGGCTCATCCAGCTCAATTCAGATGGCACGGGATATCTCGCTCAGCGGTCAATGGCCTGCCGGAGCGACGCAGACGCGAGGACCGCCGCAGTCGTCTTTACCTTTACGCAGGTGTTGGTGAGAAGTCTTCTCTGGCTACCCCTGGGCTTGGGACTGCTCATCATCTTCCCTCCAGATCCCACCCTCTCTTCGACCCTCATGCAAGCGGACCGCGAGGCAACCTACGTCAGGGGGATGGTCGAGCTGTTGCCACCCGGCGTGATGGGCTTGATGCTGACAGGCATGCTGGCAGCGCTCGCCTCGACCGTCGACACGCATCTCAACTGGGGGTCGTCCTACTGGACCAACGATATCTACAAGAGGTTCATCTGCCAGGCGTGGCTGAAGAAGGAACCGAGCGGCCGTTCCTTGGTATGGGTCGCGCGTGGGGCCAACGTGCTCATTCTCATGATCGCGCTGGCGATCATGACGCAGTTGACGTCCATCAATCAGGCATGGCAGACGAGCCTGCTCTTGGGAGCAGGCATGGGAGTCGTGCTTGTGCTGCGCTGGATCTGGTGGCGCATGAATGCATGGGCTGAGATTGCTTCGGTCCTCGTGTCTCTTGTCGTCGCCCCCTTGCTGATGGTGTATGTCGATGATCAATATCAGGCCTTCCGGTTGTTGGTCATGGGGGTGATCTCAACGCTGGCTGCGCTTGTGGCTATTCGAGTGGCTGGCCCGGAGGATCGTCATCGGCTGATCGCCTTCTATACGAAAGTGAGACCGGTGGGCTTCTGGAAACCCATAGCCCGAGAGGCCGGCTTTCTATACAATGCTGGTATTGGGCGTTTATGGCGTTCTGTAGGAGCGATGGTCACGTGCGGGCTTTCGGTGTTTTGTCTCCTTGTCGGCATGGGTACATGGCTGACGGGGAGTCCCGCTCCCGTGTGGTTTTCATCGCAACCGTTGTGGATTATCGTACTCACCCTCGCGGGCTTGTCTCTGTGCCCGGTCTGGTACCGACTGGGATACCAGAACACCGGCCAGAGTGATTGAGGATTCCAAAGAAACCACCTCGCGCGATCCGCCGACGAGGTCGAGGCAGGGAAATTTCTCCAAAGTCCATGGCCGAGCATCATGAGTTCCTCAACCCACTGTGTCTCTCAACAACGCTTGACAATTGTTTACTGCGGCGGGCCATCCTCGACGCGCTCTGCTCGCAGTTGGAACAATTCCACGGTACGGTGATTGACATCGGGTGCGGCGACATGGCGTACAGATCGCTGCTTCTGGCGCGGCCGAGCCAGGCGACCAAGTACATCGGTGTGGATCTGAAGCACAACACATATGTGAAGCCCGATCTGGAATGGGATGGGCGTACCCTGCCGCTCCGAGACGGATCAATTGATTGCGCCCTAGCGACGGAGGTCTTGGAGCATTGCCCAAGACCGGAACGTGTGACGGATGAAGCGTGGCGGGTCTTGAAGCCGGGCGGCTTCCTGTTCTTCACGGTCCCATTCTTGTGGCCGTTGCATTCCGTGCCGCATGATTACTATCGCTACACACCATTTGCCCTAGAGAGCATCCTGCAGAGTTCGGGATTCGAGCACATCACGCTACGGTCCCTGGGTGGGTGGGATGCGAGCTTGGGCCAGATGGTCGGCCTCTGGGTACGGTACCGGCCGATGTCGGCGCGCAAGCGCGTGATGCTCTCACGCCTTGCCCTGCCGCTGGTTCGATATCTTGCCCAACTTGACAAGCCGTGCACATTCGGCGAGATGACCATGATCACCGGGAGTTTCGGAACTGCCGTCAAGCCGGCTGGATGAACAGGCGCTCGCTTCCTGAAATACGCACATTCAGATTTCTCTATTTTCGGATATCATCACTTCAGCTATCTCCTCGACCCCAGCGAGTCGTCTCCCGTTACTGGAAAAGGCCGGTCAATACTCTTCGGCTGTCCGACCACGTTGAGGCCCGAGCAGGACTGACGCACGTCAAGAGCTTGGGGATATGCAGCATCTGTCTCCATTGGTGACAACAGGTGGAGCATCAGCGCAGGGTGGCCGGGTCGATCGCCGTGTACCCAAAGCCCGGTGCCCACTCAGAAAGGTGGAAACGTGTCAGAGGGGTCTAGGCAAGTTCTCGTCACTGGCGGCTGCGGATTTATGGGGAGCCATCTCGTTCGTGCTCTCCTGTCGCAGGGCCGCGAGGTCGTGGTGTTTGACAACCTGTCGACAGGATTCGGGCAGAACCTAGCGCGGGGCGCGAGGCTGATACGCGCTGATGTGCGTGATCAGGAGCAACTTGCACGTGCGGTTCAGAAAGCTGACGTCGTGTTCCATCTTGCTGCCAACTCCAATACCACCATGTCGATTAACGCTCCTCGGGCCGATTTTGAGACCAATACTCAGGGCACCTTCAACGTCTTGGAAGCCGCGCTCAATGCTCAAGTTGAGAAAGTCGTCTACGTATCGTCGGCATCGGTGTACGGGGTGCCTAAGTGGACCCCAATAGGAGAGCATCACCCAATCGGCCCTTTTGTGCCGTACGGTGCCTCCAAGTACAGCGGCGAAATCTCCTGCAATGTCTTCTACGAGACCTACGGCCTACCCGTGGTCATTGCGCGCCCCTTCTGTGTGTACGGACCCGGAGAAAATCCTGAGGTCGCGCTTGTGGAGGTTTCGCGCTACCTGCGTTGGCACCTGAACGGCAGGCCGATTCACGTCGTCGGCGATCCCGACCAGAAAACCAGAGACTTTGTTCACGTGAGCGATGTGGTCAGGGGCCTGATCATGCTGGCTGACCACGGAAAGGGGGGGGAGATCTACAACTTGGGGTCTGGAGAGGAGGTGACCATGCGCCAGCTGACTGACGCAATTGGCGTGATCACGGGCCGGGCTACCACCGTGCAGCCGGTCTCGCAGGTGATTGAAGATTCGTACCGCCTCGTGAGTGACATATCGAAGGCAAGGTTCCATGGCTATGTGCCCAGGGTGCCCTTGGATGCAGGGTTGAAACAGCTTGTGCAGCACTTGGGGCCGCACCCCGCGTTGCCGAGCGGTGAGACGATCTTTAGGGAGGGTCAACAGGGCCGGGCTGTACTGTGAACACCGAACAACAGGCGTCGGTGGCCTGAAAGGGGGAAGGGGCAGGATGGGCACGTCAATAAGGTGTAATTCTGATCGGGAACCTCGGGCGCGACGCCGACTGATGAGCCGATTGAGCAGCCCGAGCGTGCCCTGCTCACTCGGAGGACGGCGAGTCACAGGAGCGCGTAGGTCGTCGCCGATGTCGGCCAGATAGAGGCAGCCGGATGTTTGCGTGGTTCCGTCGGGCGCAGTCGACGCCAGGAGGCTCGAAGGACAGGGTCCGGAGGCGATAATCCTCCCAATCGCGAGCCACTGAACCGTACCGGGTTTCTCGGAGACCTCATTACTTGGGAGGATGGGGTCTATGGGACGTCCAAGTCGGTTTTCTCCGGAGGTGCGTGAGCGCGCGGTTCGGATGGTCGAGGAGCATCGCGCCACCCACGCGTCGGAGTGGGACGTGTTGCAGTCGGTGGCGCCGAAGCTTGGCTGCACGGCCGAGACGCTACGGAAGTGGGTACGCCAGGCACAGCGTGACGCCGGCTATCGCCCAGGGTTGACGACGAGCGAGCGAGAGCGCCTCAAGGAACTGGAGCGCGAGGTTCGCGAGCTGAAGCGGGCGAACGAGATCCTGCGGAAGGCGTCCGCGTATTTTGCCCAGGCGGAGCTCGACCGCCGCGGGAAGTGATGGTTCGCTTCATTCACGACCATCGGGATCAGTACGGGGTCGAGCCGATCTGCACCGTGCTGCCGATCGCCCCCTCGACGTATCACCGCCATCGGGCGGCGCAGGTCGATCCGACGCGTCGCTCGGCCCGGGCACAACGCGATGATGCGCTGCGCCCGGAGATTCAGCGGGTGTATGACGAGCATCATCAGGTGTACGGGCCGCGCAAGGTCTGGAAACAGCTGCGTCGCGAAGGGTTCTGCGTGGCACGAGGCACGGTGGGTCGGCTGATGCGGGCGATGGGCCTGGAAGGCGCGGGGCGTGGGCGCGCGTGGATCACGACCACGCACGCGGGCAATGGCAGCCGGCCCGCAGATCTCGTCGATCGCCAGTTCGTGGCGACCCGTCCGAATCAGCTCTGGGTCTCAGACTTCACCTACGTGGCGACCTGGGGTGGGTTCACCTACGTGGCGTTCGTGATCGACGTCTTCGCGCGGCGCATCGTGGGCTGGCGGGTGTCGGCCTCGATGCGCACGGACTTCGTGCTCGACGCCTTGGAGCAGGCCATCTACGCGCGCCGCGGCGACGCGCTGACCAGCCTCGTGCATCACAGCGATCGCGGCACGCAGTATCTTTCGATGCGGTACACGGATCGTCTCGCGGCCGCCGGCATTGCGCCATCGGTCGGGAGCCAAGGCGATGCGTTCGATAACGCCCTCGCCGAGTCGGTGATCGGACTCTACAAGATGGAGGTGATTCGACGACGAGGGCCGTGGCGCACGCTCGAGGCCGTGGAATTCGCCACGCTGGAGTGGGTGGATTGGTTCAACATGCGGCGGTTGCTGGGACCGATTGGAGACGTGCCGCCGGCGGAGTTTGAAGCGCAGTACTATGAGCAGGCCAAGGTGGCCTGATTCAATGAATCCAGTCTCCGAGAAACCCGGTACGGTTCAGTTCACTTTTCACACGGTCCTGTTCGCAAGCGAGGGTACCACCTGAGCGGGCGCCAGGACGTCCACCCGGCTGTGACTTAGCGGATCTCGTAGGATAGTCGCCGCTCCTACTGTCACCGTTCTCGCAGGGCTTCGGACGGGATTCGACCCGCGAACGCCCTGTGCGGGCGATGGTAGTTGTAGAAGTGCTCCCACTCCGCGAGGCGTTGCTGCAGATCGACGGCCCCCCTTGTAGCTGAGTAGCTGATAGAACTCCTGCTGGTCGGTGCGATGGGAGCGCTCGACGTTACCGTTCAACTGCGGAGTGCGTGGCTTGATGTAGACGTGGCGGATGCCCTGGTCAGCTAAGTGCCAGCAAGACAAGTCTGGAGCTCGTAGTCACGGTCGGTAGGGACCGTGTGGATGCGGAAGGGGAATGTGGCGGGGACGTGGTTCATAGAAAGCGATCACGGTCTGCTGCGTATGGCGGTGATACACGCGAAGGCCTCGGATTCGGGTCGCGTCGTCGATCGCCGTGTACTGATAGCGTCGGACGTGCTGCCCTGCGGGCCCCTGCAGCGTCAGGAACTTCACATCGACTGCACGTGATGGCGCGGGCGCGGCACCTGTTTGGCGTAGCGATGGGTATGGACCGCCAGGCTCAGCCCGCGGTAGTGGCGCATCGGCAAGAAATCGTCGCTCCAAGACCGGTCAGCGGCCCCAGGTTCGGCTCGATGAAGTGCGAGATGTCCACGTTGTGGCGATTCTGCTAGGGCCACACCCTTCCCGACATCGTGGCTCGTGGCGGACACCGAAGGACACCGAAGGACACCGAAGGACACCGAAGAAGTTCGGCCGGCCAGGCGCACGGGCCGCCGCCGAAAGGGCATCCATATACGAACCCGACAGGGTTACCCTGACGCTTGATGTCGAGGTCACCTGATGGTGACGGCGATCGCGCCGGCTGTGCGATTCTTAATTCCTCTAAGTCGTTGATATTAAAACATTAAGCCGTCTTGCGTGCGCGCCGTCGGGAGCGAGGCGGGCGTGCAATCAGTTCAACGGCGTCCCGTTTCAGCGTCTCGCTCGGGTGCCGATAGCGCTCCAAGATCTTCAGGTTCTTCCACCCTCCGATTTCCATCACGGTTTTCACGTTGACGCCGGCCTCTAGCATCCGGCTCGCTCCCGTATGTCGGAAACAGTGAAAAGTGATCCCGCCGCTCTTCCGGCCGGTCTGCACCGCGGCTCGATCGCAGGCTTCGCTGAACATCCGAATCACCAGGCTATTCGGCTTGCCCGCGTACGTCGGAAAGCAGGCGTCCGCCGTCTGGGGCAGCGCATCGAGCGCCTTCCTCAATCGGGTCGAGATCGGCACTTTGATGGCGCCGACTTTGGTATCGGTGAATAGATAAGCGCCGTGATCTTGTGGGCGTCTCAGATCGGCTATGTCGCGCAGGCGGAGCAACGTGTCGAGCGCGCCGATGACGAGGGCGCGATCTTCTGCGCGCGTGAGTGCTTTGAGAAAGCGGCGTTCTTCGTCGTGGGTGAGCACGCGCGTATCGGGTGTCGCCACGCGGAGGCGTGCGAGGCCTAGGAGCGGATTGCGCTCGACGTATTTCGGGACGGCTGTGGTCAACAGATGCTTCAGGATGGCTTCTTCGCGCTGCACGGTCGAGGCCGACACGTCAGTGAGACGCTGTGTCCGCCACTCTCGCGCCAGCGCGTGGTCAATTGCGCCAAGCTGGCGGTCATCAAAGAAGGCCCCGAGCTGCTTAAGCACCGACATCTCACGCCCACTCCCGCGCTTATGGGTGGAGACGTGTTCGGCGTACCACGCCCGGGGCTCGGCGAACGAACGCGACGGTCGGGCGAGTGGAAGGCCAAACCGCCGGCGTGCCAGATTTGCCATCGCCTGATGGTAGACGTCCTCGGCCAGACGTCGACTGGCCTTCCGTTGCTCCGGCGCCGTGCCGATCGGGATCTTGGTGTTGAGCTTCGGCCGCGGCGCTCCTTCGAGCCAGGCCCACCAGAAGGGACTATCCGGCCGCGTGAAGAGGCCCATGAGGCGATCTGGACTTACCGCTTCTGATCATCGCGGGTGGTGATCAAGCCACCGAACAAGACCTTAAACTCGACCCTGAACTTGGTCATTGCAGGGTTCTCAGTGGAAATTAGGGACCTACCTATTTGACGATCCTAGTAGCAGTAATGCTCTTGCCATCCGTCGGCAATCTCAGTTCTGACTTCCGTATAGAGAGTTGGCTCGCGCGTGATATCGGCAACGATCCATCGACCATCGACCATTCTATACAGGCGTTCTGTTAATTCGGGATCTGTCGGCACAAACACCTTAGATACCGATGAAGGATCGAACGGTGGGTTGCTCACTGTTTACAACCGACCGTGACTTACAAACCGAGCGAACTCCCCTTGCATGAACACGTGGAGTAGTCGGTTCTTTCCGGCCTGGTTGGTCAGCCACTGCTTTGCGCTAGCGGAGTAGCCGTCCCCGTCAAGAATGATGATGGTGTCAAACTGATTCTGTGAGATAGACAGAACCTCGAACGGGTACTTTTCTTCAACGCTCCCACCTGATGCCTGCCACTTACACTGAATCACCAAACACTCAGGGTAGAGGTGTGGGTGGTAGAGAATGGCATCCACGCGCCGTTTCTTGCCGTAGATGTCTTTTCCGATCTCGCACTGGTGCGTGTAGATGGGCTGTTCCAGCTCCCGAGCTGGAAAGAACCGAACGGGCGGCACCAACAGGTACTCACGTTCGTTCAGCACGTCCGCCACGAAGTCTTCCAGCCGTCGACCAGATCGGTTTGCGCCAGTGGCCATTACCCGACAATCAACAGTTGGGGTCCCTTGCCGCGCCCATTCCCATCGCTATTGATGCTACGCGGAGCAGAGACCGTGTGACGGGTGAAGTCTCGATAAAGACGCTTGATGCTCTCCGTATCGCTATTAGACACGATGACGTGTGCTCCAGCCTTGCGCCACTGTCGACAGGAATCACGAAGGGCCTTTTGATCGTCGGCGTCAAAGCCTTCCCCAGTGTAGCCGGTGAATGTCCCAGCATAGGGTGGGTCACAGTACACGAGGTCGCCGGCCTTTGGTTCGATGCGGTCAAATGACTTAGCCGTGACCGTGCCTTGGCCAGCACGTCTGACACCGCCCGTAGGTTCTCAACATCACAAATCGTCGGGTTTGTATGTCGCCCAATCGGAACGTTGAACCGTCCGTGCTTGTTGACTCGACAGAGCCCGTTGAAGCACGTCTTGTTGAGATAGATGAACCGAGCGGCGAGCAGAACTGGGTCTTGTTCATCGTGCATCTTGTTGCGGACATATAGGTAATGGCGACGGTTGTGCTTCCGTTTGTGCGCCTGCAACGCCTCAATAACTGCATCTATCCGTGCGTGAATCATCCGATAGGCGATGATCAGATCAAGATTCACGTCTGACAGATGCGCTTTGCGAATGCGGCTGTCGAGCGCAAAGAACACCGCACCGCCCCCAAGGAACGGCTCCCAATAATCTCCGAACTTCTCTGGCAGGACCTTGATGATCTCAGGGATGAGGGACCGCTTTCCTCCCGCCCACTTCACGAACGGGTACGCCCTGGGCCGGTCAAGATACTCAACAGTCGTGTGTTTAAGAACCTTGTTGAAGGCAGAAAGCGGGTCAGTCTTGGGTGCTGCCTTCATGCGATGAGGTCCTTATAGCTCAGCCGTGCATCGTTTGTCAGGCCACGACCGAGCGCATCGTTCACGGTTTCTTTCTTACCGTTCAGCCGTCTGTTTTGCCGGTAGCACACGGCATTGAGGTAGAGCTGGGTGTGCTGCCGACTCCACCAGTGGTGCGTCCCAACGTAGACCCGTTTAGTCATGGCCCACACGCTCTCGATACTGTTAGTATGCGTATTCTCTCTCACATACTTCACCAGCCGAGTGATTCACGCGGTCTACCGCATAGAATCCGTCTAGTGCCCCGTACGCCCTGTTGTCATCGGCGTGCACCTGCGACCCCAGCGCCACGTGCTGAATCATCAGGGGGGTTGTACGTCGTCAAACCAATCCGGACCACTGAGGCTGTTTGGGAAGAGACACTTCCCGCCGTTGTGCCGCGTGATGCGGCGTCCTCAGATTCTCTCGCCGTCGTGCGGTTAACGTCCGCTGCTTGATCGGCTCCCGACGGGCCAGGATCGCTGGCCGCCGCCCGTGGTAGACGTCGGCGGGCGTGACGTTGTCCAGGGACTCATGATAGCGCCGGTGATTGTACGCGTCCACGAAGCCTGCCAGAGCGCGTTCGAGGTCCCCCGGGCGGAAGTACTTCTCGAGCTTCACGACGTTCTTCATCGACCGGTGATAGCGTTCGATCTTCCCCTGCGTCATCGGGTGATACGGCGCACCCCGTGTGTGCGTCAGACCGTGCGTGTCCAGGTAGTCCGCGAGTTCCTGCGAAACATAGCAGGGGCCGTTATCGCTGAGCAGGCGCGGCCGATGGACGACCCGCACGCGGTCCACGCCGGCCTGGGCCCGGGCGAGGTCGAGCGTCTCGGTGACATCCGACGCCTGCCTTGACGTCCGCAGCGTCCACGCGAGGATGTAGCGCGAGTAGTCGTCGAGCACCGTCGACAGGTAGTACCAGCCCCAGCCGACGACCTGCCGGTACGTGAAGTCGGTTTGCCAGAGTTCGTTGGGCCGATGCGTCGGATGCGCGAAGGTCTTGCCCGCCGAGAGCACCACGTAGGCCGGACTCGTGATCAGGTCCTCGGCGCGGAGGATGCGATACACGCTGGATTCCGAGAGAACGTGGGCCTCCCGATCCGTGAACTGCCAGGCGAGCTCGCGGGGGGATTTCTCGGGATCGGCCAACGCCGCCGCGACCACCCGCCCGCGGACGCGCGGGGGGATGCGATTCCAGTGCCGGCGCCCGGCCGACGGTGCGGGTGCCAAGCCCGCCGGGCCGGCCCTCGTGTACCGGCGATACCACCCGTAGAACGTGGACCGGTGCACGCCGAGTTGCCGCAGCGTGCGCCGTGCGGACAGATCCGAGTCCTCGACGAGGCGGATGACCTCGCGTTTCTCAGGTGCCGTCAGTCGCACGTATCGTCCCCCGAGTCGGACGCCACGAGACTTTTTTTAAGTATGCGATTCTCGAGCACGGTCTCGGCTACGACCTGCTTGAGCTGGCTGTTCTGGCGGCGCAGGTCTTGGACTTCCGTTGACGTCGCTTCGCGCGCCGTATCGCCCAGCAGCCGTTTCTTGCCGGCCTCGAGGAACTCCTTGCTCCAGCGGTCGTACAGATTCGGCGCCAGGCCTTCGCGGCGGCAGAGCGCCGCGAGGCTCTCTTCCCCGCGCAGCCCCTCCAAGACGATCCGAATCTTTTCTTCGGCCGAGAACTTCCGGCGGGTGCGCCGCCGAATCTCCCGAACCACCTTCTCCGTCGATCCTGCCTTCACCATGGGGACCCTCCTCCCCTGGCAGGAAAGTGTCTCTTAACTCACGGCCTCACGTGGTCCACTTTGGTCTGACGCCGAACAGTTTCCAGGTGGATGGCTAGGAACCACTTAGGACGTAGCTTGAGTGGGCTGTCCCCAAAGATGGTGCCAGTAATGAGACGAAACACGCGCTTGCAGTCGGAGCACCGGTGGCGCTGCCCATCGGCGTAATGGTAGATCTTCCCCAGGCTCCCACAGCGTGAGCAATACGGGCCATCCTTCCACCGGATAGTCTCAAGGTGGGACAGACACGCTCGAACGGTTCCGAAGGTTCTGAGGGGCTCCGGGTTTTTCAGACCATTGCCAGGGTGAGTCTTGCGGCACAATCAGGCCGATCGGCCAGGAGGGTGTGCCGTGAAGAGAACGCGCTTTTCCGTCGAGCAGATCACCGGCGTGTTGCAGCAGGTCGGGGCCGGGGTACCGGTCGGGGACGTCTGCCGCCAGGTCGGCGTGTCCGAGCAGACGTTCTACCGCTGGAAGAAGGAATACGGCGGCATGCTGCCCAGTGAGGCCCGCGAGCTGAAACAACTGCGGGACGAAAATACGAAGCTCAAGCGTCTCGTCGCCGACCTGTCCCTGGACAAGGTCATGCTCCAGGATGTCGTCGAAAAAAAGTTCTGAAGCCCGTCAAACAGCGTGAGGTCATGCAGTATTTGATGGGCCGCTACGGCGTGAGCATCCGCCGCGCCTGCCGCGTCGTGAAGACGACGCGGTCATCGGTGTACTACACGCGCCGGAAGGATCCGCTCACGGCTCTGCGTCAGCGGGCGCGCGAACTGGCCCAGGCGCGCGTCCGGTTCGGCTATCGCCGGCTGCTGGTGTTGCTGCGGCGCGAAGGCTGGGACGTCGGCAAAGAGCGCTTCTATCGCGTGTACATCGAGGAAGGCCTAGCGCTCCGGCGGAAGCGCCCGTGGCGCCACGCGACGGCCGGCCATCGCGAGCAGCGACGGCCAGCCATGACCCGCAACGATATCTGGAGCATGGATTTCGTGGCGGACGAGCTGGCCGACGGCCGCCGCTTCCGGACGCTCACCGTCATAGACCTGTTTACCCGCGAATGCCTGGCGATCGAGGTCGAACAGGGCCTTCGCGGACAGGATGTCGCGGCGACGCTGGAGCATCTCCGATTCGAGCGCGGGTTGCCCCAACGGATCTACTGCGACAACGGGACCGAGTTCGTCAGCTCGGCGATGGAGCGCTGGGCCTACACCAACGGCGTCATCCTGGACTTCAGCCGGCGCGGCAAGCCCACGGACAACGCCACCATCGAATCGTTCAACGGGCGGTTCCGGGAGGAATGTCTGAACGTGCATTGGTTCGCGTCGCTCGAGGACGCGCAGCAGAAGATCGACGCGTTTCGGTGGGACTACAATGAGAATCATCCTCACCGGGCTCTCAAGGGGCTCAGCCCCAATGAATACGCCCGGCGAACGATGACAACGGCTGCGGACTCACCCGCGTAGTGGTCCGAAAAAGCCGGTCCTCTCAGTTCGTGTAAATTCAGGTAGGGTCATGGCTGTTTCTCGCAATCTCAACAACAGCTACCATGCAGAACTAATCAAGGATCGTCAAGTAGGTAGGTCCCGCCGCGAGTGCATTGCGAAAAGAATGACGTCTCATCGTTCCGGCCCGTCTCACTATGCGAACGTCCGCGCGGCCCACGTCACCTCGCCGATGACTACGGCGTCGTCCGGCCACCGCCGCGTGCCAAGCGCGACCGTTCGCTCGGGAAAAAGACGAGCTTGACGAGCAAGGCCAGAATGAGCGGGCCGAAGGTGAAGACCGCGAACTTGAGGACTTTGATCTCAGTCTCTAGCCGCGCGCTGTCGTCCTTGGTGGCCAGTCGCCCGCCGACCGGAATTGCCGCCGCTGCCGCTCTTGCCTTCTCCTCGGGCGCGCCTGCACTGATCAGAGCGTCGTACACTTCGGTGCCGATGATGCTCATGCGCGAGATTCTCCCTCACAGCGTCCGCCCTGTCCACAGCACCTGTCCCAATACGACGGCGTCCCGTGGCCACGGCCCCGGACCTCTAGGCCGGGTTGTCGCTCACGAGCTGCTAGCGCCGGCCTGTCACGGGTGCAGGGGAGCCCCTGGTAGCGCCTTTGCCAAGTGCATAATTACCTTATTCAGATCAACTAGATGGATTGGGTTTCGGGGGGGGGGGGGGGGGGGGGCAGAGACACTACGACTGGAATGACGCTCGGCCTACCGCGCACGCCGCCCGGCTGTTCGCGTACGCAGGGGTGATGCTGGTCGCGTTCCACCTGTTCGTGCATGATCCGAGAAACGGTCCTCGATGGCGAGCCCGCAACGCGTCTGCAAGACATAGAATCAGACACGGGATACGACACACGGATGTGCTTGCCGGACGGTGCCATTGCACGTCTGTCGCAAACGACCGTTTACGACCCGTGCTGATCGGCTACGCTCGCGTCTCGAAGGCGGACGGCTCCCAGTCGCTGGACCTGCAACGCGACGCGCTGCAGGTCGAGGGCGTCGCCGCCAAGTCGACAGTTGTGATGGGGGAGGTGTCCTCCCCAACCCACGAATAGACGACTTACACGGCGGGTATTCGCGATTCCAGTATGATCAGAATAGCCACGCGCGACCGGAAGCGAAGCTTAGTCCTGTTCGCGTGCGGCACCCAGTGAAAGGGGACGAGGTAATGGAGACGCCCAGAAATATCCTGGCACCCACGGATTTCAGCGAGATGTCGAACGGATCAGCTGCATACGCCGCAAAACTCGCTATTGCGATGAACTCTAGGCTTCATCTACACCATGTAGTTCATGAATTAGAGACCGCGCACCCCCTGCGGGCACTCGACGATGCAGAGAAGGAGGGGAAGGAAAAACTCGCCGCGATCCTGACGGCTGAAGAGAAGGAACGGCTGAATCTGACGTCCTACGTGGGAATCGGCCCCCCGGCCAATCAGATCGTCGAGTACGCCGAGAAGAACGACATCGATCTCATTGTCATGGGCACCCACGGCCGTAGCGGCCTTGAGAAGATGTGGCTCGGGAGCGTGACCGAGAAGGTGCTCCGCCAAGCGCATTGCCCAGTACTCGTGGTTCGGCAATCCTAGGCTGTCGGGCCACCCGCTGAATACAAGACCTCTTGCTTGGGAATACGCGGGAACCCTCGTTCAGTTCGGGTTGTTGTGGCGACTGACCCGGAGTCAGCGGCGACGACGCTGCGCTTCTACCGGTCGGCTGAAGCCGTAGTCGCCACACAGGGCGCGGCGATCTCGGCGTCGGCCTCACGCGCGGCGATGAGCTGCGTCACCTGGTCGAGTTGCGTGAAGTGTCGCACCTGGCGGCGCGCAGGCACCGGGACGCCGGGTAGGTCGAGGGCAAGATCGCCGACGTCAACAAACCCGGCGCGTCTACGCGATGGCCCACACCAACGGTGAGGACAGACTGGCCACCTGGAGGAACTGGCGTGGGGAGCACGTACAGTGAGAGAGCGACCCTCACTACCCGCCTTAACAGTCTGTGTTTAAACCCTGCGATTCACGCGGCGACGGGTAGCAGCTCAAAACAATGACGCGGCGACGACCCCGGCGATCGATCAACGAATCTTGGTTCATGGTTCCCCCAGAGAGCGCCGAGGCGCGCCCATACGGCGATGAAGACAGCCAAGACGCCTGCGGCGCGGCCCTGCAAGCGCCGTGGCGTGCCGATGCCGAGGCACTGGCGCATCGCGAGCCCCAAGTTGAAGCCGCCGCCATGAATCAGTAGACGCTTCAAGATGTTGTCGTGTCCCCGCAAGTGCGTGCGTCGCATCCCGCCGGTCTCATAGAGGTGGGCAAACGATCGCTCGGCGAGTTCCGCCCGTCGCCGCCGCAAGCGTCGCCCGCGGGCGCCCCGGAGACGGCGGCGATTCCCATGGACGGGCGCGTACGCATCCGGCGCGTCGGACCAATCGCGCCGGCCACGGTCGGGTTCCGAAATGTACGACCGCAGGCCCACCGCAGCCAGGTCTACCATCGTCTCGTTGCTGTGATAGCCCTTGTCCGCGACGATGTCCTCCAACCTCCCGCGCGCGTCGGTCGTCGCGTGCGCGGCTTCCACCTGTTCGGCCGCCGTGATCGCCGCCGTGACAAGCGTCCTCGTGTCGCCCTGATCGGCGCCCTGCACCGTCACCGCGACCAACGCGCCGCTCTCCAGATCGATCGCATGCTCGGCTTTGTGCGCCAAGTGCGTCTGGCCGTCTTTCATTTTCGCGACCTTCGCATCAGGATCGCTGGGGCTGGTCCACTCGCTGTTCGAGGTTTTCTTCTTCCGCGTGCGATCAAACCGCGCCAAGACTTCGCGCGTCGGCGTCTTGATCCCCGAGGCGGCGGCGAGGCGGGTCAGATACGCCTGGTAGGCTTCCCCCGTGTCCCGGCGCACGATACTCCGCATGGCGGCGTTGGCCTCCAACGTCGTCGCGTCGATCGCGATCGTCCGGCCCTTCAACAGGCCGGCGGCCGCCAGGCGCTGCTGGACCCACGTGAACACCGCCCGGTGCGTCTCCACATCGATCACGCGGCGGGTGCGCGAAATCGTCGAGTGATCCGGGGCCGCCTCCTCCAGCCCGAGTCGCAGGAAGCTCCGCACCGCCAGCGAGTCCGCCGCACGCCATGCGATGCCGCGCTCCGAATCGATGCCTTCGAAGTACCCAACCAGCAACAAGCGGAAGTAGCGACCGGGCGCCAGACTCGGGCGGCCCAACACCGGCGCGTAGAAGGATCGACAGGCGTCTTCCACGAAGGTGTCGAAGCCGTCGGCATCCAGCAACGCATTCAAGCGCGTGTAGAACGGATGCCCAGGCGAGACCGGCAGATCCGACGCGGCAATCCACAACGGAGGTTGTTCGGGGTCGCGGGTGCCCATGGCCATGCGCCACAGTGTAAGGAGCGGGATCGATCCTGTCGATCCCCTCGCCAATAACAAGGGGCTGCTCGATCGACTTTCACCACGGGCTGTTAACGCACGCTGCCCCTTTATTCCCGGTAATTATGCACTTGGCAAAGGCGCTACCGGGGGCTCCCCTGCACCCGTGACAGGCCGGCGCTAGCGATGGGCCGCCTGTCGGCGGCCTACCCGCTTCCGTGCTGACCGGGCCTTCTTGGGCTCCGGTGGCGGCCAGGGCGCTTGTACCGCCCGCTCGCTGGCTCGGCCTTCACGTTCGTGAGCGACTTGGCCGAGCGGTTGGCTGGCCGCACACAGCTCACGTCAGACGGCCTCAAGCTCTATGTGGAAGCTGTCGAGGATGTCTTCGGAGGAGATGTGGACTACAGCCAGCTCGTGAAGCTGTACGGCGCAGCAGCCGAGAATGAGGCCCGCTACAGCCCCGCCACGTGCCTCGGGTGCATCGCCAAGCCCGTCATGGGCAACCCGGACCCCAAGCACATCTCGACCAGCTTCGTCGAGAGGTCGAATCTCACGATGAGGATGTCGATGCGCCGGTTCACACGGCTGACCAACGCCTTCTCCAAGAAGGTGGCGAACCACGTCCACATGGTGGCCCTCTACACGGTGTTCTACAACTGGACGAGGATTCACAAGACGCTACGCGTCTCGCCCGCCATGGCCGCCCGGTTGACAGATCACCTGTGGAGCATGGATGACATCGTTGAACTGATCGAGGGGGGATGTCCCTCTAGCTGTTGAAATTTAAAGCGGCGGCTCCCTGCTGGTCGTGATAGACGGCCGGTGGGAAAACCTGGGGCTGAAGCCCCCAGAAAGGAGCCGCCATGAAGAAGTTTGGCACAGGCGTTCGTGGGCGCCAATCAGCATTGCCGGCACCACGGCACCTTCCATTGGTCGACATCCTGGTCGATGCACAGGCCGAGCTCCAAGAGCTGGTCGTCGCGTCGGGCCTGAAGGTCCTCGCGGCGATGTTGGAAGCGGATCGCGTGGCCGTGTGCGGTCCGCGGTATGCGCATCAGCCCGCGCGGCGGGCGTCTCGGGCGGGCCATGCGCCCAGCGAAGTCGTGCTGGGGGGCCGCAAGGTCGCCCTGCGTCGGCCGCGGGTGCGGCGCGACGGGCAGGAGGTCGCGCTGCCATCCGTCCAGGCCTGTACGAACACGGATCCGCTCACCCGGCGCGTGGTCGAACAGATGCTCATCGGCGTGGCCACGCGCCAGTATGGCCGGAGTCTAGAACCGCTGGGGGCCGACGTCCGCACGCGGGGCACAAGCAAGAGTGCCGTGAGTCGGCGGTTTGTGGCGCAGACGCAGGCGCAACTCGATGCGTGGCGGGCGACGCCGCTCGACGACCTCGAGCTGGTGGCGCTACTGATCGATGGGGTCCACGTCGGCGGCCACTGCATCGTCGTGGCGCTGGGCCTCGATAAAACGGGCGCCAAACACCCGCTGGGCCTCTGGGAAGGGTCAGCGGAGAACACGACCGTGTGTCAGGGCTTGCTGACCAATCTGCAGAGCCGTGGGCTGCGGACCGACCGCAGTCTGCTCGTCATCCTCGATGGAGCGCAAGCGCTCCACACTGCGGTGATGCAGACCTTCGGCCCCGCAGCCCTGGTACAACGATGCCAGGTGCATAAACGGCGCAACGTGCTCGAGTATCTGCCCGAGGCCCAGCGTCCGTGGGTGAAGGCGACCCTCACGCGCGCCTATACGCACACCGACATCAAGGCGGCCCGGCGCTTGTTGCAGGACTTGGCCCGGCGGGTGGACGTCGATTATCCGAGTGCAGCCGCCAGCATACGGGAAGGGCTCGACGAGACGCTCACCGTAGTCGAGTTGCCGCTCTCGGAGCGGCTCCGCCGATCGCTGGCGACGACCAACGCCGTCGAGAGCCTCCTGAGCCGGACACGCCACGTGAAGCGGAACGTGAAACGCTGGCGCGGGGGTACGATGGTGCTCCGCTGGGTCGCTGCCGGTGTGCTGGAAGCGGCCAAAGGATTCCGGCGGGTGAAGGGGTGTAAGGACATGCCCGTGCTGGTCGCCGCGTTGCGAGCACGTGACGCTCAGCTGGGGCTCGATGAATCGTCGGGGATGGTTGCGTAGTCGTCACCCGAGCCGCCGCTGAATTTCAACAGCGGATGGGACAAGCCCGATCGAGGAATCCGAGATGTTAGTCCCGGCCGCTCAATCGGAGTGAGACACTACCAAACCCTCACAGAGGCAACTAAGGAACATGGCACGAAGCTCGATTCGATTCGTCATCGCATGTATGCGGCAACAGCCGTGCTGGCTGTTCTCGGAGCGATACTATATTTCTTCCTTGACAGAATGTGGGGCCAGATTCTTCAGGTCCTCCAGAACTTTCCAGTAACATCCTAGCAACACACCATTAGCTCACTACCCACTTCTTGATTGGCGTGACTTTCGATCTGCTTGCCATTTTCAAGGCGTGCCACAGATCATGGTCGGCCTGCAGATGCAACAAAAACTGCGGGCTCGTCACCGTCAGACTGCCCATCAGCACAGCCGTTTCGGCGGTGACGCCACGCTTCCCGGCCACGATCTCATTCAGACGATTCGTGGACATTCCCATGCGCCGCGCGGCCTCAGCCTGACTGATCCCGCTCGGTTTTCGGTACTCTTCCTCGAAGATCTCGCCGGGATGCGTCGGTGGTCGGCGCATCTTCGAGAGGTCCGCCCCCTGGCTACTTGCCGCCGTGGAAATCTTCGATGAGGATCTCATAGGCATCTCCGCGCTCGAACCGAAACACGATCCGGCACTGGTCATTGATCCGAACGTTGTTGTAGCCAGGCCGGTCATGCTGTAACGGTTCGAAGTGCAGCCCTGGCAGACTTAGATCGCGCGTGTCTCGCGCCGTATTCAGGACCGATAGTTTCCGTTGAGCCGCCTTCCATACGCGCTGCGGAATGCGTCGAGCGTGCTTGCTGTTGATCCCGTGGCACATGCTGACGCTTCAAACGGGAGCGAGACGGGAGTGACAGGGCGGAACAGCCCGGTAACACTCGGCACAGGTCGGCACTCGAATTATGAGAATTGCTCAGCAATATGGGTCTTTTCCGTGATATGTGAGCAATCGAGGGCCTCAATGAATCGCGCCGGCTGTGCGATTCTGAGCCTTCTGTGTTCCTCGCCACTCTCACCTGGGCTGATCGGCACCCTACACTCATCTGCCCCCGCGACGAACGCCAGGATAGGACAATGTGCTGATGTCTCTTAGAAACTGGTACGGAGCGATCGTCGACCAGGTCATTTCGGCTCTGTGGGGTACGCACACCTTCGTCGTCTTGCTGGGCGTGGGGCTGCTGTTCACCATCTGGAGCAGGTTCGTCCAGTACCGGGCTCTGACGCACGGCGTCCAGGTTCTTCGCGGCAAGTACGACGACGAGCGGGATCCAGGGGCCATCAGCCACTTCCAAGCCCTGTCGGCCGCGCTGTCGGGAACCGTCGGCCTGGGGAATATTGGCGGCGTCGCGCTCGCGATCGGCCTCGGCGGCCCGGGTGCCCTGTTCTGGATGTGGATGGCCGGCTTCTTCGGGATGGCGATCAAGAGCGTCGAGGTCACGCTGGCGATGATGTACCGGGACACGTCCGAGCGCGGCAATCCGCACGGCGGGGCGATGTGGGTGGTCACACGCGGGATCGGCGACCGGTTCGGCGACGTGGCCAGACCGCTCGCCTGGATTGCCGGTGCCGTCTTCTGCGTCACGTTGCTCATCTCCACCGTGACGGGCGGAAACATGTTCCAGGCCTGGAACGTCGCCAACATTACGAACGAGTATTTCGGGATCCCCCAGGTGGCTAGCGGCATCGTGCTCTCGGTCTTGACCGCGCTGGTCATTATTGGCGGCGTCACGCGGATTGGGGTGGTGGCGGGCCGGTTGGTCCCGTTCATGTGCGGCCTCTATCTCGTTGCGGGCATGATCGTGTTGGTCCATGAGGCGGCGAACGTTACGGCGCTGCTGTTGTTCATCGTCCAGGACGCGTTCAGCCCGGCCCACGCCTCGGGCGCCTTCCTGGGTGCGACCGCGTGGTTTGGATTGACGACGGGACTGCGTCGCGCCCTCTTTTCCAATGAGGCGGGTCAGGGGTCTTCGCCGATCGCCCACGCGGCGGCGAGGACGGACGAACCGGTGCGGGAGGGCGTGGTCGCGGGCCTGGAACCGTTCATCGACACTTGTGTCGTTTGCACCCTGACGGCGCTCGTAATCCTTGCCACGGGCACCTGGAACCGCGAGGCCGTGGGTCGATTCAACGGCCCCATCGAGATCGTTCAGACGACGACCGGGGCCCGGGTCGACGCATCGGTCACGCTCAATGCGCTGCCGGCTCTGGCGCCGCCTGACAGTTGGGAGCAGGGCAATGGATTTTTTCTGCTGGCCGAGATGCCGCAGTCGTCGCCAACCACCGGCGATCGTCGTGTAAAGATCACCGGCCGAATCGCCATCGCCGACCTAGGCCGTGGCGACGTGGACGCACCTGGCAATCTGGTGATCCGTTGGGACGAGCCGCCGCGCGGCGCCCGGCTGGTCTCCACGGGCGTTTACCGGGATTTCACCGGCGCGGCGTTGACCGGTCACGCGTTCGACCGGTCGGTTCCGGGCCTCGGGAAATGGCTCGTGACGGTGGCGTGTTGGCTTTTCGCTCTGTCGACGATCATTTCCTGGAGTTACTACGGGGAGCAGGGGATGGTGTTTCTGTTTGGAAAGTCAGCCGTGGTGCCCTACAAGGTCATCTACTGTGCGCTCACGGTTGTGGCCAGCCTCCCGGAGTTCATTCGCAGCGATGTGGGTCTGGGCAATCTCGCTGATCTGGGCACGGGGGTGATGTTGTTCGCCAACCTGCCGATCATTCTGGCTCTGAGCTACCAATCGATGCGCGCATTTGACGAGTACTTCGCGCGCATGCGTCGCAGGGACACGCCGCCCCCCCGGGAAGGCGCGCGGGGAGGAGGCTTGGCTGGCCCGTGAACGAGCGGTCGAGCTGGAAGTGCAAATCGCCCGCAAGTTTCGTGAGGCCTCACTCAAGATGTCACGGGCAAGTACGCGCTGAATCTATGAAATTCGACAGGGTTTCGCTGGCCTCCGATCCGACGACTAGGCGGGCACTGAACCGGAGACGCTCGTTCACGACCTGACACTCCTTCCATGGCATGACACTCTCCACTGCAAGGGGGACGGTGTCACCCATGTCTCCGGTATGAAATGTCACCATTCTCTCAGGAAGGGCAGTCCTTGGTCCTTAGTTCTTGGTCCTTCGTCCTCCGGTGCTCTTCCGTCCGCCGCTCGTGGGATCCGCGTAGCGATTCACGCGCGACAGGTCCACGCCTCTTGCGCGCCGGAGCGCTGCCCACAAGTCGCCAATCTTGTGCAGCCGCGCGGGCGCCGAGCGGATGGTGAAGTCCTCGCGGCGCACGCCCCTGTCCACTTCATCCCACGTGAGAGGCGTCGATACGCCTGCAAACTCGCTGGCGCGGGCGCTGTAGGCGGCCGCGAGCGTCTTGCCCAGGATGTTCTGAGAGCAATCGATGTAGACGCGGGTGCCCCTTCGGCGCATGCTCCGCTCGATCGTCGCCTGCTTCGGGTGTTTCTGCGCCACGACGGTGGAGACGATCTGGCAGAAGATCAGTCCGGCTTCGTGCGGAGTTTCAGGCGGCAGCGGAACATAGATGTGCAAGCCGTTCGCGCCGGACGTTTTCGGAAACCCAACGCCGCCGAGCGATTCGAGCTCGTCGCGGATCGATCGTGCAACCGCTAGCAGTCCGTGGTGAAAGTCGGGCGCTGCACCGAGACGAGCGAGGCGCCTCGCGGGCAAGGCGCGACGACCAAGAATACCGCCTGTATTTGATGGAGGAGCAACGCAGGCCACGAGGATGCATCGCTCGTCGAATGCAGACGGACTTTCACCATGATGGTATGGACTCCTCCCGGTTCCGATGCGGCATGATGTGCCGCATCAGCTGATGCCCATCAGCCACAACCAGGAGGAAACCGAAATGGATGCTACGGCAGTGGCCGTTGACCTGGCAAAGTCCGTGTTCGAGCTGGCGATCGCCAATGCCCGGTGGCGCGTGTGGTCGCGCCAGCGACTCAACCGCGCACGGTTCGCCCGCTTTCTCGCGCAGACGCCGCCGACCCATGTGGTGATGGAGGCGTGTGGCACCGCCCACTACTGGGGGCGGGTTGCCCAGCAACACGGCCATCGCGTCACCCTCGTGCCCCCGGCGTACGTGCGGCCCTACGTGCGGCGCAACAAGACGGACCGGGCGGATGCGGAGGCGATCCGCGAGGCGATCCGGTCGGGCGAGATACCCCGTGTCCCGGTGAAGCGGGTCGAGCAGCAAGCGCTCGTGGCGCTGCACCGGGTGCGCGAGCAGTGGATGACGACGCGGACGGCGCGCATCAATGTGTTACGCGGGCTCTTGCGGGAACAGGGGCTGCTGCTGCCGGCGGGGGCCTGTGCGGCGCTGCGGGCCTTGCCTGTGCTGCTCGACGAGGCGGCCACCGTGTTGCCGAGGCATCTGCGGCAGGTGCTCACGAGCGTCCACGAGGAAGTGCGGGCGATTGAGGCTCGGATTGCCGGCCTGGAACGGGAATTGCGCCCTGGCCGACGCCGACCCCGTCGTGATGCGACTGCGGACGATTCCCGGGATTGGGCTGTTGACCGCCACGGCCCTCGTCGGCACCGTCGGGCACATCCACGCATTCCGGCGCGCGCGCCAGTTTGCCAGCTGGCTCGGCCTGACGCCGCGCGAGTACTCGAGTGGGCAGCGGCGGCGCCTCGGGGGGATCAGTAAACGCGGGGACGTGTATCTCCGGTGCTTGCTCACCCACGGCGCGCGCGCGGTGCTCGCGTCGGCCCACCGGCGCCGGGCGGCCCAGCAGCCCCTCACGCGTCTGCACCACTGGGCGATGACGGTGCACGCGCGGCGCGGCTACAACAAAGCCACGATTGCCGTGGCGAACAAACTCGGCCGACTCGTTTGGGCGGTTTGGCACAAGGATGTGCCCTGCGCACTGCCGGACGCGGCGTAACCCGAGCTACACCTCCACGCGAGATGCTGAGCGAGTGACCCTGACATGGCCCTTCGGTCCGACCGACACCGCATCAGGCCGATAGCAGCCCTGGCGCTCGACGCCGGCACCACGATTGGCCCGCGGTGCGCGACTATCCATGTTGGCCAG
The DNA here is from genome assembly GCA_965197865.1 of Vicinamibacterales bacterium. Lineage (GTDB taxonomy): Bacteria > Acidobacteriota > Vicinamibacteria > Vicinamibacterales > CAVVIG01 > CBDANZ01. The sequence goes on from CBDANZ010000004.1 coordinate 426,503, forward strand.
GAGGCAAAGGCTCTCCACGGACAGGCCGGATATACGACCGCAACCGACGCGAAGGACCGACCGTCACGACCCACTCGCTTGATCACCGGGAGGAGTCCATATACGGACTGCTAGGACACGGTCGAAGGTGACGCCTGGCATGGGATCGAGATCCAGCGCCGCGTGGTCAGCCCACTCCAGCGACTGCACGCGCGAGAACCATGGGTCCTCGGAAATCGCCGCGAGCTGCATCATGTACAAGAGCATCTGGAGATCGCCGCGGACCAGCTGCTGCAGTTTGTGCTTGTCGGCCAGTCGGCCCTGCTCGACACGCTCGCCCGTCCGGAGCTTCGCCAGCTCAGCCAGCGAATATCAGTTCGCTGGACGCTGGGGCCGCTGTCGAGCGACGAAATCGCCGGATATGTCGCGCATCGGCCAGCGGGTGCTGGCACCCGCCCGCGCGTCGAGTGTGACGATCAATCACGCGGATCTACGAGCTGTCGCGCGGCGTGCCGCGGGTGGTGAATCTGCTGTGCGACGGCGCGTTGTCGGAGGGACACGAGTTGTCAGCCAGCGTAATTGACGCGCGGCTTGTGGTGCGGGCCGCGAGAGATCTCGATCTCGTGGCCCCCGAGACGAAGGCGTCCGTCTTACGGATGGCTGGCGTGATCGTCGTGATGGGCGGCCGGCGCGGGAGCGGCCGGGTTTGTGTTTCGCTCCGAGATGACGACGGTGGTCACCGAGTGGCAGCGCATTCCATCGCCGCCTCCGCCGTTGGTCGCGCTCCCCTCGCCGCTCGTGCCCATCGAGGCGCCTGCCCCTTTGCGTTGAGCCCTGCGTGCACCATCCATCAGCGAAGAGGGCAGACCATGACGATTGACACGTCGGCGAGCCACGGGAACCACGTGTTCATGGGAGAACTGCTCTTTTCAAGAACACGAAACCCGCGCTGAGCCGTCAGTTTGTGACGCGTGTCGGCTTGGCGACTAGCTAATTTGAGGATTAGGGAAGCCCTCAGCGTATCGCGAGAGTCGGGTATCGTCTTGATGCCGGTCACAGCTACCGCGGCGGTGGGGGAAACCCCCGAAAATCCCTACGCCTGCAAAGGCCCAATTCCACAGCATCTCCCCATATAATCCGAGCGTTCATTTCCCGTGACCCTGACCCCGGTACTCGCCTCGGCCCCCATGAAATTGGCGCGGCCCCTTGGTGCGAGCGGAACGGGGGAGGTGTATCGGGTGAGGGATAGGAACCTCGGTACCGAGGTTACCCACAAATGTCGGGAGACACCGCGACAGTGACACGGAGAACTGGGGAGATCGTCATGACATCACTAGTCCGAAGGCTCGTCATAACCGGCGCGCTGCTGGCGTTGAGCGTCCAGCTCGCACTCGCGCAGGAATTTCTTCACGCCGAGCCCGAGGAGGTGGGGCTGTCGTCAGAGCGCCTTGAGCGCCTGAGCGACGCGATGCAGACCTACGTTGACGACGGACATCTCGCGGGTGCCGTGGCGATAGTCGTCCGGCGGGGTAAAGTGGCCTATTTGGAGGCGTTCGGTTACTGCGACCACGAAGCAGGCGCGCCGATGGCGACAGACTCTATCTTTCGCATCGCGTCTCAAACGAAAGCCCCTATCAGCGTGGGGGTGCTAATGCTGCAGGAGGAAGGACGCCTGTTAATCACTGACCCGGTCGGGAAGTATCTGCCGGAGTTCCAGAAGACGACGGTCGCGGTGCCGGACGACAACGGCGGCTACCGCGTGGTTGATTCCAACCGTCCCATCACCATCCGGGATCTGTTGACCCACACGGCCGGCATCAGTTACGGCACCGGGGCGGCCAGCGACCGCTGGGAGGAAGCGGGCATCACCGGCTGGTACTTTGCGAACCGGGACGAGCCGATCCGCGACACCATCGCACGTCTCGCCGCACTCCCCTTCGATGCGCACCCCGGCACGCGATGGATCTACGGCTACAACACGGACATCCTGGGCGCGGTGATCGAGCGCGTGAGCGGCCAAGCGCTGGATGTGTTCATGCGGGAGCGCCTGTTCGAACCCCTTGGCATGCGGGACACCCACTTCTATCTGCCGCGCAACAAGGCGGACCGCCTGACCGTCGTTTACTCGGCGACGCGGGACGGCATCAAGCGCGCCCCGGATCCGGGCCAGATGGTGGGGCAGGGCGCCTATTTGGAGGGTCCGCGCAAGAGCTTTTCTGGAGGGGCCGGGTTGCTCTCGACGGCGAGTGACTATGGCCGATTCCTGCAGATGATGCTGAACGGTGGCACGCTCAACGGCGTCCGCATCCTCACGTCGAAGACGGTTGAGCTGATGACGGTCGACCACCTTGGCGATATCCCGTTTCGACCCGGGCGAGGGTTCGGTCTGGGGTTTTCGGTCGTGACCGATCTCGGCGCGCGCGGGCTACCTGGCTCCGTTGGCGAGTACGGGTGGGGAGGCGCGTATCACTCGAGGTACTGGGTCGATCCGCAGGAGGAGTTGGTGGTCGTGTACCTGACGCAGCTCATTCCGGCCGGAGGCATTGACGACCAGGGCAAGGTGCGAGCCCTCGTATACCAGGCGCTCGTCGACTGACCATGGCTTTTCGGCCAGGCACTCGCCTCGGCCGGTACGAAGTCACCGCGAAGATCGGGGTGGGCCGGAGGGCGAGGCGTACCGGGTGTGGGGTACGAAAAGTCTAGATTTGATCGTCGATGATCCTGACGCCCCTGATCCAACCGCGCCGAAAATGACGTGGGTTCACTGGGTCGTATACAACGTCCACCCGACTGCATCTGGCCTCGCGACTGGCGCGACCCTTGACACGTTTCCTCGCGGCGCGCTAGAAGGCCTAAATGACTGGAAGCGAACTAGCTACGGGGGGCCATGTCCCTCAGTGGGGCGACATCGGTACTTCCACGAGCTGTACGCTCTCGACGTAGGTTATGTCGCTGTCGCCCGGCACGCGCCTCAGGCCGTATAAAATCCACTCCGCGCCCGGTGCGGGGCGGCGTTGGGGGAAGTCTACAAGGCGCGCGATACCCGTCTCGACCGAACCGTCGCCATCAACGTAACTCCTGCACCATGTTGCCGCCGATCCCGACCTGCTCCGCTGACGATCTTCGACGCCGCTTGGCGACAAGAATTGTCAGTCTGACGAACTTACGCATACACATCTCTCCAAGGCCTCGGTCGCAAGTACAGCAGATAAACGACTTAGCTAGCGAGGCCGCGTGGCCTGATGAGTGGCACCGGCGTTGCTGAATGGGCAGCACGCTCTGCCCCACGATGAATCGGGACAGGCCTCACTAGGTCCTTCAACTATTAATCGTCAGGGAGCCAGGACAATAAAGATGCGAGACGCCAAAGGTTTCACGCTCATCGAGCTGCTGATCGTCGTGGCGATCATCGGCATCATTGCCTCGATTGCGGTGCCCGGTCTGCTTCGCACCCGCATGGCGGACAACGAGTCGTCGGCCCTCGGCTCGATGCGCGCCATTAACAGTGCGCAGGGGGCCTACTCATCGAGCTGCGCCGCCAATGGCTACGCCGTGGCGCTGGCGGACCTCTCGAAACCGGCCCCTGGCAGCAACGTGGGCTTCAGCAGCCCCGACCTGTCGATGGACCCGTCGCGCAAGAACGGCTACAACGTGTCGCTCGCCGCCGACGCCTCGGCCAGGGTCGCGGTGCAGACACTCGCAGCCAACACCTGTAACGCGTCGGCGAACGACGCGATGATGAGCTACTTTGGCGCCACGGTGGCGGTGAGCATCGGGTCGACTGCGCAGCGCTCCTTTGCGACCGACTCACGAGGCACGATCTTCTTCGACAACACCGGCGTGGCGATCGCCAATCCGATCCCGGCGGCTACGGCCGTTCTCCGGTAGCGCGGGCGCTTCAGACTCGGATTATCCGCGGGATGCCGCTTTGGCGGCATCTCGCTTTTTTGTACAGTTCAGCCTCACGCCTGGCCTCTGAACAAGGCGGCCGCCCGCATCGCCCTCGTCGCTTCGTATTGTGAAGAATCATCTTGGCCGTCAGGGACTGGGTGGGCCGCAATCGCTCGCTACGGCATTCATATGCTCCGGCATACGTTCTGTTCCGATCTGGCGATGCGCGGCGCACCGGCTCGCGCGATCTAGGAGCTGGCTGGCCATCAGGACGTCAGCGGCACACAGCAGTACATGCACCTGAATCCGGCGGGAATCGTTGGCTCGATCCGGCTGCTTGATCAACCGTCGCCTGGGCGAAACTGTAGAGACGTGCTGGAGACGCTGATCGGCGAGGCCTAGAAGATGAATAGCTAGAATAGTTTAGTTGGGGTGGATGACGGGACTTGAACCCGCAGCCTCCGGATCCGCAGTCGAAAGCGAAAGGCCTGATGATGTCGGGTCGCCTAGGATTTGTTTGGGCTTGTTCGTCGGACGTTCGGGCGACGTTCCTTCTTAGACGACCGTTTCGTGCGCAGAGTTTCACATCCGCTTCACACCTCCCGCACCGGGGTTAGCTTCGCGGGCCTTCAGGGGAGATTGAATCGCTCCACGCCCTACGCCGACGTACTCAGGCGGCTCGCGCAAGAATTGTAGAGCCAGGCGAAGACGGCTCCGGCGACCGCACCGTCCAGTACGCCATACAGCGTCCCAATAATCACCTGACCGAAGCTTGCGGTGGCCGTGTAGCCGGGATTGAACCGTACCGGGTTTCTCGGAGACCTCATTACTTGGGAGGATGGGGTCTATGGGACGTCCAAGTCGGTTTTCTCCGGAGGTGCGTGAGCGCGCGGTTCGGATGGTCGAGGAGCATCGCGCCACCCACGCGTCGGAGTGGGGCGTGTTGCAGTCGGTGGCGCCGAAGCTTGGCTGCACGGCCGAGACGCTACGGAAGTGGGTACGCCAGGCACAGCGTGACGCCGGCTATCGCCCAGGGTTGACGACGAGCGAGCGAGAGCGCCTCAAGGAACTGGAGCGCGAGGTTCGCGAGCTGAAGCGGGCGAACGAGATCCTGCGGAAGGCGTCCGCGTATTTTGCCCAGGCGGAGCTCGACCGCCGCGGGAAGTGATGGTTCGCTTCATTCACGACCATCGGGATCAGTACGGGGTCGAGCCGATCTGCACCGTGCTGCCGATCGCCCCCTCGACGTATCACCGCCATCGGGCGGCGCAGGTCGATCCGACGCGTCGCTCGGCCCGGGCACAACGCGATGATGCGCTGCGCCCGGAGATTCAGCGGGTGTATGACGAGCATCATCAGGTGTACGGGCCGCGCAAGGTCTGGAAACAGCTGCGTCGCGAAGGGTTCTGCGTGGCACGAGGCACGGTGGGTCGGCTGATGCGGGCGATGGGCCTGGAAGGCGCGGGGCGTGGGCGCGCGTGGATCACGACCACGCACGCGGGCAATGGCAGCCGGCCCGCAGATCTCGTCGATCGCCAGTTCGTGGCGACCCGTCCGAATCAGCTCTGGGTCTCAGGCTTCACCTACGTGGCGACCTGGGGTGGGTTCACCTACGTGGCGTTCGTGATCGACGTCTTCGCGCGGCGCATCGTGGGCTGGCGGGTGTCGGCCTCGATGCGCACGGACTTCGTGCTCGACGCCTTGGAGCAGGCCATCTACGCGCGCCGCGGCGACGCGCTGACCAGCCTCGTGCATCACAGCGATCGCGGCACGCAGTATCTTTCGATGCGGTACACGGATCGTCTCGCGGCCGCCGGCATTGCGCCATCGGTCGGGAGCCAAGGCGATGCGTTCGATAACGCCCTCGCCGAGTCGGTGATCGGACTCTACAAGACGGAGGTGATTCGACGACGAGGGCCGTGGCGCACGCTCGAGGCCGTGGAATTCGCCACGCTGGAGTGGGTGGATTGGTTCAACATGCGGCGGTTGCTGGGACCGATTGGAGACGTGCCGCCGGCGGAGTTTGAAGCGCAGTACTATGAGCAGGCCAAGGTGGCCTGATTCAATGAATCCAGTCTCCGAGAAACCCGGTACGGTTCAGTCCAGAGGAAGCAACCATGGGGGAGCGCTGTATGTCCAGCATCCTGCCAGGGTTCCGTGGCTTCCGTCGGATTGTGCAGTCCCCCGGAACGGTGTCGATTTACTACGATGTGGGCCAGGGGCAGGGGTGGCCGCGCATCATCCCCGTGGACGGGAGTCCACATCTACCTTCACACATCCGCCGGTGGTGGGGAGACTCACGTGGCCGCTGGGAGGGCCAGACGCTGGTCGTCGACGTCACGAATTTCACCCCAAAGACTGACTTCAGAGGCTCACGTGAGAACTTGCATCTCGTCGAGCGCTGGACACGTCTCGACGCGAACACGCTCGAGTACCAAGTGACGATCAAGGATCCGACGACCTGGACAAGGCCGTGGACCGTCAAGCAGGAACTCTCGAAGCAAGACGATCAGGCGAATCGAATCTATTACGAGCCGCGGTGTCACGAAGGCAACTACGGCCTCCCTGGTCAACTCATTGGTTATCGCGTCGACGAGAAGGCGTTCGCCGAAGGGCGAGGCCCCGATCCGGCCACGAGGGACGGCTCAGGGAGGGGAAGAGGAGGGGACGAGAATCGAGATGCGTTGGGAGTAGGATTCTGAACAGGTACCTGATCGCTTCGTGAGATCCGGCCGGGCTGCCGGACGACCGCCCGCGCGGCGGCCCTAGGCTATTGCGAGCCTCCGGCCCACACCGCACACTACCACCGCCTGCCAAGAGGGAACGCGCATGGGGCCAGGCCCCTGGATCGAGGTCAGCGTCGACATGCCGGGTCAGCCAGCCGGGGAGGCTCTGTTCGGCGACGAAGTCATTGATAGGACCACCGTGCCGTTGCTCGCCGATTGACAACTGCGCACGGCCTGCGAGACGGCGTCCTGCTAGCTGGAATCTCGTATCCCGAGTTCTCGCCTCATACCGTCCGCACCGACCGCGCCGGGCCGTTCCCGCACGCGTTCATCGGGAGGTGGACAGAAGCGCCGCCGCCCCCCGGGTCGACTCGTCAAGACCAGGCGAGGCGTCAGGAGCTAAGAGCCTGGACAACAATGACTTAGTGAGTGGGGTGGATGACGGGACTTGAACCCGCAGCCTCCGGAGCCACAGTCCGGCGCTCTAACCGTTGAGCTACATCCACCATCGAGAATGATGACCCAATGACGAAATTTTTAGTGTAGCACGCCGGTTTCGCCAGGGCGGCCGGCATGCAGCACTCAGCACGCAGTAGGATGGCAGTTGTTGCCCATTTGAGGCGGCGTCCCAGCTGGCCCTGAGAGAGGCTTGAGCACCGCCGAGATGCGTCTTTTCGTTGCCGTCGAGCTGACCGACGAGGCGCGCGCGGCGATCGTGGCCCAGCAGAATCGGGTTGCCTCCGCGGTAAGACGCGCGGATCGGGTGTTGAGGCTGGTTCGCCCTGAACATCTCCATCTGACCCTCGCCTTCATCGGTGATGTCTCCGAAGATCACGCGGCGGCCATCGTCGGCGCGATGAGCTCCGACATCCCGCAGGTGCCATTCGAGATCGTGTTCGCTGGCGTCCGCGTGTTCCCGCCTCAGGGTCGACCGCGTGTGTTATGGCTCGGCATGACGGCTGGTGAGCGTGAAACGATCGAGCTAGAGCGGCGCGTCGCATTGCGACTCGAACGGACGGGTGTCGACCTCGATCCGCGGCCGTTTCAACCTCACCTGACGCTGGGTCGGTGGCGCGACCGCCGGAGGTCGGGGCGTCTCGAGCGGGCCGAGGGGCGAGGAGGATTGAGGGGCGACAGCCCGAAGTTGGACTGGCCCCCCGAAATCCACGGAGCGAAAGTCGCCAGCATGGTAGTTGCCGCCGTTACACTGTTCCAAAGTCGGCTATCCTCGTCGGGACCGACCTATACTCGCCTGGCTGGCGCGCGCCTGACATGTCCCTGAACGCTCTTCTGGCCGTTCTCGCGTCCTACTTGTTCGGCTCCATCCCGTTCGCACTGCTCCTGGCTCGACGCTGGGGCGTGTCTGACCTGCGCCAGATTGGAAGCGGGACCTCGGGGGCCGCCAACGTGCTGCGCGTGTTCGGAGCGACCGCCGGGGCCACCGTCATGCTCCTCGATATGGCGAAGGGCGCGGGCGGCGTGCTGCTGGCCCAACAACTGGACAGCGCCGGCGCGGCGCCGGCGGGTCTTGCGGCAATCGTCGGTCACGTCTACCCCGTGTGGTTCCGCTTTCAGGGAGGGAAAGGAGTCGCCACGGCGTGCGGCGTCTTCTTAGTACTGTCGCCGTTGGCGGTCCTGCCGCCAGTCGCGATCTTCATCGCGAGCGCCTGGATCACGAAGTACATTTCAATCGGCTCGGTGCTTGCGTCGATTGCGTTGACGCCGATGGTGTACGCGGCGGGGAGCCCGACGCCGGTCGTCGCCGCTGCGCTGGCTGCGGCCGCTCTCATCGTGTTTCAGCACCGATCCAACGTGTCTCGCGTACGCGCGGGCACCGAGCGGCGGCTCGGGGTGAGGATTCACTAGATGGGCACGGTAACCGTGCTGGGTGCTGGCACTTGGGGAACGGCACTGGCGATGCATCTCGGACGCGTCGGTCACGACGTACGACTCTGGGCGCGCGATCCGGCACTCGCCGCCAAAATTTCGTCGTGCCGCGCCAATCCCGTGTACCTGGGGGACATGCTGCTGCCAGACCGCGTGCTGGTTACCGACACGCTCGAGACGGCACTCGGCGGCAGCGGACTGGTCGTCTCCGCGGTCCCTTCTCACGGCTGCCGCGCGGTGATTCAGGCGGTCCGACCGCACATTCGACCCCACGCGACGATTGTGAGCGCGACCAAGGGGCTCGAGACGGAGTCGCTGCTCCGCATGTCGCAGGTGATCACAGAGGAGCTTGGTGCCGGCCGTCCGGTGGTGGTGCTGTCAGGCCCGAGTTTCGCGATTGAGGTCGCGCGCCAGCTTCCCACAGTGGTGCTCGCAGCCTCCAGTGATGCCGTTGCCACCGAACTGGTGCAGGAGGAGTTTCGAGGGCCTTTCTTCCGCCTGTATGGATCGTCAGACGTGATCGGTGTCGAGATAGGCGGCGCGCTGAAGAACATCATCGCGATCGCGGCCGGGGTTGTCGAAGGTTTGGGCCTGGGACACAACGCGCTTGCGGCGCTGATCACGCGCGGGTTGGCGGAAATTACGCGGCTGGCCTGCGCCGCCGGCGGCCAGCGTGAGACGACGGCAGGCCTGAGCGGCCTGGGCGATCTGGTCTTGACCTGCACGGGTACGTTGAGCCGCAACCGCCATGTGGGCGTCGAGCTCTCGCGCGGACGGCGTCTGTCTGACATCCTGGCCGGGATGAAGATGATCGCTGAAGGGGTGAACACGACAAGGGCGGCGCTCGCGCTCGGCCGCCGTTACGGCGTCGAGCTACCGATTACGACCCAGATGGCCGCCGTGCTCGATGGCCGATCGGATGTACGTACGGCGGTCGAGGCGCTGATGCTTCGGCGCCAGCGGGCCGAGGCTGAGACGGCTTGATCCCTTCAGAGGGTTCAAGTGTTCTAACCGTAGAACCTGTAAGATGCGGTCGATGGGATTCCTCGGGCGGATTCGTGACGGTCTCGCCCGCACCAAGCAGCACATCGTCGAGCGGTTCGACGAAATCGCCCGACACGCCGATGAGCCCGATCGTCGCCGGCTTCCCCTCGACGTCGACACGATCGGCGCGCTCGAAGAGCTACTCATTGCGGCCGACATCGGCGTCGCCGCCACTGGGCGCATTATCGCGGCGGTGAGGTACGCCTCGCGCGATGGCGAGAGCCTCCGGGATCTCGTAAAGCGGGAAATCCGCGGCGTGTTCGACATCCTCGATGCGCCAGTCGAGGCGTCGGGTCGGCTGAAGGTGATCCTGATCGTCGGGGTCAACGGCACTGGCAAGACGACGACCGTCGGAAAGCTGGCAAACCTGATGAAGCAGGATGGTCGCCAGGCGGTTGTGTGCGCCGCCGACACGTTTCGCGCGGCTGCCGTCGAGCAGCTCGAGATCTGGGCCGGCCGGGCCGGCGTCGACATGGTACGCGCGAAGGAGGGCGCCGATCCAGCGGCAGTCGTGTTCGACGCGATTTCGTCGGCCAAGGCCAGCGGACGCGACCTTGTGATCATCGACACGGCCGGCCGGCTGCACACGCGCGTGAATCTGATGAAGGAGCTCGACAAGATCCGGCGCGTGGCCGCGCGAGAGGCACCCGGGGCGCCGCAGGAGGTTCTGCTCGTGCTCGACGCCACGGTGGGTCAGAACGGCCTCGCGCAGGCGCGTGAGTTCACGAGCGCCGCTGGCGTGAACGGCATCGTACTGGCCAAGCTCGACGGCACGGCGAAGGGCGGCATCGCCGTCGCGATCGCGCACGATCTGAAGCTCCCGATCCGCTACGTGGGCGTCGGGGAAAACATCGACGATCTCGTTCCGTTTTCGGTAGACGAGTACGTTGATGGCCTCTTTGAAGAGACATGGTGAAGCAGGTGCTGCAGCCGTCCGACTACATGGGACGCGCGCTGTTCCACGCCCAGCGCGGCCGGGGACAGGCCAGTCCGAATCCGCTGGTCGGCGCGGTCGTGGTGTCGGCCGACGGCGTCGTCGTGGGGCACGGATATCACCGGCGCGCGGGCGAACCGCACGCCGAAGTGCACGCGCTCGATATGGCAGGCACGCGAGCGCGGGGAGGCACGCTGTACTCGACGTTGGAGCCTTGCAGCCACATGGGCCGGACGGGCCCATGCGTCGTGCGGATTGTCGAAGCCGGAATCGCCCATGTGGTCGCGGCGGGCGAGGATCCTTACCCGCGCGTCAGTGGGCGTGGCTTTGCGTACTTAAGGAGCCAGGGTGTGAGTGTGGAGGTCGGCATGTGCGGCGTGGCCGCGACACGGCTCAATCAGCCGTTCTTCACGCTGACTCGGGAGCGGCGTCCGTTTGTGGTTCTCAAGGCGGCGGTGAGCCTCGACCTCTGCATCACGGCAGCGCTGGGACGCCCGACTGAGCTCACCTCGGCACCCGCCAATCGGCACGCGCAGCGCGTGCGCGCCGAAATCGACGCGATCGGGGTCGGTGTGGGAACGATTCTCGCCGACGATCCGCTGCTCACCTCCCGTGACACGTACCGCGAACGGCCGCTCACGCGGGTCATTTTCGACCGCGAGCTGCGGACGCCACCCGACGCGCGGGTGCTCTCGACACCCGAAGCCGGCCCTGTCATCATCGTCACGACGGCTTCAGGGGCTCGACGGGTGGCACTGCGCAGGCGCCTCGAAGAGCGGGGCGCCACGCTCGAAATAGCCCCCGACGGGAGTCTGCGAGCCGCGCTCGGACGCCTCGGCGCACGACAGATCAGCTCGCTTCTGCTGGAAGGCGGGGCAGCCGTGCATCGGGCGGCGTTGGACGAGGGCGTGGCGGACTTTGTGCGACTCTACGTGACGCCTCACGTCCTAGGCCCCAGCGGGCTCCGGTTCCTGAATGGCCGGTCGTTTTCGACCTCCGAGCTCATGGAGCGCCGGGTCGAGCCACTCGGCCCGGACGTCCTCATCGAAGGGTATGTTCACGGGCCTCGTTGAAGCGGTCGGCGAGGTGGTTGATTGCACGCCCGCGAGCGGCGGCAAGCGACTGCGCATCCGATCGCAGCTTGCGTGCGAGCTCGCGCCGGGCGACAGCCTGGCAGTCAGCGGCGTGTGTCTCACGGTAATTCTCGTCGAAGACTCCGAGATTTGCGCCGACATTAGCCCCGAGACGCTGCGGGTGACAACGCTCGGATCCTTGTCGCCGAGCGTGGTCGTAAACCTCGAGCGGCCGCTTCGCGCGGACGGCCGGCTGGGTGGTCACTTCGTGCATGGGCATGTGGACGCCATGGGCCACATCGAGCAGCTGCGGCCGGACGCGGATTTTCACTGGCTGACGGTCAGTTTTCCACCGCGCCTGGCGCCCTACATCGTGCAGAAGGGGTCGATTGCCGTGGACGGGATTAGCTTGACAGTCGCGGACCTCGACGACGGCCGGTTCGATACGCAGATCATCCCGTTTACGCTGGCGCACACGAACTTGCAGCGCGCGCAGTTGCGCGATGGCGTCAACCTGGAATGCGACATGGTCGGGAAGTACGTGGTCAGGGCCGTGGAACTTGCGGGATTGCCGCCGCCTGGGTCCGGACGTGGTAGTAGTGGTAGTAAGTGGGAGTAATTAGGTAACCTCCTGTTGCTTGCGTGGCCCCGTGGTAGGGCCTTGAGAGACGATGGACCGACAAATCGAAATTATTAAAGGCGCACGCCGGCGGTCGCGTCCGTTCGCACGCGTCGAGGATGCCGTCGAAGCCATTAAGTCCGGCCGGATCGTTGTCGTCGTAGACGACGAGGACCGCGAGAACGAGGGCGATCTGACGATCGCCGCCGAGAAAGTCACGCCCGAGGCCATCAACTTCATGGCCCGATACGGCCGCGGGCTGATTTGCACGTCCCTGACATCGGAGCGGCTGGACGAGCTGGAGATTCCGCTCATGGTGTCGCAGAACACCTCGCGGTTCGGCACGGCGTTCTGCGTGCCGGTCGAAGCAAAGGGCCGGACGACAACCGGTATCTCGGCGGCCGATCGCGCGGCAACGGTGCTCGCGCTGATCGATAGGGCGACGCGCCCCTCCGATCTTGCGCGTCCGGGTCACACGTTTCCGCTGCGGGCGCGGACCGGTGGCGTCATCGTCCGGGCTGGCCAGACCGAAGCCGCGGTCGATCTCGCGCGGATCGCGGGCCTCTATCCCGCAGGCGTAATCTGCGAAGTGATGAACAACGACGGCACCATGGCGCGCGTGCCCCAGTTGACCAAGTTTGCAAGGAAGCACGAGCTTCTGATGATCACAATTGCTGACCTGATCCAGTACCGCATGCGCACCGAGTCGCTGGTGAGGCGCGTGGCGACCGCCCAGCTTCCGACTTCGCACGGCAAGTTCCAGATCCACGCCTTCGAGAACCAGCTCGAGAAGCAGACGCACGTCGCCCTCGTACGCGGCAACGTCACAGACGGTCACGACGTACTGGTGCGCGTGCACTCGAAGTGCCTCACCGGCGACGTGCTTCACTCGACTCGTTGCGACTGCGGCGCGCAGCTCGAGGCGGCGATGCGGCGGATCGCGCAGGAAGAGCGGGGCGTGTTGCTGTACTTGAATCAGGAGGGCCGCGGAATCGGCCTCGTGAACAAGATTCGCGCCTACGGGCTGCAGGACGAGGGCTGCGATACGGTCGAGGCCAACGAGCGGCTCGGCTTTAAACCCGACCAGCGCGATTACGGCGTCGGCGTGCAGATCCTGCGCGCGCTCGGCGTCCGGTCCATGCGGCTTCTGAGCAACAATCCGCGAAAGCTCGTCGGGATCCAGGGCTACGGATTGTCAATTTCTGAATGGCTGCCGCTCGAAATTCCCGCTTCCGAATCGACGCGCCGCTACCTCAAGACGAAGAAGGAAAAACTGGGGCACAAGCTCTCCAGCGTCTGACGTTTGAATCGGTCGGCTCGCGAGAGCTTATGTTGACAGCCTGTAACCCCATCCATTACGATAAGAGTTTCAGCTAGAATAGCTTAGCGGTCCTCGGTCCATGTTTGAGTCTCTCGGTGGCCGCCTGCAGGCCGTCTTCAAGGCGCTTCGCGGCGAGGCGCGGCTGACACCCGACAACATCGAAGCCGCGCTGCTCGACATTCGGCTGGCTCTGCTCGAGGCCGACGTCAACTTCAAGGTCGTCAAGGCGTTTGTCGACCGCGTCCGCGATCGCGCGATGGGCCGGGATGTCATGCACAGCCTCTCGCCGTCGCAGGAGGTCGTCAAGATCGTCCGCGAGGAGATGGTGGCGCTCTTTGGCAACGCCGAAGGCGGCCTCCAGCCGACGAACAGACGGCCACGCGTCGTCCTATTGCTGGGCCTGCAGGGTGCCGGCAAGACGACGATGGCCGGCAAGCTCGCGAAGTGGTTGACGAAGCAGGGACACCATTCGTTGCTGGTTTCAACCGACGTGAAGCGGCCCGCTGCGATTCAGCAGTTGAGCGTCGTTGCGGAGAAAGCGTCGGTTCGCGTGCACGATCTGGCCGGCCAGACGGATCCGGTTTCGCGCGCCAAGAGCGCGGTCGGCGAAGGGACGAATCTCGGCTTCGACGTCGTCATCATCGACTCGGCGGGCCGGCTGCACATCGACGACGACCTGATGACCGAGCTCGCCGCGATCAAGAATTCGACGGACCCAAGCGACCTGCTGTACGTCGCCGACGCGATGACCGGGCAGGATGCGGTCAAGAGCGCGGGGGAGTTCAATCGCCGCGTGGGGATCACCGGCGTCGTGCTCACGAAGCTAGACGGCGATGCGCGCGGCGGCGCGGCGCTATCTGTGGCGTCGGTCGTCGGCGTGCCGGTCGCGTTTGCCGGTATTGGCGAGCGGTTGGAAGATCTCGAACCGTTTAATCCGGAGCGCGTGGTCTCACGCGTGCTCGGCATGGGCGACGTGCTCTCGCTTATCGAGCGGGCCGAGGCGGCGATCGACGAAGGGGATGCTGAGCGGCTTGAAGAGAGGATCCGGGCAAGCGAGTTTAGGCTCGATGATTTTCGCGATCAACTCAAGACGATCCGGAAGATGGGACCGCTCGAGCAGATCGTGGGAATGTTGCCCGGGGCGGGCGCCGTCAAAGCGCTCGCGGGGGGCAAGCCCCTTCTAGACAGTGTCGAAGGGGCCGAGCAGATGAGCCGGGTGGAGGCGATCATCAACTCGATGACGCCGGACGAGCGGCGGAAGCACCACATCATCGACGGCAGCTGTCGAAAGCGGATCGCGAAGGGCAGCGGAACGTCGGTGGAAGAAGTGAACAGGCTGCTGAAGCAGTTCGTGCAGATGCAGAAGATGTTGAAGTCGTTCGGTGGCATGGCCGGGCTGTCCGGCGGCGGGAAGCAGGCGCGTCGGCGAGCGATGCAGAGGCTGCGCAATCGCGTGTAGCGGGCACGGCGGCACATTTCGGTCCGTGAGAGCCTCGGGCCGTTTTCAGGAGAGCAAGATGGTCATGATTCGTCTTCGACGGGAGGGCTCCAAGAAGCGCCCGTTCTTCCGCGTGGTGGTTACCGACTCACGGGCGGCTCGCGATGGCAGATTCGTCGAGATTCTCGGCCACTACAACCCGCGCGCGAAACCCGCGGTGGTCAAGGTGGACAAGGAGCGTGTCAACTACTGGATCAAGCGGGGCGCGCGGCCGTCCGATTCCGTCCGGACGCTCATCGCGCGACATCTGACCACATCGGCGGCTCCTCCCGCGGCGGAACCGGCGCGATGAACGAGGCGAACGGCGTTCGTGCAGTCGTCGAGGTTCTCGCGTGCGCATTGACCGACCGACCGGATGAGGTGCACGTGAAGGAATCACTGCACAGAGGGACGACCCTCGTCGAGCTGTATGTCGCCCCAGGCGAGCTCGGACGTGTAATTGGGAAGCAGGGGCGCACGGCGGCCGCGCTGCGCACGCTTGCGGCCTCCGCCGGAGAAAAAGAAGGCAAGACGGTCACGCTCGAAATACGAGACGCGCCGTACAAGGGGTGAATCGTGCCCTCGTTGCTGCAACTGGGCACTCGTGCAATGGTAGCGAAATGGGACGAGATGGCAGTCGTCGGGCGGATTGCCAGGACGCACGGCATCCGCGGCCAGGTAATCGTGAACCTTGAAACCGACTTTCCAGGCGAACGGTTTCAGCCTGGGGCTGAGCTCTTCATTAATCGATTGGGACGGGTCGAGCCGATAACCATTACGGCGGTCAGGCTTCAGCAGGGGCGGTCGGTGATTGGGATTCGCGGCGTCGAAGATATGAACGCCGCCCGTGCGCTCGCTGGCGCCGAGCTGCGGGTGCCGCTGGACCGGCTGGCGACGCTGCCGTCTGAGACGTTCTACCAGCACGACCTGGTTGGCTGCCGCGTCGAGACGCGGGCGGGCGAGCCGATCGGCGCGGTGATTGGCGTGGAGGGCACGATGGGCGGTAGCCGACTGGTTGTCGAGACCACCGGCGGCGAGGTGCTGGTGCCGCTCGCGAGGGAGATCTGCACGATCGTAGATCCGGCCGCGAAACGGATCGTGATCGATCCGCCGGACGGATTATTGGATTTGAACCAGCGGAGCCAATGACTTTCTGTTATGCGGTTCGACATCGTGACGATTTTTCCGGCGATGATCGAGCAGGCGCTCGCTGTGGGAGTTGTGGGCCGCGCCATCGACCGCGGAACAGTTGACGTCAAGGTGCACGATCTTCGCGCGTTCGCGAGGGATCGGCATCGCGTCGTAGACGATGTGCCGTACGGGGGCGGGCCGGGGATGGTTCTGAAGCCGGAGCCGATATTCCGGGCCCTGGACGCGATCGAGGCCGAAACTGAAGAGGCTTCGACCGTTCTCCTCGCCTCCCCGCAGGGGACGCGCTTCACGCAGGACGCGGCGCAGCGCTTGGGCCGGTCGGCGCGCCTCGTGCTGCTGTGCGGCCGGTACGAGGGCGTAGATGAGCGCGTGCGAACCAGGGTGGACGAGGAAATCTCCATCGGTGATTACGTGCTGAGCGGAGGAGAGCTAGCAGCGCTGGTGATCGTCGATGCCGTCGCGCGGCTGGTACCGGGTGTGGTGGGCGAGAGCCAGTCGGTGGCGGAAGATTCGTTCAGCCGGGGGTTGCTGGATTTTCCGCAGTACACGCGACCGGCCGAAGTTTGCGGCTCAGGGGTTCCCGAGGTGCTGCTGTCGGGCAACCACGCCGAGATTCGCCGATGGCGCAAGCGCGAGGCGCTGACGCGGACCATCGCGCGGCGACCCGATCTGCTGGCGGGTGCGGCGCTGGACGACGAGGAACGGGAGATCTTACGGGAACTGGTCGCCGAGCGCCAGAAAGAATAGCGAGGTGGGACATGGGCGCCATGGAGTTGGTAGAGAAATCGCAGTTGGCGGAGCGGCCGGACATGAAGTCGGGCGATACCGTCCGCGTGCACGTCAAGGTGCGCGAGGGCGACAAGGAGCGCATTCAAGTTTTTGAGGGCATCGTGATTGGGATGCATCGCGGCGGCTCGCGGGCCTCCTTCACGGTCCGGAAGGTGTCGTTCGGGCAGGGAGTCGAGCGCATCTTCCCCTTGCACTCGCCGACGATCCAGAAAGTGGAAGTCGTGCGCTCGGCGAAGGTCCGCCGGGCGAAGTTGTACTACCTGCGGAAGCTCAGGGGCAAGGCCGCGCGGATCCGCGAGGGCCAGAAGGTAGAAGGGAGAAGTTAGAAGGCAGATGCGCGTTCCGGCCATGCGGACGCTGGAGAATGCGCTGCGCCGTGTCGGGTTCTGTCATGTGGCTGGGGTGGATGAAGTAGGGCGCGGTTGTCTGGCCGGCCCGGTCGTCGCGGCGGCCGTCGTGCTGCACCCGGACCGACACATCAGGGGCGTCTGCGACTCGAAGCTTGTGCCGGCGGCCGAGCGAGAGCGGCTCTTCGATCGAATCCTCGAGCACGCGGTGGGGTGGGCGATTGCCTCGGCCGATCCGGGAGAGATCGACCACTTCAATATCCACCAGGCGTCGCTCAGGGCGATGCGGCGGGCCGTGCTCGAGTTGGTGCCGTTGCCAGACATCGTGCTGGTCGACGCTTTCCGTGTGCCGGAACTCCCGATGGCGCAACGCGGTGTGCCGCACGGGGACAGGCGCTGTTCCGTGATTGCCGCCGCGTCGATCATCGCGAAGGTGGCCCGCGACCGGGAAATGCGCGCGTTGCACGGTCGCGATCCCCGGTACGGCTTCGATCGGCACAAGGGGTACGCCACGGCCGATCATCTCGAAGCGGTCGCTCGCTATGGCTATTCAAACGCGCATCGCCGATCGTTTCGGCCGCCGACGCTGTTTGATACGATTGATTAGTCCATCACGTGCCGATTGATCGCGCTGCAACTCTGCGCAATGCCGAGAAACTGCTCCGGCAGGGGAAAGCTGGATCAGGTAATCGTGGAGTACGTCCGCGTCGTTCCCTGAGCGATCCGCTGCTTTCCGAGCCTCCGTCACCGTTGGCAAAGCCAGCAGTGCGCACAGAGATTTCCCAGCAGGTCGAGGTCAGCCCGAACCCCACAGAACCGCAGAGCCCAGCGGGCGATTTGAGAACGCCGCCGCCGATTGCGCACGGCCGCTCTGCAAACGTTGAAGTCGATCTCAGCGTCGCGCTCGAGGATATTCAGAAGCCGTCACAGTCCACGAACACGCCCGCACGTGTCGGCTCACCTGTTGATTCAACCGACATCGACCCCGTCTTCTGGCACGTGCACGATGAGGCGGCGGCGATTGCGACTGAGGAAGAGTACAAACGCGGGCTGGCCTTGTACAACGCGGGGCGAATTGAGGAATGCCTGCCAGCGTTGCAGGCGGCGACCCGCGCGCCGCGCCTGCGCTTCGCGACCGCCTGGCTCCTCGGCCGCATTTACCGTGAGCGCGGCATGATGGCGCAGGCCATTGAATGGCTCGAGCGCGCCGCCGAAGCGTCGGCGCGGGACCAGGGCCATCTGCTTCTGTACGAATTGGGCGACGCGCTCGAATCGGCCGGCGAGATGGCCCGCGCGCTGGCGATCTGCATGGGGCTGCAGGCCAACGGGGGCGAGTATCGCGACGTGGCAGTCCGGATCAGGCGCCTCGCCAGGGTGCAGGCGAGAGGGTAGCGTTCTTGTTTCGTCGCCTGCTCTTCGCCGCGTTCTTCCTCGAGGTCGGCCTGTTGCTCATTGTGCTTCCATGGTCGCCGTTCTGGGAGCGCAACTACTTCGCTCAGACGTGGCCCTCGCTGCGGGCGTTCATCTCGAATAACTTCGTGCGCGGCGGCATCAGTGGTCTCGGTTTCGTGAACCTGGTTGCCGGCTTCGCAGAGCTCGTGCCGCTGTTTGCCGGCCACGATCGCCGGGACGAGCCGAGTGACGGCCACACGATGCCGCGCGTCGAACACTATCGGCGCCGGGCCGACGGGCAGGCCGAACCCTGATCCTCCATCTCGTGACCGACCGCCGTCGCCTGTCTGGCGGCACGGCTGACGCCGAGCGTATGCGGCGCTGCCTCCTCCTTCAAGCTCAACACGCCATCGAGGCAGGCGTCGATGTTCTGCAGATCCGAGAGCGGGATATGCAGGCCACTGAGCTGGCGGCCCTGGTTTCACAGGTGGTCGAGCTCGCTCGCGGTACCCGCACGTCCGTCGTGATCAACGATCGCCTCGACGTCGCGATGGCGTGTGGCGCCGCCGGCGTGCACCTGCGTGCCGACTCCATTCCGGCCGAGAGTGTTCGCCTGATGGCACCGAGGGGGTTCGTCATCGGCCGGTCGGTCCACAGCGTCGTCGAGGCCGTCGCCGTGGCCGCCATGGTCGACTACCTGATTGCCGGAACTGTCTGGCCGAGTGAATCGAAGAGCGCCGATAATGCGATGCTGGGCACCGACGCGCTGGCTGAGATCGCCGCTGGCGTTCGCGTTCCGGTCCTGGCGATCGGGGGCGTCACGCTGAAACGGCTGGCGGAGGTGGCGCGAACCGGCGCCACAGGGATGGCGGCTATTGGGCTGTTCATGGCCGCTCCTTCGGCAGACGGGGCGCAGTGTCGCGCCGTCCGGCTTGTCGAGACCGTCCAAGCGGCCCGCCGGCGGTTTGACACCTTAGGGTCGGCTCCCTAACATGGTGAGCACCTTAATTAGCACCTTCCGTGTCGATGGCTTCTGAACGCGCGTCGGGCGGTTTGGGTGGCAGGCTGCGCGAAGTGCGCGAGCGCCGCGGCTTTACGCTGCGGCAAATCGCGAACGCGACGAAGATCTCGGTCAGGTCGCTCGAGGCGCTCGAGCGCAACGACATCTCCGGCCTGCCGGGCGGCATCTTCAGTCGGGCGTTCGTGCGGGCGTACGCGGTCGAGGTCGGTCTCGATCCGGAGGAGATGATTCAGGAGTTCATCACGCAATTCCCCGACGAGTCGGTGACGGCCGGTCAGCGTGCCTGGGCTCAGATCGACGACAGCGAGGAGTACGAAAGCAATCGTCGGACGGCCGCGGCGTTCGCGCGGCTGATCGCGGTCAGCGTGCCGATTGCCGCGGTGGTGCTCTATTTCAGCACGGGCAGCCCTAACACGCCGGACGAAACGCCGGCTCTGCAGCTTGCGCGGGCGCCGGCGGCTGTGGCCGAGCCGCCGGTGCCGCCGCCTCCCTCCGAGAGGTCGTCGAAAGGGGAGGCGCTGAAACTGCCGGCCGCTACGCCGACGCCGACGGTGACCGACCCGTCGGGTGCCGCGCTGGCCGCAGATCGTTTCACGGTGGGACTGCTCGCCACCGGGCCGTGCTGGGTGTCGGCGATCGTCGATGGCGAGCGCATTATCGCGCGTGAGTTCCGGGCCGGCGAGCGCGAGACGCTGGAAGTCAGTCGGAGCATCGTGCTGACGGCCGGGGACGCGGCGGCCCTTAGCGTGACCCTGAATGGCGCCGACGCACGGTCCCTCGGTAGTCCTGGGCAGGTGGTAACGGTCCGGATGAGCCCAGCAAACTTCAGAAATTATCTAGTTGCCCGGTGACGCGTCCGACACCTCTTCTCGATTTCTTCAAACGGGGCGAAGTGGAGCCCGACGCGAAGCTGCAGGCTGCGCAGGGTGCACCGGCCGTAGCGCGCAGGAGCCGCTTGTCATTCTCATCCTGCTCCTTGAGGACGCCGATCCCGAGATTGGGGCCACCGCCAGCGTCACGATCAGTTGCATTTCGGCAGCGGCGCTGACTGCGTATCTCGCGCGATCCGACGTCCCGCTGGGCACACGGGAGTTCTTCGCCGATCGCGGTGTCTTCCCGGACGAAATTTCGCCCATCGAGGTGGACGATGCGCTGATCGATACGACCCAGGAGGAGTTCGGAGAGCCTACCGGGCTGGGGATGCCCGAGGAACCCGAGAGCCCGCGCGAAAGCATCACATAGCAGATCGCGAAAATGGGGTTCTCGGATCGGCTGAAGGCTGCCGTGAAAGGGACGCGCGAGATGCGGGCCATCCTCGTCCGCGACCCGAACAAGATGATCTCGGCGTCGGTGTTGAGCAGTCCGAAGCTGACCGAGAGCGAGATCGAAAGCTTCGCGCGAATGGCGAACATCCCCGAGGAGGTGCTTCGGATCATCGGTAGCACCCGCGCCTGGATGAAGAACTACGGGGTCGTGGTCGGCCTGACGAAGAATCGAAGAACCCCTGTCGACATGTCGCTCAACTTCATGAACCACCTAAACGATCGCGACCTGCAGATATTGTCGATGGATCGAAACGTGCCAGAGCCGTTGCGAGTCGCCGCCAGAAAGAAGATTGTCGCGGCGACGTCGAAAAAGTAGCGGTTCACCGGCTTCCTGGAGCAGCCGTCGTGCTTCAGGATCCTCGTACTAGTCACATTCCTTGATGAGTCGGAGCTGGTCGAAGCAATCTTGGCTTCCCCGAACCTGACCTGAAGGCGTCCTTGCTCGCGACGGCTTGTCTTGATGTGGTGATACCGCTCACCAACGCGGTCAGCCACCTTACGCTCGCGGATGGGAAGATGCGGGAGCAGACGTCACAGTTGTCGCGGGTACGCTGATCACTGGCCACGCAGAGAAACACGCCGTGGAGAACGTCAGCAAGACGAAGGTCGAAGTGATCGTCATCAAGCTCAAGTAAGAAGTAGTCAGTTCAGCGAGCCATCGGTTCTCCGGGTACGCGGTCGAACATGGGCTGGATCTGACGGCGCGTTTCTGCCGCCTCGCACTGCCGATCAGCCCTGCTTCTATCTTTTCCATGTCCACTCCGATCGCATCTGTGACAACCCGTCCATGTAGACGGCCGCTCGCTCCCGTTCTTTCTCGCTGTTCATCGATTTCAGCAGATGCAGCGCCCGCTCCAAATCCTGGGCGATGGTTTGTTTCGTTGTCCGATAGTACAGACGGCGGATCTCCGTCAGCTTTTCGTCGGAATGGATCATCGGAAGGTTCGTCATAGCGGCTTTGTGCCCTGTTCCTTCTTCCTGTTCACTTCTCCCTTTGGGGCGAGATTATCCAATCCGGAGGCCCTCGGTCTCGATTCGGTACTCGAGCAGCCGCGCGCCTCCGCGGGCCAGCGCTTCGGCTACTGCTTCCCGGGCGGCCGGCGGGCCGTAGCAGAAGAGACAGCCGCCGCCGCCCGCGCCGCACACCTTCGCGGCCGTCGCCCCCGCCGCGGCCGCTCGTTCGATCAGTTCGTCGACGGCGGCCGTCGTGACGCTAGGCGCGAGGCGCTTTCTGTTGTCCCATTCCTTCGCGATCTGCCGACCGACTTGGTCCCAATCTTCCTTCTGAAGCGCCTCGCGCAGGGCGCCCGCCGTGTCGCGGATTCGCTCGAAGCAGTCGAAGATGTCGCGGTCACCATCCAGGTGACGCTTCGTGATCTCCCAATTGATGGTGCCTGAATGGCGAGGGGCGCCGGTGTAGGCAAGGACGATGCGCCGTTGGAGCTCGAGCGGATCCACAGAGAGCTCGATGCGGCGCACGCCGTTCACGCCGAGCTCGATGGCGGCGATCCCGCCGTACAGCGCAGGCCGGTAGTCCTGAAGACCCGTTGGGACCTTGATGGTTTGGCACTCAATGTTCATCGCGACCTGCAGCAGATCGTCAGAGTGCATCGACTGGCCTGTCCACTGGGCGAGGGCGCCGCACGCGGCGATCGTCAGGGCAGACGATCCGGCGATGCCGGCGCCCTGGGGCGACTCGCCCCGAGTGGTCAGCGTGGCATTCTGCAGGCGATAATGGCGGGCCAGAAGTGCCAGCAGCATCGGGTCGTCGGCAGCTGAGAGACCCGACCAGTGGTTCGCGCGCGACTGGCGGTGGGTATCGATCGAGTTGAGCTCGATCAGACCGTCTGTGCGGCGGTCGATGCGGACGTGCGCGCGGAGGCTGATGGCGGCATTGATCGTCGATGCGTCTTCGTGAAAGAGGTA
Organism: Vicinamibacterales bacterium; assembly: GCA_965197865.1. Taxonomy (GTDB): domain Bacteria; phylum Acidobacteriota; class Vicinamibacteria; order Vicinamibacterales; family CAVVIG01; genus CBDANZ01. The sequence continues at coordinate 449,406 of CBDANZ010000004.1, forward strand.
CAAGGGCCAGATGTCGATCGTTCCGCCGGAGAGGTCGATTCGTGTCGGCGCGGATGCCGCGATCTGCACGCCCGAATTATAATTTGACCAGCCCATGTCGCCCACCGCGCTTCGCCGGCGCATCGGTCAACTGTTAATCGCCGGGTTCAATGGCGACCAGATTCCCATTGAGCTCAGAACGCTCGCCCGGGAATTCAGTCTGGGCGGCGTCATCCTGTTTGCGCGAAACGTGGCCGAGCCGGAGCAGGTCGCCGAGCTCACGTATCAGGCGGCGCGGCTCGTTCCCGATCTCCAGGCGTGGGTCGGTGTCGATCAGGAGGGTGGACGTGTGGCCCGTCTCAAGGCTCCGTTTACCGAGTGGCCGCCGATGGCCACGCTGGGGCTAAGCGGCGACGTGAGGTTGGCCGGGCAGTTTGGCCGCGCGCTGGCCGCCGAGGTCAGGGCCGTCGGCATCACGCTCGATTTCGCACCTGTGCTCGACGTGCACACCAACCCCAAGAACCCGGTCATCGGCGATCGCGCGCTGGCTGCCAAGGCCGACGAGGTGGCCCGACTGGGAAGCACCATCATTCGCGAGCTGCAGGGGGAAGGCATTGCCGCTTGCGGCAAGCATTTCCCCGGGTACGGCGACGTGAGCACCGATCCACATCTTGAGTTTTGTCTCGTCGAACAGCCACTGGAGCGGCTCCGCGAGGTCGAGTTCGTACCATTCAAGGCAGCCGTCGAGGCCGAGGTCGCATCGATCATGATGGCTCACGTGCTCGTCCCCGCGCTCGACGAGCGAGTGCCCGCCACGATGTCGGAGCCCATTGTGAGCCTGCTGCGTGACGAGCTTGGTTACGACGGAGTGATCCTCAGCGACGATCTGGAGATGAAAGCGATCGCCAACCAGCACGACGTGTCGGACGCGGCAGTTCTTGCCATCGAAGCCGGCTGCGACGGGGTGCTTGTTTGCAGCGCGGACCACGACGTCCAGGCGGCGGCCGTGGAGGCGCTTGTGCACGCCGTCGAGCAGGAGCGTTTGCCTGTCTCGCGCATTGACGATGCGTTGAGGCGGCAGCAGCGCGCGAAGGAACGATTTCTGGCCACCCCCGTGTTGTGGCGTCCGAAAGACGCTCGCGCGCTGCGGCAGTTGCTCGGCACAGCCGAGCACCGCGCGATTGCCGACCAAATGGCCCGTTTCACATGATGTTGAAACCGCGCGCGCTCGTCCCAGGCGAGCGCCTCGCCATCGTCTCTCCCGCCAGCCCGTTCGAGCGAGACGAGTTCGATCGCGGGATTGAGGAAATCCGACGGTTGGGCTTCGTTCCCATCTACGACGAATCCATTTTTTCCAGACGGATGTTCGCGTCGGGCCCGCCCGAGATCCGAGCGGCGGCCGTTCAGGCGGCGTGGCGTGATCCGCAGATTGCCGGTGTGATTGCCGTGCGCGGCGGCTACGGCAGCGCGCAGGTCCTGCCTCTGCTCGATTGTGAGGAAGCTCGGCAGGCGGGCAAGCCGTTTATCGGCTATTCCGATCTCACGGCGATGCTCACGTTCCTGACAATGCACTGCGGAATGGTCGCGTTTCACGGCCCGACCGTGGCGGGGCGGCTCAGTCGCGGCGAAGCAGGCTACGATCGCGAGTCGTTCGAAAAGGCGCTCTGCCGGAGGGATCCGATGGGCGAGCTGACGAGTCCCTCCGTCGAGACGATCCGACGCGGTGACGCGCGTGGGACGCTGCTCGGCGGGACGCTGACGCAGGTGGTTTCCTCGCTCGGCACGCCGTACGCGTTCGCTCCACAATCTGAATACGTGCTCTTTCTGGACGAGATAGGCGAGCGGCCGTACCGACTCGACCGAATGGTCACGCAGTTTCGCCAGGCCGGGCTCCTCGCACGCGCGAGCGCAGTCGTAATAGGGGAGCTGCCGCAATGCGACGAACCCTCTGGAAAGCCAACAGCGCGAGCCGTGATGGCGGATCTTTTCGCCGATTTTCCAGGGCCCGTGATCATCGGATTTCCGTCCGGCCATACGACGAGCGCCGCCGTGACGATCCCGTTCGGCGTTACCGCCAGGGTGGTGACCGATCCGCGGCCACACCTCGTGATCGAAGAGAGCGCAGTTGTCTGACGGGCAGCGCTTCGTGACCCGCGTCCATTTCATCGGAATCTGCGGCGCGGCCATGGCGACGCTTGCCGCGATGCTAAAACACAAAGGGCTCGACGTGCGCGGGTCGGATCAGGATATGTATCCGCCGATGAGCGAGTTCCTCGCCGCCCAAGGTATTCCGGCGCTCATCGGCTACAGGGCCGATCACATCACTTCCGATCTCGACCTGGTGGTTGTCGGTAACGCTATCTCGCGCGGAAACGTCGAGGTCGAGGAAGTGCTGAATCGCAAGATCCGGTACTGCTCGTTGCCCGAAGCCATTCGCGAGCATTTCCTGTGGGGCGCCCGCTCAATCGTGGTCGCGGGCACTCACGGCAAGACGACGACGACGGCGCTCTGCGGATGGATGCTGACACACGGCGGCGTCGATCCCAGTGTACTTGCTGGAGGTATCGTCATGAACTTTGGCGACGAGGGTTCGAGCTACCGCATCGGCCAGGGCCGTGATGTTGTTATCGAAGGCGACGAGTACGACAGCGCCTTCTTTGACAAGACCGCGAAGTTCATGAAGTACGTGCCAGACATCGCGGTGATCAACAACGTCGAGTTCGACCATGCGGATATCTATTCCGATATTGATGCCGTGACGCTGTCATTCCGGCGTCTCGTGAATCTTGTGCCGAGTCGCGGGCTGCTCGTCATCGGCGCCGACAGCCCGGGCGCACTGGCGTTGAAGGGCGCCGCCGTTTCGCCGGTCGCGACGTTTGGCACCGGCCTGGATGTCGACTGGCAGGCGCACGATCTCGTTTCGAGCGGAGCATCGACCAGGTTCCGCGTCAGAAAATGCGGTGCGCCGTTTGGGAGCTTTGAGGTGCCACTGCTTGGCGTCCACAACATCCGCAACGCGCTGGCGGCGATTATCGTGGCGAGTGAGCTCGACATCGGCTCCGAACGCATTTGTGAAGCGCTTCGCCTTTTCGCTGGCGTGAAGCGGCGGCTGGAGGTCGTGGGCCTCGCCAGCGGCGTGACGGTCTATGACGATTTCGCGCACCATCCCACCGCCGTGGCTGAGACGCTGGCCGGCCTTCGTGCCGCCAATCCCAACGCGCGTATCTGGGCCGTCTTCGAGCCGCGTTCGGCCTCGGCATGCCGCCGGGTGTTTCAGGAGGATTTTGCGCAGGCGTTCGCTGGCGCCGACGAAGTGCTCCTCGCCCCCGTGTTTCGGTCGACGCTGCCCGAGAGCGAGCGGCTGTCGGTGCCGCGCCTGGTGCGCGATCTCAACCAGCGTGGACAGTCGGTCCGCGAAGCCTCCTCGATCGACGACATCATCGGCGGCATCGTCAGCGAGCATCGCGCCGGCGACCTCGTCGTCATCATGTCGAACGGCCGTTTCGGAGGCATCCACGGGAAGCTCCTTCAAGCCTTGGAACGGCAGCCCCCGTGAGAATGAATTTCCGCATTGTGCACGCCGGCGATTCGGCTCTCGTCGTCGAGTTCGAAGAGCGGATCGACGCCCTCGTCAATGCGTGCGCCGTCGGTGTGGCGGAGTCGATCCAGGCTGCGCGACTGCCAGGCGTTCGAGACGTTACGTCCGCCTATCGAGCGGTCACGGTTTATCTTGATCCCCTCCGCACCGATCTTGACGGCTTAACGAGGCGCCTCGATCAGGCTGCTTCGCAGCCGCCACCTAGATTGGTTCGCGCCGCTTCACCCCTATGCATTCCAGTGTGCTACGGTGGCGCGTTTGGCCCGGATCTCGGCGGTGTGGCGGCCTACGCAGGACTTAGCGAACCCGAGGTCATCGCTCGTCACTGGGCGCCGGTCTACCGCGTGTTCATGATGGGCTTCGTGCCCGGATTCACCTACCTCGGTCCAGTGGATTCGCAGATCGCCGCGCCGCGCCGGGCGACGCCTCGCGTGCGGGTGCCGGCCGGGTCGATAGGAATCGCCGGGCTGCAGACGGGCATCTACCCTTCGGAAACGCCCGGAGGCTGGCAGCTCATCGGCCGCACGCCCGTGAAGATATTCGACCTCGCACGATCCGCCCCGTTCCTGCTCAAAGCGGGAGACTCCGTGCAGTTCTATCCTGTCGAAGAACGTGAAATCTCAAGGTTACAGGATGAGAGGACTACAGAAAGGCAGAGCCCCGTTGAGCCTTCCGGCAGCCCAGCAGATCTGCACTCCCCAGATTTCATTCGTGTCCTGAGGCCCGGTCTCCAAACGACGATCCAGGATCGTGGGCGGTGGGGTCTGCAGTCTCGCGGCGTACCAACGGCGGGGCCGATGGACCCGTGCTCGCATCGGATCGCAAACGCGCTCGTTGGCAGCGATCCCGATGTCGCCTCGCTCGAAATCACGCTCGTCGGGCCGGAAATCGAGTTCGAGGACGAGCGCATCGTCGCCGTGGCCGGCGCGGAGTTCGCGCTCACCGTCGATGGTCGATCCCAGGCGATGAATACGGCGTTTGTCGTTCCGAGCGGGTCGTGCCTGCGGTTTGGCGCCAGGTCGCGCGGCGTTCGCGCGTACCTTGCGATCGCGGGTGGGATCGCGGTGGACCCGGTGCTCGGCAGCCGTTCCACACACCTCGCCAGCCGAATGGGCGGCCTCAATGGGCGCGCGCTGGCTGCCGGCGATCGTCTGCCTCTCGGCAGGCGGCGAGGCAACCCCCGCCGGATGATTGACGATGGCGACTTGTTCACGCTTCCGAGTCCGGGCCTCGACACTCGCATTTGCGTGATTCCCGGTCCCGAGCGCGAGCGCTTTGACGACGACGCGTTACGGACGCTGCAATCGGCGCCCTATTCGATCCGTATCGAGTCGAACCGTATGGGATTTCGGCTTCAGGGTCCGCTCGTCGGCCACGCCGGCAGTGCCGGTATCATTTCCGACGCGACACCGCTCGGGACGCTGCAGGTGCCTGCCTCGGGTGAGCCGGTGCTCCTCATGGCCGATCGTCAGACGAGCGGCGGCTACCCGAGGATTGCCACGGTGATCTCCGCCGATATCGGCCGTGCCGGCCAGCTGGCCCCCGGCGATCAAGTGTCCTTCGAGGTCTGCACGCTGCACGACGCGCTGACGGCGCTGATTCGGCAGGAGCGGGCGCTTATGGCGATTGAAGCGTCCTCATGAGCGTGTTTGACGATGCACTCGTGGCCGCGTTCGGTAAAGACCGGGTGGGTCGCGCTGTCCGGCTGGCGCCATTGACGACGCTCCGGGTCGGCGGTCCGGCAGACCGCCTGGTGGAGCCTCGCAGCAGCGACGAGATCGTCACGGCGCTGACTCTTGCCGATCGGGCCGGCGTTCCGGTCACGATCGTCGGCGGCGGCTCGAACGTTCTCGTTTCGGATGCCGGCGTGCGTGGGCTCGTCCTTCGCCCACGAGGCGGGACAATTCTCCGGGTTGATCAGGGCTATGTACGCGCCGATGCGGCGGTGACCATCAACGGGTTGGTGCGGTGGGCGATCATGAACGGCGCCGCGGGTTTCGAGATATGGGCCGGGACGCCTGGCACGGTGGGCGGCGCGATTTTCGGCAACGCGCATTTCGGCGGGCGCCTGATTGGCGAGCTAGTGGCTTCGGTGCGTGTGGCCGCGAAGAACGGCACCACGGCCGATATCCCCGCCTCCGAGATGGCGTTCAGCTACGATCGCAGTCGGTTGCAGGAGACTGCCGACGTCCTGCTCTCGGCGACGTTCCGTGTGTCCAGAGGGGATCCGGCGGAGATGCGGAGACGAGCGCGCGAGTCGCTCACGTACCGCAAGGGAACGCAGCCGCTCGACACGCCCAGCGCCGGCTGTATTTTTCGAAACCCCGAACCGGGCCGCGACAGCGTGCCTGAAGGGATTCCCTTGTCCGCGGGCGAGCTGGTCGATCGGGCCGGGTTGAAAGGCCACGTGATCGGCGGGACGCGAGTGTCGCCGACGCACGGCAACTTCATCGTCAACGACGGATCGGCGACGGCGGGCGACATCCGGCGCCTCATCGAGCACTGTCGTCGGACGGTTCGGGATCGATTCGGTGTGGAGCTTCGGGAAGAGATCGTGTATCTGGGCGACTTCTCCGATGCCGAGTTTGCGGTCTGAAATCTGCAATTTCTGATGTCTTATGTCAACGCTGCTGATTGAAGGCGCCAAGCGGCTGTCCGGAGCCGTGGAGGTAGAGGGCAACAAGAACGCTGCGCTGCCGCTGCTGGCAGCGTGTTTGTTGACCACCGAGGAGTGCGTCCTGCACAACGTGCCGCGTATCGGCGACGTCGAGGTGATGGCACGCCTGCTGCTTGATCTCGGGGCCGAGGTCGAAGGCATCGGCAGCGCGACACTCCGTGTGCGCTGTCCGTCGATCGTGAAAGACGAACCGGACCCCGCGCTCGTCGGGCGCCTTCGCGGGTCGGTGCTGCTGTTGGGGCCGCTGCTCGCCCGCAAGGGTTCTGCGCAGCTCGCGCCTCCCGGAGGCGACTTTCCGGCTCGCCGGACGATCGCCACCCATCTCGAGGCGCTTACCTCCATGGGTGCGCGCGTGATGGCCGGGCCGGGACATCGCCTCGAGGTGCCGGACGGCTTGAAGCCGACGTCGATCTATCTCCACGAGGCCTCGGTGACGGGGACCGAGACGGCGCTGCTCGCGGCCGCTGCGGCATCTGGAGTCTCCGAGATCCGCCATGCTGCATGCGAACCGCATGTCGTTGAGCTCTGCGAATTTCTCCGGGAGCTCGACGTCGGCGTGAGCGGCGTCGGCACCACGACGATCCGCGTCGAAGGAGGCGCCAGGCTGCACGGCGCCGAACACCGGCTGTGGGGCGACTACATCGAGGCCGGAAGCTGGGCGGTGGTGGCGGCCGTCACCGGTGGCGAGATCGAAGTTCGAGGGGCCAGAGGCGAGGATATGGAAGTCGTCGCCGACGTTCTGAAGCGACTGAGCGTTGAATGTTCGATGAAAGGAGACGGCTTGCGTGTCGATCGATCGCGAGCAAAGACGGCCGGCCGAATCACCACCGGTTTGTGGCCAGGATTTCCCAGCGACCTCGTGAGCCTCGTCACTGTGCTTGCGACGCAAGCCGAAGGGCGCACGCTCGTTCACGACTGGTTGTACGAGCTGCGCCTGTTCGCGCTGGAGCAGATGAGCGCGATGAGCGCCGATCTCTTCCTCTGTGATCCTCACCGCATCATCGTCACCGGGCCCTGCCGTCTGCGCGGTCGTTCGCTCGACAGCCGTGATCTCCGATCGGGCATGGCGCTGATTGCCGCGGCGCTTGCCGCGGAGGGGCAGAGCCGGCTGACGCCGCTCGAAACTGTCGAGCGCGGATATGCGCAGCTCGTCGAACGGCTTCAGGGATTGGGCGCCAACGTTTCAAAGCTTTCATGAAGGTTGGCTTGCAGTCGTGCGACAACCACGGGGGACTACGGGCCCGGCGGAGGAACAGCGGGAGCGCCGGGGAGTGCTGGAGCGGGCGGCACGGGAGGGGCGGCTGCTGGCGCGGCAGGGTCCTGGACCGGCGGTGGAATATCGACCACGGGCGGCAGTTCGACAAGCGGCACCAGCGAGTCGCGGCCGACGCGAAACGCGCGCAGATCCTCCTCGGTGACGTCGAGCACGCGGATGATGTGCGGCGTCAACGTCAGGATGATGTCGGTCTGGTTCGTTTCGGTCCGCGAATGCGCGAACAGCCGGCCGATGATCGGGATGTCGCTCAGGCCGGGAACCCCTTTGAGCACCCGGCGCTCTTCGTCTCGGATCAGACCGGCGAACATGTTCGTTTCACCGTCCCGCAGACGAATCACCGTGTTGATTTCACGATTGCCGAAGGTCGGCAGCCCGCCAAAGCCGCTTCCCGAGATGCTCTGAACCGCCACCTTCAACGCCAGCGTCACTTCGTCGTCGTGATGCATCCGCGGCGTGATATCGATGTTGACGCCGATGTTCCGGTACTCGAATGTCGTGATCGGCTGCTGCGGGACGCCGCCGGTCGCGATGGGCGAAAACGTCGTGATCGGGATCGGCACCTGCTCGCCGAATCGTGCCCGCGCCGCGACGCCTTCCGTCGTGCGAAGCTGGGGCTTGGCTAGCGTGCGCGTGTTCGTGTCGGTCTTGAGCAGCCGGTAATACAGGCCGGGGAGATTGGCCATGAGGACGTCGGCCTGCGTCAAGTTGTGAAGGGACTGTAGAGTCAGCGTCGGCGCCACCGTAACCGAGCCGTCGACGCCTGGCGATCCCGGCGATGCGACCTGCAGACCGAACTCCGTCAGGCGCGATCGATCCACCTCGAGAAGCTCGACGTCGATGAGAACCTCGGGGCGGGCCTTGTCGATGGCCGCCAGCACCCGCGCGGCCGCGGCGATGCGCTCCGGCGTGTCCTTGATCGTGAGCGCGTTGGTGCCCGTCACAGGCGAGATGCGCCGCGCGTCCAGAACCACGCGAAGCAGGTCCATCGTTTCCTTCAGATCGGCGTTGCTTAGGTAGAAGGTTCGCACGACTTCTTCTTCGTATTCACGGCGCTTGGCCGCTGTGTCGGGAATGACCAACACCGTGCGCGGCGCCGTCACCCGAAAGAAGGTGCGCGTCTGATCGGACACGGAGCTCAATGCGTCGTCGAGCGAGGCATTGCGTAGGTCGATCGTCACCGGAACTTGCCGGAATGCAGGATCGAAGCCGAGGCTGATATTGGCGAACTGGGCGATGGCGAGAAAGACGTCGCGGCTGCTGGCGCTTTGGAAGATCAGTGAGGCGGGCATCCTTGCGTCGGTGGGGAGGTCCATGCCCGGCGGCGGCAGGTTGCGCGTCCGATCAATGAGCGCTTCGAGCTTGGTCTGGCCCTCGCGTGCCACCGCCACTTTCGACCGGAGTTGGTTGCGCATGACGCTGAGCTCGCTCTCGATGTGACCGCTCGACGGGTTCAGCTCCGCCGCGAGCTCGTACTCGACTAGCGCCTCGTCGTACTTCCCCGTGGCGGCGAGCCGGCGTCCGCGTTGAAAATGCTGTTCTGAGGCGCGCAGCCTGGCCCGCTCGAGCGCGAGTCTTGCGTCGGCATCGTCAGGACTGAGAAGGATCGCCTTGGTGTACTCGACGACGGCTCGGTCGTAATCCTGCTGCCGCTCGGCGTCGTGACCTCGACGAAGGGCGGCAGAGGCCACGCAGCCGGCGGCCGACAGCGCGACGATAAAGAGGAGACAGAGCGAGCGTGCCTGGATGGCGCCCGAGCGGGCGGGCGGCCGGCGGTCAGCGTCCCGAAGAATCGATGACAATTTCAACACCGCGCGGTGGCGAAAAGACGAACTGTTTATCGGTCAGACCGACGTTCTCCTTCAGGTTCGTGAACAAAAAGCTCGACGTGCCGCCCTGGGCGTCCCCGGCGACGAAGCCCCGCAGCGCGAGCGTTTCCGGATCGAGGGAAAGGATCAGCCATTCGTAGTCGGGCGCGGCGGCTTTCGGCGTCAGCTTAAGCGCGCGGGTCCCGGCGGGCTGGCCGGTCGGAGGGTCGGCAGACGACACGGCGAAATCACGGGTCAGGCGGCCTTTGCCGGCGAGAAACAGCGCTGGCGTGCTTGTGTGGCCGTTTCCGGGAACCGTGCTCACCAGTACCTGCTTATCCTCGAGAATGTACGAATAGAGCTTCACCCCGTCGGAGACGAAAAGTTTTTCCTCCGGCATCTTGTATTCCCACCGCATCTTGCCGGGCTTCTTGACGAGCAGCCGGCCGCTTTCCTTCAACTCCTTGTTGAGAACGCCGCCGCGGTACGTTTGAACGAAATCGGTTGAGAAATCCAGGACGGTGTCGTACTTGCGCTGAAGAGCCTCGGCGAGGTCGAGCGCACCGCGTTCCTGAGTGCGGCCGGAAAGAAACGCGGCGGACGCAATCACGAATACGACCGAAGAGATCGATTGAGGTCGCATGGCTAACGATAACATGCTAGCGGGTTTTCGGCTTTCGTGCTACCGCCGGCGTTTTTCGGCGATCCTCGCTCGGATAGTGGTGCACCGACTGTGTGTTCAGCACGTGCCGTGGCTCGACCCAGCCGCGTCTCGCGGTCGCGACGCCAAGCTGCATCTGACGCTCGAGCATGCCGGCGCGGTGACAATCGGTACTGACCGCGACCGTCGCGCCCGTCGCGACGGCGCGCCGTGCGAGTGCGCCGTTCAGATCGAGGTGTACCGGCGCCCCGTCGATTTCAACGACCGTGCCCGCGTCAACCGCCGCCGAGAACAACCGGTCGTAGTCCAGATCGTAGCCGGGGCGGTAGGGAATGAGCCGGTTGGTGGGGTGGGTAATCATCGTGACCAGCGGATGGTGCATCGCACCGAGATGTCGACGAAGAAGCTGTTCGGGTGAATGCCCCGCACGCTCGTGTAGTGACGCCAGCACGATGTCAAGGCGCTCCAGTACGTTGTCGTGGAAGTCGAGGCGGCCGTCGGGAAGGATATCCACCTCGCAGCCGTGCAGAATGGCAATCTGCGAGTAGCGGCCGCGCAGCTCAGCAATCTCGTCGGCCTGTCGGTTCACGCCCTCCGCCGACAGGTTGCGCGTGGCTGCCGAGTGCGGCGAGTGGTCGGTGACCGCTATGTACTCGTAGCCGAGCCTGATGGCCGTCTGCACCATTTCCTCAATTGAGTCGCGACCATCACTCCACTCTGTGTGCAGGTGTAAATGGCCTCTGATATTGGCCAGAGAGACGAGCGTTGGCAGCGATCCATCCTGCACCGCCGGGAGCTCCTCGTCGCCGTTTCGAATTTCAGGAGGGATGACCGACAAGCCAAGGGTTCCGTAGATGTCGTCCTCCGAGTTGGCGATCGGAGACGATCCGTCCCGTAGGGTTAATCCCTCGGGACCCAGGCGCCAGCTACGCTTAGCGGCGAGCGCCCGAAGGCCTTGCAAGTGCTCGCCGGGTCCCAGTCAGGTGCAGGAGGACGGCGCCTGCCTCCACCGATGTCGGGCAATGGACGCCCACCTGAACGCGGTCGATCAGCACGTACAAGCGCTTGGGCCCTCGGTGAAGGGCTCGATCCACCTCGGGGAGCTGCACGACCTCGTCGAAGACACCCTGTGGATCGACGGTGGGTGCGACCACCTCGATGTCGCCGACCATGTCCTGTCCACGCCGCAGTGAGCCGACGGGCTGTGCCCACTTGACGCTCGGCAACTGGGCGAGGCAGTCCAGGATGGGATGCACGAGGGTCATCGCGCGTCCGAGAGGTATCCGCGGAATCGTGACGCGGAGCATCGGCAGTACCGACCCGATCGTGGCTTCGACCGTGTGGTCGGGGCCATCCACCTGGCGCACGGCTTCACGACTGACCTCGGCGGCGAGATCTGCAGCCGACGTAACGCCGAGCGCGCCTTGCAACGCGGCAAGCTGTTCGACGGTCCCGGCGCCCGATTCGAAGAGCCAGCGGAGGTCGGCAGGCAAGTCGGCGATCGCCGATTCCAGAAGCACCCATCCGCCCGCGTCGAAGATGGAGCGCAAGCGCGCCAGTAATTTGGGATCGGTATCGGGTGGGGGGGGCATCGAGCAGGGGACAAAGAGCGTTCTCCGACTCGACCTGTTGCGATTGAACCAGTCTGGTGGCGTCCAAGAAAAGAGCGGCGGCGGTCGTGTCACCGCGGATCATAGCGAGCCTGGCGAGTTGCTCGAGCGTGCGGTGGAGCGGGACCAGGGCGGTCGCGCGCGGATCGTCGGAAACGATCGCTAGCCTTTCAGCGCGCCTGGTTCAGGCGGCGCCTGCTGCGGCGCCTCCTTAGTTTCGGTCGGCAGGTTAGCGGCCATCCACTCGGCGATGCCGCCCTGCAGGGTCAGTGCGCGATGGCCTTGGCGAATCAGCGCCGCGGCCACGTGCGAGCTCGCGAGCTCGTTTGGGTCCGAGTCGTACACCACAATGTCACGGTCGCGGGGTAGCGAAGGCATCGGGCCGTCTGGGAGAAAACGAACGGCGCCGGGCAACCGGACCGTGCTGTGTTCGTAGGGATACTTGAGGCGAGCGTCTACCAGGACCGGCCCTGCACCGCTGTCGAGCCGTCGCTTCAAGTCTTCTTTGGAAATGCGCGGAACGGGCACGCGACTCATTGTCGTCGGCCGCTCGCCGTAGTGTCAACCAGCGGAGCCGGCTAGCTCGCCATGCGGCGGTCAACCCTGCGCTTACGATCATGGTGAATGCGCTAGGGGTTGGGAGCACCTCCAGGACCGGCCCACTTGAAGGGTAGCGGGCCACTGCAGATTGAAGACCCCTGGCAAGAAACGGCGTCGAGGCGGAGCGCTTAGGAGCTGGAAGAATGTGCGACGAAGAAATCTGGGCGTGCAGGAGTCTCGGCGTATTCGGTGTATAAGGTTGGTGTTCTAGGAAACCAAAATGGAAATCCAGGTGGAAGACACCATTTTTCGGAGGATCCAATGCGCAAAGCACCCCGCTGCGACCTGCGTGGCGCGCTGATTTCAGGCGGTTGGGCGTTGCTGGCGGCGCTCCTGGTCGCATCGCCCGTCGGCGCCCAGTCACAGATTGCGGCCGACACCTTCCGGACCTGGCACTCGGTGATGTACCGCACCGTGCTTTCCGCGGAGGTGTCGCCCGACGGCCGTCAGGTCGCCTTCCTCCGTACAAACCCACGACGTCCCCTGGCCGACGACAGTGGCCCATCCTGGGTCGAGCTCTACCTACTGGACGCCGAGGGCCGCGAGGTCCCTTTTGTGACTGGGAAGGTTAATGTGGCCGGCGTCACCTGGACTGACGACGACCGGCTGGCGTTCCTGGCCAGACGGGAGGACGACGACCATCGGTCGGTCTATCAAATCTCGACGCGCGGCGGCGAGGCCCGCAAGCTCTTCGAGCACGAAAGCGACGTCGTATCCTTCGATTTGAGTCCCGACGGGCGCTGGCTCGCGTTCCTGGCGAAGGACGAGAAGAGCCGGGATCGAACGATGCTCGAGGACAAAGGCTTCAACCAGGAGATTTTCGAAGAGGACCTTCGGTTCACGCGTATGCGGCTCGCCGACCTCCGTTCAGGCGACGGCCCCGGCGATCGCGATGTGAAGACGCTCGAGGTGGAGGGCTCTTTGCGGTCGGTGCAGTTCTCGCCAGACGGGCAGCGCCTCCTCGTCGCGACGACGCCGACGCCGCTGGTCGACGACAGCTATGTCGCCCAGCGTCTGCGCGTGCTCGACCTGGACGGCAAGGTGACGGCCAGGATCGAGAGTAGCGGCAAGCTTGGTCGCGTGGCGTGGAGCCCCGACGGCCGCCACATCGCGATGGTCTCGGGCGCTGACCGCAACGATCCGGCGCCCGGCCGGCTGGTGGCGATGGCCGCCGACGGCGGGGAAGTGCGCGACCTGCTTCCCGGGCTCGAAGGTCACGTCGCGGACTTCGACTGGCTCGACGCAAGCACGCTGGTCTGGGTCGCTGACATCGGCACCCGAACCGAGGTCGGCGCAGTCTCGATCGCCGGTCGCAACCGGCGGACGCTGCTGCTGGCAGGGAGCCTCATCGTGTCCAGCCTCGACGTGGGCGACAACGGGATGGTGGCGCTCATTGCGCAGTCGCCGAAGCATCCGAACGAGCTCTACACGCTGACGCCGACCGGCGGCACCGCCGATCGGCGTACGAGCAGCAATCGGTGGCTCGCCGACCTACGCTTGGCGAACCAGGAGGCCATTCGATTCAAGGCGCGAGACGGCCTGGAGCTCGATGGCATCCTGATCTACCCGCTCGAGTACCAGAAACACCAGCGCTATCCGCTCATCATGGTGGTCCACGGAGGGCCTGAGAGCCATTATCGAAACGGCTGGCTCACCGGCTACTCCTCGCCCGGTCAGGTTGCCGCGGCCCGCGGCTTTGCGGTCTTCTATCCCAACTACCGCGGCAGCACTGGCCGCGGCGTCGCGTTCTCGAAGATGAGCCAGGCGGCGGCCGCCGGTGCGGAGTTCGACGACCTGGTCGACGGCATCGACCACCTCATCGCGATCGGGCTGGCCGACAGAAACAAGGTTGGCATTACGGGCGGCTCCTACGGCGGCTACGCCTCGGCATGGGGTGCCACCTACTATTCAGACCGGTTTGCGGCGGCCATTCCTTTCGTGGGCATCAGCGACGCGATCTCGAAAGTGGGAACCACTGATATTCCTCATGAGATGTACGATTCTCATCACCGCAAGTGGCTGTGGGAGGACTGGGACTATTTCGCGAAGGCCAGCCCGATCTCCTACGTGAAGCGCAACGAAACGTCCACGCTGATCCTGCACGGCAAGGAGGACCCGCGCGTGCATCCGAGCCAGTCACTGGAACTGTACCGTCACCTGAAGGTGCTCGGCCAGGCGCCGGTCCGCCTGGTGTTCTATCCGGGCGAAGGTCACGGCAACCGCAGGTCTGCGGCGCGTCTGGACTACGCGCTGCGCACGCTGCGCTGGATGGAGCATTATCTGAAGGGCCCGGCTGGCGACGCGCCGAACGCGGAGATTGACTATGCTCGCCACCTGCCCTGGCCGGTCAGGGAGGAGAGCGGGAACGACGGAAAGACGCGAACCGACGCCGGCTCGGGAGCGACAACTTCGCGGTAGAGCCTAGAGCAGGTTTCCAAGCCCGCCAACGCGGAACCCGTCAGGATGTCGTGCCGGTTGGGTTGGTGGCCGCGGCCGTTGGCCGCTCGCAAAGCGATACCCGTCCCCTTCCTGCGTCTGCCCTGGCCCTCGCACGCGTCCGCTGGCGCCCCGACGATCATCGAGACCGCAACAACATCAACAAGTTCGAGGCGCTCAACGAAAAAGGGGAGCAGGTCAGTGACGGCCAGGTGCCGGGCCGTCCCTAGATTGTCGGCCCATGTCTTGCCTCCCTAAATCGGGCCCTTACAAAGCCCCCAAGAATCGACTGTAGACCAACATGACGACGACCCATGCCCCGTCGGGTCTTGTACGAATCAGCATCGCGGCTCTCGGACGTTCACAGGTCTTAGCCCGTAGTGCGCGATGACCTGAGACAGTGGAATGCGTCCGACCTGAATCGTCCGCCGCCCTTCGTCAACCTCGCCGCCGGCGAAATTCAACAGCGGATAGGCAACCCCGATTAACCCGGTACGGCTCACTTGCAGGGCGGTCGGCGAGTGCGTCAGTGTCAATTCAACTCATCCCACACCACTTGCACGTTTGACAGCAGGCGTTCCGGCGTGGACTGCCTATAGCCGGCCTTGAGAAATCGCTCCGGCATTTTCCAGGTGTTCGCGATTTCGGTTACGGTGCGTCCGGCCTTCCTGCCTGCACGCACCGCTTCGAGGAACTCGCGGTTAAGATCAGAGTACACTTTGACATCGGCCATTGTCAGCAGCGTCGCGTTATGGCCCGCAATCACCTTGTCGATACCCGGAAGCTGGGCGAGTGTGGCGATCGTCTCGGGAAACTCAACCCCGCTACCGCCATTGTTGGCATCTAGGATGGGAATTGCTTTGTTGGGGAACGCGTCTCCGGTGTGGAGCGTACGGGCAACCGGGAACACGACGAACGCGTCGCCGCCCGTATGGGCGCGGCCAAAGTAGTAAAGCTCTACTCGATCGTTACCGGTACCCAGCGTCATCCGGTCTCGGAACGTGCGGTCAGGCAGGTTCCGACCATTGTGCTCCTTGAACACGTTATCCCAAGATCTCTGGACTCCAGTGACGTCGCGCATCTCTGGCATCAGCTTCGCTGTGTTCTCGTGCGCGACCACTTCCACATTGGGCGGAAACTCGACGTTCCCTTCGACGTGGTCATAGTGCGTATGCGTGTTGATGATGGCGGTGACCGGCTTATCGGTCAGCTCCCGCACCCGGTCGATGATCGGCTGACCCCACCCGGCTGTTTTCGTATCCACCAGGACGACACCAGAACTCGTGATGAAAACGGCGGTGTTGCCGCCACCGCCGCGCAGGACATAGAGATTGTCGCTGACCTCCTCAACCTGAAGTCCGGCAGCTGACGGACCGGCGCCCTCGCGTCGCTGCTGCGCAGCAGCCAGAATGCTCGCGAGCACGCCGACGACGATGAGTGTGCCCAGGACTACACTTCTCCTCTTCATTGCCTCTCCTTCTTCGGATCGGTTGCAGGTCACTTGTCGTGTCCGGCAAACGCGGCGGACATTATATTAATCCCACAAGATCCTAATCCTACGAGCCCTCGAGCATGCTGCGATTCGCAGGCCCAGCCAG
Organism: Vicinamibacterales bacterium; assembly: GCA_965197865.1. Classification (GTDB taxonomy): domain Bacteria; phylum Acidobacteriota; class Vicinamibacteria; order Vicinamibacterales; family CAVVIG01; genus CBDANZ01. The sequence continues at coordinate 465,646 of CBDANZ010000004.1, forward strand.
GACGGGTCACATGATACTCCGCTGGGGCGGTATCCCCCGATAGTCGTTGAAATGTGAGAGCGGTGGCTCCTCACTGGTCGTGCGGTACAACCGGTGAAGGGGCACACCGTCTGCTCGAAGAATCAGCAGATGGTCATGGAGGACGCCGACTGGAAGCTGATAGAGGCGGTCCAAGATGATCTACTTGATCCTGCCGTGGTCATGGGCTTGTCCCATCCGCTGTTGAAATTCAGCGGCGGCTCGGGTGACGACTACGCAACCATCCCCGACGATTCATCGAGCCCCAGCTGAGCGTCACGTGCTCGCAACGCGGCGACCAGCACGGGCATGTCCTTACACCCCTTCACCCGCCGGAATCCTTTGGCCGCTTCCAGCACACCGGCAGCGACCCAGCGGAGCACCATCGTACCCCCGCGCCAGCGTTTCACGTTCCGCTTCACGTGGCGTGTCCGGCTCAGGAGGCTCTCGACGGCGTTGGTCGTCGCCAGCGATCGGCGGAGCCGCTCCGAGAGCGGCAACTCGACTACGGTGAGCGTCTCGTCGAGCCCTTCCCGTATGCTGGCGGCTGCACTCGGATAATCGACGTCCACCCGCCGGGCCAAGTCCTGCAACAAGCGCCGGGCCGCCTTGATGTCGGTGTGCGTATAGGCGCGCGTGAGGGTCGCCTTCACCCACGGACGCTGGGCCTCGGGCAGATACTCGAGCACGTTGCGCCGTTTATGCACCTGGCATCGTTGTACCAGGGCTGCGGGGCCGAAGGTCTGCATCACCGCAGTGTGGAGCGCTTGCGCTCCATCGAGGATGACGAGCAGACTGCGGTCGGTCCGCAGCCCACGGCTCTGCAGATTGGTCAGCAAGCCCTGACACACGGTCGTGTTCTCCGCTGACCCTTCCCAGAGGCCCAGCGGGTGTTTGGCGCCCGTTTTATCGAGGCCCAGCGCCACGACGATGCAGTGGCCGCCGACGTGGACCCCATCGATCAGTAGCGCCACCAGCTCGAGGTCGTCGAGCGGCGTTGCCCGCCACGCATCGAGTTGCGCCTGCGTCTGCGCCACAAACCGCCGACTCACGGCACTCTTGCTTGTGCCCCGCGTGCGGACGTCGGCCCCCAGCGGTTCTAGACTCCGGCCATACTGGCGCGTGGCCACGCCGATGAGCATCTGTTCGACCACGCGCCGGGTGAGCGGATCCGTGTTCGTAAAGGCCTGGACGGATGGCAGCGCGACCTCCTGCCCGTCGCGCCGCACCCGCGGCCGACGCAGGGCGACCCCAGCACGACTTCGCTGGGCGCATGGCCCGCCCGAGACGCCCGCCGCGCGGGCTGATGCGCATACCGCGGACCGCACACGGCCACGCGATCCGCTTCCAACATCGCCGCGAGGACCTTCAGGCCCGACGCGACGACCAGCTCTTGGAGCTCGGCCTGTGCATCGACCAGGATGTCGACCAATGGAAGGTGCCGTGGTGCCGGCAATGCTGATTGGCGCCCACGAACGCCTGTGCCAAACTTCTTCATGGCGGCTCCTTTCTGGGGGCTTCAGCCCCAGGTTTTCCCACCGGCCGTCTATCACGACCAGCAGGGAGCCGCCGCTTTAAATTTCAACAGCTAGAGGGACATCCCCGTGGTCATGGCGGCTGTGCGCGAGGCGGCCGACACGCTGACCGCAACCCCTGAGACCGTGGGAGTTCGATCAGGTTTGAGCAGCCCGGTAGCTTACGCACCGGGAACGGCGCGCCTCTCACACTGAAGCAGTCGCCTGCGTGGAGGCCCGCCGCGTGAACGCGTGCCAGCACCTGATCGGCGTTGACGACCGGCGCGTCCATGTCCCGGAGCTCCAGGATATCGGGTGGGCCGTATCTGTCTTGGATGATCGCCTTCATCACCTTCAGTGCATCGCCTCCAAGCTTTCTCCAGTGGGGTCGTCGATGACAAAGCGCCATGTTCCGTCGGGTTGCTTGCGGACGACCTCGACACTATGGAAAGGCGTCGTGACAGGCTTCCCATCAGGGCCTGGACTGGTAAGGCTGCCCTTGACTCGCGTGATCACGACAGAGCCATCGGCACTTGGGAGCACTCTAAGCGCCTCGACCTTACTCGTCGCCTTGGCTGCGATATAGCCCTGCAGGACCTCGCGGATTGCAGCGTGGCCGGCAACAACCTGGCCTGGAGACACGACGAAAATAGCATTCGGCTCGTAGAGGGATACCATGGCGTCGAGGTCTCCCTTCTCCATGGCCTCGATCAAAAGCAGCTCACATCCTTCGGGTTTGTGTGCTGGCATGTCTACTACCTCCTTTTTCTTTGGGCGAGGATGCCCCCTTAACTATTCGCGTAATTATGACCGGGCCAAGACGCAACGGCGTCCAGCCATCCGGACTTGCCTCGGCAGCATAGTCCCTGAGTAGTCGCGAAGGGCCGATGAATCCGCCCGTCACATTCTCGTCTGATCGGCGTCATATCGGGTGACGGCTGGTTGAGAATATAGCGAAGACACGTCGGTTCTACGAGGAACTGGAGAAAGGCAACCTTGGTGTGATTGACGAGCTAATTACGCCGAACTTCGTCGATCACAACCCGGTTCCATGGCAAGACCCCTGAATCGGGGTGTCAGACAGTATTTCACGGCGCCGCGAGCCGCGATGAGCAAGCTGCAAGATTCGCGTGGAAGACGCGTGGAAGACATGATCACCGAAGGTGATAAAGTGCGCCGCGCACGTCGCCATTCGAGGCAAGCACACTGGCGATTTGATGGGGATGCGACCGGGCGGAAAGGACATCACCGCCCGCGTGTCTGACATCGTTCGCATCGTGAACGGCAAGGCTGTCGAGCGGTGGGGCGTCGAAGACATGTCCGGGTTCTTCGTCAAGGGTAGGAGTACAAGCTTGATGGCCTGCTCCGGTCAGGCAACTACGCCGCCCATGGCGACAACCCCGACAGCACGGGCTGCTGTATCATCAAGAGCGGGAGCGATGCGCTGCGCATGGGCGAGCACGACGGAAAGAGTGCGGCCTTCGCGAATCGAGTCTTGCGTCGGTGCCGACGCGGTGCCAGTTTAGGCGGTAGCTCTCGCCGCTCTCAGATCCCGACTCCAGGCCCCACCTCCTTGCCAGAGGAGGTAGACGCCGGCTGTGATGACCAACAGCGGAATGATCGGCTCGCTTGGTTGCAGCAGAAACAATGAGGGATCGTTGACGATGACGTGGACGTAGGTTGCGACTGCCATGATGCCCATCATCACCACTACTGCGGGTGGCACGAATGCTCAAAACCCTAGAACCCCACCGAGAGCGATCTCGAGAAATGGCACCGTCCAACGTGAAACCGCGTACAGCGGAATCTCAGCTGCCTGCAATTGGCCTGACCAAGCCTCCGCCAGCGTTGGAACAAGCAACTTCATCACTCCCGTCATAAGGAACAACAATGCAAGTAGGAGGCGGACGCTCCCTGCTACCTTGTTATCTGAGGTCTTGCGAAGGTCACAAAGGGTCATGAGCTTCTTCTCTGTTCAGGATTATAGTTGTTCATCGCCGAGGAGCCCGAAGTAGAGAACTGAGAGACATTGTCAGGTCAATGATCTAGCCCGCGAGCGCAGTAAGACGGAAAGGATCTTCATGACGAGTGGCCGGTTCGCCCAGACCGAGCGTGTCATCAGACCTATCGACCTCTCTGAATTAGGCTAGATTAGGCGCATGCCGCGCACATCATATCTGCTGGCGGCGCAGACGCTGCAGGTGCTGGGCCGTGAGATCGCAAGCTTCCAGCAAACCTACGACGTCAGGGTGATTCCAACCTTGGCGGAACCGTCTGTCGCGCTTGGCATATTCCCCAGGGCAGCCGAGGATCCGATGTCGACCCTCGTGCGCGCCACGGCGTTCGTACTTTTCACTCCGTTCTGCAACGCGAGCGGCCAGTCGGCGATGTCGGTCCCGCCGTTCTGGAACGCGGCAGGCCTTCCCATCGGAACCCACTTTGTCGGTCGATTCGGCGCCGAGGCCACGCTCTTCCGCCTGGCGGCGCAACTGGAGGCGGCGCGGCCCTGGGCGGATCGGCGACCGCCGATCGGAAGATGAATGCCGCGCAGATCCATCTGATGCTGAATCACTTCAGCATCATCGGCAGCATGTTCGGGCTGGTACTGCTCGCGGTCGCGATGATTCGCAATAGCCGCGAACTCATCACGGTCTCGTTTGCGTGTCTCGCGAGCGTGGCGGTCATTTCGATTCCCGTCTATCTGACAGGCCAGCCGGCTGAAGAGGCGATCAAGCATTTTACAGGTGTTTCGGAAGAGCTCATCCCGCGGCACGAGGAGGCGGCGCAGTTCGCCTTTACCGGGATCGAGTGTGTGGGCGCACTGGCTCTCGCGGGCTTGTGGCTGTTCCGGACCGAGCCGCCGCCGCAATGGTTCTTGGCGATTCTGCTCGCGGGCTCCCTGCTGACCGCGGGCGTGATGGTCTACACGGCGAACCGGGGCCGACAGATTCGGCATCCCGAGATCACGAGCAGTTACCTGGGCCAGCGCGTCATTGCCCCTCGTCTGGCCGAGGCTGGATACCGCTTTTCAAGCAGAATGAGAAGAGGAGCACAACGCCAATCCGAGGTGTGAGAAAAACGCGGTTGGTCGGAGTTGGAGCATGGACAACCCTAGAACGGATCTGGGGCAGACCAGAACATCGAACTCCCGCCGCCTTGTGTCCCAAATCAGGGCATCGAGCGCCGGCCGACGGTCCTTGGCGCCACTGACGCCAGGGTCGACGTATTCGACTGCGGTCCAGCGGCGCGCCTCAACGTAGCGCCGGAGCTCCTGTAGCTGGTTCTCGGGTTCCTGATCGAAGATGCTGATACGGGCGTAAATGGCGGCGCGCAAAGGGAACGTTTCTGCACGTTCGTCGGGACGTGCGGGTCGCAGTGTCCCTCCTTTCTACACAATTGTCGAGCTGCGCTTCGATTCGAGCGAGAGCATGGAAGCCGCCTTGACGTCTCCGGCCGGGCAAGCGGTTGCGAGCGGACTGTCCGCCTTCGCTTCAGGCGGGGCCACGGTGTTGTTCTGTGAGAGTGGTTGCGAGGCGCTCTCAGTTCTCCCTGGGGCGTCCGGCCAGGGAGGCGAGACGTGTGGTGACGCGCAAGCCTTGCCGACAGCGGGCGTTACCTGACTGTGTCAATATCACTCACTGTCGCGCTCTCTGGTGTTCTCACTATCTCAGGGGACAACAGGAGGAACCCTGCACATGGGGCCTTCCGTATCTATAATCAGCGTCACCAACAGTGGCCGTTCTGGCCCCCGGCACCTACGAGAGGCCGCATGACCGGTCGGCCCATTAATCGCACCTTACGGGAACCAGTGCAATTCGGCGATTCTCCGTCACCGCGGAAGTAGATTATCTTACCTGTCCGGATCAATCGTCTTCAGGTTACGCATGGTTACAAGACGACACAATATCCGCTTTCCGGCGGTCGAAACGACTAACCTCTCGCAGGACGAGGCTTACTTCACGCTCACTGACTCGAGCGGCGTGGAGACTGACCTGCGCTTCCATGACTACGACGCGCTCTACGCTCACGAAGGCTTGTACGAGCAGCTTTTCTACGATCGCCTGAAATGCCAATCGCCCGAGAAGGTCGTGAGCATCCTGCGCCATGCGATGAGCGGCGAGCCGTGGATGTTCAACGAATTGCGCGTACTCGATCTCGGCGCCGGCAACGGCATGGTCGGCGCGGAATTACAGAAGTTCGGCATCGCACGCTTGGTCGGTGTGGACATCTCGGCCGAGGCCGCGATGGCCGTGGAGCGCGATCGGCCCGGCGTCTACGACGATTACCACGCGATGGACATGTCGCGCATGACCCTCGTTCAGCGCGACCACCTGACCGACTGGCGCTTCAACTGCATGCTCTCGGTGGCTGCGCTCGGCTTCGGCGACATACCCGTGCGCGTTTTCGCCGAGGCGTTCAACTTGGTCGAGAATGGCAGCTGGATCGCCTTCAACATCAAGGAGACCTTCCTCGACAACCGCGACACGAGCGGCTTCTCGGTGTTCATCAAGAACCTGATCCTGAGCGAATACCTCGACATCTACCACATGGAACGCTACCGGCACCGCCTGTCGATCAACGGCCGGCCGCTCTACTACTTCGGCGTCGCCTGCCGTAAGGCGGGCGCGATTCCGGAGTCGATGCTAGAAGCGAAGTAGCTCGAGACGCACCGCGGGGCGTGCGACGATGCGCCGCCGCGGATTCTCCTCTGTCATGCGCACGACGAGTCGCCGGATCGGTGAGCGTACGCTCTAGGGCGTAGGTTCCAGGCCGGCACCCGTTCCTGTCCTACCTACGGCGTTTCTCTGTCGAGATGTTTTCTGAGGAACGCGATCATGAGCGGCCATGCCCGCTCGGTTGCTTGCATGTTCGAGCCGTTCTGTCCACTCTGTGCGCTCAAGAAGGCGTGCCCCGCGCCTTTGAAGATGTGAGGTTCGTAGACTTTGCCGAGCTCTTTCATCTTCGCCTCGGTAGCAGGAATCGTTGCATTGATACGCGCATCAGCTCCGCCATACAAGCCCAACACAGGAGCGTTGATGTTCACGAGCATATCAGCCGCCGGCACAAACGAAGTTGGCGCGGTCCCGGCCCCGCTCGGCGTGAGGGTCTGCGCCGGGGCGCTACCGTAAAAGACTACTGCGGCATTCAGCGCTGGTTGCTGCGTCGCGTACATGAACGCTTGCGACCCGCCGAAGCAGAAGCCGATCACGGCGGTCTTGCTGCTGGCCGCCGGCAGCTTCATGCCATAGTCGCGAACCGCATGTAACCGCGCAACGATCTCCTCTCGCGTGAGCAACTGAATCGCCTTGCTCACTTCGTCGCGCCCCGAAAATGCTTCGGTGCTGCCGTTGTTCGGTCCCCTACCGGTAAGCAGATCCGGTACAATGCCGATGAACCCGTCGGCAGCGAGTTGATCGGCAACACTCCGGACCCAGTCATCGAAACCGCTGGCGCCGTGGATTACGACAACGACCGGTGCCTTATCCGGACGCTCCGGATACGAGGCCCATAGATTAAGAGGCGTCCCCCTGACGGTCGTCTTCGCCAACTCGCCGTGGCGAGGCGAGTTATTAAGACGTGCCTTTCCACCTTTTGAGGACGGCGGCAGATTCTTCTGCGACGGGGCTTGAATTGCACCGGTAGCCACTGCCCGAAGCGGATGGTCGGCGTGCGGATCCACTTCCAATGATGCTGCGGGACTTGCCGCCACCGGGGCCCGCTGCAGCTGCCCGGTCGAGTACCCAACGAACAGCGATGCCAACGCGATTCCCGCGATCGTCAATCCTATCTTCATCCGTTCCCCTCGATTTGGACCGCTACGGGAGAGTTCCAGCCCCAAGGATAGGGTGGGACGATGATTATCTTTGCGGCACGGCGCTTGTCAACCCACGCCCGGCCAACAACACTCCACGCGAGGCTGTGTAAGGCTGGCCCAGCCTGCGAGGTGAACCGTACCGGGTTTCTCGGAGACTGGATTCATTGAATCAGGCCACCTTGGCCTGCTCATAGTACTGCGCTTCAAACTCCGCCGGCGGCACGTCTCCAATCGGTCCCAGCAACCGCCGCATGTTGAACCAATCCACCCACTCCAGCGTGGCGAATTCCACGGCCTCGAGCGTGCGCCACGGCCCTCGTCGTCGAATCACCTCCGTCTTGTAGAGTCCGATCACCGACTCGGCGAGGGCGTTATCGAACGCATCGCCTTGGCTCCCGACCGATGGCGCAATGCCGGCGGCCGCGAGACGATCCGTGTACCGCATCGAAAGATACTGCGTGCCGCGATCGCTGTGATGCACGAGGCTGGTCAGCGCGTCGCTGCGGCGCGCGTAGATGGCCTGCTCCAAGGCGTCGAGCACGAAGTCCGTGCGCATCGAGGCCGACACCCGCCAGCCCACGATGCGCCGCGCGAAGACGTCGATCACGAACGCCACGTAGGTGAACCCACCCCAGGTCGCCACGTAGGTGAAGTCTGAGACCCAGAGCTGATTCGGACGGGTCGCCACGAACTGGCGATCGACGAGATCTGCGGGCCGGCTGCCATTGCCCGCGTGCGTGGTCGTGATCCACGCGCGCCCACGCCCCGCGCCTTCCAGGCCCATCGCCCGCATCAGCCGACCCACCGTGCCTCGTGCCACGCAGAACCCTTCGCGACGCAGCTGTTTCCAGACCTTGCGCGGCCCGTACACCTGATGATGCTCGTCATACACCCGCTGAATCTCCGGGCGCAGCGCATCATCGCGTTGTGCCCGGGCCGAGCGACGCGTCGGATCGACCTGCGCCGCCCGATGGCGGTGATACGTCGAGGGGGCGATCGGCAGCACGGTGCAGATCGGCTCGACCCCGTACTGATCCCGATGGTCGTGAATGAAGCGAACCATCACTTCCCGCGGCGGTCGAGCTCCGCCTGGGCAAAATACGCGGACGCCTTCCGCAGGATCTCGTTCGCCCGCTTCAGCTCGCGAACCTCGCGCTCCAGTTCCTTGAGGCGCTCTCGCTCGCTCGTCGTCAACCCTGGGCGATAGCCGGCGTCACGCTGTGCCTGGCGTACCCACTTCCGTAGCGTCTCGGCCGTGCAGCCAAGCTTCGGCGCCACCGACTGCAACACGCCCCACTCCGACGCGTGGGTGGCGCGATGCTCCTCGACCATCCGAACCGCGCGCTCACGCACCTCCGGAGAAAACCGACTTGGACGTCCCATAGACCCCATCCTCCCAAGTAATGAGGTCTCCGAGAAACCCGGTACGGTTCAAGGTCAAGAGCTGAATCTTGTCATCGCAACCACGCTGAATCACTTGGTGCGACGGTCAGGCTGCGCGTCCGGGGTTCGCTTTCAAGGATATAGGCCAAATATAGGGCTCCGGAATCAGGTGTGGCGTTCCTAACGGCGCCCCACCTCGGTCACGTTCTCGGCGTGGTGTCCACCCGACCGAGTAGACTAGCAGTCCGTGGTGAAAGTCCGTCTGCATTCGACGAGCGATGCATCCTCGTGGCCTGCGTTGCTCCTCCATCAAATACAGGCGGTATTCTCGGTCGTCGCGCCTTGCCCGCGAGGCGCCTCCCTCGTCTCGGTGCAGCGCCCGACTTTCACCATGATGGTATGGACTCCTCCCGGTTCCGATGCGGCATGATGTGCCGCATCAGCTGATGCCCATCAGCCACAACCAGGAGGAAACCGAAATGGATGCTACGACAGTGGCCGTTGACCTGGCAAAGTCCGTGTTCGAGCTGGCGATCGCCAATGCCCGGTGGCGCGTGTGGTCGCGCCAGCGACTCAACCGCGCACGGTTCGCCCGCTTTCTCGCGCAGACGCCGCCGACCCATGTGGTGATGGAGGCGTGTGGCACCGCCCACTACTGGGGGCGGGTTGCCCAGCAACACGGCCATCGCGTCACCCTCGTGCCCCCGGCGTACGTGCGGCCCTACGTGCGGCGCAACAAGACGGACCGGGCGGATGCGGAGGCGATCCGGTCGGGCGAGATACCCCGTGTCCCGGTGAAGCGGGTCGAGCAGCAAGCGCTCGTGGCGCTGCACCGGGTGCGCGAGCAGTGGATGACGACGCGGACGGCGCGCATCAATGTGTTACGCGGGCTCTTGCGGGAACAGGGGCTGCTGCTGCCGGCGGGGGCCTGTGCGGCGCTGCGGGCCTTGCCTGTGCTGCTCGACGAGGCGGCCACCGTGTTGCCGAGGCATCTGCGGCAGGTGCTCACGAGCGTCCACGAGGAAGTGCGGGCGATTGAGGCTCGGATTGCCGGCCTGGAACGGGAATTGCGCGCCCTGGCCGACGCCGACCCCGTCGTGATGCGACTGCGGACGATTCCCGGGATTGGGCTGTTGACCGCCACGGCCCTCGTCGGCACCGTCGGGCACATCCACGCATTCCGGCGCGCGCGCCAGTTTGCCAGCTGGCTCGGCCTGACGCCGCGCGAGTACTCGAGTGGGCAGCGGCGGCGCCTCGGGGGGATCAGTAAACGCGGGGACGTGTATCTCCGGTGCTTGCTCACCCACGGCGCGCGCGCGGTGCTCGCGTCGGCCCACCGGCGCCGGGCGGCCCAGCAGCCCCTCACGCGTCTGCACCACTGGGCGATGACGGTGCACGCGCGGCGCGGCTACAACAAAGCCACGATTGCCGTGGCGAACAAACTCGGCCGACTCGTTTGGGCGGTTTGGCACAAGGATGTGCCCTGCGCACTGCCGGACGCGGCGTAACCCGAGCTACACCTCCACGCGAGATGCTGAGCGAGTGACCCTGACATGGCCCTTCGGTCCGACCGACACCGCATCAGGCCGATAGCAGCCCTGGCGCTCGACGCCGGCACCACGATTGGCCCGCGGTGCGCGACTATCCATGTTGGCCAGGAGGCAAAGGCTCTCCACGGACAGGCCGGATATACGACCGCAACCGACGCGAAGGACCGACCGTCACGACCCACTCGCTTGATCACCGGGAGGAGTCCATATACGGACTGCTAGGGCAGGTCGTTCGGCGCACAGGAAGAGGCGGGTGTAGGCTCCCCGGCCCAATCGCTCGGCAGGCCCGGTCCTACCGCTGGCTATTCCCAAAGCCGAGCCCTCGGTTCATTTACCGCGACGGCCTGAAGATCGAGCTCAAGGGCGAGGGCCAGTACGTCGTCGGCCCGGGCAGCGTCCATCCGTCGGGCGCCATCTACACCGTATGCCGCTGGTCGTGGCGGTGGTCAGACATCGGACGCTTTCCCAAGGACTTCAGCTTCGATGATCGCACCGCTTCGTCACAAGGGTTATTGCCGCAAACCGCGTGCCCGCGTTTGTGGTTGGCCGAGCACCCGTAGAAGTACGCTCGACAGTTGTTTCTTGGGACCGAGAAAGGCGGTTGCAGCCTAAACTACGCTGACAGGTCTCGAGCGCGCGAAGTCTACTCGATTCTGCGTCGGACCTAAGATCTGGAACACAAGTCTCCGTGAACGCCGTCTTCTTCGCCATCGTGTTCGTCGCCTTCGTGGTCGGCGGCTACCACCAGATCGGTTGGGTGGCGCCGGCGCCCGATGCCGTCTCGCCGATGGATGCGCTCAGCCGTGCGATGGTCGAAGCCGCAAGCGGAGCGGTGACGCTGGCCATCGGCCTAGTTGGCATGATGGCGCTGTTTCTCGGGCTGATGAAGGTGGCCGAAGCGGGCGGTATGCTGACCATCATCTCGAAGACAATCCGCCCGCTGATGGTCCGGGCTTTCCCCGACGTCCCACCGAACCATCCCGCCATGGGCGCCATGATCCTGAACTTCTCGGCCAACGTGCTCGGCCTTGCCAACGCGGCGACGCCGTTCGGCATCCGCGCCATGCAGGAACTCGACAAGCTGAACCCGTACAAGGGGACGGCCACCAACGCGATGGCCCTGTTTCTGGCGCTCAATACATCGTCGCTGACGCTCCTGCCAACTGGCGTGATCGCCCTGCGTGTCTCGGCGGGGTCCACGAACGCCGCCGGCATTCTGGCGACCACGCTATTTGCCACGTTCGTGTCGACCACCGTGGCGGTCATCGTGGCGAAGTTGTATCAGCGATGGTCGCCGATCGTGCCGGAGCATGTGGCGCTACCAGCCGATCAAGATCACTCCGCGACCGCTCCGGAACCTGCGACCGAACCTGAGCGTGTTGCCGACGAAGTCTCCGAGGGGGCCTATCCGACGTGGGTGTCAGTCGTCGCCTTGACGACCATTGCCACCCTAGTACCGCTAGCGGTGCTCTATGGGAGGACCATCGCGCCCTGGGTGATTCCCGGCCTCATGATGGCGCTGCTGAGCTTCAGCGTCGCGCGCAAGGTCCGCATCTACGAGGTCTTCGTCGAAGGCGCGCGGGATGGGTTTCAGGTCGCGCTCAAGATCATTCCGTATCTCGTGGCCATTCTCGTAGCGGTCGCGATGCTGCGTGCGAGCGGCGCGCTGGAGATCATCGTGAGCGGGCTGAGCCCAGTCACGTCCCTGGTCGGCCTGCCGGCCGAGGCGCTCCCGATGGCGCTGCTTCGCCCCCTATCGGGGTCGGGTGCTTACGGTGTGCTAGCGTCCACCATCCAGGACCCGGCGATCGGCCCCGACAGCTACGTCGGCTATCTGGTGAGCACCTTTCAGGGATCGACCGAGACCACCTTCTATGTCCTGGCGGTCTATTTCGGGTCGGTGCAGGTCCGCCGCTTCCGCCACACGCTCACCGCCGCCCTGACCGCGGACGTCGCGGGCATCGCCGGTGCGGTCATCGCGTGCCGCTATCTCTACGGCGGGTAACAAGCACCGCCGGCCGGACAGCCTCGGGGTCTTGGCTCTTTGACAACTGAATAGCGCGCCACGCCGGGTCTGCGAGGCTGAGGGGCGCTGAAGCCTAGCTTCGCGTATCGGGTGCGGGTGCAGGCGGGATAGGCTGAACCGGGACCGAAACTCTGGTCAGGCCAGGAATGAGCGGCCTTCTTCTCACGGCTCCGTCCTTGGCTTCCACTCGCGTGCCAGACGTTGGGCTTCGACGATTTGTTCAGCGGTCATTCGCTCCGCGACGGCATCTCGGGCCTTCACGTAGCGGTCGCGATCCTCACCGGAGGACTGCGCGACGGCAAGACTCAGCCACATGTGAGCGGCAACGTGATCCTGTGGTATGCCCTGGCCGAGCGCATACATGATCCCGAGGTTGGCCTGCGCGAGAGCCATTCGCTGGTCGGCGACGAGGCGAAACCACCGGATCGCTTCAGCATGGTCCTGCGGGATACCCCGTCCGTCCCTATACATCACTCCCAGGTTGTGCTGTGCAAAGCGCATTCCTTGCTGAGCAGCGAGGCGAAACCACCGGACTGCCTCGGCATCGTGTTGTGGGACGCCCTGGCCAATGTCATGAAGCGCGCCGAGCTCGTACTGAGCGCCGGCGTGTCCTTAGATCCGCGGCAAGTGGGTACCAGCGGGCAGCTTCTGCATCGTCCAGCGAGACGCCCCGGCCAAAGCTGTACATGAACCCGAGCAGGTGCTGCGCTCCTGCGTGTCCCTGAGCGGCCGCTAGGCGATGCCAGCGAACCGTCTCCACATCATCCAGAGGGACGTCGCGGCCCTTCGGCATACATGACCCCGAGGCTGTACTGCGCCCCGGCGTCTCCCTGGTCGGCGGCCAGGCGGACGGCCTCGACGTCATCCTGCGTCTGTGTTTGATCCTGACTTGGGCCCCGTTCGGTGCCTTCCGGAGTCGTATACGAAGGCCAACACAGGCAAAGGCCGGCGAGTAGCCCGCGTGTGAGCACCAACGGCGTGGCCCACCTAGTCGTGACAGGTTTCCTGGGCAGCTGTGCAGTTTCGACTTGCGGTCGCGGCCATCTTACGAGGCGGGAGCAGGTGGGTCAACGGCCTTCAGCGGGATTGTGGTTGCAACAGCGTTGGCGTCCCCAAGCACTCCCAGTTGGAACCAGCATCTTGGCTTGGCTGCGAGAAATGGCCGAACTGCGTGAATCTGGGGTAGTCGCTGCATAGGGGAGACGAGCAGGTGTCGAACCTGCGCCCAGTGAGAGTCAAGCCCATTCCTAGTTGAAACTCTCCGCGACTCCTGATTGCTTACGCGGCTTTCGTCTTCGATGTCGTCGTGTCGATCTTCAACTCTCGCTTCAATGCGTCACGAAGCCTGGGCAGGTGCCGGTAGCCCATGGCGTTGGTGCACGAATCCGGTGTGAGGTTTCGAGGGGGCAGACCAGACTGGATGGATGAAGTGGAGAGTCCATCCCACGTACAAGACGAAGCACCACGTCCAGAACTGGGCCTTCTATGATCGCGCCCTGGTCCGTCGAGGCGATGTCACCATCTGGTTGTCCCCGGCGGCCATCGAGACCGGGGGAGAGGCTGCCTCGCTGGTCGCGAAGGTGAAGGAGCTCGAAGGCCGCCGAGTGGCCATCGACGGCGAGCTCCGCAGTTCTAAACCGGTGCCGCGACTGCGCCCGGAGGTGGTGGAGGGCCGGTTGACGGAATGGCGGCGGTTGCTGCGGCAATCGCCGACCCAAGGCCGCGCGGTGCTGCAGCGGGTACTGCGCGGTCGGATCACCTTTACGCCTAAGTGCGGGGGCTACGAGTTCGAAGCACCGACCCGGTTCGACAAGCTATTTCCTGGGCGTTGCCGTTGAGACGAAGAGGGAAGTGAGCTACGAGGGCACCGAGCACATCGGTCCCGAGGACACGTTTGATGCGGACTACGGACGGTTACTTGAGGCGGTACAGAATCGTGGGAAAGGGTTGGCGTCCCCAAGGGGAATCGCACTTATGTGGACGCCAAAACTCCAGGGAAAAGTGCTGATTGCCGCCTGAACTGGTCTCTAGACAGCGAGCGGTAACCCTCCCCCCTCCCCGTTGAACCGCCCGCCGCGGCGTGGTGGTCGGCGAGACCGAGCGGTCCCACGGGTCACGGGGACGGAAGTGGTGCTATTCCATGCCAACCAGGACTGCTCGTTACACACGGCCCCCAAGGAGGACCTGGTAAGAAAACCGTTGAGGTCGGGACGGGGACAGGACTGATTGATACGTAACTACCCGGGATACGCCCCCCTCCAGCGACTCCTTCCAACTGCTCGTCCGTCAGTGCTGCTGTGTCGTTCTGCTGCGTCGTCATCGTCTTCGCTCCTTGCTGTTAATGACCGCGGCTCATCCGCGTTCGATGGTGTCAGTGTAGGCAGTCGCGACCAGGCTCACCATGACGTAGCGCACAGAACGTCTGTGAAAGTGATCACACACGGCGAGACGGCCGAGCCGAGAGTCGATGGAGGGGCAGGAGGGTGCGTCCTCGTCCTCTACGGGGTGTATCCACCCGTCACGTTCACCAAGATGATTGAAACCTGCACAACACGTCGCGAGAGGCGTAGACCAACCGCGATGGCTCCTTCAATGCTCCGTCGGTTGGCGCTCGAGGGGGTGGCCGTGTTACTGGTGGGATGCGATACTGGGGGGTGCGGGGTGACAAGTCCAACGCCCCAGAGCATCACGATTACGGGAACCTCATCGCTTTCCAACAAGAACGAGACCAGCCAGTTGACGGCCACGATTCAGAATTCAAACGACAGCACGCAGGACGTAACTGCTTCGGCGACGTGGGCCACGAGCAGTCCGGACGTCGCCTCGGTGTCGAGCGGCGGGCTGGTGACGGCCCTGGCCAACGGCACGACGAACATCACGGCGACCGCTGAGGGCAAGAGCAACACGTTTCTCATCACCGTGGCCATGAAAGCCACTCCGCAGGCGACGTACACGTTCTCGCGCTTGTGCTTCCCAAGACAGGCAGGCATGGACGTCACCATCACGGAGGCCAGCGGGAACATCGGCATGACGGTGACCTCGGTGGTAATCCAGATGTTCGACTACAGTGGTATGTCGCAAGTTTACAAGAGGCTGTCGGCCTCGGAAATCGCGTCCCAGTGGGACGGAAGCAACCGCCTCGACCCAGGCGAGACGCGCGTCGTCTCCTACGTGTCCACGTATCCGGGCAACGTTGAAACCGAGGATTCGACTGCCGACGTCACCGTCACGATCACTGATGATGCCGGAAACACCACGACGCTCGAGCAGAAGAACATCAACCAGCTCGATAAGTGCTGACGTTCGCCGCACCCCCCCCCCCCCGCGCAACGAACCCCGTCCTCGTTGAACCGCCCGCCGTGCCGCGGTGGGCGGCGGGACCGAACGGCATCGCTCGGCCTCGTGGCCATGAGCCGCCTCCCTCGCGAGTCGTCCCTGTACTGGCGAGAAGCCCGGCAGGCGGGCAGGGATGCACCCGCCGTTCACTGCGGCCAGCGAGCCGGGAATACGTCTACCATACAAGCCCGGGTTCACCAACGACGCCTACGTAATTGCCCTTAACAGTCTGTGTTTAAACCCTGCGATTCACGCGGCGACGGGTAGCAGCTCAAAACAATGACGCGGCGACGACCCCGGCGATCGATCAACGAATCTTGGTTCATGGTTCCCCCAGAGAGCGCCGAGGCGCGCCCATACGGCGATGAAGACAGCCAAGACGCCTGCGGCGCGGCCCTGCAAGCGCCGTGGCGTGCCGATGCCGAGGCACTGGCGCATCGCGAGCCCCAAGTTGAAGCCGCCGCCATGAATCAGTAGACGCTTCAAGATGTTGTCGTGTCCCCGCAAGTGCGTGCGTCGCATCCCGCCGGTCTCATAGAGGTGGGCAAACGATCGCTCGGCGAGTTCCGCCCGTCGCCGCCGCAAGCGTCGCCCGCGGGCGCCCCGGAGACGGCGGCGATTCCCATGGACGGGCGCGTACGCATCCGGCGCGTCGGACCAATCGCGCCGGCCACGGTCGGGTTCCGAAATGTACGACCGCAGGCCCACCGCAGCCAGGTCTACCATCGTCTCGTTGCTGTGATAGCCCTTGTCCGCGACGATGTCCTCCAACCTCCCGCGCGCGTCGGTCGTCGCGTGCGCGGCTTCCACCTGTTCGGCCGCCGTGATCGCCGCCGTGACAAGCGTCCTCGTGTCGCCCTGATCGGCGCCCTGCACCGTCACCGCGACCAACGCGCCGCTCTCCAGATCGATCGCATGCTCGGCTTTGTGCGCCAAGTGCGTCTGGCCGTCTTTCATTTTCGCGACCTTCGCATCAGGATCGCTGGGGCTGGTCCACTCGCTGTTCGAGGTTTTCTTCTTCCGCGTGCGATCAAACCGCGCCAAGACTTCGCGCGTCGGCGTCTTGATCCCCGAGGCGGCGGCGAGGCGGGTCAGATACGCCTGGTAGGCTTCCCCCGTGTCCCGGCGCACGATACTCCGCATGGCGGCGTTGGCCTCCAACGTCGTCGCGTCGATCGCGATCGTCCGGCCCTTCAACAGGCCGGCGGCCGCCAGGCGCTGCTGGACCCACGTGAACACCGCCCGGTGCGTCTCCACATCGATCACGCGGCGGGTGCGCGAAATCGTCGAGTGATCCGGGGCCGCCTCCTCCAGCCCGAGTCGCAGGAAGCTCCGCACCGCCAGCGAGTCCGCCGCACGCCATGCGATGCCGCGCTCCGAATCGATGCCTTCGAAGTACCCAACCAGCAACAAGCGGAAGTAGCGACCGGGCGCCAGACTCGGGCGGCCCAACACCGGCGCGTAGAAGGATCGACAGGCGTCTTCCACGAAGGTGTCGAAGCCGTCGGCATCCAGCAACGCATTCAAGCGCGTGTAGAACGGATGCCCAGGCGAGACCGGCAGATCCGACGCGGCAATCCACAACGGAGGTTGTTCGGGGTCGCGGGTGCCCATGGCCATGCGCCACAGTGTAAGGAGCGGGATCGATCCTGTCGATCCCCTCGCCAATAACAAGGGGCTGCTCGATCGACTTTCACCACGGGCTGTTAAGGCCCATCCGAAGGGAAGGGGAAGGAAGTGGCTCGGCCGAAACCAGAGAAGTGCTCCGATCCCGGCAAATCGACCTGAACTCGTTCCAATTAGTGTAATGAGGTCCCCCAGATACCGCGTCCAACTGCTCGTCCGTCAGTGCTGCTGTGTCGTTATGTTGGGTCGTCATCGTCTTCGCTCCTTGCTGGTGATGTCCGCGGCTCATCCGCGTTCGATGGTGTGAGTGTAGGCAGTCACGACCAGGCTCACCATGACGTAGCGCACAGAGCCTCTGTGAAAGTGATCACACACGACGAGACGGCCGAGCCGAGGGTTAATGGAGGGGCAAGTCCACCTGCGCACCCGCGGGACGAACCCCATCCCCGTTGAACCCGCCCGGCGGTAGGCTAGGCCAGACATGGCTGCATCCCGCTTCAGCACCTTCCTCAGTCGGATCGGTCGGGTAATCCCTGCCTGTGTGAACCGGTGTGAGCCGGTGTGCCGAAACGTCGTCTTACTAAGCGAGGGTGAAGGCGAGAACCAAGAGTACGTGAACCTCGATCAAAGTTCCCATCTCGATCAGGGGCATACGCGAGACTGGTCACCAAGCACTTCGTCCGGCCGAGCTTGAACGGCCGCCCTAGGCGGAGTACAGTCGACGACTACTGGTACAAGGAGTGAAGCTGCCGACGAACCCACTGAACGCGATTGCACGAGGTCCGATCGATGCCGCGATTTCCGCTGAAGACCCCGACACTCATTCCTGCGCTCTTTCTCTTCGCGCTGGCCGGCCCCGACGAGACAGGCGGCCAGATCGTCGCACCGGCCGAGGCCGCGGTCGCACAGGAAGAGTTCCACCTCGAGGAAGCGACGATCGCGGACATTCAGGGTGCGATCCGCGCCGGTGATCTGACGGCCGAGCAGCTCGTCGAGCTTTATCTCGCGCGCATCAAGGCCTACAACGGCACCTGCGTCAACCAGCCCGAAGGCATTCTCGGGCCGGTTACGACGATACCGGACGCCGGACAGATCAATGCGCTCGCGACGCTGAACCTCAGGCCCGCGACGCGCGTGCGCTGGGGATTCGACTCCCGCAAGGCCCGGAGCATGACGGACGCCGCCGACGACGATCCCGCCATGCCGGACGCGCTCGAAACGGCACGCGCGCTCGACGCGCACTTCGCGGCGACGGGCGAGTTCGTAGGTCCTCTACACGGCGTCGTCACGGCGATCAAGGACCAGTACGACACGTTTGACATGCGCACGACGTCTGGCGCCGAGGCCTTCTACGCCGACGATCGGCCACCAGACGATGCGACGTTCGTGCGCCGGCTGCGTGAGGCCGGCGCGATCATTATCGCCAAGTCGAATCTCGGCGAGTTCGCCTCGAGCATTCCGCGCAGCGCTTTCGGCGGCACCTTCTGCAATCCCTACGATACGGAACGCAGTCCAGGCGGCTCGAGCGCGGGATCGGGCTCGGCCGTGGGCGCAAACCTCGTGACCTGTGCCATTGCCGAGGAAACGGGCTCGTCGATCCGGAGCCCGGCCTACTCGAACAACAGCGTCGGCATCGCGCCGACGCAGGAGCTCGTGAGCCGCGACGGCATGATCCAGCAGGGCATCAACACGCGCGTCGGCCCGATCTGCCGCACGGTCGAGGACGCCGCGCGCGTTCTCGACGTCATCGCGGGCTACGATCCGAAGGACGAGCTCACGGCGTTCAGCGTGGGGCGCCTGCCTGCGGACGGCTATGCGAGCCATGCAGAGCCGGGCCGGCTCGAGGGCCTGCGCATCGGCGTCGTCCGCGAATACATGGACAAGAAGGCCTTCACGAAGGAGGACGAGGAGACGATAGATCTCGTCAGCGCGGCCGCCGCCGAGCTCGGACGTCTCGGCGCGACGCTCGTCGACCCGGGTCCGGGCGGGGCGCTGTTCGATCAGTGCGTGCGCCGCTGGCATCCGCTGCTGCACGACAGGCAGTTCACGGCCGAGTATCCCGACCGCTTTCCGTTCGAGGCCGACGGCACGCCTTACGGGAATCACATCGCGACGCTGATCGAGCTCGCGGCCGATCCCGATCTCGTGCCCGAGGAGATCGGCTTCCGCACGCTCGACAATCCGCCGACGACAGGGCAGCGCCGTTACTGGCTCGACCGTTACCTGAGCGAGCGCGGCGACGCGAACATCCGCTCGACCGGTGACCTGCTCGAGAAGGCCAACTTCTACGGCGATCCGAACTTTCCCGACCACCGGGCGCGGCACGAGCGCACGCTCGAAGAGCACGGGCTCGACATGGCCGCGCGCATGCAGAACCGGTTCGCCGTGCAGACGATGGTCATCGCCTGCATAGCCGAGCTCGAGCTCGACGCGGTCGTCTACCCGACGAGCAACATTCCGCCCGTCAAGCTCGGCTCGCCGCGCGGGCCCGAGATCAACGGCCGCCCCCGCGGCGGCGTCTGGAGCTTCCTCGGCCGCAACGGCTTTCCCGCGATCACGGTGCCGGCCGGGTTCACGACTGTGATGTACGATCGAATCCGTGTGCCGTCGACGCCTGAGTCTGCCTCGGGCGACGAAGATAGCGAGACCGAGATTGTCGGTCCCGTGCCGGCGCGTGTGCCCGTGGGCATGGACATCGTCGCGCGGCCTTTCGGCGAGCCGACGATCCTCAGAATTGCGGCTGCCTACGAGGCCGCGACGCGGCATCGCGAGCCGCCCGCCGATTTCGGGCCGCTGTCGGGCGAGCCCTGAGCCCAACAGGGGCACGGGCCGACCGGACCCGTGCCGCCGCGAGACGAGCCCAGACGTGGAACCTCACCGCTTGACCGGACCGCCGCCGGACGAGTTCACCGAAGTGCGAAAGAGTGCCCAGAGCGAATCAGGTACAGCGTCGGAGAGCTGCATCGTACGGTGATCGGCTGATCCCCCTCCTAGTTGATGAACGTCAGCGGCCCGCAGTAAACGAAAGGCGATCCGCGCCCCGACTATGGGTTCTTCAAGGGACAGTGGTACAGCCAGCTTGATCCGCGCTTCGCGGAGTTGTTCCCCGCGGCGTGACGTCGCTGATTCGTCTCGACGAGGTCGTCTGGGGTGGCGTGTGGGTCAACGGCATTCCACCCCTCGAGTACCCGGCGCATCTAGATGCCGGCGAGGCCCGCTACCTCAGCGACGACAACATCGTCTGTGGCATCACGGTCGAGGAGGAGACACGCGCGTATCCGGAACGCATCCTCGCCTGGTACGAGATGGCGTTCGACCGTCTGGGCGGTGTTGAGCTGACCATCGTCTACTGCACGATGTGTGGCACGGTCATCCCGTTCGAGAGCGTAGCGCACGGGCGGCGTTACAGGTTTGGTACGAGCGGGCTCCTGTATCGGTCGAACGAGCTGATGTTCGACCATGAGACCCACAGCTTGTGGAACACGTTCGAGGGGGTGCCCGTGGTCGGTGCGCTCGCCGGAAGCGGTCTGCGGTTGACGCCGCGCGCCGTGGTGACCACGACGTGGGGTGAGTGGCGACGGCAGCAGCCGGCGACAAATGTCCTGTCGCTCGACACCGGGCACCGGCGCGACTTCGCTCAAGGCAGGCATAGCCGGGGTAAACAGCTGTTAGGCAGCGTCCATCAAGCCCCGGAACTCAATGTTCAACCATGGTGGCGTCCCCAAGGGGTACCGACCACATCTTGCGGCGTGATTACCGCCTGGTGATTGCGGCGGCCTAGCAGTCCGTGGTGAAAGTCGGGCGCTGCACCGAGACGAGCGAGGCGCCTCGCGGGCAAGGCGCGACGACCGAGAATACCGCCTGTATTTGATGGAGGAGCAACGCAGGCCACGAGGATGCATCGCTCGTCGAATGCAGACGAACTTTCACCACGGACTGCTAGGACGGACCGAGCCCTGCATTGCGAGAACTCGCGCACGAATGTGCTGAATGTCGGTGGAAATAGCTCGGATTAATCCCCGTGTGTCTCGGTTTTGACTTGATCAGTCAATCGCGAAGCAGTAGAACCGGCCCGGCCCCTCCGGTCGAGACCAGATCGTCCTGTGAGCAGCTCCGTGACGGGTGGGCGGTATTCCAGGGCGAGCCCGGCGTCGTGAAGGAGTAGCGGTCGGCGTGGTCGAGCATGGCACTACCCTTGTCATTGCTGGTCCAGTTGCCACACGTGCGGTCCTCGCCCGCCGTAAACGCCGTGCCAACGATTTGTGTGCCGGTCAGTACGTCGTGCTCCGAGAAGTCGGGGTCCCCGTCGATGCGTGAGGGGAACTGCTCGCCGTTCTCATCCAGCGAATGCTCCTAGTTGAAGTTCGAGTTGTCGTAGTGCAAGTGTTCTACGCTGGTGGCCATGATGAGGCCGTTCACATTCGCCCAGGGGCCGTCCCCGATCCGGTCACGTGCATTGACCGCTCCGGCCCCCTGAGTACTCAAATAGGCGCGCCATGTGCGCTGGCCGGAACCTGCCGCGTCAGCCAGCGCCTGGCAATGTGCGTCCGCGCCTGCCAGTCCGCCCAAGTTAGCACCATCGCCGATGCCGACGCTGGTGATAAAGAACCCCATCTGGGGGGCTCTTCATTCTGTTGTTGTGCAACGATCGAAAGTCCGGTTGGCGCCAACGCACCCACAGTTGCAGTAATTGCTATCAGGGCTCGTTTGTTATTCATCGTTGTGTTTCTCCCGAGTTTGTTTCAATTGATTCCGTGATAATCAATCCAGCAGACGCTTGTGGGGAAAATTCAATGTATATCGGATTGTCCAGGTTGTTCATGTTCTCGACTGCCTGCTCGAATCCCGCTTGTTATCGGTCGCGAATCTCTTCCATGAGCGAGCAGATCCCCTTGATGTGCTCATCTTCCACCTCGAGTTCCTTGAACGCCATCTCCCGATCGGCCAGTCGGTCAGGATCCGACGTGAACGCCTCCGGCAGATAGGAGATCCTCGGTCCTTCCGGTGAGCGAAACCACGTCGATCGGCGGATCAACGAGGCGGAAGGCGCGGTGGTGCGGGAGATCTTCGAGCTCTGTGCGGGCGGTGAGGGCCTGAAGGGGTCGCGAAGCGACTCAACGCGGCCGGTGCTGAGACGGCGGCGAAGGGTGGGGCGGGTGCCGGTCATCCTCGAGGCGCTCAAGCAGCGCGAGGCCGGCTGCGGACGTCTGCAGGCTGAACTGACCGCGTGTGCCGCCGAGCCCGCGGTCACGCGCGCAAGCCCGCTCATGTGCTGCGCGCGCAGCTTCGTGGCTTCCTGGACGACTGGCAAGGACTCCTGAGCGGGAACGTTGCCGAGGCTCGGCCGCTCTTGCATGTCGTGCTGGCCGACCGTATTGGCTTCACGCCAACGGCTGATCGGGGCTATCAACTCACGGTCCCGGTCGTGTTCGACCGGAACGACGGCGGTGCCGGATCTGCGTCTGGTACAAGCTTGATCGAACGGTGGCGTCGGCAGTACAACACGGTGCGGCCACACAGTGCGCTAGACTATCGGCGACCCGCGCCAGAAACCGTCGCACCGGAGCCATTACTGAGCTTCAACATGGTGAGGGGCTCCGGGTTTTTCAGACCATTGCCAGGGTGAGTCTTGCGGCACAATCAGGCCGATCGGCCAGGAGGGTGTGCCGTGAAGAGAACGCGCTTTTCCGTCGAGCAGATCACCGGCGTGTTGCAGCAGGTCGGGGCCGGGGTACCGGTCGGGGACGTCTGCCGCCAGGTCGGCGTGTCCGAGCAGACGTTCTACCGCTGGAAGAAGGAATACGGCGGCATGCTGCCCAGTGAGGCCCGCGAGCTGAAACAACTGCGGGACGAAAATACGAAGCTCAAGCGTCTCGTCGCCGACCTGTCCCTGGACAAGGTCATGCTCCAGGATGTCGTCGAAAAAAAGTTCTGAAGCCCGTCAAACAGCGTGAGGTCATGCAGTATTTGATGGGCCGCTACGGCGTGAGCATCCGCCGCGCCTGCCGCGTCGTGAAGACGACGCGGTCATCGGTGTACTACACGCGCCGGAAGGATCCGCTCACGGCTCTGCGTCAGCGGGCGCGCGAACTGGCCCAGGCGCGCGTCCGGTTCGGCTATCGCCGGCTGCTGGTGTTGCTGCGGCGCGAAGGCTGGGACGTCGGCAAAGAGCGCTTCTATCGCGTGTACATCGAGGAAGGCCTAGCGCTCCGGCGGAAGCGCCCGTGGCGCCACGCGACGGCCGGCCATCGCGAGCAGCGACGGCCAGCCATGACCCGCAACGATATCTGGAGCATGGATTTCGTGGCGGACGAGCTGGCCGACGGCCGCCGCTTCCGGACGCTCACCGTCATAGACCTGTTTACCCGCGAATGCCTGGCGATCGAGGTCGAACAGGGCCTTCGCGGACAGGATGTCGCGGCGACGCTGGAGCATCTCCGATTCGAGCGCGGGTTGCCCCAACGGATCTACTGCGACAACGGGACCGAGTTCGTCAGCTCGGCGATGGAGCGCTGGGCCTACACCAACGGCGTCATCCTGGACTTCAGCCGGCGCGGCAAGCCCACGGACAACGCCACCATCGAATCGTTCAACGGGCGGTTCCGGGAGGAATGTCTGAACGTGCATTGGTTCGCGTCGCTCGAGGACGCGCAGCAGAAGATCGACGCGTTTCGGTGGGACTACAATGAGAATCATCCTCACCGGGCTCTCAAGGGGCTCAGCCCCAATGAATACGCCCGGCGAACGATGACAACGGCTGCGGACTCACCCGCGTAGTGGTCCGAAAAAGCCGGTCCTCTCAATGGAACCAGCTCTCTCATAACAACTGGTACGACCATTGGGGGCAGGTCAGTACCGCTTGCGTGGCATCCTGCCTCCTGTCGTTGGGCCCGAATGCTATCGCTCGGGGTGGACCGGTCTCAGGGGGCTAGGTCAAGACCTCACGAGCGGTGCGCATCTACAAGACGTACGGCGCCGATGCGATCCCCTCGAAGGACCGCAGCGGACCACGTCGCCGCAAGACCGGAGCGCTGGGGTCCTGGACGGTCTTGGTTCGTTGACCTGATGCCTCACATGAGGGCGGAGCGCGACGGCTGTCGAGGTGGGTCTGCGTCGATGACGCTGCGCGTCGCGGGGTTCGCTCCTGCTGCGAAATCGTCCGGGTGGGCTCTCCTTGAGACATCCGACCGTTGCGTCACACAGCCGCCTTTAGGTCGGGTCATGAGCGTGACACGACGCTCGACCGGGACGGGTCACAGGGCAAGATGCTCGCGTACATCATCATCGGTCAGCTCATCGATGGAGCCTCCGGCCACGCAGCGGCCCTTCTCGAGAATGCGAAACTCGCTGGCCACGCGCCGGGCAAACGGTAGCTTCTGCTCGACCAGCATCACGGTCACGCCGGCCTCGCGGTTGAGCTTGATGATGATGTCGCCAATCTCGTGAACGATGTTGGGCTGAAGACCTTCAGTGGGCTCATCCAAGATGAGCAGTCTGGGATCGAGAACGAGCGCCCGCCCGATGGCCAGCTGCTGCTGCTGGCCTCCCGAGAGGTCACCGCCGCGACGCCGTAACATCTGCTTCAAGACGGGGAACAGGTCGAACACCTGCGACGGGATCGTCCGTCGGCTGTCCCGACGCGCCGCGAGCCCGACGTTGAGATTCTCCTCGACGGTCAACTGCGGGAAGATCTCCCGCCCCTGAGGTACGTACCCGATGCCAAGGCGCGCACGACCTTCCGCCGGAACGGCACTGAGATCAGTGCCCGCGAACGTGATCTCACCGGATGCGACCGGGATCAGTCCCATGACGCACTTGAGCAATGTCGTCTTCCCCATGCCATTACGGCCCATAAGGCACATGCGCGAGCCTGGCTGCACGTCGAGGTCGATGTCCCAGAGCGTGTGGCTACCCCCGTATGATTGGTTGAGACCCTTGATCGAAAGCAGGCTCATGCTCCGAGATACACCTCGACGACTTGTGGGTCGTTCTGCACGCTGTCCATATCTCCTTCCGCGAGCACTCGACCTTCATGGAGGACCGTGACCCGCTTCGCGATCGACCGCACGAAGCCCATGTCGTGCTCCACGACGATCAGAGAGTGCTTCCCGGCGAGCGAGAGCAGCAGCTCCCCAGTACGCTCGGTCTCCAGCGGTGTCATGCCGGCCACCGGTTCGTCCATCAGCAGTAGTTCGGGCTCCTGCATCAGGAGCATGCCGATCTCAAGCCATTGCTTCTGCCCGTGCGACAGCACGCCCGCCATGGCTGTGCGCTCGGCCCCGAGACCGATCATGTGGAGCACTTCGTCGATTCGCTCGCGCTGGACGGGTGTTAGGCGGAACACTAGAGTGTGCCAGAAGGACTTGTCGTCAGCCAGAGCAAGCTCTAGGTTTTCGAAGACGTTCAGGAACTCGAAAACGGTCGGCTTCTGGAACTTACGGCCGATGCCGACCTGCGCGATCTCGGGCTCGGTGAGAGCCAACAGATTGAGGTCCCGCCCGAACCACACCGACCCTTTGTCAGGCCGGGTCTTGCCGGTAATGACGTCCATCATCGTCGTCTTCCCAGCACCGTTCGGCCCGATGATACAGAGTAGCTCCCCGGGGTCCACGTGGAGCGTGAGCGCATCGAGCGCCTTGAACCGGTTGAAACTGACAGTGAGCTTGTCGACGTACAGGACCTTCCCGAGTAGCATCGACGGCTTCCGGCGTGCCGCCGCTTCACGCATGTCCCGCCACGCGCTTCGGGTCACCAGGCCCTCACGCGTCCCAGGAAGCAGTGGGGTCATTTGACTCGGCTCGCAGCTCGCACAAGGCCTGCCAGTCCGCGCGGGAGAAAGATCGTGACACCGATGAAGATCGCGCCGAGCGCATACAGCCAGAGTTCGGGCAACGCCCCGGTAAAGTACGTCTTGAGGTAGTTGACGAGTATCGCGCCGGCGGCCGCTCCGTACAGGGTGCCGCGCCCCCCCACTGACACCCAGATGACCACCTCGATTGAATTGATCGGCTCAAACTCGCTCGGGTTGATGATGCCGACCTGGGGAACATACAGCGCGCCAGCCACACCGGCCAGAACTGCCGAAAACACGAAGAGCCAGAGTTTGTAGGACTCAACGCGATAGCCCAAGAAGCGCGTCCGGTTCTCCGCATCACGGATCGAACGAATCACCCGCCCGGCACGCGACGCGACGATCATCCGGCACGCGCCGTAGCTGGCTGCCAGCGTTGCGGCTGTCGCCACCAGCAGTGCCGAACGCGTACTATCACCCTGCAGGTCGAAGCCCAGGAGATCCTTGAAGTCCGTGAAGCCATTGTTGCCACCGAAGCCCATGTCGTTGCGGAAGAAGGCGAGCAGCAACGCGTAGCTGAGCGCCTGGGTCATGATGGAGAAATACACGCCGGTGACACGCGCGCGAAACGCCAGCCAACCGAACACAAAGGCGAGCGCGGCTGGCACGAGCGCCACCATAACGAGCGCGAACCAGAAGTGATCGAAGCCGTACCAAAACCACGGTAACTCGTCCCAATTGAGGAACACCATGAAGTCCGGGAGTACTGGGTGGCCATAGACACCTCTCGTGCCAATCTGACGCATGAGGTACATCCCCATCGCGTAGCCACCGAGGGCGAAGAACACAGCGTGACCGAGGCTGAGGATTCCGCAAAACCCCCAAATGAGATCCACGGCGATCGCCAGTATCGCGTAGCACAGGTACTTCCCGATGAGCCCGACGACGTAGCTCGACAGATGCAGTGGCGAGGACTGGTGAACCGCCACATTGAGGACGGGCACGACGAGCGCCACACCGGCCAGCAGCGCGAGAAAGCCGAGGCTGGCGCGATCCGCGAACAACACGGATAGAGCTTGCTTGCCGATTTTCACGAGCCCTCTGCGGCACGGCCAGTCTGCGGAAACAGTCCGAGCGGACGGCGCTGGATGAACAGAATTACCGCCACGAGCACAAAGATTTTTCCGAGCACCGCCCCGGCGAACGGCTCAAGCACCTTATTAACGATACCCAGTGACATACCACCAATGAGCGTGCCCCAGATGTTGCCGACGCCGCCGAATACCACCACCATGAACGAATCGACGATGTAAGCCTGACCGAGGTCCGGACCAACGTTGGTAAGCTGGCTGAGCGCCACGCCGGCCACGCCGGCGATGCCCGCTCCCAACCCGAAGGTCATGGCGTCGACCCACTCGCTCCGGACGCCCATCGCTCGCGCCATCAATCGGTTCTGCGACACGGCTCGCATCTCAAGGCCCACTCGAGTGCGCTTGAGGACCATCAACAAGATAGCGAACACGATCAGTGTGAACAAGATGATGTAGAGCCGGTTGTAAGTGAGTGAGAAGGCTTCGTTGAACTGTAGTGTGCCGCTCATCCATGTTGGCGTCACCACTGGACGATTGTTCGCCGAGAACACGGACCGCACGAACTGTTGCAGCACCAGGCTCACCCCGAACGTCGCCAGCAGCGTGTCGAGCGGTCGGCCGTAGAGAAACCGGATGATTGTCCGCTCGATGAACACGCCCACCGAGCCGGTGACAATGAATGCGACGGGAATAGCCACCAGTATCGAGACATCGATGTGCTCCGGCATCGCGAGCTGCACGACATAGGTCGCGTAGGCTCCGAGCATCAGCAACTCCCCGTGGGCGAGATTGATGACGCCGATGACGCCGAATGTGATGGTCAAGCCGATCGCAGCCAGGGCCAGCACGGATCCCAGGCTGAGACCGAAGAACACCGTCTCGATGACCGCATAAAAGTTGCGGGCCGTGTCAATGCGGCGCACGGCCTCGGCGGCGGCAAGGCGCACGTCCTCATCACCTTCGATGAAGCTACCATCCTCGTCACGCTCGAGCAGCGCCGACAAGCGATTGTAGACGTCTGGATTCAACCGGTCCGCAAGCGTGATAACTGCAGCGATTCGCGTGCTCGACTCATCTTCTTCGTCGAGCGCAGCGAGCGCGATCGCAGTGTCGATTTCGTACGAGACGCGGGAATCGGTCTCCTCGGCAGCGCGCTCACGAAGAAGCTCGATAGGCGCGGCGTCGAGCGAACGAAGCATTTGCTTCACCGCATCGACCCGAATGTCGGCATCAGGACTAGACAGCGCGAACGTGGCAATACTCATTCGCAGGAACGCCCGCAACCGATTGTTGGTGGTGACTCTGCTCAACTGGTCCGGCTCGGCCGAACCGGCGTCCTCGAGCGACACCGGGTCGATGAGCGCATACGCGGACAAGTTCTCGTCTGTTGATTCAACGATGAAGGGGTGCTGGTCCTGTCGACGAAAGAAAACCCGGTCTTCAAGCAAGGCTGTGAGCACAGCCCTGGCACTGGCGTGCCCGGTATCGAGCAGCCGTTCGACGATCGACTCCTTTTCGTGGAAGTTGGCGTCGCCAAGCTCCGCCACCAGAGCCAGAAAACCGTCATTGTCTGTCTGGGCTTGGGCCGAGACAGGGAGCCCGAGAAAGCAGACGCCGAGCAGCAGCCAGACTGGCCGCCACTCGCCAGATATCGATATTCTCACGGGTAATACTCGCCGGAGTCGGCCACTCTTATTGGTAAGTGGTTCCTGAACACACGTTGGTCTGAGTGTTGTAGTTTCCACAGTTCCGCGTCACCCAGTCCCCTATCGTATCCTCGCTGACGGGCAGATGGTCGGACCACGCGTCTCCCTCCACTGTGCCGTCTGTCTGCCAGACCACATCGAACTGGCCGTTCGCCCGTACCTCTCCAATGTAGACGGGTTTGGTGATGTGATGATTCGCGAGCACCCGCGCCACTCCGCCGGTCAGGTTGGGTGTTTCGGTGCCGGGAAGCGCGTCAAGCACCGCGTCCACATCGGTCGTCCCCGCCTCCTCTACTGCCTGCACCCAAAGGTTGAAACCGATGAAGTGTGCTTCCATCGGGTCGTTCGTCGTCCGGTCTGTATCGTTGACGAACTCCTTCCACGTAGAGATAAATTCGGAGTTAATGGGCGAACTGATGCTCTGGAAATAGTTCCATGCCGCCAGGTGACCGACGAGCGGGGTGGTATCGAGCCCGGACAGTTCTTCCTCACCGACCGAGAACGCAATGACTGGAATGTCCTCGGCCGAGACCTCCTGGTTGGCGAGCTCCAGGTAGAACGGTACGTTGGCGTCCCCGTTGATCGTGGACACCACGGCTGTCGCCTTGCCGGCCGACCCAAAGCGCCGGATAGTGGACACACGCGTCTGCCAGTCCGAGTGTCCGAACGGCGTGTAGTTAATGGAGAGGTCCTCCTCCGCCACACCCTTCTGCTTCAGGTATGCCTCGAGGATCCGGTTCGTGGTACGGGGATACACGTAGTCGGTGCCTTCGAGCACCCAGCGCTCGATGCCCACCTCGTTCATCAGGTAGTCGATTGCCGGAATCGCCTGCTGATTCGGGGCCGCGCCGGTGTAGATGACGTTCTTCGATGATTCCTCCCCTTCGTACTGGACCGGATAAAAGAGGAGTCCGTTGAGCTCTTCGAACACCGGGAGCACCGATTTCCTCGACACGGACGTCCAGCACCCGAAGACGACGTCGACCCTCTCCGACTCGAGCAATGAGCGCGCCATCTCGGCAAAGAGCGGCCAGTCCGACGCCGGATCGACCACGACCGCTTCGAGTTGTCTTCCGAGCAAGCCGCCCTTCTTGTTCTGCTCGGCGACCATCATGAGAATCGTATCTTTCAACGTCGTCTCACTGATGGCCATCGAACCCGAGAGCGAGTGCAGGACGCCGACCTTAATCGTATCCTGCGCCGGCATCGGGTCCGCATCCCCGATCGCTTTGCCACCGCCACCACCGCAACCGACCACAGAGACACAGACGATGAGACAAGCATGCGTGAGTTTCATTGGTTCACTCGTTTGGATAAATGGTGTGGTTACATCTGTATCTGCAAGCCAACCCCGGCCTGGACGTCGTCCATACGAACAGCGCTGTAGTCCGTGTTCTTGAAAAAGATCATCAACCGTGCGTTGAACTCGTTCAGGATGTAATTGAAGTTCACCTCGGTCGTCTTCTGGTCGAAGTCTGGATATACCGCCGTCCGGTCTTGGCTAAAGGTCGCGATACCGTATTTGCCGAGAATCTCGAACTGGCCCGGTCCCGACATCTCTGGGAACAGGTAGGCAGCCAGCAGGTAGCCACCCGTCAAGGTTTGATACGCCGAACCGGGCACAGTAGGATACCCCCCCAACCCGTTGTAGCGCACCAGCTCTGCTTCGATCGACACCGCGCTGCCACCACCAGTCATGCGCTCGAGCAAGAAATCAAAGCTGGAAGCGGTTTTTCTGGTCAGTGAATCGATCAACACTCCATCATTCCCGATCACCGCTTCCTGCACGTCCCCAGCCTGTGTCTGCGCGGCGAGACCGATCGCCAGGAGATTGCGCTGGCCGTAGTAGGTCCCGTTCAGATAGTACCCCGCCTCCGGATCCCAGAAATCCACCTGTATGCGTCCAGCAGTCATCAAGTTAGTACTGCTATTGCCAACGCTCGTCGACGACCCGTCGTACGCTCCGCCAGACAGCTTGACCTTGCCGAACTGGCCCCAATACGTTGCCCCGTTTTGGCGCCCCTGGAAGATGAACGGGTAGCCGTCCTGCACACTGTCGCTAAAGACAGCCCAGTGATGGGAAAAGAAGGGACCGTAGAGGTTCGCGCGGTCGCTCGGCGGTAAGTGCCGGCCGAACCAGATATTGAATTTATCCGATATTTCAATCTGGGCCACCGCATCGAGGACCTGCACCTCATTGCCCTGGTTCCCAAAGCCAGCGTCACAGCTACCGTCTTCGGGACAGACGAACAGCGTGCCCCCGTAATTGATGTCGGTGTTGATCATAAAGCTGATGTTGTCGGACGCCTGACCGTTCACGTAGAAGCGCAAGCTATTGAGCCTGAAGTTGTCCACCGAGTCCCCTTTAGCGGGCTGGTGGTGCAGAAAGCTGGTCTGCAATCCCGCCCCTAGCGTGACCGCCGGGGTCACGTCTTCCTCCTCGTCTTCCTGGGCGTGCAGCGGCGCCACGACCGCCCACACAAGAAACGACACGAGCAAGGCAGGCGTCCAACGCCCGCGTCGTGTCACGGGGACAGCGTCCCCTTGGACCCATCGAGTGAACACAGCCTGTCCGTTCCGCAGTGTATAGCGCAATGGTTCTCTCCCTATGGTATCGCCCGCCTCAGTGCGAGGCCAGGCTGTGGTTGACGATAGTCTTCATGTCAACCAGGTCTCTCTGGAGGCATATTACACGCTAGGACCTAGCAGTCCGTGGTGAAAGTCCGTCTGCATTCGACGAGCGATGCATCCTCGTGGCCTGCGTTGCTCCTCCATCAAATACAGGCGGTATTCTCGGTCGTCGCGCCTTGCCCGCGAGGCGCCTCGCTCGTCTCGGTGCAGCGCCCGACTTTCACCATGATGGTATGGACTCCTCCCGGTTCCGATGCGGCACGATGTGCCGCATCAGCTGATGCCCATCAGCCACAACCAAGAGGAAACCGAAATGGATGCTACGACAGTGGCCGTTGACCTGGCAAAGTCCGTGTTCGAGCTGGCGATCGCCAATGCCCGGTGGCGCGTGTGGTCGCGCCAGCGACTCAACCGCGCACGGTTCGCCCGCTTTCTCGCGCAGACGCCGCCGACCCATGTGGTGGTGGAGGCGTGTGGCACCGCCCACTACTGGGGGCGGGTTGCCCAGCAACACGGCCATCGCGTCACCCTCGTGCCCCCGGCGTACGTGCGGCCCTATGTGCGGCGCAACAAGACGGACCGGGCGGATGCGGAGGCGATCCGCGAGGCGATCCGGTCGGGCGAGATACCCCGTGTCCCGGTGAAGCGGGTCGAGCAGCAAGCGCTCGTGGCGCTGCACCGGGTGCGCGAGCAGTGGATGACGACGCGGACGGCGCGCATCAATGTGTTACGCGGGCTCTTGCGGGAACAGGGGCTGCTGCTGCCGGCGGGGGCCTGTGCGGCGCTGCGGGCCTTGCCTGTGCTGCTCGACGAGGCGGCCACCGTGTTGCCGAGGCATCTGCGGCAGGTGCTCACGAGCGTCCACGAGGAAGTGCGGGCGATTGAGGCTCGGATTGCCGGCCTGGAACGGGAATTGCGCGCCCTGGCCGACGCCGACCCCGTCGTGATGCGACTGCGGACGATTCCCGGGATTGGGCTGTTGACCGCCACGGCCCTCGTCGGCACCGTCGGGCACATCCACGCATTCCGGCGCGCGCGCCAGTTTGCCAGCTGGCTCGGCCTGACGCCGCGCGAGTACTCGAGTGGGCAGCGGCGGCGCCTCGGGGGGATCAGTAAACGCGGGGACGTGTATCTCCGGTGCTTGCTCACCCACGGCGCGCGCGCGGTGCTCGCGTCGGCCCACCGGCGCCGGGCGGCCCAGCAGCCCCTCACGCGTCTGCACCACTGGGCGATGACGGTGCACGCGCGGCGCGGCTACAACAAAGCCACGATTGCCGTGGCGAACAAACTCGGCCGACTCGTTTGGGCGGTTTGGCACAAGGATGTGCCCTGCGCACTGCCGGACGCGGCGTAACCCGAGCTACACCTCCACGCGAGATGCTGAGCGAGTGACCCTGACATGGCCCTTCGGTCCGACCGACACCGCATCAGGCCGATAGCAGCCCTGGCGCTCGACGCCGGCACCACGATTGGCCCGCGGTGCGCGACTATCCATGTTGGCCAGGAGGCAAAGGCTCTCCACGGACAGGCCGGATATACGACCGCAACCGACGCGAAGGACCGACCGTCACGACCCACTCGCTTGATCACCGGGAGGAGTCCATATACGGACTGCTAGGGCACGGCGTCCCGTGGAAGCCTGGCGCCCGTTCTCGCGTCGCCTGGCCGGCCGTACATGGACAGACGCAGGTACTTAACGGGGGTGCAAGCGTTGTTGGCTCGGGACGCGACGTCGTCTGCCGCACCAGCCTTGGAGGGAGTCGATGGGGACAAGAACGTCGGATCACCCCCCGTCCGTCGACATGAATGTGGGGCCGTGACGCAAGCACCGCAGTGCGATGACCGGTTGGCGGCAACGACCAGCCGTGCTCGCAACACTGACGTCGTAGGTCGCCTGCGCGGCTTGGCGATTTCGACGATGGTGACAAGCGCCTGTTCGAATCGCCAGGCCGCATCATTCGTCCGATGGGTGGCTCTGGACGATGGAGGACACGAAGAGACCAGACGACATACCTTAGTGCACTGTAACAGGGAATCGAGAGTACCTGCGGGGCGGGGCATCCCACCTGGCTGCGTTGCTCCTCCCTCAAATATTGGCGCGACGATCTCGGTCGTCGCGCCGTACCGGCCAGGCGCCTCGCCACCCTCAGTGCGTCACCGTACGTACGAAGACCAGTACTAGGTCGGCCAGGGGGTCGACGTTCGATCCAGTGAAACTGTGGCCGGGGCTCCGCTACCCGGCCGTCCAGGAGTCTACAAGATTGTAAGGCCGCCAGATCGAGTTCACGTTCTTGTGGACCGGCGCGGTCCGAGGTGAACACCACCTGCTATCAGTACTGGCAACGACTCACGAGTGCTGGCACACCAGGCGCTTCAACACCGCCCTCTGGTAGCTGTCGCGGGCTCTGCGGAAACTGGATCCGTCCTGTGCGAGAACACGACCAATCATGAGTCGGTCGAACGGTACGTCGAGGCCCGATGCGATAGCTCCGTCGATCGAGGCGATGTCGGAACGGATGGATTCGAGGTGTTCCTCGTCAACGGACGGATCGAACGCGATCGCGGTCGCCATGTACTCGTACCGATCCATCGCCCACCGCTTGGTTGGCGACAGGTCTGAGGGGCGCAGCTCAAACCGGTCCAGATAGGCGAGCTCGGCGTCGACGAAGACCGCGATCTCCGAGCGCAGTTCGGCGAAGCGCCAGCTCTCCCCTCTGCGGACGCGGCCGGCCATCAGGCCATCCCAATGGTAAAAACGGGCACCAGGACCGAGCTCGACCCGGATGTCCTGCCATAAACGGCTGTCGGCAAATGGAATAACGGGGTCCACGTAGTAGTGCAGCTCGCCGCCGGTCTCGACAGCAATTCGAAGCGACTGACATGCGGGCGTTACGCCGGACGGATGGATCTTCGTCGCAGACTGCGAGATGACCAATGCCCGTGCCCCAGCTTCGACGTGAATCCGCGCTTCTAGCCGATCGCCTCCGAATAGGCCGGCCGTCGAGTGCATCACAATCACTCGAGCCATTGAGGAGGCGGGCGCATAATGCGCCCGGCACACCTTGAACGGAGCTTCGTGATACTGGCGGCCGAGGACTGTGCGACCATGCCGCGCAATGAAGCGGATGTCGAGACGGCCGGACCGCCCGACCTCTCGAACCGGGAGGGGCCTGACGCCACACTCAGGTTCTGGAGATGGAAGGAGAAAGGTCAACATCGGCGAAAAGAAGTTCGCGTCGGATCCAGGACACGACGCCGTCGACTCCTTCCTCTGTCTTCAAGTTTGTGAACACGAACGGGCGATCTCCACGCATCTTACGGGAGTCCCGACCCATGACGCCCAGATCCGCGCCGACATACGGCGCCAGGTCGATCTTGTTGATGATGAGGAGGTCGGACCGCGTGACGCCCGGGCCACCCTTCCGCGGCACCTTGTCGCCACCCGACACGTCGATCACGTAGATCGACGCATCGACCAGTTCTGGCGAGAAACTCGCTGCAAGGTTGTCGCCGCCGCTCTCCAGGAAGAGAATCTCCAGGTCTGGAAACCGTGCGACCATCGTGTCGATCGCCTCGAAGTTCGACGATGCATCCTCGCGGATTGCCGTATGCGGGCATCCTCCGGTTTCGACCGCCATCAGCCGATCCGATGTCAAGGCTTTGCTACGAATGAGGAATTCCATGTCTTCGCGGGTGAAGATGTCGTTCGTAACGACCCCCAGCTGATACTCGTTCCGCATCTGCTTGCAGAGACAATCCACCAGAGCTGTCTTGCCCGACCCAACAGGGCCCCCAATGCCAATGCGTACAGGTTTTCGCATTCCACAACCTCTCGGATTCTCAAGATCGGAACAACCGGCTGTAGAGATGCCGGTGCTCCATCTGGCACACGTCCAGCATCGGGACAAACGATGTGAGACGTTGTGCGGGTCTGTCGAGGATTGCGTCGACGACCTCGGGAACACGCGACAGCGCACACCTGAGCGCCTGCTGCATCTCTTGCTGCCCAACCGGCGCCAGCCGCAGTGCTGCCGACGCGGCACCCGACAGCCGGGAATAGGCGAACGCCAGCAGCGCCTCCCGCTCGCCGATACCGAGAACGCGGAACACGACACCGTGAACGACCGCAACATTCCCGTGGCAGCGGCCGGACTCGATTCGCTCGAGCAGGTCCTCCAGACCTCGACCGGGATAGAGGGCCACGCACGTCTTCAACAGACGCAGCCCTAATGAGCGGCTGCTCGCACGCGTCTCGGAAGAGGGCCGGAGCGCGGTCAGCTCGTGATCCAGGCGCTCGAGCCGCTGCCAGTCGGCGGGGAACGCGCCCATGGCCTGCATGAGCGCCGGCCCTTCGGAATCCCCGAACACCGCGTCGACGTAGTGTTCCAGCCAGAGACGAACATCGTCCCCGCTCACAACCTCTGCCCGTTGAACAGCCGTCTCCAGACCATCGGAGAACGCAAACGCCCCGACGGGAAAGAGCCCGTCGCTCAGCTGAAGGATCTGGAGGATTCGAGCTGAATCCAAGGTCATCACCGCTCGGCTCACTCGCAGCTCGTTCCGCTCAGTGCCGATGATGTCCCGAGGCCACCGTTGCGGGTGTAAACGGACGAGTGTCCTCCGTGTAGTCCACCCTCAGTTGTTCAAACAGGCTCCGGACGGACGGGTCCTGTAAACAGACCAGTTCCTGGTCGCTGATCATGAGTTTTTGATGCCGGTTGCCGATCTGGTACGCGTAGTACGCCCACTCCTGTTCGGACCGTGGCCGGACGACGTACACCGCTTCGGGGGCTTCCCGTAAGACGACCACAACCCGCTCCTCCTCCAGGAGCAAACAGTCCCCGTCGGTGAGCGTCAGCCCGGGCTCGAGTGAAATCGCGAACTCGAGTCCATCGTCGGACCGCCGCCGGCCGTGGGTCTTCTGACGATCTTCGAGTGGAAGCGTCATCGTGGTTCGCTGGTAATCGGCCGGCTCTCCCTGCAGTCCGTCCTCGCGTACCACGTGTTCAACGACCGTCATGTCAGAAGAGAAAGTATCGCTGCGCTAGTGGGAGTATCTCGGCAGCGTCGCAGGTCAGTAACTCCCCGTCGGCGCGCACTTCGTACGTCTCGGGGTTGATCTCGATCTTCGGTGTCGCGTCGTTCCACTTGAGATCCCTCTTGCCGAGTGTACGACAGCCGCTGACCGGATCGAGTCGGCGGTGCAGCCCGTCGAGCGCGGCGGACTCCACGCCGGCCTGTGAGACAAAATGCACGGACGTCGAATCGAGCGCCTGGCCGTAGTGCCCGAACATCGGCCGGTACACGTAAGGCTGCGGCGTGGGGATCGACGCGTTCCCGTCACCCATGGCCGCGCCCGCGATGAACCCGCCCTTCACGATGACCTCCGGCTTCACGCCGAAGAAGGCCGGCTTCCACAGAACGAGATCCGCCATCTTCCCGACCTCGACCGACCCGACGGTGCCGACAATACCATGTGCGATGGCCGGGTTGATCGTGTATTTCGAGATGAAGCGTTTGGCCCGGACGTTGTCGTTGTCGCCGGTCTCGTAGAGTCGGCCGCGCTGCTTCTTCATCTTGTCGGCTGTCTGCCACGTCCGGCAGATGACTTCACCGATCCGGCCCATGGCCTGAGAGTCGGAGGCCATCATGCTGAACGCGCCCATGTCGTGCAGGATGTCTTCGGCCGCGATCGTTTCGGCGCGAATCCGGGAGTCGGCAAAGGCAACGTCTTCAGGAATGGATGCCGACAGATGGTGGCACACCATCAGCATGTCCAGGTGCTCGTCCATCGTGTTTCGCGTGAACGGCATCGTGGGATTCGTCGACGACGGCAGCACGTTCGATTCGCCACACAGGCGGATGATGTCGGGAGCATGACCGCCGCCCGCACCTTCGGTGTGATAGGTGTGAATCGTCCTGCCTTTGAACGCCGTGATCGTATCCTCGACAAACCCGGCTTCGTTGAGCGTGTCGGTGTGGATCGCGACCTGGACGTCGAAGCGGTCCGCGACGGCGAGACACTGATCGATGGTCGCCGGCGTCGTTCCCCAGTCTTCGTGGAGCTTCAGGCCAAGCGCGCCGGCTCGAATCTGCTCTTCCAGAGCTCCAGGCAGCGAAGAGTTCCCCTTCCCGAGATAGCCAAAATTCAGCGGGAACGCTTCCGAGGCCTCATACATGCGCCGGATGTTCCATGGGCCAGGCGTGCAGGTCGTCGCGTTCGTGCCCGTCGCGGGTCCGGTACCGCCGCCGATCAGGGTCGTGACGCCGGAATAGAATGCCTCGGGAATCTGATTGGGCGATATGAAATGGATGTGGGCGTCGATACCGCCGGCCGTGACGATGCGCCCCTCGCCCGCGAGAATCTCCGTGGATGCACTGATCGCCATCCCTTCGGTCACGCCATCCATGATGTCGGGGTTCCCGGCCTTGCCGATTGCGGAGATCCTGCCGTCGCGGACGGCGATGTCGGCTTTAAAGATTCCCGTATAGTCCAGAACAAGAGCGTTGGTAATCACCAGGTCGGGAGCACCGCCCTCGCGAGACGTTGACGAAGACTGGCCCATGCCGTCGCGGATGACCTTGCCCCCGCCAAACTTGACCTCGTCGCCGTAGACCGTGTGGTCCGATTCGACCTCAATGAACAGGTCGGTATCCCCGAGCCGCACCCCATCGCCGGTGGTCGGTCCGAAATGCTCCCCGTAACTGGACCTGTCGATCTTCATTCCGGTTTCCTCTCGAACGAAGCGACCGAGTCGAGGGCGCGCCTCTTCACGTCGGCATCGTCCAGCTTGCCGTTCACGAGACCGTTCATCCCGGACACGACGCGGTCGCCGGCTAGTGCAACCAGTTCCACCTCACGTGTGTCACCCGGCTCGAAGCGAACCGCAGTTCCGGCAGGGATGTTCAAGCGCATCCCGTAGGCTTTCTCGCGATCGAACGCGAGCCACCGGTTGGATTCGAAGAAATGGTAATGGGAGCCGACCTGGATGGGTCGGTCGCCGAGGTTGGAGACCTCCAACCGGACGGTATCCCGACCCGCATTCACCTCGATCGGCTCGTCCCTGAGCCGGTATTCGCCTGGAATCATCGGGAATGACTCAGGCGATCGGGTCGTGAATCGTGACCAGTTTCGTGCCGTCTGGAAAGGTTCCTTCGACCTGAATCTCGGGAATCATCTCGGGCACACCTTCCATCACGTCGTCGGCCGTCAGGATCATGCGGCCGAGCTTCATCAACTCGGCGACCGTCTTCCCGTTACGGATCTCTTCCAGGATTTTAGACGTGATCAGCGCTATCGCCTCCGGGTAGTTGAGTTTCAGCCCGCGGTCGCGGCGCTTGCGTGCGACCTCCCCCGCCGTAAAGATCATCAGCTTCTCGATTTCCCGTGGCGTCAGATGCATGAACTTCGGTCGAACCGTGTGGAATGAGTCCAACCTGTAGAATGAAGCGTGAATATTAGTCGTGTCGCGGGTAGGAATCAATGGGTGCGCGCGATACCAGCGCGTCAGGTTGGCCACGAAGCCGTCACGCGAGCGTTCCGACGGTCGATCGTCCTCATTCGGCCATAAGTCACTCGATCCGCTTGACTTACCAGTTGTCACTCGCCAACACTCGATCTCGCCCACGCTCTTGATTTCGGCGCCGTCCGTGGTCAAGACTCGGGGCGATGTTTCGCCTTACTCAGACTCGGCTTCGAGGTCTCGGAGTGAAGGGTCTCTCGGCTGATGCCCCGTCGGAGTCCGGGACGGTCGTCGCAGAGCTGGTGGACCTTCCTGACGAACCACGTCGCCGAGCTGGTGTCGATGGATTTCTTCGTCGTGCCCACGGTGACGTTCCGCTTGCTGTATGTACTCGTCATCTTGACGCACGCACGGCGTCACCTGGTCTATTTCAACGTCACTGAGCACCCGACCGCCGAGTGGACTTTTATCAGGACTAGTATTCTGGATTTACGTACTTACGACATCTTTGAATTGTCCCCTTCGTGAAACATCAACATTTTGGTTAGTAGGTACATTGTTTATATTTCCTGTCGTTATTCTATTTTCCAAATTAGTTAGCGCCAGTGAGCGCCTCCCGCATTCGTCCGATCACCTCGCCGCTCGCGGCGCTCACCGCGTCTCGAATCCCGGGTAACTGGAAAGCTCCCCCTCTACAACGCGGGCCAACAGCCGCGTCTGCACTTCCAAGATGCGGCAGTAGCTCACACGATATCCGAAGACTGGATGCGTGACCAGAGTGTCCATTCGCTGCTCGTACGCGCGCAGCAAGCCCTTCCGCCCCACCGGCGTCAGGGCGACCGCACGGCCGGTCGTGATGAAGTCGCGCGGCCTGACCATGCCAGTGTTGATCGCGGTCAGCACGACGGAGTCCGCGATCAGCGAGCGAAATCCTTCCATGAGGTCGAGGGCGAGCGCCGGACGCCCAAAGCGGGGCTGATGAAAGAACCCGACGTACGGATCGAAACCTACCACGAGACAGATCACCGTCAGATCGCGCGCCAGTAGACTGTAGGCCAGCGACAGCAGTGCATTCACGGGGTCGCGCGGTGGGGTGGCGATTGCGATGCTGAAAGTCAAACGCAGGCCCCCCCGCGCCGTCATCGACCTTGATCATGCCGCCGAACTGCTCGAAGTACACCCGAGCCGCCGTGCCCTCGATGCCAAGTAGCGAGCCGAGACTTTCGGCTGTCGTCGCGGCCTGCGCCAGATGCCGCAGCATCTCGATCGCCCGTGCCGGCGGCTCGATATGATTTCGCCGGAGCAACGTGCATTGGTTCCGGATCTTGGTCGCCTGGCCACATCGCTATTTACGGCCCCTCTATCCGATAGTCCGGGCACCTGTGAATGGGCCCACGAACTCCTGTAACATGTTGTACCTGTTGACGTTACTCTGCAACATTGGGACCAAGGGCCGGGGCGATATAATCGACCTAGGGGCCTACACGGGCCGCTCTAGGACCATCGGATGTCGAAGGGACCGGCGTGACTGCCCCGCTGAGCTGAATTTGGGCCCGTGGCGAGCGCATTGCTGGCCCGTGGTGTCCCAAGAGCGGATCGACACTCGAAGGGAACCCTGCAGGCCTAATATTCGCTATATGTGCGCCATCTCTCAGCGCCGGTTCGGCTCGATCCAGTTGTGGAACATTACGGGGTGCACCTTCGCGTCTGCATGATCTGCGGCCACGTCGGGTGCTGCGACGACTCTCCCGAAAGCCACGCCATCGCTCACTTCCATGCCACGGATCACGCCGTCATGCGTTCGGGCGGCATGGGCGAGGTGTATCAGGCGACCGACACCAAGTTAAGACGACAGGTCGCGATCAAGGTGCTACCCGAATCGGTGGCGGCTGATGCAGAGCGACTGGCGCGGTTTCAGCGAGAAGCCACGGATCGCGCGGGCCTGTTCTACAATCTACTGTGGGCGCGTGGCGTGCCTGAGGATTGCGGAAGGAAAGGAGAACAAGATGGCGACAACGGCAGACGCAGAGATCGTGTTGCGGCTTTACGAACTCCGGCGCGAAGAGACGTTACGCAAGGCCCGTCACTTCATGGCCTTTGTTTTTCAGCCGAAGACGCTGGAAGAGTTGAGGGCAGTGTCGCGGGATGTGACAGCGACCGAGAATGCTGCGTGGCGGCAAGTCCTGAGCTACTGGGAGATGGCGGCTTCACTCGTGCTGCAGGGCGGGGTGGATGCAGACTTGTTTCTAGACTCCAATGGAGAGGGCATTCTGTTGTACGCCAAATTTCATCACTTTCATGCAGAGACGGAGAAGAAGTCTGGCGACGTGTTTATGAAGCAGACAGCCGCTTTGATTGCGCAATATCCAGCGGCAAAAGCTTTGTATGAGAGGTTTCTGCAGATGTTCGGACCCAAGAAGTAGTGACCATGGCACTGCCAAGTTGACCTTGCATGGATCCGCTTCCCCCTTAGCGCAGTATCTTCTTGAGCATCTCAGTTCGGCTGTCAAGAAGATGCCTGGTTAGATCCATTTCTGCCAGTCGGCCGCGTGTAACCTTGATATCGGTTTCGAAATCGAATCCGAAGTGAAAGAATCGGTCTATCTTTCCAGACCTGCTTCGGATCTTAGGCAACAGTGCGCCCATTTCTGAGTCGGTGAACACGAGAACCGCGCCAAGCTCGGGCCCTACGAGATCCACAAGCAGTTACTCAGAGACGAGATACCAGATGCGCGGTTACACCACCATATTGGATGAGGCGCTTGAGGCATGGGCGTATGCGCGACGAGGCGTCATCGACGAGATCAGGAACTTCTCGGACGACGCCATGACGTTCAAGCCCAGCGCCGGCTCACGAAGCGTCATCGAGCTCGGTCAGCACATCATCGAGTCGGGCCTGTTGATGGCGGGGGAGCTTTCGCACCCTGACGGCAACTTCCGGCGCAAGCCGTATCCCGAGCTTCTCCGTGAGCACGCAGGCGGCCACGAGACCCCGACCTCGAAGGGGGCGTTGCTCGACGCGCTGGAACAGAAGCATGTTGTAGGCGCCAGGCGACTTCGCGACGCCGGAGAGCTGCTCATGCTGCAGTTCATCATCCAGTTCAGCGGCGAGCCGGCCACGCGGCTCTCCTGACTGCACCACGGTATCGCGCATGAGGAATATCATCGCGGCCAGCTCGCCCTTTACGCGCGCCTCCTGGGAAAGGTTCCGGCTCTGACGCAGAAGATCATGGGAGCCGCATGATCTCGCCAGGCTAGCGTGGAGACCGCCGCGAGTCCTAGGCGCAGCCGGCGGGCGCGCTGGAAGCACGGCTTCTATTTGAGAGAGCTGTGCGAATTACTGACGGAGAATCGGCGGCGCTGGCGGGCACTCCGGGCGCTGCTCGGCCAAGCCTGAGTTGTCACCCCTCCCGGGTCGTCGCTGTCCGAATCCGTCCTAACAGTCTGTGTTTAAACCCTGCGATTCACGCGGCGACGGGTAGCAGCTCAAAACAATGACGCGGCGACGACCCCGGCGATCGATCAACGAATCTTGGTTCATGGTTCCCCCAGAGAGCGCCGAGGCGCGCCCATACGGCGATGAAGACAGCCAAGACGCCTGCGGCGCGGCCCTGCAAGCGCCGTGGCGTGCCGATGCCGAGGCACTGGCGCATCGCGAGCCCCAAGTTGAAGCCGCCGCCATGAATCAGTAGACGCTTCAAGATGTTGTCGTGTCCCCGCAAGTGCGTGCGTCGCATCCCGCCGGTCTCATAGAGGTGGGCAAACGATCGCTCGGCGAGTTCCGCCCGTCGCCGCCGAAAGCGTCGCCCGCGGGCGCCCCGGAGACGGCGGCGATTCCCATGGACGGGCGCGTACGCATCCGGCGCGTCGGACCAATCGCGCCGGCCACGGTCGGGTTCCGAAATGTACGACCGCAGGCCCACCGCAGCCAGGTCTACCATCGTCTCGTTGCTGTGATAGCCCTTGTCCGCGACGATGTCCTCCAACCTCCCGCGCGCGTCGGTCGTCGCGTGCGCGGCTTCCACCTGTTCGGCCGCCGTGATCGCCGCCGTGACAAGCGTCCTCGTGTCGCCCTGATCGGCGCCCTGCACCGTCACCGCGACCAACGCGCCGCTCTCCAGATCGATCGCATGCTCGGCTTTGTGCGCCAAGTGCGTCTGGCCGTCTTTCATTTTCGCGACCTTCGCGTCAGGATCGCTGGGGCTGGTCCACTCGCTGTTCGAGGTTTTCTTCTTCCGCGTGCGATCAAACCGCGCCAAGACTTCGCGCGTCGGCGTCTTGATCCCCGAGGCGGCGGCGAGGCGGGTCAGATACGCCTGGTAGGCTTCCCCCGTGTCCCGGCGCACGATACTCCGCATGGCGGCGTTGGCCTCCAACGTCGTCGCGTCGATCGCGATCGTCCGGCCCTTCAACAGGCCGGCGGCCGCCAGGCGCTGCTGGACCCACGTGAACACCGCCCGGTGCGTCTCCACATCGATCACGCGGCGGGTGCGCGAAATCGTCGAGTGATCCGGGGCCGCCTCCTCCAGCCCGAGTCGCAGGAAGCTCCGCACCGCCAGCGAGTCCGCCGCACGCCATGCGATGCCGCGCTCCGAATCGATGCCTTCGAAGTACCCAACCAGCAACAAGCGGAAGTAGCGACCGGGCGCCAGACTCGGGCGGCCCAACACCGGCGCGTAGAAGGATCGACAGGCGTCTTCCACGAAGGTGTCGAAGCCGTCGGCATCCAGCAACGCATTCAAGCGCGTGTAGAACGGATGCCCAGGCGAGACCGGCAGATCCGACGCGGCAATCCACAACGGAGGTTGTTCGGGGTCGCGGGTGCCCATGGCCATGCGCCACAGTGTAAGGAGCGGGATCGATCCTGTCGATCCCCTCGCCAATAACAAGGGGCTGCTCGATCGACTTTCACCACGGGCTGCTAAGACACCGCACGCCAACAACTTGACTCGATTCAGCACGACGTTTTCGCGCGTGGCTGGCGACGAGAAGCAACCGCTTGGGCGAATGCCGGGCGCCCAGGGCGGCCGGGCCGGAAACCGCGGCCCAGCCGGCCCGCGTGATGACGGCCGGCCGGCACCGCGGTCGCCGCTCGCGCAGACTGGGTTACCTCGAAGCCTGCGACCACGACCTGCTCGAGCGGCGAAGGCAGCAGCCGCTGAATGTCGTTGAGCAGACTTCGATCGGCCGACGACACAAGGGAAACCGCGCGTCCGGTGAGGCCGGCCCGGCCGGTTCGTCCCACGCGGTGGATGTAGTCTTCGGCCACGAGCGGGAGGTCATAGTTGACAACGAGCGGCAGCTCCGCGATATCGAGCCCGCGCGCGGCAAGGTCTGTCGCCACGAGCACCCTCACGCGGCCGGCCTTGAAGTCTCCGAGCGCCCGGTTGCGCGCGCTCTGGCTCTTGTTGCCGTGAATGACCGCCGCCCGCACGCCGGCCCGTTCCAGCGCCTCGCCCACACGATTCGATCCGCGTTTGGTCTTGCAGAAGACGAGCGCCTGCCCCACCGGCGGCTGCGTCAGCACGTGCCTGAGCAGCTCGCCCTTGCGCCCGTCCGACGCCGGGTGCACGCGATGGGTCACCGTGGGCGCCACGACCTGCTTTTCGGAGACATCCACGCGCACCGGCTCACGTGTGAAGTCGGTGGAGAGGCGCACCACGTCCTCCGACAACGTGGCCGAGAGCAGCAACGTCTGCCGCTCGCGCGGAAGCGCCCCGAGCACGCGCCGCAGCTGCGGCAGGAAGCCCATGTCGAGCATGCGATCGGCTTCGTCGAGCGTGAGGATTTCCACGGCCGACAGATCGACCGTGCGGTGCTGCATGTGGTCGATGAGCCGGCCCGGCGTCGCCACGACGATGTCGGTGCCCCGTTGCAGGGCCTGTACCTGCGCTCCAATCGGCACGCCGCCGAAGACGGCGATGGCCTTGAGGTTGATGGGCGCCCCGTAGGTCGTGAGC
Source organism: Vicinamibacterales bacterium (assembly GCA_965197865.1). Lineage (GTDB taxonomy): Bacteria > Acidobacteriota > Vicinamibacteria > Vicinamibacterales > CAVVIG01 > CBDANZ01. Next base: position 510,556 of record CBDANZ010000004.1, read on the forward strand.
GCCTTGTGCACCTGGAGCGCGAGTTCGCGCGTCGGCACAAGAACGAGGCCCCGCGGCTTGCGCGCCGCGGCTGGACGCCGGCCACGCACGAGAAGGCGATCGATCATCGGCAGGCCGAAGGCGGCCGTCTTGCCGGTTCCCGTCTGCGCCCGGGCCAGCAGGTCGCGGCCGCCAAGGACGACAGGAATCGACTCGGTTTGAACAGGCGTGGGCCGTCCATAGCCCAGTCGCGCGAGCGGAGTACAGAGAGAGGGCGAGAGCCCGAGCGTCGAAAACGGCATTGAGAATGTTCCTGAATTGCCTGGAGCGTTTCCCTGACCGCGCAGCAGGCGACAATGAACGAACGAACTTCGCGCCGGAATGGCGTGTGAATTTGAGCGATGGGACCTAGCGGTGGGAACTCAAGCGACAGGCCGAGCGGACTCGACCGTCACTTCAGGCTTCCAGCGGGAAATCCAAGGTGCAGCGCGCAAACGCCATAATTTTACGCCGGAATGGCCCTGAGAGCGAAACAGACGCTCTGTGGGCAGAGGACTAACACCGTTGGCCCCCCTTGGAGGGCCGCCACCTCCCGGGCACGGCGACGGTAGGATTCTGTTTGGGTCGAGTCGGTCAGTCCTTGCGCGGCGAGTGATCCCGGCGGGCGTGGGTAGCGGCGCAACACCCAGCTGATGTTGACTATAATCCCCGCCGTGAAGTACCGGCCACTTGCAGACACCGGCGTGTTCGTCTCCGAACTGTGCCTGGGCGCGATGACCTTCGGTGGTCGCGGCGGGATGTGGGAAGTGATCGGCGGACTGGACCAGATCGGCGTGGACGCGATCGTCCACCGCGCGCTCGACGCGGGCGTCACGTTCATCGACACGGCGAACGTCTATGCGCTCGGCGAATCGGAAACGCTGTTGGGCAAGTCGCTCGAGGGGCGCCGCCACGAGGTGGTGCTGGCCACCAAGGCCCGCGGGCGCATGGGGAAGGGCGCGAACGATGTCGGGCTGTCCCGCCTGCACATCATGCAGGCGGTCGAGGCGAGCTTGACGCGCCTGGGGACCGACTATATCGACCTCTACCAGATCCATCGGTTCGACACGCTGACCAACCTCGAGGACACGATGCGGGCGCTGGACGACCTCGTGCGCGCCGGCAAGGTCCGCTATATCGGCTGCTCGAATCTGGCGGCGTGGGAGATCATGAAGTCGCTTGGGATCTCGCGCGAGCAGCACATGGAGCGGTTTCGCTGCACGCAGTCGTACTATTCGCTGGCCGGCCGCGAACTCGAACGGGAGATCGTGCCGCTCATCAAGGACCAGAACCTGGGACTCCTCGTGTGGAGCCCGCTGGCTGGCGGTTTCCTCTCGGGCAAGTTCACCCGCACCGGCGGAGACGAGACGGCGCGCCGCGCGTCGTTCGAGTTCCCACCGATCAACAAGGAGAAGGCGTTCGACATCATCGACGTGCTGCGGTCGATTGTCGACGCCCGCGGCGCGAGCGTGGCGCAGATTGCGTTGGCGTGGCTGCTCGCGCAGAGCGTGACGACGAGCGTTATCATCGGCGCGCGACGGATCGATCAGCTCGAAGACAACTTGAAGTCCGTCGACATCACGTTGAGCGCCGACGAACTGAAAGCACTGGACGAGGCGAGCCGTCTCGCGCCGGAATATCCGGCGTGGATGGGCGCGGCCGCGAGCGACGATCGCCTGCCGGGCCAGGAACCCCGCTTCACCACGACGAAGCCTGCAACTCAGGGCACACCGTAGGCGAGCCGCCCGAGCCGGGAGGGCCTCGAAAAATGCCCGATGAACCCCGTGAACGGCGGTACGGCTGGTTGAAAAACTGGAATCCGCCCGGTGACTTTTCAAAGGCACGCCGGTGCGGTACGAGGACACGCCGACAGACGTCGTGTCAGTGTCCAGCGGTGAGGAACCGACGACGCTGTCGGCTCCACGGCGGCAAGAGCACAGGATCAAGAAGGGCGGCCTGCTAGCTGGAAGCTGGTATCCCGAGTTGACTACATGCGGAGCTTGTTTCTGGCTTCACCACGCTCTCCGCTGGCAGCCCTGAGTGCCTGAACCTTCCCGCGTCGAAGTTCATCGACGCTGACCTCAACGATCCTGGTGCCGAGAGCACAACGTAGACGAACTCAGATGACGCCGCTTGACTGCTCGTAGCTGAGGCTGGCGCCGCGACCGAGGATGGCAGGCCGAAGTTCAGGTCAAGGATGAAGATCAAGAATGAGCGTAGCTCGCCTGTTATGCCAGGTTTGCCACGAAACCTTGTAGCGTCGGGCGCAGGCTCCTGCGGCATCAAGAGGACGCCGTACCTGGCGCAGGTCAGCATCTCTCCAACCAGTAATTCGTGGTTTGCTAGAATCGGGTTCGACACCGTCGCCGGGCTACAGGTATACTGAGCGGCCGACGTCGGGTGGTAGGAGGGCATGCCAAGAATTCGCGGGATTGCGCTCGGGCTGTGGGTCATTCTCGTTGTCGCGCTGACGGCGCTCTACGCGGTCAACCCGAAACTGCTGCAACCGGAAGTGCTGGTCGATGTGCTGCGTCAGTCAGGCCAGCCAGTCCTGCTGGCGTATGTCGTGCTCGGCATCGTGCGAGCCTTCACCTTCATCCCGAGCACGGTACTCATCGTCGTTGGCATGCTGCTATTCCCGGATCGGCCAGGTTTCGTGATGGTGAGCTCGCTCGCGGGGATCGTCGTGTCGGCAGCGATCGTCTACTTCTTCTTCGAGTTCCTCGGCCTTGGAGAGTTCTTCGAAAGGAAACACGCCGCGCGGGTACGCTGGCTCGAGGACCAGATGCGCCGCAAGGGCTTGTGGATCGTGATGGCCTGGTCGGCGTTTCCGTTTGTGCCGACAGATGTGATCTGCTATGTGGCTGGCACCCTGCGGATGCACGTCGGGACGTTCCTGTGCGGCGTTGCCCTCGGGGAATTGCCCATCGTCGGCTTCTACGTACTCGCCGGCGGCAGGTGGTTCGCCGGGTAGCCAGCCATTTGACTACTTCCCTCCTGCCGAGGACCTCCCAGGTAGTGAACGCCGAGAGACGCCAACCGTCAACACAACCGGATCCGGCGTGAGCGGGTAAGAACGGCACCATAACCGCCGAGGTCGCCGTATCCCACATCGTCGGTGATGATGAGCACGACGTTCGGTCCGGGGAGGACCCGTTCGACGACGAGGTCATTGATACGACCACCGTGCCGTTGCTCGCCGATTGGACGAACGGCTCTCAAGGGCGGTGAACCCGTTCGGAGGCGGGGGTGTCGGGTGTTCGTCGTCGGGATGTAAACATCCGTTCTGGTTTCGCTTCTGGTTGAATGGCAGGGAATACCGAGGCTCTGCCCGGACGCCGAACCGCACGTTGGCCGGACGAATCGCCACGAAACGCAAGGCTGACACTCTAGAAGGTCGGGAGTTCGGCCGTCGCAGGAAGAGCCCGAGGCTGTCTAGCTATGTGGGCACCTACGTGGAGTGGGTAGAGAGGATCAATCGAAGCGCGACGGACAAGGACAAGCGCGTCCTGGAAACCTTCATCGAGTCTGTGGGGGGGCGGTGACTGGATGAAGTGAAGTCGTTCGCCGTAGAGCGATGGAAGGCGACGAGATCGAAAGAAGTCTCACGGGCAACCGTGAACCGGGAGCTGAACATCGTTCGCGGTTGCTTCTCCCGAGCCGTCGAGTGGGGTCATTTGGCGTCGTCGCCCGTTGCGGGCGTCAAGCCCTACCGAGTGGACAACGTCCGAATGCGAATTCTCTCCGCTGAGGAAATTCCAACGGTCCTGAACGCTTGCCCGGCGGACTTGAAGCTGATTGCGCGAACCACCTTGGAGAGCCTGCTCCGGCTCTCAGAGGTGCTGCGGTTGCGAGTGGAGGACATTGGTCCTAGCTACGCCGCGATTGTCAACAGCAAGAACGGAAGCGCACGGAAGGTCCCGCTGACTCCCGAGCTGCGGACCGACCTATTGAAACGTGCTCACAAGAGCGGCTACGTCTTTGGGCAAGGTGAGAAAGGAGAGCCGCCGACACAGGCCACCGTCAGCGTTGCCTATGGCCGACTGATGCGGAGGATTGGCCTCAGCGACGTCAGCCACCACGTCCTACGGCACACCGGGGCCTCCGCGATGGTCGCGGTGGGAGTGTCCCTGTGTGTTGTGCAGGAAATAGGCGGCTGGACCTCGTTACGGATGCTGGAACGTTACACACACCCCACTGGGGAGGAGATGCAACGTGCCGTAACGGTGCTTTCACAACAAAGGACCGGCACAAAAACCGGCACAGCAGCAGATCGAGCGGTCAAGAACGACGAACCGGAAACCCGCAAACGTGTTGTGGGACTTGAAGATCGAATTGGCGTCCCCAATGGGATTCGAACCCATGTTTTGGCCTTGAAAGGGCCACGTCCTGGGCCTCTGGACGATGGGGACTGCGGGTGAGCTGGGGACGGCTGACGCGAAATCGACCGGGCGCCGAACCTAGGAATGTTAGCACACTGTCTCGGGCCAACCCGCCGCTACGCTGCGTCTTCCAGAGGATGCTGCGCTACGAAGTTGCGATCTCCAGCCCGAACGGCACGAAACGGCGGAAGTCTGAAGTCTTAGGTCTTGCTCGTGGCCTGCTGTGCCCGCTCATTCAGCGCCGCGGCGGCCAGGAGACGGTCGACAAAGGAGCCGCGGCGCCGGCCGCTGCAGTCAACTAGGTTCGCCGCCATTTCGGCGTCGCCTTCGACAAACGGCACCGGCGATTCCACAAGCCGTCGCGCAGCGGCCCGGCCATCGTCAGGGAGCAGCCCGCAGAAAAACTCCGCCGAAGCGATGACGCTGATCCCGACGTCAGTCCGGCGGCTGAGCCAATCTCGAAGCGTCCCATCCTCCACCGATCCCGCCCGAATCAGGAAACTCGTATTGAGATGAACGGCCATCATCGTCGCCCGGTGTCACGATTCAGCGACCGGCGACGTTCGTGCTTACCTGCTGAATCCAGGATTTGGCCCTCCGGGGGGAGACAGCCTCACGGACGCCTGAAGGGAGTCTTGAGCGCCCCAAGCTGGGCTGCCGCCGAAGAGGTGCCATCGGCCACCCGGATTGCCCTCCGTAGCGCCTCCGACTTCGCCACCTTCCATCGCTTGGCGAGGCTGGCAAGTCGCAAGAGGCTTCTTTGTCAAGTGAGTAGCCGACCGCATCGTCGTAGATGCCAGAAGGGTATGGTATGGCCATACTCTCGACCGGTGAAGCGCGCTGCAATTTGGCCGGCTCGATTGGAACTAGAAGCGTTACTGGATCTCCGACGCGGCCCGGCCCTGAGTCGCCGTCGCCTGTCGAACACGCCGCGCTGAAGGCTGCAACGCACACGAGACGTGTAATCGACTTTGTCATCGCGACCTCCATGGCCACGACCTCTATCCTTATCTCATCCGCTGGCGGTCGGCTGTACGCAATGCGTTTTGCGCGGTTGTGCGGCGCGCGTGAGCAGGTCTACAGACTTACGCTATTGGCCTGGAGCATGTCGGCGGCGCGGAAGAGATCGTCGGCTGCCAGGAGGCTCACTCGGCGGAGGCGGGTGGGGTAGTCATTCCTGTCGGCCAGGAATCCACGCACGATGTCGGCGGTGCGGGTGTTGGGACCGCCGAGCAGGACGTCCATCCCGTTCTTGGGACTCGGAAACCGATAGCGAAATGGCGAAGGAGAGGTCGTACCGGAGGTTCGCGATCGTCCAGGCGCGCTCCTCGGCGAGCCACCGCGCGATTCCCGGTCCCGGGCCCGGCGATTCAGGTGTCACGCGGCCGGACGCCATTACAAGCAAGACCCAATGCTGCATCACGGAGGACCCGGACACGAAGCAGATCTAGCTACGAAACCACGAAAGCACCAAAGAACAGCAGCACTCTTGATCTTAGAAACGGAACAGCGGACGGCCGGCTCTCAAGCCGGGCCATGGAGTTGCCGCGAGCATGGCCAGCGTCGCGAGGGCGAAGCACAGGAACATCAGGTTTCGCCGGGCCACCGGCGTCGCGGCTTTTCTCGCCAACACGCGTCCCACATGTACCATCACGACCGCGAACAGCATCAGGCTGATGTGCTCAATCGCCCAGAAGCGCGTTGTCGGGTCGCGCATCGCGGCGCCGAAATCCTGGAACATGGCTAATGTGTTCGGGCTGAGCACGAGGTACAAGAGCAGCCCGAGCAGAAGCTGAAGGTCGAGCGCGATCATGAAGATGAGTCCCCACCGACCCGCTCGGCGCGAGGCGCCGGTGTCGAGGGCGCTCGTGAACGCGAGGGCCGTTGCAGCGATACCCGTGATAATGGACACCCAACGTAGCCAGGAATGCAGAACGAGAATGGAGGTGTAGATGCTAGGGGTGTGAAACACTGAGCGTGTAAGTTTGTGGCGCCTGCAGCATACCCACGTCGAAAATGATGAGGCAGAATCTGCCGGAATTGATCAGGCCGGTGAGGGCGACCCTGTTGAGTTGGGCGAAGACGTTGGTTTGATAGGCGCCGAGGCAGCTTTGGTCCCGCAGCGGTCCGTACTGCAGGCCCATGAACGCATCCTGGTTGGGCGACATCTCGGTGATCTTCACCTCGAGCTCGCCGTTCCTCGACACGACCAGCTCGTGGAAGTTTTGCCCGTCCACGGCCACCGTGCCCGAAAACATGGTGACCTCGTTCTTTGACGGATCGATCAACCCCCCACAGGCAGGGAATAGGCCAGCGCAGGCCAAGCAGAACGCCGTCACGTAGCGACGAGGGCACATAGCGGGAGAGTGATTGTCGCACGGAAGATTAGGGCTCGGCTGAAAGGTGGGGTACGGTCGCAGACCGGCCGGGTTATAGATAGCATTTATGTAAATATGAAAGTCATTACAATAGGTTATAGTGTGGTAAGTGCTTTTGATTTGACACGGTGCGCGTAACCCTTATGTAATTGCACTACATGCTGCTGCTGTCAACCTTCCTTCCGGGCCGTGACGACACCTGCAAGGCAGCTGTTTCCTTTGTCCGAGTCGTCGTTAGGGGGGCGACCCCCACCGGATGATGGCAGAGGGCGAAGAGACGCGAAAGACCGGGGCCATCGTCCGATAGAGATGATGGCCCCTTTTATTTTGCAGTTCAGGGTTCGAGGTTCCGGGTTTCAAGTATGCGCATTGCTTATCAGGGAGAGTCGGGCGCCTTCAGCGAAGCGGCCGCGCAGCAAGTCAGCGCCGAGGCGCGCCTTGTGCCGTGCAGAAGCTTTGAGGACGTGTTCGAGGCGGTGAACGGCGGTTCGGCGGGCTGGGGCGTGCTCCCGATCGAGAACTCGGTGGGCGGCAGCATCCACAGAAACTTCGATCTGCTGCTCGAGAACCATCTGCCGATCGTCGGCGAAATCGAGTTGCCCGTCGTGCATCATCTGCTCGCGCTGCCCGGCTGCACGATGGAGCGCGTGCGGCGCATCTACTCGCACCCGCAGGCCCTGGCGCAGTGCGATCGGTTCCTGCGGACGCTCACCGGCCCTGGAGACCCTGGAAGCCCTGAAGTGATCGCGACCTACGACACCGCCGGCAGCGCTAAGTTGATCGCCGACCAACAGATGACCGACGCAGCGGCTATCGCGTCGGCCCGCGCCGCCGAGGTGTTCGGCCTCGTCCCGCTCCAATCGTCGATTCAGGACTACGAGCATAACATCACGCGCTTCCTCGTCATCGGCCGGTGTCCGCTGTCGGACGTGCCGCCCGACAAGACGACGATCGTCTTCACGCTGGCCAATGAGCCCGGGGCGCTATTCAAGGCGCTGAGCGTGTTCGCGCTGCGTGCCATTGACCTCACCAAGCTCGAATCGCGTCCGATTCCGGGCCGGAGGTGGGAATACCTGTTCTATGTCGATCTGGCGACAGCGCACGACGAACTGCCCTGCGCACGTGCATTGGCGCAGCTGGCCGAGTTCGCGCCGATGCTCCGGGTGCTCGGCTCGTATCCGAGCTGTAAGACAACCACCAGCGACAAGCTGGTTGCTCAGACCTTCGAGAGGCTCAGTTGAAACTCGGATCGAATCCACTCACGACCGGGCCCAACCGCGCGGCGGCCCGAGCGATGCTGAAGGCTGTCGGATTCTCCGACGCTGACCTGAAGAAGCCGCTCATCGGCGTCGCCAACACCTGGACCGAAATCGGTCCCTGCAACTACCACCTGCGCACGCTTGCCGCGGACGTCAAGGCGGGTATTCGCGCCGCGGGCGGGACGCCGATGGAGTTTAACACCGTGTCGATCTCCGACGGCATCACGATGGGCACCGAAGGAATGAAGGCTTCGCTCGTCAGCCGTGAGGTCATTGCCGACTCCATCGAGCTGGTCGCGCTCGGCAACGGCTTCGACGGCCTCGTCGTCCTCGTCGGCTGCGACAAGACGATTCCGGGTGGCGTGATGGCGCTCGCGCGCCTCAATGTGCCCGGCCTAGTGCTCTACGGCGGCTCGATTGCGCCGGGGCAGTTCCTGGGCCGTCCGGTGACGGTCCAGGACGTGTTCGAAGCGGTCGGCGCGCATGCGGCCGGCCGCATGCGCGATCGTGATTTCAAGACGCTGGAGGATGTGGCGTGCCCGGGCGCCGGCGCGTGCGGCGGCCAGTTCACCGCCAACACGATGGCGATCGTCTGCGAAGGTCTCGGCATCGCGGCGCTCGGCAGCGGCAGCGTGCCGGCCACCGATCCAGCGAAGGCCGCCGTGGCGCATATGGCGGGCACACAGGCGGTGCGGCTGGCGGCCGCCAGGATTCGACCGCGCGACATCGTCACGAAGGGTGCGATTGGGAATGCGATCACCGTGGTTGCCGCCACGGGCGGTTCCACCAACGCCGTACTGCACCTGCTGGCGATCGCGAAAGAGGCCGGCGTCGCGCTCACGCTCGCCGACTTCGACCGCATCAGCGCACGAACGCCGCTCGTCGCCGATCTGAAACCTTCTGGCCGCTTCGTCGCTACGGAGCTACACGCCGCCGGGGGCACCTCGCTCATTGTCAAACGGCTGATCGACGCCGGGACGCTTGACGGCAGGACCCGCACCGTCACCGGACGGACGCTGGCCGAGGAAGCCGCCAAGGCCGTGGAAACGCTCGGCCAGGAAGTCGTCCGGTCCATCGATCGGCCGCTCAAGTCGCACGGCGGGCTGGTGATCCTCTTCGGCAACCTCGCGCCTGAGGGCGCGGTGCTGAAGCTCTCGGGCACCGAGCACGCCCTGCATCGGGGGCCGGCGCGCGTGTTCGACAGCGAAGAGCAGGCGTTCGACGCGGTCCAGCGCCAGGCCATCAAGGCAGGCGACGTCGTCGTCATCCGCTACGAAGGGCCCGCAGGCGGGCCGGGGATGCGCGAGATGCTGGCGGTCACCGCCGCCATTGTCGGCGCGGGGATGGGCGATTCGGTTGCGCTCCTCACCGATGGCCGGTTCTCGGGCGCGACGCGCGGCTTCACCGTGGGACACGTCTCGCCCGAAGCGTCGCGCGGCGGGCCGATTGCGGCGCTGCAAGACGGTGACACGGTGGTGCTCGACGTGGCGAAGCGTCAGCTCGATGTCGAGCTCGGCGAGACCGAGATGGCGAAGCGGCTGGCGGCGTGGACGCCGCCGGCGCTGAGGTATCAGACCGGCGTGATGGCGAAATACGCGCGGATGGTGTCGTCGGCGTCGGTCGGGGCTGTGACGGGGTAAGCAGTGTTCGAGAGAATTACGAAAACACAAAGGCCACGAAGAGAGAACAGCTTTCGTGTGCGTCGTGACTTCGTGGTGCAGAGGTATTCATGAGCGTAAGGACTTTGACCGGCGCGCAGATTTTGTGGGACTGCCTCGTGCGAGAAGGCGTCAACGTCGTGTTCGGGTATCCGGGTGGAGCGATCCTGCCGGCCTACGACGCGATGCTCGACTATCCGATCCGCCACATCCTGGTACGGCACGAGCAGGGCGCGACCCACATGGCGGACGGCTACGCGCGCGCGACCGGAAAAGTCGGGGTCGCCGTCGCGACCTCCGGACCCGGCGCGACAAACATGGTGACCGGCATCGCTACGGCCATGATGGACTCCTCGCCGATCGTCTGCATCACGGGTCAAGTGGGCAGTATGTCGATCGGATCCGACGCGTTCCAGGAAACCGACATCACCGGTATCACGCAGCCGATCACGAAGCACAACTTTCTGGTGACGCGCGCCAGTGACGTCGGGCCCGCGATTCGCGAGGCGTTCGCGATAGCCGCGAACGGGCGTCCAGGTCCGGTGCTGGTGGACATCGCCAAGGACGCGCAGCTCACGAAGTGTGACTTCGACTGGGACGCCGCGGCGCCCGACCTTCAGGTGCTGGCGCGGTCGGGCCATTCGCTTGGCCTCGATCCCCTCGAGCTCATCAACGCGGCCGAGCGGCCGCTCATCCTCGCCGGCCACGGCATCATCCTGGGTGGCGCCGAGGCAGTCCTCCAAGCGTTCGCGGAGAAGACGCGGATCCCGGTGGCGATGACGTTGCTTGGGATCGGCGGGTTCTCCGCGTCGCATTCGCTCAACATCGGGATGATGGGTATGCACGGCGAAGCATGGGTGAACACGGCCATCCAGAACTCGGACCTGCTGATCGCGCTCGGCATGCGGTTCGACGATCGCGTGACCGGCAACCCGAAGACCTACGCGCTGCAAGCGAAAAAGATTCACGTGGACATCGACCCGGCGGAATTCAACAAGAACGTGAACGTCGATTCGGCGATTGCAGGCGATGTCGGCTCGGTCGTTCGTGACTGGACGGCGCGCGTGGCCGATGTCGATCGATCGAAGTGGCTGGAGCACATCGCCGAGCTCAAGGGCGATTCGGCAGTCCGCGACATTCAGAATCTTCCCGACGATGGGCATCTGTATGCGGCGCACGTGATCAACGACCTCTGGCGAATTACTGAGGGGCGCGCCCTCGTGGTGACCGACGTCGGGCAGCATCAGATGTGGGAGGCGCAGTACTATCATCACGAGACGCCGCGGTCGCTGATTACGTCGGGTGGCCTGGGCACGATGGGTTTCGCGCTGCCGGCCGCGATTGGCGCAAAGGTGGGCCGACCCGACGCCGAGGTATGGGTGGTGGTTGGGGACGGCGGCTTCCAGATGACCATGCCCGAGCTGGCGACGATAGTGCAGGAAAAGCTCGACGTGAAGATTGCCGTGGTCAACAACGGCTACCTCGGGATGGTGCGGCAATGGCAGGAGTTCTTCTATCAGCGACGCTACGCCGCGACGCCGATTTCCGGTCCCGACTTCGCGAAGCTGGCGGAAGCGTTCGGCCTGTTCGGGGCCACGGTCACGACGCGCGCCGAAGTGGCCTCGGCCGTCGCAAAGGCGCGGTGCCAGCGCGGCGCCCTGATTGATTTCCGCGTGGAGCAGGAAGATTCGGTCTACCCGATGGTTCCGGCCGGCGCTGATCTACACAAGATGATTCGCCGGCCGTCGGCGGCGCCTATTGTCGAAACGGCCACCGATTGACGCGGCGCTGAAAGGGCCGCTGCCAACGAAGATATGCAGACCTTCGTCGTCTACGTCGACAACAAGCCGGGCGTGCTGAGCCGCGTGGCCTCGCTGTTTCGCCGCCGCGCGTTCAACATCGAGTCGCTCACGGTCGGCCACACCGAGACGCCGGGCCTCTCGCGCATGACGATCGTCGTGGACACCGACCCGCGAGGCGCCCGTCTGGTCGAAGCGAACCTGTACAAGTTGATCCCGGTCCGACACGTCGACAACATCACTGAGGTGCCGACGATTGCGCGTGACCTGGCGATGATCAAGGTGTCGGCGACGGGAGACGGGCGGACCCAGGTTATGCAGCTCGTCGACGTCTACCGCGCGCGCATCGTCAATGTCAGCCACGACTCGCTCGTGATCGAGACGACGGGGACCGAGGATAAGATCGACAGCCTGCTCGACGTGCTGCGCCCCTACGGGGTGGTCGAAATGGTCCGGACGGGCCGCGTCGAGATGGCGCGCGGCGATGGATCGACTGGCCGTTCCGGCGCCGCTCGCACGCCAGTGATCGGTATGACCGACCTCGACAAGGGCAGCGGCTCAGTGTAATGAGCCTATAGTATTGTTGGATTTCTGGACCCGCCTAAGCTAGGAGACTTCACATGGCCAAGATGTATTACGACAAGGATGCCGACCTGCGACTGATTCGGGGCAGGAAGGTCGCGGTCATCGGCTACGGATCGCAGGGTCACGCGCATGCGCTCAACCTCAAGGACAGCGGCGTCAACGTGAAGGTCGGGCTGCCCGCGGCGAGCCGCTCGGGCGCGAAGGCGCAGGCCGCCGGCCTCGAAGTCGGAGAGGTTGCCGCCGTGTCGAAGTGGGCCGATGTGATCATGGTCCTCGTGCCGGACACGACGGCCGCAAAGTTGTACAAGGACGCGATCGAACCGAACCTGGAGGCGGGGAAGCTGTTGCTGCTCGCGCACGGGTTCAACATCCGCTTCGGGACGATCACCGTCCGGCCGGACGTCGACGTGGCCATGGTGGCGCCGAAGGCGCCGGGGCACCGCGTCCGCGAGCTCTACGTCGAGGGCGCCGGCACGCCGGCGCTGATGGCCGTGCATCAGAACGCGTCCGGCAAGGCCAAGGAGCTGACGCTGTCGTACGCCAAAGGCCTCGGCGTCACGCGGGCCGGCGTAATCGAGACGACGTTCGCCGAAGAAACCGAGACGGACCTGTTCGGCGAGCAAACGGTGCTCTGCGGCGGCGTGAGCGCGCTCATCAAGGCCGGCTTCGAGACGCTAGTCGAAGCGGGGTATCAGCCCGAAGTGGCGTATTTCGAATGCCTGCACGAGCTGAAGCTGATCGTCGATCTGATCTACCAGGGCGGCCTCAGCTACATGCGCTACTCGGTGAGCGACACAGCCGAGCACGGCGACTACACCGGGGGGGGCGCATTGTGACGCCGGAGACCAAGAAAGAAATGAAGAAGATACTCGAGGACATTCGCAGCGGTGCGTACGCGCGCGGCTGGATCGAGGAGAACCGGTCGGGTCGCCGCTGGTTCGAGCAGAGGCGGAGCGAGGAGCGGGCGCACGCGATCGAGGTCGTCGGGGCCGACCTGCGCGCGGTGATGCCGTTCCTTAAGCCGGTGACGATCAGGGGCGAGGAAGTCGTCGGCGCCCTCGTGCGGCAGAATGGGTAAGACGCACCTTTCCACGGCCGTCTCGCACGCGCGCGAGTCGCGGCGGCTGTCGACTTTGCTGGAAGTCAGCCAGACGTCTCGGGTACGCTTAATCTGCGCTCGGCGCTCCACCGCGTGCTCGAGATCTTCTCGAAACACCATGGCACGGTGCGATCCATAGTGACGCTGCTCCACGAAAACGGCGAGCTGCATGTCGAAGCGTCCGATGGGTTCGATAGGCCGGCGCATACGGTGCGCTACCGCCTGGGCGAAGGCATCGTCGGCAAACCGACCAAACGTCCTTCGTGGCGTTGCGCCATGGATAGAATCTATGTGCCAACACGCCCCGGAGTGCGCGCATCCGTCGGTGGTGTCGATTGATCGGCGTGGTGATCGGCGTCTTCCTCTTGGGCACTGTGGGGGTTCAGGCTCAGACCGCGACGCTCGAAGGCCGCGTCACCGACGGCCAAGGCGCCGTCCTGGCCGGTGTCACGGTTACGACGAACTCGCCGGTGCTTGCTGCGCCCGCCGTGGAGACGAGTGATGCGACAGGTGCCTACGCGTTTCCGTCTCTGGCACCCGGCGTCTACAGCGCAACCTTCACGCTGAGTGGGTTCGAACCGCAGCGACATGAGGGCGTAGCGCTGGTGGCAGCGGAACCGCGTGTCCTAAATGCGGTGCTCGTACTCGCGCCGTTTGCGGAACGGGTCGACGTTGTTGGGGTTACCCCCCTGCTCGGGGCCGACATCAGCCGAGACCGAGTGGCGGCCACGGTCTCGGTCATCGATTCCGACGAGCTCGAGGCGCGGGGAGCACCGTCGCTGGCCGACTCGTTGAACGAGCGCCTCGGTTCCATCGTGCTGGAAGGGGCGACCACCAACCTGTTCCAGCCGACGCTCCGGTTCCGGGGCTTCACGGCGTCTCCCTTACTGGGCCTTCCGCAGGGTATCACCGTCTACCAGAACGGCGTGCGCATCAACGAGCCGTTCGGCGACACCGTGCAGTTCGACCTGATTCCGCAGTTCGCCATCGATCACGTCCACTTGAGTGCCGGGGCCGACCCGGCGTACGGACTGAATGCCCTGGGCGGCGCGCTCGCCCTACGCCTCAAGAACGGGTTCGAGCATGGCGGTTTCCGCGGAGAGCTCTCTAGCGGTTCGTTCGGCCGGGTTATCGGCACGGGTGAATTCGGGGCGACCCGTGGGCCATGGGCCCTCTACGTTGGAGCCATGCGGTTCGGCGAAACGGGATGGCGTGTGGCCTCCCCGTCCGAAGTCACCCAGGCGGTGGCCGACGTGGGCTATCGGGAAGGCTGGGTGGATGCTGGCGTGAGCTTCACCTACGCGGACACCAGTTTGAGCGGCAATGGAGCCGCCCCGGTGGAGTTGCTGGCGGTCGACCGGTCGGCGGTCTTCACTCCTGATACGACGGAGAACCGGCTTGGTTTCGTGCAGGGCCGTGTCAATCTCGCCGCATCGTCGAACTGGTCGCTCCAGGTCACCGGCTACTACCGCGACCTCGATCGTTGGACGCTAAACGGCGACCAGGCGGAGTTCAGCGTCTGTGATGACGATTCGCTGCCCCCTGGGGCTCCTGACAACACGCTCTGCGTTCGCGCGGCTGACGACGATGATGACGAGAACGCCGCCGTCGCAGGTGCAGCCCTGATGAGTGACGATGAGGACCCTCTCGTCGACGTGCGGACGGGGCGCTTCATCACGAATGCCGATGCCCTGGGTGACGGCGCCCTCAACCGGACCACGACCTTGGCCAAGGGGTACGGCGCCGCGTTTCAGGCCACCGCGACGACCGAGCTCAGCGAGCGTGACAATGTGCTCATCCTCGGGACGTCAGCCGATCTCGCCGACATCGCCTTCGCGTCCAACAGCGAAGTCGGAACGTTGACGCCTGAGCGTACCGTAGCCGGGTCGGGGTTGCTCGTTGGCATCTTTGACGAAGCACCGGACGACCGGTTCAACACCAACATCGACACCGAGAATCGCGGGTTCGGCCTCTACTTCAGCGACACGCTCTCGCTGACCGACCGTACCCATGTGACCGTCTCAGGGCGGTACAACTGGATGCGAATCAACATCGCGGACCAGCTCGGGACCTCGCTTAACGGGAGGCATACGTTCTCGCGGTTCAACCCAGGGGTAGGAACCGTGTATCAGGCGAGCGACGCCGTGTCGGTCTTCGGAAGATACTCCGAGTCGAATCGGGCCCCCACGGCGGCGGAGCTGAGCTGCGCCGACCCCGCCGCGCCGTGCCGCGTCCCGAACGCGTTCGTCTCGGACCCGCCGCTCGAAGAGGTCGTCGCGCGGTCGATCGAGGGCGGTGTTCGAGGTCGATGGGCGGTAGCAGGCGGAACCCTTGAGTGGTCGGTCGCCGCCTATCGGACCCGGATTAACGACGACGTTCTCTTCGTCGCGTCACCCGAACTCCTCGGGACCGGGTTCTTCCAGAACGCCGGAGATACACAGCGTGTCGGGCTGGATGTGGACCTGAGTGGCCGGATCGCCCAGTTCGGCTGGTACGCGAGTTATGGGTTCGTGGAGGCTACCTTCGAGTCGCCGCTAACGCTGCCTGGCAATCAGGAGGTCAACGATGCGGCAAACGACGACGGCGAGATCGAGGTCGAACCGGGCGACCGGCTTCCTGGGATACCGCGACACAGCTTCAAGGGGGGCGTGCAGCAGGAGGTCACCGATGCGTGGCACGTCGCCGTCGAGACGATCGTTGCGTCAAGCCGCGTCTTTCTCGGCGACGAGGGGAACGACCAGGCGGAATTGGAAGGCTACGGTGTCGCTAATGTGCGCTCGTCCTATCGCTTCAACCCCACGGTCGAGCTGTTCGTTCGTGTAGAGAACCTGTTCGACAAGCGATACGAGATATTCGGGGCGCTCGCCGAACTCGAGATCCATCTGTGGGAGGCGCCGGATGCCAGCCAACCGCGGTTCGTGGCACCCGGCGTACCCCGAAGCGCCTTCGCTGGGCTACGCGTGCGGTTCTAACCTGTCAGCTTGATGGCCTAGATCGCACGCAATCCCAACCCCCGAACTTTGGCGTTTGCTCGGTACGCTGCCACGTGCACGCCGCACGGCACCGACAGGCGCTTGAGCTCATCCTGCAGGTCCGGTGTCGCCACCGCGAGGCTCGTCCACATCGATAAGAGATCTCGCGTGGAGCGGGACCCAGGGGGCACGACAGCGCCGTACTGGGAACGCATGCGGGCAGTGTAACGCTCGATGGGGACTACGGTCTGTCCGCGGTCTCCTGGATGTTCCAGTGACTTGGGCACGGACCGTATGGAGTCTAGCCTGATTGGTTCAAGCACCGGACCGAATACGGATCGCTTCTGACGCTGGGACACAAGGGTGCGCAAGGTCCGAGCTGGGGTTGAGATCTTCAGGCCAGTGCACGATACGCACGTCTGTTTGACCGACTACTGAATCCGCGCTACTCTCGGCTCCACGTTGCGTCGGTGCTCCGGACAGGCCGGAGCGGCAAGAGGGAACCCGGTCAGACTCCGGGGCTGCCCCGCAGCGGTAAACGGGAGCGACCGCCGTCATCACGCACTGGCTCACACGAGCTGGGAAGCGACGGCCAGTAGGTAGGCGTCACGCGCCGATCGCCCGTAAGCCCGAAGACCTGCCGACGCTTATCAGCCGACCTGAACCTCCGCGGGGGGGGTGAGGGGTGATGCCGCCGTCCGGCCGCTCTCTCCTTGTCCTACTTGTAGGCGTTCAGGTCTTGGCCTAGGGGCCTAGCGCTGTGTATCTTTCAGCGGATCGGCAGTCGTCCACCACGTCATCTTCCTGGGCGGATCCACACCCTCACTGCCGCTACCGACTCACCGTCCTCTCTGGATTGCGTCCCAGAACCGCTATCCAGTCGCGGGCTGTGGCAGCACGGGATCCCTCGGGCTCTTCGGAAGGAGGAGCTCGTTGATGATTCACCTACTGCGACGGGCCGTCTTCACTCTCATGACCGTGACCACCCTTCTCATTGAACCCGCGGCCGCCCAAGCACCGATCACGCTGACGGGTACCGTCACGGATCGATCCGGCGGCGTGCTCGCGGGGGCCACAGTCAGGGCCTCCGACGGCGATCGGTTCGTGACGACGAGGACCGAGGCTGATGGTCGCTATCGTCTGGACCTGCCGTCCGAGGGTCCCTATCGAGTGACCGTGCGCCGCGAAGGGTTTGCGGCACGGTGGGAGGATGTCACCGTGTCGGCTGGCATGACTCGCGATTTTCAACTTACCATCGCGCCGGTTGATGACATCGTCGTGGTCACCGCGTCTGGGAGACCCGAACGTCGTGCCACCATCACCGAATCGCTGATGGTGTTCTCGGCCCAGGATATCCAGCGCTCCGGAGCATCCTCCCTTGCGGACGTCGTGCGACAGGTGCCCGGGTTGCACGTCGAAGCGAACGGACGGGAGGGTGCCCTCACGTCGCTCTTCGCGCGAGGGGGCGAATCCGACTATAACCATGTGCTCGTTGACGGCGTGCGCGTCAACATCAGCGGGGGGCAGTTCGACTTCAGCCGCATCTCCACAGGCGACATCGAGCGCGTGGAGGTCGTGCGCGGCGCCCAGTCTGCACTGTACGGCTCGGATGCGATCGGATCGGTCGTCCAGATCTTCACGAAACGCGGTCTGCCGACCGACGGGCCGCAGGTGTCGGGATCGTTCGAGGGAGGCTCGTTCGGCAGGGTGCGTGGGGACGCGTGGCTGTCGGGTGGCGCGCGGCAGCGCCTCGACTACCAGCTCGGCCTCGGCTATCGCAGTACTAATGGGGCGTTCTCGGACGATCTCATGGAGTCCGACCGCTTCAATCACACCTCAGTAAACGGGGGCGTTGGTGTCGTTCTTGGCGGCCAGGCCACGCTGCGCACGGGCGTGCGGTACAGTGACGCCCGCGGTCGGGCGGTCGGCCAGATCGCCTACGGACCGGCCGATCGCGGCACGCGGCAGGACACCGAGGACCTGTCCTGGCATGTCCGGTTCGACCACACGCCTTCCGCAGCCGTGCACCACGCCGCCACGGTCACGTATTTCCGCTGGGACCGCCTGTCGGCTGACCTGGTTGCTGATCCTCCGTACAACGTGCACGCGATCCTCGCTGGGCAGCCGGGTGCGCGCTTTCCCGACAGTCCGCGGCTGGTGCGGCTCCTCGACGAGACGTCGTTTGAGAGTCTCGTGGCCGATCCCTCATCGCTCCCGGCCGGGCACTTCTTGGCGACGACTCCACTTGGGATCAGCGACTGCCCAGGCACGTTTGAATCGGCATTTCGTCGGCCATCGGTGCACTACCAGGCGGACGTGACGTGGCTCACTGATCAGGTCTTCAGCGCGGGATACGAGTACGAGCGTGAATCGGATCCGCTGCAGGGCTTCCGCGTCGACAATCACGCGTACTTTGCCCAACAGCGATTCTCGATCGCCGACCGCTGGTCCGTGACCCTCGGCGGGCGAATTGATGACCATTCCCATTACGGCACTGCGTTCAGCCCGAAGCTCTCAGTCGGAGGTTACCCGCTGCCGTTTCGATCAGGACCTCTCTCGTCACTGAAGGTTTTCACCAGCATCGGGAAAGGCATCAAGAACCCGGTCTTCGGTGAGCTGTTCGGATCGGCGTTCGTCGACGGGAACCCGGACTTGCAGCCAGAGCGGGCCCGGACGGTGGATGCGGGCCTCGAGGTCACGTTGGACAACCAGCGCTGGGTCGGCAGAGGCACGTATTTCGACAACGCATACACGGACCAAGTCGCGTTCCAGATCTCACCCGGGTTTGGTGGCGACGGCGTCCCGGATTTCCTGAACGTCGCGGGGTCTGGCGCGCGTGGTGTCGAATTCGAGGCCAGCCTGCAGCGGTCGATTGCGGGACTGACCGCCAGCTTCAACTACGCGCGGGTCGATACGAAAGTCGTCTCAACGGTCAGCCAGAGTGATCAGTTCCAACCCGGCCAGCCGTTGCTTCGACGCCCGAAGCATTCTGGGACCCTGCAGCTGACCTATACGCGAGGGCGAGGCAGCCTGCACGCACACGTGCGGGCGATCGGCCAGCGGCACGATGCGTCGTTCATAGGGCTCGCGCGGGTGTCCGACGGTCGGCCGGTCGAGATCACCGCGAACCCCCACTACGCGGTCATCGGTCTCGGGGGGCAGGTTCACCTCGACGACGACCTGACGGTGTTCGCGCGGATCGACAACCTGATCGACTCGGCGTATGAAAGTGCCCTCGGCTATCCCGGCTTGCCTCGGTCGGTCGTCCTGGGCGGGCGCTTTGCCCTCGGCCGCTGATCTATGGGAGCGAGGCAAACATGACTAAACCGATCGTGATGTGTTTCAGCGGCGGGAAGGACAGCACGTTGGCGTTGCAGGCCCTCCAACAACAGGGCGGGTATGACGTCGTCGGCCTCCTGACGATCGTCACGCTCGATTACGTGCGTGTGAGTATGCAAGGGGTGCGCCGGGCGCTGCTCCGTCAGCAGGCGATTTCACTCGACCTACCGCTCGCCGAAGTGGCCGTTCCGGCCGGGTCGTCCAACGAGGTCTACCAGCGGGCGATGGGGAAGACACTCACGCAGTTCCGCTCACGAGGCATCAACCGCGTCACCTTCGGTGACAGACCTCCGCGCCTACCGCGAACAACGGACCGCCGAGTGCGGCCTGGCGTGCCTGTTCCCGATCTGGAAACGCGAGACCGCGGCGCTCGCGCACGCGTTCATCCGCGATGGGTTCAAGGCCGTGGTCGTCTGCGTGGACCCCAGCGAGCTTGACCCATCCTTCGCCGGACGGCCGTTCGATGAGGCGTTGCTCGCCGATCTCCCAGTCGGAGTGGATCCGTGCGGCGAGAACGGCGAGTTTCACACCTTTGTGTGTGATGGACCGATCTTCGAGCACCCAATCCCGGTTTCGATAGGGACCATCGTCGAACGGGACAGCTTTGTGTATTGCGATGTCGTACCACGAGCGGCGGAGGATCGCCGTCGCCGCCTCACAGCGGCCGAGCCGCGAGCGGCCCAGCTCGCCGCACAGGGAGGGTGAGTCGGACGATGGCCGAACATCGCATCGTCTCGCTCATCGCTAGTGCGACGGAGATCGTGGCTGCCTTGGGCTTCGAGGAGCAGCTCGTCGGCCGCTCGCATGAGTGTGACTACCCACCGTCGATCGAACGGTTGCCCGCCTGCTCGACGTCGAAGGTCGATGTCGGAGCCTCGAGCCGGGCGATTGATGATCAAGTGAGGGCCATCGTCACCGAAGGTCTCTCGGTGTACCGAGTCGACCCTGACCTGCTGAAGCAGCTGGCACCGACCCTCATCATCACGCAAATGCAATGTGAGGTCTGCGCCGTCAGCGTCAAGGACGTCGAATAGGCGGTCTGCGAACTTATCGGCTCACGGCCAAGGATCGTTTCGCTGGAGCCGATGTCGCTCGGCGACATTTGGAAAGACATGAGGGCCGTTGCGGATGCCCTAAGTGATCCAAAGCGCGGCGACTGCCTCGTGACCGAGTTGACAGCACGGCTGGACGAGCTCAGGACGAGAGCAGCATCCCTCCCAACGCGCACGTCCATCGCCTGCATCGAGTGGATCGATCCACTCATGAATGCGGGCAACTGGGTGCCTGAGCTCGTCGACATTGTCGGTGGGACGAACCTCTTCGGCGAGACCGGCAAACACTCCGGCTACCTCGAGGTGGCAGCACTCGTCGCGGCCGACCCGGATGTAGTGGCGATCATGCCCTGCGGGTTTGATATAGATCGCTCGCGCCGCGAGATGCCACCGCTCACATCGCGTCTTCAATGGTCGCGGCTCTCAGCGGTCAAGAGCGGGCGGGTCTTCATCACGGACGGTAACCAGTACTTCAACCGTCCTGGCCCGCGCGTCGTGGAGTCAGCCGAGATCCTCGCGGAGCTGCTGCACCCGGAAGCCTTTGACTTGGACCATCGGGCTACCGGTTGGATGCATTTCGCTAGTGGATCAAGTCTCCAAACGGACGGTTCGTGAGTTGTAGGCCTGGAGGGCAGAACAGGCGACACGTGTCGTTGGGTGCATCGGCTCGTGTTCTGTCAGTCCGACTCTTGGCCCAGCGGGCCGTCCGGTTGCAGAAGCAGGCACGTGCCCGAGGAGAAACTGGATCTGGTCCAGTTCACCTCCGGCCAAGTGACACAACCGGGCACAGGTACGACGCAGGTCATGAGGGGCGAGCGTCTCGATACCCGCTCAGCGGGCGGCTTTCCTGACCACTTCCCAGAGTACCTTGTCGGTCATGCCATCGCCCCACATCCGGCTTGCCTTGTTGATTACACGGAACACCCGACCGCTGCGAACGCCCGCAGCGTGCCGCCAGGGCCGCGTCGATCACCCGGTGGCGGATGCGCGGCGGGACCCGATTCCAGTACTGCCGTGCCGCCGAGGGGTGGGGTGTGAGCCCGTCGATCCCAGCGTCGGGGTAACCGGCGATACCAGGCGTAGAATGTCGCCCTCGGCCCCTGCAGCTCGCGCAGCGTATGGCGCACCGACAGGTCCGACTGTTCGACGAGGCGAACCACGTTACATTTCTCGGCAGGTGTTAGTCGCACGACTCGTCCTCCGAGGCGGCAGCCGTCACGCTATTTCTGAGCAGCCGATTTTCCAGCACTGTTTCGGCGATGAGTTGTTTCAGGCGAGTGTTTTCCTTGCGGAGATCCGCGACCTCGGTCGACATCGCCGCGCGCGTGGTGTCGTCTACAACGCGTTTCTTCCCGGCTTCGAGAAATTCAGGACGGACTGGATTTCATCGGCCCGATCTTGGCGCCGGCAGCGAGGGGCATCTGTCTTGAAGTAGCCGAATTCTGCGACCGTGGGGTAGGCTTGGGCGCCCTTCGCTGCTGGAGGAGAACCTCGGGCCCAAACCCTGGCGCAGGTTCTGGGCCGGCAGCCGTCACTCTCAATGCCTAGATTTCAACAATGTGCCGGACAGAACGACACGACCTTTCCGTCCGGCAGGGTCATGATGCGCATGAGCCCCCAGAGAGAGCCGTCTCTGGCGCGGCTGGCTTCGACCGTGACCGTCTTTCCGATGGCGTTCTGGACATCGGTCTTGCCGACCTTCAGGTTTCTGAACACGTTGGGTGCTGGTCCCTCGAACCTCCAGCTCCGCACCTGGCCCCGGTCGCCCTTCACGTCGACGGACAATTCGATGTGGGGATTCCTCCATTCGGAGCTGGCAAGCGTCCCGGTTACCGTGAATCGCCGGTTGAAGTCGAAGAGGGCCGACATGCTGTGATGGGCCCATGCCGAGCCCCCGACCAGTGTCAGCGCCAGCACGAGACTAGGGCTGCGCATACTGAACTCTCCCGGGAAAGGCTTTGATGAGGCGAGGGTCGGCGCCGCCAACGCGTTCGGCGACCAGCGAACAGGCTCAGGAAAGCTGGGCTGGAACGAACATTATACCTAGAGGAGGCCGAGTCTTGGGGAACATGGACCGCGCGAAGTTACCCGAACCGGAGCCGTAGAGCGCCCGACCGCGAGCGGACCAGAGCCAGAGCACTAACCGTTAAGGTCGATCAAGAAATCAGGCATGACCGCCTGGCTTGATGGGGATGTCCCTCTAGCTGTTGAAATTTAAAGCGGCGGCTCCCTGCTGGTCGTGATAGACGGCCGGTGGGAAAACCTGGGGCTGAAGCCCCCAGAAAGGAGCCGCCATGAAGAAGTTTGGCACAGGCGTTCGTGGGCGCCAATCAGCATTGCCGGCACCACGGCACCTTCCATTGGTCGACATCCTGGTCGATGCACAGGCCGAGCTCCAAGAGCTGGTCGTCGCGTCGGGCCTGAAGGTCCTCGCGGCGATGTTGGAAGCGGATCGCGTGGCCGTGTGCGGTCCGCGGTATGCGCATCAGCCCGCGCGGCGGGCGTCTCGGGCGGGCCATGCGCCCAGCGAAGTCGTGCTGGGGGGCCGCAAGGTCGCCCTGCGTCGGCCGCGGGTGCGGCGCGACGGGCAGGAGGTCGCGCTGCCATCCGTCCAGGCCTTTACGAACACGGATCCGCTCACCCGGCGCGTGGTCGAACAGATGCTCATCGGCGTGGCCACGCGCCAGTATGGCCGGAGTCTAGAACCGCTGGGGGCCGACGTCCGCACGCGGGGCACAAGCAAGAGTGCCGTGAGTCGGCGGTTTGTGGCGCAGACGCAGGCGCAACTCGATGCGTGGCGGGCAACGCCGCTCGACGACCTCGAGCTGGTGGCGCTACTGATCGATGGGGTCCACGTCGGCGGCCACTGCATCGTCGTGGCGCTGGGCCTCGATAAAACGGGCGCCAAACACCCGCTGGGCCTCTGGGAAGGGTCAGCGGAGAACACGACCGTGTGTCAGGGCTTGCTGACCAATCTGCAGAGCCGTGGGCTGCGGACCGACCGCAGTCTGCTCGTCATCCTCGATGGAGCGCAAGCGCTCCACACTGCGGTGATGCAGACCTTCGGCCCCGCAGCCCTGGTACAACGATGCCAGGTGCATAAACGGCGCAACGTGCTCGAGTATCTGCCCGAGGCCCAGCGTCCGTGGGTGAAGGCGACCCTCACGCGCGCCTATACGCACACCGACATCAAGGCGGCCCGGCGCTTGTTGCAGGACTTGGCCCGGCGGGTGGACGTCGATTATCCGAGTGCAGCCGCCAGCATACGGGAAGGGCTCGACGAGACGCTCACCGTAGTCGAGTTGCCGCTCTCGGAGCGGCTCCGCCGATCGCTGGCGACGACCAACGCCGTCGAGAGCCTCCTGAGCCGGACACGCCACGTGAAGCGGAACGTGAAACGCTGGCGCGGGGGTACGATGGTGCTCCGCTGGGTCGCTGCCGGTGTGCTGGAAGCGGCCAAAGGATTCCGGCGGGTGAAGGGGTGTAAGGACATGCCCGTGCTGGTCGCCGCGTTGCGAGCACGTGACGCTCAGCTGGGGCTCGATGAATCGTCGGGGATGGTTGCGTAGTCGTCACCCGAGCCGCCGCTGAATTTCAACAGCGGATGGGACAAGCCCGGCTTGATACTGAATACGAATTAAGGGGAAATTAGGTGCCCAACCACGAGAAATTAGGGCTGGGCACCTACGGGCCTTCGTTGGGGCGAAAGCTACTTCAACGGAAAACGTTCCGGTTCCGACAACCGCACCGCCAATGTTGATTTCCACGAGGTAAGTGCGAATCTCGAGGGACTTGGCGCCGAGGCCATAGATGTATTGGCAATCGTCTAGGCGGAAATTCGAGCCTATGTCAGCCCCCTCCCGGCGCCAGATGCGCTCGACGCGGTCCTTGCCTACCACCCAACCGGCACGCCGGGGCAACGCCGTCATCCGGTGATAGCCACTGCGCTCCGGGTTGAGATCAGCGCTCTGCATCACCAGCTGGCCGTCCTGCAGCGACCAGCCCGAGGACGACCGCGACTACGGCCAGCGGACCGGGCGCTCTGGGTGTGGCTGTGTCGCATGTGGTCCGACTGGCGGCGGGCACTCGTGATCGTCAAACCCGAGCCCGTATTTAGTGTCTGTGAGGCACGTGGGCTTCCACGGGCGACACGGCTGACGTTCCGCCAGAGTTGTGCGTCGTAGTCGCACAACCTGGGCGTGCATGACAAGGAGACAGCGGAACTGATGGGGCACGCGAAGGTCGACACTACGTTGAGCGCCTACACGCGGCCGTCGACCTTGTCTGGAACAGATTGTTCACGTTCAGCGACGCCGGTTGTGAACCGTACCGGGTTTCTCGGAGACCTCATTACTTGGGAGGATGGGGTCTATGGGACGTCCAAGTCGGTTTTCTCCGGAGGTGCGTGAGCGCGCGGTTCGGATGGTCGAGGAGCATCGCGCCACCCACGCGTCGGAGTGGGGCGTGTTGCAGTCGGTGGCGCCGAAGCTTGGCTGCACGGCCGAGACGCTACGGAAGTGGGTACGCCAGGCACAGCGTGACGCCGGCTATCGCCCAGGGTTGACGACGAGCGAGCGAGAGCGCCTCAAGGAACTGGAGCGCGAGGTTCGCGAGCTGAAGCGGGCGAACGAGATCCTGCGGAAGGCGTCCGCGTATTTTGCCCAGGCGGAGCTCGACCGCCGCGGGAAGTGATGGTTCGCTTCATTCACGACCATCGGGATCAGTACGGGGTCGAGCCGATCTGCACCGTGCTGCCGATCGCCCCCTCGACGTATCACCGCCATCGGGCGGCGCAGGTCGATCCGACGCGTCGCTCGGCCCGGGCACAACGCGATGATGCGCTGCGCCCGGAGATTCAGCGGGTGTATGACGAGCATCATCAGGTGTACGGGCCGCGCAAGGTCTGGAAACAGCTGCGTCGCGAAGGGTTCTGCGTGGCACGAGGCACGGTGGGTCGGCTGATGCGGGCGATGGGCCTGGAAGGCGCGGGGCGTGGGCGCGCGTGGATCACGACCACGCACGCGGGCAATGGCAGCCGGCCCGCAGATCTCGTCGATCGCCAGTTCGTGGCGACCCGTCCGAATCAGCTCTGGGTCTCAGACTTCACCTACGTGGCGACCTGGGGTGGGTTCACCTACGTGGCGTTCGTGATCGACGTCTTCGCGCGGCGCATCGTGGGCTGGCGGGTGTCGGCCTCGATGCGCACGGACTTCGTGCTCGACGCCTTGGAGCAGGCCATCTACGCGCGCCGCGGCGACGCGCTGACCAGCCTCGTGCATCACAGCGATCGCGGCACGCAGTATCTTTCGATGCGGTACACGGATCGTCTCGCGGCTGCCGGCATTGCGCCATCGGTCGGGAGCCAAGGCGATGCGTTCGATAACGCCCTCGCCGAGTCGGTGATCGGACTCTACAAGACGGAGGTGATTCGACGACGAGGGCCGTGGCGCACGCTCGAGGCCGTGGAATTCGCCACGCTGGAGTGGGTGGATTGGTTCAACATGCGGCGGTTGCTGGGACCGATTGGAGACGTGCCGCCGGCGGAGTTTGAAGCGCAGTACTATGAGCAGGCCAAGGTGGCCTGATTCAATGAATCCAGTCTCCGAGAAACCCGGTACGGTTCAGTTGGGGGAAACGGCGGTGTTGGTGTATAAGGTCCTGATCCGGGCAGCCGAAATGGAAATCTCGGCTTAGATGAAAGGCTCGCTCAAGATCGTTGCAGTCGTTGTGTTGATGGCGGCCATGTTTGGGTTGGGCTGGCTGGTCGCCAAGAGTGGCGCCGGCCAGGGTGTGGATGTCGCATCGTTGAGCGACCGTGAGCGGGTGTTCACGGAGCGTATGCGAGACGTGGTGCTCGCAGGCCATTTCACCATCGAGGGCCGCGAAGGTCGAGGTGAAAACACCGAACGCTACGAAATCGCGAGGGTCACAAAGATTGGCGAGAATCAGTGGCGGTTCGACGCGCGGATAACCTACGGAAGGGTAGATGTGACATTGCCGGTGACGGTGCCGGTCCTGTGGGCCGGAGACACGCCGATGGTCACAATCACGGATGTTTCTGTCCCCGGGCTCGGCGATGAGTTCACGGCACGCGTCCTTTTCTATGACGATCGCTATGCTGGGAGCTGGCAACACGGGCAGTTGGGTGGGCTGATGTACGGAACGATTACGCAGGCGGACTCCGCTGACTCCTCGTCCCAGTGAGTTGCACATCGCCAAGCAGGTTTGACAGTTGTGCGCCGTTCCTTAGAAGCTGTATCAAGACCCGGACCGGCGCGCATCGCGGGTGAGCACACCGATTTGTCGGCACGAGGCGCGTCAGTTCCTCGACTAGCCGTCCCACCGTTCCAAACAGCGCGACCCGATGCGCGCCTTCGAGTGGATCTCGGTCTGGCATTACTGTATCGAGCTAGCGTCCGTGACCCCCATGCGGCAGTGACGATCGCCGCAGCGACTGCGACGATAAGGCCGCTAGTGCGCGGATCGTCGTGTGAACCGTAGTCAGGAAACAGAAAGATACTGAGGTTGATGACGTCGTGAAACAGGATCGCCGTGAACACACTTCTGGTGTTGTTGCAAACCCAAACGATAAGAACACACGACGCCACTAGGAAAAGACAGTGTCAGGCAATCGGCGTTCGGAGAAAACCACTCCGCAATGAATAAGACACGTATCGAAGAACGCTTGTTGCGCTCCCCACCCAATTGAACCCAGGGGGGATGTCCCTCTAGCTGTTGAAATTTAAAGCGGCGGCTCCCTGCTGGTCGTGATAGACGGCCGGTGGGAAAACCTGGGGCTGAAGCCCCCAGAAAGGAGCCGCCATGAAGAAGTTTGGCACAGGCGTTCGTGGGCGCCAATCAGCATTGCCGGCACCACGGCACCTTCCATTGGTCGACATCCTGGTCGATGCACAGGCCGAGCTCCAAGAGCTGGTCGTCGCGTCGGGCCTGAAGGTCCTCGCGGCGATGTTGGAAGCGGATCGCGTGGCCGTGTGCGGTCCGCGGTATGCGCATCAGCCCGCGCGGCGGGCGTCTCGGGCGGGCCATGCGCCCAGCGAAGTCGTGCTGGGGGGCCGCAAGGTCGCCCTGCGTCGGCCGCGGGTGCGGCGCGACGGGCAGGAGGTCGCGCTGCCATCCGTCCAGGCCTGTACGAACACGGATCCGCTCACCCGGCGCGTGGTCGAACAGATGCTCATCGGCGTGGCCACGCGCCAGTATGGCCGGAGTCTAGAACCGCTGGGGGCCGACGTCCGCACGCGGGGCACAAGCAAGAGTGCCGTGAGTCGGCGGTTTGTGGCGCAGACGCAGGCGCAACTCGATGCGTGGCGGGCAACGCCGCTCGACGACCTCGAGCTGGTGGCGCTACTGATCGATGGGGTCCACGTCGGCGGCCACTGCATCGTCGTGGCGCTGGGCCTCGATAAAACGGGCGCCAAACACCCGCTGGGCCTCTGGGAAGGGTCAGCGGAGAACACGACCGTGTGTCAGGGCTTGCTGACCAATCTGCAGAGCCGTGGGCTGCGGACCGACCGCAGTCTGCTCGTCATCCTCGATGGAGCGCAAGCGCTCCACACTGCGGTGATGCAGACCTTCGGCCCCGCAGCCCTGGTACAACGATGCCAGGTGCATAAACGGCGCAACGTGCTCGAGTATCTGCCCGAGGCCCAGCGTCCGTGGGTGAAGGCGACCCTCACGCGCGCCTATACGCACACCGACATCAAGGCGGCCCGGCGCTTGTTGCAGGACTTGGCCCGGCGGGTGGACGTCGATTATCCGAGTGCAGCCGCCAGCATACGGGAAGGGCTCGACGAGACGCTCACCGTAGTCGAGTTGCCGCTCTCGGAGCGGCTCCGCCGATCGCTGGCGACGACCAACGCCGTCGAGAGCCTCCTGAGCCGGACACGCCACGTGAAGCGGAACGTGAAACGCTGGCGCGGGGGTACGATGGTGCTCCGCTGGGTCGCTGCCGGTGTGCTGGAAGCGGCCAAAGGATTCCGGCGGGTGAAGGGGTGTAAGGACATGCCCGTGCTGGTCGCCGCGTTGCGAGCACGTGACGCTCAGCTGGGGCTCGATGAATCGTCGGGGATGGTTGCGTAGTCGTCACCCGAGCCGCCGCTGAATTTCAACAGCGGATGGGACAAGCCCAACCCAGGCGGTAGCGACGATAGACTCCCGCGCAGTCGCTATGCTTCGCGACTGGGTTCAGGCGACGATCTGCGCGTCGACAGGACGATGGAAAGGAGTGCGGAGTGGCAGTCAGGATCGTCGAACTTGAGAGCCGTCTGGCGCAGGACGAGGGTGTGCGGATCGGTACCGTTTGGCGTCCCCCTCGAGGCGTTCCCAAGAGGGAGTTCGCCTCTCGCGACTTCTACGACGTCTAGCTGCCGAATCTTGCACCAAGCGAATCGCTCTTGAAGGCAGCCTCGGGGGTGCAGGATGAGCGTTCCTGGCGCACGTTTGCGAAGCGCTATCGCGCAGAGATGAACCGGCAGGAGGCGAGTCGGATCTTGGATCTGCTGGCCGCGCTTTCGCACGAGTCTTACTTTTCGATTGGCTGCTACTGTCAGGATGAGCACCGGTGCCATCGCTCGGCGCTGCGAGAACTACTGGCGGAGCGGAGCGCGCACTTCGCCTGACGACAGACCGGTGCGGACACGCGTTTCCTCTACCGTGGGCGACGTTGCGGGCGCACCCTCGATGACTATACTGCACCGCACCAGACGCTATGCAGGTCGGCCGAGTCTGGCAGTAACTGACCGCCGAATCGCAGCCAAGTGTCCGGTCGCGGGCGGGTCGCCCCTCAAGCAGCTCGCGCTCGTGGAGCAGCGGCGATGGGACCCATCAGACCTAGTGCCATCGGGAAGCACGTGCCCACGCGCTTGGGGCACGAGCGCGGAGCCGAGGTCATCAAGTTCGGGCTCGTCTCGATCCTCTTCTTCATGCTTCTATTCGGCATCATGGAGTTCGGTCGAGCCATTTGGATCTATGACACAGTTACGCACACGGCGAAGGAGGGCACGCGGTACGCGATCGTGCGCGGCACAGAAAGCGGGCGGGCCACCACGTCTGCGGATGTCGAGGCATACGTGCAAAGCCGAGCCATGGGCATCACGTCGCTCGCAGTGACTACAGCCTGGGATCCTTGACAACGAACCCAGGTCAGTCGTTCAGGTGCGAGTCGAGTCCCCGTTCCAACCCGTTGTGCTATTCTTGCCACCAATGACGCTGACCAGCACGTCGCGAATGGTGATCGCCTTCTAGTCGCAGGCCAGCTCGGCTTCAAGGCGAGAGCCATTGTCTCTGCCAAGCTCCGCCGGCCGCAAGCCGCGACTCGAGCTGGCGCAGTCGATGGACACGCAAGGCTGAAATCGCAGCCCCAGGCAGTGCGATCGTTCGCCGGCTACGTGCTGACTTGGGGTCAGTGATCTTCACGCTCGTCTTGACAGCTTCGAATGCGGCTTGGATCGTCGTACGTAGGTGTTGTCCCTGGCAATGGCGGCGCCATCTGCGGGGACCAGGGCCAGCTGTCGCGGCAATCGGACGGTCTCCAACACGAGGAACACGAGGAGCGAGGCAACTAGAGTCGCGCTGTCGTCAGTCATCGTGACAGCTGGGCTTGATTCGGTTTCGCAGCCGGTCGACCCGGCGCGTTCGTCGGACGTCAGCCCACGAGCAACAACGTGAGGTCGCGGACGCTCCCGAGCCCTTCGAGCGTGCTCACGCGGGCAAATCAGGCCGAACTCCAAGAAGAGCCTGGCGTTTCGTGTCTTCGTGGCTGAGACGTGTCTACACCTCGCTGCGCCGGCTCGCCGGCGGCACGATCCCGTTGAGGCGGAGGTAGACTGCCATCTGGCCGTAGATGTCCAGCGTGTGCCCCAGGGTGAACCAGACCATCCTGGCGCGTGTCGTGTCGCCAATCCATGGTGGTCCCTTCACCGTCTGCGCGAGGGCGGCATCCGGAAACTCCTTCAGCACTGCTTCGCCGTAATCGTACGAGTCGGACAGTGCCTTCAGGACGTCGGCCTTGCTCGTGGCCTTGAGACCAAACGTCGAAAGATCGCTGCCGTTGATGGCTGGCGCCGTGGCTTTAGAGCCAAGGAACTTCATGAGCATGACGTTTGCTCCGGCCACGTGCAGGATCTGTTCGGCGTACGAGCGCTGGGGCGGCGTTGATTTGTACCCGAACTTGTCTTCGGGCATCGCGTCGGCGATCCGCATCATCGTTTCCTTCTGCGCCTTCCAGTCCTTCATCAGATCTCCGGCAATGGTCACCGTCTGAGCCGCCAGCCGTGTCGACACCGCCGCTCCGATCACGACAACCAGGCATGCAAACAATCCGACACGTTTCATGCTCTTCCTCCACGAGTCAGAATACTTCAAGGTTTGAACCGTCAGGTGTGAAAGTGGGTCAGTGTGAGCGGCGCCTCGCTCGATGGGACCTCGCCTTTACGAACTGCATGCTCGGCCGTCTATACGGTTGGGACGTCCTCGGTGCCAGAAATCCTGCGAGCCCGATAATGCCCCCTTTGGCGTACGAGCCGCGCTGGCGCATCGTCTCCGTGAACGAGTCCTACCGTCGCCTTCTTCTGGCTGCGCGAAGCCGTGTTACCTCTTGGCTTGGTCTGGTTTCCATTAGACTCCAGTCGAATATCTCTATAAAAGTAGTTAGATGCTGGTGACCCGGGTGGGGATCGAACCCACGACCCTCTGATTAAAAGTCAGATGCTCTACCACTGAGCTACCAGGTCTCAATGATCAGATTCACGGCTCATTGTACAACCGACGTATGAAACAGCGTACAAGCACACGTGGTTCTGCGCAGGGTCACGTTCCTTATCTCGGTATACTTTGGTCCGGCAAGAGCCGGATGCGACCAGCGAGAAGGAAACCGGCCATCAACGTCCGAACGAAGCCGCCCGTCTCGTCCGAGCATACGACCACTCGGCTGGATCGTGAACCTTGAACCCATGACCGAAGACGCCGACCGCCTCGTGCTGGTCGTCGAAGACGACGTATCAGTGCGTCGGCCGCTCGTGAAATTTCTCGAGATGCATAGGTTCTCTGTCGTGACGGCGGAAACTGCCGACGAGGGCATCGAAGCGCTGCGCACGCGCAAGCTCGTTGCCGGGGTCGTCGATCTCCGTCTGAAGCAGGGCTTCGGCCGCGACGTCGTCGTGGCCACGCCGAGCGACGTGCCGCTGAGCATCTTTTCGGGCGTGCCTTCCGAATCGGCGGATCTCGAACGGCTGCGCCCCCTGTACGCGCCTTATCGAGAAGCCGTATTCGCTCGTTCTGCTAGTCGAGACCCTCGAGGAGATGCTCGCCCTGTTAGAGAATCTTCTTTCCTAGCGCAGACAGCACCAGCTCCGTCCCGAGTTGCGCCGTTTGGTTCCGCACGTCAAGCGTCGGGTTCACCTCAGCCATGTCGAGCGAGGTCAACAGCCCCGAGTCGGCGACGATTTCCATCACCATGTGCGCCTCGCGATAGTCGAGACCGCCTCTGACCGGTGTGCCGATCCCGGGCGCAATCGACGGATCGCAGGCGTCCATGTCGAACGATACGTGAATGCCGGCCGTGCCGCCGCCCGCAAGCGCGACAGCCTGCTCGACAATCGACGCGATCCCGTGCCGATCGATGTCTTTCGTCGTGAAGACACGCACGTGCGAATCGCGAACGGCCACCTTCTCGCGATCGTCGAGATTGCGCAACCGAATGAGCACCGTGTGCGCCGGCCTGACTTTGGGCGACCAGCCGCCGATGAGCGCGAGCTCGGACGGGTCCGAGCCGAGGAGCGTCGCCAACGGCATACCGTGGACGTTACCGCTTAGCGAGGTGGTCGGCGTGTTCATGTCGCCGTGCGCGTCCACCCAAAGGAGACCGATCGGCAGCTCCCTCGTCCTCTTTGCCCATTCCACTACTGCGGCAATCGAGCCCTCCGCGAGGCTGTGGTCGCCGCCAAGGACGAGCGGCATGGCGCCTTCGACAAGCGATTCAAGCGCCGTCTAATATCCCTTTTGGCAAACCTTCACGATGTCGCGGATTTATTTCTTTCGTTCGTCGTGCGGCGCCTGCGTTTCGGCAATCGGCGCCGGCAAGTCGCCTTTATCCGTCACGCTGCAGACGAGTGAGACGATCCGCTCGTCAAGGCCGGCGATGCGAAAAGCCGACGGTTCCATGTGGACGCCGCGTCGCACGGCGCCGAGATCCAATGGCACGCCAATGATGTGGACGGATTTCATGAAGTGAGAAGCTAGAAGGAAACAGTCAGAAGGGTCCAACGAAGCCTTACTTGTCTCTATTACCTTCTACCCTGCGAATTGTTCCCTCTCTTCTAACTTTACCGTCACCGACATCCCCTCGCTTAACGGCGCCACGATGGTCGTCATCACGGCCGGATTGTTGTGGATCGCGGCAAGAAAGTCGGCCATCTCGTCCTTCTTGTTCACCACATTGTGGGCCAGGAACAACCCGCGCGGCAGCAGACGCGGAAACGCCAGGTCGAAGGAGCGCGAGACCATAGGCGAGTAGGAACGTCGATGCGATCCTGCTCATTGTTTTCTCGCTACCTGCCCCACATGCCCTACCGCCTTACCTGCCCTAGCAGTCCGTATATGGACTCCTCCCGGTGATCAAGCGAGTGGGTCGTGACGGTCGGTCCTTCGCGTCGGTTGCGGTCGTATATCCGGCCTGTCCGTGGAGAGCCTTTGCCTCCTGGCCAACATGGATAGTCGCGCACCGCGGGCCAATCGTGGTGCCGGCGTCGAGCGCCAGGGCTGCTATCGGCCTGATGCGGTGTCGGTCGGACCGAAGGGCCATGTCAGGGTCACTCGCTCAGCATCTCGCGTGGAGGTGTAGCTCGGGTTACGCCGCGTCCGGCAGTGCGCAGGGCACATCCTTGTGCCAAACCGCCCAAACGAGTCGGCCGAGTTTGTTCGCCACGGCAATCGTGGCTTTGTTGTAGCCGCGCCGCGCGTGCACCGTCATCGCCCAGTGGTGCAGACGCGTGAGGGGCTGCTGGGCCGCCCGGCGCCAGTGGGCCGACGCGAGCACCGCGCGCGCGCCGTGGGTGAGCAAGCACCGGAGATACACGTCCCCGCGTTTACTGATCCCCCCGAGGCGCCGCCGCTGCCCACTCGAGTACTCGCGCGGCGTCAGGCCGAGCCAGCTGGCAAACTGGCGCGCGCGCCGGAATGCGTGGATGTGCCCGACGGTGCCGACGAGGGCCGTGGCGGTCAACAGCCCAATCCCGGGAATCGTCCGCAGTCGCATCACGACGGGGTCGGCGTCGGCCAGGGCGCGCAATTCCCGTTCCAGGCCGGCAATCCGAGCCTCAATCGCCCGCACTTCCTCGTGGACGCTCGTGAGCACCTGCCGCAGATGCCTCGGCAACACGGTGGCCGCCTCGTCGAGCAGCACAGGCAAGGCCCGCAGCGCCGCACAGGCCCCCGCCGGCAGCAGCAGCCCCTGTTCCCGCAAGAGCCCGCGTAACACATTGATGCGCGCCGTCCGCGTCGTCATCCACTGCTCGCGCACCCGGTGCAGCGCCACGAGCGCTTGCTGCTCGACCCGCTTCACCGGGACACGGGGTATCTCGCCCGACCGGATCGCCTCGCGGATCGCCTCCGCATCCGCCCGGTCCGTCTTGTTGCGCCGCACGTAGGGCCGCACGTACGCCGGGGGCACGAGGGTGACGCGATGGCCGTGTTGCTGGGCAACCCGCCCCCAGTAGTGGGCGGTGCCACACGCCTCTATCACCACATGGGTCGGCGGCGTCTGCGCGAGAAAGCGGGCGAACCGTGCGCGGTTGAGTCGCTGGCGCGACCACACGCGCCACCGGGCATTGGCGATCGCCAGCTCGAACACGGACTTTGCCAGGTTAACGGCCACTGTCGTAGCATCCATTTCGGTTTCCTCCTGGTTGTGGCTGATGGGCATCAGCTGATGCGGCACATCATGCCGCATCGGAACCGGGAGGAGTCCATACCATCATGGTGAAAGTCGGGCGCTGCACCGAGACGAGGGAGGCGCCTCGCGGGCAAGGCGCGACGACCGAGAATACCGCCTGTATTTGATGGAGGAGCAACGCAGGCCACGAGGATGCATCGCTCGTCGAATGCAGACGGACTTTCACCACGGACTGCTAGGCGACTCGCCTACCCGCCCGACCCGGGGCCTGCACCCGCGAGCCATCCGGAAACCTGTCTTGCTGTGGCGCGGCCGTCGGCCACGCAGTCGGGAATGCCGACGCCGCGAAAGCCGCTGCCGCTGAGGAACAGCCCGGGAAGACCCTCGAGTGTCCGCTTGATGGCCTCGAGCCGCGTCAGATGACCCACTTCGTGCTGCGCGCTGGCGCGTTCCCATCGATAGACCCGCGTCAGAATCGGGGATCCCGTGATGCCGAGTAGCGGACCGAGCGCATTCAACGCGAGCGTGACGAGCTCCGGGTCCGACCGCGCAAAGCCCTGCGGATCGCGCGCGCCGCCGACGAAGGCGCGCAGCAGCACGCTGTGGTCAGGTGCGCGATTGGGCCATTTCGACGAGAGCCACGACGCGGCGAGAATGCCGGTCCGCTCGGTGCGGGGCACGACAAATCCCGATCCCTTCAGCGGGTGCGTAACCAAAGCGCGCCGGAACGCCAGCGCGACGGTCGCCGTTGAAGCATAGCGGATTTCATCGCAGAGATTCGCAAGCACCCCGCTCAAGCTCCGTACGAGGCGGGCGGTGACGAAGGCCGGCGTAGCCAGGACAACTGCTCGCGCCTGCAGCAGCCCATCCTCGGTTTCAATCTGGAACGCGTCGCGACGGGTGATCCGGCAGACGGGCGTGCTTAAACGGATCGAGTTCGTCGGCAGCTTCGCGACCAGGGCGCGGATCATCTCGTCTAAACCACCCGACAGGGAGCGGAACGCGCCGTCGCTTTCCTCCTGCCCCGCGCGCCCGTGTCGCTGCTGCGGCTGCCGGAAAGCGCGCAGCAGGCTGCCGGAGGTGCGCTCGGCGTCTGCGAAGCGGGGAAACAGCGCACGGATTGACAGTCGGTCGACATCGCCGGCATGAATGCCGGCGAGGAGCGGTTCGGCCAGATACTCTGTTGCCTCCCGGCCAAAACGCCTCGTGATGAAAGCGCCGATCGATTCATCGCCATCGTCGCTGCGCGGCGGCACGAACAGCTCCGCGGCCATGCGCATTTTGCCCGGCCACGAAAACAGGCGCGTGCGGAGGAAGGGGCCGACCTCGGTCGGAATGCCCAGCACCGACGCGGGAGGCAGGGCATGCAGACGGCCGCCGCGTTGCACGAACGCAAGTCGGGGTGGCTTGGTGGCGATGAGCCGCTCGCCCAGGCCCAGCTCTTCGCACAGCCTGATGCCTTCGGGCTTCTGAACGAGAAGAGCGTCGGGCCCGGCGTCAATCGTGTATCCCTCGATCTGTTCGCTGAGAATGATGCCTCCGACGCGTGCGCTGCTCTCCATCATGGTGAAGGGCACGCCACGCAGGTGCAGCTCGTAGGCGGTCGCCAGCCCGGCGATCCCGGCTCCAACCACGAGGACGTCGACCATCATTCTCTGAGCCGCTCGCGCACCAAATCATGCAGCATCGAGATGAAGCTGGGCGATGTGTTGAGCGATTCAGTGCGCCGCAGCAAGGCGCCGCAGGTGGCGGCGGCCGCCGCCGCCTGAATGTCGATGTCGAAGAGAATTTCCGTGTGGTCGCAAACGAATCCGACCGGAACAATGAGAAACGCCCTAGTTCCGCGGCCGGCGCGCTGCCTGATCAGCTCGGCGATGTCCGGACCGATCCAAGGATCGGGCGTCCGTCCGGCGCTCTGATACGCTCGATGATAGCGTTCGATCCCGGCCCGCGCCGCGACGAGGCTGGCTGTGGCTGTTACTTCGCCGACATAGCGATCGCCGGCGTCGACCACCCGCTGCGGCAGGCTGTGCGCCGTGAACACGATTTCCTCGTCGGGTCGGGGATGCGCCTCTCGCACCCGCTCGGCGAACGCGTCAATCAAGAGCGGATGCGCGTGAAACGATTCAACCGGGTCGAGCCGCATACCAGCAGGAAGGGCGGCCCTTGCCGCCTCGAAGTACTTGGCGACGCTCAATGCCGAAAACTGCGGAGCGAGCGGAATTCCGAGGATACGGGTCAGCTTCAGCGCCTGGAGCTCGGCCACGGCCTCTGCGATGAACGGCTTCCAGTTCCGCATCCCAATGGCCACCGGCACCGCACCGCCCAGTCGCTCCCGAAGCGCCGCGGCTTGCGCAAAGCTGAGCGCGGTCAGCGGTGAGAGCCCGCCGATGGCTTCGTAGTTGTGCCGGATTTCGGCGATGAGCTCCGGCGACGGCGGACGCCCGCCTCGAACCAGGCGCAGATACTCCGGCATCTCGTCCATGGACGAGGGCGTGCCGTGGGCCATCAGCAGAATGCCGACTCGGGACATACGCTAGAGAGAACGCTTGAGCCGACTATTTTCGCGTCTTCTGATGAACATACCGCGCCACCGCTTGTACCTGTTCAACCGGCGTCTGGGGCAGAATGCCGTGGCCTAGGTTGAAGATGTGACCGGGACGGCCGGCCGCGCGAGACAGCACATCATCGGTGGCCGCAAGAGCGCGATCGAGGGGACCGAGGAGCACCGTTGGATCCAAGTTGCCTTGAAGTGCGCGGTCGAAGCCGATGCGCTGCCAGGCGTCATCGAGGGGCGTCCGCCAGTCGGCGCCGATTACGTCACCGCCGGCTTCGCGCATCTCGCCGAGAATCGGGCCGGTGCCCACACCGAAGTGAATGACCGGCACGTTGTGCCGCGCCGTTGCATCGAAGATCCGCCGGCTGTGCGGCAGGACGAATTCCCGATAGTCCCGCGCGTTCAGCGCGCCGACCCATGAGTCGAATACCTGCACCGCATTGACGCCGGCTTCGATCTGCGCGGTCAGATAGTCGGTCGCGACATCGGCGAGCCGTTCGCAGAGGCGATGCCACGCGGCGGGGGCGCCGTACATCAACGCCTTGGTTCGCGCAAAGGTGGCCGAGTGGCCCCCTTCGATCGCGTACGACGCGAGCGTGAAAGGCGCACCTGTAAACCCGATGAGCGGCAGGCGGCCTGCGAGCTCGCGTTGAACCTGGCCGATGGCGTCAAGAACGTATGGCAGCGCTTCACGCGAATCGAACCGACGCAGGCGGTCGATGTCGTCCTCCGACTGGATCGGATTGTCGACGACCGGCCCCTCGCCTCGAACGAAGTCGAAGCGGAGCCCCATCGGTTCGAGTGGCAGCAGGAGATCGGAAAACAGAATGGCGGCATCCACCTCGATGCGCCGAATGGGTTGCAGCGTCACCTCGGTGGCCAAGTCGGGCGTGCGGCACAGCTCGAGCAGCGAGTGGCGCTCGCGCAACGCTCGATACTCCTTCATGTAGCGGCCGGCCTGGCGCATGAACCAGACAGGCGTCGCATCGACCGGCTGCAGGCGACAGGCACGAAGAAACCGGGAACCGGCGTCGGTCAGTGGGCCACCTTGACGAGGCTCCGAGCCGGGCCGACCAGGTCTTCGAGCCACAACGGCTTGAACTTGACCTCCGTCCGGAGCTGTTGGAGCTCGGTGGAAACGCCCTGATCGAGGAAATAGTCGCCCGTAACGATCGCCACCGGGACGTCGCGCTGCTCGCCGTCTGCCCGAAGGCGGCGGAGGAACCGGAGGCCGTCGATAATCGGCATGCGAAGGTCGAGGATGATGGCGTTGGGACGGGTGGCGGCGGCCTCGTGCAGGCCCATTTCGCCGTTCACCGCCGTCTTGACGGCAAACCCTTCGAGCTCGAGCATCCGAGTGAAAGTCGTCGTCACCCCTTCATCGTCGTCGACAATCAGAATCGTTGTCGCAACGTGCTCGGACTCGGCCGCTGGCACACTGCTTATTGTAACAGACGACGCACTTTAGAGGCCAAACGCAAGAGACCCGTGCTACACTTACGAGTCTGCAAAAACTAGTGTCCCCAGGCCGAAATTCGCTGACGTTTTCCTGGCGGGGCATCTCGCCTGGCGGCGTTTCCCCTGCCTCGGATATTCACGATATTCTGGGTCGTCGCGCCTTGCTAGCCGGGCGCCGCGCTCCGGAGAATCTGTTACCGAATTTCGGACTCGGGACACCGGCCCATGGAGGCGTTGGGTGAGCCCGATCCTGGTCCGCCCGCTCCGCGAACAGCTCGAGCACGACCGCGTTATTCGCCTGCTTCAGGCCAAGCACCGCCGCCGATTCGAGGCTGCGATGAATCCCGGGGCCGAGCGCAACACCCGCGTGGGAAGCGGTGCGTTCGGCGTCTATCCGGATCTCGTCCTACAGTCGCCCGAGCGCAGGGGCAAGCTTCGGGCCGTGGTCGAAGTGGAAACGGGCGAGTCGGTCAACCATCTGGAGGCGCTCGCGCAGTGGGCGCACTTCGCGAAACTGCGGACCGCTTTCCACCTCTACGTCCCGTTCGCAATGGTCGATGTCGCGCGGCGGCTGTGCCAGGATAATCAGATTCACGTCAACGAAATCTGGAGCTACCACCCGGTGGGCGATGAGGTGCGGTTCACCCTGGTTCTTCGAAGCCGCGAAGCGCCGACGCGAAGCTCTCGTCGGAGAGCGACGCCGTCGAGCCAGCCCCGGACGAAGAGCGCCAAACCGGCGGCACGCGCCAGAGCGTCGAGGAAAGTCTCGCCGGGTCGCGGCGTGGGTCGGCCTCGTCGACGCCCCTCCGGCCACGCTCGACGAGGGAAGCGAAAGTAGGCTCATGCCTTTCGTGAGATTTTCCCGGGACAGGCGCGGCTACGAGCACGTTTACTTGGCCCACTCTTCCGGCCGCCGCGGGCAGCCGTCGCGCGCGCAGATGCTCTACTGGTTCCGTACCCCGCCCGGCATCAAGGTCGGCCGGCGACCGTTCGACCGCGACATGCAGCACGCCCTCGAGGCGCAGAATCCTGGTCTGACGTTCGACTGGCCACGCATCATCGCCACGTCGATGCCGCGCGCCGAGGTTGAGCACTGGCGCAAGCGACGCGGCGCGGAGCGCGCGGTAAAGCAGACGCGCCAGGCGAAACACCAAGAGACAGCGGCTGCCCCCGTGGAAGGGGCAGCCGTCGATGGGGAAGAGCCGTCGGCCGACGTGGATGAAGCTGCAGTACCGACAGGGGTCACTCCCGGGTTTGAGGCGCCCGGTGAATCGGAGGCTTCCAGCGTGACTCCGTCGAACCTTCGGGCCGGCGCGACCCCACCTCCCGCCCGCCGGCGTCGTCGTCGAGGGGGACGCGGCCGCCGCTGTCGTGCAACTGGTTCCGCTCAGGGGGCCGCCTGGCCTTCGGAATCGGAGCGGGTGGCCGGGAATCGCGGAGACGGGGGATTGGATCGGCCAAACGGGGCGCCCGATTCGTCAAAGAAAGACGAGTGACCGGCGGACCCTGCCGCCGTGGCATAAGTGGGATAATATGTCTTGCACTATGAACTTGAACTTGGGCGCCTTCAGATCGACGGCGGTGTGGGTGGCCTTGGCGGCAGGCCTGTCGGCGCAGGCTCTTCAGCCAGGCGAGCAGCCTCCCTCTGAAGGGCAGCAGCCGCCGACCTTCAGAGTGCAGATCGATGCCGTCAGCATGGACGTCATCGTGAAGGACTCCCAGGGCCGGTTCGTGGCCGACCTCCAGGAGGATGAATTCGAGATTTTCGAGGATGGCGTGAAGCAGGAGATCACGTCGATGACGATGAGTCACGGCGGCCGCGTCACGAACGTGCTCGAACCGCCGCCGCCTACAATGCCGGAGGGCGTGATCCTGCCGCCTCGGCGAGTGGTGAACGACACCTCAGGACGAATCTTCCTGTTCTTCGTCGACGACCTCCATCTGCGGTTTCAGCAGACTGGGCGGGTGCGCGCCATTTTTAAGAAGATCTCGAAGCTGCTTGTGCACGACGGCGATCTGTTCAGCGTCGTCTCGAGCGGTCCGTCGTCGATTGCGATCGAGATGACCTACGACAAGGGTCGGCTGGACGACGCAATTAAGAAAATTACTGGCGATGGGCTCAGGCCGAGCCAGATCATCATGACAGGTTCGCTTCAGGAGCTTCGGTATCGCGCGCAAGTCTCGCTCTTGACGATGAGAATGGCGCTGAAGAATCTCGAGAAGATAACGAATCGCCGCAAGGCGCTCGTGTGGGTCAGCCCGGGCTACGACTTTAACCCGTTTCAGGAGTCGCGCTACGGGATAGGCAGGCCGAGGGGGTTGAATTTGCAGAGCGCGAGGAACCGGAGGATCAACGAGGCGATCGCGGATCCCGACGACCCGCAGCCGAGCTCGGTGCTGAGACGGGGAGAGTTACAGAGCGAGACCTTCGTCGATGCCGATCTCGCATTCGAGATGGCCGAGATCACGCGGGCGGCGAACCGGGCCAACACCACGATCTACCCGATCGATCCACGTGGCCTCATGGCCGGTCAAGACATCGACGAGCCGATCGATCCGCAGGAGTGGGCCGAGCATGTGCGGAAAACGCAGCACACCCTGCGGGTTCTCGCGGAGGAGACGGGCGGACTGGCCATAGTGAACCAGAACGGTTTCGACAGCGCACTGAAGCGGATCGATGCGGAGTCGAGCGACTACTATGTGCTCGGCTACTACTCGAATAATTCCGATCCGTCGAAGCGACGCCGGCGGATCGACGTGAAGGTCAAGCGCGATGGCGTTGAGGTCTATTCGCGCAAGGAGTACGAGTTCGAGGCTCCGCGGCCGCCGGTTTCAGTGACGAAACCATAGACTAAAGGCGGACGCTGCCGGCTTTTGGTCGGATAGCTTCGCGCAGTTCTGCCTTCCGCATCCGCGCGGCTCGCGGCCCGGGGAGCTTTCGGGCCGGCTTTACGAGCTGGGTCCGCTCCACCGCTTTCCTTAGATACGTTTCGTCGATATCAGATCCGATGAAGGCGAGGCCGAGCCTCGCGCAGGCGACGGCCGTGCTTCCCAGCCCGGTGAACGGATCCATCACGGTTTCGACCCGCGACAAGCCGTGAAGCTTGAGACACTGCTCGGGCAGGCGGGTCGGGAAAGTGGCCGGGTGTGGACGATCTCGGTCGCGGCGCTGGATTGTCTCGTAGGGAATAAACCAGGCATTTCCACGGCAGCGCAGTCCGGCGGCCGCCGCGCGCCACCGGCCGATGTTCGACTGGTCCTGATAAGGGACGCCGAGCGCGAGCCGACTGAGGGGGGTCGCTCCATCGTGGGTGAAGTGGAACACGAATTCGTGACAGTCATTGAGGAACCGATCGCTGTTGATCGGTTTATAATGCCCGACCGCCAGATCGCGCGCCAGTCCCGCGGCGGCTCCGGCTGAGTCGCGGTCGATCGCAATCGATTTGATCCAGTGAATTACGTTCTGGAGGCGGAGCCGCGAACGCACGACCTGCGCTACGTCGAGCGCGGTCCAGGGGTCCGACGGTCTGGCGCCCACGTTCAGGAAGAGCGACCCCTCGGGGCCGAGCACCCGAGTGACCGCCGCCACCCAAGTGTCGGTCCACTGCAGATAATGGGTTGGCGACAGCAGGTCCTGGTACCGGCTGTAGCGGATGCCAAGGTTGTAGGGCGGCGAGGTGACGACCACATCGACCGAACGGGCCGGCAGATGGTTCATGAAGTGGATGCAGTCGGCCAGGTAGAAGCGGCTGAGAGTGCCACGAGCGCCGGGCACAACCTTGTAGGGCTTAGGAAGCACTGACATACGCCTGTATTTCGGACGAAACTGGGGACTGCGTTAACGTGGACGTCCGTGAATGAGGTCGTACGACCACAGTACTGTGGCCTGTCGGGCACAGTTTGGGCGGATCCGAGGCTTAGGAAGCTTTGCTTGCGAGTTGAATGGGCCCGGCCAACACGGCGCGGTCCGCTGTCACCGTATGGTTTCGGCGGTGACTGTGGCTTCCGCAGGTCTTGCCTTTTTCCTCGACATAGCTGACTTCCCGGCTGGTCGCGACCTCGCGGTAGCGGCCCACGACGCAGCCGCAGATGAGAGTGGTGAAGTTGAGAAGTCGGACGAGACTCATGATGCCGTTATCCTTTCTTGTGGCTAATGCAAACTTTGTACCACCTCGCGACGGTTCGCTGACTCTGTTCGCTCGTGAGATTTATCGGCGCGATCCGATGTTTGTGACAGGACCGATCAGGGGGCCATCGTGATTCTCGGCGTCGACTTGGATGAGCGATTCGTCAGTTTGGATATCGCTCGTCGGTATCTTGATAATGTCCGTCGATAATGTGGACGTGCCCGACCGTATCGAGGCGATCTTGCAGGAGGAGACTGGCGGCTGGCTCCTATTCGAGCGGCCGGTGCACATCGTTGAGACACACGATCCGAAACGAGTCGCGGCTGCCATCGCGAGTACTGAGGTGCTGACGCGGGAGCAGCGATACGACGCGGCCGGCTTCGTTTCCTACGAGGCGGGTGCGGCGTTCGGGCTCCCAGTGCGTCCAGGTAGTGCCGGCCTACCGCTGGTCTGGTTCGCCCTTTTCGATTCAGAGCCAATCAGGATGGCCGCCTCCGAGTGGCGTCCGACCCGGGTCGGTCGGATGTTTGGGGGGTGTCAGACAGGTGCCAGACCTGGCTACGAGATGACCGGGGTCGCGCCGTC
This sequence comes from Vicinamibacterales bacterium, assembly GCA_965197865.1. GTDB lineage: Bacteria > Acidobacteriota > Vicinamibacteria > Vicinamibacterales > CAVVIG01 > CBDANZ01. Next base: position 553,730 of record CBDANZ010000004.1, read on the forward strand.
GGTCGGCCGGTCCGCGTTCGGGGAAGCGTTCGCCCGGATTAAGGCCCATCTGGCGAATGGGGATTCCTATCAAGTCGACTACACATTTCGCATGCGAGGGCGCTTCAAGGGGGACGTTCGGGCCTTCTTCGCCGACCTTGTGGCCGCTCAGCGTGGCCACCATGCGGTGTTTCTTCAGGTGGGCAGCCGGGCCATCTGCTCGGCTTCTCCCGAGCTGTTCTTCGCCCGGAGCGGCTCGCGCCTGACCGCGCGACCGATGAAGGGGACTGCACGACGCGGCCGTACCCTCGGCGAGGACCTGTCCTTTCGCGAGCAGCTGCGGCGATCGGAGAAGCAGCAAGCCGAAAACGTGATGATCGTGGACATGGTTCGCAACGACTTGGGCCGCATCGCCGAGGTCGGCAGCGTCCAGGTGCCGGAGCTCTTTTCGGTCGAACGGTATCCCAACGTCTGGCAGATGACGTCGCTCGTCACGGCGCAATCCTCGGTGCCGCTCGATCGGATCTTTGCGGCGATGCACCCGTCCGCGTCGGTCACGGGAGCGCCGAAGGTCAGGTCGATGGAGATTCTGACTACGCTCGAGGAGGAACCGCGCGGAGTCTACACTGGCGCCATTGGACACCTCGCGCCGGGCGGCGACGCGCGGTTCAACGTGGCGATCCGAACGGCGGTCGTCGACCAGCGCACCGACACCCTGGAATTCGGTATTGGCAGCGGTATCGTGTGGGACTCAGACGTGGCCGCCGAGTACGAGGAATGCTTGCTTAAGGCCAGCGTCCTTTCCCGGTGGCCGGCCGGCTTCGACCTCCTGGAGACGCTCCGCTGGACGCCGGCTGAAGGATTCTTTCTGTTTGCCAGGCACCTGCAGCGCCTGCGCGAGTCGCCCGAATATTTCGGCTTCGCCTGGCGCCCCGAGGATATTCACCGCGTGCTCCTGGAAGGAGTGATTGGTTGCGAGGGACCGCTGCGGGTACGGCTTCTGCTCTCGAAGGACGGCGAGGCGCGCGCCGAGGCCGCACCGCTCGAACCGACACACGAACCGCTTCGTGTCGGCATAGCCACCGAGCCAGTTGATGGCACCGACGCGTTTCTTTTTCACAAGACGACGAATCGTGCGACCTACGAATGCGCGCGACGGGCCGGCTGCGATGATGTGATTCTGCAGAACTGGCAGGATCAGATGACCGAGGCGACAACCGCCAACGTCGTGATCGATCTCGACGGATGTCTCATGACGCCGCCTGTGGAATGCGGCCTGCTCGCAGGAACCTTCCGCACCCAGTTGATCGAAAGTGGAGAAGTGCGAGAGGCAGTCGTGACTCTGGGCGCGCTCCGGCGCGCGCGGCGCGTCTGGCTCGTCAACTCCGTGTACAAGTGGCGTCCAGCCGTTCTGGTGTAGCTCGGCTTAGGTAAGATTCACCTTCATGCATGGGTTCGGGGCGCTTCAGATGCACAACAATGCCCAACGCAGACTGGCGGCTGCCGTCGTCTTCGTGGAGTTGTCTGCCCTCGGCGCGGCCGACGCGCAGTCGCCCTCGATGGTTGAGGCGCTCGCACAAGACAGAACGGTGAAAGCCGCGCTTGAGGCGGCGAAGGGCAGCGAGGGCAGAACAATCGCGGATCAGGTGCGCTTCTGCGAAGTCCCGGCTCCGCCCTTCGGTGAAGGGGCGCGCGCTCGGCTGCTGAGGAGCGCGTTCTTCGAAGTTGGACTTCAGAACGTGCGGGTCGACAGTGCGGGCAACGTGCTGGGCGAACGGCCCGGCGCGGCCCCCCACCCCCATCTGGCGGTGGCCGCGCATCTGGACACCGTCTTTCCGTCGGGCACCGCCGTCAACGTGACGCGCGACGGGGCGATCCTCCACGGCCCCGGCATCGGCGACAACTGCCGCGGGCTGGCGGTGCTCGTTGCCGTCGCCCGGGCACTCGGGCAGGCGCGCGTGCGGACGCCGGGATCGATCACTTTCGTCGCCAACGTTGGCGAGGAGGGCCTCGGCGATCTGCGCGGCATGAGAGCGCTGTTCGCGGAGGCGCTGGCTTCTTCAGGCGTCCGACAACCCGGCACGGCCCCGCCGACGATCGATCGGTTCGTATCGATCGACGGCGGTGGCGTCAACATCACGAACGTGGCCGTGGGAAGCCGCCGCTACCGCGTGACCTTCAAGGGGCCGGGTGGTCACAGCTACGGCGCCTTCGGCCTGGCGAACCCCATTGGCGCGCTCGGCCGCGCCGTGTCGAAGATCTCCCAGCTCCAGGTGCCGGCTCAGCCGAAAACAACCTTCACGATCGGCCGCGTCGGCGGAGGCACCTCCGTCAATTCGATCCCATACGAGGCGTGGATGGAAGTGGACATGCGATCGACCAGCGTCGTCGAACTTGCCTCGCTCGACGCAGAGTTTCACAGTGCCGTTGACGAAGCCGTGAGGGAGGAGAACCAGCGGTGGGGGACCCGTGGGACGATCACTGTGGTTGCCGATCTTGTCGGCGACCGCCCGGCGGGCTCGACACCCTCTAGCGCTCCGATCGTGCAGACGGCCCTAGCCGTCGGCCGCGCGCTCGGGATCGCAGTCTCGTTCGGCGAAGGTTCGACCGACGCCAACCTTCCGATCAGCCTGAACATTCCGGCGCTGACGATCGGCGGCGGGGGCCGTGGCGCGAACAGCCACGCGCTTACCGAATCGTTCGATACGACGGACTCATGGAGGGGAACGGAGAACGCCGTGCTGTTGACGATTGCGCTCGCCCGAGACTAGAAGCCGTTTGCTAAGGGTCATTGAGGGCGCCTTTCTTGAGCTGGCGGAATCGCTTGAGGTCGATCGCGTGCTGCGGAGTTGAGGATCGCGGCGATCCCAAAGTAGTCGGCAAAGAGCGGATCACCCGCCGCTGAAGTAGTCCGGCCCCGCCCGAAGAACGCAGCGAGTCGGCGCTCCCACGCCTCATCGGTTGCTTCGTCCTCGAAGAACACTTGAACGTAGCCGCCGATCCGCTCGACGCTGGTGTGGAGCGAAAAGACGATCTCGAAGGTCACCGCAAGGAACAGGAGGGGCACCAGGGTGGCGGCAGGGATCGCTGCCAGCGCAGCGTTCGCCAGGATGGCGGCCGCCCAGCCAAGGAATCCGACCAGCACAATCCACACGCGTGCGGTGCCGCGCTCTCGAATCGTGGCGCGGAGGGCTTTGTATTCCTCGAGCTCGCGGGTGTCAAGGCACTGTGCCCTCTACGGTACCGCCGGCGCGCAACCGATACAGTAGCTCTAGCAGTCCGTGGTGAAAGTCCGTCTGCATTCGACGAGCGATGCATCCTCGTGGCCTGCGTTGCTCCTCCATCAAATACAGGCGGTATTCTCGGTCGTCGCGCCTTGCCCGCGAGGCGCCTCCCTCGTCTCGGTGCAGCGCCCGACTTTCACCATGATGGTATGGACTCCTCCCGGTTCCGATGCGGCATGATGTGCCGCATCAGCTGATGCCCATCAGCCACAACCAGGAGGAAACCGAAATGGATGCTACGACAGTGGCCGTTGACCTGGCAAAGTCCGTGTTCGAGCTGGCGATCGCCAATGCCCGGTGGCGCGTGTGGTCGCGCCAGCGACTCAACCGCGCACGGTTCGCCCGCTTTCTCGCGCAGACGCCGCCGACCCATGTGGTGATGGAGGCGTGTGGCACCGCCCACTACTGGGGGCGGGTTGCCCAGCAACACGGCCATCGCGTCACCCTCGTGCCCCCGGCGTACGTGCGGCCCTACGTGCGGCGCAACAAGACGGACCGGGCGGATGCGGAGGCGATCCGGTCGGGCGAGATACCCCGTGTCCCGGTGAAGCGGGTCGAGCAGCAAGCGCTCGTGGCGCTGCACCGGGTGCGCGAGCAGTGGATGACGACGCGGACGGCGCGCATCAATGTGTTACGCGGGCTCTTGCGGGAACAGGGGCTGCTGCTGCCGGCGGGGGCCTGTGCGGCGCTGCGGGCCTTGCCTGTGCTGCTCGACGAGGCGGCCACCGTGTTGCCGAGGCATCTGCGGCAGGTGCTCACGAGCGTCCACGAGGAAGTGCGGGCGATTGAGGCTCGGATTGCCGGCCTGGAACGGGAATTGCGCGCCCTGGCCGACGCCGACCCCGTCGTGATGCGACTGCGGACGATTCCCGGGATTGGGCTGTTGACCGCCACGGCCCTCGTCGGCACCGTCGGGCACATCCACGCATTCCGGCGCGCGCGCCAGTTTGCCAGCTGGCTCGGCCTGACGCCGCGCGAGTACTCGAGTGGGCAGCGGCGGCGCCTCGGGGGGATCAGTAAACGCGGGGACGTGTATCTCCGGTGCTTGCTCACCCACGGCGCGCGCGCGGTGCTCGCGTCGGCCCACCGGCGCCGGGCGGCCCAGCAGCCCCTCACGCGTCTGCACCACTGGGCGATGACGGTGCACGCGCGGCGCGGCTACAACAAAGCCACGATTGCCGTGGCGAACAAACTCGGCCGACTCGTTTGGGCGGTTTGGCACAAGGATGTGCCCTGCGCACTGCCGGACGCGGCGTAACCCGAGCTACACCTCCACGCGAGATGCTGAGCGAGTGACCCTGACATGGCCCTTCGGTCCGACCGACACCGCATCAGGCCGATAGCAGCCCTGGCGCTCGACGCCGGCACCACGATTGGCCCGCGGTGCGCGACTATCCATGTTGGCCAGGAGGCAAAGGCTCTCCACGGACAGGCCGGATATACGACCGCAACCGACGCGAAGGACCGACCGTCACGACCCACTCGCTTGATCACCGGGAGGAGTCCATATACGGACTGCTAGGGTGAAAGGAGCGCCATTGTCTGCTACAATGCGGCGCAATTCCAGGTAAGTTACAGTGCCGGGATCGACTTTTTGAATAGAAGATCATCGTTCTGTATCGGCTATATTGCGCTCGCCGGCCTCGTCAGCCTCGGTGTCAGCGCGAGCCATGCTGCGCAATCCGCCCCACGCTACAAAGTGGACGCGAACGGCGATCTAGTCCCCGATCTCAGAGCCGCGGCAGCCATCATTTACAACCCTGAAACGAACCAGGTGCTCTGGGAGGAGAACTCGCGGGCGCCGCGTTCGATCGCGAGCATCACGAAGGTCATGACCGCGATGGTCGTGTTCGAGAATAACCCCGACTTCACGCAGCCGGTGACCATCGTCCGCAGCGACGTGTACCGGGCGTCGACAACCTATCTCCGCCGGAGCGACAAGGTGGTCATCGGCGATCTTGTGCATCTGCTGCTGATCGCGTCGGACAACGCGGCCGCGCGCGCCTTGGCGCGCGTGTCGGCGCAAGGCTTGACCGGATTCATCGCGCGAATGAACGAGAAAGCCGCCGAGCTCGGCCTGGCGAGCACGAGGTACGTCGATTCCTCGGGTCTGCTGTCTGGGAACGTTTCGTCGGCGTACGACATCGCGCGCCTGATAGCATTTGCGTCGAACGACGAGCGGATCTCGTTCGTCATGCGGAAGACCCGCCACAGGATCCGGATGCCTCGGCGCGCCATCAGTTTCCGGAGCACGAGTTCCCTGTTGGGTCCTCAGCAGTTCGACGTGATGGCGACCAAGACCGGGTTCATCTCGAAGGCGGGCTACTGCCTCGCGACGCTCGTGCGGCTCTCGCAGGACGGCCCTCGAGTGGCCGTCGTGGTGCTCGGGGCGCGTTCAAGCGCGGGGCGTTTTCGGGAAGTTCGGAACCTATTCAGCTGGCTGTCCGCAAAGGCCTCGACCGTCTTCGCGACAGAAACTGCCATCGGAGCCGTGCCGCGGGACTAACAAGAGAGACGCCACGGAAACACGAAAAGACGAAGCGTCTTCGTGGCGGCGTCTATCCAAGGTAGCCGCGCTTGATCGCCGCGGCGTCGAGCGGTAGCGTGGCAATGGTGTCCACGGCCACCATCAGGGGCCGCGCGGCGTGGCGCGCGTCATAAGCCTTGAGGTAGCGTCGGCAGACGTCACACGCGTAGACGCGGTAGCGGCCATTGCGCGTCGCAAACGACGTGATGAGCGCGCGGTCGTCGTTCTTGCAAAACGGGCAGGTGAGCGACGCGAAACCCCACTGCCCCAGACAGCGCCCACAGACGAGACGTGTCTTGGCATTTGGCGTGATTACCGCGAAATCAGGTTCCCACCCGCAGAACGGACAGTGGCCGTGCCGCCACGCCGAAAGATCGACGCGCTGCAGCAGCGCGTCGACGGATCGCGTCAGAAAGGGCCGCAGCGACAGCACCAGGACCTGATCGAGGCTGGACGGCGTGGTTGACGCACGCTTCTGCGTCTGGCTCCCGTCTACGCCAGAGGTCTCGAGGTACCAATCGGTGACGATCCGCTCCAGCGCGTTTCCGTCGCGCGACAAGGCGAGGATCCGCTGGTGTTCCGCGCGCTCGAGCGTGTCAAGCCGGTGAAGGACGTCGGCCGTCTGTCGCAGCGTCAGGCGGAGGTCAGTCCAGTCGAGGGGAATGTCTCCGAAGCGGACCACCGGGTGGCCCGCAAGTTGCTGAGCCGCCAGCCATGCGGGGTCCGGCTGAAGCCACGGCAGGGGCACGCGCGCCTGAACGCGGCGCTGCACCTCCAGCAAAGCGAGCTGCATGTCGACGGCCGACGCCAGCTCCGGCTGTGTGACCTTGAGCTCTTTGAGCTCGACGATCTCGCACGGCTCGGCGCGTGGGGTGCGGGGAGGCCGGTCCGGCACGCTCTGGATTGTACCGTGAGTCGTGGCCGGCTCTCCGTGAAGAGGGGAGCGCAGCGGCTGATACAATCGGATCGTCAAGCGCGCATGCCTATCCGTGCATCGCCTTCCCGTACTCGCCTTTCGCGTTCGGTCCTGATGATTGGGTCGGAAGCGAGGCCATTTGCAAAGATCGGAGGCCTAGCCGATGTCCTGGGCGCGCTTCCTTCGGCTGTCGCGCGGCTCGGATGGAAGGTCACGCTGGCGCTGCCGAAGTACCGCGGGGTGGACGCGGGTACGCTACTGGAGCGCTTCCCTCTGGCGGTTGGCGGATATACGCGCGAAGCAGGCTGTTTCGAGGTCCCGCTCGCGAGCGGCGGACGCGCGCGGCTGGTTGATGTTTCCAATCTGTACGATCGTGACGAGCTGTACGCCATCGGGAATGTCGACTATGTGGATAACGCGCGACGATTTGCCGTGCTGGTTCGCGCCGTGCTTGAATACGCGGCACGACGACTGCCCGCGCTGTCGGTCGTTCATGCGCACGAGTGGCAGGCCGGCCCGTCTATCTGGAAGCGCTCTACAGGGCGCACCCAGTACTCGGCGGGACGCCGAGCGTCTTCAGAATCCAGAACCTCGCCTATCAAGGGCTCTTCGATCCCGACTGGCTGCCGCGTCTCGACCTTCCCTGTGAGCTCGGGTCGATCGATGTGCTCGAGTTCTGGGGCCGCATCAGCTTTCTCAAAGGAGGCATCAACTACGCCGAGGTCATCACGACCGTGAGCCCGCTCGAGGTGTTCAAGGATCGGCCAAAATGGCGCGCTTTCCAGGGTGCTGGGATGAAACAGGACCATTCCTGGGATCGTTCAGCCCGGGAGTACGCCAAGATATACGAGCGGGCGATCGAAGCTCTGGGCGACAAGTCAGGACCGAAAACAAGAAGGCAACGAGGGAGACCTCATGGCGGCTGAAAACGTGCAGACTTTTACGGACGGGAATTTTGAAGATTCGGTGTTGAAGGCCGGTCAGCCGGTACTGGTCGATTTCTGGGCCGAGTGGTGCGGACCGTGCCTGCGGCTGGCGCCGACCGTCGATGCCCTCGCCGCCGACTACACGGGCAAGGTCACGATCGGCAAGCTGAACGTGGACGAGAACCCGGACACGGCGATCAAGTTCAACGTGCGAGGCATTCCGGCGCTGCTGCTTTTCAAGGGCGGCCAGTTGGTCGACCAGATTGTCGGCCTGGCGGCGAAAGACGACATCAAGAAGGTCATCGAGAAGCATCTCTGACTACCCGTCATGTCATCATCATCGGTTCGGGCCCGGCGGGTCTGACCGCGGCGCTGTACGCCGCGCGCGCCAACCTGCAACCGCTCGTCATCGAAGGGCTGGACGCGGGCGGTCAGCTCATGCTGACGACGCTCGTGGAGAATTATCCGGGTTATCGCGACGGGATCGTGGGCCCGGATCTCATGGCCGATATGCGCGCGCAGGCGGAGAAATTCGGCGCCGAGCTGGTACAGAGCCATGTGACGTCGGTGGAGTTGAGCAGCGCGCCCGTCAAAGTGCGCACCGGTGAAGGCGGACAAGAAACGCGTGCGCTCATCATTGCGACTGGCGCGTCGGCCCGGCTTCTCGGGCTGCCCGCAGAGCGGACGTTGATGGGCCACGGCGTCTCCACTTGCGCGACCTGCGACGGCTACTTCTTCCGGGGCCGGGAGATTGCCGTCGTCGGGGGCGGCGACTCCGCGATGGAGGAGGCCCTGTTTCTGACGAAGTTTGCCACCAAGGTGACGGTGGTCCATCGGCGCGAGAGGCTGCGCGCCTCGAAGATCCTGCAGGACAAGGCGCGGGCGAACCTGAAAATGGCGTGGATGCTGAATAGCGAGGTTGAGGAGATCAAGGACGTCGGTAAAGGCCAGGTGACGGCCATGGTAGTTCGCGAGGCGCGCACCGGGGCGTCGCATGAAGTACCAGTGGACGGCGTGTTCATCGCGATCGGCCACACGCCGAACACGGCGCTGTTTGCCGGTCAGCTCGAGATGGACGCCAACGGCTACATCATCACGCACGACGGAACGAGGACGAACGTGCCCGGTGTGTTCGCCTGTGGCGACGTGCAGGATCACATCTACCGTCAAGCGGTGACGGCTGCTGGCTCGGGATGTATGGCCGCGCTCGACGCGGAACGGTATCTCGAGGGAGGCGCTATCTAATCAATCCAACCCCCGCCCACGACGATCTCTCCATCGTAGAAGACGACCGCTTGGCCGGGAGTAATGGCAGGCTGCGGTTGGTCGAATAGGACTTTTGCGCGCGCCTCGAAACACTTGGGGCGCCCCGAGCCTGTCCAGGAACGGCGGGGATCGAGCACGCGTACGATTGCCGGCGCGGCTAGATGGCGGTGCCGGATCTGCGCCGTCACGCGCAAGGACCCCGAAGGTTCGGGACAGATCCAATTCACTCCGGACGTGGTCAGTGTCGTGCGTTCGAGCGATGCGCGTGGTCCGACGACGACCTGACGATCGGCGGGCTTCAAAGCGATGACGTACTGCGGCGCTCCGTCGGGTGACGCAGAGAGACCCAACCCCTTCCGCTGGCCGACAGTAAAGCGATGGATGCCCGCGTGCTGGCCAAGAACGTGGCCGCGAGCGTCCACGATCGCCCCGACGCCGACAGCCTCTGGCGCGCGCTCTCGAACGAAGCTGGCGTAGTCGCGGTCCGGAATAAAACAGATTTCCTGACTGTCGGGCTTGTCGGCGACAGGCAGCTGGCGCGCGCGCGCATACTCCCGCACCGCTTCTTTCGGGCGATCTCCCACGGGAAAGATTGCGCCGGCGAGCTGATCCTGGGTAAGCGAGAAGAGAAAGTACGCTTGATCCTTGGACTGGTCCACGCCGCGCTTGAGCAGATATCGGCTACTCGACCGGTCGCGCTCGACACGGGCGTAATGGCCCGTGGCCACGGCGTCGGCGCCCAATCCGCGCGCCCGCTCGACGAGGGTGGCGAACTTGAGATCGCTGTTGCAGCGTGCGCACGGCAGGGGTGTGCGTCCGGCCGTATACTCGCGGACGAAGTTTGAGACGACCTGCTCGTCGAACTGTCGCTGGAAGTTCAGAACATAGTGGGGGATGTTGATCGCGTGGGCGACGCGGCGCGCATCCTGCAGGTCGTCGAACGAGCAGCAGCTTCCGAACGGGCGGTCGCCGCCCGATGTTCTCGACATGTCGTAAAGCTGCATTGACAGACCGATGACGTCGTGGCCCCGCTCGGCCAGGAGCGCCGCGGCCACCGACGAGTCGACGCCGCCCGACATCGCGACGACAATACGCATCAGGCGCTCACGGTTTTCCGCGTCAATTGCCGCAGCTTTTCGACGAGGCCTGGCAGAACGGCGATGACGCGATCGACTTCTGCGTCGGTCGAAAACAGCCCGAGGCTGAAGCGGAGCGAGTTCTCCGTACGGTGGAGCGGAAACCCCATCGCGCGGAGCACGTGCGACGGCTCGAGCGTGCCCGAGGAGCAGGCCGATCCGGTCGACACGGCCACGCCATCGAGGTCGAGGGCGATCAAGAGACTCTCCGCTTCGACTCGATCGAAGCTGATATTGGTCGTGTTCGGCACGCGCGCCTCCGGCGTGCCGTTGACGGCGGTGCCAGGGACCTTCCGCAGAATGTGCGCTTCCAGACGATCGCGCAAGGCGGCCACGCGAACGGCTTCGGAAGCCATCTTATCGAGTGCTAGTCGCGCGGCGACTCCGAGCCCGACCAGCGCCGCGACATTCTCCGTGCCGGCGCGACGGTTGCGTTCCTGTTTGCCGCCTGTGAGCGTCGGCTGCATCCGCGTTCCGCGCTTCACCCACAGCGCGCCGGCTCCATTCGGCGCGTTGAACTTGTGCGCTGACAGGGCCAGAAGATCGACGCCCAGCGCGCGCACGTTGAGGGGAATCTTTCCGACCGATTGAACGGCATCCGTATGCATCAGGGCGCCGCGCTCGTGCGCGAGGGCCGCGATTTCGGCAATCGGCTGAATGGTTCCGATCTCGTTGTTGGCGTGCATCACCGAGACGAGCGCCGTCTCGTCGGTGAGCACGTCGTGCACCCGGTCGGGCGACACAATCCCCGACGAATCGAGGGGCACGAGCGTGGTCCGCCAGCCGCGGCGCGCCAGCGACTTCAGCGTATTCAACACCGCCTCGTGCTCGATGGCGCTCGCCACCAGATGCCGCCGGCCCCTCGCTTCGAGGGCTTCGGCGGCGCCGCGAATGGCGAGATTGTCGGCCTCGGTGCCGCCGCTCGTGAATACGATCTCGGACGGATCTGCGTGGACGAGCGCGGCCACCGCCGAGCGGGCCTCGTCAAGGGCTGCTTTCGCCTGCTGGCCGAAATGATGGACGCTTGACGCGTTGCCGAACAGGTCGCGCGTGGCTCGAGCCACCGCCTCGACGACCTCGGCGGCTGGGGGGGTAGTGGCGTTGTAGTCGAAGTAGATCCGCACCTGGGAACCACGTATTGTACCATCGCCGCTAAACCACGATAACAAAAGGACTAGACACGATGCTTGAGCTTCCTTGATACTGGCGGCGCTCCTTGCCTAAGGCCCGGCGCTTGCGACGCCACGGACCCCTTGGGTTCGTGGCGTGAGCGGCCGATACCAGTGACAGCACCCTAGCAAGGGGAGCAGGCGGAGGGACGACATGTGGAAACGCGATGAAGCGGTTCGACCCGTGATCGGGCACCCGGCTACGGCGCAACCGGGGGCGCCGGCACCGGCGGGGGCGCCTGGTTCGCGTCCCGAGGCGAGTCACAACATGGAGAAGGACATCGTGAACATCGGAAAATCGGTCGTCATCAAGGGCGAGCTCAGCGGCAGTGAGGATTTGACCATCGAAGGCCAGGTCGAAGGAACGATTCAGCTTCGCGATCACGTCCTGACGATTGGGCCTAACGGCCGCATTAAGGCGCAGGTGTTTGCGAAGTCCGTGATCGTCCTGGGCGAGGTGACTGGCAACGTCACCGCCAGCGAGAAGGTGGATATTCGCGACAACGGGTCGGTGGACGGCGACATCATCTCGCCTCGCGTGGCAATTGCCGAGGGCGCGCATTTCCGCGGCAGCGTCGACATGCAGCGCAAGGGCGCCGTCGCCCAGGCGGCGGGCGCCAAGCTCGTCGTCCAAGCGGCGGCCGCGGCTGGGCCGCAGCCCGGCGTTGCACCGCAGGGCCAGCCGGGCGGCGGGCAGCGCGTGGGAGTGTCACGGTAGTAAACGGGCATTCGTGGGCTTGCTAGATCGTCTCGTGCCGCGTCGCGCAGTGGAGCGGCCGCCGGGTCTGAGCGCTTCGGCCGACGATTCAGTTTTTGCCACCAAGGCGCTGCGGAAGTTTGTCAGGTCGCTCATCGCTCGCGAGGCCCCGGTCCTGCTCGATCTCGGCTCGGTCGTCGGCAGTAACGTCAACTTCTTCGGCGAGCAGTTCGGGTGCAAGATTTTCGTCGAGGACATGTTCGCCGATCTCGACCGGCACGTGCGCGAAGGAAGAACCGACGAGTTTCCGACGTTCTTGATGCGGCGACTGCCTCAGGCGACGGGCACGGTCGACGGGATCCTCTGCTGGGACATCATCGACTATCTCGATCGACCGGTGGCGCGCGAACTGGCCAGGGAGCTCACACGGGTGCTTCGTGCAGACGGCGCGCTCCTCGGATTGTTCGGCACCACGCAGGCACCGGACCGACGCTATGCGAAGTACATCATCCTGGACGAGGTGAGCCTGAAGTACCGGTCGTATCCGGCGGCGCGCGGCCGCCAAGCTGTTCTCCTCAACCGCGACATCATCCGACTATTCCCGGGTCTGCGCGTCTCGGATTCGTTTCTGCTGCAGAGCAATTTGAGGGAGCTTCTCTTCAGGAAACCCGCATAAGGACCTGCAGAATTGCTCGCTTCCTCGGTCGGATCATCTGCAATTCTGCAATCCAGCTGATTCTGCAATACGATAGATTCCATGTCGCGTCCGGCTATTGCGCTGCTGACCGATTTCGGCGTGCGCGACCATTACGCAGGCACGATGAAAGGCGTGGTGCTCGGGATTTGCCAGGAGGCCACACTGGTGGACATCACGCACGACGTGCCGGCGCACGACGTGCTGGCCGGCGCGCTCGAGCTGGCCGCCTCCTACCGCTATTTCCCTTCTGGCACCATCTTTCTCGTCGTCGTGGATCCCGGCGTCGGATCGGCGCGCCGCAGTCTTGCCGTCGAAGCGGGCGACTACAAGTTCGTGGCGCCCGACAACGGGGTGCTGTCGGTGACTCTCGACGAAACGCCGCTCAAGCGCGCGGTTGAGCTGAGCGAGCGTCGCTATGCTCGGCCAACGGTGAGTCGCACGTTCGAAGGGCGCGATCGCTTCGCCCCTGCCGCCGCCTGGCTGGCGAAAGGCGTCGAGCTGACGGCGCTCGGGCGGCCCGTTGGATCGATCCAGCGGCTCGACGTGCCGCAGCCGCGCGCGACGACTAACGGCATCGACGGGGAAGTGCTGCGCGTCGATCGGTTCGGCAACCTGATTACGAACATCGACCGCAGGACATTCGACAAGGTCGCGTCGGTCGGCAGCCTGACGATTCAGGTCGGCGGCCGCCAGGTGTCCCGGGTCGTTTCGACCTATGCCGACGTGCCGCCGGGCGAGCTGTGCGCGTTGTTTGGCAGCTCCGATCATCTTGAGGTCGCCGCGAGCGGCGGAAGCGCGGCGGCCGAGGTCGCCGCTGGCCGTGGCGCCCTAGTGCGCGTTTCCCGCGGCGCATGATGGGGCCCGGATCATGATCGGTTTCGATCTCGCCGACGAACAGCGCCTGCTCGAGCAGTCAGTGTGGCAGTGGGGGGTGCGCGAGATTGGGCCCTACACTGAGGAGGTCGATCGGCAGCACCGTTTCGACCGCGGGCGCGTTCTCGGAGGGATGGCGTCGCTGGGACTGCTGGGGATTGCCGTGCCGCAAGAATACGGCGGCGTCGGCATGGACTACATTTGCCTCGGCCTGGCGAGCGAACAACTCGAGTACGTGGACACGTCGCTTCGCGTCATCATGTCGGTCCACGCGGGCCTCAACTGTCTGTCGCTTCTCACGTGGGGGACCGAGGATCAGAAACAGCGGTATCTCGTGCCGCAGGCGCAGGGCAGGAAGATGGTCGGCTACGGCCTGACCGAGTCTGGCGCGGGCAGCAATGCTCGCGCCATCCAAACGACCGGCGTCAAGCGGGGCGATCGCTTTGTGCTCAACGGCGAGAAATCGTGGATCTCGCTCGCCGACGTGGCCGACAACTTCCTGGTCATCGCCTGGACCGATCCGTTCAACTGGACCGATCCGATCAAGAAGATAAGGACGCGACCCGTCCGGGTTGACCGCGTTCATCGTGGAGCGCGCGTGCAGAGACTTTTCGAGCGGACCCATGAAGGGGAAGTGGGGCATCCTCGCGGGCGACACCGGCTGGTTCAAGATGGACGATGTGGGGGTACCCGAGGAGAACGTGCTGGGCCGCTCCGGCGAAGGATTCAAGATCGCGATGTCCGCACTGAACCAGGGCCGTTTCACCGTGGCGGCGGGTGCGACGGGACTGATTCGCGCATGCCGCGACGCCAGCGTGAAATACGCTACGGACCGCCGCACCTTTGGCGTCGAGATCGGCCAGCATCAGATCGTGAAGGAAATGATCGCGCAGATGGAGTCGGACTATCAGGGGGCGCGGCTCCTGTGGCTGCGCTCCGGCTGGTTCAAGAACGTTGGGGCCCGCAACACGCGCGAAACCGGTCTGGCGAAGTGGTTCGCGACCGTCGCGTCGGAGCACGCGGCTTCCGATGCGGTCCAGAGTCACGGCGCCAACGGGTACTCCGACGAATATCCGGTCGGCCGCTTCTATCGCAACGCAAAGGGGGCGGTGATCTACGAGGGCACTCGAGAGATTCACAAGCTGATGCAGGCCGACTACTTGTTCGGGTACCGGACAGACCACCCGACCAGATGCGAGCTGCCGGCTTACCAGGTGAAGTGAAAAGGAAAACGTGAGAAGGAAGAATATGGATTCGAATCTTTCACTGGAGTTCCTCAGAGTGGTCGAGCAGGCGGCCATCGCGTGCGCGCAGACCATGGGGCAGGGCGACCCGCACGGATCCGACAGAGTCGCCGTCGAAGCGATGCGCCGGACGATGGACCTGCTCCCGATCGACGGCGCGATCGTCATCGGCGAAGGCGAGCGCGACCAAGCGCCGATGCTCTACATCGGCGAAAAGGTCGGCATGGCGCATGGCGTCAGGAAGCGCGGCGCCGGCGGCATCTTCCCTCAAGTCGATATTGCCGTCGATCCGCTCGAAGGGACCAATCTGTGCGCCACCGGTGCGCCCAACGCGATCGCAGTTCTTGCGGCATCGACGCGGGGCGGGCTTCTGCACGCGCCCGACCTCTACATGGAAAAGCTGGTGGTTGGGCCGAGCTCGAAGGACGCCGTTCAGCTCGACGCGCCGGTCCACGAGAACCTGGAGGCGATTGCCCGATGTCTCGGCCGCCGGGTCGAGGACCTGGTCGTCACGGTGTTGGATCGGCCGCGGCACGAGCAGCTCATTGCCGACATTCGTGCGACCGGCGCGCGCATCCGTCTGATCGGCGACGGCGACCTGTCGGCGGGTATTGCGGCGGCGTTGGTCGGCTCGGGCGTTCACGCCGTGATGGGGACGGGCGGCGCGCCCGAGGGCGTGTTGACGGCGGCGGCGATGCGGTGCCTCAATGGCGAGATCTTCGCGCGCCTGGTTGTCACGAAGCCAGAGGACGATGCGCGCTGCCGCGCCATGGGCATCACCGATGTCAAGAGGGTGTACCGAGCGAAGGACCTCGCACCGGGAACGAGCTTGATTTTCGCGGCGACGGGCGTGACCGACGGCACGTTGATGCGAGGTGTGCGCTTCTTCGGCGCCGGCGTGCGGACGAGCTCGGTCATCATGCAGAACGATCCGCACCAGGTCCGGTTCGTCGACAGCATCCACGTGGCGCCATTCACAAATGCCAAGATCCGGTTCTGACTGGGCGGGGTGCTGAGTGCTGCATGTTGGGTGCGAACCCGTGCATAGATCATGATTCGGCTGGCGGTCAGCTCCACAGCGCCCGAACTCGAGGTCCTTGAACGCGCCGCGACTGTCATCCGCGCAGGTGGAGTCGTGGCGCTGCCTACTGACACGCTCTATGGACTCGCCGTCGATCCGTTCAACCTCAAGGCGGTCGCCCGGGTGTTTGCCGTGAAAGGTCGCGACGCCGCGCGCGCGCTCCCGCTGGTCGCGGGTACCGCGGCCCAAGTTACGGCCCAGCTCGGTGAGCTGCCGCCGTTGGCGGGCGTCCTTGCTGGATCGTTCTGGCCAGGACCGTTGACGTTGCTTCTCGTGGCGCCGCCCACGTTGCCCCCAGAAGTGACGGCTGGGACGGGGCGCATTGGCGTCCGCGTTCCGGCCCATGCTGTCACGCGGGCGCTTTGCCTCGCCTGCAATCGGCTGTTGACGGCGACGAGCGCCAACCTGAGTGGCGAGCCGGGCACCAAGGATCCGGATCACGTGGTGGCCTCATTGGGCGACTCGATCGACATCCTGCTCGACGGCGGGAAGACGCCAGGCGGTCCGGCGTCGACGATCGCGGACACGACCGAAGCGCTGCCGCGTCTGGTCCGGGTCGGCGCGATTCCCTGGGATACGATTCAGGCATGCCTGCGCCAGTAGACCGCGTTGTTCGGGCACCGGGCTCCACCCGATCGGGCCGACCGGAGCGCGCTGCGCTGGTCGGGCTCATCGCTGGGCGGGCGCATCGACTTGAAGCCGAGCGGTCGTTCGACGAGCTGGCCGATCTGGCCGTGGCGGCCGGCGCCCAGGTCGCCCTGCGCGTCATGCAGGAGCGCCCGAGACCCGACCCCTCGACCTTCCTTGGGGCCGGTAAGATTGCCGCGCTCGCTGCCTTGTGCGCCGAAACCGGCGTTGACGTTGTCGTCTTCAACAACGAGCTCACGCCGGCGCAGTTGCGGCAGATCGAAGAGGAAGTTGGGAGAAAGATTGTCGATCGGACCCAGTTGATCCTCGACATCTTTGCTCGGCGCGCCCGCACGCGCGAGGGCAAGCTTCAGGTGGAGCTCGCGCAGCTCAAGTACCAGCTGCCGCGGCTGGTCGGCACCGGCTCGGCGCTCTCTCGGCTTGGTGGCGGCATCGGGACGAGAGGACCCGGCGAAACGAAGCTCGAAACCGATCGCCGGCGGATTCGAGCGCGCATTCACGCCGTGACCTCCGACATCGAGCGGGTCCGGCAGCGACGGGCACAACTCCGCGAGCGCCGGCACAAGACGTCCGTGCCGACCGTCGCGCTGGTCGGCTACACCAACGCCGGCAAGACGACGCTGTTCAACGCGCTGTCGGGGGCTAACGCTGCTACGTCGGACGCGCTGTTTGTCACACTCGACCCGCTGGTGCGGCAGGTGCGCTTGCCGGACAGCCGCGAGCTGCTCGTTTCGGACACGGTCGGATTCATCGATCGGCTGCCGCATACGTTAGTGGCCGCGTTTCGCGCGACGCTCGAGGAGGTCTCCGACGCCGATCTCGTGCTGCACATCAATGACGCCGCCGTCCCCGATCGCGACTGGCGCGGCGCCGCGGTGCGGCAGGTCCTCGAAGAAGTCGGTGCGAACGATGTTCCGCTGGTCGAGGTCTACAATAAGTGCGACAAGCTCACGCCAGACGAGCGGCGGCGCCTGCAGGATCTTGATCCTGCGGCCGTGTGCATTGCGGCGCTCACGCGAGAGGGCATCGACGAACTTATCGAGGCGATAGCATCGCGTCTGGCGCTCGACGTGCGGCGAATCAGGATCACGCTCGATCTTGAGGACCCTCGCGACCGCGATCGGATCGCCCGCATTTACCGCCACGCGCGCGTCCTGGTGCACGAGGCGCGAGACGGCCGGATCTCGATCGTGGCCGATGTTCCCCGTCGTCTCCACTCGACACTCGGCCTGGGACCGCGGGCGGAGTAAGCTTTTCCTGGAAGATGCGAAAGCTCGCCTGCGGGGTGCTGGCTGGATTCATCGGGGTGGCCGCCGCGTGCGGACCGAGAGTTGTGCCAGTGCCCGTGGTGACCACTGCGCGATTCCCGGAGTTTGTGCGGCCCGCGGTGCCGTCGGAGCTTGCGCTCGACGTGGCAGCTCGGACTCATGAACGGGCCTGGAGCTTCCTGCAGGCGGGCGACCTGCCAGGCGCGGAACGAGAACTGAGCCTGGCGTTGAAGACGTCGCCGACTTTTTACCCGGCTGAAACGGCTCTCGGGTACCTCAAGCTGGCTCGGAAAGAGCCAAAGGCCGCGCTGGCCCGTTTCGATCGCGTTCTGGAGCGGCGAGGCGATTACGCGTCGGCGCTTGTCGGTCGCGGTCGGTCGCTACTCGCGCTGAGTCGTGAGGGGGAGGCGATCGTCGCATTGGAGGCAGCGGTGGCCGCGGACGGCTCGTTGGCCGACCTTCGCCGCCTGGTCGACGTGCTGAAGTTCCGCGGACTCGAGCGCGACCTGGCTCAGGCGCGGCAGGCGGCGCGGTCGGCCAGGCCCGAAGAAGCGATTCGCCTCTATCGCTCGGCCATCGCGAGCTCGCCGGAAAGCCCATTGCTCTATCGCGAGCTGGCCATGGTCGAAAAGCAGCAGGGCGACGTCAATGCCGCGCTCGCGCATTTGAGACAGGCGGTCGAGCTGGATCCGAACGACGGCGCGTCGCTCGGCGAGCTTGGCAGACTGCTCGAGATGCGGGGCGAGTTCGAGGGTGCCCTGCGCGCCTACGGCGCCGCGCTGGCAATAGAGCCCAGCAGGACGATCGCCGCGCTGCGCGATGGGCTGCGGACGCGACTGGAGAGGGCCCTGCTGCCGGAAGAGTACCGGGCGATCGAAAGCGCATCGCAGGTGACCCGTGCCGATCTCGCGGCGCTTATTGGCGTGCGTTTGGGACCGCTGCTACAGACGAGGCGTCCGCTAGACGCCGTGGTGATCACAGACGTGCGGGGCAGTTGGGCCGAATCGTGGATCATGCTGGTGGTCGGAGCGGGTGTGATCGAGCCGTTTGCCAATCACACGTTTCAGCCAGATGCTCTCGTCGAACGCGTCGACCTGGCGCAGGCCGTCAGCCACCTGCTCGACTTGATTGCGCCGGCCACGGCGGTGAAGGCCTGGCAGAACGCGCGGCTCCGGTTCTCGGATGTCGCCACGGGTCACCTGGCGTATCCCGCGGCGTTGGTGGCCGTCGCGTCCGGTGTCATGACGCGGGGGCCTGACGAGAGTTTTCAGCCGTCGCGTCAGGTGACAGGAGCGGAATCCTCCGAGGTAATCGATCGGCTGCGCGCGACGATGTCGCTCGCCGACGCGGCAGACCTCCGCCGATGACCGCGCTCACACCGGCCAACCAGCTCACGCTGCTTCGAATGCTGCTGATCCCTGCAGTTGTCATTCTCGTGCTGTACGGATATCTGGGGTGGGCCCTCTTCGTATTTGCCACTGCGGGTCTGACAGACGGACTCGACGGCCTGATCGCCAGGTGGTCGGGGCAGAAGACAAGTCTGGGCGCCTGGCTCGATCCGATGGCCGACAAGCTGCTTCTGGTGAGCACCTTCGTCGTGCTGACGCTGCCCGGCCTCGGGCTCGCCAACCGGCTGCCGGTCTGGCTCACGGTGCTCATCATCAGCCGTGACATCGTTATCGTGCTGACGGTGGCGATCGTGAACCTCGCGATCGGCCGGCGCACCTTCCCGCCGTCCGTGTTCGGCAAGATCGCCACGGCGACCTATATCGTGACCGCGGTGGTCGCGATGTTTTTCAACTATCGCGGCTATCGTTCCGTGGTCGTCGACGTCTGTGTGTACGCGTCGCTGGTTGTCACGCTCGTGTCTGGTCTGCATTACATTTGGCACATGGCGCGGACGATCGAGGCATAGAGAGGGGTTAGAATGCAGCCACGAAGACACGAAGCGCGCGAAGAATGTGATGTACGGAAATGGCTGGCAGGTCTTCGTGGTCTTCGAGCCTTCGTGGTTGCACTTGCCGCCGCGTTGTGTTCCGCTGGAGTCCAGGCGCAAACACTACCGAAGCAGGCCGTCGTCGAAACGTCGCTCGGAACGGTCATCATCGATCTCACGCCGGAGACCGCGCCGAACCAGGTCGCCTACTTCACGAAGTTCGCCGAGGAGGGCGGTTACGATGGCACGACGTTCCACCGGATGGTGAAGTACGGGATGGTGCAGGGCGGTGACCCGATCTCGAAGGATCCGGCCAGGCGCAGCCTGTACGGCTCTGGAGGCTTGAACGCGGTGAAAGCCGAGGCCCGCGCGCCGAAGATGAGCCGAGGCTCGGTGGCCGCCGTGCTGGCGCCCGACCTTCCCGACAGTGCAGGAGCTCAGTTCTTTGTCGTCCTCGCCGATCAGCCGGCGCTCGACGGGCAGTACACGGTATTTGGCCAGGTCTGGGACGGGATCGAGGTGCTGCAGAAGATTTCAGAAACACCGGTGGATCCAAGCGGCCTTGCAACCGAACGGGCCGAGATCCGCCGCATCACGATCCGCGACACACCTCCGGTGCTGTTCGTGAACGATTCGCCCGCGGAGCTCGCTACCTATCGGGCGGTGGTCGACACGAGCATGGGGGCGATTACGATCGAGTTCTTCCCCGACAAGGCGCCGGAGCACGTGCGCCAATTCCTCCGCCTCGCCGACGCCGACGTGTACGACGGCACGGCGTTTCACCGCGTCGCGCAGGGGTTCGTCATCCAGACCGGCGCGCTCAACACGAAGCAGGTGGCGCCCACGGAGAGGCAGCGGAAGCTCGTGCACAACCTGCAGCCGGAGTTCAACGATACGAAGCACGTGAAGGGCATTGTGTCGATGGCGCGCGGCGAGGATCCCGCCAGCGCCAGTACCTCGTTTTTTATCTGCACCGGGACGTCGACGGCGCTGGACGGCGTCTACACGGCGTTTGGGCGGGTCGTGGACGGAATGTCGGTTGTCGAAGCGATCGAGGCCGTGCCGCGCACGGGTGAGACGCCGAACGAGCGGATCGATCTCAGGACGGTCAGGGTGGAGCGTCGGTAAAGCTGAAAGTGATAAGCTAGAAGTTAAATGGACTGCGATCGGACGCTGTTGCAGGGCGTTGCAGCTCTTTCAAGTTTTCAGTTCTAAGTTGTGACTCTACTCTGCGGCTGCTTGGCTCTTCAAACGGTGGCAGTGTAGATTCGCACGAGTTCGTTTGCCTCAGCCAGCAATGGCTCGATTGATTCTTTCGGCATCAGACGATTCGAGGCGATCGCGCGGATCCAGAACCTCGATTCACGAGCCTCGTGGAGGATGGAGAGCCTGGCACTGAATCTCTATTGCCGCTGGAGCTAGGAGTTTCTCGAAGCCGGGAAGAAGCGGCTGGTCGACGACACGAGCCGGGAGGCGCCCGCGCCAGAGGTCACTGATCTGCGGAAGGAAGACGCGCGCCTTCAGCGGCTCGTGGCGGAGAACGTGCTCGAGAGTCGCCTACTCAAGAAAGCGTGACTCGGGAGACGATACGTGCGACTGGCCTCGGCCGAGAAACGCGAAGTCATTCGCCTGGTTGAGGCTCGGATCTCTCTATGCGGCAGACGCTGGGTGAGCTGCAGGTGCCCCGCGCGACGTTCCACAGGTGGTATCGCCGCTACGAGGAGGTCGGCGACCTGCTGCCGATCTTCGAAGATCCGCCGCAGTTCGGTCGTCAACCGAAAGACGCGCCCGTCACCGTTCTTCGTCGTGCCCGCGTCGAGCCGGACGTCGCCCGCCTTCAAGTCGACCTGTCGCCACTCCTGATTTCGTTGTGCGCGGACTCACAACGGGACACAAGCTTGACGTCTGAAGGGTCGGAACAAGTTGACCCGACAAGGTGACACCGTGGTGCTGCTTGCTGCTTTCTGTAACGCAGTATGCCGACGTCGATCCGCGAAGTTCGTCGGCACACTGTTGCGGCTCGTCTTGCGGGGCGGCGGAAGGAGAAGGATTGCCGTACACTTAAGCGATCGCAATCCTCTTGGCCTTTCACTTCTCACTTCTCGCTTTTCCTAAACGGAAGCCAATCGTGAGGAATCACGTCGGCGTCGCCGCAGAAGTTGTGGACGCTGACGCCGAGCAGCCGCACCGGCCGCCGGCCCGCCTCGGTCCGGTTCAGCAGCTGTACCGCCCGCGCGACAATGACGGACTCCTCGCGTGTTGGTGTCGCGGTGTGACTCCGCGTGATCGTCATGAAGTCCGAGTAACGGACCTTGATGGTCAGCGTGCGCGCCAGCAGCGACTTGCGGGACAACCAGGCCGCCGCGTCGGTCGCCATCGTGGTAATTTCCTTGCGAATCCCAGCAAGATCGGCCAGGTCATTCGGGTACGTGTTCTCGGATCCGGACGACTTCGACTCGCGGTTTGGCACCACCGGACGATCGTCGATGCCGGTTGCGAGCTGCCGCAGCCATTCGGCAAGGCTGCCGGCTGTTTCACGCAGGTCGGCCGGGTCGACGGTCCGGACATCCACGAGCCGTTCGATGCCACACGCCCGTAGCTTGCGCGCAGTCACCGGACCGACGCCCCAGAGTGCGTCGACCGGAAGCTTCTGGAGAAACGGCTCGACCATGTCCGGACTGATTACCGTCAGGCCGTCGGGCTTCTTCCAGCCCGACGCGATCTTGGCGAGGAACTTATTCGGCGCGACGCCGGCCGAGGCCGTCAGCCCGGTGTCGGCGCGGATGCGGTCCTTGAGTCGGCGCGCGACCGTCGTGGCGAGCGGCTCCTTCCAGGCGTTGTCGGTCACGTCCAGATATGCCTCGTCGAGCGACAGTGGCTCGACAAGCGGCGTCACCTCGTGGAAGATTGAGAACACCGCCGCCGATGCGGCTTGGTACCTCGTGAAGTCGGGCGGCACAATCACCAGCGACGGGCACAGGTGGACGGCTTTGGCCATCGACATCGCGGAGCGCAGGCCGAAGGCGCGCGCTTCGTAGCTCGCGGCGGCCACCACTCCGCGGCGGTCAGGCCGTCCGCCGACAGCCACCGGCTGGCCGCGGAGCGACGGGTTGTCGCGCTGCTCGACCGACGCGTAGAACGCGTCCATGTCGACGTGAATGATCCTGCGCACGCTTTGTAGATTGTCCGTTGTAGATTGTAGATTGCGCGAATGCCCCAGTTCATCTACACCATGAAAGGTCTCGGGAAGGTGCACCCTCCCGACATCAAGGTTCTCGACGACATCTGGCTTTCGTTCTATTTCGGAGCGAAGATCGGCGTTCTCGGCCCAAACGGAGCGGGCAAGAGCTCGCTGCTGCGGATCATGGCTGGCGAGGACACGAGCTTTCTCGGCGAAGCGTTTCCGGCACCGGGAATTTCGGTCGGCTTTCTCGCGCAGGAGCCGCGTCTCGACGCCAGGAAGACGGTTCTCGGCAATGTGGAAGAAGGCGTCGCTCCTATCAAGGCGGTGCTTGCACGCTACGACGAAGTGAACGCGAAGCTTGGCGAGAACTTGCCGCCAGATGAAATGGAGAAGGTGCTTGACGAGCAGTCGCGCATCCAGGACACGATCGACGCCTCGAACGCATGGGATCTTGATTCACGGCTCGAGCTGGCGATGGACGCGCTGCGCGTGCCGTCGCCAGACCGCGACGTGACCACGCTGTCGGGTGGCGAGCGCCGGCGGGTCGCGCTGTGCCGCCTGTTGCTGCAGTCGCCCGACCTGCTCCTGCTCGACGAGCCGACTAACCATCTGGATGCCGAGTCGGTCGCCTGGCTGGAGCGCTTCCTGAAGGACTATCTGGGCACGGTCGTCGCCGTTACCCACGATCGATATTTCCTCGACAACGTGGCCAGCTGGATCCTCGAGCTCGATCGCGGCCGCGGAATTCCCTGGCAGGGGAACTACTCGTCGTGGCTTGAGCAGAAACAGCAGCGGCTGCAGGTCGAAGAGAAGGCCGAGACGAAGCGGCAGCGCACGCTCGAGCGCGAGCTCGAATGGATCCGGATGTCGCCTCGCGCGCGGCAGGCCAAGGGCAAAGCACGGCTCAACGCATACGATCAGCTGCTCAGTGAAGAGACGGCCGGAAAGATCGAGACGGCCGAAATCTACATCGCCCCAGGGCCCCGCCTCGGCGACGTCGTCGTGGAGGCGCGACATCTGAGAAAAGGCTACGGCGACAACCTCCTTCTCGAAGATCTTAGCTTCACGCTGCCGCGCGGCGGGATTGTCGGCGTCATCGGACCCAACGGAGCCGGCAAGACCACGCTCGTCCGCATGATCATCGGACAGGAAAAGCCAGACGGCGGAGCACTGAAGATCGGCGAGACGGTGCAGGTCGGCTCCGTCGACCAGAGCCGCGAGGCCCTCGGTGCCGACAAGACCGTGTGGGAAGAAATTTCAGGGGGCCACGACGAGATTGAGCTCGGGAAGCGCAAGGTCTCGTCGCGCGCTTACGTCTCGTGGTTCAATTTTAGGGGGCAGGCGCATCAGCGTAAGGTCGGCACGCTGTCTGGGGGCGAGCGCAACCGGGTGCACCTCGCCAAACTGCTGAGGCAAGGCAGCAACCTGCTCCTACTAGATGAGCCGACCAACGACCTGGACGTCGACACGCTACGCGCGCTCGAGGACGCGCTCCTCGGCTTCGCCGGGTGCGCCGTCGTCATCAGCCACGACCGGTGGTTCCTGGATCGAATTGCCACGCACATTCTGGCGTTCGAGGGCGACAGCAAGGTCGTCTGGTTTCAGGGAAACTATCAGGACTATGAGGCGGATCGAAATCGACGCCTCGGCGCGGCCGCGGACCAACCGCACCGGATCAAGCACCGGAGACTGACTCGTTGACTAGGGCGGTAGGGAAGACACGGTTGGGAACCAGCCTTGCCCGCCCTATCTGACCTTTGTCCGGAAGTAATCGATCGTCTTGGCCAGTCCTTCCTCGAGCGGAACGTTCGGCTCCCACTGCAACAGCGTTCGCGCGCGGGTGATGTCCGGCTGACGGACTCTGGGATCGTCGGTGGGCAGCGGCTTGTAGACGATGCGACTCTTCGAGCCGGTCATCCGAATGATGGTGCGCGCAATCTCCTCAATGGTCATTTCATACGGGTTGCCGAGGTTCACCGGATCGTTCACCTCTGACCGCATCAGTCGGATGATGCCGTCCACCAGGTCGCTGATGTAGGTGAAGCTGCGCGTCTGCTTGCCGTTGCCGAAGACGGTCACGTCTTCGTTCTGTAGCGCCTGCGAGATGAACGTCGGAACAGCCCGTCCGTCGTTGACACGCATTCGGGGCCCATACGTGTTGAAGATGCGCGCGATCTTCGTGTCGAGGCCGTGGTAGCGGTGGTAGGCGACCGTCATCGCTTCGGCGAAGCGCTTGGCTTCGTCGTACACGCCTCGCGGTCCGATCGGATTGACATTGCCCCAGTACGTCTCCTTCTGCGGGTGCTCGAGCGGATCGCCGTACACCTCGGAGGTCGACGCGAGCACGAAAGTCGCGTACTTGGCCTTCACGAGGCCGAGCGCCTTGTGCGTGCCGAGCGCGCCGACCTTGAGCGTGGGGATGGGCAGCTCGAGGTAATCGATCGGGCTGGCCGGGCTCGCCCAGTGCAGGACGAAATCCACTGGGCCGTCGATATTGATGTAGTTGGTGACGTCGTGCTTAACGAACGTGAAGTCGCGCGTCGCCAGATGCGCGATGTTCGCCACGTCACCCGTCGTCAGCAGGTTGTCGACCCCGATCACCTCGCAGCCGTCGTCGAGGAGGGCCTCCGAGAGGTGCGAGCCGATGAACCCCGCCGCACCCGTGATGACGACGCGCTGTTTCATGACGCTCAACTCTCAGCCGGCGCCTCTCTGTTCTCAGCTGAGAGCCGGTAGCTGAGAGCTGTCAGCTTTCTAGTAGGCGTGCTTATGGAAGAAGCCCCTGCGAAGCGTGAGCCACATGATCTTCAGATCGAGGCGGACCGACCAGTTCTCGATGTAGTACAGGTCGTACTCGATGCGCTTCTCGAGCGGCGTGTTGCCGCGCCAGCCGTTCACCTGCGCCCAACCCGTGAGCCCCGCCTTCACCTTGTGGCGCAGCATGTACTGCGGGATCTTGTGCTTGAACTGTTCGACGAAATGCGGACGCTCAGGCCGAGGCCCGACAATTGACATGTCGCCGCGCAGCACGTTCCACAGCTGCGGCAGCTCGTCGAGGTTGGAACGGCGCAGGAAGCGCCCGAACGGAGTCACCCGCGGATCGCCAGGCCTGGTCCACACCGGTCCCGTGTCGCGCTCCGCATCGTCGTACATCGAGCGGAACTTCAGGATTGAAAAGGACTTGCCGTCCAGCCCCATTCGCTCCTGGCGGTAGAAGA
Source organism: Vicinamibacterales bacterium (assembly GCA_965197865.1). Taxonomy (GTDB): domain Bacteria; phylum Acidobacteriota; class Vicinamibacteria; order Vicinamibacterales; family CAVVIG01; genus CBDANZ01. Next base: position 579,779 of record CBDANZ010000004.1, read on the forward strand.
CCCGGCCACGCGAGGTGAGCCTCACCAGCAGCGCGACCAGGCCGAACGGAACCAGCAGCACCATGAGCGCAAGGGCGGAGATGGTGATATCAATCAGGCGCTTGACCGTGCTGTTTAGGCCCTGCAGCGGCACGTCGTTGATGTTGATGACCGGCACGCCGTCGAGGTCTTCGAGGCGCGCGCGCAGTGCAATCACCTGAAGCAGGTCGGGAACAACCTTCACGTCGACCATCTCGCGGCTGGTGCTGTCGAGCAGCTCGAGCATGCGGACGTGCTGGTCGGGCGGCAGCGCGACGTAGAGATGGTCGACCGCTTCGCGCGACGTGATTTCGGCGGTCTCGTCGAGCGTGCCGAGCAGCGGCAGCCCGCGGTAGCCGAGATGATCGCCGCCCGCGCGATCGTCGACGAAGCCGACGATCTGGTATCCGAGCTCCCGGTGCTCGAGGATCTTGTCGGCCACCAGCCGGCCGAGCTCGCCGGATCCGGCGATGAGAACGCGTTTGAGCCCGATGCCGGCGCGCCAGCGCCGCTCGAGGATTCCACGCACCAGCTCCCTCGACGAAAACGTCAGGATGACATTCAGGACCAGGAAGATCGCCCACACGAACTGTGAGACCTGGTACGCACCGGCGTTTCTGGCGGTTTGGCTCGCGAAATAGGTCTGCACGTACAGCGTGCCGATGATGCCGAAAACGACAGCGAGGATGCTGCCGACGAAGACAGCGAAAAAGTCGTCCACTCGCGAACGGCCGCGCCGGAGACGATAGAGGCCCTGTAGCTGGAAGCCGAGCGGCACGAACACGGCAATGAACGGCAGCAGGTTGATGTACTGCCCCAGCGGAGGCAGGCCCCTGGTGATGGGAATCAGGCCCGTGTAGAAGCGCAGCGCGTAGGCGATGATGAAGGCGGAGATTCCGAGGAGAACGTCCGAAGCAAGGTGAAATGCGACGAGAAGCCGGTTATGGCGAATCATGGCTTCAGCCCAGACTCTCGCCCCTCGACGAGGCTCGGGCGAGGCTGAGCTCGTCGCGAACCAGTCCCTCCATCTCGTCCCCAAACCGCTCGCGGCTGAATCGCTCCGCGTGGCGTCGAATGACGGCCGGGTCGAAGCGGCGACTGGTCACACGGGCGATGGCCTCGGCAAACGCGTCCGCCAGCGGCTCGTCCACGAGTAGGCCGGTTTCCCCGGGCACGACGGTCTCGCGCGCACCGCCCCGCCCGAGCGCGACAACGGGGCGACCGCAGGCCTGCGCTTCGAGCGGGACGATGCCGAAGTCTTCCTCGCCCGGCAAGAGCAGCACGGTCGAACGGCGGTACAAGTCACGAATCTCCTCGTCTGATCGGCGTCCAAGAAACTGTGTATTGGGCGTCGCGCGACGCTCGAGCGCTCCCCGCTCCGGCCCCTCGCCCACAATCTTCAGCGGCAGGCCGGCAGAGACGCAGGCATCCATGGCCAGCTCAACGCACTTATAGGGCACGAGCGCCGACACGACCAGCGCATAGCGCAAAGACGGAGCGCCGTCGGGGTGAAAAAAGACGGTGTCGACCGGGGGATACACGACCGTGGCCTCGCGATTATAGTATCGGGCGATCCTGCCTGCAACGTGATGGGAAATAGCGACATATCGGTCCACACGGTTCGACGTGTCGCGGTCCCACCGGGCGATGTGCGCCATCACGGGTCGCATGATCCGGCTGCCCAACGTTCCGATCCGATCGGGCCCGAAGTACGCCTCGAACTGGTCCCAGGCGTACCGCATTGGCGTGAGGCAGTAGCAGAGGTGTCGTCCCCGAGGGGGTCTGATAATCGATTTCATGCAGCAGTGGCTGACGCTCACCACCAGATCGAATCCCTCGAATTCGAATTGCTCCACGGCGCTAGGGAAGAGCGGCAGGTAGTGGCGATACAGCCGCCTGACGAAGGGCAAGTGCTGAACGAAAGACGTGCGAATCGGCCGGCGCTCGATCACGGGCGAAACCGATCCTGGTAGGTGAACGAGCGCAAAAAGCTCGGCGTCGGGAAACCGTTCGCAGAGAACCTCGAGGGCCCTTTCCCCGCCCCGCATGCCCGTGAGCCAGTCGTGCACGAGCGCAAGCCTCGGAGGAGCCGACACTACGGGCCTTCTCGCGGGACGCGGCGTTTTCCTATCGCGGCGTGGACCGCGTCAGGCCGTGTGTCGCTCACTCGAACCTGGCCGACGTCGCGGTAGATCTCACGGACGCGCTGCACCGACTTTTCCCATGAGAAGTGCTGCGAGCGCAGGAGCCCTTTTCTCCGCAGGTCGCACCGAAGCTGTTCGTCGGTGAGCGCCTGATAAATGCCGTCGGCGATCGCGCTCGGATCGTGAGGATCGACGAGTACTGCGGCGTCGCCGGCCACCTCGGGCAGCGACGAGACGTTCGATATGACGACAGGCGTGCCGCTCGCCATCGCCTCGAGCGGCGGCAGCCCGAAGCCTTCGTACAGCGACGGGAACACGAACACGCGCGCCAGCCGGTACATGACGGCAAGCGTCTCCTCCGGCAAATAGCCCAAAAAGCGCACGTACTTGTGAAGCTGGTGTTGGTGGACAGCCCTCCTCAGTGCCGTGTACTTCGAGATCTCGTCGCCGATCAACACGAGCTTCAAGTGATCCAGACCTCGCTTGCGGACCAGATCGAAAGCCAGGATTAGCCGATCGAGGTTCTTGTGAGGCCTCACGTTGCCGGCGTACATCACGAACTCGTCGTGAAGCTGATACCGCTCGCGGACGCGCGCCACATCTTCTTCTCGCGGTTCGACGCTGAAAAGCTCGTCGTACGCGTTATAGATGACCTCGATCTTTTCGGGTTCGATGTCGACAAAACGCAGGATGTCGCGTTTCGAACTTTCCGACACGGTCAGGACACGCGTGGCGCGCCGCGACGCCATCCTAATCGACGTTCGGGCGTAGCTGAACGCCAGCCGGCTCGGGAGGTACTGCGGGAACATCAGGTGGATGCAGTCGTGGATGGTGACAATCGATCGGCACGAGACGAGCGGCGGCACCACGTAGTGGGGCGCGTGGAACAGCGTCACCCCTTCGCGCCGGAGCGCGAGGGGGATCTTCCACTGCTCGGCGAGCGAATAGTCGCCAGCTGTTTCGGCGACGGGGTGGAAATTCGGCCCCACGGACGCGAGCGTCGGCCGATCCTTGGGACGGCAGAATAGTACGAACTCAGTTTCACGATCGAGCCGCGCGAGGTGCCGCAGGACGTTGCGGATGTAGGTGCCGATGCCGAAGTCGTGCAGCTTCCGCGCGTCGATGCCGATGCGCACGAATCGATCATAACAGGGCGAGCCCTTCGATTACCGCTCCCAACCCAAAAAGTCCAGCCGGTACTTGCGGCGCATGTCGCGGCGAGTACCGGGATAGACGTCGGCTTGCCGCGCCGCCTCTTCGGCGGCGACGACACCGTCGCGAATTCAGCCGGACCTCGTCGAACCACGGACCGCAGCCCGGGGTCACGGCGTCTCGCATCGCGCGCGCATCGAAAAGCGCGTACCAGTCACGGTGGAAAGCGCCGCTAATTGGGCTCTCGTAACAGGACGCGCGGAACTGACGCCACTACGAATCTAGCACGTCGGCCCGGCGCGCGAGCTCGGCCAACTCTTGCTCGTATGCCTTCGAACCCTCCTCGCGCGCTTGATCGGCCTGCGAGGGCTGCGCTGGCGACAGGCCTCGCAAGTCGCTAGCAGTCCGTGGTGAAAGTCCGTCTGCATTCGACGAGCGATGCATCCTCGTGGCCTGCGTTGCTCCTCCATCAAATACAGGCGGTATTCTCGGTCGTCGCGCCTTGCCCGCGAGGCGCCTCGCTCGTCTCGGTGCAGCGCCCGACTTTCACCATGATGGTATGGACTCCTCCCGGTTCCGATGCGGCATGATGTGCCGCATCAGCTGATGCCCATCAGCCACAACCAGGAGGAAACCGAAATGGATGCTACGACAGTGGCCGTTGACCTGGCAAAGTCCGTGTTCGAGCTGGCGATCGCCAATGCCCGGTGGCGCGTGTGGTCGCGCCAGCGACTCAACCGCGCACGGTTCGCCCGCTTTCTCGCGCAGACGCCGCCGACCCATGTGGTGGTGGAGGCGTGTGGCACCGCCCACTACTGGGGGCGGGTTGCCCAGCAACACGGCCATCGCGTCACCCTCGTGCCCCCGGCGTACGTGCGGCCCTACGTGCGGCGCAACAAGACGGACCGGGCGGATGCGGAGGCGATCCGGTCGGGCGAGATACCCCGTGTCCCGGTGAAGCGGGTCGAGCAGCAAGCGCTCGTGGCGCTGCACCGGGTGCGCGAGCAGTGGATGACGACGCGGACGGCGCGCATCAATGTGTTACGCGGGCTCTTGCGGGAACAGGGGCTGCTGCTGCCGGCGGGGGCCTGTGCGGCGCTGCGGGCCTTGCCTGTGCTGCTCGACGAGGCGGCCACCGTGTTGCCGAGGCATCTGCGGCAGGTGCTCACGAGCGTCCACGAGGAAGTGCGGGCGATTGAGGCTCGGATTGCCGGCCTGGAACGGGAATTGCGCGCCCTGGCCGACGCCGACCCCGTCGTGATGCGACTGCGGACGATTCCCGGGATTGGGCTGTTGACCGCCACGGCCCTCGTCGGCACCGTCGGGCACATCCACGCATTCCGGCGCGCGCGCCAGTTTGCCAGCTGGCTCGGCCTGACGCCGCGCGAGTACTCGAGTGGGCAGCGGCGGCGCCTCGGGGGGATCAGTAAACGCGGGGACGTGTATCTCCGGTGCTTGCTCACCCACGGCGCGCGCGCGGTGCTCGCGTCGGCCCACTGGCGCCGGGCGGCCCAGCAGCCCCTCACGCGTCTGCACCACTGGGCGATGACGGTGCACGCGCGGCGCGGCTACAACAAAGCCACGATTGCCGTGGCGAACAAACTCGGCCGACTCGTTTGGGCGGTTTGGCACAAAGATGTGCCCTGCGCACTGCCGGACGCGGCGTAACCCGAGCTACACCTCCACGCGAGATGCTGAGCGAGTGACCCTGACATGGCCCTTCGGTCCGACCGACACCGCATCAGGCCGATAGCAGCCCTGGCGCTCGACGCCGGCACCACGATTGGCCCGCGGTGCGCGACTATCCATGTTGGCCAGGAGGCAAAGGCTCTCCACGGACAGGCCGGATATACGACCGCAACCGACGCGAAGGACCGACCGTCACGACCCACTCGCTTGATCACCGGGAGGAGTCCATATACGGACTGCTAGTGGCGGACGATGAAGGGGCCGTCGCCGAAACCACAAGTTCTCCTTCGAAGAGCGCTCGCGGATGATCGATCGCGACCGCAAGATTGAGGCCTTGCCGATCGGTGAACCCCAGGGTGGTGATCCCGACGACCCGTCCGGTTCGATCGATCAGGAGGGCGCCGCTGTTACCTGGGTTGGCCGCGGCGTCCGTCTGAACGAGCGTGGCACGACCGGCCTGACGCACCGCGCTCACGATGCCGCGTGTGACGGTGTTCTGGAGCAGGCGCAGCGCCGAGCCAATGGCCACCACTTCGTGCCCCATACACACCTCGTACGCCGACCCGAGCGAGAGGATCGACTGGGCGCGATCGGGATTCGATACCTTCAGGACCGCGATGTCGACCTCCCGCGCCCTTGCCTCCACGCGCGCGGACATCGTCTGGCCCCCTGATGCCGCGAATCGTCACAGAGCTGCTGCCCCCGACGACATGAACGTTAGTCAGAAGCGTATCCACGGCGACGAAAATCCCGCTGCCCCGGCTGCCGGACGCTTCGACGAGCACGACCGCCGGCATCATGCGGCCGCGTATGTCTTCGGGCGCTGCCATGGGAGAGGGAACCGATGGGGTCGTCGGCGCGGGAAGAGCAGGCGGAGGTGCGGCGGGCGGCGTCACAGGCGGGGCGGATCCAGCGACTTGGGGTACGACAGGAAGTTGAGCGGCGGGCTGTGGGGCGGCGTCCCCAGGTGCAGCAGCCGCTGGCACGGGATCGGGCGAGGTCGGAGCCGCACGGTTGAACCAGTACGCTCCGAACACAACTCCGCCCAGCGCGGCGAAGACGACGAGCGTCGAGGTCAGCCAGGACGGGCGTTCTGACGCCGGTTCGGATCCTATTTTCTGCCGGCGGCTCCGCGCCGCAGCGGCACACCGCCACGTTCCCCGGCACTCGGCGGCCGCATGAAGCACACGCCCAGCTCATCTAACCAGGTTGTCGGCGCTTCGGGCGGGGGTGTGCAGGGCGCTGGAAGCCGCTTCATGACCTAGCGGGCCGTCGTTCGCCTCGTGGAGCGCAGGTCTTTAGGCCTGCAGAACCTGCGGCGAGCACCGGAGCGGGTCTGAAGCCCCGCGCTACGTCAGAGGTGATGAAATGGCTTCTACGTCCGAAACAGCCGCAGATAGACGCGCAGCAGCGGGGCGAGCCGCGGGTGGTGCTTTTCGTAGAAGGCAAGGTGGCTGCGCCGGTAGGCGGCGCGCGTGGCGGCAGGTGAGGTCGCGGCGGAGCGGCCGCGCAGGTGTACGACTTCGACCGCCGGCGTGAAGAAGATCTTACGGCCGCGGGCCCGAATGGCCGCGCAGAAGTCCACGTCCTCGGCGTACATGAAGTAGCGCTCATCGAGCAACCCGGCGGCCTCGGCGTCCGGGCGGCGCACGAGGAGACAAGCGCCACTGACCCAGTCGGGCCAGCGCTCGCCGCGCGTCATCTCTTCGACCCGCCGCGACGCCCAGGGTTGGCACCGCTCATGCCCGCGAACCAGCCGCTTCTGTCGTAGCTCCGCAAGCGGCGAGATCATTTCTCCGAACGACAGCTCGGCGCGTCCATCTCCATCCACCAAACGCGGTCCGACGACGGCGGCCTCGGGGTGCCGCCTCAGTTCTTGCATCAGTTTGTCGATGGCGACGGCCGGTACGACCGTGTCCGGATTGAGCAGAAGAAGGTTCGTGCCCGTGCTGGCGCGGATCCCGATGTTGTTTGCTGCGGCGTAGCCCCGGTTGTCACCGGACTCAATCACACGCACGCGCAGCCAGCGGCGCGCCGCGTCCACACTGCCATCGCTCGACTGGCTGTCCACGACAATAATCTCGTGGTCAATCGTCGGCGGCGGGTGGTGAAGCGAGGCAAGGCAGCGTTTGAGGTCTGCACGAGCGTTAAAGCTCACGATGATGATGGATAGATTAGTCACGGTGAGCATGTCATTGGTCGCGTCGCCCTTCAGGCTGACCCCTTGCGCCGGTAGTGCCAGCGTCCTCCTTCAGGCGCCCCCCTCGATCACCGCCAGCGTCTCGCGCGCCGCGACCGGCCAACTGTACTTCGCCAGCACTCGCGGCGCCTCGGCCAGCAGGTTCTGTCGAATTGTCTCGTCGAACAGCAACTGCTCAAGGGCTCGAATTGTCGCGGCGAGGTTTCCGAGCGGAACGTAGAGTGCCGCGTTGCCGCAGCTTTCGTGTGCCACTTCGGTATCGAGCAGAACTGGCGGCACGCTGGCTGCTAGCGCCTCGAGCGGCGTGAGCCCGAAACCCTCGTATTCCGATAGAAACGCAAACGCCCGCGCTTGCGCGTACAACCGGCCGAGCTCTTCGTCTGATACGTATTGACGCCACGTCACGCGGCCGACGACGTCTGCCGTCGCGATGGCCTCGGCGATGTCTTGCCGAGGATGCGTGCGATTGGCGCCCACGATGTCGAGCGTCGCGGCGTCGTAGGCGCGCGCAATTGGCATGAACGCGCGAATCAGATCCGGCACGTGCCGCCGGTTGAAAATCGATCCGACGAACAAGACGTTTGGTCGGCTGCGATCCGCCATCGTTGACCACGCGGGTGGCATGATCCCGGGTGGAATCACGTGGACGCGGGACGGGGAAAGGCCGTAGCGTTCGATAAGCTCGCCGCATGAAAACTGCGAGATCGTCACGACGGCGCGCGCCTGCGAAGCGGCGCGGCGCGACAACAGGCGGCGCTGGATGCCTTCTCGTGTCGAGAACCATTCCGGGTGCGCCGCGAACGAAAGGTCGTGGATCGCGACCACCGTCGGCACCCGAAGGAAGAGCGGAGCGGTATAGGCCGGTGCGAAGAACACGTCGAGGCGGTCCCTAGCTGCGACCGAGGGGAGCCGCACCTGCTCCCACCAGCTCCCGCCGGACCCGGGAACGATTCGCGTCGGGAACCGGTGGACGTCGTACGCGAACTCGAGCGGCTCGGGCGCGTACAACACGAAGTCGTGCGGCCGCGCCTTCTCGTTGGCGCTCCACTGGGCGAGAAGACCGCTCAGATACCGCCCGACGCCGGTGGAGCGGCCGCAGAGCTCGCGCGCGTCGATCCCGATTCGCATATCACCTATTCTCGAACTTCACTTGTGCTGCGTAGGTTTCAGCTCTCGGCAGGACACATCGGGCTGAAACGTGAGAGCTGATGACTGATAACTACGCTAACTCAATGCACTCAGGGATTCGAGGCACACGACATTCGTGGACTCCGGCCCCTCAGTCCCGATGCCCGAGGCGTCGGCGCTCAATGGCTTGCGCGTACGTCTCGTACATCCGACGGGCGGTACGTCCCCAACTAAACTCCCGCGCGCGCGCAACGGATCTTGCCGCCGACTGCGCCACGTACGCGTCATCGTCGAGGATCTGTTCGATGGCCGCCGCGAGCTGTTCGCTGTCGTCCGGATTCACCAGCGCTCCGGCGTCGCCCAGCACTTCGGGCAGAGCCCCCCGGTTGGAGGCGACAACCGGCACGCCGAGCGTCATCGCCTCGATGACCGGGATGCCGAAGCCTTCTTCGAACGAGGGTTGAACGAGCAGCCGGGCGCCTTCGTACAATGCACGACGATTGGCGGGGTCCACGTACCCGATGTGTCGCGCGAGGCCGCCGAGCGGTGCGCGCGCCAGGCGGTCGAGCCAGGGTTGCGCCGCGGCGGTCGCCTTTCCTGCAAGAACGAGTGGAGGAAGGCCCGGCCGCCTCGCGGCGAGCCGTTCGTACGCGTCGAGCAGGCCTCCCACATTCTTTCTTGGCTCGAGAGTGCCGAAAAACAAGACGTACCCTCCGTCGGCCGGCGGCCGTTCCCGCGGGGCCCACGCAGGCGCGCCCGGCGAGCATACCGAAATCCGATCGAAGGGCACGCCGAGCTGCCGCTCGACTTCGCTCGCGGTGAACTTCGAGACGACGACCACGCTGTCAGATCGGCGCACGTGCCGGCGGGCGAGCGCCTTGTAGTCACGCCGGATCTCTGCGCGCGTACGCTCGGGATGGGACAGAAAGTTGAGATCGTGGATCGTGACGACCTGGGCGGCGTTCCGGGCGGGGAGAAGAAGCGGATGAAGCGAGTGCGTGACGTCGAATCCCCGACGGGTGAGCGTCTCGGCAGCAGGCCAGCCGAGGCGATGCCACGCCAAGTTCAGCAGGCTTCCCGGCACGCGGCAATCGACAACGGTTGCGCCGACAAGATCGGCCGAAGGCTCGAAGCGATCCTTCCACGAACTGGAGAAGAGCGTCAGATCGAGCGCACTGCTTGGCGCGGCCGGAGGAAATGTGGCGAGCAGGGCGCGGACGAGCTCGTGCGTGTATTCGCCGACGCCGCTCCGCTCCTTGAGGGCCGGCCGGTAGTCGACAAGAATGCGCACCTTGGCGACGTTACCATAGGGGTGCTTGGCTCCGGGGGGTTGGCGCTGGGGGCTACATGCCGCGTGCCGCGTACGGTGAGCTAAGTCGTTCAGAATCAGCATGTTGTTGTGATACTCTCGTTCGAATCAGCCAGGGAATAAAGATGAAGATCGCCGTTGTCGGAACAGGATATGTCGGTCTGGTGGTGGGCGTGTGCCTGGCCGAAAACGGAAATGACGTGGTCTGCGTTGACAACGACCTAAGGAAAATTGCGACGCTTCGGGCAGATCGAATACCCATCTATGAGCCCGGGCTCCAGGAGATGGTGCGGCGCAATCACGAGGAAGAGCGCCTGAGCTACACCACGGATTTGAAGGCGGCCGTGGCGGCGTCCGAGATCGTCTTCATCGCGGTCGGCACGCCGCCGGGCGAAGACGGGGCGGCCGATCTGCAGCACGTGCTCGACGTCGCGCGCGACATTGGACGAGCGATAAGCAGGTACACCGTGGTCGTGAACAAGAGTACCGTTCCGGTGGGCACAGCGAAGCGCGTGCGCACGGCGATCGCTGAGGAAACCACGCAGCCTTTCAGCGTCGTCAGCAACCCGGAATTCCTGAAGCAGGGCGCCGCGATCGAAGACTTCATGAAGCCCGACCGCGTGGTCATCGGCGCGGATGATGAGCGGTCGGCCGAGGCGATGAAGGAGCTCTACGCTCCCTTCACGCGCACCGGCGCGCCGATCATGCTAATGGACACAGGGAGCGCCGAGCTGTCGAAATACGCGGCGAATTCCATTCTGGCGACGCGGATCTCGTTCATGAATGAGATCGCCACCGTCTGTGAGCTGGTCGGAGCCGACGTCGACGAGGTGCGCAAGGCGATTGGAGGGGATCGCCGGATAGGCACCTCGTTCTTGTTTCCGGGCGTCGGGTACGGCGGAAGCTGCTTTCCGAAAGACGTGAAGGCGCTCCTGAAGTCGGTGGGCGACCTGGGGTACGACTTCAAGGTTCTTGCCGCCGTCGAGGCCGTGAACGAAGCGCAGAAGGGGAGGCTCGTCTGCAAGATGCAAACGCATTTTGGCGACATGAGCGGCTGCCTGATTGCGCTCTGGGGTCTGGCGTTCAAGCCGCGAACCGATGACATGCGCGAAGCACCGGCGATTGGGATCATCGAGCGCCTGCTGGCGCTTGGCGCGCGCGTGCGCGCCTACGATCCGGAGGCTTCTGGAGCCGCGCGGCGCATCTTTGGCGATCGCATTGCGCTCTGCGGGAAGAGCTACGACGCGCTGTCTGGCGCCGACGCGCTCGCGATTGTCACCGAGTGGAACGAGTTCCGGGAGCCCGATTTCAAGAAAATGCGCCAGCTCCTTCGTTCGCCGGTCGTCTTCGACGGCCGCAACATCTACTCGCCTGAGCACATGCGCGCGCTCGGCTTCACCTATTTCTCCATTGGCCGCTGATCCGCGCCGCGTACTGGTGACGGGCGGCGCCGGCTACGTCGGCAGCCACGCATGCAAGGCGTTGAGACAGGCCGGCTATCAGGCGGTGGTCTTCGATAACCTCGTAGCCGGTCATCGCGAGGCCGTCCGCTGGGGCGAGCTGGTCGAAGGCGACATCACCGACACGAACGCCGTACGGGCGGCGCTTCGGCGGCACGCCGTTTCGGCCGTGATGCATTTCGCTGCCTTTCTGGACGTCGGCGAGTCGGTGCGCGAGCCGGTCCGCTACTACCACAACAACGTACTCGGCGCGCTGAGGGTGCTCGAAGCGATGGCCGCCGAAGGGGTCTCGCTCTTCGTGTTCTCGTCGACCTGCGCCATCTACGGCGAGCCGATCGACATCCCGATCGCGGAAACCCATCCGCAGAATCCGATCAACAGCTACGGTGAGACGAAGCTGGCCGTCGAGCGAGCGCTGCCGCACTTGGCCCGCGCGTCCGGCCTGCGCTGGGCCGCGCTCCGCTACTTCAACGCCGCCGGCGCCGATCCCGATGGAGAGATTGGCGAAGATCATTCGCCTGAGATGCACCTCATCCCGCGGGCAATCGAGGCGACGCGCGGGGCACCGCGCCTGCAGGTATTCGGCGCCGACTATCCGACTCCCGACGGGACCTGCCTGCGCGATTACATCCACGTCTCGGACCTTGCGGATGCGCACGTGAAGGCGCTCGAGATGATTGCCGACAGCGGCCGCTCGGGCGTTTATAATCTCGGGACCGGCCGTCCACATTCGGTGCGCGAAGTGATCGAAACGGTTGAGCGCGTCACGCTCCGCCCGGTGCTGTGGAGCTTGGCGCCACGGCGCGCCGGCGACGCGGCGGCGCTCTACGCAGCGCCCGACAAGGCGCAGGCCGATCTATCCTGGAAGACCCGATTCCCCGACCTGGACTCGATTGTCCGCACGGCCTGGGAGTGGCACCGGACCCATCCCCACGGGTACCGGGTGACCACCACGCAGTTGTGAGCGCGCCCACACCGCTCGGTCGCCTGTTCCGCTACGCGAAGCCTTATCGCTGGCGGATGGCGTGCGCGATGGCCGGCATGCTCGTGTACGCTGCCGGGTCCGGCGGTCTCGCGTGGGTGATCAAGCCCATCCTCGACCAGACGCTCCGCAATCAGGAAGGGCTCACCTTCACGGCTTGGGCGCTCGTGCTCATGTACCTGCTGAAAGGCGCTGGCTCGTACGTGTCGTCGTACTTGATGGCCGGCGTGGGCCAGCGCGTGGTGATGGACGTGCGCAACGCGCTGTACCGCCACATCCTCGGGCAGTCGTCAGGGTTTTTCGCGCAGCGGACTACCGGTCAGCTCATGTCGCGGATCAACAACGACGTGGGTCAGATCCAGCAGGCGGTGGCGGAGACGGCGGGCGATCTGGCGCGCGAGTCGCTCGCGCTCTTCGCCTTTGCGGCGTTGATGTTCTATTACGACGCGTGGCTCGCCATCTTCTGTGTCATCAGCGCGCCGGTCATCGTCTACCCGCTCGTCCGCCTCGGCCAGCGCGTGCGCCGCACGACGAGGCGAAGCCAGGAGGCGCTCGAACAGCTCTCTCACGCCAGCGCCGAGGCGCTCACCGGGCACCGCATCGTCAAGGCGTTTGGCACGGAGAACAAGGAAGCCGAGAAGTTCGCACGCGTGGGGTACCACCTCTTTCGCACCAACATGAAGGTGACGGCGGCGCTGTCCAGCCTGCCGCCGCTCATGGAGGTGCTCGGCGGCGCGGCGATGGCGGGCGCGCTGTGGTACGGGAGCCGTGAGATCGCAGCCGGCAGTCTCACGCTGGGCGAGTTCACGTCTTTCATCGCGGCGATGTTCCTCATGTACGGCCCGGCCAAGAAGCTCAGCCGCGTGAACGCCAGCCTCCAGCAGGCCATGGCGGCCGCCGAACGCATCTTCGAGATGCTCGACGTGCACACCGAGGTGAAGGAAAGGCCGGCTGCGCCGCCGCTCCAGCCGTTTGGCCACGAGATCGAGTTCCGCAACGTGACGTTCGGCTACGACGAAGGAGTCGGCCGCATTCTTCGGGGCGTGTCGTTTCGCGTGCGGGCGGGTCAGATGATTGCGATCGTCGGCCGAAGCGGCGCGGGCAAGACCACGCTCGTGAACCTGCTGCCGCGCTTCTACGACGTGACGAGCGGCAGCATTCTCGTCGACGGGGTGAAGGTGCGCGACGTCACGCTGGGGTCGCTTCGGCGGCAGATCGGGTTCGTCACCCAGGAGACGGTACTATTCGACGAGACCGTGGCGAGCAACATCGCCTACGGCGTGCCCGGCGCTAACCACGGGGAGATCGAGGCGGCGGCCAAAGCGGCGCACGCCCACGAGTTCATCACGGCGCTGCCGCAGGGTTACAACACGGTGATCGGGGAGCGCGGACAGCGGCTGTCCGGCGGACAGCGGCAGCGGATCGCGATTGCGCGGGCGATTCTCAAGAACGCGCCGATTCTGGTGCTCGACGAGGCCACTTCGGCGCTCGACACCGAGGCAGAGCTGCTGGTGCAAGACGCGCTGGCGAACCTGATGCACAACCGGACGTCAATCGTGATCGCGCACCGATTGTCGACCATCCGGCGGGCCGACGGCATCGTCGTTCTCGAAAGCGGCTACATCGTCGAGACCGGCCGCCACGACGAGCTCCTGGCCCAGCCGTCGGGGACCTACGCGATGCTGTACCAGTTGCAGCTCCTCGAAGCGCGCAAGCCCGAACGGCGCATAGTGCCTTCGTAGGGCAGGTGCGCCTGCGGCCATCCGCGGCCGAGACCATGGATAGCCGAGGACGGGCATCAGCGTCAGTTCGCGCCGGGGGTGGGCCCCGGCGCCAGGGAAGGAAAGCTGGCTTCTGCAGTGATCAAATCGATGACCGGCTTTGCGAACGTGACGCGCGAGGACGATCGCGCGACAATCAGTGTCACCATCCGTGCCCTGAACCATCGCTACCTCGATGTGCAGCTCCGCGTTCCGCAGGCGCTTGCGGCGATGGAGAGCGGTGTACGTGCGCAGGTTGGCCGACGCGTGGCGCGCGGACGCGTGGAACTGAGCCTATCGATGCAGCGTCGCCAGGCACCAGGCGTGGATGTGGAGTTCAACGAGGAGTTCGGCCGGGCGCTCGAATCGGCAATGGAGCAGGCGCGGGCGCGCGGGCTGGTGAGCGGAGCCCTCACTCCTGGCGATCTGCTGCGGCTTCCGCAGGTGATCACGATCCGCGAACGGCAGACTCCCGCCGACGAAACGATGATGCTCGAGGTTGCAGCTCGTGGTCGTCAAGCGGTGGATGATGCGCTGGCCGACCTGGATGTGATGCGCGCGCGGGAGGGCGACCACCTGCGTGGCGAGCTGGAGGAGCGCCGCGCACTTGTGGCGGACCTCATAGAGCGCATTGCCGTTGCCGCCGACGATGGCCGCGCTGCGATGGAGCAGCGGCTCGCCGCGCGCGTGCAGCATCTGCGCACCGAGCTTGCAGCCGACGAGACCGCCGTCGCGCAGGAAATCGTCCGCCTGGCGGCACGTTCCGACATCAGCGAGGAGGTCGCGCGCTTTCGGGGCCACCTGGGGCACTGGACCGAGCTCGCCGAGGCCGCCGAGCCCTGCGGCCGCAAGCTTGACTTCCTGCTCCAGGAGATGAATCGCGAGGTGAACACGATGGGCTCCAAGGCCGACGGCCTGCGGGTATCCGAACTCATCATCGCGGCGAAGGCCAAGCTCGAGAAGATGCGCGAGCAGGTTCAGAATGTCGAGTGATCCCTCGACGCGGTTCGGGGCGGGCCCCTCGGCAGAGTCCAAGGCAGGCGATCGCGGCCTGCTCTTCATCGTGTCGGCGCCGTCGGGCGCGGGCAAGACCACGCTTGTTGAGGGGCTCGTGAAGCAGACCGTGCTCCTCAGATTGTCGCGCTCTTACACCTCGCGGTGTGCGCGCGAGGGCGAAACCGACGGGGTGGATTATAATTTTGTGACGCGCGATCGTTTCGAGGCGATGGTCGCCGCGGGCGAGTTCCTTGAGTGGGCCGAAGTGTTCGGCAACCTTTACGGGACGTCAGCCGGCGACACCGAGCGGATACGCTTGGCGGGCGACGATGTGGTGCTGGTCATCGACGTGCAGGGTGCGCAGAAGGTGCGCAGGCGAGGCGTCGAAGCTACCTCCATTTTTGTGATGCCCCCCTCATTCGAGGCGCTCGAACGACGGCTGCGCGGCCGGAACAAGGACACTGAGGTGGCCATCCAGCAGCGGCTCCAAGTGGCGCGTGACGAAGTGCCATCGTTCCGCGACTATGACTACGTCGTCATCAACGACGAGCTGACCGGCGCCGTCGATCGGTTGCGCAGCATCGTCTGGTCCGAACGGGCGAGACTGAAACGGATGCGCGGCGCCGCGGAAGGAATCGTGAAAACGTTTGTGTGAGCGGGCAGCCGCTGGAAGAAGGTTGCATGATCGATCGAAGCAAGTTGTCGAATTCGTTCGAGTTCGTCGTCACTGCTGGCGCGAGGGCACGCCAACTCCTTGCCGGCGCGACGCCTCGCGTGGGGGCCGGCGAACACAAGAAGACGACCCTCGCGGAGTAGGAAGTCATGAGGAAGGTCGTGGAAAAGATCGAGGACGATCGAAACGGGTGATTCCCTATGCTGATTGCATTGGGCGTTGCCGGCGGCGTGGGCGCCTACAAGGCTATTGAAGTCGCGCGCGGCTTGCAGAAGCGCCGACACGAA
Source organism: Vicinamibacterales bacterium (assembly GCA_965197865.1). Taxonomy (GTDB): domain Bacteria; phylum Acidobacteriota; class Vicinamibacteria; order Vicinamibacterales; family CAVVIG01; genus CBDANZ01. The sequence continues at coordinate 595,577 of CBDANZ010000004.1, forward strand.
GTCGTAGCCGTCATGACGGCTTCTGCGACGCGCTTTATCGGGCCGGTGACCTTCGAGGCAATCACGCGCCGCAAGGTCATTACCGACCAGTTCGAGCCTGGCGCCAATTCCGACATCGAGCACATCGCGCTCGCCTCGTCGATCGACCTGCTGCTCATCGCGCCGGCCACTGCCAATATCGTCGGCAAGCTCGCAAACGGGATTGCTGATGATTTCCTCTCGACGCTGTACGTGGCGACGCCTGCGCCCGTTCTGATGGCGCCGGCCATGAACTCGCAGATGTTTGCGCATGAGGCGGTGCGGCGGAATCTCGACGCGCTCGCTGCGCGCGGCGTGCGGTTTGTGGAGCCAGGCGAGGGGTACCTCGCGTGCGGTTGGATTGGCAAGGGCCGCCTCGCGGAGCCGGACGAGATCGTCGCGGCCGCCGAGGCGGTGCTCCGGCCGAAAGGCCCGCTGCGCGGCAAGCGCGTCGTCGTGACGGCGGGTCCGACCTACGAGGATTTCGATCCCGTACGGTTCGTCGGCAACCGATCGAGCGGCCGGATGGGATTCTCCATTGCGGACCAAGCCACGCGCCGCGGCGCTGAGGTCACGCTCATCGCGGGACCCGCGTCGCTCGAGCCTCCGCGGGTTTGGGAGCTTGTCCGCGTGCGAAGCGCGGCCGAGATGCACGGGGCGGTCCTGATGCACGCTGCCCGCGCGGATGTCGTGGTTATGGCGGCGGCCGTCGCCGACTATGCGCCCTCTGAGCGCGCGCCGCACAAAGTGTCCAAACGAGACGACACGCTGACGATCACGCTGAAAAAGACACCCGACATCTTGGGCGATCTCGGCAAGCGGCGCCTGGCATCAGACGAGGGGCCGCTGCTGGTTGGATTCGCGGCCGAAACCGAAGGCGTCGTGGCGCGTGCGACAGCCAAGCGCGAGCAGAAGCATGCCGATCTCGTTGTCGCCAACGATGTGTCGCGCGAGGATGCGGGATTCGAGGTGAACACCAACGCGGTGACCATCGTCGGACGCAACGGCGCCGAAACGCTGCCCGTGTTGTCGAAGGCTCGCGTCGCGGCGGAGATCCTCGATCGCGTCGAGAAGCTGCTCGTGAGTGGTCCGGCCAAAGCCGGACACGACCGTGAGTAAGTGTTAATGCAGGGCGAGAACCGAGACCACATCAAGGAGCATCTTCGATTCGCCGCCGAGCTCGGGGTCGCGGGCGTCAACCGCGACCCCGCGTGGCGCCAAAAAGGCGCCTTGCCCCTTTTGCAAGCCCCGGTCGACGGACAGCCACACAGCTCCCTTATGATGCTGTCGCCTGCCGACGCGCTCGCTGCCCTCCGGACCGACATCGGCGAGTGCACGCGCTGCAAGCTCCACGCGCTGGGACGACGGCAGATCGTGTTCGGCGTAGGGAATCCGACTGCCAGCCTAATGTTCATCGGCGAGGCGCCCGGCGCCGACGAAGACATCCAGGGGGAGCCCTTTGTCGGCCGCGCGGGTCAGCTGCTGACGCGGATCGTGGAGGCAATTGGCCTCACGCGCGAGGACGTTTACATCGCCAACGTCATCAAGTGCCGGCCGCCGCAGAACCGCAATCCTGAGCAGGACGAGGTCGAGACCTGCGAGCCGTTCCTGTTCCAGCAGGTCGACGTCATCAAGCCGAAAGTGATCGTGGCGCTCGGTACGTTTGCCGCTCGTGCGCTGCTCCGTACGCTCGACCCGATCTCGAGGCTGCGCGGCCGCGTCTACGAGTACCGCGGCGCGAAGCTCGTCCCCACGTTCCACCCTGCATACTTACTTCGAAGCCCGGCGTCGAAACGGGAAGTGTGGGAGGACATGAAGCTCGTCAAGAGACTGCTAAGTTAGAAATCAGAAGTTGGGACTTCGAGCTTTTTCTCTTGTCCTTCTTCCTGTTGACTTCTAGTTTCTAACTTTCCAGTGCTTATTCGCGTTGCCGTCCCAGTCCCCACCCTCGACCTGTTGACCTACGGCGTTCCCGACGGTGCGGTCACACCGCCTGTCGGCGCCCGGGTCGTCGTACCCGTAGGAGCACGACTGTTGACCGGTATCGTCGTCGAGACCGGGATCACCACAGACGATGGAGTCAGGGGCAAAGACATCAAGTCGGTTCGGCAGGTCCTTGACTCGGAAGGGTTCGTGCCCGCCGACGTCCTCGAGCTCGCGCGCTGGACGGCCGAGTACTATGCCGCCGGAACGGGCGAAACGATTACTGCCGTGCTCCCGCCTCAAACACGCGGCCAGCGGGTCGATGCGCACAAAACGGTGCGCGTGGTCGTGATCACAGCGGCGGGTCTCGCGGCGCTCGGTGGGGTGGCGCGGCCCTTTCAGGGGCGCGACGCCCGCGGCGCGAAAAGGACCGCACAACCTGGCACCGCGCTACGTGTAATCACGACAAAACAGCGCGAGGCGCTCGAGCTTCTTGCCGGCGTACGGACGAGCATCCCATCGCTCCAGCTCGGCGTGCGCGGCATAACTGCGGATACCCTTGGCAGGCTAGCGCGCCACGGCCTGGTCAACCTTCGTCGGGAGCGCGTGAACCGCGACCCGTTCGAGACGGCCGCATTCGCACCGAATGCCGCCGACGTCGATCGCCGTCTGACGATAGAGCAGAGCGAAGGCCTCGCTCGGTTGCGCGCCCTGGTTGAGATGGGTCGGTTCCGCGTGGCGCTGCTGCTCGGCGTCACTGGCAGCGGCAAAACAGAAATCTACCTGCGGCTCGCTCTGGCCGTCCGTGCGAGGGGCCAGAACGTGTTGATGCTCGTGCCCGAGATCGGGCTGACGCCCGCCGTCGCATCCTTGTTTCGGCAAGCGTTCGGCGACCGCGTGGCCATCCAGCACAGCGGATTGTCGGACGGTGAGCGGCACGATCAGTGGCAGCGCATCCGGGGCGGCGCAATCGACGTCGTCGTCGGCACCAGATCGGCGGCGTTCGCCCCGCTCGAGCGCGTCGGCCTCATCATCGTGGACGAGGAGCAGGACGGCTCGTACAAACAGGAGGAGAGCCCTCGCTATAACGGCCGTGACGTGGCCATCGTGCGCGGGCAGCGCGCGAACGCGCTGGTCGTGCTCGGGTCGGCGACGCCGTCCATGGAGAGCTACCACAACACAGTGATCGGCCGGTACGACCGCATGGTGCTCGAGCGCCGCGTTTTCGATCGGCCGCTCGCGATGGTCACGGTTGTCGACATGCGTGAGGAATATGCCGCCCTCGGCCCCGAAGTCGTTCTCAGCGGCGCGCTACAAGACGCGATCGAGGCTAGGCTCGCGCGGCGCGAGCAATCGCTGGTGCTGCTCAATCGCCGAGGCTTTGCGACCATGGTGTTCTGCCGCCAGTGCGCCGGCACCATCGAGTGCCAGAATTGCAGCATCTCTCTCGTCGTCCACGGCGAAGGCACAGCCCGTCGCGCCCGCTGCCACTACTGCAACTACGCGTCTCGCGTGCCGTCCACATGTCCCCTGTGCGCCGCGCCGTATCTGGAACAGGCGGGGTTTGGCACCCAGCGTGTGGAAGCGGAGGTGAAGCGACTCTATCCCGGTGCGCGCGTCGCGCGAATGGATCGCGATGCCGTGCGGCGTAAGGGGGCGCTCGTCGGGTTGCTCTCGCGCGTCCGCGACGGCGACATCGACGTGCTCGTCGGCACCCAAATGATCGCGAAGGGCCACGACTTTGCGCGTGTAACGCTGGTCGGCGTGATCTCGGCCGACGTCGGCCTCGGGCTGGCCGACTTTCGGGCGTCGGAACGGACCTTCCAGTTGCTGACGCAGGTGGCCGGCCGGGCCGGGCGCGGCGAGCAGCCGGGGCAGGCCATCATCCAGACCGTCTATCCGGATCACTACAGCATTCAGTTGGCCTGCCGGCAGGACTATCCTGCGTTCTACGAACGCGAGCTGCGGTTCCGGCGCGAGATGCGCTATCCGCCGCTCGTCTCGCTCATCAATACCGTCGTTCGCTCGCGCACCTTTGACGGTGCGATGAACGATGCGGCGGATATCGTGGAGACGATGCGGGAGGCAAACGAAGGTGGACGCGAGTTCCGCCTCCTCGGACCGGCGCCAGCTCCCCTCGGACGGCTGCGAGGGGAGTACCGCGCCCAGTTGCTCGTGAAGGGGAGCAACCGCAAGCGAATGAGGGAAGCGCTGATGTCGGCGATAGCCGATCGTCCCGACCTTGCGCGACGCACGATGGTTGACGTCGACCCGGTCAGCGTCCTTTGAGGTGGCAAACTGCAAACCGCAGACTGAGGTCTACCTGTTCGGTTTGAACCCGAGAATCAGCTTGCAATTCTCAACTTGCACGTTGCAATTTCTGAGCCTCACCGGCGTATCAGCTCCAGCGGCTCGATTGGCGCCGGGGTAAAGCACACAATGAGCATCACGAGAGCGACGAGAGCGAGCCTGACCCGTGTGGGATCGAGCGGCACGTCCTCGTCGAATGTCCGTGGATGATGCGGGCCGAACAGAAGCAGCATCACGATCATGAGCCCGGTCCACACGATCCAACTCGACGAGAAATAGGTCAGCACGATCGTCAGGCCGAGCGTCAGGAGCGTGAGGCGCGAGGATCGCCGGCCCAGCAGCGCGTAGGAAATGTGTCCGCCGTCGAGCTGACCGATCGGAAACAGATTCAACGCCGTGGCGAGCAGGCCAAACCACGCTGCGAACGCCATCGGGTGCATGTTGATCGAATAGCCCTCCGGCGGCGTGCCCCACAGTATCTTCGAGACGAATTGGAACAGCAGCGGCTCGCCAAGCGCGTACCCAGTGAACTCCTGCGGCAACTGGGCGACCGACGACAGCGACAAGCCGATGAACAGCGCCGGGACGGCGACTAGGAATCCCGCGATCGGCCCGGCGATGCCGATGTCGAACAGCATGCGCTTGGTGGCGATTGGCTCGCGAATCCGGATGAACGCGCCGAGGGTGCCGGTCAGGAGCGGCGCCGGGATGAAAAACGGCAGTGACGCATCGACGTCATAATAACGGCAGGCGAAATAGTGCCCCAGCTCGTGGCACAGGAGAATGGCGAGAATCGTTCCGCTGTACCAGAATCCGGTCAGAAAGGTTTCTGGCCGGAACAGGTCGCCCGGCGCGAGCGTTGCGGTCGGCTGCGCGAATTCGGCCAGGAACCCGTAGTAATGCTCGATGCCGACGAGCGTCGTCGTGCCGACCGTGAGCACAAAGAAGAGGACGTGCCGCCAGATGCGGTCGTGGAACTTGGGGCGAGGGTGCCAGACAGGTTCCGGGAGAGCGGCCAGCCTGGGATCGTCGAGAACGGGCTCCAAATGGGTAGTTGTAACGCAGGTCTTCAGACCTGGCAAGGTAGTGGCGCGGCCCTCTCGGGGCCGCGACGTCATCCGATATGCTGCAGATCTTTGCCCGGCTTGAAGCGAATGGTGCGTCCCGGCGGAATCCGAACTTCCTTGCCGGTGCGTGGGTTGCGACCGATGCCCCGCTTGCGCGGCTTCACCTGGAAAACCCCGAAGCCACGCAGCTCAATCCGCTCCCCACGCTGCATGGAGGTGCGCATCGCGTCGATCACCGCGTCGACCGCCACCTCGGCTTTCACCTTGGTGATGTTTGCGTTTCTCGACACTTCGTTGACGATGTCGACCTTGATCAAGCTTAGGGTCTCAATAAGTCTTATAACTACTATAGATTGTGTCACTTGCGATGTCAAGGCTGAGGCTAAATTGATTTAGGCATGGCCCGAAAACCTCCAAGCGTCGTGCTGGTCGGCCGGCCCAACGTCGGGAAATCAACGCTTTTCAACCGACTGATCGGTTCCAGGCGTGCGATCGTGGCGCCCCTTGCCGGCACGACGCGCGATTGGCTGACCCGGCCGGTGTCGTGGGGCGGCACGAGCTTCGCGCTGTCCGACACGGGGGGCTTGTACGGAGGCAGCGAAGATCCACTGCACGAGCTCGTCGTTCGCCAGGGACAGCGGGCGATGACCCGCGCCGATCTCCTGGTTTTTCTGGTGGATGGCCGCGAAGGCTTGGTGTCGGCCGACGAGACGATCGCGCGCGAGCTCCGCGAAACGGGCCGGCCGATTCTGCTGGCCGTGAACAAGACGGACGACAAGCGCGCCCAGGCAGGTGTGTTGGAGTTCTACCAGGTCGGATTCGAGCCGGTCGTCGAGATTTCGGCGGAGCACGGTACAGGCGTGGGAGATCTCCTCGACGAGATCGTGAAAGCGCTCAAGGCGCAAGGCTTGGCGCTCAGCGATCCGCCCTCAGCTCTCAGCTCTCAGCCCGAGGCGCTGGCCCCGCAGGAAATCACGGTGGCTATCGTCGGCCGCCCCAACGTGGGAAAGTCGTCGCTCCTCAATCGGCTGTTGAAGGAAGAGCGCGCGCTGGTGAGCAAGATGCCCGGCACGACGCGGGATGCGATTGATGCCGTCCTAACGTGGCACGGCCGCCGCTTTCGCATGCTCGACACCGCAGGAATGCGCCGCCCCGGGCGCGTGCGGAGCGGCGGCCAAGTCGAACTGGTGAGCGTGGCGGGTGCGAAGAAGGCAATCTTCGACGCCGACGTCGTCGCGCTCCTCATTGACGCGCTCGAAGGCGCGAGCGACCAGGACGCCGCGATTGGCGGCGAGGCCGACCGCGCCGGCCGCGGTATCGTTCTTGTCGCCAACAAATGGGATCTCGTAAAGAGCCAGGGCCCCCAGTTCGTCAAGGAGTTCGACGAAGAGCTGCGCCGGCGCATGAAGTTTCTGGACTATGCGCCGATCCTGCACGTCTCGGCGCTGACAGGGGAGCGCGCGCCAAGGGTGCTGGAGACGATCGACAAGGTCGCGGCAGCGCGGCGCAAGCGTATTCCGACGCCGGCGCTCAATAAGTTCATCGCCTCGGTGACGGCCTCCAACCCGCCGGTTAGTCCCGGCCGCAGGCACGTGCGGATCATGTATGCGGCGCAAGTCGGCGTCGCCCCGCCGTCGTTCGTCTTCTTCACCAACGTGACGACGACGTTGCATTTCTCGTACGAGCGGTTTCTCATCAACCGGCTTCGCGACGAGTTCGGGTTTGTCGGTACGCCGACCCGCGTCCAGGTCCGGCGCCGTCGGAAGTAGTTCAGGTCCTTAACCTGCGTGCTATACTTTTTGGGCGGTTCCCGCCAATGTTCGAACTTTCAGGGGACGTCGATATCCCGAAGCGTGCGCTGTTCAAAGCGGCGGAGGTCTGCGATCTGTTGCGCGTGCAGCCCTACGTGCTGCGCTCGTGGGAGGCGGAATTTCCTGCGCTGGGCGTCGCAAAACCCTCCGGCGGGCCGCGCATCTACCGGCGTACGGACGTCGAGCAGGTCGCTCGGATCAGGCACCTCTTGCTGGTTGAAGGGCTCACGCTTGCGGGCGCGCGCCGGCGATTGGAAGAGGATGCAACGCCCGCCGCGGTCGACATGCCGGCGATTGGCGAGCTTATCGGTCAGAACGCACGTGAGCGGCTGACGGAAGTGAAGCGGGGGCTGCGATCGATCCTGGAGCTGCTCGCGTCGGGCAACGGCGGCCAGTACTTGCGTGTCGTGCCGCGTGTGGCGGCAAGCCGTCGTCGGCTGGCGGCGGTCGGGCGCGCGAAGCCGCCTCGCGGCAGGGAGCCGAGCCGCCGAGCGGCGGCGCGCCGTAAGCGGTCGGCATAATTTCGTCGGGATGTGGCGCAGCCTGGTAGCGCACTTGACTGGGGGTCAAGGGGCCGTGGGTTCGAATCCCGCCATCCCGACCAACTTCCGCCTCGCCGTTTGTAACGAACTTGCAACAGAGGCCACTCTCCCGGTTCTCTCCCTTCGGCGGATACTTCCTCTTGGTTTCGCCGTTAATGTCGCGTGGCCTGACCGTTTGGGCATCGCTGATACAATTTTCGGCATATTCCGAGCGACAGCAATTGCAATGAGCCTCTGGCAGTGGCTTCGGTCGGAAGTCGAAAACAGTGGAACCTCACGGCCGAGTACGGTGACCATGTCGGCAGGTTCTACCCCTCGTCGGGGTGACGGCGTCGCAGCGCCTTCAGCGCGGCGCGTCGCTTCTTCGTTGTCAGCCGCGCTTCGCGTGCCCCGGCATGAGGCTTGGTGGGCCGGCGCTTCTTCGGCCGCCTGGCCGCGTGCCGAAGGAGCGCTACGAGTCGGGCGCGCGCCGCTTGACGATTCTGCGCCTGCGCTCGATGCTCGCGGCTGTCGATGAGCAACATGCCCTCGTCGGTCATGCGGCTCCCGGCTAGCGCGATCAGCCGCTCCTTGACCTCTCCCGGTAGCGAAGAGGCGCGAACGTCGAAACGCAGCTCAACCGCGGTCGCAACCTTGTTGACGTTCTGACCGCCGGGCCCGGAGGCCCGCACGAAGCGTTCCCGGATTTCCCGGTCGTCGAGGACGATGGCCGGAGTGATTCGGATCATGGGCCTTTAGGAATGCTTTGGTTTAGAGCCATGATTGACGGTCCGCGACCCGGATCTGCAGACTGCAGATCTAGAGGCCCCTGGCGAGAGCCTCAATACGCTGTTCCCTGGCTGCTCGCGCTCGCCGTGATTATCGTCATGAACGGGTAGTGGGGTGGCTTTTCAAGCTGGGCCTTTCAAGCTGATCGATCAGCTGCAGTGGCGCTACAGCGCTCCTAGCCCAGGATCAATAAGCAGAGATACGTGACCACTTGTCCTCGATACATGGGCGCGCTGACCGAGAATCATCGCTGCCCGCGAGGGCGGTTCAGCCGTCTCACGGACGCGCTTTCAGCCGCTGGCATCGGTAGCGTTCTTGGCGTCTTGGTCTGCTTTGCCGTGGTGAGCGATCCGGCGGCCGCGCTGGTGCTGGCGTCTGCCGCCCTCGGCGCCGTTCTCGTGCGCGCGGCGCACGACGCGATGGGACCGAGGCTGTAGGGAGTCATCCCCCCCGCGTGTGCATCTCCAGGTGAGGATCCTGGCGCAGAGCTTTCAGGGACAGGAACTCGCGGCGCTCGCCGAGCGTCAGACGCGCCTCGGCGCCGCGGTCGTCGCGGGCGCTCCAGCCGCCGCCAATCAACTCTTTCAACTCTTCGAGGCTCGCTCCGCGGCGGAGCGCCGCACGCAGATCGATGCCGCGCGGGGCATACAGGCACAGATACCACATCCCGTCGGCGGTCAGGCGGCTGCGATCGCAGCTCCGGCAGAACGGTTCCGTCGTCGAGGCGATGATGCCGAACGAGGCGCCGTCCGGCAGGCGGTAGCGGCTGGCGGGTGCTGACGACTCCTCGACGACCGGCTCGATTTTTCCGTAGTGCGCCGAGAGGCGACCTAGTATTTCGGCGCGCGAGACGACCTCGGCCCTCGACCAGTGGGTGGCGCCACCGACGTCCATGTACTCGATGAAGCGGACCTCGGCGTCGGCCGTCTTCCCGTACTCAACGAGATCGACGAGCTCATCGTCGTTGACGTTCCTGATGATCACGGAATCTATTTTTAGCGCGTGTGGGGTCCCCGCCCCACACGGGGGTGCGGCTTCGGTGTTCCTCGGCTTCGAGCGAGCACTGCCGGCCTCGGGTGTCGCTGAGAAGGCGCGGTGAGCCGCGTCGATGCCGGCTTTCACACGCTCGAGCTTGTCGAAGCGCGCGATCGCGACGAACCGATCGCGGCGAAGCGTGTCGAGACTGACCGTGACCCGCCGGAGGCCGGCGGCCTTCAGGCCCTCGATCTCGTCGGCGAGCAGGATGCCGTTTGTGGTGATCGCGAGGTCGGTCACTCCAGCCTTGGCCGAGATCATGGCGACCAGCGAGGCGAGATCGCGGCGGAGCAGCGGCTCGCCGCCGGTCAGCCGGAAGCGAGCGACGCCGAGCACGAGAAAGACGTCCACCAGCGCGCTGATCTCTTCGAAGCGCAGCACGTCCTCGCGAGGCAGCCACACGTAGTCGTCCTCCGGCATGCAGTACTGGCAGCGCAGATTGCAACGGTCGGTGACCGAGAGCCGCAGGTTTCGCAGCGGACGGTTGAACGTGTCGAGGACCATGGAAGCATCGATTGTAGCGCGGCCCGTGGTCACTTACATCCGGAGAAACAACAGGCGCGAGCGCGAGCCGGGAAGGAACGGCCGGGACGTGACCTGTCCGCTGAACCGATCACCGAAGCGGCCCGGCACGGGCGTGGAGCACGCGGGGCAGCGGCCGTCTGGGGTGATTCGGTAGTCGCGAATGTAATACCCGCAGCGCGCGATCAGTAGCTCGCGGCACGTGCCGCATCGCGTGTTTTCGAAGTCCCCGACCTCGCCCGGTAGATTGCCAGCGTAGATGTTGCGAAGGCCGGCCGCGCGGCCGAGCGCGGCGGCCTCGAGCAGCATCTCCGGCGTCGTGCCGCCGGTGTCGGTCATCTTGTAGTCCGCGTGAAACGCGGTCACGTGCCACGGAATGTCGGGCGATACTCCCGCGATGAACTCGGTGAGCCGTGTGAGCTCGTCGCGCGAGTCGTTAAATCCGCGAATCAGCAGCGTCACGATCTCGACCCAGAAATCCATCGCGTGGAGGTGGCGGACCGTATCGAGAATCGGCTGCAGGCGTCCGCCGAGCTGGCGGTAGTGGCGATCGTCGAAGCTCTTTAAATCGACCTTGTAGAGATCGACCCACGGGCGGAGATACTCGAGCACCTGGGGCGTGCCGTTGCCGTTGGACACGAAGCCGGTGATCAGGCCGGCGGCCCTGGCTTCCTTGAACACGGCCACGGCCCATTCGCTCGTGATGAGCGGCTCGTTATATGTGCTCACCAGGACGCGTGCCTTCAGGCCGAGCGCGTCGCGCACAAGGTCTTCTGGAGTAGCCAAGCGCGGCGGCGAGACGGCTGCCGGATCGCGAAGCGCCTGCGACGTGACCCAGTTCTGGCAGTAGCCGCAGTGCAGATCGCATCCGAGCATGCCGAAGCTGTAGGCCAGCGCGCCAGGATGGGCGTGAAAGAACGGCTTTTTCTCGATCGGGTCGCACTGCACGCCGCCGACGTAGCCCCAGGGGACGAGCAGCCGCCCGTTCTTGTTGAAGCGCACCTTGCACACCCCGGCCGCGCCCCTGGGCAGCGGGCAGCAATGGCCGCACGCGTAGCACCGGAGGCGGCCGTCCGGCAGAACGTCGTACAGGTCGCCCTCGCGGGTCTCGCGCGCTAGAGCCTCGGCCAGCGTCGACATGGCTCACTTCTCTGACTTCTATTGTACGACCCGCCGCAACGCTCTGCCACGCCGCATCCAGCACCGAGCACCGAATGGTCTATCCTTTGTGTCTTCAGTGTTCAACCTTCCACGTCAGGTCTGGCTTCTCGGGTGGGTGAGTCTTGCGACCGATTCGGCGACCGAGGCCATCTATCCGCTTCTCCCGTTTTTCCTCACGCAGGTGCTGGGTGGTGGCGTTGTGTCGCTCGGACTCGTCGAGGGCGCCGCGGAGGCGGCCAACAGCATTCTCAAGATCGCGTCCGGTCGTCTCGCGGATCGGTCTCGACGCAAGCGGCCGATTGTTCTCGTCGGCTACCTGCTGTCGTCCGTCGTGCGGCCGCTGATGTCGATCGCGCACTCGTGGCCGCACGTGTTCACGATCCGATTCCTGGATCGGATTGGTAAAGGCGTGCGAGGCGCGCCGCGCGATGCGATGCTCGTCGCCTGGGGGAGCGAGGCGACGCGAGGAACGATCTATGGATTTCACCGCGCCATGGACCACGCCGGTGCGGTCCTCGGTCCGGCGCTTGCGTCGCTGTTTCTATATTTCTATCCGGGCGAATACCGGACGCTTTTTGCGCTCACGATCATCCCTGGCGCGGTTGGGGTACTGCTGATTTTCTTCGTGCGCGAAGGCACCGCCGGCGTTGCGTCGGTCTTCCCGGCGGGGTCCGGCGTTGGCCGGGCACGCCCCGACCCGCTACCGCGCGAATACAAGAGCTTCATGCTCGTTCTCGCGCTCTTCACGCTCGGCAACTCGACCGACGCCTTTCTGTTGCTGAAGCTCACGGATGCCGCGGGCGGTCCCGAGCTCGTGCCGCTCATGTGGTCGGCGCTCCACGTGGTGAAGGCGACCGTCTCTGTCGTCGGTGGAGCCTGGTCCGACCGGATCGACCGCCGCGCGGTGATTGCGGCCGGCTGGCTCGTGTACGCTGCTGTTTATGCCGGCTTCGCGGTGGGCGGCTCGCTGGCGGTGCTTCTAGCGTGGTTTCTCGTCTACGGCTTCTACTTTGGCTTGGCCGAAGGGTCAGAGCGGGCGCTGGTTGCCGATCTGGCGCCGGCGTCGCGACGCGGCTTCGCGTTCGGGATCTATCACGCGGTTCAGGGCCTCGGCGCGCTCGCGGCGAGTCTCGTGTTCGGTCTGATCTGGACCGTCGTCGGCCCGGCGGCAGCCTTCGCTGTCGGCGCCGCTCTTGCTCTTATCTCCACGCTGCTGTTGGTCAGCGTCGTTCGGCCACAGGCAATCAACTCTTGAACTCCTAGACCGTCAACAGGCGGAGCGTACAGCGTCCGATATAATTCACGGATACTCATGCCCCTGATTCTCGTCACCAACGATGATGGATACCGGTCCGACGGAATCAAGGCGCTCGCCGAGGCACTCGGCACGCTCGGCGACGTCACTATTGTTGGGCCGATCGAAGAGGCGAGCGCCAGCAGCCATGCGCTCACCCTGCGGCGTCCGCTTCGGCTCGAGCGGATCAGCGACCGTATATACGGCGTCGATGGCACGCCGACCGATTGTGTGAACATCGCCGTCACGCAGGTGCTCAAGCGCCTTCCCGATCTGGTCGTCTCGGGCATCAACAAAGGCTACAACCTGGGTGACGATGTGACGTATTCGGGGACGGTGGCCGGGGCGCTCGAAGGCGCGCTGCTGGGTGTGCCCAGTCTGGCGGTTTCGCGGCGCGCCATGCGCGCCGCCTACGATTTCAGCCATGCTGCGCAGGTGGCCGTCACGCTGGGCGAGGCGATGCTGCGGCGTCCGCTGCCGCCGCAAACGTTTCTCAACGTGAACGTGCCGAGGGGGCTGCCGAAGGGCTTTCGAGTCACCGTCCAGGCGAAGCGGAACCACATCACGTCCGTCGCGGAGCGTCACGATCCCAAGGGGCGCCCGTACTTCTGGATCGAAGAAGGCCAGGACCAGTGGCACCCGCACGACCGTTCGGACTATCAGGCGGTCTGTGACGGGTACGTGTCGATCACGCCGCTGCATCCCGATCTGACCGCCCATCACGCGCTCGCGGCGGCCGAAGAGCTCGCTGTCCGGGCAGAGGATGCGGAGGATCTGATGATTAAGTAAATCGGGTACAATTGCGAGTACAATTACCTGTTACAATCACCTGAGTTACTAAGTTCTCCACTTGACTCAATTCTGATGTCGGGGCGTGGCTCAGTCTGGTAGAGCACTCGGTTCGGGACCGAGGGGTCGGAGGTTCAAATCCTCTCGCCCCGACCACTCTTGATCAAGAAAGACAGCCTTCGATTGACCGTGATGGTCGGTGGAAGGCCGTCCTTGTTGGCGATTCTGAACATCGGCGCGATACATTGGCCAAGTCCTTCCAGGAACGCGCCAGACTCTACGTCGCGCTGCATCGGCGGTGACGATGAAACGTCGAAAGACGCCATTTTCGGCTTCAAATCGCTATGTTGACGTGATACTGACCAGTCGTTATGTTGACCAGGCGGTTCTGCCTGGAGACCTAGCAGTCTGTGTTTAAACCCTGCGATTCACGCGGCGACGGGTAGCAGCTCAAAACAATGACGCGGCGACGACCCCGGCGATCGATCAACGAATCTTGGTTCATGGTTCCCCCAGAGAGCGCCGAGGCGCGCCCATACGGCGATGAAGACAGCCAAGACGCCTGCGGCGCGGCCCTGCAAGCGCCGTGGCGTGCCGATGCCGAGGCACTGGCGCATCGCGAGCCCCAAGTTGAAGCCGCCGCCATGAATCAGTAGACGCTTCAAGATGTTGTCGTGTCCCCGCAAGTGCGTGCGTCGCATCCCGCCGGTCTCATAGAGGTGGGCAAACGATCGCTCGGCGAGTTCCGCCCGTCGCCGCCGCAAGCGTCGCCCGCGGGCGCCCCGGAGACGGCGGCGATTCCCATGGACGGGCGCGTACGCATCCGGCGCGTCGGACCAATCGCGCCGGCCACGGTCGGGTTCCGAAATGTACGACCGCAGGCCCACCGCAGCCAGGTCTACCATCGTCTCGTTGCTGTGATAGCCCTTGTCCGCGACGATGTCCTCCAACCTCCCGCGCGCGTCGGTCGTCGCGTGCGCGGCTTCCACCTGTTCGGCCGCCGTGATCGCCGCCGTGACAAGCGTCCTCGTGTCGCCCTGATCGGCGCCCTGCACCGTCACCGCGACCAACGCGCCGCTCTCCAGATCGATCGCATGCTCGGCTTTGTGCGCCAAGTGCGTCTGGCCGTCTTTCATTTTCGCGACCTTCGCGTCAGGATCGCTGGGGCTGGTCCACTCGCTGTTCGAGGTTTTCTTCTTCCGCGTGCGATCAAACCGCGCCAAGACTTCGCGCGTCGGCGTCTTGATCCCCGAGGCGGCGGCGAGGCGGGTCAGATACGCCTGGTAGGCTTCCCCCGTGTCCCGGCGCACGATACTCCGCATGGCGGCGTTGGCCTCCAACGTCGTCGCGTCGATCGCGATCGTCCGGCCCTTCAACAGGCCGGCGGCCGCCAGGCGCTGCTGGACCCACGTGAACACCGCCCGGTGCGTCTCCACATCGATCACGCGGCGGGTGCGCGAAATCGTCGAGTGATCCGGGGCCGCCTCCTCCAGCCCGAGTCGCAGGAAGCTCCGCACCGCCAGCGAGTCCGCCGCACGCCATGCGATGCCGCGCTCCGAATCGATGCCTTCGAAGTACCCAACCAGCAACAAGCGGAAGTAGCGACCGGGCGCCAGACTCGGGCGGCCCAACACCGGCGCGTAGAAGGATCGACAGGCGTCTTCCACGAAGGTGTCGAAGCCGTCGGCATCCAGCAACGCATTCAAGCGCGTGTAGAACGGATGCCCAGGCGAGACCGGCAGATCCGACGCGGCAATCCACAACGGAGGTTGTTCGGGGTCGCGGGTGCCCATGGCCATGCGCCACAGTGTAAGGAGCGGGATCGATCCTGTCGATCCCCTCGCCAATAACAAGGGGCTGCTCGATCGACTTTCACCACGGGCTGCTAGGATCCACGGTTTTGGATCGCGACGCTTCCAGCTCGGAAATTTCACGAGCACGCTGATTGACTTGCACATACTGGCAGGTTAAGGTGTCGGGGCAGGTGATTTCCTCATACGCTTGCGAGTGCTACCACCGCGGGGTGGAGGACAACCACCTATCGAACGAAGGAGGACGGATTATGGACCGACGAGGCATCGTGGGACTTTTACTGGTGGTGGGTGGGATCTTGCTCGCCCCGACAGCGCTGTGGGCGCAGAGGGCAACGACCGGTGGTATAGCGGGGACCGTGACAGACACCACTGGTGGCGTGCTTCCCGGCGTGACCGTGGAAGCTTCTAGCCCAGCATTGCTGCAAGTGCGGTCCGTGACCAGCGACGCTGAGGGGTTGTTCCGGATGCTGGGGCTCCCGCCTGGCAGATACAGCGTCTCCTTCACGTTGCCCGGGTTCAGCACGTTTGTGCGCGACGGCATCGACTTGTCAACGGGCATTACGGCGCAAGTGGACGGGGAGATGCGGGTGGGGGCGCTCGAAGAGACGGTCACCGTGACCGGCTTGGCCCCCGTGGTCGACGTCCAGAACGTCATCACGCAGAACATCCTCTCGCGCGAGGTCTTAGATGTGTTGCCGACGGGCAAGACCGTCCAGGGCTTCGCGGCGCTGACCGTGGGCGCGTCGTTGCAGGGGGTGGGTGGCAACATGCACGACGTCGGGGGGAATCGAGGTGAGCAGTTCGGTTCAATCTTGATTCACGGCAGTCACCAACTTGATGGGCGCCTCACCATTGACGGCATGCGGTACAACAACACGTTCAATAATGGCGGTGGACAAGCCCGCACCTATTTTCCCAATCAGAATGCCGTCCAAGAAGTCGTGATCGAGACGACCGGCGTACCGGCCGAACAGGAAACTGGCGGCGTCGTCCAGAACTCGGTGCTGAAGGACGGCGGCAATCTGTGGACGGGAAACTTCGTCGGCGGTGGCACAAATAAAAGCTTGCAAAGCTCGAATCTCTCGCCCTATTTGGAAAATCTGGGCCTCGAAGAGTCGAGCAGGGTTAAGAAGATTTGGGATTGGGGGGGCGGAGTAGGTGGACCGATCCTGCGGGACAGGCTCTGGTTTTACTATGCTCACCGGGATTGGGGGACCCAGGAATTCAATGCCGGTCAGTTCTATAACAAGTCCCCGAGAAATGCGGCCGGACAGATTGTGGCCTACGTGCCCGATCTCGACATGCAGGGCTTCAGTAACATTTACAACCACGACAACAGCGCTCGGTTGAACTGGCAGGCTGCTCAGAATCACCGGATCTCGATCTCGCACAGTGTCCAGAAGAACTGCTACTGCAACTTTGGAAGTTCTGGCTCCCCCTCACGCCAATCGCAGTGGCATTTTTCGCCAACCTACCTGGCCATCGGCACCTGGACGTACACGGCCAGCGATCGGCTGCTGTTCGAGGCGGGTGTCGCGTCATTGAAGAGCGTGATGTCTCCCCAGCTGGCCCCAGCACCCGCGCACGGGAATGGCGTGCTGGATACCGACCTGCGGATCACCGATCTTGGGACGGGGTTCTCCTTCGGCGGCGGTAGCCCTTCGGGAAGCTGGGCGAGCCTGACCCTCAACCGCAAAGGGAATGACTTCAGCCAACACAACGAACGCTTCTCGGTCTCGTACATCACCGGGACGCATGCGTTCAAGGCCGGGGTGCAGACCTTGTTTGGGATCGATGACTACCCGTTCGTCGGGAACCCCAAGACGCCCTTCGAGGTTAGATTGTTTAATGGCGTGCCAGTCAGGCTCAGGCAGTGGGCGACGCCCGGGGGCGCCAGCCACAAAATGTCGAACATTGGGATGTTCGCGCAGGACCAGTGGACCATCGACCGGGTTACCCTCAATATCGGCCTGCGAGTCGATCGGTTCATCGGGCACCTTCCTGCGCAGACGCGGCCTGGGGGCCTGGTCGTACCGGAGCTTTTCACGCCGGAGACGAGGAACATCGTTGACCTGAAGGACTACACGCCGCGGATGGGCGTCGCCTGGGACGTGTTTGGGGATGGCCGAACGGCAGTCAAGGTCTCGGCGGGGAAATACGTGGCTGCGTTGGCCGCCGAATTCATGAGACCCATTAACCCGGCGGAATCGCTGGTCACAAACGCATACCGGCCCTGGGCCGACGCGAACATGAACTTCTTCCCAGACTGCGATCTCAGCAACAATGCTGCGAATGGGGAGTGCGGCTCGCAAGACAACAACCTGTTCGGCACGGTTAATCAGACGCGACGTTATTCCGACGAAGTGGTGAAAGGCTGGGGGAATCGCGAATACGGCTGGCAGACGGCGTTCTCCGTCCAGCACGAGCTGAGAGACGGTTTCGGGGTGACCCTCGGCTACTTCCGCACGTGGTATGGCAACTTCTCGGTGATTGACAATACGTTCTTGACATCGGCCGACTACGATCCGTTCTGCGTGACGGCCCCGGTCGATTCGCGATTGCCAGGCGGCGGCGGGTATGAGATCTGCAACGGGCTTGGCGATATCAAGCCGGAAATGCGCGGTAAGGTCGACCAGGTGGTCAGGCTCTGGCAGACCTCTTCCGAACGCGGACTGGGCAATTCGTTCTCGTCGCCGGCCGAGGTCTACAACGGGGTCGATCTCACGTTCAACGCGCGGTTCGGAGAAGGCGGGCTCCTACAAGGAGGCACGAATTTCGGACGCGTGACGCGTAACTGCCCAGGCGGCATCATCCCCAATAATCTGCCGATCTTTTCGGCGGAGGCACCGGTGCAGCACTGCGCGACCCGGCCGCCATTTTTCCAACCCCAGTTCAAGCTGGCGGGCATTTATCCCCTGCCGTACGACTTCGATATCAGCGCCACGTTCCAACACCTCCCAGGCATTGGCATTGGCGAGCGACGTCAGCAGGGCTCTCGGTTTGTTTCGAGGAGCTATACCAGCGCGCAGATCAAACCCTCGCTCGGTCGCGATCTATCTTCGGGTCCAAATGGCAGGTATACTGTTCACTTGTTCGAACAGGACAAGTACTTCGAGCCGCGGCTCATCCAGCTCGACGTTCGGCTGACGAAGGTCCTGCGGCTCGGACGCACGCGCACGCGACTGAGCGCGGACATCTATAACCTGTTTAACGACGACGCGATCCTGGCCATGCAAACAACGTTCGGGTCACAGTATCGACGCCCCCAGCAGGTGATGAACGGGCGCTTGTTCAAGTTTGGCGTTCAATTCGACCTGTGAGGAGACAATCAGGGGGGCAATGCCGAGTCGCTTCGGCAGAGTAAGAGAGGCCCCCGGGAACGTTGGCCTACGGGCCATCGTTCCCGGACCGGCCGTGACGCCGCATCATTCGTCCGCATCGTTTCCACAGAACGGGGGCTCCCGGGTACGGACCGGGAGCCCCCGTTCGCGTTTGCGTTCGGTGACGGCGATGTGTTCGCCTCGGAACGTGCCGCACTCGCCCGGCTTCCACGACAACAACCCGCTCGCCGAGAACTTCCGGTACGGGCTCACGTATCTGCAGCCCTCACCGGTGATGAACGGGGGCTTGGTCAAGCTCGGCGACCACTTCGATTTCTGACATCGACAAGGGTTTGTCCGAGGAGGCCTTCTCGTCAGCTTCGTGAATTGTGAGGGTGCGCGTTCTTCGCGAGTACGCACGTTCCCACAGGCGTGTCTTGTTCGTTCGAGGACGGATCTGGTCGGCCGAGAGAGACAAGAACATCCTCGTGCCGGCGATCGCGGAACCGATCGGGTGTCACGAAGAGATGAGGGCCGGCGGCGACGAGACGCTTGCCTGGCGACATTGCGCGGAAGACTCTCGCGATTGTCGCGCCACGCCCAGGCCTGAAGATCCACTACGAAGATCCACTACCATGAAGAGGGGCCAGAAAGTCTGGTGGCCGTGACCGATCGTGTTCGCTCTCATTGTCGTGCGTCTACAATCGGTTCAAAGGAAACCCACGACACGCGGACGTGGCGGGTGGGTTCTTGCGCCGGGATTCGGGGCCATTGGAAACCCAATTTGCAAGGAGGGTGGGATGCGTAACGACATTCGCGGTCTCGTCACCTCGTCTCTGTTGATCGCACTTGCCTTCTGGCTGATCAGTGCAGCGTCACCCGCGACGCAAGGACCGTACTATCCTCCGGCGGGTCAGTGGAGCCACAAAGCCCCCGCCGAAGTCGGCATGGACGCTTCCAAGCTACGCGATGCCATCGAGTTCATGAAAGCCCACGAAACCAGGAGACCGGCTCGAGACTTCTCGGCCCAGGAAAATATCTTTGGAAAGCTCCTCGCGTCGATGCCGACGAGGCGCGCGGCCACCAATGGCCTGGTCATCCGTCAGGGCTATATCGTTGCTGAGTTCGGCGAGACGATGCGCCCAGATCCTGTGTACAGCGTGGCAAAGAGCATGCTTTCGACCGTTGCGGGGATCGCGCTCGACCGTGGCCTGATTTCCGATCTGGATGAGCCTGTCGCACGTTTAGTGAAAGACGGCGGATACGATTCGCCTCACAACCGTCTGGTTACCTGGAGAAATCACCTGCAGCAAGAGTCGGAATGGGAAGGCGAAGTGTGGGGCAAAAAGTCCGACTTTGTCGGGGCGGAGGCCTTCGGCGCTGCCGAGAAGAAACCACGGGCGATTCGGGCGCCGGGCGCGGTCTACGAATACAACGACGTCCGCATCAATCGCTTTGCACTGTCGCTGCTGAGATTGTTCAGGAAGCCGCTTCCTGATGTTTTCTCGGACGAAGTGATGAATCCAATCGGCGCCTCGACGACGTGGAAGTGGGTGCCGTACGCGAACTCCTATGTGGACGTTGACGGTATGCGGATGGCATCGGTGAGCGGGGGCACGCGCTGGGGCGGTGGCATCTGGATGAGCAGTCACGACATGGCACGGTTCGGCCTGCTTTGGTTACGAGGTGGCAAGTGGGGCAATCGTCAGATTCTCTCGCCAGCCTACGTGAAGATGGCGGTGACGGCGAGTGCCCATGGTCCGGACTATGGCTTTCTGTGGTGGCTCAATACGCGGCAGGGACTGTGGGCAGGGTCGTCAGCGGCGGCATTCTCAGCCCGGGGCAACGGTGGCAACATCATCTTCGTCGATCCCAGTCACGATGTCGTGGTGGTGATGCGATGGAGCACGCAATCGTCCGAGAGTTTGAGGAGAATCGTTGACGCGATCACGAGCTGAGAGATTTCGAGGCTCTTGGGGCGGGTCGCTCGTTCGATTAGGGCGCCTCGCGTCGAGCTCTGCCCAGCCTTTTCGCGATCCAGCCGGCGCATCGACGAACGGCCGGCCCGCAGGCCGACGGCCCGCTCTCACTGGGAAGGGTTGGCCAACCCCGGCGATGATCGGAACGCTTCCGGCGGCCGACACGATTCGATCGCCGCGAGACCGTCGTTTGCGACTGCGGGCCAGCGGCCGTTGAGATGCAATGAGGGCCGGTGTGTCCAGACGAGACACTCGATGATTCGCGCCGGCGCCAGCCTCCTCATCTTCGGCATCCTTTTGGCCCGACCCGGTGAGGCCGGCCAGCGGGCCGCCTCATTCGCCTCGCTCGTATCACAAACGGCGCCGGCGGAAGCATTGGAGCTCCCGTTCACGTTTGACGGCCCCCCGGCCCCAGTGCCTCCAGAGGTGATCGCTCGCGACGCGGTGGGCCGCGCGACCATTCGCGCCGTGCGTCTCACGGCGCCGATTCGGGTTGACGGACGACTCGACGAGGCTGTCTACGCGAGCGTGCCGCCTATTTCGGATTTCATCCAGACGGAGCCGCTGGAGGGCTCGCCGGCGACCGAGAAGACCGAGCTGTGGGTGCTCTTCGACCACAACAACGTGTACGTCGTCGCCCGCTGCTGGGAGAGCCATCCGGAGCGGATGGTCGTCAACGAGATGCGGCGAGATAGTCTGAACATCGTGCAGAACGAAAATGTTGCGTTTGCGTTCGATACCTTCTATGACGGGCGGAGCAGCGTCTTGTTCGAAATGAACCCCCTTGGCGGTCGGATCGATGGCCAGGTGACCAATGAGCGCCAGATCAACTTGGATTGGAATCCGGTCTGGGACCTCAAGGTCGGGCGGTTCGAGGGCGGCTGGACGTTGGAAGCCGCCATCCCGTTCAAGTCGCTTCGCTACCGGCCTGGACGCGCGCAGATTTGGGGGTTCAATGCCCGGCGCATGAACCGCTGGAAAAACGAGGTATCGTTCCTGACGCGCATTCCGGCTTCCCTAGGTGCAGGTGGACACTTCAGGTCATCGCTGATGGCGACGGTGGTGGGATTGGAAGCACCGTCGGGCGTGAGAAATCTCGAGATCAAGCCGTACGCGATCTCGGACCTGACGAGCGATCTCACCGCCAGCCCGACGATTTCCAACGATCTGGGCGGAGATGTTGGGGTCGATGTGAAGTACGGCCTGACGCCGAACCTGACGGCCGACTTCACCTACAACACTGATTTTGCACAGGTCGAGGCCGACGAGCAGCAGGTCAATCTCACGCGGTTCAGCCTGTTTTTTCCGGAGAAGCGCGAATTCTTTCTCGAGAATCAGGGCACCTTCGCGTTTGGCGGCGCCGCGACCAGTGGGCGGAGTGCGGGCGCGGGGGACACGCCGATTCTGTTCTACAGTCGGCGAATTGGTCTCCATGAGGGGCGGGCGGCGCCAATCCAGGCCGGCGGGCGCCTGACGGGCCGACTCGGTCGGTTCAGTCTCGGCGTGTTGAACATTCAGTCCAGCGATGAGCCGCGATCGGGGGCGCGAGAGACGAGTTTCTCGGTTGTGCGAGTCAAACGCGACATCCTGCGCCGGAGCAGCATCGGGGCGCTGTTCACCAGGCGGTCAGTCGGCCAGGGCGGCGACGGGGCCAATGACGCGTACGGCGTGGATGGGACGTTTGCCTTCTTTGACAACCTGGCTATCAATACGTACTGGGCGCGGACGCGTACCGCCGGCTTGTCGGGTCAGGATACCAGCTATCGTGCGCACCTGGATTACAGGGGGGATCGGTACGGCGCCCGACTCGAGCGCCTCGTCGTGGGTGACCACTTCAACCCGGAAGTGGGGTTTGTGCGACGTGACGACATGCGCAAGAGTTTCGCCCGATTCCGGTTCAGCCCGCGCCCACGGTCGATGCAGTCGATCCGCAAACTCTCGTGGATCGGATCGCTGGTATATGTCGAGAATGGCGCCGGCCTCCTGGAGACCCGGGACCGGGACGCCGAGTTCGACATCGAGTTCCAAAACAGCGATAGGTTCATTGTCGCTTATCGCGACACCTACGAATTTCTCACGCACCCGTTCCCTATCGCGCCCGGAGTCACCCTGCCCGTGGGGAGCTACGACTATGCGAGCGTGCGAACCCGCTTCAACTTTGGCCAGCAGCGAAAGATCTCCGCCAACATTTCGGCGGAGTACGGCACCTTCTACAGCGGCCATAAGACGACTATTGGCCTCAGCAGAGGCCGGATGAACATCAGGCCCCAACTCTCGATCGAGCCCAGCATGTCAGTCAACTGGGTGAATCTGGCGGAGGGCGCCTTCACGACCAGCTTGGTCGGGTCGCGGGTCACCTACACGATGACGCCGCTGATGTTCGTGAGCGCGCTGCTGCAGTACAACTCCAGCAGCCATGCGGTGGCCGCCAACGTGCGCCTGCGGTGGGAATATCGGCCGGGCAGCGAGCTGTTCGTCGTGTTCAACGAACAGCGAGACACGCTGGCGCGCCAGTTTCCGGCGCTCGCGAATCGGGTGGTCATCGTCAAGATTAATCGCTTGGTCAGGTTTTGACGACTTTGTGTGCGCCGTGAAGCGGCGCGTTCGCCGTGGGATGAGACGAGCCACGGCGATCACACGCTGCGCAAGGGGAACCGCACGCGGGAAATTCCGTACGTACGGTTGGACCAGGGGCCGCTGGCTCGCGCGTGTCCGCACGGGGCGGGCCGGGGTCTACTCTCAGTGGCCGCGACCACGGGGCTCGCTCCCACGCTGAACGGGTGACGGACCATCGAGGTCCGCTAGCAATGGCGCTGTGTTAAGATCGGGCGCTTTCAGAGGAGCGTCTTGACTGCATGTCGTACGCCGCCCGCATCAGAGCTGTCGGCGTGGGAGTGGGTGTTATGAAAGGCATAAAGGTGTGGTTCGTTTTCGGCGTGCTGATCGCAGCCGTGGCTCCCTCTTTGGAGGCCCGTGTCGTTCGCCTCGTGGTAGAGCAGACGCGCCCGTTCGCCGACGGCAAGAGGTTCGGCGATGTGGGGCCGTTCGTACGCCTCGAGGGCACGGTCCATCTGGAAGTGGATCCGCTCGATTCATTGAACGCGGAGATTGTCGACCTCGACAAGGCCCCGCGCAACGGGAGCGGGCGGGTAGAATTCAGCGCGCGTTTCGTGATCATCAAGCCTGCCGACATGAAGCGGGGTAATCAGAAGATCCTCTACGGGATCAACAATCGCGGCAATAGCATCGAGCTCCTCTTTCATCAGTTTCCGTTCCTGCCAGACCAGGTGGAATCGAGTGACGGCCTTATCTTCAGACTCGGCTTCACGTTCGTGGACGTCGGGTGGGCGGGGGACATCATCAGCGAGGGTCAGCGGCTCGGCGCAAGTCTGCCTGTGGCCGTGGGGGCCGACGGTCGCCCAATCGAAGGGTTGATCCGAATCGAATACGGCGCTGTAACCGGTTACACCGTTCCGTTGAAAGGCAACTCACGGTTCCGCAGTTATGAGGCGGCAGACACGAACACGCCAGCGTCGACGCTGACGGTCCGTGACTCGATTGACGGTGTCAGAGCGGTGGTGCCGTCGGACCGCTGGGCGTTCGGCCGGTGCTCCACCGGGCAGGAGTCTCTCGCCCCCACGACCCTGGATCTCTGCATCTTCGATGGGTTCCAGCGAGACAGGATTTATGAGCTGGTCTACCCGGCCAAGAACCCGTTGGTCATGGGCCTGGGGTATGCGGTGACGCGCGACGTCGGATCGTTCCTGCGCCATGCGCTCGCGGACGACGCAGGCACCCCGAATCCGTTGGCTGTCGATGCGACGAGCGTCGGGATCCGCCGTGTCTACGCGACCGGCACGTCTTCGACCGGCATGTACCTGCGCGAGTTCCTGTATCTCGGGTTCAATGAGGACGAGTCACACCGGAAGGTGTTCGATGCCGTCCGCATTGGCATTCCAGGCACCCATCGCTTGTTCGCCAACACTCGGTTCTCGGATCCAAACATCTATTCCGGCCAGGACCAACATCACGATTTTCTAGCCAATTCGTATCCGCCGCTGACGTATGCCGTCACCACCGATCCGGTCTCCGGTATTCGCGACGGTATTCTGAAACGTCCGACTACCGATCCGCTGTTGATTCAGGTCGACACGTCCAACGAGTTCTGGCAGATGAACAGTTCGTTGAACGTGCACGACGGCCGCGGCGGACCAGTGCCCGTGCCGGCCAACGTGCGCATGTACTTTCTCTCGGGCCATGGGCATCTCGGTGCAGCTGGTGTTGCGCAGATCCCGACCGCCAAGGGCAGATGCGAATATCCGACGAACAGTGCCCGCAGCTACAATCCGGTCTTCCGAGCGCTGCTGGTCGCACTCGACGACTGGGCGGATCGAGGAATTGAGCCGCCGAAGAACCGGTATCCCGATGTGCAGAGCGGTACGCTGGTTACGCTGCGGGAGGCGGCCCGTGCGTTCCCGGCCATCCCGGGCGTGAAGTTCCCGACCGTCGTAAACGAACTGCAGCTGCTGAACTACGGACCGACGTTTGGGCCCACGGGCGGAATATTGACCGAACTGCCGCCGTTACGGCGCGGCAGGTATGAGGTGCGGGTGCCCAAGCCGGACCGTGACGGAGTTGATCTCGGGGGAGTTCGAACGGTCGACATCGCCGTCCCCGTCGGCACCAGCACAGGCTGGAACTTGCGCGCGGCTGGTCCGAGAGGGGCCGACCTCTGCGGGCTGAACGGATCGTTCTTTCCGTTTGCGAGGACAAAGGCTCAGCGGCTTGCTAATCGCGATCCTCGACCGTCGCTCGAGGAACGCTACGCCGATCGCGCCAGCTTCGTGATAGCGGTCGACCAAGCGGCCGGCCGCCTGGTGCAGGAACGGTTCATGCTTGAGGAGGACGCGCAGACGATAGTCAAGATCGCCGCCACGAGCAGCCTCCTGGAACCTTGACGGCTCATCCGTGCTCACCTGCTCGACGATAGCGAAGGACCGGCTCTCTACTCTGGCTGACCGCGGCACAGGACTCGCGTCCTGCTCCCGCGACCAACGACGATCGCTCGCTCGTTTTCTCGATTCCGATATCCATTTTCAACGACCGTGTGGTGGGACGTGAGGATAGACAATGTGTTACGATTCATCACATTTGTTTCCCTCAGGAGGATGTTGATGTCCTTGCGCTTCAACGGTTGGGGTCATGGTGCGCGGCGCGCGGGGTTGGTCCGCAACCTATCCGGCTGTTGCTCGCTAGCCGCGGCATTATTCGCCTGGACGATAGGCGGCTCGTTGTCGGTGACCGTGCACGCCGGGCAGTCGCGAGCAGTGAACGGAGGCGTGTACACCGACCAGCAGGCAGAACGCGGCGAGGCGATGTACATGGAACAGTGCTCGGCCTGCCATGGCCAGGCGCTGCAAGGCGATCTCGCCCCCCCTCTGGCAGGAGACGATTTCATCGCGACGGTGGGCAAGGAACCACTGTCGGAGCTCGTCAACAAGATCCTAAACACGATGCCCGCGGACGACCCTGGCCAGCTCAGTCGGCAGCAAGCCGCCGATATCGTCGCCTATGTACTCCAGGTTGGTGAGTTCGCCTCGGGAAGTGCCGAGCTGAGCTCAGACGAGGCCGCGTTGAAGCAGATTACCTGGCCCGAGGGGGCCCTTGCACCTCCGGCGCCGATCGCGTCCACTGCGGCGCAGGCGCTTTTGTCGCAGCCCCTTGGGAACATGGCCCAATTAATGCGCGGCATCCTTTTTCCCAGTTCGAATTTGATCTTTAATGTCCAGGGGCAAGATCCAAGCACCCCGAAGGCGGGTTACGAGCCCTCGAGCACAGCCTCTTTCTCTTGGGCCGATTGGGGAGCCGGTATTTATTCAGGGTGGGAACTTGTCGACTATGCCGCCGTGGCTCTTGCCGATTCCGCGCCGCTCATGTTAACGCCTCGCCGATGCGAGAACGGCAAGCCCGCGCCAGTGGAGCGTGAGGATTGGGTGAGGTTCACCCAGGAACTCGCCGAGGCTGGAAGGGCTGCCTACAGAGCATCACAGTCCAGGAATCAAGACGCGGTGAGTGAGGTCACCGGTCAGATCGCCGACGCGTGCCTGAACTGCCACCAGGTCTATCGCGACAAGCCTCCTGGAAATAACCCTGCCGACCCGTCTAATAAAGCAGCTCGATGTGTCCCCTGAACGCGCCATTCTGTCGGAACTGGAATCCGCAAGGGGTGATTGAGCCCGCCTGTCCCCATCGATGTACATGAACCCTTACGTCGGGGACGTGGCGAAGGGAGAACGCCGCCCGCGTCGCAGCCGCGCGCTATCGCCCTCCAGAGACCTCAGTTCCACATCCTGCAGTACATGAGGTGGCTGGGTCGGGGCCACGCCCTTCGGCAAAGGCGCGCTCGCCAGCCCGCGCTCCCACGAGTAGTGCCGCCATGCCGTAGTTTCTCTCGTGACATCGGGGCTCATAGTAGACTCGATTCGCCTGGTCGTTCTGCCTGGTCCATTCCTGTCTGACGGTCCACGGCTTCGTCCACGTTGTCGGGTCCTCCATCGTAGCCACATACTCCAGCGTGTTTGCATCGAGACGAGTGAAACGTTCGACGAGATGCAAGTTCTCACGGGATCCTCGATACTCCTTCTTTTGATTGAAATTGGTGACGTCGACGACCAGCGTATTGCCGTCCCAACGACTGCGCGAATCTCCAAACCACTGCCGGGCGTGACATGGCAGATGCGGACGGTCGGTGATGGGAATGATCCGCTGCCATCCTTGTCCCTGTCCCGTATTGTAGTAAATTGACACCGTGGCTGGCGACTGCACTATCCGGTGAAAAAATCCCAGCGCGCTACCGAAATCAGGCAGGCCGAAACCCAGGCAACGCTCCGACAAGTTTCGGTCCTCCGGACCGTCGGCCCGATTGATCGCGCCGGAGGTCCCCCCTCGCGCACCCTTTGACACGTAGAAGGGAGGCGTTTCCAGTCGTCTTGGTGAGGGCGGTCCGTACGTCCCGCCAGAACAGCCGGCGAGTCCGTTCCGGTAAATTTCCGTGGCTTGAAGCAGCGCGTTTTGATACTCGAGTACTGCGGCTCACCGCTTGGTCGCCTCCGTCGTCAGCGGCGGGATTCTCCCATCTGGCGGATCCACAATGAGCGACGTGCGACGGCCCGTATGTTTCCGCATAAGGAACACACTGTTGTATGCGCCGCTCACGTCCTGCTCGGTCCCTCGCGGCGCGCGTTTATCGCCGACTCCCCGGGGCGAGGTCACTCGCTGCCGGTCGATTTCGGCGATCTCCGCCTTCGTTAAGAACTCTTTGTTCGCGTACCGAGCGGGTCGTTCCAAGGGAACTTGAAGGTCCAAGGTCCAGATGCCCTGCAGGTCCGGTTCACCCCAGGGGGTCTTGGCCGCCGGCCCCGGCGCCGTCGGGGCGGTCTCACGGTTCGGAGGAGCCTGAGCCACGGCATGGGTCGGCCCCAGCTTCAGGAGTACGACGGTGCCCGTGATCGCGGCCACGCCGACTACCAGGAAGAATCGTGTTGTTATCTTGGACCTCATTATGAACCTCGTCTTGTTCCTTGGAAGAGACCGCCTCTAGGACACTTAGATCGCACAAATGTCAAGGGCTCGTTGGTATTCTGTCAATATTGTGTCAACGCGTTGTTGGTCTTGATACTGTCCATGCAGTCGATCCTTGATCCGTCAACGGACGCATACGGAGTATATTGACGCATCGAGAACGAGACTTGGAGGTTGCCGACGATGTACCCGGCCCTAGTGAGATCTTCATTCGGCGTTGGCGTCTCCCTCGCGCTCCTCGTGGTCGTGGCCGCTGGTGCCCAGAAACAGGGTCCACAGCTGCCGGAGGCCCCGCAGGTTTTCAGTAACCAGGGACAGCGATTCCGTGTCGTCCCGATCAAGGGACTGTCCTATCCGTGGGCGATTGCGTTTCTGCCGGACGGCAGCATGCTGATTAGCGAGCGCGGCGCGCGCACGTTTCGGATTGTCCGCAACGGTATTCTGGACCCACAGCCGATCACGGGGCTACCTGTGATGATCAAGGGGTCGGGCTCACGCGCTGGCGTCGATATCGCTCTGCACCCGCAGTTTACGGAGAATCGGCTGATGTATTTCACGTACTGGAAGCCGAGGCCGGGCGACGAGGATGTTGGGACGGCCGTCCTGGCCCGTGGCCGTTTTGACGCCGGCAGCGTGGCTCTTACCGATGTCCGCGACCTCTTCGTGTCGGACGCAACGGTCGACGGGCCGGCGGCTGCGCGCATCGTGTTCGGTCGAGACGGCAAGGTTTACATGACTATCGGGTCGCCTGGGTTCATCAGGCGTGTCGGGACGCCGTTCAGTGGGGGGGATCCGGGTACGCATGCGGGCAAAGTGCTACGCCTCAACGACGACGGCAGCGCCCCGCCCGATAATCCGTTCGTTGATCGACCCGCTTTCAGGCCGGAGATCTACGCGATGGGCATTCGCAATTCAGTCGGACTAGTCATTCATCCTGAGACCGGCGAGCTTTGGGCGACCGATAATGGCCCTCAAGGCGGCGACGAGATCAACATTATCAAAGCGGGCCGGCACTACGGCTGGCCCTTCGTCACCTACGGCCGTGCCTACAACTACGACCTTAAAGGTGAGCGTTCCGGTCTTGCGCCGCCCAGCGTGCAACCGCCGACGTCTGCGCCCGGTATGGAGGAGCCGTTCTTGTACTATATGCCCTCGATCGCGATCGCAGGGATCGCGTTCTACACTGGCGACAAGTTCCCCTTGTGGAAAGGGAACATCTTCGTCGGCGGCCTTAAGGGCACCCAACTTTCACGCATTGCACTGAACAGACAAGGTTTGGAAAGCCGTCGCGATACGCTGCTCGCCGAGCTCGGGCAGCGGATTCGCGATGTGAGACAAGGGCCCGACGGCCTCTTGTATCTCACGACCGATGAGAAGGACGGAGCCGTTCTGAGAATCGAACCTGTAGAACCTCTATCTCAAGACTCCGGCGGAAAGTGACGAACGCCGCGGGACTCGCCGCGTGCGAAGCAGGGACCGTGGTCACAACAGGAGTACGCGCACGCGCGGATGCGACCGCAAGTCGTGGATCGATGCTGTGGTCTGCGTCCTCCTACTTTCGGTACCAGTCATAGAGCTGGTCACCGGGTGGGATCTTGCGGGTGATGTCAATGATCATCGTTTCCCCTTCCCAGCGCGTGACCAGCGGCTGCTTGCGCAGGTGTCCATAGAGGAACTCTTCCGCAAACTCCGTGCAGCGATATTCGATGAGTTGCATATTGGGCTCCAGCCGGCGATAGAGGGGCATGGCGATCTGCCAGGAGCGCGTAAAGGTCTTGGGGTCGTCGATCGTCACTTCATAACGGATGGCGTTCCGTCCGATCGGCGTGAAGCGCTCCACCAGACGCAGTGCTTCGCTGTGGAAATTTCCCGCCCTGTCGAACCAGTTCTTGCCGTTGAAGTCCGTCACGTCCACGACGAGCGTGTCCCCTTCCCAGCGGCCGACCGAATGGCCCATATACGTATCGTCTGGCGGTCCCTCGACCTGATCCAGGTGGACGATCCGAGCCCCATTTGTAAACGTGAAAGCCATCTGGATCTTATTCGTACTCTGGAAAATTTGCAGCGGATAGGGCATGTACATCGCGCGGGGAATGCCCGGCAAATAGCACTTGAGTTCCGGGTCCCGGTCAATCCAGTTCTCGGCGTTCTCTGTCTTGATTTTCGCGGCCTCGGGGGTGTAGGGAATTTCGCCGTCGCCCTGCACCACTCCAAGCGATCCTGGCACACCGGCGGCCGCGCCTAAAGCGACGACCGGGGCTGCCGGCACTCGGGCGTACGAATACGGGTACACTCCGGGTTGCATCACCATGCCCGGGAGCGCTTCGTGGGCCTGCAGGTCCCAATGGGCTTCATTATTCGCCTGCCAAATCCCACTGAAGTCGGGCTTGCCGGCCACGGTGCGGGCGAACGTCGACGCCTGTCCGGCGCCCTGTGTCATCACTACTGATCTGCTGATGAGCATGCTCCCTACGGCGACCACAGCGACAACCGCTCCGATTGCCCAGCCCCTGAATCCCTTCCGCATGACACTCTCCTTTTGCCTGTTGGCGACGCGTATTCTCAGATGGGGACGGTCCGCCTTGCGGTCTCATCCCGTACTCTGGTCAGGTAACTGCCTCTGGAAAATATGGAATGATCGGCCCCCGATCGTTATCGCGTAGTGCCGCGAAGCACGCGACATGGTGATTCGAAGCCGCCGAATCGCGGGTTAACACCTTACGGCCTCAGAGCCGCACGCGAGAAGACCCGACCATGAAAGACAGTATCACGTACGTTGGCTTGGACGCACGCAGGAAGGGCATTATTTGTGGCGATGCTGCTGGGCCACGAGCGGGTGCCGGTGACGTGGGAGCTGGCGAATGAACCGAATAGCCTCCGGCGGCTGGTGCGCAAGGGAGAGCGCGAGGCCCGGGGTCCCGTGCGGTGCTGTCATGAAGCCGAGTCGTGCGGCTATGCCTTGCAGGGGCAGCTGACGAGCGCGCAGGTGAGCTGTGAAATGGTCGTTCCCGGCCTTCACCCCGCGCATAACCTGATGATCACATCAAGACGAATTGGCGGGATGCGCGCAAGCTGGTCGAGCTGCTCCGGGTGGGCCTGCTCACCGAAGTCGCGCCATCGACGTCGGCTGATGAAGCGTCCGCGATCTCGCGCGGGTTCAAGGTGCTGTTGGGCGATATGGGCGCGTGCGTCATCAAGATCGAACAGCCCGGCAGAGGTGACGACACCCACGCGTGGGGCCCGCCGTTTCTGGAGCAAGAAAGCGCGTACTTCTTGAGCATCAATCGCAATAAGGAAAGCGTCACTCTCGATTTCAAGCAGCCGGCGGGGCGCGAGCTTCTAGATCGTTTGGGGGGGGGGGGGGGGCGACTCTGGCAGGGCGGGCGGTCAGGCGCGGCTGACGGCGCACACTCTGTCGGTTGCGAAACCAGCTTGTGGTAAGACAGCTGACAGAAGAGAGATGGGGTACACTAACCGCCCGCCGCAGCCCGGGCGGACGTCACGGCGAACGGGACCGTGTGGTGCCGGGGAAACTAACGATTTGCACGGACGGGTTGGGCGGGCTGCGCGCTGTTGCTGGACGTGTCAAGTGTGCGGAGGTTCTCAACGGGAGGGCGTCGAAAGATTTCCGCGCGAAGCGCGACGCATTCGAGAGCCAAACGCTCGCCGCGTGGCCAGGTCGGCACGATCACGATGCGCTGGTGCTGGCTCGGGCCTTGAGAAACTGGAAGGTGGCGTGATGGGGCTCCGACTGTGGCTGCTTGTGATTCTCGCGTCGGCCCTGTTGCTGCCCTCCTGCTCGCGGGAACCACCTGCCTCATCGGCCGGCGCGTCCGTCGCCGACCCGGCGTCCGCGACCAAGGGCGGAGGCCGCCTGTACGTCACCAACGAAATATCCGGAGACCTGAGTGTGATCGATGTGGACACCCGCCGCGTCGTTGACACGTTACCGCTGGGCAAGCGGCCGCGCGGCATCAAGAGGAGTCCGGATGGATCCACGCTATACGTTGCGTTGAGCGGATCACCTATTTCGCCGCCCGGCATCGATGAGAGTACCTTGCCGCCGGCCGACAAGAAGGCTGACGGCATCGGCGTATTCGATGTTCGACAGCAACGCCTGCTCCGTGTCATCCCAGGCGGCTCCGATCCCGAACAGCTTGCGGTGAGCCAGGACGGACGATGGCTGTTTGTGGCAAATGAAGACGTCGGTGAGACGAGGGTTATTGAGGCGAGCGACGGGCGGCTCGTGGCAGTCATTCCAGTCGGCGGCGAGCCGGAGGGTATCGACCTGAGGCCGGATGGGAAGGTCGTGTACGTTACTTCCGAGGAGGACAACGAAATCTTCGTGATCGATGCCGTCGTTGGAGAGCTCATCACGAAGTTCGCCGTCGGGCCGAGGCCGCGGTCGACCGGCTTCCTCCCCGACAGCCGCCGCGCCTACATCAGCTCGGAGAACGGCGCGTCGGTGACGGTTGTCAACGCGATGACGCACCAGGTTATTCACACGATCGATCTCGCCGGGAAGAACGTCAGGCCAATGGGCATCATCGCATCCCCGGACGGAACGCACGTGTTCGTGACGACCGGCCGCGGGAAGACGGTCGTGATGATCGAAACCGCGACAGATCGCCCTATCGGTTCGGTGGAAGTTGGCGAGCGGCCGTGGGGCATTGCGATCTCGCCGGACGGCCGCACGGTCTATACCGCGAACGGTCCCTCGAATGATGTGTCGTTTGTCGACGTCGCCAGCCGCATGGTGACGGCGCGCGTCAAGGTGGGCGACAGACCCTGGGGTATCGTGCATGTTCCGTAGGGGTTGGGACACTGGGACGGCCGCAGCCGGGTTGCGCGCTCTTGCATTGCTCTTGGGCATCTTTTTTGTTGCCATGGCCGTGAACAAGGTGGCCTGGATTAGCGATAGCAGCCTGCTGATGAGACGGTTTCAACAATGGCTCCCCGATCCGGTTCCGCTCGTCCAGTGGTATCTGGAAACGATCGCCATTCCCGGCGCACCACTCTTTGCACGGCTCGTCCCGCTCGGAGAGTTCGCGACTGGTGTAGCGCTGATGGTAGGATTCCACCCCCGTTGGGCCGCGGCGCTCGCCCTCTTCATGGTGATCAACTTCCACTTCGCTACCGGAAGCTTCTTCGAATGGGCGTTCCTCAGGGAGGGAAACGGCCTGCCCGTGCTGGCCGGGCTTCTGGCCATCGCGGCAGGCGGGGCGCGGCTGCCATGGAGTCTCCGCGGGTAGGCGCGCGGGTGTCGTGATCGCGGCGATTCTTTGGCGTCATTTTCGCAAGAGGAACATCTCAGGCAGGGGAGTGGGACCTGACGAGAACTAAGAACCTTTCTAGAAGCTGAAGCAAGACCACGTCAGGAAGAAGGATGAGGAATGAGGTCTGTTATGCGAAAGCAGTTCAGAAGCGCGATGATCGTCGTGGCAGTGGCCGCGGCTGCGGTAAGCGCCGTTATCTCCGTGTCGGTCACACGGATCGCTGGGCAGACGTCCAGTCAGGCGTCCCGGTCAGCCCGCACCGTGGACGGCAAGCCGAACTTCAACGGGATTTGGCAGGCCAATAACGAAGCCCATTGGGACCTGCAAGCCCACGAAGCGCGTCCGGGGGCCGTGACGCAGGACGGCGTCCAGTATGGGTTTTACCCTGATCCTCAGTTGCCCCAAGTACCCGCCGCTCCGGTGCTCGCGCTGGGCAGCGCCGGCGGAGTCCCCGCATCAATCGGCGTGGTGCAGGGCGACGGTGCGATCCCGTACACTCCCGAAGCCGCGGCCATCAAGACGGAGAACGCGGCACACTGGATTGACCGGGACCCGGAACTCAAGTGCTACTTGCCGGGCATTCCCCGTGCGATGTACATGCCCTATCCGTTTCAGATTACCCAGAGTACGAACAAAATCCAGATGGTCTACGCCTTCACGACAGCAGCACGTGTGATCCACCTGGATCAGGTCGAGGGACCGCCTGACGATACGTATATGGGCCACTCGGTTGGCCGCTGGGAGGGGGACACGCTCGCCGTGGACGTGACGGACTTCAACGGCAAGAACTGGTTCGACAGGGCGGGAAATTTCCACAGCGACGCACTGCGTCTGGTGGAACGCTTCACGCCGATCTCGACTGACGCCATCCGCTACGACGTGACGATCGACGATCCCAAGACCTTTACGCGTTCCTGGCAGATCTCCATGCCCCTCTATCGCCGGCTGGAGCCAAATATGCCGCTTCTGGAGTATCGCTGCACCGATTTTGTTGAAGAGTTCCTCTATGGACACCTGCGCAAGGAGCCATTGGTCACGCGCTGGGAAGGGGAAACCCTCATCGTCGACATCACGCGCAAGGTTCCCCCTGGCGACAAGTTGCATGAATGGTACCGAAGGTAGCCAGAAAACGATGGGGTTGTGTGAGTGTGTTATAGTACGCAGCCGTAAAAACTGGGTAACGCAGGAGGTCAGATTTCGATGCGAACAAGACTAGCCGTTGCAATCGCGAGTATGGCGCTCGTTCTGGCTGGGACCGCAGCGTCGCTAATGGCCCATCACGCATTTGCGGCCGAATTCGACGCAAATAAGCCGGTCGCCTTCACAGGCACGGTCAGCAAGATGGAGTGGGTCAATCCTCATGTCTGGCTGCACATTAACGTGAAAACAGCGGATGGGACGATGGAAGAATGGGCGTTCGAAGCCGGGACCCCGAACGTGCTGTTCAGGCGCGGGTTTACGAAGGCGTCGCTGCTGCCGGGCACCGAGGTGAAGGTCGAGGGATACCAGGCGAAGGACGGGACCAAGCGAGCCAATGGCCGGGACCTCACGTTCCCCGATGGCAGCAAACTGTTCCTGGGTTCGTCTGGGACTGGGGCGCCATATGAGCTGACGCCTGACAGCCAGAAGCCCATCGACCAGCAGAATCGCTAAGGGTCGTGCGGACAGACGGGTAGCCCAGAAAGTCCTGGGCATCCCGTCCGTGCGATCACGTTCGTCAGGGCACGATCGGTGTGCACACGCTGCGTGTACACAGCGTTGCGGGTGGGGGTTGGACTAGCGTGACGCCAGGCGCCGGCCGCCCCCCCCAACGCCACACCGAGACTGTCGTCGGTTTTCTGCCCCGGATCGATCAACGCGCTACCGCGCGCGCACGAGAGTCACGATGTGCGCGACAACGTGCGCACGCACAAAAGCCAGCTGGTGCAACGTTGGCTGCCGACATCCCCGCGTGCCCGTCTATGTCATTCCGACCAGCAGCGCCTGGGGCAATCGGGGCGAACGCTGGTTCGGCGAAAGGATGGGGCCGATCGCCGGAGTCATGAACCGTTACGCCGAGGATCCGACATGAACATGAAGGGGATCTGTTCCGTGCTGATGGTGGCACTCCTGAGCGCCCTGAGCGTGAGCGCGCAGAGGGATGAACCCATTCCACCCATTCCTCAGGACCTTCCGACGAAGAATCCACTCGAGGGGAACGTCGAAGCCATCCGTTCCGGCACGAGTATGTATCGCCAGAAGTGCGCGGACTGCCACGGCTGGGACGCGAGAGGCGTCCGTGGCCCCGACCTGACACAGGTCTGGGCCTCCGGCAGAACCGACGACGGCCTTTTCCGGACCCTCCGGACCGGCATAGCCGGCACAGAGATGCCCCCTGCGGGCGGCTTCGGCGGCACGTCCGACGAAGAAATCTGGAAGATGTTGGCGTATCTGCGGACGCTGGCCGCGCCAGCCCCCAGCGATCCCCCGCGCGGCAATGCCCAGAGCGGCGAAAACATCTTCCAGGGGAAGTGCGCCAGCTGTCACCGTGTGGACGGGCACGGCGGTCGGCTCGGTCCCGATTTGTCGCGTGTCGGAGTGTCGCGCGCGCGCGCCGCGCTGACCCGGCAGATTCGCGGCGCGGTCGAGGACTTCGCGGCTGGCTACGAGCCGGTCACGCTGACCACCCCGACCGGCCAGCAGATCCATGGCGTGAAGAAAAACGAAGATCTGTTTTCCGTGCAGATCATGGACACACGCGAGCGAATTCAGGGCTACCTTCGTGAAGACATGCGCACAGTGACGAACGAGCAGCGATCGTCGATGCCGGTGTTTGGGGTCGACAAGCTCACCGAAAGCGACCTCGACGACCTGCTGGCGTATCTTGCGACGCTGCGCGGCGCGAGCACCGCCGTGCCCACCGACGGTACGTAATGCACATGGGCGCCGGGGGTTGTCCAGATGCGGGTGCGGCGTTCAGGCCCGACCAAGCGGTCGCTGCGCGGACCCACGTCACCCCGGTCGTCAGACCGAGCGTTCAAAGGAAAGGTAAGACACGTATGCGCGCGATCGTCGCTCGTAAGCAGACTGGGAGGTAAGCATGCCACGACCAAGTTATGCAAAAGGAAAAGAGAGGTTACTGATGGGCCATCGATGTGTCGCGGGTGGGGTCGCGCTGGCGGTGGGGCTTGCGATGATTCAACTGGGGACCGTTCCAGTCGCGAGTCAGAACTCGGCGCCGACCACCGCTTGGGGCGAGCCCGACCTACAGGGCATCTGGACCGACGAATATCAGACGCCGTTGCAACGCCCTCCGCAGTTTGCCGACCGAGAGTTTTTCACCGACGAGGAACGGGCCAGCCTGGATAAACGACGCGCGGCGCTTCTGGGGCGTGATCAGCGCGGGGAGCTGGGGACCGAAGAAGACGTCGCCGGCGCCTACAACGCCCTATTTTCAATCAGGCGTCCGACCGGCCCACGCACGTCGTTGATTGTGGACCCGCCGAATGGGAGAGTGCCTCCCGTGACGCCGGCAGTGCAGAAGAGGGTGGCCGAGATACGCGCGTTTCAGCTTGCCCTCATACAAGCCACGGGGACGTGCAAGGACGACCTGCCCGAATGCCGCGGCGGGACGTATGGGCCGCCGTCACCCAAACGAGACGGGCTGTTTCCGTACTACAACATGTCGTCGTTTTCGTCGCCATTCATGAATCGCCACGACAATCCGGAGGACGGAACCATGGGCGAGCGCTGTATGTCCAGCGTCCTGCCAGGGATCGGTGGGTACCGTCGGATTGTGCAGTCCCCCGGAACGGTGTCGATTTACTACGACGTGGGCCAGGGGCAGGGGTGGCCGCGCATCATCCCCGTGGACGGGAGTCCACATCTGCCCGCACACATCCGCCGGTGGTGGGGAGACTCGCGTGGC
This sequence comes from Vicinamibacterales bacterium, assembly GCA_965197865.1. Lineage (GTDB taxonomy): Bacteria > Acidobacteriota > Vicinamibacteria > Vicinamibacterales > CAVVIG01 > CBDANZ01. The sequence continues at coordinate 632,694 of CBDANZ010000004.1, forward strand.
CATTGGGAGGGCCAGACGCTGGTCGTCGACGTCACGAATTTCACCCCGAAGACTGACTTCGGAGGCTCCCGTGAGAACTTGCATCTCGTCGAACGCTGGACACGTCTCGACGCGAACACGATCGAGTACGCCGTCACGATGGAAGATGCGACGACCTGGACCAAGCCGTGGACCATCAAGCAGGAACTCTCGAAGCAAGACGATCAGGCGAATCGAATCTATTACGAGCCGCGGTGTCACGAAGGCAACTACGGGATGGTCGGCCAACTTACGGGCGCCCGCGCCGACGAGAAGGCCTTCGCCGAGGGGCGCGGACCCCATCCAGCCGTACGGGACTCTTCGGGGAGGGGAGTGGGAACGGACGATAATCAAGATCCGTTAACCTGCTCGCCGGGGGGATCGCGCTGCGACGCGGGGGATCCCGAAACCTTCAAGAAGGGGCCTTCGAAGCCTTAGCGGAATAATGCCTCCGCCGCGATCGCCGGTGTCGGATGCCGGTGATCGCGGGCGGACGGTGACTCGCCCGGGATTATTGGAGCTCGTCGTAAATCACCTGCACGTTGAGCTTCAGCCGCGCAGGCTGGGGGGGTCTGTATCCCGCGTACTTTGCTGGCATCTT
>CBDANZ010000005.1:0-931349 GCA_965197865.1 Vicinamibacterales bacterium
GCGGGACCTCGCCTGTCCGTTAGTGCCGGCTCTTAAGTTCTCCCTCATGACCCCGCTCCTTCCGCGCCCTCAGCCGGGTGCCTCCCGTCTCTAAGATTGCCGATGAACATGCAAACGACTTGCCAACACTATCACGACCTAGAGCATGTAGCAAGCCCCTTGGGCGCGGCAGGCTGGTTCGTTCCGCGACGTCGGCGTGCCGAAACCGTAACCGTCTCGCCTGGAATCGCGTGCGCACGCCTCTTCACAAACAGGCTCGCAACAGCGACTTAGTCGATAAGCCCGCCAGAATCGACAGGCTGTTCAAAACTCGCCATTTAGACGCCAGGTGTCGCCCAAGGGTTCGGCGGCACGTCTCCGATGGCTGTCCTCTTTTTGAGACGGCAGGGAGAGCGAAAAATTCTCGATGTGTACCCGACAGACGACGCGCACTGTGGCCACGGCTGGTGTCAACCGCGACGGGCGGCGCGGATGAGTCGGCACGGATCAGTGGATGCCCGTGGCCTTCAGGGAAGCGTTCGGCACGACGCCGCGTTCGATAAGCAGCCAACCGCTCCGACGGCTGCCGGTCTTCAGCCAGCGCTCGTACAGGCAGAGGAGATCCATGTTTGAGCCGCACGCGGGTCGTTCGCTCACCTCGGACAGGACGTCGACAAACGCCACAAATCTGTCGGCAAGCTCGGCGAACACCTCTGGAAACGTGTCGGTCTCGAAGCGGCTCAGCGCGTTGTATGCCACGCCAGCATGTCGTCCATAGAGGGAACGCCTTCAGCCCGTCTTATCCGGGATCCCCATTTCCCGAACAGTCAGTCGCCACGGCAAGGCGCGTTCCGATCGGGCCTGCTGATTTTCCTGGCAATTATACAATAATGCACTTGTGACTTGTTCCTTATGCGGTCAGCGAAAGGCGCGGCGTGCGTGTCCGGCCCTCGGTCGACAGATCTGTGCGGTCTGCTGCGGCACCAAACGCCTCACGGAAATCAAGTGTCCCAGCGACTGCGCGTATCTTGTCTCGTCGCGCGAGCATCCGCCGGCTGTGGCGATTCGGCAGCACCAGCGCGACGTCGGGCTGTTCGCCCAGTTCCTGCGCAACTTCGACCGCCGCCAGTCCCAGCTCTTTCTGGCGACCACCACATTTATTGCGCGCTACGAGCCGCCAGAGCTTCAGCCGCTTATCGACGACGACGTTGTGGAGGCAACCGAAGCGCTCGCCGCGACGTTCGAGACAGCGTCTCGCGGTCTGATCTACGAGCCTCGCCCTCTGTCCCTTCCAGCCGAACGTCTTGCCACGGCACTCAAGCCGCTCTTGGCCGAGGCCGGCCGCGGCGGCGGCTCGGCTTTCGAGCGCGACGCAGGTGTCATGCTGCGCAGAATTCAAGAAGCCGTGCGGAGCGTCGGCGCGGCGCACCCGGAGAATCGGCGTGCGTATCTCGACCTGCTCGCCCGCGTCACGGCGAAGACCGACGGCGGCGACGATCGCGGCCAGGCCGAACGGGAAGCATCACGTGTGATAGTGCCGTAACTGTGGTTATACTTGCAGTCGAAGGTGCATTGATGGCCAAGCGTTGCGAAGTTTGTGGAAAGACGCCGGCCTTCGGCCGGCAGACGAGTCACGCGCACAACGTCAGCTCGCGACGGTTCGAGCCCAACCTTCAGACCGTCAGAGCGATGATCCACGGAGGCGTCAAGCGCATTCGTGTCTGCACTCGGTGCCTGCGGTCTGGAAAAGTCGTCAAGGCGGCCTAGCGCCGGCCGCCGCTCATGCCGAGACAGGCGATCTCCAGCCCCGACGCGCCCTCGCCGGTCGGCCCGTATTCGTCCGCCCTCCGCGCGGGTCAGCTTCTCTTTATTTCAGGACAAGTTCCGCTCGATCCGGCCACGGGAAAGATGGTCGCAGGTGATATCGCCGATCAAACACGCCGCGCGCTCGAAAACGTCGGCGCCCTGCTCAGCGCCGCCGGCCTGTCGTTCTGGCACGTCGTGCGCACGACTGTGTTTCTTGCCGACATGAACGACTTCAAGACGATGAACGATGTGTATGCCACGTTTTTCCCCGAGCCGTACCCGGCGCGTTCAACCATCCAGGCGGCCCGGCTCCCACACGACGCGCGCGTGGAGATCGATCTAATCGCATCGTACGAAGGCGGGTAGGGCGGTTCATCCAGCCCTTCCCGCCCTCTCGACATCCAGCACACCGCTGACGCTCTTCAGCGACTTGATCACTTTCTCCAGATGCTTGAGATCGCCGATCTCGACGGTTAGGTCAATCCGCGCGCGCTGATCATTCACGCCGCTGCGAGCCTCCAGGTCCGTGATGTTCGTATTGATGTCGGCGATCTTCGCGCTGACGGCGGCGAGCAGCCCCTTCCGGTCTTCGACCTCTATCGTCAGCCTGACCGTGTAGCTGGCGGCCCCCTCACGGCTCCGGGCTTTGTCCCACTCGACGTCGATCCGGCGTTCCGGGTCGTACATCAGGTTGACGACGTTGGGACAGGCTACCGAATGGACTGATACGCCCTTGCCCCGAGTGATATAGCCGACGATCTTCTCGCCAAGAATCGGATTGCAGCAGCGAGCGCGGAACACCAGCAGGTCGTCGGACCCTCGGACCTTGATCTTCTCTTCACCCGCGCCAAACGCGCGTTTGACCGCGGCCGTGATGGGCCCTTCCGGGGCTTTTTCATGCAGGCGCTCGGTTGGCACCAGCTTGCCGAGCACCTGCTTGGCCGCCAGCGTTCCGTACCCGATCTGCGCGAAAAGATCGTCGGGAGTCTTAGCACCGACATCGGTCAGGACCCTGGCGAACGGCTCGGACTCCTGCAGGCCTCTCAGGCTCACATCGTATCGGCCCGCCTCCTTCTCGAGGACTTTTCTTCCGAGATCGACGGCTCGGGCGCGTTCCTCTAGCCGGATGAGGTGCCTGATTTTGTAGCGGGCGTGCGACGTCACCACGAAGTTCAGCCACTCGCGGCTCGGCTTGTGACCCGCCGTCGTGACGATCTCCACGATGTCGCCGTTCTTCAGGTGCGCGCGCAGCGGCACCATCTTGCCGTTCACGCGGGCACCGACGCACTGGTGCCCGACGTCGGTGTGAATCGAATATGCGAAGTCGATCGGGGTGGCTCCCAGCGGGAACGCTCTGACCTGTCCCTTCGGCGTAAAGGTGTAGACTTCATCCGGATAGAGGTCGACCTTCAGGCTCTGAATGAATTCCTGTGGGTCGCGGGCCTCCTGCTGGTACTCGAGCAGCTGCCGCATCCACTGGAAGTAGCGCTCGTCCTTGTGATCGCCGACGCGTCCCTCCTTGTACTTCCAGTGCGAGGCGATGCCCTCCTCAGCCATCCGGTGCATCTCCTGGGTGCGGATCTGCACCTCGAAGGGCGTGCCGTGCTCGCTGATGACCGACGTGTGCAACGACTGATAGCCATTGGGCCGCGGCATCGCGATGAAGTCTTTAATGCGGCCCGGCACCGGCGACCACGTCTGGTGAATGATCCCGAGCGCGGCATAGCAGTCCCTCACGCTCTGGGTAACGAGGCGGAGCGCGATGAAATCGTACACCTGTTCGACCTCGATCTTCTGCCGCTTGAGTTTCTGGCTGATGCTCCAGAGGTGCTTGATGCGGTCGTCGATCTCGATGAGGGGCACTCCCTGATCGCGTAGCTTCCTTTCGATCGTGGCCTTCAACTGCTCGATCAGACCTTCCGCCGCGCGGCGCTTCGCCTCCACGCGTGCGCGCAGCGCCTCGTAGCTCTGCGGTTCGAGATAGCGGAACGACAGCTCCTCGAGCTCGTTCTTCAGCTTGCTCATGCCCAGACGGTTGGCGATTGGCGCGTAGATATCGCGTGTCTCCTGGGCGATCAGCGTGCGCCGCTCTTCCGGCAGGTGATTGAGCGTCCGCATGTTGTGCAGCCGGTCGGCCAGCTTCACGAGCATCACGCGGATATCGTCCACCATCGCCAGCAGCATCTTGCGGAAGTTCTCCGCCTGCCGCTCTTCGCTTGACGAAAAGCGGATCGCGCTGATCTTGGTGACGCCCTCCACGAGGTGCGCGACCTCGGCGCCGAACAGCTCGTGGATCCGCTCGATCGTGGTCAGCGTGTCTTCGACAACGTCGTGCAGCAGGCCGGCGGCCACCGCTGCCACGTCGAGCTTCATGTCGGCTAGAACGTCGGCGACGGCCATCGGGTGGACGAGGTAGGGCTCGCCCGAATGGCGCACCTGGCCCCGGTGCTCGAAGGCCGAGAAGACACAGGCCTTGCGCAGCAGCTCGATGTCGGCGTCCGGGCTGTACGCCCGGACCTTGGCCAGCAGGTCCTCGAAGCGAATCATGGGAAATTGGGTCTAATCAGTTGTCTGACGAAGGGTTAGTCCCCCCCGACATCATCCCTTGACCTAATGATACGGAGGGGGTTCAATGCGCCTTGACTTATTTTTTGGGGGGTCACTATACTTGCACCATGTCGCCCGGTAATTCTGCGGTCATTCTCTTGGTTGCAACCACACGGCGTCGAAAGTGGGGCCCGGCCGGAGCTTCTGTCACAAGGAACACGATATGTCGTCGATTTATGGCGCCAAGGAGGGTGCAATGCGCAAGCAGCTGAACTCCTGGGGGACAGCAACGCTAGCGATGGTGGCGATGATCGGACTGTTGTCGACGACGGCCTGCGGGCAGTTCGCCTCGCTTAAAGGGAAAATGAAGTTTAAGGAGGGCAACATAGCGTATCAGCAGGCGAACTATCCGAGGGCGATCGAGCTGTACGAGGAAACGCTCCAAGACGATCCAGACCTGGTATCGGTGTACTTCTTCCTTGGCAACAGCTACGACAACCTCTACAAGCCGGGCGTGGAAGACCCGGACAATGACGCGACGCTTATCGAGGCTGTCAAGAACTACGAGATAGCGGCCGAACGGCTTTCGACCGACACCCCGGAAGACCTGCAGCTGAAGATGCTCTCTTACCAGTACCTCGCAGCGGCCTACGGACCTGACAAATTCGACGATCCCGCCAAGGTGGAGCCTGTCCTCCAGCGTGTGATTGAGCTCGATCCCAGCGATCCGCTCAACTACTTCTCGCTCGCGAAGCTTTACGAAGACGCAGGCGCTTACCCTGAGGCCGAGCGGGTGTACCTCCTCGGCAAGGACGCCAAGCCGAAGGACCCCAGCGTGTACATGCAGTTGGCTGGCTATTACAACCGCCAGAACGAGTTCGACAAGACGATCGAGGCGCTCGAACAGCGCACCATCCTGGAACCGAACAATCCGGAAGCCTTCTTCACGCTCTGTACCTTCTTCTGGGACAATGCTCAACGCAACGTTGTGTTGAGTGACGAGGAAAAGATGGTGCTCGTGGACAGGGGGAAGACGGCCGTCAATCGCGCGCTGCAGATTCGGCCAGAGTACATGGAAGCGATAGTTTACAAAGGCCTCCTGCTGCGCCTCCAGGCGAACTTGGAAGAGGACCCGGCCCAACAGCAGGCGCTCCTCAACCAGGCCACCCAGCTACAGGGCGAGGCGGATGAGATCCGCAAGAAGAGAGCCGCCGGTCTCGCCAGCGACTAGCGAGAGAAACGTCGATTCAAACCGGATGGATCAAGAGACCGCCATATTTTTCTGGCGGTCTTTTTTCGTCTCATCGTTCGGGCCGACTTCAACGTGGCGCACGGCCGGCGCCTGACGGCGCGTCACAACTACATCGACGTGATCAACCACATCGGCCGGTCTGACGCCACGCGGGTACATCATCCCAGATAACTTCTATCAGTTCACCTCGAACCCGAACTCCACAGCCGTGCAGGACCGGAGCTCTCTTGTCGGCGGCCTGAACGAGTTCCGATTTACCTATACCAGCGTGTCCGGGAGGAGCGAGCCGGCCGGCCGGAAGAGGTGCGGCCGTTCCTGTAGGTCGACGCGCGCGTCGGCGGCACGTTTAGTGGCGGTCGAGACGCTCAGGGCAACCCCACCTTCCAGGAAGTTTCTTCGCGACGATTTGAAGTCGCGCCGGCAGGCGCAGTGGGATCTCAAGGGAAGATTCTGACAGCGGGGAGAGAGTCTGGCTCGAGGCTGCGGGCGGCCCGCAGCCCCAGAACCCATGGTGTTAGTTGCCCGCGGCGACGCCGGCTGCCCTGCGCATGCCGTCGGTGACGATACCGACCTTGTCGACACCGGCGCCCTTCGCCGCGTCGATGACCACGATAATGTCCCCGTACAGGAGCGAGCCGTCCGCGACGATGAACATCGTTTTGTCGTTCCGCTCGGCGAAGATAGCCCGCAGTCGGCCCTCGAGCGCCCCAACGCTGACGTCCTGCTGGTTGACCGCGATGCGTCCGTCAGCCGTGTATTCGAGCACGATCTGTTGCCCAGGTTCGACCACCTCAGACGCGGCTCTTCTGGTTTCGAGCGGCAGGTTGATGTCGATGCCCTTCTGGCTCAACGGCAGCGCCGCCATGAAGATGACGAGGAGGACCAGGAGCACGTCAACCATCGGGGTCACGTTCATGTCCGGATTGGGCTGCGGAATTGTGGCCTTGAAGACCTTGTCGGCGCCGTGGTGCTTGTGGGCGTGTGCCAGGGCGGCGTGTGCCATCAGTTACCTCCCAGGAACCCTGTTCCAGGCGTCTTGCGCTCGGTGATTGTGGCCTTGAAGACCTTGTCGGCGGCGCCGTGGTGCTTGTGGGCGTGTGCCCGGGCGGCGTGTGCCATCAGTTACCTCCCAGGAACCCTGTTCCAGGCGTCTTGCGCTCGGTGATGAGGGCGATATTCTCGATTTGAGCCGCGCGGAGCTGGTCCATCACCGTCATTACGGTGGAGTAGTCCACGGCTTCATCGGCCTTGATGAGGACGATCTTGTCGAGACTGCCCCTAAGGGACTCTTCCACCCTATTCCCGAGATCGTTCGTCTCGATAAACCTCGCGTTTAAGTAGACAGCTTTGTTGGCGGCGATCGACACGACCGTCTGTTCCTGCGTCTCAGGCTTGTCGGCATAGTTGTCCGCCAGCGGAAGTGTGAGGGGGACTCCCTGCTGCAGCAGCGGCGCCACCAGCATCATGATGACGAGCAGCACGAGCATGACGTCGACCAGCGGCGTCACGTTGATATCGTTCTTGAAACCGCCTTGGGCGCCGCCCAGATCCATTGCCATAAGGGTTCTCCTGCAGCGTTCCTAAGCCGTTTTTCTAATGAAGAAGTCGACGAGCTCCGACGACGAGTTGTCCATTTCCACGTTGAAGTACTCGACGCGGCCCGTCAGATAGTTGTAGAACCACACCGCCGGAATCGCGACAACGAGCCCGAGCGCGGTCTCGACGAGCGCCTCTGCGATGCCGGCCGACACGGCGCCGATACCACCCGAGCCACTGGTCGCGATGCCCTGAAACGCGTTAATAACGCCGACCACCGTGCCGAGCAGGCCGACAAACGGCGCTGTCGATCCGATCGTCGCAAGCGCCGGCACGCCCTTCTTGAGATCCGAGGCGGTGAGCGCCGAGGCTCGCTGAATCGAGCGGCGCACGGTGTCTATCAGATCTTCACGACTCAGGCTGGTACCGCTGTCCTGCTGGAACTGATACTCCTGCAGCCCCGCGACGACGACTTTCGCAAGATGGCTATAACGGTAATTCTTCGACGACGAGAGCGCGATCGCTTCCTTGAGCCGACCATCCTTCAAGTGCTTGGCCACCTGCGGCGCGAAGAGCTTCGACTGGTTGCGGCACTGCATGAAAGTATAGATACGCTCGACTGCGACGCCGACCGACCACATCGACATAAAGAAGAGAATCCAGGCCACCGCCTTGGCGATGAACCCCATCTGCTGCCACATTGCAATTAGATCCACTGTCCACACTCCTTCCTTACAAAGATGAAGCTTCCATATGACGAGCTACCGGTTACGGGCCTCCCACGAACGAGCGAACCCGGTCGAACGGGACCTCGCCATTACTGCCGCTACTGTAGCGTGAAATTCACGGTGACGGTCATGATGACCGGCACCGGCACGCCGTTGAGCAGGGTCGGAGTGAACTGCCACTGCCTCACGGCGTTGAGCGCCGCCGCGTCGAGCAGCGGAACCGACCGAAGTACCTTCGCATCTATCACCTGGCCATCGGGCCCAATCGTCGCCTCGATGATCACGACGCCCTGCACCCGCGCCGACTGTGCGATGGACGGGTAGACCGGCCTCACATCCTTGATCTTCGTTGGCGGCTTGATGTTTCCGCCGACCCGCACCGGCGGCGGTGGCGGGGGCGGCGGCGGGGCCGGCGCCACAAGGCCGCCGATGATGCCGCCAGTCACCCCACCCACGGTCCCTTCGATCTGGACCTGTCTGACCACCACCGGTTCAGGGGCAATTTCCGCCGGCGCTTCGACCGGCGCAGCGGTCGGATTGAAGTCTACCGGCGGCGGCGGCGTTGCTACCTCCGGCGGGGGCGGGGGCGGCGGCGGCGGAGGCGGCGGGGGTGCCGCCACAAAGGCCATCATCGCGGGTGGCCGCGGCAGCACGTCGGCTGCCATCAGCGGAATGATCACGACGGCCCCAATCACCACGGTGTGCGCAAGAATCGAGAGCGGGACCGTGTACCACTTCTGGGCACCGAGCGTGATCTGTGGATTGACGATCTCGCCAAATAGTTCACGTGGCACGAGTCGAATCCTCCTCGTAAGTTATTGCATCTACAACCTATATATCTCTATGATACCAGCGATATCTACATAATTGTAATATCTGTGATGTTGCGGCGATAGCAGGAGCGCTAGTCGAACAAGAGCGCGGATTATAGTCAGTTGTCAAACTCAGTGTCAATAAGAAACCCCTTAGAACATTAACCACCAGATTTCCTCAAATAGCTCCTGCGCATCCGGACATCCGCTGGGGCCGGGCCTTCCCCGAAACCGTTACGGCGGGGCCTTTGCGGCCCGAATCTGCATCCCGAAAACCGACCGTCAGACGAAAATCACCAAGAGGCCGAAGAAAACGGCCCTGAAAGCAGGTGGCTGAGGCCCGGACGACCTCGGAGGCCAGCCTCACGGCCAGCAGGCCAAACAGGTGTCGTGAACTTGATGACGGGATTCATGGCCACCGATGAGGTGTCTTTGAACGGGTCGCCGACAGTGTCGCCAACCACGGTCGCCGCGTGCAGCTCGGTGCCCCTCGCCTTGAGCTTCCACCACGACGATCTCCTAGCTAGAGGAAGAGCGGCCCGAAGACAACGGCCACGATGGCCATCAGCTTGATCAGGATGTTCAGGGACGGGCCCGAGGTGTCCTTGAACGGGTCGCCCACGGTGTCGCCGACCACAGTTGCGCGGTGCGCCTCGGAATTCTTGCCGCCATGGTGGCCCATCTCGATGTACTTCTTTGCATTATCCCATGCGCCACCCGCGTTCGCCATCATCAACGCCAAGAGGGCGCCAGTGCCGATCGATCCAATGAGCAGGCCGCCCAGCGCCTCCGCTCCGAGGACCACGCCCACGGCGATTGGAGCGATTACCGCGATCGCGCCGGGGAGGATCATTTCCTTGATCGCGCCGTCCGTGGCGATGCGCACAGCCCCCGTGGCGTCCGGCGGGGTTGTGCCCTCCATGATGCCCGGGATCTCGCGGAACTGGCGACGGACTTCCTCGACCATCTTCATGGCGGCGCGGCCGACTGCGCCCATGGTCAGGGAGCTAAAAAGGAACGGCATCATGGCACCGATGAGCAGCCCGAGCAGCACTTCCACCTCGAGCAGATCGAACGCGCGCACCCGCGTGATCTGCGAGTACGACACCATGAGTGCCAGCGCAGTTAGGACAGCGGAGCCGATGGCGAAGCCCTTGCCCGTCGCCGCCGTGGTGTTCCCCAGCGAGTCGAGCGCGTCCGTGCGCTCACGTGTCACCGGAGGCAGGTGCGCCTGCTCCGCGATACCGCCCGCGTTGTCGGCGACGGGCCCGTAGGCGTCAGTCGCCAGGGTGATGCCGAGCGTGGAGAGCATGCCAACGGCCGCAAGCGCAATGCCGTAGAGACCGGCCAGCTTGAACGTGATCCAGATCGCCGCCACGATTACGAGCAGCGGCGCCACGGTCGAGAGCATCCCGAGCGCGAGGCCGCCGATGATCACCGGCCCCGTGCCCGAGAGCGCCCGTTCCGACAGTTTCTGTGTGGGAGCGAATTCGTACGCGGTGTAGTACTCGGTCGCTGTGCCGACCATCTGTCCGGCGACGAGGCCCACGAGGACCACCCAGAAGAGCTTGAAGTCCAGGTTCAATATCACAATCAGGCCGGCGGTGCCGACGAGTACCAGGGCCCCCGCGCCGAAGATGCCCGCGCGCAGCGCCCACAGGAGGCGTCCCATCGTGGCGTCCTCGCTGGTGCGCACGAAGAAGGTGCCGATGATCGCGCAGATGCTGCCGATCGCCATGATGCCCAGCGGCAGTACAAAGGCATTGGCGTCATACGTCGCGTTCGCGCCGACCGGCAGCACCGCGTTCTCGCTCAGGCCGATGATTCCCACTCCCGCCAGCGCCATCGTCGCCACGACCGAGCCGGTGTAGGACTCGAAGAGGTCGGCGCCCATGCCGGCGACGTCGCCCACGTTGTCGCCCACGTTGTCGGCGATCGTCGCAGGGTTGCGCGGGTCGTCCTCCGGGATACCAGCCTCGACCTTGCCGACAAGGTCAGCGCCCACGTCAGCGGCCTTCGTGTAGATGCCGCCGCCGACCCGCGCAAAGAGCGCGATCGATGACGCACCGAAGGCGAACCCCGTCAGCGGCTGGTAGTGTTGGAAGGTCAGGTAGAGCGTACAGAGGAACACCAGACTGATGCCGACCACGGTCATGCCCATGACGGCGCCGGACAAGAACGCGACGCGCAGCGCCGGGTTCAGTCCCACGCGCGCTTTGGCCGCCGTGCGCACGTTCGCGCGAACGGCAACGTACATTCCGACGTAACCCGCCGTGGCGGACGCGATCGCCCCCAGCACGTAGGCAATGGCGGTGCGCGGCAGCCCTCTGAACGCGCCTGCCTCGACGGCGCCGAGATCGGCAAACTTGCCGGTGACGTCCAGGTCGACGAACACGGCAATCACGCTGGCGACGAGCACGACGAAGCCCGCCAGGAAGATGTACTCTCGGCGCAGGAACGCGGCGGCGCCGTCCTGGATCAAGGCCGCGATCGAACGCATCCTGTCGTCACCCGGGTCCTCGCGAAGCACGCGCTGGGTCGTCACCGCAGCGAACAGCAGCGCGAGCACGCCAGCACCCAGAGTCAGGTAAAGCAGCTCCATTCAGCTCTCCGGCTGTCGGGCGCGATGAGCAACGCACGGGGGTACCGATCTCGGCCTAGGATCCGGCAAACCCTGCGACACAAGAGCCGTGATTATACCTATGTTCGGGTGTCGCGGAGCAATCCTTGCACCCGGGATGGAATCGACATGCCTCCCGTCAGAAAGATTCTGATCCCTTCCTCGACCGTGAGGTCGGGAAAGACGGCGCGATCGCGCTCGCAAATCACGACATCGCCGAGGTACAGATGGTTGGTGGGCACATAGACGGCGACCAGAGACTCGGGCGCGCTCCCCCGGTCGACGGTGAACTCCTTCGTGAGGAAGCCGAGCGAGTAGCCCTGCTTGGTTTCGAGCATCACGACACGCTTGAAGCCGAACTCGTCGTCGGGCGAAAACGCCACGACGAGCTGCTTCACGGGTGCGTAGATCGTGCGAAACACGGGCACCCGCAGCAGGTAGCTCTCCGTCCGCTGCAGAAGCCGCTTGCCGATCACGTTGGTCGCGGCCGCGCCCACGGCTAGAACCGCCGCGGCGGTCGTAAGGAACCCCAGCCCAGGAATCCGGCGCCCGAGGAGTCGCTCGTATAGCGGCGCTGTCAGGCCGTCGACGATGCCGAACAGCCACACAAAGGCGGCCACGCTGAGGAACAGCGGCACGGTGACAAAGAACCCCGCGATGAAGCTACGTCGGAGCCATTGCATAGTCGATCAGCCTCGCGACAACCAAATCACCGCACCCGCCGCCAGAACCAATCGGTACCATGCGAACAGGTCGAGCGAGTGGTTCGCCAGGTATCGGATGAAGTACTTCACCGCAATGTATCCCACAATAGCCGACGTGACGACGCCGACGACGAAGATCGTGCTCTCACCCGCCACCCCCGCCTCGCCCAGATCGGGCGCTTCCCACGCAGCGGCCGCGAGGGTCGCGGGCACCGACAGCAGGAAGACGAACTCGGCCGCATCCGTCCGGCGCAGGCCGATGAACAACGCCACGATGAGCGCCGCCCCAGACCGCGACACGCCGGGAACGAGCGCGGTCGCCTGCGCGCAGCCGATCCAGAACGCCTCGGTGACCGTCACGCTCCGCTCCTCGCGGGTCTTCTTTCCGGCGCGCTCGGCCCAGAACAGCCCGAACGCCACGAGGGCCAGGGTCGCTGCCACGACCGGAACCGTGCGCAGCCGGTCCTCGATGAACGAACCGAACAGCAGGCCGACGACGACCGCCGGAATCGTGCCCACGCCCAGGAGCCAGATCATTCTCGCCCACTCATCGCGTTCGGGTTCAAACAGTCGCCCAAGCGCGGCGCCCATCAGAACGAATTCGCGCCGGAAGTAGATCACCACCGCGACAAGCGTGCCGATATGGCACGCCACGTCGAATGCCAACCCGAACTTCTCGCCGTCGACGCCAAAGAACGCCCGCGCAAGGATCAGGTGGGCGGTGCTCGATATCGGGAGGAACTCGCTCAGTCCCTGAACGACACCGAGGAGGGCTGCTTGAATCGTCGTGGACATGGAAAGCGTGAAGTCTCTAGTCGCCAGTCACGAGCCTCGCGAGACTTCAGACCCGTGGCCGGCGACTCGTGGCTTGTGACTTGTGACTTGTGACTTACGAAGCCCGTCCCTTACGCTCCGGCTTCGACTTGCGCGTCGGCTGCTGCGGCGCCGGCGCGACCGCCGGCGGCGGCGCATGAGCCGCTGCTCTGGTCGGCCCCCGGCCCCCCCAGAACGTGACGATGGCGGCGGCGACGAACACGCTTGAATAGGTGCCAGTGACCACGCCGACGATCAGCGTGAAGGCAAACCCGCGTAGCACCTCGCCGCCGAACAGGAACAGCGAGACCGTGCTGAGCAGCGTCGTGCCGGCCGTAATGACGGTCCGGCCGAGCGTCTGGTTGATCGCGACGTTGATGACGTGATCGAGCGAGTCGCGACGCATCCCGCGCAGGTTTTCTCGCACGCGATCGAAAATCACGATCGTGTCGTTGGTCGAATAGCCCGCGACGGTGAGGATCGCGGCAACCACGTTCAACGTGAGGTCGTACTGAAAGAACGCCAGAAACGTCATCGCGACGAGCAGGTCGTGGAACGTGGCCACGACAGCGCCGACCGCAAAGCTCAATCGGTAGCGGAACATAATGTATAGCAAGATGCCTGCGAGCGACAGGACCATCGCCCAGAGACCCTTGCTGCGCAGTTCCTCGCCGACCGCGGGTCCCACGATTTCCCGGCCGACCACATTGAAGTTGCCGAGGTTCGCCTGCGTGAGCGCGGCCGTGACCTTGTCGACCACGACGCTCAGAGCCGCACCCGACTCCTCGCCGACTTCGGGCACGCGCATCATGATCTGACGAAGCGATGGATCGCCGTATTGCTGCACCACGACGTTCTGGCCGCCAAACGTCCGGTTGAACGCGCTCCGGACCTGCTCGATCGACGGCTGCCCGTTGAACTGCACGATGACAGCCGTGCCGCCCCCGAACTCGACGCCGAGGGGAATCCCCCTGGTGAACGTCACGGTGAGGCCAGCGATGATCACGACCGAGGACAGGGCAACGGCGTGCCAGCGCCAACGCAGAAAATTGAAGTTCGGGTTCTTGAAGATACGCATACCGAGAGCTTCCGATTCAGATACTCAACGGCGCGGCCTGGTGGCGGTGCGCCAGCGCCAGCTCGAACAGCGTTTTCGACACAAACGTCGATGTGAACAGGTTGGCAATCAGACCGACCGACAATGTCACGGCGAAGCCGCGAATCGGCCCGGTGCCGAACTGAAACAGAAACGCCGCCGAGATGAGCGCTGCGATGTGCGTGTCGAGCAGCGTGAGGAACACCCGAGCGAACCCGGCGTTGATCGCCGCGCGAGCCCCGCGCTGAGCCTCGAGCTCCTCCTTGATGCGCTCGAAAATCAACACGTTGGAGTCCACGCCAATGCCCATCGTCAGCACGAACCCGGCAATGCCGGGGAGGGTCATCACGGCGCCGACGTAGGCCATGAGGCCGACCAAGATCACCAGGTTGAACATCAGGGCGACGACTGCATTCACGCCGGACAGCTTGTAGTACACGAACATGAACGACACGACCAGCAACAGCCCGACGAGCGACGCGGTGACCCCCGATCGAATCGAATCGGCGCCGAGCGTCGGCCCGATTGTGAGTTCCTGGAGGTAGGTCAGCGATGCGGGGAGCGACCCCGAGCGGAGGATGAGCGACAGGTTTTGTACTTCTTCCTGGGTGAAGACCCCGGTGATCTGCCCGTCGCTCGTAATCCGGCCCTCGATGGTCGGCGCCGACTGCACCAGGCCGTCGAGCACGATCGCGAGCTGGCGGCCGATGTTCTGGCTCGTCACGTTCCCGAAGTTGCGGGCGCCCTGCTGGTTCAGCGTGAAGCTCACCGCGGGACGGTTCATCTGGTCGAGCGTCGGCCGCGCGCTGCGAAGCTCCTGTCCGCTCACCGCCGCCACCTTCCTCACAAGGTAGTAGACGGTCCCGGTTATATCGCCCGGTACGCCGCTGACGCCGGGCAGGATCTCCATCCCAGGTGGCATCTGGCCGTTCTGCAATAACGCCTCGCGGCTGGCCGAGGGCCCCTGCTCCACGATCTTCAGCTCGAGCAAACCGGTCGACTGGATGATTTCCTTCGCCCGATCCACGTCGCTGACGCCCGGCAACTGCACCAGGATCTGATCGCCGTCGGCGCCCTGCTGGGCGATACTCGGTTCGGTGACGCCCAGCTCGTTGACGCGACGCTCGATTGTCTGGCGCGCCTGCGTCACGGCTTCCCGACGCAGCGTGACTTCCACGTTCGGCCTCATCGTGAAGACGTACGTGCCGCCGGCGCCCGAGCTCCGATTGAAGTTCGCTTCGGCTTCGGCCGCCACTTGACGAAACGCTCCGTCCCCTTCCGACGCGACGCCCTCGACCTTGAACTGGGTGGGCCCGACCACGGTGATGTCTGTCACCTTGACCGCGCGCGTCTCGAGTTCTTCGCGAAGCCGCTCAGACTCGGTCTGCGTCTGGTGCAACAACGCGTCGTCTGTCTGCACGCGCAGCACCAGATGGACACCGCCCTTTAGGTCGAGGCCGAGCTTCAGCTGCTTGTCAATCAACCAGCTTGGCCAGTTGATCCCGAGCTGTGTGGCCACGATCGGATAAACGCCGACGGCAGCGAATACCACGAGGACGGCAAGACTCGTGAGAATCTTCCAGCGCAAGTTCTGCATCGCTACTCCGAAGGCTCCACCACCGGTGGCTGACCCTGATAGCCGCCGATTGCCGCTTTCGCCACCTCGACGCGAATCTTGTCCGCGATCTGGAGCTGAACGCTCTGCTCGCCGAGCCGGGTCACCAGGCCGTAAAACCCGCCGGTCGTAATGACGCGATCGCCAACCTTGAGATTATCCAGAAACGCCCGCACTTTCTCCTGCTTCCGCTTCATCGGCCGGAGGATGATGAAGTAGAAAATCCCCAGGACCAGCGCAAAGGGTACGAGCTGGAGCCAGGCGTTTCCCCCCTGGGGCGGCGCGCCCATGGCGAACACAGAATCGACTAGCATCATCTAAAGACTAGGCTCGAAAGTCCTGCGTGTTGGGCTGGCGGGACACGCGCTGATGGAACGCAAGCCTGAAGCTTTCGAACCGCCCAAACGTTATAGCGTCCCTAATCGACCTGAGCGTGTCAAGGTAAAAGTGCAAATTATGCAACGTGTTAAGGGTGGCCGCGTTCATCTCGCCGGCGAGATGAAGGTGACGCAGGTAGGCGCGCGAACACGTGCGGCAGGTGTAGCAGCCGCACTCGGGATCGGGTGGCCGGTCGTCCTCGGCGTAGCGCGCATTCTTGATATTGATGCGGCCGTCGGCGGTGAACAGTTGACCGTTGCGCGCGTTGCGCGTGGGCAGGACACAGTCGAAGAGGTCAACTCCCCGGGCCACTGATTCGACGAGATCTTCGGGCGTGCCCGCACCCATCAAGTATCGGGGCCGATCCGCCGGCAGACACGGCGTCGTTTTGCCGATTATCTCGTACATCACGGCCGGCGGTTCGCCGACGCTTAGCCCGCCAACCGCGTAGGCCTCGAACCCGATTGCGACGGTCTGGTGAGCGCTCTCTTCCCTGAGCTCTGGAAACACGCCGCCTTGCACGATGCCGAACTGGGCCTGTCCGGGATTCGTGACGATCACGCTGTCAAGCGAACCGGCCTTGAGCGCGAGCCAATGATCGCGCCCTCGCCGCGCCCATCGGAGCGTCCGGTTCATCGACTGGCGCGCAGTATCGAACTCGGCCGGATGCGCGAGGCACTCGTCGAGGACCATCGCGAGGTCGGAGCCCAACTGGGCCTGAATGTCGGTGGCTCTTTCCGGCGTGAGCAGGTGGGACGAGCCGTCGAGATGCGATCTGAACCGCGCGCCTTCCTCGTCGATGGTTCGGTTGGCGGCGAGGCTGAAGACCTGATATCCGCCGCTGTCGGTCAAGATCGGCCGGCTCCACCCAATGAATCGATGCAGGCCTCCTCGCCGCGCGACGAGGTCGTCGCCCGGCCGCAGGTACAGATGATACGTGTTGCTGAGTAAGATCTCGGTGCCGAGTGCTTCCAGATCGCGATTGGTCACGCCTTTGACGGCGCCTTGCGTGCCGACAGGCATGAACGCGGGCGTCTCGACAACACCGTGCGCCGTCGTCATCGCACCACGGCGCGCGAGTCCATCGGTATCGCTGATGTGGAAAATAAAAGCCGCGTCTGACATTTACAATTTGAGCGTTTTTGTGCTTGACATCGCCGCTTTCTCATCCATACTCTATATCTGGTATGAGGATGGTTGACTCAGGCCATGCCTAGTGAAGCTAAAACGTTCGACGAAGGGGGGGATTACAGATAATGGCAAAGAAGGCCAAGGGCGGGAAGAAGAAGGCCGGCAAGAAACGGTAAGCTGACCTCGCCCGTCAAGAAAGGGGGTGGCCGTCGCCCCCTTTCCACTCCTCTAGCGAGCGACTCTCCTCACTTTTTCCTTCTCACTTCCTAGTTTTCACTTTCTTCCGTTGTTCCATCCCACACCCGCACGCGGCGGATGACCTCCCACGGCTGAATCTCATCGACAATCTCCATGCCCGCGAGCACGCGACCAACGACCGTGTAGCGTGCGTCGAGGTGCGGCTGCGGCGAATGAGTGATGAAGAACTGGCTGCCGCCGGTATCTTTCCAATCCAGCGCCATTCCGACGGTTCCGCGCAGGTAGGGCCGTTGGCTCAGCTCGTCGCGGATCGTGTATCCCGGTCCGCCTTCGCCATCGCTGCGCGGATCGCCCCCCTGGACAACAAAGTCGGGCACGACACGATGAAAGGCGAGGCCGTCGTAGAACCCTTTGCGCGCGAGCGCGACAAAATTGTCGGCCGTCAACGGCGCGTCGAGCATGGCCAGCTCGATCTGGATGCTCCCTCGGTCCGTGTCGATGAACACCTGCGTCGAGACGGATGGATTCACCAGACGAGTCGCTTCGTACACCTCGGCGCCGCGCGAGGTCGGCGCCGGTCTAATTCGTTCGTTGGCCGTGCTCGTGGGATCGAGCCGCTGGAGGAGCATGGCCGCCCGAATGCGAACAGCCCAATCGCTGTCGGCAAGCGCTTCGTTGAGAAGAGCCGTGGCAGCGGGAACGCCGTAGACGGCGAGCGCCGTCAGCGCCGACGCCCGAGCCACGTACGAAGAATCGCGCTCGCCAGCGCGATACACGTCAGCAAGCACTGCGGCGCCGTTTGGCGGCTTCAGCTGTCCCAGCGCCGTGGCGGCCGCCGCGCGGACCACCGGATCGTTCGCCTTGAGCTTCGCGAGAATCGTGTCGACGGCTTCCGGCGCGCCAAGCGCGGCGAGGGCCGCAATGGCTGCCGGAAGAACCCGTTCGTCGCCGTCGTCAAGCATCAGGCGCAGTCGTGGCAGTCCGACCCCCGCGGGAAGGGTGCCCAGGACCGACGCCAGCGTGGATCTGACGCTCCAGTGCTGATCGGGATCCAGCCCCGATAGGATCGTGACGAACCCTTCGGGGTCGAGCTGAGCCAGCGCGCGCAACGCTGCCGCCCGGACCGGCGGCGCCGGATCGGCCAGGACGTCAAGAAGCGTCTCGACTACTCCGTCGGCCTTGGTGCCGCCGAGCGCCGCGACCGCCTCCAGCCGGAGGTGGCGGTCGGTCTTCGGCGTCAGTATCAGCCGGAGCAGGGGCGGCATAGCCGCGTCGTCCTCGATCTGTCCGAGGGCGCGGATGGCCTGTATGGCAACGGCGCGATCGGGGCTCGTCACGAGCGGCAACAGCACGGGAAGGGCGGAACGGTCCTTCAGCGCGCCAAGACCAGTGACCGCAAACGCACGAGTATAGGGATGCGGATCGCCGGCCAGCGTAAGAAGCGCCGGAAGCGCGCGCCGATCCGCGAGCTGGGCAAGCGCGAAGGCGACCGGCCACCACCGGACGCGCGGTTCGCCCGATCCGTCGAGGACGACGGAAGCGAGCGGACCGTAGGCGTTCAATCTGACGAGCGCATAAATCGCGAGCCGTAACGCCGCGGCCGGCGAGTTGCGCTCGGCGTCGGCCCCCTCGTCCGGCGGTGTCGCGAGAGCGCCCGATTCGATGATCCTGGCGGCCATCCGGGCCACAGCGTCTGCGGCGGCAGGGTCCCCCATCAGCCCAAGTGCCTCGGCGGCACCGCCCTTGACAAGCGGCGACGGATCGCCGAGCGCCGCCACCAGCGGCTCACGAGCGCTGGCGTCGCCTATCAAGCCAAGCGCAAATGCGCTCATCTGGCGGACTTCCGCGTCGCCATCGGCGAGCAGCGCGACCAGCGGCTGCACGCCCTCGCGCAAACCGATGCGTCCGACCGCCAGCGCTGCCCTCCGGCGAATCCGTGCCTCCTTGTCGGCCAAGAGCCGCACCAGGGCCGGAGGCGGACGGGGCGGCACGATGACAGGCGCTTTCTGGCCCCGACCGGCCACGGGGAGAGACGGTGAAACGACCGGCGACGGATCGCGCAGCACTCGCCGATCTTCGAAGCGCAAGATCCAGGATATCTTCTGTTCGAAGGTCGGTGCCGGGGGCGGCGCGAGGGGGGCGCTGGCGCACGCGGACAGTGTGCCGGCAACCATGACCACGAGCGTCGTGCGCATCAAGCTTCAGTCGGGCTTTAGTCGGAGCCAAGAGGTTCTGGAAGCTCGATGATATCATCGAGTTCGGCTTGCACTTCCGCTACATTGCGGTCGAAGGTCCGATCGGCGCCGGCAAGACGGCTTTGGCGCAGCGCCTCGGGACGCGCCTCGACGCGAAGGTCGTCCTCGAAGAAACCGAGAATCCCTTTCTTGCAGACTTCTACGCGGATCGGCCTGGCGCCGCGCTCCAGGCCCAACTCTTTTATCTGCTCAATCGCCATCGCCAGCAGATTTCGCTGCGGCAGGCGGATCTTTTCAGTCAGGTTACGGTCTGCGACTATCTGTTCGACAAAGACAAGATCTTTGCGTATCTGAATCTTGACGACAACGAGCTGTTCATCTATCAGCGGCTTTACGACCTGCTCGTGCGAGACGTGTCGCAACCCGACCTCGTCGTGTATCTGCAGGCGCCCACCGACGTGCTGCTCGGCCGCCTGCGCGCCAGGCCGAGCAACTCCGAGGCGGCCCCGTTCGATCCGGATCCCGAGTACCTCAGGGAGCTGAACGAGGCCTATCACCACTTTTTCTTTCACTACACGGCCACACCGCTCCTGGTCGTCGAAACGTCCGAATTCGACTCCGAGGCGAGCGACGAAGCCCTCGACGACCTCGTCAAACAGATCCGGACCATGGGCGCAGGCACGCGGTACTACGTGCTTCGCACCCGGTAGGCTTTGGCTCTGGACTCCCGGCTCTGGGCCCCACCGTCTCGGTTTTGATAAGCTGACGCCCTATGGCCTGGTTCAAGAAGGCCCGCAAGCTGATGGCCGCTACGAGCGGGAAGGCCAGCCGTGTGCCGGAAGGACTGTGGGTCAAGTGTCCCGTCTGCTCGCAGGCCATCTATAACAAGGACCTCGCGGCCAACCTAAGCGTCTGCCCGAAGTGTGCGTACCACTTTCGCGTGACGGCCGCCGAGCGCCTGGGGATGCTCTTCGACGACCAGTGGAGGGAACACGACGCCAACCTGGTGTCGACAGACCCGCTCGAGTTTACAGACACCAAGTCGTACAAGGCGCGCCTTCAGGCGAGCATCGCGGCGACCGGCCTCAAGGACGCCGTCATCGTCGGCTCGGGGACGATCGAGAACATTCCGACGATCGTGGCGGCAATGGAGTACGGGTTCATCGGCGGCAGCATGGGCGTCGTTGTCGGGGAGAAGATCGCCCGGGCGATCGAATATGCCATCGACGCGCACTGTCCGGTCGTGATTGTTTCCTGCTCGGGCGGCGCACGGATGATGGAAGGCGTGCTGTCGCTCTTGCAGATGGCAAAGATCGCCGGGGCCCTGGCACGGTTCGATCGCGCACGGCTGCCCTACATCTCCGTCCTCACCGATCCGACAACCGGCGGCGTGACCGCGAGCTTCGCGATGCTCGGCGACCTGAACATCGCGGAACCGAAGGCGCTTATCGGGTTCGCGGGCCCGCGCGTCATCGAGCAGACGATCCGCCAGAAGCTCCCGGAAGGATTTCAGCGGTCGGAGTTCCTTCTCGAAAAAGGCATGGTGGATCTCGTATCCGACCGCCGCGAGACGAAGAGCCTCATCGCCAACGCGCTCCGATTCATGGGCGCCATGCCGAAAGTGACCCCCGCTGAGCTCGAGGTGCCGGCGGAGCCGGCGCCGCTGACGTAGAAGAACCCGGTTCAACCGGACGGTGGCAGGCGAGGTCCGCGAAGGAAGTTGAGATGGGCCATCGATATCGTATTTCAGCGAACGCGCTCGCGTCGGTGTCGCCGGGTGTCGTCTCTGTCGCAGGCCAGCAGCAGGCCGCGAGGCCCGCGGCGGACGCTCCCCGCCCTGGTCATAATGGCCCCCCCCGAACACTGCGACGCCGACCTGCAGGGCGTCTGCGACTAGCAGAGCGTCGTCGGTAT
This sequence comes from Vicinamibacterales bacterium, assembly GCA_965197865.1. Classification (GTDB taxonomy): domain Bacteria; phylum Acidobacteriota; class Vicinamibacteria; order Vicinamibacterales; family CAVVIG01; genus CBDANZ01. The sequence continues at coordinate 21,325 of CBDANZ010000005.1, forward strand.
GGAACGACCGGCTAATTTGGCCGGAAAAGCGATGCTGACGAATCAGGAATGGGTCGAATACTTGAAGAACAGCGAGCGGAACTTAGATGCGTGTGGTGTCGGCGCGCGGGGGACCGAACGCTGGCGCCTGGTGTTGGACAACCGACATGAGCTGGCCGCCGGCGGGATGAGCGCCGACACTCTGAAAGCCAGCGATCGTCTGGTCGTGACCGGCGGCAGGGCACGCAATCGGAGCCGCAGCCTGTACATCCGCCGCCTTCAGCGCCGTGTCGACGGCTTCCTCTACGAGCAGGTAGGCACCAACCCTCTCGTTCGAGACTGCCTGCTGGCGGAACGCATGCCAGTCGGACAGTGCGATGAGTTGAGACATCGAGGATGATGAGCCAGAGCATGGTGAGGGGGCTGGCTCCCCTGGATTGGCTGTTGGGCCTCGAACCGTTCGGCATCAAGCTTGGCCTCGACAACATCCGGGCGCTCGTCCACGAACTCGGCCACCCGGAGCGCGCGTTCAAGTCGGTGCACGTGGCCGGCACGAACGGCAAGGGATCGGTCACGGCCATGGTCGATGCCGTCCTCAGCGCTGCCGGCCACCGCTCCGCGCGTTACACATCGCCCCACCTGCGCGATCTCACCGAGCGCTTTGTCGTCGATGGACACCCGATCGACCGAGAGGCTCTGATCTCGAGGGTGGCCGACCTCCGGGATGTCGTCGAACGCCTGCGCGCTCGCGGCCGGCTGCAGGTGCAGCCAACGTTCTTCGAGGTCACCACGGCCGTCGCGTTCGAGCTCTTCCGGCGAGCGGGGACAAAGATCGCGGTGTACGAGGTTGGGCTCGGTGGCCGCCTCGACGCCACCAGCGTCCTGCAGCCCATCGTGACGGCCATCACGACGATTGGTTTCGACCATCAGGAGCATCTCGGCTACACGCTCGGCGAGATCGCGTTCGAAAAAGCGGGCGTCATCAAAGACGGGACGCCGGTCGTCGTCGGAAGGCTGCCGGCAGAGGCACTCGACACGGTGACCGCCGTTGCTAGCGAACGCGGCGCGAGGGTCATCCGAGCCGTCGACGATGTTGTGGCCTTGCGGACCACGAGTAATCGCGTGCGACTGCGCACACCGGTCCGGGATTACGGCGACGTGCAGCTCGCCCTTGCCGGCTCGCATCAGATCGACAACGCGTCCGTTGCGGTTCGATTATTGGAGACAGCAAGCGAGGCCGGCGTGCCGATTTCGCCGGCTGCAATTGTAGAAGGGCTGGCGCGAGTCGTCTGGCCTGGGCGATTGGAGTCGCGACGGCTGCCTGACGGGCGCGAGGCGCTCCTGGACGCCGCGCACAATCCATACGGCGCGGCGGCCCTCGCGGCGTTTCTCGAGGCGAGCGCCGACCGGACACGGCCGCTCGTCTTTGCCGCCATGCGCGACAAGGATGCGGCCACTATGCTGCAGGCGCTCGCTCCTGTCGTCGGCGCCGTCGTGCTCACGCGCACGTCGAATCCGCGGTCAACCGATCCGTCAGAGCTTGCGGAGCGGGCGCGCACTGTCGCGCCTCACCTGGCGATCATCGTAGAGCCTTCCCCGCGCGACGCCGTGGCCGCTGCCTGGCGGATCTCGTCCCGGATTGTCGTCGCCGGATCGATCTTTCTCGTCGGCGACGTGATGAACGAAATCGATAGGTCATGATACCCTTCGACACATGGTCCTTCGTCGTTAGTCGTCGGTCATGCGCAGAATTCTCGCAACGCTTCTCATTTTGTCCGCACTCGCGCTGACCGACGAGGTCGCGTCTGCTCAGCAAACGAGCTCGCCCATCCAGGGAATAACCACCAGCCGCCTGCGTGAGCTCATCGACAACAAGGACTGGCATTTCGTCGGCGATGTCGAGCTGGAAATGAGCGACGCGAAGCTCTATGCAGACGAAGTCTGGTTCAATATCGACGAGCATCAAGCCATCGCGACCGGCAATGTGCTATTCACTCAGGGTGACAACCGCATCTCGGCCGATCGCGCCGAGCTCGATACCGAGACCCGCCTTGGCACCTTCTACAACGCGTGGGGCATCGCAAGCATCCAGCCGTCGCGGCGGACGGCTGCAGTCGGCGGTTTCGTCGCCCCGCAGATGGCAGGTCAGGAGACCGACATGTACTTCTTCGGCGACAAGATCGAGAAGATCGGGCCGAAGAAATACCGGATCAGCAACGGCAGCTTCACGACCTGCGTACAGCCGAGCCCCCGCTGGAATCTGCATGCGGACACAGTTGTGCTCAACATCGATCACTACACGTTATTGCGGCAAGCGGTCTTCAAAGTGAAGGGGGTACCGCTCTTCTACACCCCGATCCTCTATTACCCAACCAACAAGGAGGGTCGCGCAACAGGATTTCTCCTGCCAACGTACGGATCGTCCACCGTTCACGGGCAGACCTTCAGCAACGCGTTCTTCTGGGCCATCGATCGGAGCCAGGACGCGACGTTCACGCACGACTGGTTCTCGAAGACCGGCCAAGGCTGGGGCAGCGAGTATCGCTACGCCGCGGCTACGGGCGACGCCAACCTACGCACCTACGTCCTCAACCAACATGAAAGCATATTCGCACTCCCGGATGGCAGCTCTGGCACGACGCCTGAAAGTCACAACTTCGAAATCCGCGGCGGCGCCAGCCAGCTCCTACCGCGCAACCTGCGCATGCGCGCCCGGGCGGACTACTTCTCCAACGTCACGACGATGCAGACGTTCCATACGAACGTCGCCGAAGTCTCCAGAAACCGGCGCACCTACGGCGCCAACGTGGTCGGTTCGTGGCGAGCCTATTCCCTGAACGCGACGTTCGACCGAAACGAGTATTTTTCAGAGCCGCCCAACTCGGTTCTCGCCGGCAGCACGCCCCGCGTCTCGTTTACGCGCACCGAACGGCCGTTGTTCCAGAATTCCGGGGTCTATCTGTCCGTCGGCAGCGAGTTCGCGCACTTTGAACGCGAGAGCAGACAGGCCACCAGAGTTCTCGACTCCGGTCTGGCGCGGTTCGATTTCAACCCGCAGATCCGCTACCCGTTCAAGAAATGGCAGTGGTTCACGGTGAATTCGTCGGTTTCCTGGCGGGACACGTTCTATACGCGCAGCCTCGTTCCGGCGACTCAGACGGAAGAGCAGAAGATCGTCGACGACAACCTGAATCGCACCTATTTCACCCTGACGACCCAGGCGGTCGGTCCCGTGTTCAACCGCGTGTGGAATACGCCGGGAAGCCGGTATGCCGAACGCCTCAAGCACACGATCGAGCCGTTCCTCACCGTGCGACGGACGTCTGCCATTGACGACTTCAAGCGAATCGTACGGACCGACGGCGTCGACGCGGTCGTCGGCGGGGCCACCAGCTATACCTACGGCGTCAATAATCGCATCTACGCGAGGCGCCGGATCGGCCAGACCGGCCAGGCGCAGGAAATCATCAACGTCGAGCTGAGGCAGTCGTACTATTCGGACGAGCTGTCGTCGCAGGCGGATCAGCAGTACACCACCACCTACAACAGCGCCGTGCCGAGTCATTTTTCGCCGATCTCGCTGACCGTCCGAGCGACGCCGCTGACCAGCTTACAAGCCACGCTTCGGGCCGAGGTCGACAGCCGGTACTTCGAGCTGAAGACGATGTCAGCGTCGGGCAGCTACAACTGGACGACCCGCCTGCAGACGACGGTGGGCTGGAACCAGAGGTTCCTGATCGAGGAGCTGCCGGGCTTCAACGACCCGAACACCCTCGATCACTTCGTGAACGTGAATACAAGGGCCCGGACGGCCGACAACCGCTTCGGAAGCAATTACTCTTTCAATTACGACGTGCGACGTTCGGCCATGCTGCAGCAGCGGATGACGGCATTCTACAACGCCCAGTGCTGCGGCATTGCGTTCGAGTACCAGACGTTCAATTACGGAGGCGCCCGCCGGTTTCTCGCCACGCCTTCGGACCGCCGCTTCTTCCTGTCCTTCACGCTGGCGGGGCTGGGCAATTTCTCGCCTTTCAGCGGCGCGATGGAGACGGTGCCGCGGTAGGCTTCCCGGAGGTGGCCCGCACCGTTCTCGTGACCGGCGCCTCGGGGTTCGTCGGCAGCCATCTCATCGAGCTTCTCGCCAGCGACGGGATCGAGCTGGTCGGGTGGCGGCGGCCAGAAGGCGCGGTGCCCTTGGGACGCCCACCCGCATCGGCCAACGTTGTTGCCTCACACCTCAGCGGGCGAGTCACCTGGCAGACGGTCGATCTGCTCGATCGCGCGGCAGTTCGCCACGCTCTGGCCAACATTCGTCCGGCTGCTGTGTACCACTGCGCAGGAGAGGCGCACGTCGGACGCTCATGGCAAGCAACGGAGCCGACTCTGGCCATTAACGTCCGCGGCACGCACCACCTCATCGAAGGGCTTCGCGAGAGCGGCCTTCACACCGCTTCTGTGCTGATCCCCAGCTCGTCGATGGTGTATGCCGCCGCCACCGAACCGCTGACCGAAGAGCACCCGATACGGCCCACAAGCCCGTACGCGCTCAGCAAGCTCGCCTAGGAGCTGGTCGCCTCAGGCAACCTGAGTGGTCCGTCCGTGCTGGTCGCCAGGGCGTTCAACCATGTGGGCCCGCGCCAGGACCCCTGGTTCGCCTTGCCTGGATTTGCTCGCCGCATCGCCGACATCGAGGCGGGCCGGTGGGAGCCGGTCATAGCGGTCGGCAACCTCGACGCCCGCCGCGATCTGACCGACGTACGCGATGTCGTACGAGCCTATCGACTGATCGTCGAGCGCGGCAAGCCGAGCCGCGTGTACAACGTATGCTCCGGCCGCGCGATCGCCATGCGAGATGTACTGGAAACGCTGCTCGCGCGGGCACGGACGCCGATCAATATCCGAGTGGACCCGGCGCGCTATCGGCCAAACGATCAGCCGCTCGTCGTGGGCAGTCCTCGGCGCATTCGCGAAGAGCTAGGATGGTCGGCCGAGATTCCGCTCGACCGAACGCTCAACGATCTCCTGGAATTCTGGCGGGGACCAGGCACAACGGCCTGAGGACAAGGACCATCATGGAGGGTGTGCCAGTGGCCGCTCCAAGATGATCGAGATCGAATCGCGTTCTGCGATCGATTCTTGACCTGGCTCGCTAAGGAGACGATGACGACGCTCAGGACCGGCGAACGTCAGGACGCTCGTCTCGTCGCCCTCGGGCGCCACCGCAGCCGTGAACATCGAGATCCAATCCTTCTCCACCGCAAAGGGTATTCCCTGCTTTTGCAATTGCAACAGAACGCCCGCAGCAATGCCCCAGGCGGGCTGATCGATCTTGACAAGCGGCTTCCCGATGTCGTGGTTGTCCATGTAGCCCTTCAAGGCATCCGACAGCCGTCTCGCCGCGAGCTGCTCGGTGGCGGGACGGAACGAGCGACTGACCACGACGCGCAGCTGCTGCACTCCAATCGCCGCCGCGACGATCCACAAGAACGCGCAAACCAGCGCGGCCCCACGCACCCCAAGAGACCTCGGCCGCCTGAAGGCGGCCACAGCCCACTCGACGAGCACCGCCGCATTGAGCACTCCGATGCCCGAGATCCAAAACACCGCGTGATCGGCGATGTCCTCCTCCACACACGTGACGGACCATAACGCGACGAGCGAGGCGAGCAACAACAAGCCGCGCAGCGCCAGTTGAAACCGGTCGCGAACGCGAGCGGCGTGGATCGTTACCGCACCGAGCAACAACACCTGGGCGAGGGCCCAACCCTGGCTCCACAGGGCCTGGCTCTTGCGGAGCCTTTCGCCCCACGCCACGTATAAGTCGGGGCCGGACCAGTCCGGACATCATGTCCGTCCAGGCGAGGTAGGCATCGCGAAAGCGCTGGCCCGGATGTTCCTCGAGCACAAAGAACCTCCAGAGCTCCCCAAGATTACCAGCTGTGTTGTGAAGCTGCTGGGCCAGCGGAAGGAGCCACAACGCGACAAGAAGCCAAAGCGTCGGCGTTGACCCTCCTCCGGACGCGGCGCGGCTCCCCGCCATCGCTCGAACGGTTCGCCGACACGATCACGGCGGCCAGTGAAAGGCCGCTCAACGCGAGAACCGTCGGCGCCAGGCCAACGTGGGTCTGGACGGCGAAGGTGGCCACGAAGGCGACCAGCGGGAGCAATCCAGAACGGCCGCTCACCATCGCAGCGCACAGCAGGATCAGGACCATCGTTGGCAGCACGAGCACGTGGGGATTCCATTGGCTCGCGAGCATTTCCTGCATCCGCCACATGAACACGACGCCAAGAGCGGTCGTGACGACCGCCAACAGGCCACGCCCCATGCGAAGGGTGATCCAGACAATCGTCAGGAGCGATCCCAGGTTGATGGCGAGGGCTGCGGCGGAGAGCCCTGCGGTCCTCCCACCGCTCAGAACGTAGAACGGCGCCAGAATGAGGAAATACAGCGGCCCCGGATGATTCTATCCGAACCGCGAATAAGGTCCTAGAAAAAGTTCCCAGTTGGTCGCGTGAATCGTGTAGCTTTCGAGCACCGCGATGTCGCCGACGGCAGCGTAATCCCCGGCTGCCTGGCGAGCGTAAGCGACGAGCGCAAGGAGACCGGAGGCCGCCAACAGCGACAGGGCGGCCGCCCGCGCCACGCTCTGGCGCCAGACGCAAATGAGCAGCATCCCATTCAGTAGGACGCTCGCAGCGAGCGGCCTCACGTAGTTGTGCACGCGGATACGGACCGGGCCGAGCCACCAGTCGTATCCGCTGCCGCCCATGACGCCGACGACCAGGAGCAGGGCGACAATCGCGCCGCCGGCAAGAAGGGCCGTAATCGTCTTGCGCCCGCGCGGGCGCGGATCGACACCTAATCACAGGAGAGACGAAAGCAGTCTACCGCACCAAGAGTGAGACAGCCGTGCTTGACGGCCGGCGCCTCCCGACGCATCATGTTGGCAAACAAAAGGCGAATACCCGTGCCGCTCCTTTTTGGCCCCGCCTCCCTCAAACCGACCACGCGCGACGTGGCCAACCTCGTGCGAACGAGCGGCACGGCGGCGCTGACCGAGAGGCGGACCGCCGGGCCGACCAGGCCCGGTATCAAGAGGTGACCTGCCGCTCGGCCTTGAACCGCGTTCAAGGCATGCCTTTTCAATGGACATTGAACCCCTACCGCGGCTGCACGCACGGCTGTCACTACTGCTTCGCGCGCAGATATCACGTGCAGTTCGAGATGGACTCCGACGACGAGTTTTCGTCGGTGATTCTCGTGAAGAGGAACTTCGTCGAAGTTCTGGAGCGTGAGCTCGATCGGCCATCCTGGACGCGCGAACAGGTGGCGTTCGGCACGGCAACCGATCCCTACCAGCCGATCGAAGGCTACTACAAGCTGACCCGTCGATCGATCGCGACGCTCGCGCGCGGGCGTACGGCAGTAAGCCTCGTCACAAAGGGGCCGATGGTGGTGCGCGACCGCGACGTTCTCGCCGACCTCTCGCGCGCCGCCCGCTGCACAGTTTGCATGAGCGTTCCGACCGTGGACGAGGACGCGTGGCGCCGGCTGGAGCCCGGCACGGCGCATCCGCTCCAGCGGCTTCGCGCCGTTCGGGACCTTGTGGACGCGGGCATCAACGCCGGTGTCCTCATGGCGCCCATCGTTCCCGGCTTCTCTTCATCTCGCTCGAAGCTGGAGCGCACCGTCAAAGCCATCGCCGACCACGGCGCCCAGTTCGTCGGATGCAACGTCATGTATCTGCAGGGCGGTACTCGCACGCACTTTATGAAATTTATCGAGCGGGACTTTTCTTCGATGCTGCCGCGATTCGAGAGGCTGTACACCAAGAAGTACCCGCCCGATTCCTATCGAGAAGAAGTTCGAGCGATGGTGCGCGTACTGCAGTCCCGCTATGGAATGATCAGAAGCGAGAAGGCGGACGACTTGGGGGGTCGAGCCGCCGGCGAACTTCAGCTGGAGCAGGTTGGGCTTGCCTGGTGAGAGAGAGACTTCGGGCCTTGGCCTCTGAAGTCTTTACCGTCCCGTCAGCTGCATCAGCGCCCGGACGCGCTGCTCGGTGGACGGGTGCGTCCTGAACAGCGACAGTAAACCGCCCGCGCTGAACAGCTTGACGATAAATGAGATAAACATGTGGGCTGTGGCCGGGTTCGCGTCGAGCGGCACCCGGCGCGAGGTGGATTCGATCTTCTAAAGCGCGCTGATCAACCCCACGGGGACTGCCGGCGATCGACACGCCACCGGCATCAGCCCCGAACTCGCGCGAGCGCTAAATTGCGACTTGAATGAGCATGGCGACAATTGGCGCTAGAATGATCGCTGCAAGCAACGCGATCGAGTTCTCGTGCCGGCCGGTGTGCGAGCTGCTAAAGAACACGGCGAAGCGGGACATCATGACAGCCGAGACAATCGTCGCGGCGATGGAGCTGATCAGGATGTCGCGATGCTTCACGCACGCCAGCTCGTGAGCGATGACGCCTTCGAGCTCCTCCTCGTCGAACATTCGCAGGGTGCCTTCGGTGGCCGCGACCGCAGCGTGCTGCGGATTCCGGCCGGTTGCGAAGACATTTAGCGGGGGCTGAGGGATCAGGTTACAGCCAAGGCATCGGCAAGCCGGCACGCTGCACCAGATTGGCCACCACGCGATACAGTAAAAGGTCCGTTCCAACTTCCTTCGCGCCGTACATGCGGAGAACGATCTTGTCCGAAAACCAGTACAAGCCGAAGTTCATCGCAGCCGCGAAAAAGAACCCGAGGATGAGCCCCCGGCCACCACCGAGCGCTTCACCCAGGACCAGCAGCAGCGCGCTCAGGATGCCCAGCAGCAGAACAGTCTTCAATCCGTTTCGCATAGTCGCATCCTAACTCTCCGCTGCCGGGAACCCCGATCCCCGCTCTGAAACTCCCGACCTCACGCAGCACGCAGCCCCCAGCACCCATCGCCGTATAATCGGTCTATGCCCTGGGTCGCGCTGCTGCTCGCGGCGGCACTCGCTCAACAGCCGGTTCCGCAGCCATTTCCGCGTCCCGGCACCGCGCCCCCGCCAAGACAAGGACAACCTGCGCCCCCGCAACCACAGGCCGCGGCGGCGCCTCAGACACCGCCGCCAGCCAGGACCGACGGCGCGCCGACAGAAGCGATGCTGGGCGTGGTGGTTTATCCCGGCGCGCAGTTCCTTGTGTCGTTCGATGCTGGCCGCGGCCAGCGCCACTACTTCTTCGGGTCCACGGCCTCGTTTGTCGATCTGGTGACGTATTACCGCACCATGCTGAAACAGCGCGGCAAGCTCGTGTTCGACGTACCGGCGACGCACGCCTTCGATGTCGGCCGATTTCGGGAGAAGACCATGGCATTTCCGCCCGGCGTGACGATCAAGGATTACGAATCGGAGCTGTGGCTGGGGTATCCGAATCCGAAGCCGGGAGGCCAACCTGCACGCTTTCCGACGATCATTCAGATCGTGCCGGTCACGGAAAGATGAATGCTCTAGTCGCTCACCGGAACGTAGAGCTCCGAACGGCGTCTGAACTCACGGGATTTTTCTTCCATCCCTACCGAGACCCCCACCTCGTCGGCAACGCCCTTCCCGCGTGCGTAGTCGCGCACCTGCTGGGTGAGCTCCATGCTGCAGAACTTCGGGCCGCACATCGAGCAGAAATGGGCAGCCTTCGCACCTTCCGCCGGAAGCGTCTCGTCGTGATAGGCGCGCGCGGTCGTCGGATCGAGTGACAGGTTAAACTGATCGTCCCACCTGAACTGGAACCGCGCCTTCGAAAGAGCGTCGTCCCACTCGCTCGCGCGAGGATGACCCTTGGCCAGATCCGCCGCATGTGCCGCGATCTTGTACGCGATGACGCCGGCCTTCACATCGTTCCGATCCGGCAGCCCGAGGTGTTCCTTCGGCGTGACGTAGCAGAGCATCGCCGTGCCGTACCACCCGATCATGGCCGCGCCGATCGCCGAGGTGATATGGTCGTAGCCGGGCGCGATGTCGGTCGTCAGCGGCCCGAGCGTGTAGAATGGCGCTTCGTTGCACCATTCGAGTTGCTTTTCCATGTTTTCCTTGATGAGATGCATGGGAACGTGGCCGGGGCCTTCGTTCATCACCTGGACGTCGTATTCCCACGCGAGCTTCGTCAGCTCGCCCTGCGTCCGCAGCTCTCCGAACTGCGCTTCATCGTTCGCGTCGGCAATCGATCCCGGCCGCAAGCCGTCGCCGAGCGAAAACGAGACGTCGTAGGCGCGCATGATCTCGCAGATATCGCGGAAGTGCGTGTAGGTGAAGTTCTCCCGATGGTGCGCGAGACACCACTTCGCCATGATCGACCCGCCGCGCGAGACGATGCCGGTTACGCGGCGAGCCGTGAGCGGCACGTACCGCAGCAGGACACCGGCATGGACGGTGAAATAGTCCACGCCCTGCTCGGACTGCTCGATGAGCGTGTCGCGGTAAATCTCCCAGGTCAGTTCCTCGGGACGCCCGCCGACCTTCTCGAGCGCCTGATAAATCGGCACGGTGCCAATCGCCACGGGAGAGTTCCGGGTGATCCACTCGCGCGTCTCGTGGATGTTTCTGCCGGTTGACAGATCCATGACCGTGTCGGCGCCCCAGAGCGTCGCCCACCGAAGCTTCTCCACCTCCTCGTTGATCGACGAGGAAACCGCGGAGTTGCCGATGTTCGAGTTGATCTTCACGAGGAAGTTGCGCCCGATGATCATCGGCTCGAGCTCGAGGTGATTGATGTTGGCCGGGATGATCGCGCGTCCGCGCGCCACCTCCTCGCGGACGAACTCCGAAGGCAGCCCTTCGCGAACCGCGACGAACTCCATCTCGGGAGTGATCTCGCCTTTACGAGCGTAGTGAAGCTGCGTGAGGCACTCGCCGGGTTTCGCCCTTCTCGCGCCCTGTGAGCCGGTCGTCCCCGGGCCGCCCACCTCGGGGCGACCCTGAGAGGTCCGAAGCGTCGTGGTCGTAGGGCGTGACTCGACCCATGGCCCTCTCAGCTTCGGCAGGCCGCAAGTGACGTCGTGGTCCTGCGGTCCGCTCGTATCGTACACGCGAACTGGCAGCTCTCCGCCTGACAGCGCAATCTCGCGCATCGGCACACGCACGCCCTGCGGGCCGTCGACGTAGACCTTGCGCGAGTTTGGAAAGGCGGTGGCGAAGTCTGACATGTAATGCTCCAGCAGGGCTGATGACCTGCACTACGCTCGGGCGGTCTACAAACCCGCACGACGACTGTCTGCACGCTGCAAACGTGGCGTCCCTCTTCGGCTGGACGCGAGAGGCGGGGCACCGCGCTTCCTTCGCCGGTCTTAACCGGATCAGGTTCCAAGGGTCTTTTCTCAATCCCCGTACGGGATACCCCTGACGGTAGCTCTCTCACTATAGCTCGAAACGGGCAATTGGATAGTTGAGTGAGTGGGAGTGATCACTTCCACGAGAGCGTTTCAGATGTGCGAGAGGCCCGCCTGATGCGGGTTGTCGTGTGGCGCCGCGTCAGGCGAGCCGGATACTCTTGGCGTGTTCCACGAAGTCGCCGCGCACGAGGTTGTCGACGAAGCGGTGCGTCAGGTCGAAGCTCGCCCGGAAACGCGGCAGAGGCAGTGTAGTTGGAAGGTTGATGAGCCGGTACTCGGGCTCAGCCAAGCGAAGATCTCGTCATTTTCTTCATTTCTGACTGGTCATGGCCTTGGCGTCGTTCGCAGCCGCATCGATCGAAGCAGCCGCGGTCAAATCGAAAGCTGCCCCGGAACGAATTCCGACCGTGATAGCCCTCAACACGCACGCGAACACAACGTCGAAAACAAAGCGGCTGGTCACGCGCCCCGGAGCGAAAGGTGCCAGATCCGATTGCCGCCGGATTCGGCACTCTTACGGTCGGCGCAATGTACTTGCCGGAATCATCCGGGATCCAAGACACTGGAGCACTCACCCGAGCTTTCTGAGAATGAAACACTTGAGGTAATAGGTTTCGGGCACGCCGAGCAGGACCGGATGATCGCGGCCTTGCATCCGTTTCTCGACGACGGTCACGTGAGCTCCGGCATCCACAGCCGCGCTGTAGACGATCTGAGCGAAGGCCGCCTCGTTCACGTGGTACGAACAGCTGCATGTGACGAGCGTGCCGCCTTGGTTGAGCAGCTTCAAGGCGCGCAGATTGATCTCCTTGTAGCCGACTGTGGCTTTCGGCACAGCGGCCTTGTTCTTCGCGAATGCTGGCGGGTCGAGCACGATCGTATCGAACCGTTCGCGCAGGCGCGCGAAACCACGCAGCTCGTCAAAGACGTTCCCGACGCGAGCGTCGACTACAACGCCGTTCCGCTCGGCGTTGGCGCGCAACCGTTGGACGGCGCTCTCGGAGAGGTCGAACGCGATCGTCTCCCGGCACGTTCCCGCCAGCTTCAGCGCGAAGCCGCCATGGTAGCTGAAGCAGTCGAGCAGCCGCCCACGCGCGTAGCGCGCAGCCGCCTCGCGGTTCTCGCGCTGGTCAAGAAAGAGCCCTGTCTTCTGCCCGCGCCGAAGGTCGACGTCGTACTCGATTCCGGCCTCGGTGACCGCGACCACCTCGGGAATGTCCCCGCTCAGTTCCTCGACACGCTGCTCCAGGCCCTCCAGGAGACGTACCCGTGGATCGTTTCGAGCCAGAATCCCGCGAGGTTGGACGCGGGCGTTGAGCGTCGAGACGATGTGCGGCATCAGGCGATCCATGCCCTGTGACAGCGTCTGCACGACGAGATAATCACCATAGCGATCCACGACGAGCGAAGGGAGCAGGTCCGCTTCGCCGTGTATCAATCTGTACGCCGTCGCATTAATCCCCAGCGATTCTCGGAACCCAATGGCTCGCTCGATTCGACCCGTTATGAGCTTATCGTCGGCTACTCGGTCGCCGTAGGTCAGCATCCGGATCGCGATCTGGGATCGATCGCTGTACAGGGCCCAGCCTAGCGTGCGGCCGCGCGGTCCACGCACGACCACGCGATCCCCGGCGCCAGCCTTCGCATCGACGACGTCGGCCCTATAGATCCACGGGTGGCCGCTTCGGAGCCTCTCCTCGCCGCGCGCCGAGATGACGGCGGTTGGAATCATCCTGAACCTAGAACCCTCATAGTACAATTGTCGCTCGTGCGCATTGCCATTGGCGCCGATCACGCGGGATTTCCTCTCAAGGAACACGTCAAGGCCACCCTGCAGCGGCTTGGCCACAGCGTCGATGACCGCGGCACCCAGAGCGAGGACTCGATCGACTACCCGCCGATCTGCTTTGCCGTCGCACGCGCGGTCGTCTCTGGCTGCGCCGAGCGCGGGATCGTGATAGGTGGAAGCGGGCAGGGCGAGCAGATAGCGGCCAACAAGATTCCCGGGATCCGTGCGGCGCTGTGCAACGATTTGTATGGGGCGCGGCTGTCACGGGCGCACAACGACGCGAACGTGCTCTCGATGGGAGGGCGGATCGTGGCGGTTTCGCTCGCGGACGAAATCGTCACGCTGTGGTTGAACACAGCCTTCGAGGGCGGCCGGCACCAGCGGCGCAACGACCAGATTTCCACGGCTGAGCGCGAACCTCGGTCCTGAAGGGGCACGCGGCGGACCAGGCGCCTGGCCTTTCAGACCCGCGAGAGGTGAAACGGACATGGTCACCGATATCGCGAACGTTTCACGGTGGCGCACACTCGCCGAAACCGATCCGGAGCTAGCCCTGGCGATTCGGAACGAGTTGCATCGTCAGAATAACGGCCTTGAACTGATCGCATCGGAGAACTTCGTGAGCCGCGCGGTCCTGGAGACGGCCGGCTCGGTCCTGACGAACAAGTATGCCGAAGGCTATCCGGGCCGCCGGTACTACGGCGGCTGCGAGTTCGTCGACGTGGCGGAGCGCGCCGCGATTGCGCGCGCCAAGACACTGTTTGGAGCCGATCATGTGAATGTCCAGCCGCATTCCGGCGCCCAGGCGAACATGGCCGTGTACATGACGCTGCTCAAGCCGGGCGAGACGGTCCTTGGCATGAACCTAGCGCACGGCGGTCACCTCACACACGGCCACCCGCTCAATTTCTCCGGTCAGCTCTACACGATCGTTCCCTACGGCGTCCGCAAGGACGACGAGCGCATCGACTACGAGGAGCTGGATCGGCTGGCCAGCCAGCACAAGCCGAAGATGATCATCGTGGGCGCGAGCGCGTATCCGCGGAGCATCGAGTTCGCACGCGTTCGTTCCACGGCCGACCGCATCGGCGCTGCGGTGTTCACCGACATGGCGCACATTGCCGGTCTGGTTGCCGCCGGCGTGCATTCCAGTCCCGTGCCGCACTCCGATTTCGTGGCGACGACCACCCACAAGACGCTGCGCGGACCACGAGGCGGGATGGTGATGTGCCGAGACCAGTTCGCCAAGGACCTCGATCGCAGTGTGTTCCCTGGAGTGCAGGGCGGTCCGCTCATGCACATCATCGCGGCCAAGGCGGTGTGCCTGAAAGAAGCCGGCGAGCCGGCGTTCGCGGACTACCAGCAGCAGATCGTGACCAACGCGAAGCGGCTTGCCGAGGTGCTCTCGTCCGCCGGGTTCCGGCTGGTCAGCGGCGGCACCGACAACCACCTAATGCTCGTCGACGTGTTTTCGAAGGGCATCACCGGCAAGGCGGCCGAGGCGGCCCTGGGTAAGGCGGCCGTCACGGTCAACAAGAACGCGATCCCGTTCGATACAAACCCGCCGATGGTGGCGAGCGGCATTCGCATCGGCACGCCGGCAGTCACGACGCGCGGGATGCGCGAGGCCGAGATGGAGATCATCGGCGAGCTGATCGCGCGCGCCTTGAGGACCCCGGACGATGAAGGAGCGCTCGCGATGATTCGAGCCGAAGTCGAAAAGCTGTGCCGGAAATTCCCCCTCTATCCGGAACCGCAGGCCTGAAGGTCCCCACGGCTACCGATCAGGCAGGCCTGAAGGCCTCCACGACAACCCACACGCCGGCCGCCAACCTCGTTGGCGCCGTGGCCAGCGTGTTCGGCCGCGATGGCGCGATCGCCCGCCACGTGTCTAACTTCGAGCCTCGCGCCGGACAGGTCGAGATGGCCGCCGCTGTTGCACGTGTCTTCGAACATGGCGGCGTGCTGCTCGCCGAAGCGGGCACGGGCACCGGCAAGACGCTCGCCTATCTCGTACCGGCCATCCTCAGCCGGCAGCGCGTGCTTATCTCGACCGGCACGAAGAACCTGCAGGAGCAGATTTTCTTCAAGGACGTGCCCGCGTTGCGTGACGCGCTGGGCGTCCCGTTCACTGCCACCTGCATGAAAGGCCGCGCGAACTACCTGTGCCTGCATCGCCTCGATCATCTGATGGCGACGCCGGGGCCCGCCTTCCATGATGTGTTTCTCCCGATCATCCGCGACTGGTCCGGCCGCACGGAAACCGGCGATCGAGCCGAGCTCGAAGATCTTCCCGAGGATCTGCCGTTCTGGAACGAGGTGGCGGCAACCGCCGAGACGTGCCTCGGCACGGAGTGTCCCCGCTACGACGATTGTTTCGTGACACGCATGAGGCAACACGCCGCCTCCGCAGATCTGGTGATCGTCAACCATCATCTTCTGTGTGCCGACGCGGCCGTTCGGAAGGGCACCTACGGAGAAGTGATTCCCGCCTGCAACTTCGTCGTCCTGGACGAGGCGCATCAGCTCGAGGATGTTGCGACCCAGTACTTCGGATTCTCAGTGAGCAACTACCGTCTCGACGATCTTGCACGAGACGTCGAGCGCTTCGCCTCGGCTGGACTGAGCGAGCATCGAACGGACGTGGACGAGATCGTGAAGGCCGTCGAGGGGCTCCGCAGACACGCGCGCATGTTCTTCTCCGAGCTCGCATCCACGCATCAGGCGAGCGATCGACGGCGGAACGAAGATCGCGTCCGCGCTACCGAGGCGTCTCTCGCCGAGACGCGCGAGGCGGCGGCCGATCTCGGCGGGGCCCTCGACATCCTCGAGGCGACCCTTGCGCTTTTTCGGAAGCCCAAGGCCTCGAGCGGGGAGGAGGCCGAAGGCGCGCAGGAAATCGTGGCGACACTCGGACGGCGGGCGGAAGAGATCCGCAGCGAGCTGAGGTTTCTCATTCGAGCCGGCGATCCCGACTATGTGTACTTCGTCGAGTCCCGCAGTAAAGGCATCTTTCTACGTGCGGCGCCCATTGACGTCTCGAAGATCGTTCGCGAGCTGTTGTTGGACCGGACGGGAACGACCGTCCTGACGTCGGCCACACTGACCGTGGATGGCACATTCGATTACATCCGCACTCGGCTCGGTATTGCCCAGGCGGACGAG
This sequence comes from Vicinamibacterales bacterium, assembly GCA_965197865.1. Taxonomy (GTDB): domain Bacteria; phylum Acidobacteriota; class Vicinamibacteria; order Vicinamibacterales; family CAVVIG01; genus CBDANZ01. Next base: position 37,630 of record CBDANZ010000005.1, read on the forward strand.
CTCCAGCTGTCGTGCGAGTTCGATTTTGCCAGGCAGACGATTCTCTATCTCCCGCCGCGCATGCCCGACCCTCGCTCGCCCCGCTTCCTCGCGGCGGCGGGCCATGAGGTGATCGAGATTCTGAAGCGCACGCGTGGACGCGCGTTTGTATTGTTCACCAGCTATTCCGCGCTGAGGACGGTGCAGGCGATCGCGGAAATGGCGCTAGACTATCCGATCTTCATGCAGGGGACCGCGCCCCGCACGCAGCTCCTGAGACAGTTTCGGGAAACCCCGCACGCAGTCCTCTTCGCCACCGCCAGCTTCTGGCAGGGCGTGGATGTGGTCGGCGAGGCGCTAAGCTGCGTGATCGTCGACAGGCTGCCGTTCCAGTCGCCCTCCGATCCGATCACGAGCGCACGCATCGACGCCATCCTTGCGCGGGAGGGAGAGCCGTTCGGCGAATATCAGGTTCCCCTGGCCGTCCTCACTCTCAAACAGGGACTGGGCCGGCTCATCCGCCACAGGCGCGATCGCGGGGTGCTAGCCGTGCTCGACCCACGGCTGCGCACGAAAGGCTACGGGAGCCGCTTTCTGTTGTCGCTGCCACCCTCACCCGTCGTGCACGACCTGCAGGCCATCGAGGAATTCTTCTCAATCGTGTAAGATACTATTGACTTAGTTGTTGGGCTTATTGTCAGAGGAGACACGTTATGGTCCGCCGAAACGGCCGACCGACTTGGCTGTTGATTGTCGCTTCGCTCACCGCGTTGGCGGTGGCTGCGCCGGTTCTTGCGCAGCCCGCCCGACGAGGCGGAACGGTTATGGGCATCGTGCGCGACGTCAAGGAGCAGCCGGTTGACGGTGCCGTCGTGACCATGGTGGCGACGAGCAGCGGGCGGAAATTCACGACCACGACGAACGCGCGCGGCGAGTTTCTTCAGTTCGGGCTATCCACCGGCGCCTACATCGTCATGGCCGAAAAAGACAAGACCGCCTCGGTGGACGAGAAGGTCAACGTAACCCAACGCGGAGCGGTGAGCATGACCCTCGTGCTCGGTGCGGTGTCCGCCGCTGCAGCGGCTGAGGCGCTCGAGCTGGAAGCCGCACTGAAGACGCTGTTCGACGAAGGCCTCCTGGCCGGCGCAGCCGGACGCTCCGACGAGGCCATCGACAAGTTCACTCAGGCCCTTGCGCTGGACGCCGCGTGCTCCGACTGCTACACCAACCTCGGCTTCGCATACGCACAAAAGAAGGATTACGAAAAAGCCGTAGAAGCGTACAAGAAGGTCGCCGAGCTCGAGCCTAGCAATGCCGCGCCGTATACCGGGCTAGCGAACGCCTACAACGCGCTGCGGAAGTTCGACCTCGCCGCCGAAGCCAGCGAGAAGGCGACCGAGCTCGCCACGAATCTGTCGGCCACAAGCGGCACCGGCGGCAGCGCCGACGCCCTGTTCAACCAAGGTGTGATCTCGTGGAACAGCGGCAAACTCGTTGAGGCCAAGAAGCAGTTCGAAGCCGCGATTCAGGCGGACCCGAACCACGCGGAAGCGCACTTTCAGCTCGGCATGGCGCTGGTGAACGAAGGCAATCTTCCTGGCGCCGCGACGGAATTTGAAACCTATCTCACGCTCGCCCCCACCGGGCCAAATACCGCGACCGCCCAGGCGCTCGTTGCTCAGTTGAAGAAGTAAGCGCCGGCACGATGAGGGATCCTGCCGCGCTCAGAGCTCGGCTGGACAGCGTTCGCGATCGCATCGCGCGGGCCGCCGGCCGGGCCAGGCGCGACCCCGCCTCCATCCGTCTGGTGGCCGTCTCGAAGACCGTCTCGGCCGACGATGTGCGGGAGGCGGCCGACGCCGGCCAGCTCGACTTCGGAGAAAACAAAGTCCAGGAAGCGTTCCAGAAAATGGACGCGACCGCGAGTCTGCCGCTCACGTGGCACCTCGTGGGGCATCTGCAGTCGAACAAGGCGCGCAAGTCCGGCGCCCGATTCCATATGATCCATTCGATCGACGATTCTGGGCTCGTCGGCCAGATCGACGAGGGAGCGACGGCCTCGGGTCAAAATGTGAGACTGCTGGTCCAGGTCGATCTCGCCGGCGAGCCGACCAAGCACGGCGTGCGGCCCGACGACCTGCTGCCGATCCTCGCGGTGGCTGGCACATGCAGGGTGCCGCGGGTGGCCGGCCTGATGATCCTGCCGCCAGTCGTCAGCGATCCTGAAGCGGCACGGCCCTACTTTGCGGCGCTGCGCACACTTCGAGACGACCTCGTGGCACGCGGCGTAGACAGCTCGGTTGTACGCGAACTATCGATGGGCATGAGCCACGATTTCGAAGTGGCTGTCGAGGAGGGTGCCACGCTGGTTCGCGTGGGTTCGGCTATTTTCGGAGCGCGCTCCGGGGGCCCGACCGAGATCTGACACCGATCTGACGCCGGTTCGACACCTGCCCGGCGTTCAAGCCGGGGGGAGTGCAGCAATGATTGACCGACGACTATCGAGGAAGCAGGCTCACGCCGATACACAAGCTGGAGATTATCCGCGCATGAATGTCAGCCCACTCGACCTGCGGCAACAGCAATTCCGACGCGCCTTCCGAGGGTTCGACAAAGTCGAGGTGACCTCTTTGCTGCTCGCGGCCGCCGACGACTACGAGCAGGCGCTGCGGGAAACAGACCGGCTGCGTCAAGAGCTCTCGCGCCTAGAGGCCGTTCTCAAGGAGCACCGCGAGCACGAAAACGGCCTAAAGGCAACGCTGGTGACAGCCCAGAAGCTCGCCGACGACCTCAAGGCGAACGCCGAGGAAGAGGCGCGCCGGATCATCCGGGACGCGCAGGGCCGGTCTAACTTCCTGCTCGAGAAAACGCGGGCGCACCTCGAGGATGTCGAGCGTGAAATCGATGGTCTCAAGCTCAAGCGCAAGGACGTCGAGACATCGATCGAAGCGACGATCCAGACGCTTCGGAACACGCTCGAGTTCGTCCGCGAACAGGAAGCGCGGGAACGCAACGAGCGGATCCTGCTCCATCGTCCCCGGTATTCCGACATCTTCGAAGCGCACGACGGCAGGATGACGGAATTACAGCCAGGCAGGCAGGAAGCGAAAAGAACCGGCCAGGATTGAATCACTACTTCGGCCGCTCGACCAGATATGCGTCGATCGCCCAGGTGAAGTGCAAGGGGTATTCGTACCCGGGCAGCAGCGGAACCCACTTCTCGTAGGCTCCCTGAACGAACGTCTGACGAAACTGGCTCCGGATCGTGAACCCGTCTGAAGCCAGCGGCACCTCGTGCGCCGCAGCGATCTCCAGGACCCGCTGGTGGAGCTCGGTTTCGCTCTGCCCTTTGATCATCGCCTCCTGTCGCACCGAGTCACGGAACCGGTAGTGCGCCGCGTACGCGGCCCCCAGCGTCCACGCGATATTCACAACGAGACCGGCCATCGCCAGCTTGAACAGTAGCTTCAGCATGTCAGCGTATCTGGCGGAACATGCGCGCCCAGCGCGTTCGCGTGAAGAAGTGCGTGAAGACCGACACCACGCTCCTCACCATCGCGCCAGGGCCCGCCTGTTGATAGTCTTCGGGTTCGGCCTCGTAGGACCAGTAGAGCAGCAACGCCTTACCCTTGACATTTTCGCGCGGCAGAAAGCCCCAGTATCGACTGTCCTGCGAATTATCGCGGTTGTCGCCCATCACGAAATACTGATTCGGCGGCACCGTGACGGGACCATAGCGGTCGCGGACGTCGAACGAGGTCACTTCATTAGATGACGAGGGCGTCGCCGCCTCCTGCAGAACCTGCGTGTACGGCTCGACCAGCGGCGCGCCGTTGACGTAGACCTTCTTCTCGCGGACTTCGATCGTCTCGCCAGGCAGGCCGATGACGCGCTTGATGAAGTCGCGATCGGGCTCCACGGGGTACTTGAACACGACGATGTCGCCTCGCCGGATGGTCCGGATCGGCATCAGCGTCCGCTCCAGCGCCGACGCGGTCGGACTGAAGACAAACTTGTTCACGAGCAGGTAATCGCCGACCAGGAGATTCTCCTCCATCGACCCAGTCGGAATCTTGAACGCCTGGATGATGAACGTGCGAACGAACAGCGCCAGGACGACGGCGATGACGATCGACTCGAAGTACTCGCGGAGCGTCGATTTCTTGAAGTCAGGCATCGCTATTTATCTTCCGTCCCCATCCTCAGCACGGCGAGAAACGCTTCCTGCGGGATTTCCACTCGGCCGACGCGCTTCATCCGCTTCTTGCCTTCCTTCTGCTTTTCGAGCAGCTTCCGCTTGCGCGTGATGTCTCCGCCGTAGCACTTCGCCAGCACGTTCTTGCGCATCGCCTTCACCGATTCGCGCGCGATGATGCGGCCGCCGACCGCCACCTGAATGGCCACTTCGAACATCTGCCGCGGGATGAGCTCGCGCATCTTCGACGCCAGCGCACGACCGCGGTCGTAGGCCATGTCGCGATGGACGATGATCGACAGGGCGTCTACCGGCTCCACGTTGACGAGGATGTCGAGCTTGACGAGCGGTGAGGGCCAGTAACCAGTCACATGATAATCGAGCGACGCGTATCCACGCGAAATCGTTTTGAGCCTGTCGTAGAAGTCGAGTACGACCTCGTTAAACGGCAACTCGTAGGTGATGAGCACGCGGTCGGTGGCCAGATACTCAATGTTTTCTTGAACCCCCCGCTTGTCCTGACAAAGTTTCAGGATACCGCCGACGTGCGCGGCCGGCGTGAGGACCATGGCCGTAATGACCGGCTCCTCTATCACCTTGATGCGGCCGGCCTCGGGCAGCTTGGCCGGACTGTCGACTTCCTGGATCTGCCCGTCTGTGGTCGTTACGCGGTACAAGACGCCCGGCGCCGTGGTCACCAGATCCATGCCGAATTCGCGCTCGAGCCGCTCCTGCACGATCTCCATGTGGAGCAGGCCGAGAAACCCGCACCGGAAGCCGAACCCGAGCGCCGCCGAGGTCTCCGGCCCGTAGAAGAACGAGGCGTCGTTCAGTCGCAGCTTCTCGAGCGCGTCGCGCAGCTCCGGGTACTGATGTCCTTCAACAGGATAGAGGCCGGCAAACACCATCGGCTTGAGTTCCTTGAATCCTGGGAACGGTTTGGGGGTCGGCCGCTCGGACTCGGTAATCGTGTCGCCGATCTTCGCGTCACTGATCTTCTTGATGTTGGCGACAAGAAAGCCGACTTCGCCGACTCCAAGCTCCTCGATGGAGACCGCCTTGGGCGTGAAGATGCCCACGTGCTCGACCTCGTGATCCTGACCCTGAGCCATCAGGCGGATACGCGTCCCGCTTCGAATCGTCCCGTCAATGACGCGGACCACGATGACGACGCCGCGGTAGGGGTCGTACCAAGAATCAAAGATGAGCGCCTTCAGGGGCGCATCCAGTCTGCCTCCTGGCGGGGGCAGCCGCGCCACGATGGCTTCGAGGATTTCCGGAACCCCGGTCCCGCGCTTCGCGCTGGCCAGAAGGGCGTGACGACCGTCGAGGCCGACGATCTCGGAAATCTGGCGGCGCGCTTCTTCTGGCAGCGCCCCAGGAAGATCGATCTTGTTGATGACCGGGATGATTTCCAGGCCGTTGTCGACGGCTAGTTGCGCGTTCGCTAGCGTCTGCGCCTCCACGCCCTGCGACGCGTCCACCAGCAAAAGTGCGCCTTCGCACGCGGCTAGCGATCGGGTCACCTCGTACGAAAAATCGACGTGCCCAGGAGTGTCGATGAGATTGAGGACGTACTGCTCGCCTGCTTCCGACGTGTAGTTCAAATGGACCGGGTGCGCCTTGATCGTAATGCCGCGCTCACGCTCGAGGTCCATCGCGTCGAGGACCTGCGCCTCCATCTCGCGCGCCTCCAGCGCGCCGGTGATTTCGAGGAATCGATCAGCGAGTGTTGACTTGCCGTGATCGATATGCGCGATCACGGAAAAATTCCGAACAAAACGCGGATCCATACGTGGTCAACTGCCTCTTCAGCACCCGGCACCGGTTCATCGAGTGCCCAGAGGCTGGTACCGCTGCGGATACTCAGGACCGACATACTCCGCACGCGGGCGAATCAGCCGGTTGTTCGCGTACTGCTCCAGCACATGCGCGGTCCATCCCGAGATCCGGCTGACCGCGAAAAGCGGCGTGAAGAGACTCAGAGGGATGCCGAGCACGTAGTAGGTGGACGCCGAATAGAAGTCCACGTTCGGGCTCAACTTCTTTTCTGCCTTGACCACCGCCTCAATCCGTTGCGACATCTCGAACCACCCGGACTGCCCTGCCCGCTGCCCGAGGTCGCGCGACATCTCGCGGAGGTGTGTGGCGCGCGGATCTTCTGTGCGATACACGCGGTGCCCGAAGCCCGGAATCCTCTCCTTCCGCGCCAGCTTCGCGCGCACCAGTTGTTCGGCCCTTTCCGGCGGCGCGCCCACTCCAGCCTCGAGCAGCAGCCGCATCACGTCGGCGTTGGCGCCGCCGTGGAGTCGACCCTTCAGCGTCCCGATCGCCGCAACGGTGGCGGAGTGGATGTCGGTGACTGTGGCGGCCGCCACGCGAGCCGCGAATGTCGAGGCGTTGAATTCGTGGTCCGCGTGCAGGACCAGCGCGACGTCCAAGGCGCGGGCCGCCAGCCCGTTCGGCCGCTCGCCCGTGAGCATGTAGAGGAAGTTTGCCGCGTGGCCCAGCACGGGATCGGGCTGGATCGGACCCCCGCCCGCGTTGAGGCGACCCATCGTGGCGACGAGCGTTCCAAGCTGCGCGGTCAGGCGCACCGCTTTCCGGTAATTCGCCTGCGGAGAATGATCGGCCGCGTCGGGATCGTAGTGGGCGAGAGCGGACGTCAAAGTGCGCACCGCGTCCATGCCGTCGCCTGCCGGCAGCGACCGCACCAGCCGCGCGACGGCCTCGGGCAGCGGGCGCGCCGCCGCAAGCTGTGACTGGAGATCACCGAGCTCCGCGCGAGTCGGAAGGCGCCGGTGCCAGAGGAGATGGCAAACCTCTTCGAAGGTCGAATGCCGAGCCAGATCGTGGATGTCGCATCCACAGTACGCGAGCACGCCCCGATCACCGTCCAGGTAGCAAATAGACGAAGATGCCGCGACGATGTCTTCGAGCCCCGCTTTGGACTTCGCGGCCGTGGTCATGATTTTCAATGATACCGTGGCGCGTGAGCGCAGCGCGACAGGTACTAGTGGACGCGGGCGGAGGTCGGCAGCGTCGTTTGGACGACCTGTTCGCGCGGCGGCTGACCCTGCGGCCCCATCTGCGCGTAGCGCAGAAACAGCTGGCCCCACTCGGTCGTCTCGCACCACCGCTCGAACGCGCGGCGATCGAGCAGCCGCCACCGGTAGAGATCGTGATAGATCTCGCTCGCCAGGATGAACCCGTTGACGAGCGGCGTGCGAAAGAACAGCTTCTGCAAGCGCTTCAGCGGGCCGAACCAGATCAGATCGCCGCCACCGACGCGAACCAAGTTCCTGCCAACGCGGAACCGCCAGTTTTCGTTGGCGGCGGAGGCATCGCCCACAACTTCGATGTCGCGCGGATCGCCGACGCCCAGACGATCCTGGTTGGCGAGAAAGATGTACTCAATCGCCATTGGATCGAAGCCCATCATCTTCGCCGCGACCGCATCGATCGCGACCTGATCGGCCGACGCCAGCATCACGTTCTTCACGACCGGATACATCGTGCGCGGGCCGGGACCGTTGCCCGCCGTCGTGCCGTCCATAATGGCGAAGAGACCGGAGTGGATTTCCTTCTGGATCGCGAGCAGGTCCACGAGCGTCTCGTGGATCCACGAATGCGTGTAGTGGCGGCGCGTGTTCAAAAGCCCGCCGAACGCGTTCTTCATTGCCCCCGTCGTCGTCGTATAGATGTGGCACTTCGTGGTCGGCAGATGAACGATGTTCGTGCCGAGAAACAAGTCCGGGATGTGGATGCCCTCCGGGTAGATGCGATCGAGTACGCGCATCCTCGCTTCCGGCTCGTACCGCACCCACGTGATGTCCTCGTCCTTGAAGTTATACCGAACGGGAATGGCGTAGCGCCGAAAGATCGGCCCGTAATGGTTAAGGTCCTCGCCCTTGAACGTATTCGTGACAACAGTCTTGTTCTGGACGCAGATTTGATCAGCCCAGCCGCGGCGCGCCAGCGCTTGTATCGTCCCCTCCAATTGCCACGGCGTTGTGTTCGCGGCAGGGAACGGATAATGCCACGAAATGTTATCTTTGAGAATCGTGGTCTTGTCCCGCGCCAGCGCCGTGGAGACGCCTGCGAGGTCAACCAGTCGATCAATATCTGAAAGGACGGTCTCGGGAGAAACGCGAAGAACCGCGACTCTTGATTTCATGCGCACGATGCCCGGCCGGGCTTGGGCTCCTTGTCGCGATGCCTCATGCTACAAATACACGAGGTAATAGCGGTGCCAGCCGTAAACTGCGAGAATGATCAGGACGAAGAAGTACGCAGCAAGCGTGAGGGTTTCAGCGAACGTCATTGCGTGAGGCGAACTGATGTTACTGCCCTGTCCCCTGAAAGGTCAATCAAACGTGCCTGGCCAATGAACCCATCCGAGCTCCGATCGCTCGTCGACGAAGTCGCCAGCGGGTCGCTCGATCCGCGTGCAGCCGAACGCCGTTTGCTCGAGGCGCTCCGGGCGCGGCCTTTCGAGGACCTCGGCTTCGCTCGCATCGATCACCACCGGACGGTTCGGCAGGGTTTTCCTGAAGTTGTCCTTGGTCTGGGCAAGACACCCGCTCAAATCGCGGCGATCGCGGTCAAGATCGCCGGACGAGGTTCGACGCTGCTAGTGACGCGCGCGACCGAGGAGGCGTTCCACGCGGTGCGCACAGTGCTGCCAGCCGCGACATATCACGCCGAGGCGGCCATTATCGCGCTGAAACAGCAGGACCTCAGTCCAGGGAAGGGCTGCATTCTGATCGTTGCGGCCGGCACGTCGGACATTCCAGTTGCCGAAGAGGCGGCACGCACCGCTGAACTGATGGGGAATGAGGTGGATCGGCTCTACGACGTCGGCGTGGCCGGCATCCACCGCCTGCTCGGCGAGCGCACGCGCCTCGACGCGGCCCGTGTCATCGTGGTTGTCGCCGGGATGGAGGGCGCGTTACCAAGCGTGGTAGGCGGGCTCGTGGCCGTCCCGGTGATTGCCGTGCCAACGTCAGTTGGCTACGGCGCGAGCTTCGGCGGCATTGCCGCGCTCCTGGGGATGCTCAACAGCTGTGCCTCGGGCGTCTCTGTCGTCAACATCGACAACGGATTCGGCGCGGCCAGTATCGCTAGCCTGATCAATCACTTGTAGGGATCGTGGACTGGCCGCCACTGATGAGCGTTCGACCATGTCGTCGGCGGCGCCGCTGGTCCGCGGTGCAAGACGAGCGTTACAATAGGAAGTTCCTCGCCTCTTTCCCCTTGGCCGTTTTTGTCTCCGCTTATGCAGCCAGGAGCCATGCGGGCCCTCGAATTCGATCGCATCGTTGAGGCTGTCCGCAGTTTTGCGACCACGCCAATGGGCGACGAGCGGCTGGCGCGGCTCGCGCCCTCCTCGGACCCGCAGAGAGTCGCGCAGCTGCTCGCGGCGACGACCGAGACGGCGGCGTACGTGACAGAGATCGGTGCGCTCCCGCTCAGCGCGTCGAGCGAGCTTCCGCAGATTCTTGGCGCGCTTGCTATCGAAGGCCGCCCGCTCGAGGCGCTCCAGCTGCTGGCGCTCGCGGCGTTTCTCGATTCGATCGACGAAACACGGGCCGCGATTCGCCGCGTCGCCAGCTCGTTCCCGCTCCTCGAACACCTAAGCGGAAGCGCGGCATCGTTCAAGGACGAAATTGGCCAGGCGCGCGACAAGATCGATCCGGCCGGCGACGTGGTGGACCATGCGAGTCCCGAGCTGAGGGTGATCCGCGACCGGCTGCGCAAGCAGCGAACGCGGCTGAGAGGGACGATCGAGTCCTACCTGCGCGGCAAGGACACGGCGAAATATCTTCAAGACCAGGTCGTCACCGAACGCAACGGACGCTATGTGCTCGTCATCAAGGTCGAGCATCGAAGCAGCATTCCCGGGATTGTGCACGGCACTTCGACAAGCGGCGCCAGTCTGTTCCTCGAGCCGCTCAGCACGGTCGAGATTAACAACGACATCGTCGCACTGGAACAGCAGGAAGCGGAGGAGGTGCGGCGGATTCTGCTGGCGCTGACCGACGCGTTCCGCGGGCGGCCCTCCGATCTGCAGCGCACAATTGAGGCCGCCACTGAGTTGGACGTGCGACAGGCTCGCGCGCGGTTCTCGCAGTCGATCGATGCCATTGAGCCGCGGCTGTCGACCGACGGCGCCTTCGAACTTCAAGCGGCGCGGCATCCGCTGCTGATGCCCCAGCTGCAGTCGCAGGTCGTCCGCCACCTCGAGGCGGCAAGAGCGGAGCGGGGCGATGGAATCCACGCACAGCCCGTCCGGGGAACAGAGGCTCCCGGGGCACACCAGCCACAGCAAGTGCCGGTCACCGTCAAGATCGTGGCGCCGGCAACGGTGCTCCTGATCACCGGGCCGAACACGGGAGGCAAGACCGTTGCGCTCAAGACCGCCGGGCTGTTAGCCATGATGGCGCAGTCGGGTCTGCGAATCCCCGCGGCGGACGGCTCGCGCGTGCCCGTCTTCCGTTCGATTTTTGCGGACATCGGCGATGATCAGTCGATTGAGGCCAGTTTGAGCACGTTCTCGGCGCACGTCACGAACATCGCGTCGATGGACAGGAGCCTCGCGGTGCCAGCGCTCGTGCTGCTCGACGAGGTGGGCTCGGGAACGGATCCGATCGAGGGCGGTGCCCTTGGCGTAGCCATCGTGGATCACTTCCGCCAACGCGGAGCGGTGGTCATCGCCACAAGCCACTACGACGCGCTGAAGACCTACGCGTCGACGAGCGATGGTGTGGTAACGGCGGCGTTCGGGTTCGATCCGGACACGTTCGCACCGACTTATCAACTGCTCTACGGGTCGCCGGGTCGGAGCCTCGCGCTCGAGATTGCCGGCCGGCTGGGCCTCAGCCCGTCGGTCGTGTCGGCCGCGCGCGACAATCTCAGCGCGCGCGAGGCGCAGCTCGCCGAGCACCTGGCGAAGATCGAACGCGACATGCGGGCGCTCGAGCACGAGCAGCGGCTGGCCGCGCGCGGGCGCGAGACGCTCGACGCGGCCGAAGCGCGGATGCGCCAGCGCGAAGAGGCGCTCAAGCAACGAGAGGACACCTTTCGCCGCCGGCTGAGCGAGGAGCTCGAAACCGAGGTGCGCCGGGCGCGCGGCGAGATCGACGATGTGATTGCGGCGCTCAAGGCGAAAACGAGCGCCGTCGCGCAGGCCACCCTTGCCGGCGCGCGACAGGGCGTCACAACCGGCGACACCGGGGCTGCCCGAAGCGACGCGCGTGCCGCCGTGGAGTCGGTGGTCAAGCGCATCCTCGAGCCGATCGAGGCACACGCCGAGCCGGTGACCACGCCTGGCAAGATGCCCGTGATCGGCGATCGTGTGATCGTCACCGGTCTGGGGCTTGAAGCGGTTGTGACCACTCTACACGACGGTTCGGCGGAACTCGACGTGCGCGGGAAGAGGATGCGCGCCAGCCTCCACGATCTGCGGGTTGTGGGCGGCCAGGCGGCGCCGGCCGTGAACGTCCGCGTCGAGCTGCAGCCGCGCGAGATGGTGTCAGCGGACTTGAATGTGATTGGCTGCAACGTGGACGAGGCGATCCAAAAGGCCGAGCGGTTCCTCGATGAATCGCTCTTGGGCGACCAGCGTGTCGTGCGGTTCATTCATGGGTACGGCACCGGACAGCTAAAGCGGGCGCTCGCCGGGTTCCTGCAACGCCATCCACTCGTCGCGCGCTTCGACACAGCTCCACCCGACCAGGGCGGGGGTGGTGTGACAGTGGTGGAGCTAAGAGACTAAAAATGGGTTTGTTTCCGCAACACTTCATCGACGACCTGCGCTTGCAAGCGAACATCCTGCAGGTTGTCCAGGACTACGTGCCGCTCCGGCGCGCGGGCACGAGCCACAAAGGTCTCTGCCCGTTCCATTCGGAGAAGACTCCGTCGTTTCATGTCAACCACGAGAAAGGATTCTTCCACTGCTTCGGGTGCGGGGTCGGCGGAGACGTGTTCAAGTTTCTCGAGCTGAACGAGAAGGTGGGATTTCAGGATGCTGTGCGGATGCTCGCGCAGAAGTTCAACGTCGCGCTGCCCGAGCAGGCCGAAGGAGGGTCAGACGAGGCTCGCCGCGACACCAGGCTGCGCGAGGACCTTCTTAAGATCCACGAGGTGGCCTCGGCGTACTTTCGGAATCAGCTGGCGGGACCTGCCGGGGGGCGCGCGCGCCGGCAGTTGCTGGATCGCGGCATCACCTCAACGACTGTCGAACAACTCGCTTTGGGCTTCGCACCAGCGTCGCGCGAGGGCTTGAAAACGGTCCTAATGAAGCAGGGATTTCCACAGGGGCTGCTGCTCCAAAGCGGGCTGCTCGTCCAGCGTCAGGGCGGCGAGGTCATCGACCGGTTCCGAGACCGGTTGATGATCCCCATTTGCCGCGACACCGGGTCGGTGATTGCCTTTGGCGGCCGATCGATGACCGCCGACCAGAGCCCGAAGTACCTGAATTCGCCCGAGACACCAATCTACGCGAAGGGGCGCACGCTTTACGGCCTGAACCTGACGAAGGCGGGGATGCGAACGTTCGGGTACGCCGTGCTGGTCGAGGGGTATTTCGACTTCGCGCAGGTCGTTCAGGGCGAGGTGGCTCCCGTGGTGGCGTCGTGCGGAACGGCGCTGACGCCTCAGCAAGCCCAGCTGTTGCGGCGATTCACAACCAAGGTGGTGCTCAGCTACGACCCGGATGAGGCTGGGCAGGGTGCGGCCGCGCGGTCATGCGACCTGCTCGTGGCCGAGGGGTTCGACGTCAACGTCGTGGTGCTGGATAAGGGAGAGGACCCTGATACATTTATCCGAAAACAGGGGCCTGACCGATACCGTGAAAGATTGCGCAGTTCACGGCCGTATTTAGAGTATCTGCTTGACCAGGCCGCCGAGGGCGTCGATTTCGGACACGATCATGGCCGCCGACAGTTTCTGGGCCGGATGCTGGGAGTCGCTGCCCGCATCCCCGACGCCGCCAGGCGCGACCAGTTCGCGGACCGAATCGCCCACAAGGCCCGGATCACAGAAGAGGTGGTCCGTGCCGAAATCCGGAAGGCGGCAGCCGGGCGGAAAACCGCTGTCGGGGCGCACGGCGTGCTGGCCGGGCCAGGTCAGGGTCAGGTCCGCGGCGCGGAGCGGGCGCTTCTCTGGTGGATTGTCAACAACCCGGCCGACGCCATGGTGGCGCTGAGGGAGGTCGATCCGGAGGACCTCGAGGGTCTAGCGACCGCCGAGATCCTTGGACTGGCACGGGCCCTACAGCCTGAAACGCCCGACCTCCTCCCCTCGGAGCTGATTCAGCGTCTAAGTACAATGAGCGCTCAGCTGGTTGCTCGAATTGCTGCCGAAAAGGCGCCCCCCGCCTTGATCGTCCGCGAGTGTGTCCAAGCGCTCAAGCTCATCCGCTGGGAGCGCGAGAAGGCTTCGCTGCAGCGCGAAATCATCCGGCTGCAGGACATCGGGGCCGGCGAGCACGGGCATGAAATTGATGCGTTGTGGCAGAGGAAGAAGGCCCTGCTTTGCCGGATGCAGCGGTTGACGTAGGAGCGGGGGGCGTGATGCCCCACGAGGATGAACGAATGTCGATTGAAGAAAAATACGACGAAGTACGACAGCTGATCAACATCGGCAAGGAAAAAGGCTACCTGCTGTACGACGAGGTCAACGAGCTTCTGCCGTCGGAAATCACGTCGTCCGAGGAGCTCGACGACCTGTTCAACACGTTTGGCAGCGCGGGGATCGAGGTCATCGACTCGGACCAGAAGTACCTGCGCGATGAAAAACCGATTGATCGCACCGGCGAGGGCGCTGAGGAGCTCGATCTCACTCCGGGCGCGCTCGACAAGACCAATGACCCCGTCCGCATGTACTTGCGCGAGATGGGCACCGTCCCGCTCCTCACACGTGAGGGCGAGGTCGAGATCGCCCGCCGGATCGAGCGCGGGAAACACGCCGTCATCAAATCGATCTCACGCACGCCGCTGATCACCAAGAAGGTCATTCTGCTCGGGGACCAGCTCAACAGCGGCGACCGCACGATTCGCGAGCTGGTGATCTTCAACGACGAAGAGATCACCGACGAACGGATTCAGGAACGCTCGAAGCAGGTCCAGAAGCAAATCGACGCCGTTCGAAAGGCGCGCGAGGTCTCTGAGAAGCTCGAACAGAAACTGGCCGACACGCCGAAGGGGGCGACCACGCGGGCGAAGCGGAAGTACCGCCGCGCACGAAGGGCGACAATGCGCGCGCGCGTGGAGTTGTCTCAGCGCATTCGCGACATCGAGTTCACGGAGGCCGTGAAACGGCGGCTCATCGACGAGATGAAGCAGGCCGTCGAGGACGTCAAGGCGGTGCAGCGCGAGATCGAAGCGCTCGGGAGGCTCCTCAACACGAGGAACCGCAAGCAGCGGGTGAAGGAAGAAGAGCGGAAGAACATCCTGCGCCAGGTCAAGGGGCAGAAGCTGAAGCTTCGGTCGATGACAGACACGCTGGAACAGGAACCGGCGGAGTTAAAGAAGACGCTCGACACGATCATCCGGGGCGAGTACCACGCCGAACAGGCCAAGAAGGAGCTCGTTGAGGCGAACCTTCGCCTGGTCGTGTCCATCGCGAAGAAGTACACCAATCGTGGCCTGCAGTTTCTCGATCTGATTCAGGAGGGCAACATCGGCCTCATGAAGGCCGTCGACAAGTTCGAGTATCGGCGCGGGTACAAGTTCTCGACTTACGCCACGTGGTGGATCCGCCAGGCGATCACCCGTGCGATTGCCGATCAGGCGCGGACCATCCGCATTCCCGTCCACATGATCGAGACAATCAACAAGCTCATCCGCACGTCGCGGGCGCTCGTGCAGGAGCTGGGCCGCGAGCCGACCTCGGAAGAGATCGCTAGGCGCATGGACATCCCGGTGTCGAAGGTCCGCAAGGTTTTGAAGATCGCGCAGGAACCCATTTCGCTGGAAACGCCGATTGGTGAAGAGGAAGATTCGCATCTGGGCGACTTCATCGAGGATCGGCAGGTCGTGTTGCCATCGGAAGCCGTGATTAACCTGAACCTGAAGGAGCAGACCGACTCGGTGTTGAAAACGCTCACGCCGCGCGAGGAGAAGGTCATCAAGATGCGGTTCGGCGTTGGCGACGGCAGCGAACACACGCTGGAAGAAGTGGGACAGAGCTTCGCCGTCACGCGTGAGCGTATCCGGCAGATCGAAGCCAAGGCTCTACGAAAGCTGCGACATCCTTCGCGAAGCCGCAAGCTGCGCGCTTTCCTGGAGGGAAGAACGACGTAGTCGTCAGCTGTCGCTCGTCGGTCGTTCATGCGACTTGTGACTTGTGATTGATAGTTTGTCCCGGGCCCATAGCTCAACGGTGAGAGCCGCCGGCTCATAACCGGTCCGTTCCAGGTTCGAATCCTGGTGGGCCCACCATTTGGCTTCGTTGAGATTGCAGATTGCAGACCGCAGATTCCAGATTGATTGGAGAGTGGACGAAGGCAACATCGTTGCCCAGGGAGCCCCGGTGCGCGAGCGCCGGGGCTTTTTTGTTTCTACGACCTTTTCGACCGGATACGCCGAGCGCGGCACCGACCAGACATGCATCCTGACCTCGAGCGTGCGATTGCGCTTCAGCGGCTCGATTCGGTGGCGCACGATGCTCGGCGCCGAGTCGCCGACGAATCGGAGCGGCAGAAAACGTTCGACACGCGCCTCGAAACGGCCCGGCAGCGCGTAGCGGCGGCGAAGGAGCGACTCACCGAGAATCAGACCGCGCGGCGCACGATCGAAAAGGACGTCGCCCTTCACCAGGGACGGTTCTCGAAGTTCCGCGATCAACTGATGTTGGTGAAGACGAATACCGAGTATCAGGCGATGCAGAAGGAGATCGAGTTTGCGCAGACCGAGGTGAAAGCGCTCGAAGATCGGATCCTCGAGCGCATGCTCGAGGCTGACGATCTCCTGGCGGCGCTGAAGCGCGCGGAGGACGAGCTGTCCGCCGAGCAGAAAACAGTCGACGCCGATCGGCAGGCGCTCGCCTCGGAGCTGGAAGGACTGAAAGCCTTGCTGGAGCGAATCACGAGCGAGCGCGCCGAGCTGGTGCCATCGCTCGATCGGCAGGTGCTGGCCGTCTTCGAGCTGGTCTCCCAGCGCAGGAACGGCGTGGCCGTTGCCGAAGCGCGAGACGGGGTCTGCAGCATTTGTCACGTCCGGCTTCGGCCGCAGGTTTTTAACACCGTCCGGCGGAACAATCAGATTGTCCAATGCGACAGCTGCCAGCGGATCCTGTACTTCGTGCCGGTCGCCTCCGCCGCCGACGGCAGAACGCAGCCCGTCTCGTGACAGAACTCGCCGTCGCCTACATCGACGGAGGCGCACGCGGCAATCCGGGGCCTGCAGGCTACGGCGTGCGGATCGAGCAGCCGGACGGCACGCTCGTCGAGGAGTTCCGCAGGTCGATTGGCGTGGTGACCAACAACGTCGCCGAGTACCGCGCCCTGCTCGCAGCGCTCGAATGGGCGCGCGCACACCGCTGTCGGTGCGTGCACGTGCGATCCGATTCGCTGCTACTCGTCCAGCAGATGCTTGGTCGCTACAAGGTCAAGCACGCGGGCCTGCAGCCGCTGCACGCGAAGGCGCGCCTGCTGGCGCATGAGATCGGACAGGTCACCTTCGAGCACGTCGATCGCGAGTCGAACACCCACGCCGACCGCCTCGCAAATGCCGCTATGGACGAGGCGGCAGGCGCCTGATCGCGCCAGCGATCCGGCCTGTGGGCCCACCGGCGCGCCGGTACGAACAGAAGGTCGCGGCGTGGCTCGCCGTGCAAAGCTCTGCGGTGAAAATTTGATCGCCAGCGAGACCCTCCGCTACAAGCTGCTCGCGCGCGGCTGCCCATGCATCGAAAAACCAGTGGTCGTGGCGTCCCTTCGGCGCGACTCCAGACATCGAGGGATTGCCAGGCGATTCAACCGGCCCGCGAAGAAACCAGCGCGCCAACTCCTCTGCGGTGAAATCCGCGTCGGTGAAGCGATCTTTCACATCGGTGCCCACCTCATAGCAGCAGGCGCCAATCGATGGCCCGATCGCTGCTAGTAGATCCGACCCTCGAGCGCCGAACGCGCGACCGAGGGGCGCCACCGTCGCCGCCGGAACGCGCGCCGCCAGACCGCGCCAGCCGGCGTGGGCCGCGGCGACAGCGCCTGTGCGCCGATCGACGACCAACAACGGGACGCAATCCGCGGCACCCACGGCCAGCGCCAGCTCAGGATCGATGGTCACGATGATGTCCGCGTCGGGTTGCGCAGCGGTTCGACCATGCGCAATCAGGGCGGTCGCGCCGTGAACCTGGTGCACGCGAACCAACTGTTCGGCATTCACCCTCAGTGCGACAGCGACGTCGGCCCACGACGCCCTGTGGTCCGATGTCGCGTTCGTGCCGAGCAGCCATTCGCGCGTCGTAAAGAGGTGAGGGGCCACGGCCAACAGGGGCTGGCACATGAGCGCCGGCCCCGACGCGGCTTGCACCCATCCGAAGCGGCCGTTAGGCTGTGGTAGCGCGCGCACGGTAGCTCATCATCATGTCGAACATCATCGGGCTCGGCCTCGACGCTACAGATATTCCGCGCATCGCAGCCATACTTGAGCAACACGGTGATCGGTTCGCGCGCCGCGTCTTCACCGATGGCGAAATCGCCTACTGCACGCGCCGTCGGGCGCCGGCCATTCATTTCGCGAGCCGCTTTGCCGCCAAGGAAGCCACAATGAAGGCGTTCGGCACCGGCCACTCACAGGGTATTCTCTGGCGCGATGTCGAGGTGGTCCGCCGCAGCGGCCCCCCCCGCCTGCAGTTTCACGGCGGCGCCAAGCGGAGATTCGTGGCCATGGGCGCGCAGTCGTCGCTGTTGACGATCACGCATTCCGACTCTCTCGCAATCGCCCAGGTGCTGCTCCTTGGCCCAGCGTAGCCCAGGTCTTCAACACCGGCAACCACGGTTGGCATCTTCCCGGGTCCCGTGCGGCCGCCGTCTCGCACGTCAAGCGACCTCGTTCATAACCGCCTCGTCGCCTGCACCTTGCGGACTCGCCGGCAGATCGCCCTTGGCGGCACCCTCCTTGGATCATCTCCGACGCGGCTGCCACCAGCCGCCTACAGCGGACGGGCAACTGGCGTCCGCAGCACGCTCGAGGCGCCTGCGGTCGCGCGCAAGTCAAGGGGCCTCCCACATGGCCATCAAGATTACGCCGAACGACAAGGGGAACCCGCCGGGAAAGCTCGCGGAGGCCGAGCTACATTTCACCGAGGCGCCGCTCGATGGGCTGAAGCTGATTGGGTTCTCGGTCTGGGAGCGGCGCGGCGGCAACGGCCGCAATGTCACCTTTCCGGCCAGACAGTACAGCGTGGATCGCGAGCGCCGCAGCTTCGCGCTGCTCCGCCCCATCGTCGACACCACGGCTCAGAACAAGCTGCGCAATCTGATCCTCGAGGCGTTTCAGGAGTACGAGGAGCGCGCCGCCATCGCATTGTGACGTTTATCCAAACTAGACCATGGGCAGGAGCCGCGCGTCCTCCTGGCGCCGCTTCGGCGGCAGTGTCCATTCCTCTCGAAGCGCCTTCTCGTATTCCGACTGGAAGAACGACGCTTTCATCCCGCCGTCGATGATGTCCCACGGCAGCACGCCGTCGCGGCTACGGTCACGGAAGACGTAGAAGTCTGCGTCGACGCGTGTTTCCGCCAGCGCCGCCCGCCAGTTCTGGCCGTTTCGCTCGGCCACTTCGATGGCGGGCGCCACGCGTCGATCGCCGAGCGAGAGTAGCGCCTGGTAGTAGGAGTGCCGCTCCGATTTGATGTTGAAGTACACGTTGTCGACTCCGGCCATGAGGCCGCGCAGGCGCTTGATCTTTCGATCTATCACCACCAAGTCTTCCATCGGTATCCATTGATAGGCGGTGCCCGGTTTCGGAACGAGCGGGTTGACGCTGCCCACAATGCGGCCAATCTGGCCGCGTGAGCGAGCGTGCACGATCATGCGCTCGCGCATCTTGAGCGTGAGGTCGCGGATCGCAACGAGGTCGTCATCGGTTTCGGTGGGGAGTCCAATCATGTAATACAGCTTCAAGTTCTCGATGCCGCTCGCGAAAATCAAGTCGGCGCGGTCGAGAATCTCTTCGTTGGTCACGGTCTTGTTGACCACCTTGCGGAGCCGATCCGATCCCGTTTCGGGCGCGATCGTGATGCTACGCTCGCCGCTCTCCCGAAGGACGCGGACGAGAGGTTCAGTGAGATCATCCAGTCGCAGCGACGCGGGACTGATGAGGTAGCCGATTTCGTGCAGCCGGTTGAGGATGCGTTCGATTTCGGGGTGATCGCAGAGCGCAATCGACACGAGTCCGACGCGGTTCGCGTAGTGACGGGCGGCTTCGGCAAGCTGGAGGATACGGTCGGTGGGAAACGGCCGGACCGGTAGATAATTGTAGCCAGCCCAGCAGAAGCGGCACAAGTTGGCGCATCCGCGGACAACTTCGACCAGGAAGCGCGACCCGAACTCGGTCTCTGGAGTGAAGATCCTGGTCGCGGGTGGATCCAGCGCGTCGGTCGTCTTCACGGCGGCCTTGTGCACGGGCACGGGCGCATTAGCTTCCACGGCTGAGAACCCGACGATCGTGCCGTCGGAGCCGTACCGCGGGTCGTAGAAGGCAGGAACGTAGAAGCCGCGCTCGCGCGTAAGCAGCCGAAGGAGATCGCGGCGATCGGTCCCCTGTCGGAAGGCCCGCCCAAGCGAAGGCACGAGCACCTCGCCCTCCCCGGCGGCGATCACGTCGGCGAAGGGCGCCAGAGGCTCGGGATTGAGGAACGTCACTGCACCGCCTATGACGACCAGCGGGTGGTGATGACTGCGTTCGGCGGCATACAACGGAATGCCGGCGAGCCGGAGGAGCGTGAGTATGTTCACGTAGTCCCACTCGAACGACACCGAAAAAGCGACGACGTCGAAATCGCCGACCGGTGTCTGGGATTCGAGCGTCAGAAGCGGCGTCTTGGACGCCATCAGCTCTGCGAGCTCCTGCTTCGGCGGCAGGAACACGCGTTCACACACGATCTCGTCAGGGGCGTTGAACAGGCTATAGACGGTCTGAAAGCCCAGGTTGGACATGCCGACCCAGTACGTGTTGGGAAATGCCAGCGCCACGCGCAGACGATCGCCGTGCGGCTTGCGGATGTAGCCGGTTTCTTTCGCGAGGGTTGCCAGTGCGCGTTCGCGCTGTTGCCAGGACTTCACGGGTGCACGGTCCGCTCTTTGAGAAGGCAGTTCGGCCACTCACACTCCGACGTCGGCGTTCGCGAGTGCCGTGGACCTATCTAATCTACCACCGCAAGCCCCGGACGCCCAGGCAGCCCTGCTTCAGCTTTCCTGTCGTCGCAGAAACGCTGGCACCTCGAAGGTCGAGCCGAGATCGAAATCCGGCTCAACGTCGCCGGCCGGTGTGACGCCTACCGTGTCACCGGTCGTCGCGGCGCCTGAGGCACTTGCCGCCACCGCCGAGGCCGACAGGGGCAGATCAAGCAACGGTCGGCGCGCAAGCGACAGGCGAGGCGCGATGGTGCAGTCGACCATCGGCGAGGCGCCCGCGGCCTCGGCGCGCGCCCGCGCGTGATCACCGTACTGCGTCATGTCGACCGGTGTCTGGGCTGCCGACTGCGTGGGTCGCGACTTCGCGTTCGGCGCAAACCCAGTGGCAATCACGGTGATCTTCACCTTACCCTTGAGCGAGGGATCGACGGCCGCGCCAAAGATGATGTTCGCGTCCTCGTCGGCCGCCTCCTGAATAATCGTGGACGCGTGGCTGACTTCGACGAGCGACAGGTCGGGACCGCCGGTCACGTTGATGATCACGCCGCGCGCGCCCTTCACCGAAGCCCCCTCGAGGAGCGGACTCGAGATGGCCCGCCGCGCGGCTTCCACGGCTCGCTCCTCGCCTTCCGCCACGCCGGTGCCCATCATGGCGAGACCCATGCCGGTCATGATTGTCTTCACGTCGGCAAAGTCGAGATTGATCAGACCCGGAACGAGGATCAGATCCGAGATGCCCTGAATCGCCTGTCTCAGGACGTCGTCGGCCGTCGAGAAGGCGTCCGTAATCGGGGTGGTGCGATCGATGATGGTGAGCAGCCGGTCGTTCGGGATCGTAATGATCGTGTCTACGCAGTCGCGCAGGGCCTCGAGCCCGCGCTCAGCCTGCATCTGCCGTTTCCTCCCTTCGAACTTGAACGCCTTGGTAACCACCGCCACGGTAAGCGCACCCAGCTCGCTGGCCAGGCTCGCGATGACGGGGGCCGCTCCGGTGCCCGTGCCGCCGCCGAGGCCTGTCGTCACGAAGACGAGGTCGGCGCCATCGAGCGCCTGGATGATCTTGTCGGTGTCCTCGAGCGCGGCGGCCCTTCCCACGTTCGGATCCCCGCCGGCGCCGAGCCCCTTGGTCAGCCTCGCGCCGATCTGCAGCTTGATTGGTGCGGCGTTGTTCTGCAGCGCCTGCGCGTCGGTGTTCGCCGCCATGTACTCGACGCCGTTGAGCCCAGCGCGAACCATCCGATTGACGGCGTTCCCGCCGCCGCCGCCAACGCCAATCACTTTGAGTCGGGCGCCCTCGGTGATGCGCTCTTCCTCGAGTCGCAACCGCAAGCGCCCCGCTTCACGACGCTCCTCCGCATCCTGTGTCTTGTGGAAGTCGGCCATTCGTTGCTCCCTCGTCTGTAGCGCGGTCCTTTCAGGACCGCGAATCCCAGCTGGCCTGAAAGGCCCGCGCTACGGCAATCAGAAGAACTCCCTGAACAGCCCGCGCAGCCGCCCGGCCACGCGCACGAGTGCGCCGGCGCCGACCGGCGAGCGGGCTCCCTCACCGGTTTGGTTGCGGTACCTGTACAGCGCCAGCCCGACGCCGGTGGCAAACGTCGGGCTGTTCACGTGATCCGCAAGGCCGCCCACGCCAGTCGGATAGCCGAGGCGAATCGGCAGATCGAAAATCTGCTCCCCGATCTCGGGCATGCCGTCGAGAATCGCCCCGCCTCCGGTGAGGACGATCCCCGAGTTCAGGCTCTTTTCGTAGCCGGCACGCCGGATCTCGTCCCACACCAGGTGGAAGATCTCCTCGGCACGGGGCTGCAAAATCTCGGACAAGATGCGGCGCGCCATCACACGGGGCTTCCGCCCGCCGACGCTCGCCACTTCCATCGTCTCGTCTTCGTCGACCATGCCTGAGAGCGCGCAGCCGCACTTGCGCTTGATCTTTTCCGCGGCTGGCACGGGCGTCCGCAGGCCAACTGCGATGTCGTTGGTGAAGTGGTCGCCGCCCACACCGACCACGGCCGTGTGCCAGAGGCTGCCTCGCTCGTAAATCGCGATGTCGGTCGTGCCCCCACCGATATCGACGAGTGCTACGCCCAGCTCCTTCTCGTCGTCGGTCAGCACGGACTCGCTTGCGGCGAGTTGCTCGACGACAGTCTCGGTGACGCTGATGCCAGCGCGGTTGACGCACGCCACCATGTTCTGCGTGGAGCTCTCGCGTCCGGTGATGATGTGGACGTTCACTTCGAGACGCGCGCCGGTCATGCCAACCGGAGCGCCAATGCCATCCTGCTCGTCGACCACGAAATCCTGCGGCAGCACGTGCAATATCTCGCGGCCGGTCGGCAGCGAGACGGCCTTCGCTGCGTCGATCGCCCGCCGGACGTCCTCGCGCGTGATTTCTCGGTTCTTGCCGGCCACCGCGATTACGCCGCGGCTGTTGAATCCCTTGATGTGAGGTCCGGATAGCGCCAAATGGACAGAGTCGATTTCCACGCCTGCCATGAGCTCCGCTTCCTCGATCGCTCTCTTGATCGAGTCGACTGCCGCCTCAAGGTTCACCACGACGCCACGGCGGATGCCTCGCGACTCGGCGACGCCAAGGCCCACCACGTCGAGCCCTTTGCCTTCGAGCATCTCCGTCATGACGGCGATCACTTTCGACGTGCCGACGTCGAGCCCTACCAGATATCGCTCTTTGCGCGCCACGCTACCTCTGCGGCTCATGCACGAGCCGCCCGACCAAAGCTCGCCGGACCAATGAGGGCGAGCGCAGGCCGGAAGTCCGGTCCTACTGTCGAGCCTCTTTCACGCTCTCCTTCGCTACAGTCGTACCCCTGCCGTCAGAGGGAGAACCAGCCGAGGACAGCGCGATCGCGCCGTCCTTCCCTCCCCCGCTGCCCGGCCGCACGTAGATCCGGTCGTCGAACCGCAAGTCGACGTAGTCGATCTCCGGCACCCGTTCTCGCAACGCCGCGGCGAGCTGCAGATACGACCGGAGGCGCCGAAGAAAGTGGTCGCGCCCGACGTAGATCACCGCCGGATCGCCGGTCAAGAGAACGGTGGCGTTGTCCAGATCGTTCACGTCCACTTGCGACAGCCGACCAGCAATGTCTGGTTCCCCTCGCAGCGACTCGATCAGCCGTGCTGCGAGCTCGGCACGCGATCGATCGGTTATCGTCCCGTCACCGCCTAGCCCCGCACCGAGGCCGTCCACGATCGGCAGATCGAAATCGGCGTGTTGGGGGCCGTACCGATCGATGACGACGCCACGATCGTCGACCAGATACAGCGCCTCGTTGATGCGACCGATGGCGATCGGTTCGCGCTCGGTCACGAGCACCTCGACCGTCGACGGCAGTGATCGCCGCAGCACCGCATCGTGCACCCACGGCGACGACAGTACGCGACGCCGCCAGTCGTCCAGGTTGGGCCACATGATGTTTTCGCCGCGAAGCCCCGCGAGCACGGCGAGCACCTCGCCACTTGACAGCTGCTTGTTGCCCCGGACGACGATGTGATCGATCTGCAGGACGTGTGCGTCGGCCACGAGGCTGCCGCCGTAGTAGGCGGCATAGGCCGCAACCAGCGACAGGAGGCCGTATTTCAGCGCCCGCCGACCGAACCCGCGCCAAGGGCCGCGTTTGGGCGCCGGCCTTACGTGCGCACGCCGGAAGCGCTTGTCGGTTGGCGCAGCAACTGTGCTCACATGTTCCCTCGTGACGAAGCGGGGCCCGGCTCGTCCTTCGTCAATAGCTCAATCAATCGATCGGGAACCGTCGAAATGGATCCCGCGCCGAGCGTGATCACAACATCACCCGACCGCGCAATTTTCTCGAGCGCACGCGGCATATCTTCAACTCGCGAGACCACGTCCACTTCTCCGCGTGCGCTGCTTCGGACCGACGCGGCCAGCCTGTCCAGCGTCACACCCGGGATCGGTTCCTCACCCGCTGCGTAGACGTCAGTGAGGACGACATGATCGGCCCGGGCGAGCGCCTGCCCAAACGCGTCCATTAGCATCGCCGTGCGGGTGAAGCGGTGGGGTTGAAACGCCACCACGATGCGCCGATTGAAGAGGCTCACGGCCGAGAGCACTGCCTCGATTTCGGTCGGGTGGTGGCCATAATCGTCGACGATGAGAATACCCTTCGGCTCTCCTCGAACCTCAAACCGCCGTTCGGCGCCCCGAAAGTCGCAGAGGCCGTTCGCCATCTGCTCGAACGCCAACCCCAGCTCGATCCCGACAGCGATTGTGGCCAGCGCGTTCAGCAGGTTGTGACGTCCCGGAACGTTCAGGGCGAGCGGGCCGAGAGTGACCAGTTCCTGCGTGGGATCGTCTACGCGTCGGGTGCGGCGCTTGACAATCGCACGGACGGTCAGCGGACCGAGGATGATATCGTCCGCGGTGACGTCGGCGTCTGTGGCTTCGAGCCCGTAGGTGATGACACGCCGTGTCATCCTGGGCAGTACGGCCGCCACGTTCGGGTCGTCGGCGCACGCGACGACGGCGCCGTAGAACGGCACCTTGTTCGCAAAGTCCACGAAGGCCTGCTGCAAGTCCTCAAAACCACCATAACTCTCGAGATGCTCGTGGTCGATGTTGGTGATTACTGCCATCGTCGGAAACAACTTCAGAAACGTCCGATCGCTCTCGTCGGCTTCCGCCACCATCAGCTCGCCGCGTCCGAGCCGCGCGTTGCTGCCGAAGGCCCTCAAGCGCCCGCCTATGACGGCTGTCGGATCGAGGCCAGCACGCTCGAGCACCAGTGCGATCATCGAGGTCGTCGTCGTCTTGCCGTGCGCGCCGCCGACCGCGATGCCGTAGCGAAGCCGCATCAGCTCCGCGAGCATCTCCGCGCGCGGAATCACCGGAATCTGCCGGCGCATGGCTTCAAGCACCTCGGGGTTCGTGCGCCGTACGGCCGACGAGACGACCACCACGTCTGCGCCTCCCATGTGCTCGGCCGCGTGACCATAGTCGATCCGGACGCCCAGTGTGGCCAGGCGGTCGGTCACGCTCGAGCGCTTCTCGTCCGACCCGGTGACCACGAACCCGAGATTGGCGAGCAGCTCGGCAATGCCGCTCATTCCGATCCCGCCAATCCCGATGAAGTGCACACGCCGCGTTTTTCCGAGCAAGGTTCAGGGCTCCCGGTTCAGGGCTCCAGTCTCCAGGTTCACGGCTCAACCAAATCCAGCGCCCGGTCGACAATCACTTTCGCTGCGTCGAGCCGCGCAAGCGACCGAGCGGCTTTCGCGATTCGAACGCGTGTCTCACGATCGGCCGCGAGCGCCAGGATCCGCCGCGCCAGGTCCGGCGCCCCCGCCGCCTGCGGCAGCACCTCCGCGGCGCCAACCGCCGCGAGCGCCTCGGCGTTCCTCCGCTGGTGGTCGTCGGTCGCCGACGGCAGCGGAATGAGAATCGCCGCCTTGCCCGCGGCCGTCAGCTCAGCCAGCGTGGTCGCGCCGGCCCGGCAGACGATCAGGTCCGCCTGTCCGAACTGCCGCCCCATGTCGAAGAAGAACGGCTCAACGTCGGCCCGAAGCCCTGCCTGCCGGTAGGCGGCGCGGACCATCTCCACATCTCGCTTTCCGGTCTGGTGTGTGAGACGCAAGTGCAGAGGGCTGGCCGCCAACTGCGATGCTGCCTCCACCATGGCCAGGTTGATCGCGTGCGCGCCCTGGGAGCCGCCAAAAACTAGGACCCTGAATCTGCTGCGGCCGGATGCCTCATCAGTCGCGCCCGACTCCTCTGGTGACTCAACCGACGCCACAAACTCCGACCGAACCGGATCTCCACTCACGAACGCCTTCGATCCGAAAAACGCCCGCGTCGATTCGAACGTCACGGCGGCCGCCCGCACAAACCGCGCGAGCAGCCGGTTGGTCAAACCCGGAACGGCATTCTGCTCGAGCACCATCGTCGCAATGCCGCCGAGCGATGCAACTAGCACGACCGGCCCGGAGCTATAGCCGCCCACGCCAATCACGAGCGTCGGCCGGCGCGCCCGGAGGAGGCGCATCGAGTCGAGCAAGCCAAACGGCAGCAAAGCCACGCCGCAGGCGCGCGCGCCGATCGACTTGCCCTTGAGGCCACCGCTCCGGATGAGATCGAGCGCAAACCCTTCGCGCGGCACGACCCGCGCCTCGATGCCAGCGGCTGTGCCCGCAAACGAGATCTGCGCACCAGGCCGGCGCGACAAGAGCTCCTGTGCGACGGCGATGCCGGGGTACAGGTGCCCGCCCGTGCCGCCGCCGGCGATCACGACGCGAATGGGGTCGGGGACACTTTTCGCCCCACGATCCTCGTGCGATGGGTTCATGAAAAAACTATCCCCGTCGCGTCTCATGCCTCGGTCAATGCGTGCTGCGACACGTTCAGCAGGACGCCCATTCCCACCAGATTGATGATGAGCGACGATCCACCCGCGCTGACGAGGGGCAGCGGAATGCCCTTGGTCGGCAGCAGCCCGAGCACGACGCTCATGTTCACGAATGCCTGCATCGCCACCATCGTCGTCAGGCCGAGCGCGAGGAAGCCGCCGAACGCGTCGGGCGCCCGAAGCGCAATGCGGAGGCCACGCCACGTGATCACGCAGAAACACGCCAGCACGGACGTGGCTCCAACCAGCCCCAGTTCCTCGGAAATCACTGCGTAGATGAAATCGGTGTGCGGCGCTGGGAGATAGAAGAGCTTCTGCACACCGTTCATGAGACCGCGCCCCGTGATGCCGCCGGTCGCTACGGCAATCAGCGACTGGATGATCTGGAAGCCGTCGCCGAGCGGGTCTTCCCACGGGTTGAGGAACGCCAGCACCCGCCGTCGCCGGTACGCGCTGCCCATCACCAGCGCGGCGACGAGCGGCAGGATCGCGAGTGCCGCTCCGAGAATATAGGTGTAGCTGACGCCCGCGGCGAAAACCATCACCGCCGCAATAAGAACCAGCGACATCGCCGTGCCGAAGTCGGGCTGCAGCAGAATCAGCCCCACGAGCCCGGCGACGAAAATGCCGATCGGCGCGAGCGCGTACCCGATCTCGTTGATCCGGTGCATGCGGCGCTCGAGCAGCGCTGCGATGAACACAATCGCGCTCAGCTTCGCCAGCTCCGACGGCTGAACGCTCAGACCTCCGACGGCAAACCATCGTCGCGCGTTGTTCACTGGCTGGCCAAAGAGGACGACAATGAGCGCCAAGGTTGCGACGCAGACCGACGACCAAATGAACACGGGCTGGCGGTACGTCCGATAATCGATCCGCATGACGAGCCGGAGCAGCGCCACGCCGAGGGTCGCCCACATCAATTGCTTGGTCAGGAACCAAGAGGACTGCTGGTATCGCTCTTCCGCCACGATGGCCGAGGCGCTGTACACCATCACGACGCTCAGGCCGACGAGCAGGATGGTCGAGAGAAAAAGAATCGTGTCAGACTTGAGTTTTCGAGCCATTCCCGCCTATAAAGTCAACTGACCTGTCACCCGAAACACTATGGAGCGGCCAGCAGTCGTCAGTCGGCCTCGGGCAAAGGCACCAGCTTCGCAGACCGGGGCAGCCTGCGTTCCCAGCAGCCAGTCCTTCGCCGCAAAGACCCGGCTGACGACTGCTCACCACTCCAGAGCACGGCAGGTCTAAAGACCTGCGCTACATCCCTCGAGAGACCTGGCTACATTCCTCGGGCGATCCGCTCACAACCCGACAGCAATTCGCGCGACCGCCTCCTTGAACGTGCGGCCGCGCTCCGCGTAATCGTGAAACACGTCGAAACTCGCGCAGGCGGGGGCGAGCAGCACAACGCCCCGGGGCCTGGCCAGCTTGAAGGCCGTCGCCACCGCCTCTTCGAGCGACCGCGCGTCGTGTACAGGCACCGCGCCCGTCAGCGCCTCGCGCACGAGCGGCTTCGCTTCGCCGATCGCGACGACCGCTTTGGCGCGTGCCGCCACAGGCGCCCGAAGCCGCCGCAAGTCGCCGCCCTTGAATCGTCCGCCGATGATGGGCACTAGATCGGTCTCGAAGCTTTCGATCGCGCGCAGCGCCGACTCGACATTGGTGGCTTTCGAATCGTTGACGAAGCGGACGCCATCGACCTTGGCGACCAGCTCCATCGCGTGCTCGAGGCCGCGGAACTCTTCAGCAGCCGCGGTCATGGCGAAGGGCGCCGCGCCGACAATCACGCCGATGGTGGCCGCCGCGCAGACGTCATCTACCAGGTGCGGTCCGAGCAGATGAATCGCGCCGAGTGGCACCAGTCTGTCGCTAGTGGCTCCGCGTCGATCCACGATCCATCCGGCCTCGATCGTTGTCCCAATCTCCAGCGGCGTGCGGCGCGCAAACAGCCGCGTGGCAGCACGGCCGGGGCGCGCCAGTTCGAGTACCAACGGGTCGTCCGCGTTCACCACGGCCCAGTCGTCTCGATTCTGGTTTTCGAAGATGCGCGATTTCGCCGCGGCGTACGCCTCGACGCTTGGATGACGATCGAGGTGGTCTGGCGAGAAATTCAGCATCACGGCAATCCACGGATGAAACGTCTCAATCTGGTCGAGCTGAAAACTGCTCGCCTCGACGACGTGCAGGGTTTGGGGCGTGGAGGCCGAAACCTGAGCACAGAGCGGCGACCCGATGTTGCCCCCCACTTTCACGGTGAAGCCGGCCGCCTCGAGGATCCGGCCGGTCAGTTCCGTCGTCGTCGACTTGCCCTTCGTCCCCGTGATCGCGATCACCCTGCCGAGCAGCCACCGCGATGCCAGCTCGAGCTCTCCGATCACCGGCACTCCGCCCCCTCGCGCGGCGGCCACCGCGGGTTGCCCGGGCGGAACGCCAGGGCTCAACACCACGAGATCGGCACCAGTGAACGTGTCCGTTCGATGTCCACCCAACTCCAGGTCGACGCCCATGCTCTTGAGCGGTCCTGTCTCCGGCACGTCGGTGCGCAGGTCGGACAATGTCACCCGGGCGCCTCGGCGCGCGAGCAATTCGGCCGCGGCGATCCCGCTCCGCGCGGCGCCTGCGACCGTCACGCGTTTGCCCTCGACCGAAAATGCCAATCCAAGCCCTGTTATCGCAGCTTCAGCGTCGTCAGGCTGAAAAGCGCGCAGATGACGGCGGCAATCACGAACCGCGCGATCACCTTCGGCTCGCTCCACCCGATCAACTCGAAGTGGTGGTGCAGCGGCGCCATCCTGAACACGCGGCGTCCCGTCAACCTGAACGACGCCACTTGAATCACCACCGACAGCACTTCGACCACAAAGACCCCTCCCACGATCACCAGCAGCAGTTCCTGTTTGATCAACATGGCCACCGTGCCAATCGCGGCGCCGAGCGCCAGCGATCCGACGTCGCCCATGAAAATCTCAGCGGGATACGCGTTGTACCAGAGGAACCCGAGCGACGCCCCGACCAGCGCGCCACAGAACACCGTCAGCTCCGCCGCCGGGGCGAAGCGAACCAACAGAAGGTATTCGGCGAGCACGCGATGGCCCGTGACGTAGGCGAGCGCGGTGAAGGTGGCCGCCGCGATGGCGAACGTGCTGATCGCCAGACCGTCGAGACCGTCGGTCAGGTTCACCGCGTTCGACCAGGCGACCAGCACGAGGACCGTGAACGGTACGTACCCCCAGCCGAGATCGGGGATTAGCCATTTAAAGAACGGAAAAATGAGGCGCGTGTTGTATTGAGCCTGTCCGGCCAAAACGAGCAGCACGAGTCCGACCGTGAGGGCGATCAGGGCCTGACACGCTATCTTGTACCGCGGCCGTAGCCCGTGATGATCCCGCCCGACG
Organism: Vicinamibacterales bacterium; assembly: GCA_965197865.1. Taxonomy (GTDB): domain Bacteria; phylum Acidobacteriota; class Vicinamibacteria; order Vicinamibacterales; family CAVVIG01; genus CBDANZ01. Next base: position 67,940 of record CBDANZ010000005.1, read on the forward strand.
ATCTTGAGGTAATCGTCCACCAACCCGACGCCGCCAAACGCCGCCGTGGTCAACACCGCAATCCACACGTACACGTTCGTCAGGTCTGCCCAGAGCAACGTGGGGACCAGCGCCGCCGTCAAGATCAGCAGCCCCCCCATCGTCGGCGTTCCGGCCTTCGGCCGATGCGACGTCGGCCCTTCCTGCCGGATCACCTGGCCGATCTGGAAGTCGCGCAGCCTCCGGATCATCCAGGGCCCCAGCGCCAGACTGATCGCCAGCGCGGTCAGACTGGCCGCTGCGGTGCGGAAGGTGATGTAGCGCGTCACGTTCAACACCGAGACCTGTGTGTGAAACGAATAGAGCAGATAGAACAGCATCGACTCTAGACAACACCGGAGCTTGTACGCCGGCGATCGAGCACCTCCTGCGCTGCCTCGACGTCGTCGAATGGAAGCGCCTGGTCGCCGATCACCTGGTACTTCTCGTGTCCCTTGCCCGCGATCAGCACGAGGTCGCCCGGACGCGCGACCTCGATCGCCCTCCTAATGGCGTCCCCGCGATCGACGAACGCCACTATCCGCTGTTCGCTGTCGCGTCGAGTGTCCGAGGTGATGCCGCGCTGGATCTCCTCGATGATCCGCTTCGGATCCTCGCTTCGCGGGTTGTCGGACGTAATCAGGATGAGATCGCTCAACCGGCCGGCGACCGCACCCATGAGCGGACGCTTCCGTCGGTCGCGATCACCGCCACAACCAAACACCGTGATCAGTCGGCCGCGCGCCAGCGGTCGGGCGGTCTCGAGGAGGCTCCGCAGGGCATCGTCGGTATGGGCGTAGTCAACGACAACGGTCACCTCGTCTTTCGCGCCCGAGACGACCTGGAACCGTCCGGCCACTCCCTCGAGCGCGGTGACGCCGCGCTCGATCGCGTCGAACGAGACGCCCAGGGCCGTCCCGGTCGAAACAGCCGCCAGGATGTTGTAGACGTTCGGTCGGCCGACAAGCGCCGACCTGACGTGCAGGCTGCCCCGCGGTGTCCGGACGTCGAACCTCAACCCCTCCAGCGAGAACGACAGAGGTCCGGGCGTGATGTCCGCGGGGTTATGGATCGCGTAGGTCACCGGACGGCCGCAGATCTCGGCGAGCGCGACTCCCCGAGGATCGTCGACATTGAGCAGGCTCGGGGCATCGCGCGGCAGCATCTCGAACAACCGGCGCTTAGCCTGAAAGTACCCTTCCATGTCGGAGTGAAAGTCAAGATGATCACGCGTGAGGTTCGTAAAGACGCCGGCAGCGAAGGTCAGGCCCTCGACACGTCGGAGCGAGAGCGCGTGGGAAGACACCTCCATCGCACACGCCCGACAACCTTGATCGACCATCTCTCGAAGCAGCGCTTGGACGTCGGAGCTTTCGGGCGTGGTCAGGGTTGCCCTGCGCTTCTTCTCGCCGATCCGGTATTCCACCGTGCCGAAAAGGCCGCATCGGATACGGGCGGCTTCGAAAATAGACGCGACCAGATAGGCGGTGGTCGTCTTGCCATTTGTGCCGGTGATGCCGACCACCTGCATCTCGGTACTGGGACGGCGGCAAGAAGCTGCAGCGAGAAGTGCCAGCGCCAGCCGTGCGTCCTCGACAACGACCCACGGCGCCACACCGACATCCGGCGGTGCCGGCTGCTCCGAGACCACCGCGACGGCACCGCGATCGATCGCCTGGCTGGCGAACGAGTTGCCGTCGACATGGGCCCCTTTGAGCGCCACGAACACATCACCGCGTTCCACGCGCCTCGAGTCGTACGCGACCCCTCGAAGCGGGCCGGCCGAGCCTTGCGCGCCCGTCATAGAGTCGACGCGAAGCACACCGCCTTCGCGAAGCACGCCGGCGAGCTCAGTCCATGTCATGGCTGCGCCACCTCTGGCGGGAATTTCGCCGGCCTTCGAGCGAGCTCGAGGCGGCACACGTCGCCTCCTTCGAACGGCGTCCCTGGCGCCGGATCCTGCGCAACGACGAAGCCGTCGCCCGATAGGCTCGCCGACAGACCCACCTTCACCAGAGCGCGTACGGCCTCGCGGGCGCTCAAACCGCGAAGGTCCGGAATGGTGCCGGGTCGTCCATCAGAAACAAAGCCGAACGCTGGAACGGCCTCATCAACCGCTGCCGACAACGGTGAGCCCGCTCCGCTTGGCGCCACCAGCACGGGTGAGGCCGGATTCACGGTCGGGGCCACGGCCAGATAGCGCAGCGTCGACTCGGCAATGCGTCTAAAGATCGGCGCCGCTACCACGCCGCCGAAATACCCGTCCGAACGGGGCGAATCGATGACGACGATGATGGCGACCGCTGGACTGCGCGACGGCAGGAACCCAACGAACGACGCGTTGTAGTCCGACTTCGAGTAGCGGCCGTTCACGAGCTTCGCCGCCGTGCCTGTCTTGCCGGCAATCGTGTAGCCTGGGATTTGCGCAGCTCGCGCCGTCCCGTGGGCGACCACTCTTTCCATGATCGTCGTCAAGACGGCTGCGGTACTGGCGGAGATCGTCCGCCGCACGACCTTCGGCCTCACCCCGTAGCGTCGGTTCTCGCGGTAGACGGCGCGAACAATGCGCGGCTCGACCAGTTCGCCGCCGTTCGCAATCGAGCTGACCGCGTTCACCATCTGCAGCGGCGTCACCGCGATCTGGTAGCCGATCGACACTGATGCCAGTGCCCTTTGAGTCCACTTCGCGGCATCCCAGACGATGCCGGCGCTTTCTCCCGGAAAATCGGGGGAGACCGGGCGGCCAAACCCATAACGCTGGACGAAACGGCTCAGGCGTCCCGTGCCGACCTCGAATCCGATCTTGATGGCTCCGACGTTACTCGAGTCGGCGATCACGTCTCTGAACGACAGAACCCCGTGATTCGTCGTGTCGCGGACAATGCTCGATCCAATTCGAATGAAGCCGGGATTGGTGTCGATCAGCCTGTTGATCGACAGCACGTGCTCTTCGATCGCCGCCGAGGCGGTGATGAGCTTGAAGGTGGAGCCCGGCTCGTAGAGATCTTGCACGGCGCGGTTGCGTCGATTCTGCTCAGGGAACTCGCCGAATGCATTCGGGTTGAAGGTCGGCTCGTTCGCCATCGCGAGGATCTCGCCGGTACGCGGATCCATGATGATGGCGCCGCCGCCGGCCGCGCCGTTCGCGACCACGCCGGCGTGCAGCTCACGCTCGGCCAGGTACTGGAGGTACTTGTCGATAGTCAGCTCGATCGACGAGCCGGATTCAGGGGGACGTTCGAAGCGACTGAACACCTGGCGGCGCGCGTCGGTACTGACGAGGACCGTGCCTGCCTCGCCGCGGATCTGCGAGTCGTACGCGAACTCGACGCCGGCCAGGCCTTTGTTGTCGATGCCGACGTACCCGAGCAAATGGGCAGCGAGCTCCCTGTTCGGATAGAACCGCCGGCTCTCTTTGAGGAAGCCGATACTGTCGAGGTGCAGCGCCGCGACCCGGCGTGCCACCTCGGGCGAGACCTGGCGTCGCACGTACTCGAAGTCGCGCTCCCGCCCGAATTTTTCGACGAGCGACCGGCGCTCACGCGCCGTGCAGTCGCCGAGGGCGCCGCACAGCTTCTCGACGGCCGCCTCTCTCTCGCTGATTCCGGAAGGGACAGCGTAGATAGAGTCCGCATCGAGGCTCGTCGCCAGCAGGCGCCCGCCTCGATCGACAATGTCTCCGCGCTTGCCTGGCAGTCGAATGGTGCGCTTGTGCTGACGCTCGGCGAGCGCTTCGAGCTCCGGGCGTTCGGCAATTTGCAGGTAGGCGAGCCGCGCTTCGATTCCGACGGCCCACACACCAAGCGCGATCGCCGCGGCGACGATCCGCCGTTTCAAGGTGACGCGCCAGCCGGTGCCTCCCTCTCGCACGGTGCCCGTCCTCTACCTCTGGCGCGTGCGAACGCGCCGAATCCGGTGGATCACCGCCGGGCGACGACCGAGAGGGTCGGCGGGTCGGCCGACGCCACGCGCTCGATGACGATGGCCGAGTCGGCCGACGGCGCCACAAGGTGCAGCTGTTCGATGGCCAGCTTCTCGATACGCTTGAGCGATCGCAGCGTCTCGATTTCCAGGCGCAGGTGGCGCGCCGCGTCCTCTTCCGCCGCCCGGTCGCGCTGCAGCTGTTCCAATCGGTAACCGTGGCGCAGCAGCTCGAAGTGCTGCCACGCCGAGAAGAGAAGCATCAGCACGAGTGACGCCGCTACCCCGACCGATTTCCAGAGCTCCCGATGCCGCGCTTCGTCAACTTCGCGAACGATCGGATTATTGCGAACGTCCTTCTTGATGGCGTACTCAAAAGGTTCAGCCATGGTCGATTTCTCGGTAGGCGGTCTGGTCTCATGCCAGCCGCTCGGCCGCGCGCAGCTTGGCGCTGCGAGCGCGCGGGTTCCTGCGCACTTCGTCCTCACTCGGCACAACGGGCTTCTTCGTCAGCACCTTCACGACCGCGTCGTGACTGTGCTCGAGTGCCCGCAACGTGTGCTTGACGATACGGTCCTCCAGGGAATGGAAGGTGATTACCACGAGGCGGCGGCCGCCGCGCAGCCGGCGTGCCACTGCTTCGAGAAAACGATCGAGCCCCTCGAGTTCCCGGTTCACCCAGATACGCAACGCTTGAAACGTACGGGTCGCCGGATCGATCCGCAGGTGTCCGCGGCGAGGCGAGGCACGCTGGACGATCGCGGCGAGCCGGCCGGTCGTCGTGATGGGATCCGCGCGGCGCGCCTCCACGATCGCGCGCGCGATGCGGCGCGAGAACCGCTCCTCTCCATATGCGTGAATCGCATCCGCCAGATCGCCCTCAGACGACCGCGCGAGCAGCGCGGACGCCGTTTCGCCGCTCGATGTGTCCATCCGCATGTCGAGCGGCTCGTCGCGCTGGAAACTGAACCCGCGCCCGGGCGTCTCGAGCTGGAAGGACGAGACGCCAAGGTCGGCAAGCGTGCCGTCGACCAGAGGGACATGCCGTCGGTCGAGCACGTCCTCGATGGCGCGGTAGTCGGCGTGCACGAGCTCGACGCGATCGGCCCACGGCGCGAGCGTGGCGCGTGCGGCCTCCAGCGCCTGCCGATCCCGATCGAGCCCGATAGTCCGGGCCGCTCCCGCCTCGAGCAGCGCGCGCGTGTGGCCGCCGAGACCGACCGTGCAGTCGACAAATAGGTCGCCCCGCTCCGGCTGCAGATGGTGAAGCACCTCGGAGGCGAGCACCGGCACATGCGCGATCACACGCCAAACTCCGACAGCGCGCGCGCGTCATCGTCGCTGTAGGGTTCTCGCTGCAGTTTCGCCAGGAAGCGATCGTGGTTCCACACGTCGAGATAATTGAATTGGCCCAGCACGTCCACGTCACCGGCCATCGTGGCCGCTTCGCGCAGCCGTACCGGGATCAGCACGCGCCCCTGTAGGTCGAGCTCGACGGCTTGTCCGAAGTAGTTCACGCGATCGAGAAAGCGGAGCTTCGCCGGATGCGTCGACGGCATGTTGCTCAGCTTCTCCTCGACGTCGAGCCACACGGGCATTGGGTAGATGCGGACGTGCTCGCCCGCCAGGCTCGTCAGAAAGAGTTCACGGCCGTACTTGCTCTCGAGAAGGGAACGAAAGGCGTTTGGCACCTTGAGTCGTCCCTTGTCATCGATGCGAGCAGGCGCGTTGCCCCTAAACACGCGATACTACTCCACCTGTGACCACAAATTTCCACTGCATGGTAGGTGAGGCTGATCGCGATGTCAAGGCGTAAAACACACTCGGTCAGTCAATTACGCTAAATCGTCGCCTTTTCACCGCTTCGTCGGTTGGGTGCCTGAGCTTCGCTTACCGAGCAGCGCATGGTTCGGAACAGCTCAAACACCGGACTGCTGGGTGTCTGACGCCTGCCCGCCCCCAGGCTGCGTGTTACAATGCGGGGTTTGTCATGCTCAAGGCGGCCCTCATTGGGTTTGCATCCAGCGGGAAAACGACGCTTTTCAGGCTCATGACGCACGCAAAGGAGATCCGGCGGACACACGGCAAGGCCGAGACCGCGATTGGGATCTCGAAGGTTCCTGACGAGCGGCTCGACCGGCTGACTGCGATGTACAACCCTCGAAAGCGGGTGCCGGCCATTGTGGAGTTCTCCGACTTCGCCGTCGTTGACCCATCTCGCCGGGCACAAACACTGGTCGACGTGGCGGCGTACAAGAACGCCGACGCGCTCGTGCACGTGCTGCGCGCGTTTCGGGATCCGGCTGTTCCCTGTCTATCCGGCTCGATCAATCCAGCACAAGACGCGCAACTGATGGAAGACGAGCTCATCCTCGCCGACCTCGCCGTCGCCGAGCGTCGCCTGCAACGGCTCGAGAAGGATCTAAAAAAGAACCGATCGGCAGAGCTCGAACGGGAACACGAGGTGTTGACGACGTGCCGCCTGGCGCTCGAAGATGCGCGGCCCATGCGCGCGCTCGACCTTCACGGCGACGATTCCAAACGACTCCGAGGCTTTCAGTTCCTCTCGGCCAAGCCGCTGCTCATCGTCATCAATCTCGACGAGACGCAGCTCTCGGGCGCCGAAGCAGCAACAAGAATCGATCGCGCGGCCGACGAGACGGACCTGACGCCGTTCTTGTCCCGCGCTCGAACTGCGGCGGCCGCGGTCTGCGCCAGAATCGAGATGGAAATCTCCGAGCTGGATACGGCTGATCGCTCCACGTTCCTCGCCGATCTCGGACTGAGGGAATCGGGGCTCGACCGCGTGATCCGCGCCACCTACGGTCTGCTCGGCTATATTTCGTTCTTCACCGTCGGGGAAGACGAGTGCCGCGCGTGGTCGATTCCGTACGGCACGCCGGCCGAGCTCGCCGCCGGCGAGATCCACAGCGACATCGCGCGCGGATTCATTCGCGCCGAAGTTATCCAATACAACGCGCTCGTCCGCCGCGACTCGATGGCTGCGTGCCGCGACCACGGGGAAGTCCGGCTCGAAGGCAAGGAGTACATCGTGCAGGACGGTGACGTCATCAATTTCCGCTTTGCAACATAGGAATGCTGAAGCTTGCCGGACGTACGACGGTCGTCGTTCCCGCCCTTAACGAAGCCGCCGTCATCGGACGGTTGATAGTGCTGATCCCCAAACAGCCCGCACTCGCGGGCACCAGTCCGACCGACTGTCCGCAGGCCGAAGCCGCGTGCGCGGAGCTCCTCTCGCTTCCGCTTTACCCAGGGCTTGGCGAGACCAACGTCGCGGAGGTTGCGGCCTCGATCTGCGACTTTCGACCAGAGAACTGAGACAGAATGCGTGCGCTCATCACCGGAGGAGCAGGCTTCATCGGTTCGCACTTGTCTGAGGCGCTGCTCAACGAGAGACACCAGGTTCTCGTCCTCGACGACCTTTCGACCAGTTCGATCGACAACATCGCGCACCTCAAGAATCGCTCCGGGTTCGAGTACTTCATCGACTCGGTCGACAACGAGCCGCTGCTCGCCGAGCTCATCGACAGAAGCGACGTCGTGCTCCACTTCGCCGCCGCGGTTGGCGTGAGGCTCATCGTCGAGCGACCGGTACACACGATCGAAACCAACGTCCACGGCACCGAGGTCGTGCTCAAGCACGCAAACAAGAAAAAGAAGCTGGTCGTGCTGGCCTCCACCTCCGAGGTCTACGGCAAGAGCGAAGATGTGCCGTTCCGGGAGGACTCGGATCTCGTGCTGGGGCCGACGCCGAAGCACCGCTGGGCCTACGCGTGCAGCAAGGCCATCGACGAGTTTCTGGCTCTCGCCTACTGGAACGAACACAAGCTTCCGATCATCATCGTGCGGTTCTTCAACACGGTCGGTCCGCGGCAGACCGGGCGGTACGGAATGGTGATTCCCAACTTCGTCCAGCAGGCTCTGGCTGGCGAGCCCATCACCGTCTTCGGCGACGGCGCGCAGTCGCGATCGTTCACGCACGTTGCCGACGTCGTCGACGCGCTCATCAAACTCATCACTGTGCCCGCAGCCGTTGGCCAGGTGATCAACATCGGTCACACCCAGGAAGTAACGATTCACGACCTCGCAAAGCGTGTGCGCGAGGTCGCCGGCTCATCTTCTCCCATCCTGTTCATCCCCTACGATGAGGCGTACGAGTCGGGCTTCGAAGACATGCCGCGTCGCGTCCCCGACCTGAGCAAGGTGACCGCGATGATTGCTTATCAGCCGAAACATACGCTCGACGACATTCTCGAGCACGTTATCGAGTACTTCCGGTGCAAGTCGGACGAGACTCGCAAGTGAATCTTCCCGCTCGCACGGCCTTGGAGCATCCCAGGGGCCGCACGTATACTGGAACTCATGCGGAAACCGACGGCCCTTCCCGTCGCCGCCCTGCTGTGTGTCCTTGCCGCTCCGGCTCGGGCTGAGGTGCACCTGAGCATTCCGGACGGGCGGGTGTCGCTCAGCGCGACGAATGCGACGATTGGTGACATTCTTGCCGAATGGGCGAGGATCGGTCGGACCACGATCGTGAACGACGAGCGAGTCCCGGGCGCTTCGGTCACAATTCAATTGAATAGTGCGCCTAAGAAGCAGGCGCTCGAGATCATCCTGCGGTCCGTCGCCGGGTACGTGACGGCGACGCGTCCAGCCGCGGTCGCCAATGCATCGTTCTTCAACCGCATCCTGGTCATGCCGACAAGCTCGCCGATGAGTGCCCCGACGCGCGCCGCCGCGCCTCAGCCGCCGGCGCTCCAGCGACCGCTGTTGAACCTCCAGTTCGAGCGAGGGCAGGTCCGACAGGGCTTGCCCCGGAACGACCAGGATCAGGACGACGACCAGCACGATGAGCCGGCGCCCAATCTCGTGCCGACTCCGCGTGGACCGATCTTTGGCACGTTCCCGCAGCCGACGACATCCGAACGGCAGCCTGGCGTTTCTAGCCCGGCGCCGGGACAGGTGCCGGTGGGCGTTGCAGCGCGGAGCATGGTGGTTCCGGTACCGGCGCGGCCTTGATTCAGCCGAGCGCGCCTCCGGCCGTGCGGCCCAACGAACCTTCAGAAAATGGGTAGATGCCTCTCGTCGATCAGCTGAGCGCCGCCATCGCCGACGCGATGCGCAAGCACGATAACAACCGACTCACTGCGCTTCGCATGCTGAAGGCCGCGCTGGTGAACCGCGCCGTCGAAAAAGGGCGCGGCCTGGACGAGGCGGAAGCGCTGCAGGTCGTGGGCTCGCTCGTCAAGCAGCGGAAAGAGTCCATCGAGCACTTCACCAGGGGCGGCCGGCAGGATCTCGTGGACAAGGAGTCCGCGGAAATGGCGGTGCTCGAGCCTTACCTGCCGCCGGCGACCGATCCAGCGATGATCGACCGCGCGGCCGCCGAAGCGATCGCCGAAATCGGCGCGACAACGGCGAGAGACGTAGGCCGCGTGATGAAGGCCGTGATGGCAAGGTTCGCCGGCCAGAACGTCGACGGCAAGGCTGTCAACGAGCTCGTGCGGAAGAAGCTCGGCGGCGGGTAGCCGATCACGGCCGTGGCGCTCGATACGGGACCGTCGCGGGATCATCCGACAGCTTCCGCTTCGCCTCTCGCACGATCGGCTGGCGCGGCCGGCGCCGCCACTCTCACCAGCCGCCTTCTCGGGCTCGCTCGCGACCAAGTGCTTGCGGCGTTCTTCGGCGCCGGTAACACGATGGACGCCTTCATCGTGGCCTTCCGGATTCCGAACGTGGTGCGCGACCTGTTCGCGGAAGGCGCGATGAGCGCCGCCTTCGTGCCCACGTTTACGCGCCATCTGACGCTGCACGGCAAAGCGCATGCGTGGAGGCTGGGCAACAACGTTCTCAACTCGCTCATTCTGATCACTGGCGCGATCGTCACGCTCGGAATGATCTTTGCGCGTCCGCTCATCACCGCCTACGCGGGCGACTACGCCAGCGTGCCGGGGAAGCTCGAGCTGACGATTCAGCTCACACGCGTCCTGCTCCCGTTCCTCACGCTCGCCGCGCTCGCGGCGGCGTTGATGGGAATGCTAAATTCACTGCATCACTACTTCCTGCCCGCGCTTGCGCCGGCGACGTTCAACGTCGCGACGATCGTGTGCACGCTCGTTCTGGTACCACTGATGCCAGCAATGGGGCTGCCAGCGATTATGGCCATCGCCATCGGCGCGCTGGTCGGCGGCCTGGGACAGATCGCGCTGCAGTGGGGGTCGCTTCGTCACGAGGGGTTCCGTTACCGGCCGGTCGTCGACCTTGGAGATCCCGGCCTGCGCCGCGTGCTCATGTTGATGGGCCCGGGCACGATCGGGCTCGCCGCCACGCAGGTGAACCTGTTCGTCAACACACTGCTCGCCACGAGCCAGGGGACGGGCGCGGTTTCGTGGCTCTCGTTCGCTTTTCGGCTGATGTACCTGCCAATTGGCCTTTTCGGCGTGTCGATCGCGACGGCCGTGCTGCCGGCGGCGGCACGCCACGCAGCGTTCGATGATCCGGAGGGTATCCGGCGCACCGTGTCGCGAGGACTCGCGCTGATGCTCCTGTTCAGCGTGCCTGCGACATTGGGCCTTGTCGCGCTTGCGTCGCCGATCGTTCAATTGCTCTTCGAACGCGGACGCTTCCTGCCGGCCGACACGGCCGCGACGGCGGCGGCGCTCCAGTTCTACGCGATCGGATTGGTCGGCTACTCCGCCGCCCGCATCGCGACGCCAATCTTCTACGCGCTCGGGCAAACCCGCGTGCCGGTCACCGTCAGCGTTGGATCGATCGCGGTCAATATTGTTGTGAGTGTACTGCTCGTGCACCTGATGGGCTTTCGCGGGCTGGCGCTTGGGACGTCGATTGCGGCGCTCATCCACGGCGGCACGTTGTTGCTGCTGCTCGGCCGCCGGCTGGACGGGCTCGAAGGAGCGCGACTGTCGGCGACGCTGGCGAAGGCGCTCGTGGCAGCCGTTGCCATGGCACTTGTCGCCATTGGAACTGAGCGGTGGGCGGTGACGATCGTCGAGGGCCCTGGAACGATCGCGCAGGCGGTGCGCCTCGCCACGGCCATGACCGCGGGACTTGTCGCGCTGGTGCTGTCGGCGAAGCTCCTCCGGATCGCCGAATTGGACGAAGCGGTGAGCACGCTCGGTACCCGGGTAAAGAAGCTGCTGACAAGATGAGATGCCCTCGCGTTCCGACGTGATACGATCTGACCTATTCCATGCGTCGTTCTTATTCCATGCGTCGCTACCCTGCCGCGCATGCGTCCTCCTTTTCGTTCGGCCCTGGACCAATCTCACCCGTCCTGAAAGCGATCATCTACGCCAACGTCGCGGTGTTCGCGGTGCAGAACTTCGTGCCTCTGCACGAGTGGTTCGGGCTGATGCCGGTGGCTGTCATCTGGCAGCTCCATGTGTGGCAGCTCGCCACGTACATGTTTCTTCACGCGGGCCTCTTTCATCTGCTCTTCAACATGCTCGCGCTGTGGCTCTTCGGGGCGGAACTCGAGCGCATTTGGGGCACGCGCTACTTTCTGAAGTTCTACTTTACGACCGGCGTCGGGGCGGCCGTGCTGACCGTGCTCGTGTCGCTCATTCCAGCCGGCTTCGGGGCTGCGCTCGAACGATCGATCATTATCGGCGCCTCGGGCGCGATCTACGGACTGCTGCTGGCCTACGCGCTCTATTTCCCGGATCGGCCGATCTACATGTACTTCCTGTTTCCGATTCCCGCGAAGTACTTCGTGCTGATCATCGGGGCCATCGCGTTCTATTCGTCGCTCGGCGCCACCGGCGGCGTTGCAAGCGCGACGCACCTGGGCGGATTACTGATCGGATACCTCGTTCTCAGGGGCGGGCGGGTCCATCCACTTTCCGAGCTGAAGTACCGCTACCTGAAATGGAAGATGAACCGGGTGCGCAGGAAGTTCGATGTGTACTCGGGCGGCCGCACCGACCACTTGGACCGGCGCATTCACTAGGTCGCAGCGCGCGAACGCGTCGAAGCCGAGGCCGAGCAACAGCACGAAACCGACAAACCCGAACATGATCAGTCAGGTCTTGCGTCGGTTGGCTTCTTGTTGCTCGTACAGGTTCATGCGGTTGTTACTCGAGCGCCTTCTGTCCTTCGTGCCCTTCGTGTTCTACTTGCGTGGCGAATCGACGATGGGCACCACGCGCTCGGTCTCCTTGGCGATTTCTTGAACAGCTCCGCCAGCTGAAGCCGAACGTGCCAGCCAGGAGATTGGTCGAGAACACCTGCCGCGCCGTGTTGAGCTTGGTCGAAATGTCGTTGTAGAACTGCCGCGCGAAGCCGCGCCTTGTTTCCGGCGCCGACAGCTCTTCCTGGAGCATCTTCACGTTTTCGTTCGATTTCAGCGTCGGGTAGTTCTCGGCGAGGGCGAACAGCCGCCCGAGTGCCCGTGAAAGCTGACCTTCCTTCTGATGGCCGCATCACTCGGTCCCTTGGCTGTCAAGGCCTTCGCGCGCACCTCGATGACCGAGATGAGCGTTTCGCTCGAGCTCCATCGATCCTCGTACAGCGTTGACCAGGTTCGGGACGAGATCGTGTCGGCGCTTGAGCGGCACGTCGATCTGCCGCCAGCCGTTCAGCGCCCGGTTGCGCATGCCGACGAGGCGGCTGTAGCTGGCACTTTGCTAGATTCACGATCGCCGCCAGCCCAATGAGAAGAATGATTCCGGCTATGGCGGTTCCTCAGCGGCGCGTGTGCCGGTCGACGATCTCGAGCCACTCCTGGCGAATCGGGCTGAACACGTCGAGCTCGAACGTGTCCTCGAGCGCCTCGGCCTGGTGCTCGACCCTGGACGGGATGTGCAGGACCTCGCCCTCGCGCACGGTAATCTCCTCGCCGCCGATGAGGAACTTCAGCGCGCCCTGCAGCACGTAGGTCATCTGCTCGCTCTCATGTGCATGCATCGGGACTAGACAGCCGCGCTTGACGTAGACCTGCACGAGCATCTCGCGCTCGCCGCTCACGATTTTTCGCGAGAGCATCTCGGTCACCTTTTCGAGCGCGATCTCATCCCAGCGGTGCAACCGCACCGAGCGCGAGCCCATGTCGAACGAGGATATATCATCCGGATCCGAATGCTATAATTCGAACCAAATGAAGGTCTCGGTCGTCAACGGCGCGAGCCGCGCCGCGGGTCAGGCGAGCGCGCAGGCCAGTGAATCGGGCCGCCAGCAGTCTTACGATCTCGATCGGGCCGCACTACTCGACGTGTATCGCGTCATGGTGCGCTCACGCAAGCTGGATGACAAGGAGATCCAGCTCAAGAACCAGAGCCGGGCGTTTTTCCAGATCAGCGGCGCGGGCCACGAAGCGATTCAGACGGCGGCCGGCCTTACGCTCAGGCCGGGTTACGACTGGTTTCACCCTTATTACCGCGACCGCGCGTTGTGCCTGCAGCTCGGCGTGACCCCGCTCGAGATGCTGCTCACCTCGGTTGGCGCAGAGGCCGACCCGAGCAGCGGCGGACGACAGATGCCGTCGCACTGGGGACACAACGCGCTGAACATCGTGTCAGGTTCGAGCGCCACCGCCACACAAGTCCTGCAGGCGGTCGGCGCCGCCGAAGCCGGCGTCATCTACGGCCGCGTCGTGGACATTCCGAACCGCCAGACCCGCTTTCACGGCGATGAGATCGTGTTCACGTCGCTTGGTGAAGGCGCCACGAGCGAAGGCGAGTTCTGGGAATCGATGAACACCGCGTGCACCAAGCGGCTTCCGGTCCTCTATCTCATCGAAGACAACGGCTACGCGATCTCAGTGCCGGTCGAAGTCGAGACGGCTGGCGGCGATGTGTCGCGGCTGCTCGCCTCGTTTCCGGGTCTTCATCTGGAATCAGTCGACGGCACCGATTTCTTCGAGGGCCTGCGTGCCCTGCGCGACGCCACCGTGTACGTTCGCGCGCGCAGGGGGCCCGCCGTCGTCCACGCCAGGGTGACTCGCCCGTACTCGCACTCGCTGTCCGACGACGAGAAGCTGTACAAGACGCCGGCGGAGCGTGACGCCGAGGCGCGCCGGGATCCAATCCTGCGCTTTTCGGAATTCCTCCTGGCGAACGAGCTGGCAACGGCCGCGGACCTTGCGGCGTTCACGTTCGAGATCGAATGCGAGATCGACGAAGCGGCCATTGAAGCGCTGAAGGCGCCAAAGCCACCCAGGAGTACCGTGGGTCTGTGGGTGTACTCGCCGAACGTCGATCCTACTTCGGCCTCGTTTGAGACGCCGGCAGAGCCAGAGGGCGAACCCGATACGATGGTCGGGACCATCAATCGCACGCTGAAAGACGAAATGGCTCGCGACCCGCGCATCGTCGTGTTCGGTGAGGACGTCGCCGATGCGAGCCGGAAGGACGCACTGGCCATCGTGCCCGGGAAAGGCGGGGTTTTCAAGGTCACGCATGGACTACAACGCCTTTACAGCGAAGACCGCGTCTTCAACACGCCCATCGCGGAGGCCGGCATCGTCGGACGCGCCGTCGGTATGGCCACGCGCGGCCTGAAGCCGGTCGTTGAAATCCAATTTTTCGACTACATCTGGCCGGCGATGATGCAGCTCCGAAACGAGATGGCGATGCTCCGGTATCGGACGGCCAATCATTGGTCCTGTCCGCTGGTTGTGCGCGTGCCCATCGGCGGGTATCTGCGGGGCGGAGGTCCGTATCACAGCCAGTCGGGTGAGAGCATCTTCGCGCACTGTCCGGGCATTCGAATCGCCTTCCCGTCGATCGCCGTCGATGCCGCCGGGCTTCTGCGCACGGCCATCCGCTGCGACGATCCGGTGCTCTTTCTCGAGCACAAGCACTTGTACCGCCAGACCTACAACAAGGGACAGTACCCCGGCAAAGACTTCATGGTGCCGTTTGGCAAGGCCGATTTGAAACGAGAGGGCTCCGACGTGCTCGTGGTCACCTGGGGCGCGTTAGTGCAGCGCACGATCTTCGCGGCGGAGCACCTCGCACAGGAGGGCGTCCATGCGGCGGTGCTGGACCTTCGGACGATTGCGCCGTACGACTGGGAGACGATCGCCGCTCACGTGAAGCGCGTGAACCGCGTTGTCATCGCGCACGAAGATCAGCTCACCTGTGGTTTCGGGGGGGAGATTGCCGCCAGAATAGCCTGCGAGCTGTTCGAGTACCTCGACGCCCCGATCAGGCGCGTCGGCGCGCTGGATACGCCGGTCGCCTATTGCCCCGACCTGGAGGAGGCGATTCTGCCGCAAGCGGCCGACCTCCTGACCGCTATCCATGAAACCGCGACGTACTAGTACGCCCAAGTCCCCGTGAGCTCCGTAGTGGCGCTTTTCGGGTAGCGCTGGCGGCCGCCTCTCTGGTGTCTGCCTAACGGCGCTCGTGCTCGCGGCATTGGTTCACGCCCTCACTCCCAAGCTCATTCAGTCGGCTGGCGCCGTACCGCCTCATCTCGCCGGACGGTTCGCGGATGTTCGCGGCCTTCAGCGGTCGGCCGCGCAGTACCTCGTCTTCGATCGACGCGCGCACAGCTTGTACGGGGCGGACGTCTCGCTCGAAAGCGTGTGGTAAATCGCTCAGGTGGGCGCCGAACCGTGTCGCATCATCGCACCAACCACGTTTTCGGCGGCGAGCGACGCGACGGCGAGCTGTGGCTCGTGCCGCCAACGGTTCGCACGGCGGCGGTCGATCGCACGGGAATACTTGGGTGTTGATCATCGTGCCGTATAGCTCTTTTCCACACCAGGCGGCCGCTTCCTCGTCGCGCCGGAGCTCTACGAGTTCGACGTGGGGCCCTCCGCGTAAGATGACCCCGTGATCTCCGCATCGCACCTCACACGCCGATTCGGGTCGCGTGTCGTCGTCGACGACATCTCCTTCGAGGTCGGCAGAGGTGAAATCGTCGCGCTGCTGGGACCCAACGGCGCCGGCAAGACCACGACGCTGCGGATGCTGGCGAGGCTGATCGCGCCGACCAGTGGTACCGTCGCGCCCGACGCCGTGCGGCTGCCGCGCGCGACCGGCTCCGCGATCCGGCGCCGCATTGGATTTCTCGCCGAAGCGCCCGGACTGTGGGATCGACTTACCGTGCACCAGAACTTGACGGTGTACACCGGGCTGTACGCGCTCGACCAGCCGGCTCGCACGATTGAGAGCCTGATCGATTTGTTCGAACTGTCGGGGCACGTTCACACCCGCGCAGCCGAGCTGTCAAAAGGCATGCGCCAGAAGCTAGCACTGGTCCGCGCCTTGCTGCACAATCCGGACGTGCTCCTACTCGACGAGCCGACCTCCGGCCTCGATCCCGAGATCGCGAGAAGCGTGCGAAGGTTGCTCGACGATCGCCGCGCGAAAGGCTGCGCGATTCTCGTCTCCACCCACAACCTTGACGAGGCGGAGGGGATGGCCGACCGCATCGCCGTTCTACAGCGGCAGCTCGTCGCCCTCGACCGGCCCGGATCGCTGCGCGAGCGCCCGACGAAGGGTCGAGTGGTCGTCCGGGTCACCGGCGACGCCGCCGGCTTTCTTGAACCGGCACGACCCTTCGATCGCCACGCAACCGCGGACGGACAGGTGCTCAGGCTCCAGATGGTGCACGCGGACGAGGAGACGCCGGCCCTCGTGCATCGGCTCGTCGCAGCGGGGGCGCAGATTCTTAAAGTGCGTCCAAACCTTCCGGCACTCGAAGACGTATACCTCGACCTCGTGTCTGATGATTCCCGCAGAAGAGCGACGCGATGATCGGAGGCTTGCAGTTTGACGCGTTGTTCAGGAAGGAGTTGATCGACCTCTCGCGCAACCGCGACGCGCTTCTACCGCTGGTACTAGTGACACTCGTTGTGCTCGCGCTACCGTTCGCAACCTCGGTCGTCATCCCTGAGGCGACCGGCCAGCGGCTCGGCGGCGATCCCGATCTGGTCAGAGTCAGCGAGGTGCTCGACCCGCGCCACGTGCTGTCCACCGATGGGCGCATCCAGCTGTTCTTCTTTCAGCAGTTCCTGATGTTGTTCTTGCTGACACCAATCACGGGGGCGATGGCGCTGGCGGCGCATGCTGTTGTGGGCGAGTAGCAAGCCAGGACACTCGAGCCATTGCTGGCCGCCCCCATCGGTACTCTCGACCTCCTGGTGGCGAAGGTGCTCGGGACACTCGTACCGACGCTCCTCATCACGTTTGCCGGCCTGGCAGTGTATTTCGGAGGTCTCTGGGTGTTCGCCGAGCCGGGTGTTGCAGGCGCGATGGTCGACTTGCGCACGGCCGTGTTGGTGTTTGCGGTCGGCCCTGCCTCCGCGCTGGTATCGCTGTAGGCCACGATCGTCATCTCCTCGCGAACCAACGACGCGCGCACCACACAGCAGTTTGGCGTGTTGATTATCGCGCCGGTCATGGCGCTGCTCGTCGTTCAGGGCTCGGGCGCGCTCTGGCTGTCGGCGTCTGAGCTCGGGCTTGTCAGCCTAGGCTTGCTCGTCCTGTGGGGGCTGCTCGCCCTCTTGTCCGCGGTGCTCTTCGATCGCAAGTCGATTCTCACTAAGTGGCGCTAAACGCCACTTGACACGTCCGATCTCACTGAATGATCATTCATTCAGTGCGCACGTCAGCCAGATCAGTCGTCCGGCGCGGTGTGGAGACGCCGCCGGCGCCGAAGCGTGACGCGATCCTGCGCGCGGCGATCAACGTCTTTGCCGAGCGAGGATTTTTCAACGCCCAGGTTGCCGACGTCGCGCGCGCAGCCGGCGTGGCCGCGGGCACTGTGTACCTGTACTTCAAGGGCAAGGACGACCTTCTCGTCTCGATCTTCGAGCGCACGATGCGCGAAGCCTTCGCCGAGGGACACGCGGCTGTCGCCGGCGTGCGCGATCCGGCCGAGCGACTCCGGCGGTTCGCCCGTCTCCACCTGGCGCGCCTGGGCGGCGACAGAAACCTGGCAATCGTGTTCCAGGTGGAGCTGCGCCAATCGGTCAAGTTCATGGAGCGCTTCTCCTCGACGCTCCTGCGCGATTATCTGGGTCAGATTCGAGGCGCGATCGCCGACGGGCAGCAGTCGGGCGCGTTCCGAGCGGACCTGCCTGTCACGGCGGCGACGAAGATGTTCTTCGGCGCCCTCGATGAGATGGCAACGAACTGGATTCTCAGCAAGCGCCGCTACTCGCTTGAGGCCGAGGGCGACCACGTCGTCGATCTCTTCCTGAGAGGAGCGCGCCCGAGATGACGGGATCCGCGATGATACCCATGATGCGCTCGATCCGATCCGCGGCCGTTCTGGGTGCCGGCACGATGGGCGCGCAAATCGCCGCGCTTCTAGCAAACGTCGGCATCCCGACGCGGCTGTTGGATCTGACCCGCGAGGTCGCGCGCGATGGCCTAGAGCGCGCCACCGCGCTCAGACCGGATCCGTTCTTCACACGAGATGCCGCGGCGCTCATTACGACCGGCGGTTTCGATCGCGACCTGTCTCAGGTAGGCGGAGTCGATTGGATCATCGAAGCCATCGTCGAGCAGATCGAGATCAAGAGGTCGCTGCTCGAGCATGTCGAGAGGGTCCGGCGGGAGGGGACCATTGTGTCGTCGAACACGTCGGGCATCCCGATTGACGCGCTGACCGAAGGCCGCGGTGACGAGTTCAAGAGGCATTGGCTCGGCACCCACTTTTTCAATCCTCCGCGACATCTGCGGCTGCTCGAGGTGATTCCAACGCCGACGACCGATCCAGCCGTCGTCGAGCGCCTTTCGTATTTCGCTGATCATCGGCTCGGGAAGGGCGTTGTTGTCGCGAAGGACACCCCGAATTTCATCGCTAACCGCATCGGTCTGTTCGGCGTTGTCCAGACGCTCAGAACGCTCGAATCGGGCGAGTACACGATCGAGGAGATCGACGCCATGACCGGTCCGGTACTCGGCCGCCCGAAAAGCGCGACGTTGCGGACGCTGGACATCGCAGGCCTTGACGTCCTGGGGCACGTCGTTCGCAATTTGGCGGAGCGGCTGACCGACGAGGAATCGCATCGCGCGTTCGAGCTGCCTCTATTCGTTCAGGCCATGATCGAACGCGAATGGATCGGTGAAAAGGCGGGCCAGGGCTTCTACAAGCGGCAGCCGCCCTCACGGGCCGCCGGGGAACCCGCCAAGAGCGATGGAACCGAAATTCTGGCCTTGGATCCCGCGTCGCTGTCGTACCATCCCAGGCAGCCGGTACACCTCGCGTCGCTCGACGCTGCGTGGTCCATCGAAGATGTCGGCCAGCGCCTAAGGACGCTGTTTCTCGGGCGCGACAAGGTCGGCGCTTTTCTGCGAGCCACGCTTGGGCGGACTCTTGTCTACACCGCTCGCGTCGCCCCCGCAATCGCCCACTCGATCGACGATGTTGACCGCGCGATGAGATGGGGATTTGGCTGGGAGCGTGGTCCGTTCGAGATCTGGGACGCGATTGGCGTTCGAGCGGTCGTTGACGCTGTTCAGCCGGCTGATGTGCCGCCGCTCGTCGACAATCTGCTGCGCGCGCGTCGCGATCGGTTCCGTGAGGGAGCGCTCGCTCCCGCCGCCCCCAACCTACAGATTCTCAAAGCCGCCAAGGATCGTCAGCGTATCGTCCGGCGCAGTGCCGGCGCGAGCCTGGTCGATCTGGGCGACGGCGTGCTCGCGGTCGAGTTCCATTCGAAGATGAACTCGATTGGCGGCGATACGATCCAAATATTGACCGCAGGCCTGAAGGAAGCTGCCGCGAACTTCGGGGCGTTGGTCATCGGCAACGACGCGTCAGATTTCTCGGTCGGCGCCAATCTGATGCTCGTGCTCCTCGAGGCGCAGGAAGGGAACTGGGACGAGATCGATCTGATGATTCGCTCGCTCCAGAGCGCGACCTCCGCGCTTCGGTACGCCGAGGTGCCAGTCGTCGTGTGTCCCGCCGGTCTGGCGCTTGGCGGGGGCTGTGAGATCCTGCTGCACGCCGACCGCGTGCAGGCGGCGGCCGAGAGCTACATCGGCCAGGTCGAGGTCGGTGTGGGTCTGGTACCCGCCGGCGGCGGCACGAAAGAACTGCTCGCACGGGCGATGGAGCGAGAAGAAGCGGCTGCTGGAGCCGATCGGGCGGCGCCGCCGGGTCAGGCCGATCTGCTGGCGTTCGTGCAGCCGGTGTTCGAGACGATTGGATTCGGAAAGGTTTCAACGAGCGCGGCCGATGCGCGTCGGCTGGGGTTCCTCCGCGACGTGGACGCCGTCACAATGAATCGCGACCGGGTCATGTTCGACGCCAAGACGCTCGCGCTGACTCGCGTCCGGGACGGATACCGGCCGCCGCCGAGGCGCACGGCCATTCCGGTCGGCGGCGACAGGGTCCTGGCGGCGCTCAAGCTCGGCGTGCATCTCGCGTGGCGAGCCGGTCGGGTCGGCGACTACGATGCGGTCGTCGGCCGGGCGCTGGCTAAGATCCTCGCCGGCGGAGCGCTGCCGCATCAGACGACGGTCAGCGAGGAGTACCTGCTCGACCTCGAACGGGAAGCGTTTCTCCAGTTGTGTGGCGAAGCGAAGACGATCGAGCGCATTCAGTACACGTTGAAGACCGGCAAGACGTTGAGGAATTGACAGGGACGAAACATGCAGATCATCGATCGCGGCGCCGGTATTCCGATCGTGGTCGTGCCTGGACTTCAGGGCCGGTGGGAATATATGCGGCCGGCGATCGACGCACTCGCAGAGTCCTTTCGAGTGATCACGTTTTCACTCTGTGGGGAGCGCGACTGTCCGCCTTTCGATCCCGCCAGAGGACTCGACAACTTCGTCGGCCAGATCGGGGCGGCACTCGACGACCTCGGGCTCGGCCGCGCCGCGATTTGCGGTGTTTCGTTCGGAGGCCTCGCCGCGCTCAAGTTCGCAGCCGCCGAACCGCATCGGACGGCAGCGCTCATTCTCGTCTCGACTCCCGGGCCGGAGTGGCGCATGAGGCGGCGACACGAGATCTACACGCGTCTTCCGCGTGTCTTTGGGCCGTTATTCATCGTTGAAACGCCGTGGCGGCTTCGCGCTGAAATCGCTGCGGCGCTCCCGGAGCGCCGTGCGCGCTTGCGGTTTGCCCGGCACCAGCTCCTGACGGTGGCCATTGCGCCACTCTCGCTGTCGCGGATGGCGTTAAGAGCGAGGCTCGTCGGCGCGACCGATATCGCTCGCGACTGCGTGCGCGTGTCTGTGCCCACGTTGGTGATCAGTGGAGATCCCGACCTGGACCGCGTCGTCTCGGCTGACGGAACGGCGCAGTACGCCCGGCTGATTCCTGGCGCCAGCCTGGTTCGCATCGAACACACGGGCCATCTCGGTTCCATCACGAGGCCGAACGCGTTCTCGGCGGTTGTTCAGGATTTTCTCAAGGGAAACCCATATGCACGACGCAGTAATTGTTTCAGCCGTCCGCACACCGGTCGGCAAGGCGCCACACGGCATCTTCCGCGGCACACGCCCCGATGAGCTCGCAGCGACGGCGCTTGCCGCGGCGCTCGCTCGCATCCCGCCAGTCCAGCCGGCCGAGATCGACGACGTGATTCTCGGGTGCGCGATGCCCGAGGCCGAGCAGGGCATGAACGTCGCGCGCATCGCCAGTCTGCGCGCCGGCATTCCCGTCGGTGCATCCGCCGTGACCATCAACCGGTTCTGCTCGTCCGGCCTGCAGGCGGTCGCCTTTGCCGCCGAGCGGATCCGATGTGGATCGGCGGACGCGATTCTGGCGGGCGGAACCGAGTCGATGAGCCTGGTGCCGATGGGCGGTCACACGGTGGCGCCGAACCCGACACTGGTCGATACGTACCCGGACGTGTACCTGAGCACCGGCCTAGTGGCCGAAAACCATGCGCGCGAGTCGCGTATCTCGCGCCACGATCAGGATGCGTTTGCGCTCAGAAGCCATCAGCGCGCGATCGCAGCGATCGACGGCGGCCGTTTTGCCGAAGAGATCGTCTCCGTGGCGGCGCGAGTCGTCCAGAGCCAGAACGACGGTCGTCCGCTGGCGAGCGACGTCACAGTCGCGACAGACGAAGGGCCGCGTCGCGACACGTCGCTGGACGCGCTGGCGAAGCTTCGCCCGGCGTTCCACGCGCGTGGAACGGTGACCGCCGGAAACTCTTCGCAGATGAGCGACGGCGCCGCCGCCCTCGTTCTCACCTCGGACGAATACGCGCGGGCGCGAGGGCTGTCGCCCCTCGCGCGGTTCGTGGCGTTTGCGACCGCCGGCGTCGAGCCGGAGCGGTTCGGCATCGGCCCGGTCCCGGCAATCCGCAAAGCCCTGAAGCTGGCCGGCCTGTCGATCGGTCAGATCGATCTTGTCGAGCTGAATGAAGCGTTCGCCGCGCAGGTCCTTGCATGCCTGAAAGCGCTGCCGATCGATCCCGAACGACTGAACGTCAACGGCGGCGCAATCGCGCTCGGCCATCCCCTCGGGTGCAGCGGCGCGAAACTGACGACGACGTTGTTGTACGAAATGAAGCGCCGAACTGCCAAGTTCGGCATGGTGACTATGTGTGTGGGCGGCGGCATGGGCGCGGCGGGAATCTTCGAGCGGATGTAGCAGGGGGAGTCAACAATAATGTCTTCAACGACGGCTTCACCCGCGACTTCGATGCTCCGCGGCGGCGAGTGGCTGCTCCAGCGGTCCGACCCCGCCGACGTGTTCACCCCCGAGCGGATCACCGAGGAGCAGCGGCTCATCGCGCAGACTGTCTCCGGCTTCGTCCGCAACGACGTGCTGCCCGTTCTGGATCGGCTCGAAGCAAAGGACTGGACGCTTGCGCGCCAGCTCCTGAAGCGGTGCGGCGAGCTCGGGTTACTCGGCGTTGACGTCGCCGAGGCGTACGGCGGCGTGCAGCTCGACAAGACAACGTCGATGATCGTGAGTGAGGAGATGTCAACGTCGGCATCGTTTGGCGCCACCTTCGGCGCCCAATCGAACCTGACGGTCCTGCCATTGTCGCTTTTCGGCGCCGAGGCGCAGAAGCGCAAGTACTTGCCGCGGCTCCTCACCGGCGAGCTGATTGGCGCGTACTGCCTGAGCGAGGCGGGCTCGGGCTCCGACGCCCTCGGCGCGAAGGCGCGCGCCACGCCTCTCGCAGACGGCAGCTTCGTGCTGAACGGCGAAAAGATGTGGATTACGAATGGCGGGTTCGCGGACATCTTCATCGTGTTCGCCAAGGTCGTTGACGACAAAGGCGAACACTTCTCCGCGTTCATCGTCGAACGCACGTTCGCCGGCGTGACGAGCGGCAAGGAAGAGCACAAGATGGGGCTGCACGGATCCTCGACGACGCCGGTCGTCCTCCGGGACGTGAGCGTGCCTGCCGAGAACCTGCTCGGTGAGGTCGGCATGGGCCATAAGATCGCGTTCAACGTTCTGAACTTCGCGCGGTTCAAGCTGGGCGCCATGTGCATCGGCGGAGCGCGGGTCGGCATCGCCGAATCCGCCCGGTACGCAGGCGAGCGGAAGCAGTTCGGACAGCCGATCGCGTCCTTTGGGGCTATCAAGTACAAGATCGCCGAGATGGTCGTGCGGACCTACGCGATCGAGAGCCTTATCTACCGGACAGCCGGCATGATCGACGCGCGCATCGCGGCGGCGCCTCACGAAGGGGTGGACCAGTCAGTTGTGCTTGCCACGTTCGAGGAATATGCGATCGAAGCGTCGATCGCAAAAGTCGCCGGCAGCGAGATGCTGAACTTCGTGTTCGACGAGAACATTCAGGTTCACGGCGGCAACGGCTTCGTGCGCGACTACCCGGCCGAGCGGCATTACCGCGATTCGCGCGTGAACCGCATTTTCGAAGGCACCAACGAGATCAACCGGCTGCTGATTCCCAGCATGCTCGCGCGCCGCGCTGCGAAGGGGGAGCTGCCCGTCACCGCTGCAGCCAGGGCATTGCAGGACGAGCTTCTGGGACCTCCGACGGTGCCCTCACCGACCGACGACTCGGCGCTTGCCGAGGAGGGGCGCGCGATCGAGGCCTTCAAGAAGGCGGCGTTGATGGTGCTCGGCCTGGCGATGCAGACCTATCGAGAGAAGCTCGGCGACGAGCAGGAAGTGTTGATCCACCTGGCCGACATCCTGATGGACGTGTACGCGGCAGACAGCGCGGTACTGCGGGCAGAGGCGGCGGCCCGGTCGCGGGCTCCGCGCGCGGCGCTGCACATCGACGCAGCGCGCGTGTTCGTCAACGACGCAGGGATGCGCATCGACGCATCCGCGCGGCAGGCGCTTGCCGCCATGGTCGAAGGCGACATGCTACGGACTACGCTTGCGGCGCTGCGGCGGCTGTTCAGGATGACACCCGTGAATACGGTCGTGGCGCGGCGCCGCCTTGCCGAGGAAACCGTCTCGTGGGGTGGATACGTTTTCTAGGGCAGGTTGGCCTGGTAGGAAAGGCGGGGCAGGTGAGACCGATAGGGAAACTAGCGCAGGTCGGTAGAATGAGAAGCGTGTGCGACGTGCCCTTGGCGCCTTCCCTTCACGCCCTACCAGGCCTACCTACCCTACCCGGCCTACCCACCCTCGCCCTTTTGTTTCTGATCGCCGCGGTGGCCTGCAACCCGAAACCACCAGACGAAGCGGACTACGTCGGCCGGATCGCGGCAGCCCGGAATGCCAAGGACACGCTGTTTCTGAAAGCTGCCGAACCAGTGCCCGCCGGACGAAAGACCAAGCTTCTGCCGCTCGAGTATTTCCCGATCAACCCGGCGTATGACGTGCCGGCGGTTCTGAAGCCGTTTGCCGAAATGGCCACTGTGGACATGCCGACGTCGACCGGAACCGTGGACAAGATGCGCCGGGTCGGATCGCTCGAGTTCGTGTTGCACGGAATGCCGACGAAGCTGACGGCGTTCGTGCCGGCAGCCTCGCCAAGCATCGAGAGTTTGTTCGTACCGTTCAGCGACATCACGAGCGGTGTCGAAACCTATCAGTCTGGCCGCTACCTGGATCTCGATCGAACCGCGACCGGCATCTATCAGATCGACTTCAATCTCGCATACAACCCGTACTGTTACTTCAGTCCCGTGTGGGTGTGTCCGATTCCGCCGCGCGAGAATCGCCTGCCGGTGCGGATTGAAGCTGGTGAACGGACAAAGCCCTGACGATTCGAGCGATCGTGTTCGATTTCGACGGCGTCATCGCGAACAGTGAGCCGCTGCACTGCCGCACGTTCCGCGACGTGCTTGACAAAGAGGGCGTGACAGTGAGCGAATCGGACTACTACACGCGCTATCTCGGATTCGACGATGCCGGCGCGTTTGCGGCCGTGGCGGCGGACCGCGGACGACTATGGAGCACGAAGCACATCGCAAACCTGGTCCGCCACAAGGCGGCGCTGCTCGAAGAGCTCGAGTGCGATCAATCGATGTTGTTTCCCGGCTCGCGAGCGGCCATCCGACGCCTGGCCGCCGCACGCCCTTTAGGCATTGCCTCCGGCTCGCTGCGCCAAGACATCATGCGCGTGCTGGAGCGCGAACACCTCGTAAAGCATTTCGCCGCCGTCGTTGCCGCAGAGGACACGTCGGTGAGCAAGCCGGCGCCCGATCCCTACGTGCGAGCGGTTGATCGGCTGTCGGTCGCAACCGGCCTGTCCTTGACACCATCGGAATGCGTGGCGGTCGAAGACTCAGAGTGGGGGATCGACTCGGCCCGAGCAGCGGGCCTGCGCACCGTTGCAATCACGCACACGTATCCGGCGACCGCCCTTCCGGGCGCCGACCTTGTCATCGCCCATCTCGATACGCTGACCTTGGAACTTCTGAGCAGCATCGATGATCGGGTTCGGCCGGCTGGTCATTCAGCTTTCTGAATCGGTGCGAACATCTAGCGTAAGCGTGTCGAAATTGACCCGGATTGGCCTGCTGCATGCTCTGTGGAACTTTCAGTCTCTTCCGCCTTGCAGTTCGACGGCCGAGCCCTCCTGACGCCGAAAGCCCCGTCGTGTGAGTCTAGGGAAAGCACTCCACGTCCGATAACTGTTGCGGAGGCATTCGATGCAGTTCATGAAGGTATGGCCGTGGTTTGTCGTGGCGCTCCTGGCGACAACGGGCCTCGCGACTGCCCAGAGCACAAGCGGCACGATCTCCGGTCGCGCCATCGACAGCCAGGACCGGCCGATGGCCGGCGTCACGGTGAGCGTCAAGTCGGCGAACTTGCAGGGCGTCCGCACGGCGGTGACGTCCGCGAATGGCGACTACATCATCACGCTTCTGCCGCCCGACGCGTACACGATCACGTTCGAGTTGAGCGGCTTCCAGCAGCAGCAGCGGACGATTACTCTCGTACCCACACAGGTGCTGCCGGTCGATGTAACGATGGGACTGACGGCGATTTCCGAGACAGTCGAAGTCGTGGGCCGGGCGACCGATGTGCTGACGCAGACCGCTCAGGTCGCGACGAATTTCAACCAGGATCTCATCTCGACACTTCCGACCAACCGCGACATCAATGCAGCCTTGCTCCTCGCACCGTCAGTTCACCCAACGGGGCCTCTCGGCTTCTACTCGACTGCTGGCTCGATGTCGTACGAGAACTTGTTCATGGTGAACGGCGTCACGGTGAACGAACACCTGCGTGGACAAGCGTACGATCTGTACATCGAGGATGCCATCCAGTAAACGACGATTGCCGCTGCCGGGATCTCGACAGAGTACGGTCGGTTTGACGGCGGCGTGGTGAACGTGATTGCCAGGTCTGGCGGCAACCCCTTCAGCGGTTCGTTCCGTCAGACGCTCAACAACGACAATTGGCTGGCGCTCACGCCGTTTGCGGCCGACGTGAAGGCCGATAAGGGACTGCCGACTTACGAATACACTCTCGGCGGTCCGGTGCTCCGCGATCGACTGTGGTTCTTCGCGACGGGCCGCCTACAGGAGACGGAAGAAGCCAGGACGCTGGTCATTACCAACATTCCGTACAGCTTCACCAACGCGCTGCGACGCTACGAGGCGAAGGCGACCTACGCCCTGAGCGGTAGGCATCGGTTCCAAGGCGCCTATACGAGGTCCACCGAGAGCCAGACGAACCAGGCGCAGAATCCCGCGATCGTCATGGACGCCAACAGCCTCTACGATGCCAGACGAGCGATGGATCTGTTTCCCTCAATTACTACGGCATCCTGACGCCGGCGTTCTCCATCGAAGCCCGCTATTCGTCCCGCAACGAAACGTTGAAGGACCGTGGCGGCTGCAGCCAAGTGGTCGCCCAAAACGGGGGCTCGGTCCGGCTCGATCGCATTGATCAGACGGCGAAAATCCTTGCGCCCTTCGATCCGTTCACGACGACCCCTATTGAGGGCATCCACTGGACGAAAGGAGCCAATTTCGGAACGGGACTCAGCCGACTCGCGTACACGTCGCCGCGAGCCGGCCGGATCTCTTTCGGCGTGCGGTTCTAGCATCGAGCATCGTGCTCACCTTCGGCCGGACCTTGCGTGGACGTGTATTCTGTTGCTAGTGGTTTCCGAACGGCTTCTTCGCGGCTTCGCCCGCGTCGCGCTGAGTCCCGACCCGGATCTTGCGGTCGCGGCGCTCATGATCGCGCGCGTCGAATATCCGCGGCTCGACGCCGGCCCCTACATCGACCAGCTCGACGCCTTCGGACTCGAGGCGGCCCGACGTGTGGCTTCGACGAGACCGACGGCCGAGGCGCCGCCTGACGTCGATCCCGAGGCCTACGCGCGGATCCAGGCGCTCAACGACTATCTGTTTCGAGAACAGCAGTTCGTCGGCAACGCCCACCAGTACGAGGATCCGCGGAACAGTTTTCTGAACGAGGTGCTCGAGCGGCGCACGGGCATTCCCATCACGCTAGCGCTAGTCTACATGGAAGTCGCGCGCCGCGCCGGTCTGGCCGTGCAGGGCATCAATTTTCCTGGACATTTCCTGGTGCGCTGCCCGGTCGATCGGGTGTATCGCGATTCGGGCCGGCCGGAAGCCTACAAGGATCTCATCATCGATGCGTACCACGGCGGTGCGCTTCTGTCGGAGGACGGCTGCCGGCTCCTGCTGCAGCGCCACGCTGGTGAGGGCGCGGTATGGGACGATTCCCATCTGCGCGGCCGCGCCACCAAACCGCAGATCCTGGCGCGCATGCTCGTGAATCTCAAGCGCGTGTACGTCCAGATGTACTCATTCCCGCAGGCCCGCGACATCACGGAGCTATTGCTCGCGGTCGGCCCGTCGGCCGCCAGCGAGCTTCGCGACCGCGGGCTGCTCGCCTACCACTTGAACGACTTTGCCGCCGCGCTGCGCGATCTGCAAGCCTACCTGCGCCTCTCCGCAAAAACCGAGCCGAACGAAGAGGAGCGCGGCGAGCACGCGCAACTTTGGGAGCACGTCAAGACCTTGCGACGTCGAGTCGCATCGTCAAACTGACGCGTGGCGGCTCGTCCCTTCTGGGCAGTCGGGCAGCAGCGGGCAGACCGTGCAGTGAGAATCGGGTTCTATGCAGGTGGCAGTGCCGTGATATGAGAGGTAGAAGAAGGCGCGGCGGAAGACTTCCGTTTCGACCGGCAGCTCCCGCGCGAGCGCCTGCTGGACCGAGCGGGCCGACTTCCGAAACTGCGCGTCGCGCTGGCCGTACCCCAGGCGGAGCCCCAAGCGGTGTACCGAGGCGCTCACCGGTAGCACCGGATGGTCCCCCGCAAAGAGCAGCATGCAGTGCGCGCCCGCATCGCCCATCTGCGGCAACCGTTTCAACGCGCGGCGCGCTTTCGGCAGCGGACCTCTGATCACCGCCGGTAGCGTCGGCGCACCACGGAACAAGGCGACGCCGGTCCTAACAGTCCGTGGTGAAAGTCCGTCTGCATTCGACGAGCGATGCATCCTCGTGGCCTGCGTTGCTCCTCCATCAAATACAGGCGGTATTCTCGGTCGTCGCGCCTTGCCCGCGAGGCGCCTCGCTCGTCTCGGTGCAGCGCCCGACTTTCACCACGGACTGCTAACAGTCCGTGGTGAAAGTCCGTCTGCATTCGACGAGCGATGCATCCTCGTGGCCTGCGTTGCTCCTTCATCAAATACAGGCGGTATTCTCGGTCGTCGCGCCTTGCCCGCGAGGCGCCTCGCTCGTCTCGGTGCAGCGCCCGACTTTCACCACGGACTGCTAAGCGCTCCAAGCCGCTGCTCCAAGTAGGGTCCGACGAGCGCCACGGCCGCGTCGCGCTTCGCCGGTGTCGAGTGCGTGGAGAGCACCCCCCCAGACAAACAGCGTGAATGGATCGCGGGGCAGCGACGGAAGCAGGCCGTAGAACCGCTCCAAAGCCTTTAGGTGACGCTCAACACTCACCGGCTACCATCCGACGACGGTAACCCCCTCCGTGATAGAGCTTCTAAGTCTAATTAGGCCGGCACGGCGATCGACGCGACCTCCTGATACAGGTAAGCCGACGCAATGATGCCGTTGTGGAAATTCTCCACGTCGAGCTTCTCGTTCGGCGCGTGCGCATTCTCGTCGGGAAGGCCCACGCCGAAGAGCACCGACGGCAACCCGAGCTCCTCCTGGAAGGTCGACACCACCGGAATCGAGCCGCCCTCGCGCGTGAACACCGGCCTCTGGCCGAAGCCTTTCTCGATGGCGCGCCCGGCGGCCTGCACGAACGGATTGTCGAGCGACGTTATCCACGGCTTGCCGCCGTGCATGCGGGTGATCTTGAGCTCGACGGTCTTGGGCGCGATCTTCTGCACGTGGGCCTGGAAGAGATCCGCAATATTGTTGGGATCCTGATCGGCCACGAGCCGCATGCTGATCTTGGCCATGGCCACAGCCGGCAGCACCGTCTTGGCGCCCTCGCCCGCAAAACCCGACAGAAGACCGTTGATCTCCAGCGTCGGCCGCGCCCATGTGCGCTCGAGTGTCGTGTAGCCGGTTTCCCCGAACAACTTGGGGATGCCGAAATCCTTCCGGTATTTTTTCTCCCGGAAGGGCAGGGACGCCCACGCCTGCCGCTCCGTCTCCTGTAGCGACCTCACATCGTCGTAAAAGCCCGGGATCTTGACGCGCCCGCCCCGATCCTTCATCTGCACGATCATCTGCGCCAGTACGAAAGCCGGGTTAGCCACGGCGCCGCCAAACGAGCCGGAGTGCAGGTCGGTGCTACTGCCACGCAGGTCGATCTGGAAGTATACGAGACCGCGCAGCCCGTAACAGATCGACGGCACTCCACGCGCGAACATCGCTGAGTCAGATATGACGACGACGTCGGCCCGAAGAGCCTCCTTGTGGGAGCGCACGAAGTCGTCGAGGTGCTCGCTGCCGACCTCTTCCTCCCCTTCGAGAATGCATTTCATGTTCACCGGGAGGCGGCCGCTCTGCGTCAAGTACGCTTCGACGGCCTTCAGGTGCATTAACACCTGGCCCTTGTCGTCGGCGGCGCCCCGCGCGTAGATCTCGCCGTCGCGGATCGTCGCCTCGAAGGGCGGCGATTGCCACAGGTTCAATGGATCCACCGGCTGCACATCGTAATGCCCGTAGAAGAGGATCGTCGGCGCGGCGGGTGTCCCGAGCCAGTCGCCGTACACCACCGGGTTCCCCGGCGTCTCGATGAGGCGCACGTTCTGCAGGCCGATTCGTCGCATCTCGTCACGACACCAGTTCGCGCAGCGGCGGACGTCGGCCTTGTGCTCCGGCAGCGCGCTCACGCTTGGGATCGCCAGCAGCGCCTTCAGTTCTTCCAAGTATCGCTCGCGATTGACGTTGATGAAATCGAGGACGGCGTTCATCGCATTTTCCATCGGCCGTCTTGATCGAAGACCGGGCCTTCGGCCTTCAGCGTTTCGAGGTGCGCGCGAAACGTTCTCGCGCGCCGCCGGCAGGAGCGCCGGATTGAGACCATCATAACGCCCCACGAGCGTCGTCAAACCACTCAAGTGCCGCCAAAACCGAGCGTCACTGTGCCGTCTTCTTCGACGATCACCGGCACCGAGCGGCGCCCGTTGCTCACGACGAGCATGCGGTCCATGTCGACCGCGTTTTTCTTGACGTCGATGTAATCGAACGCGATGCGCCGCCCTGCGTAGTCGTCGCGCGCAGCCTGCGTGTATGGACAACCGTCCTTTCCGTAGATTACGACCATTGTCTCACTCCTCACCTTCCACACGCTACGAGGGGTTTTATCGCCTCATCATGCAACCGCTTGTAGAATATGCCACACTGTGGCGGTTCCGAGCCTCACGCAGGACACCTTCACCGCCGATGAAACGCGCGCGCTGGCGCCTTTTTTTACCAACACCGACCGCCCGGTCTTCGCGCTGACCAACCTGCCAGAAACGGTGAAAGGCGCGCTGTTTGCGCGCTATTCGCGATCGGCGAAGTCGCTCCGGCGGCTCTTCCTGGACGAGTTCCTAAACCAGGTGCCGACGGCGCCGAGCGGACTCGCACAAGGCGTCGGGCTCGCCCGCGCCGACAAGCTCTACGCCCGCGTGTTGAATGACTACGGCGACGACTCGGTCGCGCAGCTTGGCGGGGCCCACGTGGCATGCGAAGGCGTGTCGAACATCCTCACCAAGGTGCTCGAGTGGGGACGCCTGATGGCATACCTCGAGCAGTCCACGCGCTACGTGCCGTATACCGATCGGCCCACCGGCCGATGGAGGTACCACGTGCCGGCGGAGGTCGAACGTTCTCCGCTCGCCGCCGAGTTCACACGGACGCTAGACGGCGCCTTCGAAACCTACGTGCGCTTCATTCCGGTCCTGGAAGCGCACTTTCGGGCGCGGTATCCGAAGGCACCTGAAGACTCCGACGGCACGTATCGATCAGTCATTCGGGCCAAGGCACTCGACACGCTGCGCGGCCTTCTCCCAGCGGCGACCACGTCGAACGTTGGACTGTTTGGAACCGGTCAAGCGTTTGAGGCCCTGCTGCTGCGAATGTTCGCGCATCCGCTCGAAGAGGTCCGAACCTACTCGCAAATGATCCTCACGGAACTGCGCCAGGTGGTCCCCGCCTTTCTCGCGCGTGTTGATCAGCCAAGCCGAGGCGGCAGGTGGATCGAGTACCTCATCGACACCCATCGATCTTTTGCGGCGGCGGCACGTCCGCTCCTCGCCTCGGTGTCGGGCGAGCCGCGGCCCGAGATGACCCTTACGGACTTCGATCCGGACGGCGAAATCACAGTGGTGGCGTCGGCGCTCTATGGCATCTCCGATCTGCCAGACGATCAGTTGGCGGCGCTGGCGCGCCGCATGACCGCCGAGGAGCGCACGGCGCTTCTCCGCGCGTACATCGGTCACCGCGCGAACCGTCGTCACAAGCCTGGACGTGCGTTCGAACGGACCCGTTATCGTTTCGACGTCCTGGCCGACTACGGCGCCTTCCGCGATCTCCAGCGCCATCGCCTGCTCACGCTGGAATGGCAGCCGCTTGGCACCAAGCACGGCTACACGGAACCGGCGGCGATCGAGGAAGCGGGCGCACTGGCTGACTGGCGCGCCGTCATGGATCGATCGGCTGAGCTGCATACGGCGCTCCTGGCGCAGGGACTGAAAGAAGCGGCACCCTACGCCGTCTCAATGGCGTACCGGATCCGCTTCTACATGGACATGAACGCGCGCGAGGCGATGCACGTCATCGAGCTGCGCACCGCGCCGCAAGGACATCCATCGTACCGAAGGATTTGTCAGATGATGCACCGGGCAATCGCCGAAGTCGCTGGGCACCGCTCCATCGCCGAGGCCATGCTGTTTGCCGACCACTCGGATGTCAAGCTGGAACGGCTGCATTCCGAGCGGGCGATGGAGAAAAGGCGAACGCCCTGACAGCTCAGTGTTTTTTCGCCCAGTACCGCGAGTACTCGTCCAGGAAGGTGAGCGAGTGGAACGACCGCATCCGGTCGAAGAACAGGATTCCGTCGAGGTGGTCGGTCTCGTGCTGGATGACGCGGGCCGTGTAGTCGTGGGCATCGAGCTCGATTCGGTCTCCACGCCGATCGATGGCTGATACCTTAATCGCTCGCGTGCGCGGCACGCGCCCGCGAATGTCGGGGATGCTCAGACAGCCTTCCCAGTCCTCGTCCAGATCCGAGCCCACGGTGATGATCTCGGGGTTGATGACCACAATCGGCTCGGGCTCTTCGGCTTCGGCCTCGCCGTGATCGAGGTCCACGATGAACAGCCTCACGCTCTCGTGCACCTGCGGCGCCGCCAGCCCCACGCCGCGGTATTCGAGCATCGTCTCGATCATGTCGTCGATCAGTTTCTGGACGACTTGGCTCGAAATGTCGCCACGATGCAGCGCTCGGGCCCGGGTACGCAGCACCGGATGACCTAGACGCGCGATCTTCAGAATGGACATCTGCTTGAGAATTATACTTTCCAGATGGACGCGTACCGCTTCTGCCCTCGCTGCGGGGGCGCGCTCGAGCGACGTCTATTGAAAGCGACCGAGCCCGAGCGGCCCGTCTGCTCCCGATGCGGCTTCGTGTTCTACGTCGATCCGAAAATCGCCGTCGGCACGATCATCCGGTCGACGTCGGACAGAATCGTGCTGGTTCGCCGCGCCATCGACCCCGGCTACGGCAAGTGGGTCTTCCCGGGCGGATACGTGGATCGCGGCGAACGGCTGACCGCGGCCGCCGTTCGTGAAGCGCGAGAGGAATGCGGGCTGGAGGTGCGACTCGAGGGCCTCGTGAACATCTACTCATACGCGGGCCGATCGCCGGTGATTGTGGTTTACGCCGCCACGGCCATCGGCGGCACCCTATGCGCCGCGGACGAAAGCCTGGAATCGTCGGAGTTCGTCGAATTTTCGCTGCCGTGGGACGAGCTGGCCTTTCGCAGCACCCAGGACGCGCTGCGTGACTATCTGGCCGGTCTTCTGCATCCTCTCCCAGCGTAGCTGCTATTTCGCAGACAAATAGAGGATTTCTTGGTGCTCGGCGGACAGGCTTGTGCCCACCGGCCGAATCTTGTAATCGACATCGCCTGCGCGATGGTCGACGAGGACAGTCGCCATGAGACGAAAGATTTGTCTGGCCGGGCTGTTTGCTGTCGCCTCCTTCAGTACGGCCGCGTGCGGGTTCGAGGCCAGCCACAGTGTGCTCGCGCCAACCGGCGGCCCGAGCGCAGCGCCAGCACCCATTCCAAGCGGCGGCCCCGGGTTGCTGACGGGTACGTGGACCTCGGCGGCACCCCTCGAGTTTCCCGCTTCCTGGTCGTGCGGCGATTTTCAGTGGAACATCAGCAGCCAGACGGAGAATTCGATCGCTGGGGAATTCTACGCCGTCTGTTCTGGCGTTGTCACGGTTTCGGCGACCGGGTCGGGGCAGCTGAACAGAGAGCAGGTCGCGCTCGAACTGAACGGCACAGCGGTGCTCGAAAACGTTATCCCGTGCCCCTTCGCGTTCACCGGCACCGGTTACATCTTGGATCAGGACGCGCTTCGGATCGTGTATGCGGGAACGACGTGTCTGGGGCCGCTTGAAGGCGAGGAAACGCTTCGACGTCCCTCGCCGAGCGCGCCGGAGCCGCCACCCCCTCCGCCGCCGCCGTCCGGAAACCCGAATCGCGTGCCGCCTGGGCCGCTGACCTTCGAACGCGCGGAGCAGGTGGTTTACGCGACCGGACGGGAGTTCCCGCATCTAACGGGACCGCCTTCAACCGGCGGCGAAGCGATCCGGTCTGCGGAAGAACTGCTGCTTCGGATCATTTGGCACCTCAAGCTGGCAGGATACGATGCCGCCCGGCAGCGGAATCCGTCGGGAGCGATCTCGAACGACAAGCTGAACATCTTCATCGAGGGCGCTTGGCACGCCTACGACGTGTTCTATGACTACGGCGTCGCCAATCAAGAACTCCGGCTAATTTTCTTGTCGATCAGTGGCGAGAATCCGATCCCGTACCTGAGCATGCCCGATTAGAAACTAGGGGCATCGACGATCACGCGATCGTCACATCCTTACTCAGATACACGTCCTGGATGGCATTCAAGAGGTAAATGCCGTCCTTCATCGGCCGCTGAAACGCCTTCCGGCCGGAAATGAGTCCCATGCCGCCAGCGCGCTTGTTGATCACCGCCGTCCTCACCGCGCCCCTCAAGTCGCTTTCACCCGACGAAGCGCCGCCTGAGTTGATCAGGCCGGAGCGGCCCATGTAGCAGTTCGCCACCTGGTACCGGGTCAAGTCGATCGGATGCGCTGTCGTGAGGTCGGAATAGACCTTCTTGTGCGTCTTTCCGAAATTGAGGGCGTTGTACCCGCCGTTAGTCTCGGGCAGCTTCTGCTTGATGATGTCGGCCTCGATCGTCACCCCAAGGTGATTGGCCTGACCGGTCAGATCGGCGGCCAGGTGATAGTCGGCCTCCTTGGTCTTGAAGGCCGAATTCCGCAGGTAACACCAGAGCACGGTGAACATGCCGAGCTCGTGAGCCTGCTGGAACATCGCGGTGACTTCCTGCAGCTGCCGCTTCGATTCCTCGGAACCGAAGTAAATCGTTGCACCGACACCCACGGCGCCCATGTCGGATGCCTGACGGACGCTCGCAAAACGGATCTGATCGTACGAATTGGGATAGGAGAGGAACTCGTTGTGATTGAACTTGAGCAGGAACGGAATCCTGTGCGCGTACTTCCGCGCCACCGACCCCAGGACGCCCAGGGTCGAGGCGACGGCGTTGCACCCGCCTTCGATCGCCAGCTTCACGATGTACTCCGGATCGAAGTACATCGGATTCGGCGCAAATGAGGCGCCGGCGGAATGCTCGATGCCCTGGTCGACCGGCAGAATGGACACGTAGCCCGTTCCCGTAAGCCTTCCGTGATCGATGAGCGCCTGAAGGCTCCTGAACACACGTGCCGGCCGATCGGACCCTGTGCAGATCCGATCGACATAGTCAGGTCCAGGGAGATGGAGGCTCTCTTTTGGAATCGTCTTGCAGCGATGGTCGAGGAGCGTATGGGCGTCCGCCCCGAGGATCTCTTCGAGATTTGAACTCAGTTGTTGGACCGTCATATTTTCCTCTTGGGCTGGGTCGACATGAAAGGTTCCTCTGAGCAGCCGATCATTCTAGCACCGGGTACGTGAAGTCCTCCACCACGACGGCCGCCACCGCCGCATCAACCATGGCGCCAATCGGTAGCGCTTCTTCTGCGCGTGCCACGTCCTGGCTGCGCGCGCGCGTCGCTGGATGTCGCGGCGTGAACAGCTGGCAGCAGTCCTGGTCCGGAATATTCGAGATCGCAAGCGTGCCGATACGCTCCGCCTCAGCCGTAATCTCATCCTTGTCCATTCCCACCAGCGGCCTCAACACCTCCATCGTCGTCGCTTTCGCGATCGCCGTGAGATTCTCGATCGTCTGCGACGCCACCTGGCCGACCACTTCGCCGGTCACGAGCGCACGGGCATGCCACTTGCGCGCGAGCCTTTCGGCGATCCGCAGCATGAGCCGACGGTACACGATCACGCGCAGCTCGGGACGTACAGCCAGCAACACTTGCTGCTGCAGCTCCGCGAAGGGGACGAGCACGAGGCGCGAGCGGAGCTGGGACTTCGTCAGGAGCGCCGCGATCTCGCGGACTTTCTCCTGCGACGCGCGCGGAAGGATCGGATAGCTGTGAAAATGAATGAGCAGCACGTAACAGCCGCGCCGCATCATCCGGTACGCGGCAACCGGCGAGTCGATACCCCCCGACAACAGACACGCCAGCCGACCTCCGGTGCCGGTCGGCAACCCGCCGGCACCCGGCTCCTTGCCGAAAAAATAGAACGCGTCTTCTGGGAGCATTTCGATCGAGATACTGAGCGCCGGCTCCTCGAGGTCGACCCGCCATCCCGTCGCCTGTTTGACCAGCCCGCCGACCTCGCGCTCGATCTGGGGCGATGTCAGCGGAAAGCGCTTGTCAGTCCGCCGCACGCGCACCACGAACGACTCGGGCTGGCAATCGCCGAGATCTGCGAGAATGGCCGACGCCAGGACGTGAAAGTCGTGCGGTGCGCGGCCCGCATAGGAGAAGTTGGCGATGCCGAAAATGCGGCTTACGCGATCACGGACCTCGATCCACGACGTCCGCACTCCAGGGGTGATCTCGATGCGGCCCATCAGTGATCCGACGCGCACAATCTCGAGCCCATCGAGCACCGTCCGGAGATTGCGCACGAGCACCTGAACGAACCAGGGACGGTTGCGTCCCTTGAGCGCCAATTCCTTGTAGTGAACAACGATCGAATTCATGAATTTGGCCGTTGAGTCGTGAATGGCACCGGCCACTCTATTCCGCGATAGCTCAGTGGCCCGATGATTCCAATACCGCGTCGGCGGCCCGGTGTCCCGAACGGACGGCGCTTTCGATCGTAGCCGGCAGGCCGGTGGCGATCCAATCACCGGCGAGATAGAGGCCTTGGATGGGAGTCGCCGAGTCGGGGCGCAGCGGCTGTCCCGGCGCGAGCGAGAAGGTCGCCCGCGGCTCCCGGACCACGCTGGCGCGGAGGAGGCGAGCTGCGCGCGCACGCGGCAGCCCGTCCAGCAGCTCGCCGTGGGCGGTGGCGATCAGGTCTTCATTGGATCGCTCGACGAGAGGCGAGGCGCCGCTCGCCACGAGCGACAGGTGCGAGGCCCCGCGACCCAGAATCGACTGCTTGTCAAACACCCACTGCAGCGCGCGCCCCGGCAAGCCGATGAACGGCTCGTCGAAGAGAGGGCGATCGAGCCACAAATTGACGGTCACGATGGGCGAGGCGCGCATTGCCCGGGCTCGCTCGAGCGTCTGAGCGAGAGGCGACCGATCGCCCTCGAACAAATCGGACAGCGCGAACCAGGGGATGGCCACAATCACCGCATCCACGATCCAGCGATCCGATCCGGTCGCCACGGACGCTAGTCGACCAGCCTCGATACGCACGATTGCCGGCGATCCCGTGCGCACAGTTCCGCCGCAGCTTTCGATATGAGTCCGCGCCGGTTCGGCGTACATCAGGTGCAAGGGCCTGGTCGGCAGTGCAATCGCGGCGGCTCTCGGATCCGGTCCGAACATCTCGGCCAGCACACGCGCGAAGACCGGTGCCGACGCCTGTGCGGGCGGCTGATTAAGCGCGGCGAGCGCCAGGGGATCCCAGAACATCTCGCGCAGCCGCGCCGTCTGGCCGTTTCGAATCAGCCAGCTCTCCACGGTCTCTCCGGGCGACGCCGAAATCGCGCGCGCTCCTGGGCTGAGCTCGCGCCGAGCCAAACCAAGCGGCATCCTCATTCGAAGAACAGACAGGCGGTCTTTCCAGGTAAGAGCGTCCCAATCGAACAGGCCGGCGACCAGATGGAGGGGCGCCGGAAGGATCGGGCACTCGAGTCGCGACCATCGCCCCGCCCGATCGACCATCGTCATGCCGAGCGACGGCCGCAGGTTGACGTGTTCGAGGGCATCGATGTCGCGGAGAAACGCGAAGGTCTCTCCGTAGCACCCGAGCAGCAAGTGCTGTCCGTTGTCGACGAGCTCGCCTGTTTCGCGGTCGTGAAACGAGGTGGCGCGTCCGCCCAGCCGGCTGCGGGCTTCGAGCACGAGCACGCGGGCGCCCTTTCGCGCCAACCGGACGGCCGCGCTCAGGCCCGCGAACCCGGCTCCCACGACGACGACGTCGTAGCGCGTGGCGTCGGTCAGCGGGACCATAACCACAGCCTCAACGCAATGATCGCCTGGCGCGGCCGCGGCACGCGGACCGATCTCGAAAACACGTCATAGCCGCACCGCTCGATCCGCCGGAGCAGCTCAAAGTACACGGCCCGCATGATCTCAGCAGCCACCAGCCGGCGGCGATCCTCTTCGGGGCGTGCCAGGACCGCGAGGCGATAGAAATCGTACGCGCGGTCGCATTCGAACGCAATCAGTCGGCGTACGGGCTCGGTCATGCAACCGGCGGCCAGATCGTCGACCGTGCATCCGGCCGCGGCGAGGTCCTCGAGCGGCAGGTAAACGCGACCCCTGGTGAGGTCGTCCTGGATGTCGCGAAGGATGTTGGTGAGCTGCAACGCCACGCCGAGGTGCAGCGCGTAGTCCCACGCCCGATCGCTCGTGCACCCAAAGATCCTGATGCAGATCATGCCGACCGACGACGCCACGCGGTGGCAATATTCGAGGAGATCGGAGAATGTTTCGTACCGCGTCGTGTCAAGATCCATAGCGATGCCATCGATGACCTTCTCGAAAGCCGCCCGCGGCAAATCGAAGCGCGCGATGAAGGGCGTCAACCGCCGGCCCTGCATCGTTTCGGGCGAGCCGCCTTCGTAGCAGCGCCCCAGCTCCGCACGCCAGAAACACACCGCCTGTCGCGCGACGGCATCGTGCTCCCGCTCCTCTTGCCTTTTCCGCGCAGAATCAATCTCATCCACAGCATCGTCCACAGCGCGGCAGAAATCCCAGACCGCGGTGACGGCGCGACGCTCGTCGGCCGGCAGCACGAAAAACGAGTAGTAGAAGCTGGTTCTCCTCGCCATCAGCCCGCAGCGCTTCTCCATCGGACCGCGCGCCAGAGGAGCACCGGCACGTCGGCAGCCCCAAGCATCGGCCGATCGTGAAGCAAGTTGGCCAGGCGGTGTTCCACTCGCTCGAGGATCCGTTGCCCCCCGAGCCACGTGAGCCGCAGCTCGACACACAGCCGGCCGCCGACGCCGTCGCACACCGCACGGCCCCGCTCGAACTCGGCGCGCGTGAAGTCGGCGCACGCCTCAATCGCCCGAACCCATTCAGGCGTCATCCGGCCGCTCGAGAGATCGCCTTCGCGGGCTCCGGAGGCATGCTGGACTTCACGCGGCACGTACAGTCGCCCGGCCCGCCAATCGCGTCCAAAGTCCTGCCAGAAATTGGTGAGTTGCAGCGCCGTGCACAGCGCGTCGGACGATCGGTCGAGCAGCTCGTCGCGGTATCCGGCGATCCGAAGCACGAGGCGGCCGACCGGATTCGCAGAGCGACGGCAGTAGTCGAGCACGTCGTCCCACGACGCGTACCAGTTCGTGCACGTATCCTGACCGAACGCGCTCACTAGATCGTCGAAGAGCGTCACGGGTAGATCGAGCGCTCGAATCGTGTGGCCGAGCGCGGTCAGGATGAGATCGTCGCGGCTGCCAGTAGGCCGATTGTCTCGCGCTACGACCGCGTCGTGGAGCCGCTGCTGCCATACCTGAAGTCGCTCCTGCCGTTCGGACGCCGGCGCGGCCCACTCGTCCGCAATGTCGTCGCCCACTCGCGCGAATGCATACACAGCCGCCACGTGCGGTCGCATCGACCGAGGGAGCAGCCGCGAGGCGACGGGGAAATTCTCGTAATGTGACTGTGTCAGGCCCTCGCACGCCGCGTAGGCGCCAACGAGCGGCTCGGGCCACAAGGGCATATGCGGCATTCTAATAGGTGAATTTACTCATATGATCATCTGGGCATTCCAACTGACCCAATTCACGATCGCCAATGCGTGACCTGATCGCTGGAATCGTTGCGGTGGTCCTGCTGCTCGTCGCGGCGAGCCTCGCGACAACGCTGCACGTCTACCGCCGGCGACGGAAGAGCCGGCGTGACCGAGAGGGCGCGCTCGGCCGTACGATCATCGCCGAGCTACCCGCCTCGGAGGATCTCGTGTTGTTTTCAGAGGACCAGACGCGGTTCTACTACGGTGACCGATCGATCGACAAAGACCTGATCGCCGCGGTCCGCGTGTTGATCAACAAAGCGCCAATTGCGTCGGCCGTGTCGCGGCGGCACTCACGGGCCGCCGAGCCTGAGCCGCAGTCATTTGAGGAAAGGCCTGAAGGCATGGCTCACGATCGATGGGACGTCTCGATCGAATCCGTAACCGGCACCTTGCTCGTCGAATGCGGGGCGATCCGCGAGCGGGTCTCTCAAGAGCTCGCGCGGGCAGTGTTCGACGCTGTCAGGCGAGCGATGGAGGACGCCGAACAGACCAATGACTCGATGAGTAAATGACCCAATGGCCCAATTCACCATTCAGTCTCTGGAACGCCGGCCCGATGGTTGGCGACCCGGGCGAGCACGAAGAGCAGATCGGAGAGCCGATTGACGTACCTGAACAGCACGCCGTCGACGGCTGGCTGGAGCGACACGATGCGCCGCTCGGCACGCCGGCATACGGTCCGGGCCACGTGAAGCGCAGCGCCGGGGGGTGCGCCCCCGGCGAGGATGAAACGGCGCAGCGGCGGCAGCTCGGATTCCAGCCGATCGATCAGCGTCTCGAGCCGGACCACATCCTCGTCACCAAGTGTGGCTCTCGTCACACGATCGGCAATTTTCCGCCCGGGATCGGCCAGGCGGGCACCGAAAGCGAATAGATCCTGCTGGATCTGGACGAGCGCGGCTTCAAGATCGGGATCAACCCGCGCCGAGCGGGCGAGGCCGAGCCACGCGTTCAATTCGTCGATTTCCCCGTACGCGTCGACACGATCGTCGGCCTTGCCGACGCGGGAACCATCGAACAGCGACGTGTCGCCGGCATCTCCGGTGCGCGTGTAGAGTTTCACATTAAAAGTCATTATACGAGGGCGAGATGCCTGCCAAGCAAACCAGCCGGAGCGTTCGTCTGACGCGGACCACCAGGAACCCGCCCGGCCTGGCCGTACCCGCACCACCCAACCGTCGTCGCTTTCGCCGGCGCTTGTTGGCGTGGTACCGGCGGCATGGACGCGACCTGCCGTGGCGCAAGACCGACGACCCGTACCGCATCCTGGTGTCCGAAATCATGCTGCAGCAGACACAGGTCGATCGGGTGCTGCCAAAATACGTGGAGTGGCTGGAAAAATACCCGTCGCTCGACGCCCTCGCATCGGCGCCGGAGGCTGAGGTGACCGCCGCCTGGTATCCGCTCGGCTACAACATCCGGCCCAGGCGGTTGCAGACGATCGCGCGCGAAGCCGTGGCGTGGTACGGGAGCCGCCTGCCGGCCGATGAGCAGACGCTGCTCGCGTTCAAGGGAATCGGCCCCTACACGGCCGGCGCGATCCGCAGCTTCGCCTTCGGTCGGCGAGCCGCGATTCTCGACACGAACGTGGCGCGCGTGCTCTTCCGCGTCTTCGTCTGGAAGGGCGACCGGAAAAGTTTGGCGATGAAGCGGCACCTCTGGTGCATTTCCAAATCGCTCGTGCCGTCGCGCCATGTGTTCGATTTCAACCAGGCGCTGATGGACTTCGGCGCCATGGTGTGTGTCCCTCGCAACCCAAGGTGCCTGGTGTGCCCGATGGCCAAGAGCTGTCGAGCCTATCCATTCAATCCCGCGCTCGAGAAGTGACCACGATTATCGTAACTGCCGCCGTCATCGAGCGCGACGATCGCATTCTCGTCACCAGGCGACAGCGGGGAGTTCATCTCGCCGGCCACTGGGAGTTCCCCGGGGGCAAGTGCGAGGCGGGCGAAACGCTGGCGGCCTGCCTGACTCGTGAGATCCGCGAAGAACTCAACGTCGAGGCCGCCGTTGGCGAGGAAGTGGTCGCAACCACGCACGACCATCCGGATCGGCGGGTTGAGCTCCACTTTCTGCGGTGCCGGCTGCTCGGAGAGCCTCGGCCGCAGCTCGGCCAGGAGATGCGCTGGGTCCTGCGGGATGAGCTGACTGCACTCGAGTTTCCTCCGGCCGATACAGAGCTGATTGGGATTCTGACGAGGCAGGGCTGACGAGGCAGGACCAAAGCCCCGCGCTACACCTGGCTGTGGTAGCGCAGGTCTTAGACCTGCCGTTCAACGAAAGGCAACTGGGTGACGACGGCCGACGACCCTTCAACCGTGACGTTGGCTCCCGGCGCGACAAAATCCCGGTGCACGTAGGCCAGCGCGATTGGACGCTTCAAGGCTGGCGAAAGCGCGCCGCTGGTGACGTGACCGACCTCGCGAGCATCGACGCGGACAGCCGCGCCGGGTGGCGGCGCGCCGTCGCCGTCGAGCGTGAGACCGACCAGCTTCCTGGCGATGCGCCCGTGTCCGCGATGCAGCACCCGGATGATGACTTCCTGCCCGACATAGCAGCCCTTCGTGAAGCTGATCGCCTTCGACTCGATACCGGCCTCCAGCGGGATCGTCGTTTCGTCCATGTCACGATGGAATCTTGGCATTCCGGCTTCGATTCGAAGCGCCTCTGCAGTGGAGAGGTCGACGTCAACGGCGCCGTTTGCGCCGAGCGCCGCCTTCAACGCGCCTTGCAGCGATCGGTCCACGAGGATGTCATAGCCAGGCTCGCCTGGGTCAGTTACGCGCAGCGCGATCACGGGCTGCTCCTGAAAGTGCGTGCGCAGGTTCCCATGCTCAGGCAATGCCGCGAGCGCCTCGATCGACGCACCGGTCAGCGCCGACGCCGCCACGCGTGCCGACTCCGGTCCGACGACGGCAACGCAGGCAAACGTGTCGGCGATGTCTCTAAGCTGCACGTCTTCGGCAAAGATCAACTGCTCGAGCCTCGTCAGGACAGTGGCTTTGAGGTCGCGCGCCAGCGACAGCAGGATGACGTCGCCGAGCTCGTAGACCCAAAGGTCCGCAATCATGCGGCCCTGCGGCGTCAAATACGCCGCATAGCAACCCTGACCGGCCAGCAGACCGGTAACATCATTTGTCAACAGGCCGTGCAAATACGATCGGCGGTCGTTCCCCGACACAACAAG
This sequence comes from Vicinamibacterales bacterium, assembly GCA_965197865.1. Taxonomy (GTDB): domain Bacteria; phylum Acidobacteriota; class Vicinamibacteria; order Vicinamibacterales; family CAVVIG01; genus CBDANZ01. The sequence goes on from CBDANZ010000005.1 coordinate 111,449, forward strand.
GTGCGCGCGATCCGATCGATCAACGATCCCGGCGCGACGACGAGCCGCGTCGTAGCCGTCGGCTCGGGAGGAAACGGTGGGAATCATGATGCTATGCTAGGGAATCACAGAGGTGCTTTCGCTTCATTCTAGCCGGGCCAGCGCTCTGGCTCTGGCGGTAGCCATATCGGTCACTGCGCCTGCCGCGGAGGCGGGTCAGCAGCCCGCGTCTGCTCCGGCATCGCCTGCGACGTCCAGCTTCACGATCTTCGTCCGCGGGGTGCCCGTCGGCACCGAGCAGATTGCCGTCGAGCGGACCGCCGACGGCTGGACAATTAGCAGCAGCGGCCGCAGCGGCGCGCCGCTTTTTATGGTCACCGAGCGCCTGCAAGTGCGCTACGACGCCAACTGGAGGCCGCTCGAGCTGACCGTGGATGCGACGACAGGCGGCCAGGTGACGACGCTGCACACGACCGTCACGGGCACGACGGCGAGAAACGAAATGAAGACGGGCGGCGCGTCTTCCGAGAAGACCGACACGATCGACCCGGAGGCCGTGTTGCTGCCAAACCTGGTGTTCGCGCCCTACGAGGCGCTGGCGGCCCGGTTGAAGTCGGCCTCGGCTGGATCCACGCTCTCAGTCTATATTGCACCGCTGGGATCGGTGAGCATTACGGTCGGCGAATCGGCGCCGGAACAGATTCAGACCGTGGCGCACGTGATCAACGCCCGGCGCACAAGGATCACGCTGACGATGGCCTCGGCCCCGTCGCTTGAAGCCGAAATATGGGGCGACGAATCGGGGCGGCTCCTCCGCCTGAGCATACCTGTCGAAGGCCTGGAAGTCCTGCGTGAGGATATTGCATCGGTGTCGTCGCGACGCATCGCGGTTTCGCGCGCGGGCGACGAGCAGGTCCGGATTCCGGCGAGTGGCTTCTGGCTCGCCGGAACGATCTCGCGGCCGACAGACGCCGACCGCAAGCCGCGGCCGGCCGTCCTACTGGTCAGCGGATCGGGGCCGACCGACCGCGACGAAACCGTGGCCGGCATCCCGATCTTCGGACAGCTGGCCGGCGCGCTCGCCGACGCAGGCTTCATCGTGCTGCGTTACGACAAACGCGGTGTGGGACAGAGCGGAGGCCGACCCGAGGCGGCCGCTCTGGCCGACTACGCGGATGATCTGCGTGCGGCAGTAAGGTACCTGGCCGACCGGAAGGATGTCCATCGCCGGCGGCTCGCGGTCGTCGGCTACAGCGAAGGCGGTCCGGTGGCGATGATCGCGGCGTCGAAGGAAAACCGGATAGCGGCACTCGTGCTCGTCGCAACAATTGGCGTCACCGGCGCGGAGCTGAATCTGGCCCAGGTCACGCGTGCGCTCGAGCGATCGAACAGAACCGAAGCTGAGAAACAATCCGCCATCGAGCTTCAGCGCAGGATTCAGAGCGCCGCGCTCACCGGGAAGGGATGGGAAGGTATTTCGCCCGAGCTGCGACGCCGGGCCGACACGATCTGGTTTCAGAGTTTCCTGGCGTTCGATCCAGCGAAGGTCATGCCCGACCTCGATCAGCCGATTCTGATCGTGCAAGGAATGCTCGACGCCCAGGTGGCGCCGTCGAACGCCGATCGGCTCGAGGTGCTGGCGCGTGCACGACGGCGAGCGCCGCCGCCGGAGATCGTGCGGGTGACGGATGTCAATCATCTCCTCGTGCCGGCAACGACCGGAGAGGTTGACGAGTACACTACGCTCAAAGATCAGCACGTGAGCCTGGCGGTATCCGGCGCGATCACCGACTGGCTGAAGAAGATCTTCGCCGCCGCACGATAACGGGGGCCACATCGCGGGCCGAATGATTAAGAGGTCCGCGCTACATGTCGAGCGACCGACGCAGACGTAGAGGGTAGGGCGATCCATTCGGGGGTCACGACCAACGCGGGCCTGAAAGGCCCACGCTACACCAGTCTGCTACTCGTACCGCAGAGCTTCGATGGGATCGAGCCGCGATGCGCGCACGGCCGGCCAGAGTCCGCTGACGATTCCCCCCAACGGTAGAATGCCGGTGACCGCCAGCCCTGCGGCAGCCACTAGACCGTAGAACGCCATTTTTCGCAAATTGCTCAATGCCACGAGCGATACCCGGCGATGCCAATCGCCACCCTTTGCGCGATTTCAGGTTTTCGGAATGCCTACAGATCGTTTGCGAAAAAAGCCCGTGGCAAGGTTCAAGATCCTCACTTCAGTCTGGTTAAGCCGGATGGACCGGCACGTTAACATATCCGTTCGTGTGGGTCTTGCAGAGCGCCGACCCGGAGGGGGGCCTGACCTTTCGCGTCTCTCCCGGCGCAATCAAGACCGTCGGGCGCGCGACCCGGGCCGATTTCGTCGTGGACGCCGCGCTCGTCTCGCGGCTGCACTGCCGGCTCGAAGCCGGCGACGACCATCTGGAAGTAATCGATCTGGCAAGCACCAACGGCACCTACGTGAACGACGAGCGCGTCGAGCGCGCGCACCTGGTGAGCGGAGACCGGCTCCGCGTTGGACGGGTCGAGCTGAACGTGGAGAAGCAGGTCTGAAGACCTGCGTCACGACCGCAACGTGGTCTCGTATCGATACGGTGCGAATCGAGGCAGTTAGTCCGTGACTTGTACTGCTACTGCGGCCAACAGTAGCGCGGGACTTTCGTCCTGCCTTTCAGCCGAGCTCAGTCAGAAAGGGGTTCGTGCGGCGTTCCTGGCCGATGGTGGTGCTCGGGCCGTGCCCCGGGTGGACGCGGGTATCGTCGCCGAACGCAAAGAGAACAGTACGGATGGAGCGCATGAGCGTCGTGTAGTCCCCGCCCGGCAGATCGGTCCGTCCGATTGATCCCGCAAACAAGGTATCGCCCACGAAGACATCCTTGCCGCGATCGCCGCCCGATCCGACCTGCAGACAAACGCCGCCCGGACAATGTCCCGGTGTGTGATGCGGCCGCACGACACAGTCGCCGAATGGGAGTACCAGGTCTGGCGAGTAAAACTCGTCGACGAGTGGCGGCGGATCGACATGCAGGCCGAACATGAGTCCCGATTCGACAGCCCCTTCGTACAAGAACGAGTCGTCGCGATGAAGATACACGGGCACGCCGAGCGCCCGCTTGGCCGCGGCCACGCCCGTCACGTGGTCCACGTGCGCATGTGTGAGCAGGATGTAAAGGATGCTCAGTGCCCGCCCATTCGCGAACGAGAGCAGTTCCGCGACTTCGTCACCTGGATCGATGAAAACAGCCTTTCGCGTGCGTTCACATGCAACGACGAAGCCGTTCTTGAAAAAAGGGCCGACAGCCCGCGTCTCGATTAGAATCACCCGATGATCCTAGCAATCCTCGACGACTTGATGTTCACGTCCAAGATCAAGACCGCGGCAAGCCAGCTTGGTGTGCCGATCGCATTTGCCCGCTCCGCCGACGCGGCCCTCGCGAACATGCGGGATCGTCCGCCGGCACTCGTCATATTCGATCTGAACAACCAACGGACCGATCCGCTCGGGACCGTGGCGAACATGAAGGCAGATCCGACGCTCGCGGCCATTCCCACCGTCGGATTCGCATCGCACGTACAGACCAACGTGATCGATGCTGCGCGCAAAGCAGGGGTCGATGAGGTGATGGCGCGATCGGCCTTCGCCCAGCGACTGGCCCAGATCCTCGCACGAGGAAAATGACAGTCACGGGACGCGTGTGGCCAGCCACACGAGGCCAGCAATGGCCGCGAGGATGAGCACGGTGATCACCCACCTCACCGCCGGGCGTGGCCGCTTCCCCGCGCTGGCGGCGATCGGCGGCTCACTTGCCCCGCTGCGCACGTCGAGAATAGCGGCCACCGATCGAAGCTCCGCGGCCACGGTCGCGGCCACCTCGTAGCGACGGTCGAAGCTCCTAGCGAGCATCCTCTCGACGATTGGATCCAGCTCTCCAGGCAAGTCGGGATTGAACTTCGACGGCTGCGGTGGGTCCGCCCTCGCCACCTGCTCGGCGACAGCCGAAGGCGTGGCGCCCGAAAACGGCGGCTTGCCCGTGAGCATCTCGAAGAGCACGACCCCCAGAGAGAAGATGTCGGTTCGGTGATCGATGGGCGCCCCGAGGGCCTGTTCGGGCGACATGTAGGGAACCGTGCGGCCGACCATTTCGCCGTAGATCGGCACCGAGGTGGCCCTGGCGTGCGCGGTTCGTTCGCGCGCCGCGCCGCCGGAGGTCCAGGACGCGAAACCGAAGTCCAGAATCTTTGTGTTCCCCTTGGGTGTGATGATGATGTTGTCTGGCTTGAGATCGCAGTGGACCACGCCTTCCGCGTGCGCGTCGGCAAGGGCATCAGCTATCTGGATCGCGTAGTCGATCGCGCGGCGCGCGTTCAGGGGACGTCCCGCGACGGCCGCCTTGAGCGTGTCACCGGGCACGAACTCGAAGACCAGATAGTGCCGTCCCCTATCCTCGCCGAACTCGTAGAGCGCCGCGACGTTCGGATGTGACAGCGTGGTGGCGGCTCGTACGTCCTTCAAGAACCGTTCGCGGCGTCCGGCGTCGCGCATGAGATCCGGGGACAGCACTTTGAGCGCAACCGTGCGGCCCAGGTGCGTGTCGCGAGCGCGGTACACCTCGCCAATCCCGCCGGCGCCGACGCGCTCGATGATCTTGTAGTGACCCAGCGTCTGGAGCATGGAACGGCGGGCATTATACTGGTCTCTGCCTGCGACGCCACTCCTCCATCGCGCTCTGCATGAGCTGTTTCGCCTCGTCAACTGTTCGAGGGTAATCGCGATGTCCATCTTCGGCCTGCCCGGCAGCCGCTCGCTCCGGCCGTAGACGCCGCGCAGGCCGACAACCGCAGGGAATCGGTGACAAGATCGCGCGCGACTGCCAGACGCCCCCGCGCGCACCCCAACCATCGCCTCGTGCCGCTCGAGGGGGTCGCGATGCTTATCGAACACAGATATCGTTCACTTTCTCGGCTTCGACGGGCGCAGCTCGACGCGGCTGGCCAGGCTTCGCGAGCCGAGGCGCAGGAGGTCGAGCACGACTTCGGCGACGTCCTCCGGCGCAATCTTCCAGTCGGCGCCGCGCGCCTCGTCGCCACTCGAGAAGCGGGTCGCGACAGAGCCAGGCATCACGTAGCTGACACGAATGTTGTCGTAGCGTATTTCTTGCATCAGCGCCTCGCTGAACGCGTTCAGCCCCGATTTCGACGCGCAGTACGCCGCCGCGCCGGTAAAGGCGTTCTTCCCTGCGAGGCTGCTGACATTGATGATGAATCCGCCGCCGCGCCGGCGCATGTACGGAATTGCCGCGTGACACGCGTAGAACACGCCACTCAGGTTTGTATCGATGACCTCCGACCATTGCTCGGGCGTCATCTCGGCGACGTCGGAGAAGATTCCGACGCCGGCGTTGTTGATGAGGATGTCCAGGCCTCCGAATCGCGCGACGGTCGCCGCTACCGCTCGGTCGACCTCTGCGTAACTTCGCACGTCGGCGCGAAGCGCCTCGACCGCGCCTGGGCCGGCGGCTTCGAGGCGTGAACGCGCGGCCAACAGCTGCGACTGATTTCTGCCGGTGATGGTCGCCTGGACCCCTTGGGCCACCAGCGTCTGCGCGATCGCCAGGCCGATACCGCGAGACCCGCCGGTCACGATCGCGATCTTGCTCTTCAGAGAATTCATACGTTTTCACCGTCGGCTGACAGCTGAGGGCTCGGAGTTGATGGCCATTACAATAGCTCACCCATGCGTGACGTCGCCATCATCGGCGCCGGCGATCTGGGCGGAGCGCTCGCGCATCTGCTCGCCCGCCGCGACGTGGCGACGAGCGTTCGGCTCGTGGACGAATCCGGTGAGGTCGCAGCAGGAAAGGCGCTCGACATCATGCAGGCGTCGCCGATCGAGCGGTTCGCCGCTACCGTGAGCGGTCACCGCGATTTGATGTCGGCCGCTGGCGCCGCTGTTGTCATCATCGCCGATCGCGTTGAGGGTGGAGAGTGGCGGGGCGAGGATGGACTGATGCTGTTCAGGCGGATCGCCAGGTGTTCGGCGGCCAGCATCGTCGTGTGCGCCGGACACGCCCAGCGAGAGCTCATCGAACGCGCAGTTCGTGAGCTGCATTTCCCGCGCGAGACACTATTCGGATCGGCGCCGGAGGCGCTGGCCGGCGCTGTTCGCGCGCTCGTTGCGCTCGAAACCGACGGTTCGCCGCAAGATGTTGCCCTGACGGTCGTCGGCGTCCCGCCGGCTCAGGTGGTGGTACCGTGGGAAGAAGCCATGATCGGCGGGTTCGCTGCGACGCGGGTGCTCGACGAGCCTTCGCGCCGTCGTCTCGCTGCGCGGGTCCCGGCCCTCTGGCCACCTGGACCGTATGCGCTGGCGTCGGCTGCGGCGAAAGCCGTCGAGGTTCTGGCGGGGCGATCGCGGCGGGTCGTTTGCGGGTTCGTGGCACCGGACGATTCCGGCGGTGTACGCGCGCGGGCGGCCGCGCTACCGGTTCGTCTGGGCCCGCAGGGCATCGCGCGCGTCGAGCTGCCGCCCTTAAACGTCCACGACCAAGTCGCCCTCGACAACGCGATGCTGCTCTAGTCCGATTAGCGGAGCGCCAGAATGAGAATAATCGTCGGGCCGGCGATGCCGATGGCGAGGATCAGGGCCACGAAAGTGGCCGTAATCGGCCGGCCGAAGTTGAGCGGCCACCACGCCGGTCAGCACCAACCCAAATAGTTCGAGATACGTGTACCAGGGCGCCCAACCCCGCTCGTTCGGTCCGCCACATCGTCGCCAGCGCGACAGCGGCATATCCCTGAAACGCCACCCAGATGAGCGCGATGAGCGTCACCGCGGCGGCGGTTACACTTGCGGCTTTCACTTCGGGTGCTTCGACGTCCTGGCTGCCTCGTCCGCGCGACAGGACCAGCGCGCCGATTGCGCCGAAGGTAACTGCCAAGGTGAGTTGCACGAACACCGGCATCAGGACTCGTGCCAACGTCCTGTACTGCCACCCGTTGGGCAATCCATTCCGTCTGAACCGGACAGGCAGCAGCCAGGGACGCGGGCGGGTGGCTCGACCACGCGCCGGCCGAACACCTCGCTGAAGTGCGCGACGATGCGATCCTCCACTTCGAAGCGATCGGCGGCGCATCCGAGCTGATGCATCGAAGTGACGCTGCGACCTCCAATGCCACACGGCACGATCAGATCAAAAAACCCCAGGTCCGTCGTCACGTTGAACGCGAAGCCATGGCTGGTGACCCAGCGCGCGATGCGAACGCCAATCGCGCCGAGCTTGGCGCGCTCGTCCGGCCCGGCCCACACCCCGGTGAGTCCCGGGATGCGCCCAGCCTCGATGCCGAAGTCGGCGGCGGCTCGAATCAGTACCTCTTCGAGATCACGAACGTACCGGTGAACGTCGCAGCGATCGGGACTGAGGTCGATGATCGGATAGCCAATAATTTGGCCGGGACCATGGTAGGTGATGTCGCCGCCGCGCCCGGCCTCGTGAACGTCGACACCCTGGGCCTCGAGCTTTTCAGCGTGCGCCACGATGTGCGACCGGCCTCCATCCCCTTTCACGCCAAGGGTCAGAACGTGCGGATGTTCGACGAGCAACAGCAGGTCGTCAATGCGGCCGGCTCGGCGGTCTTCAACCAGTACACGCTGTAGCGCGAGCGCTTGGACGTAGGGAATGAGACCAAGCCGGAGGACTCCCAGAAGGCGCATATCGGCCGGGCCCGTGGGCCCGAGTTCTTATTATCGGTCGTACCTGATCCTTCGTTCGTTGTTCCTGGTCCGTCCGTGGTCCCTGCTCGTTCCACTGATCAGGCAGCATCCGGGTCCCAGTCCTCGATCGCCAGCTTCACCAGCGACATGAACTGGTCGGCCACGGCGCCGTCGATGAGGCGGTGGTCGTAGCCGAGCGAGAGGTACGCCATCGGACGGACGGCGACTGCGTCGTCTACGACGACCGGCCGTTTCTCCACCACGCCAACGCCCATGATGGCCACCTGCGGCTGGTTGATGATCGGCATCCCGAGCAACGCGCCGTACACGCCGGGATTGGTGATGGTGAACGTACCGCCGGAGACCTCCTCGGGTTTGAGCTGTTTGTTGCGGGCGCGAGTCGCAAGATCGGCCACCGCGCGGCTCAGGCCGAGAAGGTTTTTCTGATCGGCATTCTTCACAACCGGCACGATGAGCCCCCAGTCGAGCGCCACGGCAATGCCGACGTTCACGTCCTTGTGATAAACGATGTTATCACCATCGACCGAAGCGTTAACGACGGGCACAGCGCGGAGCGCGTCCACCGCCGCCTTGACAACGAAGGATAGGTACGTGAGCTTGGCCCCCTCGCGCTCGTACTCGGCCTTCTTTCCCTGACGAATCTGGGCCACGCGAGCGAAGTTGACTTCGAACACCGAGTGCACGTGCGCCGACGTGCGACGGCTGGTGATCATATGCTCGGCGATCTTGCGCCGTATGATCGACATCGGCACCACCTGACCGCCGAGCCACGCGCCGTGAGCGACCGCTGCACCTGCACGTGGTGCGTCCGTCCGCGCCGGGACGGATGCCCAACTCGCAGTGGTGCCCGGCGCGGTGCCGATGATCCGAAGGATGTCGTTCTTGGTCACTCGGCCGGCCACGCCGGTACCGCGCATTTGCGAGATGTCGACGTTGTGTTCTTTCGCAATCTTCCGGACAAGCGGCGAAGAGCGCCGGCCGAGGCGCTGTTCAACCGAGTCCGAAGCGTGTGTCGCTTCGTCCTGGGCTGCGAGAGCAGGCGACGGCGGAACCGCCGGAGCCGCCGATCGTGTGGCCGCCGCCCGATCTCTCCTCGGACCCGCCGTGGGCGCAGGGGCCGCGGGGACCGCCTGCGCCGTGGCGGAGGCCTCAGCTCGCTCTGGCACAATGACTGCCACGACGCTGTTCACCGGCACGGTTTCGCCTTCCTGGTGGCGAATCTCGGTGACAATTCCTGCCACAGGGCACGGGATCTCCGCATCGACTTTGTCGGTTGAGATCTCGAAGAGCGGCTCGTCGCGCTCGACTTTGTCGCCGACCTTCTTGATCCAACGGACGATCGTTCCCTCGGCGATCGATTCGCCCATCTGCGGCATCACGACTTCGGTAGGCATTTCTGAATCCTGTAGCGCGGCCCTTTCAGGTCGCGCACCTTGTCGCGAGCCAAAAAAGCTCACGCTACTTTTCACGTTTTCGCGAGCCCGAAAGGCTCGCGCTACATATGTATGGCCGTCCCATGCACGGCGTGCGCCGCCTCTCCAACTGCTTCCGCCATCGTCGGATGCGCGTGGATGGTCCGGATGAGATCTTCGACCGTCGATTCGAGGCGCAGCGCCAGCGTCGCTGCGGCGACGAGCTCTGTCGAGCGCGGACCGATCATGTGAATGCCAAGCACCTTATCGTATTTCCTGTCGGCGACGATCTTGACGAACCCATCGGTCTCGCTCGCGATCTTGGCACGGCCGAGGGCCGCGAAGGGAAACCTGCCCACGCGCACGTCGAACCCGCGTTGGCGGGCCTCTTGCTCGGTCAGGCCGACGCTGCCGATTTCGGGATCGCAATAGGTGCAGTTCGGGACGTGATCGTAGTTGAGCGGCCCCACCTCCTGACCGACAACGCGCTCGGCCGCAACGATTCCTTCGGCCGACGAGACGTGCGCGAGCTGAGGATGCGGGCTGGCGCCGAGCGTGACCACGTCGCCGATCGCCGAAATGCCGCGGACGTTCGTGCGGTACTGCGCATCCACCTTGATGAATCCCTTTTCCAGCTCCAGACCGACGCGGTCCGTCTCGAGCCCGGCGGTGACGCCGTCGCGGCCAGCGGCGACGAGCAGGCACTCAGCCCTGATTTTCTTCGCCGTACCGTCCGACAGCCGAGTCTCGATGTCGACACCGTCGCCCGTAACCTTTGTGCTCGAGATCGTTGCGCCGGTGTGAGAGCTGATCCCCTGCTTCCGGAACGATTTCTCCAGCTCCAGGGAAATCGCTTCGTCTTCGAGCGGAACGAGTCGCAGCAGCAGCTCGAGAATCGTCACCTCGCTGCCGAAGCGCCGGAAGATCGACGCGAATTCGACACCGACGGCTCCACTCCCGAGAATGGCGATCGATTTCGGAACTTCCCGGAGCCCGATCGCCTCGTCGCTCGTGATGATTCGTTTGCGGTCGATTTCGATGCCGGGAACGCTTCGCGGGCCCGATCCGGTCGCTACGATGATTTCCTTGCGCGCGGCTAGCGTCTGCGTTTCACCCTCGAACACGTCGACGACGACCGGGCCGACACCGCCGCGCTGGCCGGCGAGGCGAGCCGTTCCCTTGATCCAGTCGATCTTGTTTTTCTTGAACAGGAACTCGACGCCCCTCGTCAGCCCCGATACGATCCTGTCCTTGCGCGCCTGCACCTGGAACATGTTGATGGCGGCAGTCGCATCGCCGACGCCCACGCCCCACTCCACGGCGTTCTGGACGATCTTCAACGCGTGCGCGTGCTCGAGCAGCGTCTTAGTCGGAATGCATCCCCAGATCAGGCACGTGCCGCCTAGCGCCTTCTGCTTCTCGACGACGCCGACCTTCAGCCCGAGCTGTGCAGCCCGAATGGCTGAAACGTAGCCTCCCGTTCCGGCGCCGACCACGACGACGTCGTACTCGTTCATCGCTTCAATGATGAGAGCGGAACAAAGCTGCCTTCGCGTCCGGAGGTCGGGAGCCGCTCGACCGCTCCGCCGGCTCGATCGGACCCTTCATCGAGGCGGGCGCGCAACTGACCGTACTCGTAGCGCAGCTCCCAGTAGGACTCGGCAAGCTGCTCGAGCCGCCTGGCGACGCGCCGCGCTCGCAGCAGCGCGGCCAGGGCGACAACAACCGATGCAGCGGTGAGAATGTACTGAAAGGTCAACAAACCTCGTACCTTATCGAACGGTTTGCAACAGTGTCAACCGCCTGCCACAATACCGCCGTCGGCTCGCCAGAGCGATAAGCCAAAAACCGTCCTCATCGTCGACGTCGACGAAGGGATGCGGAATACGCTGACCGCGATCCTCAAGCGGGACTACCGCGCATTGAGAGTCGCCAGCGGCGAAGCCGCGCTGTCCATCCTGAACAAGGAAGATGTGGACATCGTTCTCCTCGATGTGCGGCTGCCTGACATCAGCGGCTTCGAGGTGCTGCGAATCGTCAAGGAGAACTACAGCCTGGTCGAAGCGATTATGATCTCGGTGATCACCGAAGTCGAGACTGCCGTTCACGCGATGAAGCACGGCGCCTACCACTACATCACGAAAGATTTCGACTACGACCAGTTGCGCTCGCTCGTCCACAACGCCAGCGAGCGGCAGGACTTGAACCGCCAGGTTGATGATGCTGTCGGCGCACGTCGCCGATCAGGTCGAGCGCGAGATCGTCGTCTGTCAAAGTAAGGTCACGCGTGACATCGTGGATCTGGCGCATGAGATCGCGAAGCTCTCGGCGACGGTGTTGATTCTCGGCGAGAGTGGCACGGGCAAGGAGCTGCTCGCGCGCCTCATTCACCGTGAAGGGGGCGCCACCGACGCTCCCTTCATTGCCGTCAATCTCGCGGCGATTCCGAGAGAACTGACTGAAAGCGCACTCTTCGGCCACGAGCGCGGCGCGTTCACTGGCGCGCACCGCCAGCAGCTCGGGAAGTTCGAACTCGCATCGAACGGTACGTTGTTCCTGGATGAAGTCGGCGATCTCCGAATGGACCTGCAGTCAAAGCTGCTCCGCGCCATTCAGGAAGGCGAGATCGATCGTGTCGGGGCACCAAAGCAATCAAGACCGAGTTCCGGCTGATCGCCGCCACCAACATCGACTCGAGCAGGCCGTCAAAGAAGGGCGCTTCCGCGAGGACCTGTACTATCGCATCAACGTCATCCCGATCAAGTTGCCACCGCTGCGCGGGCGCGCGGACAACGTTCCCGATCTCGCCAACTGCTTCCTCCACCGGTATAACACACGATTCAGAAAGCGGATTCAGGGCATCGCCGATCAGACGATGGCGATGTTGAAGAAGTAATGGTGGCCCGGCAACATCCGCGAGTTGGAAAACCTGATCGAGCGGCTCGTGGCGGTGAGCGACAAGGAGTACATCTCAGAAGAAGACCTGCCGCTCGAGTTCCACTTCGCGCAGTTTGAGCCGCGCGGGGCCAAGATCGACAACCTGTTCGAGGACGCCACCAACACCTTCGAGCGGAACTTCATCCTGAGAGCCCTCGAGAAGTGCGGCTGGAACGTCACGGGGACCGCTAAGCACCTTGGGATCCCTTGAGTACGTTGAAATATAAGATGGATAAGCTCGATGTCCGGCAGCTCGCCAGGCGGCTTCGTGGGACCTAGCCAGAAAGTATGTAGGAACCTTCCCGATTCGGCCAAGCCCTTGACCGATCGACCTAATTCCTTGACCTCCAAGAAGTAATCGCCTTCGACGGGCACGGGCACGCCGTGCCACGGGCAGCCACTTACCCACGCGCGGCGCGCCGCCTCAGTACACGCGCAGGCGTCGAACGGTCGAACCTGGCAATTTCCCATGGAAAACCCGCGAGTGTCTTCACTCGTAGCGCCCGTTGAACACGCGTTGCAGTCCACGCTCCCCACGGCGTCGGTGTCTCCTCAGGCTGGAATTCTGCAAGCGGTAGACATCCTGACGTTAGATGAGTTGATTGGCTTTGGCCGCGATGATCGCCCGCAGCCACGGCTGGCCGAGAAATGGTCGGCCGATGCGGAAGCGCCAACGTGGCGCCTCTGGCTACGGCCCGGCGTCACGTTCCACGATGGGCGGCGCGTCACAGCCTCTGTAGTACGAGACATCCTCGCCCGCGATTTGCCTACCCGACTCGGACAGGCGTTCGACCACGTGGAACGAGCCAGAGCAGTCGGGGAATACGAAATCGAGTTTTCACTGAGGCGGCCGTCTGCTTTTCTGTTGGAAGGCCTGCAGATCCTAGTTCAAGCTTCTGGTCGACCAGTGGTTGGAACCGGGCTTTCTAGGCGACGCGCCAAGGGAAGGCGAAAAGGTCGAGGTGCTGGCGAATAAGGCTATTACGGGGGCAGGCCCGACATCGACCGTGTGATCTTTGAACCGTATGCATCTGTTCGTGCGGCATGGACAGATATGCTCCGCGGACAGGTCGACATGGTGTACGAGATCGGCGTTGACGCGCTGGACATGCTGGAGCCTTCCAGTAATTCAAATGTCTTCACGTTCCAGCGTCCGTACGCGTACGTCGTCATTCTCAACATCCGAAATAGGCATGGGAGGAGACGAGAACATGTCACGGACACTCTTGAAGGCAGAAGCGGTTGCCGTGGAGGATCAGATCTACCCGGTGAGGTACTTCGAGCAGCGGAACGAGCGGCCCCTTTGCCGCTACAGCGCCGAGATCCTGCTCGGCCCCGGTGATTGCATCATCTTGGACGATGAGTCGGTGACCAGGCTCAAGGCGCGTGCCGCACCGCTCGTGCCGGCGACACTCTACAGCCGCCTGCTCACGCGAGCGGCGGCAGCCTGAACCGAGCGAAAGTCAGCGCGGCGGCCACGCAGTCCGCTGCCGCCGCGCTACTGTCAGCCTGTGTGTCCGGAAGACGTCCACTGAGGGGAGCGAGTGAGTCATCCGGGCGGCCACGGGCAGGTCCAAAGACCCGCGCTACTTCCGTGGCAGTACCGCGTCTTTGAGCTGCTTGACGATCCGGGCCTTGACGACCGTCTTTGCCGGAATCTTGATCGCTTCGCCGGTCGCGGGGTTTCGGCCCATCCGGGCTTTCCGCTTCTGAACGACCAGCTTCACCATCCCGGGGAGCACGAACTCACCCGCGCGTTTGAGTTCTTTCTCCGCCATCATCGTCAGCTCGTCGAAGTAATCGCGGGCCTGCGTCCGCTTGACCTCGAAGCGCTCGGCGAAGTGCGAAAAGAGCTCTGATTTACCCATCCTGCGGGCGTCAGCCATCAGCGTTCCCCTCCCTTGACGCGCGTGATGTTTCCCGGCGATCTGGCGCGCGCAGCGGCGATCGCGGTTTTCCTGCGAAAAACGCCGTATCCTAGCTCGCCCTTCTCACCACTGTCAAACCGCAGCGGGACAGCTGATGCTAGAATTTTTTCGGGATGTCAAACTCGACGCTCGAAACGTTTCCCAACCCACGCCCGGAACGTGATTATGAGATCGCGATCACTTGTCCGGAGTTCACCTCGCTGTGCCCGAAGACCGGGCTTCCCGATTTCGGCAAGATCCGTATCACCTACGTGCCCGACGCGCGCTGCGTCGAGCTGAAATCGCTCAAGTACTACATGATCGAATTCCGGAACCGCGGGATTTTCTACGAGCAGGTCACCAACCAGATTCTCGACGACCTCGTGGCTGCCATTCAGCCGCGGCACATGACAATCGTGGGCGATTTCTCGGTCCGCGGCGGGACAACAACCGTCGTCACCGCTAGGTACGATAGACAGCAATGACGGATTCTATTCGCATTCCGATCGTGTCCGAGATCGACCTTCACACGTTTTCGGCGCGCGACGTCTTGTCAGTCGTTGAAGAGTACGTGAATGCCGCCGTCGAGGCGGGGTTGAAGCAAGTGCGGATTGTTCACGGACGGGGTCGAGGCGTCCAGCGCGGGATCGTTCAGGCCGCTCTCGAGCGTCACCCGTTCGTCGTGGAGTTCTGGGACGACACCGCAGCGCACCTTGGCGCAACCATCGCCAAGATCGCACCGCGCGCGTAACCGGACCGTTCACGTCTGTCGCGCGGGCTTTCAACCCCTCGGCTACCGCGACTCTGAAAGGATCGCGCCACGTGTTCCGACCCCTCCGCGAGAAAGAGTCGATCGCCGACGCGAAGCACGCCGCCTCGGAGCGCTCCCGCGGCAAATTCGACGGCCGACGAGGCCAGCGGCGACATGACGATACGCCACGGCACCACAGGCTGGACGATCTTTCTCACCCGCCCGCTCGACTCGACGAACGCCACGTCGATCGAGAACCGCATACCGATGGTGTGCACGGCATTGCAGCGCGTAATCACCAGCGCCGACCCGATCGGCAGCTCAGTTCACCCGAGCAACCCGCTCCGGCGCGAGGCGCTGGTCTCGGCAAGCTCCACCGACGAGGCAACAATGGTCTGCGTTCGCGCGTTGATCAGGAGCATCACCTACGGATTCTAGAAAACACCTGGCACGAGATGCCAGCCAACGCGGCTGCAATACGCACGATAGCGCTCGTCGCGGCCGAGCACGCGTTCATCGAAGAGCGCCAGCACCACCAGCGCCGCGTCCGCGACGATCACGATCGCGATGTTTGATGAGATCGCTGGCGACGAGAAGCCCGAGAAGAGGCGCGGCTGACGGCTCACCATCGAGGAATTCGAGCACGTGCTCGAGACGTTTCCGCTCGTTCCCTTGAATGAGCGCGACGCGGCGATCGATGCGTTCCTGGCCGAGCGATGAGTCGAAACGCAGCCACGAAGGCACGAGAAACCATTTCATAAACTCTGTAGTGTCAGCCTTAAGGCGGACAGGCGCTGGTCAGCTCGTCGGAAGGCGGCGCGTCTGCGAGAGGTAGCGCGTGGCCTTCTGGAGCGCGCGCTGCTCGGACTCTTCCCTGGTGGCGCCGGGGTCCACGTTTGAAATCGTGCAGTGATACACGCCGCCGAGCTTGTAGGTTTCGATAGCAATCGGCCAGCCGGAGAGCTCCATCCGGCGGCGCGAGTGGTCTTCAGGCTT
Organism: Vicinamibacterales bacterium; assembly: GCA_965197865.1. Classification (GTDB taxonomy): domain Bacteria; phylum Acidobacteriota; class Vicinamibacteria; order Vicinamibacterales; family CAVVIG01; genus CBDANZ01. Next base: position 127,181 of record CBDANZ010000005.1, read on the forward strand.
CATCGTTATGGCTTCTCAACTGGCGCACCGACCAGGTTGCCCCACTCCGTCCACGATCCGTCATAGTTCTTCACGTTCGGGAACCCGAGCAGGTACTTCAAGACGAACCATGTGTGGCTCGAGCGCTCGCCGATCCGGCAGTACGCGATGACCGGCTTGTCGGCCACCACGCCCTGCGCCCCGTAGAGCGCCTTCAGATCCTCGAAGCTCTTGAATGTCCCGTCGTCGTTACACGCTTTACCCCACGGGATGCTCTTCGCGCCTGGGATGTGGCCGCCGCGCTGGCACGTTTCGGGTAGTCCCGGCGGCGCCAGGACCTCGCCTGTGAACTCCTGCGGGCTTCGAACATCGACGAGCACGGCCGACTCGCTCTTCATGGCCTGCTGCGCTTCGGGCAGAAACGCGCGCAGCGAGAGATCCGGCGCGCCGGCCTTGTAGGTTCTTGGCGCGAACGCCGGCTTGTCGGTGCTGAGCTCGCGGCCTTCGGCGAGCCACTTCTTGCGGCCACCGTTCATGATCCGGACATTCTTGTGTCCGTAGATCTTCAGCTGCCAAAAAGCCCAGGCGGCAAACCAGTTGTTGTTGTCGCCGTAAAGCACGACGGTCGTTTTGTTGTCGATGCCGGCCTTCCCGAGCAGCTCCTCCAGCTTCTTCATCGGGACGATGTCGCGAACGAGCGTGTCGCAGAGTTCGGTCGTCCAGTTCCAGTCCGCCGCGCTCGGCACGTGACCCTGGTCGTATGCGCTGGTGTCCACGTCCACCTCGACCACACGCACACCTGCGTCCTTGGCGTGTTCAGTCACCCAGTCGGTTGTCACCAGTACTTGTGGGTCGCTGTACGGCATGTCTTTCTCCCCTTGTCATAGAGCCCATCATCTTGTCACGAGACGCTGCCGAGCCGGTAGTGTTGCCTGCCGAAGCTTTTGCAATGATGGAATCGTCTGCATATAGTTAACGGTTGCAGGAGCAGGCCTCGCCTGACCTCGCGTCAACGGTCAGCCGACTGAGGTGGGCCAGAAAGCCCCTGCCTTAACGGGCGTCGTAGGCGTTCTTAGACAGGCCATAACGGAGGGCTGTGAACATGACTGGCTATAGCGGTAAAGATCTGGTGCGTAGCTTTCGTCAAGTGCGCGGGAACACGATTCAGATTGCCGAAGAGATTCCCGAGAGCAAGTACGACTTTCGGGCGGCGCCAGAGGTTCGAAGCACCGGCCAGATGCTCGTGCATATTGCGCTGGGATCTGGATTTCAGACCCACATACACGGGAACCGGATCAACGATCTCATGAAGGTTAACTTCCCCGAGTTAGTCGACAAGGTGAGGGCTGAAGAGGCCCAGCCGCGCACCAAGTCGGAAGTCGTCGCGCTCCTGAAGGCTGAGGGCGAGAAGTTCGCGTCCTTTGTCGAGAGCCAGTCCGACGCGTTCCTAGCCGAGCAGGTCGCTATGCCGCCTCGCACGCAGCCGCCCACCAAGACCCGCTTCGAAATGCTGCTGTCGCCGAAGGAGCACGAAATGCACCACCGCGCGCAGCTTATGCTGATGGAACGGATGATCGGCATCGTGCCACACCTGACGCGACAGATGCAGGAACGGATGGCGCAGGCCCAACAGGCAACCCGGTCCTGATGCGGTTCAGCCCAAAGGCGCTCGCCTTTCTTCGCGCGCTGAAGCGGAACAACAATCGCGATTGGTTCAAGGCAAGGAGGGATCAGTACGATCTGCTGTTGCGCGGCCCGATGATCGAATTGATCGAAGATCTAGCCGCCGACTTCCATGCCTTCGCGCCGGATCTGGTGGCCAGGCCGAAGACGTCGCTTTACCGGATCTATCGCGACACCCGGTTTTCCGAGAATAAGACACCCCTCAAGACACACATCGCCGCGGTGTTTCCGTGCCGCGGCTTGGCAAAACATCAGGGTGCTGGCCTCTACCTCGAGATTTCGCCTGGATGGGTGTGGGTGGGTGGAGGCATGTACGCGCCCGAGACGTCGCAGTTGCACGCGGTGCGTGAGCACATCGCGGCCAACGTCAGCCGTTTGCGCGCGATTGTCGAATCGCCCGTGTTCCGGCGCACCGTCGGTCGGCTGGACGGCCGCCGCCTCCAGCGGGTGCCGCGCGGCTTTCCCAAGGATCACGAAGCTGCCGAATACCTGAAGTACAGCCAGTTTCTCTCCGGCCGGGAGTTTCCCGCGACCTTCGCAACCAGCGCGCGCTTCTACGCAGGCGTCGTCAACGTGTTCCGGCACGTGGCACCGCTTGCCAAGTTCCTCAACGAGCCGCTCCTGAAGGGCTGAATCGTCGTCAGGGTGAAGCCGGACACTACCGACGCACCGACGGCACGCATACTGTCGTGTACACTCGAAGTATGTCGTCGCCAGCTGCCTTCCACGGACATCGTCGCGTGCCGCCGCCCGTCAATGAATCGGTGCGATCGTACTCGCCCGGGTCGGCGGAGCGCGCCTCGCTCAAGGCGCGGTTGTCGGCGATGGCCACCGAGACGATCGACATTCCGCTCGTCATCGGCGGCAGAGACGTCTGCGCCGGCGACCGCGCGCTAACCGTCATGCCGCACGAGCATCAGCACACGCTCGCGAGATATCACAAGGCAACGCCCGAGCTTGTGCTGTAGGCGATCGACGCCGCCCGCACCGCACACGCAGAGTGGTCGCGCTGGTCGTTCGAGGATCGCGCGACGGTTTTCCTGAAGGCCGCCGAGCTTCTGACCACCACATGGCGCGACGCCGTGACCGGCGCAACGATGCTCGGCCAGTCGAAGACGGCGTTTCAGGCGGAGATTGACTCGGCGTGCGAAATCATCGACTTCTGGCGCTTCAACGCGCATTACGGCCAGGAGTTGCTCGACGAGCAGCCGACAAGCAATCACACGGTGTGGAACCAGCTCGAGTACCGCGCGCTCGAGGGGTTCGTCTACGCGGTCACGCCGTTCAACTTCACATCGATTGCCGCCAACTTGCCAACCTCGCCCGCGTTGATGGGCAACACGGTCGTGTGGAAGCCGGCGTCGAACACCATGTTCTCGGCCCACTGCCTGATGCAGCTTCTTGAAGCCGCCGGCCTGCCGCCCGGTGTCATCAACTTTGTCGCCGGAGACGCGGCGACGATCTCGAACGTCGTTTTGTCGCATCGCGATCTCGCCGGCCTGCACTTCACGGGGAGCACCGACGTCTTCAACGCCATGTGGAAGGCGATTCGCGCATCAATGTCCACCTACCGGTCGTATCCCCGCATCGTCGGCGAGACGGGCGGCAAGGACTTCGTCATCGCCCACGCTTCGGCCGATCCGGTTGCGCTCGCCGTGGCGATCGTTCGCGTGGGCTACGAGTTCCAGAGTCAGAAGTGCTCCGCGGTGAGCCGCATTTGCGTTCCGCGCTTGCTCTGGAGCGATGTGCGCGATGAGTCAATGCCATTCGTAGTTGACATTCTGTGACGACCCTCTGGTTTACGCCGCCGACTTCTTCATTCCTTCGATCTGTCGCGTGAATGCGACACGCAGCAAGGGCAGCGCTCGGAAGTTCTTGATGCGGCGCAGCCGCGGATCGAGATCGAGCAATGCGGTGGCCAACCACCGCTGCTTCTGCTCGCTGTTCTTCCAGTGATCGACCTTGGCGATGCGGCTCTCGACACGGGCGTGGATCGACTCGAGCGCACTGGTCGTTTTCAAGCTCGTGCCCAGCTCGCGAAAGACGCCGAGGTGATGAAGGGTGAGCGTCTCCTCCAGGCCCTCGTCCAAGCTCGCCACTGCGGAGGCATTGAGAAGGACCCGTTCGGCGCGGACCTTTCCCAGCGCGCGCTTGGCGGCCTCGTACGTCGGCTGCTCATACGCCGCCTGCAGCTTCCGGCGCAGGGTCGGCCGGTGACGCTCCGGAAGATAGGCCAGGACATTCTCGCGCTTATGCCACTGACAGCGCTGCAGCCGGGCCGCCGTCCCGAACACCTCGCGGACCGCCGCGTGCAACCCTTTGGCGCCGTCGGTCACGACGAGGAGGCCGAGGTCCGTGCGCAGCCCGCGGTCCACGAGCTCGCGGAGGAATGCCGCACAGACCTTCCGATTCTCGGTGGCCGTTTGCACGAACCCGAGGAGCACTTTCTCCCCGGTGATCGTGATGCCGACGGCCGCGACCCTCTCATCCTCCGCGAACGTCTTGCCGTCGAGGAGCAGGGCGACCACGTCGTCGCGGTCGAGGCGCCGTTCCAGCCGTTCCTGCAGCTTTCGCGCACTGGCCCGCTTGAAGCGACGCGACACCGTCGAGGCGCTCAAGCCGAAGGCCTCCGGGACCGCCTCCGCGCACCGCTCGTATTCTCGGGTGGACAAGCCGCCGAGGACCTTGTGCAGCAGCCCGGCGTCGCGGGTGCGCGGTGCCTGCAACCGCTCGTAGGTGGGCAGCGGCACCTCCTGGTTCCGCAGGCGATCGCGCACCCGCGGCACCGCGAGCGGAATCTTCTGATCGGCCAAGTCAATCGACCACCGTTGCACCGTCCAGCGCACGTGGCCCAGCCGCCGGCCCTCCCGCACAGACCGCTCGCCAGCGAGCCGCTCCACATCGGCCTGCAACTCGACGTGCACCTTCTCGAACGCCACCGGAATCAGCGCCTGGATCAACGCAATGCGCGTGTCCAGGTCCGGGGCCGCCATCGACGGTACCGGCACCAGGCCGATGTGGTTTCCTTTTCCTCGCATCTGTCGTACTTTGCGCGCCCTGGGTGGTGACCTCCTGGAATGTGCCGTTCTTGGCGGAACGCTCATTCCTATACGGGGTCGCCACCCGAATTTCAACTGAGACTAGCACTCACTCGTGCGTGATCGCATGGTGGCGATGATCGACGACATCAAGATGGGCGACGTCCAGGATTTCAGACATTTTGTGGGTGCCGTCATTGACAAGCCGGCGTTCGACAGGATCCACGGGTACATCGAGGCCGCGCGCAAGGAGGCCAAGATCATTTCCGGCGGCCAGTGCGACGACCGGAAGGGGTATTTCATTCGGCCGACACTTGTCGAAACCACCGAGCCGGCCGACCGGCTGCTCTGCGAGGAGATCTTCGGCCCCCTCGTCACCGCTTACGTGTACGACGATGTGAGGTGGCTGGAAACGCTGCGGCTGGTCAATCAGACGTCGCCGTACGCCCTAACCGGCTCGATCTTCGCGCAGGATCGCCGTGCGATTGCCGAAGCGACCACCGTGCGGCGCCACGTTGCCGACAACCTCTATATCAACGACAAGCCGACCGGGGCGGTCGTTGGTCAACAGCCTTTTGGCGGCACCAGGCACTCGGGCACGAATGACAAAGCCGGCTCGAAGTTGAATCTCGTGCGCTGGGTGAGCGCGCGGACGATCAAGGAGAATTTTAACCCGCCGCGGAACTACCAGTATCCGTTCATGGACGCGGAGTAAACACCCTCAGAGAGCTGGGGCGGTCTTCCGCGGGGGAGCAAAGAACGGCGTTTTCACGACCCTTGCGGGCACGCGGTGGCGCATGACCTCGACGGTGACCTCGAACTCGAGCGGCGTCGCCTCTGCGAAATGGGGCGCGTCGATCGTCGCGAGCGCGACCAGCTTTTTCAGCACAGGCGACCAGGTCGTCGTCGTGGCTCGGCCGACCTGGCGACCGTTCCGATAGACCGGAACCGGGACTCGCGACGCGGTTGCCGGAATCTGCGGCGCCATCCCGAGATCCTCGTACAGCGCTTCCACCGCGGGCCAGTCGATCTCGAGCCCGACAATCCGGCGAGACGACCCTCGGCACTGCTCTTCAACGAGCGGCCCCCGGCCAACGAACGGCCGCTTGTCGAGCTGCACGAGCCGGCCGAGGCCCATCTCGAAGGGCGAGTACCTTTGCCCGTCGACGAGCGCCTTCCTGCAGCTGCGGAAATCGACGTCGATCAGGAGTAGGCCCGCCTCGACGCGCGCCACGTCGACCGCGAGCATCCCAACCGGGCGAATGTCGAACGGGCGGCCGCCCGTCATCAGCGCGTCCCAGACGTCGATCGCGCGGTTCCACGGAGTCCAGATCTCATAGCCGAGGTCGCCCGTGTAACCCGTTCGCGAAATTTCCACGCTGACCCCGGCAATCGATCCGCGCGTCATCCGGAAGTATCTAAGGCTGCGAAGGTCGGCATCCGCCACCGCGTCGAGCACGCGCGCCGAGGTCGGACCTTGCAGCGCCAGCGCCGCGACCTTCTCGGAGATGTCCTCGATGGCCACGTCGAGACCGGCGGCATTCTGCGTGAACCAGCGCAGACTTGGATCTGCCGCCGTCCATCGGAAAGCGTTCTCCGACACCCGCGTCACTGTGCCATCGTCAATCACCTGGCCGTGCTCGTCGCACCACGGGGTGTAGTAGACCTGCCCGATCGCCAGCGCGTGCGCGTCGCGCGTGATGACGCGGTCGACGAGCGCGGCGGCGTCACGACCGCCGACCAGGTACTTGAACAACGGCGAAACGTCGACCAGGGCGGAGGCATTCCTGATCGCGTTGTACTCGTGGTCGTGGTGGGTTTCGTACGCGCTCACCGCGTAGTACCCCGACCAGTCGCGGAAGTTGAGACTCTCGCAGAGCGGGAGGGTGCGCGCGTGCACGGCGGTTCCAATCGGCATGGCGCGGATTATACGGCCACCAAGACACGAAGCCACGAAGGACAGCCAACGGCCCATCATCTTAGAAGGCTGGCCACAAGAAAACGAAAAGGTGTAAAAAACAACTAAAGTTAGGCGACATGACCCGATACGACGCTATCGTCATCGGAGGGGGCCACAACGGGCTGACCGCCGCCGCGTACCTCGGCCGCGCCGGCCGTAAGGTGCTGGTACTGGAGCGGCGTCACGTGTTCGGCGGCGCCGCCGTCACCGAAGAGGTTTTTCCTGGCTTTCGTTTTTCGGTCTGTTCCTACGTCGTTTCGCTTCTCCGGCCCGAGATCATCCGCGAGCTCGACCTGCCTCGACACGGTCTCGAGATTCTTCCGCTCGACGGCACGTTCACGCCGATGCCAGACGGCAACTACCTGTGGCGCGTGAACGATCACGGAAAAACACGGCGCGAGATCGCTCGTCATTCCAAGCTCGACGCCGAGGCGTACGATCAGTATGGCAAGGCGATGGTCGAGATGGCGCGGTTCGTCAAGCCGATCCTGAACATGACGCCGCCCGATCCAACCTCTCTGAACCCTCGCGATCTCAGTAAACTGTTCTTTCTCGGCAAACGGTTTCGCGCACTCGCCGTCGAGGACCGACGCAATCAACTTCAGCTCATGACGATGAGTGCGTCGGACTTTCTCGATCAGTGGTTCGAGACCGACGTGCTCAAGGCGACCATGTCGGCGTCGGGGATCATCGGAACATTTCGCGGTGTACGCTCGCCTGGCACTGCGTACGTGCTGCTGCACCATTACATGGGCGAGATCGACGGCGCATTTCGGTCGTGGGGATTCTCGCGAGGCGGCACAGGCGCCATCTCGAATGCGATCGCCGGCGCCGCCCGCGCGGCCGGGGTCGAGATTCGAACCGAAGCGGCCGTCGCCAGCATTCGAACGAAGAACGGCCGAGCGACCGGCGTGGTCCTTGCCAACGGCGACGAGCTCCAGACCGAGCTCGTGTTGTCAAGTGTCGACCCAAACCTGACGTTCCTGAAGTTCATCGAGCCTGGAGAGCTGCCATCGGACTTTCTCGACCAGGTGCGGCGGTACAAGTTTCGAGGTTCTTCTGGCAAAGTGAACCTCGCGCTCGACGCCTTGCCCGACTTCACGTGTCTGCCGGGCCCGGGCGCCCATTTGCGCGGCGCCATTTCGATCTCGCCAAGCGTCGATTACATGGAGCGCGCCTACGACCAGGCGAAGTACGGTGAGTTCTCCCGGCGGCCGTACATCGACATGGTGATCCCAACGTTGACCGACCCGTCGGTCGCGCCCCCCGGGAAGCACATCCTGTCATGCTTCGTTCAGTACGCGCCCTACGCGCTCGCCCGAGGCACATGGGACGAGCAGCGCGACGCGTTCGGCGACGCCGTGGTTGACACGATTGCGACTTTTGCGCCCAACATCCGGAACATCATCCGGAACTGGCAGGTGCTGACGCCCCTCGACCTCGAACGCGACTTCGGGCTGACGCAAGGCAACATCTTCCAGGGCGAGCTCACGCTCGAGCAGCTCTTCTTCCTGCGGCCCGCGCCGGGCTGGGCGCAGTACTCGACGCCGATTCGGAACTTGTGGTTGTGCGGCTCGGCGGCCCACCCCGGTGGGGGCATCATGGGCGCGCCAGGTCGAAACGCGGCGCTTCGCATCCTCGGAAAGTCGAATTAGCGGATGACGCGACCGGTCACCACGAGGGCACGAAGATCACGAGGACACACGAAGCACGCCCTCGTGCACGAAGGCCTTCGTGTCCTTCCTGTCTCCCTGGTTTAGCAAAGGCATGGCATCTACGCGCGATGTCGTCATTGTCGGCGGCGGTCACAACGGCCTCGTCGCCGCGGCGCTGCTCGCAAAGGCGGGGGTGAGGCCGCTGGTCGTCGAACGCGCCGATCGGATCGGCGGCTGCGCGATCACGTCCGAGATCTGCCCAGGCTTTCGCTGCCCGACGCTTTCGCACTGGGCGACAATGGATTCAGCTATCGTGCGCGGGCTTGGCCTCGAGCGTCACGGCCTCCAGATCATTCGTAGCGATGCGCTCGCGTGCGCTCCGACGGTCGACGGACGCGCGCTCACGCTCTGGACGGACCACGAGGGAGCCGCGCGTGACATCGCGAGCTTTTCCCAACGTGACGCAGGGCGATATGTGGAGTTTCGTGCAAGCCTCGCAGCCGTTGGGGGCGTGCTTGGACCGCTGTTGTCGGCGCCACCGCCGTCCATCGATCATCCCTCGGGGGGCGATCTGGTCGAGTTACTGAAAACAGGACGAAGGTTTCGAGCGCTCGGCAAGACTAACGCCTATCGGCTCCTGCGCTGGCTTCCGATGCCGATTGCCGACTTTGCCAGTGAATGGTTCGAGAGCGAGCCTCTTCGCGCCACGATCGTCGCGGGCGGGCTGCTCGGTTCGTTTCTCGGTCCTCGATCGGCCGGAAGCGCGGCCATCTTCCTCCTTCTCGCCGCACGAAACGGCGACCCGATAGGCGGTGGATGGACGGCTCACGGTGGAACAGGCGCGGTCCCCGACGCGCTGGCCTCCTCTGCCCGCGCGGCGGGCGCGGAGATCCGGACCGGCGCGGGCGTCCAGCAGATTCTCGTGAAGGACGGCACGGCGCGCGGTGTCGTCTTGACGACAGGAGAGCAGATCCCGGCGCGTCATGTCGTGTCAAATGCGGATCCGCGTCGCACGCTGCTCGGCTTGGTCGATCCTGTCCACCTCTCGCCAGAATTCCTGCACGCCGTGAGGCACGTCCGCATGCGCGGCGCGCTCGCCAAAGTGAACTTCGCCATGTCGGCGCTGCCACGGTTCACTGCCCTCGGACGGCTGGACGAGGGTCGGCAGGCCGCCGCGCTCTCTGGACGGGTGCGGCTCGCCGACCACGTCGACGTGATCGAGCGTGCGTTCGACGCGGCGAAGTACGGCAACTATCCCGATGAGCCTTGGATCGAGCTGGCGATTCCTTCCATCACCGATCCGAGTCTCGCACCTTCCGGCCAGCACGTGGTGTCGGCGTATGTGCAATTCGCGCCATTTGAGCTGCGCGGCACAACCTGGGACCTCGAGCGTGACCGTCTCGGCGACATCACGGCGCGCACCATCGCGAAGTACGCGCCTGGATTTCTGCACTTCATCGTCGCGCGTGAGGTGATTACGCCGCTCGATCTCGAGCGAAGGTACGCGTTGACCTGCGGCCACATCTTCCACGGCGAGCTCGCGCTCGACCAGTTGTTCATGGCGCGGCCACTGCTCGGCTGGGCGCGCTACCGCACGCCAATCCGTAATCTCTACTTGTGCGGCTCAGGCATGCATCCGGGCACGGGACTCGACGGTCGAGCCGGCGCCCTTGCCGCGCGCGAAGTCCTGAGAGCGATGCGCGGCCATTAAACGTTCCGAGCCGGCGCAAGTCTAACCCTCACAGAGGCTTTCCCCAATGAGAAGACTGACAGTCGCCGCTCTCGTTTCTGCCGTCCTGGGCGCGGGTCTCGCCCTGCCGGGCGCCGCGACGTTTCCATCCGACGACGCCGCAATCGTTCACGTGCTGAACCGCATTGGGTTCGGCCCCAGACCGGGCGCGGTCGAAAAAGTCCGTTAGATGGGGCTGCAGCGATATATCGAACGGCAGCTCTATCCCGAACGCATTCTGAACGCCGCTGTCGAAGGGAAGCTGTCCGGGCTGACCACCATCACGATGAGCTCGCGCGAGATTGCCGAGCGCTACCAACAGCCGCTCGCCGAGGCGAGGCGGCAGCGGCGGCAAGCCCAGCAGGCCGGAAACCCCAATGATCAGGATCCCGCTAGGCGTCCGCAGCTGATGGCGAACGCCAGGCAGGCGGCCAATCTGCCCTTCATGGAGCTGTCCGAACAGAAAGTGCTGCGCGCGATCTACAGCGAACGCCAGCTCGAAGAAGTGCTGACCGACTTCTGGTTCAACCACTTCAACGTCGACGCGCGCAAAGGGCCGGTGCGGTACCTACTCACGGAGTACGAGCGCGAAGCGATCCGGCCGCACGTCCTTGGCAACTTCCGCGATTTGCTCGAGGCGACCGCGATGAGCCAGCTTGCTCAGTTCGGCATTCGCGGCGGCAACGACGACGCGCTCGGCGCTTCATTTGAAGCGCAGTACGCCGCGGCTGCCGATCGCGTGCTGAATGGCACCGGCCGCGAAACGTTCGAGGCGATTAGGACCTTAAAGACCGCGGACCCGTTGAGATACGAGCCCGAACACGGTGCCGATTATCCCCGAACCCCCTTCGGCCAAGCGCTTAAGCAGATCGCGCAGCTCTCGCCGGCCGGACTCGGTCTGGAAGTGGCGTTTGCCGAACTCGGCGGCTGGGACACCCATGTGAACCAGGGCGCAGCGCAAGGTCAGCTCGCCGCAAGGCTCGACGACTTTGCCAGAGGCATCGCGGCACTCGTCACAGACCTCGGCAAGCGCATGGACGACACCGTCGTGCTGACGATGTCCGAGTTCGGGCGGGCGGTTAGCGAGAACGGCAACCGCGGCACCGATCACGGTCACGGCAACGCCATGATGGTCCTAGGCGGCGGCGTCCGCGGCGGCCGCATCTACGGAAAGTGGCCTGGGCTGGCGCGCGAACATCGGTACGAAGGGCGCGACCTGGCGGTCACGACCGACTTCCGCGACGTGTTCGCAGAAATCGTCGTCCGACACCTCGGCGTCGTCGATGAGAAGCCGATCTTCCCGGGCTACGACGTGCGACCGTCGAACTTTCCAGGACTGTTCGCGTAGCAGCGGTTCATACCTCAGATGTAGCGCGGGGCTTCAGACCCGCCCTGGCACGGTAGTGGGCTACTTTGATTCCGGGCGCCACTTTTCGTCAGTTCTATCCTCAAAGCATCTCGGATGAAACGGGAGACCGTTGTCTAGCTGCTTTGAACTTGCGGTGCCGATGACCTGGGACTCCTGCTGACCAACACGCTTCATGTTGCTAAATGGCGCGTGCCACACGACTTCGCCGTTGATCTCTTTGTCGCATTCAGCACACTTAGGCTTGTCGTTCATGCGCCACTTCCCTCCACTTACGCGGCTTTTTTGGACTCCGCTTCTTCGAGTAAACCGACCAGATCCAATACGTCCCACAGACGATCCGTGACACCTGCCGCCATCGCAGGGCTGACGCGCAGTGTCCGGTGAATCTTGATGAAATTGTAGGCGAAGTAGTTCAGCGCCACAGCCGCCATGTGGTTTTCGATCTTCCTGCTGAAGCCATTCGACAGCCGGGTGTAGCGCCGCATCGTGGTTCTGAGAGTCCAGTTCTGTCGTTCCACGTGGGACGTGGAAATGTGCGCTGGCTCCGGGCGTCCCTGGATGACCCTCGGAATGCTGCCACTGCACTGCGCGGGCGAGTAGCGCCGCTCACCATCGGGATCAGCGCCGTAGAGTTTGACCAACATCGCATAGTCGATATCCTGACCAAATGCTGCTTCGACCGCTTCCAGATAGGGGCGGTAGCCGTCCGTGGTCATCTGTACGCGGTGGCTCAGGCGCGAGGCTAGATCGGCCACAAACTCATGCGCGTCGGCCGCGCTACGCGAGCCGAGCATCACGCACGGCACGAGCTTGGTGTCAGCGTCAATCGCAACCCATAGCCAGATGTCGCCAGCACTAGGAACCTTTGCCTGAATCTCCTGGGTCACGTTTCGTTGCTTGCAGTAGTTGAAGCCCCAGACCTCATCGACCTGGATGCGACGGCACGGCAGGTTTCGCATCACGCGATCCTGACATTCGGCGGCGACCGCACCAGCTTCGACTAAGAGCCGCGAAACTGTCTTCTTGGCCACGCCAGTCATACGGACAGTGGAGCGAATCGAGCAACCTTCCAGTAGGCATCTAATGGCTTGGGCGCGGGTCTTGGCATTGAGGCGATTCATGATGACCCTATTATACTAAAGCAGCTTTAGTATGTCAAGCGATTTCCTCCAAACTTATGAGATGCCAGGTCGTCGTCTCTTCCTCGCTGGAGTATCTGACCTTAGTAGTTATTTCAACTCTGACTCTATACCTTGCGCTCGGCAATCTGACTTCGTGTTCGGTGCTAATTGCATCCTTAAAATGTCCGTGAATAGCCTCACTATCGTCCGGCTGAAAATCAAACCGTTTCGTCACAACGCTGGCCCCAGTGAGTACGCCACGTAAGGTCAACTCCTTGCGTGTTTCCTCTGATGTTGCATCTATTTCATCTCTAAGGTGCTGTATCTGAACCCTTTCTAGCAACAGGCTGCGAACATATTCGCCGTGCCTCCAGGAAATGTCGGCCCCGATATCATCGGAGACATGGGCGTCAGCCCACTTGAAGATCGAGCGCAATGGTGCTGGCCCCAACCTGCGGCCAATTTCACGAATATCGTCTCGGGTCGGAGCTTGTGCAATGCTAAAAAATGTCTCAATCGTATCGGTTAGCGGACCAGCATCGAACAGCATCCGCTCCCGCCCAATCGTCAGGACTACCCCCAAAGATCCGGCATATGCGTATCCGACGCCAAATCTTGTTGACTCGACGACTTCTGCACTGAGTCTGCTCCGTCTGCGCGGACCGTTTTGAATGGCATCGAATAGAGAAGAAAACGCAACTTGAAACTCGTGTAGAGCACCAGAGAATCCCCGCAGCGACGGCCCGCTATCGGACTCGGCAAAGAGGCGATAGGAGCACACGTCGAGCGCCCTTCGATCAGCCATCTCGTTAAATTCGGTCTGGAGTTGATCGAATCTCTTAGAGACAGACTCCAGGTTTACCCTTAGAACCGGAGAATCTGGATGCTCTGCAAGTGCCCGTTTCAATTGAGCAACTGCCGAGCTTGTGTCCTGAAGTCTATGGCTTAGTTCGAGTAATTCGCTCATTGGCAACCGCCGCCTATGGTGAGTACGACAATGCCTTTCGGTTCGTTTTGTCTCGACTTGCCGTACTCGTCAATCCAGTACTGACGGATGTCGAAGCCTGGATGCCATGAATGACCCGCTGGCACCTCGCAAAACATGAAACAGTGGCAATGGAAGTATTGCTTCGTCTGCGCAGTGCCAAACCAATCAAGTACGGCCTTCTGGTTAGGCATCGCACCGACCAGCGCGGCCTCACTGATGCGCAGGGCAATATCCGCATCCTCCGGGTCGATCTTCTTGGTGAGAAAACTGCCGTTTACCCACAGATCGGCCTCGATGCCCTCCGCCTCCAACTTTTGCACCATGTTTCTCAGGCCAGCCATGATCGTTGGCCGAGTCGTGGACAGGTCAAAGCCATCCACGCACAGAGCCTCAAGCTCATCCAATGTTTTCGGATGAAGTCCATCTAGCAGTACCGGCGGGAACTCTGGCTTGCCATCCATGCAACCGGAGCTGAGATGCTAGCCCAATGTGAGGCCCAAGGGCGCCTATTTTCTAGGGTTCTTCGTCTTCGACCACCTGGCCCTAGCTGCTCTTGACGCCGCCCGTTTCCTGGCCGCAGCAGTCATCGTCTCCAGGCGTCGTTTCCCGCCAACCTTACCCCCTTTCTGGCCGATCTCGGACATGTATGTGGAAAGATTGACATCTGGTTCATCCGAGGGTGACTCTGTGGCTTCTCCGGCCTTCTCCATGTGCTCGTTGAACATCTGGCTAGCTCTCAAGATGGGGTCTGAGGCTGTGTGCTTGGGCTTGCTGACCTTATTCTTAACCGGCTTTGGCATAGCCCATGATCGCACGAATCCGAACGAGCCGCCAGATCAGTCGAATTCAAAGTAGCCCACTACCCCCTGGCACAGCGCGCACCAGAAGCTGTGGTAGAGTACGCGAGTATGGCTGGCAAGTACGAGGTTGGCAGCGCTCTTGGCATGATCGAAGCGCGCGGGCTCGTGGGGATGATCGAGGCCGCCGACGCGATGGTCAAGACCGCGAACGTCGTCTTCGTTGGCTGGCAGAAGGTAGACGCCGGCCTCGTCACCGCTATCGTGCGTGGCGACGTCGGATCGGTCAAAGCGGCGACCGACGCCGGTGCGGCGGCCGCGCGGCGAGTCGGCGAGCTGGTAGGCGTTCACGTCATCCCGCGGCCAGCCGACGACCTCGAGAAGATTTTCCCGATTTCCTAGCCCGGACCTTCCCGCTCAGTTCCTTCAAGAGCCCTTCGTCTCCCACGACCAGAAGGGGCTGCGTCGGCTCCTTCAACAGATTGTAGAACTCGCCGCCCGAGGTACGCGCGTAGATGTCTTGCCGCCCGTCAGTCAGCAGCTGCACCGGCCCGCCGCCGCCGGTCGCGTCGAATAACCGCGTGCCAAACTGCTGCTTCAGCGTGTCGAGGATCCGATGAAGCTGGTGCACCGAAATCCCGCGGCGCCGCAGGTCCGCAAGGACCAGCAGCTCGAACAGCTCGATCGGCGTGTAGCGGCGCTCGGTGTACCCGCCTGCGGCCGTGCGATGTGTAGGAATCGCGGCAGCCAGCAGGCCGCCCGTGTCCCAGGTCTGAAGCTGCCGCGCGCTGAGTCCTGTCAACGCCGCGACTTCGCGGGAGCTGTAGGTTTTCTTAAGTCGCATGTGCGACCCGATCGGCCATGGCCGCGCCGACGAAGTCTTTCGCCGTGAGCCCGCCCTCGCTGTGCGTGGAATACGTTAGCGTGACGCGCCTGTAGTTGATCGCGATGTCCGGATGATGGTCCGCCGTTTCGGCTTCGGGGACCAGCCGGCTCACGAATGCGACCGCCTCGGGAAATCCGGCAAACGCGAACTGCTTCTTGATCCCGGTGCCCTCGAGCTTCCAGCCGCTCAAACCCTTGATGCGCTCGTCGATCTCCACTGCCGATAATCTCGCCATCGCTGCCCCACTTCCCCCTAATCGGGCCTCCTCGCGCGGACCTCATCGAGCCGCACGCGCGCCCCTTCCAGAGCGTCGAGCGACTCGCTCTGCAGCTCGACGGCCGTTGGACCTTCGCTTGGGCCCGCGAACGCACTCCCCGCAAGGGTCCGGTGATAGGCGCGCTCGGCCTGTTCAAGCGCCGCAAGCGCCGCCGCGTGCTCATGCTGCCAATCGAGCCATCGAGCGAGCCTGTCGACGGCCTCCATCTCTGTCGATCCGGCGCAGTCGATCCCGAATCGCTCGCCGGAATCGACGCGTTCGGCCTGAGCGACCCACTTGCCGTCTCGCTCTGCGGCAACAAGGCGGTACCTGCGCTCGCCGGTGGCGACTTCTTTCACAAGTCCCCGAACCGCTGCGGGCTCGTCGCAGCCAATATCGGATCGACCCGGTTCTCGAGCATCGCGTCCGCCACGAGCCGCGCCGTGAGCGCCGACAGCAGGACGCCGTTTCTGTAGTGACCCGTCGCGTACATCAGGTTGGGCAGCACGCCTGACGCGCCAATCACGGGCAGGTCGTCGGGGGTGGCCGGCCGTAGGCCCACCTTCGCCGCCACGAAGCTCGCCCCCCACGCGCGCGGCGCCAGCTCACACGCCGCCTCGACCAGATCACGCACTCCGGCTGCCGTCGTCCGCTCGTCGAACCCAGCCTCTTCGACTGTAGCCCCGACCAGGAGCGTCCCGTCGTCCCAGGGTACGAGATAGCAGCGCTCGCCCCAGGTGACACGACGAAGGGGCGGACCTCTCCAGGCCAGATGCAGAAGCTGACCACGAACGGGCCGCACCGGCACTCGCGCGGCGATTTCCTCGATGTCGATCTGTCCCGACCAGCTTCCGGCGGCTACCACAACGGCGTTGCCCGTCAGCGACCCGCGGTCGGTGGTCACAACGAGATCGCCACTTGCGCGGGAGATTCGCCGTACCCGCCCATGCTCGATGAGCTGTGCGCCATGACGACGGGCCACCGCCGCCAGGGCGCGGGTCAGTTCGCCGGTCGCGACGAATCCGTGCGGGGGAATGAGTAGGCCGCCGATGACGTCCTCGGCGAGGTGCGGTTCTTCGCTTCTGGTACCCTCGGCGCCAAGCACCTTCGCAGGAATTCCGCGCCGGGCAAGAAATTCAGCTGTCGCGTGGAACCGCCGCAGCGTTTCCGGCTCGGTGGCGACGTCAAGGCTGCCGGTGCGACGATACGAGATGTTGACGCCGCTGATCATGCTGACGCGCGCTACAAACTTGTCGAACAGCTCAAGGCTGCGGACTGTCAGATCGAGAAGTGGGCCGCCCTCTCGCGCTTCGATGTACGGAGCCAGGACACCAGCCGAGGCCTGCGTCGCACCCATGCCCGCCGGGCGGTCGTCCACGATCTCAACCGAGGCTCCGCGGCGCGCCAGCTCGTACGCCACGGCGCACCCGATAATTCCGGCGCCGACGACTACGACGTCGCTCGGACCCGCCACGACGGGAATCTTAGCCCTAGTCGCGTGGCTGACAAATTTCGGGCCCACGGACTGGCGAAGGAGAACCACCGCGGTGTCTGAAACCGGGTGGAGGCGTCTTCAATGGGTGTCTGACACCCCTCCGAGGGGGGTATTCACTCTTGTATCCGCGGATTAACGTCGAGCCTCAGCAAGTAGGCGTTCCGAGGACAGTTCACTTGGAGGGGACAATTCACCAGGCTGATCGGATCTTGTTAACGTTGTCATTTCAAATAACTTACCCATTCTAGCTGAAAGTGAAGCTGGGTACAGGCCTTGCGTAAGCTTGGGTCGATTCAAGGAGACTAGACCGCCATGCTCTCGAATCGACTCGCCCTTACCGCTCTGGCGTCCGCCTGCATCGCCGCTGCCGCAGGAGGTGGATATCTCGCCAGCAGGCACAACGCCGTCGCAGAGCCATCGGCTGCCGTGGCAGTGCCCGGGTCGGCCGACGGGTCGGTCGCGCCGGTTAAGAACACCCAGGCTCCGCTTGGCAACGCGACGAGCTTCGCGCTCACGACCGGGGCGAAGAACGCCGTCGCAGTTCCGACTGCTCAGGACAGGCGCCACAACGCGCCGGCGCGGCCGGCTGAGCAAACGACGAGGCGGGCCGACGCGGCGGTCCCGCCGAGCGGTCAGTTGCTCCCTCCGGATCGAACTCGACCAGCGACCGCATCTGGGTCAACAGCGGAAGCCCCCGCGCCGGCCGTCTCTGCGACTGAGACGCCTCCGGTGGCGCCAACAGAAGAGCGCTCCACGGCGGAAGCGATAGAAGCTGCCCAGCCGTTCGAGCCAACCTTCGAGGAGCTCGTCGTCTCTGCGAACTCCGTGATTGGCTTGCAACTGGACACGGCGATTAGCAGCGAACACGCTCGCGTGGAAGATCGTGTGGAGGCGCGAGTCGTCCGCGACGTACGTGTGACCCACGAAGTGGCCATGCCCGCCGGTTCGCGCGTCCTTGGATCGGTGATGCTCGTCGAGCGTGGCGGCAGGTTCAAGGAGCGCGCTCGCCTCGGTATCCGCTTCCACGCGATCGTGCTGGCCGACAGCACCAGGCTGCCCATCGCCACGGAAACGATTTATCGCCACGGCAACGCGCCGGGCAACGCCAGCGCCGCGAAAATTGGAGGCGGCGCGGCGGCTGGCGCAATCCTCGGTGCGATCATCGGCGGCGCCACAGCGGGCGCGGGCGGCGGTACGGCAGCGGTCATGGCCAGTGACCCCAGCGCCGCCACGTTCCCCGCCGGAACCGAAGTGACAGCCCGCCTCGTGTCGTCCGTCACGATCATAATCGAAAAGTAACCTTCAGGCGGATGAACCTGGGCGGGTAGGGCTGGAGAATCGAACCTTCAGCCCATTCTTTTCCATCCTGCCTTCGGGCTCCACTCGTCCTACCTGCCCCACCTGTCCCACCTGCCCCAACGCGTATGATGTAACCGTTGTATCTGGAGGCTGTGCCATGAAGATGCGCGCATCGATCGCCGTTTTGTCCGTCGCCGGTGTGGTCCTCACCGTTGGCACGGCGGCCCAACAGGTTACTAAGCAGACCGTTGTGGGCATCAGAAACCTGGCGCGGCTCGAAACGACCGTCGCATGCGCCGGCGCCACAGAAGTGGAAGCCATTCCGGCGGTCGAGAAAATGGGATTCGTGGCGATCATCAACCTCCGGCAGCCCACCGAGCCGGGAGCGAACATCCCCCAATCTGAAGCTGCAGCCAAGGCCGCTGGCATCAATTACGTCAATATCCCGTTCGATGGGGCCTCGCCCGATCCCGCCGTAGCCGATCGGTTTCTGGCCGCGATCAACAACCCCGCGAACCAGCCGGCCTTCATTCACTGCGCCGGTGCGAACCGGGCTGCTGCGATGTGGCTGATCAAGCGGCTCGTCGTGGACAAGTGGGACGCCAATCGCGCCGCCGAGGAGGCCACTGCGCTCGGCATGACGAGCCCCGTGCTGAAGCAGTTCGCGATCGACTACGCCGCCCGCCATCGCGGCTGAACGCCCAGTCGATCAATGAACGACGAGAGCTTTCGGCGCCACGGCCACGAGCTTGTCGACTGGATTGCGGACTACCTGGAGCACTCCGACCGCTATCCGGTCCTCGCCCGGGTAAGACCGGGCGAAATTCGGTCCGCGCTCCCGGGCGAGGCGCCGGAGGATCCCGAACCCTTCGACGCCATCATGGCCGACTTCGAGCGCGTGCTCGTGCCAGGCCTGACCCACTGGAACCATCCGCGCTTCTTCGCGTACTTCACGATCACCGCGAGCCCACCGGGTGTGCTCGGCGAATTCCTATCGGCGGCCCTCAATCAGCAGGCTATGCTCTGGCGCACGTCACCGGCGGCCACCGAGCTCGAGCAGGTCACGCTTGGGTGGCTGCGAAAGCTGATAGGCCTGCCGGAGCCCTTCGAGGGCGTGATTTACGACACCGCGTCGATTGCCACGCTTCACGCGCTCGCCGCGGCACGCGAGAGCGCGGTTCCGGGAGCGCGAGAGTGCGGGCTGGCGGGACGCCCGGAGGTGCCGCGCCTTCGAGTGTACTGCTCCGACGAGACGCATTCCTCGATCGACAAGGCAGCCATCGCGATCGGGTTGGGTCACGATTCGGTCCGCAAGATCCCCGTGGACGACGAGTTCCGTCTTCGCACGGACCTGCTCGCGCAAGCCGTCGTCGAGGACCGTCGGGCCGGAATGCTGCCGATCGCTGTGGTGGCGACAGTCGGCACAACGGCCACAACGAGTATCGATCCCGTCCCTGGCATCGCCGACATCTGCGCACGCGAGCGCATATGGCTCCACGTTGACGCGGCCTACGGAGGTGTCGCCGCCATGCTGCCGTCGCACGCGCACGTCCTCGCGGGCGCGGACCGCGCCGATTCGCTCGTCGTCAACCCGCACAAATGGCTGTTCACGCCGTTCGATCTGAGCGCCTTCTACTGCCGTCGCATGGATGTCCTGCTCGCGACGTTCTCGCTCACACCGGACTACCTCCGCACAATGGAGTCCGAAGCCAGAAACTTGATGGACACCGGCGTGCAGCTTGGCCGCCGCTTCCGCTCGCTGAAACTCTGGATGATCCTGCGTTCTTACGGCGCGCGCGCGATTCGCGAACATCTCAGCCGGCACATTCAGTTGGCGCGGCAGTTTGCCGCGTGGGTGGACGCGCACGCCGATTTCGAGCGCCTGGCGCCCGTCCCGTTCAGCGTCGTGTGCTTCCGCTTGAGACCTTCCTGCATCACGTCATCCGATGCCGAGCTGGACGCCGCGAACGAGCGGCTTGTTGACGCTGTGAACCAAACCGGCGAGGTATTCATGTCGCACGCCCGTCTCCACGGCCGGGTCGCTATTCGCCTGGCGATCGGCCATCTGCGCACCCGCGAAGAAGATGTCCGTCGAGCCTGGGATCTGCTGGTCGAACACGGACGCGCACTTCGGTAGTGTCCGAGCTTCAGCCGGACCCGACCGCGCCCTCGATCCGCCACAGTTCCTTCCAGGTCACGCCCTCGTCATCCGTTTGGAGCGCAGCGATGCCGTGCAGGGGAAAGGCGTCCGCCGTGTGGTCGAGCAGCGCGAGCAGCCGCGGCAGATGGGGAAAATGACCTGTAATCGCAACGTTGCGTGGCTCGCCGCGAAGACGATCGCGCATCCACTCGGCCGGATCCTCCGGCTGCAGATCGCGCATCGCCGAAAACTCCGCGAGCGCGTTGCAGGCTCGCCAGAAGATTTCGGCCGTCTGGCGCGCGCGCAGCTTGCCGCTGTGCCACACAACGGCAGGACGTGCCCCGCGAGCCGCCGCCTCGACAGCCAAGCGCTCGATAGCTTCACGGCCCCTCTCCGACAGCGGACGGCGCGGATCGATCTCCGGTCCGACTGCATCGCCGTGGTGGACAAGGTAGAGATGCATTCGCGTGTAGCGCAGGTCGTTAGACCTGCCTGTGAGCGGGATTGAAGTCCCGCGCTACGCCCCACGCTACCGATGTTCGACGTAATTCAGCTCGCCCGCCTCGATGCGCATCGCTAACCGGTTCTCGAGCGGCGGCAGCGGGCACGTCGTGTAGGGATTGAACGCGCACGGCGGATTGTAGGCTTCGTTGAAATCGAGCACGGTCGTGCCGTCAGGACGAAGGTCCGAATACAGGAACCGCGCCGCCTCGTAGGTTTCCTTCCCACTCGTGCCGTCCCTAAAGATGAAATACAAGCGCCCCGGCCTCGTGGTCATCGGGCGCATGCGAATCGTCTGGCCGTTCAGCATGAACTCGACGATGCCCTCGGTTGTGTAGGTCTGATCGTCGCCGGTGAGGCTCTCGACCTTCACTTCACGAGGCGCCGCATCCTTGATGAACCTCGCGACGACCCGACACCGCTCGTCGATGGGGAACCATCGGAAGCCGGCAAACGATCGCGCATTCTCGCTCTGGGGATCGCGCAATCGGATCGCCAGGCGATCGCCGCTTTCGTGCACCCAGAGCGCGATGTCGCCAAGCGTGAGCTCGTCGGCCGGCTGGGTTCCGCCGTCGGACCGGAGATCGACCGGCGATGCGACGCGCTGGCCTTTCAACGTGACGGCGGAGTCAGGAGCCGGCTCGAAGCGGATTCTGCTGTTCCGGTAGACGAATCGGCCGATCGAAAGAGGCGTACGTCTCGGCAGTACGATGTCGTTCGACGAAGCGCTCCCTGCGCTGTTCACGCCCGGCTTCAGGAAGAACAGGCCGGCGAGCGGAACCCAGTCGCGCGTGTAGTCGCTCTCATGCTTGGCGCGCCACGCCTCGACTTCCTTCACATTCGTGTCACCAGAGGGCACCGCTGCCGAGGAAATCAACTTGCCGAGCATCGCCTCACGCCTGGCGCGGAACTCGTTGCCCGGCTTCCACTCCGGAAGCTTCTCCGCCTCGGCGACCCGATACCCGACCGCAAAGAACACTTTCAAATCTTCCTGGGCGCCGCCGAGATCCCAGTCGGGCCGCACGATATCCGATGGCTTGTGGTAATCGCGCTCTGTGTAGTCGCCGCGCACCCTCTGCGAATACTCCGGCGGCCGCCCCACGAATTCGACGCCTTCGTCCGGATCGAGCGCGGGCACGCCCTGCTTGGCGAAGTTGAAGTGATCGGAGCGGTAATAGAATCCCTTTTCAGGCTCCGGATCGGGACGAATCACGCGTCCTTGCTCTTGCACCGCGTCGCGCGTGTAGTCGTCGAGGCCGGAAGCGCCGTACCCGACGAGCGTCAGATCTGTCGTCCGGCCGTGGACGTTGAGCGTGTCGATGTTGATCATCGCGGCCGTCTTCGCCAATGGGTAAATCGGCGTCACCGAGTAGTACTCCGACCCGAGGAGGCCCTGCTCCTCCGCCGTGACCGCGAGAAACAGAATCGACCGCTTCGGCGGCGTCGGCAGCTTCGTGTAGGCGCGCGCGATCTCCAGCAGTCCGGCGGTACCGACGGCGTTGTCGACCGCGCCGTTGTAGATGCGGTCGCCGTCCACCGCCACCCCGATACCGAGATGATCCCAGTGCGCGGTGTAGATCACGTACTCGTCCTTCAGACTCGCATCGCGGCCCTCAAGCTTCGCGACGACGTTTTTCGATTCGATGGTGCGGAGCTTGTTGCGAAGCGTCATCGACGCGCGGAGCCCAAGCGGCACCGGCTTGAACGCCCGCGTGGTCGCCTGCCGCTTCAGCGCGTCGAAATCCTGGCCTGCCATCTTCAGCAGGTTCTTCCCCTGATCCAGCGTGATCCACGCTTCGATTGACGCACGGCTCATGTTCTTGTCGGGCGTGACCAAATCGAACTTCTCGCCGAGATTGCTGCTCTGCAGGACCGCAAAGGGATAGCCGGCCGGACCGGTTTCATGGACAATCACAGCTCCAGCGGCGCCCTTTTCCGCGGCGATCTCGAACTTGTACGTCCAGCGACCGTAGTAGGTCATGGCGCGGCCGCCGAATGTCTTCGGATCGAGCTCCGACGCGTTGGACGGATCGGGCACGGGCGGATCGTTGATGAGCATGACCAGGGTCTTGCCCTTTACGTCGACGCCCTTATAGTCGTCCCAGCCAAACTCCGGCGCTACGACGCCGTAGCCGACAAACACCATCTCGGAGTTCTCGATGCTGGCACGGTCGGCCACGTGTTTGGTCCACGCAACGACATCGTCGCCCCACTTGAGCCGATATTCGGCGCCCTCGCCGGCCGCCTTCCTCACAACGAGCGGCGCGCCATCGGCCGTAATGCCCACAAGCGGTACCTTCTGGATGTACGTACCATCCGTGTTGCCCGGCTTCAGGCCGATCTTTGTGAACTGATCGACCAGGTAGCTGACCGTGAGCTCCTCGCCTTTGGTGCCGGGACCGCGCCCTTCGTACAGGTCCGACGAGAGCGTCTTCGTGTGCGCGAGCACGGCGGCCACGTCGATGTCGGGGAGCTCGCCCATCGGCGTCAGTTGAACGGTCGGCATCGGGCCGGAAGCGGAAGCGTCCGACGGTTGGGATTGCTGGCCGGAGCAGGCGGTGAGCATAACGACCGAGATGAGCACGGCGGCCGTGAGTGCGAGTGTGCAGCGCATGCGTTACATTTTTGCACCTTTGTAGCCTCTCGTGCAGCGCGCGTCTTCAGACCCGCTCGCCGTGACTTGGCAGGTCCAGACCCGAGCTACCGGGGGGACCTCAATTCGGCGGGTGCACAGACCCGCGCTGCGGATGAGGTTGGCACTCCGGTAGAATCGACAGGATGGCCAACATGCTCAAGAGTGTCCGCGTTGTCGGCCATGGCCGGGTCGGATCGGCGATCAGCGCTCGACTGCGTGGGCGGGGGATCGAGCTCGGCGAGGTGGAGCCGGACCTCGTTCTGTTATGCGTCCCCGATTCGGCGATCCGGAACATCGCCGCGACGCTCGATGTCGGGCCGTGGGTCGCACACGTCAGCGGGGCGACGCCTCTTGGCGCGCTGGCGCCGCACGTCCGCCGGTTCGGCCTGCACCCGCTGCAGACATTCAACCGAACCGGAGCGCCCGAACAGCTTGACGGCGCATGGGCGGCCGTCACGGCCGAAAGCGATGCGGCCCGCTCGTGCGCCTTCAGGCTCGCCGACCGTCTCGGCCTGCGCGCATTCGAGATTCCCGACGAGGCGCGAACGCTCTATCACGCGGGCGCGGCGATTGCCTCGAACTACCTCGTCACCCTCTACGTTTCGGCCAAGCGCCTGTTCGAACAGGCAGGAGCGCCACCCGAGGCGCTCCTGCCGCTGATGCGGCGCACGATCGACAATGGCTTCGAGCTGACCGGACCGATCGCGCGCGGCGACTGGACGACGGTGGAGGCGCATCTGGCGGCCATTCGCCAGCGCACGCCGGAGCTTGAGGCGATGTACCAGGCGTTGGCCAGAACCACGGGCCCGTGAAGACTTTTCGTACAATCGCTGACCTCCGGTGTGCACTCGACTCGTTGCCCGGCGGCTCGACGATTGGGCTCGCGCCGACGATGGGCGCGTTTCACGGCGGCCATGCCGCGCTGTTTGCGGCAGCGCGACGCCAGTCGGGAGTAGTCGTCGTCAGCTCGTTTGTGAATCCGACACAGTTTGGCGATCCCGCTGATCTGGCCGGCTACCCGCTGGACGGCACGCGCGACGAAGCCATCGCCCGCGAGGCCGGAGTCGACGTGTTGTTCGCTCCCGACGTCGAGGAAATGTATCCGCCCGGATATGCGACCTGGGTGGAGGTCGAGGGACCGGCCCGCGGTCTGGAAGCCGAGTTTCGGCCGGGCCATTTCAGAGGGGTGGCGACGATCTGCGCGAAGCTGTTCACGATCGTGCAGCCGGATGTGGCTTTCTTCGGCCAGAAGGACGCGCAGCAGGTTGCCGTGGTCAAGCGGCTGGCGCGCGACCTGAATCTGGAGGTCGAGATCAGGACGATCGCGACCGTCCGCGATGCCGATGGTCTCGCGCTTTCGTCGCGGAACGTTCGTCTATCCGCTGACGACCGCCGCCGCGCGCTCGCCATCCCGCGTGCGCTCGCCGCCGGGGAGGCCGCCCATCGCCAGGGCCGCGACCCGGTGGGAGCCGCCCGCAGCGAGCTGGCTGGTCTCGATCCGGATTACGTCGCCGTCGCCGATCTCGACGGTCAGCCGACGCTGGCGATTGCCGCCCGCGTCGGCTCGACGCGCTTGATCGATAATGTGGTACTCAGGAAGGAGAAGAGACCGTGAAGATACCCGTTGGCAAACGGTCGTTGTCGGATCTCGCCGAGATGAAACGCCGCGGCGCGCGGCTCGTCATGGTCACGGCGTACGACGCGCCTAGCGGCCGCCTCGCCGACGCCGCGGGGATCGACGTCGTGCTGGTCGGTGATTCGGCGGCGATGACTCTTCTCGGGCACGATTCGACGATGCCGGTCACCGTCGAGGAGATGCTCATGCTGACGCGCGCCGTCGCGCGAGGTGCGGAGCGGCCGCTCGTTGTCGTCGACATGCCGTTTGGGTCTTTTCAGATTTCCAATCGGACAGCGCTGAAAAATGCTGTCCGCTTCGTCAAGGACGGCCATGCCGACGCCGTGAAGCTCGAAGGCGCCGGTTCAACCTTGAAGCGAGCCAGGGCGCTCGTCGGTGCCGGCGTCCCTGTCATGGGGCACATCGGACTGACGCCGCAATCAGCGACGCTTCTTGGCGGTTACAAGCCTCAAGGACGCACCGCGACGACGGCCGTTCGCCTCGGCGAGGACGCGCAGGCGCTTGAGGAGGCCGGCTGCTTTGCGATCGTGCTCGAAGCGATGCCCGCGCCAGTGGCCGCGCATATCACGCGGGAACTGACGATTCCGACATTCGGGATCGGCGCCGGACCGGACTGTGACGGCCAGGTGCTGGTCTGGCACGACCTGCTCGGGATCTCGATCGGACACGTGCCCCGGTTCGTCAAACAGTACGCCGACGTCGCGAGCACGATCCTCGCCGCGCTCGAACGCTACGTTGCGGACGTGCGCCTCGGCCGCTTTCCCCAGGTCGAGCACACCTATTCGATGCCCGACGCCGAGCTCGCGCGCTTCGAGAATCTCAAGGACTAAGAATTCATGCGTGTCTGGCCGGTCGTCGTGCTGCTGGCTCTGGCTGCCGTCGGCGACCCGGTGGCCCAGCGTACAATTCCTCCTCTGACCAACGCCACGCTGACCGCGGTCCCCGGCATCAAGGTCGGGCATCACACGTTGACCGAACGTCCAACCGGCTGCACGGTCATCCTCACCGAAGGCGGCGCCACCGCCGGTGTGGATGTCCGTGGCGCGGCGCCCGCCACACGCGAGACGGATCTCCTTGATCCTGTCAATTCCGTGCAGCAGGTGCACGCGATCGTCTTGTCGGGTGGAAGCGCCTTCGGGCTCGATGCAGCGTCCGGCGTGATGCGGTACCTCGAAGAACGCAAGATCGGCTTTCCTTTCGGCTCGGCCCGCGTGCCGATCGTGCCGGCTGCCTCGTTGTTCGACCTGGGAGTTGGCAATCCACTTGTCCGGCCTGGCACCGATTGCGGGTATCAGGCCGCCAGAAGCGCGACGACCGGACCTGTCGTCGAAGGAAGTGTGGGCGCGGGCGCGGGCGCGACCGCCGGGAAAGCGGCCGGAATGGCTCGGGCCATGAAGACCGGCGTCGGCAGCACGGCCCTCACGCTGCCCGATGGGGTCATCATTGCTGCCTTCGTCGTCGTCAACGCCTTCGGCGATGTGATCGATCCTGCGACCGGCCAGCTTGTTGCGGGCGTCCGCACGGCAGATGGGCGATCGTTGGCCGATGCGCGCAAGCTCCTTCGCAGCGGCGCCCTCCTTCCCACGAGCGCGAACAACACCACGCTGGGTGTCGTCGCAACCAACGTCCGCTTGTCGAAGACCGATGCGAAGCGCGTGGCCGAGATGGCGCACGACGGCTACGCTCGCGCGATCGCGCCGGTTCACACGCCGGTAGACGGCGACACGATTTTCGCGCTTGCCACAGGCGCGCACGCGGATAGCGCGGACGTTGGGGTCATTGGAGCGCTCGCGGCCGAGGCCATGGGCGACGCGATCGTACGCGCCGCGACCGAAGCCACGGGCCTGCCAGACATTCCAGCGGTTCGCGATCTCAGGTAGACCCGGGTGTAGCCCCTTGCGCGACGCATGACGACCCCACGAACACACAAGATTGCGGTCCTGGCTGGCGACGGCATCGGCCAGGAGGTCATCCCAGCCGGTATGGCGGCGCTCGACCGCGCGGCGCGCGGTTCGGGCGTCTCACTCGCGTTCACCGCGCTCCCGTGGTGCTGCGACTACTACACCCGTCATGGGCGCATGATGGACGAGGACGGCTTCGAGCGACTCGCGAAGTTCGACGCCATCTATCTCGGCGCGATCGGCGCCCCGAGTGTGCCCGATCACATCGCGGTCTGGGATCTGCTGCTGCCGATCCGCCAGCACTTTCAGCAATACGTCAACCTCAGGCCGATACGGCTCCTGCCTGGGCTCACCTCGCCCCTCGCGAACCGTGGCGCGACCGACATCGACATGGTCTGCGTGCGCGAGAACTCAGAGGGCGAATACGCAGGGCTTGGAGGCCGCGTGCACGTCGGCACGCCGCATGAGGTGGCGATGCAGGCCGGCGTGTTCACGCACAAGGGAGTCGAGCGCATTCTGCGGTACGGGTTCGAAACGGCGGCGAAACGGCCACGCAGGCTCCTCGCGAGTGCAACCAAGTCGAACGCATTGCGTCACTCGATGGTGTTCTGGGACGAGGTGGCAGACGTCGTGCAACGGGACTATCCATCGGTCGAGTACCGCAAATATCACGTGGACGCGATCGCGGCGCGGATGGTGACGCATCCGCAGACGCTCGACGTTATCGTTGCCTCGAACCTCTTCGGCGACATCCTCACCGACATTGGCTCTGCGATTTCAGGCAGTCTCGGCATTGCTCCGGGCGCGAACATCAATCCTGAACGCCAGTACCCGTCGATGTTCGAGCCGATCCACGGGTCGGCGCCAGACATCGCGGGGAAAGGGATCGCCAATCCGATTGGCGCCATCTGGGCCGGTGCGATGATGCTCGACCATCTCGGCCATCGCAATTTGCACGACCGCGTCGTCGGCGCCATCGAGCGCGTAGTTGCGTCGGGGAAGAACCGCACGCCGGATCTCGGTGGTCAAGCGACGACCAAGCAACTGGCAGACGCTATCTGCGGCGACATTTAGCTACCTGTCCGGTTTCACTGTTTTTCGCTCCACCTCCGCCAGAGCCTCAAGATGGAGTCTCTTTCGAGCGGAGTTTCCCTATCATTAAGGTGGCACTGCGCATGCCTCGTGGGCTCCTGAACGGTGGCTCAAGATTAGGAGAACGCGGACAATGAGACGAAGTCCCGCGCTCGTCGCGTGGCGGCAGTACGACGGGGTCCTGTTTCAGAGCCGGTACAACATCTTGAACGGCTGGACGGTGAACGGCCACTACACCGTGCAATTGAAGAACGACGGCAACTACGAGGGCGAAGCCAGGAACCAACCGGGCTTGGTGGGCGCCATCGGAGATTATCCCCAGATCTTCAACGCGGCACGCCACTATCCCGACGGGCGCCTCGACGACTTCCAGTGGCACAAGGTGCGGCTGTGGAGCATCTACAGTTTCCGCCTCGGCCAATACGGCGACGCGACGGTTTCGGGTCTCTGGCGCATCGACTCCGGCACGACGTCTAGCTATGCCGCGGTCGGTCAGCCGATCACGGCCATTTAGGGTGCCGCACTCGCAGCAGCCGGTTATCCGGATGCTCCGGTCAGCCAGGACGTGTTCTTCGGCGAGCGCGGGGCGGGTGAGTTCAAGGGGTTCCAGGTGCTCGACTTCAGCGTCGTCTACGGCGTGCCGGTGTTCCGCGCGCTTCGGCCTTGGGTAATGTTCGACGTCTACAACCTATTCAACAATCAGAAGCTCATCAGGTAGAACACGCCGGTCAGCCAGGATACGACGACTCCCACCGACGAGTTGGGGCTCCGAACCGGCCGCCGCTAGGGCGAGGGTTTGGGAAAGGCGACGTCGAACGTGCACTTCTCGGTTCCCTCCATCGGCGAAACAGGCGGCCGCACGATTTGCCTGTACTTCGTGTTCCGATTCTGACGACGGCAGGTGAGTCAGAACTGGTTTCTGGCTTCTTTCCCTTTTGAAATGACCAGCCAAAGAATCACCCCGAAACTGGCAGCGACCGCCGATCGTAGCGCCGAACAGCCACAGCGTGCGATAGAGGGATGTGAACGCGAAAAGCCACGAACTCCTCGCCCGTCCAATAGGTGTGGTCGATCCCGTCTTTCGCGCCGTGGCCTGCCAGCGCGCCCACAATCTGACGATACCGCACGAGATCGCCGTCCCGTTCCAATGGTACGACGACCACGCGAAGGGCGGCGCCTCGGAGAGACACCTCACGTCGTCCACTTCCAGCTGAACGTGGACGAAGCGGCGATTATTGCGGCGCGACGAGCGCACGTGGTTGACACGTGCCACCGACGACTCGAAGTAGTCGAGGAAGGCGGTGCGATCGAACGGCGCCATCGGGCCGGGATCAAACGTCGCGCCGCGCAGGGCGTCGAGCGCCGACACCGAGCTGTTTACATAAATCGTCGCGCTCCCGTCGAGCGAGAGGGACATCTCTTCTTCGTACTCGTACTGTCTGAAGAACCCGCCGCCGCACCCCCTGCGGCCCAGCAGCGTACGACGAGCACGACGCCAGGGAGCCGCATCTTCGGCCAATGATATAGTAAAAATTTCGTTGCCTTCATGCCCTCTAAGCCGGTCCTGTATCTCATCGACGGCAGCTCGCAAATGTACCGCGCGTATCACGCGCCAATCCGTACCGCCGAGGGCACGCTGCTTCGAAACTCGCGGGGGGTTCCCACCAATGCCGTCTACATTTTCGTCGCGATGCTGCGGAAGCTCCTGAAAGAGCAGGAACCTCAGTACATCGCGGCGTCCTTCGACCTCCCCGGCCCGACGTTCCGCGACGAGCTCGCGGCCGACTACAAGGCGAACCGGCCACCGATGCCCGATGAACTCGCCGTGCAGATCCCACTGGTGCATCGCGCGTGCGAAGCGCTAGGCGTGCCGATTCTCACTTGCGAGCGCTACGAGGCCGACGATGTGATTGGAACGGTCGTCGAGCGGGCCGTCGCCGAAGGCTACGGCCTCGTGATCGTGACGGGCGACAAGGATTTCTTCCAGCTCGTTCGCGACGGCGTTCGCGTATATAACCCGCGCGACGAGGGCATGTGGTACGACGCGACAGGCGTGAAGGAGAAGTTCGGCGTCACACCGGATCAGGTCGTGGATGTGCTCGCATTGATGGGCGACGCGATCGACAATGTCAAGGGCGTGCCTGGGATCGGAGAAAAGGGAGCGCACGATCTGATTTCAACCTACGGCACGCTCGACGCCCTGCTCGATCGCGTGGCGGAGGTGCCGCAGAAGAAGTACCGCGAGGCGCTGCTGGCGCATGCCGCGGAGGCCAGGAGTAGCCGCGAGCTGCTCCGGATCCACACCGATGTCCCCGTCCAGTTCGACCTCAGCACGTTTCGGTACCAAGGCCCGGCCCGCCGAGCGTGCTACGAGCTCTTCTCGGAGCTCGCCTTCCGCTCGCTGGTGATGGAGTACGCGCCGACCGCGGGAACCACGACGAAGGATTACCGGCTCGTGACCACACCGGCCGAGTTGACCGCACTTTGCACCGAATTGCGGTCCGCCGGCAGATTCGCGCTTCGCGTGCTGCCCGACCAGGCCGCCGCCGTACACGCCGGCATCGTCGGCCTGGCGGTCTCGACGGCGCTGCGGACGGCCCGGTACGTCCCGGTCGGCCATCGCGTGGCCGACGCTGCCGGTGCACCATCTGATCCAGGGGTGGCGTCCGGCGACCTGCTCGATCCTGGGCCGGCGGCGGGTCTTGCCAGCGCGGCGAGAAATCCAGGCCGTGGAGACGGACCGGGCCTGCGCGTTCAGGAAGTGCTCGACGCACTCGCGCCACTGCTCGAGGATCCCTCGATCGAAAAAGTGGGCCATGATCTCAAGTTCGACACAATTGTCCTGGCGCGGCATGGCGTCGAACTCGACGGTCTCGGGCTCGACACAATGCTGGCCTGCTACCTGCTAGATGCGACGCAGCCCGGCTATGCGCTCGAAGCGACGGCGCTCGAGCATCTCGGGTACAAGGCGCTCGCTGAGGAAGACGTCTGCGGCCGGGGCGCGAAGGCCGTGAGCCTGGCCGACATCGCTCCCGGTGCCGCGCTGAACTATGCCGGCGAGCGTGCCGACCTTGCGCTGCAGCTCGCCGATCGCCTGTCCCCAATGCTCGCCACCGACCACCTTGACGAGGTGTACCGCCACCTCGAGGGGCCGCTCATTCCCGTTCTGGCGAAAATGGAGCAGGCCGGCGTGCGCATCGACCCCGCGGCCCTGGACGCTCAGTCGAAGCACATCCAGCGCGAGCTAGCCACGCGTAGCGCGAAGATCTTCGAGGTTGCCGGCGAATCGTTCAACATCAATTCACCGCCGCAGCTCGCGAAAATCTTGTTCGACAAGCTGGAACTCCCCTCCCTCAAGCGCAACGTGAAGACGAGGACCGCCTCCACCGCAGTCGAAGTGCTGGAGGAACTCGCGCTGTCGCACGAGCTCCCGCGACTGATTCTGGAGTGGCGCGGGCTGCAGAAGCTGAAAGGGACCTACATCGACGCGCTGCCGCAGTTGGTGAATCCGGAGACCGGCCGCGTACATACCAGCTTCAACCAAGCCGTGGCGGCAACAGGCCGCCTCAGCAGCAGCGATCCCAACCTGCAGAACATCCCCATACGCACCGAGTCTGGCCGCGAGATTCGGCGCGCGTTCATCTCCGACCCAGGGCACGTGCTGATATCGGCCGATTATTCGCAGATCGAGCTGCGCGTGCTCGCGCACCTCGCCGACGACGAGACGTTGATCGCGGCGTTCAAGGAGGGGCAGGACATCCACGATCAAACTGCGCTTAAGGTGTTCGGCCAGGCGAGCGGGCTCCATCCGCACGAGCTTCGCCGGCGCGCCAAGATCGTAAACTACGCGCTGCTCTACGGGAAAACGGCGTTCACCCTCTCGAAAGATATCGGCGTCACGCCGCAGGCAGCCCAGGAGTTCATCGACGCGTACTTTGCTGGGTTCCCGCGCGTCCGCGCCTTCATCGAGCGCACGCTCGAGGAGGCGCGCGCCTCAGGCGTAGTGAAGACACTGTACGAGAGGCGCCGACTCGTTCCGGACGTGACGAGCCGAAACAACCAGATCCGATCGGCAGCCGAACGAGCGGCCGTCAACCTGCCCATTCAAGGCACGGCCGCCGACATCATGAAGCGCGCGATGATTGACGTCAACCAGGCTCTCGCGGCCATCTCGCGGGAACCCTCACCGCGGCCGCCACGGGAGGGTGGCACACCGGCCCAGGAGACGCGCATGATCCTCACCGTGCACGACGAGTTGGTGTTCGAAGCGCCGAAACCCAGCGCCGAGGAGATCGCCGCGCTCGTCCGTGACAAAATGCAGGGAGCCGCCGCGCTGAAAGTACCGCTCACGGTCGATGTGTGGATTGGGGAGAATTGGAAGGACGCGAAGAGCTAATGGTCGAACCAAGAGTCATTCCGCGAGCCGCCCATTCGCTCTCGCGCCACGACATCGACCCCGACGCCCTGAAAGTACTGTACCGGCTCCGCCAGTTCAACCACATTGCCTACCTCGTCGGCGGCAGCGTGCGCGACCTACTGCTCGACCGCAGGCCGAAAGATTTCGACATCGGCACCTCGGCGCATCCGTATCAGGTCAAGAAGTTGTTCCGCAACTGCTGGATCATCGGCCGCCGCTTCCGCCTCGCGCACGTGAAGTTCGGAGCGAAGGTGGTCGAGGTCGCCACGTTCCGGCGGCAGGTTCAACCGGGCGAAGAGATCGTCTCGGACGGTGTGCCGGCGCCCCCGCCCCATGATCCGCTCCACCAACAGAATACGTTCGGCACGCCAGAGGAAGACGCCTTCCGCCGCGATTTCACGATCAACGCGCTTTTCTACGACATCGCTACCTTCTCGATCATCGACTACGTGAACGGCATAGACGATCTGCGACGGCGGATCGTCAGATCGATCGGCGATCCGGAGCTCCGCTTTCAAGAGGATCCCGTCCGTATGCTGCGTGCCGTCGCGCTCGCCGCGCGGCTCGGCTTCCAAATCGATCCGCCCATCGCTGAAGCCGTCCACCTCCATCGTCAACAGATTGCGCGAAGCTCGCCGGCACGACTGCTCGAGGAGTACTACAAGATTCTCCGCGGCGGCTACGCCGAGAAGACGTTCCGCGGGTTGGCCCAGGCGGGGCTACTTGAGCCCATCTCGACGGAACTGCACCACGGCGCCGACGAACGGCTGTGGCGTTCGCTCGCGGCCGTGGACGCCTATCGCGCCATGTTCGAGTCGGTCCCCGAAACGCTCACGAACGCAGTGCTCCTTGGAAGCCTGCTCATCCCTCTTGGCTTCACGCAGCACTCGCGGCATCACGCGCCGCCCCATCGAGCCGGCGATTTCCAAAGTCCCGACGCAGACAATCAGTCACGGCGCCAGCCTGGACCGCGCCTCGGCGAGCTGCCGCTCGCTCGCCGCGACGTGGAGCGGCTCTGCCAGATCCTGGCGCTTCAGCGCCTGCTTCACGATCTTGGCACCAGCCCGCGCGGCCAACGGGCCCTCACCCGTCGCGGCATATTCCGTGAGACGCTCACGTGGCTGGAAATTCACGGCCACGCCCAGGCGATCGTCGAGCACTGGATCACGGTGCTGGCGACGCGCGGCGCCGAGGAACCGCTCGGGCCTGAAGCTCCCGGCGAATCGCCGCCGTTTCGGACGCGTCGGCGTAGGCGAGGTCGCCGGCGCAGACATCGTGGTTCAGCGCCGGAGTAGCACGGAGTTGTAGGGCGGACCTTTCAGGTCCGCCTCAGATCGCGACCTTGAAAGGGTCGCGCTACCGAGTTCTTGTGGATCTCACCAACAAGGTCGCTCTGATCACCGGCGGCAAGCGCATCGGGCTCGTCGTAGCCGGAGAGCTCGCGAGGTACGGCGCAGACGTCGCCGTGTCCTACGCCCGTTCACGAGTCGAAGGCGAAGAGACCGCCGGCCGCGTCCGGGCAGCCGGGCGCCGCGCGGCGGTGGTGCAGGCTGACCTGTCGTCGCCGGAGGCCTGTGAGGCGCTTGTGGCCGCGGTTGTCGCGGCGCTGGGCCGGCTCGACATCCTGATCAACATGGCCTCCGCCTACGCGCACAAGCCGTTCGACCAGCTTCGACTGGCCGACTGGAATGGCGCCCTCGACATCGACCTGCGCGCCGCCTTCCTATGCGCGCATGCTGCCGTGCCGCACATGCGCGCGCTGGGCGGCGGCCGTATCATCAATTTCAGCGACTGGACTGCGAGCAGCGGCCGTCCGCGCTATCGGGGATTTCTTCCCTATTACGTCGCCAAGGCTGGCGCCATCGCGCTGACCGAGGTGCTCGCGCTCGAGCTCGCCTCCGACAACATTCTCGTGAACGCCATCGCGCCGGGACCGATCCTAGCGCCGCCCGGCACGAGCGACGTTGAGGCGAGAGCCGTGCAAGAGGCCACGCCGCTCGGGCGCTGGGGCGGCGAAATCGAAATTGCTAAGGCGATCCTCGCGCTCATCGACAGCGACTTCATGACCGGCGAGACGCTCAGAATCGATGGCGGCCGACACATCAAGTAGATACCGCAGATTTCATGCCGCGGCCGCCCCTGCCCGCTTGAGAATTTCGGCGAGCGCTAGTGGGGCGCGGCCGACAGGTAGGTTGCTGATGTAGAAATGGCGCGCTCCGGCTTCGAGGAGCGTGCGAATCGTCCGCGCGCAGATCTCCTCGGCCGAGGCTCCAGACGCAAACTCGCGCGCAAGCGCCTCGGCTGGCACCGGCAGAAAGTTCTTGAGCGCCGCCAGCGTGCCAGGATTGGCGCTCCGATAAAAAAACACCCCGAACACGCCCGGTAGCTTCAGGCCGCGGCGACGAGCGGTCTCGATGAATCGCTCGACCCGCGCGGCGTCGTGGTGGCTCACTACCTGAGTGAGGTAGAACTCCGCATGAAAAGTCTCGGCCGAGAGGTAATCCACCTGGCGTTCGGGATCGCGGTGGGGATTTGTCCAGCCGCCCAGGGCGAGTGTGCGGTCGCGCCCGCGGAGCATTTCGCGCAACTGCCACGCGTGCTCCACGCACCGCGGCGCGCCGACGACTCGGTCGCCGCCGAGCACAACCAGTGCGTGAAATCCACTTTGCCGCGCCCGCTCTGCATACGACAGGCAGTACTCGAGCGGATGCTTCGCGGTCATGAACGGGACGATTCGCTCGCGTGGCACATCGCGACCCAGATTGGTGACCAGGTGCCGCAGGTTGTCTTCCTCCGCGGTGCCAACCGCACTGTCGGTCAGAAACACAGAGGTCCCCTGCCCAGTCAGCCGCCGGACGGCGTGGTACGTGTCGATCCACGCGTCCATCCCCTCTGGCGCTGCGAGCTCGGCCCGCGGCGGTCGCAGCTCGGCGCCGAACACGGACGCACCGGAGCCAAGAGCCGTCAGGAAGTCAGGAACCAATGCACTTGAGCACTTCGTCGATGAGAAACAGATCCGTCAAGAGCGCACGAAGGTGGATGGAGGCGTTGAGGTTGTCGACGAGCTGGGAACTGATCGAGGGCTGCGCGAGAACGAGCCGCACCGCAGCCTGTGCATCGCTGGCGTCGCGGTCGAGCACGGACGCAAAGACCGCATAGGGTATCGTCGATTCGACGTTCAGTTGACCGACAAGGCGCGTGATGAGGCCTGCCAGATCCGCCAGCCCCTGATCGCACCGGACAAGGTACTCACGAACCTGGCTGTGACCTTGATCGCTGGCGAGCCCCTGCGCCGCATAGGCGAGCATGAACTCGTAGCACTCTTCGATGGCCTCGCAGCGCTTCTTGAGTTCGGCCCGTGCCGCTTCCAGGTTGTCCCGCCCGGCCTGGGTCGTGCTCACGCCCGGCTCACCGGCTGCGTCTTGCCGCCGCGCACGCTCCAGCGCTGCGGATCGTGGTGTTCGAGGTACTGGCGGCGCGTGATCCAGCCGAAGATCATGCCCTTGGTGATCCACCACTTGTCGGGCCTTACCGCGAAGTACACGTGCGCGATCACCAGACCGACGAGGCCGACGCCGGCGAGCCCGTGCAGGGCGTAGATCCAGCCCCAGCTCGTGTCGCTCATGATGTACGGATTGCGCGTGAGGAACGGGGTGCGCACGCGCGGCATCATGAGCACGCCGGTGAGGACCGCTGCAAACCCGACGACGACGATGGCGAGGTGGTACAGCCGATTGCCGAGTGGATACTTGCCGGGCTTCGGTCCGGGGACGTCGTGCCCGAGCTCGCGAAGAAACTCGGCCTTGAACTCGGGAATGTCTTTCGGGCCGACCCAAATGGACCAGAAGTCGAGCCAGAAGGTCGCGTGGACGATATGATAGATGATGGAGCCGGTGAGCACTAGGCCCGCCACCCAGTGCCACGCCACCCACGGGAATCTGATTCCAACAACCGGCAGGAACGCCGTGAAGAGCAGCACGAACATCGAGGCCGCCATCACCCAGTGGAACATGCGTGCCATGAACGAATGCTTCGGGATGCGTTCAGGCAGATCCTTGTTGGCCACTTCGAGCGCGTCGGTTTCCACCGCGCCCCGCTTGCGGTGCGCCGATAGCACCATGTAGCTGGCGTGCGCGACGAAGAACATGATGCCCGCGAACAGCGACGCCCACAGCAAGTCCCACGAGATATGAGTAAGGATCTGTTGTCCCCAGGGATTGCGTCCCCACGTCAGGAAGTCCACAGTTCCCCCCTTGTGTCTTGGTAATCTACCTGAAACACGTCATCTAGGTCGTCTAGGTCGTCGCTGCGCCGGTGCCGCGAATGGCGCGCTTGACGAGATTGCGCATCAACGGAATCTTGTAGCCGTTGTGCCGCAACGGCTGCGCCCCTGCGACCGCCAGCCGGCCGGCTAGGTCCGCCGTCTCTTCATTGCGCGGCTTCCCGACCACCGCCTGCTCCACCGCCGCCAGCCGTAGCGGTCGCGCCGCCACGGCGCCCACGGCCAGCCGCAGCTGCTGAATCTGCCCGCCCGAGGCCCGCATCGCCGACGCCACGTTCACCAGCGGGAAGTCCCACACCTGGCGGTCGCGTACCTTCTCAAAGTAGAACTGGCCCCCCGCCCACGTCGACGGAATCCGGATCGCCGTCAGCAGCTCGTCCGGCCGCAGCTCCGTCATCCGCATGATGTCGATGTCCGGTCCGACGAAGTAATCCTCGGCGTTCACCACGCGTTCGCCGTCGAGCCTGCGAATCACCATCTGCGCCTCGAGCGCAATCAGCGCCGGCGCCGTATCCGACGGGTTCACCGCCACGCACCGGTCCGCCTCCAGAATCGCGTGCTCCCGGTTGATTGCCGTCGGCGTGTCCGCGTAGCAGATGTTTCCCCCCGCCCGGTAGCACGTCCACCCGCTGCGGTAATACCAGCAGCGCGTGTCCTGCGAGACGTTGCCCCCGAGCGTCCCCTGGTTGCGGATCTGTGGCGAGGCCACCAGTTCGGCCGCTTCCATCAGCAACCCGAATTTCTCTCGCACGACTGGATGCCGCACGACTTCGGTGAGCGTCGTCAGCGCGCCGATCTCGAGGCCGCCGTTCAGCTCTTTAACCCCGCGCAGCTCGCTGGCCTGGCTCAGGTCGACGACCACGCTGGTCCGCTTCGCCCGGTCCTTCAGCCAGTCGAACGTGTCGAGCCCGCCAGCTAGCACCCAGGCGTCCGACCCGTGCCGATCAAGCAGGGCCAATGCGTCGGTCACCGTGACCGGCTGGAACAGCTCGAACGCCGGCATCACATCGCGAATTACCGCCATAGCCGTTGCTCCTTATCGCGATCGCGGCCCTGAAACGGTCGCACTACGTACCCGTACCTGGCCTCAAACATTCGCCGTAAGCGCCTCGTGCGTCGGTCTGCCCGCTTCAAGCGCCGTCAGAATCATGTCGGCCGTCACGGGAGCGCGACGGAAGATCTCGTCCCCGACGGCATCGGCAATCGCGTTCACCACCGCTCCAAAGCCGGCACCAACCGGCGCCTCTCCCGCACCGCGCGCGCCAACCGGCGTCTCGGGATCCGGAATGTCGAGCGCCGCCCACTGCATCCTCGTGGGAACGTCGAGAATGGTTGGCGGCTTCGTCTGGTAAAAGCGCTTGGCCACTGGGACGCCGTAGTGTTGGTCGTACACCCACTTCTGGCCGCGCGCATGGCCGACCCCCAGAGTGACCCCGCCAAGAATCTGGCCACCGACGCTTCGAGGATGAATGACCGTTCCAATGTCGGCGACCGCCATGAGGTCGAATAGGCGGCAGTGACCCGTTTCGACGTCCACCTCTACTTCAGCAAAGGCCGCGACATACGATTTCGAGGCTCCGTCTCGCGGGTAGCTGTCTCTCGCGACGCCCATCAGGCCCTGGCCAGCGAGCGCAGTTGCCGACGTCTTCGTGAAGGCGTTGATATCGGACGGCAGCTCGTGCCCGTCGTATTTCCCACCGAGCTCGATGGCGCGCCGAGCGGCTTGCGCCAGGCTCATCCCTGGCCCACCGGCTTTCCGGAACACGCGTTCGTCCGCCACGTCGTAGTCCTCCGGCCGGCCGCCGAGATCACGTGCCGCAATTTCCCGCAGCTTCTTTCTCGCGTCCTCGGCTGCCGCGTGCGCCGCGCGCGTCATCGCGTGCGTAGTCTGACTGCCGCCCGAAATACAGGTCGATGGCAGATGCTTCGACGTGTTACCCCACGTGACATCGCATTTCTCCCACGGCACGCCGACCAGCTCCGCGGCCACGCGATGCACGTCGAAGACCGACTCGGTGCCGAGATTCCCGATCCCGGACTGAACAGCGAGTCGGCCGTCCGGCTTAACGATGATTAGCCCGTCGAACCCAATCGACCCGGCGGCATAGGCGCTGACCGCGACGCCAACGCCGCGCACTTTCGATCCGTCGCGCCGGCCGCTTTGCGCCTTGCGCTCCTTCCAGTTGAACAGCTCCGCACCTTTGTCGAGTGCCTGCGTGAGAAACGCGCTCGTCACGTACCTCTGCCGGCCGCCGCGCGGCGCACCAAACGGCGCCTTGCCTTGCGGCGCGTTGGTGCGGTGGATCGCGACCTGATCGATCCCGAGCTTGCGCGCCGCTTTCCCCAGGATCGGCGCCATCAGGCCGTTCCCCTGCATGCCGCCCGGCGCGCGCTGCGCGCCGCGCGGCGGAGTGTTCGTCAGAACGGAGATGGTGCGCCACCGCATGGCTAGCGGCTGATACGAAAGCGAGATGTGATCGCCAGCGGAGCGGCCGTCTCCCACGACGTCGTACGGGCCGTTGTCGACGATGACCAACCCGTCCACTGCGGTGATGCGTCCGTCCTTACGGAAGCCGACTCTCACGCGTGAGTTCAGAGCGGGACGCGCGCGCCCGATGTACTGCTCGTCGTCGCGCGTGATCCGCATCATGACCGGCGCGCTGGCCTTCTTCGACAGGAGCGCGGGAATCACCACGAAGACGGAAGACGCACCCTTGCTGCCGAACCCGCCTCCGGTGTACTCGCTGATCACGACCACATCGTTCGCGTCGACACCGACCCACCGCGCGACCGCACCAACCGTCCGCATCGTGCTCTGCGTCGAGCAGTGCATGTAGAGCTTGCCGTTCTGCCAGTAGGCCATCGCGGTCCGCGTCTCGAGCGGCTGATGGCTCGTGTTCGGTCCCACGAAGGTTTCGTCGAGGATCAAGTCAGCCTGCTTGAAGCCGGCCTCCAGATCGCCGACCTGCCACTCGTCGGTGGCCTTGTCAAAAGGAACCTGACCCTCACCCGTCGCGGCGAGATCCTGCTCGGTCCACTTCAGTACTTCGACCTTCGGGGGTGCCGGCGCCACTCCTGCCTGCCTCTGCCCTGCCGCAGGTGGGGCCGGCCGCACCCAGACGTTCCCCTCGGTTCGGGCGTTCGCGCCGCCCGGCCGCAGGCTTTCAATGGGATCGACGACGAACGGCAGCGGCTCGTACTCGACCTGGATCTTCTCGACGGCCTCGGCCGCCGTGTACTCGTCGACCGCCGCCACGGCGAGAATCGGCTCGCCTTCATACAGCGGCTCCATCGTCAGCCCACGTTCGCTCACCGTGCTCGCCACGATGCCTTCGCCGAGGGTAGCGCCGGCGGCGACTCCCGGCAGATCGTCGGCGGTGAGAATCGCTTTCACGCCAGGCATCGCGAGCGCCGCGCTCGTGTCGATGCTCTTGACCCGCGCGTGCGGCATCGGGCTGAGGAGGAGCTTTGCGAACAGCATCCCCTCGGCCCGGAAGTCTTCGGCGTATTTCGCCTTGCCGGTGACTTTCGCGACCTGATCGGGGGTCGCGTAGTCTTGTCCGACGAGCTTCTTCAGCTTGTTAACAGCCATGCTCACGCC
The DNA here is from genome assembly GCA_965197865.1 of Vicinamibacterales bacterium. Classification (GTDB taxonomy): domain Bacteria; phylum Acidobacteriota; class Vicinamibacteria; order Vicinamibacterales; family CAVVIG01; genus CBDANZ01. The sequence goes on from CBDANZ010000005.1 coordinate 167,641, forward strand.
CTCCGCATGTACTCAGCGCCGCGTATCAACGAGGTGAGAATCTTGTCGTAGTCCTGGCACCGACACAGGTTGCCCGAAATCCCGTGCGCCAGCTCCTGCCGCGTCGGAGTCGAATTCGTCTTCAGATACCCTACCGTCGCCATCACAAACCCCGGCATGCAGAACGCGCACTGGAACCCCTGCTCGTCGACGACGCCCTGTTGTACCGGGTGCAGCGTACCGTCGGCCGCCGCCAACCCTTCGATCGTCACGATCTTCTTGCCGCGCACCGAGTGCGTCAGCACTGAGCACGAATACCGCGGCACGTCGTTCACCAGCACCGTGCAGGCGCCGCACTCCGAGCGGTCACAGCCCAGCTTGGTGCCCGTGAGCCCCAGCTTATAGCGCAGCGTCATCGCCAGCGTTTCCTGCTTCATCACGTCCACGCGGCGGTCCAGCCCGTTGACGTTCAACGTAATGAGCCGTTCCACGCTCCCCGGCGCCGACGGCTGCCCAAGGAGCAACCCCCCGCGGAACACGTAGGCCGCCGAGGAAACGGCCGCGCCCGCCGCAATCACACCCTTGATGAAATCGCGTCGCGAGAGCGGTTTGGGCGTGTCTTCCGCCATCTTCATGTTCCCCTTACTCGAATTCCCCTTACTCGAAAACCAGCGCGCCTACCGACAGGAAGAACGAGACGGGCGAAAGATATGTCGAATTGGGGATAATTTCAATGTGTGACCGGCTCTGACGCGGACCACAAATCGAGCAGTTACGGGCTGACGCCACTAGGCTTCGGCTCAACCGCACGCGTCCTGGGAAACAGGGTCGCGATGACGAGTAAAGATTCATCATGCCGGAACCTGAAACCCGTCATCTAGGTCGTCTAGGTCGTCGCTGCGCCGGTGCCGCGAATGGCGCGCTTGACGAGATTGCGCATCAACGGAATCTTGTAGCCGTTGTGCCGCAACGGCTGCGCCCCCGCGACCGCCAGCCGGCCGGCCAGGTCCGCCGTCTCTTCATTGCGCGGCTTCCCGACCACCGCCTGCTCCACCGCCGCCAGCCGTAGCGGTCGCGCCGCCACGGCGCCCACGGCCAGCCGCAGCTGCTGAATCTGCCCGCCCGAGGCCCGCATCGCCGACGCCACGTTCACCAGCGGGAAGTCCCACACCTGGCGGTCGCGTACCTTCTCAAAGTAGAACTGGCCCCCCGCCCACGTCGACGGAATCCGGATCGCCGTCAGCAGCTCGTCCGGCCGCAGCTCCGTCATCCGCATGATGTCGATGTCCGGTCCGACGAAGTAATCCTCGGCGTTCACCACGCGTTCGCCGTCGAGCCTGCGAATCACCATCTGCGCCTCGAGCGCAATCAGCGCCGGCGCCGTATCCGACGGGTTCACCGCCACGCACCGGTCCGCCTCCAGAATCGCGTGCTCCCGGTTGATTGCCGTCGGCGTGTCCGCGTAGCAGATGTTTCCCCCCGCCCGGTAGCACGTCCACCCGCTGCGGTAATACCAGCAGCGCGTGTCCTGCGAGACGTTGCCCCCGAGCGTCCCCTGGTTGCGGATCTGTGGCGAGGCCACCAGTTCGGCCGCTTCCATCAGCAACCCGAATTTCTCTCGCACGACTGGATGCCGCACGACTTCGGTGAGCGTCGTCAGCGCGCCGATCTCGAGGCCGCCGTTCAGCTCTTTAACCCCGCGCAGCTCGCTGGCCTGGCTCAGGTCGACGACCACGCTGGTCCGCTTCGCCCGGTCCTTCAGCCAGTCGAACGTGTCGAGCCCGCCAGCTAGCACCCAGGCGTCCGACCCGTGCCGATCAAGCAGGGCCAATGCGTCGGTCACCGTGACCGGCTGGAACAGCTCGAACGCCGGCATCACATCGCGAATTACCGCCATAGCCGTCTCCTCAGGCTTGGGCTCTGGGCCTAAGTCTCAGATGTGCGCCGTCAGCGGATCGGTTACTGGCCGGCCCGCTTCGAGTGACGTCAGAATCATATCCGCGGTTACCGGCGCGCGCCGGAAGATCTCGTCTCCAACCGCATCGGTAATCGCGTTCAACACCGCGGAACAGCCGGCACCGACCGGCGGCTCGCCGATGCCGCGTGCGCCGACGGGCGTTTCGGGATCCGGAATGTCGAGCGCCGCCCACTGCATCCTCACCGGTGCATCGAGAATCGTCGGCGGCTTATTCTGGTAGAACCGCTTCGCCAGCGCCACGCCGTAATGCTGGTCATAGACGGTTTTCTGGCCGATCGCGTGTCCGATGCCCAACATCGAACGGCCCAGCACCTGGCCGCCAAGTGAGCGCGGGTGGATCACCGTACCGACGTCAGCAACGGCCAGGTACTCCAAGATGTGGTACATGCCCGTTTCTAGATCGACTTCGACTTCGGCAAATCCTGCAACGTAAGAGTACGTGCCCCCGTCGCGCGGGTAGTTGTCCTTCGCAACGCCCATCAGACCCTGGCCGGCCAGCGTCGTTGCGGATCCGACGGTGTACCTGTTGATGTCCTCTGGTAACTCGTGACCATCGTAGGCTCCACCGAGTTCAATTGCCTTCTGCGCGACCTGAGCCAGCGTCATGCTGCGACCGTTTCCAGACACGCGCTCGTCCGCCACTTGGTAGTCCCGCGGGTTCCCGCCGAATGTGTTGGCTGCGATCTCTCGGACCTTCTTGATCGCATCCGACGCGGCGGCATGCGCCGCCCGCGTCATCGCATGCGTGGTCTGACTGCCGCCCGAAATAGGGCTCCACGGCAGGTTCTGGGACGTGTCGCCCCAGGCGAGCACGACCTTCTCCCACGGCATGCCCATCATCTCGGCGGCGACGCGATGCACGTCGCTTATTGACTCAGTACCGAGATTGCCGATCCCCGACTGGATGTACATCCGTCCATCGGGCTTGACGACGAACAAACCGTCGAAGCCGGTCGAGCCGGCGACGAACGTGCTCACCGCGACGCCGACGCCGCGCACCTTCGCCCCCTGACGCTTTCCGCTGCCCGCCTTGCGTTCTTGCCACCTGAAGAGCTCGGCGCCGCGGTCGAGCGCTTGCTTCATGAACGAGCTCGTGCAGTAGGCGCGCCGCCCACTCGCGTTTGGCGGACCGAGCGGCGCTTTACCTTCCGGCGCGTTGATGCGGCGGATGGCGACCTGATCGATCCCGAGCTGCCGCGCGGCTTTCGCCACGACCGGCTCCATGATAACGACGCCCTGCATGCCGCCCGGCTGACTCTGCGCCCCGCGGGGCGGGGTGTTGGTCATGATCGTCACGCTCCGCGAACGCATCGCCAGGGGTTGGTACAAGAGCGAGACTATCCGTGAGGCAAACCTCGCATCGCCGCCTCTTTCGTATGGACCTCCGTCGCCGACGACAAACATGTCTAGGGCCGTGATGCGGCCGTCGTTCGCGAATCCGATTTTCACCCGGCCGTGCAGGCCGGGCCGCGCGTGACCGATGTAGTGTTCCTCTTCGCGAGTGATCCGCAACATGACCGGCGCGCTGACTTTCTTCGACAAGAGCGCTGGGATCACGCAGAAGATGCTGCCGGTAAGCTTGCTCCCGAAGCCACCGCCGGTGTATGGGGTGATGAGCACAATGTCATCGGAATCGAGATTCAGCCATCGCGCGATCGCGGGGACCGTCTGAACGGTGCTTTGTGTCCCGGTATGCATGTACAGCTTGCCGTTCTGCCAGTACGCCATCGCCGTGCGTGTCTCGAGCGTCTGGTGGTGCGTGTTCGGCGTGACAAAGGTCTCGTCGAGCACGAGCGCGGCGTTCTTGAAGCCCGTCTCCAGATCGCCGTAGGCCCACTCGTCAGGCGTCTTGCCCATCGGCAGACGACCCGCGTCGTACTCGGCGAAGTCGGCCTTGGTCCATTTCAGCTCCTGAACCTCGACCGGCGCCCGCAGCGGAGGCGCGCCGCGACCCTCGGCCGGCGCTGGCGGTCGTCCCCACATGTTGCCTTCGACGCGTGCGTTGGGCCCACCGGGCCGCAAGCTGACGAGCGGATCGACAGCAAACGGCAGCCGCTCGAAATCGATGCGGATTCTTTCGATGGCCTCCGCCGCAGTGTATTCGTCGACCGCGGCGACGGCGAGAATCGGTTCGCCTTCATACAGCGGCTCGTTTGTGAGCGCGCGCTGCCCCTTCGGATTTGCGCGAATAGTCTGGCCAAGATCCGTGACCCTATCCGCAGGAGCCGGCATCTCGTCGGCGGTGAGAATCGCTTTCACGCCAGGCATCGCGAGCGCCGCGCTCGTGTCGATGCTCTTGACCCGCGCGTGCGGCATCGGGCTGAGGAGGAGCTTTGCGAACAGCATCCCCTCGGCCCGGAAGTCTTCGGCGTATTTCGCCTTGCCGGTGACTTTCGCGACCTGATCGGGGGTCGCGTAGTCTTGTCCGACGAGCTTCTTCAGCTTGTTAACAGCCATGCTCACGCCCTCCGCATGTACTCAGCGCCGCGTATCAACGAGGTGAGAATCTTGTCGTAGTCCTGGCACCGACACAGGTTGCCCGAAATCCCGTGCGCCAGCTCCTGCCGCGTCGGAGTCGAATTCGTCTTCAGATACCCTACCGTCGCCATCACAAACCCCGGCATGCAGAACGCGCACTGGAACCCCTGCTCGTCGACGACGCCCTGTTGTACCGGGTGCAGCGTACCGTCGGCCGCCGCCAACCCTTCGATCGTCACGATCTTCTTGCCGCGCACCGAGTGCGTCAGCACTGAGCACGAATACCGCGGCACGTCGTCCACCAGCACCGTGCAGGCGCCGCACTCCGAGCGGTCACAGCCCAGCTTGGTGCCCGTGAGCCCCAGCTTATAGCGCAGCGTCATCGCCAGCGTTTCCTGCTTCATCACGTCCACGCGGCGGTCCAGCCCGTTGACGTTCAACGTAATGAGCCGTTCCACGCTCCCCGGCGCCGACGGCTGCCCAAGGAGCAACCCCCCGCGGAACACGTAGGCCGCCGAGGAAACGGCCGCGCCCGCCGCAATCACACCCTTGATGAAATTCCGCCTGGTGACGTGTTTCGCAGTATCTTCGATCATCTTTCTTGTCTCCCGAGAGGCGGTTTCACAACTTCACATCACGTCGCACAGGCCTTCGGACCTGCCAGGCGCGACCAAAGGTTGGACTGGAACTCGAAACAACAGTATGGCGAATTGCACCCCAATTCAAGCCTTACTCGCTGAGTCTCGTCCCGGGCACCGCTTCCTCCACGGTGAACGACCAATCCAGGTTGGCGGACTCAACGACAGCGTGGAAAACGCGAGGATCTTCGGAGATATAGGCCGTGTCGCGGCCATTCCCCTGATGCTCGACGGCGACCAGCAATGGACGCCCGCTGATGGCGCTGTGGATCGTCAAGCGAAAGATTCCAGCGCCCGTGGGACGCTCGTTCCCGGTCCGCCACTGCACTCTCAGCGAGCCAGTGTCGCTGGTAAACGATTCGGTTTGCCTATTTCCCCGGCCCGACCACTCGCCGAGACGATTCCAGATCACGACTTGCTCGGTGTCGGCCTCGCGTGGGGACTCGCAGGCGGCAGTGAATAGGATCGTCGCCGCAAGCAGGAGCGAGGCGAGGAATGAGAACAGCAAGGGCAAAAATCGAGCGTCCATAACTTTACAATTTACAACCTACAGTTCACAATTGACGCGGTAGCGTGATAACCATCAGGGTGAACGTCGTAAAAAGGTTGGCCGCGCTCATGTCGATACTCGGAACCATGGCCTGCGGAGGCCCCTCGTCTACATCCACAGTACCTGCCACCGACCCCGCTTGGACCGCGGCATCGCAAACGGCCGGCGACCGCCAGTATCTCCTCGAACGAGTCGACGATGTGGCCGTCGTGCAGATTTATGCGGACGGCTTCGCCAAGCTCCCCCTCAGAGAGAAGACGCTAATCTGGCATCTGTATCAGGCCGCGCTCGTCGGCCGCGATATCTTCTACGATCAGAAGTACGCGCACAACCTCGACATGCGCGAAGTGCTCGAGGCGATTCTGACCAACGCCGACGGCGTGGATCCCAAGACACTCGCCGAGATCCAGCGCTACACGAAGCTCTTCTGGATCAACAGCGGCCCGCACAACAACCTAACGGCCCGAAAGTTCGTATTAACCTGCACGCCCGAGGCGTTTGCGGCAGCCTCCCGCGTCGCGGTGAATAACGGCGCGCGGTTTCCGCTGCGGAACGGCGAAACTCTCGACGGGCTCCTGGCGCGTCTGAGGCCGATGTTTTTCGACCCGGACGTCGATCAGATGGTCACCGTCAAGACGCCGCCCTCCGGCACCGACATTCTCAGCGCGAGCGCCAATAACTTGTACGTCGGCGTCACGATGAAGGATCTCGAAGGCTTTCGCGAGCAGTACCCGCTCAATTCGCGGCTCGTCAAAGAGAACGGCAGGCTCGTCGAAGAGGTGTATCGCGTCAGCGGTCGGTACGGCGCGTATATTTCCGCCATCATCGCGCATCTGCAAGCCGCGATTCCGTTTGCAACCGAGCCGATGGCGAACGCCCTGCGCGCACTTGTCAACTTCTACCAGACTGGCGAGACGAAAGACCGCGTGGCCTACGACATCGCGTGGATAAAGGACAACCAGTCGCCGGTCGACACGATGAACGGGTTCATCGAGGTGTATCTCGATGCGCGCGGCATAAAGGGCGCGTGGGAAGGGCTCGTGTATTACATCAACCGCGAGAAGACGTCCGAGATCCAGAAGCTGGCGCGCGAAGCCCAGTGGTTCGAGGACCACATGCCCTGGGACCCGAAGTACCGCAAGCAGGGGATGCAGGGCGTCACGGCCAACGCTATCGACGTCGTCATCGAAACGGGCGATTCAGGACCCGTTACGCCAGTCGGCATCAACCTGCCGAACGATCAGAGCGTCCGCGAGCGCTATGGCAGCAAGTCGGTGTCGCTGTCGAACGTCAACGAAGCCTACGAGAAGTCGCAGCCACCGGCGTTCCGCAGCGAGTTCTCGTGGACGCCCGAGGAGGCCGAGCGGGGGATGAAGTGGGCCGCCTTCGCCGGCGAGCTGACGACGAACATGCACGAGGTGATCGGCCACGCGTCGGGAAAGATCTCGGAGCGGCTGCAAGGGAATCCGCAGGCGGCGGTGAAGGAACACTTCTCGGCTCTTGAGGAGTCGCGAGCTGACCTCGTGGCGCTCTATTTTCTGCCCGACGCCAAGCTGGTGGAGCTTGGCATCATTTCCAGGGAAGACCAGGACGGGATCGTGCGCGCGGAGTACGAGGGGTACACGCGCAACGCCTTGATTCAGTTACGCCGGGTTCGCCAGGGGTCCCAGCTCGAAGAACCGCACATGCGCAACCGGCAGATGATCATCCGCTGGCTGATGGCCAATACGAAGGCGATCGACGCGCGGACGCGCGATGGCAAGACGTACTATGTGATGACCGATCCGCAGGCGTTTCGCGAGGGTGTGGGCCGGCTGCTCGCCGAAGTTCAGCGCATCAAGGGCGAGGGCGACTACCCCGCAGCCGCGCGCCTGTTCGACTCCTACGGCGTTCACTTCGATCCCGCGCTGCGCGACGAGGTCGTGTTGCGGGTCGATAAGCTGAACCTGCCGTCCTACAGCGGGTTCGTCATGCCGAGACTCCAGCCTGTGAGAAACGCGGCGGGCAACATTACGGAGGTGACCATCTCGTACCCGCAGGATCTGACGCAACAGATGCTCGAGTATTCGGCGGCCACGCGCGAGTTGCGGCCGTGACCCCGTCGGTTCATTCCTTCGTTTCACCGTGTTGATCCGTCCTTTCGGTCCCTTCAGTTCCCCTCGGCCGGCAGGTTGTCACGATCGTGGTGATCCTCATTCCCGACGAGCGTCTCGGCGCAGCCCGGCGCGGCTCGCCATTCGCGCGATCGGCCGCCTCGAGCCCCTCGCTCATTCCCGACCTCGTCCCTGCGCTCACGTTCCGGTTGCCGGAGACCCGCGCGAAGGTTGCCAACGCGATCGGGCACAGGCCGCCCAGGAATAGAAGGGCGCCAAGACTGTTTCTGGCGGGCCCACGCCCGCCTCGGTGCTCTCCACCCTGCTCGCGCGCCTGATGGACGAAGAGCGCCTGAGGGATGAAGAGGAATGAGGATGTGAAGATGCAGGCAGCCCTCTCTGATAACGGTCGGGCGGCTTCCGTACCGCAGCCCTGCCGAAGTCGTGCGTGCCGAAGCAGCGCTCGTCGAGCTCGCGGGGAGAAGCGACGCAGTCGCCGATCGGTTTGGCGTCGCGAAAGGGTTTGAAGCGCTCACGAGGGCAGGCGCCCAGCGCGCGCGCCGTCGAGATCCTGTGCAGGCTGGCCGGCATGCCGGGCACCGACTCAGCCCGGCCGGACATCGACCCGCGGCGTGACTCGCCCCTTGGCCGGCTCGCACTCAAAACGTTGATTTCAGGCCACTCGACGAGGCTCTCATCGCGGGCACGGCCCGCGATCCGGATGCGCAGATCCGACCTCTGGCGACTCGCGCCGCCGCCCTGGCCCTCGACAAGACCCGAACCGCGCCGATGCGGTGCCGGCGCTCGAGGCGACCTTCCGGCGGCTGGTGGACGAGAACCGCGCGAACTCGGCCGACGCGCGCCCGTGGCTTTCTGCAACCTTGACGCGCCTTGGGGCGCCTCCGCCGGCTGGCGGCACCGCGCGCGCATCACGATTCGCGACGTCGCCCCTGGTTCGCCTTGGTCCATTTGCACGCAATCGTTTGCGACGCCCGCGGTTGATGACATCGAGCGTGCGAGCCCAAACCTCTGTGGGTGTATGCCGGTACGAAGATCTTCGCGTCTGGCAAGCAGCAAAGCGGCAATGCGATCGCGTGGGAAAACTCATCAAGCGGCCTAAGTTTCGCCGGGACCCCGGGCTCTCAAGTCAATTGAACGACGCGAGCATTTCAGTCATCGCCGACATCAGTGAAGGCTTCTTGCGACAGTGCGACAAGGAGTTCATGCGACCCTTGCGATATTCGGCCGCGTCGTATGGCGAGGTGAAGGCATACTCTACGCCGCGCATGACCGAAAGCACCTTGACACGCCGGAGCTGAACGACCCGATCGCCGAAACGGCACCATCGGCAGGATGCTTCAGCGCCTGCAGCAATCGCTGGAGCGGTAGCGACTAGGAACCAAGGACGACGTGTTCTCCCACCGACTCCCAACCGATCTGGCGCCGAATCGGCTGTCTACCGCCCTCGCCGCTCTACGGCGCGAAGGTCGGCCGTTCATCGACCTCACGGAATCGAATCCGACGCGCACCGGGCTCAAGTATCCGGCAGACCTCCTTGCTCCGCTCGCCGATCGGCGGGCGCTTGTCTACCGGCCGGAGCCGTTCGGACTGCTGGAGGCCCGACGAGCGGTCGCCGCAGATTACGAGCGTCGCGCCCTCGCCGTCGCCGCCGACCGCATCGTCCTCACGCCCAGCACGAGCGACGCGTACTCTCTTCTCTTTAGGGTGCTCTGCGATCCGTCCGACGAAGTGCTCGTGCCGCGCCCGAGCTATCCGCTGTTCGAGCACCTGACACAACTGGACGCCGTCCGGGCAAGGCCGTACGACCTGGAGTATCACGGCGACTGGTTCATAGACTTCGCCAGCCTCGAGCGAGCGTGGTCCGCGAGGACGCGAGCGGTGCTCGTCGTCACTCCCAACAACCCGACAGGTTCGTTTGCAAAGCCCGAGGAAATCGATCGGCTCGCGGCGCTCTGCGCAGCGCGTGAAGCTGCCATTATCGCCGACGAAGTGTTTGCCGACTACGAGCTCGTTCCCGGCCGGTCTCGCGCTGCCGCGAAGGTGTTGGCGCGGCGCGACGTGCTGGCGTTCGGTCTCGGCGGGCTCTCCAAGTCGATTGGCCTTCCCCAGGCGAAGCTAGCGTGGTTCGGTGTTGCCGGGCCGGACACGAGGGTCGAAGCAGCCCTTGCACGGCTCGAGTTCGCGTGCGACACCTACCTCTCGGTATCGACGCCCGTACAGATTGCAGCGTCCGAGCTACTGGCTAGAGGCGCGGCCGTGCGTGAGCAAATCCGATCGAGGATTGTTGCCAATTGCCAGCAACTAATGGCGCGCGCCGCAGAAACACCGGCGTGCTCGGTGCTGCAGGCGGAAGGAGGATGGTACGCGGTCGTCCGTGTGCCATCGTTCGGCTCCGAAGAAGACCTCGCATTGAACCTTCTGACGACCGACGCCGTCCTGGCGCATCCCGGCTATTGTTTTAACTTTCCTAACGAGTCGTACCTCATTGTCAGCCTGCTCGTCCCCGAAGCTCAGTTCAGCCAGGGGATTGTCTGTCTATTGAGGCGTGCAGCAGCGCCCACGGCCATGCCAAGCGAAAGAACAAGAAATGAATAGCGCCGCAAGAGGCAGACCGGCGCCGCGCCGGTCTGCCTATCCCGCTTTTCTCCTGTCCTTCGACCACGAGTGGGGGCGTCGGTGACATCGGCGAACCTTGCCCCGCTGACCGCGTGGCTCGCCGGTGTGGGCCAGCGCGCTCTGCATGCAGCTTCTACCGTTCGGGCACGTCGCAGCAGCGAGCTCTACGACGGGTATCGCTCGACCATGTCGACCACATCGTCGGTTTTTTCCGGACCTACGGCCGCCCGCGCGACGGCGGAGAACCCTTCTCGCCTTCTGGTGAGATCGGGCCCCGAAGGACGAGCGGCGCGACGTCGCGGCGTTGTCGGCCGTTCAGCGACTCACGCGCGGGGCAGACTTGACGAGCGCACCGTACGAACCCACCGTCAGGGACACACTCATCGAGGCGCCGGTCGCGTCGGGATCCGACCTGGTACTGCTGATTCAAGATCCGTTCGGGCGGGGCGACCGCATCAAGGAACCCGCAACCGTCGGCGGCCACAACCGGACGTTTCGTCTGCCCTGACCCTCCAGCCGGCTGGACGACGTGCCTGACGCGCGCGAGCGGCAGCGGCGGCTGCGGGAGTGGACGGAGCGGTAGGACGCTAGTCGTTCTGCGTTCTCCGTTTGTCGTTCTCCGTTCGGCGCTCGACGTTATTGGCGCGGTATAATTCCGGCTGATACAAGTATGTGGGCCGTATCGGCTATTTTGGGGCCGCTGTAACGCAGGTCTTCAGACTTGCCCGGCTCGCTCGACAGGCAGGACTAAAGTCCTGCGCTACGACCTGCGAGCCTGCCGAGCGGTACTGAATCAGCGGATACTTTCCACTAGCTAGACTAGTGGCTTGTACTGACTGAAGCAGTACTGGTACTCTCTGGCGCCATACGGCGCTGACGTTGACATGCTATGAACGAGCAGAACTGGAACGCCGGGTACGCGGCCCCAAGATCTGAGCGGAGGACGCGCACCGTGCGGGGGTGATGCTGATGCTGGCGAACGGCGAGGCGTACTCCACGATCGAAGCCGCGGTGTCGTGCTACCGCGACTACATTCACCGGTGGCGACGTCGGTTTCTGGTCGAGTGCCTCGGCGGCTTGCGGCTGCGTTACCGCACCCAGCCGCCGACGATCCGGACGCCGGCGGCTGGGCATTTTCAGCTCCCTCGCCGACCTGGCACGCCAGATTCGTTGCTATCTCCGCCACCACAACCCCGCACCGAAACCGATCCGCTGAACGTATTGCGACCCGGCGCATAGAATCGATAGTACTTCAGCGAGTACGGTCCATTAGTTTATGGTTACTAGGACGGCAGGGACGACTCTCTCGCTTCTCGTGGCAGCACTCGCCGTGTCGAGCTGTAGCAGTACAAGTACCGCGTCGGTATGTGTATCTGTACGCGGCGATGTGCAACTGCCGGTCGACAGCCGCATTATCTCCGCGCGTGTCGTTCCTGGCGCCACGCTCGCCTCGCTCCTACGGGCGCACCGGGTGGCCAACGGTGAAGTCGCGGCACTGGTGGCGCAGGCATCGGCAGTCTTCGACCTCCGCAAGGTCCGCGCCGATCAGCCCTACCGGATCGCCCAGACCTTCGACGGTGCGCTGCGGTGGTTCGAGTACGAGATCGATGGCGACCGTAGGCTTCAGGTGAAGCGATCAGACGGCGAGGCCTCAGGTGGGTTTGTGGCGGAGGTCGTCGCGATCGACAAGGCGGCGCGCGTTGCCGCCGTGCGCGGCGTGATTGACGATGCTGCGACGTCGCTCGTTGCGGCGATGGACCGGGCTGGGGAAACGATCCAACTCTCCCTTGAGCTGGCCGACATTTTCTCGAGCGACGTCGATTTCAACACCGAGCTGCGGCCGGACGATCGTTTCGAGCTGCTCGTCGAAAAGCTGTACCGGGTTGGAGAAGCGCCCCGCGAGCAGGAAGAAGATGCGTTTGCCGGCTACGGTCCTATCCTCGCCGCCCAGCTCGACAACGACGGCCGCCGGCTTCGCGCCGTCCGCTTCACTCCCGATAGCGGCTCGCCTGGATATTTCGACTCCGAGGGCCGGCCGCTCCGCCGGTTCTTTCTGCGATCGCCCCTCCAGTTCCAGCCAATTGTCACGTCGAGGTTCTCGCGGCGGCGACTGCACCCGATTCTTCACGACTACCGCCCGCATTACGGCGTCGACTACCGAGCCCAGGCAGGCGCCGCCGTCATCGCGGTGGGCGCCGGCGTCGTGGTTTTCGCCGGTCCGAACGGCGGCTCGGGTCGTATGGTGCACCTGCGGCACGCCAACGGATTCCAGTCGCAGTATCTTCACCTGTCGTCGATCGCGGTCCGGAGAGGCGCACGCGTGCAACAGGGTCAGCTGATTGGTCGGGTCGGATCGACCGGGCTGGCTACGGCGCCGCATCTCGATTACCGGCTGAAGAAACACGGCGTCTTCATCAATCCGGAGACGGCGCATCGTAAGATGCCGCCAGGCGAACCGATCCCTCCCGACCAGCTCGCACGTTTCTTGGAGATCCGCGATCGGGCCTTCGCGGACTTATCCTCAACCTCGGTCGTTCACACTTCTGAGTTCTAACTAAGAGCGCGGTGCAAGTTAACGTCACGCGGGTGGCCGAGAACGCGGCTGCCCCGCGACAAGCGCCCGTGGAGCAAGCACGGGGCGGGGCTGTTCGCGGACACGTTCACGGAGAACGGAAAAGAGCGAACGATTGAAAGCTCATGTCATAATTCGACCCCTATGGCGACGCTGTACCCCTTCCGTGCGCTGCGTCCGCGGCCATCGGACGGCGCGGCGATCGCGGCCCTTCCCTACGATGTCGTCGGCACCGACGAAGCGCGGGCACTGGCGGAAGGCAATCCTTTGAGCTTCCTGCGCGTGTCGCGCGCCGAGATTGAACTACCGCCCGATACCAATCCCTACTCGGACGCGGTCTATCAGCGCGCGTCACGAAACTTCACGAGCTTGAAAGATCGATCGCTCGTTCTCGAGGCCGAACCGAGCGTCTATTTCTACCGGTTGCGCATGGGCAGTCACGAGCAAGTCGGTCTGGCCGCCTGTTATTCGATCGACGAATACGATCGCGGAGTGATCAAGAAGCACGAGCAGACGCGGCGCGACAAGGAAGACGATCGGACGCAGCACATAATGGCGCTCGGCGCGCAGACCGGTCCAGTATTTCTGATCTATCGCGCTTCGAGCGAGGTTGACACGGTGGCGGCGCATGCCGTGGGCGGCCGGCCGCTCTTCGACTTCGAAGCTGTCGACGGCGTGCGGCACACGATCTGGCGAGTGGCGGGCGCCGAGCGCGACGCACTTGTCGCGGCGTTCGGCCGCATACAGGCCTTGTACATTGCCGACGGCCACCACAGGGCAGCAAGCGCCGCTCGAGCGCGCGCCCTGCTACGCAAGCGCGGTCTCACGGGAACGCCGCTCGGTGACGGCGCCGATCTTGGTTCGGCACTGGCCGTTGCGTTTCCGGACCGCCAAGTCCAGATCCTTCCCTACAACCGGATTGTCAGGGATCTCGGTAGCCTGTCGGGCGCCCGGTTTCTCGAGGCCGTGCGCGAGCGGTTCACGATCGATTCGGGACCGCCGGCGCCGGTCAAGCGTGGCGACATCAGCATGTACTTCCAGAGTGAATGGCGAACACTGCGGGCTCGTGGTCGGTCCAATCCATCGGACCGGGTGGCCTCGCTCGACGTCAGCGTGCTGCAGGAGGCGCTCCTCGCGCCGATCCTGGGCATCGCAGACGTCAGCACCGACAAGCGCATCGATTTCGTCGGTGGCGCCCGCGGCACGGCCGAGCTTCAGAAGCTCGTAGAGGCAGGAAGGGCGGCCGTGGCATTCTCGCTCTTTCCCCTGAGCGTTACCGATCTGATGGCGGTGTGCGACGCGGGCGCGATACTGCCGCCCAAGAGCACGTGGTTCGAGCCGAAGCTGAGGGATGGTCTACTGATACGCGTGATCTGAAGATCATCTTGCCTTTCGTGTTTCGGGTTTTCGCGGTCGCCATTGGAAGGGTCTTTGATGCCGACGATCCATCGTATCCGCAATTTCGCCGCCGGTCCGGCCGTGATGCCCCTGTCCGTTCTTGAAGAGCTGCAGCGCGACCTGGTCGCCCTGCCTGGCGTCGGCATGTCGGTGCTCGAAATCAGCCACCGCTCCAAGACGTTCGAGTCGATCCTCGTGCAGGCGGAAGCCGACATGCGCACGCTGGGCAACATCCCTTCGAACTACACGGTGCTGTTCCTGCAGGGCGGCGCGAGCGCGCAGTTTTCGATGGTGCCGATGAATCTGCTGGACGCCGGCGCGACTTCCGACTACATCGACGGCGGCTCGTGGGCCGACAAAGCGATCAAGGAAGCCAGGAAGGTCGGGCTGGTCAACGTGGCCGCTACAACGAGAAGTGAGAACTACTCGCGTCTTCCGCGAAGCTCTGAGCTCCGGCTCACCAGGGGCGCGGCCTACGTGCACATGACGTCGAACAATACCATCGAGGGCACTCAGTACAAGGTGCTCCCTGAGGTAGACGATGTGCCGCTCATCAGTGACTCGTCCTCGGATATTTTCAGCGGTCCGATCGATGTCGCGCGGCACGGGCTCATCTACGCTGGCGCGCAGAAGAACATGGGGCCCGCGGGTGTCACGGTCGTGATCATCCGCGAGGATCTTCTTCAGCGGTCGATCGAAAAGAAATCCACGCTGCCGACGATGTTCAACTACAGCGTGCATGCAGAGAACCGGTCCCTCTACAACACGCCGCCGGTGTTCGCCGTATATGCGCTAGGTCTCGTCATGAAGTGGCTCATCCGGCGGGGCGGTCTCGCGGCGATGAGCGAGGCGAACGAGCGAAAGGCCGTCAAGCTGTACGCCGAAATCGATCGCACCGGCTTCTACCGCGGCACGGCCGCGACAAGCGACCGATCGCGGATGAACGTCACGTTCCGGCTCACGAGCGAGGATCTCGAGAAGCTGTTCGTCAAGGAATCGACCGCCTCCGGGCTCGATGGTCTCAAGGGCCATCGCAGCGTCGGGGGGATGCGCGCCTCAATCTACAACGCCTTTCCCGAGGAGGGCATCGACGCGCTCGTCGCTTTCATGCGCAATTTCGAGCAGACGCACGGGTGAGATGTGATAGAGTAACCCGTTCCTCGGCCTCACGAATTCGCCCCGAGAAAGGAACGTCGCGATGCTTGTCTCGCTCAGTCTGTGCCTCGTGGTGGCTGTCATCCTGATTCAGGTCGCCGTCTTCAGCACGACGATCTACCTGCACCGCACGGCCACCCACCGCTCGCTGCTGCTGCATCCCTTCGCCGCATGGATGTTTCGGCTCGCGCTGTGGATCACCACCGGGCTGTCGACGAAGGAATGGGTCGCGGTGCATCGCAAGCATCACGCGTTTACCGATCAGGAAGGCGATCCGCACAGCCCAGCGCTCATGGGCTTCTGGTCGGTCCAGCTCGGCAACGTGTTCCACTACGCGAAAGAGGCGAAGAACCCGGAGGTGGTCGAGCGCTACGCGCGCGACATTCGGGACGACTGGTGGGATCGGTGGATCTTCAACTACGGGCTCGTCGGTCCGGTGGTGGGAATCGTGGCGCTGTGCGCGATCATCGGGATTGGATGGGGCCTGCTCGCGGCGTCGATTCACGCCGTGATGTACGTCTTCGTCCTGTCGCCCTCAATTAATGGCTTGTGCCACCACGTTGGTTACAGAAACTTCGACAACACGGCCACCAACCTGCAGTTCCTGGCGCTTCTGACGGGCGGCGAAGGGCTGCACAACAACCACCACGAGTATCCGCGCAGCCCGAAGTTTTCCTTCCGGGTGAACGAGATCGATCCCGCCTGGCCGATCATCAAGCTGTTGGTCGCGCTCCGGCTCGCAAAGCCCTATAAAACGATTAAAGAAACAGTTTGATATTCTACACCCCCGACGCAGAGGCAGCCCGAAGCGCGTCGTCCACTCCAAGCACGATCGCCGCTCCCGAGGTCCCGTCCGCCGCGCTGCCGTACGCGTATTCGATGTTCACGCCGGCGTCGGCGAGAAGCTGCAGCACCGGCGCGAACGCGCCGGGGTTGTTCGAGATCGCCGCCACGACGACCTGCCGCTCGCCGACCTCGTGATGCTGCTCGCGCAGGGCGCCAGCCGCCCGTATATGGTTGTCCACGACGAGCCGAAGCTGTCCGCCGGTTTCGACCGCCATCGCGATGATGTTGACGCCTTCGTCTGACAGAAGCCGGCAGACGCCGGCCACGGCCCCCGGGCTGTTGGGTAGCCGGAGGTTCAGCTCGGTGCGAATCGCCATACCCGAGAGCGTACATCAATAATCGCTAGCCGCCAGTCACAAATCGCAACTCAGACGACGACTGACGACTGATAGGACTATGCCAGCACGCGAACTACGACTCGCCGATTCCGCGCGCGGCCGTCTCTTATCGTGTTCGGCCCCGCCGGTCTGTCTTCGCCGTAGCTGATCACGTTGATCTTGTGGAGCGGGATCTGATGCTGCTCGTACAGATACCGCTTCACGGGCGCTCGCAAGCCGCGCTTCCATACTGCCGCTCACGTCGAACAGGAGCACCACGCTAATGCCGGCAAGGTCGTGACGGAAGTCGGCGATCGTCCGGCGCTCTCCGCCATTCAGCACCTCGAAGTCGCGGGCCGACAGGTTCTGGACGAACCGCCCCCTGCGGTCGCGCACGACCGCGCTGACTCGCACCAGATCCACGCCCGACCTGACGGTGGCGACCGACGTCTGCTCCGCCCCGGCGTCGATCAAACCGACTTGGAGCGACCAGACCAAGAGAAGGGTCGCTATGATCAGCCTACCTCGCCTCCTGCAGCTCTCGAGTCCACGCGCCCCGCTGGTGGTCACGGTAAGGGTAGGGCGGTAAGGGTAAGATCGATATTGTGAGCCCGATCAACACCTCCATCCCGATCGCATCGTGCGTCAGCCACTTTTCCTACGCGATCCGCAACATCACCGTCGAAGCGGAGCGGATCGAAGCGGGCGGCAGACGTATCCGATATCTGAACGTCGGCAACCCTCCGGCGTTCGGGTTCCAGCCGCCGCCGCATCTCATCGAGGCGGTCATTCGCGCGATGCGGGACGGCGAAAACGGGTACGGGCCGTCGGCCGGCGTTCGGCCGGCGCGCGAGGCGGTGGCCGCGGAATACACTGGCCGAGGCTGGCCGGTCTCGGCGGATCGCGTGCTCATCACGGCGGGAAGCTCGGAAGGTATCGATCTCGCGCTGACCGCCGTGGCGGAACAAGACGGCGAGGTGCTCGTGCCGCTGCCGACCTATCCGCTGTACACCGCGATCGTCGCGAAGCTGGGCGCACGCGCGGTGTACTACCGCACCGATCCGGGGCGCGGCTGGATTCCGGATCTCGATCATTTGAAGACCCTCGTCACGCGTCAGACACGCGCCATCGTTGTCATCGATCCGAACAACCCCACTGGTGCGACGTATCCGACGTCAGTGCGGCGGGAGCTTCTCGGCTTCGCCGATCGACACGGTCTCGTGATTCTGGCCGACGAGGTCTACGGCGACCTCGTCTACAGCGGATCGGTGGCACCGATCGGCAGCCTGGAGCCGGACGCGCCGGTCATGTCTTTCTCGAGCCTCTCGAAAGGGTACCTCGTGCCGGGCTGGCGCACCGGTTGGATCGCCCTCGGCCTGTCGCCACGGCTCGATGACGTCCTAGATGCGGTCAGGAGGCTCGCCGACGGCCGGTTGTGCAGCAACGTGCCGACGCAGCACGCGATCGCCGCTGCCCTGAAGGGCGATCGATCGCACCTCGCATCGTTCCGCAAGGCGCTCCAGGAACGCGGCGAGATCACGACCAACATGCTGGGATCGATTCCCAGCATCACGTGCATCGCACCGACCGCGGCGTTTTACGCCATGCCGAAAGTGGCGCTGCCGCCCGGTCGGACCGACGAGCACTACGTGCTCGCGCTGCTACGGGCGACCGGCGTCTTGTGCGTGTACGGCTCCGGCTTCGGCATGCCGGCCGTCGACGGCTACTTCCGGGTTGTCTTCCTCGCCGCGCCAGAGGAGCTGCGCGAGCTGTACGGACTGATGGCGACGTTCACGGCGGACTACCTTGGCCGAGCCTAGCGCCGGTGGGGCCGCTGCGGCCGCCCGTTCGGTGGCAGTCGCGGCGCTGGGCGTCGTCGTTGTCTGGACGCTGTATCTGGCGCGCGACGCCCTTCTCATCATCTATATCAGCGGGCTGCTGGCCATGGGCCTCTCGCCTTTGGTGCACGCCATCGAACATCAGCGCGTCGTGCCAGTGGGCACGCGCCGTCTTCCGAAGTGGCTGGCGATTCTCGGAGTCTATCTCGTGATCGTCGGCGTGCTGACGGTCGTCGGTCTGCTCGTCATCCCTCCCCTAGTCACGCAGGCACGAGATCTGTGGATGGAGCTGCCGGCGCTCCTCGAACGCGGCCAGTCGTTCCTGGTGCGGTACGGATTGCTCGATCGCCCCATTACGCTCGAAGAAGCAGTCCGGCGAGCGCCCACCCCGTCGGGAGATGCGGTCGGAGCGGTTGCCATGGCGGCCACGCGAGTTGTGGCGGGCGTGTTCGCCTTCGCGACCATCCTCGTCCTCACCTTCTACCTGCTGATTGAAGGCGACTTGATCTCTGACGGATTCGTGCGGCTGTTTCCGCCCGCCGACCGTCCTCGGGTGCAGAACGTCGCGATGAAGATCTCCGCGAAGGTCAGCGCGTGGCTCAATGGACAGCTTATTCTCGCGGGGACGATCGGCGTCACTGCGGCCGGTGGCCTGTACTGGCTCGGCGTTCCGTACTTCTACGTGCTGGGACTCATCTCGGCTCTCGGTGAGATGATTCCTGTCGTCGGGCCGATCCTGTCGTCTGTGCCAGCCGTGATCGTCGGTTTCACTGTCTCGCCCCAGACCGGCTTGTTCGTGCTGATTTTCTTCTTCGCGCAACAGCAGTTCGAGAACCACCTGCTCGCGCCCAAGGTGATGGAGCGGCAGGTTGGTGTCAGCGCCGTCACGGTGATCGTGGCGCTTTTCCTCGGAGGGACGCTGCTCGGGATTCTCGGCGCGGTCCTCGCGGTGCCATCTGCGGCCATCCTCCAAGTCGTCGTCCAGGAGCTCCTCGACGAGCGCGACCGACGCCAGGCGCGGTGATTCGGATACTGCGCGCCGATCCTTTCGCCTACCTTTCGGCTGAACTCGAGACACTGAAACATCAGGGGCTCTATCGCCGCCTCCGCATGCTCGACGGCGAGCAGAAAGCGAAGACCTCGTTCGACAGCCGGCAGGTGGTCAACCTGTTGTCGAACAACTATCTCGGCCTCACGACCCATCCGGAGCTGCGCGAGCGGGCGAAAGCGGCGATCGAGCGCTTCGGCGTGGGGTCAGGATCCGTGCGGACGATTGCCGGCACCATGGCTATTCACATGGAGCTGGAACGCCGGCTCGCAGACTTCAAGAAAACCGAAGCCGTCGTCCTCTTTCAGAGCGGGTTTATGGCCAACGCCGGCACGGTATCGTCAGTCCTGACCAAGGACGATGTCGTGGTGTCCGACGAGTTCAATCACGCGAGCATCATCGACGGCTGCCGGCTGAGCCGGGCTGCAATTAAGGTCTTTCCGCACAAAGACGTCGACGCGGCGCGCGGGATTCTGCGGTCGCTTCCCTCATCGCAGCGCAAGCTGCTCATTACCGACGGCGTCTTCAGCATGGATGGTGATCTGGGGGCGCTGCCCGACTTGGTGGCGCTCGCCGAGGAGTTCGGCTGCATCATGATGGTCGACGATGCGCACGCGAGCGGCGTGTTCGGCAGAAACGGCCGCGGCACGATCGATCACTTCAATGTCCATGGCCGCGTGGACGTCCAGGTTGGCACGCTGTCGAAGACGCTCGGCGTGCTCGGCGGTTACGGCGGCGGCAGCCGGGCGCTCTCGAGTTCCTCTACCAGCGGGCGCGCCCATTCCTCTTCTCGACCTCCCATCCGCCAGCGGTTGCCGCGGCAGCGATCGCGGCAATCGACGTGCTGCTGGAGGAGCCGCAGATCATCGACCGGCTGTGGGAGAACACGCGCCTGTTCAAGACCCGCTTGAAGCGCCTGGGCTTCAACACTGGCGCCAGCGAAAGCCCGATCACGCCGGTCGTCGTCGGTGATGCTGCACTCGCCATAAGATTATCGGATCGACTCTTCGAGGACGGCGTGTTCGCGCAGGCCATCGGCTTCCCGACGATGGCAAAGGACAAAGCGCGGGTTCGGACGATTGTGACCGCCACACACACGAGCGACGAGCTCCACTTCGCGCTCGATACCTTTGCGAAGGTTGGGCGCGAACTTGGTGTCTTGCGGGTCTAATCACCGCCGCCAAGGCTAGGGGTCCGCCAAAGCCGCGCGAAAGCGGAAGCCCTGCAAGACACGAGGCAAGCCAGGTCATCAAACCGCTTTCTGGTGTTTAATGCCTAATAGAGGAAGGCTCTCAAATCGACGGCTATTCCAACTCAAATCGACGGCTATTCCAACATGATGCGCAGGCTGTTCTTCGCGGCCGTGCTCGGGAGCGTATTGCTCTCACAGAGGGGCGGGTACGCCCCTTTGTCGGCATCGGCGGCCGCTACCGCTCAGACGGACGACGATGCCCGGTTGAGCGCCCTGCTGCAGCAGGTCGAGCGGGCATTCCAGAGCGGCGACCGGGCCCTGTACCTCGGTCTCCTGTCGCCCAACGCGGATCGATCGCGGGCCGAAGACTTCCTGTCCCTTGAGCGGCAGCCGGGCGTAACGCGTGTGATCGTCGTCGAGAGAAATCGGCAGCATCTCCTCGGCACGCTGCCAGGCTCCGGATACCGCCTTGTGGTCGACGCGTTCGTCGAATACGGCGATCGTGCGCGAGTCGCGACGTGGCAGCTCGACGTAAAAGTTATCGACCAGGTCGAGTGGCGCCTGGCAGATCAAGACCGGTTGTCGGTCGTCGACAATCTTTTCCGCCTGTCGGTCAATCCGACAAGACAGTTCCGCGCACGCGATTTCAAGATCACATCGGAGGATCTCGAGCTCACGCTTGTGGACGGATCCGTATTCACGGTGGACACCGACCGGGGGGTCACCGGTCTCGTCCTGATTGGGCGGGGCGAAATGTACTTTCGGCCTGCGCCAGAAACCGAGAGGGAACAGGTCCGCATCTTCGCCGGTACCGATGCCATCGTGTCGCGGTTCGACTCGGCGTACATCCGACTCGGGAATTTCGAGCAGCATGCCGACCCGTCACTCCTCGTCGCCATCCCCGTCGATCGCCGTGAACTGCGCCGAGCCGAGCAGGTGTTTCGCGAGGAGTCGCCGAAGTCCTTCGCGGTCGGCCTCGACGATCTCACCCAGGATACGTGGTCGCTTTCTCTATCACCAGGCGACTTTCTCGCCGAGGTGCGCACGCGACGGTTCGACCTGCTCACTTACTTGCGCACGAGGAGCGAGCCCGAGGACGTCTCCGTCCGCCGGCGTAACCGGAACATCGCCATCTACGCGTCCGCGGAGCAGCTCGCCAGGCACGGCCTCTTCTACAACGAGGACGACCTCGCGGCCTACGACGTGCTCGACTACGACATCGATCTCGAGGCGGTGCCGACCCCAAATCGTCAGTGGATTGAGGGCCAGGCGACGCTGAGCTTGAGAATCCGCTCGCCGCTGGTCCGTCAGATAACACTGCGCCTCGCCGATCCGCTTGTCGTTCATTCGATCGTGAGCGAGGAGCTCGGGTATCTCTTCAACCTGCGCATGCGAAACCAGAACAAAGTGCTCATCAACCTGCCGGTGCCGCTCGCGCGCGACCAGGAGCTGTCGCTGACAGTGACTTACAGCGGTCGCCTCGCGCCGCAGGAGCCCGGCGACCGCGAGACGCTGCGGCAGTGGAGGCGGGGATGGCCAGGTCTCGGGCCAACCTTGGTCCGCATCCGGACCGGGGAAGCCAACTATCTGTACAGCAATCGCAGCTACTGGTACCCGCAGGCGCTGATTACCGATTACGCGACGGCCCACCTGCGCCTCACCATTCCAGCCGGGCTTGCCTGCGTCGCCACGGGCGAGGTCTCGACGGATTCGCCGACGCTCATCCCCGGGCAGGGCGGCTCGCAGGCGCGCAAACAGTACGAGTTCACGGCGGACCGGCCCGTCCGCTACCTCGCCTTTCTTGTCAGCCGGTTCGCTCGGGCCGACCAGGTGAGGGTGGCGTTCGGCGAGTCGTTTCGGGACGACGGCGACGACCCTCACGCGGGCAATAGCCGCTTGGCGGCGGCGAAAGCATCGGCCATTTGGGGCGGGTACGACATGCTGAACTTGACGGTCGAGGCGAACCCGCAACAGATCGCGAGTGGCCGGGCGCTCATAGCCCGCGCCGTCGATATTGCGCAGTTCTATCACTCGATCGTCGGCGATTCGCCATATCCCAGTTTCACGCTCGCGCTGGTCGACAACCCGCTGCCGGGCGGTCACAGCCCCGGCTACTTCGCGTCGTTGAACCGGCCGCCGCCGAACATGACTCGCATCTGGCGCAACGACCCGGCGAGTTTTGATGGCTATCCCGAGTTCTTCCTCGCGCACGAAATGGCGCATCAATGGTGGGGACAGGCGGTTGGCTGGCAAAACTACCACGAGCAGTGGCTCAGCGAAGGGTTCGCTCAGTATTTCGCGGCGCTGTATGCCGAGCGGCAGTATGGCCCGCAGGTGTTCACAGCCATGTTGCGGCAGTTGCGCAAGTGGGCGATCGATCGATCCGACCAGGGGCCAGTGTACCTCGGATACCGGCTCGGTCACATCCAGAATGACGGCCGTGTGTTTCGTGCGCTGGTGTACAACAAGGGCGCGGCGGTCTTGCACATGCTGCGTCGGATTCTCGGAGACGAGATCTTCTTTCTCGGGATTCAGCGTTTTTACGCTGAATCCCGTTTTCTCAAGGTCGGCACCGACGATCTGCGCGCGGCAATGGAGGCTGAGGCGGGTCGGCCGCTCGACCGGTTCTTCACACGCTGGATCTACAACTCGACGCTTCCACAGATCTCGTTCAGCTACCGGGTTGAGCCGGCGGAAAACGGCCGGCAGGAAGCGGTCCTCCACTTCGTTCAGGACGGCGACATCTTCGACATTCCCGTCACCGTCACCCTCCAGTACGCGGACCGACGATCTGTGGACGTTCTGGTTGCCGTCACCGACCGCACGGTCGAGATGCGCGTGCCGCTCGACGGCAGGCTCCGCCGGGTGGCCATCAACAACGACGACGGGACGCTCGCGGAGATAAGAACAAACTGATGCACTCCCGCAGCCGT
This sequence comes from Vicinamibacterales bacterium, assembly GCA_965197865.1. GTDB lineage: Bacteria > Acidobacteriota > Vicinamibacteria > Vicinamibacterales > CAVVIG01 > CBDANZ01. Next base: position 191,293 of record CBDANZ010000005.1, read on the forward strand.
GTTCACAAAGTCTCGAGCTCGTTCGTCGCTCCGCATTTCTTCAGCGCGCGCGTCGATGAATGTGTTACGCTCAGACGCTTTTGCCAGAGCTGTCTCGAGGCCATTCGATGCGATCACGTGCGGCGAGGCTGGCTCTAAGCGCGGTTTCCTGGATCGCCCTCGGCGCCGCGGCGTTCTTCCTCTTCCAATCCGAAAAGCAAATCGTCAATCGCCGAACCGCGATTCAGGCATTTGACAGGCAGGCGCGAGAAGCCGGCCGCACGCTCGCAGAATTGCGCGCGGCTCAGCAGGCCTACGTGGCCGCCGGCCAGGGACTGGAGTTCTGGATCCCCAAGGTCGCCAGTCTCGTGAGCGACGCGTCCCAGGCTGTCGACCAGCTGCGTGCCTCGGCAGAGAGCCCTATTGCTCGAGCCTCGCTCATGGAGGCCGCCGCGACGATTCTGGAGTTTGGCAACGTCGATCGCCGCGCACGGAACTATCTGGCGTTGGATCAACGGTTGATGGCAACTGACGTTGTGTTCACTGAAGGCGGCGAAACGGCCGCGCGGGCCTCGCAGCAGGTCGAAGCGGCGCAGGTCGCGGAAAACCAGAAATTCGATGCCTCTGAAGCGGCAGGACGCTGGCGGCAGGCGTATATCTTGGGCGGCGCGGCTCTCCTCGCGGGCCTGCTCGCCGCACCGCTGGTTGTCATGCGCGCCGGGCGAGCCGGTCCCACCCTGTCCAGGATGGCGGCACCAGCCGTCGATGCGGCCCCCGGTCGCCTGGTTGAAAAGGGTCCCCGGACCGAAGGTCCGAGCGCAACGGAGCGGGGCCGGCGGTCGGTGCCTAGACTGAGGGCCGCTGCCGAACTCTGTACCGAGCTCGGCCGCGCGAACGACCTGGAGCACCTCACGACGCTGCTCGGCCGCGCAGCGGAGTTGATGGACGCCAGCGGCCTCGTCGTGTGGATCGGCAACGCCGCCGGCGCAGACCTGCGGCCCGCGCTGACGCACGGCTACTCGCCGCAAACGCTCGCCCGCATGCCGGCGGTGGCGCGCACGGCCGACAACGCGGCGGCCGCGGCGTACCGCACCGGCGCGCTGCAGGTCGTGCTCGCCCGCCCGGGCATTTCAAACGGCGCGCTTGTCGCACCCCTGCTCCTGCCAGATGGCTGTGTTGGGGCGCTCACCGCCGAGATCAGAAGCGGCGGCGAGACCTCTGACAGCGCTCAGGCGCTGGCCACCATCCTCGCCGCCCAGCTCGCCAGCGTGTTGGCGTCGTCCGTTCTGCCGGTGTCTGATGCCGGGGCAGGCAGGAGCGCCTCGGCGTAGAATACCGCCTAAGCTACCGGTGTCGATCGAATCGGGCGCGCCGGTCTCGCGCGCCGATCGGGCTCCACATCGATCTTCGCTGTGAACGAGCTCTCTTTCTTGTCGCGCACGATTCCGAGCGTCACGCCCCCATCGCCGCTGACCTCCCGCAGCTCACGGACCAGATCGTTTCCCGAGGTGACGCTTCTCCCGTCGACCGAGGTGATCACGTCGCTGGCCCTCAAACCTGCGCGCGCCGCCGGAGAGTCGGCAACCATCGACGCAACGAGCACACCGACCTTGGCGCCGAAATAGGCGCCAAGGTCGCGCGTCAGCTCTTGCGCGGTGATCCCCAGTCGGACGCGACGGGCGGTGTCCTGCAGATCGAAGTCGAAATTGAAGTGGAATAGAATCCGAGCCGTGCGCGCGTTCAACGCGCGCACCTCTTCACTCATCACCGCGCCCCGCACGTTCAGCCGCTCCGCCTCGGCCGTCTCGAGGTCGCGTCCGGTCGCGCCGAGCTGCGAGCTTCTGCCCCGCAGCAGCGTCAATTCTTGTGTCCATTGCCTCTTGTGTCCATTGCCGGTCCCGTATCCACAGCCCGTCCGGCCGCGGCTGCCCGTAAACGGACCGAGTAAACGCAAGCGCGAGAATGGCGACGCCAGCGAGGGCGACGAGGGCTGACAACGCTTTCACGAGCTTCATGCCTGCCTCTCCTGCTCTGAATCCTAAGACGAAATGCCCTGGATAGAATGACTTCTACTCCCATCAGACGAGGGAATCCTGCCAATAGTTGGCGATACGCCTCAAGGATCTCGATCCGAGCTCAAACAAGGTCATCGGCCGTCTCCGGCTTAGGACGCGCTGCAGTCCAACCGCCCTTTCTTGGGCCGTTTCCAGCGGGCTAGCAGTCCGTATATGGACTCCTCCCGGTGATCAAGCGAGTGGGTTCGTGACGGTCGGTCCTTCGCGTCGGTTGCGGTCGTATATCCGGCCTGTCCGTGGAGAGCCTTTGCCTCCTGGCCAACATGGATAGTCGCGCACCGCGGGCCAATCGTGGTGCCGGCGTCGAGCGCCAGGGCTGCTATCGGCCTGATGCGGTGTCGGTCGGACCGAAGGGCCATGTCAGGGTCACTCGCTCAGCATCTCGCGTGGAGGTGTAGCTCGGGTTACGCCGCGTCCGGCAGTGCGCAGGGCACATCCTTGTGCCAAACCGCCCAAACGAGTCGGCCGAGTTTGTTCGCCACGGCAATCGTGGCTTTGTTGTAGCCGCGCCGCGCGTGCACCGTCATCGCCCAGTGGTGCAGACGCGTGAGGGGCTGCTGGGCCGCCCGGCGCCGGTGGGCCGACGCGAGCACCGCGCGCGCGCCGTGGGTGAGCAAGCACCGGAGATACACGTCCCCGCGTTTACTGATCCCCCCGAGGCGCCGCCGCTGCCCACTCGAGTACTCGCGCGGCGTCAGGCCGAGCCAGCTGGCAAACTGGCGCGCGCGCCGGAATGCGTGGATGTGCCCGACGGTGCCGACGAGGGCCGTGGCGGTCAACAGCCCAATCCCGGGAATCGTCCGCAGTCGCATCACGACGGGGTCGGCGTCGGCCAGGGCGCGCAATTCCCGTTCCAGGCCGGCAATCCGAGCCTCAATCGCCCGCACTTCCTCGTGGACGCTCGTGAGCACCTGCCGCAGATGCCTCGGCAACACGGTGGCCGCCTCGTCGAGCAGCACAGGCAAGGCCCGCAGCGCCGCACAGGCCCCCGCCGGCAGCAGCAGCCCCTGTTCCCGCAAGAGCCCGCGTAACACATTGATGCGCGCCGTCCGCGTCGTCATCCACTGCTCGCGCACCCGGTGCAGCGCCACGAGCGCTTGCTGCTCGACCCGCTTCACCGGGACACGGGGTATCTCGCCCGACCGGATCGCCTCCGCATCCGCCCGGTCCGTCTTGTTGCGCCGCACGTAGGGCCGCACGTACGCCGGGGGCACGAGGGTGACGCGATGGCCGTGTTGCTGGGCAACCCGCCCCCAGTAGTGGGCGGTGCCACACGCCTCCATCACCACATGGGTCGGCGGCGTCTGCGCGAGAAAGCGGGCGAACCGTGCGCGGTTGAGTCGCTGGCGCGACCACACGCGCCACCGGGCATTGGCGATCGCCAGCTCGAACACGGACTTTGCCAGGTCAACGGCCACTGTCGTAGCATCCATTTCGGTTTCCTCCTGGTTGTGGCTGATGGGCACCAGCTGATGCGGCACATCATGCCGCATCGGAACCGGGAGGAGTCCATACCATCATGGTGAAAGTCCGTCTGCATTCGACGAGCGATGCATCCTCGTGGCCTGCGTTGCTCCTCCATCAAATACAGGCGGTATTCTCGGTCGTCGCGCCTTGCCCGCGAGGCGCCTCGCTCGTCTCGGTGCAGCGCCCGACTTTCACCACGGACTGCTAGGGCGGGTACGCGATTTGATCGAGTCAACAGGCGGGTTGCGCCGAATCACGGGATACGTAACTTTAGGCAGGCGCTCGCATCGCCATATCCCGCCGCTCCACTTCACCGATTCGGCGCGGCTCGACTTCGACTCTTCTTGTATAATTCTCAGGACAGTCATGGACTTGACGCTACCGCTGGACTATGTGGCCATCGAACGGATCCTGCCGCATCGTTATCCATTTCTGCTCGTCGACCGCATCACCGAGTTCAAAGTGGACAAGCGGATCGTCGGCATCAAGAACGTGTCGCTCAACGAACGGTATCTGTCTCGCGAGGCATACGGATCACCGGTGCTGCCGCCCACGATCCTTACCGAAGCGGTCGCGCAGGTTGGCGCGATCATGATCCTCGCGAAGCCTGAGAACCGCCAGCGCCTGATCTATTTCATGGGCATCGAGCGCGTGCGCTTCCGCCGTCCCGTTCATCCAGGCGACGTCGTCGAGATCGAAGCCATCGTGCTGCGGCTGCGCAGCCGGATGGGCCTGCTGAAGGGCATCGCCCGCGTCGAGGGCCAGACCGCGGCCGAAGGTACCATGACCTTCGCCCTCGGTCCCGCGCAGCCGAACCAGCCACGGGGGCAAGGCGATCTCACCTCTCCCGACCATCCCCATTTCGGTTAGAACGACGACGCTCGCGATCGCAGGGCGCGGGCTCAACGGCCCCTGCAGAATCACGGTCCCCAGAAGCACGGCAATTATCGGGTTCAATTACGCGTAGAGCGATACCGTCGTGATCGGCAGATGCTTGAGTGCGTATGCGTAGGCCGAAAACCAGACGTATCGATCCGGCGGGCACGAATAGGCGAGGGCGCCGAAGATTCTCCGGTTGAACTCCAGAACCACCCAGAAACGACCCGGCGCCTTCCAGGCGCAGCTCCGGCCAGACCAGCAGCACGACTCCCAGAAACCCGACCAAAGGCCGGGATAGCCGACAGGGCGTCAGCGGGTCGGCGTTGGGCCCACTGCGGCCGCCCGCGCCCTCGCCCCCTGCCGCCACCCCCGAAACGACCGGACTGGTAAGTCATGAAGAAGTGGTAGACTCAGGCTGACGGTCATTGGAGCAGAGGCAAAATGGGAAAGAAAGAAACGCAAACTCCCGCAGCAGCACCCAAGCACGTGGGGAGGGGGCTCAATCCGGTTCTCATTGGCGCCGCGATCGTCGCGCTTGTCGGTGTAAGCGCGCTGGCGTTGTGGGGAGGCACCGATCGACCCGCCACGGCGTCGGCACCGGCTGGCGCGGCCGACCAAGCAAATCCGTCGCCTCAGCCCGACGCGAGGGCCATCGCAAGAGCGGAGGGTGCCGCCAAGCTCGGACCCCACAAGCAGGCGACCCTGCCGCCGATTCCCTTTCCGGGCTACGCGCCGCCCCGACCTCTGGAAGTTGTCGCGGCCGCGTACCAGTTCGCAGCGGAGCATCCCGAGATTCTGAGCTACATCCCCTGTTTCTGCGGCTGCGAGCGCGCAGGCCACGGCGGCAATGCCGACTGCTTCGTCAGACAGCGTGCCGAAAACGGCGACGTGATCATGTGGGAACAACATGGGGTCGAGTGCACGGTGTGCATCGACGTCGCCAACCGATCGCGGCAAATGCATACGTCGGGCGCTTCCGTCCGCGACATCCGCGCGGCCATCGAGAAAGAATTCAGCGCCCTCTATCCGGGTCGCATGGCGACTCCGCACCCGCCAGCACATATTCAGTAGAACGTTTCTCATAGCTGGCCAGCGGCGGTCCTTCGTCCCTACAAGCGGTTTCGTGACCCAGCGGGCAGGTCTGAAGACCCGCGCTGCGTCAGAGGGTACGAAACCCGCTCCCACTCATATAATCCCCCCGTGAACAAGAGAGCCGCCGCATTCGCGCGGCTGTTCGAAGCGGTCCGCGAGGGCGTCTATATCGGTACCATCGGTCCCGATTCGACGTTCACGATTGCAGCGAATCCTCATCTCAAACTGATCTTCGGGTACAGCAGCGAAACGCCGGAAGACGCCGTGCGGCCGTTCGATCGCGATCGGTTTGTCGATCCGCAGGCGCGCGCGGCGATGATCGAACGACTCGCCAACGACGGCACGGTGACCGACTACCTGCTGCGGCTCCGGCGCGCCGACGAGAGCACGGTCTGGGTGGAAGTCACCGGCCGCGCCGAGTCACCTTCCGCCGACGGCACGCTGCGCGTCGAGGCCCTCGTTCGCGACGTGAGCGAGCGCAAGAAGCTGGACGACGAAACACGCGACATCTATCACCAGTTGCTCCAGGCGGAAAAGATGGCGGCGCTCGGCCAGACCATTTCCGGCGTGGCGCACGAGCTGAACAACCCGCTCGCCACGATTCTGAGCTGGGCCGAGCGGCTTTCGGAAAAACGCGGCCTGGAGCCATCGGTCCGCCGCGGTCTCGAAACGATCCTCGGCGAATCGGGGCGCGCGGCGCGCATTGTCCGCAGCCTCCTGACCTTCGCACGAAAGCGACAGACCACGCGCGCCATGGTGGATGTCGATCAGATTCTGCGCGAAACTCTCGCGCTCCGCGCCTACGAACAGCGCGTCTCGAACATCACCGTCATCGACGCGCTCGCCGCCGGTCTGCCCCAGGTGTTCGCCGACCACCATCAGGTGCAGCAGGTCCTGCTGAATCTCATCATCAACGCGGAGCAGGCGATGCTCTCGGCAAACGGGCGCGGCGTGCTCGTGGTGCGAACCTGGTACGATCCAGGCCAGGAATCGGTCATTCTCGAGATCAACGACAATGGGCCTGGCATTGCGGAAGAGCTGCAATCGAAACTTTTCGATCCCTTCTTCACTACCAAGGAAGTGGGTCAGGGCACGGGGCTGGGTCTGACGGTTGCGTACGCCATCGTGCAAGAGCATGGCGGTCGCATCCGGCTCGAATCGCTGCCCTCACGCGGCGCGTCGTTCTACGTCGAGCTGCCCGTGACCGGCGGAAAGCTGCCGCCCCCGCCCGTCACACGCGCGCAGGGAGACGTGGAGGTGGTCGCCGGCGCGTCGGTGCTCGTCGTGGAGGATGAGGTGGCCCTCGCTGCCGCGGTGTCTGACGCGCTGCGCGATGCTGGTTACGTGGTCCAGCACGCGAACGATGGCGAGGAAGCCCTTGGCAAGATCAAGGAGCAGGCGTTCGGCCTGGTGATTTGCGACCTGAAAATGCCTCGGCTCGACGGCAAGTCCTTCTACCGCACGCTTGCCGCCACCTCACCGGGTCTCGCTAAACGAGTGATCTTCGTTACCGGTGACGTCGCGGGAACCGATGCGGAGAGATTTCTCGAAGAGACTGATTGCCGCTGGCTAGCAAAACCCTTCAGACTTGCGGATTTGCTGCGGGCGGTGCGGGAAGGACTGGCTTGAGAAAAGCGGCCGCCACGGAGGACACGGAAGGGAGAGCTAGGTCCGTGCCTTTCGTCGTGGCGCTCTCAGCAGACGGCCGCGAACCGTCGCGCGCGCGTGGCCGCAATTACCTGGCGCCGGCGGCCGACTCGCCAGGTCGCCTGTACGGGCCGACGCTTCTGGGCCGGTTTGTACGGCAGAACGACGGCCTCCGCTCCCACCTGCCCCAACTGTGCTCTTGCCATAACCGCCGGCCTGCGGCTGGCAATCGTCACGAGCGCCTTGCGCATCTCCGCGATCTGCCGCGGCCCAATCTCGCCCAGCGCGTCGCGGAGCCGACGAATCGCTCGGGCGTGGAGCTGCGACACACGCGACTCGTTCACGCCGATTTGATCGCCAATCTGTTTCATTGTCACTTCACCGTAGTAGTAGAGGCCGATCACCTTGCGCTCCCGTAACGGCAGTGACGCGATCGCCGCGAACACGCGATCGCGCGTCTCGGCTTTCTCGTAGGCTCTATCGGGCGCGTCCGGCTCGCATGGCACCAGCGCCGTCGGCAGCGAGGAGTCGTCAACGCGATCGCCGGTCGCCAGCGGGGATGTGGCTTCAATGGTGTTGATGCGTACGATGGCTCGGCTCAGGCGTTTCTCGTCGGAGCCGACACGCGCGGCGAGCTCGGCCATTGACGGCTCCTGTCCCAGCTCGAACCTCAGGGCTTCACGCGCCGCGTCAAGCTCACGCCGCTGGCGACGGACGCCGCGCGGCCACGCATCACGGCGCAGCGCGTCAATCATCGCGCCTCGTACGCGCCGCTCAGCAAAGGTTTCGAACTTGATGCCGCGGCCCTCGTCGAAGCGATGCGCGGCGTCGATCAACCCGAGCATTCCGTCTTGAACAAGATCGCCGATGTCGATCGACGTCGGCATCGATGCCGCCATGCGGCGGGCGAGCCCTTCGACAAACGGCAGGCCGGAGACGATCCGGCGGTCCTGGCTTGCAGAGACCGGTTGGATGCGCATCGTGATCTCCTCAGAAACAGCCTCGGCAAACCGTCATAGCGCTGCCGAGTGTTGCGCCCTATTGCAACCCTGGTGCCAATTCTTGGCGGTGTGTACCTCAGCGAGGCACTTTTATGCGTGCTTCATGTAAAACACTGTTAGTAAAGACGTTAGTCAATCTGAATCGATTCGAGGCAGGCCAGACCTGTAGGTCGATGAATCTCAAAATATGTCAACTACTTGACGAAGCTGACCGTTACTCGTCAAACTCGTGACTCTAGTACTACAATTTTGGGATGGGATCTACAGCCCTGAAGATGGGCTTTGCGGCGGACTGACGGCTGTCGACTGTCAACTACTGAGGGTCAGGCGGCGCGCCAGCTAGACGGCGAATCTCCTTCGCCGTCCCCAGCGCCTCGAGCGTGCTCGCGACAACTTGCGCCGCGCGTGTCCGGTTCATACGATCGGGAACCTTGGCTTCGAGCAGCTCCGCGTGCGCGAGGATGATTCCCAACTGGTTGTTCAGGCGGTGAAAGAGCAGCTGAAACTCGAGCGATTCGTCCATTGGTCCCTGTGACAGCAGCTCTTCGAGAATGTGCCGCCCGCGCATCAGGCGGGCTTCCGCTCTTCCGCCTGCCACATCGTCTCTAGCACCGGGCGATCGCTCCTATTCGGATCGCGCCACAGCGTGTCGACGAAAATGCGGACTGAGCCGCCGGCCGTGCGCACGTATTCGATTTTTCCGGCGGAGAGCCAGTTGTAGATAGTGCGCCGGCTCACGCCGACCAGTTCGCACGCCTTCATGATTGAAATCGTTTTTCGTTCAACCACAATTGCCTCCGAGTTTGATATCGGCCTGAGCTGGGCTGGTCTTCAGGGCTGTCCTGTTGTAGGGCAGCCTTCGGGGTGTCCTGTTACAGAGCACGCTTTCGGGCTTGCCCGGTCTAGATCCCCGAACCCTGGACAAGAGCGCCACGAAGTGTCAACATGTTGGCACCCTGTAAATGCCTGATAACATGAAACATCTTCTCCTCGTCGAAGACGAGGCGCCGCTGCGGCAGGCCGTCGCCGAACAGCTCGCCGATCGTGGGTACGTGGTGGAGCAGGCCGAGTCGGGAGAGGCGGCGGTTGCCCGCCTTTCCGACTTTGCTTTCGACGTCATCATCACCGACCTGCGCCTCCCAGGCATCGATGGTTCTGCCGTCGTCGACGCCGCCGTGGAGCGCTATCCCGATATCGTCGCGATCGTCGTGACGGGCTACGGCACGGTGAAAGATGCGGTCGAGGCAATCAAGCGGGGCGCGTGGGATTTCGTCAGCAAGCCCTTTCAGATCGACGAGCTCCTGCTCGTGCTCGACGCCGCGCTCGAGCAGCGTCGTCTGAAGTCCGAGAACGCGTTCCTGCGAGCCGAGCTCGACGCGCGGTACCGGTTTGAGGGTCTGGTCGGAAAGGGTCCAGCGATGAAGCAGCTTTTTCATCTGCTCGAAACCATCGCACCGACCGCGAGCACGATCCTGATCACGGGTGAGACGGGAACCGGAAAGGAGCTTGTCGCCCGCGCCATTCATCACAACAGCCCACGCCGCGCGCACCGATTCGTGGCGCTGAACTGCAGCGCGATCCCCGAGACGCTTCTCGAGACCGAGCTCTTCGGGCACGTGCGCGGCGCGTTCACGGGCGCGGTCGGCAACAGGCAAGGCCGCCTCGAGCAGGCACACAAAGGCACGCTCTTTCTGGACGAGGTCCCCACGATGAGCGCGGGACTGCAGATGAAGCTATTGCGAGTGCTGCAGCAACGCGACTTCGAGCGGATTGGCGACACGCACACCACAAAGGTCGACGTACGCATCATCGCGGCCACCAACAGCGATCTAGGTCGCCTCGTGGCCAACGGCCAGTTCAGGAAGGATCTGTACTACCGACTCAACGTGATTCCGGTACAGATGCCTCCGCTTCGCGAGCGGAAGGAAGACATCCCGCTTCTCGTGCAGCATTTTTTCGAAAAGTACAGGCCCGGTGGAGCGCAGGACTCTCGTCCTGCCCGGTCAGGTGTGGCGCAGGACTTTGGCCCTACCCCCTCCAAGCCCGCCGTGCCATTCACGGTGTCACAGGAAGCCATGCGCCGTTTTATGTCGTATCACTGGCCCGGCAACGTGCGACAGCTCGAGAATGCCATCGAGCACGCGGTGGCGTTCAGCGTCGGTCGCCAGCAAATAGACGTCAACGATCTGCCGCCTGAGCTCGTGCATGCAGAGCCGCCGCCGGTGACGTCATCGCTGTCGCTGCCCGAGGAGGGGATCGATCTCGACGCGCTCGTCGTTTCGGTCGAGCGCACACTCATTCAGCGGTCGCTCGAACGAACCGGCGGCAACAAAGGCCAGGCCGCGCGGCTCCTCAACCTCAAGCGAACCACCTTGGTCGAGAAGCTGAAACGCCTGCCGAAATAATGCGAAGAGTTCTTCGCAACGCGGTTGCGAGGCCAAGGAGTATCGTCTCGCACGATCACGGAATCTGAGCGTTCTCAGTCGTCACGCTAACGACTGCCAATGATGTCGTCGACGACGATAGTTGGCGCCACCGAGCGCGGCCTCGGTACTTGCCTGGTGAGGGATGAGTGAACACCTCCACGCGATCGTTCACCAGATCGACGAGCCACACTTCAGGAATACTGGCTCGCGAGCAAACGGCGACTTCGACTCGACGCGATCGTCGTGACCAAGAATGCCGGCTTCAGCCATCCGTTAGTACTCGTGAACGGTGAACAGCCACCATTGAATAGCCAAACCACATTGAAACCCCATGGCGCCCGCGCCCGGAAGGCCTCGTTATCACTTCGCGCACGCAACGACCGTCCGTCTGCCGTCAGCACAAGCATGAACCGTTCCGCCAGAAAGTATTCGAGAACGTCGCGATCGGAGCCAGGATCGCGGACTTACCGCAGCGACGCAGTCTGATTAGGATGGCAGAATCTGCCCGCTCCAGAAATCTGAATCAGCCGTGAATCGCCGATCTGAAAGCGGCAATCTCATAGAATGGACCCGTGCCTCCGCGCTACACGTACTGGACCATCCTGATCGACAACGGGCCGACCGCGTTCCGGGCGCGTGACAAAGAGGAGCTGTTGCCGACGCTCTATCAGCTCCGGCGCAAGAACGCCAACGTCGTGATCAAGTGGTTCGCGCGGGGAAGGTTGTGGGATACGCCTGAGCAGGCGCAGTGGGCGGGAAAGAATTTAGAGCGCGAGAAGAAAGACCGGGATTGGAGACCAGGCGGAGAGCACAAGGATCTGCGCGCCCGATTCGACAGGCGGAAACGGAAAGGCGTGGCGCCGCACGGCGGCCAGCACCGCTCGCGGCGCGACAAACCCGCTGGTGTAGCGAAGGTCTTTCGACCTGCCGACCGTAAACCTTCCGGCGTAGCGCAGGTCTTCAGACCTGCAGACTATAAACCCACCAGGACCAAGCCGAAGCCGTGACCGTTTCCATGCGCGATTTCGTCTGGTTCGTGTTCTCGGCTGGCGGTGCGATTGTATTCCTGCTCGTCGGCGTGGTGTGGCTGCGCGCCCGTCCCCAATCCCTACATCCGCGTCGGATCCTCCTCGCTGCCGCCCTCTTCTACACAGCCGCCAGCTTGTACGGCGTTAGCTACCCGATCGGACGGCTGCTCGTTGTTGGTTTCCAGCCGCTCGAGCGCGCCAACGTACCTCCTGGCGCGAGCGCAATTGTGCTGTTGGGATCAGGTAGCTTCACCGTCAGGGATTGGAACGAAAACAGCTTTTCGATCCTGGACCGACCCGGGGCAAGCCGCGTGCTCGAGGCGCTTCGCGTGTTCAGCCTCGTTGGCGCCGACTGGATCATCAGCTCGGGTGGGCTCGCGGACCTGGACGACCAGAACGAACCGAGCGGTACGACGATGCGCGATGCTCTGGTGCACCTGGGGGTACCAGCCTCTCGCATTCTCGTCGAGACCAAGTCCCGAAACACTCACGACGAAGCTCTCATCGTTGCGCCCATGCTCGAAGCATTGGAGGTGGACCACGTGATTCTCGTCACGTCGGATGTCCACATGCGGCGGTCGCTCGGCGCCTTTCGCGCGCAGGGCGTCGACGCGATTCCGGCTATCGCGCGTCATCCGTATCTCGACGCGCCCTGGATCCTTCCGAGCGAGGATGGACTTTACGACGCTGCGATGGTCGTTCATGAAGTCATCGGCCTCGGCTACTACTCCCTTCGCGGCTGGTATCGGTTTTAGGCGGTGGCTCCCCGTTCAAGATGCCGCACGTGCCACAGCAGCTCGCTATAGAACCGGCGCTCCCATGCGTCCAGACCGGGCATCGGCCTGGTCGGGCACTGCGGCGAACTCTCGCCACTGCAGCCGACTGGCCTGACGGAAATCGTCGTGGCGAAGGAGACCCGCGGCAAAGGTACACATAAGCCCTGTTGCACTTCTGGAGTGCGATCGCCAGCTTGAGAAGAGGTCGTACGCCGTACGCCAGCACGCGCACCCGGCCGGCCGCTGCGAAGGGCACGGTGTTTGGCACCGTGTCACACGCCTGCTGGCTGCTTCAACCAGAGAAGTCGCATCACTCGATCCATGGCCTTCGGCTTGTCAGTTGCCCGCGCGTCGACGTGCATAAGGACGTCCAGGCACTGGGCAATGGATTTCACGACGCCAATGCCAAGCCGCCGCGCGGTCGCGGGAAGATATTTTTCGTTTTCACGCCACACTAGAATGGCGCGCGCGCGCGAGTCGACGACGACATCGAGGCAATTGTCGTGGCGATCGTCGATCACGAGGTTGAGGCCCAGCGCCGCGGCGATCTGCCCGCGCGAGGACGTCACTCGACGCGCCAGGCGGAGCCACCCCCGCGGGCACATCGGGCTTGTTCGTACCCGCGGCAGCGCGCTCCTCGAGCCGGCGCGTCATCGCTTCGCCGAAGAGGATTTGGGCCTGGCGGACGAGCTCGCCTTCCATGTCGGCGAGAACACCATCGAGATCGAAGCCGATGCGCAGGGCCATTCAATCGTAAGAGTCTAAAGCGGTTTTCATGATCGTTTAGCGCCTGAGTACCCGCAATGCCGAAAGTAGTTGCGGCATTCGTCGGGGCTGAAGCGCGGGACGCACTGGCCGAGCAACGGCCAGAGCGTCTCGACCGAGCGACAGCGCGCGGCACGCACGATCGCTTTGAGCTTGGCGAAGCAGAGTTCGATCGGATTGAGATCGGGACTGTACGGCGGGAGATACCACATCGCTGCGCCGGCGGCGGCGAGAAGATCCTCCACGCCGCGGACCTTGTGCGCGCCGAGGTTGTCGGCGATGACGATGTCGCCAGGGCGCAGGGTGGGCACCAGGATCTGGTCGAGATAGGCAAGGAAGCTCGGCCCGTCGATCGCGCCCTCGAACACGGCGGGCGCGGTGAGGCCGGTCACGCGCAACGCGGCCAGAAACGTACTGGTCTGCCAGCGGGCGCACGGCGTGTGGTCGTAGACGCGCGCGCCCGGCAGCGCGCGGCCATAGCGCCGCAGCAGATTCGTGGTGACGCCGGTTTCGTCGAGAAACACGAGCTGATCCAGATTCCACGTCGGCGCGTGCTGGTGCCAGGCGGTGCGCGCGCGCACGATGTCCGGGCGCTCGTGTTCAGACGGCCGTACCGTTTTTTTTAACGCGGAAGCGGAGATCATCGACGGCGCGCCAGATCGTGGGCAGGCTGACGGGCACGGGCAGCGCATCCCGCAGCTCGGCGAGCGTGCGATCGGGCTGTTCCTCGATCAACGCCGCCAGGGTGTGGAGATGCGGCTCGAGTTTGCGCCGCGGCCCATAGCGTTGGGCGCGCGGTTCGATTTCGCCGGTCTCACGGCGGCGCTGACGCAAGAGCCGCACCCAGGATCCGCTCACCTGCAGTTGCGTAGCGACGGCATCCGGCAGCAGTCCGGCGTCGAGTAAGCGGAAGGCACGGTCCCGGAGATCCATTGAATAGGCGCGCATCACACCTCCTCGTCAGTGTGAAGAGGAGTACCATGACGCGCCTACTCAGTACAAGAGCTTTCTGAAAACCGCTTTAACGTGGGTCTGCCCGATCCAGAACTCCACGCCTAGCGCGAAGGCACCTGCACCGGGGTTTCCGCGTACTTGATAGAGTAGACGAGCGGCGTGATCGCGAGCGGCACTTCGCGAAACCCATCAGCGGGTCTCGATCCGCCCGGGTGTTCGAAATCCAGGAGAACAATTCCCTGGGAGGTACGCGGGACATCGACGACCGGCGTATCGGCGTTGGGTCAGCCATTCTTAATCGGAGGCGCCAGTGATCCAGCTTGGCAGTCCGTGGTGAAAGTCCGTCTGCATTCGACGAGCGATGCATCCTCGTGGCCTGCGTTGCTCCTCCATCAAATACAGGCGGTATTCTCGGTCGTCGCGCCTTGTCCGCGAGGCGCCTCGCTCGTCTCGGTGCAGCGCCCGACTTTCACCACGGACTGTTAGTCCTGTGCATCGCTGGGCAGTCCGGCAAACCCTGCGCTCGAACTCATCGGCGCGCCAGGCGCTCTGGCAGAGAGGCGAACCGTCCGATAAGCGACCACCGCGAGGGCCACGTTCGCCTGACCTCACGCGCATTGCACCTCCCTGTAGCACAACGGAGGCCGGCGGGGCCACATGGAAGGGAAATCGGCTCTAACTGGATTGATCTAGTCTGTGCACGTGAGAGGACGAATCTGCCCGACTTCGTGGCTACCGTCCGTACGCGACCGATATTCCGTAGCGAAGACCATCGTACTGCCGCGTGTCAATCTCGGAGTTCCGTCTCTGCCGATCGACGTTGAAGCCCAGGCGCATGTCTCGACCCAACCGCTAGCCGACACACAAGCCGGAACTGCGAACGTGATCGACCCGATTCGACACTTCGACCTCCGTGCCCGTTCGTGTGGTGTACGCCAGCTGCTGGGCGCCGATTCGGCCTTCGATGTCGAGGGGGCCGTACACCTGCTGCGCGATAGACCCGGAAACACCGGTCTGCAGGTAGTACGGCTGGTTCACGTCGAACGAGTACTGCACATCCCATTCCGCCTGGACGGCCAGTCTCGTTGACCCGAGCGCGACATAGGTCAGATCGACTCCTGTCGTCGCGCCACTGTAGCCGGGAAGGTCGGGTACGAGAGGCGCGAAGTCGCGAAAGCCGACCTGCGCCGTCCCGCTGACAACCGCGAATCGATCGAACGACACGCCGATCCCAATCCGCGTCGAATCGGAATCGCGCAGAGGCGAGAATTCGAAACGATCCTGTTCTCGTGCCAGATCGACGTTGATCGTCGTGAGAGGTGTCAGCCCGTGCCGGATAGTCAACGCCGCTGTTGTATTGGTCCGGTTCAATTCGTTGTGCAGACTGGTCGCGAGAAAGACCTCGTCTTTGTCGATTTCGATGCGGAGCACCCGCGCGGCATCCATATAGCTGAACGTATCACCCTTGCTGTTGTTGTCGGAGTCGTACTTGAGAAGTTAAAGACGACCGGTCTGCTTGTTGTAGGCCGGCTCGATCCGATCTTGGTTGCTGCTTCCACAACCCCAGAAGCCGCCGATGACTACGGTCAATGCCAGAACTCCGTATGGAGGACACGCTTTCACCCCTGACATGTTCAGTCTGACCACACGTCGACTCCGCCCAGCTTCACTCTTTGACTTACACAGCATCAGGTGCATCGGGTACGTGTGTCAACTGAAATACACATGGGACCAGAACGATACGGCGGACCGTTCAGGCGATCACGGGCGAGAAGAGGAACGCAGTGATTGTGTCGCGCAGTTGCTCTAGCGATTCCGCGCGGTTGATCGCTGTGCGCAGATGGGACCCGTTGTCGAGGCCCTTGGTGTACCAGGAGCCGAGCGCGCGAACCTTGTTGATCACCCAGCGGTCGTGTCTCCTGTGTGCAGGACCAAAGGCCTGCGCTACTTCCGACGCTGAGGCGGGCGCACTGTGCCGGAAGCCAGCAGGTTCGTGAACGCGCTCGTTCAGCAGCAGATCGATGTACTCGAGCAGGAATTCACCGCGGTCGGCCAAGGTCACCTCGCGCGCTGGGCGCCCAGCGGCCATGTCAGCGGCCTGCGCCAGGATCCAGGGATTGCGCAGCACGCCCCGGCCCACCAGCACCCCATCGACACACTGCATGCGGTCGACGACTTCTAAGGGCTCGATGCAGTCGCCGCTGCCGAACACCGGGATCGTCAGGGTGTCGGCAATCTCGGCAACGAGATCCCAGTCGGCCGACCCGCTGTAGCTCTGCGCCGCGGTCCGTCCATGCACCGCGACGGCGGCGGCACCGGCGTCTTCAGCCATCTTTGCCAACGTCGGCGCGTTGCGCTCGGCCTCGTTCCATCCCGCTCGCATCTTGACGCTGACGGGGATCTTCACGGCCCTCGCCATCGCCCCAATTACCGACCTTGCGTGCTCCGGTTCGCGCATCAGGGTGCAGCCGGCGTTGTGCTTGGCGATCTTCGGCACCGGGCAACCCATGTTGACATCCACGATATCGGCGCCCATACCCTCGACGATCTCGGCGGCGGCCGCCATCTTCGCCGGCTCGCCGCCGAAGATCTGGATCGAGACCGGGCGCTCTTCCTCCGTGTATTCGGCGTATTCGAGGGTCCGATCGATGCCGCGCACGAGGCCCTCCGAGCTCACCATCTCGGTGACGACGAGCCCGCAGCCTCCCTGGCGTTTCACGAGGCGCCTGAATGCAGTGTCCGTCATGCCGGCCATCGGGGCGACCGCAAAGGGGAAGGACAGGTGGAGGGAGCCGATTTTCATGAGCTCAGAGCCTGAAAGTCAAGACTCAAGAGGACTCAGTGCGATCAGTCCTCTTGACTTTTTCCTTCTAGGTTCTAGCTACCCTAGTATGGTTTCACATCTGCGGCGTCGACTTCCACGCTGACCGACTGGCCGATCAAATTGACCGAGAGCACCAAACGCGCGCGATGGGTGTCCTTGCGCATCAGGTGGCCGATGACGCCACGCAGCGGTCCGTGGACCACCTCAACCATCATGCCCTCACGAATGAGCGGACACGGATCGCATTTGAGGTCGCTCGCGATGAGCACGCGGATGCTCTCCAGCTCGTACTCGGGAATCGCGGCTGGCCTGCCCTCGAACGAGACGATGTTGACAACACCCGTGCACTTGAGGACAGGCAGTGCATCGGCAGTATCGAACCGCGCGAAACAATAGCCGGGAAAGAGCGGCCAATCAATCTTCTTCTTGCGGTCCTTCCACCGGCTCCAGCGCGTAATGGTCGGCAGAAACGTGTCGATGCGCCTTGTTTCGAGCTGCTCGCGCAACACTTGCTCATGGCGCGAGCGGGTCCAGATGGCAAACCACTGGAGAGAGGCCAGAAGATCGGGGTTACGCGCCGGTGTGATCATCGCGCTGAGGGCGCTGTACTATTGGTTTGTTCCTTGATCCGCTCGAGCCCGCGATCGTACGCCTTCTCGATTTCGTCGTTCTCCCACTCGATGATCGCCTCGGCCCGTAGCCGGCTCAAGAACTTCTCGTACTCGGCCTGTCGCTTGTCGGTGAACACACGGTCCCTGATCTGGTCACGAGCCCCCTCGAAGGGCAGCGTCTCGGGCGGCGTCGAGGACTCGAGCTTCAGAAGCAGGTGCCCGCGCGTCGTGCGCAGCACCTCGCTTATTTGCCCGACCTTCATGGCTTCGACAAGCTCTCGAAGATCCGGCGACAGATCGCCGATGTTGAGGGGACCGACGAGGCCGGCGTTTGCCCGCGACGGAGCGTCTGACAGCTCGGAGGCGAGCTTCTCGACGCTTTCTCCGGCAAGCGCGCGCTGGCGAATCTGGTTCGCCTTGTGTCGGGCCGCTTCGTCCTGACCAACGTTCAACGTCTTCCCGTCGGTCGGAACCGCCACAAGAATCTCTCTCAGCGTGACAGCCTGCGGCGTCGTGAACTCGCTCACGTGGGCGTCGAAATACCGGCGCGCTTCGTCTTCCGACACCGCAATGCGACCCACGATCTCGTTTTGTTCGACGCGGGTCATCACCATCCGCCGCTCGATATTGCTCCGCAGGTCGTCCATGGTCATGTTCTCTTGCTTGAGAGCGGCCTGAAGCTGCTCATCATTCTCGATCTTGTTTTCCTTCTTGATGTCGTTGAGAATACCGATGAACTGCTCATCGCTGAGCCGGTAGCCGAGCTCCTTGCCGCGCTGAACGAGCAGCATCTCGTCGATCACCACGACGATGATCTCAGGCGTCACTTCATCGAGCATCTCGCGAAGCTGCGCGTCGCCCAAGAGGGCCGTTGGATCGAGCTGACCCCGCTCTTGCAACACGGCCACCTGCCTCGCCTCGAGCTCGGTTTTCGAGAACAACTCGCCGTTCACCTTCACTAGAATCTGCTCGATGATTTCAGCCCCAGCCATCGCCCCAAGCACAATGAGGACATAGAACAGGACTGCCGCCGTCCGAAACGATGTCTTGGTCATGGCGTTCCCAGGGCAGGTCTGAAGACCTGCGCTACAAGTACCAGAAAATCAATATGGTTACATCCGATTGAAGAGCTCGCTCAACAGGCTGCCGACCTGTTCAAACACGCCGCCCTTGGCGCGCGGGTCGTCTCGGTCCGGGTGCAAGATCTCTGCCTTCGTAAAGCCTGGCTGCACGGCTCCAACGCCAGCACGGGCGGTCCACCAACTTGGGCTTCGGGCTCCGGACTCTGGGCTATGGGGCTTCGGGATTCGAGATCCGGGCTTCGAGGCTCCATGCCGGCGTTGCAGGTCCTCCGTGGCCTGGACCGCAAGCCCCGCAGCCTGAAGCCCAGAGCCAGATACCCGACCGAGATCGAGCCTGAGAGCCCCCGGCGGGACGAGCGTAAGGTCTGGGCGCTGCCCGACCAGCGTCACGAGCCGCACGGGATCGACTCTTGCCTGCCGTCTGAACTTCAAGACAACCGTGCGGCCCTCGCGGTCGATGCTATCGATCCCAACCCGAGCGGCCAGGACGCGGATGCGCCCGTAGTCCCCCAGGTTCAGCACCGAATCCGGCGGAGGCCCATACCGGTCGGCGGCCTCTTCCAGCACGCGATCGATGTCCTCGTCGCGCCGCGCGGCCGCGACTTTCCTGTAGAGCATCAGCCGCTGGTTCATGTCCTGAACGTACGACTCATCGACGCGGAGATCCACCCGCAGGTTCACGGTCGCGCGTACATCGTCTTCGACTTCCTCGCCCTTCAACTCGCACACGGTCTGCTCGAGGAGCTTCAGGTACATCTCGAACCCGACCGTTTCGATGTGGCCGCTTTGCTCGCCGCCGAGCAGGTTGCCGCCCCCGCGAATCTCGAGGTCCAGGGCGGCGACACGGAAGCCGCTGCCGAGCTCGCTGAACTCTTTGATGGCCGCGAGCCGCTTCTTCGCCACGGGCGACAAGTTGTCCTGGGCTGGAACCAAGAGGTACGCGT
The DNA here is from genome assembly GCA_965197865.1 of Vicinamibacterales bacterium. Lineage (GTDB taxonomy): Bacteria > Acidobacteriota > Vicinamibacteria > Vicinamibacterales > CAVVIG01 > CBDANZ01. The sequence continues at coordinate 210,843 of CBDANZ010000005.1, forward strand.
ACGCTGGTCGATCCGATCGACCGACCCGGCCGCGAAGCTGATAGAGCTGCGACAGGCCGTAGCGGTCGGCCCGGTTGATGATGATTGTATTCGCGTTCGGAATGTCGAGCCCGTTCTCGACGATCGTCGTGGCAAGCAGCACATCGAACTTGCGAGCAACGAAGTCGAGCATCGCGCGCTCAAGCTCGTCCTCTTTCATCTGGCCGTGCCCGATCACGATCCGCGCCTCCGGGACGAGCCGCTGCACGAGACTGCCGATCGAACAAATCGACTCGACCCGATTGTGAACGAAATACACCTGGCCGCCGCGCTCGAGCTCGTTTCGAATCGCGAGGCCGATCACTTGCGAATCGAACTTGACGACGTTGGTCTGGATCGAAAGGCGATCCTTCGGAGGGGTCTCGATGATGGACATGTCGCGAATGCCCACGAGCGACATGTTCAGCGTGCGCGGGATGGGGGTTGCGCTCATCGTGAGCACATCCACCTTCCTCTTAAGCTGCTTGATCTTTTCCTTCTGCGAGACGCCGAAGCGCTGCTCCTCGTCGACCACGAGCAGCCCGAGGTCGCGGAACTCTACGTCCTTGGACAGCAGCCGGTGGGTGCCGACGATGACGTCCACTTTGCCGGCTGCGAGATCTGCGAGCGTCTCTTTCTGCTCGGCCTGCTTTCGGAACCGGCTCACCATGTCGACACGGATTGGAAACGCGGCAAACCGTTCCTTCAGCGTTTTCTCGTGCTGGAACGCGAGCACGGTCGTCGGCGCGAGAAACGCCACCTGCCTGCCGTCCATCACCACCTTGAAGGCGGCGCGCATCGCAACTTCGGTCTTGCCGTAGCCGACGTCGCCGCACAACAAGCGGTCCATTGACGTGGGCGACTCCAGGTCGCGCTTGATCTCGGCGATCGCGGTCAACTGATCCGGCGTGAGTTCGTACTCGAACGCGTCCTCGAACTCCTGCTGCCAGTGCGAGTCGGCGCTAAAGGCATGGCCAGGCACCGCTTTGCGCGCGGCATAGAGCTTCAGCAACTCCTCGGCCATGTCGCGCATCGCCTTCTTGACCCTGGTTTTCGTGCGCTCCCACGACGTGCCGCCGAGCCGGTCGATGGGCGGCCGCATGGCACCGGTGTATTTCTGGACCAGGTCGAGGCGTTCGACTGGCGCAAACAGCTTATCGTCGCCTGCGTAGCGGAGCTCGAGAAACTCTTGCGTGGCGTCACCGACTCCAATTTGCTTGAGGCCGACGAATATGCCGATGCCGTGGTCGACGTGCACGACGAGATCGCCGACTTTCAGATCGCGAAGGTCGGAAAGAAACGCCTTGCTGGCCGGTCGCCGCCGCTCCGGCGTCTGACGGTCCTCTCCGAAGACGTCGGCTTCCGCGTAAAGGTGCAGACCGGCGTCCGGCAGCCGGAAGCCGCGCGACAGCTTGCCAGTCGTAACAAGCACGGCCGCATAGCGAGTGTCCTCGGCCCGCTCAACCGGCACCGCGAAAACGTCGTATTCCTTCAGCAGTTCAATCGTCCGCTCAGCACGGCCCGGGGTCGCCGCCACAAACACCGTCCTCTCGCGCTGCTCCCCTAGCTTTCGGATTTCAGACACCCAGTCGGCGAGGCGGCCGTGGAGTTCGACGACGGGTTGACAGCGGACGCTTGCGAGCGGCGATGCCGTTGGCTTCGCACTGGAGAGTTCGCCGGCGTCCGCGTCCAGCGAGAGCTCGACGAGGCTGGTGGCGTGCGCCAGCCGCGTCTCGACGGCGCTCCAGTCGGCGAAGAGTTCGCTCGGCGGCGGCAAGAATTCGGACCTAGCACCTGGTCTCAGACCCGCCGAGCCGAGGTCCAGCGTCTCCCGTGAAGGGCGGGCCTTTGGACCCGCCCTTCCGCCAACGGCTTCCGCGTAGCTGCGCTGCACCTGCTCGAGAAGCTTGATGGCAACAGCCTCTACTTCGTCGCACTCGGATACGATCACCAGCGACTCTTTCACGCGCGACAGGTAGTCGAAGATTGTCGCCGACCGATCGAGGGGCCCGTCGGCAGGGCGGGGAGGACCAAAGTCCTGCGCTACCTTTGCCTGGTCATCCGATGTAGCGCGGGGATTTAGACCTGCCGTGTTGAGTGCTTCCAGCGTAGCGCAGGTCCCTAAACCAGCCGCAAGAACATCACAGAGCGGCACGATGGTTAGTTGATCGATTGGCTTGATCGAGCGCTGCGTGGCCGGATCGTAGGTGCGTAGCGACTCGATGGTGTCGCCGATGAATTCGACCCGCACCGGCTCCGGCTCGGCGGCGGGATAGACATCCAGAATGCCGCCGCGAAGGGCGAATTCGCCGTGTTCGTCGGCCGGATCCTCTCGGCTGAAGCCCGCGTCAAGCAGCAGTTCGCCGAGATCGGTCGGTGAGATGTCCTGATTGGGTCCGAGCTCAACCGAGGCGTCCAGCAGGCGTTCGGGAGCGCTCACCCGCGGCAGCAACGCCGATGCAGAAGCCGCGACCACGCGCGCGGTCCCGCGCGCCAGGGCGTGCAGCGCCCTGGCGCGCGCCGACGTGACGCCCACGTGCGGCGCCATGCCGCGATACGGATCCACCTCATGTGACGGAAAGGACAGGACAGCCCGATCGGCAGCTGTCTCCGACAGGCCTTCCAGTGCCGAGATGAAGAAGCAGACGTCGGCGACCATCTGCTCGAGATCTGCGTCGGTCGGCACGACCAGCAGCACGGTTCCCTTCGGCATCGTATGCGCCGCAGCCGCGACAAACAGCGCCTTCGCGGACGGCGTCAGCCCGCTGACTTCTCTCTCGGGCACATCCATCCTGCTGCGGGCAACGGCCGCCTTTAGCAGCGCGCGAAGGTTGAGCGAGGTCGAGGTGGTCACGAAGATTTCTCCGGCCCGAAACCTTCAGTGTAGCTCAGGTCCGTGGACATGTCTGCCGCTCTGCCGCTGTAACGCGGGTCGTTGACTTAGACCTGCTTGTCTGCGGTAGCGCAGGTCCCTAGACCCGCGTGTAATCGTAGAGATCCGACCTAGCGAACGGAAACCACCCGTATGTCCTAGCACAATACCCGCGCGGAGCGGGTTCTCTAAAGATAGCGCGCGACTTTCTCCGTCGCTTCATCGTTTCGAGAATCTGGTCGTAATAGTCCGGCTGCCACAGGCGCTGACTCGTCTGCTGCCTTGTAATTGAATCCCGTGAGCTTCTTATAGGCAACAACGAAAGCGGGCAGATCTGCATTGGGCGAAGTGCCGTACACCGGCACATGTTGCGGCACCTGGCAGGAGCAAAGTGCTAGCCTCCATCTGCGCGAACGGATGCGGCAGCTCCATCCTGCAACACGGATCGTTCGTCGTGTAGCGGAGGTCTTCAGACCTGCCGGTGCTTGTGCCGCGCGGGTCTTTATGACCACCGGAAAGACCGAATCCTCTCGAGAATCGACGTGGTCGAGTATCCCGGCTCGCCGCTGATGCGCACTACGCGGCCGCTGCGCCCCTCGACAACGTCGCGGAAGGCACCGGCATCCCCGGCCTCAGCCGAGTCGGCGGCTTGAACGAGGACGTCGGGTTCGACGACCGCAACAACTATGTGAGGCGTGTCCTCGTCGAAAATGACCACCCCATCCACGCAGTCGAGTGCCGCCAGGACGTCCGCCCGCTCAGCCTCAGGAATGACGGGCCGATCCGCCCCCCTGTTTCTGCCGACCGATCGATCCGATTTGATGCCGACGATGAGCGCGTCGCCGAACTGACGGGCCTGTTGAAGGTACCGAACATGGCCGGGATGAAGGAGATCGAAGACGCCGCTGGCGAAGACGACGGTCTTGCCAACCGCGCGCGTTTGTGCAGCCAGTTCCACGGCGGCGTCGCGGGTGAATTTCGTCATGGTGTCCGATCCGCAGGGGTCTTGAACTGTACGCTGGCAGAAAACGACCAGTGGTGTTGCGGGCGATAGATGCCGACGTCCGGCGTTCGCGACTTCACGCGGAATGTGTACAACAGCCGATGGTAGTCGTACGGATAGCCTTCACACGTGTGGACGGCAACGTCCAGCTTGTAGGTCCCTTCGACGAGGTCAAGGCTGTCGATGACGAGCGTCACCTCCGCCTCGCCCTCGATTCGCCAGGGGTCCATCTGCTCAATGAACGTATTGGTGCCGTAGCAGCAGACTCCGTCAGCGTTGAACAAGCTCACGCCGAACACGAAGTCGGTGGCCGGCGCATGCGCCACGACGCCCATCCGAACGGCCATCGGCTCGCCGGAATGAAAGACGAACGACGGCTGCCCGGCGCGGCCGACGAGTGTGACGTTCGTGATCTCGATTTCACGCGTGCCCCATCGTCCTTCAACGGCCTTGAACATGTCGCGCAGCTCGCCCGGATCGGGCTCGGCCGTTTGTGGCGCTGCCTGGGCCGGCGGCGCCGCCACGGCCGCCACCGCTTGGGCGGTCGTGGTCGCGAGTAGCGTTTCTTCGGACTTCTCCACCGACGCCAGGTACGCGTCGACGACACGCTTGGGATCGCCATGGGCGCGCGCCTGCCCGCTGTCTAGCCACAGCGCCTGATCACAAAAGCGCTCGACGAGATTGAGCGAATGCGTGACGAGCAGAATCGTCTTACCGAGACGCCTGAACTCCGCGAACTTGTCCAGACACTTGTGGGTGAATCCTTCGTCGCCGACCGCCAGCACTTCGTCCACTAGCAGCACATCGGGATCGACGTGAATCGCGACCGCGAAACCGAGGCGCATGTACATCCCTGAGGAATAGGTCTTCACCGGCGCATCGATAAACTCCCGCACCTCGGCGAACTCAACAATCTCGTCGAAACGTTCTTCGACTTCGCGCCGCGAGAGACCCAGCATGACGCCGTTGATAAACACGTTCTCGCGCCCGGAGATCTCCGGGTGAAAACCGGCGCCAAGCTCGATCAGCGCCGATATACGGCCGTTGACGAGGACCGTCCCGCTCGTCGGCTTCGTAATGCCCGCAACGACCTTGAGCGCCGTGCTCTTGCCCGATCCGTTCCGGCCGACCACGCCGTAGGTGCGGCCCCTCTCAACGGTGAACGACACGTTCTGCAGGGCCGCAAAAGTCTCGGCGGGGCTGAGGTCACTCAGGATGCTTCGCTGCAGCAGCGCGCTCTTCAGCGTGGCAAGTTTCCGGCCGCTATGCCGTCGGTAGATCTTGGTGACGTTCGACAGTTCGATGGCGGTCACATCAAGCCCACTGGCTCATTACACAAGACACAACAAACAAAAGGGCCATTTGGTCTTCGTGTCCTTCGCGCTCTTCGTGGTGAAGGGTTTCACTCACACGACCTCCACGAAGGAATCGCGCAGCCGGTCGAACAGCCAGTAGCTCGCGAGAAAGACGACGACGGACGCCACGCCGAGCGCCAGCAGCCACTTCCAGTGGCCGAACGCGCCTGGGAAAAAGAGGATCTCCTGATACGAAATCGCCAGGTGCGTGAACGGGTTGAGGTTGAACAGCGCCTTGTAGGGCCGGACCTCCGGCTGGTCATAGAAATAGATGATGGGCGTCGAGAAGAACCACAACATTAGGACGTTGGCCAGGATGTCGCGGATGTCCCGGAAGTGCACCGTCAGCGCAGCGAGCGCCAGCGCAAGCGCGGTGGTGAACACGAGCTGCACCAGCACGACAACGGGAAGCCAGACGAGCCCTCCGGCATCGGGCCAGTGCTGATACAGCACCAGCACGATGGCGACGATCGGGAGCGCGAGGAAGAAGTGCACCATATTGGCCAGCACACTGACCATCGGCAGCACTTCGGCTGGAAAGAGGACCTTCTTGATCAGGTTGCCGCCGGCGATGAGCGACCCCGACGCTTCGGTCAGCGACGCCGAGAACCAGGTCCACGGGAGGATCCCGCACAGCATGAACAGCGCGAACGGCTGCAGCCCTTTGGTTCTATTCGGTATGATTGTGGTGAAGACGAACGAGTAAATCGCCAGGAGCAGCAGCGGGTTGATGAACGACCAAAGGAAGCCGAGCACCGAGCCCCGGTAGCGCGCCTTCAGCTCGCGCGCGACGAGGCTCCAGATCAGCCCACGGCAACGGATCAGTTTGGCGAGATTATCAAGCAACTACGAACGAATTCTAGCGCGACTGGCGACCTGCAGGCGGATCAGTGACTTGAGCAGCGCGATTCGCGCCCGCTCGAAATCCATGCCAGCTGGTGGCTTGGCGAAGCGCCCTTCGGCGCGCTTTTTCGCCGCCTCCGCCCGGGTGACCTCGATTTCGTCGGCCCGCTCGGCAAGCTGCGCGAGGATCGTCACCCGGTCGGGCTGCACCTCGGCGAATCCAAACGCTAGCGAAAGATAGTGCAGTTCCCGTCCCTGGCGATGCCAGAGCTGTCCTATCCCGAGGAGCGCCAGAAAGGGCGTGTGCCCGGGCAGCACGCCGAAGCACCCCTCGGCGCCTGGAATCTGCACTTCGTCGACCGACTCGTTCACGAGGGCTCGATCGGCGCACACGACTTGCAGTTGCAAGCGAGACGGAAGTGGCATCGTTCTGTTTCACACCACCAAGACACGAAGGTCAAGCGGCCTGCCGCTTCCGAAATCTCTCCATCACCTCGTCGATCGTACCGACCATATAGAAATCCTGCTCCGGGATCTCGTCGTGCCTCCCTTCGACAATGTCCTGGAAGCCTCGGATCGTATCCGCAATCGTCACGTACTTCCCTTTGAGGCCGGTGAACTGCTCGGCGACAAAGAAAGGCTGCGACAGGAACTTTTGGATCTTGCGTGCTCGCGACACGGTGAGCCTGTCCTCTTCCGAAAGCTCGTCGATGCCGAGAATCGCGATGATGTCCTGACGGTCCTTGTACTGCTGCAAAATCTGCTTCACCTGGCGCGCCACCCGGTAGTGCTCCTCGCCGATGATCCGCGCGTCGAGAATGCGCGACGTGGAGGCGAGCGGATCGACCGCCGGATAGATGCCCAGCTCGGCGATCTGCCGCGACAGGTTCGTCGTCGCGTCGAGGTGTGCGAACGTCGTGGCCGGCGCCGGGTCGGTGTAGTCATCGGCTGGCACGTAGATCGCCTGCACCGACGTGATTGACCCATTCTTGGTCGATGTGATGCGCTCCTGCAGCTCGCCCATCTCGGTGAGCAGCGTCGGCTGATAGCCAACCGCCGACGGCATGCGCCCGAGCAGCGCCGACACTTCCGAGCCCGCCTGGGTGAACCGGAAAATGTTGTCGATGAAAAGCAGCACGTCCTTCCCTTCCGCGTCGCGGAAATACTCGGCCACCGTGAGCGCCGTCAGCCCCACCCGCAGACGCGCGCCGGGCGGCTCGGTCATCTGTCCGTACACGAGCGCTGCACGCGACCTGCTGGGATCGTTGACGTCGATGACGTGGCTCTCCTGGAACTCGAGCCAGAGGTCGTTGCCTTCGCGCGTGCGTTCGCCGACGCCGCCGAACACCGACACACCGCCGTGCTTGAGCGCGATGTTATGGATCAGCTCCATGATGATGACGGTCTTGCCGACCCCGGCGCCGCCGAACAGCCCGATCTTGCCCCCCTGCAGGTACGGATCGAGGAGATCGACGACCTTGATGCCTGTCTCGAACATTTTCAGCTCGGTCGACTGGCTCTCGAGATCCGGAGCGGGCCGATGAATCGGCCAGCGTTCCTTTGCCCGTACCGGGCGATCGGGGAAATCCACCGGCTCGCCAAGGACGTTTAGGACGCGTCCGAGCGTTTCCGGACCGACGGGCACCGAGATCGGTTCGCCAAGGTCCACGGCGGTCATGCCCCGCTGCATGCCGTCGGTCGGCTTCATCGCGACAGCGCGCACGCGGTTCTCGCCGAGGTGCTGCTCGACTTCCACGATGACGTCCAATTTCACGCCAGAGGCCGTACCGGCGCCTTCCGAGGTGATGCGCAGGGCGTGATAGATCTTCGGCAGGTGGCCCGCCTCAAACTCAACGTCGACGACCGGGCCGATGATTTGAACGATTCGTCCGATATTCTTGTCAGCCATGTGGTTCTCTCATTGGCGGCCCTGAAGGGGCCGCCCTACGTACCCCACGTACGTCCGCGTACGTAGCGCGGACCTTTCGGGCCCGCGTCATAACGCTTCGGCCCCCGACACGACCTCGATGATTTCCCTTGTGATCGCCGCCTGGCGCACTTTATTCATGTACAGCGTGAGACTGGCAATCATCTCGGTCGAATTCTTCGTCGCCGTATCCATCGCGGTCATCTGCGCCGCAAAAAACGCGGCGTTCGATTCAAGCAGCGCCCGATAGACCTGGACTTCGACGTAGCGCGGCAGCAGCTCGTTGAAGATTTCCCGCGGCGACGGCTCGTACAGATAGTCAACGCCCGCTTCGGGTGCCCCGATGCCCCCGTCGAGCCGCGCGGGGATCAGGTCCTCGCCGGCGATCGGGAGAAGCTCCTCGACCACAACTCGCTGTGAGATCACCGACTTGAACTCGTTATACACGAGGATCACGCGGTCGACCCCAGCCGAGACGAAGGCTTCAATCGCCATGTGGGCGATCGTCCTCGCGTGTCCATATCGGAGATTCTCGAAGATCCCGACCTCCTCGAAGTGGACCTCGAACCCACGCCGCGCGAAGAAGTCGCGCGCCCTTCGCCCGACCAGACCCAGTACGCAGCGCTCGGCGCTGTCGGTGATGAATCCACCGACGCCCTTGATCACGTTCGCGTTAAAGCTTCCGCACAGCCCCTTGTCGCCGCTCACGATGATGACGAGCGTGCGGCTGTCTGGCAGCCTGCGAACGGCGAGCAGCGGGTGAAGAGATGGATCGACGCCGCCCGCAAGGCTGCCGAAGACACGACGCATCTGCACGGCGTAGGGCCGCGCGTTCACGATCCGCTCCTGCGCGCGCCGCAGCTTCGAGGCGGCGACCATCTTCATCGCCTTCGTGATCTGCTGCGTGTTTTTCACCGCGCGCACGCGGCTCCGGATGTCAATCAGTGACGGCATATATCAGAACCCGGCCACGAAACCACGAAAAAGAACTAGGAGGTTTCGCGCCTTCGTGTTTTCGTGGGTGCATCTAGGCGGCCGTGGCCGTTCTCGATCGAAAGTCGCCAGCGAATTCCTTCACCGCCTCGTCGAGCGAGGCTTTGAGCTCGTCGTCGAGCTGCTTCTTCTCGGCAATCCCTCGAAACAACTGCGGGTGCCGGCTCTCGATGAACTTGTAGAGCCCGATTTCGAACGCGCGCATGTCCGACACGGCAATCGCGTCGACATGCCCGTTGGTCCCCGCAAAGACGATCGCGACCTGCCGCTCGACGGAAAGGGGTTCGTACTGCGGCTGTTTCAGAATCTCGACGAGCCGGGCGCCGCGCGTGAGCTGCGCCTGCGTTGTCTTGTCGAGGTCGCTCCCGAACTGAGCGAAGGCCGCGAGCTCGCGGTACTGGGCGAGGTCCAGACGTAGCGTGCCGGCCACCTGCCGCATCGCCCGGATCTGGGCCGATCCGCCGACGCGCGACACCGAGTTGCCCACGTTGATGGCCGGCCGTACGCCCTGGTTAAATAGGTCCGATTCGAGAAAGATTTGGCCGTCGGTGATCGAAATCACGTTCGTCGGGATATACGCCGACAGGTCGCCCGCCTGTGTTTCGATCACCGGCAGCGCGGTCAGCGACCCACCGCCGAGATCATTCTTGAGCTTCGCCGCCCGCTCCAGGAGCCGGGAATGCAGATAGAAGACGTCGCCGGGATAGGCTTCCCGGCCCGGCGGACGCCTGAGCAGCAGCGAGATCTCCCGATAGGCTTGCGCGTGCTTCGACAAATCGTCGTAAACACAGAGCGCATGTCGACCGCTGTCCCGGAAGTACTCGCCCATAGCGCAGGCGGAGTACGGGCTGATGTACAAGAGCGGCGCCGGATCGGAAGCCGCGGCCGCAACGACAATCGAGTACCGCAGCGCGTCGGCGTCCTCGAGGGTCTTCACGACCTGCGCGACCGTGGACTGCTTTTGTCCGATGGCGTTGTAAATGCAGATGACGCCCGTGTCTTTCTGATTGAGAATCGTGTCGAGCACCAGAGCCGTTTTCCCCGTTTGACGGTCGCCGATGATGAGCTCGCGCTGTCCTCGACCGATCGGCACCATCGCGTCGATGGCCTTAAGGCCCGTCTGCAGCGGCTCCTTGACCGGCTGCCGATCGACAACGCCCGGCGCCAGGCGCTCGATGGGGGCAAACTGCTTCGTGACGATCGGGCCCTTGCCGTCGATCGGGCGGCCAAGTGCGTTCACGACGCGGCCGAGTATCTGCTCGCCCACCGGCACCGAGATGATGCGGCCGGTCCGCTTGACCTGGTCGCCCTCCTTGATCTCCTTGAACTCCCCGAGGAGCACCGCGCCGACGCTCTCCTCCTCGATGTTGAGCGCGATGCCGAACACGTCGTGCGGGAACTCGAGCATCTCGCCAGCCATGACGTTCTCCACCCCGTGCACGCGTGCGATGCCGTCGCCGAGCGAGATAACGCTGCCAACTTCAGCCACGTCGACGTCGACAGCGAAGCTGCCAATCTGTTCGCGGATGATTCTTGAAATTTCTTCAGCCTTAATGACCATCAGACGCTCTCCACGAGTTTCTCCTTCATCTTCCGCAGCCTGGTCGTGACGCTGCCGTCGTAGACGGTGCTCCCGATGCGCGCCACGACCCCGCCGATCAGCGATGGATCCACTCGTGTCGCCATCGTCACCTTCCGGCCGCTGACTCGCGCGAGGCTGCGCTCGATCGCCTGCGCCCCTTCGGGCGGCAACGGGGCCGCCGTCGTGACTTCCGCACGCACAATCATCTGGTGATCGGCCAGCCGGTCGCGGTACGCGGCCAGCAGGTCGGGAAGCAGCACCAGGCGGTCGCGTTCAGCCAGCAGGATGAGCAGTTTACCGAGCGCCGGCACGACCTCGGTCTTCGCCACGAGAACTGCGACGGCGGCGCGCTTGCGCGGCGCCGGCACCGCCGGGTTCAGCAGCACCTTCTGCAGCGCTGCATGCTGCTTGAAAAGCTTGGTGAACGCCGCCAGCTCCTGCTCGATCGCCTGAAGATCCCCCTTCTCCTTCATGGCGACGTCGAACAGCGCGCGGGCGTAACGATTTGCGGCGGTGCGATTGGTCACGATGTGAACGGCTGGATGGAAGGTCCTGCGCTACCTCTTGAGGAAGTTGTCCCGCCTGGCACGCGCTCGACGATGGTGGAAGCCAGAACGTAAAAGAACAATTTATACCATGCGGCAGCTTATACGCTGCGGCAGCGCGATCCGCGAAGCACCCTACTCCACGGCGACGCGGATACGATCCCGCGCCGCCTCGACGTGCCCAACCCGCCACGCGCGAACACCGGAGGTCTCGAGCGCCGATCCGACCTCGTCGGCAAATTCAGCCGCCGCCGCAATCAGCAGGCCGCCGGAGGTTTGCGGGTCGTAGAGAATGGAGATCAGATCCTCGGTCAGGCCGGATGCGATCCGGACAAACCGGCTGAAGTACTCCTGATTCGACGTCATGCCTCCCGATCGGTTCTGCACCGCGATGGCTCGCACCCCTTGAAACGGAGGCACCTGCGCCGCCGCGAAGGACAAGGTGACGCCGCTCGCCCCCGCCATCTCGCAGCCGTGACCGACAAGGCCGTATCCGGTGATGTCGGTGCAGGCATGCACGACCCCCGCCGGCAGGCGCGCCAACGCCTCAGACGCGGCGCGATTCAGGATGAGCATCGACTGAACGGCCGCGTCGGCCAAGGCCGGATCGACCCGCTCGAACTTGAGCGCCGTGGCGACGACGCCAGTGCCCAGCGGTTTGGTGAGAAACAGCACATCGCCGGAACGCGCGCCCGCGTTGGTCAACATCCGCGCGGGATCGATCGCGCCGGTCACGGCGTACCCAAACTTGATCTCGGGGTCCTGCACCGTGTGGCCGCCAAGCAGTGCGACGCCGGCCTCACGCAGCTTGTCAAATCCGCCCTGAAAGATTGCAGACATGGTGTCGCGTTCGAGACCGTCCTTGGGAAACGCGGCAATCGCCAAGGCGGTGAGGGGCCGCCCACCCATCGCGTAGATATCGCTGACAGCGTTTGCGGCGGCGATTTCACCGTACGTGTGGGGGTCGTCCACGATCGGCGAAAAAAAGTCCGCCGTTTGCACGAGCGCCGGCCCGGCCTCCCATGTAAACACACCCGCATCGTCCGCGGTCCGGAAATCGACAAGGACGCGGCTGTCAGCCTGGGTGGGAATGGCGCTCAGCACCTGAGCGAGCTCGCCGGCGGCGAGCTTACTCGCTCAACCGGCGCCCGCGACCATCTGCGTCAGACGCTTGGCCACTTTGCTCCTTTCGACTGGCGCGAGTAGGGCGAGCAGGCGGGGTGGGGCAGGGAGGGAGAAAGACAAAGCCTAGCCTGCCCACCCTACCAGACCTTACCCGCCGCATCTGGCCTACCCGCCTTATCTAACTCTTCGACGTGCTCTTCGACGTGAGCTGCTCGTAGATCCGAATCAATTCGTCTTCCGATGAGAAATCGATCTCGATGCGGCCGAGCGTGCCCCGGCGTACGATGCGAACACGTGTGCCAAGACTGAGGCGCAGGCGATCCTCAGCCGCACGCGTGTGAACGTCGACCGGCTTAGGATGCGATGCGCTCAGCAGTCTTGGGCCTTCGGCGATTTTCTTGACGAGCGACTCGGTTTCGCGTACCGAGAGACTGCGCGCGATCACGTCACGCGCCGTGCGGCGCTGATCGGCCTCATCCGACAAGGCGAGCAGCGCGCGCGCGTGGCCCATCGAAAGCGTTCCCGCAGCGACCTCGGTGCGCACTTCGATCGGCAGCTTCAGCAACCGAAGGTAGTTTGCCACCGACGCACGGTCCTTCCCCACCGCCGTGCCAATGTCTTCCTGCGTCAGCAGGAACTCATCACAGAGGCGTCGGTACGCCGAGGCTTCGTCAATGGGATTCAGGTTCTCCCGCTGGATATTCTCGATGAGCGCCATCTCGAGCAGCGAATGTTCCTGTCCAGGCGGAACGTCGCGGACGACGACTGGCACGCGCAGCAGGCCGGCCTCCCGGGCCGCCCGCCACCGTCGCTCGCCAGCGATGATCTGAAAGCGTTCGCCGGCTCTGCGCACGACGATCGGTTGGATGACGCCCTTCGACTTGATCGAGCGGACCAGGCCGTCCAAGCGCGGGTCGGCCGCCGTCGCGCGCGGCTGAAACCGGTTAGGCTCGAGCCGATCGATGTCGACTTCGAGCGGCGACACGCGCGGTTCGGGCGCGTCAGGAATGAGCGCGCTTAGACCCTTGCCGAGAGCAGGTCGTTTTTCCATAGGGCGTTTCCGGTCAAAACACGCCATAAAGGCATGAATTAAGGATCACGCGCCCCTTGCGGCGCTGTGTTCGAGCACTTCACGCGCGAGCGCGAGGTACGCCACCGCCCCGCGCGATTTCACGTCGTACAGAATGGCGGGCAGGCCGTGACTTGGTGCCTCGCCGAGACGCACGTTGCGCGGGATCACGGTTCGAAAAACCTTTTCCTTGAAGAAACCGCGCACGTCGGCTGCGACCTGCTGCCCGAGGTTCGTCCGCTCGTCGAACATCGTGAGCAGCACGCCCTCGATGTCGAGCTCCGGGTTGAGTGCGGCGCGCACGCGCCGCAATGTGCCGACGAGGTCCGCGAGCCCTTCGAGCGCGAAATACTCGCAGTGCAGTGGAATCAGCACGGCATCGGCGGCGACGAGCGCGTTCAACGTAAGTAGGCCGAGCGACGGAGGGCAGTCGATGAAGATGTACGCATACTGGTCGCGCAGCGGCGAGAGCAGCGCGCGCAAGCGCTCTTCGCGCGCCGGCAGCGGGACCATCTCGATTTCGGCGCCAATCAGATTGCCGTTGGAGGGAATCAGGGCGAGCTGATCGACGACGGTCGGAATGATAAACGGCGCTGCGTTGCGTGTCGACTCGGTCGTGGTGAGGGCGTCGTAGACGGTACCACCAGACCCCGAATTCCCTTTCCGGCCGATGCTGCTTGTGAGGTTGGCTTGAGGATCGGCGTCAACGAGCAGGATTCGCTGATCGGCCAGGGCAAGGGAAGCCGCTAGGTTGATCGTCGTTGTTGTTTTCCCGACGCCACCCTTCTGATTCGCGACGGCGATGGTCCGACCCATGTTATGGTCACACAACCTAAAACAGCTGTCTTATTGCCGCGCCGTCCGGTACGCTGGTACGTCGGATGCCGGACAAGAGGTACTGAGCAAGAGCTGGATATCGCGTTTAGGGATGGTCGCAGAAATGATACGGACGTTCCGGGCCCTCGTCAACAGAAAGCAACCGCCCCGGAAAGCGAATCAGGAAGGCAACCCCCGACGCAAGAGTAATGTTCCACGTGGAACAGCGGCGGTCCTCAAACCCGCAACTTCGCCCTGATCACCCGGCCACCTGCAGCAGGCGAATCGAAAAACCCGTGGTTGGAACTTCAACCACGCCGACCAACCGAAAATCCTCGGCTGGTGGCATCGACAGCTCCTGTGACCCGAACAGCAGCAGCCGTCCCGCGGGCCGAAGGAGCGCGGCCACGGCCGCTAGAAGCTCGTTGTCCATGCTCACGGCCCTCACGGAGACCAGATCGGCTTGCCCAGCAGCTTCGGTCCAGGCAAGCTCCTCGAAACGCTCGGTCAGAACCGTTGTGTGAGCGAGCTCCAACTGCCGTAGCACCTCCCGCAGAAACGCTGCTTTTTTGGACCGCGATTCAACCAGGGTCAAGTTCGCCTGCGGTCGTACGACCTTCAAAGGGATGGCGGGCGACCCGCCGCCCGACCCGAGATCAAACCACCGTAGCGGCCCCTTGTCTACGAGCGGCGCGGCCGCCAGCGGTTCGACGAGCAGCCGGTCAATCGTCTGGTCCGGAAAATCATGAAGGGGCAGCGCCGTCAGATTGATCTTCCGATTCCAGCGCTCCAACAGAGAATAGTACTGCTCAATGTTGTATAACTCCAATTTAGTCAATATGATACAAACATCACTGGCCCGCTGAGCCAGCCGTGAGGTGAAATCCGTTTCCGTCACACGGAAGCCCGAAACCGACCGACGTAAGCCGAAAGCACCGCGACGGCTGCCGGAGTGATGCCAGGGATTCGCAGGGCATGACCGAGCGTGTCGGGCCGAACCTGGGAGAGGCGCTGGACCGCCTCTCTCGAAAGCCCCGGTACGCACCCGAAGGCAAAGCCCTCCGGGATTCGGCGGCGCTCGTCGCGGCGTGCACGCTCGATCTCGCTTTCCTGGCGCCGCAAGTAACCAGCGTACTTCACCGACGTCTCAACACTCGCCAAATCGACCGCCGCCGAGCATGGATCCAGCTCCAACGGCACGCGGCCCTCCGCAACGAGCGTTTCGAGACGTATCTCGGGCTGGCGCAGAAGCTGGGCAACACTGATGCGACCGCGCGACTCTGTCCGTATGAGCGTGCGCTCGAGGGTCGACAGGTTCCTGCCGAACCGCTCCTTGCGCGCAACAAACTGTTCCCATCGATCATCGTCCACCAGGCCCGCCTCTCGGCCCCGAGGCGTGAGCCTCAGGTCAGCGTTGTCGATCCGGAACAGCAGGCGATGCTCAGCGCGCGATGTGAACATGCGATACGGCTCGAGGCACCCCTTCGTGATCAAATCGTCGATCAGGATGCCAATGTACCCTTCGTCTCGGCCCAGTTCGAATCTGTTCTCGTTTCGCGCGCGCTTGGCTGCGTTGATTCCTGCCGCGATGCCCTGCGCCGCGGCTTCCTCGTACCCCGAAGTTCCGTTGATCTGTCCGGCAAGAAACAGTCCGGCCACGCGCTTGGTTTCCAGCGAGCGCGTGAGCTCGGTCGGCTGGATGAAGTCGTACTCCACCGCATAGCCAGGCCGCAAGAGCACTGCGTCCTCGAGCCCTGGAAGGGCGTGGACCAGATCCGCCTGCACGTCTCGCGGCAGGCTCATCGAGAACCCGTTAACATAGATCTCGCGCGACTCAAGGCCCTCCGGCTCCAGAAAAATCTGATGGCGCTCTTTGTGGGGGAAGCGGACAATCTTGTCTTCGAGTGAGGGGCAGTAGCGCGGACCGACGCCACGAATCTGACCGTTGAAGAGCGGGGAGCGATCGATGTTCGCGCTGACCAGGTCGCGCACGCGATCGTTCGTGTGCAGCAGGTAACAGTCGATTTGCCCGCGCTCGATCGCCGATGTCAGAAAGGAAAACGGCACCGGCTGAGCGTCGCCCCGCTCGACCGCGAACGCGCCGCGTGCAACTTGCCCCTCGAAATCAATGCTTCTGCGATCCAACCGCGGCGGCGTCCCGGTCTTCAGTCGCCCCAACTGAAAGCCGAACGCCTTCAGCGATTCTGCCAGCTCGCGCGACGGCGGCTCGCCGGCGCGGCCGGCAGGGTGCTGCTCGGGACCGATGTGAATTAGGCCGTTGAGGAACGTTCCGGTCGTAATGACGAGCGCTGAACAGGCGTGGACACCGCTGTCTTCCATCGCCAGACCGGCCACGCGCCCGTGCTCAACGATGATGCGTCCGGCTCTTCCGACGAGCCACTCGATGTTCGGCTGCGCTTCGAGCTCGCGCCGAACCCAGCGCCCGTAGATTTTCTTGTCGGCTTGCGCCCGTGGCGACCACACCGCGGGACCACGACTTCGATTGAGCAGCTTGAATTGAATGCCGGTGGCATCGATCGCGCGTCCCATGAGTCCGCCGAGCGCATCGATCTCGCGAACCAGGTGACCCTTCGCCGTTCCGCCGACCGCCGGATTACACGGCATGTGCGCGATCGTGTCGGTGGACAAGGTGCACAGCCCGACGCGAGCGCCGAGTCGCGCCGCCCCGTAGGCTGCTTCACAGCCGGCGTGCCCCGCGCCAATGACGATGACGTCAAACATGGTTCACGGCTGACTGACGACGGATGACTGGCGACTGTTTCTACTTCCCCACACAGAACCGCGCGAAGATGTGCTCGAGCATTTCCTCCGGTGCGCGTCGACCGGTGATTTCCTCGAGCGCCGCGCGCGCCGCCTGGAGATCCGCCAGCACGAATTCCTCCGATAGCGATTGACCGTCCTTGAGCGCCGCCGATCGGGCACCGGCCATTCGGTCGTAGGCTCGCTGTACAAGAGCGAGGTGACGGACGTTCGTGATCTCGGGTCGTTCGGCGAGCAGGTCGACATCGAGCGCCTCGGCAATCCTCTGGCGCAGGATCCCCAGGCCCGAGCCGGTCGTTGCCGACACCGTCACGGCGTCAGCTCGCGACCAGGCGGCGGGAAGATCGGCCTTGTTCGCGACGATAACCACCTTTGTATCAATTCGCTGCATGATGTCGTCGATGTCACGGTCGCCGCAGGGCTGTGACTGATCTGCGACAAGAAGCACCATATCTGCAACTGAGGCGGCTTGTTGCGCTCGTGAGACGCCTTCCGCCTCCACGACATCGGTGCTCGGGCGAAGACCGGCCGTATCGACCAGCGTGACGCGAAGCCCGTCGAGATCGACGACCTCGCTCACGAGATCGCGTGTCGTGCCGGGCACCTCGGTGACAATCGCGCGGCCGGTACCCACCAGCGCATTGAACAGGCTCGATTTGCCGACGTTCGGCTTCCCCACGATCGCAACCTGCAACCCCTCCCGCACAAGCCTCCCGCGCCGCGCCTGCGACATGAGCGCACCGGCGCGCACGACGAGGGCATCGATCGACTGGGCAAGCGATCCCGGGTCGATGAAATGGTAGCCCTCTTCAGGAAAATCGACCGACGCCTCAAGACGGGCGATCAGATCGAACAAGGTCGCATCTAGCTCGGCGATTGTCCGCGTGAGCGTCCCCTGGAGCTGGTCGAACGCGGCGCGTGCCTGGAGCGGCGTGACAGCATCGATCAGGTCGGCGACCGCCTCGGCCTGTATCAGGTCGATCCGCCCACCGACGAAGGCGCGCAGCGTGAACTCGCCCGGTTCGGCCGGACGGGCGCCGGACTGGATCGCCGCAGCGACGATGCCTCGCAGGACGACTGGGCATCCATGCGCGCTGATTTCAACAACATCGTCTCCGGTGTACGAGGCGGGAGCACGGAAGTACGTGACGATGACCCGATCGATGGCCGAGGAAGTCGCTTTCGCCTTTGCGGAGGCGTCGTCGGTGCCGCCGGTACTGTCCGCCTTGAGGCGGACCAGCGTTACGGTCGCCCGGCGCGACTCGAATTCACCTGCGTGCCTTGTCAGGCGACGCGCAATAGCGTGCGCCTCGGGACCGCTCAAGCGGACCACGCCGATGGCGCCGCGGCCTGGCGGCGTCGCGATCGCGACGATCGTGTCAATGGTGGAGAACACGCGTAGGCTATTACCGTACGGAAATCAGAACCGTCTTCGAGAACGCGTCGCCGACGCTCTCGGTCGTCACGCCTGGCACCTCCGCCACCGCCATGTGAACGATTCGGCGCTCGTACGGATTAAGCGGGCCAAGCTGCTGCTCGAGGCCCGATTGCTTCACCTTCTCCGCGAGGAGCTTCGCCATCTGGCGCAACTCGAGGTCCCTGCCTTTGCGGTACGCCAGCGCGTCCACGAAGATGCGCGTGTTGTCTGTGAGCGCGCGGCCGTAGGCCATGTCCACGACCTGCTGCAGCGCCTTGAGCGGTTCACCGCGATGGCGCACGAGAATCTCGGCCTCCTCGCCCGACAAATTAAGGCGTGGACCATCCGCGTTCTGCTCGACGTCAATGGGCGTGCTGATGCCGAGTGCCGCGACGAACCGAGTGAGAAAATCGACAACTCGTTTGGTTTTGTCGATCATTGAAACACTGCCGCGTTCTAGGGTTTCCGCGCCGCCTCGGTCGCGCCCGAACCGACGGTTTTGACGCGCCGCTCCGCGGCCGGACGAATGTGACGAACGCTGGGCGGACCGATCAGGTAATTCGTCAGGTACTGCTGACCGATGCCCCACAGGTTGCTCACGAACCAGTAAATCGCCACGCCCGACGGCGCCCAGAGGAAGAAGAACACGAACATGAGAGGCATGAACATCATTATCTTCTGCTGCACGGGATCGACACCTGGATTTTGCGGCGTCATCCACTGCTGCCAGAACTGACTCGCGCCCATCAGGATCGGCGTGACGAAATATGGATCGGGCAGCGACAGATCATGAATCCAGCCGATGAATGGCGCTCCACGCAGCTCGATAGCAACCGTGAGCAGCGAGTAGAACGAAAATAACACCGGCATCGTGAGCAGCATCGGCACGCACCCGCTCGCCGGATTCACACCGCGCTCGCGGTACAGCGCCATTAGCTCCTGGTTCATCTTCCCCTTCGCTGGATCGGTCTTCTTCAGCTTGGCGTAGCGATCCTGAATGACCTTCGCCTCGGGCTGAATCTCCTGCATCTTCCGCATCGACACAACGCTCTTGTGCCTGAGCGGAAACATCAGTGCGTTCATGATCACCGTGAGTAGGATGATCGACCAGCCGTAGTTCCCGATGAAGCCGTTGAGCCAGTTGAGCGTCCGAAGCAGCGGTACGACGATGATGGTAAACACCCCGAAGTTGATCGCGCGGACGAGGGCGCGATCCACCTCTGCGAGTCGATCGAAGTCCTTTGGCCCGACGTAGAACTTGAGCGGCTCGCCACGGCGTCCCGGCTCGATGGCATATGCCATCAGGGGGCGCGCCGATTCTTCCGATCCCGGCGGCGAGGGCACGACCACCTGTTGGAAGGTGATCTTCGACGAAGGGCCGGGATCGAGCGCTGTCGTCAGGAAGTAGTGGTCGTCGACGCCTGCAAACTGAAAATTTCCCTCGTAAGAGGGCTGGGTCGCGACGTCTCCCGGCGTGACGCGTTCGACTTCCCCGGCTATGCTGAAAACACCTCCGGGCTGGACAATGTACCTTCCCCCGGCTTCAGCGCCGAGATCGCCCAGGCCGGGCCCCCACTGGACAGCAGGCACCAAGTCGCGATCGCCCTGGGCCACCGACACGACAACGGTTACCACGTACGACGAGGGCTCGAAACGGAATTCCTTGACCGCACGAAGGCCGGCACTGTCGCGATACTCGAAGATCACCTGCGTTGATCGAGACTCCGCCGAGCGACCCGAAGGCGCACCGGTGACGGAAAAGAGCGCCTCATTAAGTGTGCGCGCCACATCGTCTTGCTGCATACCGAGCGAGAAGGGGAGCGGCTGGCTGGCCGGAAGCCCGGTCGGAACGAGCTCCAGCGGCTCGCCGTTCCCGTCTTTGTACCGCTTCAGCAGCCAGCTTTTCAGGTGTGCACCGCGGTTCGTGAATGTGGCGATAATGTCACGCGTTTCGATCCTGATGTCGCGCTCGCCGACATCGCTGACAAGCGGCGTGGCGCCGGGGGCCGCTGGTACCAGCGCACGTTCGCCGATCCCGGGCTCTGATGGGGCGCCCGAGGCTGTCGCCGGCACCGAGGGCACGTTCGCCTCCGGAGCGCCGCCCGGCCGCTCCGGAGGCGGGGGCGCAAAAAACGCCTGCCAAACGTAGAGCGTCAGGAAGGCCAAGAAGATTGCCAGAAGGACGCGTCGTTCCATTTGTCCTATCGCTCGCCGCGTTCCGGTACCGGGTCGTATCCGGCCGAGCTCAGCGGATGACACCGTGCCAAGCGCCTAAGCGCCAACCAGCCTCCACCGAGTGCGCCATAATGGATCACGGCCTCCCGCGCGTAATCGGAGCACGACGGCAGGAACCGGCATGATCCAGTAAAATACTGTGAAATAAGGATTTTATAGCCTTGAATCAGCGCCAGCAGGAGCTTTGCTGCGCCCGAGGCTTCGCTCAAGGGTGCTTCGATAATCGGCTTCAAGGGCAGTCAGGCTAGCGTCGAACAGCTCCCGCGTCGGCAGAACCACAACATCGAAGCCCGGGGCCAGCTTATTTCGACGGAACACCTCTCGAATCAGTCGTTTAGCTCTATTTCTTCGAACGGCGTCGCCCAGCTTCTTCGTCGCGACAATCCCTAGACGCCCGACCGGAAGCCTGTTGGCCAGAACGACCAGGGTTCCATAGCGGCCATGGATCCTGGCGCCATGCTCGAACACGTGCTGGAACTCGGAGCGCCGGCGAATGCGTTCATGGGGCCGGAAACTCGATCTACCTGTCACTTACTGTAAGCCGCTTACGCCCTTTCGCGCGACGGCGCTTGAGGACGAGACGTCCATTCTTGGTGCTCATGCGGACCAGAAACCCGTGCGTTCGTTTGCGATGCCGCCTGTTTGGCTGAAACGTGCGTTTACCTTTCATTGTATCTCCCCGGGTGGCCCGGACCGCTCGCGGACCGTGCTCAAAGGAACCGTCAATGTTAGCGAACGCGTTTGAATGGTGTCAATGCGGACTGGTTTATGTTAGATTTTGACCCCTTCGAAACGGCATGAGCGCTTGGTCTCTCCCCCTGAACTTATCCACACCTGTGGAAAACACTGTGGAAATTCCTCAGGATCGGCGGCCTGGCAGCGTTTCAGAGCCGGTATTAAAGGCTCCTAGTGTAGAGGGCGAAGTCCCACCGAAAGGGGGTTTCCGAGCGAAATGAACCTCTGGGATCAGATCCTGTCGCGCGTGGAAACCAAGGTGAATCGTCACAGCTTCTACACCTGGTTCAAGCCGACGAGCTTCGTCGCGGAAGACGCGTCCGCGATCACCGTGCACGTGCCGAATGAGCTCTTCAAAGACTGGCTCACAAAGCACTATTCCGGCGTGATCAGCGAAGCGATGAGCGAGGTGAAGAGAAGCAACCTCGCCGTCAATTTCGTTGCCGAACCGCACTCCGACGCAGCGGTCACCCCTCTCAACCCCGATGAATCGGCGGCTCCCGAAACGCTTCCCCCGATTGCGCTGCCTGGTCATGTGGGGCTCAATCCGCGCTACACCTTCGACACGTTCATCGTCGGCTCCTCGAATCAGTTCGCGAACGCAGCCTCTCAGGCCGTCGCCGAAGCGCCTTCGCGCTCCTACAACCCGCTATTCATCTATGGCGGCGTGGGTCTCGGTAAGACGCATCTCATGCACGCCGTCGGGCAGTACGTGCTCCAGCACGACCCGGGCCTCAGGCTCACCTACCTTTCGTCAGAGCGGTTCATGAACGAAATGATCAACGCCGTCCGCTACGATCGGGTGATCGATTTCCGTGAGCGCTATCGAACCGTGGACGTTCTTCTCGTCGACGATATTCAATTTCTCGCCGGAAAAGAAGGTACCCAGACCGAGTTCTTCCACACATTTAACGCGCTCTACGACTCACAAAAGCAGATTGTGCTCAGCAGCGATTGCCCTCCGCATGAAATTCCCTCACTCGAGGAACGGCTGCGGTCACGGTTCGAGTGGGGACTCATTGCCGACATTCAGTCTCCGGATCTCGAGACGAAGGTCGCCATTCTCAAGAAGAAAGCTGAAACCGAGGTCGTGCCTCTGCCCGATGATGTGGCGATCTATATCGCAGGAAAGATCAAGTCGAATATTCGCGAGCTCGAAGGCTCACTCATCCGGTTGATTGCATACGCGTCGCTGACCGGCCAGGAGATTACGCTCGCACTGGCGCAGGAGGTCTTGAGGAACATCCTGAATCATGACGCGCAGGCGGTCACCATTGAAATCATCCAAAAGTTCGTCGCCGACTATTACAACCTTAAGGTTATGGTGCTGAAGTCGCGTAATAACTCGAAATCGGTGGCGATGCCGCGGCAGATCGCAATGTATTTATGTAAATCGCTCACGCACGCCTCGCTCCCTGAAATCGGCCGCAGCTTCGGCGGTAAGCATCATTCGACCGTCATCCATTCAATTCGGAAGATCGATGAACTCCGCAAGCGCGACTCGAATTTCAACACTTTGGTTAGCAGTTTTCTGGAGGGATTTAAGTAGAAATTAAGGGTTTTCCACAGGTGGGCTTTTCACGCTTGTAACCAACCTGTGAAGCCCAGGAGCGCTTGGCGTTTGAGACGCGCCTAGACCTTAGCGTGAACATATTCCCACACAGTTTAAGTTACTCATAAATAAGGCTTTATCTCCTCGTTAGACTTTTCAACACGCCTTCCTTTCCGATGTATAATTTCATAGTCTCAATTCTTTCTTTTTCCTAGGGGATCGCGGGCGCCCGAACCCCGCCTCTTTCGAGGTCAGCACAGCTATGGAACTTGTCGTTCGCAAGAGCGATCTTCTACGAGAGTTACAACTTTTTCAGGGAATCGTAGAGCGCAAGAACACAATTCCCATTCTGGCCAATGTGTTAATGGAAGCGAAAGGCGAAGAAGTGCGTTTTCTCGCCACAGATCTCGAAGTCGCTCTTCGAAGCCAGTGTGCAGCATCGGTCGCAAAGAGTGGATCGCTCACCCTTCCAGCAAAGAAGTTTTACGAGATCGTTAGATCGCTGCCGGAAACAGACATTCGAATTGCTGAAGAAAAGGGTGGGGTGAAGGTGGCGGCAGATGGATTTGATTCGCGGATACAGACACTTCCACGGGAGGATTTTCCGACGCTGCCCAAATCCGGCGGCGCAACGACGGCCATGTTGTCGAGGGCCTCGCTGAAGGAGATGGTAGCCAAGACGCAGTTTGCTATTACCGGCGAGGACACGAGATATTTTCTCAATGGGGCTTTGTTCGTGCTGCAGCCCGACTCGATGAGCCTCATCGCTACTGACGGCCATCGATTAGCCCTGGTGGCGGTCGCTCGCGAGCCCAAGGCCACAGCGCACGGCGAACAGGAGATTAAGGCGATTCTGCCCAAGAAGACGCTCGGCGAACTCGCCCGTCTTCTTACCGAGGACGAAGGAGACGTTCGCTACGAGCGTGGTGAGAACCATCTATTCTTCGACGTCGGCAAACGCTTGCTCATCTCGCGCACGATCGACGGCCAATTCCCGGCCTACGAGCGGGTGATTCCCAAGGGTAACGATAAACACATCGAGTTCGAACGCGACCGGCTGACAAATGCCGTCAAGCGTGTTGCGCTGCTGTCGAACGAGCGCTCACGTGTGGTGAAGTTCCGGACTGAAAAGGGCAAGGTCGACATTACGTCCAGCAGCCCCGAGCTCGGCGAAGCGCGGGAAACGCTGGCGGTCGAGTACACGGGGCCGGCGGTGGAGATCTGCTTCAACGCGCAGTACGTGCTCGATTTTCTGTCGGCGGTCGCCACCGACGTCGTGGCGCTTGAGTTGAAAGACGAAGTGAGCCAGGCGCTGATGAAGCCTGTCGGCGCTGAAGGATACGACTACACGTACGTCATCATGCCGATACGCGTGTGAGCGGCGACAGGATAACGTGAATCACACCGACCGTACAGGATCCACAGACGACCAGGCACCGGCCGATGTGCCCGGCATCCAGGAAGGCGCTATGCCAGGCCCGAATGAACACGGCGCCGAGGCCGAAGACTATTCTGCCGACAAGATCAAGGTTCTCGAAGGGCTGGAAGCCGTCCGCAAACGGCCTGCGATGTACATCGGGTCCACGGGACCGACTGGGCTGCACCACCTCGTGTATGAGGTTGTCAACAACTCCATCGACGAAGCGCTGGCTGGATTCTGCGATCAGATCAACGTCACCATTCATATCGACGGGTCGGTCACAGTCGTGGACAACGGCCGTGGCATCCCCGTGGATCGACACGCCAGCGGCAAGTCGGCTGCTGAAGTCGTGCTCACTATGCTGCACGCCGGAGGCAAGTTCGACAAGAAAAGCTACAAGGTCTCGGGCGGCCTCCACGGTGTCGGCGTCTCGGTGGTGAATGCGCTCTCGGAAACGCTCGATCTCGAGATCTGGCGCAGCGGCCAGGTCTATCAGCAGAGCTACGAACGCGGAACACCGACAGCCGCGCTCGAGGTCACTGGAACAACGAAGCGCCGCGGCACCAAGGTTACCTTCAAGCCGGATCCACAGGTGTTCGAGACCACGGTCTTCAGCTTCGACATCCTGGCCCAGCGGCTGCGTGAGCTCGCGTTCCTAAACGCCGGCATCGTCATCACGCTGGAAGACGAGCGTGACGGCAAGAGCCATAAGTTCCACTACGAAGGAGGCATCGTCTCGTTCGTTTCACACTTGAGCACGAACAAGACGGCCGTTAACGAGAAGCCGATTTATATGCGAGGCGAGAAGGACGGCGTCGATGCTGAGATTGCCCTCCAGTGGAATGACAGCTACGCGGAGACGATCTACGCGTTTGCGAACAACATCAACACGAGCGAAGGCGGCACCCATCTCTCCGGATTTCGGTCGGCGCTGACACGCACGGTCAACTTCTACGCCGCAAAGCAGAATCTCGCGAAAGACCTGAAAGAGGGCGTCACCGGCGATGACATCCGTGAGGGGCTCACGGCGGTCATCAGCGTGAAGATTCCACACCCACAGTTCGAGGGGCAGACGAAGACCAAGCTCGGCAACACCGAGGTGAAGGGCATCGTGGAGGCGATCGTCAACGACAAGCTAGGTGCCTATCTCGGAGAGAACCCCTCTGTGGCGCGGCGGATCGTGGGAAAGGCGACCGACGCCGCCCGTGCGCGCGAGGCGGCTCGCAAGGCGCGCGATCTGGTGCGGCGAAAGGGCGCGCTCGACAGCAGCTCACTGCCTGGGAAGCTCGCCGATTGCCAGGAGCGCGATCCCGCACTGAGTGAGCTCTATATCGTAGAAGGCGAGTCGGCGGGCGGGTCGGCGAAACAGGGGCGGGATCGGCGGTTTCAGGCGGTTCTGCCGCTCAAGGGCAAGATTCTGAACGTGGAAAAGGCGCGCTTCGACAAGATGCTCGGCAGCGAGGAGATCAGGACGATGATCGCGGCGCTCGGATGCGGTATCGGCGACGAAGACTTCGATGCCGACAAAGTCCGCTACCATCGCGTCATCATCATGACCGACGCGGATGTGGACGGATCGCACATCCGCACGCTGCTTCTGACGTTCTTCTACCGGCAGCTGCCAGCGTTGATCGAGCGAGGCTACGTGTACATCGCGCAGCCACCGCTCTTTCGGATCAAGCGCGGAAAGTCGGAGATCTACATCAAGGACGAGCGCGAGCTCGAGGGGTATCTCATCAAGCGTGCAGCCAAGGCTCGCGGCGTCCGGTTTCCGGAAACGGGGGCGGAGCTCTCCGGCACCGAGCTCGAACGACTGCTGCAGAAGCTGATCGCTCACCAAAAGCTGCTGCATATGGTCGAGCGCCGGGGTCATCCGCGCGAGATCATCGAGGCGCTGGTGGCAGCGGGCGCTAACCGCGAGTACTTTGCCGAGAAGGACAAGCTCGAGAGCCTGGCTGGCGCGCTCACCACGCCGACGCGCACGGTCACCGTGCGGCGCGACGAGGAGCACAACCGCTACCTGTTGCACGTTGAGGATCGGTCGAACGGCTACCCGCGGCAGCACACGGTCGGTGTCGACTTCGTCACGGCCGGCGAGTACCGCACGCTGCTCGCGAACCGGCAGGACATTCCCGTCATGTCGGGTGAGATTATCGTCACGGTGTCCGCGTCCGGTGAGATCGAGGATGAACGGCCGGAAAGCAACACGCCGCCGGCCACTCCCGAGACGAACAAGACGACCGACGTGCGCCTGCAGTCGATCGGCGAGTTGGTAGACTATTTCATCGCCGCCGGCAAGAAAGGGGTCGCCATCAACCGCTACAAGGGCCTCGGCGAGATGAACCCCGAGCAGTTGTGGGAGACGACCATGAACCCCGTGGCGCGCACGCTGCTGCAGGTACGCGCGGAAGATCACACGGAGGCCGACCTGATGTTCACCACGCTTATGGGCGATCAGGTCGAGCCCCGCCGCAAGTTCATCGAAGACAACGCGCTCGACGTGAAGAACCTTGACGTCTAACGGGTGCTGGTTGACGCAGCACCCAGCGCGCAGCACCTAGCACCCGATGGCCGATCCAATCGCCGCCGCTCAGGCCCCCGTCAACATCGAAGACGAAATGAAGCACTCGTACATGGATTACGCCATGAGCGTAATCATTGGACGAGCGCTGCCGGACGCCCGCGACGGCCTCAAGCCCGCGCACCGGCGCGTGCTGTACGGCATGAAGACGATGGGCCTGTCGGCGACGCATGGCTACCGCAAGTGCGCCAAGATCGTTGGCGAGGTGATGGGCAACTTCCACCCGCACGGCGACGCCTCAATCTACGACACGCTCGTCCGCCTGGCGCAGGAGTTCAACATGCGCTACCCGCTGGTGGACGGCCAGGGGAACTTCGGGTCGATCGACGGCGATCCGCCGGCGGCGATGCGCTACACGGAAGGCCGGCTGCAGGCGCTCGCCGACGACATGATGGCGGATCTCGACAAGGAGACCGTCGACTTCAGCCCGAACTACGACGAGACGATCGAAGAGCCGACGGTGCTTCCGACACCGTTTCCAAATCTGCTGGTGAACGGCTCGTCCGGCATCGCCGTCGGGATGGCCACCAACGCGCCGCCGCACAATCTGCGGGAAGTTGTCAGCGGCTGCGTCTGGCTGATCGAGCACGCTTACCTTCGCGAGGCCGGTCCGGAGACCGGCGCCACGCCGGAAGAAGCGGCCGGTCTGAAGACAGGTGCTACGCCAGAAGAGGCGGCCGGCCGAGAGACCGCCGCCACGCCAACAGATGTAGCACAGGACTTTAGTTCTGCCGACCAGGAGCGTCCTGCCGGCGAGAGCGCCCCACTCTCGCCGGCCGAAAAAATCAGGCAGCTCATTCGGTTGATTCCCGGACCCGACTTCCCTACCGGTGGCTTTATCATCGGCCGGGCTGGCCTGCTGCAGGCGTACACGATCGGTCGCGGATCCATCATCATGCGGGCCCGCTCCACGATCGAGACGAGCAAGAAAGGCGACAAGGCTTCTATTGTCGTCACCGAGATTCCCTACCAGGTGAACAAGAAGAATCTCATCGAGCATATCGCCGAGCTCGTGAACGACAAGACGATCGAGGGCATTTCGGACATCCGCGACGAATCTGACCGCGACGGCATGCGCATGGTCATCGAGCTGAAGCGCGGCGAGGTGCCGGACGTCATCCTGAATAACCTGTACAAGCACACGCAGCTTCAATCCAGCTTCGGCATCATCATGCTCGCCATCGTCGGCGGCCAGCCAAAGGTGCTGAGCCTGCTCGACCTCGTTGAGAGTTTCGTCGACTTTCGACGAGAGGTCGTGCGGCGCCGCACCGAGTTCGAGCTCAAGAAGGCTGAGGGGCGCTGTCACGTCTTGGAGGGGCTGAAGATTGCGCTCGATCATCTCGACGCGGTGATCAAGCTCATCCGCGGATCGAAGACGCCGCCCGAGGCGCGCGCCGGGCTGGTGACGAACTTCGGGTTGTCGCCGATCCAGGCGCAGGCCATCCTCGACATGCAGCTCCAGCGGCTGACCAGTCTCGAGCGGCAGAGGCTTCTCGACGAGCTGGCCGGGCTGCTGAAGACAATCGAGAGGCTTCGTACAATTCTCGCCAGCGAGCGCCTGCTGATGCAGATCGTCGTGGACGAGCTTCGCGTGATGATGTCCAAGTACGGCGACGACCGCCGGACGGAGATCATCGAAGGCGAGTCGGGCGAGATCGACATCGAAGACCTGATCGCCGAAGAGGACATGGCGATCACAATGAGCAACACCGGCTACATCAAGCGCACGGCCATCTCAACGTACCGCAACCAGCGTCGCGGCGGCAAGGGCCGCATCGGCATGCGCACGCGCGACGAGGACTTCGTCAGCCATGTGTTCGTCGCCTCCACGCACGCCTACATCATGATCTTCTCCGACCGCGGCCGCGCATACTGGCTCAAGGTCCACGAGATTCCGGACGTTGGACCGGGCGGCAAAGGCAAATCGATCGCGAACCTGGTGTCGATGGAGGAGGGCGAGAAAATCGCCGCAACGGTGACCGTGAAGGAGTTCGAGGAGGACAAGTTCGTCGTCATGGGAACCCGGAAGGGGGTCGTGAAGAAGACGAGCCTCTCCGCGTTCAGTAACCCGCGCACGGGCGGTATCATCGCCATGGGTGTCGAGGGAGGCGACGCGGTGATTGCGGTGCAGATAACAGACGGCAAGGGGGAGGTCTTCATCGGCACCCGCTACGGCATGGCGATCCGGTTCCCGGAGACAGACGTCCGCCCGATGGGGCGTGCTGCGTACGGCGTCCGCGGCATCACGCTGCGGGGCGACGACTACGTCGTCGCCATGGAAGTGGTCAAGCCTGGCGGCACGCTGCTGACGGTGACTGAGCGGGGCTACGGCAAGCGCACGGAGATCGAAGAATACCGCGTGCAGTCGCGCGGCGGCGTCGGCATCATCAACATCGCTACCACGACGAGGAATGGCCTGGTGGTGGCCGTGGCCTACGTCCAGGCAGGCGACGAGCTGCTGCTCATCACCCAGCAGGGTATGATCCTGCGGATGCCGACCGACGACGTCCGCGCCATCGGGCGAGCGACGCAGGGGGTGACACTTATCACCATCGAGGCCGACGACAAAGTCGTATCGGTCGCGCGGCTCGTGGAAAAGGAAGACGATGGCGGTTAATTCAGGCTCGCGACGCTCGTCAAGGCCGCTGCAGTGTCTCGGCGCTTTGGATGCTCGTGATCACCCACTTGCCGTCGAGCCTCGCCATCGCGACATTCGCCTCTCGGGCGTCGACCGATGTCTCACTGGTGCGCTCGTTCGTTTCTGAAACTTTGGTTGTTAGGTAAACCTCAGCCGTGGCCGCACCGGTTGTCACCGGGGCCAAGGTCACGCTGACGTCCACGAATTCAACCGCAGATCCTTCCGCCGGCGTCCTGAACCGGGCGACCACGCCTATCAACACCTCGCGCGAAGCGATTTCCTGCGTTGCCATGCGGACATGGACAATAGCCGGCGAGCTCGACGGCACGAGCGACCTTGGCGAGGCCCCCTTCGGCGGCCGGCCTGGACAAGGAGTCGACAAGCGCACCGAGCCGTCGTCTGATGGTGCGTTCCTCGCTGGGCCACCATTGATAGGCGAACCACGCGATCACCACGAAGCACAGCAGAAACGCGAAGGCGATCCTTATATTGTTCAGAACAACATCCTCCCAACGATCCGATCGCGCTTGGCGCGGCCAAGGACGTGATTCTCAATCGCTATGCCGCGATTGTCTCCGACGACGAAGTAATCGTCGTCACCCAGCGTGAACACGGTGAGATTCCAGGGCGCCAGGTAGACAATCGTCGGCTCTACCAGCGGCTCGCCGTTGATCTTCACCACACCCATCACGATTTCGACGCGCTCACCAGGCAGGCCGATGATTCGCGTGATATACATGACACTCTTGTCGGCCATCCGGATCGCGACGATGTCACCGCGCGCCGGGCCATGGCGCCAGAACGAGAGGCGGTTAGCGAAGTTGATCGCCCCTTCACGATAAGTCGGCAGCATGCTGATGGCCTGCAGCCGAACAGGCAGCAGCACGTAGTGAAATACCACCACGGCAATGACGACGATCGCCGCGGCGCGCACGAGCGTCACTCGCGGGTTTGAGCCCAGGAGAAAGCGTCTCAGTGTGTATGCGCGGTCCTTTCAGCCCCGCGGAGGCGGGGCTGAAAGGACCGCGACCAGGTTCCCTACGCGGGCTCGAGGCGCGCGTATTTTGCCCGGAGCGTCTTCCGCCCGACCGCGGCGAACCGCACAACCAGCTTTGCGTCGTCGTCGAGCGCTTCGACGGTGATCACGCTGCCGACGCCGAACTGCGGGTGGCGCACCTGCATTCCGGGCCGGAGACCCATCCCCGTCGACTGATCCTCGTCCTCGTGGGCGTAAGCCGGCTCTCCTTCCGGCGCGCGAGGGCCGCGGCGGCCGCGCCCATATGGATTCGTGCGGAACTCGTAGTGCGGAAAATTGCCCTGATAGGGCGACGAGGAGAACACCGGTGTAATGCGCTCGACTAGCTCCGCCGGCACCTCCTTGATAAACCGGGACGGCTCGCTCGGCTGGTACTCGCCGAATATCCGGCGGCGTGCCGCACCCGTTAGCACGAGCCGCTGCCGCGCCCGAGTCATGCCGACGTAGCACAGACGACGCTCTTCCTCGAGTTCCTCTTGGTCCTCGCTGGACCTGGAATGAGGGAACAGCCCTTCCTCGAGGCCAGCCAGGATCACCGTCGGAAATTCGAGGCCCTTGGCGCTATGGAGCGTCATCAGCCAGATGTGCGCGTCGGGAGCGCCCGCTTCCTCGTCCACGTCGGAGAGCAGCGACAGACGGTCGACGAAGCCCGTCAGCGTGGGTTCCGCCTCGCGCCCCTCGAACTCGCGGGCCGCCGACACGAGCTCCGCCAGGTTCTCGATACGCGCCTGAGCATCCTCGGTCCGATCCTCCCGCAAGTCCTGCAGGTAGCGGCTCCGGTCGAGCATCTTGCCGATGGCGATCGACGGGGAATCCTGGCGCGCGACGTCCGTGAGGCTTACGATCAGATCACGAAACACGGCGAGCGACGCCGCGGCCCGAGCCGTGAGGGCGTGGTCGTCAAGGACCCGGGCCATTCGGGCCCAGAGCGAGTTGGTCGCAAGGGTTGGCTGCAAGAGCGCGTCCATCACGCTCTTGCCGATGCCGCGCGCAGGCACGTTGATCACCCGCCGAAGGCTTACATCGTCATGCGGGTTGATCACCAGGCGCATGTAGGCGAGCGCATCCTTGATTTCCCTGCGCTCGTAGAAGCGAACGCCGCCGACGATCTTGTAGGCCAGCCGTTCGCGCATCAGCGCGTCCTCAATGGTGCGCGACTGGGCGTTGGTGCGATACAGCACGGCGACGGTGGCCTCCGCATTGTCGGCGAGGGCCGAGCGGGCCGTCCGTGTGATGAAATCGGCTTCTTCGAGCTCGTCGCCCGCGCGGAAGTAGGCGATTGGCGTTCCGCCTTTCCTGTCCGTCCAGAGGCGCTTGTCCTTGCGGTTTCGGTTCTCTCTGATCACGGCCGACGCTGCGCTGAGAATGATCTCGGTCGACCGGTAGTTCCGCTCGAGCTTGACGACCTTCACTTCCGGGAAATCCTGCTCGAAATCGAGGATGTTGCGCAGGTCGGCGCCGCGCCACTTGTAGATCGATTGATCGGGATCACCGACGACGCACAGGTTACGATGGGCTTCCGCGAGGCGCCGAATTAGCAGATATTGTGGGCGGTTCGTGTCCTGGTATTCGTCGACCATCACGAAGCGGAACCGCTCCGCGTACTTCGCGCGGACGTTTGCGGACTGCTCCAAGAGCTCGACCGTCTTCAGGAGCAGATCGTCGAAATCCAAAGCGCCTATTTCCTTCAGGGCCGCGAGGTAGCATCGGTACACCTTCGCAATCTGCTCGTCGCGGCGGTTCCAGGCCTCGCCCGCGGCCATTTCGTCGGGGCTTTCCATCCGGTTCTTGGCGTGGCTGATTCGCGCTAGCGCAGCCCGCGGCTGTATGAAACCGTCGTCGATGTGAAGGTCCTTGAAGGCCTGTTTGACGACACTGAGCTGGTCCGACGAATCGTAGATGACAAAGTCGCGCGACAAGCCGATCGCTGACGCCTCGCGGCGAAGCAGCCGCGCACACAGGGCGTGAAAGGTCGAGATCCACATGCGGCTGCAGTCGGAGCCGTGCAGCGACTCGACACGGGCGCGCATTTCCTCGGCCGCCTTGTTGGTGAAGGTGAGCGCGAGAATTTCGTGGGGCGCGGCGTGGCCGTCGCCCACCAGGTGAGCGATGCGGCTGGTAACCACCCGGGTCTTTCCCGAGCCGGCGCCCGCGAGAATGAGCAACGGCCCCCTGACGTGCAGAACCGCTTCGCGTTGTTCGGGATTGAGGGTCTCGAGGAAGTGCATAGGGCTCGGGAGCCCTATTCTACCGTGACGCTCTTGGCCAGATTCCTCGGCTGGTCGACGTCGCAACCTCGGCGAACGGCAATGTGGTACGCCAGAAGCTGCAGCGGCACCACCATAACGATGGGGGTCAGCAGGTCCGGCGTTTTCGGAAGCTCGATGATGAAGTCGCGCTCGCTGTCGAGAATCGCGCCGAGCTGGTCGTCGCCGCGTGTCGTCAGTGCCACGATTGATCCGCCGCGCGCCTTCACTTCCTGTATGTTGCCGATCATCTTCTCGAACACGTGATCGCGCGGGGCGATGACGACCACCGGCATTCGCTCGTCGATGAGCGCGATGGGACCGTGCTTCATTTCACCGGCCGGATAGCCTTCGGCATGAATGTAGGAGATCTCCTTCAGCTTCAGCGCGCCTTCGAGCGCAATTGGATAGTTGATCCCACGGCCGAGATATAGGAAATCGGTGCCCGCGTGGAAGCGCGCGGCGACCTGGTCGATTTCTGGCGCAACCTTCAAAGCCTGCTCGAGGAAGAGCGGCACCTGCAGAAGGGCGTCGACGTGGGGTCTTGAGGCTTCCGGCGACAGCACTCCTCGCACCTGGCCGAGCCACAGGCCGACGAGATACAGCGCCAGGAGCTGCGAGGTAAAAGTCTTGGTTGAAGCCACGCCAATTTCGGACCCGGCGTGCGTGCAAACCGTCCCGTCGGTTTGGCGCGTGGCCATGCTGCCGACGACATTACAGACGGCAATGCTTCGGGCGCCGGCGCGTTTCGCCTCGCGCAACGCCGCGAGCGTGTCGGCCGTTTCACCCGACTGGGTGACGATGATTGCAAGCGTGTTGGGGGTGACGATCGGATGACGGTACCGATACTCGGACCCGTAGTCGACCTCGACCGGTACGCGGGCCAGCTGCTCGAGCAGAAACTTGCCGATCAGCCCCGCGTGCCACGACGTGCCGCAAGCAAGAATCGTCACACGCTCCACGTCCGCGAGTTCGCCTCCGGTGATCTTCATTTCTTCGAGGAAGACCCGGCCGGTTTCCTGCGAGACGCGGCCGACAATCGTCTCGCGAGCGGCCGTCGGCTGCTCGAAGATCTCCTTCAGCATGAAGTGCTTGTAGCCGGCCTTCTCGGCCATGACCGGATCCCAGAGCACGCGCTGCGTCGCCTTGGAGACTGGCCGGACGAAGAAGTCCGTGAAGGTGACGCCAGTGCGCGTGATCACGGCCATCTCTTCGTCGTCGAGGAACACGACGTCGTGCGTGTGGCTCAGGATCGCCAGCAGGTCGGATGCCACGAAGAACTCGCTGTCGCCGAGGCCGACGACAATCGGCGGCCCGTTTCTCACCGCGACGATCTTTTCGGGATCGTCGGCCGACATGAGAACCAGGGCGAAGAGGCCGCGGATCTTGATGAGCGCGCGGCTGATAGCGTTCTCCAGGCCGTCGTCCTTCATTTCGCGCTCGACCAGATGCGCGACGATCTCGGTGTCGGTTTCCGTGACGAGCCTGTGGCCCTCGCGCAGGAGCTCCCGCTTCAGGTCGAGGTAGTTCTCGATGATGCCGTTGTGCACAACGACAATCTTGCCAGTGCAGTCGCGGTGGGGATGCGCGTTTTCCTCGGTTGGCCGTCCGTGCGTCGCCCAGCGCGTGTGGCCGACGCCGTAGTGGCCTGCGATCGGGTCCGATCCGATCACCCGCTCGAGGTTCGACAGCTTGCCGGCGCTGCGCCGCAAATTGATCGATCCGCCTCGAACGATGGCGACGCCGGCCGAATCGTAGCCGCGGTACTCGAGCCTTCGCAGCCCGTCGATCAGCACTGGCACGACGTCTTTGGGTCCGATGTATCCGATGATCCCGCACATAAGCGCCCGATTTCTAATCGTGCTCCCTTCTTTTCTTATCGACCCATCCCTTGATGTTCCGTTGCTTACCCGCGCTGACCGCGAGCGCACCCGCCGGGACGTTCTTGCGGATGGTTGTGCCGGACCCTACGTACGCGCCCTCGCCGACCGTGACCGGCGCGATGAGTTGCGTGTCGCTGCCGATGAAGGCCCCGTCCTGGATCGTCGTGGTGTGCTTCTTCGTGCCGTCGTAGTTGCACGTGATCGTGCCCGCGCCCACATTTACGTTGGTGCCGATGACCGCGTCTCCCAAGTAGGTCAGGTGTATGGCCTTGGAACCGGGGCCCAGAATCGTCTTCTTCATCTCGACGAAGTTGCCGACCTTCGCGCGCTCGCCGACGGAGGTCTCGTTGCGCAGATGCGCGAACGGACCGACGCTCGCATCGCTTTCCACCGTGACGTTCGTCATTACGCAGTAATTGTGCACGGTGACGCGGTCGCCAATCCGCGAGTCGACGATCCGTGCGCCGCTGTGAATCTCGCAGGCGGTGCCGATGATCGTGCACCCTTCGAGCGAGACGCCAGGATGAATCACCGTGTCGGTGCCCACCTGTACGTCGCGATCGATGTAGGTGGTGGCCGGATCCTCAATCGTCACGCCGGCTGCCATCAGGTCTGAGTTCTTTAGTTGTCTCACAATACAACTCACTGCCGCGAGCTCGGCGCGGCTGTTGATGCCGAGAATCTCGTTCGGGTCGGCGACAGAGCATGTTTCCACGACGAGACCGCGGCGATGGTAGAGAGCCACCAGATCCGGCAGGTAGTACTCGTGCTGCGCGTTGTCGGGGGCGACGGCGGCCACGGCCTCAAACAGCCCTTCCAACGCGAACGCGTAGATCCCAGAATTGATTTCACGAATCACCCACTCGGCCGAGCTGGCATCCTGTTCCTCGACAATCCGTGCAATCTTCTGGCCGGAGCGGACAATTCGGCCGTACCCCTCCGGCTGCTCCACAACGGCGGTCACCACCGTGAGCGCCGCGCCGGTCCGCTGGTGCCTGCCCCGAAGGTTCTCGAGCGTAGCGGCCGTCAGCAGAGGCACATCGCCCGAAAGCAGGACGAGGGTGCCGGAGGCCTTTCCCAGGGCGGGTTGGGCGGTCAAGAGCGCATGCGCGGTTCCCAGTTGTGGCTCCTGTACCACAAAAGTGAGGCGTTGTGGGCTAGACAGCGCGGCCTTCACGCGTTCGGCCTCGTGCCCGACGACAACAACGGTCGTGCGCGGCGCGAGGGCCGCGGCCGCGCGCAGGACGTACTCGATCATTGGTGCGCCGGCCACCCGGTGCAGCACTTTCGGGAGGGCCGACTTCATCCGGGTGCCCTTACCGGCAGCAAGGGCAATGACATGGAAGTCTGGCATCTTCGCTTGATTGTCCCTCGTCCTTGGTCCCTCGTGCTTAGTCCGTTCCTGGCCCCGATGGACCAAGGACCAGGGCCCAAGAACCACCGCCCAGGGCCCAAGAACCAACGACCAAATTATCGCGCCGACTTGGTCCGTGTGGGACGGCGGTGATCGAAGCCTTGCGGTGGCGCGGAAGCAGCTTCGAGGGCGGCGCGGAACGACTCGTCTTGTCGCAACGGCTCGAGATCCGGGTCGCGTCGGGCGAGAGTCCGGGTCTCGGGATTGAGCGCGACGGCGCGCTCCAGGTGCGCAATCGCTTCGGTGTGCTCACCTCGCTGTGTATGCGCAACAGCGAGCATATACAGCGCATGGTCGTTGTCCGGATCTTCGTCTCGAACCAGTCGGAGGTGCGCGAGGGCCTCGTCGTACTTGCCACCGTTGATGGCCAGGGTCGATGCGTAAAGGCGCTCCTCGATGGTCTGCGGGGTCGCCTCGTGCGGCGCCACGTGACGCTGGCAGATGTTGAGGTACAGCCGTACCCGTTCGTGTAGCTCCTTCTCCTCGGGATACTGCTTGAGCACGGATCCGAACAGCGCCACGGCGGTCTGATAGTCGTGGCGCTGGAGTGCTTCGAGGCCACGCTCGTACACGGCTACCGCCTCGACATAGGTCGAGCGCCTGGGCGTGCCGCTCGACCGCTGGAGCGGTAGCCCCGGCGGACGGGCTACGCGCCTCCTCGCCGGCGCAGGCTTGCCAGGGTGGGGGCGAGAGGCGGCCGGCGCCTTATGCCCTTTGGATTTCGGCTGAGGCCGGTCTTTGGCCATCGGAGCCTCTGCGGGAGGGGCAGTCTCAGGCTTGTGACGCTAAGAGCGTACGATACCGTACCAGATGGATCGTTCGCGGTCAAGTGAGTGACCACCGGCCGGGCGAGCTCCGCACGACATTCTGTTATTCAACCAATTTTCTGGCGTGCTCGAGAGTCTTATACACCTCATTGGTTGTCATTCCACGCCTGCGGGCGATGAGGCCAACGGCTCGGCGACGGCCCGAAGCCGCACGTTTTGTCATTTCACCAAATTCGGCCAGGATCTCAGGCGCTCGGGCGGGTGCGCCGGGATATTGTTTGGCACGCGATCTATTTCTACCACTACCGTGAGCTCTCCTCGTGGGAGGGCAGAAAGAAGCTCGAGGACGGCTGTAATTGGTCCTCTGATCAATTCTTCGTGGGCCTTTGTCAACTCACGCCCGACGCAAACGTTGCAATCACCAACGACATGGCGCAGGTGCCGAAGAGTCGCGCGGATCCGATGAGGCGCCTCGAACAAGACGACAGTCCGACCGGCGGGTCTGATGTGCTGAAACCACCTCGTGCGGTCTTTTGACCGAACAGGTGGGAACCCGAGATAATGTGAACGTGTCGGTCGGCAGGCCGGAGACAGCCAGGGCGGCGAGCACGGCACTTGGTCCGGGAACAGGCTCCAGGCGAATGTCGCTCTGGATGGCGGCGCGGATGAGCCGCCCGCCGGGATCGGAGAGCGTCAGCGTGCCGGCGTCTGACACGAGCGCGATATCTTGACCCTGGCGCAGGCTGCCTATCAGTTGTGGTGACTTATGGGCTTCGTTGTGCTCGCGAAGGCTTGTGGTGGGCGTCGGAATCGCGTGGCGGGCCAGCTGATGGGCCGTGCGACGAGTATCCTCGGCTGCGATGAGCGCAACGTCACGCAAGACGCGCAGCGCCCGGGCGGTGACGTCTTCGAGGTTCCCGATCGGCGTGGCGACCACGAACAGCGTGCCCGGCATGGAACGGCAGAGTTTATTGTACCATTGAGAGTATCGTGTCGCCTGGGCATGGTACCGTCCAGCACTCTCATGACTGTGTGAGCCATGCGTCTTTTCGAGCCTCTGCCGCATTTTGTCGACGACCTTCTCGGGTACCTCCACGAGACGCACGCCACGTATGCAACGCTCGACGGCGTTCATACGTATGACGACCTGATCGAGGATCTCAGCCGATCGGCCATCGAGGGCCAGGCGCATGCGCTCGCCGGCTACCTGCGACGGCTCAACGAAATCCCTGCAGAGAGGCTGACCGAGGTCGAAGGGCTCGAGCACCGCATGCTCGCCAGCCACGTCCGCGCCAGGATGTTTGAGCTCGAAGAGGTCCGCACGTGGGAGAAGAGCCCGCAGTACTACGCCGACATCATCGCGTCGAGCGTTGCCGGGCAGACGCTCTTCACGTATGCGCCGGCCCCCGAGCGCGCGCGCCGCGTGCTGTCCAAGCTACGGCAGACGTCGAGGCTTATTCAGGCGGCGCGCGATAATGTCAGGGATCCGCCAGGCATCTTCGTCAAGGTCGGCATCGAGACGTTTCGCGGCACGCTGAAGTTCATCGAGCAGGATCTGCCGCGCGCGTTCTCCAGGCTCGACGATCAGCACCTGCTCGGCGATCTGGCGGACGCGCAGGCGGAAGCGTCACAGGCCATTGGCGCTTACCTCGAGCACCTCGAGAACGAGGTCGCGCCACGGGCCCGTGCGTCGTTCCGCATCGGACGGGAGAAGTTCGAGCAGAAAGTGAAGCTCGATGAAGGGCTCTCGCTGCCGATGGATCGGCTCCTCGCCATCGCTACGCGCGAGCTGAAGACGACGCAGGAGGCCTTTAGGAGCGCCGCCGGGCGCATGAACGGCGGCGACCCGCTCGAGACGTGGGCGCGGACCAAGGCCGAGCATCCGGCGCCGGGTGAGCTGGTGGCGGTCGGACGGCAGCAGCTCGACGAGCTGCGGACGTACCTGGAGCGTCAGTCGATCGTCACTCTGCCGGCAGGCGAACCGATTACGGTAGCGCCGACGCCCGATTTCTACCGCTGGTCGTTTGCGAGCATGTGGACGCCGGGCCCCCTCGAGAGCAAGCCGACCGGCGCGTACTACTATCTAACCGATGTCGATCCAAGGTGGCCGGCCGAGCGCCAGCAGGAACACCTGCGCGATTACAACTACCCGACGCTGTGGTCGATCTCCATCCACGAGGTGTATCCCGGTCACTTTCTCCACTATCAGCACCTCCGGCGGGTAGAGTCGAAGGTGCGGAGGTCGATCATGTTCGCGCCTTCGTCGTTTGTCGAAGGCTGGGCGCACTACTGCGAGCAGATGATGATCGAAGCGGGCTTCGGCAGGGAAGATCACGCCGTCAAGCTCGGTCAGCTCGCGGAGTCGCTCACCCGGTTGATGCGGGTTATCGTCGGCATCAGGCTCCACACCGAGGATCTCTCGGTCGAGCAGGGCGTGCGCCTTTTCCGCGACGAGGCCTACATGGAGGAAGCGAGCGCGCGCCGCGAGGCCGAGCGAGGCACCTTCGATCCGACCTACCTCGTGTACACCGTCGGGAAGCTGATGCTGCTCAAGCTGCGGCAGGACTGCAAGCAGCGGCAGGGGAGATCGTTCTCGCTCAGGACGTTCCACGATACGCTACTCGCCCAGGGGACCGCCCCGCTCTGGCTGCACCGGCACCTGATGCTTGGCGCCGGCAGCGGGGACGTGTTGGAATAGCTGAGAGTTGGAGAGATGCCTCTTTACGAGTACGAGTGCGACGTCTGCGGAGATCGCTTCGAGACGATCCAGAAATTTTCCGACCGATCGCCCCAGAGCTGCCCGAAATGCGGAGGCGTCGTGCACAAGCTTCAGTCCGCGCCGGCGATTCAGTTCAAGGGCAGCGGGTGGTACGTCACCGATTACGCGAAGAAAGATCGGGGCTCGTCGGAGAAGACCGGCGAGGGCACCAAAGACACGGCGGCGGGCGGGACCGAGACGACCGGAAAGGCCGACAAGACGGACAAGACGGACAAGACCGACAAGACCGACAAGAGCCCCACTGCGGACGCTAAAGGGTCAACAAAGTCGGACGTCTAGAGTTACCCCTATCTCTTCCCGGCGGGAACCTGTAGCTCCAGGGATGAGAGGTAGGCGGAGAACGGTTCCGCGAGGTCGGGCCGCCGCAGCGCGAAGTACACCACCGCTCTGAGGAAGCCGAGCTTGTTGCCGGTGTCGTGACGGACGCCTTTGATCTCGCACGCAAAGATCGGTCGCTTTCTTAGCAGCTCGCGCAGCCCGTTGGTGAGCTCAATTTCGCCGGTCGGGTCGCTCTTCGTTGACGCGAGCGCCGGAAAGATGTCGGGTGTAAGAATGTAGCGACCGATGATGGCGAGATCCGACGGCGCTTCATGCTTCGGCGGCTTCTCCACCAGATCGCGCACCTGATAGATGCCGTCGCCGAGGCTCGCCGAGCCGTCGGGCGCAATGACGCCGTAGCTCGAGATGTCGTCGCGCGGCACACGTTCAACCGCCAGGACAGGGCCGCCCACGCGCTCGAAGACGTCGATCATCTGCTTGAGCGCCGGCGGATCGGCGTCGATCACGTCGTCTGCCAGGATGACGGCAAACGGCTCGGGCCCGACCAGCTCTCGCGCGACGAGCACGGCGTGGCCGAGGCCAAGCGGCTTGCCCTGCCGCACGTAGCCGAAATTGATCAGGTTCGAGATCTTCCGCACCTCATCGAGCTGCTCGCGCTTGCCTCTCGCTTCGAGAAAGGTCTCGAGCTCGACGAAGACGTCGAAGTGATCTTCGATGGCGTACTTTCCGCGACCGGTCACGAGAATGATGTTGTCCACGCCGGAGGCGACCGCTTCCTCGACGCCGTACTGAATAATCGGCTTGTCGACGAGCGGCAACATCTCCTTGGGCTGGGCCTTGGTGGCCGGAAGGAATCGCGTGCCGAGACCTGCGGCTGGGAAAACGGCCTTGCGGACGAGGGATCTCACCTCGGAATCGTAGCAGAGGGTGGGGGCCGTCGGCGAATATACAATGCTCATCTGCCATGATCGATCCCATCGTCGTTCGCGACCATATCGAGGACGTGCGGACCGGCCTGCGTAACCGGGGGCTCCATCTCGACAAGACGCTCGAGGACATTGCGACGCTTGAAACCGCCCGCCGTCGGCTCATCCCGGAGCTCGAAGGTCTTAGGCGGCTGCAGAACACATCGGGCGACGAGATTGCTCGCGCGAAGCGGCAGGGGCGCGACACGACTCCCGTGCAGGAAGCCAACCGGCTGCGTGCGCAGCAGATTAAGCAGCTCAACATTCAGCTCGATTCGATCGAGCACCAGCGGACCGAGGTGTTGCTGACGGTCCCCAACCTCCCGCACTCGAGCGCGCCGGTTGGGAGCAGCCCGGCCGACAACGTAGAAGTCGGCCGCCACGGCAAGCCCCGAGCCTTTGATTTCGAGCCCAAGCCGCATTGGGATCTCGGGCCCGAGCTCGGCATCCTCGACTTCGAGCGCGCCACGCGCATCGCTGGGGCGCGATTTTCCGTGCTCTCTGGCGCCGGCGCGCGATTGTCGCGGGCGCTCATCAACTTCATGCTCGATCTCCACACGCGTGAGCACGGCTACCGCGAAGTGGAGCCGCCGTTTCTGGTGAACAGCGCCTCGCTCGTCGGCACGGGCAACCTGCCAAAGTTCGAGGCGGATCTGTTCAAGATTGCCGGCGACTGGGATCTCTATCTCGTGCCGACGGCCGAAGTCCCGCTGACAAATCTTCATCGCGGGGAGATTCTCGAGGGCCGTCAGCTACCGCTGCGCTACACGGCGTACACGCCCTGTTTCCGGAGCGAGGCCGGCTCCTACGGCCAGGACGTGCGCGGGTTGATCCGCCAGCATCAGTTCGACAAGGTGGAGCTGATGAAGTTCACGACGCCGAAGGGTTCCTATGAGGAGCTCGACTTGCTGACCGCCGACGCCGAGCAGGTGTTGAAGCGCCTCGAGCTGCCGTATCGCACGGTGCTGCTGTGCACGGGTGACCTGGGGTTTGCGTCAGCGAAGACTTACGACATCGAGGTCTGGCTGCCGAGCCAGAAGACGTACCGCGAGATCTCCTCCTGCAGCAACACGGAAGCGTTTCAGGCGCGGCGCGGGAACATCAAGTTCCGCGCCGGCGGCACCGGCAAAGCGGAGTTCGTCCACACGCTCAACGGATCGGGCCTCGCGGTCGGCCGGACGCTCGTCGCGATTCTCGAAAACTGCCAGCAGAAGGACGGGTCTGTCGTGATTCCGACCGCGCTCAGGCCCTACATGGACGGGAAGGAAACTATCGAACCGAGTCGATCGTCTTGAGGTGAATCTGGGGGCTGACGAGCATCGCTCGCTGAAGATCCGGCAGTGAAGCTTCCCCCTGGTTCTCGATGCCGACCAGGATCTTGCCGTCCGTCACCTCGGGATCGTACAGCGCCGGCCGCCGGCGCAGAAGGCCGCCCGTGAAGAGCAGTGTGACCACGGTCGCCACAATCGCACCGAGCATTGTCAGCTCGAACATCACGATCAAGGTCGGCCACCAGCTCATAAGGGGCATGTTGCCGGTCTGCAGCGGCCACGCGGTCTGGGTCTTCCACGACAGCCATGTGCCGAAGCTCATGCCCAGGAGTCCACCCCCGCTGGCGATGTACCACAGCCAGGTCGCCTGGTTCATCTCGCTGAACCGATAGCCTTCCATCGGTTCGCCGGTGACGACGGTGATGTCGCGATCGGGGAAGCCGGCCGCCTGCAGGGCGTTGACGGCCCGCTGCGCCGAATCGCCGTCCGGATAGAGGGCGTAAACAGCTCTCACGCGTGCATCTCTCCCAGTGGATGCTCCGCCGTCGCTGCTGGATAGAGCGCGGGCGAGGGATGTTGTCCGGCCTTCAGCTCCCAGATCGAAATGATCGGCACAAACTTCGTAAACAGCACGTACAACAACGCCATGGCGGCGAACGTCGAGCAGGTGATGAGAATTTCCACCGGCTGCGGGCGATAGACGCCCCACGCGTACGGAAGGTACTTGTGCCCCAGCGACGGCACAATGATCAGGAATCGCTCCAGCCACATCCCGATGCACACGGCGAAGGACGCGACCACCGTGCCCCGGATGGTGCGGAGCTTTCTGATGGACAGAATCGTGAACGGCACGACGAAATTACAGGCGATCATCGTCCAGTAAAGAGGCGCGAACGAACCATGCTGGGTGGCGTAGAAGACCGCCATCTCTGACGGTTCGTTGCCGTACCACACGGTGATGCGCTCGGCGAACAGGAAGTAGCTCCAGAGCAGGCTCATCATCAGGAGCAGCTTGCCAAGATTGTCGAAGTGCACGGCGTGCAGGTACGCTTCGAGATGGAGGAATTTCCTGAGCGCTGCCATCGCGATGATGAGGGCGGCAATGCCGCTGAAGATTGCGCCCGCCACGAAGTAGGGACCCAAGATCGTCGAATGCCACATGGGCACGATCGCCATCGAGAAGTCAAACGAGACGATCGTGTGGACTGACACCGCCACTGGAATGATGGCGATCGTCATGATGCGCATCGCCGATTCAAGGCGATTCCACTGCTTCGCGGTACCACGCCAGCCGAGCGCCAGCACGCCGTAGACCCGGTGCCGCATCCCGGTGGATCGATCGCGCACCAACGCGAAATCCGGGATCATGGGGAGAAAGAGGAACAATAGGCTGCCGGTCAAATAGGTCATGATCGCGAAGAAGTCCCAGAGGAGGGGGGAACGGAAGTTCGGCCAGAGCATCCGCCCGTTGGGGAGCGGCATGAGCCAGAAGAACAGCCACGGCCGGCCGAGATGAATGATGGGAAAGAGTGCCCCAATCATGAGGGCGAAGACCG
This sequence comes from Vicinamibacterales bacterium, assembly GCA_965197865.1. GTDB lineage: Bacteria > Acidobacteriota > Vicinamibacteria > Vicinamibacterales > CAVVIG01 > CBDANZ01. Next base: position 254,546 of record CBDANZ010000005.1, read on the forward strand.
TGATCACCTCGGCGCACCGGGTGACCGGCTGGCGCCAGCCGGCGTCGACCAGCCGCAAGATCGCGGAGATCAACGTGCCGGCGTGGCTGATCCCGATCCAGAACACGAAGTTCGTGATATAGAAAGCCCAGTAGATCGGCGACGCCATTCCGGTGAGTCCGAAGCCGTGATACACCTGAGCCGCCCATGCCATGAGGCCCACCAGGACAACGCCGCCGAGGCAGGCCACCAACAGGTAAAAACGCCAAGACGTGCGCAGCAGCGGGCCGAGGAGATCGTCGGCGATCTGACGATCCGTGAAACCGCTCACACTTGCACCTGCCGCTGAAGGTAGGTGACCTTCGGTTGTGTGCCCAGCTCTTCGAGAAGCTTGCTCCCTCGAGACGAACGCGCCAGCTGCGAGACTTCACTCTCTGGATCGTTAAGATCGCCGAAGACAATGGCTTTAGTCGGGCAGGCCTGCGCGCACGCCGTCGTAAATTCGCCGTCCTTGAGCTCGCGATCTTCAGCCTTGGCCTGGATCTTCGCCCCGCTGATTCGCTGCACACAGAACGTACATTTCTCAACGACGCCGACTGGCCGAATCGAGACGTCGGGGTTCAGTTGCAAATGAAGCGGCTTGTCCCACGTCGGGTTGAAGAAGTTGAAGAGCCGCACGCTGTACGGGCACGCATTAGCGCAGTAGCGCGTGCCGATGCAGCGGTTGTAAACTTGCGCGTTCAGGCCTTCAGCGGTGTGATGGCTGGCGAAGGTCGGACACACCGGCTCGCACGGCGCGGCATCGCACTGCTGACACAGCACCGGCCGGAACTTCAGGCGGGCATCCGGAAACTCGCCCTCCCAGTAGCGTTCGACCCTGATCCAATGCATGGCGCGGCCGCGCGCGGCCTGGGCATCGCCGACGGTCGGGATATTGTTTTCCGCATGACAGGCCGTCACGCACGCTGCGCAGCCGGTGCAGCGGTCCAGATCGACCGCCATTCCCCAACGATAGGCCATCGTGTGATCTCCCGCGACTGACGACTAGTCGCGCGTTTGACGCTTCGATACATCGTTTCGAGCCATTCTCGAGCCTGGCGAGCCAAGCTTGTGTACCGCGGATTCGTACCCACGAGACTAGTTTCACTACTTTCACTACCGAGGCTCACCGTTGTACGGATGCTCCCGCGTCTCCCCCGCGAACATGATGAGACGGTCATCCGGATCGCTGACCCGCGTGATGCGCACGCGTGTAGCCGCCCAGGCTAGCGCACCCGTTTCGGCTTCGGCGAGCGGCGCGACTATGCCGATCGGATTCGCGCCCCGGCCGCTCGCGTACCTTGTGAACGTCTGGTGCCCCTGCCCGACCGGCATGGCGACCATGTCGGGCGCCAGGCCGGGCGAGAGAATCGCCGCCGCCTGCACCGCGCCATGACCCGACGCGATCTCCACTACGTCGCGCTCGCGAATTCCCAGACGCTCGGCAGTGGCCGGATTGATCTCGACCCAGCTGCTCCACATCGCCGACACGAGCGGATCGGGCAGTTCCTGCAGCCAGGGTAGATGTGCCAGCGACCCGTCCAGGAATGCGTTCGACGCGTACGGCAGGAAATGAAACGGATACTGCTGCCCTTCGCCGTCGAACTGCGGTTCGGCGAAGGCAAACGTGCGGGCCGACGCCTTCTCCCCGGTCGATGAAGCTGTTCCAATGCCCTCTGGCAGCTCGCCCCACCAACCGCCCCGTTTTCGTGCGGCCGCCCACGGATCACCGCCCGCTTCTTCCGGCGGCAGGGACGCGAACGCCGCGTTCAGCATGTCCTCGAAGGTCGGCCACGGAAGCTCGAGCGGACGACCCAGACGCCGCGCGATTTCGAGGAGAACGTCGGGTATGGCGCGCGTCTGGTGAAGCGGGAGCATGGCCGGAGGCGCGACACTCGCCACTGCGATGGTAGCGCCCGACTCGGGCACCCGGTCGATCCATGATTCGAGGAACGAATGGTCGGGCAGAATCAGATCGGCCAGAACGCTGGTCTCGTCCAGAAAGCTTCCGAAGCTGGCGATGAACGGAACCTTCTCAACTGCCTCGCGCACCCTCCAGGCTGGCGGCGTTGCAAAGACCGGATTCGCGTCATCGATCAGCAGCACCTGGACCGACGAAGGACCGGTCGCCAGAATGATCGAGGCCAGCTCGGCAATCGAATGCGGCTGGGGAGCGGCCGTTCGCGCCTGCTGACTGCCGCCCGTCGCCTGCAGACTGAGCTGCGGCGTGAAGAAGACGCCTCCCGGCTCTCCGACACCGCCGACGAGCGCGTTGAGCGCGTTGACGGCAAGGGCGCTGAACAGGCCGTTGGTGTGCGCAAGCGGAGGCCCGCCGATGATGGCGACAGCGGGACCAAACTCGGCGAACTCGCGCGCGAGCCGCTCGACTCGGCTAGCTGCGACACCCGTCAGCTTCTCGACACGATCGGGCGCGTAGTTGGTGAGACCGGCCGACCATCCCTCGATGAGCGCGCCGGCGCGAGAGGCGGCGGCGCCCCTGTCCGCTGGCCGCAGCCTGTCCCTGATAATGACGTGAGCGAGCCCGAGAGCCAGCACGCCTTCGGTACCCGGACGGACCGGCACCCAGTGGTCGGCGTTCGCGCCCGTTTGCGTCATTCGCGCTTCGACCTGTACGAGCGCCCCGCGCACGCCCGGCCGGCCCTGCCGCATCCGGCCGTAGGCGGCGCTCTGCGCCACCGGGGAATTCCACGTGCCAAGAAAATCGGCGCCGAAACTGATCACGTACCGCGCGTTCGCGAGATCGAAAGTCGGCAACTGTGCGCGTCCGAAGCTCAGGTCGTTGGCGCGGCGCAGGACCTCCTCGTCGAAGAGCTCAAAGGCGACCGGGCCAGGGGCGCCGAACCGCGCAAGAAACTGCTCGACCAGCGCGCGCCGCTGGCCGGTGACCGGCCGCATCACGAGGGCCAACGCTTGCTGATCGCCTGCCGTTTCGAGCCCGTCGAGATGCGACAGGAGTTCTGTGAGGGCCTCTTCCCAGCTCACTTCCTCGAAACGGCCGTTGCCACGCGAGCCGGATCGCTTCAACGGATGTCGGATGCGGTCTGGATGATAGGTAACCTGAATGCCCGCCTGGCCGCGCGCGCACAGTCCGCCCTGGCTGATCGGATGCGTGAGGCTTCCTTCGAGCTTCTTGGCCACGCCCATTCGAACCAGCCCGGGCTGTCCGTTGCGGACCACCTCGGCGTCCGCCTCCATGACGCGTACGCTCAAGCCGCACCCGCTGCGGCAAAGTGGGCAGACGCTTGGCTTCCACTGTGCAACACCCGGCACCAGCTCCTCTTCAGGGATGAAGCGAATCAGCTGATGTTCGAGGGTGTCACAGCTCGCCGCCGAGGCTCCTGCGCCTGCAATCGCGGTGAGCTTGATGAAGGAGCGGCGGTCCATCAGACACGCATTCTCAGAAATGACACGTAATGCATCCGTTCGGCGGAGCTATTTCCATGATGACAGTTCACGCAGAATCCGATGTCCACGCTCGGTAGTCCAGCGATCGGCCCTTGGCGGCGCTCTCGTGGCAGTACTCAGTGCAGCCGAGCTTGTTCTCGACATGCACCTGATGAGAAAACTCGGTGGGCCGCTCGGGCCGCGGCTTCACCCAGAAGAAATCGTTGATGGCCTCACGCAGGGAGCTGTTGGCCGGCGTGAAGACCGATGACCGCCGATCCAGCGATGAACAGCCGTCGAGGGCGCTCGACAAAGGCCCCTGCTGGAGCAAGCGGCAGGTGCGGCGCATCTTCCCTTGGTCTCCTTTCACCAACGAGCTGGATTCTAGCGTAACAAAGATGGAGCCAGCAACCCGCCGAGCCGAGTCGCGGGACGTTGCGGAGGGACGGCCGAGAGTCGAGGCGCGTCTCGGACGGGGCTGCGACGGCGGGAGTCGGGGAGCGTGGTGCCTCCCCTGCGGCGGAGACGTCCCACATGTAAGAACAATTCTGGCGCGGTGCGCTTCAGATGTGTCAGTATGCAACCGAGGCGAGGGACGATCATGAGCTTCTGCGAGCATTGTGAAGGTCAGCGATTTGATCGGGCGCAAGTCCTCCGAGTCCTACGGACTACGCGAAAAAACGTACGGAAGCAAAACCAGGCGTCTCGTGCCGATGAAGTGTTAGGTGCGGCCATCAAGGCTGTGCGTGCCTTGGAAATTCCCCACCTCGAACACCTGGACGAACTGTTCGACGAACAGATCGTTCACTGACGATGTTGTTCTGGCGATGGACACGACGAGGGAGTTCTTTCCCTGTCGGTCTCGACTCTCCCTTGGAGGACAGCCCCGTCGGCCATGGCGAAACGATACGCGAAGACGTCACCTTCCACAAATCCCGTCGCTCGGAGGTCGAGCTTTTCCCTTGCCGTGACGTTTCCGAGCACGGTGCCGTCAATCGTGATCGTTCTTGCGACGAGGTCGGCTTTGATCGTCGCGTCAGCCCCGATGGTCAAACCGTGGTCGCCGACCTCGATCGTTCCCTCGAGCTTACCGTCGATGGTGAGATCGCCGGAACAGACAACGTCACCTCTCACGAAAACAGACTTGCCAATGCACGCCGCTAGACGCCGCTCATCAAGCGCTGGCTTCACCTGTGCTTGTGTCCTCTCCCGCTCGGAGCCATTCAACATCTTGCTCTCCGCTTGTACAGCAACCTGGGATGATATCCGCACAATTAGCCGTCGCCCAATCGCCTCCAACGTCCCAGGCTTCATTCTCGCTGGCGACGCGTCTTCAGTTCGTGGCGCCGCGGGCTTCCACCGCAGAGCGGTCGCGCGCTCCGACGCGCGGAGATTCGTAGATACTTAACGATATCAAGATGTCGATTTACCTGGCGTGGTTAAGTGCCTCCGTGCGGCCGCAGTGTTGAGATGGCACTGTTAAGTTGCTGGCAAACACCCCAAAACATGCACGCACTATGTTGCGCTCCTAGGTGGACCTGACAGCAATCCCTTGGGCGTCAGTGGAGCGATTTTTCGTCAACTTGACGATACCGCGGTAGGTGATTGCAGCTGGATTTGACGCGACTTGATCGCGCGGTCGGAAATAGTACTAATACGCGACGGCTCTTTTTCGTGGGCCGCACGGTGAGCGACCGGTCACAGCGCGTTGAGGCGCTGGGGGGGTGTCGCGCTCCACAGGGTAAGGACTAGTTAACGATGATCACCCTTCGAAGGATCTTTGGCGATGGCGCATGGGTACTGACGATGCTGCTCGTTGCCTGCGTGTCGACGAGCGGCGCGGACCAGGGCACGGGGACCATCCGCGGCACGATCACGGACGAAAGCGGCGGCGTGCTACCGGGGGTCACCGTGACTGCGACCAACACCGATAGTGGGGCCGCGCGAACGACCGTCAGCGACGGGCAGGGGCGCTACACGGTTACGAACCTGCCGGTCGCGAGCTACGAAGTGCGGGGTGTGCTGCCTGGGTTCAGCAGCGATGCGGCCACCGTGACCATCGCCGCGGGCGGGTCGGTGACGCTGGACATGTCGTTGACCGTAGCCCCGCTCACGGAGACCGTCACCGTGACGCGCATCGACCAAGACCTTTCGGCGGTGCCGAGCGCCGTTGCCGTGGTGCAGCGTGACAAGATCGAATATGCGCAGCGCAAGTCGTCGCTCGATGAGGCGTTGCGCGGTATTCCAGGTGTGTTCGTCCAGAACCGCCGGAACTATGGCCTTTCGGGGGGCATCGGTCTCAGCATCCGGGCGCCGCAGCCTCGGTTCGGTCTGCGCGGCGTGGCGATCATCCAGGACGGCATCCCGATCACGACGGCTGACGGCACGACCGAGCCGGGCAGCGTCGACCTCGGGTCGGTCGGCCGGATCGACGTGATCCGCGGCCCGAGCTCGGTGCTCTACGGCAACTCGGCCGGCGGCGTGATCAACCTGACGACAACGTTCGACACGACCCGGCCGCTGACGTTCCGGCCTGACATCCAGTTTGGCAGCGACGGGTACAATCGGCAGCAGCTGCGAGTGGACGGCGGCAATACCAGCACCCAATTCATGGCGAGTGTCAGCCGGTTCGAGACCGACGGATTCCGCGAGAACAGCGCTGCGACGATCACCCAGGCGAACGTCGTGGTGCGTCGCGAGGTGTCGCCCAGCACGGAAATCCGCGGCGTGTTCAACCTGTATGACGCGCCGTTTTCCGAGAGCCCCAGCTTCCTCAACGAGGCAAACGCCCGGAACAACCCGCGCCTGGCCCGAGGCGTCGCGCTGGCTCGACACTGGGGCGAGGGCACCGGGCAGGGGCAGGGCGGTCTGACCGTTGAGCATCGTTTCGGCGGTGCGCAGGTGTTCCGGGTCACTGGCTGGGGGATGTGGCGCAACTTGGACGCGACAGGCGCGTTCCAGAACATCGAGCTGGGCCGGACCGGATTCGGATTCCGGTCAGAATACTTTGGGGGGACGCAGGCCGGGTCGGTGGGCGTGAAGTGGGCGGCCGGACTCGACGTTTCGTCCCAGAACGACGACCGGCAGGAGTTCGGCCAGGTGCCGCCGACTGTTGCCGGCGGAGATTCGACCAACGGTGCGCTGCGGGTCGACCAGACCGAGGACGTGCGCTCGGCCGGGCCGTTCGCACAGGTCAGCATCGCGCCGCACGACCGTGTGCAGGTCACCGCCGGCGTTCGGTGGGACTACTACGGCTTCAGCGCCGGCGACCGGAAGCTCGACGATGGCGACCAGTCCGGCGCCCGAACGATGGATGCGGTCAGCCCCGCGGTTGGGGTGACGATCGCCGCTGCGCCCGGTGTGAACATCTTCGGTAGCTTCGCGACTGCGTACGAAACCCCGACCACCGTGGAGCTGTCGAATACCCCGACCGGCGAGGGCGGGTTCAATCAGGAGCTGGATCCTGAGGAGCTGCGCAGCTTCGAGGTCGGTGTGCGTGGGCTGATCGAGCCGGCACGGCTCCGGTACGAGGCGGCGGTCTACGCCTCCACCGTGGACAACGCGCTCGTCACTTTCCAGAACGCTCTCTCGCAGGACTTCTTCCGCAATGCCGGCAAATCGTCGCGCGACGGCGTCGAGCTGTTGCTCGAGTGGGAGCCCAACGCCAGCTTCAACACCCGGTTCGCCTACACGTATCAGGACTTCGTGTTCGAGGAATTCACCACCGGCTCGTCCGACTTCTCGGGAAAACTCGAGCCGGGCGCGCCCCCGCACCGGGTGTTCGTCGGGTTCAACCACACCGCGCAGTTCGGCCTGCGGTCGGGCGCGACCGTCCGGTGGGTCGACGACTACACGCTCGACAACGCGAACACGGTCTTCAACTGGGCCTACACGGTGGTCGATCTCCGTTTCGGGTTCGACGCCAAATGGGGTGATGTGGATGTGCGTCCGTTCGCCGGGATCGACAACCTGTTCGCCGAGCGCTACAACTCGTCAGCCATCACCAACGCATTCGGCGGGCGCTACTACGAGCCGTCGCCGGGCCGGGAGGTCTACGTCGGTCTGACGATCGGTGCCGGTATCCGGTGAGTCGGGTTCGCCACATCAGCGGCTCGGCGGGCTCCTCGATGACCGTTCACTTTATGACAGGGGCCATCTCACCCTTGGCGGTGAACAAGGCTCAAGACTGAGACTCCCTCGCTACCTCTTGGCCGGACCGTCGGCCGGATTCACATAGTTGTCACCCGAGCGAACGCAGGCTGTGGGAGACGATCCAGGCAGTGTCGAGAGAGATGACTGGACGCTGCGCGCTTGTGTTGAGGTTCTGGAGCGCCGTGAGCCTGGCTGAGCGGACCACGAGTACTGGTGCCTTGCACCTGGCCCACTCTGACGACGATGGTCTGAGTCCAGGTCGGTCGAGATACTTCCAGGCCAAGACCACGAGTGTCCCGTGGGAACACCACGACGGGGTAATTGGATTTCGTAGTCGGCGTACAGCGTCGTTCCATCGTCTGTGACCCGTGTTCGAGGGAGGCTCACCGTTCCTTGCACGATCGCACCGGTTGTATCGAGTAGTGCCTCGAGCGAAGACGCCCTGGGAGAGTCAGTGCCCGAGACGCCTTCACGGGGGGGGTCTGGGCTCCGGCGCTCTCAGGCAGAAAGGCGGCGAGCACCGCAAGCATCAGGACAGCTACAACAAGCGTGTGGCTTCGACCCTTGGGCATCAGCGCCTCCAGGCTTCCGTGAAGCGTCCCGCTGCAGTCGGCGTACCGAGTCCAGGGCGGCGCTGGCGGGGAGTCGCGGACGTGGAGATCCGATCCAGCTAACAGGCGCGAAGGGAGGATTCTGTAGCTGCAAGTTCAGATCTGTCGCGGGCAACCCAGCGCGGCCGCTAGGCTCCGGCGCCGTGCAGCATCGGTTGTCGGTTCCCCACGCGGATGCTGGCGATTCAGTGGGCGGAACTAGAGCAGAGTACCCGGGGTTGGTTTGAGCAGGTCTGGAGAGTCCGAAGGCTGCTACCGAAGTTGGCGCCCTCCGGCTATTGCTGGATAATTCGACATGGTCGCTCGAATGTCCTGGCTATGGCGGGCCGGACTCCTTCGGACGTTGCTCTGGCGGCTGCGGCTGGCGATCCGGCTGATCCGGGAGCCTCGCGTGCCACTCCTGACGAAAGCCCTGCCGTTGCTGATGGTGTTCTATCTCATCTTACCCCTCGATCTTGTCCCCGACGTCCTCCTTCTGCTTGGACAGATCGATGACCTGGTCATCACCTGGGTCGGGCTCGAAATCTTCCTCAGATTATGCCCGGAGGCGGCCATCGCGTTTCACGGTGCAGCGATCACGGGATGCCGACCGTACGCGCCGATGTCTCGGACCGATGACGTCATCGATGCGGAGTGGCGACGCGAGTAGAGAACCCTCGAAAGAATGAAATCCGAGTGAAGGGACCTCGTTCCTAAAGCAGGTGACACAACGAGTTTGGCTTATTGAACTAGGCAAGCGAATCACGGTGTACGCGAACTGTCATCGCGTGTTGTCACGACCCAGTGGACAGTTGTACAACGGCTTCATGAAGAGCATTTCGAACTCGCTTACTTGCGGACTGTCTCACTGAATCGCTCCTAGCTGCTGCAGGACGGCCTCAATTGGCGGCCTGTCCAGTGCGCCTTCCCCCACGTACCGCCAGCGGACCATCCCTTCACGGTCGATCACGAACAGCGACGGCCGCGCGATGCCTTCTTGCGGATGCAACACGCCGTAATCCCGGATGTGTCGGGGTTGCTCTCGACTTGGCCGCCGGCTCCCTGCCGATTCACGCCGAGGCTCCGGCCGCGCGAATCAGCGGGACGGTTGTCGACCCGGTCGGTCATGTCCTGCCCGGCGTCAGCGTCGCACTTGAGGCGGTGGAAGATGGACCTCCTCTGATCGGCGCACCAGCCACCCGCGTCATGGTCTCGACGGTGACCAGCGAGAGGAGACAGCTTGTGTTCGAGACGGTGTCCGCGGGCACCTACGTGATCACGGCGGAGCTGCCCGGGTACGCGCGAGGCGTGCATCCGCCCGTGCGCGTAATCGACGGTCGGTCCGTTGACGTACGGTTGCGACTTGCCTTGGCCTCGCTTTCCGAGGTGGTCACCGTCGTCGCCTCGACCGGTTCCGGCGAACCAATCGAGGAAGATGCTATTCGGGCCGACTTCCTTCGGGTCTTTCAGCTGCCAGCCGATCGGTTCCAGGAAGCCCTGCCGCTCCTGCCCGGCGTGATCCGCGATCCCAGCGGGCGCCTGAGTTTCAAGGGCACGCGCCCGAGCCAGAGCACGCTGCTCGTTAACGGAACGAATGCCATTGACCCCGTGACCGGACAGTTTGCCGTCGAGCTTCCGCTCAGCGTCATCGACACCGTCGAGGTTCATGCCATTCCGTACTCGGCGGAATTCGGCCGCGTCTCAGGTGCAGTCGCGAATATCCGGACGCGCGCCGGCGATGACCATTGGGACCTTGATGTTGGCAGCCTAATCCCGACCCTTCGCTTTCGAGACGGCACACTGATGGGGATTAGCACGGCCACCCCACGCGTCAAGGTGAGCGGGCCACTGCAGCGCGGCCACGCGTGGTTTTCTCAGGCATTCTCCTACCGCTTCGCGCGGGCCCAGGTGAAAGAAGAGATCGCCGGCGACGACGAGGAGATCGTCGAGGGGTTCGAGAATTCCACTCAGGTGGACGTTCAATTCAGCGACCGCCACTCGATGACCGGCTCGCCATCAGTCTTTCCCTCAGATGTCGACAACCTGGGAATCGACTCGCTCCACCCGGCGTTCGCCACGCCTGACCTGGAAAGCGACGGGTGGTACGTGGCCATCGCCGACGAATTGGCGACGGGTCCCAACACGCTGTGGCAGACCCGGTTCGCGCTGCGAGGGTTCGATGTGGCGGTTCGGCCGAAGGGTACGGGACCTTCGCGGCTGACCCCGGACGGACTGCGCGACAACTACTTCAATGAGATCGATCGGCAGAGCCGCCAAGTGGAACTGAGCACGGCTCGCCTTCAGAGTTGGCGGCCGGGAACGCAGGAGCATCTTGTCAAAGTCGGCGCCCAGTTGCTGGCGACATCGCTTGACGGCATCGACCGCAGCAGCCCCATCGAAATGCGTGGCGACCGATGGTCGGCTCCTCAGGCAGATCACCTTTCGTGGGCGCGGCGAGTTGGAGGCCTCGGATGTCGTCGCCTCGGGGTGCGTGCAGGACCACTGGCGAGTCAGCCCCGCCTCGCCCTGGATCTCGGTCTTCGGTACGACAACGACGCCATGCTCCGAGAGGGTAATCTGTCGCCGTGGACGGCGTTCTCGCTCACGCTCGACGAAGGTGGAAGGACAATCATAAAGGGCGGGTGGGGACTCTTCTTCGACCAGGTCTTCCTCCAAGTCGACGCCTTCGACCGGTTTCAACGGCGCGTTGAACAGGAGTTCGACGGGACTGCCGACCGATGGGCCCCGGCCGTTGTCTTTGAGAACCGCGTGGACCCAGAAGGCCTGGAAGAGCCGACGAGCCACGTCTGGAACCTCGAGTTCGATCATCTTAGTGAGTCGCTGCTGTTCCGCGTGAACTATCGGGAGAACCGTGCGGGCGATCGTTTGGTCATCGACCGGGTGACTGATGACGACGGGTCGGCGCTGGTGCTCTCGTCGACCGGCAGGCTGACCGGACGAGAGTTCGACGCGACGGTCCGGTGGACACTCGCGACCGGCGGGGATCTGTACGCTTCCTATTCGAAAATCCTCATCACGGGCGACATCAATGACTTCGGTCTGATCTATGACAATCTGCGAGATCCTCTCGTGCTGGCGAATGAGACCGCGTTTCAGCCGTTTGAAGCGGCCAACCGAATGCTCGTGTGGGGTGTCGTCACTCTCCCCAAGGGGTTCACGGTAACCCCTGGCATCGAATGGCGAAGCGGTTTTCCGTACACCGTGTTCGCCGAAGACCACACCGTTATTGGTGAGCGGAACCGGGCACAGTTCCCGCGATTCTTCTCGGCCGATGTGGCAGTGACAAAGTAAGTGCCAGTGTTCGGCAGGCGGGTGGATCTCGGCATCCAGGCCTACAATCTGACCAGCTACGCGAACCCACGCGATGTGGTTTCCAACCTGGCAAGCCCCAGCTTCGGCGCGTTCCGAAATAGTGTCGGGACCACCATTGCACTGAAACTTGGCCTGCGTCTGTAACATCCCGGCACCGTCGAACGGATCAGGCGCACCGCTCATGTAACGAACGTCCGGCGAACAGGACCTCTCCTGTCACCCGACCGCGTTACGATCGGACGCTGTGAGCGACGATGAGCCGTTCTACTCGCCGAACGCCAAGCCGCCGACGCGAGTGCCGCGACCGGGCGAGCCGCTCTGGTCCCTCCGCAAGGACGGTGTGTGACCTGGGAAGCCGAGTTGCGCTATCACGGCGAGTTCGGTGTCGAAGGTCAGATTCTCCGCCATAGTTAAGTGATTCTCAGTAAGCAACTTAATCATTCAAGCTAATCAGGCGTTCCAAGATTCGGCCTGGTAGAGCCTTCAGAATCGTTCTCGGCGGTGACAGACGGAAGCATTCACCCTCCAAAGGGCGTTTATGGCCGGGAGAGACTTGACTTTCTAGCTTCGCATAATTTATATTTTGTGTTATCAAGATTATTATTATTAATCATCGAATGCGATGACAACAGGGTGGTCGAGACGATCGTGGCTGCAGCGGGTGGGGCTGAGCTCTCTCGCGAGTGGCGCAGTGTTCCTGCGTGGTCGGGGCGCCGCTGGCCAGGGGGGGGCGCACTCGCGGCAGATGATGGCTCATACCGGGGACGCCATGGGCCTGGTTGGGCGCGTGTCGACCGAAACCTTCAACCCAACGAGGTTTCTACGGACCTGGAACTTTTCTGACTTACCGTCCGCCGAGCGGTCGAAATTCTACCGCGAGACACCCAGACCGGACGGTTCGCGGCTGCGCGAATACGACTTCTTTGCCGTCGACCGTGAGATTGAAATTGCGCCTGGGGTCTTTTTTCAGGCGTGGACATATAACGGGCAAGTTCCTGGGCCGACGATTCGGGCCACCGAAGGCGACCGTGTCCGGGTGAACTTCGTCAACCAAGGATCTCATCCTCACACGATTCACTTTCACGGCTGGCACGCGCCGGAGATGGATGGCTCGCGCCCCGAGCATCAGGTGCTTCCCGGCGCGCGCTTCGTGTATGAGTTCGATGCCGAGCCGTTCGGCATCCACCTGTATCACTGCCACGCTGTGCCGTTGAAGCGCCACATTCACAAAGGTCTCTATGGAGTCTTCATCGTGGATCGGCGGGAGAGCACCGAGAGTGAGGTGCGACCACCCGTCGACGAGTTGGTCATGGTGATGAACTCGTTTGACACCAATTTCGACGCCGAGAACGAAGTGTACGCCGTCAACACCGTGGCCAACTTTTATATGCAGGAGCCAGTCCGCGTGACCGTTGGCCAACTCGTTCGAGTGTTCTTGGTCAACCTCACGGAGTTCGACCCGTTGAACAGTTTTCATCTGCACGGCATGTTTTTCGACGTCTATCGGACTGGCACCCGCCTGACCACGAGCGAAACGACTGACACGATCATGTTGTGCCAGGGAGAGCGTGCCACACTCGAGACCACGTTCCGATATCCAGGCGAGTATATGTTCCACGCTCACCAGACCGAGTTTGCCGAGTTGGGTTGGATGGGCTTGTTCAGGGCGGAGGCGGAGTCGTGACACCTGACGTTGCCGAGGGCCTCACGGCCGGCCGGCCGGCCGTGGGAGGACGCTGGCTCATGGCGCTTCCGCCCTTCGTTTTGCTCGCCGGTTTACTCGGCCTGGTGGTGTGGTCCGGGCCAGCGGATGCCGTGCGCGGCGAGGGCTTTCCGCCCGTCGAACAGCTCACCTTCCAGAGGGTGAAGCTAGGTCCCGACGGCATCAGTGCCACTGTCCTGAACGATGGACCCGACCCGGTCACGATCGCGCAGGTCCAGGTGGACGAGGCGTACTGGTCGTTTGCGGCAAGTTCCGGAACGGTCCTGAACCATCTGGGTCAGACGACGCTCACGATCCCCTACCCATGGGTGCAGGGCGAGGCGCACATCGTACGGATCGTGACGTCATCAGGGGTCACCTTCGATCATGAGGTGGCGGTTGCGGTTGAGACGCCGAGGCCGGATCTGCGCTCCTTTCTCGTATTTACGGTCATCGGCATCTACGTGGGCGTGATCCCTGTGGCGATCGGGCTGCTCTGGTTTCCACTGGTCTCGCGGCTTGGTCGGACCGGTCTGGATTTCTTGTTGGCGCTGACCATCGGGCTGCTGCTATTCCTGCTGGCCGAGACCGGTCGTGAAGGGCTCGAGGCAGCGTCCGTCCTACCGGAGTCGTTTCAAGGCGTTGAGCTGTTCGTGTTCGGCGCGCTGGGCGCGTTTCTCGGGCTCGAAGCGCTCGGCGGGTGGCTCCGCAGCAGGCCCCGGGAGGCGAGCGAGACCGGCGGCGGGACCGGGTGGGTACTGGCGTTGCTGGTGGCCATCGGGATTGGACTCCATAATTTCGGGGAAGGACTGGCCATCGGCGCGGCGTTTGCGCTGGGTGAGGCGGCCCTTGGCACGGTGCTCATCATCGGCTTCACGCTTCACAATACGACCGAGGGTCTAGCGATCGTCGCGCCGCTTGCGAGAGAGCGTGTAAGCCTCACCGACCTCGTCCGGCTCGGCGCGATTGGTGGGGTACCGACCATCGGAGGGGCATGGCTCGGCGGGTTCGTCTACTCCCCGTTTTGGTTGGTCTTGTTCCTCGCGATTGGCGCGGGCGCGATTGCGCAGGTGGTCATGCAGCTTGTCCGGCAGATGGCCGCCAGCCAGCGGCTCACGCGCTACCTGGCGACGACCCCCGTAATGGTAGGACTGTTCGCCGGGTTCGCCATCATGTACTTCACTGGGATGTTCGTGGGATAAGCATGCGATCGGAACTCCGTTCGAAACGTCAGCGTGCAGACTGGCCAGTTCTTGCTCGCTTGCTGAGTCCTCGTGGCCGAGTTGCGGCCGTCGCGGTGCCGGCCTTGCTCATCTTGAACCTGACCGCCCTGGTGGCGCCAGGGGCGACTCCGCGTCCCGCGCTGCGCGAGATCGAGCTGCTCGCCCGCGACATGACGTTTTATCTGGCGGGCGACACACAAGCCGGACCGAACCCCACCCTATGGCTGAAGGCGGGTGAGGAGGTTCGGATCGTGTTACGCAACCAGGATCCGGGCATCACGCACAACTTTGCGGTCACGGCCTGGAACGTGTCGATGAAAGCATTCCAGGGCGAGGGCGCTCCTCGATCGGTGTTGGTCCGTGCGCCACAGCGTCCAGGGCGCTTCGAGTACGTCTGCACGCCGCACTCGGCGATGATGGCGGGCGTGATCGAGGTCGTTGCCAGCGTCGCCAGCAACGAGGTGAAGTCCGCCGCCGCCCTCCCGATTTCCAATCTGCCGTGGTGAGCGTCTGAGCGGCAATCCGTAGCCGCAGGTGTTGCTCCGCTTGGGGAGGCCGCGGTGTGCGCTTATTGGGTGAATCGTCGGCGCGCCTGTCGCGGGGAACCATCTCGACGCGGACAGTCTGATAAGTGACGCGATCGCGTCAGCCAGCCGATAGCACCTCATAGGACCCCCGATGAGTCTGACCGAGTTTCACGGCTCCTGGTTGGCCAGTGGACCGACGTCGCGGGCCAGATCTGACTTCGGGCTCGTGAACCAGAGGGTCAGGCCTGACCCAGCCGAAAGGCACTCTACCCATTCTTGCGGCGCATCCTAGACTGTGTGAAGGCCACCGACCGCTCCGGCCTGAGCCGTGAAGGATGAAGCGTTCACATAGGCACCGAACTGCGTCGCGTTCGCGACCGCCACCGGAACACCAACCTGCGGCAGCACGTTCTTACTCAGGAACTGGATCAGGTCGGTGAATTCGTTGTGGAAATAGGACACGCGCACGCGTGATCGGCCGCGCCAGAATCCCTGCTCTGAAACAGGCTCGGCGCCTTGATCCCTTTCCCGGCATTGCCGACGTCCTCCTGCAGCGGCTCGATGTGCAGAACCACCCACAGAACCGGTGCGCCGGCGAAGGTTGGATCGGTGCGGCGCACCTCGAATCCTGGAGCGGTTACCTCGATCTGGTACCGGCCCTCCGCGAGCGACTCAAATGCAAGTTCGCCCTGCACATTTGGAGACGTTTCACCTGCCTGCTCACCGTCGTGAAGCAGCATGACGTTCACACCCGGCGCAACACGACCCTGCGCGTCAACAACCGTGCCGCGAACCGAACCGTTCTGAGCTGACGCGGCGGCCGGGTTGAGCAATAGCGCACTGATCGCGAAACCGCGCGCCACAACAGACCGCAACAGATCACGGTCAGCCCCATGCCCGCCAACCCGTTCGTTCACGACATCATCGTCGTCGACGGCGAGCACTATCACTTTCTCGAAGTCGACTGGCTCGATGACGAACCGATACGGCTCGGCGGCACACCGATGCCACGTGGGCCGCGCGGCCCCATCGTCGATGCGGCACTCGCCGCGCCACACGTGCAGGGCTTGCGCACGTGGATGCGACTGCCGAGCTACCACGTGAGCGAGACGCCTCGCGGGTACCGCGTCACCATCAAGGACGGGCTCAATACAACGGGCATCGGTCATGCCGTCGTTGATCTCGATCGGGCGCTGCGCCCTCAGCCGGTCAATTGACCAACCCGCAGTGCGGCCGCTTTGAACAAGCCTATTTCTGTCGACTGGTCTGGTTGCCGATCACGATGGTCAAGATGGGATGGCAACGAGCGCCCCCACGACTATGAGAGGACCGGCAAGGGCCAGAAGCAGCAGAAGCGTACGCATCGGGCTACGGCCGCCGTCTCATTTCACGCAGGGTGAGTTCGCACGCACCGGATGCTCGGTAGGGCCTCAGAATCTACGTGTCACCGGCAGCGCGCACATTGAAAGTAGCGATGGTCGAGCACCCACGCAACCACAAAGAGGTGGACCCTATCGGCTGGACAGCTGATCGACATCGTTAAGTGGAATCTTCTGCGTCACATTCCCGTCAAGATGAGAGGGGGCAGAAGATGACGAAGAGGAAACGACGAAATCATTCACCAGTGTTTAAAGCCAAGGTCGCGTTGGCCGCACTACGAGGAGAGCGTACCTTGGCCGATCTCGCCGAGCAGTTCGAGGTGCACCCGAATCAGATCCAGGACTGGAAGAAGAAGCTGGTGGCGGATGCCGAGCATGTGTTCGGCGCCGGTGCGGTCGAGGCTGAGCATTCCGCGCAGGAGACCCGGCAGCTCCACGCCAAGATCGGTCAGCTGGCGATGGAAAAGGATTTTTTATCCAAAGCGCTCGGTCGAGACCGGTGAGCGAGCGCCGAGCGATGATTCAAGCGGCCCACCCGTTGACCGTCACCCGACGCTGCGAGCTGCTCGATGTGGCGCGGTCGACGGTGTATTACCACCCCACCGGGATCCCATCAGAGGATCTGGCCCTGATGTGCCTCCTGGACGAGATCCACTTAGAGCGTCCGTTCTACGGCAGTCGCCGCCTTCGAGACGAGCTTGAGACCCAGGGGCACCCGGTGAATCGCAAGCGGGTCCAGCACCTGATGCGCCAGAGGGGCCTGAGCGCCCTGTATCCGAAGCCGCGCACGAGCCAGCCCGGGGCCGGACACGCGGTGTATCCGTACCTGCTGAAGGGCCTGTCCATCGAGCGGCCGAATCAAGTGTGGGCGAGCGATATCTGCTACATCCCAATGGCGCAGGGGTTCATGTATCTGGTGGCCATCCTGGATTGGTACTCGCGCCGGGTCCTGGCCTGGCGTGTGTCAAACATCTTCGACAGCGACTTCTGTGTTGAGGCCCTCGAGGACGCGCTCACCCACTACGGACCGCCGGCGATCTTCAATACGGACCAAGGCGCTCAGTTCACGTCCCAGGCGTTTACGACGGTGCTCAAAGCCCATGCGGTGGCCATTAGCATGGACGGCAAGGGACGCTGGGTCGACAACGTGTTCGTCGAGCGTCTCTGGCGCAGCGTCAAATACGAGGACGTGTATCTCCATGCATACGAGACCCCCGCCTCGCTCCGGGCAGGGCTGACCTGCTACTTTCAGTTCTACAACGGGCGACGACGTCATAGTGCACTTGGTCGGCGGACGCCGGATGTGGTGTACTTCGACGCAACCAGCTTCGACACAGCGGCCTGAAACACGATGGAGATTTCACTTAAGCCGCTGTCCAGGTTTCGGGGTCCACTTCTCAATGCAGTAGGTGTATATGCGGTGATGAGCCGGGCCAGCCCACGAACTTAAGCGAGGCGGCGAGAGGCTAGAATGGGAAAGAGCCCGGTTTTCTAGGAGGTTCGCCGATGATATTCGACCCCACGTACTTTCTCTTCGTCCTCCCCGGGCTGGCCCTTTCCATCTGGGCCAGCGCCCGCGTGAAAAGCGCCTTCAACAAGTATTCTAGAGTGCGTTCCATACGCGGGTTCACTGGCGCGGAGGCCGCCCAAGAACTGCTGCGTGGCGCGGGCATCGCTGATGTGCGCATCGTCCGATCCCACGGCGTGCTGTCGGATCACTACAACCCGATTACCAAGACCCTGGCGCTGTCGGAGCCGGTCTACAACTCTGACTCCATTGCGGCTCTGGGGGTAGCCACCCACGAAGCCGGGCACGCCATTCAGCACGCACGGAATTACGCCCCCCTTTGGGTGCGTTCGGCGCTTGTCCCTACGGCCAATATCGGCTCCAACATCGGCTACTTCGTGATGCTGATTGGCCTGTTCGTGGCTTCGACCAACATGGTCCTGCTCGGCGCGGTCTTGTTCTCGGCGGTGCTGCTCTTCCAGATCGTCACACTCCCCGTCGAATTCAACGCCTCTAACCGCGCCAAGGCGCTCATCGTGGAGCGTGGTATCGTCACCATCCAGGAGCGCACGGGCGTTGACAAGGTTCTGAACGCGGCGGCGCTGACCTACGTGGCCGCGGCCGTCAGCACACTGCTGACCCTGCTGTACTTCCTCTGGCGCGCTGGGCTGATCGGCGGGCGCCGCTGATGCGCCGCCTCCTGACGATGGACTTGCCAGCTTGAGCATCAGTGATTCGTTCAGCCTTGTTTGTGGTTTCGAGCACTCACCCGTGTCAGGTCCTGCAACGTTGAGCGCGTGGCGCTGATCATGGCCGTGGCGAAGGCGTTCTCAAGGTCGGAGCATGGGCTTTGGCCAAAATTGATCCTGAGTACCGGTCAGCTAGAGGAAACCACGTGTCCACGCTCGCGACCACCACGCCGCCGCCCGAGACATCAGCGGCCCAGCACGTTCTTCAACAGTCCACGGGATACATCATCGCCGCCGCCCTGCAGGTCGAGGTCAAGCTCAACATTCCCGATCGGCTCGCAGCCGCTCCGTCAGCGTCTGCGGACATGGCCACCGCCGTCGGAGTGAAAGAAAAAGCGCTGTAATCGGGTTCTGCTGGCGCTGGCCATCCGGCTGCGCGACATCGTGCCGCAAGTGCGTTCGCCATCTCCAACACCGTCAAATCAGCAATATGGGAAGTGATATTTCCTCTCCTGACAAGGAAGCGCACTCGCCGCGAGTGTTCCCCTTGGATGTACCTGTGTTGCAGCGCGCATGTATCAAAGAAGCTGGCAGGCATCTGCGCCACCGATCAACGGTGCTTCGGTCGCCTCTTCAGGACCTTATTGGCGCGAGCAGCCTTCTTCGAGGTTCGGCGCAGTCGACACTTGACCGCCGACCGACGGCTGGAATTTGAATTCGAATTCGTCGAGGGTTTTCGGATACCCGGCGCCCCAAGGATCAGCACGTTTTCAACCGACACGAGAAACTGTCCGGTGGCCAGCTCGCCCACCTGCGGCTGATCTCGGGATTGGGCTGGAAGAACGTGCGACGAGGGAATCTGGCCGCGCGGAGAGTGTATGGGTGTATAAAGGTCCTGTTCCGAGCGGCCAACATGGAAATCTCGACTTGCTAGGGGAATCTACTCATGTTCAAGGAACTGCAGAGCGCCCGCTTGGCGAACTATCTGACGGTGGTTTTATTGGCGTCAGGTGTTGGGTGCGGTCCATCCGAATCGCCGCCTCCAAGCGAATCGCGTCAAACCGACGTGACTGCTGTGCTGCGCGATGCACTCTTGTTCCACGCGGGCTTCGACGACGGCTGGGACGCCGGTTTTGCGAAGGGTGACAGGGGGCTGTACACCGCACCGTCCTACAGCGAACAGGAGAAAGCCACGCCCGGCATCGGTAATCCTGACGTCGAGATCGCTGACGACGTCGGGCGCTTTCAGCACGCTCTGAAATTCAGCAAGAAGAATGAGCACGCCATCTTCTACCGAGCCGAGGATAACGTGGCCTACTCGGAGTCCGGCTGGAACGGCACGATCTCGTTCTGGCTCAGCCTCGATCCCGTCCAGGATCTCGAGCCGGGCTTCACTGACCCGATCCAGGTGACCGACGCGAGGGCCACCGACGCCTGTATCTGGGTGGATTTCACCCGGGAAGACCCGCGGGAGTTCCGGCTCGGTGTTTTTGGAGACTTGGACGTGTGGAATCCGGAGAATCTCCCCTCGAGTGAGAATGCAGACTTTGAGAACCATTTGGTGATCGTCAATGAACCGCCTTTCGCGCGCGGAACATGGACCCAGGTCGTCATTACCCATGAGGGCCTCGGCAGCGCCCAGGGTGGGACCGCTAGGCTGTACCTGGACAGCGAACTACAGGGAACGGTCACCGGGATTGCCGAACCGTTTACGTGGGATATGCCCGGGGCGGCGATCCGGCTCGGCCTCAATTACGTCGGGCTCTTCGATGAGCTTGCCATCTTCGACCGTCCCTTGACGGAGGACGAGATCCAGGCATTGTACGGATTGGAGAGGGGCGTCATCGACCTGCATCCTTGACGACGACGGGCCGTACGAGCGCCGCTTGTGGACTACACACGTGAGGGGCACTGTCAAGTTGCTGGCAAACACCCCAAATTTGCAGACACTATGTTGCGCTTCCAGGTGGACCTGATGGCGATCCCTTTCCGCGAAGGGCGAATACGTGGATCTCGTGAAAGCGGGCATCATCGATCCGACCAAAGTCCAGCGCCTCGCGCTCGAGAACGCCATGTCGGTCGCGAGCGTCCTGCTGCTGACTGAGGCTACGATGACGGAGGTTGCGCGTCAGTGCAGGATTGGCCGAACCTGAAAACAGGATCACGGCTCACTCCTATGCGTCCGGTCCGTAAACAACGCACTCACGCCCTCAGCCCTTGATGCAAATGAGCGGCTCCAGTCGAGCAACCTTCCTGGACAGACCGGCCCGATCCGCGGCATCGACCACTTCGGCAACGTCCTTGTAAGCCCCGGGAGCTTTCTCGGCCACGCCTCTCGACGAGGGGCTCCGGACGATCACGCCACGGCTCGCCAGCTCGTCGATCACTTGGCGGCCTCGGTAGTGGCGCAGGGCCTGGTGACGACTCATGGCCCGCCCGGCACCATGGCAGGACAGACTGAACGACCGCTGCATGTTGTCGTTCGTTCCCACCAGCACATAGGACGCCGTCCCCATGGTGCCGCGCTGCGCTGGAGCTTCCTGGAGGATGAGCGCGAGGCCTGTGTGGTGGTATCGGGACGCATGGAGCTCATGTACGTCAACACCGCGGCCCGCAGTCTGGTTCCCTGGGCATGGTTTGGCAAGCGGTGTTTCGAGGTGTTGCCGGTCGTGGAGGAGATGTGCACGTTTTATTGCCCGAAGATACAGGCCGTCAATGAGGCGACCGAGGTCGTCTACTGCGAGGAATCTGTCCGCTCAGGAGACAGGGACTGTGTCGTGTTCGGCGTCGGGCTCATCCCGCTCGGACTGGGAGCCGATGACCGAGCCCGAGCCGTGTTTCTTCTGCGCAGCAAGACAGCGTGTCGTGACGAGCGCGAGTTCCAGGCGCACCTCCTCAAGGACGCCGAACGGGTGCGGCAGCGCATCTTCGCTTCGACGGCTGGCGTGCCGTGATCACGACCCTCCGATCGCCAACCGGGTTGCGCGAGCGTTTGGTCGGCGGGCTGGACTGTGCTAGACACTCGCGCCGAACTCGGTCCACGGTCGTTCAGTAGCGGACGCGTCGAGTGCGCGTACGTCCATGCGGCTCTCGGACAACGTGCCCGTCTTGTCAGTTGCAATGACCGTAACCGAGCCCTTCGCTGCTATCTATCTGGGCACCACCTCCTCCGGAATCAATTCGTCCGGAACGCCTTCGACGGCATTCATGATGCCAGCAATGAAGCTAACCTCGCGAGGTGCAGGAAGATCTGTGTGGTCCGCAACCTGCTGATAGCGCTCGCGAATCATGGCGATGACCTGACTAGGCAGAACTCATCTCACGATAGCCTATCGGAGCACGTCCGTCACCTTGACTCAGAGGCGCCTTTACAGACGCCCAGCCGTCCAGCCGCATTGATCGCCTCCCTCAAATCATCGGATCTGCGTGTTGCGCTACCTCCCCGGAGCGTCTGGGGCTAGCAGTCGCCTGTACGGCTCTTATTCAGCCATTCTGCAAAGCGCGACTTCCGGCTTCGGATCAGAAGTCCACGACCCGGCCCAGTAGTTTCTTGCGGCAGACTGTACGTCGTCAGACCAAAGTGGACCGTTGGCCGTCGTTTCTTTACCCCGATCAGCGATGCTTTCCACGAAGTGATTCAGACGCTGACGAATACCGCGCACGACACTCGGCGGCAAATGGGACGCATGGGTGCAAGGGTAGGAGTAGCTACGCTTGATCCGGCTCGTGCGTCAGCGGCTCGCAGGTGAGGAGCTCCTGAAGGAGATCAGGTGGCTTCTGCTGTCTCACCATCGCCTCGGTCTCCGCTGATGCACGCGGGTTCGCCGATCACACCTCCGCTTTCCTGCGAAACACGTCTAGTAGTCGTCAGGCGACGGCTGGCCTGCCGAACTTCAGATACAACGTCGGCACCACAACCATGTTGAGCAAGGTCGACGAAGTGAGACCGCAGAGAATCACGATGGCCATCGGCGTCTCAATTTCGCTGCCCGCCTGCCCGCCGCTGAGGGCCAGGGGAATCAGCGCGAGTGCCGAGGAAGTTGCCGTCATCAGGATCGGGATGAACCGCTCACGTGCGCCCCGCTCGACAGCCTCACGAAAATCGGTCACCCCCTCCTCGTCAGTCAGATGATGAATATGCGAGACGAGCATGATGCCGTTGCGCGTGGCGATGCCAAACAACGTGAGGAAGCCGATCATCGACGCCACGCTCAGGATTCCCCCGCCCACGAACACGCCCACCACCCCGCCGATGAGGGCCAGTGGCAAGTTGAGCATGATGAGTATGGCATCTTGGGGACGCCCGAAGGCGAGCACGAGCAGCATGAACAGGCCGGCGATCACGACCACGCCCAGCACCAGCAGCCGTTGTGAGGCGCTCTGCTCGCTCTCAAATTGCCCTCCGTATTCGACGCGGTACCCTGGCGGCATTGGCACCTCTTGTGCGACGGCCGCACGCATGTCGTTGACGACGCTGCCGAGAGCGCGGCCGGCCACGTTGGCCGAGATGACGATCCGCCGCTGCACATTCTCGCGCTGCACCATGTTCGGCCCCGTTTCCCGGCGCACGTCGGCCAGCAGGCGGATTGGCACCGACGTGCCATGGGGTGTATCGATCGGCAGATTCGCAAGACGATCGAAGTCGGTCTGGACACTCGGATGGAACTTCACGACCAGATCGAACGCCGTCGCCCGGTCGAAAATTCGGCCCACCCGTGTGCCCGCAAAGCTCGTTTCGACGGCCGCAGCCACATCGTCGGCCTGAAGACCATAGCGGGCGATGGCCGGCCGGTTGAGGACAAACCGCACGAACGGCACGTCCATCTGCTGCTCCAGCGATACGTCGACGGCCCCGGGAATGCCAGTCATCACCTCTCGAACGCGCTCACCCAGACGCCGCAGCGTGGGAAGATCGTCGCCGAAGATCTTCACCGCGATGTTGGCACGCGTCCCCGACAGCATATGGTCGATCCGGTGCGAGATCGGCTGACCGATCGTCACGTTGGTGCCTGGCAGCGATGAAAACTCCTGCCGGAGCGTCGTGAGCAACTCGGCCCGCGACCGTCCAGTGTGGCGCAACCGCACGTCGATCTCAGCCGCCTCAACGCCCTGGACGTGCTCGTCGTACTCTGCCCGACCGGTGCGACGCGCCGTGGCCACGACTTCTGGCTGCGCCATGAGAATGTGCTCGATGCGGCGCCCGATCTCGTCGGACTTCTGAAGCGACGTCCCTGGTAGGGTATTCGCCTGGATGGTCAACGACCCTTCATTGAACTCGGGCAAGAAGGCCGTGCCCGTCCGTGCCACCGCCACAATGGCCACCACGAGCAGCGCCAACGACGTCACCGTGACGAGCCTGGGGCGATCGAGGGCGTGCGGCAGCAGCTTGGCGAACCCTGCCTTGAGGGTGCGCCCAAGCCACCCCTCGTGTCCCCTCAGAATCGACCGCGCACCGGGCAGGAAGGCGTAGCAGAGTGCCGGCGTCACGATCATCGCTACCACGAGCGACGTCAGCAGCGCGACGATATAGGCCGACGCGAGCGGCGCCAGTAAGCGGCCCTCGACGCCCGATAGCCCGTAGATGGGCAGGAACACGAGGACGATGATGATCGTGGCGAATACGATCGAGGTGCGGATTTCGAGCGTCGCATCACGGACGATCACCGCGGTCGATTGCTGCTCGGCGGGCGCTCTTGCCGCATTCTCCCGCAGTCGTCGGACCACGTTCTCTACGTCGACGATCGCATCGTCGACCAGGGCGCCGATGGCAATGGCCATCCCTCCAAGCGTCATCGTGTTGATCGTCGCGTCGAACCCGCGCAACACGAGCACGGCGGTGGCCAGAGACAGCGGCATCGCGGCCAGCGTGATGGCGGCCGCCCGCAGGTTGGCCAGAAAGATCACGACGATCACGACCACCAGAAGGCCTCCATCGCGAAGCGCGTCGACGACGTTCTCGACGGCGACTTCGATGAAATCGGCCTGGCTGAAGATCCGGCGATCGATCTTCATGCCACGAGGCAGCTCCTGCTGCAAGGCGTCCAGTTCCCGATCGAGTCGCGCCGTCAATTCGACCGTGTTGGTGTCCGGCTGCTTCTGCACACCCACGATCACGGCTGGCGTACCGTTGCGCGATCCCTCGCCTCGCTTGAGAGCGGCGCCTTCCCGCACGTCGGCTACGTCGCGAATTAGGACGGGCCGGTCACCGCGAAGGGCGACGATGCTGCCGCCGATTTCTTCCGGCGTACGAACGCGTCCGATCGTTTGCAGCACGTACTCCTGGGGTCCCTCCCGGTAGATCCCGGCCGACGTATTCTGGCTGGCACCGCCGACGGCATCGAGGAGCTGGGTGATGGAGATCTGGTTGGCGCGAAGCCGATCGGGGTGTGCAATGACCTGGAACTGCCGCTTGTCACCCCCGATGGGCGTCACCTGCGACACACCGGTCACGGCCAGGAGCCGCCGCCGCACGACGGTATCGGCGACGGTCCGCAGGGTCAGCGCGTCGTCCTGCTCCGACGTGATCGCGAAGAACAGGATTTCGCCCATGATCGACGAAATGGGCGCCAGGATGGGACGCTCCACTTGAGGCGGCAGGCTTCCAGCGACGAGGGTCAGCTTCTCGGCGACGATCTGTCGCGCGCGGAAGATGTCGGTGCCCCAGTCGAATTCCACCCAAACGACGGCGATGCCGACGGCCGTGGCCGACCGCACCCGCCGGACGTCCGATGCCCCGTTGAGCGCGGCCTCGATGGGAAACGTCACGAGCGTTTCCATCTCCTCGGGCGCCATCCCGCGGCCTTCTGTCAGGATGGTGACCGTCGGTGCCGTGAGGTCGGGGAATACGTCCACCGGCATGCGGCGCGCGGTCCACAGCCCGGCTCCGGCCAGCAGGACCGCCAGCGAGAGGACCATCCAGTGATGATCAATTGACCATTGGATCAGTCGTTTCATCATTTTCAGTGTTCCTTAGTGGACGTGGCCTTCAGCGGGCAGCCCCATGGCGGCCGACGCCAGCTGTACTTCGTACGCGCCGCGCGTGACGACGCGCTCGCCCAGGGCGACGCCGCTCCTCACGCCGACGAGGTCGGCATCGCGGGCTGCGATCTCGATGACCCGCCGCGCGAAACTCTCCCCGCCGACTTGCACGAAGACGTACGGTCGCCCCGCTTCCGTCAGCACTGCCGCGGCGGGCACCGCTGGCAGTCGCGTTCGATCGCGCGTATACAGCACGGCGGTGGCAACCTGCCCGACCAGCAGCTGTTCGCCCGGATTGTCGATTTCCATTTGAAGGGCCAGGGCTCGCGTGGCCGCGTCGATGACGCCCGAGTCGTGTACGTGCTCAGGTTCCAGCATCAACGGGTCGGGAAGGCCCGGAATCTCCAGCACCACGGTGTTGACCTGGCGGGCGACTGGTACATCGGCCACCGGCACCTGCACCTCCAGCTTTACGCGATCCGTTCGGACGATCCGGAACAGTGGCGCGCCTTCGTCATAGGACGCCCCGAGCGTGACCGTGACTTCGGCCAGCCGCCCGGCAATCGGGGCTCGCAGCGCGAACGCATTGCCGGCGGCGGCTCCGCCGCCCAAGCGCAGCGTTTCGTCCCGCTGCGCCAGCCGGGCTCGCGCGGCTTCTAGGCGAGCTTCGGCGATCTGCATCGCCCGCCGAGCGTCCTCGACGCGACGAGCGGGCACGGCCCGCTCATCGAGCAGCCGTTCGGCACGGGCCAGCTCGACGCGCGCCGCGTCGAGCGCCGCCTGCGCCTCGGCGTCCTCGGCCGCCAGCGTCGCGCGGTCGGTACCTGCGGCGAGGCGCGGCTCCAGCCGTGCGAGGACTTGTCCCGCGCGAACCCTGTCCCCAATCGAGAGCAGGACGTCCGCCGCGAGGCGCCCGGCGGCCGGGACGGCCACGATCGCCTCGCCTCCTGGCAGCGGGTGCACCGTCGCCGGCACGCGAATAGAGGTCCGCACTTCTGCCTCCTGAACCAGCGCAGTCGCGAACTCGCTGGTCCACTGCGATTCCTTCAGGTACGTAATCGCCGCCGAATCCTCCGCCGGGTGGTGCTCGGCATCTATCAGGGCCGTCGCTTCCTGGGGAAACACCATGACAGCGCCCAGGTCGTGCCGATCCGACAGATCCGGTCCCTCGAGAAGCAACGCCCACCGATACCGTCCTGCCACCGGAGGGACATCCTCCACCCGGAACACGCCGGGTCGCGAGGGTTCGGGTGCGGCAAGCACGTGCGACGGGCCGCCAACGTCCGGCACGAACTCAATCGTGGCCTGACCCGACGTGACCGCCTGGAAGTCGGCCAGTCGCGTGAGGTGGATGGCGAATAGCGCCGTCTGTCCCGCGACGAGCGGCGGGTATTCCATGAACAGCTCCGTCCGGTCCGTCCAATGGGTCACGTCCAGCGTGGGCAGCTCGTCCTCGGCGCCCTGGCCCGGACCGGCTGCTTGCGTGCAGCCGGTGAGCGCCAGTACCGCGAGGGCCCCGGCGCCAATCCATCGATATGTGACTCTCATAGCGTGGCCTCCCAGCCTGTAGCGAATGCCAGCTCGATCTCGGCCTGGCGCACCGCCAGCTCGAGCGCCGTCTGACGCACGCGGGCGGACGCCCCGATGCGGTAGGCATCCAACAACTCCAAGATGCCGCGCTCGCCGGCGTCGTAGCTGACCCGGGCGATCCGCTCGATTTGTGCCGCGCTGCCGACGGCCTCGGCACGGTAGCGCACCGCCACCGCGCGCCGCTGGATCACGACCTCGCGCAGGGCCGCCGCCAGGCCCCGCAGGACCGCGCGAAACGAGGCCGCGCGTGCCTCCGCCTGTGCGGTGCGCGCCGCCGCGAGCGTCCGCTCAGGCCGTGCGCGGTCGAAGAGCGGAAGCGTCGCGTACATCGCAATCACGCTGCCGAGATCGCCGCCCAGCGCTGTCGACGACTTGGTACCGACCACAATCTCGGGCTCGGGGATGAGACGCCGCTCAGCCGCAGTCGCGGCGAACGCCGCCGCGTCCACCTCGTGCCGAAAGGCGACGAGATCGCCGCGGGCCGTTTCCGCGATCTCGAGCAACACCTCCAGCGGCGGCACGGCCGCTCGCAGCGGCGACCCGCCGACCGCCACAAGGCGCGTCGGGTCGGACACGTCGTCGAAAAAGCCGGCGAGGATCGCCTGAGCGCGGGCGCGTTCGGTCGAGGCCAGCACCAGGTCGGTCTCCGCGTCGAGCACCTCACGCTCCGCGCGGAGCCGATCGAACCCGGCCACATCCCCTGCGGTCTCTCGTCGTGCGAGCACGTCGGCCACCTCGCGAAGGCGGTCGCGGGCCGCACCCAGGTCGCGCTCGCGCGCCTGCTCGGCGATCAGCTCCGCGAACGCGAGGCGCAGGTCGGCGCGGAGACGGCGCACGGCGTCGTCCGCGCGGCTCGAGGTGGCCGACACCAGCGCCGACGCGGCCTGCTCCTCGTACCGCCGGCGACCGGTAATGGAGAGCGGCTGCGCCAGCTTCGTGAGGTACTCGGTCGTCCCGGCCACCGATTCCCGATCGACGGTCAGCCGAGGGTTTGGCCAGCGACCCGCCATCAGCACATCGACCTGAGCCACCTCGATGCCGGCGCGAATCGCCCGTACGCGAGGACCGTTGGTCGACAGTCGCGCGAGGGCCTCGGACTCGGTCAATATCAACGATTGAGCGCCGACGCTGGACGGGGCGAGGACGCCCACCAGCGCGGCGCAGAGCACGACTCTGTGCATAACACCTCGAATGAAAAAAGAGACGTCGAGACAGACGACGGGCGAGCCCGTCAGATCAGACGGGGACCGTGGGGAGGACCGCGGAGACCGGGCGACGTGCGCCACGGCGGATCGTGAACGGACAGATGAATGAAGAAGGGGGTCCAGCTGGTGGTCTGCAGAGTCAGCTCGACCGGCAGACCTTCAAGCCGGGCATCATGCCCTGGCGAGCCCTGCCACACCTTCGTCGGGCCGGTGAAGGGCGAGTCGAGCCACTGGACCAGCTCGTGCTCGTCGTGGTTAACAGCCGTCTCGTCGACCGGATGGTGCGCCTCGTAGTGCCGATGGATCACCTCGGAATGACGTCCATCGTCGGCGTGGGTCACGTGGACGTGCTCTGGCGGCAACCACGCCAGGGCCAGCATGGCCATCACCGCGAGGCCGATCACGGACGTTCGTACGGGGCCGTCTGCTGCCACGTTGGCATTATCGACGCCATAGAGGTCTTCCGTCAAACAAACCCCGCCCGTGATTCTGACTGATGCGTCAGGAAACCTTCAGGTTTCGATCGCGCCATGCGGACCGGCCGGCACTTCACAGTTCCCTTACCCTGTCGCCCGGGGTGTCCCGTGGTTTGTGCGGCCTTCCATCAAGAGGGACTTGAATTCAAGAATACTGAAGGGTCTAAAAAGAAATAGGAGGGACTTCAATAAGGCCTTTCGAATGTCAGCTAATCACTATGGCGAAATGATGCTGCGCCGGAGGATTGCTGCCCGGTGGGAGCGCTTCTTCGCGGACAGTGATTTCTTGATTCGACCGGTCGCATTTGGCCCGGCCGATGCGAGAACCAAAGTCGGAAGCAGGCTCAGCTACGACGGGACGAAAATGATCTACGGCGACTACGTGTGGCCCTTTGCGGCCTGTTTCAACACTTCAGGGCATCCGGCCCTGCAGGTCCCACTGGGGCTTAGCAAGGAAGGCCTTCCCTTGGGGGTCCAGATCGTTGGTCCTTACTGGAGCGAACCCGAAATCCCGAGTTACGTGTAGCCACCGTCCGTTTGGGGGAAATCATGCCCAACACGATTCGTGGCGTGACGGGACTTGCGATCGGAGCGGCCCTCATCTTGCTCAACCCGGCCACCGTGGTGACTCAGGATCACCCGGGGCTCGTCACAATTTCGGCTGTATCCACGCTCACTACCACCTCTGAACTGC
The DNA here is from genome assembly GCA_965197865.1 of Vicinamibacterales bacterium. Lineage (GTDB taxonomy): Bacteria > Acidobacteriota > Vicinamibacteria > Vicinamibacterales > CAVVIG01 > CBDANZ01. The sequence continues at coordinate 284,014 of CBDANZ010000005.1, forward strand.
GCCAGTGGGATGGTCTGGTCGACCGGATGATCCGAGACAGAGAACTCGTACTCTATGCTGCCTATGATGACAGACTGCTGCCGAATCGACGGCACGAGCGGCTCAGTCAGTACTACAGAGGCGTGCCGGTGCATGGAGGGGACATCTTCCGGCAGACGGCTGGGGGCGTGACCGTCTCTGTCTTCGGCATGATCTACAGGCGGATCGATGTTGATCTCACACCAGGTGTCTCCGCGGACGAGGCGGCAGCGATACTGCAGAACGTGTCCGGCGCGACGCTTGTGCAGAATCGCGTTCCTAGACTGACTATTCTGCCGACGCTTGACGGAGGCTACGCCTTGACGTACCGGGCGACGCTGAGTAACGCCACGACATGATCTTGTCGACGCGCATGGTAGCCGAGTCTTGGTGAAGATCGACAAGGTTCTCACCCAGATCGAAGCGGGCAAGGGTAGCGGCGTCCTGGGTGACACAAGAAATGTGAGCGCGACACGGGTTACTGGAATGTTTCGGGCACAGGATGAGCTGCGTCCAGGGGAGGTTCTCACGCTCGAGGCACGAGGTGACGAACGGATTCTGGAACGCCTGGAAGGTGGCGTGTCATTTGACAGCGACATTGCCAGTGACTCGGACAATACGTGGACCGATGCTGGAGTCGTAGACGCCCACGTCCACACAGGATGGACCCACGACTATTTCTCTAAGCGCCAGAACTGGACGGGTGTCGACGGCGAGGCTGGCCGCATTGCCCTGACCGATTTGAGTTTCAGGGCGACACATTTTTTCGCGAGACGTCAGGGGCCAGTTTGGAAGATAGTAGTTTCTTCCCCTTCTTGTGCACCGATGACGGTCGATTCGCGCTCGCTTCGAACCACGGGGGCGCGATCCATGAAGCGTTCTCTGACAGCTTCGGAACCAGCGCGGAGTTCTTCTTCGGGAGGCTGGCACCGGTCCGCTCAAGGCCGATTACCTGCTCGGGGAAGACGTCTCTGGCTTCGGCCCCGTTCGCTCGATGGAGTCCCGCTGCTCTTGTGACATCTGCAGATGCCCCTGGATATCCACATTCGCGCGCGCCGCGTCCGAGTAGACGAGCTGCGACACGTCGACCGAGCCGAGATAGAGCCGTTGAGGCTGACTGCCGAGCCCGGCCTCGGCACGATCCTTGTCGATGACCTGCGTGAGACTTGATATGGAGAGTTGGGGGTACAGCGCGGACCTTGCCGCCCGCACGACGTGCGCGCCGGCGGCGACGAACCGGTCGGTCGCGAGGACGTCGAGGTTCGCGGCGATCGCCTCGCGGGCGGCGGTTGGGAGATCCAGCTCCCGCTGGATCCGCAGGCGCTCATCATGAAGGAGCTCCGCCTCCGTGATGATGCTCCAGCTTGGATAAGCCCCTATGGCTCTCGCGGTGGCCATATTGAGCGTCAATCATTGACGGCGCCCGAAGTCGACCGGAATTGCTTCCGGATCGTCCCCACTAAGAATGCGTTGCAGGTTGAGGGCGATCCGGCGACCCAGCCGCTGAAAGTCGGCGTCCAGATAGGTGCTCGTCAGCAGACCGCGGTCGACCTCCGCTCGGCCCCAATAGGAAAACGTGGGCAGCCTCCGTGCGATAAGCTCTGCCACCAACCGATCGAGATCCCCGGGCGGCAATTGAATCAGGGGTACGACGTAGACCGCCTCCGTGGTCGGGGGGATCGCCGCCAGCGCCGCATTCACCGACGTACCCACGCGGACGAGGGTCAGCTCCACGTCGAGTCCCGAGACCTCACGGCGGATGTTGTCAGCTAGTTCCGCGCCGGCGGCCAGGATGCCCTGATTGGCGAGCATGGTCACGCGCCTGAACGGCACGACCTCTCGGAACCGCCTTAGGTTGTCGGCAAGGGCACCGGGGAACGTGATGTAGCTCAGGTTGGCCACGCCACTCACGCGCTCGCCCTGGCGGTTGCCCTCGAACGGCACACCCTGCACCTCCGGGTTGAGCACGAACGCGGCGATGACAGGTTTCGGGAGGCTGACGCGCCGTCCGGCATAGGTTGACGACACGGGACCTGAGGTCAGCAGGATGTCGACGTCGGGATCCGCGAGCAAACGTTCGACAGCCTCGCGTGCGCCGTCGAGGGTTCAGTCAGCGAGCAACCGCTTCTCGGCCGGGAACACGATCTCGACGTTTGGGCCAATCAGATCGAGGATCTCTCGTTCGAAGATCACTCGCACTTCGTCGTTTCGCTCCCACGGCCCGTCGAGGACGAGACCAAGCATGCAGGGGGTTACACACCATCTGGGCAACGCTGGGCTGTGCAAGCATGGAGGCTACGAAGAACGTCTTGGCGACACGCGCAAACCGGACACTCATGGTGCTTCCTCCACAGAACGTTAGGTTTTGGCCCGCTCAACACATTGACCGTGGCCTTCGGCGAGACTCCAGCTTCGGCGTGGGTCCTGATGCGCTTTCGAACGGGATCCCTTTCGCGCCGGTTCATTGTCCCGCTGACCCGCGCGTCCGTTCCAACCTCTCAGTTGGGCGCGCTCTACTCTACGCTCTGGTCGAGCTAGTTGCCAAACGCGAGACTAGAAGAACCAGCTTAGCGACACGAAGGCCTTGGTGCCGAGCGGGCCGTATTCGGACGGGAGCGGTTGAGTGGGCGTGATCTCCCCATCCCCGGTGCCGACAAAGACGGCACCGGAGACCAACACCTCGTCACTGGCGGAGTAGGCGAAGCTTGGGGAGATGAGCGCACTGCGGTCGTTCAGGTTCCAGATCCACAGGCCGGCAAGACTCCAGAGCGGATGGAGCTGGTACGAGGCCTGGACGACGCTCTCGTCCCGTCCGAGCACTTGGTGCTCCCCGCGCCGGAACGTGTCCGACTGCAACACCACCAGATACTCCTCCGGACCGGCGGCACCGAGCCCGTCACGTTGGTATTCCACAATGAGATAGAGGTCACGCCCGTTCAGCTGACGGAGGTGGTCGACGCCGATCGTGCCGCGGAAGGCGAGAGCGTCCTCCTGTTCGCGGAGCACCGCTTCTCCTCGCACCGCCCAGGCTCCCACGGAGCCGGCGGCGCCGAAAGCACCCGCCAGATCCCCATAGAGTGTCCCGCCCCACCCGGAGAGCTCCCAGTTCTTCCACGTCGTGAGTCCTCGCCCAAGCGCGGTCATCTCCTCTCCGACCACGGTCTTCGTTGGCCGCACGACGAGGTCGATCTCGCTGAGCGGACTGGGGTAGATACGCAGGCGCCCAGCGTCCACGCCGGCGCGGAACTCCCGGAACGGGTCGGCGGGATTGAACGGGATGAATGGATCGGCAGGGGTCAGAAACAGCGTCGTTCCCCACGAGACCGCCTGCCGCCCGGCCGCCAGCTCGACGGCGCCCGTGGGCGACCATCCCACGCTCAGGCGGTCGAACCGGTGCTGCCAGCGGATGTGCTCCTCGTTCGTGATCGTCCACTGCAACGTGAGCCACTCGCCCCCGCTCGGGACTGTCCCGACCCCGGTCCCTGGCTGCGTCGGGCGCTGGCGGAAGGTCGGTACGTGCTCGTACGCCACCTCGATCGCCACGCGGCCCACGATTGGCTCGGTCGTCAGGCGGAGCCGGGTGAAGCTGCTCGCGCCGCCGGCCGTAAGCGGGGTGGCGTCTGCCCATAGGGGCACAGTCTGCACGTACCCCGTGAGAGGACGCGGCTGGGCTTGGAGGGAACGGGCGCTGCACAGTATGAGAAACGTAGCGAGACTGAGGGTGCCGAGGAGGCGACTTGTCACAACCGTGTCTCGTCGGAGGCGATGGCGCCGTCCACCATGCGAACGAGCCGTCGGGATCGCTCCATCACGCGGGCGTCGTGCGTGGCGAAGACGAACGTGACACCGAGCTCCTCGTTCAGCTCGTGCATGACGTCGAGCAAGGCGTCGCTGGCGGCGGAGTCGAGATTGGCGGTCGGCTCGTCGGCCAGGACGAGCACGGGTTTCGCGGCGACCGCCCGGATGACGGCAACACGCTGCTGCTGCCCGCCTGACAGCTTGCCCGGCCGCCGATCCTCGAGCCCCGCGAGACCCGTTCGATCGAAGAGCTCGCCGACGCGGCGCGCGCGCTCCTCCGCCTCCACCCCCTGCAGCAGCATCGGGAACTCGGCATTTTCGAGGGCGGTCAGGACCGGCAGCAGATTGTAGGCCTGGAAGACGAATCCAATTTCGCGGAGCCGTAGCCGCGCCAGCCCCTGGTTGGACATCTGGCTCAGCTCGCGGCCGGCCAGCCAGATCTGGCCGTGCGAGGGACGTGTGAGGCCGCCGATCAAGTTGAGGAGGGTGGTCTTGCCCGACCCCGACGGTCCGGCGAGGGCCGTGAACTCGCCGCGCGCAATGGTCAGGTGGACGTCGCGCACTGCCTGGATCTCTTCGGCCTCGTGACGGAAAACCTTCCAGACACCTTCGGTGCGGACTGCAGGAGCGTTCGACCTGGGCGTCATTTCTAACGCTCGAACTTCATCGCTTCAGTCACGTTAATCTTGGCTGCCCGAACGGCTGGATAGACGGAAGCTAGCGCACCGATGAAGAGGATGAACGCGAGCGCCTGGGTGATGCGTGCCATGCGAAAGAGCGGGATGATGACCGGGTCGATCACCACGCCGGAGAACGTCATTTCGCTGCTATACAACGCCGAGAAGTCTAGGCCGTCGCCCCAGAAGTACCACGTCACGAATACGCCGAGGCCGATGCCAGCGATGGCGCTCATGGCGGTCAGCACGAGCCCTTCAATGATCACCAACACGCCGGTCTGACCGGGCGTGAGCCCAAGGGCCTGGAGCACGCCAAACTCGCGGCGGCGGTGCACCACCGACATGAGGACGGTGTTCACGATGCCGAAGCCGATAATGATGAACAGGATCCCGTGAATCAGGTAATTGCCGAAGTCGTCGATTGTGACCGCGGCGTTGAGCTCCGGCATCGTCTCCCGCCAGCCCAAGACAGTCGTGCTGCCATCCGCGATGGGCTCGGCGAGCGCCTGACGTAGCTCCAGCGTGAGCCGGGGGACGAGGTCGCTGCGCTCCACCAGCACGCCGACGTTCGTGACGTCGCGTCCCGAGCCGAGCCATTCCCCCGCGGTCTCGAGTGGCAGATGGATGAGGGCTTGATCGATCTCGGGCACGCCGGTCCGGAAGATGCCCACCACGCGCACAAGCTGTCCCGCGATCTCCCGGTCGGCACCCTGGGCGGTGAGTACGACGCGCGACCCCAGTCGAAGGTCGAGGGTTTCGACCAGGCCGACTCCGACGTAGGCCGCCAGGCGATCGTCCGGCGCCAGGTACCGTCCCTCGACGAGCTGTTCGTCCAGCGTGCTGAACGCCGCCTCGGACAAGGGGTCGACGCCCATGATCTGTGCGGGGCGCGCACCCGCGGACGAACTGGCCAAGCCCTGGATGATCAGCTTGGCGGAGGCCATCGTCACCTGCTGGGCGATGCCAGGCTGCCGCAGCGCTTGCTCGGCCGCGGCTCGCACCTCGGCTGGCAGCCGATCCTCGAGCTTCCGGCTCACGCGGAACTCGGGGCTTTCGATCGTCACGTGCCCGCTCCCCATCCGCACGCCGGAGTCGATCCAGGACTCGTGCGTGCCGTCGCCCAGCGCAACCGAGAACATCAGGAGTCCGCCGCCGATGATCATCGCCGAGGCGGTCAGCAGCGTGCGCCGGACGTGTCGTCGCAGATTGCGCAACGCGAGAGTGACGAGAACGCCGAAGTGCTCCATCAGAGCCCCGATAGCGTGTCGGCGGGCGGCACGCGCGCTGCCCGCGCTGCTGGGTAGAGCGCGGCCAGGACCGCGGTCGCCAGCAAGGCGATGGCACCCTGAATCCAGACCGCCACGTTGTATTCCACGCGAAGCGTGGGCCGCATGAGCGCGCCGAATAACGTCAGCTCGCCATAAAGCCAGCTCAGATCGGGCGGGGCATTGTGCCACCACACCATGAGCGGGAACGTCACGGCCACGCCGATGACCAAGCTCAGCAACCCCATGGCGACGGCTTCGACCAATACCGTCAGCACGACCATCATCGGGGTCGTGCCGAGCGCGAGCATGACGGCAAACTCACGCCGGCGTTCGAAGGTGGCCATCAGCATGGTGTTGGCGACGCCGAACATGGCAAGGAGGAAGACGATGGTGAACACAATGAAATAGAACGACTCTGCCAGCGCCACATACTCGACCATCTCCGGATGCAACTCCGTCCATGGGGCCACCTCCAGATTCAGCGCAACCGGCGCCAGAGCGCCCGCCAGTCGGGCCGCCGTTTCTGGCGCGATCCACGGGTCGGCGGTCGAGACCGCCACCTCGTGGATCCGTCCCGGATCCAGCGCAACGAGCGTTTGGAGATCCTCGAGGAGCAAGACAGAGAAGGCCGCGTCGAGCTCGGCCAGCCCAGTCCGGAAGATCCCGGCAATCCGGAACAGGTCGTTCCCCATCGAGCCGTCCGCCGCCGGCGCGACGACGACGACCTCGTCGCCGAGGCCCACGACGAGCTGGCGCGCTAGCTCGGTGCCGATGAGCACCTCGCCGCGCCCCGGCTCGGGCAGTCGTCCCTGGCTCAACTCGTCGAGGAATCGACTGAGCGTCGGCTCCAGCGCGGGATCGATCCCCATGAGCATCCCGGCCGAGGTGGACTCGCCGGAGCTGATGAGCCCGCCGGCGTAGACGCGCGGGGCGGCGGCGACGACCGCCGCATCGTCCGAGACCACCGCCAGGATCTCCCCGACGTCCGCCCCGTCTCGGCCGCCGATGGTCTCATAGAGACTGCGTTCGGGGCGGTACTCCGCTGCGTGGATCTCGATCTGCCCGCTGACGAGACCGGTAGCGTTCTCGACCATCTCCGCCGTGATCCCTTCGCTCCACCCGACGATAAAGACCACCGCGAAGTAGCCGACGCCGAGCCCAAGTGCGGTGATGAGAGTGCGCCGGCGATGACGGCCAAGATTTCGCCAGCCGATGCGCCACCAGGGGGACACCCTCATCGCGGCTACCTCCGACGCTGGAGGTTCCGGAGGGAGAAAAAGCCCCGGTCGACGTCGATGTCGAACTCGAGCTCCTGATAGCGGACGGTGGTGCGCTCCCCCGGCTTGTCTTCCGGGTGCATGTCCATCACCGACGGTACGATCCGACCGCCCAGGTCCCTAAACTCGCTGTAGATGAGGGTGCGGGCCAGACCGCCGTCCTCGTCGTAATACCGCGCCCAGAGTGGCATGTCGTCGAGCTGGCGCACCAGGAACTCGATGTGGCCCCAGACAACGGCGGCCTCTGGCTTCGGCGTCAGCCGTAACTCCCAGAGGTCGATGCCGTCGCGTTCGCCGTCGAACACGATTTCGATGTCGTAGTCCTCGACGAGCTGGCTCTCCTTCACGAGATCGTCGTTGGTGAAGTGCGACCCCAACCACGACCCCGCCATCATGGACGCGGGGATCTTGATCGTGCGATCCACTTTGGGCAGGTAATTCCAGATATTATCGTCCGCCATCAACGTCGCCGTTCCTGCTTCCTTTGCAGGGGACACCACCCGCAGGAGCGAATGGTCGGTACCGAGCGACCACAGCTCCAGGGTGACCTGTCGTTCCCAGTGCTCGGTTACCACCTCCATCGTCGCGATCCCGCGACTCGAATCGCCGCGCAGCACGCGGTCGACCCTCTCGATGATCTCACGGGCCGATTCTTGGGCACAGACGACCGCCGGACCGCTCAGACATCCAACGACGGCTAATACGCTCGACAAGGCGCGCACCACTTAGTTATCCCAGCCTATCGCTATCCCTTCGCCGGCCTGAAGACCGGACAATATCGCCATCCCGCGGTCGTTCCTGGGCGGGCGTGCACCCAAGGGACACGGTACGCGGATGCCTAAACACGGTGGCCTAGCGCCATCCAAGTCGACGCCAAAGGCCATGCGAAGCCACGGCGCTACCGGGGCAAGTGCTTCATTGTCCACATCCGTGAGCCCCTGGATGTTCAGGCGCTTCCGTGTTTGAGATGACAGGGTCTTGGGCATATGACGTTCCTCGTATCTCAGACGGCTTTGCGTCGCTCTGTCAGTCTAACGGATTGACGATGAACTGCGTTGTGCGGCGGGCATCTCAAACCACTTACAAGCCAGACACGCAGCGGTGGGCCTGATCCTTTTCGTCCCTGATGGGGTCCACAAGCGGGCGGGAGTCGGCTTGAAAGGGGCTGGAGACGCCTCAGCGTGAATAGAGGGCGGCGAACAGATCCCGGGCCTGCCTGGACAGTAATGTCACGGCCGCCTGTTCGGACAATCAGTTGCGCAGGTGGACGCATCCAAGCGCAGCGTCCATGGACGAAACGACCCGCTCGAGAAACGCCCCACGGCCCGCTGACGGGACCAGGTTGTACGGAACCCGCGACTTACCTCTTCTCCTTCGGTGCGACGTAACTCTTCCGGGCGCGCGGCTTCAGTCCCCGCTGGGTGACCCGCACGTCGACATCGTGCACCTTGCCGTCGCGTTTGGGCGGAGCGAAGCCGATGAGGTACTGACCGTGCAGCTCATCGGCGACTCGCGCAAAGGCGGCGCCGAGGTCCTGCCCGAAGCGAATCTCTGTGTAGCCGCTGCCGGTCTGCTCCGCGACGCGCGCGAAGCCAGGGTCGGGCAGGTCGACCGTCAGCATCGCCTGGAGGCCACCCCGACCGAGGCCCGGCAGCGTCGGTCGCAGGCTTCGGCTGCGCATGCCGATGGCGTAGACGATCACAGCGTCGTCGCGGGCGCGGTCGATGACCTCGGCCTGGCTGACGAAACGCTGACGGAAGCCGGTCGGGCCGCTGTCCTTGCCGTCGCTGAGCGCGAGGATCACGGGGCGCTCTTCGCCTTCGTCTCCGAACGCCTCCAATGCCTCGTCGAGCGCGCGCCAGAGCGGCGTCGGCGCATCGGTAGCAATCGCGTCCGGCAGCGTCGCCCGGAGCTCGGCGGGATCGCGTGTAAACGAGCGGCTGATGCGGATCTCCTGTCCGAACCTTCCGACGCGCACGTCGTCATCCTGGCGTAGCCGAGCGAAAAGCTGTTCCGCGCAAGCGCGCAGCAACGGCAGGTTGCCCGCCATGCTTCCCGAGACGTCCAGCATCACGATGAGCCGGATGGGTTGCGGGGTGTTATCGAACAGCGTGATCGACTGCGGCTTTCCTTCGTCGCGCACCTCGAAATCGTCCCGTGTGAGCGTCGTGACGAACCGGCCATCTTTATCCGTGACGGTGACGAAGACGCGGACGGTGTCGCTCATCCCGCGGAAAACTGGCTGCTGCCGCCCGGCCACGCTAGCAGTCCGTATATGGACTCCTCCCGGTGATCAAGCGAGTGGGTCGTGACGGTCGGTCCTTCGCGTCGGTTGCGGTCGTATATCCGGCCTGTCCGTGGAGAGCCTTTGCCTCCTGGCCAACATGGATAGTCACGCACCGCGGGCCAATCGTGGTGCCGGCGTCGAGCGCCAGGGCTGCTATCGGCCTGATGCGGTGTCGGTCGGACCGAAGGGCCATGTCAGGGTCACTCGCTCAGCATCTCGCGTGGAGGTGTAGCTCGGGTTACGCCGCGTCCGGCAGTGCGCAGGGCACATCCTTGTGCCAAACCGCCCAAACGAGTCGGCCGAGTTTGTTCGCCACGGCAATCGTGGCTTTGTTGTAGCCGCGCCGCGCGTGCACCGTCATCGCCCAGTGGTGCAGACGCGTGAGGGGCTGCTGGGCCGCCCGGCGCCGGTGGGCCGACGCGAGCACCGCGCGCGCGCCGTGGGTGAGCAAGCACCGGAGATACACGTCCCCGCGTTTACTGATCCCCCCGAGGCGCCGCCGCTGCCCACTCGAGTACTCGCGCGGCGTCAGGCCGAGCCAGCTGGCAAACTGGCGCGCGCGCCGGAATGCGTGGATGTGCCCGACGGTGCCGACGAGGGCCGTGGCGGTCAACAGCCCAATCCCGGGAATCGTCCGCAGTCGCATCACGACGGGGTCGGCGTCGGCCAGGGCGCAATTCCCGTTCCAGGCCGGCAATCCGAGCCTCAATCGCCCGCACTTCCTCGTGGACGCTCGTGAGCACCTGCCGCAGATGCCTCGGCAACACGGTGGCCGCCTCGTCGAGCAGCACAGGCAAGGCCCGCAGCGCCGCACAGGCCCCCGCCGGCAGCAGCAGCCCCTGTTCCCGCAAGAGCCCGCGTAACACATTGATGCGCGCCGTCCGCGTCGTCATCCACTGCTCGCGCACCCGGTGCAGCGCCACGAGCGCTTGCTGCTCGACCCGCTTCACCGGGACACGGGGTATCTCGCCCGACCGGATCGCCTCCGCATCCGCCCGGTCCGTCTTGTTGCGCCGCACGTAGGGCCGCACGTACGCCGGGGGCACGAGGGTGACGCGATGGCCGTGTTGCTGGGCAACCCGCCCCCAGTAGTGGGCGGTGCCACACGCCTCCATCACCACATGGGTCGGCGGCGTCTGCGCGAGAAAGCGGGCGAACCGTGCGCGGTTGAGTCGCTGGCGCGACCACACGCGCCACCGGGCATTGGCGATCGCCAGCTCGAACACGGACTTTGCCAGGTCAACGGCCACTGTCGTAGCATCCATTTCGGTTTCCTCCTGGTTGTGGCTGATGGGCATCAGCTGATGCGGCACATCATGCCGCATCGGAACCGGGAGGAGTCCATACCATCATGGTGAAAGTCCGTCTGCATTCGACGAGCGATGCATCCTCGTGGCCTGCGTTGCTCCTCCATCAAATACAGGCGGTATTCTCGATCGTCGCGCCTTGCCCGCGAGGCGCCTCGCTCGTCTCGGTGCAGCGCCCGACTTTCACCACGGACTGCTAGGCATGCCAACGACACACGTGGCGAGAGTCGCATATGTGAGGAGCCGAGTCATGCGCACCGCTCCTTCATCCGCAGGCCGGGCACCTCACCTCTTAGTGATACCAAGAGTCGGCCGACGCTCGACGTTTGACCTTCGGGAGGCGCGATTCCGGCACCCGCGCCCGTCAGGGGCCAGAGCGTCTGCTCAAAGGAGCGCCAGTACTGCACGATCACCTTGGGGCAAAAATCGTTCCCAGGAACCCAAATTCAGGATGCCGTTGCAGTTCCTTCAGCATCTTCGGCATCCCGAAGAAGACTGGCAACCATTTGTGGAGTTTCCAGGGCTTATTGATGCGTATCCCGATGAGGAACACGACGAAGTTTCCCTCAATCTCTACTGCCATCCGCTGCGCAATCACGTCGACCATTCCGATCCTCTGAAGAGAAGATTCCCGCCCCAGTGAGACTGGGGAAGAGGGCCGTTGGCGGTAAGCTAGCTGACGGCCCATAACTCGTCTGGAGTTTAGGGACGCCCTGCTGACCGTCTTCAAGGCGAGCATCACAGCAGCGAGACGGGCTCGACCCGCAAGTTCATCAGAACCCAGTGCAACCCAAGAATCGTGGTGGTGATGTCGGTGCTGGACCCCGGTACCAAAGCTTGCGTCGCTGCTAGACGCTCGCGATCCTCACCGCGAATCCTGCGCTGTGCCTCGATGCAAGGGGAGTAACCCTCCCAGGATTGTTGTAGAGTTTGTGCTGATTTTCACACAGACATCGCGAGTGCACGACTCGGACAACCGTTGGCACCGCCTGTCTGAGTCGAGCAAGACGAGAGCACGTCGCATCGAACACTACCGGCCCACCTCAAGCGCATCAAAGGGAGAGCGGAGACGACTACCCGCATAAGGGAACGACGGAAAATGCGAGAGGACGGCCCATGAACGAAGCGCCGACGGCCAAGACCATTGCGACGCAGACGCACGGGCGGTACCTCGTTCATGCGCCGCCCCAAGAGGGCGCAGCGCCGGTGTTGGTCGGCTTTCACGGCTATATGGAGCACGCCGAGAAACACCTTGCGGCGCTCCGCCGCATCGCGGGAGCTGACCACTGGCTGATTGTAGCGGTGCAGGGCTTGCATCGCTTCTACGACCCGAAACACGAGAGCGTGGTCGCGAGCTGGATGACGTCACAGGACCGCGAGCTGGCGATCGCCGACAACCTCGCCTATGTCGGGGCGGTCGTCGATCGGGTGACGCGCGACTACGACACAGCTAGGCCCTTCGTCTACGCCGGGTTCTCGCAGGGGGTCGCGATGGCCTATCGCGCGGCGACACAGGGTCGCGGACAGGGGATCATCGCGCTTGCTGGGGACGTCCCACCGGATCTTAGGGAGGACCAGTCGGTCGCGTGGCCGCCCGTCCTCGTCGGGCGAGGCACGAGCGACACGTGGTACACGCAAGCCAAGATGGACAGAGATCTTGCGTTTCTTCGCACGACGGGCGCACGCGTCGACTCAATTGTGTTTGACGGCGCGCACGAGTGGACTGCCCCATTCACTGCTGCGGCCGGGCAATTCCTCGCGTCGGTGCGTCGAGTGCCGCTGTCGGTTCACGGTCCCCGACGAGAACGGGTGTGATATCCGATCCTGCCCGGTGGGCAGATGACGACCTCTGCTCGCATCCCTCCCTTCGCGCTGAGGCATTTCCAGCTTTCCACACAGACTCCCGCCCGCTTGTGGCCCCCATCAGACGCGCCAAGGAACCCTGCACAGGGAACCTTCCGTGTCTATAATCAGCGCCACCACCCGTGGTCCCCTGGCACGCCATTGACTCCGCGTCCACGACTCGCCGCGTGGTTCTGCTTTTCGCGGTCATCGGCCTCGGTTTCGGGGCGCGGGCGGCGACTTACAAGAGCCCCCTGCTCGATTACCATGCCTGGCGCCAGGCGGACACCGCAGCGATCGCCAGAAACTTCTACCGGGAACGTTTCAACCCGCTCTATCCTCAGATCGACCATAGCAGTCCGTGGTGAAAGTCCGTCTGCATTCGACGAGCGATGCATCCTCGTGGCCTGCGTTGCTCCTCCATCAAATACAGGCGGTATTCTCGGTCGTCGCGCCTTGCCCGCGAGGCGCCTCGCTCGTCTCGGTGCAGCGCCCGACTTTCACCACGGACTGATAGGGGGGCGCTCGACGAGGGCTTCGTGGAAACGGGTTTCGAGCTGTTTGCCTTCTCCGTGGCCGCCATCTCTAGGCTCACCGGCGCCTTCCGTGTCGAATCGGGCCGGTTACTGAACTCGCTGCTCTTTATCGGATCATCGCTTCTGCTCTTCCGGTTCAGTCGTACACGGTACGGACCCTCGGTCGGCATGGTCGCCCTTGCAGCGTATGCACTTGGGTTTCCGCTCTCCCTGTACATCGAGCGGAGCTTCGTGAACGAAGCCTCGTTGATCTTGATCACGTTTGTAGCGCTGCGCTCGGCCCAGTGTTACTTGGCGGATCACAGGGGCGGGCATTTGGCGGTCCTCGTCGTGTCGACGACTCTGATCGGGCTCATCAAGCTTCCCTGGCTCATCGTGTGGGCACCACTCTTCGGACTGCTTCTCGAAAGGGACGGCGCGCGCGCGTTGAGGCGGTGGGAGCCGTATGCGCTAGCCGCCGTTAACCTGGTCGGCGCCTGGTTCTGGTACTCCCACGCGCGTGAGCTCGGTCTGGCCACCGGTCTCAGCTTCGGCATGACTGACAAGCTGTTCGATGCCCAGCTCGTCGGGTCCCTGATGTTCCCGTTCCGCATCGCGGAACGGTTGACGAAAGACATCCTTGGCCCGGTCGGCATCCTGGCCGTCTGTGTGGGCCTTGTTGTGGCGTGGCGCTGCCGCGGCTGGTGCGAGGTGCTGGGGATGTGCGGGTTTGGCGCCTACCTAGTCATCGTCGCGAAGGGGAACGACGTACACGATTACTATCAGCTCCCCATCGTGCCCGTTGCCGCCGTCCTCGTCGGTTTGGGCGTAGTCAGTGCAATTCAGTGGCTCGGGGCGCGAAAGTACGTCGTCACCGACGATGGCCGACTGTGTGCCTACGCCGTCGTGATAGGCGTAATGCTCTTCAGCACGTGGCTCTGAGGAGTGAGCGCCCATTCGTGGTACGAGTACGACTGGCAGAAGCTCCACTTGTGCGCGGCGGCCGAACGAGTGCTGAAAGACGACGACCGTGTGCTGTTCCTCGGTTACAACAACCCGGAGTTGCTGTTCTGCATGGACCGGCGGGGTTGGCTCTACGACGAGTCTCCTTCCAACGATAAGCAGCTGACAGAAGCCTGGAGAGTAGGGGCCGACGTGGCGGCGCTTCCCGCATCCTACACATTCGCGGAGGTTGCGAGGCGGATTCGTGAGAACGGGGAGGTCCTCGTTGCCAACGATGCCTTCAGCCTCTATCGGCTTCAACCGTTTCCAGAATAATCCTTCGTGGCTAGTCCAACGCCCTTGGTCAGCGGAGGGCCTTCCGTGCTCATGATCAGCGCCACCACTCATGGGCATGTACGTGAATCTGCCGTGCAGCCGCGCTTCTCCGGTGGTCGCATCGTGCCGGCTTTCGATAGAAGAACGTAATAAGCTGTATCGCAAGGCCCGCGGCCACCAGCCATGCAGCTTTCTTGATTCTCTCCTCGAAACTCTTGCCCACTACTCGGCGCTCCCACTGACCCACATCTCGAGCCCGTCCAACTCGGTGACGTCGAGGGTCAGATCGTGGCACTCGAGGCAGGAGATCTCGTTGCTGGCGAGCTCGGCGCGCACGTCAAGGTGAATGTCGCTCTCGTCGAATATCTGGCCTCGCCGTGGCAGGATAGGCATTCTCGGTTCTGGTAGGGCTGGTAGAGCGAGAGCTCCTCCGGGATGGTGCCCAAAATAGTTGACATAGAGGTGCTTCCCGCCCGTGAGCTTGGCCTGGAGATCACCGAACATCGTGTAGGTCGTGTGACAGATCAAGCAAGCCGATTCCCGCGGCACCCGCTTGTCCTGAAAGTGATTGGCCGGCACGTGATCCGGGCTATCGATGAAGAGGCTCCGGCCATAAGGCTCCATCACATGGCACGACAGGCAGAACCCCGTGGTCTTGGACTGCTCCATGTGCTCGGCCATCCCGAGAGAGAAGGCAGCCGTAGGCAGAACCAGGACGGCGAGGAAAGCGAGCACTCTGCCGCCTGTAATGGAGATGAGTGACGGACGGCGCACCAGTACACGGTCAGCCGATGAGCGTGAGGGTCGGTCCATTAATCGCACCTTACGCGCATGAGTGGTCGTCGTATTGATTTGCACCTTACGCCAACGGTCAGCAGTCGGGCTGGGCGCACAGAGAGATCATCGTTTCATAGTTATCTGCAATCAGCCGGGCATCTGCCCTGTCGAATTTGGCAAGACTGCACTGGGGAAATGGAGAGGGCTCAGTGATGATGGACAAGACAGGAATCAGCGCCGAAGCACGCTTACGAACATCAAGAACGGTGTCCTCGCTCGCCGAAACCGCGTCAGAACGGGCGGTATTATTACAAGGGCCAAGAGGGGAAGCACTGCTATCATCCACGGTTGCTCGGCATCGTTCGTCAGCGGAAAGACATCACTCCAGCTCGTCGATGTGGCTGATGTTGGGGGTGATTCAGCGAGGCGAGGACTTTGACCTATAACTCCAGTCGAGCCGATGATTTTGTAACTGCAATCAGCGCACTTACGGTCCGGATGAGCGTTTGCCAATCAGGTTTCGCTCGGCCCCCTCGACGATCCGCTTCACGTCCTCCTCGAGTAGCAGCCGATCCTCTAACAAACGACTCGCCGCCTCCTTCACCTTTTCCACGTAAGCTTCCTGGTTCCGATAGCGCTCTTCGATGGACAGGCGAGGATCTCCCGAAGCCTCGCGTTCGGCTCGAGTCTCCGCAAAGGGGATATAGGATCCGGTATTCGAGCAGAGCTCCCCCTCCGCGGATCCCTCCCGACGGTGATTCCAGCCCAGGTACGTCGCTCGCGGCACCTCCACGGCCGGCATCCGGATGCCGGCCACGTCGTTTCCATCCGCATCGACCTTTGGAACGAAGACTCGGTACTCCTTTCCTTCCTTGGGAGGCTGTACGCTGTAGTCCGTCACCCGCAGCCGGTTTACGCGTCCGTTGTAAGTGAGTTTCGGAATCGAAGGAAAGTTCCTACTCCCTGGTTCGGGCGTGACAAGCGTGCCCTCGGCGCGCGATGGAAAGCGGCTGTCGGCAGGCTCAACACCTGCACTCACCCAGCGGTCCAACGCATGGAGCAGCGCCCGCATCGGCGCTCCCGCATGCAGTGGGTTGCTTAGCTGCTGACAGTTGCGAGTCGGTCGTGGAACCGCGTCAATCAAGTTCCCGTGGGGTGCGCTTGCGATGAGGTAGGCGCGCACATTCGCAGGAAGCTCGATGTCGGCGCCGGTAGTGTCAGTGACCACCAGCGACGAACGCGCCTGCCAGAACTCGGTGCCCGTATCGGTGTGCAAGACCTTCGGGCAGTTGTCTGCTTCCAGACATCGAGCCAGGATCCCGTCTCGTTTTCCCGTGAGAGGGTCGGTCAACACGCCGTAGGTAAAGGGGAACTGATCGCCGGGCGTTAGGTGCGTCTGGTGCTGTCCGGAATAGCGGCCTGGCTGGGCCCAACGGTAGTTCGTAAACATCTTCCGTGAGCCGGCCACGTGAGGGATGATTCCCTCAAAGACCATCCGCTCTTGTTCGTCTTCGTTGAATCCCTGATAGAGAAAGTCTCGAAGAAAGCGTCCACTCTGGGACCTCCCGAAGGCATACGCGTACCGGATGGCCGGACTGCCATTTAGTGCAAGCGGATTGGGATTCCCCAGCGGGTCGGATTTTTCCCGCCGCAGGAAGGAGACCACGTCCCGGGTCGAGGCAAAGGCGAGGCCCATCACGACCGGATCGCGGGCGGGATAAGTGAACTCATAGATGGCACCGCTGTCGAAACCGACCGGACGGTGAATCACGATCTGGTTCGGACTGGTCGCCGTCACTCCGGCTCGGGCGACGACGAAATACTCGAAGGACAGATCGGAGGGAGTCACCCGCGGATCGCGTTCGTTCTGCCGTACGGTGAGGGTCGCCTTCGTGGGGTCGAGGTCCGCGGCCGGATAGCTCAAGTTGGCGACGAAGGGATTGTAGTCGTGCTCGAAGATGAACTCGTCCCGGTTCGTTCCGGTAACACCTCTCAGAATGGGCACCTCGAGCGTCATCCGCTCTTGGCTGGGCGGAACGTCCCCCTGCCAGCCCGACCAGACTACCGTGTACCCTTCGCGCATCAGATACCCGTTTCCAGCGTCGGCCGCGGCGGTGAGATCATTACCTCGTGGCGCGTCGTTGAAGAACCCCAAGCTGAGTTTTCTCCCCCGGTTGACGACCTCATAGAAGATCCGGCCGTTACCCTGTGCTAGATGGACGGGCTTCAAGATCACGACGTCGGTCACGAACTCGACCCGTTCCGCGGCATTCCGTGGCACCAGCTGCAGATCGACAACACCGGCATTATGCTGGTCAGTGGGATCGACCTCGAGGAAAGCCCGAGCCACGACCTTTTCGTATCGGCCGACGCTGCCGAACTCTCTTCCCTCGAAGGTCGGTGACTCGACCTCGAGGACCTCGAAACGGACGACCTCGGCCTCGGCGTAGACCGAGAATAGGAAAAAGAGGACCACGATGAGGGTCGCGCGCAGGAAGCGCAAGCGACCCGGTCTAACGTGCCATTGGTTCGTCACTGCTCTTCTCCTCCGCGAGGGGTCTAAATTATCTACCTTCACTGCTACATGCGCGGGCGGGACATTGCGGCGCTCAGCTTGACCACCCCGCCTTGGGTCTGGCGAAGTAATGCCTCACCGTGCTGACAAGTTCCTCGGACACTGGCGACCTCCCCCTGACGACTGGGAAGCGTCACGCGACACGTGAGTCCACGCTGCCTATGCATAGGGCCGAGGCGAGTGCCGGGGGAAAGGGCCATGGGTCGTGAATGCCCGGATTATACGGCTGGGTGCCGAGAAAAGGCGGCTTCGAAGGCAGGGGTTCTTAGGGGTGCTGGAAATTCGCCTTGGGCCCGATCTGTTGGGGGAAGCCTTGCATGCGCCGCCTCCCGAATCGCTCGTGTCGCTTTGCTGGTCGCCCCACGGCGTAGCCTCAGGGTTCCCCTTGACGAATTGCCCCTTGGCGTTCTTGGCACATTTGGCCATATGCGCCGCAAAACCTCCGTCAATTACGGGATGCCCTCTAGGCAGGTTAGGGCGGCAGGAGCTACCGATTCAAAAAAGGCAGCCGGTCCCGACCGCAGTCTACGTCTCGTTCTCCCCGAGCTTGGTCCGGGCGTCGTTCAGCATCGCGACGAGGGCGGCCCGGGCCTCCTCCGGGGTGCGGACCGGTGCAGGAAACGCCAGACGGACGGGTCGCGGTCCTTCGGCGGTCACGGCCGACACCTCGAAGCCGTAGCGGTCGACACTCGTCATGCTGGCGGCGTTGATGTCGGTTGCCTTCGAGAACGCCTTGCAGTAGAGCGCCATCGCGTCGGTGTGGTCGTCGTTCATGTGCGCGATGACACCGCCGGCAGCCGTGGCCAGCGGGTCCGGCTCGGCGGCGTGCCAGTCCGCCGCGTCGACCCAGGACATCCGCCCGTAGCCCCCGATGTAGCGGATCGATTCCACCTTCAGCTTCCAGAACGCGAAGTCGCCGAAGTCCAGGTAATACCCGGCGTTCGGGTGCGTGGCGAGAAACGCGGCGCGCGCGCTGCCGCCGTCGCCCTTGACCTGCGCGCAGGGACCAAGCAACGTCACGCGCCCGTTCGCAAGTGGGTCCTCGGAGCCGCCCTCGGCTACCAGAAGCGACGCTCGTGGGTCCCGCTGCAGGTTCCCTGGTGTGCTCGGCCATCGTGCTCACTAGAAACACCGGGTTGCCGTCGTCGAAGGCGACGGTCACGAACGAGCCGTAGGGGTAGCCCTTCGGCTCGGCCGCCAGCGTGCAGAGGGTGCCGGTCTTGATCTGTGCTACCAGGGTCCGAGCCCGTTCGGCATGGCTCGGTGTCGGGATATTGACGTCATACAGCGGTCTTGGCGCGTCACCTGACGGCCGGGCGTGGGCATCGTTGGTCATCGGCAGCCTTGAGTGTTGTCGTAGCGGCAGAGAGTGATGAAGCGGCTGGTCGTCGTCACATGGTAGTGTCCACTCCACATTATTCATCAAACGCGCTTAAGGCGCACAGTGGCTACGCCTGCGATTCATACAGAGTCGTACTGATTCAGTTGGGGCCGGTGTTATCGGCCTGTGTAAGGAGTCGTTCTCTTACCACTTCACGTTCGAGACTAATTCTGCCTGCGGACGTGAATGAACTTGCCTCTCTGACCGTACCAACGGCTGATGGCATAGCGACCGTCTGAACGCGGGTGACGACAGTTGTGTCGTATGTTGTCTTTGTCAGGTCAAGCGCTACGTAGCGAACATATCGGCGCGGCACGCGGCTCACTTGGCCCGTTAGCCGGACTGAAGTGTCTCGAAGAGTGAGGAAGGGTTCGAATGTCTCTTCTGAAATCTTCCAGCGTGACGATCCTGTTCTCCATCGTACTTGCGTTCGGCGCATGGCAGGCAGCCTGGGCACAGACGACGGAAGAACGTTGGCGGGCCTACTTGGCGCGACAAACGGCCTTGCATTGGAGGTCCCCATGGTTGATGTCCATACCAGGCTTGTCGGTAATCGCGACGCCATCGTCGATCTCGTCGCCGCCGCGGAAAAGTTGGGAGGGGTATGGACAGTAACCCCGAGCGCCAGGAAAATGGTCGCCAAGTCAACTCGTAGAGCATGTCGCGCGTTCTCTTGACGAATCGGCGAACCTCGTGTCTGGTGCGCCGTCGAAACTTCCAAGCTTGCCGTTTTTTCTGCGACCTGTGGCGAGAGGCCTTTTCTTTAATCGAGTCCTGAGAAAAAGCGCCTTTCCGAAGACGAGAGCCAACAAAGCGATGGATCCTGCCAGCGGACCGGCCACGCCGGCCGAGGGCCGCCTCCGTCTCGAGGGTGCGCTCGCAAGGTTCGATCGCGAATGCCGCGCTTGCGTGGACACGGGCGGAGCCGTGGCAAGCGCGGGGTTCGGCACGGTGTCGGTTGGAGACTACGCGCGATTCGTCGAGCTACACACACGCCATCATTGCAAACAAATACTGGGAACAACGTAATACCCGGTGGCGAGCCAGCGAACAACCGAATGAGGGTTCGTCGTGACCAATTCGATACACCTGTGAGGCATTGTCAAGTTGACGAGAAGAGGGCATGCTGATCCACTTTCTCCGCCAGTTCATTCTGCCTTTCCTCTAAGGTATTGCCGACCAACAGCTTCTCGTCCTCGCCCTTCTGTTGATCGTCCGAGTGACACGTTTGAGTGACGCATCGGCCCTGGCGTTTGGGATCAGGCTCGTTAACTTGCGAACAACCGCGAGGAGGTGCTCGGGAACGCCGTCACGGTGATGACGATTTTTCCTCGAGCGTACCCCTCTTCCAGATAGCGGATCGCCTCGGGGACCTTGCTCAGCGGGTAGGTCATGTCGATGACCGGTGTGACCTTCCCGGATTCAATGAGCTTCTTCAAGAACCGCAGATCCTCCCTGCTCCGTTCCATCGAGAACAGCGAGCGGAGCTTCTGGCGCACGAACGGCGACAACATGAGTGCCAGGAGTTGGCGACCCACTCCGAACCACCGTCCGCCCCCTTCTCCTCCGATGATCACGAGAGTCCCCTGGGGGCTGAGGGCGCGTCTGAGGTGTGACAACGAACGATTGCCCGCCGCGTCGAGGATGACGTCGTAGTGCTGTCGACCATTGGCGAAGTCCTCCCGGGTGTAATCAATGGCATGGTCAGCGCCGATCGATCGAACCAGGTCCGTCTTCGTTGTGCTGCAGACGCCGGTGACTTCTGCTCCGAACGCCTTGGCGATCTGCACCGCGAACGTCCCCACGCCTCCTGCCGCACCGATGATCAACACTTTCTGCCCTGACTTCACCTTTCCCGCGTCGCGAAGACCCTCGAGGGCGGTGACAGCGGAGTCAGGGACGGCCGCCGCCTGCTCGAAGGTGAGGTCTGCCGGCTTCCCCACGAACTTGTCCTCTCGAGCACACGCGTACTCGGCGAAGGAGCCGTTGCAGGTACCGAATACCTCATCGCCCGGCTGAAATTGGGTCACATTCTTCCCGACCGCCTCGACGCGTCCTGCGACGTCCTCTCCAGCAACCCTGTTCTTAGGCTTGCGGAGCCCAGAGCCCAGGCGTATCAGGTACGGTAGGTCCGTCATGAGATGCCGCGCCCCAGGACTGACGCCAGCCGCGTGAACACGTACCAACACGTCGTGATCCCCGACCCCCGGCTTGTCGATGTCCCTGAGTTTCAGGACGTCTGGTGAGCCGTACGTGTCGTGGACGATTGCTTTCACGGGGTTCTCCTGATCTGTCGCGGGGGTGGATATGGTATGCCTTTCGGTGTGTATGTGGAAGCAACCCCCAATCTAGATTGGTCGCGATGAGCGCCGTGCTGATTGGCGATTCCCCGCGTAAGAGGAAGCTGATGGCATTGTAAAGCGACGCGCCCGGTCTGGTGGTTCCTCCCCCGGTCATCTATCTTCCGGCGGTCGTGCTGGGCTTCCTGACGGACCGGCTCTGGTCCGTCGCGTTCCTCCCGGATGTGCTGCAGTATGTGTTGGGAGGGGCGCTCATCGCGATGAGCCTCGCGATCATGCCATGGGTCTTGCGCGAGTTCGCCAAAGCGGGGACACACTTCGACGCCCGCAAACTCGTCGTGGCGCTCATCACGGGTGGTCCGTTCCGATTCTCGCGCAATCCGTCATACGTCGCGATGACTCTGCTCTGTATGGGTGTCGCGGTCGTCACCGATACGCTGTGGATTCTCTTGTGGCTGGTGCCGGCGGTGCTGATACTTGATGTTGCCGTCATCCGGCGTGAGGAGCGATTCTTGGACCAGAAATTCGGCGAGGTCTATCGTGACTGCACGCATCGGGTCCGACGATGGCTGTGAAGGGCCATCCAGCCAGGATGGTCCCGGTCTCTTCCGGCCTAAGGAATTGCGCGTCGACGCAACTTCAACTAAATGCAACGGCGTCAGAAGTAATCTGTCCGACGATATCATAGAGACGGCTAGAAGGCCGAGGCGTAGCTCACGATCATCGGCTGACCGTGTACTCCAGAAGAACGATCCCGGACTTCGGGTACACGCGTTCCTTGCGCAATGCTAGCTTGGTCGGCGAGACTGGCGAGGGAAGCATCTTAACGAGGAGGTTCGGATGTCTTGGCTGAAGCGAATTGGCGCGAGGCTACTCCTGGTCAGCGCATCGCTTGTTCTTGGGCTCGCCATTACCGAGGGGTTCTTGAGAGTGTTTCTTCCAATGCCGTTCACCGCGGAGTATGTCCGGCCGGACGACAAGTTGTACCGGGTGCCGAGGGAGAACTTCAGCGCGACACTGACGACGGATCACACGTTCACGATCGAGACTAACTCTCTGGGCCTGCGAACGGCGCGGGAAGTGGATTCGAAACCCGATGGTGTCGGTCGCGTGCTCGTCATCGGGGACTCGTACACGTTCGGGACCGGGGTATCGAACGGCCAGACGTATCCCGATTACCTGGAGCGGATCCTGAATTCTGAGCCGACTGTGCTTGATGTGGCGCCGGCACGATACGGCTGCCGTCCGCTTCAATCTGACCGGGTCAGCCCGTCTGGGCCACCACGACCACATCCTGTGGCAGCGGATCCGGTCGCCGTTCTGTCGCGGGAGCTCTTCACGGAAAGTCTTACTGATCTTTACGAGATTCTTGCGGAGTACCGACAGGTGGCGAATCAGGAAGTGCCGCTAGTGTACACAATCGCTCGGGACGACTGGCCACTGTACGAGTTCATCGAAAGTTGAGCTCGTAGAGAGGAGGCGACACGTGACCGCGTGTCGTTCGTCGACACCACAAGGCTATTTCGCTGGGTGACTCCAGGATCGGAAGCCCCAGACCAGTTGGTTATTGACTGCTACAATCTCCATGCGGCCGCGCATTGGAGCCCGGAAGGCAATGCTCTCGTGGCATGGGAGCTGGCACAAGCGATAGACAAGTTGGTTGGGACGTTCTCGCGCGTCGAAGTCCTCAACGCAGGTATGTTCGGCTGGGGCTCAATCCAATACGGCATCCGCTTGAGACAGCTGATAGCTACGGTGTAACCGGACCTAGTGGTCATGATGTTCTGTACCAACGATCTTCGTGACAACATAGAGTACGTAACCCGTCCCTCGCTTGTCGTCGGTACCGCACTCGACAGAAGTGTGCGCTATGCATGGAAGGCAGAGGCCATTCAGGGGAACGGTTTGAGTGCCGGTGAGACCGGCTCTGGATTGAGTTCGAGATCGGTCGCGTAGGGAGCGACAGGCCTGCGACCTGGATGTCTCCGGATGCGCCCGCAGCATTGGAGCCGATCGGTCAAGTGTCAGACGTTGCACCTGTGTTCAGGTGGACACCCGTGGCAGGGGCCAGTACTTACCAATTCACCCTGGCCGAGCGGCGAGCAGACGGTCGAATGTCGGTGATGATGGTGGTGCGCACGACCGAGTCTTCCTATCGTCTTTCGTCACGTCTTTGGGCGAAAGCACGGGAAACGCTGCGCTCAATGCAGGTCGTTCGCCGGGTGTTCTTTGCTTACCGAGCATGGCTGGCGGCTCGCCTGGAGCGGCAGATCAACAGTTAGGTTTAGTGGCACAATGCGCGTTTTCGTCATTGGTCTCGGGTCGATGGGCAAGCGGCGTGTCCGCAACCTCACAATATCTAGTCCGAAGTTTCTTATCCCTGCGGACGAGAAGCACCTATGAGTGACGATAGACGATATTAGCAGTCTGTGTTTAAACCCTGCGATTCACGCGGCGACGGGTAGCAGCTCAAAACAATGACGCGGCGACGACCCCGGCGATCGATCAACGAATCTTGGTTCATGGTTCCCCCAGAGAGCGCCGAGGCGCGCCCATACGGCGATGAAGACAGCCAAGACGCCTGCGGCGCGGCCCTGCAAGCGCCGTGGCGTGCCGATGCCGAGGCACTGGCGCATCGCGAGCCCCAAGTTGAAGCCGCCGCCATGAATCAGTAGACGCTTCAAGATGTTGTCGTGTCCCCGCAAGTGCGTGCGTCGCATCCCGCCGGTCTCATAGAGGTGGGCAAACGATCGCTCGGCGAGTTCCGCCCGTCGCCGCCGCAAGCGTCGCCCGCGGGCGCCCCGGAGACGGCGGCGATTCCCATGGACGGGCGCGTACGCATCCGGCGCGTCGGACCAATCGCGCCGGCCACGGTCGGGTTCCGAAATGTACGACCGCAGGCCCACCGCAGCCAGGTCTACCATCGTCTCGTTGCTGTGATAGCCCTTGTCCGCGACGATGTCCTCCAACCTCCCGCGCGCGTCGGTCGTCGCGTGCGCGGCTTCCACCTGTTCGGCCGCCGTGATCGCCGTCGTGACAAGCGTCCTCGTGTCGCCCTGATCGGCGCCCTGCACCGTCACCGCGACCAACGCGCCGCTCTCCAGATCGATCGCATGCTCGGCTTTGTGCGCCAAGTGCGTCTGGCCGTCTTTCATTTTCGCGACCTTCGCGTCAGGATCACTGGGGCTGGTCCACTCGCTGTTCGAGGTTTTCTTCTTCCGCGTGCGATCAAACCGCGCCAAGACTTCGCGCGTCGGCGTCTTGATCCCCGAGGCGGCGGCGAGGCGGGTCAGATACGCCTGGTAGGCTTCCCCCGTGTCCCGGCGCACGATACTCCGCATGGCGGCGTTGGCCTCCAACGTCGTCGCGTCGATCGCGATCGTCCGGCCCTTCAACAGGCCGGCGGCCGCCAGGCGCTGCTGGACCCACGTGAACACCGCCCGGTGCGTCTCCACATCGATCACGCGGCGGGTGCGCGAAATCGTCGAGTGATCCGGGGCCGCCTCCTCCAGCCCGAGTCGCAGGAAGCTCCGCACCGCCAGCGAGTCCGCCGCACGCCATGCGATGCCGCGCTCCGAATCGATGCCTTCGAAGTACCCAACCAGCAACAAGCGGAAGTAGCGACCGGGCGCCAGACTCGGGCGGCCCAACACCGGCGCGTAGAAGGATCGACAGGCGTCTTCCACGAAGGTGTCGAAGCCGTCGGCATCCAGCAACGCATTCAAGCGCGTGTAGAACGGATGCCCAGGCGAGACCGGCAGATCCGACGCGGCAATCCACAACGGAGGTTGTTCGGGGTCGCGGGTGCCCATGGCCATGCGCCACAGTGTAAGGAGCGGGATCGATCCTGTCGATCCCCTCGCCAATAACAAGGGGCTGCTCGATCGACTTTCACCACGGGCTGTTAGAGCTTAACGCTTGGAACGGCCGCAGGGGGTCAGTCAACCACGCCGAGCTCCACAAACGGAGCGTCGAGCGGGACTGGGAAATCATCAAGACGCTGGACCGGTTCCTTGGTTCTGTCTTGCAATGGCGCGGGCGGCGGGCGGGCGGCGCCTGGGGCCGGGGTGCCGTACATGGGACAGACAGTCCCATGTCCAGAGGGCCCTGGGGCCGACACGGCACGCCCCCTCCAGGGCCTCCGGCAGGTGGGCCCAGGTCCCAGCGTGCCGTACATCCCGTCGACCTACCTCTTCGTTGCCACGAAGTGAACGAATGCACTAGTGGCCCGTGCGGGATGCGTCGGCGGCCAGAGTGGCATAGTGTACTTGCGAACGGGGCCACCACAGGTGGCACACTCCCGCTCGAGCCACAGACGATATGACCGCCATCCTGGGCATCTCTGCGTTTTATCACGACTCGGCGGCGGCACTCCTCGTCGATGGCCGTATCGTCGCGGCGGCGCAGGAGGAACGCTTCACTCGCACGAAGCACGACGCCGGGTTCCCGACCCATGCCATCGCCTGCTGTCTCGCTGAGGCGGGCATCGATGCGTCGGACCTCGACTACGTGGGGTTCTACGACAAGCCGTTCCTGAAGTTCGAGCGGCTGCTCGAGACCTACCTGGCCTACGCGCCGCGCGGCTTCGGGTCGTTCGTGCACGCGATGCCGCAGTGGGTCAAACAGAAGCTACACCTGCCTCGGGAGATCCGTCGCAGGCTCGGGGGCACCTATCGCAAGAGCATCACCTCCACCGAGCACCACGAGTCGCACGCCGCCAGTGCGTTCTTCGCCTCGCCCTTTCAGGACGCCGCGATCCTGACACTGGACGGCGTCGGAGAGTGGGCCACTGCCAGCTACGGAGTCGGGCACGCGAATCGGATCGAGCTGACGCAGGAGCTGCGATTTCCGCACTCGCTGGGGCTCCTCTACTCTGCCTTCACCTACTACACGGGGTTCAGGGTCAACTCCGGCGAATACAAGCTCATGGGGCTGGCCCCGTACGGGAAGCCGACCTACGCGGATCTGATCCGAGACCATCTCGTCAACCTCAAGCCGGACGGCTCCTTCAGAACGGACATGTCCTACTTCCGGTACTGCGAGGGCCTGCAGATGACGTCACCCGCCTTCGACCGGTTGTTCGGGGGCCCTCGACGCGCCGCGGAGTCGCCGATCACCCAGCGGGAAATGGACATCGCCGCCTCCATTCAGCTGGTCACCGAGGAGATCATGCTCGCGGCCGCCCGTCACGTACATCGGGAAACCGGCCAGCGGTACCTGTGTCTGGCTGGCGGGGTCGCCCTCAACTGCGTCAGCAACGGCCGCATCCTACGCGAGGGGCCGTTCGACGACATCTGGATCCAGCCAGCGGCGGGCGATGCCGGGGGAGCGCTGGGGGTCGCGCTCTTCATCTGGCACCAGCTGCTCAACCATCCCCGACCAGCGGCGCCCGACGACCGGCAACTCGGCTCGCTCCTCGGACCCCGCTTCACCGACGATCAGCTGGCGCGGTTCCTCGACGACCAGGGGGCGGTGTATCGGCGTTTCGACGACGACACCACGCTGTGCGACCACCTCGCAGGGCTCCTGGCGGACGAGAACGTGGTCGGCTGGTTCCAGGGGCGGATGGAGTTCGGACCTCGGGCATTGGGTTCTCGTAGCATCATCGGCGACGCGCGCAGCCAGTCCATGCAGTCGGTGATGAACCGAAAGATCAAGTTTCGCGAGTCGTTCAGGCCGTTCGCACCGTCCGTGCTTCAGGATCGCGTCAGCGAGTACTTCGACATGCGCGAGGGCCAGCCCAGCCCCTACATGCTGCTCGTCGCGCCGGTACGGAAGGACCAGCGGATCCCGGAGGCGGCGAGCGAGAAACTCGAAGGCCTCGCGAAGCTGCAGGTCGCTCGGTCGACCGTACCGGCCATCACGCACGTGGACTACTCGGCCCGGGTCCAGACCGTCGACGCCGTCCGGCACGGTCGCTATCATGCGCTGCTTGAGGCGTTCGAGCGTAGGACCGGCTGTCCCGTTCTCATCAACACCAGCTTCAACGTGCGGGGCGAGCCGATCGTGTGCGAGCCTGAGCAGGCATATCGTTGTTTCATGGCGACCAATATGGACGTGCTGGTACTCGAGCGGTGTGTGCTGCTCAAGCGGGACCAGCCACACGCCACTACGCACGCCACCGATGAGTATCTGGCGGCGTTTGCGCTCGACTGATGATGGCCGTCATCGAGATCAACACGCATCCGTCACGCCGAGACCTGTTGTGGTTCGGCCTGCTCCTGCCGGTCTTTTTCGCAATCGTCGGTGCGCTGGTCTGGCGGAGGACCGGGGCGCTCGCGGCAGGCACCGCGGTCTGGACGGTCGGTGGAACCGTCAGTACGCTCTTCGCCCTCTGGCCGGCCAGCCGGCGCCGGATCTATGTGGGCTGGATGTATGTCGTCTACCCAATCGGGTGGACGGTGTCGCATCTGCTTCTGGGCGTGGTCTACTTCATGGTCATCACCCCGATCGGGCTCGCTCTGCGGATGCTGCGCCGCGACCCACTGGAGCGCTCCTTCGACTACGGGGCAACCACCTATTGGGTCCGTCACAACCCGGCGGGTCGCATCGAGCGATACCTGCGCCAGTTCTGAGGGCTAGAGAGGTCGAAGATGACCAGGACTGAATCTCACGAAAAAGACGCGAACGACTTCGCGAGCTGGGCTACGCAGACACGACCCGGGTTGCTCGCCGAGCTCTGGGAATTTCTGCGTCACAACAAGAAGTGGTGGCTGACGCCCATCATCCTGGTGCTGCTGCTCATCGGTGCGCTGATCCTGTTGGCCGGGACGGCGGCCGCGCCCTTCATCAACCCGCTGTTTTAGCGACGTTGCGTCTAGAACACCCTGACGACGGTCGACGCAGCATCGCTAGGCGGCTTTTTTTGCAGCCGCGCTACGCCGGGGCCAGACATCGCCCCGATCGTGCCGACGATGTCTGCTTAATGCCATCCCCGAATAGGACCGGGACGACAGCCGGCTCCACTGTATCGACGAGGCCGGACTCTAGAAGCGTGCGGAACAGTTCACCTCCGCCGAACAGCCAGATGTCCTTGCCGGGCTTCGCCTTGAGCGATCGGACGCTCTCGACGGGATCGCTATCCACAATGGAGACAGCCGGATGGTCAGCCGGACGTAGCGTGCGCGAGAACACGACAACGTCGAGACCGGACATCGCGCCACTCCCGTCCTGCTGAAGCGTAGCCAGGAACGTCTTCCGTCCCATGACTGCGGTGTCGAACTGAGCTAACAGCGCTGCGAAGTCGATATCCTGTGTCCATCACGATCCAGTCGAACTCACCATTCGGTCTCGCAATGTACCCGTCAAGGTTCGTGGCCACCTGATAGCGAAGCCGCCGCACATTGCCCTCCCAAGAGAACGGGTCCTGCGGATACTTCTGCGCGATAGCAGCGATCAACTCGCAGACTCTGGTCATTGCAGTTGACGCATGACGTTCGGATGGGTGGACGGCGCTAGCGTCGGCGATTGTTTTCTTTAGTCTCTGGGGGCAAGGATGACCTTGGATTTGAGATCGACTACTTGCTCGGGTGCGCCTTCGATGTACTCGATGACCATTCTGCAGCACGGCGCGCTCACGCCGGCGCGCGCGGTCAGGCCGCGCATCATCGCCGCGTGGAGCATCGTGGGATCGGTCCCGAAGGTTTCGAGGTAGTGGTCTTTCGCGCCCTTCGGCTTGCTGGCTGGATTCCCGCTACGACCTTTCGTGAAGGGCCTTGATTTTCATTGTAATCCACAAGCCCAGCCGACGATGGCGCCGCAGGCCAGCGTATTCGATCGCGTTCTTCCTGGCCAGTGGTGCCTCATCCCGCCGGCGGGATGGCACGAATCTTTCGCGGCGGGAGGCTCGACCCCGAGGGCCATCCGCCTTATTTCATTCGCGGAGACGATGCGGCTCTGAGCCCAAAAGCTTCGGCGTCGCGGAGGCTCAGGCAGAGGCGGTGATAAAGCCATGCGCCGCGCGGGCCTTAGGAGGGCACGAGATAGCTGGCGAGCGTCGCGAACGCGTACGCGGCGATGAGGACCACACCGAACGGACGCTTCATGGAGTCGCCCGAGAACGCGATCCCGATGCGAAACACGAAGACGACAAACAGCATCGTGGGAAAGAATAGGCGGAAGAAGTGCGGCTCGACGACAAGACCCCCGCGGGTTGCCGCCGCAGCGGCGCCTGCTACGAAGAGGACGTTCAGGATGTCAGCCCCAATCACGTTGCCGACCGCCAGTTCACCGTGCCCGCGGAGCGACGCCTTGACGGCCGTAACCAGTTCTGGCAGCGACGTGCCGAAGGCGACGAGCGTGGCGGCGATGATGCTCTCCGGCACGGCCAGTCGCCTGGCCGCCTCGGTCACCGCCCCAATCAGCAGGGTGGCCGAGATCACGAGGAGCCCAACCGAGGCGAGAAGCCGCAAGACGATGAGGCCCGTTGGCAGGGCCACGTCTTTCTCGAACGCTTCGGGCAGCCAGCCCTCCTCTTGGCGACGTGCCCAGCGGATCGATTGCCCGATGTAAACGGCAAGACCGATCAAGAAGATGAAGCCGGTAGGCTGGGTGAGCGTTCCACCTGCGGTCCACGCGGCTGAAGGCGCTCGCACCGGCCAGCAGAACGCCACGAGGGCCACGACGACGCCCACTTGAATCCATCCCTGGCGGTTGACCATCTGGCGGTTGAGGGGGAGCGGCGCGAGAATCGACGCAAGCCCGAGGATGAGGCCCGTATCGCAGATAATCGATCCAACCGCGTTGCCGAGCGCCAGTCCGGGGTTGCCCTGAACAGCCGCCAGCACCGACACGGCGGCCTCTGGGGTCGTCGTGCCAAGGCTCACGATCGTAGCGCCGATGATGACTTTCGGCACGCGTGATTTCTCCGACAGGGCGACCGCCTCGTCCACCAGCCAATCGGCCGCCTTGCCCAGCGCCATGATTGTGACGACGATCGCGGCTGCCAACAGCAGCGGACTCATGCCGGCGAACCAGGGTGCGACCAGGTGCTCCATCAGGTGTCTGGCTCCAGTTTCTTCATTCTCACTCAATTCTTCTTTTTTTTCGACTTACTACTGTCCTTCGCCAAGACTCGATCCCGCCAAGAGTCTTGATCTTCGCGCGGAGTGGGGCCGACACTCGCGGCGATGCTTGACCTTTTCCTCGTGCTGCTCCAGAGCCTCGCGTCCACGCCCCGTTCCCGGCAGGCGCTGGTCATGGAGAACGGGGAAGTTCGTGCGCGTGATCGAGTCCATGGCCCGGGTGAAGCTGGGCCGGCACGAGGAGACCATCGAGGTGTGGGAGAAGGATCCCTCAGTGCAGGCCTTCACCGACCTGATGAACCGGGCCCTCGACAAGCCCGCCGATCCGGCGCAGCAGCTCGACGTCGACCTGCGGGTCGACTGGCAGGAAATCATGGCGATTCTCCAGAGCGCCCGAAAGCTGAAGGACTGAAGCGATGCTGCTTTCCCGCCGTGCGTTCTTCAAGCGCATCGTCGTAGGGGTGGCCGCCTCGGCTGCGGTCGCCACTGGCCGGCATCCGGCTCCTCCCATGCCGCAGCGCCAACGCAGGCTCTCGCTTATCTCCTTGGTTCCTGTTCCCTGCCGTTCAGGGAGAACTGACGAGGGCACTGTGCATGGGGCAGGCTGGGCAATCAACCTTGTGGTGGCCGAATGGATTATCCGCTGGCGGCCGAGAGGTCACGCTGCGCTGGTCACGCGTAGCGCGCCGTCGGGCCGCTAGCAGTCTGTGTTTAAACCCTGCGATTCACGCGGCGACGGGTAGCAGCTCAAAACAATGACGCGGCGACGACCCCGGCGATCGATCAACGAATCTTGGTTCATGGTTCCCCCAGAGAGCGCCGAGGCGCGCCCATACGGCGATGAAGACAGCCAAGACGCCTGCGGCGCGGCCCTGCAAGCGCCGTGGCGTGCCGATGCCGAGGCACTGGCGCATCGCGAGCCCCAAGTTGAAGCCGCCGCCATGAATCAGTAGACGCTTCAAGATGTTGTCGTGTCCCCGCAAGTGCGTGCGTCGCATCCCGCCGGTCTCATAGAGGTGGGCAAACGATCGCTCGGCGAGTTCCGCCCGTCGCCGCCGCAAGCGTCGCCCGCGGGCGCCCCGGAGACGGCGGCGATTCCCATGGACGGGCGCGTACGCATCCGGCGCGTCGGACCAATCGCGCCGGCCACGGTCGGGTTCCGAAATGTACGACCGCAGGCCCACCGCAGCCAGGTCTACCATCGTCTCGTTGCTGTGATAGCCCTTGTCCGCGACGATGTCCTCCAACCTCCCGCGCGCGTCGGTCGTCGCGTGCGCGGCTTCCACCTGTTCGGCCGCCGTGATCGCCGCCGTGACAAGCGTCCTCGTGTCGCCCTGATCGGCGCCCTGCACCGTCACCGCGACCAACGCGCCGCTCTCCAGATCGATCGCATGCTCGGCTTTGTGCGCCAAGTGCGTCTGGCCGTCTTTCATTTTCGCGACCTTCGCATCAGGATCGCTGGGGCTGGTCCACTCGCTGTTCGAGGTTTTCTTCTTCCGCGTGCGATCAAACCGCGCCAAGACTTCGCGCGTCGGCGTCTTGATCCCCGAGGCGGCGGCGAGGCGGGTCAGATACGCCTGGTAGGCTTCCCCCGTGTCCCGGCGCACGATACTCCGCATGGCGGCGTTGGCCTCCAACGTCGTCGCGTCGATCGCGATCGTCCGGCCCTTCAACAGGCCGGCGGCCGCCAGGCGCTGCTGGACCCACGTGAACACCGCCCGGTGCGTCTCCACATCGATCACGCGGCGGGTGCGCGAAATCGTCGAGTGATCCGGGGCCGCCTCCTCCAGCCCGAGTCGCAGGAAGCTCCGCACCGCCAGCGAGTCCGCCGCACGCCATGCGATGCCGCGCTCCGAATCGATGCCTTCGAAGTACCCAACCAGCAACAAGCGGAAGTAGCGACCGGGCGCCAGACTCGGGCGGCCCAACACCGGCGCGTAGAAGGATCGACAGGCGTCTTCCACGAAGGTGTCGAAGCCGTCGGCATCCAGCAACGCATTCAAGCGCGTGTAGAACGGATGCCCAGGCGAGACCGGCAGATCCGACGCGGCAATCCACAACGGAGGTTGTTCGGGGTCGCGGGTGCCCATGGCCATGCGCCACAGTGTAAGGAGCGGGATCGATCCTGTCGATCCCCTCGCCAATAACAAGGGGCTGCTCGATCGACTTTCACCACGGGCTGCTAAGGGAACCGAAGCCCCAGGCCTACCGCTATCGCAGCAAAGTTGGGCTGTCCCACGTGTGCCCATCCTCCCAAGTTGATGAGCAGGCGCGGACGGGGGCGCTCGCCTGGTCTGGACCTCTCACTAGGCGCATCACAGTCCCGGCCTCCTGAAACACCAGTGAACCGTCCGCCTCGGCGGCATCACGCAGCGCCTGCCGCTCCTCCGGGTTCGCACCCTCCGCTTGAAACCGCCGTCTCTGCGGACCTTCGGACCGGCGCACCGGGGCCCTGCCCCCGCCGATGGAAATCGGCCGCCGGGCGCCCAGACTTGGAAACCGCTCTCCCTCCTGCGTTTCCAGCACCCCAATCTCTACATCCGGCCTACGGAA
The DNA here is from genome assembly GCA_965197865.1 of Vicinamibacterales bacterium. Lineage (GTDB taxonomy): Bacteria > Acidobacteriota > Vicinamibacteria > Vicinamibacterales > CAVVIG01 > CBDANZ01. The sequence continues at coordinate 316,890 of CBDANZ010000005.1, forward strand.
TTCGACGCGGCCAAGCTGCCGACGATCTCTGGCCCCACGAGCAGAGAAGGGCGGCTTGATCAACAGCGAACGGCGCAAGCACCGCGACGTCTGATCACGGACAAACTGCGCAGCTACTCGGCGGCCCACAGCCGCGTCATGCCCTCTGTCGTGCACAGCACGACGCAGTACGAGAACAATCGCGCTGAAGTCTCTCATCAACCGACCCGTCAACGTGAGCGACAGATGCGGAGGTTCAAATCCATGGCTCACGCGCAACGATTCTTGTCCGTGCACGGCCTCGTTCGGAATCTGTTCGGCGTGGGGCGCCACCTACTTCGGGCGGCTCACCACCGGCTGTTGAGAACCCGTGCCTTCCTGGTATGGAACGACGCGACGTGCGCCTGCTGACAATGTGTGGGGGCCGAAATCGAAGGGATCGTCGCGCACGTTCCTCGTCAACTTGACTGTGAGCATGATCCCCCTGCCTGTCGGGGTCGCTTCGTGACACCGGTGGGTGCCGGTGAGCGGTGGCCTGACCCGTAACTTGACTGACCTTTGGTCCTGGCTACTGATCTGTCGGTCATCGCCCACCGGCCACTCGTACGGCGGCCAGCTGACCGGATGGGCCGTGACCCAATAGGGGCCTGCTGCACCCACGGCCCGTCACAGTCCTATCCGCCCACCCGGGCCAGCTCGGGCCGCAACCCGAGGAGGTATACCTGTGACCAACCGCATACCCACGCCGCCTGATGCGCGGACGGTGATCGTCGGCGTTGATACGCATAAGCACGTCCACGTCGCGGTGGCGATTGACAGCTGGGGGATCCGTCTCCGCGATCACGCGTTCGTTGTTGATTCGGGCGGCTACCAAGCGCTGATCACGTGGGCCGAGACCCACGGGCGGATTGACGCGTTCGGCATCGAAGGCACCGGCAGCTATGGCGCCGGCCTGGCACGTGCGGTGCGCCGCGCGGTCCGTACTGGCGGGGCAGTCGACGGCCATCCCGAAGACCGCGGACGGTGCCGTCGAGATGATGCGCCAGCTGAAGATCACGCGGGACACCGCAGTGAAGGCGCGCACCACGGCGATGAACACGCTGAAGCAGATCGTCGTGCACGCCCCGCCGGCACTGCGAGAAGCCCTCCACGCCCTCACCGATCACGGCCTGCTCACGCGCTGCGCCGGACTCCGACCGGGCCCCATCGACACGCCCACCGCGTCCGCCAAGTACACCCTCCGGGCCCTCGCCCGCCGCTGGATGGCTCTCACCGAGGAAATGGCGATACACGACCAGCACCTCGCGCGCCTCACGACCGAAACATCACCGACCCTCCGTGAGGGCTTCGGTGTGGGCGCCCACACCGCGGCCGAACTGCTGATCGTCTTCGGCGACAATCCCGACCGGATTCGTTCGGAAGCCGCCTTCGCGAAGCTCTGCGGTGCGTGTCCGCTCCCGGCCTCGTCCGGGATGACCACCGGCCGGCACCGGCTCAATCGGGGCGGCCACCGCCAAGCCAACGCCGCCCTTTATCGCGCCGTCATCGTCCGCATGCGGTACCATCAGCCGACCGTTGATTACGTCGCACGCCGCACGGCGGACGGCCGAACCAAACGGGAGATCATCCGGTGCCTGAAACGTTTTCTCGCTCGCGAGATCTACCAGCGAGTCATGACCGATTTTCGCGCTCGCCAAGAGCTCATCCAGGCCGCCTGAACGCGTGTCTTGACATATAGGGGCGTCAGTGCCTTCTTGTCGAGCCCGAGGTTGTAGATGTCGCTCGTCCCTGTCATGCCCTACCTGTGCCCTCGCAGCTTCACGGCATCTCGATCGTGACGACGGCGTTGTAGTCCGGTTCCAACGAGTCGGGGTCGATCGCGCTCGCGGTGAGCAAGGTGTTGCCTTCGGGCCAATGCACCTCGAGGTTGCCAGCTTTGATCGGCGAGGCTCGCAACGTTCCGCTGAAGGTTCCCGACGCCGAGCGCAGGCGCGCAGCGGCGCCGTCTGCCGCTCGCAGCCGTTTCAGATCGTCCTGGCTGATGAAGATGTCGTGGCGACGGGCGCCCGTCAGCGGATCGATCTCTCGCTGCACCATCGAATTGAACTGCTTGCCGCGCCGTGTGGACACGGCAAAGGACAGCCCGTCGCCGTCGTGCCGGGCCGCAGGTCCACGCCCGATCGACACGGCCGCGAAGTGCGCTTTGCCGTCTGGCGTCGCGAACCGCCCGTCGGCATAGAGCCGCGGGCCGCCCCACTGCACCTGGTCGCCTTTCGCCGCGAGCGTTTCGATCCCCTGATAGAGCAGAATCGCCTGGCTGATCTCCCGCCGAATGGCCGCCGCGTCCGACAGGCCGACGAGATCTTTCTGCTCCGGCCGGACTCTGGCCATCAGCTCGCGAAACACCCACCACTCCGGCTTCGCCGACCCAATGCGTCGCCCTGGAATCTCGGGCGAGAAGATGATGCGCCGCTCGGTCGAGGTCTCGGTTCCACCGCCCGGCGACTCGTACCGCGTGGCGGCAGGCAGCAGCACCACGTCTCCTGCGTTTTCCACCAGCATCGACGAGGACACGACGACGTCCTGGTGAATGCGGAGGCGGGGGCGCCTGAGCGCCTCCAGTGAGTGGTCGGGATCCGGCAGCGTCTCGAGAAAGTTTCCACCGACCAACCAGAACACATCGATGTCGCCGGCCGCCGCATGGTCCACCATCTCCGAGGCTGACCACCCGGGCGTCTCGGGCACCGCGAAGCCCCACTGCTGGCTCCACCGCGCCGCCGACGCCGCATCGACCTTCGGGACACAGCCGACTTCCGCGCCGCCCTGCACGCCGGAGTGGCCGCGAATCGGCACCAGGCCTCCATGCGGTCGCGCGGGCAGTCCGCGGGCCAGGCCCACGTTCACCAGCGCTTTGATCGTCTCCGCTCCGTGCGCGTGCTGCGTGAGGCCCATCGACCACACCAGCACCGCGTCAGGGCGCTCGATGAGCAGGCGGGCAAACGCCTGCATCCGATCCTTCGTGGAGCCGCTCCGCCGCTCGATGTCGCTCCAGTCGAGGCCGAGCGTGTGCGCGCGCACCTGGTCGAAGCCGACCGTACGCGTCGCCACGAACTCTTCATCAACACCACCGAGCTCGACGAGCGCGCGCAGGACGCCGACGAGAAACGCCAGGTCGCCGCCCGTATCGACCTCGAACCAGTGGTCGGCGATCGCCGTCCCCAATACTGCGCTCCCGGGAATCGACGGGATCCAATAGCGCTCCAGACCTGGCTCCCGGTACGGGTTAACGACGGCGATTTCGGCGCCGTTCTTCTTCGCCTCGTGCAGGTACTTGACCGTCACGGGCTGGTTGTTCGCCACGTTCGATCCGAACAACACGATGAGGTCGGCGTTGAGCCAGTGGGAGTAGCTGCAGGTGGACGCGCCGTATCCGAGCGTCGCCTTCATCCCGACGGTCGAGGCGGCATGGCACAGGCGGGCAGAGTTATCGACGTGATTCGTGCCGAGGAACCGCGCCGCCTTCTGCGCGGCGTAGTAGACCTCGTTGGTGATCCCGCGCGACGTCAGGTACAGCGCCACGCGCGCGGGGTCGACCTGGCGAAGTTCCCGGACGATGCGATCGAGCGCCTCGTCCCACGAGACCACGGTGAAGCCCGGCTCGCCCGATCGCCGCAGCATCGGCTCGGGCAGCCGGCCCAGCGTGCGCAGTTGTTGCGAGGTGCGGCCTCGAAGCGCCGACGCGTCCCCGAGCACGGATGGGTCGAGCGCGGGCGCGGTGTTCAGCCGCATCAACTCGAGGCGCACCATGCAGAGGTGAGTGCCGGGAAGCGTCCAGTCCGAGAGACCGGACGTGCCCAGCGCGCATCCGTCGCAGACTCCGTCGTTCAGAATGCGCCAGGCGAACGGCAACTGATCGCGGTTGTCCCAGGCGATCCGCGCCATTTCGAGATAGTGGTGCGGCTTCTGCCGCCCGATTCCAAATAACGCCATCTTGTGCGGTTCCTCTACCGTTGGGCCCGGCTCGCATCCGGCGCCAGGGGCGACCCGGCGCGGCTGGTCGGCGGCACGCCGACGAGCATCGGGATGGCAGTGGCGACGAGCATCAGCGCGGCAATCACGTACAAGGCTTCGTCATAGCGGCCGTTGGCTTGCCGCAGCGTCGCGATGAGCATCGGCCCGAGCACGCCGGCAAATCCCCACGCGGTCAGCATGAGGCCGTAGATCGATCCGACGTGCTCCGCCCCGAAATAGTCCGCCACGAACGCGGGCATCGTGCCGAACCCGCCGCCGTAGCAGAGCAGCACCACGACGGCGAGGACGGTGAACGCGGGAAAACTCTGCACCGAGGGGAACAACGCGAAGATGACTGCCTGAATGGGAAACATGAGCAGGAAGACCTGCCGGCGGCCGATGACATCGGACAGCGACGCCCACAGAAATCGGCCGACGCCGTTGGCAATAGAGATGATCCCCACCAGGCCGGCGGCCGTCGCGGCAGACACACCGGTCATCTCCTGGGCCATCGGCGCGGCCTGCGAGATGACCGCGATCCCGGCCGTGACGTTGAGGAAGAGGAGCGTCCACATGCCGTACCACTGCCAGCTGCCAATCGCCTCCTTCAGCGTGAAGGGCGTCACCGCGCGCTGTTTCTGCTGGGCAGCCGACGGGGTCCACCCCTCCGGCACGTAGCCATCCGGCGGATTTCGCATGAACAGCGCACCGCCGGTGACGGCGACGAAATACGCGATGCCCAGAATCGCGAAAGTCTGCATGGTCCCGACGCTGGCGATCAGGCGCGTCGCGATCGGCGCGGTGACGAGCGCGCCGGCTCCAAAACCGGTGACGGCGATCCCGGTGATCATCCCGCGCCGATCGGGAAACCACTTGACGAGCGTTGCCACCGGCACGATGTAGCCCAGGCCGAGACCGGCTCCCGCCATCAGGCCGTAGGAGACGTAGAGCACGACGAGCCGGTCGGCCGCGAAGCTCGTCAGGAAGACGCCCAGGCCGTACAGCACGCCAGCGGCGAGCGCGACCGTCCGGGGACTGGACCGCCGCATCCACTGGCCGCCGATGAACGCGGCGAATCCCAGCACGAAGATCGCGATCGTGAAGGCGAGGGTGACCTGGGAGATCGTCCAGCCGTTGGCTTCGGTGAGGGGAATCCGAAAGACGCTCCAGGCGTAGACGGCCCCGAGCGCAATCTGCATCACCACCCCGGCGGCCGCAGTGCGCCAGCGATTGGACATCCTCGGCGATTCCTTCCTGGGCGCGAACGCGTCCCGCTCCAGTCGCGCGGTCTGGGTGAACCGAGGCGCCACTATATCACCGGCGGCTGTATGAGGCGTTGGTGCATGAATCCTTGTGGCCTGGCAGAGACGGGTATTCGCTCGATCTGCTCGGGGGAACGGATCCAACGACTACGCTGAGGGGATGAAGTCGAGAGTTCATCCCACCTACAAGACGAAGTACCACGTCGCGAACTGGGCCTCGTACGATCGCGCCCTGGTCCAACGAGGTGCGTCACAGTGTGGCTGTCACCGGAGGCCGTGGCGTTGGTGCACGGTTCATGCCCCCTCGGGGCGTTGGTGCACGGATCCCGCGCCCGCGGTGAGCGATTATCGACATCCTGGTCATGATTGCGACGGAAGGCGCACGATCTCGACATGAAGTCGAGAGTGCACCCGATGGACGCCAGCAGTCCGCCGCGCGGTCATGGAGCACCGTCGGCACATCTGGATCGGCGGCCTGTAGCTCGCCGAGATGATCGGCTGCCCATCGGGACGCCTGACGCCGAAGATTCAAGCACTCGCCCTCGATCCGATCCTGCCGGAGTCGCTCGACACGCTCGCCGGTAATCCGCCGCCGCATAATCAGCCCAGAGTTCGTCGAACTTATGGATGGCGAAGTCATAGTCCGCGCGGTTCTTCAGTTCGACGTTGAACTCCAAATTGTCCTGCAAGCCCGCCTCGGAGAAATTGCTTGACCCGGTGATGACCCGCCCCTTGTCGCGGTCGCCCTCATGAAACGTCATGATGTAGAGCTTGGCGTGAACTTGCTCGGACGGGTAGGCGCGGACTTCCAGTTTGCCGGACTTGATCCACTCGACAAACTTGCGGACCCCGCCTTCGATTTCGGCACTGTCTCCGGACCTCTGGAACTCGTTCAGTAGTTCAACGGGCAGCCGCTCCCGGACATCGGCGTGGGATTCCAGCGCCAACTTCCGCTGCGCTTTGGCGGTATGTATCAACTCGACGGTCGTGCGGTCAGTCTTGATGCCGACGAGGATCCGGATCTTCTCGGCCTTCTCAAGCGCTGGGTGGAGGGCATGGAACCCGACCCCAGCCGAACGACTCGCCGTGTAAACGTAGCTCGCACGTCATCGGCAGCCCGGGCAGAGGTGCGGACAACAGGCCGAATGCCTCCGGTCAATCGAGCAGCACCAGGCCGCCAACCAGTATCACCCGCTATCAGCAGGTGATCATTTTGTCCCCCATGCGAATCCAACAGACTCGCGCAGGTGTCGCTGGTGAGCCGTCAACTCGTCGCCATCCTCGAGGACGCGTGCCGGCACCTGATAGAAGGACATGGTCATGGGCTTGTCGGCGTGGCGTCACACCGAAACAGTTCGCGCAGGCCGCTCGCGACCGCAGATTCCTGGACGAGATCGCCGCCGGCGCCAACGTCACGGAGGCGATTTTCGGTGCCGGCTTTGGGGCCTCCAGCCGGTTCTACGAAACCGCGCCCGCGCGACTCGGCATGACCGCCTCGGCGATGAAACGAGGCGGCCGTGGCGTCACGATCCGCTATGACGTCGTGGACTGTTGGCTCGGCCGCGTCCTTGTCGCGACCACCCAACGGTGTCTGCGCCATTCTGTTTGGCGACGACGACAACACGTTGATTGCGGATCTGGCCACCCGCTATCCCGAGGCGAACCGTGAGTCGGCCGAGGCAGGCTCGGACTTCCGCCGTTGGGTCGAGCGCACCCTGGCGCTGATCGATTTGCCGACGTCGGCACCGGCCCTGCCGCTTGACGTGGCCGGCACCGCCTTTCAAGAGACCGTGTGGCGGGCGCTCCAGGAGATTCCGCCGGGCCGCACCGACACGTATAGCGAGGTCGCGGCACGCATCGGCAAGCCCGACGCGAGCCGCGCGGTCGCCGGCGCCTGCGCCGCCAACCCGGCCGCCGTCGCTATACCTTGCCATCGGGTGGTCCGGTCGGCGAACGGCCGGCAGCTTGACTTATGCCCGACGGGTTCGTCAAAGTCTCCAAGAGTGCCTGATACCTCGTCTCGCTCGGCCGATGTCATTCAAGTGCGCGGCGTCGAACAGACGCGTGCCACCGACTGCATCGCCGCAGAAGAGCCGCTCGAGGTCAGGCTCCACGGGCGATCCTTCGCAGTCATCATGCGCACGCCCGGCGCGGATCGCGAGCTCGCCGCCGGGTTTCTCTTTGCCGAACGGGTCATCAGGGTCGCCGACGATCTCGGCACGATCAAGTACTGCACGGATCCCGCCGCGGAGCACCCCGAAAACGTCGTCAACGTGACGCTCGTTGGTGGGTCGCTCGCCACCGTCGAGCGGATGCTTTCGGACCGTCGCCAGGTGACGACGAATTCGTCATGCGGCCTGTGCGGCCGGCTGTCGATTGAGTCGTTGCGGACGGAAGGCGCGCCGCTCGACGCGTCGTGGTCGATTGATCGCGCGGTCGTGTGCAGCTTGCCCGACCGGCTGCGCGCGGCGCAGCGCACGTTCGACACGACCGGCGGTCTGCACGCCGCGGGACTGTTCACCGCGGACGGCCGTCTCGACGATCTGGCCGAGGACGTCGGCCGCCACAACGCGGTGGACAAGGTGATCGGCCGGATGCTCATGCGCGAGGCGCTCCCCCTGTCCGACCGGGTGCTCTTCGTCAGCGGCCGGACGTCGTTCGAGATCGCGCAGAAGGCGTTTCTGGCCGGGATTCCCGTGCTGGCCTCGGTGTCAGCGCCCTCGACGCTCGCCATAGACCTCGCCGCCGACACCGGCATCACGCTCGTCGGATTCGTGCGCGGCGACAACTTCAACGTTTACGCGCATCCCCGGCGGGTGGAGATGGGAACGGCCTGATCATGACCTCCGAGCTCTGATCCTCGCGACGTCACCAGCCTCGTCGCCGGCCGTCACCGCTTCGAGCTGCTCCGCGAGATAGTCGATGTGCCAGTTCGACAAGAACGGCACTTCGGGTTCGAGAATCGGCCAGGCTTGTTGTATTCCTCGAGCTTCAGTCGCCGCGAACCGGCGACCGCCACGCTCACCCCGCTCGTCGGGAGCGTGATGATCGAGCCCGGCAGCCCCTGGGAGAATGGGGACTGCAAAGAGATATTCGGGCTAAAGCGATCGAGACCGGAGACCGTGAGTTGGACCTGGTACGACCAGTACGTCGTGCGACCTCATCCCAAGGCGAACCTCCACCAGTTCTTTAATTCCGTCGAACACCCAATCGCACTCATGTGTGTGGAGATTGACCCGCTGGAATGCCACAGTCATCGACTATTCCTGGCACTGGAACACATGGGATTCAAGGGGTTTGATTTGTAATCTCTGAATTTGAGGAACAACGACATCGAGATCAAGTCTGCGCTCATCGTTGTTCGAACCTATCCATCGCCCGAAAAGAAGGGTGTGGAAGTCTCCTGTACGGCCGCGATCACTGACAAGGGAGAATGGCTTTGCCTATTCCCGGTTCCCTACCGTCGGCTCCACACATCACAGCGATTTCACAAGTACCAGTGGATCGACATCGGCGTAACAAGGGCGAGCGACCCTCGTCCAGAGAGCCATAGAATCGACCAGGAGACCATCAAAATCAAGTCTGCCGTGCTTTCGAGCGCGAGTGCCTGGAAGGCCAGGAAGGACATCGTATATCCCCTAGAGTCAGAGAGTATGTGCGCACTGCAAAGGAAACGGGATCAAGACAGCCACCCGACTCTTGGGATCTTCAAACCAGCGGAGATCAAGAGACTCGCCATCAAGCCAACGTCCCCAAACTGGACAGCAGCTGAACTCGAGATCATGCGGCAGGGCGATCTTTTTGAGTCCGAACTAGCAGAGGAGCTTGAAAAGATCCCGTTCGATTTCTCCTACGAGTTTCGCTGCAACGACGCAGAATGTCTTGGACACAAGATGAAATGTACAGACTGGGAGATGGGACAATCATGGCGAAAATGGAGAACTGTCTACGGCGATTCTTGGGAGGGGGCTTTTCGGCAGAAGTACGAGCACGACATGATTGAGAAATACGACACAGTGGCTAAACGAGCCAGCTCTGTGAAGCGATGTTGACCGACAGACTTGGTTGAGCATAGAAGGTGCTACTTGGTTGACACACACAAACTGAATAACCGAGTCAAGCCCATTCTTAGTTGAAACTCTCCGCGACTCCTGATGGCTTACGCGGCTTTCGTCTTCGATGTCGTCGTGTCGATCTTCAACTCTCGCTTCAATGCGTCACGAAGCCTGGGCAGGTGCCGGTAGCCCATCACCTTGCGTAGACGCGGCTCGATGTCCAGGAGCGCCGTGGCGAGCCCGCGCTGGCGTTGACTTGAGTTCTGCCAGGGATCGACCTTCGCACAGCGCTCCTCAATGAGCGCGTTGATGGACTCGAGGCCGTTCGTCGTCTTCAGCGACCGGCCCAGCACGCCATACACGCCGAGGCGATGCAACGTCAGGGTCTCGTCCAGGCCTTCCGCTAGACTGCCGGCCGCCGATTGGTTCCGATCCGCCAGCTCAGGCTGGAGCGACTGGAGGGCGGCGAGGGCCTCGTCGTACTCCGGACGGTTGTAGGCGCGCTGGAGACGCTGCCGCCACACCGGCTGCTCACGCTTGGTCAGGTCACTCACCACGTTCTCGCGCTTGTGCCATTGACACCGTTGCACCAGGGCGCGGTGGCGGAAGGCGTGCCGCACGGCCGTCCGGAGCCCCTTGCCGCCATCTACGATCACCAGAAGCCCCTGGGAAACATCGAGGCCCCGCTCGACCAAGGACCGGAGGAACGGGGTCAACACCTGCTCGTTCTCGGTGTCCGTCTCGACAAAGCCCAGGAACCGTTTGTCCCCCGTCATCGTGATGCCCAGCGCGACGACCATCGTCGCCTCGGCGAACGTCTTGCCGTCCAGCACGAGGGCCACAACGTCCTCCCCGGAGAGGTCCCGCTCCTGGAGTTCGCGGAGTTTCGTCGCGCTGGCCTGAATGAACGCGCGGGACACCGTCGACCCCGACAGGCCGATCGCCAGGGGAATCGCCTCGGCGGCCGCCGCGTCGTTGCGGCACGAGATCCCATACAGCACGCGCCTCAACAACAGGTCATTGACGGCGCGATCGCCATGCAGCGCCTCGTACGACCGTAGTGGAATCTCGCGCTCCGTGACATGGCGAATCCGGGGCACGCGAATCGGCACGCGCTGGCCGGCCAACCCGACCGTCCCGGGGTTGCTCCCATGACGGCGCCCGCCGACTGACGGGTCTTTGCGGGCGTAGCGTTCGCCAGCCAGCGCGGTCACTTCCTCGTCGAGCAATTCCTCGATGTGCAGCAACCCCAGCGGAATCAAGGACCGGATCAATTCCACCTTGGCATCGACCTCCAGCTCCGCGTACCCCTCTCGGGCGATGACGTCGACCGCGCCCAACGTGCGACCTTTCTTGCGCTTCCTGACCGATCGTAGGACACTGCTCATCTCGGCTCCTTTCTCTCGTGGCGTGATGTTCGTCTCGCAACGTCGTCAAACCACAGGGTTTGGAGCCGCTTCAATTTCCAACTAAGTTTCGCTCACACTCGAATAACCACCAGGCGGCTGTGGTCTATGTCCGCGTCTCTTCCAAGGAACAGGAGAAAGAGGGCTTCTCCATCCCGGCCCAGCTGAAGCTCCTCCGAGAGCATGCGGTGGCGAAGAGCCTCAGAGTCGTCCACGAGTACGTCGATGTAGAGACCGCCAAGCAGGCTGGCCGGACGAGCTTTGGCGAAATGATCGCGCATCTGCGAGCGAACCGAAATATCCGCACGATCCTGGTCGAAAAGACGGATCGACTCTACAGAAATCTCAAAGACTGGGTGACGCTCGATGAACTGGATGTCGAGGTCGACCTTGTCAAGGAAGGCGTTGTCCTCTCCCGCGAGTCGCGCTCCTCCGAGAAGTTCATGCACGGGATCAAAGTCCTGATGGCCAAGAACTACATCGACAACCTGTCTGAGGAGATGTTGCCACGACCGGGGTTGTGATAGGCCTCGTCTTCCTGCCGGAGGAAGCTCGGCACCGCGTACAGGGACACCAGCCCAATCGTACCGTCGCGCAGGCCTTCGGCGTTCAGCCAGTTCTCGTAGAAGCCCAGCCGGGTCGGCAGGATGTCCGCGATCCCCTAATGCAGGCTGGCGACGAGCACGCGACCGATGCCGGCTTCGCGCATGCGCTAGTAAGATAAGATCCCGCCGTGCTGACTGCGGCGATCCTGGCAGGCGGGCGGGCCACCAGATTCGGGGGCCTGGACAAGGGCGCGCTCCTCGTCGGTGGACGCTCGATCTTCGATCGCCAGTCGTCGGAACTGTCGCAGATCGCGGGGGAGATTCTGCTGGTCGGCAACCCGATACCCGACGATGCCCCAAGCGTGCGCCATGGCGTGAAGGCCATCCCTGACCTCATGCCCGGCTGTGGACCGTTGGGGGGGTTGCACGCGGCGCTGACCGCCGCGCACAGCGACGAGGTCATCGTGGTCGCGTGCGACATGCCGTACGTCACGGCGCCGTTTCTCGCCTATTTGGCCGTCCTGGTCGCCGACTCCGGCGTTCATGGCGGCTCCGGCGCTGTCGTCGCGGTCGTGCCGCGAACAGAGTGCGGGTATCATCCCTTGTGCGCCGCTTATACGCGCGCCGCGATCGAGCCGATCGAGCGTGTGCTGGCGGCTGGCAGGTTAACGATGATGGCTCTCCTTACGGAGTTGCGAATACGTGCGGTCATCACTGAAGATATCGCCCGATTCGGCGATCCGCATCAGTTGCTGGCTAACGTGAACACGCCGGCCGAGTACCAGAGTCTCGAGGCGCTTCACAATCACGAAGTCTAATCTTAACACGACGTTAGCGAGGTTCCTGCCCGCGCTGGACGCGATCCGTACATGATGCTCACCTCGCAGAGACAATTCCACGACGCGATCACGCGCTTTCGCGAGCGTCTTCTGTGAAGGCACTCTCCATCGCCAAGAGTTCGTCAAGAAGGTTGTTCAGTTCTTTAGCGTCCGCGCGATCTCGCAACTCGTCAATGGCGTCCGTCCAGGGCTTCAGGTTCTTTCGCCAACGTAGGTTCTGGAATTGCTTGGGGGATGTCCCTCTAGCTGTTGAAATTTAAAGCGGCGGCTCCCTGCTGGTCGTGATAGACGGCCGGTGGGAAAACCTGGGGCTGAAGCCCCCAGAAAGGAGCCGCCATGAAGAAGTTTGGCACAGGCGTTCGTGGGCGCCAATCAGCATTGCCGGCACCACGGCACCTTCCATTGGTCGACATCCTGGTCGATGCACAGGCCGAGCTCCAAGAGCTGGTCGTCGCGTCGGGCCTGAAGGTCCTCGCGGCGATGTTGGAAGCGGATCGCGTGGCCGTGTGCGGTCCGCGGTATGCGCATCAGCCCGCGCGGCGGGCGTCTCGGGCGGGCCATGCGCCCAGCGAAGTCGTGCTGGGGGGCCGCAAGGTCGCCCTGCGTCGGCCGCGGGTGCGGCGCGACGGGCAGGAGGTCGCGCTGCCATCCGTCCAGGCCTGTACGAACACGGATCCGCTCACCCGGCGCGTGGTCGAACAGATGCTCATCGGCGTGGCCACGCGCCAGTATGGCCGGAGTCTAGAACCGCTGGGGGCCGACGTCCGCACGCGGGGCACAAGCAAGAGTGCCGTGAGTCGGCGGTTTGTGGCGCAGACGCAGGCGCAACTCGATGCGTGGCGGGCAACGCCGCTCGACGACCTCGAGCTGGTGGCGCTACTGATCGATGGGGTCCACGTCGGCGGCCACTGCATCGTCGTGGCGCTGGGCCTCGATAAAACGGGCGCCAAACACCCGCTGGGCCTCTGGGAAGGGTCAGCGGAGAACACGACCGTGTGTCAGGGCTTGCTGACCAATCTGCAGAGCCGTGGGCTGCGGACCGACCGCAGTCTGCTCGTCATCCTCGATGGAGCGCAAGCGCTCCACACTGCGGTGATGCAGACCTTCGGCCCCGCAGCCCTGGTACAACGATGCCAGGTGCATAAACGGCGCAACGTGCTCGAGTATCTGCCCGAGGCCCAGCGTCCGTGGGTGAAGGCGACCCTCACGCGCGCCTATACGCACACCGACATCAAGGCGGCCCGGCGCTTGTTGCAGGACTTGGCCCGGCGGGTGGACGTCGATTATCCGAGTGCAGCCGCCAGCATACGGGAAGGGCTCGACGAGACGCTCACCGTAGTCGAGTTGCCGCTCTCGGAGCGGCTCCGCCGATCGCTGGCGACGACCAACGCCGTCGAGAGCCTCCTGAGCCGGACACGCCACGTGAAGCGGAACGTGAAACGCTGGCGCGGGGGTACGATGGTGCTCCGCTGGGTCGCTGCCGGTGTGCTGGAAGCGGCCAAAGGATTCCGGCGGGTGAAGGGGTGTAAGGACATGCCCGTGCTGGTCGCCGCGTTGCGAGCACGTGACGCTCAGCTGGGGCTCGATGAATCGTCGGGGATGGTTGCGTAGTCGTCACCCGAGCCGCCGCTGAATTTCAACAGCGGATGGGACAAGCCCATTGCTTGAGGTCTTTCATCTTTAGAGATCGTGAACCACGCGCGGTCACATAACCGTCAGCGTTCACCTGCAGCCGTCACAACAACCTCGGGGCGGCCGTCAGGTGCAACGAGTTGTTGGGCGGTCGGTTCGGGCGTTTGTTCCTCTGGTCTCGAAGTCACAGCTTCAAAAGCAATCAGTGAGAGCGCTCCTCCAAGCACAAGAATGTAGTACAAGACTGGCTGGAGGCTGAAGAACTCTGCCTTACGTTCGGACTTCGGCCGATAGCGTGAAAACGTGACGGGCTGGTCTGGTGCGCGGTCTGTCCTGGACAGCGTCTCTGGAGAGGGCCTGGTGGTTCGCCACACGGTTCGCCCTGCCGAACCCGGCGGTATTCCGCGTGACGGTTAGGAGGGACGATGTCCTCGCATATATGAACGCTCGACATGAGGAGGAGTTCATCGTCCTGCTGTCCCGCTCGGCGCGCCCTGTTCGCGTGAGATGACGAGTCAGACGGACCCAACCCCAGATCAACTCCACGATATTATGGCTGAAGGAGCTCGTCGACAAGGCGGTTGAGGCGGGCGTCCAGGAAGTGTGGGAACTGCTGAGCGCCGGTCGGCTTACGACGGCCTATTATTCTTCCTATCCTTAAGGGAGCCAAATCGATGCCCTGGAAGAACGCTTGCGAGTGTCTGTTTGCGATCGTGTTCTCGCTCGTCGCGGCGGCTCCGACCTTGGCACAGAAATCCAAGATCGCGGTCTTTTCGGGTCCCACGGCCACGATCCAGAACAGTGAACCCTTCGTGACGAGCAACAAGGCCAGGGAGAAATACGAGCTGCCGCGGCTTACGAATCCCGATGGCACGGGCGGACGGTTCGACGCGCTTCGCCCGCAACGCCTGGCGGCACCGGTGACCGTCTGTGTCCAGGCTCTTACGGCACATCCACTCGAGGCGGACATGGCCGAGCTCTATGGACCGCCGGATGGATATGTGGCTCCTGGAACGGGTGCGTTCCACGAGGAGCGCCAGGGACCTCGCGACGTTCCCGTTTACGAGGTCACACTCAGCCCCGATGACGGCTTGTACCTGCTCCCTTACATGGCACGCCAGAAGGACGGAAGCCCGTGGGAACATCACTGCGCTTCTGCCGAAGCCCCTAAAGAGCAGTGTCGGGTGCCGTTTTACCCAGACGCCTCGCGCATTTTCGAGGAGATCGACCGGCTCGGAATCGGCAGTGGTGGAAGGAACAATCTTCTCAGCTCCAAAGCTGATTTCGACTTCTACCGTCCGGCACCGTCGGGCGGCTACCGCAAGGGACTCCCGGCTGAGGAGCGCACGGACACGGGGGATGGTGACATCCCTGAGGAAACGTGGGGGCGGGATTTCTTCACGTATACGCCTTTTTCTGAGTCTCCAGCGATGCCGACCCTGGCCCGTCTGACAAACGTCGTACACCGGGCGCTTTCGAGCGGAGACTACGGAGGTGCGATCTGGCTCGAGGGAAGTCCGACGACTGAGGAAACGACGTATTGGCTCGGCTTGTTGATCGATACGGCCGTGCCCATCGTAGGCAACTCGTCGCAACGGACGCATGGGATGCTCAGCAACAACGGTGACCGTAACATCGTCGACTCCGTCGACTACATCGTGTCAGGCATCTGGAAGGACGGCGACGGCAAGGACAAGGTTGGCGTCGTCATGACCCAGGAAGAGCAGATCTTCACGGCCCGTGAGGTCCAAGAGGGAGACGATCGTCCAGGCGGGTACGTCACAACCGGCGGGCATGGCGGCATCGTCGGCAGCATCAACCCGATCGCCCTCACGTTCGTCCCTACGAAGAAACACACCTACTCGTCCGATGTGAACCTCACGAGGCTCCCGGCTCGCGTGAACGGCCTCCGACGAGTCGACGGGCGGATCTCAACCATCGACGTCTCGATCAAGAACGATAGAGGTGACCTTCTACCGTCCGCCATTCCGAAGGTGACGATCGTCAAGTACGCGAGATATTTGCCGGACGACCATTCGGACGACGCTACCAGGGTCGTCGAGGTGTTGTCCCGCATCGAC
This sequence comes from Vicinamibacterales bacterium, assembly GCA_965197865.1. GTDB lineage: Bacteria > Acidobacteriota > Vicinamibacteria > Vicinamibacterales > CAVVIG01 > CBDANZ01. Next base: position 332,700 of record CBDANZ010000005.1, read on the forward strand.
AAGAACCTTCAGGACTCGGGGTTGTCGGGCTTCGTGCTCGAAGGCAACGCTCCCTATTCCAATGGTGACGAGGCGACGATGGCTGCCCTCCGGCGCACGGCCCTTCGAGGCATGCCCACCGCCCGAGTCGGTCGAGGGAATCACGAGGGGGTCACACCTGGAAACCCAAACGACCTTTTCATCGAGGGAAGCAACCTGACGGCCACAAAGGTTCGCCTTCTATTGATGGCATGCCTCATGAAGTTCGGCAGCCTGCCGGTACCATTGGACCCCGAGCGTCCGACCGAGCCGGAGCTCGATGCGATCCGGGCGAGTATCGCGTCGTATCAAACGGTTTTCGATTCGCACTGAGCAGAGAACTCTTGACGCTGTGGTGCGCCCTGATGGACAACGGGGCCTGATGATCACAGGTTCGAGGAACTCAGACAGCGTGTGCCGCTGAACTGACCCATGTCTCTCTCCCCCCGGTGTCGCCAGGACACGGGCGCAAAGCCAGCGACGATCAACCGGGAAATCACCTGTGACGCGAGACGGCGACACGCTTCGTGCTCAGCCCCTCCCGAACCACATCACGAGAATCTGAACGACCGCAGCGACGAACAGCGCTGCCGTCGCGAGCGTGAGCCGCTTCGTCTACGTCGCCGCAGTGTTTACAAGGTAGTCGAGCTCGTAGGAACTAGTTTCCAATCATGAGAGAAGACCGCGGGTGCCGCAGTTAAGCGAGCGGCGCGGAGCCTGAGAGATTTGAGGATTGCGGAAGTCGCTTCCCTCGATATGCAAATGAAGAATGGCAAGATCGAAGCCTATCGCGCCAAGGTCAAGGTGTCGTTCAAGTACGAAGGCCGTGACTAGTCTCACTCCCTAACATGCTGACGGCACTGACGCGATACGAATGACCGGCTGCCGGATATTGACCGGGACTTCCGCAAAGGTACTGATCCGATCGGTTTCATTGGCGACGGTGAGAATCACGGTCCCACGCGCAAAGACAACGATCACGCGCGGATCGAAACCTCTGATCGTGAGACATCAAGCCGGACCCCGCTCGAAAAATACCCGATGAACCCCGCATTTTTTGAATGTTGTGTTCAAGCCCTCTCCGACATCTTTGTTCGGTGGATCTGGGAACTTGTTCAGCAGTCTGTGTTTGTTACCCGCCGTAGAGATAGCGGCAGGCGATGACCGCACCGGCGATGCCCGCGACGTCCGCGGTCAGGGCGGCGGTGAGCGTGTGGCGCAAGCGGCGGACCTGCACCGACCCCAAAATAGCCCGCCAGCACATAGAAGGTGGTCTCGGTCGATCCCTGAAAGGTGCTCACCAGATAGCCGACGTAGCTGTCGGGGCCGATCGCCGGGTCCTGGATGGTGGACGCTAGCACACCGTAAGCACCCGACCCCGATAGGGGGCGAAGCAGCGCCATTGGGAGCGCCTCGGCCGGCAGGCCGACCAGGGACGTGACTGGGCTCAGCCCGCTCACGATGATCTCCAGCGCGCCGCTCGCACGCAGCATCGCGACCGCTACGAGAATGGCCACGAGATACGGAATGATCTTGAGCGCGACCTGAAACCCATCCCGCGCGCCTTCGACGAAGACCTCATAGATGCGGACCTTGCGCGCGACGCCAAAGCTCAGCAGCGCCATCATGAGGCCGGGAATCACCCAGGGTGCGATGGGCGGGATGGTTCGGTGGGACATCGGGGAAGGCGCGGACTGCTTCAGGGTGCGTGGTCGACGAACTGCTGCCAGGGGCGTACGCGGTCCGGACTGGCCTCCGTCAGAGCGCCACCTTCCCGTTGCTGCTGCGCAGCGATTCCTTCCGTGTGCTCGGCATAGTTGCCGCCGCCATTCAGAATGATCGACGGTCGGACCGGAGGCAGCGTTGCGAGGCTGTCGATCGCGTAAACGTATGCAGGGACACTCGCAGCGGCGGACACGCTCCGAGCGATCGCGGCCAGGCGGCTTCCCCACTCGGCATCGTATCTGCTGATGAGCTATGCCATGTCGGTCGGTACCGTCAGCTTCGGCCCGGCGGCATTGCTGCTCCCGAACTCCGCATTGGCCTGGCCGATGTTGACGATCTGATCATCTTGAATGGCAAGTCCCAGAAAGGGTGTCCCCGCGCGCTCGAACGTTCCGAGCTTGAACGGCACTGCCGGCCCGCCCGATTGAGCGCCCGTACCCCCGCTGCAGGCGGCCAGGGCCAGAGACAGCAAGAATGCCGGAAAGGCTCCACCGACGATCGTTGTTCGTCTCATTTAGCCCCCAGGCTGTTGACGAGGCTCTAATCCTAATGAGGTGTCGCGCAACAAGCGGATGCCACCAGGTGACGGTCATCCTACGACGCAAGAGGCAGCATCTTACGACACAGCAGGAGTAGCCGACCTGTCTGCCGAGTAGCGGCGCCTCCTGATAGGCCCCCGAATAGGACTCGGCTGCTCGGTCCTCCGTCCCGGCCCACCGGCAACTCCTAAACCATTCGGATCTCGGGTGTTCTCTTACATTCTGCGGAACGACAGCACATCGGGTGGGTGGGAAGTGACGGTGTTCGAGCGGTCTCGAGAGCGGCGGCGGCGCGAGCGGGAGCACGTGCCGGCGTACGCCCTGACAACCCTGCTTCTGCTGGCAACGATGGCCGTCCCTGCGCGCGCGCAGGCGCCGAACGAGGACCCTCCTGCTGCTGTGGACGGCGACCGACCGGGGCGCCTACCACTTCGCGGGAGTCAGCCACAAGCGAGGCAGGCTCATTGCGCTCGATATCGGCTACATCGATTTCGACAATCCCAAGCTGCACCGAGAAATGTGGATTGGCGGCGGCGGAGTGCCTTTCGAGGGGCGCAGGGGATTCTTGATCACGGAAGGCTTCCTGGCCAGAGCGTTCGGCGAGCACGCCAATGGTGCGCTGTACTTCCAGCCCTACTTCCTGGGCAGCTACCGGCTGGCGCCCAGCGTGCCGCTCGAGGCTTCGTATCTCGCGTACGTGCCGCTGAACGACGCGGGGCGTGCGCAGCACCTGCTCGAGCACGTGAAGCTCGAATACGACTTCGCCCGCCTCAAGGCCGGTGCCGGCTACTCCGCATACAAGTTCGGCGACGAGGCGTGGCAGCACAAACCATTCATCACGGCCACGCTCAACGTCGGCGCGCTGGGCAACTTCGAATTCTGGCTTCAGCGGGTGCCCGACGATCAGCTCGCCGTCCAGTTCCGGTACGCCAAAGTATTTCTTCACTAGTGCGGTGCGCCCCGGCCGGCCGTGCGGTTGACTGTGATCTGCCCAACGGCGCCGTGAAAGCCTCCCTTAAGCTGCCCGGCGCGTTTCTAGTCCGCCCTTGGGGATTAGAACCCGTGTCGCGAGGAGTTCGAGTCGGACTTGGGGATTTTCCAAGGGGTAGAGGAATGCCCCGTCGCGCGTGCAACAGGTGTGCAACGGATTCCGAGAGACGCGACCTCAATCGGCAGCGGATGACCCGTGAATGAAAAAGCCGACCCCGATTTTCAGAGGTCGGCTGCGATGGCCAAGGTTGCCACGCGGTCTGCCCCGCGAATGCCCTGCCACGGGAAGGACGGTCTCGAAACTGGCGCGAAACGGCGGATGAAAACTGTGACGTGACCTGTGACGTAACTACCGACTGTTCGCCCTTTTCTACTGATGTGGATGGAGTGCTACCGAGTCCGATTTCGCGGGTCAAGCGATTGCATCCGAACTACTTCTGTGGCACACCATAAACGGTCATCGAAGCTTACTGCGCCTTCTGTTAACCGGAGGGTTGTTGGTTCGAGTCCAACCTGAGGAGCCAATTTTCAGAAAGGCTCTCAGCAGAGGGCGTTGGTGCATGAATAGAAACCGGCCCGCGACAATCCCAACCCAGAGGCCCGTCACCAACCAATACTGTACGACTCTGGCCGGCCAAGGTCAGTCATCCGATTCAGGACGCAGCACGCGAGCAGTGCCTCGACCCTCTGCCCTGCCGGAGTTCGGGCTCGAAGCGCCTCCCCGAAGAGCGACATGTACCGGAAGAACGCGTTCTCAACGCGGCCCTGTCGATGGTAGCCTGACGTTTTCTTCCACCGGCGCCGTCCGAGCTGCTTCACCTGCTTGATCGCCCGATCCCGCGCGCTCGACCGTGGTCTCCGTCGAGACACCCTTGCCGTCTTGGTCGGCGGAACCACGACCGTCGCGCCACGCGTACCCGCGACATCGTAGAAGGCGACCGTGTCGTAGGCTGCATCGCCCGTGACGCTAGCTAGGTCGCCGTCAACCATGTCAATCAGATCGATGCCAATCGTCGCGTCATCGCCCGTCGCCTCGGTCAGGGCTTTAGCGACGATCACACCGGATCGATCGATGCCCACATGGAGCTTCTTCCAACCTCGCTGGCCGTGTCCGCCGTGTTTCGCAGCGGCCCATTCACCCTCGCCCACAATCGAGAGCGCCGTGCTGTCGACGACGAGCTGGATAGGCCCCTTGGCGGAGGTGGTGGAACTCGACCTCGAGGCGCTGACTGCGCCGAGAGAGCGTGGTGTGGTCGGGGGCTTCGAGATCGATGCCCAGCAAAGACAGGACCGACCGCAAGCAGCCCTCCGCTTGGCGCAATGGCAACCGGAAAACGAGCCGGAGCGTCACGTCGCCTCGCTGGACGAGTGCTCGCTCGTACTCAGGCCAATTTCCGACACGATATTTCGTCTTGTACGTGGGATAAACCCTCGACTTCATATCGAGAGCGTGTGCCGGCGGCCGTCAAGATAGCCAGGGAACCAACGGTCGCCTACCATACCCTTGCAGAGGGGCCGTGCACCAACGCCGGCTTTGCGTGCCGGTGGCGGGCTGGCTGTGGCTCGTCGCGGGGGGCCTCGCGTACACTGCTGGCATCGCGTTCTATGCGGCGGAACGCGTGCGGTACGGCCATTTCGTGTGGCACGTGTTCGTCCTGATGGGCACGGCGTGTCACTTCTTTGCGGTGCTGTGGTACGCGACCTAAGAGCGGCTGCACCCGACAGCTCCGCGGCTCTCTCTCGAGAAGTGAAGTGATAATGGCTTCCAAAGAGTCAAACTTAATGACCTATCGAGGCCTTCAGGCGCGCGCCGAAGAAATGGGAATCACGCGCCGTTGGGCCGCATGGGAAAAGTGTTCAGCTGAGGGACATTACTTCGGAACAACGGCAACTAATCCGCCTCTCCGATACTGCCAACGCTGCTTTACAGCTTGGAGTGGGAGAAGCGAGAGTGATCCCCCCCTAAATGAACCGATTCGCCCAACCGTGATGACATCGAACTCCTGAATGAGCGAAGGCCTTCGCCGACCCAAATCGAACCGCCTCTGCCGTTCACTGGGTCATTGGATCAACGTTCCAGGGCGGCGGGTTCACCCACGCCATAATCGCCCAGTCACCAACGTACACGCCTGAGACCGCTGACCTGCGGCTTCTCGTTCAGACATCGGTCCTTCCGCTGGCACTGTCAAGTTCCCCATGTCGGCGGTCACCACGACGGATGAAACATCGGGTTCAGAACTCCACCGTGGGCACTTCGTCGGCTCCTTGGTCAGACCGGCCACGAAAAGCAGCCCCACCAGAAATCGGATCAAGACGTGCCTCGGCCGACGAAGCGCAACCAGCTGCGTCTCCATCACTCAAGCCTAGCATCCACACGCTTCGCTTTGAAGAACCATGTCGCCTGCCTTCATGTAGATCTGGTCAAGCTTGCGCAGCGGACGTGGCCGATTCTGGACCACATCAGAAACCGCATTGATCGCGGCACGCAGGTCGATGTCGGACCTGGTGGCCGTCGTGTGTTACCAATTGTAAGGTCGCGTGCAGAGTGCGCGCGGGCTGAACGAAACTCGACGCCGGCTTTGTCTTACAAGGTACCCGAGCACCTGCTCGGCGGGCCAGGCGTCGCGGTAGGGACGCCTGGTGCGGAGCGCGTCGTACATGTCGCACACGTGCACGAGTTTGCCGGCTTGGTGACAGTCCCGGCTCCATTTAGCTTAGTGAGTTTGAACCGCTTGGCGGCGCCGCGGTGCGTCTTCAATTTCGGCATCGCCTTCCTCAATCGGTCTTGGTTTCCGTATCCGCGGCGAAGGTCTCCGCGATACCCGCGGCAGAGCTTTTTCACTCTCGTACGACTGTTGGCGCTGCCGCCGCCTTCGCCTTGCCGGTGGTGTGCGGGCGCCGGTTGAATATCGTGTGCATTCGGTTGCCTTCCATGCTTGGCAGTGCCTCGGTCACCGCCACATCAGCGAGCTCCCGCACGAGGCGCTCGAGAATGCGGCGGCCGATGTCAGGATGCGCCATCTCGCGGCCGCGGAAGAAGATGGTCGCTTTCACCTTGTCGCCGTCCTCCAGGAACCGTTCGATGTGCTTCTTCTTGAACTGGTAATCGTGCTCGTCGACCTTCGGGCGGAATTTGATCTCCTTAACCAAGATCACCTTCTGGTGCCGCCGGGCCTCGCGCGCGCGCTTCTGCTCCTGGTACTGGTACTTCCCGAAATCCATGATCCGGCAGACCGGCGGCACGGCCGTCGCGGAGATCTCAACGAGGTCGAGCCCCTTCTGCTTCGCAAGGGCGAGGGCCTGAGGCGGCGGCATGATGCCGAGCTGCTGTCCTGTGTCGTCGATTACGCGGATTTCGCGGACGCGAATACGTTCGTTGACGCGGACGCGGTCGTCGCGGCGGGGTGCTCTGTTGAAAGCGATAACTACCTCCTTGAAAACACCTAAGACTGAAAACTGAGAACTTAAGTATAAGGGCAGTCACTATCGGAGCGGAGTACTTGCGCGACGTTGGAATCGCCACGCCGTCCCGCGTCGCGTGTTGAAACCGTCCTAATTCAGCGCGTCGGCAATGCGGCGAGTGGTCAAACCCTCGGCTAGCGCCAACCGGCTACCCGCGTCAAGGAATTGAGCGGCCAGCCGTTTCGTCGCCGGCTGCCCGCCTTGAAGCACTGCGTCAAATGTTCTTGTTGTTCGCCAAGGATCACCGCGATGGTGAATGTCCCGCAAACACCTGTTTGTCCCGCGCCAGTCAGGCACAGTCAACGGCCAATGAAGTGGAGGCGAAAGTCGGGCAAACTTCTGGCGGGTTTGGTCCGGCGACTCCCTGACCGGCTGAAGATGACTGTGATCCCGCGCTGTGGTGGTTCTCAGGAGTAATCCGGTAATCAGCAGCACCCTGGAATGCTGGGCCTCGGCGTAGCTCAAGCACGGGAAGGGCAGCGATCAGACTCAAGCCGGCCGCGAGAAGTGGAATCAGTCTTGATACGCCTTCGTGATAACAATATCGCCTAGCCAACTCACCAAGTGTGTAGCTGTCACGATGGCAATCGTGCGCTGCGACTGTTTCTCAAGCTCGCCAAGATCCCCCGCTTCGGCTCGTGCCGGAGCGTCGAAATTCTTTCGGTAACGGATGTAGGGCACTTCTTCCCACTGACCGACACCCTCAGGTAGGAGGCCAGTCGTGAGCGGCACGATCGCCGGATCGAACCGGCAAACGAACAAGCGTGCCGTCGTGACGATCACAGGCAAGCCCACCCACGACCCGCGCTTTCCAAGAGTGAAGTGGCCGCCGCCGTCTGGACGAACTTGTTGAGTGCTACCACCCAGAGCGCGAGGGTCGCCGGGGACGCGCCGAAACGAGGGCGAGGATTGCTGCGGCGGCGCCCACCAGCAGTTGCCGGTAGGTCATCGTGATCGCCCTCGTTCGGCCCCCCAGTGCGTCCGCAGGAACGTCTACCACGACGTCGGCCGCTCGGGTACGGGTAGCCGACCAGTGTAGCCAGGAGCATTCGGAAGGACAACGCGTCGAGCACGGCGGGGGAGTCTATACCACCGACCCGATCTCAGGGCCTCGAGGACCCTCCGCCGAGCAATGTGAACCGTACCGGGTTTCTCGGAGACCTCATTACTTGGGAGGATGGGGTCTATGGGACGTCCAAGTCGGTTTTCTCCGGAGGTGCGTGAGCGCGCGGTTCGGATGGTCGAGGAGCATCGCGCCACCCACGCGTCGGAGTGGGGCGTGTTGCAGTCGGTGGCGCCGAAGCTTGGCTGCACGGCCGAGACGCTACGGAAGTGGGTACGCCAGGCACAGCGTGACGCCGGCTATCGCCCAGGGTTGACGACGAGCGAGCGAGAGCGCCTCAAGGAACTGGAGCGCGAGGTTCGCGAGCTGAAGCGGGCGAACGAGATCCTGCGGAAGGCGTCCGCGTATTTTGCCCAGGCGGAGCTCGACCGCCGCGGGAAGTGATGGTTCGCTTCATTCACGACCATCGGGATCAGTACGGGGTCGAGCCGATCTGCACCGTGCTGCCGATCGCCCCCTCGACGTATCACCGCCATCGGGCGGCGCAGGTCGATCCGACGCGTCGCTCGGCCCGGGCACAACGCGATGATGCGCTGCGCCCGGAGATTCAGCGGGTGTATGACGAGCATCATCAGGTGTACGGGCCGCGCAAGGTCTGGAAACAGCTGCGTCGCGAAGGGTTCTGCGTGGCACGAGGCACGGTGGGTCGGCTGATGCGGGCGATGGGCCTGGAAGGCGCGGGGCGTGGGCGCGCGTGGATCACGACCACGCACGCGGGCAATGGCAGCCGGCCCGCAGATCTCGTCGATCGCCAGTTCGTGGCGACCCGTCCGAATCAGCTCTGGGTCTCAGACTTCACCTACGTGGCGACCTGGGGTGGGTTCACCTACGTGGCGTTCGTGATCGACGTCTTCGCGCGGCGCATCGTGGGCTGGCGGGTGTCGGCCTCGATGCGCACGGACTTCGTGCTCGACGCCTTGGAGCAGGCCATCTACGCGCGCCGCGGCGACGCGCTGACCAGCCTCGTGCATCACAGCGATCGCGGCACGCAGTATCTTTCGATGCGGTACACGGATCGTCTCGCGGCCGCCGGCATTGCGCCATCGGTCGGGAGCCAAGGCGATGCGTTCGATAACGCCCTCGCCGAGTCGGTGATCGGACTCTACAAGACGGAGGTGATTCGACGACGAGGGCCGTGGCGCACGCTCGAGGCCGTGGAATTCGCCACGCTGGAGTGGGTGGATTGGTTCAACATGCGGCGGTTGCTGGGACCGATTAGAGACGTGCCGCCGGCGGAGTTTGAAGCGCAGTACTATGAGCAGGCCAAGGTGGCCTGATTCAATGAATCCAGTCTCCGAGAAACCCGGTACGGTTCAAGCTGAGCACGAGCGAATCCATACAAGTACTGAAACATGTGGAAGTTCCGTTCTTCATGCGGCAAGCGCGTGGATCTGGCACAACCCCTGGGTGAGTTCTCAGCAAGGCGCAGAACCTTGGAGCCTGTGGTGAAGGCGCCGGTCTCGTGAAGGGAGCCGACGTAACCACCAGACGAGCTCAGGAACGATCGAGCGGAGGACCAACATGCGCGATCGGGTTGCTGAGCAAGAACTTGTGGATCACCTCAGGTCGCGGGACCGTTCGGCGATTGAGGCGCTCGAATCAGCCTACGGATCGCAGATCATCTGCCACCTCGCCTTTGCTAAGCAAGGACCTGCCGTGTCAAGAAAACCGGCTTCGGCTATCGCCGATCTTCGTACGAAGACTACAGTCGCGATCCGTCGCGGCTTGGCATCCGCAGCAAGTTCAACGCTCCCGTCTTGATCGAGCTGATAGCCATGGAATGGTAACTGGGACCTCCTGTGCGCTTGGCAACCATCGGATTGAGAGCGAGCATAATACTGGCGAGGGTGAACCGGCAATAGAGCCAGACGACGGTGTAATAACTCCTGCCCTCGTTGCACTCACTTGCCGAGCGGAACGAAGGGGGTCGAACGCGACTCTCACATTGTAGGCGTTTCCAAAGGGAGGTAGAGCAATGAGCCTGACGAGTATCAAGCACAGTGTGTACGGGTTGCCACGCGCCCGACGACGTTTCGCAACGCTCATGACGCTCCTCCAGTCCTGGATACGATGCCTCTTTCGCAAGGTCTCCTTCGCGTGGGGCAGCGACGTCTCGCAATCTTGAGTGAGCTCGCCATTCTTGTGACACCAGGCGGGGTGTTTGATGAACGCCACCCCCAAGCTCACAACCCGCAGCTGTTGCTCATCGTGGTTCATTGGTTGTCGGGCCTGTTGGAGGCGCCACCTGCGAGGAAGAGGATGTCTGCACAATCCTAGGTTGAACGCAATGTTGTGTACGGCATGGAACGTACACGAGCGTCCACGTTCGTCGCGAGTAAGAATTCCGCTCGTCCAAAGGCCACCGGAACACCAACCTCTTCAAGCACAGGCGGGCCCGCCACCGGACACGAATTGCGCCTACGGATCCGTGTTTTCTGTCTCTTCCATGTCGTCTCTGTCTGGCTCGGTCGCTCTTCCTCCAGCCTAAGGAGCGCCCAGGCCTGTACTTCGTCCGGGGTAGCCACGACTTGACGCTCTGGCCACTGACTGCGGACCCGGGGCAGTGCTGAACGCCCGTCTGGGTTCGTTTCGCAACGACCTGAAAGGCCGGTGCTGGTATCGCTGTCCACGGCAGCCGGCGGCGACACGGGGACGCCGGCTCGCGCAGCCTGCCGGCGTTCCAATCGTAGAGGGCGCATTGCAGGTTCCCTCGCAGCGTTGTCTCGTCGTGCATCAAGGTGGCCAGGACTTCTGCGTCCTCGGCGAAGGCGCCGGCAAGGGCGGGTGTGTCGGCGTCGCAGAGCGCGTACAGGCGGGCGATCTCGTTCAGGGCCGTCGCGTGACAGCCGGCGCCTACCCAGGCCACGGCAGCTGCTCCAATTCTTGAAAAACGCGTTTGATTTCAGGCGGTGGTGCTAGGCAGAGAGTTCGAAATGAGTCCAAGAAGGCGAGCCACTTTCCCAATATAATTAGTGAATGCGCTCCGTCGTCCCTGCCGGTGACTGAACAATACTGCGGTGGACCGTGGCGGTGATCGCATCGCGCGGTCATGCGGAAGATGGGCGTAGCCACGGCGGCTCTCGCGCGGTTTCCGGCAACCCCGTATACTCTGCGCTAGCAACGAAACGTTCGCGGAAAGGGGACCTACCATGACAAGGGAGACCACCCGTCGTGACATCCTCAAGGGCAGCCTCGCGATGGCGGGACTGGGCGTCCTCGGTGTGCCGGACTGGGCGTTTCCGGCCCTCGCGCAGGACGAGACGCTCATGGAGTTCACCGACCTGCCAGACGAGGTCAGGCTGATTCGGGGCCCCGATCGGCGCATCATCGACGTCCGTTACATCGACAGCTTCGTGACGCCGATCAACCAGTTCTTCACGACGCAGCACTACGGCCACCCCGAGATCGACACGCCCACCTACCGGCTGCAGGTTTCCGGCCTCGTGAACCAGCCGCTGGCGCTCTCCATCGCCGACCTCCGCGCGATGCCGAGCCGGGAGCTAGTGTTCGGGTTCGAATGCTCTGGCAACCGCGGGCCGCTCAACGGGCTGTCGAGCAACGGCCGCTGGACCGGTGTCCCGCTGCGGGCAGTACTCGACCGGGCCGGCGTCAAGGTCGACGCGCGCGAGCTTGTCTTCTTCGGCGCCGACCATGGCGAAGAGGAAGTGGAGTTCAGGGGGCGGACCTACACCGTCGACCAGCAGTACGGCCGGAGCCTCCCGCGCGACAAGGCGCTGTCGGACGAGCCGCTGCTCGCTTACGCGCTGAACGGCGAGCCGCTCACCCGTCATCAGGGCCGGCCGCTTCGCCTGCTCGTCCCGGGCTGGTACGGCGCGCCCAACGTCAAGTACCTTGCCGAGATCCATGTCCAGGAAGACCAGTATCTCGGGAAGTACCAGGCGCGCTGGTATCGCACCCTGAAGGGCGAGATGGTCAACGGCGAGATAAAGTGGAAGGAGACGGCGATCACGCGCATGCGGTTGAAATCATTCGTCGCGCGGGTCACCCGCACCCCCACTGGCCACAACATCTTCGGCGTCGTCCTCCACGACGGCACCCCGATTTCGTCGGTCGAGATGAAGATCGATGAGGGGGTGTGGCAGCCGGCGACGCTCGATCCGACGACGACGCGCGAGAAGTACTCCTGGAAGTTCTTCAACTACACCTGGCGCGACGCCACGCCGGGTGAACACACGGTCGCCTCGCGTGTAATCGACGTCAGCGGGCAGGTGCAGCCGACGGCGGAGGAGCTGGAGGTCAAGAAGACCTTCCTCGAGCACAACGCGCAGCTGCCACGGACCGTGATGATCGCCTAGCAGTCCGTGGTGAAAGTCCGTCTGCATTCGACGAGCGATGCATCCTCGTGGCCTGCGTTGCTCCTCCATCAAATACAGGCGGTATTCTCGGTCGTCGCGCCTTGCCCGCGAGGCGCCTCGCTGGTCTCGGTGCAGCGCCCGACTTTCACCATGATGGTATGGACTCCTCCCGGTTCCGATGCGGCATGATGTGCCGCATCAGCTGATGCCCATCAGCCACAACCAGGAGGAAACCGAAATGGATGCTACGACAGTGGCCGTTGACCTGGCAAAGTCCGTGTTCGAGCTGGCGATCGCCAATGCCCGGTGGCGCGTGTGGTCGCGCCAGCGACTCAACCGCGCACGGTTCGCCCGCTTTCTCGCGCAGACGCCGCCGACCCATGTGGTGATAGAGGCGTGTGGCACCGCCCACTACTGGGGGCGGGTTGCCCAGCAACACGGCCATCGCGTCACCCTCGTGCCCCCGGCGTACGTGCGGCCCTATGTGCGGCGCAACAAGACGGACCGGGCGGATGCGGAGGCGATCCGCGAGGCGATCCGGTCGGGCGAGATACCCCGTGTCCCGGTGAAGCGGGTCGAGCAGCAAGCGCTCGTGGCGCTGCACCGGGTGCGCGAGCAGTGGATGACGACGCGGACGGCGCGCATCAATGTGTTACGCGGGCTCTTGCGGGAACAGGGGCTGCTGCTGCCGGCGGGGGCCTGTGCGGCGCTGCGGGCCTTGCCTGTGCTGCTCGACGAGGCGGCCACCGTGTTGCCGAGGCATCTGCGGCAGGTGCTCACGAGCGTCCACGAGGAAGTGCGGGCGATTGAGGCTCGGATTGCCGGCCTGGAACGGGAATTGCGCGCCCTGGCCGACGCCGACCCCGTCGTGATGCGACTGCGGACGATTCCCGGGATTGGGCTGTTGACCGCCACGGCCCTCGTCGGCACCGTCGGGCACATCCACGCATTCCGGCGCGCGCGCCAGTTTGCCAGCTGGCTCGGCCTGACGCCGCGCGAGTACTCGAGTGGGCAGCGGCGGCGCCTCGGGGGGATCAGTAAACGCGGGGACGTGTATCTCCGGTGCTTACTCACCCACGGCGCGCGCGCGGTGCTCGCGTCGGCCCACCGGCGCCGGGCGGCCCAGCAGCCCCTCACGCGTCTGCACCACTGGGCGATGACGGTGCACGCGCGGCGCGGCTACAACAAAGCCACGATTGCCGTGGCGAATAAACTCGGCCGACTCGTTTGGGCGGTTTGGCACAAGGATGTGCCCTGCGCACTGCCGGACGCGGCGTAACCCGAGCTACACCTCCACGCGAGATGCTGAGCGAGTGACCCTGACATGGCCCTTCGGTCCGACCGACACCGCATCAGGCCGATAGCAGCCCTGGCGCTCGACGCCGGCACCACGATTGGCCCGCGGTGCGCGACTATCCATGTTGGCCAGGAGGCAAAGGCTCTCCACGGACAGGCCGGATATACGACCGCAACCGACGCGAAGGACCGACCGTCACGACCCACTCGCTTGATCACCGGGAGGAGTCCATATACGGACTGCTAGATAACTGTCGATCGTCAGCGTCCCGAGCCGCAATGTTTCGCCCATCCAGAGCGAAATGGGCAGTCCGCGCTCGGCCGCCGCATCGTCGGCATCCGCCGCTATGGCTTCGCGATAGGTGCCGATCGCACGCTCGTAGTCGAGGTTGTACAGCTTGTTCGCGGCCCGGGCACGGAGCACGTCGGAGTGAGGATTTGCCGCCGCGGACCTCGTCGCACCAAGCAGCACGGCGGATGCCACCCACGCAAGCCGGACGAAAACCCGGCACGCACCTAAACATCTTACGACTTACGACCGGTCAGACGCTTGCGCCGCTTGTGCCTTCTGCATACAATCCCCAGGAGAGCGCGCGTCGCAGCACGAATTCGCCGCAACGGTTTGGGGAAGGAGTGTCGGCGTTGGACAAGGTCGCGACCCTCGGAACGACGACGCACGAACACGCGCACGAACATGCGCATGAGGAGCTCGGATTCTGGAAGAAGTACGTCTTTTCCCAGGATCACAAGGTCATCGGTATTCAGTACGCAGTCACCGGCCTCTTCTTTCTCCTGTTTGGCCTCGCCTTGATGATGATCATGCGGTGGCAGCTAGCCTACCCGGGCCGGCCCCTTCCGCTCATCGGCGGTTGGCTCGGCGCAGCGAACGTTTCGGGCGGCATCATGCTGCCGGAGTTCTACAACCAGCTCGGCGCCATGCACGGCACCATCATGGTGTTTCTCGGGGTTGTACCGCTTGCGGTCGGCGGCTTCGGCAACTTCGTCGTCCCGCTCCAGATCGGGGCGCCCGACATGGCGTTTCCCAAGCTCAACATGGCGAGCTACTGGGTGTACTTCGTGGGTGGCGTAGTCATGCTCGCCAGCTTCTTCGCGCCGGGCGGCGCGGCGAACTCGGGATGGACGTCCTACACGCCGCTTTCGATCACGGCGACGGAGGGCCAGACCTGGTGGCTGCTCGGAATGGTCTGCCTCATTACGTCGTCGCTGCTCGGGTCGATCAACTTCATCACGACAATCGTCCAGCTTCGGGCGAAGGGTCTGAGCTGGATGCGCCTGCCCTTCTTTGTGTGGGCGCAGCTCGTGACCGCCTTCCTGCTGCTGCTGGCGTTCCCGCCGCTTGAAGCGGCCGCCGTCCTGCAGTTGATGGATCGCCTCGCCGGCACGAGTTTCTTCATGCCGAGCGGTCTGGTCGTGAGTGGAAGGGCGCTCGACAACAGTGGCGACGGCAATCCCCTGCTTTGGCAGCACCTGTTCTGGTTCCTCGCCCATCCCGAGGTGTACGTGCTGATCCTGCCGGGGATGGGCATCGTGTCGGAGGTGATTGCCAACAACACGCGCAAGCCGCTGTGGGGTTATACCGCGCTCGTGTATTCGCTCGTGTTCCTCGGCTTCATGTCGTTCATCGTGTGGGCGCACCACATGTTCATGACCGGGATGGGCACGACGATGAGCGCGTTCTTCCAGACGACGACGATGATCATTTCGATCCCGTCGATTGTCATTCTCACGTCATTGCTGCTGTCGCTCTGGGGTGCTTCGCTCCGCTTCACGACACCGATGCTCTTCGCGCTAGCCTTCCTACCGATGTTCGGCATCGGCGGCCTCACGGGCCTGCCGCTCGGCCTGGCGCCTCCCGACATTCATCTGCACGACACGTACTACGTAATCGGCCACTTCCACTACATCGTCGCGCCGGGCACGATCTTCGCCCTGTTCGCCGGCATTTACTACTGGTTCCCCAAGGCGACCGGCCGGACCATGAACAACCTGCTCGGCAAGATCCACTTCTGGGGATCGTTCGTCTGCATGAACATCATCTTCATGCCGATGTTCATCCAAGGCCTCGGCGGGATGAACCGTCGCCTGTATGACGGGGGCCAGCAGTACATGCACAACGCCGGGCTGCTGAAATGGCACGTGGTGATTGGAATGGCCGCCTGGACCCTGGCGCTGTTTCAGCTCCCATTCATCTACAACTTCTTCGCAAGCATCAAATGGGGCAAGGCGGTCGGCAGGAATCCCTGGGAGGCGACAACGCTCGAGTGGTCGGCGCCGTCGCCGCCGGGTCACGGCAACTTCGTGACCGAACCGATCGCGTATCGCGGGCCGTACGAATACAGCGTGCCGGGCGCCGCGAAGGACTTCACGGCTCAATTCGAGCCGGATCGCACCTAGATGAATATCCCCTACGCCGTCGAAGCGCGGCTGGATACCGGACTCCACAACTGCAAGCTGGGCATCTGGCTGTTTCTCGCGTCGGAAGTCATGCTGTTCGGCGCGTTGTTTTCCACCTATATCATTCTGCGGACTGGCGCTCCCGTCTGGCCGCAGGGTGAGCTGAGCGTTCTGCTCGGCGCCATCAACACCGTCATCCTCATCAGCTCGTCGGTGACGATGGTGATGGCCTGGGCGACGCTGAAGCTGAACGACTGGGCCAAGCACCGCCTGTACTTGATCGCGACATTCGTCCTGGCTGGCATCTTCCTGGTCAATAAGTACTTCGAGTATTCCGAGCACCTTCACGCGGGCGAGGGCCCCTCGGCTAGCACGTTCCTCGCGATCTACTACACGCTCACCGGCCTGCACGGGCTGCACATCGTCGGCGGGATGGTGGTGATGGCGTACCTGATCGGACCCGGCGCGAAGCTGTGGAAGAGAGATCCCGATCGGTTCGTGAATCGCATCGAGGCGACCGGCCTCTACTGGCACTTTGTGGATCTAGTGTGGATCTTCCTCTTCCCGCTGCTGTACTTGTTGTAGGGCAGGCCTTTCAGGGCCTGCCCTAGCACGGTTGGAGTGCGGACCTTGAGGCCCGCCCGTGGAGACCTAAAAAAATGCACGCCGATCCGGCTGAAGTGAAGAAGAGCGTTCGCACGTATCTCACCGTCGGAGGATTACTGCTGCTGGCCACAGTCATCACCGTCGCGGCGAACCAGGTCCACCTCGCGGTGCCGGCCGCCATCACCGTGGCGCTCGTCATCGCGAGCATCAAGGGCTCGATGGTAGGCGCCGTGTTCATGCACCTGAGCCACGAAAAGACATGGATCTACGGCGCGTTGTTGCTGACGGCCGTCTTCTTTATCTTCCTGATGTTGGTCCCGCTCTTCACCATCATGGACACGTTCGGGGTTCGCGTCACGGCTCCTTCGGCCGCACAGAGCGAGGAGACCCGGTCGGGGCAATAAGATGTCGCTTCGGATGTTTCACCTGCTGTTTATCGCGCTGTCAGTGGTGCTCGCTGTGTTCTTTGCCGCGTGGGCGACCGGGCAGTATCGGCTCGAACAGAAGACGGGCTACGGCGTGGCGGCCGGGCTGGCACTAGTCGCCGGCGCCGCGCTCGTGGTCTACGCCAACGCGTTCCGGCGGAAGACGAGAAATATGAGGAATATGTAGTGCGAAAGGCGCTTTCCACAATCCTGATCCTTGGCGCGCCGCGCGCGGCGCTGGCCTGTCCCGTATGCTTCGGACAGAACGATTCACCGTTGGCCAACGCGATTAACACGGGCATCGTCGCCATGCTCGTCGTGGTCGCGGGAGTGCTCGTTGGCTTCGCCTTGTTTATCGTGCATTTGAACCGCCGCGCCAGGCTGTTAGCGGAGGAGCCTGAAAGTCTGTCCGACCCTCAGGAGGGGATCGCTTAGTGCTGAACTATCTCGGGCTGCCGACACAGGCGTCGGCTCACGCCGCCACAATCGACCACCAGATCGTGCTCGTGCACTGGCTGATGCTGGTACTGTTCATCGGGTGGGGCGCGTTCTTCCTGTTCGTCCTGGTGCGGTTCCGCAAGGGCGCCAATCCTAAGGCCGACTACACGGGTGCGAAAGGAAAGCTGGCCAAGGGCACCGAAATCGGCGTGGCCGTAGT
Source organism: Vicinamibacterales bacterium (assembly GCA_965197865.1). Classification (GTDB taxonomy): domain Bacteria; phylum Acidobacteriota; class Vicinamibacteria; order Vicinamibacterales; family CAVVIG01; genus CBDANZ01. Next base: position 350,273 of record CBDANZ010000005.1, read on the forward strand.
GGAAGTCGTTCTGCTCGTCTTCTACGCGATTCCAGTCTGGGCGACCCGCGTGCAGGATTTTCCAGCCGAAACCGGGGCCACGGTGGTTCGCGTGACGGGCGAGCAGTTCGCCTGGAACGTGCACTATTCCGGACCCGATGGCCGGTTCGGCCGGCGCGAGATCAGGCTCATTTCACTCGACAACCCGCTCGGACTGGATCGATCTGACCCGGACGCGAAAGACGACCTGCTCACCGTCAATCAGCTGCACGTTCCGGTGGACCGGCCTGTTCTGGTGCGTCTTGCGAGCAAAGACGTCATCCACAGCTTCGGGCTGAACGAGATGCGGGTGAAGCAGGACGCGATTCCAGGCATGGAGATTCCGGTGTGGTTCATCCCGACCCGCATCGGCGAGTACGAAATCACCTGCTCGCAACTCTGCGGCCTCGGCCACTACCGGATGCGCGGCTTCCTCAACGTGCAGAGCGACGCCGATTTCAGAAACTGGCTGGCGGAAGAGGCCGAGGCTCTGACCCAGTGAACTAGAGATCGTCAACCGCCTCGAGTACTTGCTCCACGTGGCCATCGACCTTCACGTTGTCCCAACGCTTCGCGATCTTGCCTTCCTCGTCGATCAGGTGTACGTCGTCCGCACGATTCTCGTGTAGATTCGACCGTAGCGTGATTTCTTCTGCCAGGTCCCGTATTTTTCAGCCACGGCGTGATCGGGATCGGCGAGCAGCGGAAAGGTCAGGCCATACTTCGCTGCGAACCAGGCCTTGCTCGCCTCGTCCAGAATGCTCACGCGAAGGACCGCGACCTTGCTGCCCTTGAAACGCGGTAGGTTATCGCAAACTGCGCAGGCCTCCTTCGTGCAGCCCGGCGTGTCGTCCTTCGGATGGAAGTAGAGCACGACGTGCCGACTGGCGTAGTCGGCGAGCCGCTGTACCTTTCCATTCTGGTCCTTCAAACTGAACGAGGGCACCTTCCTCCCTTCTTCAACCAACGGCATAAACACCCTTACGAAAAGGCGCCTTCGTGGCCCGCCTTCAGGCGGACTCGAGAAAAGAGCGGGCAAGCCGTTCGAGCAACTGCGGCAGCGCTTCGCCGCTCAGCGCAAACGCGCCAGCTTCGGGCGCCCAGGCCAGTTTGTAGCTTCGGGCCATCGCCGCCACCCAGATTTGCCGGGCCGGCGCGTTGGGCGACACCACGAACTTCGCCTCCCGCTGTTCTTCGAACACCAGATTGAGAACCTCGTTCTGCAGCTCGATCTCGAAGTCTTCAGCATCGGCCACCGGCAACAGCGCCCGGCGCGCCCCTTCGAACGCCTCGTCGCTTTTCTGGCGGAACTCCTGCTCCGACAGCGTGGTCATCGCCTATCGAGGTCCTAGTCTCGATGTGGCTCGGATGAGGGTTATGGCTGGGACAAGAGTCCTTCCGCACTTGCCACGTAGCTGCGGCGCGCGCGCGCCGTCATGCCTGGCTGTCTCACGCTCACCGTCAGCTTGTGCACACGGTTGTCGAGCTGTGTCGCAGCGAAACCCAGCACGTACTGGCTGTGAAGCTCCTGCGCCACGCGCGTGAAGGTAGGCGCGAGATCACTGGTCTTCTTCAGCTCGAAGTACCCGCCTCCGGTTTCATCGGCCAGCCTCCGAAGTCCGCGGTCCGGTTTGCTGCGAACCATCCGCACGCCGTTGAAGTAGTCGCTCGCCAGGCCGATCGCATAAACCATCACCTCTTCGCTCCGCGCCCGATCCATCACCGTACGAAACCTCACGCGGCTCGAGGTGTCTTCGCCGTCGGTGATGATGACCAGCACGCGCCTTCCCTCGATCCCGAAGAGTTCATCGAGGCTGAGAGCCGCCGCGTCGTACAGGCGTGTCGCATTGCCATAATCGAGGTCTCGCATGGCCGCGACGAGCTCGTCGCGATCGTTGCTGAAGTCGCCGCTCACTTCGATCTTGTCGTTGAAGGCGCCGACCTTGGCCTTGTCGTCCGGCAGCAGCCGGATCAGGAACTGTTCGGCCGCGTTCCGCAGCAGCTCGATGTTTCCGGTCATGCTGGCGCTCGTGTCGAGCATCAGGATCACAGCGATCGGCCGCGCCTCGTTTTCGAAGATCGACAACGGCTGGATCTTGTCATTGTCTCGGACTTCGAAGTCTTCTTTCGTGAGATCAAACGCCAGGCGGTTGTCGCGGTCGGTCACGGTTGCAAAGATCGAGACGATGGCCGTGTCGGACTTGAAAGTCGCTTGCTGTGCCGCGGCGCTCAGGCCGGCGAGCAGGGCGACGAACAGAGCCCCCACGATCTTCATGATGATGATGCAAGCTTACCAGAGGCGCGCAGTCGTGATTGAGCTTGTCTGGTTATCGAGTCATTGCGTCATTCTGGCCCATCTGGGTAATTGAGTCGTCTGGTCAATCCTAACAGTCTGTGTTTAAACCCTGCGATTCACGCGGCGACGGGTAGCAGCTCAAAACAATGACGCGGCGACGACCCCGGCGATCGATCAACGAATCTTGGTTCATGGTTCCCCCAGAGAGCGCCGAGGCGCGCCCATACGGCGATGAAGACAGCCAAGACGCCTGCGGCGCGGCCCTGCAAGCGCCGTGGCGTGCCGATGCCGAGGCACTGGCGCATCGCGAGCCCCAAGTTGAAGCCGCCGCCATGAATCAGTAGACGCTTCAAGATGTTGTCGTGTCCCCGCAAGTGCGTGCGTCGCATCCCGCCGGTCTCATAGAGGTGGGCAAACGATCGCTCGGCGAGTTCCGCCCGTCGCCGCCGCAAGCGTCGCCCGCGGGCGCCCCGGAGACGGCGGCGATTCCCATGGACGGGCGCGTACGCATCCGGCGCGTCGGACCAATCGCGCCGGCCACGGTCGGGTTCCGAAATGTACGACCGCAGGCCCACCGCAGCCAGGTCTACCATCGTCTCGTTGCTGTGATAGCCCTTGTCCGCGACGATGTCCTCCAACCTCCCGCGCGCGTCGGTCGTCGCGTGCGCGGCTTCCACCTGTTCGGCCGCCGTGATCGCCGCCGTGACAAGCGTCCTCGTGTCGCCCTGATCGGCGCCCTGCACCGTCACCGCGACCAACGCGCCGCTCTCCAGATCGATCGCATGCTCGGCTTTGTGCGCCAAGTGCGTCTGGCCGTCTTTCATTTTCGCGACCTTCGCGTCAGGATCGCTGGGGCTGGTCCACTCGCTGTTCGAGGTTTTCTTCTTCCGCGTGCGATCAAACCGCGCCAAGACTTCGCGCGTCGGCGTCTTGATCCCCGAGGCGGCGGCGAGGCGGGTCAGATACGCCTGGTAGGCTTCCCCCGTGTCCCGGCGCACGATACTCCGCATGGCGGCGTTGGCCTCCAACGTCGTCGCGTCGATCGCGATCGTCCGGCCCTTCAACAGGCCGGCGGCCGCCAGGCGCTGCTGGACCCACGTGAACACCGCCCGGTGCGTCTCCACATCGATCACGCGGCGGGTGCGCGAAATCGTCGAGTGATCCGGGGCCGCCTCCTCCAGCCCGAGTCGCAGGAAGCTCCGCACCGCCAGCGAGTCCGCCGCACGCCATGCGATGCCGCGCTCCGAATCGATGCCTTCGAAGTACCCAACCAGCAACAAGCGGAAGTAGCGACCGGGCGCCAGACTCGGGCGGCCCAACACCGGCGCGTAGAAGGATCGACAGGCGTCTTCCACGAAGGTGTCGAAGCCGTCGGCATCCAGCAACGCATTCAAGCGCGTGTAGAACGGATGCCCAGGCGAGACCGGCAGATCCGACGCGGCAATCCACAACGGAGGTTGTTCGGGGTCGCGGGTGCCCATGGCCATGCGCCACAGTGTAAGGAGCGGGATCGATCCTGTCGATCCCCTCGCCAATAACAAGGGGCTGCTCGATCGACTTTCACCACGGGCTGCTAAGTCGGCCATTGAGTCCAGTTCGCCGCTGACCCAATGACGAGATGACCAAATGGCCAAATTCACGCTTCGTTATCGCGGATTTGACCGGTCGGATATCAGGATGTAGACTCACCCTGGATCCTGAGACTCAGTCTCGTTTTTCGGCCCGGCCCATTTTGCGGTGAACTAGCCCCGGTCCTGACTCTGCCATGCTCCAGGCGTTTGTCATCACACTCCGTGAGGGCCTCGAAGCGTTCCTCATCGTGGGTATCAGCCTGGCTTACCTCCGGAAGAGCGGGCGCCGCGAGCTCGTTCCGGCCGTACACTGGGGCATCGCGGTGTCGGTGTGCATCAGCATCGGTGCCGCATTCTTGTTTCAGCGCGCGGCCAATCAGGCGCTCTGGGAGGGCATTCTGGCCATCGCGGCGGCCATCTCGGTTGCGTCGCTGACCGTGTACATGTGGCGGGCGGCACGCCACATCAGGCGCGACATCCAGGGGCACCTGCACTCGTCCACGCTGCGGCAGGGGACGGCGGCCTTCCTCGGCGTGTTCGGTTTCACACTGCTGATGATCACGCGCGAGGGGATGGAGACGGCATTGCTGATGGGCACCCTGCTTTTCCAGGTTCGATCGATTGACGTCATCATTGGAGCGCTCATCGGTACGCTGTGCGCAGCCTTCGTCGCGTCGCTGTGGTCGCGGTACAGCCATCGAGTGAACCTTACGCTCTTCTTTCAGGTGACCGCCATCTTCCTCCTGGTCTTCGTCGTCCAGTTGGTTATCTATGGCTTCCACGAGCTGAGCGAAGCGTTTATACGGGTGCCGTTGGCCGAATGGGTGCACTGGAAGACCGAACCGTACGGACCCGACGGCCGGTACGGCCAGCTTCTGACATACTTGCTTGTGGCGCTGCCGCTGGGCTGGCTGGTCGTCAGCGCGCTGGTTCAAAAGCGTGAGCCGAGGCGCGACGTTCGGCCGCCCTCGGGCCTGGAAAGCGCTGCTCGCAACTAGTTTCCTTCGGGGCCAATCGCCAGTCGTCTTTCGCTAATAGTTCGCCTCAACCGCGAGCTCGCCGAAGTCCGGATTCGACCCAGCGTTTGGGCGCCTGATAGAACTCCCAACTCGATAACGACTTAGGGCCGTGGGCGTTTTCTGAGGTTTGCGACAATTGTGTCAGATCCCGCAAGAAAACCGTTGAGATGCCGGACGGCGGCTCAGTAGAATCGGGAGTCTTTGGCCCTTTCCGGAACAGGCCAGCCGCGTGCGGGACCGAACCTATGATCAACGTTGCCGCGATTCGGATGCAGCAGTTCGGCGTGCAGTTTTACCAGGCGTCGCTGACGGCCAGCGACATCGACAAACTGGTGCGCTTCGAAGTCCTCAGCTACGGCGACATCGCACAGCCGGCGGTTCGTGGCGGCAGCCCACGACCGGGCGTGGCTCCGTCGAAGGTGAACTGGGAGCTGCTCGAGCGGCGGATTGCATCGAGTGATAAAGCCTACCAGCGGCACATTATCCGCCGCAAGATCGACGAGCTTGTGCAGTACTACGAGCAGTGCCGCCAGGCCCACGACCTACCGTCGATTCCCGGCGCCGTGATCATCAGTTGCGATGAGAAGCTCACCTTTCAAGCCTCAGCGGACGATTCACGCGTCGGCATTCTCAAGGTTCCAGAGCGCGAGGGCATCCTGCGAGCCATCGACGGCCAGCACCGTCTGCTGGCGCTGCACGCGGACATCGACCACTTCCAGGGTGAAGAGTTCAGCGTGCCCGCGATCATCTTCGATCGACTTCCCGAGGATCACGTCGTTCAGATGTTCGTGACGATCAACGCCAAGCACACGCGCCTCAACCCGTCGCACCTGGTGAGTCTGTCGGGCCGCCAGTTGTACCGCGACGAAGCGCTGGCGACGGCGCACGACGTTGTGCGCGCGCTGAACGATCGCGAGGACTCGCCACTCTACGACGAAATCAAGCTGCTCGGCATCGGCCGCGGCCGCGTGGCGCAGGCGCCGCTCGCGCAGGAACTGAAGAAGCTGTTTGCGGCCGAAGTCTTTTCTACACGCCGGTCTACCGACATGCACGAGGAAGCCAGGAAGTTTTGCGTAAACTACTTCAAGCAGATCGCGCTCGTTTTCGGCGGGGCGTGGAACGGCCGGAAGTACAGCGTCAGATCTGCCGCTGCGCTCCGAGCCTTCATCCGCGTCGCCCCCGACGTCATCCGTCGGTTGGATCAGGAGCACGCGGACCGCACCGACTTCCGGGCGATCGGCCGTGTCATCGCGCCGTGGGGCCGCCGCATCGGCGACCTTCGCTTCGAAACCGAGGGCGCGTGGAAGCGGGTCGGCGCGAGCGTCGATTCGCTTGCCAAAGAGCTGCGGCTCGCGCTCGAGTACCCCGAAGGGGCTGCCGTCTGAAGAAAGTTAGAATGGACACTTCTCCCTTTTGACTTCACATGGGAACTCTCCTTATAACCGGCGGGGCCGGCTTCATCGGGTCGAACTTCGTCCACTACGCGCTTGATCGCACCACCCATCGCCTCGTCGTCGTCGACAAGCTTACCTACGCCGGCAGCCTCCTCAATCTCGAACGCCCGTTGAAGGATTCGCGCGTCGCCTTCATCAAGGCCGATATCGCCGACCGCGCCGCGATGGCTCACGTCTTCGCGGAGCATCGGCCGAGCGCCGTGTTGAACCTCGCCGCCGAAACGCACGTCGATCGCTCCATTGACACCCCCCGTCCATTCATCGACACGAACATCGTCGGCACCTTCACATTGCTCGAGGTCGCGCGCGAATTCGTCGCGGAGCTGAGCGCGCGGGACGGCGAGGCGTTCCGTTTCCTGCATGTCTCGACCGACGAGGTATACGGCGCACTTGGCGCGACCGGCATCTTCAGCGAGGAGACGCCGTATGCTCCGAATTCGCCCTACGCGGCCAGCAAGGCGGCGGCAGACCATCTGGTTCGTGCCTACGCGCAGTCGTATGGTTTACCGGTCCTCATCACGAACTGTTCGAACAACTACGGACCGTACCAGTTTCCCGAGAAGCTGATCCCGTTGATAATTCTCAACGCCGTCGACGGAAGGCCGTTGCCGATCTATGGTGACGGTGGCCACGTGCGCGACTGGATGCACGTGGAGGACCACGGTCGGGGCCTGCTATTAGTCCTCGAGAAAGGGCGCGTGGGCGAAAAGTATAATGTGGGCGGCGGCAACGAGCGAACCAACCTGGAGATTGTCGATCGTCTCTGTGACATCCTCGACGAACTCTGTCCCGCGGCGTCCAGTCCGGCGCTCTCGGCCGCCCAGACAGCGGCGGCGGCCTCCGGGCGGTCCAGCTACCGCAACCTCAAGACCTTCGTGCCGGATCGGCCGGGACACGACCGCCGCTACGCGATCGATGCGAGCAAGGTCCGTCGCGAGCTCGGATGGCGGCCGCAGCACTCCTTCGAGGACGGCCTCCGCGCCACGGCGCAGTGGTATCTCGATCATCGCGACTGGTGCCGGCAGGTGCAGGCGGAACGCTACGACCGCGAACGCCTAGGACTAGGAGGATGACACGTAAGGGCATCATTCTTGCCGGCGGGACCGGATCGCGGCTGCACCCTCTGACGCTCGCCGTCAGCAAGCAGCTTGTCCCGGTCTACAGCAAGCCGATGGTGTACTACCCCCTCTCCACGCTGATGCTCTCTGGCATCCGCGACGTGCTCGTCATCACGACCCCGCACGAGCAGGAGGGCTTCCGGCGGCTGCTCGGCGACGGCTCCGAGATCGGTCTGCGAATCGCGTACGTCCTGCAGCCACGTCCGGAAGGGATCGCCCAGGCGTTTCTCATCGGCCGAGAGTTTGTCGGAGGCGACCACGTCGCGCTGGTGCTCGGCGACAACATCTTCTACGGCGCACATCTCTCCGATTACCTGCGCGCGGCCGCGGCGCGCGAGCGCGGCGCCACGGTCTTCGTGTATCAGGTTCGCGATCCGAAGCGGTACGGCGTGATCGAGTTCGACGCAGAGGGGAGGGCCGTGAACCTGGAAGAGAAACCGGCCCGGCCCAAGTCGAGCTACGTGGTCACCGGCCTGTACTTCTACGACAATCAAGTGCTGGACATTGCGGCTCGGCTGAAGCCGTCGGCCCGCGGCGAGCTGGAGATTACCGATGTGAACCGCGCCTATCTTAACCGCGGGGAGCTGCACGTCGAAAAGCTCCCGCGCGGCGTGGCGTGGCTCGATACCGGCACCCACGAAACGCTACTTCATGCGGCCAACTACATTCAGGCCATAGAAGAGCGACAGGGCCTGATGGTCGCGTGCCTCGAGGAGATCGCGTACCGCATGGGCTACATCAGCGCGGCCGATCTCGCCCACCTTGCGCAGACGATGGGAACGAGCGCCTACGGGCAGTACCTGTGCCGAGTGCTCGAGCCGGAGCCCTGACGCCGCGTGCGGGTCATTCCCACCGATTTGCCCGGCGTGCTCCTGATTGAACCCGACGTCTACCGTGATGCACGCGGCTTCTTTCTCGAAACGTACCACGCGGAAAAGTATTGCGCGCACGGGATCGTCGGACCCTTCGTCCAGGACAACCGCTCACATTCGGTCCGCGGAACCCTTCGCGGCCTGCACCTGCAGGTCAGCCACCCGCAGGCCAAACTCGTTCACGTTGTCGAAGGCGAAATCTACGATGTGGCGGTCGACGTCCGACGCGGCTCGCCAACCTTCGGCCGCTTTGTCGGCGTGACGCTCTCGGCGCAGGGCTTCAGGCAATGCTACGTTCCCCCCGGGTTCGCGCACGGCTTCAGCGTGATGAGCGCGGTCGCCGAAGTCGAGTACAAGTGCACCGATCTGTACGACCCCGCCGGTGAAATCGGGATTGCCTGGGACGACCCAGCACTGGCCATCCCATGGCCGGTCAAACACCCCCTCCTGTCGGATCGCGACCTCCATCATCGCCAGCGGCTCGCGGACCTGACCGATCGGCTGCCGGTCTACAAGGAATCCTGAACCGCTTGAACCCCGACCTGTCAACCTTGAACGCTGACAATAAATCTGTAAGCGAATGTCACAAAGTCGTAGTCGCTGGCGCCGACCTCCGCAGAGAACCGGCCGAATTCTTGACCAATTCCATGGGCCTGCCGCTTGCAGGGGCGTCGGACAGGTCGCCGGTCTGATTACGGCAGGGCGCCGTGAATGCTGGGGAAGCCGGACCGGCGAAAGCGGGGGGCACACGTATCGTGGTGCCTTTTGTTTCGTACGGCGTCCCCGTGTCCGGGCCCACGAAGAAGCCACGAAACCATGGTATTTCGTGTTTTCGTGTTTTCGTGGCAAAGATAGGCCGTGCGTGTCGACCTCAACGCCGACGTGGGTGAATCGTTTGGCGCCTACCTGATCGCCAACGATGCGGGGCTGTTGAAAGCGGTCACCTCGGCCAGCGTTGCCGCAGGATTTCACGCGGGCGATCCGTCGGTTCTCCGCGAAACCATCCGCCTCGCAAGAATCCACGGAGTGGCCGTCGGCGCCCACCCGGGATTTCCCGATCTGGTCGGCTTCGGCCGCCGCGAGCTGCGCGTCACCCCCCGCGAAGCCGAGGATTTCGTCTTGTATCAGGTGGCAGCGGTGGCGGGTGTTGCGGCCGCTGAAGGTGTACGTCTCCAGCACGTCAAGCCGCACGGCGCGCTGTACAACATGGCCGCGCGGGATCTCGAGCTGGCATTCGCTATTGCGCGCGCGGTCGCTGCCGTGGACCACTCACTTCTCGTCTTCGGCCCCCCTGGGTCCAGGCTGCTCGAGGCGGGGCGCGCCGCGGGCCTTCGCGTGGTGGCGGAAGGCTTTGCGGATCGTGCCTACGAGGCGGACGGGACGCTCGCCTCGCGCCGCAAGGCCGGTTCCGTCATTGACGATGCGACAGTGGTGGGGCCGCGGGCAATCGCCATGGTCAAGGAAAAGACTGTCGTCGCTCTCGACGGTTCGGTGCTGCGGATTGCCGTTGACACGATTTGCGTGCATGGCGACACGCCCGGCGCGAGCAACCTCGCGAAAGAGCTTCGCGCCGGTCTGGAGGCGGCCGGCATCCGGGTAGCAGCGATCGGCCAAATTAAGGTGGACAGTAGCGCAGGTCTCAGACCTGACAGCCGTTGATTGTGATCAGATCTTTCTTGCGGTCGACGATAAACAGATATCCGTCGGCGCCGAAGTAGCCGAGGTCGCGTGGGCCGTCTCCGACACGTAATCGAGCAACGTGCGGTCCGGGTACGGCACGGGCGTCGCTGGAACGCCCGCATCGTAGTGGGCGAGTCACGGCGCTAAGTGGGCCATCTCTTGAACCCTACCCGGACGGATCACCTGGCGCGAGCAGCATGATCAGCAGGGCCTTCTGGCAGTGGAGCCGATTCTCGGCCTGATCGAAGACCACGGACGCTGGAGACTCGAACACTTCTGCGGTGACCTCCTGACCGCGGTGCGCCGGCAAACAGTGCATGAAGAGCGCGCCAGGTTTGGCCAGCGACATCAATGCGTCGTTCACCTGATACTTTCCGAACACCTTTCGGCGGAGCTCCACCTCCGCCTCGCGTCCCATCGACGTCCAGGTGTCCGTATAAATTACATCGGCACCAGTCACGGCGTCGGCGGGATCGGTAAACAGGCACAGGCGCGCCCCGGATCGGGTGACGCTTGTCGCCTGTTGCACTGTCGCATCAGGAAGTTGATAGCCTTCGGGGCTCGCGACGTGGAAATGTGCGCCAAGCAGGGCTGCCGCGTGCGCGAGGGAGACAGCCACGTTGTTGCCGTCGCCGACGTACGCGATGGTCCGGCCCCGCAGCGACCCCCAGCGCTCGCGGAGCGTCAGACAGTCAGAGATGGCCTGGCACGGATGCTCCTGGTCGGTCAGCGCGTTGACGACATGCAGCTGTTTGGCTGCGGCCGCGAACTCCTCGAGCAGCCGATGCGAGAACGTGCGGACGACGACCGTGTCCACCCATCGTGCCAGGTTGCGCGCGACGTCGGCCACCGGTTCCCGGCCTCCGAGCGCCGCATCGGGCAGGAGCGCCACCACATGACCGCCGAGCTCGCGCACGGCGATCTCGAAAGTCGAACGCGTCCGAAGCGACGCCTTCTCGAAGAGCATGGCCACGTGACGGCCGCCCAGGAAGTCGGCGGTGGGCGCCTGTCGGCCAAGCGATCGGTCGGCCTTTACCTGCGCGGATAAATCGAAGCAGCGCTCGAGGTCGGCCGGCTCAAAGTCGAGAACAGACAGGAAGTCCTTGCGCGTGCGAGTCAGTGGAGTCACATGGTTTCGACCGCGGTAATCATGTGCGGTACTCCGCGTTGATCCGCACGTATTCAGCGCTCAGATCGCACGTCCAAACTGTGGACGTCGCGCTGCCGGCGCCGAGATCGACCGATACCGTGATGTCGTCGTTCTTGAGGTAGGCGGCGGCCTCCGGCGCCGGTTCGTCGTACGGGCACCCGTTCTTGAAGAGCACGATGGGACCGATGCTGACCGCGGCGCGCGAGAGCTCGAACTCGACGCCCGCGCGCCCGGCGACGGCAACGAGCCGTCCCCAGTTCGGATCGCCGCCGTGGATAGCCGTCTTCACGAGCGGCGAATTCGCAATCGCCTTCGCCGCGCGTCTCGCCTCGGCCGCCGAAGCCGCGCCGGTGACCGTGACGGTGACCAGCTTGGTCGCTCCTTCGCCGCCTCGCACGATTCCGAGCGCCAGCTTGAGACAGACGGCGTGCAGTCCGTGCACGAAGGCTTCGTACGTCGCTTCGTCCACCTTCACGCTACTCGCGCCGTTGGCGAGCACCATGACGCAGTCGTTGGTCGAGCACTCGCCGTCCACCGTAATCGCATTGAACGTGTCGTTTACTGCCTCGCGCAGCGCCCGATCGAGCAGCGGTCTCGGCACCGCAGCATCCGTGGTGACGAATCCCAGCATGGTCGCCATCATCGGCTCGATCATTCCTGATCCCTTCGCCATTCCGCCGATCACGATTTCGCGGCCGCCGATCGAGACGCGGCCCGCCGCTTCCTTCGGGAAGGGATCGGTCGTCATGATCGCCTGGGCCGCGAGCGCGCCCTGATCGCCGAGCGACTCCATGGCTGCAGGCAGGCCGCGGCGAATCTTCTCGATGTCCAACGCGATTCCGATGACGCCCGTGGACGCGGCAAGCACCTGTTCGGTGGGACAACCGACGAGGCGGGCGGTTTCCTCTGCCATCTCGCGCGCCAACTGCACCCCCCCTTCGCCGGTGCAGGCGTTTGCGCAGCCGCTGTTGACGACGATGGCGCGCGCGATGCCGGCGGATCGACCCAGGTGATCGCGTGAAACCACGACCGGCGCCGCCTGTGCGCGGTTGGTGGTAAAGACCGCCGCGGCGGTTGCGGGATGATCGGACACGAGCAGCGCGAGATCGAGGCCTTGGGCCTTGATGCCGGCGCGTACGCCGGCTGCCCGGAACGCCCGCGGCGTCGTGATGCCGCCTGACAGCATTTCGAGCGTTTCCAAGGTCGAAACGGTCATGCGTAGCGGACGCCGACCGCCGTGTCGCTTTCGGTCGACACGACAACCGACTCGAGCGGGACGACCATCGCAAACTGGCCGCACTGGCGGAAGCGCCGACACTTCACGCAGTCGGTGAAGATCTTCTCCGGCAGCCACAGGTGCGGCACGATGGAGAATCCCATCTGGACGAAGTACGCGGGCGCATGCGTGAACGCGCAGAGCTTCTCGAACCCGCCGCGCCGCGCGCGCTGGCGCAGTTCCTCCACGAGCATGGTGCCTACGCCACGGCCACGCGCGCTCGCGTCGACGGCCAGCGATCGCACTTCGACGACCTGCGCGTTGAGCGGCGCCAGATCGGCGCATCCCACGATTCCTTGTCCGCGCACGGCCACCACGAAGCGGTCGGCGTGGACGGCGAGCTCGCCGAGCGTCCGCGGCAGCAGCCGTCCTTCTTCAAGATTGGCCATGATGAGCGCGTACAGTCTCGGCGCCTGCGATCGATCCGCGGTCCGAAGCGTGACACGTCCCTCGACACGCGTGGAGCGCCCTGGGCCTGTCGAGAGGCGGACTCGAGTGGTCATGCGGCGTTTCCTTCAGTCCTAGCCGCCGGCGCCGAGCGCCGCGTCCAGCCGGTCGAGCGCTTCGTCGGCCTCGGCCTCCGTGATGACAAGCGGCGGCAAGAGGCGCACGACTTTTTCAGCCGTGCTGTTTATGATCACTCCGCGTTCCAGCGCAGAGGGCACCACCGGCGCCGCGTCGCGCGTGAGCTCCAACCCCCAGATGAGCCCGAGACCGCGGACTTCCTTCACGATACTGTGTTTGGCGGCCATCGCGTGGAGTCGCGCGTCGAAGAGGTGTCCGAGCCGGCCGACGTGAGCAATGAGGCCGCCGTCCACCAGCTCGTCGAGCACGCAGAGCGCCGCCCGGCAGGCGAGAAGATTCCCGCCGTAAGTGCTGCCGTGGTCGCCGTAGCGGATCGTGGCGGCGACCTCTTCGCTGACGAGCGCGGCACCGATCGGAACGCCTCCGCCCAGCGCCTTTCCAAGTGAGACGAGGTGCGGTTTCATCCCGAGCACGGCGAAAGAGAATGGGTGCCCGGTCCGTCCCAGTCCGCTCTGCACCTCATCGGCGATAAGCAGGGCGCTGGTCTTCGCACAGGCCTCGCCAATGGCCGCCGCAAAGGCCGGCGTAAGCGAGCGCACGCCGCCCTCGCCCTGAATCGGCTCCACAATGATCGCGGCAGTCGCTCGAGACATGGCCGACAGGAGCGCTCCTGGATCGTTGGCCGGCACGAAGCGGACCCCCGACAAGAGCGGCGCAAACGGCGCGCGATAGTGAGCGTCGGAGGTCACCGACAGCGCTCCGAACGTACGGCCGTGGAACGATTCGTCAAGCGCGATGATCTCGGGCCGAACCTCGCCGCGCATATGCCAGAACCGGCGCGCGAACTTGAGGCAGGCTTCGACCGCCTCCGTTCCGCTGTTGCAGAAGAACGCGCGCGGCAGGCCCGACAGCGTGGCGAGCCGCTCGGCGAGCCGTCCCTGTAGCGGATGGAAAAACAGGTTCGACGTGTGCAGCAGCGTACTGGCCTGACCCGCAATGGCGCGAGCAAGGCCCGGATGCGCGTGGCCGAGCGACGCGACCCCAATTCCAGACAGCAGGTCAAGGTACTCGCGCCCGTTCGCGTCGTACAGTCGAACGCCCTCGCCGCGGACGAATGTAACCGGCTGCCGCCGGTACGTCTGCAGCACGTGGCGTGATTCGAGTGCCTGAACGTCGTCTATCGTCGTACGCATCCTGTTCGAAGGCAGGACTAGAGTCCTGCGCTACTTGCCCGGGCCAGACTGTTTGCTTTCGTAGCACGGGCCTTTCAAGCCCGCGACGCGGCAGTCCTAAAAGGGCCGCCCTCCAATCGTTTGGACGATTCGTGTGGCGTTCGGTAGTACCAGGTCGAACGCAGCCGCTGCGAGCGCCGCCCCATCCCGCCCGTCTACGAGCAGCACGTCTCCTACCCCGTGTACCAACGCATGCTCGGAGGCCCGAAGCTTGACCACCATCCCGGCTGTCGCAGTGCGGTCGTGAATGAGCCGATTGATCTCCGGAAGGTCCAGGACGCCGATCGTCTGGCCAGCGTCGTCAGTCACTCCCGGCGTCGTTCCCGCAAGCACGAAACGCCGCGCGCGAAGCCGCCCAGCCAGATGACCCGCAAACGTGTCGGCGTTCACATTGAACAGCTTGCCGTCGCGGCCAAGGCCGAGGCCGGCAATCACCGGGACAAAGTGTCCAGCAAACAACGTCGTGAAGAGCCGCATGCTTGTCTGGCTGCTGGGAATCCCGACGCGGCCGAGGTCGACCATGCGCCCGTCAACTGCCCGATGCGGAGGCGCCGGCTCAGTGAGCCCGCACGCATCGTCGGCGCCTGTGAGTCCAACCGCAGCCACGCCGGCCATCGCGAGCGCGGCGACGAACCGGGTGTTTACAGCTCCCGCCAGAACCGAGACGACCACGTCAAGCGCGGCCTCGTCCGTAATCCGCAGGCCGTCCACCTGACGCGTCTCGATTCCAGCGAGTTTGAGCGCCCCGTCGATCTCCCGTCCACCCCCATGAACGATCGCCAAAGGCGCTTGCGGCTGGGCGGCGGCCACACGCGCCATCGCGCCAACAACGACCTCTAGCCGCGGGACCTCTTCGAGCAGCTCGCCGCCGAACTTGAAAACGAGGGGCCCAGGTGTCAAACGCATTCACCACCAAGGACACGAAGGGCACCAAGGTCCTTGATGATCTGCCTCACAGCAACGCTGCCCGCTCATCGAGCCCGAGCATGACATTCATATTCTGCACGGCCTGCCCCGACGCGCCCTTCAGCAGATTGTCGACGACCGACACCAGCACGACGCGCCCCGAGAAGTCGACTCGCCAGCCGATGTCGCAGAAGTTCGTATGCGCCACGTGCTTGATCTCAGGCAGCGAGGCGCCCACCAGTCGGATGAACGTCTGGTCGGCGTACGCGCGCTGATAGATCTCGCCGAGTCTTTCTTCCGTTGTTCCCGGCGCGACCCGAATGTAGCTCGTGGCCAGAATTCCCCGATCGAGCGGCACTAGGTGCGGCGTGAAAGTGACTTCCCGGCCGAGACCCTGCTCGATTTCGGCGCCGTGGCGGTGCCCGAACACGCCGTAGGCCGCAAGGCTGCCGTGCACTTCGGAGAAATGCGTCCGCTCGGAGGGCGTTTTCCCCGCGCCCGAAACTCCCGACTTGCCGTCCACGATCACGTCGGCACCCGGCAGAAGAAGCCCGGCGTCAGCGAGCGGCGCCAACGCCAGCAGCGACGCCGTGGGATAGCACCCGGGATTGGCGACGAGCCGGGCACGGCCAACGGCGTCACGCTCCCGCTCCGTGAGGCCGTAGGCGACCTCGCGCGACACGTCGGTGGTTTCCGGATACCACCGCGCGCGCACGGCATCATCGCGCAGCCGGAATGCGCCCGACAGGTCGATCACACGCACCGCCTTCTCGACCAGACGTGGTGCGAGCACGGCGGCAACGCCGTCGGGCAACGCGAGAAACACGACGTCGGCTTCGCGGGCGAGGACGTCGGGGTCGAGCGGCGTAATCGCGCCGTCCCACAGGCGTCCGAGCGCCGGCAGCCGCTGCTCCGACGACGTCGCGCGCGACGATGTGGCCACGGTGATCCGGACCGACGGATGCCGCGCGAGCAGCCGCAGGAGCTCCTGGCCGGTATAGCCGGTCGCGCCGGCGACAGCGACGCGGGTCACGCCTCGCGTGTGGGCGCCGGGGGGGCCTTTCGAGGCCGAGGCCGGGCTGGCAATTGTATGCATCAGAAAGAATACTTATACGCCAGAATCGCTGTGTAATCAATGAATATCGATGTATAATTGTCAGCTAGTATGAAAGTCCGCCGTCAAGGTCTGATCCTCGAGCTGATCGACCTCGAGCCGCTGCACAGCCAGGAGCAACTGCGCCACCGGCTGCACCAGCGCGGCTTCGAGGCGACGCAGGCGACGATCTCGCGCGACATCAAAGAGCTCGGCCTAGTCAAGCGCGCTGGCGACGGCGCCTACCACCAGCCGGGGGCGGAGCTGGCAGGCCCGGCGAACCCGGCCACTCTGCTCGGCGCGCTTGAGCGAGCCGCCGCCGAGTATCTTCGCACGGTCGACCGCGTGCAGCAGCTCGTCGTCGTCCGCACTGGCGCCGGGCAGGCGCAGCCGTTCGCGCTGGCGATTGATCGGGCGCAGCTTCCCGAGGCGGTCGGCACCATCGCGGGCGACGACACGATTCTCGTCGTTGCCAGAAACGATCGGCACGCCGCGTCTTTGGTCAAGCGCCTGGAAACGTACGCGGGCTTGTAGCTTCGGGTGGTGAACGACTTCAAGGAGCTTTGATGGAACGTATCGTGTTGGCATATTCGAGTGGGCTCGACACCTCGGTAGCGATTCCCCGGTTGAAAGAAAAACACATGGCCGAGGTCATTGCGGTGACACTGGATCTCGGGCAGGGCCGGGAGCTGGCGGAGATCCGCGACCGGACACTGGCCGCTGGCGCTGCGCGCGCGCACGTCTTGGATCTGCGCGAGGAGTTTGCGCGCGACTTCGTCCTGCCGGCGCTCAAAGCCGATGTGATGTACGAGGATGGCTATCCGATGGCGACTGCACTTGGCCGCCCGCTCATCGCGCAAGAGCTCGTCGAGATTGCCGAGATCGAGCAAGCCACCTCGGTGGCGCACGGCTGCACGGGCAAGGGCAACGATGAGGTCCGCCTGGATGGCACGACACGCGCCCTCAACCCGAAGTTGAACGTCATCGCTCCGTCACGCGACTGGGGCATGACGCGACCCGAAGGAATCGAGTACGCGGCCAAGCGCGGTGTGCCGGTTCCGGCGAGCATCGGCAATCCTTATAGCACCGATTCGAACTTGTGGGGCCGCTCGATCGAGTGCGGCGTTCTCGAGGCTCCGTGGTGTGAGCCGCCCGAGGAGGTCTACACGCTGACGAAGTCGCCTGCGGAATGCCCTGACGAACCAGCATACGTGGAAAGTTCCTTCGAGCGCGGCGTCCCGACCACGACCAATGGCGTCGCGATGCCGCTCGTCGATCTGATTGCGAGCCTCTCCACGATCGCCGGCGCCCACGGCGTCGGCCGTATCGACATGGTTGAAAATCACTTGGTCGGCATCAAGTCGCGCGAAATCTACGAGGCACCCGCCGCAGCGGTGCTGCACGCGGCGCACAAGGAACTGCAGTGGCTGGTGACGACTCGCGACCTCGACCGCTTCTCGTGCCTCGTGAGCCTCCGCCACGCCGATGTCATTCACGACGGCCTCTGGTTTACGCCGCTGCGCGAGGCGCTCGACGCCTGCGTCGACAAGGTGCAGGAGCGGGTCACCGGCGTTGTGCGGCTCAGGCTATTCAAAGGCGACTGCCGCATCGTCGGTCGGCAGTCGCCGCACGCCCTGTACGATCACAGGCTCGCAACCACCGACGCCGGAGACACGTTCGACCACGCGGCCGCAGCCGGCTTCATCAAGATTTACGGACTGCCGGTGGACCTATCGAGAGGAAAAGCTCCTGAAGTCGATCAGTCGACAGTCGACTATCGACCGTCGACTGATCGATGACGACACCCCTTTGGTCCGGTCGCTTCGACCTGGAGCCCGACGCCGGGGCATTCGCATGGGGCTCCTCGTTCAGCTTCGATCGCCGCCTCTTCGAGGACGATGTCACCGGCAGCCTGGCGTGGGCGCGGGCGCTCGCGCGGGCCGGCGTGCTCGAGGGCGACCAGGCGCGCGACATCGAGTCGGCGCTGACCGCGATCCTTGACCGCGGGCGGTCGGAGCCGGGCTTCGTCGACGGTCCGGACGAGGACGTCCACAGCTTCGTGGAGCGGCTTCTAGTCGAAAGGCTGGGCGACCCCGGCCGCCGACTGCACACAGGCCGCTCGCGCAACGAGCAAGTCTCTCTCGATCTGCGCCTGTACCTTCGCCGCCGCATTCCGCTTCTTCTGCGCGGCCTCGAGCGCGTGGTCGCGGCGCTGGCCCGTCAGGCGGAGGAGGCGGACGACACGCTCATGCCGGCATTCACGCATTTCCGGCCCGCGCAGCCGGTCCTCGTCGCGCATTTCTTCCTAGCCGGCGTCGCGCCGCTGCGCCGCGACCACGATCGGCTTTCAGCCGCGTGCGCGGAGGCCGATTCACTGCCTCTGGGTTCCGGCGCTATCGCCGGAACGAACTACGCGATCGACGTCAACGCGCTGGCGCACGATCTCGGGTTCTCGCAGGTCGTGGCCAATAGCATCGACGCCTCGTCCGACCGAGACTTCGCAGCGACATTTCTGTACGCCTGCGCGGTCGCCATGGTGCACCTCAGCCGCCTCGCGGAGGACTTCATCATCCTGTGTGGCGACCAGCACCGGTTTTTCGAGCTATCCGATGCGCTCTGCACGGGCAGCAGCATGATGCCCCAGAAGAAGAATCCCGACCCGTTGGAGCTGGTGCGAGGCAAGGCCGGACGCGCGATCGGTCACTTGATCGCGCTCCTCACGACGATGAAGGGACTGCCGAGCGGATACAACAAGGATCTGCAAGAGGACAAACAGGCCGTCTTCGACGCCGAAGATACGCTCTACGGCTGCCTGGCCGTCGTGCAGTCGGCGGTGGACGGTCTTACACTGAACCGCGATCGCGCCGAAACGGCGGCAGCGGGCTTGCTCCTGGCCACTGACGTTGCCGACTACCTGGTTGCGCGAGGCGTTCCCTTCCGGCGGGCGCACGAGATCGTTGGCGCGCTCGTCCGAAAACTCGTCGCTGAAGGTCGAGAATTCGGATCGCTCCGCCTGGAGGAATGGCGCGCTCACAGCGAGCTGTTCGACGCCGCCATCGTCGGCCGCGTGACGCCGCGTGCCTCGGTGGCCGCCAAACGAACGCCGCAATCGACCTCGCCGCCCGCCGTCGAACGCGCGCTGGCGGAGGTCGAGCGGTGGCTGAGGCGCGGCGGCGGCGAGTCCGCCGTTCTACCAGCCCGGGGCCAGCCCTAATTTGCCGCACGGGCCGGCGGTCTTGCCACGTCAAAAGAAGCTTTGATAAGATGGTCCGCGCCTTTCGCAATCCCTTTCCCCTCCAGCGAGGTTCCTTCTGGAGTTACTTGATGCAGCAGCGTCAGCTTCGGCTTGGTGACGTTCTGGACGATTACTGCCCACGCGAGCGGCGGCTCACCAACCACGCTGTGGTCGCCATGGTTGGCCCGGACGTGAAGCAGACCCGTTGCACGACCTGCAACACCGAGCACAAGTACAAGCAGGCAAGGGTCCCGCGCCAACGGCGCAAGCCGGAATCATCCGCAGCGCTGTACTCGCAGGTGCTCGCCGATGGGCCAAAGCGGGTCGCGCACGAAGCGCCGGCGCGCGAGGCCCCGCCCACCGACATGACTTCTGTGAGCGATGAGGGGGAACCTGCCGTGCCCGAGAAGGTCGAGCCGAACGCCTTCATGGCGGCGGCTTCAGCGAAGGGCGAGGGGTTGCCATACGAATCATCGGCCGAAGCAGAACCTGCCGAGGCGGCCAACGAACAAGAACAAAAGATTGAGGAAGGCCCCGTCCACAGACCACTGATTCGCGCGACGTTCCCGCGCCCTCAAGGGCAGCCGCCGCCGACGCGGCCAACTCCCGATTTCACCATCCGGCAGCCCGGCGGCCGTCCCAACCGGTTCCCGCCGCGCCATCAGCGCGGCGGCCAGCCATTTCACGGCACCCGGGGGGACGGGAGCCTGGGCGGCCCGATGCGCAGCGGTGGCGCTCAGCGCCAGGGGAGACGGCCGCCTCACGAGGCGGTCGCGTCACGCCATGGCCGGCGCCACGGCCCTGGCAGAAAACGGTCCAAGTAGGGCTGAGAGCTCTCAGCTATGTCTAGTCTCGCCGGTACCTACGGCCTCGTCGTTGGTGTGGCCAACAAGCGGTCGATTTCGTGGGCGATTGCTCAGGCGGCCGCCGCCGCGGGCGCGCGGCTGGCGTTGACCTACCCGAGCGCGAGGCTCGAGGAAAATGTTCGCGAGCTCGCCGAGAAGCTCGACAGCCCGCTCCTTCTTCCGTGCGACGTCACGAGCGATCACCAGATTGCGGAGCTAGGGGCCGCGCTCGATCGCGATTTTGGCGGACTCGACTTCTTGCTGCACGGCGCGGCGTTTGCGCAACAGGCGGAGCTGTCGAACCCCTTTCTGCAGACCTCGCGCGAAGGCTTTCGCATCGCGCTCGACGTGAGCACGTATTCGCTCATCGACTTGTCCCGCGCCGTCGTCCCGCTCATGGAGAAGCGCGGCGGCGGCAGCATCCTCACGCTCACATATCTGGGCAGCCAGCGCGTGTTCACCAATTACAACGTCATGGGCGTTGCGAAGGCCGCGCTCGAGGCGTCGGTGCGCTATCTTGCGAGTGACCTCGGCCCAAGGAATATTCGCGTTAACGCCATCTCGGCCGGACCCATCAAGACACTCGCCGCGGCGGGCATCTCGGGCTTTTCAAACATCCTTCAGATCTATCGCGACAAAACGCCGCTTCGCCGCAACGTCGAGCTCGCCGAGGTTGCCGACACGGCCGTCTTCCTGCTGGGCCCGGGCGCACGGGCCATTACCGGCGAAGTGGTCATGGTCGATGGGGGCTACCATATCGTAGGCATTTAGTCTGCTCTTGCCTCCTCCTTCCATTGTTCGACAAGGATCCGATGCTGAGCGATGCCGAACTCGTCAAGCAGCTTCGGCATCTCCTCGACAAGCGTCGGGGGTCCGCAAGTGAAGCAGCGTGTCGCCGCATAGTGTACCAGCGGCGCGAGATCGTCGCGGCCGATCCTCCCGCGGACCCCTGTCCACCGGCCCGAGACGTTATCCCGCATCACGGTTTGCCTGAGCTCGATCCGTCCGTCGTTCGCGAGCGACTGGAGCTCCTGTCCAAAGGCGAAGTCGCCCGGCGCTCGTGCGCTGTAGAGCAGCTCGATCTGGCGACCCGGTGTTCCGAGCGCGTGCCGGAGCATGGCGCGCAGCGGAGCGATGCCGGTGCCACCCGCAATGAAAACGAACCGGCGTTCTTCTGGATCGATGGGGAAGGTGAAGCGGCCGATCGGTCCCTCGACGTCCACGAACGAGCCGGGCTCGAGCGTCAGGTGCGGTCCGACCGAGCCAGCGTCGTCCACGCCAACCAGCAGTTCGAGGAAGTCTTCACGCTCCGCATCCTCAGGTGCGAACGCAATCGAATACGGCTTCCGCGGTTCATGCTGGCCGGCCGCGATGAGCAGCGCTTGACCGGCAAGGTACGAGAAGCGCTGGCCCTGTAGATCGATCCACAGAATCCGGGAGCGCAACGTCGCGGGGCACGCTTCGCGGATCGGCAACGTCAGCAGCACGATCGATTATGCTACCGTAGACCTTTCGGACGACGGACTCGAACGGTCGTGACAGCCATGACGGTCAACCTGCGACGCACGCGCGGCGCCGTCCTGCGGCTCGTTCGTCGCCGCACAGTTTCCATCCTGCTTGGCCTCGTGCTGGTCGTTCCCGCCGCGTGGGTGGAGTTCAGCGGACGCTTTGGCGCCTGGTGGATTGAAGGGCTGAGCCTCGTGGCGGGTGCGACCGGCGTCGCGCTCATCTGGACAGGTGTGACGGGCGCCCGGGCCGACTGGATCGAGTAGTCGCTAGTCGCAGGTCACAAGTCGACTGACGACCTGTGACTGATGACTTGTGACTAGAAGCGTTTCGTAACCCCGTTTTCGGTCCAATTTCTGGCCGGTTCTCGGGGGTCATGAAACCGGTTCTAGACTATTCCAATCGCTGATCGCTTCAGGTCGCCGTCGGTGAGGCCGCCGGATGCGGATCGCGGAGGCTCTTCATCGACGGTCGCCGCGCCCGCACGGTTCCGCTTGCGCCGCGTCTTGTCCCGGTACATTCGGCTGTCGGCCGTTGCGAGCAGCGTTTCGTAAGAGTCGTCGTCGTGCGGAAAGACCGCCGCCCCCACGCTGATGGCGAGCGGCAGGACCTTACTGGGCCGCGGCTCGAACTGGAAGCTGTCGACCGAGCACTGCAGCTGCAGCCGCTTCCGCTCGGCCTCCTCGGCACCGCACCCCGACAACACCACGACGAACTCGTCGCCCGCGTAGCGGACGCAGATGTCGTAGGGACGGATCGCCGCACGCAGCACCACCGCGACTTCGCGCAGCGACCGGTCGCCGGCGTGGTCGCCGTAGGTGTCGTTGATCTCCTTGAAGTTGTCGACGTCCATCACGAGCAGCGAGACCTCCGATTTGAGACGGCCGGCTCGCGCGAGAGATGCATGAACATGAACCGCGTGTTCGGCAGCGCCGTGAGCGGATCGGTGAGCGAGTCTTCCTGCGTTTACTCGAACGGCATCGAGTTGTAGATCACCCCTGCCGCCTGCTCGGAGATGCGGTCGAGCAGCCGCCGGTGGTCGTCCGTATAGACCGCGGCCGTCGTGTGGTAGACGGCAATCGTGCCGATGAAGCGCTCGTTGAACACCAGCCGGCACACCAGCGCCGACTGGAGCGTCGTCTGGGTGCCAACTCCGCCGGCTTCGAAGTCGGTGCTCGACCGCGCGTTGACGAGCGGCCGGCGATTGCGCGCCACCCAGCCGGCAAGCCAATGGCCGTTCTTGATCGTGAGCTGCTGGATGGCGTCGGCGCCCGTCGCGAACCGGCAGCGAAGCGTCTCCGTTTCCTCGGCGTATAGATACAACGCACAGCATGAGAACGGCACGATGTTGCTCAACTTCGACGAGATCAGCGCCATTGTGTCGGAGACCCCGAGGCTGCTGCCCATCGCCTGCGCGATTTCGTACAGGGCATAGATCTCGCGGTGCGCGAGCGCGATGTCCTCGAAGATATTGGTCCGCGCCAGCGATTCGTTCACCAGACCCACGGCCGGCTCCGCCGCGGGAACCTGGGCCGCGACGCGCGTCAGCTGTCGCGCGGCGTTCGAGGAAATGATCGAGGAGGTCGGCGAGCGCGACGTTGGAGGGTCGCTCCGCGGCATATTGCGGCGGGTCGCCCTCCGCGACGCGCGCCACGCCGAAGTCCACTAGCTCTCGAAGGCAGTTATCGACGTCCAGGCGCAGGCGGCCGACGGTCTGCATCAGCACCTCGACCTCGAACGCCTCGCTGGGCCGCGAGCTCGAGTATCTGAAGATGCCCGCGCGAAGGGGCGATTGCACCAGCGTGCGAAACCGTGCATCCGAGTCGCCCGGTTCGGTCGTCTTGACTGAAGCTGTCGCGCTGGCGCGTCGCGCACTGAAGATTCAGGTCGTCCATGGCTTGGCGCTTACATTATCAGCTCGGCGGTTCTCTGCCGACAGGGACCTGGGAAAGGTGGAAGCAGGACGGAAGACGTTCGAAAGGAAAAGGAAAAACATCAGACTTCAGACTTCCTGGACTTGCTGCCGCAGACCGGCTGCCCAAGCGATAGTAATCGGTCTGATGGCGCTCGATGAGCACCTTCATCTGCACGGCATCGCCTTTCCGGTATCCGTGGCAGCAGATCGAGTGCGAGCCGCCGCTGGTTTCGATGAAAAGATCCGAAAAAAAAGAAGCCCCGTATCGATCTTCACGGAAGAGACGTGCGCCATGTGAATCGTTTCTTCCCGCCGGCCGATCCAGCGGGCGGTGTACTGCACCACGCTCGTCGGCGTGATCAACACCTGCGTCGGGAACAGACGATTGCCGCTGCTCAGACGGCTGGCCTTGAACACATCGCCCGCCGCAAACGGACGTCCCTTTCGGCCCACCCACAACCCGAGCAGAATGAATATCGCGACGCCGGCGGCGACGGACCACCAGATCCAGGCCGGCTCGCCACTCACAACCGTCGATGTTAAGCTATTTTCAGCCGAACGCGAGCCTTCAACACGGTCAGGCTCAAGAAGGAGATCGCCTCTTGCCGTACCGCGCCCCCGGCTCGCCCGGGCACTCCCCGCAGCAGTTCCTCACCGGGAAGCCGATTCGCTACTACCGGCCCAAAGGCAGCCCCGACATCCGGCGGCTCATAGACGAGGGCTTCCAGGCATTCAACGCTGGGCGCCTGTCGGAAGCGTGTCAGATCTTCTCCGAGAAGATGCTGGCGCCCACAAACGACACGACGATCGGTCTGACGATGGCCGGAGCGCTCACGCCGACTGGCTTGGGCGGCTGTGTGATCGAAATGATGGACCGCGGCCTGGTGGATTTCATCATCTCGACGGGCGCCAACCTGTATCACGATCTGCACTATGCGTTGAACTTTGTGCTGCGCCGCGGGTCGCCATTTCTCGATGACGTCGAGCTGTACCGAGAAGGCATCATCCGCATTTACGACATCCTATTTCCGGCCACCGTACTGCTCGAGACCGACGCGTACATTCGGGGATTCATCGTCCGCTCGGGCCTGAATGAAGCTGTGTCGACCTCCGAATTCCATTATCGATTGGGACGCGATCTGGCGGAGCGGCTCCCCGGCTGCGAAGATCATTCGGTCGTCGCAGGCGCCGCCCTGGCCGGAGTGCCGATCTACACGTCGTCGCCAGGCGACAGCTCGATTGGGATGAACATCGCGTATCACGAGCTGATGAACGACAGCCGTTTCATGATCGATCCCAACAAGGACGTCAACGAGGTGTGCGCGATCGTGCTGGCCGGCAAGCAGAACGGCTGCGTGATTCTCGGGGGCGGGTCACCGAAGAACTTCTACCTGCAGGCGCAGCCGACGCTCTGGGAAGTGTACGGTCTCCCGAAGGGCGGCAACGACTACTTCATCCAGATCACGACGGACCAGGTCGTCTGGGGCGGCCTCTCGGGCGCGACGCCGGCCGAAGCCGTGAGCTGGGGAAAGGTGAACCCGGGCGTCCTCCCCGACACGGTCGTGGCGTACTGCGACTCGACGATTGCGTTTCCGCTGTTCTGTGAATACGCCATCGCGTCGGCCAACGGACGACGCAAACGCAAAGAGCTCGTCCATCGGCGCGACAGCCTGGTCGCCGACCTCACGCGGGAGGCGAAAGCGGCGCGCGGGAGGAAGATAGATGGGGACCTTGTCGTCTGAGCTGGCGCCGCATGCTGGGCGCTTGTCGCCGCGACCGCGGGTTTACGCCGACGCCAACGTGGCGGCGGGCCTCGTCGCCTATATGCGCACGCTGCTCCATTGGGACGTGCTGTTCGTCCTGGAAGACGACGAGCTCAGGCGCGCACCGGATGTCAGACATTACCGACTGGCCCTGCAGCTCCGTCGGACGCTGGTCACGATGGATCGTGACTACCTCGACGATCGCCGTTTTCCGCCCCAGGAAGGCGGCGGGGTCCTGGTGATCAACGCGCCCGATGAGCGCCAGCTCTCGTCGCTCTTGGCCCGGGTCGATCGCGCACTCTTCCAGCCCCCCACCGATAATTTCACGGCGCTGCCGCTCGAGGGCCGCAAGCTGCAGGTCAACGCAGACTGGGGACGCGGCGAAGGCACACTTCGATGATTGGGCTTGAACTTCTCGAAAACGCTGCGATCGCCGTCAGCCTGGACCACGCCGGTCGGATCCTCGCTCGTGCGGAGTCGGAAGCGGCAACAAGCCTCGAGAGCGCAGCGCTCAGTGCGCTCGAGAAGCTGGCAGGGCCGCGCCGGCCGGCCGCGCCGTTGCGTCACTTGACTCTGAGTCGCCCGGATCGGTTTCGGCAATGAAAGCCCTGGCCGGAAAATTCGCCGGCCTGTTTCTTCACAACCCGCCAATCGCCTCGGGCGCCGCCGCCGCCGAAGCGTGGACTGGTGCAGCGCGCGGCGCGAAAGACGTCGTCCTTTTCGGCGCAGGCGATCGCACAAGCGCTGGCATTCTTCGAGACGGCGCGCCAGTCACGGGCGCCCATCGTCGCGCGCCCACCGTCGCCTGGCCGGCGCTCAATCCCGTCGACCGCGAGCAGTACCGCAAGGTGGGATATCTCGAAGCCGAGGTCGCGGCCTCGTGGATCGTCAGACGCTTGATCTGGCGCGTCAAGGCTGGTGATCACTCAAAGATGCAGGACACGATTAGAGGTGAGCTCTCGGCCGTCACCCTGGACCACGGACTTGCTGCAGCACCTGGTGGCGACAGCGTCGCGATTTCCGTGCTGCGCGGCACGGCGAAGTACCTCGGCATGGCGAGCGCAAACCTGGCGGCCACTACCGACTCCCAGATACTCGTGCTTGGCGGCATCATGGCGTCGGCTGCCAATCTACTGCTCGATGTGGTGCGGGCTGAAATCGGTCATCACCTTCCGTCCCCCATGACGCAGGCGCTGACCATTGCGCGGGCCGCTCTTGTGTCCGACGCTCCCGCAATCGGCGCCGTGCGACTGGCTGTCGCGTCTCGGCCATGATCGTCCTGTCGGGCGCTGCGCTCGTGCTGCCCGACCGCATGCTGAGTTCTGGCACCGTTGCAATCGAAGACGGCAAGATTGTCGACATCCGGCTCGGCGCCGTGCAAACAGCGCCGCGCCTCGCCTTCGAAGGTCACTATATCGTTCCCGGCTTCATCGACGTGCACGTGCACGGCGTGGACGGTATCGATACGCTCGACGAGGGCGAGCCCATCGCATCGATGGCGGAACATCTGCCGCGGTACGGAGTCACGGCGTTCTGTCCGACGACCGTGGCCTGTGCGCCGCACCAGCTTCGTCGCGTTCTGGCTGAGGTGCGGCGCCAGCGGGCGGAACCGGATCCACGAGCCGCTCGCGTGCTGCCTGCGCATCTCGAAAGCAACTTCATCGGCCCGGAATACAGGGGCGCGCAGCCTGCGGCTTGCCTGCGCAGTCCACGGGGGGCAATGGCGGCCCTGGAAGGGCCGCCCTATGTACGAGGTGTCCCGGACGACCGCGGCGCGATTCTAGACGACCGCAGCGCGGCCCTTTCAGGGCCGCGAGACTTTGACGGGGCCGACATCTTGCGCGAGATCGAGCGAGCCGCGCCCGACGTCGGCATCGTGACGCTGGCGCCGGAGCTCGACGGCGCCCTCGATCTGGTCGCCTGGCTGTCGGCGCGGGGTTACCCCGTATCGCTGGGCCACTCGGCCGCCACCTACGACGAAGCGCTAGCGGCGATCGCAGTCGGTGCGCGGCAGGCCACCCACTTGTTCAATCGCATGCCTCCGCTGGGTCATCGCGCGCCGGGGCTGGCCGGCGCGGTTCTTCAAACCGAGGAGGTAGCCGCGGAGCTCATCTGCGACGGTATTCACGTCCATCCTGCCCTCGTGCGGACAGCGGTCGCCGCCAAGCGACCCTCGCGGATCCTGGCGATCACCGACGGCACGGCAGCATCGGGTCTTCCGGCCGGGAGCCAGGCCCGACTCGGTGGTCAGACGATTACATCGCGCGATTCCGCCGCCTTTCTCGCTGACGGCACGTTGGCCGGTAGCGTCCTGACCATGGACGGGGCGTTTCGCATGCTGGTGGAGCGCATTGGGCTGTCGCTCGTGGACGCGGCGACGATGTGTGCCACGACACCGGCGCGCGAGCTCGGGCTGGTCGGGCACGGCCTGCTTGGCGTCGAGGCCGCCGCCGACCTGGTAGTGCTGGATGCGCAGCTCTCTGTCGTGCAGACCTACGTGGGTGGCCGACTTGTGTACACCCGCGGCACGCCCGAGTAGCGCAGGTCTTCAGACCTGCCCCCGTGCGCACAACGAGCAGGACTAAGGTCCTGCGCTACAGCTGGGCTACGCCGCAGCGCGCAGTGTTACCGCGCAATGTAGCGGCGGTCTCGGTAGCACGTGGGATCGTCGACACCCGCTTCGACGAATGCGTCGTGGCGCTCGCGGCATTTGCTGCACACGCCGCAGTGCCGCGGAAACAATGGCGGCACAACTTTCCCTTCAAGTGGGCCCGTTGGAAAAGAGACGTGTGTCTCGGCGGGATTCATGCACGACAAGGTGAGCGCCAGCGGGACGCCAAGGGCGACGCCGCGGCGGATGACTTCCGACTTGCTCACCCGCGCATACGGAGCATCGATCTTGAGCGCGTGGTCGAGGCCAAGCGACAGCGCGGACGCCATAGCCGCGCGGAAGGCCGGCGTTGCGTCGGGGAACGGATTATGACCCAGCGTCCCGAGCACCAGCCGGGCGATTCCTGTTGACCCGCAGTACACGCCCGCTGCGGCGAGCAAGACGACATTGCGACCCGGCAGATACACGTCTTCGTCCGGGGTGTGATAAGAGGGCGGCCGTCCCTGAATCGCCCAGTGCGCCGGCCGATACACGCCGGTCATGTCGGAGGTGAGCGACACAAGCGACCGCACGCCGGCCCCCAGCCCCGCGCCCGCGAGAAACCCTTCGATGGCCGCGTGCTCCGCCCGTTCCCACGCGAGCCCCACGGCGACGTGAATCGGCTGCACGTCTCCGGTGCCGGCTTCTTCGGCAAGAAGCACCGCGCTGTCGAGACCGCCCGACAAGAGAACCGCTGAGATCTGAAGACTTGAGGATTTCAGAATTTAAGGATTTTATTGGAGTAATGTGAGATCCTCAAATCCTTAGATCTACCTATGTACTCCGTCACCAAACGCATCGAGTTCTGCTACGGTCACCGGCTACTCGATTACGACGGGATCTGCAAGCACCTGCACGGGCACAACGCCGTCGCAGACATCGAGCTCCGCACGAACCGCCTCGACAAGAACAACATGGTCTGCGATTTCAGCGACATCAAACGCATCGTCAAGGGTTGGATCGATCGCGAGATCGACCACAAGATGGTGCTTCGGCACGATGATCCGCTCGTCAGGCTACTCGAGCCGCTTGGCGAGCCGATGTATCTGCTCGACAGCAACCCCACGGTAGAGCGTATCGCACGTCTGATCTTCGAGTACGCCAACGGACAGGGACTTCCGGTTGCTCGCGTCAAGGTGTGGGAGACTCCGACATCCTTCGCAGAATATGGAAAACCCGAGGCGTCTTGACAACGCTTCGGTGCCATCTCTAGACTGCTGAATTAATTTTCAACCATCAGGAATAATGTCTTTGTTGTTGGAATTCATCGCGGCTTCATTGCTGACGTTGCCTCTCTCCGGCGGCCTGGCGGCGACCGAGGCTCCCCTCGCCAAGCTTGCTGCCGCAGCGTCGGGTCGGGCTCAGACGACTAGTTCAGCCGGGGCTCCCCAAACCAGCCCCGTTTCCGGCTACATGGGTTTTCACTTCAACCGGCCTACCGACGGCACCTCCGGAGTTCTCGACTTCCACCGGTTCGTGCTGCTTTTCACGCATCGGTTCTCGGATCGCCTGCGCTTCGTCACGACATCGGGACGGGCGACAGCATTCCCCAGACGTCTGCGGCGCCTGACGAGATTCGGACGCCCTCGCTGTGGGGTCTTGTGGGTGCGGCGCCAATTCCTGCACGATGGGAGCGCCAGCACGCTCGAAGAGGCCATAGGCCGTCACCGCGGGGAGGCAGAGGCGGTTCGAAAGCGTTTCGCCGAGCTTGGTCCAGCCGCGCGCGGCGTGCTCGTCGCGTTCCTCGAATCTCTTTGGGCTAGTCGGCGACTTCGACAAGCAGCCTTGATGCGGCTCCCGCGCCGATGACGATTGACGCTCGGTTCCGCCCGCCCAGCTTCACAGAATCGGCCGCCGCGTCGCGCGCTTCGACTTCGATCGCCTGGCCGGGCTTGAGACCGTTTGTTTCGATGAACCGCAGAAATGCCGGATCCTGATCCACAATGCGCGCCACTCTGAGCGGCGTGCCAATCGGGCACGTGAGCAGGCTTTCGAAATGACGCGGCGCGATCATCCCTTCCGCGGTCGGAATGGGATCGCCGTGAGGATCGTGCGTCGGCCGCCCGAGCATCTGGTCGATGCACTCGATGAGCCGCTCCGAGACGACGTGTTCGAGCTTTTCGGCCTCGTCATGCACTTCGGCCCAGCTCATACCCATCACCTGCACGAGGAACAACTCGACCAGGCGATGGCGCCGCAGCACGAGCACCGCGAGCTTCTCGCCCGCGGGCGTGAGGTGGACGCCGCTGTACGGCTCGTACTCCGCCAGCCCGGAGTCGGCGAGCGCTTTCACCATGGTCGTCGCGGTTCCCGGCGTGACGTTGAGCGAGGCGGCCACCTGCCCCATCGGCACCAGGCGCTCGTCGGGCGCCAGCACGGCCTGGCCCTGATAAATGGCCTTCAGGTAGTTCTCGACCGTGCTCGACGGCAACATAGGGCGATATTATGCGGGTGGGGCCTCCCGAGAAAGTAAGAAATGTCGGTACGCGATCGCGTTGCGACGCCGGAGGGCAAGCGCCGTTACGTCCGGCAACTCTTTGCGACGATCGCCGATCGCTACGATCTCATCACCGTGGTACTGTCGTGGGGACGGGACCGGGGCTGGAAAAAGCGGCTCGTGGATCTTGCGGCGCCCGCGCCCTCCATACGCGTCCTCGATCTCGCCACGGGCACGGGCGACCTCGCGTTCGCCTTCTCGAAGCGATCCGCGCGAGTCGTCGGCCTCGACCTGACCAGGCGGATGATCGAGCTCGCGAGGATGAAGGCCACGCGGGATGTAGTTCCGACGTTTCTCGTCGGCGACATGATGGCGCTGCCTTTCCCCGCGGCGTCCTTCGACATCGTGACGACCGGCTACGGCCTAAGGAACGTCCCCGATCTCACGGTCGCGATTGACGAGATGCTTCGGGTGCTAAAGCCTGAGGGCCAGGCGCTTTCACTCGACTTCAACCGGCCCCGAAACGGCCTGGTGCGAGCGGCCTATCTGCTGTATCTGACCATGGTCGGCGGTCTGCTCGGATGGCTTCTGCACGGCGATCCCGACACGTACCGCTATATTCCCGCGTCGATCCGCGATTATCCCGGCGCGGACGGCGTCGCGCAACTGATGGAAGCACGCGGATTCGCGCGTGTCCGGCACTACGGTGTACTCGGGGGCCTGATGGCCATTCATCAGGCGCACAAGTGAGATGCGTCAATGCGTGTAGACACCTCGAAGTGGTCTGGCGAAGGGGCGTTCACGCAGGCTCTCATCGATCGCCTACAGCAGATGGCCGAAGTGATCTCCCTGCGTGTCGAAGACGCGCCGTCGAGCCGTTCGGAGGCCGATTACAATTTCATCAGCAATGAGATCTTCGTTCACTTCGCAACCAGGACGCGCCGCGAACGGCGTTTCCCCTTCTTACCCGTGCAGCGGATCGTGACCGAAAAAATCATGACGGTACCCGTGTTGGAGCAGGCGCTCAGAGACATTCCGGAGATCGGCCCGCCCGACTACTCCGACGAAGGCCTCCTTCAGTATCTGAGAACCGAGCGCATCGTTCCACCGTATCAGACTCGCGGATACAAACTGGTCGAGCTCGTCCGTCTCTACGAGGCGCGAGATTCCTAATGCGCTGTGTCCGCCAAGCCGACACTGACGCTGTGCGACTCTTGCGCGTGTGAACGCCGGGGCGTGCAGTTTCGTGAAGGCGCCTGCATAGGCACATGAGCTTCGTCTCTACCCTGCTTCAAGCGATGGTCCGCCTCGACGGCGAAGCCGTCGTCATGCACGTGGGCGAGAAACCCTTACATTGTGACGCTGACAGGTCAAGTCGATCTCGCCACCCGCGGCCTCAACCTCGAAGCGGTGATTGGCATCGTCGATCAGATCCTGCCGCTCGAATCGCAAAACTCGCTCGAAGAGTTTGGCGCGGTCCAGTACGAGCTGCCGGCACAAGCGGAGCTGCCGGACGAATACTTCACCGTCGTCGCCGCGCGACGCAGAAACGATGAGCCAGCGCGAGGTCCGCGGCACCACCGACGACATGCTGGCGGTGGCGCGAACGGCGCTGCGCGAAGACCCCGACGTGCTGGTGCTCGAGGAAGTGCGGACCGCCGGGCTGATGAACCTCGCGCTCGATACAGCCGCGTCGGGTCAGCTCGTGATCGGCGGGTTCCCGGCGCCTAGCGCAAGCGGGGGCATCGACCGCATCATCGATCTGTATCCCCCTGAGTACCGGCGCCAAGTGCAGCTGTCGCTCGCGCAAGACCTGCGCGGCGTCGTTGCGCACGTACTGCTCAAGAGGACCGGGGGTGGCCGCGTCGCCGCGAGAGACGTGCTGCTCAACACGCCCGCCGTTCGCAGCCTGCTCACGGAAGGCAAGACGTCTCAATTGCCGCTGGCGATTGAGGGCGGCCGCGTGCACGGAATGGTGCCGCCCAACGATGCGCTGGTCGGCTACGTACTGAGCGGGGCAGTCGACGTTCGCGAAGCGTACCGCCGAGCGGCCGATCGCACTGGATTCCTAGCCCTGCTCAAGCGGTAGGGTGTGAACACCTCGGCGGTCGAACGGTACGCGTAGTCCTATTTCTCGACGAACGGCTCCAGCTTCTCGAGCAGAAAACCGAGCACGTGCTCCTGGGTGAGATCGCGGATCGGCCCGTTGCCAATCGGTCGTTCCGATTCGATGATGCGCCGGCCGCGGGCGCGTCGGCTGTGACCGACAACCCGTGGCTCGTCGCCCTCTGTTTCGAGCGTGAGCTCGATGTAGTCCTCTGATCTTTTCTCCGACATCAGTCGAACGCTTCCACCCGGCGTGAAAACGCCGAAGGGGTAACCGCCGGCCTTCAGCGCGTTGGCCACCTGCCGAACCAGTGGCACCGCCGTCTTTTCAAGGAACACCGCGTATTCACGCGCCGCTTCGTCGGAACGAGCCCGACGTGCGGCGGCCGCACGCTTCGATCGCTCGATGGCTCCAGCGAGGCGCCGCTTGACTTCCGAGATCTCCATCAGACAACACCTAAACCTATCCCTGAAAGCGCCATTCGCGTCTACGGTGTCACTCTAATATACTCAGACTGTAGTGACCGACGCCGACGCTCCTCTCGGCGCGTCCAGTCGTGCCCGACCCCACGATGACGCCTGCGCCTTTGTCCAATCTGGCGCGCATTCCAGCTGGCGAATTCCTCATGGGCGCGTCCGACGCCGAATGAGGACGAGCGTCCGGTGCACCGTGTGCACATCGGCGAGTTCTTCATCGGCCGCTTTCCGGTCACCGACGGCGAGTACGCGCGCTTCGTGCGTACCACAGGTTATCCGGCTCCCTCCATTCGCGGTCTGCCGCTCATCACCGCCGGCGGCCAGGACGCCGTCTTCAAGGAGCTCGCTATACCCTACGTCTGGAGGAAAACCGGAAGCCGCCCACCGGCCACGGCAGTCATCCGGTCGTCCTCATCCGGTACGACGATGCCGTCGCGTACTGCCAGTGGTTTTTGGACACGCTCGGCCGGCCGGGTCGTGCGCCTTCCAACCGAGGCGGAATGGGAGAAAGCCGCGCGCGGCGGCGTCGACGGCCATCGGTATCCGTGGGGTGACGACATTGATCCATCGAGATGCAACTTCCTTATCGACGGTTCGGTGAAGCACCCGCGCGGCACGCGGCCCACCGGAACGTACGAACCGAATGCGTACGGCGTGTACGACATGGCCGGCAACGTCTGGGAATGGATCTCTGATTGGTACAGCCTCGACTACTACGCCATCAGTGAAGCGCGCGATCCCGTCGGACCATCGGTGGGAGCCACGCGTATCGTGCGCGGCGGATCGTGGGTGAGTGACGAGGTGGCAATGCTGCGCTGCGCCTATCGATACAAAGTGCCTCCTAACACCTATGCGTACAGCATCGGCTCTAGGATCGTTTGTTCCGAGTAAGACTTCAGACTTCACAATTTCGATTTGAGCCCGAGCACGAGATACCCAGCCGCGATGGCGAGGAGAGTGCCCCGCTCGCTGAAAAATGTCTCGCCCCAGGAAACCTTCCGATCTGACACTTCAGCGCTGAACCTACCGCGGTCGATCCGCCCCCCCGGCCGCGGCAACCATCGAGGCACCGAGACCACGTACGCGCGATAGCTCTCGCCTAGCCGCAACGCAAGCAGCCGTTCTTCCCATCTCACGATCGCGCGGTACTGAAAGCCGAGCAGGACGAAGATGGGCAGAGTCAGCCAGGCGATCCGCGCGCTCAGCGCGAAGCCGGTCCAGAGCGCGATGTTGCCCAGGTACAGCGGATTTCGAACGAGCCGGAACGGACCGGTGGCGACAAGCGGGCCGAGACGGTCGCTGCGCGTCCGAGAGATGACTCCGATGTGATGAACGGCCCACAGCCGCAGGAGCTCTCCGGCCGCACAGAGAGTCACGCCGGTCCAGCGAAGAGATGACGAGGAACTGGTAGAGGGGAACAGCAGGACCGCAAGCACGATCGGCAGCGGCAGAAACGTCCGACACCTGAACAACCACCCGCCCATGCGAACGAAGACATCCGGATCCCGCTGGTTGGATTGAGGTTGTGTGGTCGAAGGCGGGGTCATTGCGGGCGCGCGAGTATAACAAACGACCTGAGAACGCTCCGTGATCGTTGCGATAGCTACTTTGACAGGCCGACCGCATCGATTGGTATAATTTAGGACTAGTACACTCGTATATCACTATGTCTTCTTCGTCGTCTCCGGCGCAAGTGGGTGATCGCATCGCCTCGTCGGTTCTGGATCTGATCGGCAGGACGCCTCTTGTCCGCCTCCGGCGGTTCGAACGGGAAAAGGGTGGCGTTGAGCTGTACGGCAAGGCGGAGTGGCAGAATCCGGGCGGATCGGTGAAGGACCGCGCGGCCGCGCGAATGATTCTCGACGGCGAGGCGTCGGGCGCGCTCAAGCCGGGCCTGACGATCGTCGATGCGACCTCGGGCAACACTGGGATTGCGTACGCAATGGTGGGAGCGGCGCGCGGCTACACGGTGAAGCTGTTCCTGCCGGATAACGCGAGTCCCGAGCGCAAGTTGATACTTCGAGCCCTGGGCGCCGAGCTAGTGTTGACGGACCCCCTCGAAGGCACAGACGGCGCCATTCGCGAGGTGCGGAAGGTGGTGGCGGCAAACCCGGAGAAGTACTTCTATCCCGATCAGTACAGCAACGACTCGAACTGGCGCGCGCATTTCGACACTACCGGACCGGAAATCATCGAACAGACGTCGGGCCGGCTCACCCATTTCGTGGCGGGGCTCGGAACGAGCGGCACATTCATGGGCGCCGGCCGGGCGCTGCGCGGCTTCAATCCGGCCATCAAGCTGATATCGTTTCAACCCGAAGGACCGTTCCATGGCCTGGAAGGGCTGAAGCACATGGCGTTGGCGATCGTCCCGCCGATTTACGACGCTTCGCTGGCCGACGAGGATTTGCGCGTCAGCACCGAGGCCGCGCACACGATGGTTCGCCGACTGGCCAAGGAAGAGGGCCTGCTCACCGGCATCTCGTCGGGCGCTGCGCTTGCGGCCACGCTCGAAGTGGCCCGCCGCCTCGATCACGGCGTCGTCGTGACGGTGTTTCCTGACGGCGCCGAGAAGTATCTGTCCGAATACTTTTGGACGGCGGACCAGTGACGGCAAGCGCACGTCGCACGACGCTCGGTCCCGGCGTCAACCAGGCGATTCGGCGACACGGGGAAGAGACGTACCCACACGAGTGCTGCGGTGCGCTGGTTGGAACGGGCGACAGGGTGACGATGGCAGTCCCGCTACCTAACACCACGGAGGAGGGGCCGCGGCGACGGTTTCTGGTTCGCCCGTCGGATTATCGAATGGCCGAAGAGCGGGCGAGCGGGCACGGCGGCGAGCTTCTCGGGTTCTATCACTCGCACCCGGATCATCCGGCGCGGCCCTCGCAGTTCGATCTCGATCACGCGTGGCCGACTTTCGCGTATGTGATCGTTTCGGTCGCGTCCGGTACGGCGCATGACATGACAGTATGGTTTCTGAAAGACGGCCGGTCTACCTTCGAAGAGGGCGCATTGTATGGCAACGAGAATCCTGATTCCAACACCGCTCAGACCCTACACTGATAAGCGAGACGCCGTCGAGGCCGACGGAGCGACCGTTGGGGAGCTGCTGGCGGATCTCACGCGGAAGCACGGCGGCCTTAAGGCGCATCTGTACAACGAACAAGGAAAACTGCGGAGCTTCGTCAACGTGTATCTAAACGACGAAGACATCCGCTATCTGCAGAAGGAGCAGACGCCGGTGTCGCCGGGCGACACCCTCAGCATCATCCCGTCAGTGGCGGGCGGCGCGCCGACCACCGAAGTGCCGTCCTCGGTGAGATCCACCTCGAGCCGCACCCCGCGGGAAATGCCGCAGCTCACAAACGACGAGATCAAACGTTACAGCCGCCACCTGATCATGCCGGAACTCGGCATCGATGGGCAGCGGAAGCTGAAGGCCGGGAGGGTACTCTGCATTGGCGCCGGCGGCCTCGGATCGCCTGCGGCGATGTACCTCGCGGCGGCCGGCGTCGGCACGATTGGCCTGGTTGACTTCGACGTCGTCGACTTCAGCAACCTGCAGCGGCAGATCATCCACGCAACGCCCGACGTCGGCCGATCGAAGCTGACGTCGGCGAAAGATCGACTGCACGCCCTCAATCCGAATATCGACATTCCGACCTACGAGGACGCGGTGTCTTCGAAGAACGCGCTGACGCTGTTTGAGCCCTACGACGTGATTGTTGACGGGACCGACAATTTCCCGACGCGGTATCTCACCAACGACGCGTGCGTGCTGCTCGGCAAACCCAACGCCTACGGCAGTATTTTTCGCTTCGAGGGACAGGCGTCGGTCTTCGCGACCAAAGAGGGCCCGTGCTACCGATGCCTCTATCCAGAGCCGCCGCCGCCAGGGCTGATCCCGAGCTGCGCCGAAGGCGGCGTCCTGGGCGTGTTGCCCGGCGTCATCGGCGTCATTCAGGCCACCGAGGCGATCAAGCTTATTGTCGAGATCGGGGAGCCGCTCATCGGCCGGTTCCTGATCTACGACGCGCTTCGAATGCGGTTCCGTGAGCTGAAACTGAAGAAGGATCCCGACTGCCCGGTCTGCGGAACGCACCCGACCGTCACGAAGCTGATCGACTACGAGGAGTTCTGCGGTCTCCACCCAGCCGCTCCGGAAAGCGCGGATGCGGCCGCATACAACCCGGCCACGGAGATCACGGCGGTCGAGCTCAAGCGGCGTCTCGATGGCGGCAACAGGCTGACGCTCGTGGACGTGCGTGAGCCCAACGAATACCAGATCAACCGGATTCCCGGCACGGTACTGATTCCGCTTGGCGAGGTCCCGCGGCGGTACGCCGAGATCAGCCGGCACGAGGAAATCGTAGTGCATTGCAAGGTGGGCGCAAGAAGCGCGAAAGCGGCCGATTTCCTTCGATCCGTGGGGTTCGAGCGGGTGCTCAACCTGAAAGGCGGCATTCTCGAGTGGATCGATAAGGTTGATTCATCGCAGCCCAAATATTAAAATTAGGACCTTTAAGGTCCTAATTTAAGCTGGGTTCACAAGGTAATGCTGAGACTTTCAAAAAAGGCGGACTACGCGCTGATGGCCATGAAGCATCTGGCGTTGCGTGAAGACCGCGGCCCGTCGAACACCCGTGAAATCGCCGCGCAGTACGACATCCCGATCGAGTTGCTCGCGAAGATCCTCCAGCGCCTGGTCGGCCGCGGCCTCCTGGCGTCGCATCAGGGCACGCTCGGCGGGTATCGGCTTGCGCGGGCACCGAGCGCGATGTCGGTCGCCGACGTGATTCAGGCGATCGACGGTCCGGTCACCGTCACGGCGTGCTCGACCGGTGAGGGCACGTGCGAGCAGTTTACGAAGTGCAACGTCCGGGATCCGCTCTGGCGCGTCCGGGACCGGATTCTGTCGGCGCTCGTCGAGTGCACCATCGCGGAGCTGGCGGCCGATGTTCCGTCGCCGCCCCACGCGCAGACCGCGATGCTGCATTCGAACCAGTGATAGCAGCCCCGAAAGAGCCGCGCTAGCGGATGAGAAAACGAATGCCCCCCACATTTCCGATTTACATGGACTACCACGCCACGACGCCGGTCGATCCGCGCGTTGTCGAAGCGATGGTGCCGTACTTCACGCAGCATTTCGGCAACGCAGCGAGCCGCAATCATCCGTTCGGCTGGGAGGCTGAAGAGGCGGTCGAGAAGGCGCGCAAGCAGCTAGCCGATCTCATCGGGGCGAACGCCAAGGAGATCGTATTCACCAGCGGCGCGACCGAAGCCGACAACCTTGCGATCAAGGGCGTCGCCGAGATGTACCACAAGAAGGGAAACCACATCATCACCTGCGTCACCGAGCACAAGGCGGTCGCCGACACGTGCAAGCGGCTCGAGAAGGAAGGCTACCGAGTGACCTATCTGCCGGTGCAGAAAGACGGCCTGATCAGCCTCGACGATCTGCTGGGCGCGATTACCGGGAAGACCATCCTCATCACGATCATGACGGCTAACAACGAGATCGGCGCCATCCAGCCGATTGCCAAGATCGGTGCGATCGCGAAGGAGAAGAGCATCCTCTTCCATACCGATGCGGCGCAGGCGGTCGGCAAAATCCCGTTCAACGCGAATGACCTGAAAGTGGACACCGCGTCCATGAGCGCGCACAAGATGTACGGCCCCAAAGGCGTGGGCGCGCTGTACGTGCGGTGCCGCAACCCGCGGGTGCTGCTGGCGCCGATCATCGACGGCGGTGGTCACGAG
Source organism: Vicinamibacterales bacterium (assembly GCA_965197865.1). Lineage (GTDB taxonomy): Bacteria > Acidobacteriota > Vicinamibacteria > Vicinamibacterales > CAVVIG01 > CBDANZ01. The sequence continues at coordinate 389,183 of CBDANZ010000005.1, forward strand.
CGCGGTATGCGATCCGGCACGCTCAATGTCCCGGGTATCGTCGGGTTCGGTAAGGCCGCCGAGCTGTGCCGGCAGGAGATAGCGGCCGACACGGAGCGGCTGCGGAAGCTGCGCGACAGGCTGAACGACAAGCTACATCAGGGGCTGGACGAGATCTACGTCAACGGCTCGATCGAGCACCGGCTGCCACACAACTTGAACATCAGTTTTGCGTACGTCGAGGGCGAGTCGCTGCTGATGGGCATCAACGACGTCGCGGTCTCGTCGGGGTCGGCGTGTACCTCAGCGAGCTTGGAGCCGTCTTATGTGCTGAAGGCGCTGGGCGCCGGCGACGATCTGGCGCATTCCTCGATCCGCTTCGGCCTCGGGCGCTGGAGCACAACCGAAGAAGTCGACTATGTGGCGAGCAAGCTCGTGACCGTTGTCACGCGGCTGCGGGAGATGTCCCCGCTGTACGAACTCGCGAAGGAAGGCGTCGATCTGTCAACGATGCAGTGGGAAGTGCACTGAGAGGACTGACCAATGACGTATTCGAACAAGGTCATCGATCACTACGAGAACCCGCGCAACGTTGGCTCGCTGCCCAAGCAGGATCCCAACATCGGCACGGGCCTGGTCGGCGCGCCTGAGTGCGGAGACGTGATGAAGCTGCAGGTGAGGGTCAATCCCAAGACCAGCGCCATCGACGATGCGAAGTTCAAGATATTCTGATGCGGATCCGCGATTGCCAGCTCGAGCCTCGCCACGGAATGGCTGAAGGGCAAGACCGTGGATGAGGCGCTCGCGGTCAAGAACACCGACATTGTCACCGAGCTGAGCCTGCCGCCGGTGAAGATTCACTGTTCGGTGCTGGCCGAAGACGCGATCAAGGCGGCCATCAACGACTACAAGAGAAAGAAAGTCGCGAAGGCGACGGCGGTTGAAGCCAGCACGCAGCCGACGGCGTGATGGTGAAATCGTCATGATTCAGGTCACCGAGACGGTCGCGCACAAGATTCGCGCGTTGATGAGCAGGCATGGCATCGACGAAGGCGGGTTGCGTGTCGGCGTTCGGGGCGGCTCCTGCTTGGGGCTGAGCTACACGTTCGCTTGGGAGAAAGAGCCGCGCCGGCGATGAGCTGGTGCGGGATATTCCGTCCGGGGATGCGGGCGTACATCATCCCGCTCATTGCTGGTGCGGTGCTGTCCACGAGCGCCTTTCTGCCGTGGGTGATCGTCGACAACGTCACGTTGACGGGCTTTCCTGACGTCGCGGCGCTGTCGATCGCAGGCCTCGGCGCGCTCGCCGCCGTGCTGGCTACGCTCAGTCTCATCACGCGCAAGAATTCACGTCACCCGCTCCTGCTCGTCGGCCTCATCGCGCTCGGTATCATGTTCCTGTCGTGGCGCATCATGCCGCGCACCATCACCAGTCGCGCGCGGACGAGAAGCCAGGCGATTGCGATCGTGCAAGATACCCCAGTAGGAGCCGCACCGGATATCCTAATGGGCCACGGCTTGTATGTCGGCCTGGCCGCGTCCCTCGTCCTCGTCGGCTTCGGCCTCACGATCGTCATCAAACCCGCGTCGCAGCCCTACGTCGGTGCCGAGGTAGATGACGACGTCCCATGAAAATCCGTGTTGCGCACAGCCCCGACTCCGACGATGCCTTCATGTTCTACGGCCTGGCGAGCGGCCGCGTGCCGTCGAACGGGCTCGAGTTGGAGCACGTGCTGTCTGACATCGAAACGCTGAATCGCGCCGCGTTCGAAAGCAAGTACGAGATCACTGCCGTCTCATTTCATGCATACGCATACTTAACCGATCGCTACATTCTGTTACCGCACGGCGCCAGCATGGGCGACCGCTACGGCCCCATCGTCGTCGCCAGGCAGAGCGGGCCAGTTTCGCTGAAGGGCATTCGAGTGGCCGTACCAGGCAAGTTAACGACGGCTCTTCTCGCCCTGCGACTATTCGATCCGGCAGTGGAGTATGTTGTGGTGCCGTTCGATCGGATTCAGGACAAGGTACGAACGGGAGAGATCGCCGCCGGGCTGCTGATTCACGAAGGCCAGCTGACTTACGCGGACGAAGGCCTGAAGAAGATCGTCGATCTTGGGCAGTGGTGGGCCGACCGCACCGGCGGCCTGCCGCTGCCGCTTGGCGGTAATGTGATTCGTCGCGATCTCGGGGCCTCGACCATTGCCAGGCTCTCGCGCCTGCTGCACGACAGCATCGCCTACGGGCTAGAGCACCGGAAAGAGGCGGTCGACTATGCGATGCAGTTCGGCCGCGGTCTTGATCGCGCACAGACCGACGAGTTCGTCGGAATGTACGTGAACAGCCTGACGCTTGAATACGGCGAACGCGGCCGCCAGGCTGTGCGGCGGCTATTCAGCCAGGCCCAAACGGCCGGGCTGCTGCCAGGGCCCGTCAAGATCGAATTCGCGTCGTGAAGGCGGGCCTGAAAAGGCCCGCCTTCCAATGATCAAATTCACTTTGCAAACGCGCCCGGGTGGAGCGTCTGAGCGAAGCGCTTGCCAGCGAGCACGATACGCGGGCCGGGCACGACGAACTCGTCGCCCACGAGCAGGTGCACGCGCTTGTTTCTCACGGCCGGAACGGAGGGCAGCGCGTCCCACACACGCGCTTCAACATCCAGTCGCTCGCGTCTCGGCGAGGCGCCGGCCTGCAGCTCGATGATCACCTCCGGCGCGCGCCCGAGAATCATCTCGGTGCTTATCTGCACCGACTGGCGCTTCAAGTCCGACAGTACGTTCGACCCGCCCGCAATCTCCAGCAGATCGTGGAGGAACCCGTAGCCGCCGCTGGCGTCGATGAAGCGCAGCGAGCCGGGCTCGCGGCCGAACACGAGCAGCGTTGTCGGCCGGGGTCGTCCGACCATGCGCACACGCAACTCGGAGAGTTGCCTGTCGATGAGGGAGGCGACAGCCTCGGCGGCCGCCGTGACGCCGACGCGCGCGCCGATCGCACGCATCGTCTCGGTGATGTCAGGCACGCCACGGTGCACGTACGGGAACATCGGAATGCCGACGCGCCCGAGCTGACGTATCAGCTCGGGCTGCGTTTCATACACGATGACCAGATCGGGTTTGAGCGAGAGAATGCGCTCGACGTTCGGATCCAAAAGGCCGCCGACCCGCGGAAACAGGTCGACCTCCCGCGGAAAGCGATCGTAGGAGCCAACGCCCGCGATCCGGTCGGCGACGCCGATCGCGAAGAGCATTTCGGTCGTCGCCGGGACGAGCGACACAATGCGCCGGGGCGCGGGCAATGTCTGGAGAGGCTGTGCACTCGTCGTACGAGTCTTCGAGCTCGCCATCAAGCAGGTCTGAAGACCTGCGCTACAGGCGACGATGAGCAAGAGCGCCGTCAGAATTTTCAGAGGCGGCGAAACAGCAGCCATAAAAAAAACGGGCCTCCGATGAGAGCCGTCACGACACCAACGGGCAACTCAGTCGGCGCGAACGCCGTTCGCGCGACAAGATCGCAACCGACCAGAAATGCCGCGCCAAGAAGCGCCGACGCCGGCAGCACGATTCGATGATCGGCGCCGACCATCAGCCGCACCAGGTGCGGAACGACGATGCCGACGAATCCGACCGGTCCGGCGAGCGCCACCGTAGCCCCGGTGGCGAGCGACGCGCTGACAAGCGCGACCCGCTCGGCCGACGCGACGTCCACACCCCGGGCCGCGGCCGACTCGGCACCCATGCTCACGAGGTCGAGCACCCGCGGCAGCGTCGCGAAGCCGGCCACCGCCAGAGTCATGGGGACCATGGCAATACCAATCGGCACAAACGAACCCACGTCCAGCGAGCCCATCAGCCACCGCACCGTCCTCAGCGTCTCGGTGAAGTCGGCCAGGTACCGCACGAATGCCGAGATAGCCGACAGCAAGGCGGTCAGCGTCACGCCTGCGAGCAACAGAACCAGCGTCGATGCGCCGCGTCGTCTCGCGACGGAAACGCCGTACACGATGACGAGCGCCCCAAGCGATCCGCTGAAGCTGGCCAGCGGCACCGCCGACACGCCGAGCAGTGCAAAGTCGGCGTCAAAGGTGATGGCCAGCACGGCTCCCAGCGCGGCGCCGGCCGATACGCCGAGCGTGTCGGGCGATGCGAGCGGATTACGCAACAACGCCTGAAAGACGACGCCGGCCATCGCGAGCCCGGCGCCGACCAGCGCCGCGGCCAGGACCCGCGGCAGGCGCGCGACGAAGAAGATCTGCGCATCCACGTTGTCGGCAAACGGGATCGATCGATCGAAGACCGCGCTCAACCGAATGGGAGTGCTGCCCACAAGCGGAGCGAGAAGGCATGCCGCCAGCGCGAGGCCCCCGAAGAACGCCGTGCTCACGGCCAACCGCCGGCGGACGTCAGGACGTGCGTGCAATGGGCACCACCGCCAGGTGTCCAGCCTGCGGATGGAACCGAACGTCCGCATCCACACCGTAGGTCGCGCGGATGTTTGCAGCCGTGACCGTCTCCTGGGTCGGGCCGTGCGCGAGCAAACGTCCCTGCTTGAGCAGCACAACCTTGTCGCACAATGCTCCCGCAAGATTCAGATCGTGCGTACAGATAGCCATCGTTGTGCCTCGCTCGCGGTTCAAGCGTCGGAGCAGCGTGGCGACCTCGAGCTGATAGGCGAGATCGAGCGATGCCGTCGGCTCGTCGAGCAGCATGAGATCGGCGGCTTGCGCGAGCGCGCTGGCGATGACCACGCGCTGCTTTTCACCGCCGCTGAGCGTGCTGAAGGCTCGCGCCTCGAACCGGCCGGTTCCGGTCGCCTCGAGGGCCTGCCGTGCGATTGCCAGATCCGAAGGCCCTTCGAGCGCGAAGGGCCCGAGGTGCGGAAAGCGCCCCATCAGTACGATGTCGAGCACCGTGAAATCAAACGCCGCGTGTGTTTCCTGCGGGACGTACGCAATCCAGCGCGCCGCCTCGCGCCGCGACCAGCCGGACAGTGGACGGCCGTTCAGTTCGACTGAGCCAGGCGATGGCCGGAGGGTGCCAGCCATCAGTTTGAGCAGTGTGGTCTTACCGGATCCGTTGGGTCCGAGGATGCCGACGAGATCGCCGTGCCCAACTTCCAGCGAGACGCTTTCGAGCACGGGCGGCGCCTGTTCACGGTAGGTGAACGAGACGTTATCGACCCGCAGCAACGCGCACTCCAATGGTCCCGCCGCGGCCGGGCGCAGGGTAGCCGAGGGTCTCTTCGTAGGTACGGTTCGTGGGGTTCAGACCCCGGGCATAAAGCTGCAGCCCACTTGCGTCGGGGGCGCTGACGCCGGCGCCCGACGACACCCTGTAGCCGGGCGTGAGGTGCCCCGAGAGCGTGGCAGCGGTCGCGGCTCGTGCCGACACGAGCGTAAGAACCAAGATAGTGACGAGAGAACAGCCGGCGACAGCCAGCGGCGCCTGGCGAGGAAAGCGTTGCATCGGTGCTCCTTCCGGCGTCTCACGCGCCAAACAAGGACGCTCCCAATGGCCAGGTTTCCTGACTTGCGGATCAACGCGCGCCCACTGTCTTCCCGGACCGACCGGAGTCCAGTGACCGTCCCTGGAACGAAGGCCCAGGGACCTGATGAGAGCGCTAGCCGCTTACAGTGGCGGGACCGTGTGGGCGTCGCACCCACTTCCCGTAGCCGCCGGGGCGAGCATCAAAACCTTAACAACTATAGCACCTCCGATGTTCCCTCCGGACTGGACGCGCCGCAGCAGGGGCGGAAATGCGTTATAGCGGGTTGCCCGGACAGGCCGTTTTCGGTACCATGGGCCGTTCGTGACCGTTCGCGTCGCCGGGCGGAGCGTGCACCGGCCGAGTTGCAATTCGAAGAGGTAGCACATGAGCAAGAGTTCGACTGTCACCATTCGCGAGAGGCCCGTAGACGAGGTTGCTTCAGCGAAGGTCGGCGGCCTGACGATTCACGGCGAAACGATCGTAATACAGACCGACCAGCGCATCGAGCTCGTGGACCTCACCAGCCGGGTGATGGAGTTCGTCCGCCGGTTCAATATCCGCGAAGGGCTCGTGAGCCTCTGGTCGATGCATACGACGTGCGCGATCTTCATCAACGAATTCCAGTCGGCGCTGCTCACCGACATCAAGTGCTTCCTCGAGCAGATGGTGGCGCGCGACGCCGAGTGGATGCACAACAATCCGGAGCTTTCCGACTGCGATCGGATGAACGCCGACAGCCATCTCCGCGCGTTGCTCCTCGGTCACAACCTCACGGTGCAGCTGAGCGGCGGCGAGGTCGTGCTCGGCCAATGGCAGCGCATTCTGATGGCCGAGCTTGACGGTCCCCGCGCCCGGTCGCTCCGGATTCAAATCTTCGGCATCTCCTGAACCGCGAATTGGATAATCGGGTGCAAGCCCGCCTGATTTCCGCCGGCCTGTTGGATATCGCAGACAAGCTTGAAGCTGGCGTCAGGCTCGACCTGGTCGACGGCGTCCGTTTGTTCGATTCGCCCGATCTGCTGGCCGTCGGGTGGCTGGCCAACCGAGAGCGCGAGCGCCGCCACGGCGGGCGCACGTACTTCAACCACAACATTCGAATCGAAGCGACCAATGTCTGCGTTGCAAGCTGCCTGTTCTGCGCGTTCGCGCGGCTGAAACCCGGCGATCCCGGCGCGCACACAATGTCGCTCGAAGAGGCCTGGGACAAGCTGCGGCGCCGCCGTGAGCAGCCATTGACGGAAATCCACATAGTCAACGGCCTCCATCCTGATCTGCCGTTTGACTACTACACGGAGCTTTTGCGCGGATTCAAGCGCATCCGCCTGGACGTGCACCTGAAGTGCTTCACAGCGGTCGAGATTGCGTTCTTTGCGGATCTCTACGGCATAAGTGACGAGCAGGTGCTACTCGAGCTGATGGCGGCCGGCCTCGACTCGCTGCCGGGAGGTGGCGCCGAGATTTTCGCCGATCGAGTGCGCCGCAAGATCGCTCGTGACAAGTGCGGTACCGCGCGATACCTCGACATTCATCGCACGGCGCACCGGCTGGGCCTTCGATCGAATATCACGATGCTCTACGGCCACATCGAGACGGCGGAAGAGCGCGTTGATCACATGCTGCGGGCCCGGGCGCTCCAGGACGAGACCGGCGGACTGCAGGCGTTCATCCCGCTTGCGTTTCATCCCGACAACAACCACATGCGGCGGCTTCCGGCGCCGAGCGCCGCCGATACGCTTCGCGTTCATGCCGTCGCGCGGCTGGTCCTCGACAATATCCCGCACGTGAAGGCGTTCTGGATTGCAACCGGTGTGGAGGTGGCGCAGACGTCGCTGTGGTTCGGGGTCGACGATCTCGACGGCACGGTGCAGGAAGAAAAGATCTACCATATGGCCGGCGCCCGTACGCCCGAGGCACTGACCACGCGCGAGATTTCACGGTTGATTACGGCGGCGGGACGGGAGCCGGTGGAGCGGGATACGCTTTACAACACGGTCGAACCGGCTCGTCTGGTCAGCTAGTCATTCAGTCATCTGCCAAGTCGGGATCGGCCGCCTTCAGCCGGTAGCGCGGGTCTTCAGACCCTTCGGTGAGCCTGTATCCGATGTTATAATTTGAGAACGCCAAGCTTCGTTCCTACTTCGGATGAGCCTTGGTTTTCGCGTGCCGATCTTGAGGAAAGTTTCACAAGCGGCGCGAGTGTCCCGCTTCAACCGGACCCGATCATATGGTGCTGTCGGTCCTCACGGCGTACGAAAAAGAACACCTCTCGGAGCGCCAGCCGCTGCCCGAGCGCTACGTCGGCCTATCCGACGCCGACATGGACGTCCGCATCGGCGCAGCGAAGGCGAGGCTCGGGCGCCGTCTCATCATCCTCGGCCACCACTACCAGCGCGACGAGGTCATCAAGTTCGCCGACTACACAGGCGACTCCTACATGCTGGCGCAACAGGTGACCAAGCACCCAGACGCCGAGTTCATCGTCTTCTGCGGCGTGCATTTTATGGCCGAGAGCGCCGACGTGCTGAGCGCGGACCATCAGCAGGTGATCCTGCCCGATCTGGCGGCCGGCTGCTCGATGGCCGACATGATCGATCCCGATCAGCTCGAGATGTGCTGGAGCGACCTCGAGCAGATGGGTATCATCGACGCGGCCCTACCTTCTGGAGCGAAGACGTCCATCGTACCGGTCACCTACATCAACTCCGCCGCGTCGATTAAGGCGTTCTGCGGAGAGCGTGGCGGCGTGGTCTGCACCTCTTCGAATGCGGCGTCGACGTTCAGGTGGGCGTGGGAGCGCGGCGAGCGGATTCTCTTCCTTCCCGATCAACATCTCGGTCGCAACACGGCATACAGGATAGGTGTGCCGCTCGATGAGATGGTCGTGTGGGACCCGAGCGAGATCTGGGGCGGCCTGGATCCGGAGGCGGTCAAGCGCGCGCGCATCATTCTTTGGAAAGGTCATTGCTCGGTCCATACGCGGTTCACCGTGCGGCAGATCGAAAACCTCCGCGCCCAGCACCCGGGTGTGCGGGTGATCGTTCACCCCGAGGTACCCTGGGAGGTCGCGCAGGCCGCCGACGATTCCGGATCGACCGAATACATCATCCGGCAGGTCAAGGCGGGCCCGCCGGACTCGGTCTGGGCCGTGGGGACCGAGATTCACCTCGTGAACCGCCTGGCGCACGACGTCGCGCCGGACCGTACGGTGCTCTCACTCGACCAATTCGGCTGCCTTTGTTCGACGATGTTCCGTGTATCGCCGAATCATCTGCAGTGGATTCTCGAAGGCCTGCCCGAGGGTGAGGTCCACAACCGCATCGTCGTGCCCGACGAACGGAAGTACTGGATGAAGGTCGCCCTCGACCGGATGCTGTCCATCTAATAGAAGCACTCACCGCGGGCGGCTTGCCCTTGTCGCCCAGCCGGAAGTACGATCCCACATCTCTAGAAGACACGCACCGATCCTTCGACACGGCTCAGGGTTATCCTGAGCGGGTCAAGGGACGACAAGGAGGACCGCTTGATGGCTCACACGCTTGCACCTCTTCCGTACCCCTCCGACGCACTGGAGCCGCACATCGACAGGCAGACGATGGAGATCCATCATGGGAAGCATCACGCGGCGTACGTGAACAATCTCAACGCCGCGCTCGAGAAGCATCCCGACCTGCAGTCGAAGGGTGTCGACGATCTGATCCGCGGAATCAACAGCGTGCCTGAAGCCGTTCGCACCGCTGTCAGAAACAACGGCGGCGGCTACGCCAACCACACGATGTTCTGGCAGATCATGGGACCCAAGGCGGGCGGCGCACCGACCGGCCCAGTGGCCGACGCGATCAGTTCCTCCTTCGGCAGCTTCGACAAGCTCAAGGAGGAATTCAAGAAGGCGGCGGTCGGCCGATTCGGCAGCGGCTGGGCGTGGGTCGTCAAGGCCGGCGACAAGCTGACGATTGAGAGCACTCCGAACCAGGACAGTCCGCTCATGGAAGGCAAGCACCCCGTGTTCGGGATCGACGTCTGGGAGCACGCCTACTACCTGAAGTACCAGAACCGCCGGCCCGATTACGTCGACGCCTGGTGGAACGTCGTGAACTGGAACGAGATCAACAAACGCCTTCGTTGAGTGGTTCTCTTCCTCTTCCTGAGCCATCTCGCCATCGGCATCGTCTTTACGCTCGCCTTCGTTTCGCGCGAGGCGGGCGTAAAGTTCTTTCGGTTCAACACCGGCCTGGCCGCGATCCTCATTGCGGTTGCGCTTGCCTTTGGGCCGGGAACTGGCGGCGGCACGCTCGCGCGCCTAGCGTTCATCACGCTCGTCGTCGTCGAGGCCACCATCGTCGTGTATTGGGCGACCGTTGGCCGGGCGCTCGCCTCACTGCGTTCAGCGCTTGTCGGGACCACCTGCGTCGGAGGGCTCGCGATCCTGGTCGCTCAGGCGATCGACGTCGCCTCGGGGCGGACGGTCCCTGTGCAGACCCTGACAATCGCAAGCTTCCTCAGCTCAGCGGCACTCCTTGGGGGCGCGTGTACGGCCATGATCCTCGGCCACTGGTACCTGGTAATTCCATCCATGCACGTCGGGCACCTGCAGTCGATCGTCAAGCTGCACATCGCGTCGATAATGGTCCGCCTCGTCGTCGTCGTGGCTGCGGTTTTACTGGAGATTGCGACCTCTCAGCCTGGAGTCGTGCCAAACTTCCAACGCTACATTTTCTCAGTCAGCGGGATCTTTTTCTGGCAACGGGTCCTGTTCGGTCTCGCCGCGCCCGCGCTGTTGTCGTATCTGACGTGGGAAACGGCGAAAATCCGGTCCACGCAATCGGCGACCGGCATCCTCTACGTCGACTTCTTCACTGTTGTCGTCGGCGAGCTGCTGGCGAAGTATCTGCTCCTCGCGACGCGCGTGCCCGTGTAGTACACTGCAAGGCCGTCTGAAGGCGGGCACGAAAATCGTTACGGACTGCACCGCGGTCCGGAACCTCCGGCAATTTCACCCTGCGAACCGCGTCAGGGCCGGAAGGCAGCAGCGCTAAGCAGATCCTTGAAATGTGTCGCAGACCCTCCGGGCCGCGGTCTAGTCCGTAAGAGGAAGGCCGAAGGCAAGAGGTCCTTACTTCCTCCCAACTTTCAATGTCGTACCAGGTTATCGCACGCAAATGGCGGCCGCAGAAGTTCGACGATGTCGTCGGGCAGCAAGTGGTGACACGGACGCTTCGCAACGCTCTTACGAGTGGACGGCTGGCGCATGCTTTCGTGTTTGCCGGGCCGCGCGGTGTCGGGAAGACGACCACCGCGAGGATTCTGGCGCGGGCGCTCAATTGCGTGAACGGGCCGACGTCGGATCCCTGCGCCGCGTGCGACGCGTGCGTGGAGATTCCGGAAGGCCGCGACATCGATGTCCTGGAGATCGACGCCGCCACGCATACCGGCGTGGACAACGTGCGCGAAGTGATTGTCTCGGGCCTGGCGATCACGCCGGCCCGCGACCGCTACAAGGTGTTCATCATCGACGAGGTCCATCAGCTCTCGAGTCAATCCTTCAACGCCCTGCTCAAGTCAATCGAAGAGCCGCCGCCGCACGTCGTGTTCATGATGGCGACGACCGAGCTGGAGAAGATTCCCGAGACGGTGATCTCGCGATCGCAGGTCTACGAATTCCGAACGATCAGCACGAAGTCCATCGCCGAGCAGCTCCGTCGAATCGCGGACGCGGAACGTATCTCTGTCGGCGACGAGTCGCTGCAGCTCATCGCGCGCGACGCCGAGGGCAGCATGCGTGACGCCCAGAGCAAGCTCGACCAGGTGATCGTGTTCACCGGCACCACGATCCGTGCGGAGGATGTGTCGACACTTCTCGGGCTTGTCGGCCGCGATCTGCTCTTCGACACGATCCAGGCGGTGGCCGACGAGGATGCGCCTTCTGCGTTCGGGCTCGTCGGTCGCGCTGTCGAGATGGGCTACGACCTGCGGCTCGTGTGCCGCGAGCTGTCGCGACTCGTCCGCGACCTACTGGTTCTGTCGATCGATCCGACTCGCATCCAGGATCCGGAGATCGCGGGCGAAGGCGAGCACGATCGCCTGAAGGCCCTCGCGGGACGATTCTCGCGCGAAGATCTGCTTCGCGCGTTCGATCTGCTGACGCGAGCCGACGCTGACCTTCGCAGTGCTGCGCAGCCGAGACATCACCTCGAGATGGCGCTCCTGCGCTGGATCTATCTGCGGAAGCTCGTTTCCATCGAGGATCTGATCGTTGGCGCGACGCCGGCAATAATGGGTACGGCCGCAGGGTCGGGTTTGAGCCGGATCGTGGCGACCCCAACGGTACCGGCGTTGCGGCCGACCCCCGTCTCGCCACTGCAGCCCGAGACTCCGGTCGTGTCCGGCTTCAGCCGGACCTCGCCTGGCGAAGGCAGCTTCAAGGATGCACTGCTCGCCGAGATCCGGAAGACGAAGGCTGTCTTCTACAACACCGTCGTGGCGCAGGCGCAGAAAATCGACGTGAACGCGGATCGCGTGACGTTCACCTTTTCAGCGGCCCAGCGGACGCTCCGCGATATGCTCGAGCAGAATCGCGTGTGGCTCGAGTCTCTCACCGAGCAGCTGGCCGGTCGCAAGGTCACCGTCGGCGGCTCGCAGAACGACGCGGATCGGACCTCGTCTCCGACGTCCGAGCCTACCGTGATAGCCGACAAGAAAGTCGCCCTCCGGGAGCAGGCGCTGACCGATGCCGGTGTACAGGCGCTCCTCGAAGTGTTTCCAGCCGACATCCGGGATGTTGAAGAAGTGTGAACACCGAAGTTCCGGGAACCCTGAACCCCTAGCGAGATCGTGCATGAACATCCAACAGATGATGAAGCAGGCGCAACAGATGCAGGAGCGCCTGCAGAAACAGATGGCCGAGCTCAAGGTCGAAGCCACCGCCGGCGGCGGCATGGTGATCGTCGTCGTCAACGGGGCCAAGCAGATCCAGTCGCTCACGATCGATCCCGAGGTTGTGTCGAGAGACGACGTAGGCATGCTGCAGGACCTGGTGGTGGCCGCGGTAAACGACGCACAGCGGAAAATCGACGAAGCGATGACCCAGAAGATGGGCGGCATGATTCCTGGCTTATAACTTTCGCGCCTTAATGTCCCTCCCCGACCCGCTTGCCCGACTCGTCGAAGAGCTCCAGCAGCTGCCCGGTATCGGACCCAAAGGGGCGCAGCGGCTCGCGTTCCACATCTTGAAGACCCCTCGCGAACAGGCCGACCGACTCATCGACGCCGTGCGCGACGTGAAGGAGCGCGTCACCTACTGTTCGGTGTGCAACAACATCACCGAGGCCGATCCCTGTGTCTTCTGCCGCAGCGACGAGCGTGATCACAACGTGATTTGCGTCGTCGAAGAGCCACAGAACGTCTGGGCCGTCGAGAAGACTCGCGAGTTCAAGGGCGTCTATCATGTGCTGATGGGCGCGCTGTCACCGCTGCAGGGCATCGGTCCTGACGATCTCAAGATCAAGAACCTAATCGACCGCGCCGGAGACGGCGTGAGGGAGGTCATCCTGGCCACGAACCCTAACGTCGAAGGCGAAGCGACGGCGATTTATCTCGCGCGCCTGATCAAGCCGCTCGGCGTGAAAGTGATGCGCATCGCGATGGGGGTGCCCGTTGGCGGCGACCTCGATTACGCCGACGAGGTGACGATGCACAGGGCGCTCGAAGGCCGGCGCGAGGTGTAGTGGACTGATGCTGCCGTCTGCGTATGAGCTGCCAGCCGCGATTCTGCTCATCTTGGGGGGGACACTGGCCTGTTTCGCCGGCTACCGCCTGTTCAGGGTTGTGCTGGCGATTTACGGCTTCGTCCTCGGCGCCCTGATTGCAAGCTCGGTGATGGGCGAAAGCAACACGCTTGGAATGCTGATCGGGGCCCTGGTTGGCGGTCTGCTCGGCGCCAGTTCGCTTGTCTTCGCGTATTTCGTGGGCATCGCCCTCGTCGGCGCCGGCCTTGGCGCGCTCGTCGCGCATGTCGTCTGGAGCCAGGTGCGGACGGCCGATCCGCCGGCGCTCCTCATCGTGCTCGTCTCGATCGCGGGCGCAATCGGCGTGATGATCCTGCAGCGCTACGTGATCATCGTCGGCACGGCGTTCGGAGGCGCGTGGACGATGATTGTCGGAGCACTCGTGGTGGCCGAACGCCGCGGCGACTTTCGTTCCCCGTCGAGCGACGCGGTGTGGGTCCTGTATCCGCTGTCGCCGGCGACCGTGTCAGTGTGGATTCCGATTGCGTCGGTCGCGCTCGGGTTGGTCGGCACGGTCGTGCAGCTCAGCGTGACTGCGACGAAACGAAAAAGGATGAAGTAGGAAGGAAAAGGAAGCTGGAGTCGACACGAGACCGACTAACTTAAGCTCGCGCGATTGACGCTCTTCAATCGATCTGGGTACTATTGACTGGTTCCGGTGGGCGCGAAACTCGCCTGCCTGGAGCCTCTCCACATTCCTCAGTAGCTCAATGGCAGAGCATCCGGCTGTTAACCGGAGGGTTGCTGGTTCGAGTCCAGCCTGAGGAGCCAACCTTTTCAATGGGATACGGTGATAACTGTTTCTTCAGGTGTTTAGATGTGCCTAGTTTTGTGCCCCCTCACATCGACAATTGTGGCGCATCGCATGCCGAGAGGCCGAACGAATAGCCCGTCGTGAACAAGAGAGTCGCCATCGATCCCGTTGTACAGCGCGTCCACATGGCCAGGGATCGTTGCCAAGACCGAGCCCGGGCACCGTGGGGGCTGGCTACCAATGCATGACCGACGACCGGCGGGCACCTGTTTAAACAGCGGTGGCCTCAGGGACACGCGCAAGCCTTCGACGGCTGCGTCAAAGTGCAGGGTTCTTCGTTCTACGCGGACACGCACAGGGGATTCCATCTGACACCCGGCGCGTATGTCCGGTTGCGGGTGGTCAGGGGCTTGGCAGGGATCGATTCGAAGCGCGGCATCGCGTGCCGACCGGCCGTCACGCTCGCCCGGCGGAGTTGCTTGGAACTAGGCCTCGGCGAGACGCCGCGCGTGCATGCGATGAATCTCGAAAACGCGGCGCCTGCGAGCTCGGGATACCCATCGTGCGATCTGCTGCACGGGGATCCGGCAGGGGCCAGCGACGGCCGATCGTGCCACGGGCCAGACGATCGGAGTCGAAACCGTGCCGCTCGCAGCCAGCGCGGCCGTGCGGGAGCATTGTTCGGCGCGACGCGGGTGACACGGATCAGGATTGCCTGACATAGCTGGCGTGGGCCTCGGGCATCGAGGATGCCGACGTGGGCCGACTGGGTACGACTTGCTCGGCCGCGCTAGACGCCGGGGCACGACACACGGCCTGTCGGCACCCGCACCCCCGGCGTGACGGTGAAGGACGCTCATCACGATGGCATGACGGCGATCACAGAGACGGTAACGGTCGCCGCCGTTGCATGGGCAGCCGGGCTCCCCGCGACCGAAACGCCCCGCGATGTAGGGCGTGACCGCGCAGGTACGTGCACCCGCAGGCCCCCGGTATCAGGATGATGGGCGTTCGGGCGTGCCCGTTATTTGGCGGTGCCTCGGCAGCACTCGCCTGCTGCGGGCCTTCAAGGGCCGGCGTGCGGTGGGCATGGCTTCGGCCGTCGCGTTGCGTAGTGCCTGGGTTCGAGGGGCGGACGCGCGGTGTATGGCAGGAGACCGTTCGCCACGGGCGGCTACGCTACACGCTCCGTCGTGGAACCGTGGCGCTGTGATGGCGTCCGTCTCGCCTGCCCAGTGGGGGTATCGAGCAGGGACACCGCGTCTTCCTGCGCCGACCGTCCCACGTGCCCGTATCGCAGCGCCATTCTGACGGTCGTGCCTGCGCTCCATCCGACAATGGACGCGATCACGGGCAGCGGCACGCCACGCTCAACCATCCGTGTGCAGGCTGTGTGCCGCAGATCGTGAAAGCGGCACCGCACGCCGGCTCGGCCCTTTGCCGATTCCCAAGCCTTCTTGAGACTGTTGATCGGTTTCGTCAGATCGGTGGCGTGGATCGCGGGCGCTTGGTCGTTGCCCGCGATGCCGTAGCGTTCTGCGGCGAAGAGGAAGTGCTCCGGCTCTCGGTGGGGGAACTGAGCGGCCCAGGCCTCAAGTGCCTTCCGCGCGTTCCCGTTCAACGGGATGGCCCGTCCCCGGCCTGCGTTCGTCTTGCTGTGGCCTACGGTGAGCCACCGGCCGTCCTGAGCGATATGTCCCCATGTCAACGACTGAATTTCTCCACTTCGCATGCCCGTATGGAGCGCGAGTGTCACAGCGGGCAGCAGGGCGCGGGACCGACTGGCGGCGCATGCTGCCAGCAGTTTCTGTTCCTCTTTGTCGGAGAGAGCCTTTCCGACGTCGTTGCTCACCGGCAGCATCTTGACGTCCGGCTGAAGATTCGCCCACAGACGATGGCGTTTGAGCAGCGCCCGGAGGGTGCCGAGTTCAAGATTAATCGTCTTCGCGGCAGCTCCCTCACCGAGCCGTCGCTTTTGGTAGTCAGCGATGTCGTCGGCCGTGATGTCGATAAGGAGAAGTGACCCGAGCACTGGCTTAAGGTGCCTGTCGATATTGATTACCTCGATTCGATATGACTTCGCTGCCAGCGCAGGTTTTTTCAGCTTGAGCCAATCCGCCGCCGCTGTGGAGAAGGTGACCGGCGCAACGCGCTTCCGAATCCCGTGGATGGCTTCTTCGAGGCTCTGATGTCGCTTTCGCTCCGCCAGCCGTGCCAGCGTTTTCGAATGCGTCCTGGCAGACTCTCGAAAGAAGCGCCCGGCAAATCGAAACTTGTACCACCAGACGTCACCACGTCGGTACAGCATCACTTAGTCCCCTTTCCGCGCGGGCTGGATGAGGCGAGCCAGCGCTGTACTGTCGCTGTCTTGGTATCGATTTGCTCGGCTATCGTGCCTAAGGGCACGCCTTTCCTCGCCAGATCCAAGGCCGTTCGCTTGCGCCGCCGATAGTCTTGTGTCTTACACGAGGGGTTGGCACAGAACTCTCGATGTCGGCGAAATCCAGTTTGCTCGGTCGAAATCTCGAAGAGGCGTTTGCAGAACTTACACTGGCGAAACTCTTTGTTACCAGCGACTGCCAGCGCAAACTGCAGCCACATGGCCGCGAGCAACGTCCGCGGGGCCAGTGACAGCCGTGGCGGGAGGTCTGGCTCGATGAGCATGCGGCCCTGTACGTGCTGTAGGTGCACGTCGAAAAGCCACGTGAGCCTGTCGTACGGCGTCATGTCGGCAGCAGCTTCCATCCGCTGCGCGTTCCATGTTTCGCGGTCCCTGGATGCCGCGGTAGACGTTTTCGGCCGGACGAGCTGCAGCGCTTCCCGCATCCGGCAGATCTCGTACGCCCACAGAAGATGGGATTCACCGTAGGCATAGTGATGCCCGAATTCGTGCGACACCTGTTCCTGGTGTTGATCATGGCTGAGCAGCAGCCCGTAGGTGCTGGCAAACGTCAGGATGGCATTCTGGTCCCGAAAGTCGAGATCCCCGAAGGTGCGAAAGAGCGCTGCATGGTCCCGGGCCATGGGCCGATAGTAGTGTGCCTGTCCACTGCCGATTTTGGGGCCGAGCACGGGTCCGGGATGCTGGGAGGGCTTGCCGTACTCCTCCCACGCAAAATCAACCCCAGCTGGAGAATCAAGGCCTATTAGATCGTCCTGGTCAGGGACCACCACCGGGGCACCGTGTTCATCCAGCCAGGCTTGCCAGTGGTAGGCACGGGAAACGGGCCACTCGAAATCCTGGAACGGTTCGCTTGAAGTGTTCACTGATTTAACACTAAATATAATGTCAGATTCGTCAAATAATCAGTATAGTGGATTAGTTTACTATATTAATCAGTGAACCCTAGTGTTAAGTGAACGAATGATCACTAAAGACGAGAGCCAACCGAGGACTGTCGAACAAGCCGCCGCTGAATTGAATCTCTCCAGGGCAACCATTCGCGCTTGGATCGCCCAGCGGAAACTGGGGCACGTCCGGCTCGGCCGTGCGATCAGGATCCCTGCAGACGAGATCCAAAGATTGCTCAGAACCGGTTATGTCCCACCGTGTCGTGAGTATTACCTACGGTGAGACACCACAGACGTAGAAACCGATCTGCCAAATCCGAGCGCAGAGCGACAAACGTAGGGTCTGCGGTCCTCACCCATCGGCTCGCCACAACGCACCACAGCAACGCGGTGGCAGCGGTCCCGACCCTGTACGTGGCATCGCAACACAGGACGTGCGTGGAGGCGTCCCGCCCCGCAGAAGCGGCCGAGGCGATCGGCATCGGCCGCAGCAAGGTGTACGAGTTGCTCGCGTCTGGCGACCTGCCGTCGATTCGGGTCGGGGGATCCATTCGCGTGCCGGTGACCGCGTTGCATGCGTGGATCGAGCGCAAACTCGCCGAGCGCGGTGAGTGCACCCGAGGACTCGTGATGGTCGTGACACCTTGATCGAGTCCCTCGCCCATCAGGAGGGTGTTCGCAAGACCTACGAAATTTGCGCCGATGACAGCACCCTCGTGGCCCTGCATATTCGGATACAGTCTCCGGGCCAAAAAAAACGATTCGTGTGGCAGCAGCCGGATGGCTCGAGCGGCCTCAACGGCCGGCCGGTCGTCGAGTTGCCGCTGTATGGGACGGAGCAACTCCCCGGTCTCGAGTCCGGAAGGTTGGTGGTCGTCACCGAAGGTGAGAAGGCCGCCGACGCGCTCCGGAGGCGCGATATCCCCGCGGTCGGTACCGTCACGGGCGCCGCTGGCTGCCCCTCAGACGATGTGCTCGCTACGCTCGACCGTTTCGACGTCGCGGTGTGGCCAGATGCCGACCCGCAGGGCCGCAAGCACGCCGCGAAGCTGCTTCATGGCCTCCTGCGCACCCGCGAGGGGAAGGCCGAGGGCCTCTTCGAGGTCGATCTTGCGGCCCTCGGGCTCACAGCGAAGGGCGCTGACGGCGACGACTGGTGCCCCGAGGATCCGATCGATGAGCTCCTTGTCGCGCTCAAGCCGTATGCGCCCCCGCCAGTACTCGAGCCGGCCGCGCCCACGACTACCACGCAGCGGATCTTGATCAAGGGTGGAAAAACGGTGGACGGCCTGCTTGCCGCCTTGAACCACTTAGCTATTGGCCTCCGCTACGACGAACGATCCGCGAGGGTGCAATTTCTCGACGCGACGGCCGACTTCCCCAAGTGGACCAACAGCGACGACATGTACCGGGCGGAACTCCGGGAGCGAATCGCCGACAAGTTCCTGTATGTCACGAAGGACGGCAAGGCCCCTCTGGCCTTCAGCAAAGATCGATTCTCCGATGTCATCGACGCCCTACTCAACAGCCGGCGCATCGACCCCTTCAAGGCGTGGCTCGACGCCCTGCCGGAGTGGGACGGGGAGAAGCGGTTGGACTTCTGGCTCACTCGCTGCTTTCAGATCGGCGACATCAGCCCAGGATTGCTCAGGTGGGCGTCGTTCTCCGTGCTGATGGGCGCGGTGGCGCGGACCTACACTCCGGGTGAAAAACACGATGAGATGGTGATTCTCGTCGGCCCGCAGGGCCTTGGGAAGTCAACGGTCTGGGCGTGGCTGCTGCCGCCGGCAGACCGTCGCTCCTGGTTCTCGGATGCGCTCAAGTTCCATTCAGACCTCAAAGCCCAGGTCGAGGCGCTCCAAGGCCGGGTCCTGGTCGAGGCAGCCGAGATGAGCGGGTCGACGCGCGCCGAGGTCGAGTCGATTAAGGGTTTTCTCGCCAGACAAGACGACGGCGCCGTCAGGCTTACCTACCGCCGCGACCCTATCGACCTTCCCCGCCGCTGCATCATCGTCGGCTCGACCAACGACCCCCGCTGTCTCCCGAACGACCCCTCTGGGAACCGCCGCTTTGTGCCGGTCCCGGTAACGGCCGGGGACCCTCGCAAGATCCGGAGTTTCGTCAACGAATATCGGAAGCAACTGTGGGCCGAGGCACGGTATCGATCACTCGTGCTCAAAGAGCCGGCGTGGCTGCCCGACGAGTTGAAGCCACAACAGGCCGCGCTCACGGAACAGTACCGGGCGACCGATGAGATCGCCGAGGATGCCGTCCAGGAGTACCTCGCCGGCCACCCGGGCGATGTCACGATCCGGCAGGTGGCCGATGGCATCAAGTGGGACAGCGGCGGCCGGAGCCCCTACCGCATCACGACCGTGCTCAAGCAATTCGGCTACATCCCCGTTCGGCGGCGGGTCGCTGGCGCGCTAGGGCGGTATTGGACCCCGCCAGGCAAGAGTCTGATCGACGACCCCGACCCAGGAGAGGACACATGAACCATAAGCGAGAGACCGACCGCGAGCGTCGCGTCGTGCGGGCCGTGATTGAGGTTAGCAAGACGCATCAGGATCTACTTTTTGATATTGCTCAGGCGGCGGTCAACGCCCGGCACATCGAGGCCGCCGAAGTATGGGAAGCGATGCTGCAGGTCCACAACGACAACCTGAAGCGCGATCAGCAAATCATCGCCGAAATCCTACAAACATCGGGCCGTGTCGGGTCGACCACTGTGAACTGAAACGCGCCACATGACCGATCCAACATGCTGAGGGTGATGCAAACCCGACCAGGCACGCCGCACGGCAATTTCCGGGCGGCATGTTACGCGTCCATCTTCGAGCTTGCCCTCGACGACCTCCCCAACCCACGCTGGCCAGAGGCGATCCCGTAGCAGGGGAGCCAGGACGCAACACTCACCGCCCGTGGAGACGCCGCACGGGCTTTTCCACGTTGAACATCCCGCCACTCGCCAGAGGGCCCTCGAAAAATCGAGGGAGTACATACATATAGTCCTCCCCACAGCCCTCCGCTCGCGTGCGTTAATTTGCAATATTCCTTCATGCCCGCCCCGTCCGCGCACGCGCGTTTCAGAGGGTGGTAAGCCGCTCCGCAGGGTCGCCGATTTTCGACTCTTCCAGGAACGGACTTTCGTCCCCCCTCGCTGTGACGGGGTGTGTCGAGTGTGACGGGCTTTTCTAATGTATTCCTTTTATCCCCTGTAGTACTGTCCACTATCATTCATGTTAACCCCTCAAAAAGTGGATACATTAGAAAAGCCCGTCACACCCCGGCACATAAACACACACTCAATAAACACAATGACTTGCAGGTGTGACTGGGTCGAAAGCCAACCCTGCCGTACTCGGAAAAATTCAATATGTTATCCAAATGCCGTCACACTCCTAAAAACCACCCGCTTTCGCCCCTCCATAAAATCACCGAAATTTTTCTCCCCGAGCAGGCGCGAACTCTTATTTGAATTCGCACCGGCCGATCGGTTACGGGCATTTTTCGCTTTCGCCGCGCATTCAGCCGACTTTTGTCCGATCGTCGCCCAATAGTCGAGCGAATCTGCCAGTGTGCGCCGGTCGGCTGGACGTTCTGGGGTGCGAAGTCTCATGGGGTCGTCGAGTGTGGGAAGCGGGCTGAATGTCAGCGAATAAAAAGCGATAAACGTGTTAGTGGAGGGACAGTCCGCTATTATTCTCATAATTGCTAAGTGTTTTTGCTGATGTCAGATTATATATACAATAACATACACAATTAACAGGTCGGATCGCCACCGAATTTCGGCTTGGTGATCTGGACGTTCTTGGTGAGCAGGCTCCATGGGGTCGTCGGGCTTGGTGGAGTCTGGCAGCAGTCAAGCCCGCGCCCATTCCTCACGTGCGCGAGGGCTCGGCCCTTCCGCTCACGATGACTCCCCGTGGGGGTCTTGACCGGGGCGGGATGGGGGCGGGCGGCCGAAGGCGCGCCCGTTCCGGGGCGTTGTTGCATGAATACCCGCTCCGGGTGGGGCGGTTTGGCCCGCCCTTCTCGTCTCCGCAGGAGCCACGCTACAGGGATGCCGTAAGGTGCGAAAAAGCAGCCGAGGGCAGGCGAATTGCCGCAGCCGGGTGGGCGCGAGCGATCTCGGTGGCCTCCTCAATCTCTCGTAAGGTGCGATTAATGGGCCGACCGCTCATGCGGCCTCTCGATAGTAGAAACTGAGCAGGCCGCCGAGGCGCTGACGCCGCTGCACGTCGGCGTCCGCGCGTACCGGAGGTGGCGGTCGTTGCAGGAGCTGGTTGTCGAGTCCCTGGTGGTTTCTCTCACGCTGGTAATGCTCGACGTACTCGTGGACGATGAGGCGCAAATGTCCCTCGCCGAGCGGGACGACACGATGGAGGCACTCTTCTTTGATCGACCGGACGAACCGCTCGGCATAGGCGTTGAGATTCGGACTCTTCGGCGGCAGCCGGATTGGCCCAACATCGCCACTTGTCAGGATCTCGCCAAAGACCCGCGTGTAGAGGGGATCGCAGTCATGAATCAGCTGGCGCACGGTCCGCAGGAAGCCGTCGACCGGATCGGTCAGATTGCGGGCCATCTGCTCCATCCACCGGCCATCGGGTTGCGGGTGGATCCCGGCGATGTGCACACGGCGGGTCTTCAGCTCGATCACGAAGAAGACGAAATACCGCCGCAGACCGGCCAGGGTGAGCACCTCGACCGTGAATAGATCGGCGGCCGCCAGGCCTTCCCAGTGCGTCCGCAGGAACGTCTTCCAAGGCGTGCGCTGGTTCCGCTCGGGAGCAGGGTCGAGCCCGTGGTCGTGCAAGATCCGCTTGACGGTGTTCCGGGCGATGTTGTGGCCGAGGTTGGCGAGCGCGCCGCGGATCCGCCTGTAGCCCCACGTCGGATTCTCACCCGCCATCCGTACGACGAGTTCGGTCACCGCCCTGGGTGTCATCGGTCGTCCCCGACGCCGGCGAGCACTGCCATCGTACTTCTGGGCGATCAGACGCCGGTACCAGCGGAGAATCGTGTCAGGCGTGACGATGCCTGCCACCTGACTCAAGATCCGCCGGCCAAGTTTCTGGCCGCGCACCGCGAGTCGCCGGCGCTGGGCGTCGGTCAGACGAAGCGGTCGAGGACCAAGATGCGCCCGGAGGACGCGATTCTCCTCCCGGAGATAGTCGATGCGATCTTCTTGGTGACGAGTCACCCAGCCAGCTAAGGCCAGCACGAGGAAGTGCAGAGCGTGGGGCATGGCCGGAGGCTACATGGCTCAGACACGGCCGTCACCCACGTTGTCTCGGGGATTCACTCGCCTCGGCCGTTTTCTCGCACCATACGACATGTCCTCTAGGTGCTGAGCTAAATCCCCTTGAATCTCGACGCGCTCGTCAACAATCTGTGCGTCCCTGCTGTGAACGCCGACAGCGCGCCGTAGCGTTTCCCCAAGTGTGCGTCCATCAGCAGCAACAAGCCCTTTGATTTTAATGAGAACGTCTGGTGTCGCGTTGAATAGCTTGGGTTCCCCGCCCCCAATCCAACCCCCATCATCATCGTTGGTCATCGGTTGGGTTTTTCTCCCACCCTTTATGGGTCGGTTGTGAACCGTTCAAGGATCTTGTCGGTGAAAATTGTGAACCGTACCGCGGGTTTCTCGGAGACCTCATTGCTTGGGGGGATGGGGTCTATGGGACGTCCAAGTCGGTTTTCGCCGCCGGCGCGTGCTGCGCCATGCGCTCCTGCATCTGTCGGGTGAGATGCGGCACCAGACCGATCATGCGCTGAAGCAGCATGAGTTGACCGCGGTGGTGCATCTCGTGCTCCTTTGGCGACAGGAGCATCTCGAAACGCGTCTTGGTCGCAGGCTCCGCGCCGGGGGGCATCGCGACGGGTTCCGCAAGAAACTCATCCGACAGGCCCTCGAGGAACGACGCGAAAGCCTCTCCCTGTGATTTGAGGTAGGCGATCGTTTCGGCTTTGGTCCGCGGCTTGGCCTCTTCCGCGCTGAACTTCTGGAACAGCTCCATGAAGTTCACGTCCTTGAGGTCGGTGACCTTGTTGCGCTGGATATAGTCCTGAAACCCGGTGCTCACCGCGATGTGGACCAGGGTGGCGCCGATGCTGCGCGTGTCGGGACTCGCCTGGAATCCGTACTTGTCGCCCGGAATGTCCTCGGCGGTCTGAATGGTGTTGCCGCGAACCTGGCGAAAGCTTCGTGCCAGGTCCTTGCCTCCGTAGTGCGTCATTGCGATGTTTCCTCCGATTTTGATATCAGGCCGGGATTTCCATTTTGGCCGGTCCGGTCGGCACCGTTATACATTAAACGCCCTTCCGCGTGGGCCGGATGTGTTTGTGGCCCCTGCTTCTGGCGTTGGTGCACGGATCCCGCGCCCTCAGTGCGCCACGATCGACCTCCTGGCCATCGTAGCGACGGCAAGTGAATGATCTCGATATGAAGTCGAGAGTGCACCCGAAGTACAAGACAAAATACCACGTCGGAAATTGGCCGGCATACGACCGAGCACTGGTCCAGCGAGGCGATATCACCGTGTGGTTGGCCCCGGATGCGATCGCCACTTGGGAGGCCGTGGGGGTCGGCAAACGTGGCGGGCAGCGGCAGTATTCCGATCTCGCCATCGAAACCGCGCTGACGCTCCGGCTCATCTTCCACCTGCCCCTGCGGCAGACTGAAGGCTTCTTGACGTCGATCTTCGGGATGCTGGGTCTCGCTCTGCCAGCGCCCGATCACACCACGCTCTCCCGGCGTGGCCAGCATCTCGACCTCACGCTTCGTCGCGCCCCCGCAGGTGTCGGCCTACATCTCATTGTCGACAGCACGGGTCTCTCGATCGTGGGCGAGGGTGAATGGGCCGCGGCGAAACATGGAGGACGGGGGAGGCGAGGCTGGAAGAAGCTGCATCTCGGTGTCGACCGATCAGGTGTGATCGTCGCCTGGGCCCTGACGGGGGCGAGCGTCGACGACGCGACGACTGGCATCACGTTGATCGAGGCGGTCGACGGCGCCCTCGGACGGGTGACGGCGGATGCCGCCTACGATACGGTCGGCTTCTACGAGGCCGCCGGCGCGCGTCGCGCGACCGTCGTGGTTCCGCCGACGAGTACGGCTAACGTGTCTCGACACGGTCCGCGGTCGAGCGCTCGTGATCGCACGATCCTAGCGGTCAAGGAGACAGGACGGCGGCGCTGGAAGCAGATGTCTGGCTACCATGGGCAGGCCCGCGTGGAGAATGCGTTCTTCAGGTACAAGTCGATCATCGGAGACGGCCTTCGAGCGTGCAGTCCGGCAGGGCGGGGGACTGAGGTCGTCCTCGCGTGCAACATCCTGAATCAGATGACTGGGCGTGGCAGGCCAATGTCGTACCGCATCGGTCGGTGAAGGAGCCGTGGATCGGGATCGATGCGGGTTAGCTCCGATTCATGCAACAACGCCGTCACCCGACCGCGCGTCGTTTGTGCCACACGCGAGCGTTGACAAGCCACGCGCCTACATCTGAGGGCGCGAGGGACCACGACTCTATCTCCTTGAGCTGGCTCTTGATCAGGAGTTCTAGCGCTCGAACGTCGTCGCGCTTGTCCACGCGAAGGCACGTCTCGAAGTTGTCAAATAGTCCGGGCTTCGTGAAATTCAGGCTACCCAGAAACGCAACCTCCCTGTCGATCACATACAGCTTCACGTGAACGTACGGGCAGTCGGTATGTGATCGGTAGTGTGATGGCAGGATTTTCGTGTCACGAAGCGTCCACGCGTACGTGTAGCGGTAGATACCGCGACGCCAATAGATGGCGAAGACAATCGCGGCCACGGGCAGTAGGTACCACCCGAGAGGCGCCCAAGGAGACACGCCGTTCAAGCCGATGGCCATGCCTGCCGCGCCGATTCCGCCCAACGCGGACCATAGCATCCCCCTTCTGCGACGCGTGACTGCCGCCTCATCGCGCGAAGGTGTTTGCGATACGAGTGTCTGCGCGATCTTATGTTTCCTAACCTGAGAGGGCGCAAAGTCCTCCATTGTCACAAGATCCACCCCCACTCCCCGCCCGTGCAGCTTGAGCAGGCAGTCCACCAGATGTTCGTCCAGGAACGGCGAGACCACGAGTACGCTCTCGCGCGCGTTCAACATTCGGTGATACAGCTCGGAGCCTGCACTTGTCCCGATGCTCAATTCAGCCGAGAGAGAGGCGCTCGGTCCGGGTGACACACCCGGCCCGGTGAACTGGCGGCCCTGGTCGGTCTGTTGGGCGGCATGGGTCGCGAGGGCGTCCCATGCCTGGGCCGGGCTGGGCGACCGCTCGGGCGCGCGCCGCACGGCGGGCGGACGGCGGAGCCAGCCGCGTATGAGGGCGCGCAGCACGAAGGGCAGCGCCAGGATTGCGGGCACGGCGAGAACCATCGAGCCGTCGTGGATCACAACGTAGTAGTAGAGCGCGGCCAGCCACGCCGGGGGCACCACGGCAACGACGGCCATCGCCATCAAGAACGCACGCCAGCGCGGGCGGGCCGGGTGGCGGACGCGACCGGCGTACCAAAACACGAGCACGGCGGGGACGCCCCAATTGACGGCGATCATGGCGAGGATGCTGCTGATGGTGATGTCGGGCATCTGTTCTTCTACCGGTTTTCCCCACACTGTGGAGCACAGCTGGCGGCGACACGTGTCATAGGTGGTTGCTCACACTCTGGATGACGACACCAAGAACCACGCGCACCACGGCAACCCACGACCATGGCTCGACTCGATCCAAGGAACCCCACGGTGGACCGGCACTGAAAAACAGCAGCATGACACCCAGGAAAAAACAGTCCAATGGCATTGACGATGTGAGGCAACAACATCTCACCGCCGCTCATTCGGTAGCGAGGGCCATGCGGTGGAGCTCCGGGAGGTGATGCAGATGACGGCGTTATCCCGTTCAGCCGTCTACGTGCTGATGGGCACCGCGCAGTTTCCGCCGCCGATTCGCATCGGCCGTCGCGCCGTGCGGTGGGTCGAGCAGGAGGTGCTCGACTTCATCGCCAGCCGCCCCCGGGGCGGCTCCGCATGGCCTACCGCGTAGCGACGCCACGCTCACGGGTGTGTCCGTGCGGCCTGCGCGCCCGCCCCGTTCAGATAGGCCGCCCAGTCGTCCATCAACCGGCGGCGGCGCGCGAACAGATCCGAGCGCGCGTAGGCCGCCTCCGTCGGGTTGCGCACCGTATGGGCGAGCGCGGCTTCGACCACCTCACGAGGCGTCGTCGTGTGCTCCGCCGCCCAGTCCCGGAAGCTCGACCGGAACCCATGCGGCCAAGCGTGGCACCCGGTTTGAGGCCCTGGAGCCGATTCGCCAAGGTGTCCGCGAACGCTTCGGCCCCATCGGCGACGGGGTCGCCCGCGGGCTGCGTCTTCGCCACGACCACGGCTCGAACTACCTGGCTGACGATTTCCAACAGGAGGTCGCGTTCTTCGGGATTGAGAGTTCCCCGAGCTTCGTGCGAGAGCCCGAAGGCAAGGGGGTCGCGGAGCGTTTCATCCGCACGGTACAGGAGAATCTCTTGTGGGTGCGGAGCTTCGACACGATCGAGGAACTCCGCCTCGCCTTGCTCGAGTTTCAACAGACGTACAACGAGCAGTGGATGCTGGCGAAGTACGCCTATCGGAGTCCAGCCCAAGTGCGACGCGATTTCGACGGGCTGGACGCGGTAGCGTAGAAGTGATTACCTTCAAACCACTGTCCAAGAACCCTGGGGCGCTACAGATTGTCATTGCTCACGCGCGGCCGCGCGTGGCTGGCCGCGATGCCGAGGTCGGAGAACAACAGCGCGACGAGCTTGCTGCGCATGGGCGCGCCGCGGTCGGCGTGAATCGTGAGTTGCTGCGGCTGGATGCGCTGCTTCGCGCAGGTCTGCTCGATCAAGCGCTCGGCCAAGTGGGCGCTCTCCTTGACCGCCACCATCCAGCCCACGACGTAGCGGCTGAAGAGGTCGAGGATCACATACAGCGAGTAGTAGAGATAGGGGACCGGGCCCTTCAGCTTGGTGATGTCCCAGGACCAGACCTGATTCGGCGCCGTCGCGACGAGCTCGGGGTTGACGTACGCCGGATGCCGCACCTGGTCGCGGCGCTCCCGCACTTCGTCGGCCTCGGCGAGCACCCGATACATCGTGCGCGGGGAGCAGAGGTAGGTCTGCTCCTCAAGCAACGTCGCATAGACTTCGGCGGGCGATTGATCGACAAACCGCGCGCTGTGCAACGTGTCGCGGACGGCTCGCCGTTCGGCAGGGACCAGCGCGCGCGGCGACGGCGGCGTGGGCCGGCGCCGCCGATAGAGCGACGCGCGGGACACGCCGATGCTCTGACACAACGCCGACGTCTCGCCCTTCGCCGTGACGGCCTCGCTCGCGCGCTTCAGTCGGTCTCGTCGGTGTCGAGGGGTTTCAGGGGGATCTCCAGGATCTCGGCAACTTTTTTTGGAGGGCGATGATCGTCTCGGCCCGCTGCAGCTTCCGCTGGAGCCTGCGGTTCTCGGCTTCCAACTGCTTCACACGCGGGTCGATCGGACGTGGGGTCGGGCCGCGCCGACGTCCCCGCATGTCCCGCAGGGCGCCCTGCTCACGCTGCCGTCGCCAGTTCGCCAAGTGCGAGCTATACAAGCCTTCTCGGCGTAGCAGCGCCCCCAGCTCGCCAGGCCGCTTGCACGCGTCCGCCTGCTGGAGGATGCGGAGCCGATACGCCGCCGTGAACCGGCGGCGCTGGGCTTTCGCCGGCACTTCAGGATCGGGTGCCGTCGCGGCTGACCTAGCCGTGGGGCCGAAGGCTCCGGTCGCCCTCCGGGCTCCCTCCGCCTTCGGCCCCACGACCACGTCCATCTCCACGGCTGGTGGCATGCGATTCATCCATCAAACCCTCCCCGCTC
This sequence comes from Vicinamibacterales bacterium, assembly GCA_965197865.1. GTDB lineage: Bacteria > Acidobacteriota > Vicinamibacteria > Vicinamibacterales > CAVVIG01 > CBDANZ01. The sequence continues at coordinate 417,380 of CBDANZ010000005.1, forward strand.
CGACACTAATCTCGATAAGGAGGTTGTCTCATAGATCATTGGCACAGGGGGGGTCCTGGCGAGCACGCCGCCGCCGGCGGTCGCCGCCAATGTTGTGCGCTTCCTGTCGGAGATCTGGGCGCGCCGGACGCGCCGGCGCTGGAACATGTATCTCGGCGCTGCCTAAACTCAGGGGTTTGAGGAAGGAGGCCACGGACCGCGCACAAACGGTCGAGATCGCCCTGGGACCTAAGGAGACCTTCGCAAACGGCAACATCGGCACCCTGACGCGCCGGGTGCGGCGTGCCGAATCGCATCGCTGACAAGGGTCATGCTCTCTGCCATGAACACGCCGACGTCCGGGGAGTTCTACGGGCATACGGACCCGCAGACGACGAAGGTCCACGCCCCGAACGCTCGTCGGCGCATGGAATAGGATCAGACTTGCACGGCGCGGCCAGAGTGGAAGATAGTGGTTACAGGTGTCGGCAAGTTGGTTGCAAGAATCTACATCCTTGTGGCAAGCCCCGGCGCCCCGAAGCCAGGATGGATCCTGCGCTGACGAACGTGACAGGGGGGACTCGGTGTCTTTGGGTGTCGTGATCAAGGGACCAGAGGGGGTCGTGCTGGCCGGGGACAGTCGAGTCACCCTTACGTCGCTGTTGCCGGACCAAACGCCGATTCACGTAAATTTCGACAACGCCACAAAAGTACTGCAGTTTACTCCTCCGAATAACTTCGTCGGCGTCGTGACCTACGGTCAGGCTGTGATAGGACCCCGTACGGCCAGCAGCTACATTCCAGAGTTCGAGCTTAAACTAAGGAATGAGTCAGATCCTATGCGACGACTTTCGGTCCAGGATTTTGCTGAGAGACTGAGTAGCTTTTTTCTGAAGACGTGGGAAGCGGCTATGCGGTCAGATTACAGCGGTCCGCCGATGGTGTTCGTGGTTGCGGGATATGACCAAGATGCGGCACACGGGCGCGTGTTCTTGTTCAACGTACCAGGCTCTCCGATACCCGAACCTCGCAACGCCGGAGACAATAACTTCGGAATGACCTGGGGGGGACAGATGGACGTCGTCACCAGGCTGATCAAAGGGTTTGATGTCAATCTCGTGCCGATACTGGCCGCCAGCCTAGATAAGGACCCATCAGTAATAGCGAATGCGCTTGAGGAATCTAGGAAGTACGTGGAGCTCAAGATTCCATACAACGTGCTACCACTACAGGACTGTATTGATCTGTCGATCTTCTTGATACGGACGACGATCGCCGCACAGAGGTTGGGAGTTATGGTGCGCGGTGTCGGTGGTCAGATAGAGGTGGCAACCATTACGCGTACTACACCACTGACGTTCATCCAGAAGAAGCAGCTTGTTGGAGAGGGACCGAGGCTATGAATTACGAAACTGAATCGACTAGTTCACTGTTGTGGCAGGACGCTGGATGGCTGAAGGGCGATGTGCGACTTGAGGGTTTCTTGGTCGAGGTAGGCCCGACGCTGCCGGCGCCGCCCATGTTCGGGAAGACGGATGAGCTCGGACTGGCCCAACTTGAACAGGCCCAAGATGAAGAGGACGCGCAAGAAGCCGAACGCCGCTACCTGGCAAGCGGTGGCGTGGGATACAAGCGTTTTCGGTGATCCAGGATCGCCGCTCGCGTGAAGCCTCCGCGAAAGTACGAGATTCTTCTTGATCCGGCTGCTAAGCGTGACCTTTCCCGCGTGCAGGGACGCGATCGCGCACGAATCTTTTCCCGTATTCGACAACTGGCTGACTCACCGAGACCAACGGGCGCAGCCAAGCTGAAAGCGACAAGCGCCTACCGAATTCGCATCGGTGTCTGGCGGGTCATCTACCTAGTCGATGATTCCACTGAGCGGGTGATCATCGGCCGGGTGAAGCGGCGAAACGAACAAACATACAGGTAACTTCTGCAGGGAGTTTGCGGTGCTCCAGAACCAGGAAGCGTACGCCACTATCGGCAGGAACATTGAGCGCCTCGGAGACCGGCTCGGTGCCAAGCTCGACGTGCTGGCCGGTGCTTCCGTCATCAAGTGTTGTTACGCCGCGACCGGCATGTACATGATGGCAGCAGACGCCGTCCTGCGCGAGTCAGCGAACGCCAGCACGTCGCTCAGCCACGAGACTACCCGCCGCAGAAACACGAAGATGTCCCGAAGGGTCAGCCGCCGCGAGGCAAGCCCCGCCTGCATCGCAGGAGTCCGCGTCTCGCGTCCGAACTTCAGCGCCCCATGCGGTCGAACAAAGTTGTAGTAGCAGCGCAGCAGCTCGAGATGCGCCTCGAGCGTGTCGGTCGCGCGCGCATGGGAGAGCGTCCGCCTTGACAGGTAGGCCGAACGCTGCCGGATGGTCAGATTCAACCGTTCGATGAACGACGTGTTCACGGTCGACGAATCCTCCGAGTGCGTGAGTGCCTCGTCGAACCGCCAGGCGGCGCCGATCACCGCCCGTCGGTCGACCCGCACCACGCGATCATGGCGGCGGGTCTTGATCGCCTGGGCGTAGAGCGCCGCGGGACCGAAGACCCGACGAATAACCGTCCCGTAGAACTTGAAGCCGTCGGTGACGATCAAGAGCCCGGTGACGAACGTCATCCGCGACGCGACGTCGCGAACCAGCGCCGGGGTGTTCCGGTAGCTGCGTCGCCCGACGACGGTCGACGTCCAGAGACGCGACCAGACCTCAATCGCCGCGAACACCCACGCCGGCCGCCTCTTCCCCCCCGTGAACGAGCGGATCTCGTCGGCTTGCAGCTCTGTGGCGACGAAGCCGGTGGTCCTGCTGCGGCTAAATTGGCGACACACGGCAGCGGCCCGCTCGAGCCAGCGGGCGACGGTGTTCCAGGCCAGCCGTTCAACCCGCGCGATCGCGGAGATATTGACGCCCTCGACGCGCAGCGTGACGACCGTGTCGAACGTTGCTCTACGGTGCTGGAGACGGTAGTAGGGGGTGCCTTTCGTCGTCGAAAACGTCTGTCCGCACCGGATGCACCTGTAGCGACACCGTTTTCCGGCCGTGGTTCTGTAGAATCCGTAGCGGATAATGTGTCTGGACGCGACGTTTCCGTGCAACGAGCACGTGGGATTGAGACAGCCGGGTTTCTTCACGGTGCGTGGGCCTCGTCGACGAGAGAACTGCGACTCTTAAATGACGGCCCAAACTCTAGCATGTAGGTAGGTTAGGGACTGGACGCCAACAGTTGATTGCGGAAGCACCATCCGGAGAAGAACTGCAGGCTCCCGGAAAAGTCAGGCCCACACTAGACGGCGGAATCGCGAGGGCCGGCCAGTTCCAAGGGGCTGAACAGTCAGCGAGGGTTCGGCGCAGCGGTAGAACCTCGGCGAAAGTCGAGGCCACGTTCCACGGGGTTTCATGGTTCGTCGCCCTGTAAGTGCCAGCGCCTCAGCACCTTGCGGTGTGACAGGCTGCCGCCGAGCAGGCCCCCACCCAAGAGCGGGGCCCGCGCAGGCGGCCATCGACTGAGCGACAGACGACTTCACCGCTGGTTAGGCGGCACGAGCACATCCGCAGCCTCTTCCCACGGCGTGGCCGACCTGCTCAGGATTGAATTGTGCACACATTTGTGTGAGGAACCTAGTGAAGACCCAAAAACAGTCATTGCGAAAGATCGTCCGAGTCCTGAACAACCCTGACGAGGATGGAGGCTTCTGGTTGCCTCATATCCAGCGGGCGTTTGTCTGGAACGAAGATCAGATCTGCCGGCTCTTCGACTCGATTCTCCGCGAGTACCCCATCAGCACCCTGCTAATTTGGAAGACGAAGAGCCGCATTCGACTGCGGCGTTTCATCGACGAGTTTCGCTCGGAGTATCGCCAGAACCTGATTCCGTTTTTCGTAACGCCCGATGACTCGCGCAAGGCGCTCGTTCTTGACGGACAGCAGCGACTTCAGAGCCTGTTCGTCGGCCTGTGTGGAAGCTACGCTGGCCGTGAACTGTACTTCGACGTCCTTAGCGGCGAAGTCGCGGCGCCTGACGATGTTCGCTACAAGTTCCAGTTGCTGGACCCGTCGAAGGCGGCATTTCCGTGGGTCAAGTTCAAGAACATTGTCTTCAGCAAGAAGGACCCGTTCACGGCTGCTGGCGAAGTCATCGCGTTAGCCTCCGGCCAGGCATCTGAGCAGGACTGCGCTAGGATCGGTCACAACGTAGGTTTGGTGTTCAGGACATTCCACAGCGACGAGGGAATCGGATACCAGGAACTCGATAGCATCGAGAACCCCGAGCTTTACACCGAAGACGATGTTGTCGAGGTATTCATCAGGGCGAACTCAGGCGGCACGAAACTCGGCAAGTCTGATTTGTTGTTCTCACTCCTGGCTACGGGGTGGAATACTGCGACAGAAGAGCTCGAGGCTCTCCTCGAATCCCTGAACACATACGGATTCGATTTCACACGCGACTTCGTTCTGAAGACGTGCTTGTCCCTGTTCGAGCAGGGCGCTCGGTACGAGGTGCCAAAGTTCCGCCGGCTGGAGATTCGTGCCACGATTGAGAAACACTGGGACGATGTCAGCGCAGCGATGCAGGATGTCCTGGACTTTGTGCGCGGGCACACGTTCATCAAGTGTGACAAGGCTCTGCCCTCATACAACGTTCTCATTCCGCTGATCTACCTGCGGTACCACTATCTCAAGGAGTTCAAGACAGCGAAGGGCATCGACCAGTACATTGTTCGCGCATCCCTTGCGGGAGCGTTTAGCGGCCAGCCGGATCAACTAATCGATAAGCTGACGGTACATATCAAGAAGATGGGCGGCTTTGACCTCCAAGAAGCCTTCGGAGTCATCCGATCACAAGGGCGAAGTCTAGAATTGACTGAATCGCGGCTGTGGCAACTTGGCTACGGTTCGGACACGGTTCACCTGCTGTTGAATGTCTGGTACCGCGATGCGGACAGCGCCTACACGCCCTCATACCCTAACAATCTCCCGCAGATCGATCACGTGTTTCCGCAGAGCCTGCTTCGGAAGATGAAGGCGCAGAATCCCAATACCGGCAGGATGGACGTCTTGCGCTACCGTGAAGCGGAGCGCAATCAGTTGGCTAATTGTATGTTGCTTACCGCGCAGGAAAACGGAGCTGGAGGCAAGGGGAACACGCCGCCGGACGTGTGGTTTGCCGACAAGACTTCCGATTACTTGTCGAAGCACCTAATCCCCGCTGACCCGAGCCTCTGGACGCTGGATCGCTTTGAAGACTTCCTGGCGGAGCGGAAGGTGCTGATTCTGGCCAAGATGCGCGGTCTGAAGTTGATTGCGCCAGAGGCCCAAGCGGATGCTCCCGTCACCGAGATGCCCGCGCCGACATCGGCAGGGGCGTTCACGACGATGCCGCAGGCCTCGGTGGACAGCTGAAAACCGGCGATTAATCGACAGGGCAAAACCGGCAATTTCCGCCGGCTGACCGAGACAGGTGAGTTCTACTTCGTCGCGTCCTCGGTGCGCAAGTCGGTGTGGATCTTCGTGCGCCAGCTCCGAGGCCCGCACTTGAGCACGTGGGCGTGGTGCAGCAAGCGATCGAGGAGCGCGGTGGCCGCCGCCGTATCGCCGAGCAGCTTCCCCCAGTCATCGACGGGGCGGTTGGACGTCAGGAGCGTCGACGCCCGTTCGTAGCAGCGCATGATCACTTCCAGCAAGTCCTCCACCGCGGTGTGCGGGAGCTTCCGCATGCCGAGGTCGTCGATGATGAGCAGCGGGACGGCGGTCAGGTCCGCGAAGAAGGCCTTGCGCGTGCCGTCGAGCGTCGCATCCGCCAGCTCCTCGAGCAGGGAGTGGGCTTCGCGATAGAGCACGCGGTGCCCCTGGTGGATCGCGGCCCGGCCGATCGCCTGCGCGAGATGACTCTTGCCGGTGCCGGGCGGGCCCAGGAAGAGGACGTCCTCGCGCTGCAGAATGAAGCGCCCGGTGGCGAGTTCGTGGATGAGGGCGCGATTCATCTTTTTGTTGAAGTCCAAGTCAAAGGTGTCGAGCGAGCGATCGGCATCGCGGAAGCGCGCCTGCTGGAGCCGTCGTGTGATGAGGCGGTCCTGTCGGCGGACGAGTTCATCGCCGACCAGGGCCGACACCAGGTCGATGGGGGTCTGCTTCTCGGATTGGGCCTGGCGCAAGCGCGCCTCAAGGACGTCGGCCATGCCGGAGAGGCGGAGCTTGCGGAGCGCGTGATCGAGTTCGATGAGATTCATGCGGGGTCTCCTGTCTGGCGATCGATGAGATCGCGATAGAGCGTGAGCTGACGAATGAGCGGGTCGACCTGCCGGAGCGTGAGCGGCGCCGGCGGGTGCCGTTCGAGATAGCGGCGCAAGAAGCGATACGTTGGCACCTGGAGTTCCAGCGCCGCCTTGGCGGCGTCATCGGCCGCCGCGGCGCCGTACTTCTTGGCCAAGGCCAGCACACCGAGGATGCGGCGTACACCGGCCGCGCCGTCGTGATCGTGGATGTGGGCGCAGACGGTGTGGAGATGCGCGCCGGCGTGCTGGGCGCGCGCGAGCAGCGCGAGCGTCGGCCGCGGTGTCCGCGCGGGGCGGTCGGCGTCCTCGATGCGATGCCAGCCGCGCGGGGCCCGGACATGCTCGCGCAGGAGCTGACCCGTCGACGGCGCCAGCAGACGGACGTGCAGGTCCGTCCATTGCACCTGGACGCGCTGGCCGATCCAGCCGGGCGGCGCGGAGTCGTACGCGGCCTCGACTTCCACGCAGCCGTCGAGATGGACGGTGCGCCCCCCGAAGCGGTAGTACCGAAACGGCTCGACGGGCAGTGGCCCGAGCACCGGCCGTTCCTCGGCAAACATCGCAGCCACTTGCCGCTTCGTGGTGCCGTGGATGCGCGTGTCGGCCCAGTGCGCCTCCCAGCGATCCAGATGGGCTTGCGCCTGCTCCAAGCGCTCGAAGCGCAGTCCGTGCAGCGGCGTGCGTTGCGTGTGGCCAATGCTCGATTCGACTTTGCCTTTGCGATCCGGATCGCGCACGCGACATGGGAGGCCGACGACCCCATCGTGCGCGAGCACGTCGCGATAGACGGGATTGAGCGCCGCGTCGTAGACGTCAGGCGTGAGCACGCCTTCTTTGAGATTGTCGAGGACGACGAGGCGCGTCGTGCCGCCCAGCCGGCGAAACGCCCGCTCGTGGAGCTCGGCCCACGTCTGCGCGCTCGAGTGCCAGACGAGCAGGCGCACCGCTTTGCGCGAGTAGCCGAGCGTCAGGACGAAGAGCCGCGTGCGTCGGTACTTGGCCGTCTGCGGATGACGGACCATCGGGCCGTCGCCGTAGTCGACCTGCGCTTCTTCACCCGGTGCCGTCGTGATGACGACGCGCGCTTCGACGGGCGTGCGGCCGCGCAGCTGGCGGACGAAGCGACGGACGCTGGCGTAGCGAGCGGTGAAACCCTCCTCCACGAGGTCCTGCCAGATCGCCATCGTGTTGCGCCCCAGTTTCAGGGCTGCTTCGATCTGCTCGCGGTGCGGCGCACACGCGCTCGCCGACGGCGCGCGACTCGGCGGAGAGTCGGTGGACACCTCCGGCTTGGAAATTGCCGGTTTTGCGGGTGGGTCGGTGGACACCTCCCCGGAAATGGCCGGTTTTGCCGCCCCTTCGCCCGGGCGGCCACGGCCCCGCACCGACAGCCCCGCCCCTCGCAGGTACCGCGTGGCCGTTTCGCGGCGGACGTCGGTCGCGTCCGCGATCCGGCTGACGGTCCAACCCAAACGGCCCAGGGCCAGAATCTGCTGCTGCTTCTCGTAGTCCAAGACGTTGCTCATCCGGACGAGGGACTACAGTCCCATCGCCCTCGTCAACGTCTCGGCCGCCGTCAGCTAATTGCCGGTTTTGAGGTGTCGATTCATTGCCGGTTTTGGGTGTCCACCGAGGCAGGCAGAGTGAAGGAAACCGGTCACGCTTTGGGACATTCCTCTCCGGAACACCACGTGATATGCACGATCCTGAACCAGATCTCCGGCTCCGTGAGGCTGGACAACGGCGGTCGTGACGATGGTGCCCCGCAGCGCTGATCAGCGCGTGGTCGTCTCTGCGATCCACGATCTCAAGCCGTCCACATAGGGTCTTCAACGCCCTCGGACATCTGATTGCGAACGAGGGATGCGATGAGGGGAATCGATTACATCTGAAGTTGTAAGATATTGCTCTCGTACGCCTGGACAACCCGTGACCGGAGTGTGTGGCGGAACGAGCAAGAGCGCCATGCGCCGGCGACTCGTCGCCAAGACACGCGCCCAACTGGAAGCGTGGCCGTCGCAGCCGCTCGACGGCCTCGACCTGGTCGAGCTCGTCCTCGATGGCGTCCACGTCGGGGAGCACGGCCTCATCGTGGCGCTGGGGATTGCGGCCGACGGCCAGAAACACGCGCTCGGCCTGTGGGAAGGCTCCACGGAGAATGCGCCCCTCTGCCAGTCGCTCCTCGCGAATCTGCAGAGCCGCGGGCTGCGGACGGACCGCAGCCTCCTGGGGATCCTCGAGGGCTCGAAAGCCTTGCGGAAAGCGGTGCGTGATCTCTTCGGCGCCGTCGCGCTCGTCCACCGCTGCCAGGTGCACAAGCTGCGCAACGTCCTCGATCACGTGCCGGAGCGCCAGCGGACCTGGGCGAAGGCGATCCTGCACCGCGCCTATCGCAGTGCCGACGTGGGCACGGCCCGTCGCCTGCTCACCGACCTCGCACGGCGACTCGAGACCGATCATCCCAGTGCGGCCGAGAGCGTCCGTGAAGGCCTCGATGAAACACTCACGGTGCTCGGACTCAATCTGCCCGACACCCTCCGGCGGTCGCTGACGACCACCACCGCGGCCGAGAGTCTGATCAGCCGTACTCGACACGTGAAACGGACCGTGACGCGCTGGCGCGGTGGGCAGATGGTGGTACGCGGGGTCGCCGCAGGCGTACTCGAAGCGGTCAAAGGCTTCCGTCGATTGAAGGGGCACAAGGCGATGCCGCAGCTCGTCGCGGCACTCCGTGCTCGCGATCAGCAGCTCGGACTCGCTGTGGCTGTGGAGAACGTCGCGTAGTCGTCAACCGAGCCGCCGCTGAATTTCAACAGCCGGCGGGACATCGCCTCTTCTTGTGCTCAACGCCTTTCGGCGACATTGATGAATGCACGATCCCGAGCAACGCATTCTGAATGCCGCGCGTGGGTGCTCAACGCCTTTCGGCGACATTGATGAATGCAGATTCACCGGAACGCAACTCTCGGAAGACAATCACGTGTGCTCAACGCCTTTCGGCGACATTGATGAATGCAGGCGAGCTGAACGACCTGGGCCTGGAACTGCTTCTCGGTGTGCTCAACGCCTTTCGGCGACATTGATGAATGCAGCGCTCCGGCCGCTGTTCTGGATTTGCTCGAGCCCGCTGTGCTCAACGCCTTTCGGCGACATTGATGAATGCAGACTGCGCCCCGCAAAGTCTGGCGACGCATGGTCTTCAGGCCCCCCTTTTCAAGCATGTGGGTAACGTAGGGTCGGCCGGACTCGATCGCCGAGTTCGGTGGCAGGCAAAAGGCCTTCATGTCGCTGACATCTGAGGCGATCATGTATCTCGAATCGGTTATCAACGAGCGCAAAGCCATAGGGCTCTTGGGCTTCCGACTGAATCGACGGGGTTGGAAGGCCAACAGGCTGAGGAGCTTGATTCGCCGGAACTAGACAATATTGTGCCTGGCTGGGCGGTCGGTCCACTCCACAGGTCGGCCATCACCATGAATTCCTACGATACCTCCCACGCAACGCTGACACAACGGAATGAGCAGAACATCGTCGTCGGGGTCGAGCATCTTGGTCAACTCCCACCGCAGCCGCTCAACTTCGCGAGCGGTCATCCAGCATCGGAACATCGAATACTGAATACGATGGCCGTACCCTTCCATGTGCTTCGCGCACTGATGCAACCGCTTCTCGTCCCGGACGTCGTAACAGACGAGCCACCATTTAGCGTCGGTCATGGAGAGATGCCAGGTTCAGGTACTGTGGTTCAACGCAGCCGACTGCGAGCGAAGAGGCCCGGTTCACCGGTCCATTCTTTTTCCAACAACCGGGCTTCTAGTTCGATACTCCGCGCATAACTGAGCGAATAGTTCAGCGCCGGGTGCTTCCAGGTCTCCTGCAACCGATCCTCGAACAGCCCTATGGCTTTCTTCCGCCCAGGCCCTGACAGCCAGACTTTCGTCTTCGTGACGGCGAAATCTGCGACCGGATCCCACTGCCCCCGATTCAGCGAACCGACCAGCGGCATGTCCCACAGAGTCACGCGAAATAATTCCATAAGGTCGAGGACGAGAGGATATGCGGCTGAGCGCGGCGTGTGAAAGAAGCCGAGGGCCGGCTCCAACCCAGACGCGAGGGTCGCCCCCATCACGGCCGTGTGCAGCAGGCCATAGCCGTAGCTGAGACAGGCGTTGAATCTGTCCCTTGGTGGCTTTCTCGATCGACTGTCTGAACGTAGATCGTCGTGGACCCATCGCCCCAGAAGCTTCCGCAGCGCGGCGAAGTAGTGCACGGCGGCCAAGCCTTCAAGACCCCGCAAAGAGTCACGGTCGCCAGCCCCGAGAATACTGGCGAGGAGCGACTGGATGCTGTTGAGACTCACCTGAACATCGGATCGTTCGTCGTCGTTGCCCCTGCTGGCCCGCATCAGGTAGCGGTACTGGCCTTCGACTTTCGCGGAGGCAAGTTGTTTCGCTAGTCGCAGGCAGGTGTCTTCGGCGGTGAGGGCCTGATATTGGCGGATGCGGCGCTGCACCTGACCGGCCGTTGGAACGAGACTGGTCGTATGAGAGCCTGACACGCTGAGCCAGTGGACACCGATCCCGTACTCGACGCACTTGCGAATGGCTTGCGTACTGACCTGCGTGAAGCCGTGCAGCAAGAGCGTCTCGATGCTGCGGGCCGGGTGCTTCACGTCCGGACCATCGCGTTGTTTCACCACAAGGGAATCGCCGCTGACGCCGACAGACGTGCCCTGGGCGACGACGTGCAGCGTCGTGCCGTCGCGGTCCTGTGGGAAAAGACGGAGCGGGTCGCGTTCCGGATCGCGGTCCTGCCGAACTTCCTCTGGCAGACAGACGGGCGCAAGCGAGCAGTGCTCGCACAATCTCGGATTGTCGGTGATCGGCGGCCGTTCTACTGTCTCTCGGAGGCGTTGGGCTTCGGCGATGGCGTCCCGTAAGTCGATCTTTGCGCGGTCGTCGATGGGCACCCGCACGGTGACGTGCGCCGCGTGGTAGCGAACACGCCCCTCGGGGATCGGATAACCGAACGTTTCTTCGAGCAGTACCGCGTAGGCGATGACTTGGAGCCGATCCGACAGCCAAGCCTCTGGAGTGCCGTCAAGACGTCTGGCAGGCAGGCCGCGCTTGTGTTCGTAGGGCAAATAGGAGCCATCTCGACGGCGAAGGCAATCGACCTTCCCGAGCAGACCCAGCGATTCGCTGGCGAGGTCCAGCGACATCGCCTCGCCGTCCTCCTTGGCTTCCAAGCGGGAGTGGAGTTGCCGCCCGGCGAATACTCGGTGATCTGCGACGCGGATCTCCTCGACTTCCTCTAGATAGAAGAGGCGTTGGCAGTAAGCCAGCGCGTGAAGGGCCATCACTCGCACCGGGGGGCGGTGTGAGTCGAGAACCTGAGGCGACAGCATACGGGCTACTCGGGTGAAATTCGCGGCATCCGCTCAATCGGCGGCGGGTCAAGGGGCGAGTCTTCGAGGTTGCCAGTGGCGTAGCGGGTACCAGCCGAGCCGACATGATCGACCCAGACGGGCAGCGTGAGTCGGCCTTTCGGGGCGACGAGGAAAGCGCGACCGCTCGGTGCTAGTTGGTCCTTCACGCGATCGAGCAAACAGACTTCATCGACAACATGGGTGCTCTCCCCAAGGGACAGCTCACCGAAACGGGTGATGCTCCTGGGGTTAGTCAGGGCCGCGATCACGCGGTCTTCGAGTCGGTCGCTCGCTTCGTCAGATGAATGCACCCAGATCACGAGGCGCACATCGGTCAGCAGTTGCTGGTAGTCTGGGCGGGTATTCCCTGACGCCCCGAGCGGCATCTTCTTTACCCGCCACACAGTGCGCAGCACCACACTTGTCGCAGGATTACTGAGCAGCACCGCCGCCACTCTGCAGCCAATGTACGTGCGACGATCCGTTTCGCCGACCAGCGACAACAGGAAGCCGTAGCAGGTGGCCGGCGGCGGAAGCGATTCGGTTTCCAGGTACTCCCGTGCCAGCCCTTTGCGGAAGCAGGCGATGAGTACCGTGACATACACGCCGAGCATGGGTTATTTCCCGCCCTTGAGTGCGGCGTTGATCCGCGTCACGGCTTCGTCGCACGCCTTGCGAACCCCGAACACCGACACGCCCTTCGCGTTCAGGAGGCCCGCCAGCTTCGATTCCAAATCGCTCACGCCGACGGTCAGTTCCTTGAGATCGATGTCGTCGTTGGCGATGCGATTCAGCAAAGCCTGGGCACCAACGGTCTTCCCGTCATCGGTGGTGTCGAAGCAATACAGCAGCCGAGGTGCTGGATCCTGTGTCAGGCGGATGACGACGACGGCTGGCGAAAAATCGAATAGGAACCGGCCGTGGTTTCCGGCCACAGTGCCCAAGTTACAGAGTGCGTGAATCGCTTTCGCGGCGCGGGTCTTGTCCCGCAATTGCTCAGGCGTGAGCGCGATCCCGTACTGGTACCGTGTCGCGTGTAACTCGGTACCGTAGGGGACAGGGTTCTTGCTCTTGTTCTTGTCCCCCTTGGAAGCCGACGGCGTGGCGCCGGGCGACGCGGCGTTGAACGTGACATCGCCTGCCCACGGGGTCAACGACACCGCGCGTGTCACTTCCAGCACGGCCCGTCGGACGTTGACCGAACCTTTTCCATCGTCGCTGCCGTCTTCCTTTGCGGCCTCGGCCGTCATGAACCCCAAGAGATCGTCGTCAACGAACGTGACTCCCTTGTCTTTCGCCCAGCCTTTGAATTGGTGGTCTTCCCACACATTCGCACGGGCGACCTCGTCCCAGGCGCGGTTGGTGGTCTCGGATTCCCCGAGTACGCGCCGCAGTGCGAACCGGATCGCCTCGGCAGAGACGGTGCTGTGCGTCTCCCCTTGCCAGAGTAATTTTTGGAGGGTCGTGATGTTCCCTTCGTTCTCCGCGCGATTGTTCGCGGCCGTGCCGTACGGGGTGACAACGTTGGCGAACACATGCAGGCTCATGCTGTTACTCCTTGGAAAGGGTCGTCGGTTCAGGTTGATCGGCGGTGACGGTGTCACCTTTCCCGGCATAACTGGCGAGAGCAAGTAAACCGAGGTCGCGGGCAAGGCGCCAATCTTGCCGGATCACTGGCAAGACGTGCTGCCATCCCCCACGGAGGGCTGGGATGTTACCCGCGCGGCTGAACAAGTCCATCAACGCGAAACGGACATCGTTCTCCTTTTTCGCGCCGCAGAGAGAGAGACGGAGCCGCTCGCGAAATCGCTCCCAGCGGTTCTTCGTGGCCTGGCTGAGGACCTTGGACGTGTCCCCGTCGGTCTCGGACCGAATCTGCGCCATGCGCTGCCGCATGGCTTGGTGAATGGCTTCGACGACGAGTTGTTCGCCGCCTTGGTCCCACATCTTTGTCTCGGCGATCATGGCGTGCAGCCCCTTTGTTTCAAAGTGCAGGTGGTCCCGGTACGGCTTGTCCGTGGCCGGATTCTTCTTGGTCATGAGGTTCACGAACCCGGCATACCACTTGCGCCCCAACGCGAGGTTCTCGGCGACGAGCGGCCGGACCATGCTGTCCGACCTGAAGGACTCCCGTCGCTTCGTCGTCGTCTTCCGTTTACCCCGCCCGATCGACTCGCGGACCGTCCTGGTCGCGATCCGTGGAGCGAGGTGCAGGAGCGCCAGTTGGTATCGGTCGAGCACGGCGTCGTCGCCGGACGGAACGTGGATGGTCGCCACTCGAGATTTCTGCTGGCTCGCCCACGGTGTGGGCGTGAACGTCATCGCGTAGCAGGCCGGGACCGTCGAACCTTTCATCGATTGCCGCGCCCGCCGTTTTGTTTCGGCCTTCCTTGTCGGGCTCTCGCGCAGGTGAACCTGTGCGCGAAACGCGGCGTCGGCCGCATTGGCGATCTGGCAATCCATGACCGTGGAAGGGGTCATCGCCGGACGGTCGTAGAGAAATTCCAGCAGACCTTCGACGTCGGGCACGATTAGCGCGGCCACCCCACGGTTCACCGGTAACGACAGACATCCGACCATCGCGAAATAGAGAGACAACATCCGCTCGGGGGGATCTTCAGCGCCCGTATGGCGGGTGAATGCGACATGCCGAATGACAGTCCCTGGGCTGATCGGGCCGTCCACCGTGATCGTTCCGGCGACGAGGGAGCCGTCCGTGCCCACGAGTGTTTCCCAACAGCTCTGGTGTTTGAACCCGGAACATTTCTTGTACTCCAGAACCAAGCTCGGCACACCGTCCCCGGCGAAGTCATAGCTGACCGAAGTCACGTCTTTGGCCAGCGCGCGGACCCGCCCGTGCTGGAGGAACGTGAGCGTGAACCCGCTCTGCAACGCGGCAAGAATGGCGTCCGACGACGGCTGGCTGCGATGCTGTCCAGGGAGGTAGATCAACCCCGAAGGCGTGATGGAGAACGCGAAGGCGAACAGCTTCTTCAAGTAGTCGCGAGCGTGTGTGGGCTTGCCGAACCTCAGCGTTACCGCATCGTCGGTGATGTCCCACGGGTAGACGTCATCCGCCACCGGCCCGGGCAGCAGCTTGTTGGTGCGGAGCAGGTCGGCTTTGTACTGGCGCTCCATCGCCTTCAGGGTGCAGGCCAGACTCGTATGAACCGTACCGGGTTTCTCGGAGACCTCATTGCTTGGAAGGATGGGGTCTATGGGACGTCCAAGTCGGTTTTCCCCGGAGGTGCGCGAGCGCGCCGTCCGGATGGTCGAGGAGCACCGGGAAGCCCACGTCTCGGAATGGGCGGTGCTGCAGTCGGTAGCGCCAAAGCTTGGTTGCACGACCGAGACGCTGCGCAAATGGGTGCGTCAGGCCCAGCGTGATGCTGGGCATCGGCCGGGCTTGACGACGAGCGAGCGGGAGCGGTTGACGGAGCTGGAACGCGAGGTCCGCGAGCTGAAGCGGGCGAATGAGATCCTGCGGAAAGCGTCCGCGTATTTCGCCCAGGCGGAGCTCGACCGCCGGGGAAAGTAGCCACGATGGTCCAGTTCATTGACGACCATCGCGACGTGTTCGGGGTCGAGCCGATCTGCGCCGTGCTGCCGATCGCCCCGTCGACGTATCATCGCCATCGGCACCAGCGGACCAATCCGACGCGCCGGTCCGCGCGGGCACAGCGCGACGATCAGCTCCGCGTCGAGCTTCAGCGGGTCTATGACGAGCACCAGCAGGTCTACGGCCCCCGGAAAGTCTGGAAGCAGTTGCGGCGGGACGGCATCCGCGTGGCGCGCTGCACCGTGGCGCGCCTGATGCGCGCGATGGGCCTCGCCGGGGCCATCCGGGGCCGGGCCTGGATCACCACGACCCACGCCGGTGTTGGCAGCCGCCCCGTGGACCTCGTCGACCGCGCATTCGTGGCCACCCGTCCGAATCAGCTCTGGGTCTCCGACTTCACGTACGTCGCGACCTGGGGCGGCTTCGTCTACGTCGCGTTCGTCATCGACGTGTTTGCGCGACGCATTGTGGGCTGGCGGGTGTCGGCCTCCATGCGCACGGCCTTCGTGCTCGATGCGTTGGACCAGGCGATTTACGCCCGCCGGGGCGACGCCCTCACCGGCCTCGTACATCACAGTGATGCCGGGTCGCAATATCTCTCGATGCGGTACACGGATCGCCTCGTGGACGCCGGCATCGCGCCGTCGGTCGGCAGCCAAGGCGATGCCTATGACTGTGAGCATGATGGTGTTGCTGTCCGAGCAGGTCTGACCCCTGCGTATGAGTGACCTCGTGTCCTTGCGTTGATCTGTCGGCCTGGGGTCGGGCAGCACTCACCCAGATGCGGTTTGATCGGGTGGGCAGTGACCCAATAGGGGCCTGGCCGAAGCGACCCATCACAGTCCTGTCCGCCCGCTCGGTCAGACCATGTCGCCAGCCTGTGGAAGAGAGGTTTGCCGCATGTCGCACAGGAACGAGATCGTCGAGCTGCCGCGCACCGTCATCGTCGGAGTCGACACGCATAAACACATTCACGTGGCGGTGGCGCTCGATGCCCTTGGCGCCAGACTCGCCACCTGCAGTGCGTCGGCAGACCGCGCCGGCTACATGGAGCTCGTGGCGTGGGCGCGCGCCCTCGGCATCGTGGAGGCGTTCGGCATCGAAGGGACCGGCTCCTACGGTGTGGGCCTCGCGAGCTTCGTGCGCCGACACGCCATCCGCGTGGTCGAGGTCAGCCATTGCGACCGGCGAAAGCGACGCAACAACGGCAAGAGCGATACGATCGACGCCGAGACCGCCGCCCGCTCGGTGCTGTCGGGGATCGCGACAGCCATCCCGAAGACCGCCGACGGCGCCGCAGAGATGGTGCGCCAGATCAAAACCGCCCGAGATACCGCCGTAAAAGCCCGCAGTGCCGCCATCATCACGCTCAAGGCGCTGATCGTCAACGCCTCTGACGCACTCCGCGAATCACTCGACCCGCTGACGGACAAGAAACTCATCGACCGTTGCGCGGCGCTCGTACCCGGTGACATCCTCGACCCCACGGCCTCGGCGAAGCACTCGCTCCGGGCGCTCGCTAGGCGTTGGCTCACCCTGGCAGCGGAAATCCGGACACACGACGACGTCCTCGACGCGATCACGCACACAGCCGCACCGACACTCCGTGAAGCGTTTGGCATCGGTGCGGACTCCGCTGCCGAGATGATGATTGTCGCGGGTGACAACCCGACGCGGGTGCGTTCCGAGGCGGCCTTCGCGAAGCTCTGCGGCGCATGTCCGATTCCGGCATCGAGCGGGGTGACGCATCGGCATCGGCTCTTTCGTGGCGGCCACCGTCAAGCCAACGCGGCGATCTACCGCATCGTGACCGTCCGCATGCGCTGGCACCAGCCGACCCTCGACTATGTCGGGCGACGGACGGCCCAGGGCCTGACCAAGAAGGACATCATCCGCTGTCTGAAGCGCTTCGTCGCCCGCGAGATCTACAACGCCCTGATCGCAGACCACCGCTCCCGTGGGGCCCTCACCTCCGCTGCCTGACAAGTGGCAATGGAGCACTCTTGACACATAGGGGCTTCAATGCCCTCGCCGAGTCAGTGATCGGCTTGTACAAGACGGAGGTGATTCGACGGAAGGGCCCGTGGCGCACCCTTGAGGCCGTGGAGTTCGCCACCTTGACGTGGGCAGACTGGTTCAACACGCGACGACTGTTGGGGCCTCTCGGGGGCATTCCGCCAACAGAGTTCGAAGCGCAGTACTATGCCCAGGCCGCCGTGGCCTGATTCAACGAATTCGGTCTCCGATGTTCCCGGTACGATTCACTCAGCGAAGAGTTCGATTATCTGATTTGGTATGCGAAACAGATCGACTCGTTGAAATATCATCAGCTATACTTGGAGAAGATTGTTGGTACGTTCAAGAGCTACAAGTATCTCGAATCCCATGACGGAACTAGCCTGCGACCACTTACCGCAGACGAACTTTCGGACCCAACACTGATACCTGATGGTTGGCGAGTGCTCCAAGTCAGCAATCTGGCTTCCCAAGACCCTGGCAAAACAGAAGAGCAGAGATACACGCTCGACGGGATTACCTACGACTGCGGTACAAGCAAGCACTGGAAGACAACCAATCCGATCGGTCTGGACCGATTAAAGACAGCGAATCGGCTGCTCGGCCTTGCCACCCAACTGAACTTCAAGCGATATTTGGACGACTACCCGGCAACACCACTCAGAAATGTGTGGGAAGACACAGGAAGTGCAGGTTACTCGGCATCAGATCCTAAAATCTATGTCGTTCAAACCGACTCAAAGGTAATCGAGCGTTGCCTCCTGATGACCACCGACCCCGGTGACCTGGTGCTTGACCCGACCTGCGGCAGCGGCACCACGGCCTATGTCGCCGAGCAGTGGGGTCGGCGGTGGATTACCTGCGACACCAGCCGTGTCGCGCTGGCGCTTGCACGCACACGTTTACTGACAGCAAGATATCCATACTACCTACTGGCAGACTCCTCCGAAGGCATCAAGAAAGAGGCCGACCTCACCGGCAAAGTTCCGCCCGAGTACAAGACGGCATGCTGAACCGTACCGGGTTTCTCGGAGACCTCATTACTTGGGAGGATGGGGTCTATGGGACGTCCAAGTCGGTTTTCTCCGGAGGTGCGTGAGCGCGCGGTTCGGATGGTCGAGGAGCATCGCGCCACCCACGCGTCGGAGTGGGGCGTGTTGCAGTCGGTGGCGCCGAAGCTTGGCTGCACGGCCGAGACGCTACGGAAGTGGGTACGCCAGGCACAGCGTGACGCCGGCTATCGCCCAGGGTTGACGACGAGCGAGCGAGAGCGCCTCAAGGAACTGGAGCGCGAGGTTCGCGAGCTGAAGCGGGCGAACGAGATCCTGCGGAAGGCGTCCGCGTATTTTGCCCAGGCGGAGCTCGACCGCCGCGGGAAGTGATGGTTCGCTTCATTCACGACCATCGGGATCAGTACGGGGTCGAGCCGATCTGCACCGTGCTGCCGATCGCCCCCTCGACGTATCACCGCCATCGGGCGGCGCAGGTCGATCCGACGCGTCGCTCGGCCCGGGCACAACGCGATGATGCGCTGCGCCCGGAGATTCAGCGGGTGTATGACGAGCATCATCAGGTGTACGGGCCGCGCAAGGTCTGGAAACAGCTGCGTCGCGAAGGGTTCTGCGTGGCACGAGGCACGGTGGGTCGGCTGATGCGGGCGATGGGCCTGGCAGGCGCGGGGCGTGGGCGCGCGTGGATCACGACCACGCACGCGGGCAATGGCAGCCGGCCCGCAGATCTCGTCGATCGCCAGTTCGTGGCGACCCGTCCGAATCAGCTCTGGGTCTCAGACTTCACCTACGTGGCGACCTGGGGTGGGTTCACCTACGTGGCGTTCGTGATCGACGTCTTCGCGCGGCGCATCGTGGGCTGGCGGGTGTCGGCCTCGATGCGCACGGACTTCGTGCTCGACGCCTTGGAGCAGGCCATCTACGCGCGCCGCGGCGACGCGCTGACCAGCCTCGTGCATCACAGCGATCGCGGCACGCAGTATCTTTCGATGCGGTACACGGATCGTCTCGCGGCCGCCGGCATTGCGCCATCGGTCGGGAGCCAAGGCGATGCGTTCGATAACGCCCTCGCCGAGTCGGTGATCGGACTCTACAAGACGGAGGTGATTCGACGACGAGGGCCGTGGCGCACGCTCGAGGCCGTGGAATTCGCCACGCTGGAGTGGGTGGATTGGTTCAACATGCGGCGGTTGCTGGGACCGATTGGAGACGTGCCGCCGGCGGAGTTTGAAGCGCAGTACTATGAGCAGGCCAAGGTGGCCTGATTCAATGAATCCAGTCTCCGAGAAACCCGGTACGGTTCAATGCGATATACGCAAAGGCTTCGTATACAAGCGCGTGCCGCACGTTACGCTCAAATCGATCGCCAACAACCCGGACATCAAAGAAGGCATGACGCGCGAGCAGATCGATGCTGCCATCGCTCGCCATGCCGACGCGGAGACGCTCTACGACCAGCCCTACGAGGACAACAAGCGCGTGCGGGTATGCGGGCCGTTCTCGGTGGAAAGCCTCTCGCCACACCGCGTGCTCTCCACGGCCGACGAGGATCAAGATGGCACGGTCAGCGAGCAGGAAGGCCGCAAGCAGCAAGACTTCGCCACGATGATCCTGGAGAACCTGAAGAAAGCGGGTGTGCAGAACACCCGTAAGAGCGAACGTCTAAGCTTCGACCGTCTCGATCCGTACGCCGGAACGTGGCTGCACGCGTCGGGCGAATACACCGACGCTATCGGTAAGACCCGGCGTGTTGCTGTCTCTATCGGCCCCGAGCACGGCACCGTCGGTCCTCGCCAGGTAAAGGAGGCCGCCAAGGAAGCGGTGCAGGGCGTGGGCTTTGACATGCTTGTCGTATGCGGCTTCGCCTTCGACCCGCATGTTGCCGAAGAGGTGAAACGCTACGGCAACCTGACCGTGCTTCCCGCCAAGATAAACCCTGACCTGGTGATGGGCGACGAGCTGCTCAAGAAGACCGGCGCGGGAAACCTGTTCATGGTCTTCGGCGAGCCGGACGTGGAGATTAAAAGACAGAAGAATGGGCAGATCATGGTCGAGATCAAGGGAGTGGACGTGTACGATCCGACTACCGGTCAGATCCGTAGCGCTTCCACCGACGACATTGCCTGCTGGTTCATCGACAGTAATTACAACGGCGAGAGCTTCTTCGTACGCCACGCCTACTTCACAGGGGCCGAAGAACCGTACGATAAGCTCAAACGGACGCTACGGGCGGAGATCGACGAAGCCGCCTGGGGCAGTCTGTACAGTACGGTAAGCGGGCCGTTCGACAAGCCAGCAACGGGCAAGTTCGCCGTGAAGGTCATCAACCATTACGGGGACGAAGTGCTGAAAGTGTTTGAAATATGATGAGCGCGGAGACGCTGAACTTGGAGCCTGCAACAAGGCCTGCCTGTGTGACCACCCTCGACCCGGTCCCCACTGGCGACTGCTGCGGACCAACAACCCGCTGGAACGGATCATCCGGGAAGTCTGTCGCCGGACCCGCGTGGTGGGGGCGTTTCCCGATGGGCAGTCGGCATTGATGCTGGTCGCGGCTCGACTCCGCCACATTGCAGCGACCAAGTGGGGTACCCGGTGCTATCTCACGACCGAGCTGCTGCAGACGGATGGTCGTTCAACCGCTGCCTGACAACCGACCGAGGACACCGCCGATCTGAAAGCGCGAAAAACTCTGGACACTACCGTTGCGCCGGGTGCTGCAGGAACTCGGGCTGGCGAAATCCGTGCGGATTGAGTGACCAGCCGACTTCCCCCCCCCCCCCCCCCCCCCCCCCCCCCCCCCCGAATTGTATTAGCACGCGCGTTTAGAGTTCGATCTCACGAGAAGGGCGTTGTTGCATGAATCGGAACTAGCCCGCACCGATCCCGATCCACAGTTCCTTCACCGACCGATGCGGTACGACATTGGCCTGTTTGCGTCGCTCAAGCTCAACCGAGAAGAAAAGACCATTATAGGACTCGGATACAACGGCCACGTGAGGAGCCGTTCGCCCGCAACAGCCAGATCGACCAAGCAGCAGAGTGTCGCTACCTCCGGGTAGTTGGCCTCGCGTGTCATGCACGCGTTTGATCGCCCTTCAAGATTCGGCGAAAATCCGTCGCCAAGTACTTCTCGAACCGGGACTTGGTGTACTCCTGGCGAGACGTCCCCATCTTCCGCGTGCCGTTGAACCAGATTCCCCGGAGCCCCTTGTTCTTGCCGGTCTTGTTCTGCACCGATTCCTTACAGAACTCGGTGGACGTCATGATCCACAAAGCGTCCATGCGCTCCGAGTAGAACACGAACCAGTAGTCCTCCCATTCTTCCGGATGGGGAATGGCGCCGAAGAGGGCCGCGTCTCCCTCGACGATGTCGCGAGAGCGCGCCTTGATCTGAATTTGGGCAACAGAGCCGTTTGGCCGCTTCACGATTGCGTCTACCGCATGGTCGTCGACCAGGGGCAGGTAGACATCCATGCCCTCTTTCAGCATCCAGCCAACGATCCAGTACTCGATTCGCTTACCGAACCCCGCTGAGTGTCGGAACCGCTTGGATATCATGACCTCAGGGCACGCACGATCATTGATTGTCACTGATCGCGCGTCGACGTTCACCTACGATCTTGCGCAGGGAGTCTTCAGTCCGCAGCAGAGGGGATCGATCGGCTCGCATGATCAGATCGGGGCAAACCTTTCGCTCAAGGTCTTGTTTCCGCCGATTCGCATACACGGCATCTCGCGCCGCCGGTTGCTTCGTCCAGCGCCGCTGCCCTCCACGAGAAGAGGAGAAGCCCTGAGACCTCTTTTTCGCGAAACACGTGGACATCGAGCCACCGCGCGTTCGCGACCCGCAGTGAGCGCAAACGTCTCGAGGCTCTCCTCGAGCTGCGGGGTGTTTCCGTGCCCCGATGGCCTCAGCGCTGTTGATGCTGCTCAACCCGAAGCGGTACAGCGTGATCAACATCCTGGTGTGAAGCCGATCGTCGCGACCGGTGACGTGCGCCGACACAGAGAGCCATGCGTTTCTGAGCCACAGGTCAGGTCATCGTCGGCCCAGCACTGTCTTGAAGCGGTAGTCGAGGACTTGCAGACCCTCGTCATCGATTGTCGTCGGTGGTGGCCAATTCATCCAGACGCCCGGCTGTGAGTATAGCTGCATGAGGCGCGTTGGTGTGGTCGCGCGGGGATACTGAGCGAGGTCGCCCTCCGATTCGCGGAACGCGAAGACCTGCATAGCGAAGTTGGCTGTGAATGTAAGCGAGTAGACTCGCGGTTGCACATCTTCTGACGTCGCTCGCAGCTGAAGCGAATGGGCGGGCAGGACGCCGTCGTACCGGCCAAGCCAGATCCACATATTGGCCGGCAGGTCGTACGATTCCTTGAAGGCCTCGCGCTCGTCCGTTGTGAAGTACTTCGGCTCCGCTGTCACACCGGTGAACTCGTAGACCATTGCCGTCTTGATCATCCATCGAATCAGCACTGTCTGGCGGTCTGCATCGAGGAGAACCTTCACGCCTCGATAGACCATGTCGGGCATGAACGCCATCACATCGTTCTCGAGACCGCTCATCCATCCGTTGTTGCACCGATTGCAAGGCATGCCGACGGTGATCCCTAAGTCGCTCTTCTGAAACGGAATGGTCTTTCCCTCGCGCTCAATCTCCGCGCGGAACCTCTTCGCACCTCCCTCAGCGCGCGAAGCGAGGATCACTCTACGCAGCCAGTCGGCCCATACGTGTTTTTGGCTGACGCCAGGATTGCCACAGAAACCACAAGCACGCATGGCGTGGGAAGTGTACTGGAAGCCCACGTCGGATGAACGCGGCTAGTACCTCGCCGCAGTGGATCTGACCGGTTCACGCGGCGGCTTTGGCCCGACCAGCGGGTTGCGGATACACACGGCCGAGCTTTTCGCGAGCACGGTCGACTGTCAACATCCAGTGGATGCGCGCCTTCTCGTCATTGCGCCGTTGCTCCCATACCGCGATCTCCTTGATGAGGATCGCCTTGGCAGGGATCCGACGATCGAGGCACTGCGTGACCATCACGCCGATTTCGATCTCGACCATGTTGAGCCAGCTGGCGTGTTTCGGCGTGAAGTGACACTCGAGCCGACGGAGCATCCGTCGTGCCTCGGCGGGATCGAAGGCGTGGTAGAGCGCTGCCGCTGAATGTGCCGAAAGATTGTCGAGCACCACACGGATCCGTTCGGCCTCCGGGTAGTGCTCATCGACGAGATCGCGCATGCACTCTGCGAAGTCGACGCACGTGCGTTGGTCGGTGACCTTGGCATGTCGCCAGGGGCGATTCACGTCTACGAACATGAAGACATTCGCCGTGCCGTTGCGCACGTACTCGTAGTCGACTCGTCTGGGCTTCCCGGGCTTGACCCGAATCGGGACACGCGCTTCGCTGATCAGTTGCCGGGGTGTTTCATCGAAGCCGACGACCGGTCGCCGCGGATCCGGCGGCTCGGCGTAGAGATCGAGGATGTCGTCCATTCGCGCCACGTACTCGGCGTTGACCGTCGGAATGCACCACATCTTCTCCTGCCACGGCTTCAGCGCCATCTCGGCAAGCCGGCGACCCACCGTGTCGCCCGACAGGGCCTCGTGCGAGGTGAGTCGCACCATCTCGCGGGCCAGGAGATCCAGTGTCCATCGCGCACGCCAGGAGGGTGGAGGTGAGCAAGCGACCGCGACCAGGAGGGCTTCATCGCTGGCGCCGAGCTTGCGCGGCGCGCCGGGACGGGGCACTTCGCGGAGCGCTCGGGCCAGTCCTTCCTCGACGAAGCGTTGCGTGGTCCGGTACACGGTCGACGTGCCGACACCAACGTTGAGCGCGATCATCTCGTCGGTGGATGTGGCGTCCGCGGCGAGGAGAATCTGCGCCCGCGTGATCTTGCGAACCGCCCCCTGGCCGCCGCTCACAAGCGCCTGAAGCTGTGGCTGTTCATCGTAGGTCAGCGTGATGCGATAGCGTCTGTGCATGGACATCTTGGATCACCTTCCCGATCCCGTGTCCAGCCGTTCATCACCGAGATGCACCCAGAAGCAGGGCCAGTACCTAGCCTTCCTCTACACGTACACGCTCCTTCACCGAACGCCACCGGTCGAAGCGGACTTCCAACGGTTCTTTCAGGTCACGCCCCCGGCCGTCCACCACATGATCGTCGAGCTTGAGCGGCGCGGTCTGATCAGTCGGGTTCCACGCCAACCCCGGACGATCAAGCTGTTGTTGTCGGCAGAGGAACTACCCTCGTTGCAACCGATCAAAACCACTGCGGCAAGGTACTAGCCGCTATGTCGAATCGGACAGCGAGATTGCCCGTATACGTTGCAGCCGCTCGAGTCGTTGCCAGAACAGGGGCGAGGGCGTGCGTTTCCGCGCCTCCCATTGGTAGACGACGGCCTTCCGCGCCGCGCCCACCAGCGTGGCCAATTGCTCCTGGCTCAATCCGCGTGCGCGACGCAGCGCGCGAATCTGTACATCGTAGTCGCCTGGAACGTTCGCCCACCTCGGCGGCTCTCGTCGATCCGTCGGCCGAACCTGTCGGCCATAGTAGGCACGGCAAAACTGCGTGGCCGCCGCGAGCGTTGCACGCGCGCGGAGCCGACGAAAGGTCGTCTTGGTGTCATAGGTCACCTGCAGCCGCCCGTCCCGCGCCGCCGCCCGCAGCGTCTTGACGTGCACCCCGATCAGCAGCGCGAGCACGGGTAACGGAAGGAGCTCTTGGTCGTTGCGATGCGTCGCCAGTACCCGCGCTCGGACGAGCATCTTCGGCGGCGTCGCCCGCCGCCCGGCATCCCACGTCCGATACGACTCGGGAGACACACCGAGCATCGCCGCGAACGCCGCCTGCGACTGGCCCAGTGCGATCCGGCACGCACGCAGCGTGCGTAGTTCCACGACATCACACCATGCCATCGGCGCAGGCCGTCGTGAAGCGCGGGGATGGCGCTCGGCGTACTTCAGTCAGCCAATCGTTGGAGCCGACCGGTCACTTTATTCGCTACACGTTCGCCGAGAGATATCGTAGGTAGGCAAAACTGGCGAATTCTCTAGGAAAGTGGCGCGCCCGGCAGGACTCGAACCTGCGACCCCCGGCTTAGAAGGCTGAGGTCACAATATACAAGTTATTTTTTACTAAATATTTACGGCGTCTGCTAACTTTCCCTGATAACTTCACGCCCCCTCCCGTTCACGTGCCCCGCCGCGGGCAACGGCCTCACTGGCCGCGAGGTGCTCCTCAAAGCGCGCCGTCGCCGCGCGCATCGCCTCTGGCACATGCCCCAGCGTATAGCGTTCCGTCATCCGCGTGTCGGAGTGGCCGAGCACCTCCTTGACCAGCCGCGTGTCCCCCCCGGCGCGATACAGCGCCGTGCCATAGCTGTGGCGGAGATCGTACGGCCGCACGCCATGCATGCCGATCCGCGTCGTCGCCCGGATGAACGCGCGCCGAACGGTGGACATCGAGAAGGGACCAATCGCCCCCAAGGCTTCCAGGTCGGCCAACGCCTCGGCGGCGGGCGCACTCAGCGGAATCGTCCGCGTGCGACCACCCTTGCCAGTGTAGACAATGAGCGTCTGCGTTGCCCGATCCCAATGCTCGGGACGGTAACGCATCAGCTCACTGGGCCGCAGCCCGGTGAACGCCAAGACGCGACACCGGACCTTGGCGGCGGATCCCCCCGCGCGTGGCCGCCCCTTTACGATGGCGCTTCCCTGATCCGACATGGCCGCCAGGATGCGGCGGATCGCGTCGTACGAGAGCCCGCGCGCTTCCGGGGCCGGACTCGCGAACGGCTCGATGTCCCGGACCGGATTCGGGGCAGCACGGCCATCGAGCGCCCGGTACAGCGAGAAGAGAGCCTGGCGGTAGTGGTTGCACGTTGACGCCGCGTGGGTCCGCCGCAGGTCGGCGAGCGCGGCCCGCACGTCGGCCGGGGTGATGGCGTGACGACGGCGCTGGCCGAGGCGCGCCGCCCACCATTCCAGTTGCTGGCGACGCTCCGCCACGAGCTTCGGCCGATCCGCAATCTGCCGCAGGAAGGGCTCGATGTCGGCAGCGAGGGTTCCAGGGGCTCGCTGCGTCAACCGCAACCCGACTCGGGTGTCTAGGCGCCACCGGCGAACGGTCTCCAGCGACGTGTCGACCGGAAAGCGCTTGAAGCGCAATTGCCCGCCGGCGCGGACATAGGCCTGGATCCGGCCGCGGGCGTCACGCCGAATGCCGGGTTCACGGTGAGGCCGCATCGTCGTCTAGCAACGCCTGAATGTCGTTCTCCGCGGCAGCCATGTGTGCCCTCCTCAATTATCCCATCCTCTCCTGTTCAGCACCTCTCCGGGTGATCGCCGCGGCCGAGGGTGCTGTCGTCTTCGCGTCGGCGCCTGCGTCGATCCGGGCATCGTCGACTTCACTCCTGATGGGATGCATCCGGCTCCTCCTCACGCAAAGGTCCGCGCGGCCCACTTGACCTCACCGACGACGACCGCGTCTGGCGGCCAGGTCCGCGTGGGCCAGACGTGCTTGTTGGGATTGTCGCTGACGAGTTGCCAGGCGCCTGAAGCGTCCCGGCCGGCGCGCTTGACGACGAGGCCGTCGTCGGTGCGAACGACGAAGAGGTGCCCGACGCGGCGGCGGCGGCTGGCGTGGTTGACGAGGATCGAGCAGCCGTCGACCAGCGTCGGCTCCATCGACTCGCCGCTGACCTGGATGATGCGGCAGGTGCGGGCGACCAAGCCGTGGCGGGCGAGCCACGCCCGGCGAAACTTGATGCGGCCGGTCACGCGCTCATGGTCGACGACGGCGCCGTCGCCGGCGGCCGAGGCAAGTTCGGAGACGCCGACGTAGTCGCCGTCATCGAAGGCCGCGGCGCGCGCGCGCGGGTCATCGAGGCTCTGTCCGGTCGTCGCGGCCGTGAGGGCGCGGAGGAGTTGATCGGCGGGTCTCGGGTCGTCGGTGAGTCCGTGCAGGTAGTCTGTCGACACGTCGAGCGCCCGGGCGGCGGTGGCCAGCTTGTCGAGCGCCCAGCCAGACTTGCCGCGCTCCACCATCGAGATCGCCTCCCGGGTGTTGACGGTTCGGGCGGCGAGCTGCCGCTGGGTGACCCCCCGCAAGGTGCGCGCGTCGCGCAGGCGCTGTCCCATGATGCTCACCTGCATATAGTAATACATCTTTACAGTTGACGGGTAATGGAAGGACGCGCTACGGTCGCAAAGTAAATGAGCGTTACGCACGCGCAGGCCGTTCGCGCCCGTCTGGCAGCCCTGGGGGTGTCGCAGCACGCGCTGGCGCGGGCGCTTGGCATCAGTCAAGCCACGTTGAGCCTGTGGCTGAACGGCTACCGCCAGCCGCCCACGGGGTTCGAGGCGGAGGCCGCCGCGGCGCTGGACCTGCTGGAGCAGGCGGAGCGCGCCGCGACCGAGGCGCGGGCGCAGGTACTGGCAGGACGACGCACGAGTCGCGTCGGCGAGTGGCTGTCTCACGCCGCGCGGCGCGCACGGAGGACGACGGATGGATCGGCATCGGTACGACACTAACGTCGCCGTGGACGAGCTGCCGGAGGTGTTGTTCCTGGAGGACGTGGCGGCGCTGCTGCGCTGCTCGCCGTCGACGATCAAGCGCCGGCTACGGGCACACGTCTTCCCGGTGGCGCCGCTGCCGGGGATCGACAAGCGGCCCCGGTGGAGCAAGGCGGCACTGGCGCAGTGGCTCACGGTCGGGGGTGCGGGCAGACCGCTGCTGGGCCGCCGGAGGCGAATGGGATGAGCGCCGCGGTGGGTGCGGAGAACGGCGGACGCCGATGACGATCACCGGGCGCGGAGACGAGACAACCCCGGCGGTGGACGCGGCAGTGTTGTGGCGGGCGGTGGATCCGGAGGTTGGCGATCCGGTCGTCGTTTGCCCCGGGTGCTGGCCACGGGTCGCGGCGTCGTGGCGGGCGCGCGTGGATGTGACGGTGCGCACGCTCGAGCCGCGGCCGGCGTGGGCGCGCTGCGGCGTGTGCGATCCGGAGGGCGCGTGCTGATGACGGGAATCGAGGAGGGCCTCGTCGAGGCGACCGTCCGGACGGGGACGGTGCCGCGGGACGGCGGGGTGCGGTGGAAGGGCCACGCGGCGCCGGTGTAGCGATGCCGGCCGATCGGTTCTTGCACGCCCGGCTCGGCCACTCGGCGAAGGTGTCGAGCCTGTCGGATCTGGAGTATCGCGTGTGGACGACCTACGTGCTGGCGGCGGATGACTTCGGCGTGATGCGGGCCGACGCGGTGGCGTTCCAGGCGGCGCATGACGCCCTGCGCGCCCGGCCGCCCAGGGCGATCACCAGGAGTATCGATCGCCTCGTGACGGTGGGCCTGGTGGCGGCGTTTCTCCACCAGGGCGCACGCTACCTGTACCAGGCGGACTGGCAGGACTTCCAGCGGGTGCGGTATCCCGGTCGGACGATGCATCCGCTGCCGGCGTCGCCGGCGGTCAGCGCGAAGACGCGGCATCTGTGGTCGGTCCATCCAGGTGGCGAGCGGGTGCCAGCGCTTCCGGAGTCCTCCGGGAGCACTGCTGAAGTACTCCCGAACAACGTCCGCACCACTTCCGAAGTAGTTCCGCACAACTTCGGCAAAACTTCGGCAGAACTTCGGTCTCACGCACGCGCGTGCGAAACGGCTAATGGCTTACGGCTTACGGCAGATCGGGAAGAGGGGGGTGCGGGGGGAGAGGGGTCACCGCACCCCGCGCCGGCGGCGCGGCGCGGGCAACGCAGCGGCGCAGCACAGTCGTCGGAGCCGGCCGAGGCGTATGACGCGGTCATCGAGCGGGCAAAGTCATGACGGCGGGGTGCGGGCGGTGCACACGGACGCCGGGCTGGGAGCCGGTCGAGGTCGAGGGTGTCCAGCGTCTGCGACGCTGCGACTGCTGGAAGACGGCGCACGCCGCCCCGCCCTCGGTGCCGCGGGAGTTTCAGGATGCCTGTTGGGCGTCGTGGCGGCAGACGGCGGACAATCGGCACGCGCTGGAGGCGGCGCGCGGATTCCTGGGCGACCGCGAGGGGGAGCGAGACCTGTATCTGTGCGGGCCGGTCGGCACCGGCAAGACGCGGCTGGCATGCACGGTGCTCAACGAGGCGTGGCGCGCGGAGGCGTGTTCGGTGGTGTTCGCGCGGGTGCCGCGGCTGCTCTACCAGCTCCAGCCGCATGCGGCGGTGGAGACGGCGGAAACCTTCGAGCGGCTGACCGCGGCGCGGCTGCTCGTCCTGGACGACTTGGGCGCGGAGCGGGACGCGGCGACGGACTACACGCGGCGGACGCTGTTGATGCTCTACGAGGCGCGGCACGACGCGGGGCGGCGGACCGTCTGGACGTCGAACAAGCGGCCCAGCGCGATCGGCGCGTTCATGGGAGACGACCGGCTGGCGAGCCGGATCGCGGGCCGCTGCCGGGTGGTCGAGCTGGCGGGACGGGACTGGCGGCTGCCGGGACACGGGCGGCGGGCGTCGGTCATGGAGCCGACGCGGTGAGGGGGCGGACACGTGACCCGGTGGCAGCGCGGGCCGGCGGCGATCGGGCGGGGGTCGATGTCGCGCGGTTATGCGCGGGTGCAGACACCGGGGACGCCGGGTGACCGCACCGGCCGGCACACGGCCCGTCGCACACCCCGCCCCGAGGAGAAAGGGCGTCGACATGATCCGGAACATCACCGTGGATGGCGAGGAGGCCCTTGCCGTGGACACCGCTGAAGAACTCGGCCTCGCACTCAGGAGCGGCCGGTGGGTCATCGCGCCGCCGGAGGCCTACGACGCGTACGGGCTCCCGTGGGACGAGGACAACACCGAGTCCCTCGAGGACGTGCTCGCCGCGTCCGACCCCGACCCGGGAACGCGAGAGACGTAATGGCGTGGGGTAGGAAGTCGAAGAAACCGGTGTGGAGTCAGGACGACTACCACCACGAATTTGCCGGCACACTCCGCGCGCAGATCGAAGCGGGGGTGGCGCCGTGGCAAAAACCGTGGAAGCCCGGCGAGAAACACCTCCCCGAGAACGCCCACACCGGGACGCCGTACCGGGGCGGGAATTCGGTCTACTTGAGCGTGACTCAAACCGCCAAGGGCTACGGCGATCACCGATGGGCGACGTATAAGCAGATTCAGGCGATGGGCGGGCAGGTGCGGAACGGCGAGAAGGGTACGCAGGTGCTCTTTTACAAGTTCGATGACAACCGCCGCGAGACGCGTGATGCCGCGCCCGACGACACGGGCAAGCCGACCGGCGGCGAGCAGGACCGCGAGCACCGCCGCCCGCCGATGGTGAAGTGTTACACCGTGTTCAACGTCGAGCAAGCCGACGGGTTGACGCTCGAACGGCGCGGCGTGGAGCCGCCGCCCGAGTGGCAGACGCACCAGACCGCCGAGCTGGTGATCCGCGAGAGCGGCGTCCCCGTATCCCACGTTCGTGGTGATCGCGCGTTCTACAACATCCACGACGACCGCGTGACCCTCCCGGAACGTGATCAGTTCGCCACGGCGAACGGGTACTACCAAACGGCGATGCACGAGTTAGGACACGCGACCGGCCACCCCGATCGGATGAACCGCGAGACGCTGCAGACCGGCGTGGAGAAGGGGTTTGGCACAGTCGAGTATGCCCGCGAGGAACTGCGCGCCGAAATGAGCGCGATGATGACCGGGGAGCGCGTCGGCGTTGGCCACGACGGCAGCCGTGGCGCGGCGTACGTCAAGGGCTGGCTGCAGGCGCTCGACGACGACCCGAAGGACATCTATCGCGCCGCCGCCGACGCACAACGGATGACGGACTACCTCGTGCGCCCGATCCGCGAGCACGAACAGGCGACCGAGAAGCACCACGACGAGCTCGCCGAGAAATACTCGGCCGCGCGCGGGCCACAGATCAGCCATACGCCCCCGACGCCGACGCCACAGGAACAGCCGCAGCAGGAGCGGGACGCGGGGATGAGCCGGTAGGCGAGACGGGGACCATGTTTGATCGCCTTGATCTGTTCCGCGACGACACCCCGACGGCTCGCCCGTCGCGTGCCGAGCCGCGACCGACGGCGCCGCCCCGTGAGGACCGCCCGCGCGACGAGCCGCGGCGCGGCCACCGACAGGAGTACGACGCGCGGCAACCGGCGCGCACGTTCGCCGAGCGCAAGCGCCGGGCGACGGCCGACGTGGGCATGTATCGCGCCGTCGCCTACCAGGATCTCTCTGACGAAACACTTTGACGGCCACCCGTACGCCACCCGCCGCGCCGTCGATCAACTGGTGCGCGCGAGGCCACGTCCGCGAGCACCAGGCCGAGGGACCGCGCGGCGGCACCTACACCGTGCTGACCGCCACGCCGACCGGCGCACGCGCCGCGCAGCGAGGGGCGCAGGCGCACGGCCACGACGCCGCACAACAGACGTGGAGCGGGATCGTCAAGACCGCCGAGCTATCGCATGACACGGCCGTGTATCGCGCCGCGACGCACGAGCAGGCACGCATCGAAATGGCCGGGGGCCGTGTGACCCGCGTCCGCATCGACGCGGAACTCAAGCAACACGTCGCGCGCGCGACCGAGACGGCGCGCGCCAAGGGCGGGCGGCGCGCGGCCGACGAGGCGCGGCACACCACCGCGCAGGCGTTGGGGCTCCCTGTGCAGGATGACCGCGTGCTGTATCCCGACGCCCAACTGGAACTCGAGGACCGCGAGGGGCGCAGCGGACGGGTGAACGTCGAGATTGCGTCCGAGCATTACCACAGCGCCGCGATTGCGGCGAAGGCCGGCGCAGGGTTTGCCATGCACGGCAGCAGCGGCCGGGCCGCGCGGCAGATCGCCCGCGTGCTCGGCAGGAGCGGCGGCGGCGGTGGTGGCGGGGCCGCGCAACCCGGCCGCGATGGATCGGTGGAGCTGTAACGCGATGCAACCGATCTATGTGGGTATCGGCCTCACCGTGTCCATCGTCGCGCTGACGGCGCTCGTGGCCGGGCCGCAGTTCGTCTACCTGGCCCCGCACAGTCGCGTGCTCATCACCCAGTACGGGGTCGTCCTCACCGCCTACGGCGGGCTCGCGCTGGTCACGTTGGTGTTGCTCATCTACGCCGGCGCGCGCGCGTTGGGCCTGGCCGACCTCGGGCGCAAAGTCGATCTCGTGGAGCGATCCATCCGACGCGGCGACGCCGGCGACCCCGAGCTGGCCGAACAGATGCAGGACGAAGACCGGGGAGAGTTCAGACCATAACGGGACTGGGACACACGGCGGGCCGGAGCCGCAGCTCGAGCCCGCGCCGATTACGAGACAGGAGAAACACCATGCGATTGTTGCCGTTGGGAATCGTCGTCGCGCTTGTCGGGATACTCCACACCCCGGTGTTCGCCCAGGGCGTCAGTCCGTGGCTGAACGCCGTGGACGTGTTGGAACAGGCGTTTACCGGACCCCTCGCGCGTGGCTTGTCGCTGATTGCGATCGTGGTCGGCGGATTGATGTTCGCGTTCGGCGAAGGCGGCAGCAAGAAGGCGCTGGCCGGGATCATCTTCGGGTTGGGGATGGCGATGGGCGCGGCGAACTTCCTCACCTGGTTGTTTGCATGACCGGATCGCACATCTGGCGCGCCTATCCCGCGCTGTCGGCCCCGCTCACCATGATGGGGGTCGAACGGCGCTGGTTTCTCCTCAGTGCCACGCTCGGGATGGCGATGTGGAACGCGATCAACTCCATGGTGATCGGCGCGGCGATCTTTTGTGTCCTGTATGGGATGGGCTGGCTCGCGTGGCGGGAAGACCCGCACATGCTCACGATTCTCCGGGAGTCCGTGCGGTTCAAGACCCGCTACGACCCGGCGAAGTGGGCCGCGCAGCCCTGGTATCTCGTGATGACGGAACAGCGACGAGCACGCCATGACCACGACTGACCGTGAGGTGGCGGATTACCACGCGGCCGGCGCGCTCGCCGACGAGCTGCCCTATTGGGGCTGGCTCCCCGACGACCGGACGTGTCTCACCCGCGCCGGCGAACTCGTGACGCTCGCGCGGCTGTCGCCGACCGTCCTGGACGGCCGGACCCCGGCGCAGCTCGACGCCGTGTTGCACCGCTGGCAACGGATGTTGAGCGGCGTCGACGCGCGGACCCGGATCTACTTTTATCTCCTGCGCCGGCCAGCGCAGTTGCCCGCCATGGAGCACGACCTGTCGGCCGTCGCTGACCTCGGGCAACGGAAGCGGCGCGCGTTTCTCGCCACGCGCATGCAACAAATCGAGACCTATCTCGCGTGGTGTCACGATCCCCGGCTCCGCACGGCCGCGAGGGGCCGGAACCATCAACCCTGGTGGAAGACCTATGTAAAGACGTGGCTGGAGCGGCGGCGCAACCCGCACGAATCCATCTACCTCCGGCAAGACATCGAGCACGCGGCGGCGCGCTTCCGGCAACTCGTGGACGCCAGCCGTACGCTCGTGGCGGATCTCACCCCGCTTGACCTCCTCCCCGCCCACGCCGGCTCCCGCCTCCTCGCCGAACTCATTAACAAACCCGGCGGCACCCCGTGGGATGGGGCGACCGGGAGCGGCATGAACTGGCGGCTCGCCACCAGTGAGCTGGAAGCCGAACGGCGACACTTGCGGCTCGATGGGGAGCCCGTGATTGTGTATTCGCTGCTGTCGCCGCCGGGCCAAGCGACGGCGAATCTCCTCACACGACCTCTACCGCCTGGACAGCGTGATGACCGTCTCGCTCGAATGGCGCCCGTGGGATCTGGACGCGGCGCGGCGAAAAATTCGCGGCGCGCAGCGCCACTATTTCTCCAAGCGCTACTCGATGATGGCGCACGTGCAAGAGACCGAGGGCACCGCCAACGCGATGGTCGATAGCGCCGCCGAGGTCGAAAGCGGGCGGTTGGGCGATGCCCTGGTGGAACTCGAAACGGAGGGGGTCGCCTACGGCGATCTCGCGCTCACGATCGCCCTGCACGGCCCCCTTGAGCAGACGGAACGGTTGGACGGGGACATTCTCCGCATCTTCGCCGCGCACGACGCGAAGGCCATCCGCGAGGGCTACGGCCAGCTCCCCGCGTGGTTTTGCCGGTTGCCGGCGCAACCGCGCAAGCGGCAGGTGCGATCGGTGTTTGTGTCGGCGGGCGCGGCGGCATGCCTCGCGCCGATCTATGGCCCGCCCGTCGGCCACGCGCGGAGCCGCCACCTGGACCGGGGCGCGCTCGCCATCCTCGAAACCCAGTGGCAGACGCCGTTTCACTATGACCTGTTCCACGGCGACGTCGGCCACACGCTGGTCCTCGGCGCGACCGGCGCGGGCAAATCGTTCACGCTCAATTTCCTGCTCGTCCAAGCCCTGCAGTACCACCCGCGCGTGTTGATTCTCGATCTCGGGGGTAGCTACCGCTGGATCACGCGATTCCTCGGCGGCGGGTATCTGGAACTCTCGCCCGACGACGCGAGCGGCGGCGCGGGGTTCCACCTGCGGCCGTTCTCACTGCCGCCCTCCGCGCGGACCTTTCAATTTTTGACGGGCTGGATCATGCGGCTGCTCCGGATCGGCGGCTGGACCGTGAGCGGCCCGGACCCGTCCGAGATCCGCGCCCGCATTGAAGACCTCTATGCGTTCCCGCCGGCCCGCCGGACGATGACCGTGTTGGTGAAATCCTTGCCGGCCGCGATGTGGCCGGCGATGGGCCGGTGGTATGGCAGCGGCGCGTGGGGCCGGTATTTCGACAACCCCGCCGACGGCGAGGATCTCGAGCTGGCCGACTGGCAGGTGATCGATCTGGCGGGCGCAGCCGAGCATGCGGATCTGTGTGAGGCCGCGCTGTTCTACTTGCTGGAACGCTTGCGGCTCACCCTGGAGAACCCCGCCGAGACCGGCCGCGTGAAGCTGATGGTGGTCGACGAGGCGTGGCGCTACCTCCGCGACCCGGCCGTCCTCGCCTATCTCGCCGAAGCCGCGAAGACGTGGCGGAAGAAAAATGCGGCGCTCATCATGGCGACCCAAAGCGCCGTGGACGTGACCGGCACGGTCGGGGCCGAGGCGTTGCTCGAATCCATGCCGACCAAACTGTTTCTCGCCAACCCCGAGCTCCCGGACACCGCCGCTGAGGTGTTTCGGTTGAACCCGGCGGAAGTGGCCACCATCCGGGGGCTCGTCAGTAAACAAGAGCTGTACCTCCGGCGCCCGAACGCGGCCGCGACTCTGCGCCTGGAGGTCGACCCCGAATCGTACTGGCTCTACACGTCATCCGCGCGGGATAGCGCGCGGCGCGCTGAGGCCGTTGAACGCTACGGCCTTGAGCACGCCCTCGCGCAGCTCGCCAATCCCGCCGGCCCACACGAAAGGACGAGTGACCCATGACGACACCACGACTCATCTTCCTCGCCGTCGTCGCGCTGCTCTGGCTCACGCCCGCGCCGGCCGTCGCCCAAGCGCCCGCGGCCCCACAGGACGACGCGCCTACCGCCGCTGCGGAGCCGGGTGGCGCGGCCGTGTTGCGCGTAGACGACGTGGCCGATCAGATCATCCGCGTCACGACGCGCATCCGGCACACCACGGTGATCCAGCTCCCGGCCCACGAGACCATCCTCGATTTCATCGTCGGCGATTCTGAGTACTGGCACTTGACCGGCGCGGCGAATCTTGCGTTTCTCAAACCCATCGGCGAGCGGGTCACGACCAACGTCGCGCTCGTCTGTGAAAGCGGCCGGATCTATTCCTTTCTCGTGACCGAGCGCGCGGCTCCCCCGCACCTGGTCGTCCGCATCCTCGCGTCCGACGCGGAACCGGCCAGCACCGGCCACCTCCCCGCGTTCGTCGCGCGCTCGCGCGTGGCCGAGTATCAGGCGATGGCCGAGCAGAGCCGGCAGACCGTCGCCGCGGTACGGACCGAGGCCGAGGAAGAAATCGCGGCCGTGCGCCAAGAGGCGGCCGCGCTCGTAGACCGCTTTCGCGCGACCTATCCCACGCAGCTTAAGTTTCCCTATGAGCTGGACGAGAAGGCGGCGCGCTGGCCGTTCCTGGTCGAAGGCATGTGGCACGACGGCCAGTTTACGTACCTCCGATCGACCGCCCAGGAAACGCCCGCCCTCTACGAGCAGAAGGACGGGAAACCATCACTCATCCCGTACGACCTCGAAGCCGACGGACTGTTGATTGTGCGCCGGCTGATTGGCCGCGGCTGGCTCCAGATCGGCCGCAAACGGGTCGGTTGGAACGTGGATCTCGACGACCTGGAATAACGCCATGCCGAACTGGACCCGACGGATCGCTCCCGCACGCGGCGCGTTTGACAAGCACTACGTCACGCGCGCCGGGGGACTACTGCTCGCGGTGCTGATGATCGTGTTCTATCTCTGGCAACAATTCTTGTCGACGCCGGCCGTCGAACCTGAACCCATCGCCGCGACCGAAGCCCCCGCCGGCCCGCACACGGCGGTGGCGCTCGGGGCGCGCGTGGACGATCTTGAACAGCGCGCCGCGATGCAGCGGCGGGCGGACGCCGCTTCCCAAACCCTCGATCAGCTCGCGGGCGGACACGTCACGCCCGTGTACGACCCGACGACCGGCGCACCGCTGGACCCCGCCCTGGCGGGGCCGGGCATCGTCACCGCGTCCCAGGCCGAGGCGGATCTCCGCGAACAACTCCGGCTCGAAGCCATCGAGCGGCAGTCACGCTCGATTCGGAGTGAGCCCGTCGCCATCAGTTACCGCACCCCGGCGGGCGACTCCCCGGCGGCAACCGCCGACGCTGGCGCGCCCGTCGCCTCGTCGGGCAGCGCCGGGAGCCCCGACGCGAGTACGCTTCTCCCCGCCGGCCCAGCGCCCGCCACGTTTCTGGACACGCTCACCGCGTTGCAGGCGCTGGACCAACAAGTACCAGCCGGCGGGACGGCGCTCGACGCGGGGCCGATCCTTCCGGCGGGGCTCCAACGGCAACCGCCCACGCCGGAACCGTCCCCACTGGGTCCGGCGGACGGGACCACCGTCCCGCGTGGCGATCCCCTGAACCCCGCCATCGTGCGCTCGCCGGACACCCCGCCAGGATGGGAGCGGATCTATGAAGGCACGTTTGTCGAGGCCGTGCTCGTGAACCAGCTCAATGGCGACTTTCCCGGCCCGGTCCTCGCGGCCGTGGCCGTGCCGTACTACTCGGCCGACCGGCAGCGGATTGTGATTCCGCGCGGCTCGCGCGTCGTCGGATCCGCCTCAGCCGTCGGCGGGCGGGATCAAGCACGGCTCGCCGTGGGGTTTCACCGGCTCATCTTCCCCGATGGCCGATGGGTGTCGCTTGCGTTTGCGGGCCTGAATCAGATCGGCGAGGGCGCGCTCAAAGACCAGGTCAATCGCCACTACTTCTCGATGTTCGCCAGCGTCGGGGCCGTCGGCATCATCTCGGGGTTGACGCTCCGCGGGTCGAACCCCTATGCCGGCGGCGTGGAAGGCGTTCGCGCGGGGGCTGGCCAGGGCCTCGCGCAAGGCGCGACCTCCATCCTGGACCGCTTCCTGAATCGACTCCCGACGATCACGATCCGCGCCGGCCACCGGCTGCGGATCTGGCTCACGTCCGATGTGCTCGTACCCCGGCCGGCCTGATCCGGCCACAGCAACAGAAAAGGAGCATCCCATGAAAAAGATGATGTGTTGGGTTCTCGTGCTGTTCTCGCCGCTCATCGGCGGCACCACCGCTCACGCGATTTTTGGTATTCCTGACATGGCCGCGATTGCCCAGCGCGTCACGATCATCGGCAATCAAGTCACGCAGATCACCCAGTCCGTGACCGCGCTCGCGTCCATGCGAGAACAGTTCGACAAACTCACAGAGCAGTACAACCACATCCGGGCGTCCACGCTGGGCGAAGTCGGCGCGCTCACCGACGCCTTGACCGATCTGTCGGCGCTCCCCGGCCAGCTCGTGGGGGCTGGGCTGACGTGGCGCGCTGACTTCGCGAACACCGACGCGGCCGACCTCGTCGACGCGCTCGACCTGTTCAGCACTGACGGCACCCCGCTGACCGACCACTGGCGCGACCGCATCGCCGACGCCGACACCGTGACCGAGCACGATGTGTTGGCGCAGTACGCGACGCGGCCCCTGCCGACGGTGGAGCGGGCGGCGACGAATTACCGGCAGCAGCGCGCACAGGGCGCGCAGCGCACCGCCTTGAACTACGCCGTGAACGACGCGGCGGCACAAGCGGCGGCGACGATCCAATCGGCACTAGACTCGTACGAACGGCTCCGCGCCCAAACGAACGTGAGCCCGACCGCGCTCCAACAGGCCCAGGTCGCCGGGCTGATCACCAGCGGCGAAGTGTCCGCCGCTGTGGCCCAACTCGACGCGTTCATCGCGGCTAAGGACACCGCCGCCGCGCTCGACGCCGAGGCGCGGCGGCACGCACGCGAAGCCGCGCGACTCGACGCGCAACGACGCGGGCGCGTGACGTACGAGCGGCGGCTCGCCGGCATCGCCGCGAACCGCGACGGCGGCGAGGCATTGAAGCTCCGCACCCCGCGGTTCTGAGCGACCCCAGGTGCCTCATGGTGATGCGTGTCGGCCTCCTCGTCACGGTCCTGCTGCTGTGCGCGGCGACGGCCAACGCGCAGATCCAGATCGATCCGAACGTCCCGACCAACATTCCCCCGGAAGACGTGGACAACTTCAAAGGGTTTCTCGATACGGTCATGGACGACATTGTGCGGACGAACGGGCCGACGATCCTCAATGCCGGCCACCAGCTCTGGCGCGGGTTGGCCGCGATCGTCGTCGTCTGGACCGGCCTCAAGATCGCGATGAGCGGCACGTTCTCGATCTGGACCCTCGTGGAACTCGTCATCGGGCTGTGGATTCCGTGGGTGATGCTCACCTTCTACAGCACGCCGATCCCCGGCGTGGGCTTTACCTTCCCCGGCATGATCGCGGGCGGCGGCAACTGGCTCATGGACTTTTTTATCAGTGACGTGGGAACGGCCGTCCGCACCGAGCTGTCGATCATGATGGACCAACACACCACGAATGTGACCGATGCGTGGGGCGGCATGGGCTGGACGGATGTGCTGGTGTCAGGGATGGGTGCGCTCGCCAGCCTCATCGTTGGGAGCGCGATGTTGTTCTTGGTGATGCTCTCGTTATTGATCCTCTATGCCGTAACGTACGCCCAGGTCATTTGGGCGCAGATCGCGATCCTGATTCTGACGTTCCTCGGGCCGATGATGATCCCGTGGCTCGTGTTCGAGCCGATGGCGTTTCTCTTTTGGGGGTGGTTCCGATCCATGGTCACGTTTGCGCTCTACGGGGCCGTGGCCGGCGCGATCATGCGCGTGTTCCTCGGGGTCGGACTCGGGTACGTCACGAGCTTTTCGAACAACGCCGTCAACCTGGACAGTCCCGAGGAAATGACGGGCTGGTTCCTCATCATTTTCCCGCTGATGATCGCGGGGGTGCTCGCGTCGCTCAAAGTCGGCGAGCTGGCTGGGATGCTCGTCAGTGGCAGCGGCGGCGGTGGGGGCGGGCTGACCGGCGTCGTCATGCTGGCGGCGTCTGGTGGGAAAGCCGCGCTTGCGGCCGGAGCCGTGAAGGGCGGGATGGGGAAATGATGAGCACAGAACCCGAACACGACAGCGGCAAGACCTACGCCGAGATCTGGGGCGAGGCGATTCACAGCAACCGACATCTGCGGGTGCTCTCGATGGGCCTGGCCGGGTTGTGTCTCTTCCTCGTGGTGATCATCGTCCGGCTGTCGTCGGTCGAACTCCCGCGCCCGATCGTGGTCCGCGTGGACGAGGTGGGCCGGGCCGAAGCCCTCGCCTATGACACCGTCGAAGCCCAGGCGGACCCGCTGGACCCGACCACGAAATATTTCCTCAACCGCTTCATTGACGACTACTACAGTCGGCGAGGGGCCACCGTCGAAACCGCGTGGCCGCGCGCCCTCCGGTTCCTGACGACGGCGCTCGCCAATGAAGCCTTCCGGCTCGAAGGCGAGAACGTCGCCATGCTCGCGGCGGGCGCGGCCCGCGACGAGCTCCAAGTCGAACAGGTGATCCTTCGCATCCAAGCGAACCAGGAAGCACCCCACGGCGCGACCGCGGACTTCGACCTGGTGCGCCTGGTCGCTGGGGCCGAAGTCGCGCGGGAACGCTGGACCCTCTCCCTCCAATTTCTCTTTCTCCCGACCGTCGATTCGGAACTGATGATCGTCAACCCAATGGGCATCATCATCACGTATTTGCGCGGCGACCAGGCGCTCGTGACCGATGGGTAACGCCGCGACGATCCCGCACGTGCAGGCCCGCGCGGCGGCGCTCGCGGCGCTCGGCTGGACCGGCCGAGAGGCCAACTGGATCGCCCTGGTCTGTCTCCAGAGCGGCGTCTTCACGCGGGCGCAGTGGAGTTATTTTTTTGACGATGCGTCGCGCGTCGGCGCGACACGGTTTACCCGCACGCTCCTCGATCGCGGTGTGGCGGTCGAAGACGACCGGGCCATCTTTCCAGGCGGCGCGCGCGCCGTCCACATCACGCACAAACCGATCTACCGGGCGCTTGGCATCGAGAACGTGAAGCACCGTCGGGGCGCGAAGGCAACGAAGACCCAGGTGCTGATGCGGCGGCTGCTGGCCCTCGATTACGTCATCGAGCGGCCCACGCTCGGATGGCTCCCGACCGAGGACGAGAAGGTGCAACGGTTTGACGCGCTCGGCATCGACCGGGCGCGGTTGCCGTACCGCGTCTATGGTGAGGAAGGAAAGACGCAGAAACGCTTTTTTGCGCTCAAGTTTCCCGTCGCCGTGGACGCGAAGGCGGCGACCTTTGTGTACGTCGATCCGGGGCTGACCACGGATAGTGAACTGCGCGCGTGGGGCACGGCCCACGCGCCGTTATGGGCCGCGCTGCGGGCGCGGACGTTCGCCGTGCAGATCGTCGCCATCGGTGCGGACCCGAGCGGCGCTGACCGAGCTGAGCAGGTGCTCCGGCGCTGGACGACCGACGGCGACCACCCGCCCGAGGCGCGCGCAGGCGGGCCGACGAAAGCCGACCCGGAAGTCCAGCAAGAAATGCAGGGACTCGAGCGCGTCCTCGTGCACGGCGACCACCGAGCGCTGCAAGC
This sequence comes from Vicinamibacterales bacterium, assembly GCA_965197865.1. Lineage (GTDB taxonomy): Bacteria > Acidobacteriota > Vicinamibacteria > Vicinamibacterales > CAVVIG01 > CBDANZ01. The sequence continues at coordinate 458,743 of CBDANZ010000005.1, forward strand.
GGCGGGGGGCTTAATGGCGGCGTCGAAACGGTTAGTCGTCCTCCGACAACTGCCCGACGGAACACCGACAACAGAGACCCGGCGGGGCGCGATTGACCGCTATTCGACGTGGAGCACGACCCGGTTGATTCACCCCGAGACGGCCGCATGACGCGAGAGGGTGTGACACGGCGGCTGGACCGTTCCCGGGCCGCGATGGGGGCCGCGACGGGGGCCGCGCAACATGTAGCACCGACAGAGGGGGGGGTGCTACCGAAACAGATAGGGGGGGTGCTACAGCACCCTCGTCCATGTGTCGCTGTCGCTATTCGGGTTGTTCGTCCTAACCCGTCTGACCCGAGCCGCGCCAGCGGTGAGGGAAAAGACGGGAGCGACCCCGCCTTTGTTGCCGCTGATGCGGCTCGTCGATGGGGGGGGTGCTACGGCCCGTGCGACAGCCCGTGCGACAGCACCCTCCCTCGACAAGGGGGGGTCGCTCCCGTCCGTACGCATCCCTGCGGGAAGGCTGACGCGCCCGCCAGAGGCGCGCCCCGACGCGCCGGAGCGTGGCGCGATGCTTGACCGCCTCCTCCGCCTGTTCGTCGTCATCGGCATCATGTCCTTCGTGTGTGCGTACACGTGGCCGGGACCGTTCCCCGCCGACGATCCGTTGGCGGTCCTGGTCCACTTCCACACGCCGAATTTCTCTCAAGCCGCCGTCGCCTGGTACTACGTCGCGCCGGGCGTGGCCGTCTATCTGGCCGGGATGCTGGTCGTCAGTACGTCCCGGATCTGGTTCGCCCACGCCGGCGTCCGGCTCGGGCTCCGCGCCCGCCTTCCCGCCTGGCCGCTGTCGCCGACGTCCGACGGCCCGGCCATCGTCATCGGCGAGGTGCATCACCCCGTCAACCTGGTGGAGAGTCCGACCCCGGACTGGCTCGTGATCCCGGAGCGTGGCCTCTATACCGGCGTGGCGATTTTCGGGGCCGTCGGGTCCGGGAAGACCTCGGCGTGTATGCACCCCTTCGCGCGCCAGCTGGTGAGTTGGCACGCCAAGAATCCCGAGCGGCGCGTGGCCGCGCTCGTGCTGGAAGTGAAAGGAGATTTTTGCCACGACATCCGCCGGATGCTCGCCGACGTGGGCCGCGAATCCGACTACCTGGAACTGAGCATGTCGGGCGGCATGACCTGGAACCCGCTCAGCGCCTGGTGGCTCGATTCCTACTCGCTCGCCTACACCGTGGCGTCCCTCTTGAATCAGCTCTTCGGCAAGGGGAAAGAACCCTTCTGGCAGCAGGCGTACACCAATCTGGTCCGGTGGATCATCGAGCTCTACCGCGTGTTGCCGGGCGGATGGGTGACGCTGCAGGACGTCTACCATTGCGCCATCGACAAGCAGCTCTTCGCCAAAAAGATCGAACAAGCGCAGACGTTCGCCGACGCGCTCGGCGAGACGTGGATCGTCCTCGCGCGTCACGACTACACCGCGCACGTCGACGACGTGGCCGCGTGGGTGTGGAAGACGCACCCGGTCGACCCGGACGACGTGATCACGCGCGGGACGCCCGAGCGGATCGCGGTCCTCATGACGCACGACATCACGTATCGCATCGAACGCACCGAGACCGAGGCGGCGAAGGAGATCCGGCTCCGCGTGGAAGCCGTCCACCGCTGGTACGTCCACGACTGGAACACCCTCGACAACAAGATCCGATCCAGCATCGTGGAAGGCGTGTCCGTGTTCCTGTCCATGTTCGATCTCCCGGCGGTCGCGCGGGTCTTTTGCCCGCCGCCGCCTGCGAGTCGGCCGGCCCGCCGTCCGGTCGCGCCCGAGAACGCGCGTCACCAACCCCCGCCCCTCGCGGCGACGGCGTTCACTCAGGAACTCCCGCCGCTGGATCAGCTCATCGACCACGGGAAGGTGCTGGCCCTCAACATGCCCGCCGGCACCAATCCCGCGCTCGCGCGCGCGATCGGCGTCATGCTGAAGAACGCGTGGCTGCAATCGCTGCTGCGGCGGCCGACGAAGATGAAGGAATCGCCCGGCCGCTACGTCCGGCCGGCCGTCTTTCTCTGCGACGAATATCAGGCGTTCGCCAGTGTCGGCGAGGACGACCCGAGCGGCGACGAGAAAGCCTTTGCCCTCACCCGGCAGTGCCGCGTCATCCCCATCGTCGCCACGCAATCGATTAGTTCGTTGCGTTCGGTGCTTGGTAGCTCCGAGGCGTGGCGGACGCTTCTCCAGACGCTCCGCACCCGGATCTTTTTGAGCCTGAGTGACGAGGCCAGCGCCGAGATCGCCTCGAAGCTCTGTGGGCAGGTCCGCAAGATTAAGGCCACCTACGCCATCAACGAATCCTCGCGGCAGAGCGGCATCAATTTTCTGTCGGCCCAGGCCAGTAGCGGCGGCAAGAGCAGCCTCGGGGCGACCAAGAGTTTTAACGAACACCGCGAGGCGCTATTTCAGCCGCGCGACTTCGCCTTGCTGGGCAACTGTCAGGCGATCTGTCTCCCGTATGACGGGGTGCAGTCGCTCCCGCCCCGACGGGTGTACCTTAAGCCGCACTATCTCCCCGCCGACCTCCCGTACTGGACCGCCAAACAGACAGGCCAGCTATGAGTGGCGACGGGCTGGACCTGTTGAAACCGTTTTTGCCCGGCCTGGAGGCCGCGCTCGACGATCCCGACGTGAGCGAAATCATGATCAACGGGCCGGGCAACGTGTGGCTCGAGGGACACGGCCGGCTGCGACCGATCGACGCCCCGCGATTGAACGCGGCGGCGCTCGAGCGGGCCGCGATCCATATCGCCCGGCCGTTGGGCCTGGACCCGGCCACGACGCCGATCCTCGATGCGCGCCTGGACGACGGCTCACGCGTGGCGATCTGCGTCCCGCCGGCCAGCCCCTCCGTCGCCATCACCGTACGGCGGTTTGGGACGCGATCCTTTTCGGCCGCACAGCTCGTGGCACAAGGCGCGCTCCCCGCGAACGTGCATCACGAAGCCGAGCGCGTGTTGCGCACCCGCCGGAACATCCTTGTGAGCGGCGGGACCGGGAGCGGCAAGACGACGCTCCTGAACGCCCTCATCGCACTCCTGCCCGACGACGAGCGGATCGTCGCCATTGAGGACACCCTCGAGTTGCGCATCGACAGCCCGAACTGCGTCCGGTTCGAGGCGCGCGGGTTGCAGCAAGGCGCGGTCACGATCCGCGACCTGGTGCGTCACGCCTTGCGGCATCGGCCCGATCACATCGTCGTCGGGGAAGTACGCGGCGGTGAAGCCTCTGACTTGTTGCAAGCCCTCAACACCGGACACGGCGGCTCGCTCACCACCGTCCACGCCAACAACGCGGAGTCGGCGCTCTCACGGCTCGCCAGTTGCGCCATGCAAGGCGGCGGCGATCTCCCGTGGGACGTGACGTGCCGGGGCGTGGTTGACGGGATCTCGATGGTGATCCACATGACCCGCGCCGACGGCCGGCGCGTTGTCGAAGAAGCCGCCTTTGTCAACGGCTACGACGCCGGGAGTAATACATGGGACGTACAACGACTCGACCGCGTGACCGTCTAAGGCCGAGCCGCGCTCGCCTCGTCCTCCTTGGCCATCCTCGCCGCGCGGCTGGCCGTCGGGCCGGCGGCGGCGCACACAGGCCCCCAGGTTGAGCGTGTCATCGACGGCGACACCATCCGCGTACGGATGGATGGGGCGCGCGACACCGTCCGGCTCATCAGCGGAGACACGCCCGAGACGAGGTACCCCACGGTGGGCGTTGAACCGTTCGGCCCCGAGGCCTCCGCCGACACCACAGCCCGGCTTACGGGCGCGACCGTTCGCTTGGCCCTGGACCCAGCCGGTGACACCAGCGACACCGACGACCGACTAGTGCGCGACGTCATGCGGCCCGGCGGCGAGCACGTCAACGCGACCCTCATCCGCGAAGGGTACGCTACGGCGATTCGGACGTTCCCCTACTCCCGGCGTCAAAAGTTTCTAGGGCTCGAAGCCCAGGCGCGACGGGAGCGGCGCGGGCGGTGGGCCAACTGAGGCCGGCGGTGGGCCTGAGCACCAGCGCGCGCCCGCACACGCGCCCCCGTACTTCACAGACACAGGAGAAGCCACCCCATGCCAGAGAATAACCTCAAGACGGCCGGAACTCAGCGCACGGGCGAGCAAGAGCCTCGACGCCATGCGCACACACGTCACGCGAGCGGCCGCGGCGCGTTCCGACGTCGCGCACCAGGCACGAGCTGCCAAAGTCGTCGACGCCGCCACGACCGCCGCCGACGCGAATCGGGCAGCGGCCGAGGCGTGGACGGCACTCGCCACCCGCGCGACCAAACAGGCGCTCGACTGTCGCCGCGGGGCAGAGCTGACCGAACGCACCCGACACCGATGGGCGCGCTAGGCGTCGTCAGGTGGTGGTGTGCAGCTTACGGCCCGTCCGCTTCCCCGTCGGGAGTGTCCGGCAGCCAGCCGTGCGCCAGCCCGCTTCGCTCCCGTGCTGTCACACGTCCGGCCACGGCCGGACCCGGCCCTCTAGGATGCGTGGGCGGACCACTCCACGCGTGTTACGGTCGGTGGTGTCCCTCTTCGCGCGAAGCCGCGCGCGTCGGCGTCCTCGACCCGGGCATGTCGCGGCGCGCGTTGCGGGAGCTGCTGACGGCGCAGTACGAACGGTGGTGGAACATCAACATCAAGCGGTTTCGGGCAAGAAGCAGTTCCTTGAATATGCTCGCCGCCCGCCGATCGCGCAACACCGATTTCGCCACGTCGGCCGTCAAGAAATCCGCTTTGTGACACAGGACACGCGCACGAAACGGACGGTCGAGACTACCTACACGCCGGCGGCGTTCTTAGCCACCCTGGCTGATCACATCCCCGACCGCTACCGGCACACTATCCGATACTTCGGCCTGCTTGCGCCGCGCGTGAAAGGCCGGACGCATGACGCGGTTTTCGCCCTCCTGGGGCAGGAGCGGCCCGGGAAACCGAAGCCGCTCCGGTGGGCGGCCTCCCTGCAGAAGAGTTTCGGGGTCGACCCCCTCCTGGACCGCCACGGCCGGCGGAATGAGAGATGTCGCCTTTACAGACGGAAGGCGACATCCGTTATTCTTCGTCGACGACAACCTCTTCCGCAAGGCCCAGGTCGCCCAGAATCTGCCGCACATCATCTGCAAGGCTCTTGACCACCTTCGCGTCGGCCGTAACGCGGAAGTCGACGCTGACCTTAAGGTCCGATCCCGACCTGAGCTTCGGCAGGAGCTTCGTGCCGAGCCGGTTCCAGGTTTCCGGGGGAACGATACCGCCCACGTGCAGGACCTTCGATGCCGGGCTTGTGTTGGGCCCTGGCTCGGGTGCCGGCGCAGGTGCGATCACGGGCTCGGGCTGGGGAGCGGGGCTCGGCCCCGTTTCTGGCTCCGTCTTCAGTGCCTTGGCCCTGGATTTGTGGAGCAGGAATATGTCTGATTCGAAGGCAACCTCGTCGCGGCCAATGGGCTCCTCGAACCAGACGCGCTCGTAGCTACCATCGGGATTCTTCGCAGAGCCCACTCCGAAATCACCTTTCTCGACGAACTCCACGATCTTTGCGCGAAGGACTGCGTCGGGATCCACCAGTCGGGTCAGGCTCCCATTCAGGAAGCTCTGGCGCAGACTCGCTAAGGGCCATGCGCCTGACTCTGTGAAAAAGTCAGGCCAGTTTCGGTCCAGGTATCCCGCGCCGACGGACTCATTCAGCAGCGCCTGCGACTTGAGCGTAGTGATCACCCGACCACAGAGGCTCTCGCTGGCGCTGGCATGGCCTGCGCCAAGATCGATAGCCTCGAGTCCGCCAGCCCCTTGCACGTCGGCGAGGACCACGAACCGGTATCCGCCCCAGACCTCGTCCCGAGCGGCCTGGTTGGCGTCGGCAACCTTGACCTTGAGCTGCGTACGGTCGGCGGGGTCGAAGTCTCCACCCAAGGTGCCCTCGGCGATCTCGGCCGCAACGCGCCTCCAGGCCAGCCAGAGCTCCACTTTCTGGCGCAGTTCCCGGCCCGGCTTCTTGAGACACCACACCAAGGAGCCGGGATACAGCCGCGGCGACTGCCCGCGTAGTTTCGTCCACTCAGCGATCTGCTCTCGGAGTGAACCCCCGCCGGTCCATTCCGCGTCTGCGTCGGCCACCACTAGCGTGAGCTTGGGCGTGTCCTGAATGGCCGCGCCGTCGGCCGCGTAGAAGACCTGCGGGATGCTCGCTCCCTTTTCGAATTCCTTCTTGATGAGCGACCGCATCGCGGGCCTGATCTCTGTATCTTCATCAAGTGAGGCGCGGCGGTCGCTAACGACCTTCTTCATAGTCGGCTGGTGGCTGATCTTGAAGCCATCCGAGCCGACCTTGCGCAAGAAATAGGAGCGGTCCTCGAGCGCAAAGGCGGCGCTGTCGACCGATGTCGTGTCGATCTCCGGTTCTCCGAGGGCGAAACGCAGCTCCGGCAAGTGGGCGATCTTGTCCACCTGGCCGCCGGAGGACTCGAACAGAACCGTGGTCCCCACGCGGCGGTGAATGTCCCGCAGGGCGCCCTTGCTGTCCGCGTCGAGCGCGCGCGCGTGAGCCTGCGCCCCAGCGATGTCGGCGTCGATCGCAGCCACGAGACGCTCACCGAGCTGCCCCAGTACCACACTACGGAACTCCGGCGCATCCAGCGGCGCTGAGCCGAGTGTGATTAACGGCTCGCGCCGGGCTTTCTGGAAGCCGTCCTTGAAGGCCCACGAAATCCATTGGGCTAGCATCGCCAGCGTTCCGCGCGTCTGTTGGTACTGCACCAACGCCTGCCACTTGCGCTGGAAGACGGACAGAGTCGCCGGGTGGAACGGGTAGCAGGCCTCGAATCGGCCGCGCAGATAATCGCGCGCTTTGGCCTCGGTCGACGTACTGTCCACCGCCGTCCACTCTGGAGGTAGCTGCGCGCGCCGCTCGAAGCACCAGTCCGAGTACGCCTTGGCGACCTTCTGGCGAACGCGCTCGCCTCCTAGCTCGTCGAACAGACGACGGCGGACCACCTCACCAATCTCGGTTTCGTCGTTGGCGATCAGGTCTTTCGCGACCCTTCGGACCACCTTCGTGATCTTGTCCTGCCACTGCTGATCCCAGTCGGTCATCTCGACCTGGCTGCGCGGTAGGCTGATCACTGCCGCACCGCGAGTGGTTGCTGTCATTGCGACCGTGAGGTTCTGAAGGAAGGCGTAGAACGGATCCGCCAGCCGGCGGTGACGGTTGACGAAGTTGAGGACCTCATCGAAGAGAAGTAGTACGGGTGCGTCTGCCGCCTGGAAAATACGCCCGAGAGCCTCGGTTCCGGGCGGCGTCGCCCGCGCATCCGAGCCGAGTTCCTTTACGCCGCGGTCTCCCGCCAGTTGTCGCGCCATGTCGATCCATGGCGTCTCACTCCCTTCTTGCGGATCCCAGGCGTTGCCCACGAAGGCCGCCACCTTAGCCTGGGGCGCCTCTGACAACCCCGCGTCACTGACTAATTCGGTTACGCCTTGGTAGGTATTCAGCTTCTCGCCGCCTGTTGCCAGATGGAAGAGCGCGGTCAACGTGTGCGTCTTCCCGCCGCCGAACTGGGTCACGAGTGTCATGACCGGCGCCGTGTTCGATGTCTCGCCGGCGAGTCGCCGGAGCACCATCCCACTGTGCTCTCGAAGCGCCCGCGTGAAGCACGTGCGGGCGAAGAACTGTCTCGCGTTGCGGTAGTCCTCAGGAGCGGACCCGGCGATCACCTGCTCCAAGTGGATCGCAAACTCGTCGGGGTTGAAGGAGCGGCCCTCGCGCACCTCCTTGCGCGGTGTGGTGACCTTGTACCAGGGATCGAGGGCCATGGCGTTCCTCCTCAGGGTCTTCGTAAGCGGGCGAAGAGGTTTGTCGACGACTCTTTGAGCCGGGCGAGGTTCGCGTACGCGACCGGCGCAAAATCCTCTTCGCACGAGAATATGCGGAATCGGAAACTCTCGGTGACGACCACGTTGCGCGGCACACCGAGCGTCTCCACGTACGCCTCCGCCTGCTTCCGAGTGCCCTCCAGGCCGGCGCCGATCCGTTTGGCTTCGATGACGAAGCGGCAGCTCTCTGGCGTACGTGGCAGTGCATCGAAGAGCGCCACGTCGATACGCCGCCACTCGTCGGCGATGCGCTCAGGCGCCCAGCCAAGCGCCCGAAGGAAAGGGACTACAAAGTGCGCAATCATCTCGTTTTCGGCTGGCCCGTCTCCCAATCGCTCCGCGTAACCGTAAAGACCGGATCCCAGACCAGGGCCACGACATCGCCGAGCTCCCGCGGCACGTTTTCCATCGGCGTCTCTGCGGGAGGTAGCGCGGGCAAGGGTGCCTCCTGCCAGCGCGTGAGACCCGAGCCCACGAAGCGCCGGGCGTAGTCCGTGACCTCCGCGTTGCGGACCAGCGAGCAGCGGGTCGCGTTGGCCCCGAAGATGCAGCGCGAGAACACATACTCTTCGGGTAGTTGATGCCAACGGATACGCCGAGCGTGCCGCAGATCCCAACCGTTCACGTCATCGAATGGCTCGAGGTACTGATAATTGCTGGCGACGATACCCACGGCGCAGATGCGGTCGATTCCCGTGCGGAGCACGATGATGTCGCCGACATGCATCTCGCTGGCAAAGCGACGGACGAAGCCCCCCTCGAAGCGCTCGTCCTCTTCCCCCGGCTTCCCGTGTCCAGAATCCCCGGGCCCGATTAGTCCGACACCGTAGGAGAGGAACACGTCCGCGTAGGAGCGGTCGGAGGGTCCTGCGGATATCTGCCAAATAGCGGGGGTGGCCTGCATTGTCCGTTCTCCCTCTACCTCGGCACCGCGAGGAGCATGGCGTCGAGGAGGCGCTTTTCCTCGCTGCCCTTGGGGTAGAGGGCCGACAGCGCGTTGGCGAGGCGTAGGAAATCTGGACCGCGGTCCTGTTCGGCACCGATCAGCTTGCGCAGTGCGTTGGCTTGGCCGCCGGATTGCAATAGCATCGCCGCGTGCACGCGGTCCAGCGTGGTCGCGTCGGGGGAATGGAGCTCGGCGTCACTGCTGAGGATTGCCTTCCTGCCGCGACCGCGGGCCTTCTTCTTCGGAACGGCATCCATTTCGGGGAAGAGCATGGCTTGCAGGTCGCTGCCGGTGTCGCTCTCGATCCAATCGGCAGCGCCGCGTGTGCCGTCCTCGCCGAAGAGCGCCTTAGCACGCTCGGCCACGGGCAGGAGGCGCACGACGCCCTTGTCCTGGCCGATAACGCGGCTGGTCCAGATGTCGAGATCGATGCCCATCGGCTGGGCGAAGCGGCGGACCATGTCGAAGGGGAGGCTCAAGCCCTTGGCCGCTACCTTGGCGACCGCTTCCTCCCCATCCTCTTCCTTCTTGCCGTTCTCCCCGGGGGCCTCGGTGCTCTGGAGCGTCCAGAGGAAGAGCGCGGTCAGCCGTGCGTCCTCTTCCAGCGCGCCGCCGGTGGCATCACCGCTGCCGAGCACCTGCTCCAGCGCGGCGCGGCCCACTACCTCCCAGACCTTCTCCAGGTACTCGGGCAGGCCGACTCCACGACCTTCTGCGGTCTCCACCGTGCGGTAGCGGCTGAAGATCTCGAGGGCGGGGCCGATGCAGGCGAACACCAGGTCGGCGCCGCGGACGCCTTCGTCCTGCAGGCGCTCCATCCGGGCGGCGACGCGGGTGGGGAGCGCCTGCAGGACATGGGCCCAGTCGCCGACCGGGGCGTCCTCGGGCCGCGGGCGGCAGACGAGGTGAACGCTAGTCTCAAGGGCTGCCGAGTTCTGTGAGCGCAGGCGACCGGGGCGTTCGGTCGCGATGGGCCAGGAGCCGGTGATCGTCCACCGGCCGCGGATCATGCCCGAGAGCAAGGCCTCCCAGCCCTCGGTGGTCTTGTGGGCGAAGACCACCGAGCCAACCCCGTCCTCCCGCAGAATGCGGCGGCCTTCGGCGCAGGCGATCGCCATGCCGTCCTCGAAGTAATCCTGATCCTTTTCTGGGTAGCGATCGGAATCCCAGTGCGCCATTTCGCAAAGCTCGGACTTCTTCGGCGTAAGGTCGTTCCTCGTGTCAAACGGGTCTCGTAAGATTTCATTGTTAGGGAATGCCCTCTTGAGCCAAACGAAGAAATAGTCCGAGAGATCCGCATAAGGAACTGCGAAGTAATACGGTGGGTCCGTGAAGAAAACAGAAGAGCTCTCATCCGGCAGTAGTGAGTTGCGAGCGTCCGCGATCTCAACAGTCGCCGTGCTCTTGATGCACGCGAGATTCTCCACCACCTTCGCACACCACTCGACAGCACCCATGAAGTTCCCGGAGGAATCGGTCCAAGGCACTGCCTCTGCAAAGTCAAAGATAAACGGCAACGCTTGACGTCCGAAGGTGTGGGCAACGAACTCACCTCCTTGAGCCCAGACAACACCAGAGCTCCAATAGTCCGCACACCTCCCGAGAACACACCCAAGCAACAGGCCCGGCCCGGACTCACCCAATCGCTTGATCTGTTCGCACAGCGCTGCCAACGCTTGAGCTTGGCGACGCGAGAACATTTGTCCCCAAGTCGTAACCCCGTACAGCGGCACATTGAACGTGCCACTCATCAACGGAAGTGTTTCATCCGGCACCGGACAAAGGCCCTGCCTGCCGCCGCGCTCCCACTTTTCGAGGATCGCCGCCACACGCTTCTGCGCCTTGCGCACCGCCGCGTAGTCTGCGTCGTTGGGCAGCCGGTAGTCGCGGCCCCGCACGCCACGACCCAGCGTCACCACCGCCGTCATCCGCGCGCCGCCAGTGCGCTTGCCATTCGCGTCGAAAACGGTATCCGCACCGCCCTTCTCTGCGCTGAGCTGCGCCCGCACCCGCTCCGGAGGCAGAACCGTACCGCAGCAGAGGCAACTGGCCTTGACGCGAGTCACCGTGCCGCCGGCGACTTCCTTGTCGCTGGTTGGTTCAAAGATCTCGAACTCCAGCCGCGGCGGCTGCCCTTTAGACCGCACGATTTTCGTGCGCAGCGCCCGCCTACGGTCGGCCTTCATGCACAGCCACAGCGACCGCAAGAGCGGAATCTCCGCCCCGCAGTTGGGCGACTCGCACCGCACGGTCCGCGCCCAGAGGTAGGCAATCGGCGTCACGCCATCGGGGTCGGCCGGGTAGAGGTCAGCCAGTTCCTTCTCACCCGCCGCCTTGATCTCGCCGCCGACCTTGCGGAGCTCGTCTGCGAGCTCCGGCCCGTGACGCGGGATGTCCTCCAGCATCACCTTCAAAATCATCAAGGCGACGGGGTTCAGGTCGCTGGCGAAGGCCTCGCAACCGAGGCGGAGCGCCTCCAGGGGGATGGAGCCGCCCCCCGCGAACGGGTCCACCACCAGCGGCAGCTCCTCGGGGTGAGCAGCGCGGACTAACGCACGGCCTGTCTCCAGGTAGCTGCGATCCGCTGCGTTGTCCCAGTTGGCGAAGTCGGCGATGAACTTCAGGATGATCTGCCGAAGCCCCTCGTCAGGCTCGATCTTCGCCTCCCACCCGGACGGCCGCCCGTGCATCCTGAGGAGAATCTCCCGAGCCTCCTTCTTGAACGCTTCCGGGCAGTGCTCGTCGCACGGGTCCGGCAGCAGTAGCGCCATCAGCACCGCCCGCGAGGAGGCCAGCGGCCGCCGGGCCCACCAGAGGTGTAGCGTCGAGAGGTGTCCGTGCCGAATCGACTTCTCCCGCGCCGCGTGCCTCGACACCGCGGCGATGGGAAAGTCCACCTCGGCCAGCCGCTTGCACTCGCGCGGAATCATTCGGCTCTCCGCTCCTTCCATAAGCGGATCGTGAACCGCTCACCCTCTTCGATGAGATCGGGCTCCGTGCCGTTGTGCTCATTCATTCCCCGAATAATCTTCCGAGGGATCCCCATCCCCATGTGTTCCAGGTAGCTGTAGTCCCGCATCACATCCTTGAGAAGCTGATTGCGGGCGCTGCGGCACCCCGTTCGCATCCGCTCTGGTGTGATCCCATTAGGCAGCCGTCCCGGCGATACGATCTCCAGACGGTCCTCGTAGATGCTGAGCTCGATATCTGTACCCGAGAGCAGATAGTCCCGATGGACCAGGGCATTCACGATCGCCTCCCGAACTACCTCCTCCGGGTATTCCCAACGCTGCCGGCGTTGAGCCCCCCCTTCGAGAGTTGCGGCCACCTCTGTGTTTCGCCGGACGAATTCGACGGCCTTCTCGACGAGGCCGGCGTCGAGCACAGCGCCGTCAACACCAGACAGCGGGACCATCGGTCCGCGCAGGGAGCCACGTTCCCGAGCTTCGTAGGCCTTCTCACGACCCGGGTAGGCAACGGCGTCGATCCCTGCCTGCGGAAGGAACCGATTGGGGTTGCTACCGAAAAGCAGGAGGCCCGCAACGGTCGCGGTACATCTCTCTCCTTCATCCAGGAACTCTGTGTTGACCAGAAGTGACTGCCACTGGGCCTCGGCGTCCTCCTGCCACTGCTGTAATTTGAGTTTCGCAATTTCCTTCCAGTGATCCTCGTCCTGCTTCCTGGCGTACGCCTCGATCCGAGCCTTCTCTTCAGGGGGCGGCTCTCTAGGCGGAACTGCCTGCGACCGAATGCGCTCAAAGTAATCCCCCAGGCGACGGCGGTCCAGGTCCAGAATCGAAGAACCAGACACCGGTCGTATCTCAACGCGAAACGCGCCTCGCTGCTGGAACAGTCGTTCGAGCTCTTCTGGGCTCGCTTCTCGGCTCAAGCTGCCAACCCGGATGTAATAGGTTCGATGCTGATCGTGCCAGACGTGATGGACAGTCCATCCGGGATCGACCTGGACGATGCCTACGTCCAGTCCTGGCTCGATGTCACGCATGACCTCGAAGTAGGGGATCAGCTCCGGTCGGATCTTGTCCCTACAGGCCTGCATGACCCATTCTTCGAGCCTCTTGTAAGTTCGCGGAGAGTCGTCCTCGGTGACGTTATCGCCGTCCTCTAACGGATCGCGTCGTGTCAAGCCATACACCGATCCATCATCTTCCACGCCTAGAAGAACGATGCCTCCCTGGAGGTTCGCGAATGCAACCAGCTCTTTTGCCAGGGCACGATTCTCGACGGTATCCCGCTTGAACTCGACCCCCGAACTCTCCTGGTTTTGGATGAGTTCGCGTAGCTCGGTCTTGGTCATGGTTCCTCCATCAGAAGCCGTACTTCCGACGACGACGCTCGAAGGCCTCCTGACCACCCTCGAGGATCTCCTCGACCAACTCGCGCACTGGCCGCGCGTCGATCGAGCCCGTGTGCTCGGGGGCAATCCTCGCCCGGCCCTCGGTGGCCTCGCCCACAGCGCTGAGACCGAGGATCAGCTCGGCGTCGCCCAAGACCGGGATGTTGGCGTTGTGGGTCGAGAAGACGAACTGACGGCGGCGTTTTTCCTCACGCATGCGTGGCACGATCTCCTCGAAGATGAAGCGGTTGTCGAGGTCGTCCTCGGGTTGGTCCACGAGCAGCGGTGCATCCGACTCGAGCAGTAGGAGCAGCAGCACGGCGGTGGCCTTCTGTCCTGTCGAGAGCTGCTCCAGCGCCTGCCAGTTCTCGCCTTCCCCATGTGCAGCGGTGTTGAGCTCGATCCGGGTGGTTGACGAGAGTTCGAGTTCCTCGATCTGCATCCAGACGGAGTCGCCCGCATCTGCGATGTTCTTGGTCTGGGCCGGTGTCAGTGAGTAACGATCGCGCAGCTCGTCGGCGCCCTTGCGAGCCGTATCGGCGAGTTCGGTCAAGGAGAGATCTTGGCAATCGCGAAGCCTCTCGATGGTCCTCGCGAGATTGCCACCAATCTCACTGCGCAGCAGTTGGAAGAGCGGCTCGCGATTTTCCGCGAACGCAACCCGCACGCGCACGCGCCCCCGTAGCCGCTTTGTGACCTGCTTCCCGGCGCGGTCCAAGATCTGGAACTCCTCGCGCTTGGAGTCCTCCCATTCGACACGCAGGTTCTGTCTTCGGTCGTGGTGTTCGGCTTCGAGACTGCGCAGCTGGGACTCGCGTTCCGTCAGGGGCCGCAGCTCTTCGATCCGACGGCGTAGCCGAATGAACTCCTCACCGTCCACGCGCGACTTCTGGAGCTCTCGCAGTTTCTTCTCGTACGCCGCTTGAACTTCCCGCTTTCGCTCGCTCCAGCGCTCGCGGACGCCCTCCAGGCTCTGCTCCGCTCGCTTCAGGGCCGCCTCGATGTCGCTCGCGACCTTCTCCAGGTCGCCGTTTAGGCGCTTGAACGCTGCATTTGCACCGGACAGAATCTCCCTACCTGGCAGATCCGCGAGAGCCTTCTCAGAGAGGAAGGCCAGGTCGATGGGTAGATCTCCGCGGAGCCGCTCCAAGTGGTCGGCGAATGGGGAGAGCCGCTCGCGAGCTGTCTCCAGCACACGCTCCTCGCGCACCAGCAGGCTCTGCTCCTTAAGGCGCTCCTCAAGTCCCGCCTCCTGGTAGCGTTTGAGCGTTTCCTCGAGTCCCGGAAGTGCCCCAAGCCGCTCCTCTACCTGTTCCAGCTCCTTGCGGACGTCTAGGATCTTGCCGCGAGAGCGCTCGAGTTCGCGGCGAAGGTCACGCTTGCGTTTCGTTAAGGAGTCGTCACGTTTCGCGAACCGCTCGAGCAACCGCGTCAGCTTCGTCGGGCTCTTCGTTAGCTCAGAGATCTCGTGCTGGCCGAAGACCTCGGCGTGGGGGAGCACCTGCGCGGGCATGAGGCTCACGACGTCTCCGCTGTCGGCGGTCCGCACGACCGGTGGGTTCGAAACCGTGCGCTCGATCCGGTACTCACGTCGCGCCGGTCGGTGGCAGCGAACGAGGAGTGAGACCTTGGTTCCTGGCTGCAGCACCTGGCGGACGATGCCCTCGTGGGCCTTACGGGCCTCCTCTCCGAGAGGTTCGAGGCCGAGCACGTAGCGCAGGCTTTCGATGACGGTTGACTTCCCGGTGCCTCGGCCACCAATGAGAACGTTCAGATTTGAATTGAAGTGGATCCCTGCTCCGCCGAGGAAGCCCGCCTCCCAGGTCATGGCGACGAATTCTGCGCGGTCTTCGGGCACCGGGTCGCTGCTAAGCCGGATTCGAGATCTCGGGTCGAGGAAGGCTTGGTGGAGTCCGTCAATGCTTACCTCGGACATCTTGATCCAGCACGTCGCGGCGGGGTCTGCGAGATCGTCTGGCGCGGCAACGTCTTTCGCGTTCACGACCGCGACGGCGAGGTCGTTTTCCGGTGGGTGATCTCGCCGGTACTCTGAATTCTGGTTC
Organism: Vicinamibacterales bacterium; assembly: GCA_965197865.1. Taxonomy (GTDB): domain Bacteria; phylum Acidobacteriota; class Vicinamibacteria; order Vicinamibacterales; family CAVVIG01; genus CBDANZ01. The sequence goes on from CBDANZ010000005.1 coordinate 474,008, forward strand.
TCGATGATGGACTTGAGGTTCTGAGGAAGATCGGCAACTGAACCGGGTATCTGGATCGCGAGGAGATCCTCACTCCTCCAGTTCCGAATCCTCGCTTGGCCGTCGAGTTCCGTGAGGATCCCGCTCTCGTTCGTGGCGTGAGCGGCGACAGTCAGGCCGCCCTGCGCGCGCACTCGCGGGAGGATGTCGGCGAAGGCCTTGTCGCAGAGCGCGCTGGATGGAGGCGTCTCTCGAATGCCAAACTCTCCGAGAAAACGGCCCAGCTGCTCCCCTTCCGTGTCGGGCGGATACAGACACAGAACGTGAATCCCCTCGGTCGACGCAAGCTCGAAGCCGGGAAACACGTGAACACCCCGCTTCTGAGCTTTCTCGCGAATCACGTTCACACCGCCGACGTGGTTGTGGTCGGTTATGGCCAGGACGTCAATCTCGAGGTCTACAGCGCGGTCGACCAGCGCGTCTGCGTAGCTCTGCTCGTCGTGATCCGTTGCCTGCCCGCGGTACGTCCCCGCGTAGTGATGCGGATTGACCTGAAGTGCACAGCGGTGAAATCGCGCGCCCGACGAGAGCTCGAGTGTGTTTCGGATGGGATCGTCCGCGCTCATTTTCCACCTCCGTACCCCGGCGGGTGCTCCTGCACCTGCATGGGGCGTGTCATGGCATCCACGTCCAGGTAGTAGTGCTGGACCTTGGTGACCTCGTGCCAAGGGAACTGGGCGGGGTCGCGGATTGGCTCCTGGAGAGTCGGCTTAGAGTTGCAGTGAGTCACCACGTAGAGCCAGTAGCAGTCACGCCGGTCCTCGGCGACGCGGCGTTCGTTGGGCGTGAGGAGGATGGTACCACTCGGCGCGCCGAGGCCCTTGACTTCGATCAGGCGTAGCTCACCCGACACGAGGTCGAGGCTCGTGACGTCGTACCCGAGGTTCTTAGCGCTCACGTCGTAGACCTGGCGCACCAGCGCTTGCTCGTGCTCCATCACCACCCGCATGGCAATGGCTTCCGTCTCAAGGTTGGGGCGCAGGTTGCGAACCTCAGGAGTCTCGCGCTCTGGGTGGGGGAGGATAAGGACACTCGTGAGGCGCTCCACGGCCTGCAGGGAAAGCGACCGCTGCCGTTCGAGGTCTCGCCGACGGCGCTCGCGGCGGGCCAGAAGCTCGCCGTGGCGCGTCTCCGCCTGGGCGAGGCGGCCTTCGGCACCGGCCCTCTTCTCCTCGACCATACTGGCTGCGCGGCCGATTTCTTCATCCGCGCGTTGAATCAGCTCGGTGAGAGAGAGTTCGACGTGTTCGGAGATGCGCTCGACCTCGGCCAGGCGCTCACCGCGTGTTTCTTCCAGGAAGGCGATCAGGGCGTGCTCGTGCAGCCACGGGGTGGGCTCGGGCGCTGCGGCCAGCGCGGGCAGATCTTCGAGCATCTCACCAGGGGTGAAGTCGCCGAGCATGCTGGGCTCACGTAGCTGAGGCACACTCCCTTCAGTGAGTTCCACTGCGAAGAGACGCTCGTGCACGACCTGGCCGAGGCCATCGACCACCCTGGCCCGGTAGAAGTCAAGGCGAGCGGGCTCACCGTGCTGGAGCGAGTAGAAGCAGGCGCCGCATCCGAAGGGTTGGAGCGCCTTCTCGCGTGTGTGCCTGCGAATCGCTTCGAAGAGCGGGTGGCCAGGTGTTACCCATTCCAGGTTGTGCTCATCGGCGGCCTCGCGATCGGTCGAGCAGCGGGGGTACCTATTGGCCAGCTCGGGGAGCTTCCAGTCGGCCTCGCGTTCGTAGCGGCGCAACACCGTGGGAGTTCGGGCGGGCTCGAAGGTGTGGGGAAGCCTCTCGACCATCTTGAGCTTGAGCGGGACGAAATCCGCCGCCTCTCGGATGAAGCGCGCGATGGATTCCGGGACGAGGCGACGCTCCTTCGCACGTGCACGCCGCTCGATAAGCATCTCTAGGTTGAGTTTCTTGGCGGCCAGTCCTTCCAGAGCGTTCTGGCAGATGCCGCGGAAGCGCTCTTCATCCACGTCTTCCAGCAGGCGCTCCTCAAGATCGGAATCGCCCAGCTTCCCCGCGTAATAGTCGCGGAGGACCCGCTCCACGTGAGCCGACGGCAAGACCTCGCCGACCACGTTGAACACGGCGTCGTCGTCGAGGGCGTCGCGGATCTCCTGGAGCTTTTCGAGCAGACGCTGGAGAACACGTCCCTCGATGGTGTTGGTCGCAACGAAGTTGAAGATCAGGCAGTCCTTCCGCTGGCCGTAACGATGGATGCGGCCCATCCGCTGCTCGAGGCGGTTTGGGTTCCAGGGGATATCGTAATTGAAGAGGATGTTGCAGACCTGGAGGTTGATGCCCTCGCCCGCCGCCTCGGTGGCGACGAGGACCTGCATTGCGCCTTCCCGGAACTGTTGTTCGGAGTAGAGCCGACTGCCTGGCTCGTCGCGTGAGCCCGGTTTCATGCCGCCGTGGATACAGCCAACTCGGAAACCCCAGGCTTCGAGCTTCTCGACCAGGTAGTCGAGAGTGTCCTTGAACTCCGTGAAGAGGAGCAGGCGGCGATCCGCGTGATCGAAAAAGCCCTCCTTTTGGAGGAGGTCCTTCAGATTGGAAAGCTTGGCCTCGGCGGTCGAGTCTTCGACCTCCTGGGCCTGCCCGGCGAGTTCGAGTAGCTCCGCGATCTCTTCCCGTATCTGCTCGGCGTTGCCGGCAAGCGTGATAGCCTCGAGCATCTCCTCGAGGCGCTCACGCTCCCCTTCCTCCATTTCCTCCAGTTCGTCCCAGTCCGGGAGGTCTGGAGGTGCGGTGCGAGCCAGCTGTTGCGCGTGCTTCAGTCCTAGCTCGAGCCGGCGGGCGCGATTCTGGAGGCTCTTGCGCACCGCCCGAGTGCTGGAGGCCAGGCGGCGCTGATAGAGGGCCATTAGGAATCCGACCGCGCGCGCCCGCGGATCATCCATAGCCGCGGCGCGGGCACTCTGGCGCTTCACGAAGCGCGTGATCTCGCGGTACAGCTCAAACTCATCCCCGTCGATCATGAAGTCGACCGTGTGGGGGATCCTTTTAGTGAAGATCTTCTGCGCCGCCCAGCTTCCATCGTCGCGGCGCTCCGGGAAGTAGACCATCGCTTCCTTGGTGCGGCGCAGGTAAAACGGAGCGCGCTGGCGGTTCATGGCCTGCTGGATCGATCGAACGTCGGCATAGGCGTCGGCGTCCAGCAGCTGGAGAAAGAGAGTGAAGTTGTCCGGGTCGCCCTTGTGCGGGGTCGCAGTCAGGAGGAGGATGTGATCCGACGTGTCGCGAAGCAGTTCGCCGAGCCTGTAACGCTGGCTCTTGTGGGATTCGTCCCGGGCCGACATGCGATGGGCCTCGTCCACGATCACGAGATCCCAGTGGACCTGGCGTAGGCCGGGGAGGATGTCCTCTCGCTTCGCGAGGTCGAGCGACGTGATCACCCTCTTTTGCAGGAGCCACTGGTTGACGCCGAATTGGTCACGCAGGTCGCTGCCCTTGAGAACCAGAAATTTCTCGTCGAATTTCTCCTGCAGCTCGCGCTGCCATTGGAAGGCGAGATTGGCAGGTCCGACGATCAGGATTCGCTCGGCCAGGCCTCGCATCTGGAGCTCCCGGATGAGCAGCCCCGCCATGATCGTTTTACCGGCACCGGCGTCATCGGCGAGCAGGAAGCGTACGCGCGCGAGTTTCAGGAGGTAGTCGTAGACCGCCTCGAGCTGGTGGGGGAGCGGATCGACACGAGAGATCGAGAGGCCGAAGTATGGATCGAACTCCCACGCAATCCCGAGAGAATAGGCTTGGAGCCCGAGGCGAAGCAGCCGGCCATCGCCGTCGTAGCGAAAGCCCGGCTCGAGAATCGAGACGCTTTCGAGGTCGTGGGCGCTCAGCGTAACCTTTCGGAAGCGCTCCGTCTGGGTGCCGACCAACCCTACCGTCCACGCGCCGTTTCCGCTCTCACGGACCGTCTCGACACGCATCGGCTCGTTAAACATAGGGCCGGTGAGGACCTGTGCTTCCTTGAGCGAACGGGTGCTGTCGCTCATCGGGAGCTCCGCGTCTTCGGTGTTCGCGCGTTCGTCCCGCGCAGGGAGACGGATTCCGATGTGCCCTCTCCGCCCCCTGCCTCGACCCAATCATCCACCTCGGAAAGCCGGAACCGCAGAAGCCGTCCAACTCTGCGGGCGGGCAGACCCTTGTCGTCGATCCAGCGATAGATGGAGTCCTTCGCCACACCAAGATGTGCGGCGACGTCCTCGACGCCGACCCAGCGTTCATCGGGAGCCATGACAACCATCTAGCATCGACTCTTCAGCACGAGAGCCTATGAAACCAGACGACAGTAGAAGCCGTTAGAGGCTTCATGTCAAGGTGCGGGACGGACAGCATCGTGATTCGGCACAGGGCCGAGCTCTGGCCCGACCTCCCTTCAGAGATGCAGGTGACACCGAGGTCTATTCGATTCGCATAAGAAACACGCCCGAGTGCAGATTCACTCGGGCGTGTGTAGGGGTTGGCTCGGTGCCGTTCAGTCTGAACGATCAGACTGAACAGACCTGGCGGAAAGAACAGATCTCGCTCGATCGGTAATTCGAGTGGACCTCTGACTGTTTCGAGCTCGGAAAGAACAAAGTAGCCCCGTTCTTCGGCCAGGCCGATCACGTAGCCGAAGAACCTGAAGTCGCCACCGTCCGGTTCACCTTCGGTCACCAGCCACGTCCAGCCTGAGTCGGGTGTGAAGAACCTCGCGTAGACGATGGGGTCTCTGCTACCGTCTCAAACCAGAGCCGGGGTCCATTCCATTAGGTCATGCTGGCGTATGAGAAGGATCGGAGACTGAAGGTTGCCACGTGGGATGCCGCCCGCAGCGAGGTGAACGTCCCGACGCTCATTCCGGCTGGGGAGTTTGATAGTCCACTGTCGCATCGAACCAAACCACGCTCCCCGTACCGGCGAAGAGTCATTCGCCTGCTGCGAGCTGAAACTGTCGCCGCTGGGGTTAGCGGGCAGTTTCACACCGCCTGTGTCTATGACGGCGCTATCCTAACCCCACCGATCACCTGAGTTGAGCTTGGTAACCCGCATGAGCGAACCACTGGTGGCAATGGTGGGGTGTGATGCGATAGCGGGCGCGGCGGGCCATTCGGCGCAGGTTGTCAGAGGTGAGCGCGGCGCGTACTTGCGGAGATGTTGTTTCTGGAGAGCCCAGCCGGCCTCAATCGGGTTGAGGTCGGGCGAGTATGGCGGCAGGTACAGCAGGCGGACGCCGCGCGCGCGGCACCGCGACGCCACGCGCGGGTCATGATGGGCCCGCAGGTTGTCCATGACCACCACGTCGCCGGCCTGCAGCCGCGGCAGCAGGTGGGTGGTGAGCCACGCGACGAACCGCTCGGCGTTGGCGGTGGCAAGCATGGTCCGCAACACCACCCAGCCGTGGAGGCGAATCGCGCCGATCAGTGTCAGGGTCTTGCCCCAATTCATGGGCACGGGGTCGATGAATTCAGTGCCGCGCTTCACCCAGGTGTGACTCCGACTCATCGCGGCGTGGACGCCGGACTCGTCCACAAAGACCAGACGATCGACGGGGATTGCACGGATGCGCCTCAGGAACCGGCGCCGCTTGGCGCGGACGGCTGGCCGCGCCACCTCCGCCGGCCGCCGCCGTTTTTTTTGACGACGTAATCGTGCCGATGCAACGCACGTTTCATCGACGAGACATGCACGCGCCCCCGCCCGCGCCGCGGGCGGTTGTACGTGGCCGTCAACTCACCCGCCGTCGGATCCCCGAGGGCCACCAGCCAGGCCTCGAGGTCCGCGGCGGTGATCCGGGACGTCGTGCCCCCGGCTTTCGGGCGCGGCCGCACGTGCCCCTCGCGACGCTGCTGGGCGACCCACCGCTTCACCGTGGCCGTCCCGAGGTGCCACTGTGTCGCGATGGTCGCATAGCTGCCTTCACCCATCTCGTACGCCTGGACAACCCGTGACCGGAGGACCTCCGGATATGCGTCGGCCATGAGGGCAGCAGATCACAGGTCGATCCCGAGCACAAGAAATTAGATCAACTCAGGTGAGCTCTGGGGTTAAACAGCTGGTTTCCTAGCTTTGCATCGCTGCTGCGGACCGGCGCCGCGCACCCGGGCGTCCAGCTGTTGATGACGATCCCCGGCATCGGGATCCGGACAGCCGAGGCGGTCATGGCGTATATCGATAATCCGCAGCGATTCCACCGGGTCAAAGCGGTCGGCCGCTACTTTGGGATCGTGCCGACTCAGGACGCCTCGGCGCAGTCGAACCGGTTAGGACGCATAGCGACAAGATGCGGCTGGCGTTCACGCTGCACGATCGACGCAACCTGCTAACTTTACTGCTAACTTTTGGTGATCCGGAGGGATGTTCCGTGGCGATTTCTGACCGCTTCTGACCAGATTGGTGCAAAGGCAGCGCGGGGCCAGAACAGGCGAATTATCCAAGAAAAGGCTATTTTTTGATGAAAATGGCCTTTTCTTGGATAATGGAGATGGCGCGCCCGGCAGGATTCGAACCTGCGACCCTCGGCTTAGAAGGCCGACGCTCTATCCAACTGAGTTACTGGCGCGGGCAGTGTGAGCGGGCAATATGTCACTGACACAGGACGGGGGCGACAGCGGTAGATGATGACGGCGCCTGTGGACGGGAGGATGCGGAGCGAGGCCGCAGTGGCGGGGGAGCCGGCGCTCGAGATCGCGATCCTTGCGGACCTGTCCAAGTTGCCGACGACGTCCCAGTGGCTCTCAGATTGGCTCTCAGCGGCATGGGGCCCTGGCAATTTGTGTGACAGATGTCTCTGTTTTGCTAGCGAAAACTGGAGCCGGCGATCGGACTCGAACCGATGACCTGTCGATTACGAATCAACATTACGTGTTTGCAAAGCACGAGAACTCAGACGGTCATTCGCGCGCGCGGGCTCGGTGACGAGCCTTGTGGGCGTTCTGAGGGTCGGCGACTGAGTTGGATGGGTTCCAGCCGCGGTCGCGGTACCAGTCGCGCTTTGCTGTCGCCGCTGTCTGCGTTCTCTCTCGCCTCGACTAGCCATCCAGACGGTGGTTCGGACTGTGCCCAATATTGTGCCCACCATAGGTGGCATTTGGTCACATGTGGTGGGAGTACGAGAGCAACCTTGAGGGCCGGATTGATGGCTATAAAACGACTCAGTAGTAACTAGTCGCAACCGGTGCGTTTTACCGAGCCACAACTGTTAACCGGAGGGTTGTTGGTTCGAGTCCAACCTGAGGAGCCACTTCCCTTAACAATTTTACGAAGTTCTCCCTCTAGCCTTTCCGGCTGTGGCGTGAACTGTGACGTAACTCCCTCAAGGCGCTCTTCCACAGCTTCTTCGCCCCCCTTGCCCCCGGCTGGAACGAACGCGAACGTTGGCTCTAGCAGTCCGTGGTGAAAGTCGGGCGCTGCACCGAGACGAGCGAGGCGCCTCGCGGGCAAGGCGCGACGACCGAGAATACCGCCTGTATTTGATGGAGGAGCAACGCAGGCCACGAGGATGCATCGCTCGTCGAATGCAGACGGACTTTCACCACGGACTGCTAGCATCGCCGCCGCCGCGTTTGGCGCCTGCCGACGAATATGGCTGTAAGTTTTCATCATCGCCGGTGAGACGTGTCCCATCTGTGCTTGCATCACCCAATCTGGCTGGCCAGCCTCGGCCAGCCTGGTTAGCGCCGTGTGGCGACCGTCGTGGAATCGAACGCCGGGAACGTTGAACATGCCGTCCTCGTGTCCGGGTTCGGCGATGATTTCTCCTGCCCGCAGGCGCGCGAGCACGACCGGCGACGCCTCCTTGAGCCGGACGCGATCCAGGACCTGCCGAGCGAACCGCTGCTGTACATCGAGGGCGTACCGCTCGTACGCCTCGGCCGTGTCCGGCAGAAGGTCGGCGCCGGAGGCGGGATGCGGCCACGTGAGCAGCAGCAGGGCGCAGCAGCCGAGTAGGGGATATTTCACGTCAGGGACGTACCTCATCCTTCAGGATCGCACAGGAACGTTCGACGGGAAGAACGCACCTCCGGGGGACGTCTGACGCCGCCACAAAATGAGAGGCGCGTCCGCTTTGGCGAACCGTGTGTGAAGTCACCCGAGGCCTCGCCGAACTCCAGATCGCCGGGCCGGGCGGCGGCCCCGCTGGATCCGCCCCGCCCGCCAGTCGCCGCGGCTGAGGGCACCGGGGTTGTCGTGGCGGAACGAGCTGAAGACGAGTCCGGCGACGCCAGGGACGGCGCACAACGCCGCCTCCGTCCCGGCGTTACGCTCGCACCACTGGCGCGCGACGAACAGTCCCGTGCGGCTGCCCGGGGCTTCGGGCCCGCTTCGATATCGAACACACCACGATTCAGATCGAGCCCGAAGGATTCGAGGAAGAGGAACCGGTCGTCTGAGCCATTGTCAGTGAGGAAACGGGTGTGGCAGCCAGAGCTCGAACGTCACGACCAGCAGTAAGGCGATGAAGAGGAGGACGGCGAGGACGACTGTCAAGTCGATCCCGGGAGCCTTCTCATCACGGGCATTCACAACCCCTGGCCCTGACCCCCGGCACTCGCCTCGGCTCGTCTGAAGTGACCGCCCTGGTCGGCTGGACTGGAAGATTCCGTGGCAATCGGCTCGCGCGAGTGTAGTATCGGCTTGTTTGGGGCAGGAAAATCGGAAATCCAGGGTAAGATTCCGCCGGGTGACGAAGTGTATGACCGTCGACTCTCGGGCAATCCGCCCGAGGTACGGTGAGGGTGAAGGAACGAAAGCGTCAACGGAGATTGCGATGAAGAATCAATTTCTCGCGGTATTGGGTGCGCTGGCGACCGTGATCGCCGTGTCGCTCGCGCCGGTTTTCGTCGCGGCCCAGAGCCCCACGGCCGCGTCGGCAAAAGCGTACACGCCGGCCCAGACACCCTGGGGCGCTCCGGATCTCCAGGGCGTCTGGAACGACGAGTTAACGATACCGCTCCAGCGCGCCACCGCGGATGCCGGGAAGGAGTTCCGCACCGATAAAGAAATCGCCGCGCTGGACCAGCAGCGTGGGGCCATGAAGCGCCGCGACGACCGCGGGCCGCCCGGAAGCGAAGAGGATGCCGGGGGAGCTTTTAACGCGTACTGGCAAGTGGTGCTAGCGACGGGGCGTCGCACGTCGCTGATTGTCGACCCGTCCGACGGGAGAATTCCTCCCGTCACGCCCGCCGTACAAGAGCGGAAAGACGCGATACGCGCCTTCCGGTTGGCCCTTCTGCAGGCGACCCCCGCGTGCAAGGACCAGGCGCCCCGTTGTGCCGGCGGGACGTACGGGCCGCCATCGCCCAAACGAAACGAGAGGATGCCTTATTACCACATGGAACGAGGGTTTCTTAACCGGCACGACCATATAGAGGAACAGACGATGAGTTGGCGTTGCTTGACCGCGACGCTACCAGACTTCACGCGCGGGGTCGGCAGTGCGTTCCGTCGCATCGTGCAATCGCCTCGGTCCATTGCGATCACCTACGAAATCGGTCAGGGGCAAGGATTCGAGCGCATCATCCCTCTTGATGCCGGTCCGCATCTCTCCCCGGCAATCCGCCAATGGTGGGGAGACTCACGCGGCCGTTGGGAAGGCCAGTCGCTCGTCGTGGACGTCACCAATTTCAGTGACAAGACGGATTTCCAGGGCTCACGCGAAAACTTACACTTGGTGGAGCGCTTCACTCGCACGGGCGCGAACACGCTCGAGTACGTCGTGACGATGGACGATCCTCTGACGTGGACGAGGCCCTGGACGGTCAAAGAGGAACTGACGAAGCAACCGGACGAAGCGAATCGCTTTTATCCCGAGCCGCGGTGTCACGAGGGCAAAGTCGTAGAATCGAATGATCTGACGTCCGCCCGCGCCGATGAGAAGGCGTTCGCGGAAGGGAGAGGTCCAGACCCGGCCACGATGGACTCCGTCACGAACGGCGCCAATAGCGAGGAGAATCAAGAGCCTATACGTCGAGGAGGCTAACGCCCTGGACGCAGAACGTCCACGATGTGACAACCGCGGGGAGCCGTAACTGAAGCAGACGTCGCACGCTGTCATCCGTACCTTGAACCGATGCGTAGTGGTTCAGTGTGCGGCAGCTCGTTGCTGCAGCGCGTCGATGATCTCCTGATGTTGTAAGCGCGAAGAATAACGATTGCGTTATGTTATAGTAACAGCTGCGAAACCGGGTAACTTTTTGGAGGTCGATTTCGATGCGAATAAGACTAGCCATTGCAATCGCGACTATGGCGCTCGTTCTGGCTGGGACCACAGCGTCGCTGATGGCCCATCACGCATTTGCGGCCGAATTCGACGGAAACAAGCCGGTCACCTTCATCGGCACGGTCACCAAGATGGACTGGGTCAATCCCCATTCCTGGCTGCACATAAGTGTGAAAGCCCCGGACGGGACGACGGAAGAATGGGCGATTGAAGTCGGGACCCCAACCGTGATGTTCAGACGCGGGTTTACGAAGGCGTCGCTGCTGCCGGGCACCGAGGTGAGGGTCGACGGGTACCAGGCGAAGGACGGGACCAAACGAGCCAATGGCCGGGACCTCACGCTCCCCGATGGCCGCAGACTGTTCGTGGGTTCGTCTGGTACTGGGGCGCCATATGAGCTGGCGCTTGACAACGAGAAGCCCGAATAGCTGAACTCGCCGGGTAAGGTTCTAAGCCGGGATTTCCGTTTTGCCTGCGCGGTCGCCGAAGGAAAGGCACCGAAGAAGGTCGGCCGTGAGGGCCAGCCGCTCACCATCGCCGAGGCAAAGAGCAGGCTGGCCGTTATCCCTGGGCGTCGATCCGTCCAGCATTAAGATCACGGTCGAGGCATGACCCCGTCAGGGCACCCTTAGGTGTGAATCGAATTGACGCTCACACTCGCAGGGGCGTGAGTCTCCGCGTGATGGGTTCACGATCTCGGAGTTCGATCCGTGGAACCTCTTCGCCGCCGCGCTCGTCGATTAAGCGCGGAAGCATCGGAAGCGAGCGCCGGAAGACGAACGACACTCGCAATCTTGATTATGCGAGGTCGCAGGAGATTTTTCGATGAGAAATCAATTTCTCGCGGTATTAGGTGCGCTGGCGACCGTGATCGTCGTGTCGCTCGCGTCGGCCTCCGTCGCGGGTCAGGCCCCCACCGCCAGGGCGGCGACGGAGACTCCGGCGAAGGCGGGCCAGGCGCGCACGACCCCGTGGGGTGAGCCCGACCTGCAGGGCATCTGGACCGACCCATATCAGACGCCGTTGCAACGCCCGCCGCAGTATGCCGACCAAGAATTGTTCACCGACGAGGAACGGGCCGCCCTGGATAAGCAACGCGGCGCAATTCTTCGACGTGATGCACGCGGGAAGAAGGGTAGCGAAGAGGACGTCGCCGGCGCATACAACGCGGTCTTTACATCAGTGAGGCCTACAGGCCGGCGCACGTCGATGATTGTGGATCCGCCGGATGGGAGAATTCCTCCCGTCACACCAGAGGTGCAGAAGAGGAGGGCTACCATACGAGCGTTTCAACTCGCCCTCATACAAGCCACAGAAACGTGCAAACTACAAGAGCCAGAATGCCGTGGCGGAACGTACGGGCCGCCGTCCCCACGACGAGACGAACCGTTTCCGTACTACAACATGACGACGCTTGCGTCACCGTATATGAATCGTCACGACGGTCCAGAGGAAGCAACCATGGGGGAGCGCTGTATGTCCAGCATCCTGCCAGGGTTCAGTGGGTACCGTCGGATTGTGCAGTCCCCCGGATCGGTGTCGATTTACTACGACGTGGGCCAAGGGCAGGGGTGGCCGCGTATCATCCCCGTGGACGGGAGTCCACATCTGCCCGCACACATCCGCCGGTGGTGGGGAGACTCGCGTGGCCATTGGGAGGGCCAGACGCTGGTCGTCGACGTCACGAATTTCACCCCAAAGACTGACTTCAGAGGCTCCCGTGAGAACTTGCATCTCGTCGAACGCTGGACACGTCTCGACGCAAACACGCTCGAGTACGCCGTCACGATGGAAGATGCGACGACCTGGACCAGGTCGTGGACCGTCAAGCAGGAACTCTCGAAGCAAGACGATCAGGCGAATCGAATCTATTACGAGCCGCGGTGTCACGAAGGCAACTACGGCCTCCCTGGTCAACTCAGTGGTTATCGCACCGACGAGAAGGCGTTCGCCGAAGGGCGAGGCCCCGATCCGGCCACAAGGGACGGCTCAGGGAGGGGAGTAGGAGGGGACGAGAATCGAGATCCGTTGTTCGGCAATCGGTTTTAATCGAGAGTTACGCGCCTGCCAACGGTGGATGACATAGTCCGCGGACTTGTTCGACGTACGTGGAAACTTGGCCACACTTGGAGGCAACAGCCATTTATCAGGGTCTAAGCTGGTGCGGGCAGGGTTCAAGGCCAAACAGCCGCATCAAGAGCAGCAACATCGAGATTTGAGGAAGAGAGTAGTTATACAGAAGACAGTAGTTATTTGTAGTTATTTCAAGGAGGCACGGAGATGAAATCTAGGCTGGCAGCCCTCAGCGGTGCGGTCGGGATCATGGCGATGACGGCAGGGGTGAGTCTGACGGCCCAGCACGACGCCGGCCTCGCTCCGACATTCAACAAAGACGTGGCGCCGATCGTGTTCAATAACTGCGCGAATTGCCATCGGCCCAACCAAGTCGCTCCGATGTCGCTGATGTCGTACAGAGAGGTGCGCCCGTGGGCGCGCGCCATCAAGACCAAGGTGGCGGCAGGCGAGATGCCGCCGTGGTATGCCGATCCACGGTATGGTGAGTTCCGCAACGAGCGGAGCCTGACGCCTGCGCAGATCAAGACGATCACCGCCTGGGTGGATGCGGGCGCTCCAGAAGGCGACACGCCGCTGGCGGCCAAGCTGCCGGACTTCAAAGAAGGCTGGATCCATCCGTCCGGCCGGCCGCCCGATCTGGTCGTTGACATAGCCGAGCCGTTCGTTGTGCCGGCCGAGGGCGAGCTGCCGAACTTCACGATCTACCAGGAGCTTCCCCCAGAGCTCAAGACGGGAGAACACTACCTGGAAGCCATTCAGCTCATCCCCGGGGCATCACAGGTCGTCCATCATGCAAGTTTCGGCGTCAGCACGCGCCCCGGGAAGAAAGTTGGCGTTGGCGAGGCATGGCCAGGCGGACCGGTCATCTCCGGAGCCTTGCTTGATGCCAAGACGGGGAAGTCGGTAAGTACTGTGGGTGACGCCAACGAGAGCGGAGCGGGCGAAGGTGAGGATGTCGTAGGGTTTAGTTTCTGCTGCTACGTTCCGGGCGGCACCTTCCAGCAGTACCCCAAGGGGATCGGTAATCGCATCAACCCCGAAGGAATCATCGGGTGGGGGATGCACTACACGACGGTCGGCAAAACGATGCCGGATCCGTCGCGGGTCGGTCTGTGGTTCCAGAAGGAAATCACGCACGAGATCGAACACGTCACCGGCGGTGCAGCCCAGAGCCACATTATCAACGGGAAGGAGCTGGTTGACGACGAAGTCACACCCGTCAGGAAATCCGGGATCGCGACCGGGATTCCCGGGATACCGGTGATTCCGCCCCATGCGAAGGATTGGGCGATCACCGGGTTCAGGGCATTTCAGGACGACACGACGCTGTATATCGTGTGGCCGCACATCCATCTGCGCGGCAAAGAAATGACCTACCTCTTGACGTATCCGGATGGCCGCGAACAAGTGTTAATGAGTGCGCCGAACTACAACTTCAACTGGCAGATCTTTTACGAGTTCAAGGAGCCGGTGAAGATCCCCGCCGGCACCACGGTGAAGACCATCGGGTCGATGGACAACTCGGTGGCGAACAAGTGGAACCCTGCCCCGGACAAGGAGGTCTACTGGTCCGAGCAGAGCTGGGACGAGATGTTCGTCGGGGTCATGGAGGTCACCGTTGACAAGAAGGATCTCCGGTTGAAGACGACGCAGTAGATAATCGAGCGAGCCGCGCGGCATCAGCCGCGCGGCTTGTACTCCTTCGTGAAGCCGGTGCGGCGATTCGTCATGCGCTGCGACGGTGGGCACTCCACGGCACGCCACAGGACGACCGCGTTGCAGTCCGTTGTAATCGGAAACCATAGCCACACGGACACGGGAACGTAGGCTGTTCATTCGCCGTACTTGCCCGCGACGTCCGCTATGCGGTCCATTCGCGTCACGAGCATGCTCAATTGGTGCGACACTGCCGGACCAGCAGGACTCTGCGCGAACGTCGTCACAAGACCCAGCGTCCGCACATGGCGTTCTTCCTGCTTTGAATATCCGTGCTTACGCATCTCGTTGACCACGCTGTCCCTCCACGTCTTTTCACGCGTCATCCAATAGTCCAAGTCGGCCTCTGACTGCGGAGGCTTATTCAGTAGTTCGTGGACAGCGTACCCGTGGTGGTCGCTCATTTTGTCAGAGAGCTCCTGATTTGCCTTCCTTGTATCAAGCTGGACGCTGTACCGGTTACGCATCAGCGTCACTTGGTAGACCGATTCCAGTAAAACCATGACAGTCATGACTAACCACAAAATGGTCCAGGTCTCACCACTGAACTGCGGTATCCGATTTGCGATGCTGAGCATCGCCGAAACCTGAATCCATCCGGTTGAGAGGTTAATGCAGGTTGGCTATCTTGTTGGTTCTTTGTGCCTGTAGCTCGGGCTCGATGATGCTGTTATCCGGTGTTCGGCAGCAGATTGTTCAGTGATTGTTCAGTCGAAGCCGCGGGTCAGAGGCCGCCAACGAAGGGCGTGAAGAGACAGCAGGTCAGCTAAGGCGACGGTCGAAGGTCGCCCTCCCGCGCGCTCCCGCGTCGCTGTGCCAGAGTCTCACGGTCACCGAGAATATTCGAACGCGTTCCGACTTCGGGACGGGCGTTCAAGGAGGAAATCGGCATGAGGCGCCGTCAGTCTCTGGCGAAGTCACCGGCACAGAGACGGCCACGCACGGCGGTCGCTTCAACCACCCAGGGCCGCGACATGCTCATCAAGAAGAGCCCGATGCTCGGCCTCTTGCGGCGACTTGAAGGCGGGACCGCAGGCTTGCTACCACCTAGCCCCAACCCGCAGGCCACAACCGTTGAACAGCCCGCACCATCGACTGAAGACCAGCTGAACGCCGAGGTCGGCTGCAAGACCTCCGAAGTGGCTCTGGCCCTCCTCGCCCAGATTGTAAGTCTCGAGAATCCGCCTGCCGCGGCTTCGCAAGAACGGGTCGATACCCTGATCGCTAATGCCATGGCGATGCTCGCCGAATTGCAGCCGACCAACGCAACTGAGGCGCTCCTCGCTGCGCAGATGGTAGGCACGCAGCGCATGGCAATGAAGTTCCTTGCCACGGTCGACGGCCAAACTCTCGCGGGCGCGAATCTCCGCGTCGTCTGGGCGACTCGGTTAATGCATCTGTTCAACGAGCAGGTGGAGACGATGGCGAAATTGAAGGGCAAGGCCGGTCAACAGCGCGTAGTTGTGGAGCACGTCACCGTCGCGGCTGGGGGTCAGGCGGTCGTTGGTCAGGTCATACCCGGGGGGAAGGGGGCGGGTGTGGGCGCAGATCAGCGATGAACCCTAGCAGTCCGTATATGGACTCCTCCCGGTGATCAAGCGAGTGGGTCGTGACGGTCGGTCCTTCGCGTCGGTTGCGGTCGTATATCCGGCCTGTCCGTGGAGAGCTTTTGCCTCCTGGCCAACATGGATAGTCGCGCACCGCGGGCCAATCGTGGTGCCGGCGTCGAGCGCCAGGGCTGCTATCGGCCTGATGCGGTGTCGGTCGGACCGAAGGGCCATGTCAGGGTCACTCGCTCAGCATCTCGCGTGGAGGTGTAGCTCGGGTTACGCCGCGTCCGGCAGTGCGCAGGGCACATCCTTGTGCCAAACCGCCCAAACGAGTCGGCCGAGTTTGTTCGCCACGGCAATCGTGGCTTTGTTGTAGCCGCGCCGCGCGTGCACCGTCATCGCCCAGTGGTGCAGACGCGTGAGGGGCTGCTGGGCCGCCCGGCGCCGGTGGGCCGACGCGAGCACCGCGCGCGCGCCGTGGGTGAGCAAGCACCGGAGATACACGTCCCCGCGTTTACTGATCCCCCCGAGGCGCCTCGCTCGTCTCGGTGCAGCGCCCGACTTTCACCACGGACTGCTAGGCGGCGTCACATGCGCCAACGTCAAGCTTCCGCCCGCTCCGCCCGCGGCCGTGGCCGAATTTCAGAAGGCGATCGAGCGTGCCGTGGCGCTCGCGCGCAGCCGGCTCGCCGCCGATCCAAGAAACGCTGGCGCGTACTACGAGCTCGGGCGGCCGTCGGTCTGCGTGCGTCGTAACTCTGCGACGATCCAGAGCAGCCTGCGCGCCGCTTTCGGGTCGGCGCGCGAGGCGTACAACGCACACGAGAAAGTGCTCGAGCTGGACCCACGGCGTCGCGATGCCGGGTTGGTTGCTGGCACCTATCGCTACACGGTCGCCGCGCTGTCGCTGCCGCTGCGGTGGGCCGCGTACGTCGCGGGGTTCGGCGGCGGTCGCGAGAAAGGCCTGCGGCTGGTCGAGGCGGCCGCCGAGCACGTCGGGGACAACCAGACGGATGCGCGACTGGCCCTGGTGCTTCTCTACAACCGCGAGCGCCGATACTGATGACGCGCTCAGAGAGTTCGGGCGACTGCGCGCGCAGTACCCGCGTAATGGGCTGCTGTGGCTCGAGTCGGGTGCAACGGCTCTGCGCGCCGGAAGGGCCGTGGATGCGGAGTGGTTTGTGAACGAGGGTGTCGCGCGCTTGACTGGCGACAGCCGGCCGCGCATGTTTGGCGAAGAGGCGCTCTGGTATTACAAGCGCGGCGCCCCGCCCGCGCCGTCCTCGGCGGCATGGGCGACGCCGTGCAGGACTTGAGGAGGGCATTGTCCCTGGAGGGGCGAAAATGGGTGCACGGCCGCGCGCATTTCGAACTGGGCAAGCTCTCGCAGAAGGGCGGAGGTCGAATGGCCGCCAACGTGGAGTTTCGTGCCGCGATTCGGTTGTGCAGGAAGATAGCGACCGGGCGCTTGCTGCAGAAGTCAGACGGCTGCTCGAGTGATCAGCGTGGGGACGCGATGTTCAGCGTCGACAAAAGCGTGCGCTTCAACTCACCGTTCCGTTGTGTCTAGCGAACGTCGACCGTTGGCTCTGTGTTTGGCCGTCCCGCATCTGGACCGGGCGGCAAACGGCGCTTGTCATCGTGACTTAGTCTCACTACCACCAGAGGGACCAGCCAACCCACCCCGAGTTCCCCCGGCTAGATTTTGGCTCCCAGCCCCGCCGCCAGCCCGGTCGGCCGTGCTCCGTGTGACCGTGCTTCCCGTCTTGCGCTTCGCATGCGTCATGTTATCGTTCCGGTGAGGCTGTCGGTGTAAATGTAAGGAAGGGCAGGGTCGAAGGGGCGTCGCCCACACGCAGGGCGTTCTGTGCATGCCTAACCCGGCCGGACACGGATCACGGCGGGAATGACCCCTGAAGCCGATGCCAACCTTCCTGATGATCAAAGAGGGCGGAGCGATCGACGACACGTCCACCGCCAAACATCTGATCCTCGTCGAGAACTGCTTTTCGGAACTCAAGCGGCTGGTGCCGACGAACTGAGCCCGAGCCCGACTCCGCCCTCATTGCCTACGCCTGACGATGATGCCGCTTAACGCCGCTTCCTCTCCTCCCATCGTGCCATGACGTGGACGCGAGTCGTGCTCCTGCTGATGGCACTAGCAGTAATCCTGATCGCAGGACGGACCTGGTGGGCGCTGCGGCGTGCCGAGCGAACACGCAGGGCTCGGCGGCGGCACTGAGCGAGGTGGCCTGTCAGAGAGGTTTATCCCGCGACGCCCGCCCCGGCGGGCCGCTGTCCGCAGTTGCCATGCATCGCGACGCCACCAATGGTTGTCTCTCCACATCGCCGTCCCAGTCGCCGAAGGCTGTATTCATTGCTCGCCTTGCCCAGGAACGAGCACGTGGCCAGCCCTGAGCTCAGCTGCAGCAGCTTCACGAAGGACAGCCGTTCAATTCGGGTTGGAGGCGGATTGATCGCCGGAGGCGACTCATCAGGCGTGGCAGGCGGTGAGGGGACGGGAAACGGCGCTCGTGAACGCCGTTGTAGGAATCTCGTAAGGGTCTTTCAGTCGTGGTGCTCGCTCCCACCCGTGCCGTGAACGGGCCGTAGGGAGTCCTCTGAGGGTGCCACCAATAGTACATTCCGTGTGTGGATGTATTGAGCTTCGAAGAATCTCTCACGGAGAAAGCACCACCTCCTGGTCTTTCAGGTGCCCTTGAAGCACTGTGGTATGAGCGTCGTGGGGACTGGGGTTGTGCGCACCAGATCGCACAGGAGATCGCCGGCCCCGAGGGCGCATGGGTACATGCGTACCTGCACCGCCGCGAAGGCGACCAGTCCAATGCTAGGTACTGGTATCGCCAGGCCGGGAAATCGGTCGCGCGCGGTAATCTCGATGAAGAGTGGCGCGCGATTGTTCAAGTCCTGCTAATTGGGTTAAGCGATCAGGGTAGGGCTCGCCCGCACGACTAGCTGATTCTGGATTGTTCTTGTTGCAGCCCTGGTTCCGCTCATCCGATGGGGGCGGAGAAGGTGGTGTGAGCGGGCCGCGCACGCGGCCGCTCCATGTCGCACGCTTCAACCTCGGATTTCTGACGCGCCAACACTCAAGATGTTCCGCTTCACACCATCCATATCAGGCATCTCGACGATGCTGAAAAACCAATCCGATACACCGGACAATTCGTCAGGACCCCTGATTATGCAGACGATTCGCACTCTCCTTCTCGTGGTCCTCATGGCTGTGACGCTGCTGTCGGCGGCGGCCAGGCCGGCGAGCGCCCAAGATATCCCGGAGATCCGGTGGGCGTGTTCTCGGTCTCGTCGGAGGGGTGTTCGGCGACGGCGATACCACCGTCCTGACTTCGGGCGGGACCGGCCTCAGGATCACAAAGCAGCAGGGTCTCGATTTCGAGGTGCTCTACGCCCCAAACCTCGGTCTGCCGACCGACGTGGACTTCGTCACCCAGACCCTCGACGTCCCGTTCGCGCTCCCGTCGGTCGCCCTCCTGACGAAAATGACGGTCGAGTTCCCGCTCGCCGATGGCCGCGTCTGGCCGTATCTGACCGGGGGCGGCGGGACCGGCAGCCTGCGGCAGACACTCACCTTCCGCAATCTGCCGCTGCCCCTCGCCGAGGCGCTGCAGCCTACGATCTTCCGCGGCCCGGAGATCGATATCACCGCGACCGACCTGGCGCTGACGATCAGTGCCGGGCTCGACGTGCGTCTGTGGAAAGGACTCGCCGTAGGTGGTCTGCTATCTGCGGCTGCTCGACGACACCGAAGGGTTCGACTTCGCGTTTGTGACCTCACGGATCAGCCAACGGTTCTGATCCGCGGGTCTGATCACCCGCGCCTCCATCTCGTAGCGGACGGCCTCACCCAGTCACAGAGCACCGCGCGTTCTGCCCCTCTTCCGCCCACTACACCACTGGCGCCTGCGTGGCAAACCGTCGGCCATGTTGGTGGCAACCGTAAAGTTCCCATTTGTGGCAACCGAAAACCGCACACCTTGGTGGTTGGCGGGGGCTGCCCTGCGTTCCACGATGTTGACGACGTCAACAACGAGGGAGCGGGGCACCGATGCATGGATGGGAGACGAGGATGTTGCTGAAGTACTACCTGGAACGGGGCGTCTCGAAGGCGGAGTTGTCGAGACGCTTCGGGGTGAGTCGCCGGACGATCCACGAGTGGGTCGAGACGGGTCAGTTGGACCGGGACCTGTCGTCAGGTGGCTCGCGCTACACGCCGCGACCACCGGCGCCCCACAAGCTGGATCCCTACACGGGGATCATCGATGCACGTCTCGAGGAGTATCCCGGGCTGTCGGCGCAGCGGCTGTTTGACGAGGTCCGCGCGGCGGGCTACCCTGGTGGCTACAGCCGGGTGCGGGACTACGTCCGCGCGGTGCGTCCACGGGAGCCGACCGAGTCGGTGGTTCGGTTCGAGACGCCGGCGGGGCGTCAGGGCCAGGTGGACTTCGCGACCTTCACCCTGCCCTGGGGCCGCCGGCACGCCCTGGTGGTGGTGCTGAGCCACTCCCGGCTGCTGTGGCTGTGTTTCTACCGCCGGCAGACGATGGCCGTGTTGACCGACGGGCTGGAGCGCGCGTTCGCGCGGTTCGGCGGTGTCCCGAAGGAGCTCTTGTTTGACCAGATGCGCGCGGTCGTGCTGTCGGACCAGCGCGTGGGCGGCGGCGAGCTGGTGTTGAACGCGGAGTTTCTGCGCTTTGCCGCGCACTGGGGATTCCACCCGCGCGCGTGCCGGCCGTATCGGGCGCAGACGAAGGGCAAGGTGGAGCGGCCAATCCGCTACATCCGTGACAGCTTCTTCTACGGGCGTGCGTTCGCGAACGACGAGGATCTCAACGAGCAGGCGTCGCGCTGGCTGGAGGGCACGGCCAACGTGCGTCGGCACGGTACGACGGGCGAGCGCCCAGTGGATCGCTTCGAGCGGGACGAGCGTGCGGTGCTGCGTCCCTTGGCACGCCGTCCCTACCAGCGTCTCGGCGTCCACCGCGGTGCCGAGCCGGCCCACCGGCGCGTGCCCGACACCATCGCGGTGGAGCGCCGCTCGTTGCGGGTCTACGCGGAGGCGGCGGGATGACGGCGACCGCGAGTGACCGGCGCGACCGGCTGCGGGCGATGCTGGCGGACTTGAAGATGCCCGGCGCCCTGGAAGCCGTCGACGGCGTGCTGGCGCAGGTCGACAGCGGGGCGGTGACGGCGGGCGAAGCGATCGAGCTGGTGCTCAACGCCCAGGTCGCGCTGCGCAACAACCGTCGCCTGCAGGCCGCCATGCGCTCCTCGCGCCTGCCGGCCGTCAAGACGCTGGCGCAGTTTGACTTTACCTTCCAGCCGAGCCTCAAGCGCGAGCAGATCGAGAGCCTGCACGAGCTGGGATTCCTCGACCGCGCCGAGAACGTCATCCTGCTCGGCCCGCCTGGAGTGGGCAAGACGCATCTGGCGATCGCGGCCGCCGAGGCCGGCCGACGCGTCTACTACGGGACGTTGGCAGGCCTGATCGACTCGCTCATGGACGCCAGGGCCGCGGGTGAGCTGTCCCGGCGGCTGCGCGTGCTGACGCATCCCGCGCTGCTCGTCGTCGACGAGATCGGCTACCTGCCGGTCAGCCAAGACGGCGCCGTGCTCTTCTTCCAGCTGATCAACGCCCGACACGAGCGGGCGTCGACGGTGCTGACCTCGAACAAGGGCTTCGAGGAATGGGGACACGTGCTCGGCGACGAGATCATGGCGGCGGCGCTCATCGACCGGCTGCTGCACCATTGCCACATCGTCAACACCCGGGGCAACAGCTACCGGATGCGGGAGCATCAGCACTGGCTCAGGACAGCGTCGGACGAACAGCGTGAGGGAGTCGCAACGTGACCGCCGGCTGCGCAGCTTCGCGGCGCGTTTTGGCCAGGACTCCGGTCGCTCCGCTCCCTGCGTCCAGCCCAAAACGCCCGACGGGCATCAACGGGAGAACGTCCGCTCCGCCCGAGATGTATCTCCCCGAAGTGTGCAGTTTTCGGTTGCCATTGACAGCCAACGACCGGTTCACCTAACTTGATGATCTGTGCCACGCTCAAACCACGTCAATTCTCACTCGCCTGATGTGCTGTCGTTCCGCAGAATGTAAGAGAACACCTGAGATCCGAATGGTTTAGGAGTTGCCGGTGGGCCGGGACGGAGGACCGAGCAGCCGAGTCCTATTCGGGGGCCTATCAGGAGGCGCCGCTACTCGGCAGACAGGTCGGCTACTCCTGCTGTGTCGTAAGATGCTGCCTCTTGCGTCGTAGGATGACCGTCACCTGGTGGCATCCGCTTGTTGCGCGACACCTCATTAGGATTAGAGCCTCGTCAACAGCCTGGGGGCTAAATGAGACGAACAACGATCGTCGGTGGAGCCTTTCCGGCATTCTTGCTGTCTCTGGCCCTGGCCGCCTGCAGCGGGGGTACGGGCGCTCAATCGGGCGGGCCGGCAGTGCCGTTCAAGCTCGGAACGTTCGAGCGCGCGGGGACACCCTTTCTGGGACTTGCCATTCAAGATGATCAGATCGTCAACATCGGCCAGGCCAATGCGGAGTTCGGGAGCAGCAATGCCGCCGGGCCGAAGCTGACGGTACCGACCGACATGGCATAGCTCATCAGCAGATACGATGCCGAGTGGGGAAGCCGCCTGGCCGCGATCGCTCGGAGCGTGTCCGCCGCTGCGAGTGTCCCTGCATACGTTTACGCGATCGACAGCCTCGCAACGCTGCCTCCGGTCCGACCGTCGATCATTCTGAATGGCGGCGACAACTATGCCGAGCACACGGAAGGAATCGCTGCGCAGCAGCAACGGGAAGGTGGCGCTCCAGAACCAACCAGCTCGGCTGTTTCGGCGCCGGGAATCTGGGAGCGCGAGGCGGGCGACAATCGCAGCAATCCGTATCTCTTCATCAAGTCCCCTAGCAGTCCGTGGTGAAAGTCGGGCGCTGCACCGAGACGAGCGAGGCGCCTCGCGGGCAAGGCGCGACGACCGAGAATACCGCCTGTATTTGATGGAGGAGCAACGCAGGCCACGAGGATGCATCGCTCGTCTCGGTGCAGCGCCCGACTTTCACCACGGACTGCTAGTGTCGTCACCGGGGCGTTTGCTCCAATCGTGGTACCCCGAAGCCGGACGAACATCGACTTCGAGTGCGAGTTCGCCGTCGAGATCGGCAGCTCGGCCAAGTACGTGCCGCTTGCCAGCGCCGCAGATTACATCTTCGGGTACACGATCGAGATTGACGTCTCGGATCGAGGCGGTCGCGGCGATCGGAAGATGGGCGGATCCGACTGGCTCGTCAGCAAGAACCATGACACGTTCGGGCCGCTGGGTCCGTTCATCGTGCCGAAGGAATTCTTGCCCGAGCCGATGAACACACGGCACACGTTCGCGCTCAACGATCGGGTGATGCAAGATTCAAACACCAGCCGGATGACCCACAACATCTACGAGCTGGTGCACTACGCATCGAACATCCTGACGCTCCACTCCGGGGACATCATCGCTGGCGGCAGTCCGGCGGGCACGAACATCGAGCGCGCGGAACCGCGCTGGATGCGCGCAGGCGACACGGCCGTGTGCACGATTGAAGGCGTTGGCACGCAACGGCACCCTGTGGTTGCCGACGACTCGGTGCAGTCGACGCAATAGGCGCGCAGCAGATGTAAGCCGCGCCGGGGCGTGGCGCGTCAGCTAGCGTGTCAGGTGGCGTGACAGCACTCCGCACGGAGTAGGTCCGCCTGCTGTCTGTCGCGTCGGCTGGAGGAGCCGCTGCTTCGCCGTCTTGTCGCGGGTCAGCTCCGGGGGCAGCAGCTTGATCGCCACCGTGCGTTTAAGGCGCGGGTCCATGGCCTCGTAGACGACGCCCATGCCACCGCTACCGAGCTGCGCGCGGATCGCATGCGGGCCGAGCGAGGTACCGGGAACGAGGGACATTGGACAAGAGTAGTCATTCTAGTGCTAAGGATGTCACGTTGACGGGATTCGCTTAGTCGACTGCCAAGATGTGAGACTGGACGCGGTCTCTCGCGCGCGGTATGTTGCGTCCGAGATCAGAAGGGTGCCCTCAGCTTGACAGGTCGACGTTGAGGAGACGGTCGAACGCCAACAGCAGCGTCCGAAAGCGTTTGATCAACCGCCGATGAGCGTGTCATGGGCTAGCTGGCGGGCGCGCATACCTCTATCCTTGGCGACAAGGCATTAGTAATTGCGGTGCGCCCGAGTCTTGGACATGTCCCCCTTCGCCGATCTGCGTGGTGATTTCGTAGACGCCTAGGCGGGTGCCGAGGGTGAGGAGCATATCGGTCAGCTAGCGGGTGGCTGCAACCGCCATCACGACTTCCCAAGTGAAGCGCATGAAATCGTACAGAGACGTTTCCGGCAGACGCTCCACGTCGCTGTGGGCACCGTAGTTGGTTCGGTCGTCGACCGTGGTCGCGGGTCCGATCCCGTAGCTCTGAATACCGCGCGCGCGGAGGAAAGCCATGTCGGTGGCTCCGTTCAGCATGGTCGGCAACGTGGTGGAGCCAGTGTAAAGCCGCTGGGCTACCGTCTCCAGAGCGCGGAACATCTCATTGTCGAGTCCGGAAGGGGCCGTAGGCGGGCGCAGACCCTCGGTGAGCCGCTCGATTCTCACGGAAGGGTCGGCGATGAGCGTCTGCATCTGTTCGAAGAAGGCCTCTACATCTTCGCCGGGTGCCATGCGAATGTCGATCGTCGCTTCGGCCTCAGAGGGAATCACGTTCGCGCGAAAGCCACCGCTCACGATCGTCGGTACCACTGAGGTCCTGAGCATCGAGTAGTGAGGGGGTTCGTGTTCGGCGAAATAACGCTGAACGACCGCGGACCGCTCGGGATCGGTGAGCCCAGTGTAGCGAACCGCCTGTTCCGGCGGGCTGACGGCGGCCAGCCGTTCGAAGTATGCCCGGGTGGTCTCGTTGAGCCGCATCGGGGTCTGCCATGCCCCGAGTTTCGCCACCGCGGCGGCCAGATGGACGAGGGCGTTGTCGATGCGCGGGACAGACCCGTGTCCCGAGGGTCCGTTCACCACGAGCCGCGCGCGGCGCGGAAGTTTCTCGGTGGTAGACACTGCGATCTTGGTGACTTGCCCATCCTGATCGCGTTCACCGCCTCCACCTTCCGCCAACACGTACTCGGCATCGATGGCGTCGAAGTGTCGATTCACCATGAACTCGATGCCTGGCGCCGTGGTTCCCTCTTCCCCGGCTTCGGCGAGGAAGATCACGTCCCGGTCGAGCGCGGTGTGGCTACGCGCGAGCAGCAGCATCAGCATGAGGTTGGTGGCCAGATTGTCTTTGTCGTCGACAGCGCCGCGTCCCCACACGTAGCCGTCCCGGAGGACCGCGCCAAAGGGGTCCACCGGCCACTTGTCGCGCTGCACTCCGACCACATCGGTATGTGCCATGATCAGCACAGGGCGCTTGGAGCCATTGCCTCGAATACGCGCCACTAAGTTCGCTCGCGCCGGTTCGAGCGCAAATACCCGGGTTGTGATTCCCTCGGCATCAAGGATTGATTTGAGGTAATCCACCACCTGGGTCTCATTGCCGGGTGGGTTGCGCGAGTCGATCTGGAGCAGCGCGCGGAAATGGCGTAGAAGTTCGGGTCGCTGCGCCGGCCAGTCGATCGACCGACCCTGAGCGAGTGCGGAAGCTGCCGGGAAGCAACTCAGAATCAGTAACCAAGTAACTCTCCTCATAAGTTCCTCTGCATCGCTTCTCTAAGGACGAGACAACGGACCGGACCGACACCTCTCGTCAACACAAGGATTCTTCTCAGACCCACGCTCGCCCTGTGGGACGGCTCCTGAATACTCTCTCGAGCGCAGGCGTGTGGTGAAAAACGTCGTCGTGGCCGTCCCACAGGGACAATTTCGGGGATACTCTCAGCCTGAGAGCGTTAGCAAGAGGCAGCCACGCAGTGATCGTCCCAATGTTTTGGCGGAGGGAGAGGGATTCGAACCCCCGGTACGGTTGCCCGTACAGTGGTTTTCAAGACCACCGCCATCGACCACTCGGCCATCCCTCCGCGGCGAAATGTGGCCAGAATTCGCGAGATCTGCCGTCGCGTTGCACTTCGGCTGGTGCCAAGTGTAACCGACGTGTAACCATCACAGACGCGCGCCAAAGCCGGCCGTTCGCCATTGTATCGCTCACGCTGCTACGCGGGCCGCAGGCATGTTGTCCCTCAGCCGGGTGCCGAAGGGTTTCCACGCCGGATTGTTATCAGGAACGACGCTCATCACGCTCGGCGTGTAGATCGTGTCAACTCCGAAATCGTTCAGGAGCCGCAGCGTCATCACCGGTGGGACCACGCTGAAGAACATCATCCGGCGAGATACAGGCTCGTACTCCTTGCAGAATTCCTTGATCTGTTCAGCGTCGGTGTCGAATCACAGGTTGTACCCGGTTGCATCCTTCGTTTCAAATGCGTCAGCGTAGCAGCGCACTGAGCCGATGCCAGGATGCGTGATGTCGCAGACCTTTCGATAGCAGCCCATGATGTCTACCGATTCCGTGGCGAGCGATTTGAGGTACTCTGTTGTGTCCTCCGCCCGAAGCGCCGGGTCCACGTGTTCACCCTTCGCGACGTAGCCTGCGTGCGTAAAGTGGATGAGCGCGTCCTCGAGGTCCTTGAAGAGCATCGGCTGTTCGATCGTCTTTGAGAGCGCCGCCCGGATGACCGTGTGGAAGTCAGCGAGTAGTCATGGAATGGACCGAAACGTGTGGTAGCTGTCTGCTGCGGCTTCTAGGTAGCCTGGGTACGCGGCGTTGAATGCGGTGAAGTGTGGATCATCAGAAAAGGCGAGCATCGCGTTAATCCAGCGCGCCGTCCGGGTCAAGCTCGTTGAGGCTGCGAAGTGCGCTCGATACAGGATCTCAAGCCAGTAAATGCGCTGGCCTTCCAGCCAGTCCTCCTTGGCGACGACACCGAACCGCTCGGGCGACGTGAACTCATATTCATGCTCGCCGATGCCCTCGAGGACCTCAGTGATTATCGGAATATGCGATGCCGCCGCGGCTCCGAAGACGTCTGCCGGTTCCATTTCGCCTGTTCCGATCTGTCGCAGGAAGGCTAGACGAACAGTTCCTGTATGTAAAGTCGGACGGCCACTACGCCCGCGTCACAGCTACAGAGGGGGCGTGACCCATGAGTGGCCACGGGCGACACATCAATAGGCGAGATCTGGCTAATCTCGAAAGGCTCAATTTCCTAGGCTTCCCACCAAGACACCGGATGAAAGGCCAATTTCCAGGACCACAAGAATCGCTCCGCTCGACGCCTCCGTTTCTCGGCACCCAGCCGTATAATCCTGCGGCCGGCCCGCGCATCGACAGCAGCGTCGACATGCCCGGCCAGCCAGCCGGGGAGGACCCGTTTGACGATCAGGTCATTGATACGACCGCCGTGCCGTTGCTCGCCGATTGATAACTGCTCGTGGCCCGTGAGAGGGCGGCCTGCTAATCTAGCTGGAGTCTGGTATCCCGAGTTGACCACCTGCGGAGCTTGTTTCTGGCTTCGCCATGCTCTCCGCTGGCAGCTCTCTAAGTTTTGAATCATCGTGGCAGGATTCATCAACCCCGTATGAAGGAGGTCACCGTGAAGCATGCTGCTCGAATCGCTGCCCTTGTTTGCGCCATCACCGCCCTCGCTGCGCCATCATTCGCCCAGGCCTCCCTGAAGGCCGAGATGTTAACGGACTGGTCTCGTCTGAAGGACACGATGACCAAGATCGCCAATGAGATGCCGGCGGACAAGTACGACACCAAGCCGACCGAGGCCCAGCAGACCTTCGCCGAGCGCGTCGTGCACGTCGCGGGCGCGAACAACCGGTTCCTCGGCGCGATCGGTGGCATGGCGAAAGCCCCCGCGCTCGACGCCAAGTCTGCGACGATGTCGAAGGCGGCCGCGGTTAAGGCGCTGGCAGATTCGTTCGACTACGGCATCGCGCTCTTGAATGAGTTGAACGACCAGACGATCGTGCAGGCGGCTCCGACGGCACCGAGATTTCTCGGCCCCTCGACGCGCGCCCGCATCTTCACGTTTCTCATCGGCCACACCTGGGACATCTACGGCCAACTGGCCGTGTATCTGCGTCTGAACGGCGGCGTGCCGCCAGCCAGCCAGAGGCCCTAGCTGCTGAAGAAGGGACTAAGGTACGACCGTCTGTACAAAGTCGAAGAAGGAGCCACCCAAAGTTCCATTCGAATCGTTGTCGACGACCATGAACCAGACGTACGAATCAGCCGGAGGGACGGAACTATCCGGCAGGTTGATGGGGCGGCGCCGAACAGCCGGCCGCCCTTGACAGCAAGTTCAAACGGCTGGGCGGCAGCCGGCGTCACCGCGCACATCAGGACGGCGGCGACAAGCCCGGCCGAGCCGGTGATCCTCCTTGTATCTCACGCTCGCCGCGTGAGGTCGGAGCCTTCGATACGCATCGGCCGAAGATTGACCCACTACCCAGGCCTCCTGGAAGTTGACCGTATTCATCTTGACAGGCTAGTGTGATTGTGCCTCGGAACGCTGAGTAACCGAGTCGCGACCTGGGAGGCAATCCGTGTGGCATCAATTACGTCGTTCCTTGGCGGCAGTGTTTCTCTGCGTGATCGCTTCCGTGGCGGCGCAGGCGCCACGGGGCCGGCCGGTCCAGCCGATTCAGCTGCCGGAAGGGCGGGGCCAAGAGGTGGTGCAGGCCAACTGCACGGCCTGTCACGGACTCAACCTGACTACGCGCGCCGCTGGGTACAACCAGGAGGGATGGCGGCGCGTGATCGAGTCGATGGTGGCGCTGCCCGACGCGCAAATGGCGCAGGCGACGCAATACTTGGCCATGCACTTTCCGGAGAAGCCGGTGCGGCGCCCCACCCTCGTGACGGGCGACGCGAAGGTCACCTTCAAGGAGTGGATGGCGCCCACACTCGGCCAGCGCGTTCGCGATCCGCTGCAGATGGCGGACGGCACCATCTGGTGGACGGGGATGTACGGGAACCTCCTCGGGCGGCTGAACCTCGCGACCGGCGAGATGAAGGAGTTCCCGCTGCCGAAAGGCGCGCGCCCGCACGGGATCGTCGCCGACCGGGACGGCAACATTTGGTACACGGGAAACGGCAACGGGACGGTCGGCAAGCTCGTGCCCGATACGAGCGAGATCACCGAGTACCACATGCCTCTTGTGGCCGCCCGGGATCCTCACACGCCGATCTTCGACCAGAAGGGAACTCTCTGGTTCACCCTCCAGAGCAGCAACATGGTGGGCCGCCTGATTCCCTCCACGGGCGAGATCAAGCTGGTGACCGTGCGGACCCCGAATGGGCGCCCGTACGGCATCAAGGTGGACTCCCAAGGTACGCCGTGGTTCGCCTACAATGGCAGCAACAGGCTGGGCAGCATTGATCCGCAGACCATGGAAATCCGTGAGCATCCCATGCCGAACCCGGCGACGACGATCCGCCGGCTCGCGTTCGCGAGTGACGGTGTGATTTGGTACGTCGATTCCTCCCGCGGCTATCTCGGTCGCTTCAATCCGAAGACCGGCGAGCAGAAAGACTGGCCGTCGCCCAGCGGACCGTTGTCGCGCCCATATGCGATCGCCGTCGTGGACGACATCGTCTGGTACAACGAGTCGGGCATGCGGCCGGATGCGCTCGTCCGGTTCGATCCCAAGACCGAAAGATTCCAGAGCTGGGCCATCCCGTCAGGCGTCGGCATCATCCGGCACATGACCGTGTCGCCGCAGGGCAACCTGGTCTTCCATCAAAGCAGCAGCAACCGCGTTGGCTTGGCGATCATTGGAGACGACGACAGATAGGCGGCGCCCTCAGGACGGAGCACCAAGGACTGCCTACCGCAACAGAAGCCTCGAAGATTCGTGCGCCTACGCGGGGTTTCGTTTCTCCGTACAATCGGGGCATTCACGACCCATGGCCCTGCCCCCCGCTCTGAGTGAGGATAGTCATAAAGAAGTGGCGCTATTGTTCGCTCGCGTTCGCGCTCCTGTTCCTGATCGCGGCCAGTACGCCGCCCGCTGTGGCGCAGGACGCCGATGGTCAGATCAACGGCGTGGGAGAGACCCAGGAAGCCCCGCGGGCTCAGGCGGTGGTGAGCTCTTAGTGTCTCGAATCGGATGACCGAGCTTGGCAGGCCAGAGTCGTACAGCATTGGTCGGTGACGCCCCCCAGGTTTGGGGTCGCCGAGAGTCAGTTCCTAATTCATGCACCAACGCCCCAAATGGCCGAAGCCGATGAACAAGAACCGACCCCCAGGTGTTCGTTTCCTTTAGGGGCAGTTACTCCGAGACTGGACGTTGAAGACGTTCGCTTGCTGGGAATCGAGGCGCTGTCGATGCCTCCAAGGGCGTTCGGAAGGCTCTGGCGATGGGCGATGTCTCGTCGCCTTCGTCTCCTGTTTCTTCGCCTTAGGAGTGGCAGCATGGGCGCAGCTGGCGCAGGCCGATCGTCAAACCGGTCGGATAGACGCGCATGGCACCCTTGAGCTCGGAGGCGGGGACGGGGCCACTGAGCCCACACCGGAGAGAATCATCCTGCCACCCGCCGAGCTGTACACGGTGGAGCCGGTACGGATCGACCAGGCGCCTCAGCTGGACGGCATCCTGGACGAGGAAGTCTGGCTGTCGGCAGCGGTCATCGACGACTTCATCCAGCAGGAGCCCTCTGAAGGCGATCCCGCGACAGAGCGCACCGTGGTCCGATTGCTGTATGACGCGCGGGCGTTATACATCGGGGTCTACGCGTTTGACTCGGCCCCGAATGGCGTGGTTGCAACGGAGATGCGCCGCGATTCGGATCGCCTGTTCGATGAGGACAATTTCCAGATCATCCTGGATACGTTCCATGACTCGCGGTCGGGCTACATGTTTGTGACGAACCCGCTGGGCGGCAAACTGGAACAACAGGTGGCCGAAGAGGGCGAAGGGGGGTTCGGCCGAAACAGTCCCAATGTTAACGTGAACTGGGACGGGGTGTGGCACGTGGCGGCCCGCCGTACCAGCGAGGGGTGGGTCGCGGAGATTGCCATTCCGATGGTGACCCTGCGGTTCCCCGAAGTGGAGCGCCAGGTCTGGGGCATCAACTTCATGCGGAACATACGGCGCAAGAACGAGCAGGTCTTCTGGGCGGCGATCCCCAAAGCCTACAGCCTCACGCGTGTCAGCCTGGCCGGGACTCTGACCGGTCTGGGCTCGGTGAACCGGGGAAAGGACCTGCGCGTCACCCCTTACGTCTTGGCCGGCGGCCGGCATGATCGCCTCGGCGGCGGTCTCGACGGTTCTGGCTTCAACGAAGTTGGTCTGGATGTGAAGTACGGTGTGACGTCCGGTCTCAACCTAGACCTGACGCTCAACACCGACTTTGCTCAGGTGGAAGTCGATGAGCAGCAGGTGAACCTCAGCCGCTTCCCGCTGTTCTTCCCCGAGAAGCGGGACTTCTTCCTGGAGAACGCGGGGATGTTCAGCGTCAGGTCACAGGGCTTCGGCCGGACGGCGGACCTGTTTTTCACGCGGCGGATCGGGCTGTCGGATGCCGGCCAGCCGATTTCGGTCATCGGGGGGGCACGCCTGACGGGTAAGGTCGACCGCCACAACATCGCGGTGCTGAACATCCAGACACGGGAAGCGCTCGGTCAACCCGGCGAAAACTTCTTCGTGGGCCGCTATAGCCGGGACGTCTTCGCGCGCTCGAAGGTGGGGGCGCTGTTCATCAACAAGGAAGCGATCGGCAACGCGCGGTACAATCGCACCTTTGCAGCCGATACGACCCTCGCGCTGCATCCGAACTTCACGGTGACGTCGTTTATCGCGAAGACCGAGACGCCGGGAATCTCGACGGGCGATATGGCTGGCTACGTGCGCGCGTCCTGGCTCAGTCCGTCATGGCGGGTGTCCGCCGAGTACAACGACATCCAGGATAATTTTAACGCCGAGGTCGGCTTCGTGCCGCGGGTTGGCATCCGTACGACGAGGCTCCATGGCGAGTGGAATCCGCGTCCGGGCAGGTGGGGGATCCGTCGCCTGGACCCGATGTGGAACATGCGCTACACGACGGACCAGAACAATCGTCTGCTCTCGCGGCGGATCCATCACATGGTTGGGACCTACTTTGAGAACGACGCAAGCTTCACGGTGATCTATAACGACAAGTTCGAGCAGCTCGACATGCCGTTCCCAATCCGCCCAGACGTGATCATTCCGGCTGGGACGTATCGGTTCGGCGATTGGAGTTTCCGGTACCGGAGCGACCCGTCTCGCCGGTTTTACCAGCAGCTACGCTACTCGCCCCAGACGTTCTTCGGTGGCACACGGACTGACTGGAGCGGGACGTTGGGCGTGCGGGCGACCAGCCGCATCGCGGCTGAAGGCCGGTTTCAGCGGAGTAATGTTGAGGGGCCATGGGGCGCGTTCGCCGCGGATCTCGGATTCTTCCTGTTTGACCTAGCCATATCTCCTGAGATGACGCTGCGGACGCTGTCGCAATACAACTCGTTAACCGACTCGGTGAGCACGAGTGTACGGTTTAACTGGATCTACAGACCCGGAAGTGATCTGTATATCGCCTACGACGAGCTTCGGATGGAGGTGCCTGGCGTGCCGTGGCTCCAGAATCGACAGCTAGCCATCAAGATGACCTACCTGCTGTCGAGGTAGTCGGACCCCCGAACTAGGTCCCGGACGAGGGCATCAGTCTCGTCGAGTACCGGAAAGTCGATCGGCGCCACGTCGCCGCCGAGCGGGCATCTCTGCTGCGACCGGCTCAGACGCTTCGACCGTTGTCATCCCCTCGGACGGGGCGGTCGACCGCCAAAAAAACCACGTATGCGGCGATGGCGGCCGCAACGGCATTGTCAGGTTGAGGCCACCGGTGGCAGAGTGGGCAGATGAGCAGCCCCGCGCTGAGCTATCACGGATATCGATTCCCGCCCGACATCATCAGTCACGCCGTCTGGCTCTACCACCGCTTCTGTCTCAGCTTTCGCGATGCCGAAGACCTGCTGGCCCAGCGAGGGGTCGCGGTCACCTACGAGACGATTCGGCAGTGGTGTCAGACGTTCGGGCTCGACTACGCCCGACGGCTGCGGCGCGGCCGAGGGCGCATGGGCGACACCTGGCATCTGGACGAGCTGTTCGTGACCATCCAGGAGCAGCGGCAGTACCTCTGGCGCGCCGTGGATCAGGACGGGGACGTCATCGACATCCTTGTGCAGTCGCGACGTAATCGCAGGGCGGCCGCGCGCTTCCTTCACAAGCTGTTGAAAGGACAAGACCGGGAACCGCGTCGGCTGATCACGGACAAGCTGCGCAGCTATTCGGTGGCGCACCGCACGGTCATGCCCTCCGTGATGCACAGCACATGGCAATACGAGAACAATCGTGCGGAAGGGTCGCACTAACCGACCCGACAGCGCGAGCGTCAGATGCGCCGCTTCAAGTCGGCCGCCCATCTACAACGCTTCGCGTCCGTCCACGGCGTGGTACAGAATCTCTTCCGGGTTGGCCGACATCTGCTGCGAGCGGTTCATCACCGCGTGCTCCGAACGCGGGCGTTCGTTGAATGGGATGCAGTGACGTGCGCCTGCTGAACGAGCGAAGGCGCTCGACCTCCAGGCGGAGAAGCGCGCTGCCCGCACCAAGTTGACAGTGCCTTCCCACCCCCCTGCCTGCGATCGGTCGACGCTTCGAGCGCTGACGATCAGGGGCCGAGGAAGAGCGCGCGCCAAGGGTTCGCCTGGCATTCGCTCGCGCTTGACGCCGGTTCGGCCCGATCCAGTTGTAGGACACTACGGTGTTCGCCCTTGACAGTGTTTTCAAAACCGGCCTATTTTCGAATATCCTCAGAGAAACGGGTCCTCTCCTTCCGCTCGATCCGCGCAATCCGCCGCTGACCCCCCCCCCCCCAATTCAGCCCCAGCTCAGCCGTTCTGCGAAACGACGGACCGGTTGTTCGTCCTGGTGATAAGCGCCTCGTGTCGCGAAGTTCGTTAGCTGTTGGTTAGCTACTGGCAACGGACCCCACGATGACGTCTAGTCCCCTGGAGACGAATTTGCCCAACCCTCCTTCCATCGACGTATCTGGTCAACGCCGTGCTGAGCTGGCCCGCTTCGAGGGATAGACTCGCACGCTCGACGGAGTCAGTCGACACTCGTAGTTGGTACCGACCGTTAGATCTGTCGGGCGGACTTCTGGCGTCTCATTCAGTGCTCTCAACCTAGCGACGGATACGAAGTTCTATTTGAAACGGATCGTTTAAGGGAAACGTTCTGTCGTACCTGCACAAGACAACTGAACCGTACCGGGTTTCTCGGAGACTGGATTCATTGAATCAGGCCACCTTGGCCTGCTCATAGTACTGCGCTTCAAACTCCGCCGGCGGCACGTCTCTAATCGGTCCCAGCAACCGCCGCATGTTGAACCAATCCACCCACTCCAGCGTGGCGAATTCCACGGCCTCGAGCGTGCGCCACGGCCCTCGTCGTCGAATCACCTCCGTCTTGTAGAGTCCGATCACCGACTCGGCGAGGGCGTTGAAGCCCCTATGTGTCAAGAGTGCTCCATTGCCACTTGTCAGGCAGCGGAGGTGAGGGCCCCACGGGAGCGGTGGTCTGCGATCAGGGCGTTGTAGATCTCGCGGGCGACGAAGCGCTTCAGACAGCGGATGATGTCCTTCTTGGTCAGGCCCTGGGCCGTCCGTCGCCCGACATAGTCGAGGGTCGGCTGGTGCCAGCGCATGCGGACGGTCACGATGCGGTAGATCGCCGCGTTGGCTTGACGGTGGCCGCCACGAAAGAGCCGATGCCGATGCGTCACCCCGCTCGATGCCGGAATCGGACATGCGCCGCAGAGCTTCGCGAAGGCCGCCTCGGAACGCACCCGCGTCGGGTTGTCACCCGCGACAATCATCATCTCGGCAGCGGAGTCCGCACCGATGCCAAACGCTTCACGGAGTGTCGGTGCGGCTGTGTGCGTGATCGCGTCGAGGACGTCGTCGTGTGTCCGGATTTCCGCTGCCAGGGTGAGCCAACGCCTAGCGAGCGCCCGGAGCGAGTGCTTCGCCGAGGCCGTGGGGTCGAGGATGTCACCGGGTACGAGCGCCGCGCAACGGTCGATGAGTTTCTTGTCCGTCAGCGGGTCGAGTGATTCGCGGAGTGCGTCAGAGGCGTTGACGATCAGCGCCTTGAGCGTGATGATGGCGGCACTGCGGGCTTTTACGGCGGTATCTCGGGCGGTTTTGATCTGGCGCACCATCTCTGCGGCGCCGTCGGCGGTCTTCGGGATGGCTGTCGCGATCCCCGACAGCACCGAGCGGGCGGCGGTCTCGGCGTCGATCGTATCGCTCTTGCCGTTGTTGCGTCGCTTTCGCCGGTCGCAATGGCTGACCTCGACCACGCGGATGGCGTGTCGGCGCACGAAGCTCGCGAGGCCCACACCGTAGGAGCCGGTCCCTTCGATGCCGAACGCCTCCACGATGCCGAGGGCGCGCGCCCACGCCACGAGCTCCATGTAGCCGGCGCGGTCTGCCGACGCACTGCAGGTGGCGAGTCTGGCGCCAAGGGCATCGAGCGCCACCGCCACGTGAATGTGTTTATGCGTGTCGACTCCGACGATGACGGTGCGCGGCAGCTCGACGATCTCGTTCCTGTGCGACATGCGGCAAACCTCTCTTCCACAGGCTGGCGACATGGTCTGACCGAGCGGGCGGACAGGACTGTGATGGGTCGCTTCGGCCAGGCCCCTATTGGGTCACTGCCCACCCGATCAAACCGCATCTGGGTGAGTGCTGCCCGACCCCAGGCCGACAGATCAACGCAAGGACACGAGGTCACTCATACGCAGGGGTCAGACCTGCTCGGACAGCAACACCATCATGCTCACAATCGAACGCATCGCCTTGGCTCCCGACCGATGGCGCAATGCCGGCGGCCGCGAGACGATCCGTGTACCGCATCGAAAGATACTGCGTGCCGCGATCGCTGTGATGCACGAGGCTGGTCAGCGCGTCGCCGCGGCGCGCGTAGATGGCCTGCTCCAAGGCGTCGAGCACGAAGTCCGTGCGCATCGAGGCCGACACCCGCCAGCCCACGATGCGCCGCGCGAAGACGTCGATCACGAACGCCACGTAGGTGAACCCACCCCAGGTCGCCACGTAGGTGAAGTCTGAGACCCAGAGCTGATTCGGACGGGTCGCCACGAACTGGCGATCGACGAGATCTGCGGGCCGGCTGCCATTGCCCGCGTGCGTGGTCGTGATCCACGCGCGCCCACGCCCCGCGCCTTCCAGGCCCATCGCCCGCATCAGCCGACCCACCGTGCCTCGTGCCACGCAGAACCCTTCGCGACGCAGCTGTTTCCAGACCTTGCGCGGCCCGTACACCTGATGATGCTCGTCATACACCCGCTGAATCTCCGGGCGCAGCGCATCATCGCGTTGTGCCCGGGCCGAGCGACGCGTCGGATCGACCTGCGCCGCCCGATGGCGGTGATACGTCGAGGGGGCGATCGGCAGCACGGTGCAGATCGGCTCGACCCCGTACTGATCCCGATGGTCGTGAATGAAGCGAACCATCACTTCCCGCGGCGGTCGAGCTCCGCCTGGGCAAAATACGCGGACGCCTTCCGCAGGATCTCGTTCGCCCGCTTCAGCTCGCGAACCTCGCGCTCCAGTTCCTTGAGGCGCTCTCGCTCGCTCGTCGTCAACCCTGGGCGATAGCCGGCGTCACGCTGTGCCTGGCGTACCCACTTCCGTAGCGTCTCGGCCGTGCAGCCAAGCTTCGGCGCCACCGACTGCAACACGCCCCACTCCGACGCGTGGGTGGCGCGATGCTCCTCGACCATCCGAACCGCGCGCTCACGCACCTCCGGAGAAAACCGACTTGGACGTCCCATAGACCCCATCCTCCCAAGTAATGAGGTCTCCGAGAAACCCGGTACGGTTCAGTTCATGATGATTGTCTTAGCGATGGTCTACACCGTCACCAGTGGACTCTACGGGGTGTTGGTCACCGACCTTTTCCAGAGCGTTTTCATATTCCTGGCTGTGGGTTACCTGATCACTGTGACCGTGACCGGATTCGTTCTGCCCGATGTTTTCACCGTGTCGGCACCGCTCAGAGAGGGTGGCTTTGAGCTCATAGAGACAACCAAGCAGGCATGGACACAGGTCATACCTTCCTGGGACCTGACTTTTTCTGCTGCTTCAGAGTACTCGTCCTTTAACCTTTTTGGTGTTGCCCTCTTCTTTTTCTTTGGGCGGGCGATGATCGATGGGTTCGCCGGAGGCAATGGATACATAGCCCAGCGCTATTTCGCCGCAAAGTCTGATCAGGAAGTCGGCTGGATGTCTCTCTTGTGGATTGTCTTACTCTCGTTCAGGTGGCCATTTATCTTTTCCCTTGCCATTATGGGAATTGTATACAGCCAAACGAATGAGGTTATTTCAGATCCAGAATTGGTTCTCCCGACGGTTGTGACTCAAGTGATTCCCAATGGATTTAGGGGTTTGCTCCTGGCGGCGCTAGTTGCTGCCGCAATGTCCACCTTTGACTCAACCGTGAACGCCTGAGCTGCCTATTGGGTTAGAGACATCTACCAGGCGTATATCAATCCTAAAGCGAATGAGAAACAACTCCTTTCCCAGAGTCGATGGGGATCGATTGGCATAGTGGTCATTGGTTTGTTTCTGAGTTTGGCCGTAAGAAATATCAATACCATCTGGGGGTGGATCATGCTGGGGATTGGTGTTGGCTTTTTCGTACCGATGGTCGTTCGGTGGTATTGGTGGCGAATGAATGGCTATGGGTTTGAACCGTACCGGGTTTCTCGGAGACTGGATTCATGGAATCAGGCCACCTTGGCCTGCTCATAGTACTGCGCTTCAAACTCCGCCGGCGGCACGTCTCCAATCGGTCCCAGCAACCGCCGCATGTTGAACCAATCCACCCACTCCAGCGTGGCGAATTCCACGGCCTCGAGCGTGCGCCACGGCCCTCGTCGTCGAATCACCTCCGTCTTGTAGAGTCCGATCACCGACTCGGCGAGGGCGTTATCGAACGCATCGCCTTGGCTCCCGACCGATGGCGCAATGCCGGCGGCCGCGAGACGATCCGTGTACCGCATCGAAAGATACTGCGTGCCGCGATCGCTGTGATGCACGAGGCTGGTCAGCGCGTCGCCGCGGCGCGCGTAGATGGCCTGCTCCAAGGCGTCGAGCACGAAGTCCGTGCGCATCGAGGCCGACACCCGCCAGCCCACGATGCGCCGCGCGAAGACGTCGATCACGAACGCCACGTAGGTGAACCCACCCCAGGTCGCCACGTAGGTGAAGTCTGAGACCCAGAGCTGATTCGGACGGGTCGCCACGAACTGGCGATCGACGAGATCTGCGGGCCGGCTGCCATTGCCCGCGTGCGTGGTTGTGATCCACGCGCGCCCACGCCCCGCGCCTGCCAGGCCCATCGCCCGCATCAGCCGACCCACCGTGCCTCGTGCCACGCAGAACCCTTCGCGACGCAGCTGTTTCCAGACCTTGCGCGGCCCGTACACCTGATGATGCTCGTCATACACCCGCTGAATCTCCGGGCGCAGCGCATCATCGCGTTGTGCCCGGGCCGAGCGACGCGTCGGATCGACCTGCGCCGCCCGATGGCGGTGATACGTCGAGGGGGCGATCGGCAGCACGGTGCAGATCGGCTCGACCCCGTACTGATCCCGATGGTCGTGAATGAAGCGAACCATCACTTCCCGCGGCGGTCGAGCTCCGCCTGGGCAAAATACGCGGACGCCTTCCGCAGGATCTCGTTCGCCCGCTTCAGCTCGCGAACCTCGCGCTCCAGTTCCTTGAGGCGCTCTCGCTCGCTCGTCGTCAACCCTGGGCGATAGCCGGCGTCACGCTGTGCCTGGCGTACCCACTTCCGTAGCGTCTCGGCCGTGCAGCCAAGCTTCGGCGCCACCGACTGCAACACGCCCCACTCCGACGCGTGGGTGGCGCGATGCTCCTCGACCATTCGAACCGCGCGCTCACGCACCTCCGGAGAAAACCGACTTGGACGTCCCATAGACCCCATCCTCCCAAGTAATGAGGTCTCCGAGAAACCCGGTACGGTTCAGTTTTCGGCCGGAGCAGTTACGGGAATACTAGCAGCCGTGTTGGATCCTATCCTGCTCAGCGGATCAGCCATTTATGCTTCCTTTATATTCGTGTCAGGAAGCGCTCTATTCGGAATCATCGCTGGAAGTCTCTTGTGCACACCGACGGACAACGAGACGTTAAGAACCTTTTACAAGAGGGTTCGACCGCTTGGTTCTTGGAGTCCCATTCGAGACCAGTTCTCCGCTCAGGCCATTCAGAGGGTCCATGCTGAAAACAAGCGGGATCTGGTCTCCGTGGTTCTTGCCGTGCCCTGGCAAATGGCAATGTTCTTGATTTGGATCAACTTGATCCTGCGTCAGTGGAACGGATTCTTCATGACGCTGGCGGTATTTGCATTGTTGAGTCTTCTGCTTTACTTCAATTGGTACCGCTATTGGGGATGTCCCTCTAGCTGTTGAAATTTAAAGCGGCGGCTCCCTGCTGGTCGTGATAGACGGCCGGTGGGAAAACCTGGGGCTGAAGCCCCCAGAAAGGAGCCGCCATGAAGAAGTTTGGCACAGGCGTTCGTGGGCGCCAATCAGCATTGCCGGCACCACGGCACCTTCCATTGGTCGACATCCTGGTCGATGCACAGGCCGAGCTCCAAGAGCTGGTCGTCGCGTCGGGCCTGAAGGTCCTCGCGGCGATGTTGGAAGCGGATCGCGTGGCCGTGTGCGGTCCGCGGTATGCGCATCAGCCCGCGCGGCGGGCGTCTCGGGCGGGCCATGCGCCCAGCGAAGTCGTGCTGGGGGGCCGCAAGGTCGCCCTGCGTCGGCCGCGGGTGCGGCGCGACGGGCAGGAGGTCGCGCTGCCATCCGTCCAGGCCTTTACGAACACGGATCCGCTCACCCGGCGCGTGGTCGAACAGATGCTCATCGGCGTGGCCACGCGCCAGTATGGCCGGAGTCTAGAACCGCTGGGGGCCGACGTCCGCACGCGGGGCACAAGCAAGAGTGCCGTGAGTCGGCGGTTTGTGGCGCAGACGCAGGCGCAACTCGATGCGTGGCGGGCAACGCCGCTCGACGACCTCGAGCTGGTGGCGCTACTGATCGATGGGGTCCACGTCGGCGGCCACTGCATCGTCGTGGCGCTGGGCCTCGATAAAACGGGCGCCAAACACCCGCTGGGCCTCTGGGAAGGGTCAGCGGAGAACACGACCGTGTGTCAGGGCTTGCTGACCAATCTGCAGAGCCGTGGGCTGCGGACCGACCGCAGTCTGCTCGTCATCCTCGATGGAGCGCAAGCGCTCCACACTGCGGTGATGCAGACCTTCGGCCCCGCAGCCCTGGTACAACGATGCCAGGTGCATAAACGGCGCAACGTGCTCGAGTATCTGCCCGAGGCCCAGCGTCCGTGGGTGAAGGCGACCCTCACGCGCGCCTATACGCACACCGACATCAAGGCGGCCCGGCGCTTGTTGCAGGACTTGGCCCGGCGGGTGGACATCGATTATCCGAGTGCAGCCGCCAGCATACGGGAAGGGCTCGACGAGACGCTCACCGTAGTCGAGTTGCCGCTCTCGGAGCGGCTCCGCCGATCGCTGGCGACGACCAACGCCGTCGAGAGCCTCCTGAGCCGGACACGCCACGTGAAGCGGAACGTGAAACGCTGGCGCGGGGGTACGATGGTGCTCCGCTGGGTCGCTGCCGGTGTGCTGGAAGCGGCCAAAGGATTCCGGCGGGTGAAGGGGTGTAAGGACATGCCCGTGCTGGTCGCCGCGTTGCGAGCACGTGACGCTCAGCTGGGGCTCGATGAATCGTCGGGGATGGTTGCGTAGTCGTCACCCGAGCCGCCGCTGAATTTCAACAGCGGATGGGACAAGCCCCCGCTATTTGGGAAAAGAAGTTACTGAAAGGGAGCTGCTCTCAAGAATGGAACACTAACTTATCTGTGATGTAGCGGATCTCGTGGGATGGCACTGTCAAGTTGCTGGCAAACACCCTAAACCTACACACGCGATGTTGCGCTCCAAAGCGGACCTGACAGCAATCCCTTGGGCGTGAGTCGAGCGGATTTTCGTCAACTTGACAATACCCGCTCGGGCATGGGCCGATTCGGCTGTGACCGGCAAGCCAAGACGCCCACCGTTCAGCCGTCGCGGGGCGCAGGCGATTCAGGCGCGGCAGGAAGCTGTCCTTGCCGACGCCATGGCACGGATGGAAGTCGGTGACGACATCGTCTACGCGGACCAGGCCCGACTCGCGCGAGCTCGAGCGGTGCAGTAGGCGGCTACGCGCCGCGGGCGTCCAAGGCGCTCCCCACGGTGGACGTATGAGCCTGTCGGCGGTTGCCGCCTCGAAGGTGGAGGAGCAGCTGCGGCCAAGGATAATCCCGCCACCTTGAAGTACTATCGCACCATGCCCATCGACGTCGAGGTGAACATGAGGATCCCCAGCCTCTCGGTCCGTTCGCCAGGTAAGCCGGACCAGAAGATCGACAACAGTACCATCCGGTTCATCAAACGGATCACGGTGGAGGCCATTCCAAAACCTCGCGACTGGCTGCCGCTGTCAACGCGGTTCGGTGAGCCGTTTGAGTGCACCGTCACGCGGGCGGACTGGAACGAGGAGAAGAACCTCTTTATCGTGTCATGCACCTATTCACGGCGTTCGATCACGGCCGACGAACACCACGCATTGCTGACCGATTCTGATTGGGCCACGAAACAACTTCCGTAGAACAGCATGATCGGCTCGCGTGAGACGGGCCAGCGCGTGCGCCACCGGTACGCCGCGCGGCCCTCTGAGCTCAACGTCGGAGATGCTGGAACAGAGTGGGCATCCCCGCGTTCTTCTGGCGAGAGGACACGAGAGACGCACCGTGGCAACGAAGACAAGACGTACTGCATCGTATCGAAGAGGTCACGTCACCGCGGAGGGAGTCGCGCCTGGGCCCGACCACGTCCGGCATCAACGAACGGGGCGGATGACCCCCGCACGCATTAGAGGGCACGCACGTGTCGATTGAAGAAAAATACGACGAAGTACGACAGCTGATCAACATCGGCAAGGAAAAAGGCTACCTGCTGTACGACGAGGTCAACGAGCTTCTGCCGTCGGAAATCACGTCGTCCGAGGAGCTCGACGACCTATTGAACACGTTTGGCAGCGCGGGGATCGAGGTCATCGACTCGGACCAGAAGTACCTGCGCGATGAAAAACCGATTGATCGCACCGGCGAGGGCGCTGAGGAGCTCGAGCTCACTCCGGGCGCGCTCGACAAGACCAATGACCCCGTCCGCATGTACTTGCGCGAGATGGGCACCGTCCCGCTCCTCACACGTGAGGGCGAGGTCGAGATCGCCCGCCGGATCGAGCGCGGGAAACACGCCGTCATCAAATCGATCTCACGCACGCCGCTGATCACCAAGAAGGTCATTCTGCTCGGGGACCAGCTCAACAGCGGCGACCGCACGATTCGCGAGCTGGTGATCTTCAACGACGAAGAGATCACCGACGAACGGATTCAGGAACGCTCGAAGCAGGTCCAGAAGCAAATCGACGCCGTTCGAAAGGCGCGCGAGGTCTCTGAGAAGCTCGAACAGAAACTGGCCGACACGCCGAAGGGGGCGACCACGCGGGCGAAGCGGAAGTACCGCCGCGCACGAAGGGCGACAATGCGCGCGCGCGTGGAGTTGTCTCAGCGCATTCGCGACATCGAGTTCACGGAGGCCGTGAAACGGCGGCTCATCGACGAGATGAAGCAGGCCGTCGAGGACGTCAAGGCGGTGCAGCGCGAGATCGAAGCGCTCGGGAGGCTCCTCAACACGAGGAACCGCAAGCAGCGGGTGAAGGAAGAAGAGCGGAAGAACATCCTGCGCCAGGTCAAGGGGCAGAAGCTGAAGCTTCGGTCGATGACAGACACGCTGGAACAGGAACCGGCGGAGTTAAAGAAGACGCTCGACACGATCATCCGGGGCGAGTACCACGCCGAACAGGCCAAGAAGGAGCTCGTTGAGGCGAACCTTCGCCTGGTCGTGTCCATCGCGAAGAAGTACACCAATCGTGGCCTGCAGTTTCTCGATCTGATTCAGGAGGGCAACATCGGCCTCATGAAGGCCGTCGACAAGTTCGAGTATCGGCGCGGGTACAAGTTCTCGACTTACGCCACGTGGTGGATCCGCCAGGCGATCACCCGTGCGATTGCCGATCAGGCGCGGACCATCCGCATCCCGTCCCACATGATCGAGACGATCAATAAGCTCATCCGCACGTCGCGGGCGCTCGTGCAGGAGCTGGGCCGCGAGCCGACCTCGGAAGAGATCGCCAGGCGCATGGACATCCCGGTGTCGAAGGTCCGCAAGGTTTTGAAGATCGCGCAGGAACCCATTTCGCTGGAAACGCCGATTGGTGAAGAGGAAGATTCGCATCTGGGCGACTTCATCGAGGATCGGCAGGTCGTGTCGCCATCGGAAGCCGTGATTAGCCTGAACCTGAAGGAGCAGACCGAGTCGGTGTTGAAAACGCTCACGCCGCGCGAGGAGAAGGTCATCAAGATGCGGTTCGGCGTTGGCGACGGCAGCGAACACAGGCTTGAGGAGGTCGGCGAGACATTCGGCGTCACCCGCGAGCGCATCCGGCAGATCGAGGCCAAAGCGCTCCGGAGGTTGCGCCACCCGTCACGCAACCGAAAGCTTCGTGCGTTCCTTGAGGGGTGAACGACATAACGTGAGAAGGAAATCAAGTATCAGGCGAAGCCAGAGGCGGATGGGGATATGCGCATCGACGTGAGGGTCGAACTCACATCCAACGGCGGGCGAAATGATAGCGCGCTTCCCGTCAAGGAGACACTCGATTATTCGACGTGGTGGCATCAGAGGTCCGCGCTAGGCGGGCTCGGCCCAGTTCCGGGACACTACGGCTCGGCTCAGCGCAAACGTTGGCCCGACGAATCCAAGACCGACGATGCAAGCTTGGGGAGTGTGCTCATGAATCGCTTTCGCCCAGCCTCGGCGTGCTGGCCAACCGCATAACGGTGATGAGCAAGGGCAAAGAGCAGCCGTTCTGTGCTGAAGAAAACGAGTCGTGCTGGCAGCAGAACCGCCGCGGTCACTTCATCGTCACGGCGAAGTAGGGCAGCGGGGAGCAATAAGGGCGGGGAGGGCGTACTGGCTTTACGCGTCTTCGCGTGCGCGAAGCATCCGCATCAGCTCCGTGTCGGTGACGCGGTATTTCGCTGCCTTTCTCCCTTCGATCATCAGCACGGGAACTTCGAGACCGTAGCGCTTTTCCAGCTCCGCGTCGGCGGAGACGTCGATCTCTTCCAGGGTCAGTGGAACCATGCGCGCGACTCGCTCGGCCACGGCCTTCATCTCGTCGCACAGGTGACAGCCGGGCCGCGAGTAGATCGAGACCCGAATCATGTCGTCTGCGACGCCAGCCCGACGACGCCTCGCCGTCGATCGGCGAGCGCCCGCGCTTCGGCCGCGGTCTTCACGTCGGGTGCGACTAGGAGCTGATCCATTCACGATCTCGAGCCCGGGGACTGTCAACTTGGTGCGGGCAGCGCGCTTCTCCGCCTGGAGGTCGAGCGCCTTCGCTCGTTCAGCAGGCGCACGTCACCGCATCCCATTCAACGAACGCCCGCGTTCGGAGCACGCGGTGATGAACCGCTCGCAGCAGATGTCGGCCAACCCGGAAGAGATTCTGTACCACGCCGTGGACGGACGCGAAGCGTTGTAGATGGGCGGCCGACTTGAAGCGGCGCATCTGACGCTCGCGCTGTCGGGTCGGTTAGTGCGACCCTTCCGCACGATTGTTCTCGTATTGCCATGTGCTGTGCATCACGGAGGGCATGACCGTGCGGTGCGCCACCGAATAGCTGCGCAGCTTGTCCGTGATCAGCCGACGCGGTTCCCGGTCTTGTCCTTTCAACAGCTTGTGAAGGAAGCGCGCGGCCGCCCTGCGATTACGTCGCG
This sequence comes from Vicinamibacterales bacterium, assembly GCA_965197865.1. Taxonomy (GTDB): domain Bacteria; phylum Acidobacteriota; class Vicinamibacteria; order Vicinamibacterales; family CAVVIG01; genus CBDANZ01. The sequence continues at coordinate 518,709 of CBDANZ010000005.1, forward strand.
ACTGCACAAGGATGTCGATGACGTCCCCGTCCTGGTCCACGGCGCGCCAGAGGTACTGCCGCTGCTCCTGGATGGTCACGAACAGCTCGTCCAGATGCCAGGTGTCGCCCATGCGCCCTCGGCCGCGCCGCAGCCGTCGGGCGTAGTCGAGCCCGAACGTCTGACACCACTGCCGAATCGTCTCGTAGGTGACCGCGACCCCTCGCTGGGCCAGCAGGTCTTCGGCATCGCGAAAGCTGAGACAGAAGCGGTGGTAGAGCCAGACGGCGTGACTGATGATGTCGGGCGGGAATCGATATCCGTGATAGCTCGGCGCGGGGCTGCTCATCCGCCCACTCTGCCACCGGTGGCCTCAACCTGACAAGACCCATCCTGGGGTTTGATTTCGAAGAAGGCGTCGAGAAGAAGCGACTTGTCGAGTGACGCGAACGGTTGGCTGCACTCTGGGGAATGGCGGTAATGACCGCCGGCGTGCCCTGCGTATCCACGACGGGCCGCGCTGCCAACGGCATTCTACTTATATGCCAGAATCACCACTCTATCGTCGCTGCCTTCCGACGTAGCAACGAGCTTGACGTCACGAAATCCGACGTCTAGAAGCATCAGTTCGACGCAAGACAAGGATGGCCCCCAATAGTTTGTGGTGTCCGAGTTGAGGCTATCGGCTGGGTAAAACTGCAGGACCGACTGGTCTTGTCCCTTGAGGTAGTGGGTCTCAATGACCGCGCACTCGTTCGTGAGCCTGGACAACTGTTCCAGAGATTGAAGGGGGTGACGTTGGTGATACAGGACGCCAAGAAAGAGTGTCACATCGAACGTATCGTTGACCTGGGTGATGTCCAGCTTCTTGACCCTCAGGGCCGACCCAAGGTGGCGCGCGGCGACCCGAAAACCTTCTCCGCCTTTGAGTTCAACTCCGTATTTGCTCTTGACGAACTCTGTGTGCTGGAAGGTGTCAATGGCCGTGACGGCAGCACCCCGCCCTTCGCACAAGAACGAAAACACGCCGTCCTAGCATCCGATGTCCAAGACGCTTTTCCCTTTCAGGGCCTGAGGATCCCAACGGCCCTGAATTCTTGTTCCGCGAGGCTCGAGTGCCCCGGGGTGACAAAGCCGTCTCCCAGGTCGATCGTGTGCCACCAGAACGGCACGCGATGAATGTCCGCCAGTTTCCTGTTTCTGTCGCTACGAATCATCTCCACCAGCTCCCACTGTCAGCAATTCATCTCACGTTCCCCACGTCCTCCGTCAGCGAGTGCGGCATGGAGGTTGTCGAGCCGCAGACACGCGCTGGTGTCGGAAGCCAGTCACGTCATGACTGGGCCAAGAGAGTCTTGTGGTCAACTGCTCGGTCGATCCGCGTTCGACTAGCGTGCGATGCATTCAGACTCGCTGGCCTGAGGATTTCAGCATGATATTGCGTTGTGCTATTCGATAAGCTCCCCTTTAGCCTGGTAGTCTCGACGGAGCACTCGGGCATCGACCGATATTCACAAGAACTGGCAAAGCGGCTGCCAGTCTCGCCGATTCATACCACACGATATGGGTCCATGTGTCAGCACCTACGCCTTGGATGGGCTCTGAGGCGCAATCGGCATGGCATCCATTTTTCGAACCACCACCTCGGGCGTTGGGTTTCGTGGGTGACCCCGCCGTGCGTCGTGACGGTCCACGACCTCGTTCGGCTGGCGTTCCCTCACGCCCCAGAAGACCGGATCGCAGCAGCCGGGCTTGCGCTCGACCGACGAGGAATCCGTACGGCAACGCATGTCATCTGCGTCTCCGAGGCGACGAAGAGCGACCTCATGCAGCATTTGGCCGTGGCGGAAGCGAAGATCACGGTGATCTACAATGGGATCGATCACAGCGTATTCAAGCCGTCCCCGGTGGATGATGGACGCTTCTCTGCACCGTACGTACTCTACGTTGGTTCGGAACGGCCGCGGAAGAACCTGGTGTGCTTGATGCGCGCTTTTGCCGCCCTCAAAGACCGCGGACAAGGATTCGCGTCACTTCGGTTGCTCAAGGTGGGCTCGGCCGGACGCTCGGATGGGTTCCGCACGGCTACGCTCGAAGAAGCACGGCGGCTTGGGGTCGACCGCGACATCGACTTCGTTGACCATGTGTCTGATCAGGCCCTCGCCGTCCTCTATTCGAACGCACTCGCGCTCGTCTACCCTTCGCTGTACGAGGGATTTGGCCTCCCCGTCGTCGAAGCCATGGCCTGTGGCTGCCCCGTTGTCGCCAGTCATGTTTCGTCCTTGCCCGAAGTGGCTGGGTCCGCGGCATTGCTGGTCGATCCCCACGATCCTGCTGAGTTCGCTGAAGCACTGCACAGCGTGATTCTGGATCGAGATCTGAGAACGCGCCTCCGCGGCAAGGGATTACGTCGTGCACGTGATTTTTCATGGGACAAGACCGCTTCGGCTACGTATGCGGTTTACGAACGAGTGCTTGCTAGCACGCGCAGGGCCGGCGGGGCCCTGTTGCCAGGGCAGGACGACGGGGCGCCTGTGCCGAGCTGTCAGAGTCCCGGCAGGCCGAGCATGGTCCCCAGCAGGGGTCGCACATCGTAGTGATAGCTGTCGAAGTGAATGACGTGCATGCCGAGCCGCCTCGCCGCGTCGATGTTGGGAAGCAGGTCATCAATAAAAACAGTCTCGTCGGCTCGCAGACCGAGCGCCTCCAGGGCGTCTCCATAGGCTCGAGGGTCGGGTTTCATCACCCGGATCACCGCTGACGCAACGATGACATGGAACAGCCCGGCAATCTGAAAACGGTCGCGCAGCTCCGCATGCAACGACAGCGGTGCGTTGCTCAAGATGGCTTGCTTGTAATGTGAGCGGAGACGCCGAATGACCTCGGTCACGATCGCGTTCGCACGATCGCCACCGTAGAAGTCGTCACGGAGGCTCCGTAGGGATTGCTCGTCGAGGCCCAGCTGTTTCTGGATCTCACTCCAGTATTGGTCCTCAGTGATGTCGCCGCACTGTGCCTGAATCCACGACTCGCCGCCCATCACGATCCGGTCGAGTTCATACTGTGCCAGTCCAAGCCTCCGCTCCCATTCGCGGCGACCACGCTCGTCCTCGGTCCGGATGATGACGCCGCCGCAATCCCAGATCACAGCTTTGATTGAACAGTCGGGACACACGAAGGGCCTCCTCTTTCGGCAAGCCAGTTCTAGATCACGGAACCTGGACCAGGTTCACGAGCGTACAGACGATTTCCGGTAATCAATGTTGGCGAACGCTGAAATGCGGCCACGACCGAACGTCTGAAAACAGGCCACTGCGTGTAGGGGTGCTCAGGCATCCTTGAGGGTTCACCCCTTTTGAGGATGTGATGGCTAACTACCTGAAGATGCCGAAGAAATCGCAAGTTCTCGCCCTACTCGAGCTCGGCTGGAGCTACCGTCGCATCAAAGCCGAGACCGACGTGCGCCGGGAAACGGTGAGCCGGTACGACGCCGCGCGCCAGACAAGTGCGGCCAATACGTTCCCCGGCTCGGACCCGTCACCACCCGCGGATGCCCTGGACATTCCCGCTTAGGTCTTTCCCACCATCCGAGAACTGCTCCCTCAGTTTCCCGATTTCCGGTCCCAACCTATTCCTTGGATCGGGCTGCGGCTCGTCGGGAGCCTCTACCGTTGTCGATACGCCCAGCCCTTTCGCGGGGATCTCATAGACGACGTAAAGCTGCGACAGCCGGAGCTGCAAACGAAGGCCGCGGATCCTGCCCGTGCTGGCCCGTGGCGCTGGTCGAGGCATCACGGTTCGTCATCACCATTAGCTCGATTCCCAAGAAAAAAGCCACACAGTATCTTACTGAGTTAGAGGGCGACCGGTCCGGGAGGGCCGAAACACGCTGGTCATCGGTTAGGCGGAGCGGCCGGCGGCCCAGTTGGGCGCGCAGCGTCCGGTTCTCCTGAGGCAGGCAGGCGAGGGCATCAGCCTCGCGCTGGTGGAGCCAGGCCGTGAGCGTGAGGTGGAACCAGCGGAGGGCAGTGGCGTCAATCACGCGCGCGAGAATAGTTGAAAATCGCGCCCGTTTATGGGGTTCGGCTGACTAATGGGACACTATGGGTTCATCGAAATGCAGCGTGCGCCCGGTGCCCCGGGGGTAGCCGAGGCGAAAGCCGGAAGCACGTCGGAGTACCGCTCAGCGCAGGTGGCACGCGCAGGCCGGCATTCAAGGGGCGGAGTCAGGATGCGGGCGAGGTTCGTCGGCACCCGCCGTCTGAGTTCCTCGAACCAATTGAGGACGATGTTTATCCGCCCGCGCTAAAGTCTACCGGCGCCTCTGGATTTCTTCTAGCACCTCGCCCAGCCGCCGGACCTCCTCTCCGTAGAGTGCCCAGTTGCCCTCGCGCTGCGCCTGGAGTGCTCGCCGGTAGTGATCGAGCGCGCGAGTCGAAAGGTCGTCGGTCGGCGGCTGCGCGAGCCCAGAAATCACCGGGTCGCCAGCCGGAGGCCCGGTCCCGTCCACCGTGTCGGCTGGGTACTCGCCGCCAGCGCTGGCAGCCGGGAAGAGACGATTCAGCGCAAGGTCGAGCGTGTCCTCCATCACGATCTGATTCTGATGGGCCACGATCACGCGCTTCAGCTCGGGAATGCGCCCTCCCGCTGCACGCAGATACAGTGGCCGGATGTAGAGAAGCGACTCCTCGATCGGGATGATGAGCAGCGTGCCCTGGAGCACTTCCGAGCCCTGCTGGTTCCAAAGCGTGATTTGCGGGGAGATGGCCTGGTCCTGGTTGATCCGCGCCACGATCTGGCGCGGCCCGAACACCACTTTCTGTTTCGGAAACTGGAACACGAGCATCCGGCCGTACTGATCGCCGTCGCTGCGCGCGACCATCCACGACGCGAGGTTGTCCTTGCGCGCGGGCGTGAAGGGGAGCATCTGGATGAACTCAGGCGCCTTCTCGCCGGGCAGCCGCATAATCGTGTAGTACGGCTGCATCACCTGCGGCTGTGGGTCGGCGTCCATCGTCGGGATTTCCCAGAGGTCTTCCTTGTTATAGAAGACTGCCGGGTTGGTCATGTGGTAGGTCGCGTACATGGCCGACTGCAGCGTGAAGATTCCTTCGGGATACCGCAAACGCGCCCGCATGTCTTCCGGCATGTCGGCGAGTGGGCGGAAGAGCTCGGGGAAAATGCGCTGGAGGGTGAGCGCGATCGGATCCCGATCATCGATCAGATAGAAGACGACAGTGCCATGGAAGGCGTCCACAGTCACCTTGACCGAATTCCGGATGTAGTTGATGCCGTTCGGCGCCGGTGTTGAATAGGGGTACCGAGCCGTTGTGGTGTACGCGTCCTGCACCCAGACGAGCCGGCCGTTCGAAATGACGAGGTACGGATCGGGGTCGTAGCGCAAGAACCGCGCGATTCTTACCACGCGCTCAGAAAGCCGACGGTAGAACATCACCCGGCTGTCGTCGGTGATGTCGTCGTTTAGAAGCAGCCTGAACGAGCGAAACCGGATGCTGAAGAGGAGTCGGCTGAAAAAGCTCGAGAGGGGAACCCCGCCGGTGCCTTCATACGACTTATAGATGTTATCGTCGCCTTTCGGATAGTGAAACTCCCGGGCATTGGTCCTTACAAACACATGGTCGTTCGACAACTGACCGTAGTAGATGCTCGGTTCCTTGACCTCCAGATCGACCGACGATTGCGGTGGCAGATCCTTGATGAACAACACGGGCAGGCCTTCGGGCGTGACCTGGTTGACGGGACCGAGTGTGGCGCCGTAGCCGTGCGTGAAGGTGAGGCGCTCGTTAATCCAGTTGCGGTTCGGCAGGCTCTCGGAGTTCAGTTCACGCGCCGACAACATGATTTGACGATACTGCCCGTCGATCGTGTACCGGTCGTTGTGCACTGAGACGAAGTCGTAGTAGGTGCGGATCTCCTGGATTTGCGAGAACGTCTGCAGGAGGGGCTCGTGATCCCAGAGCCTGACGTTGTCGAGCGACGCGGCGTTGGCCTCGATATCGGCGCGGGTGAGGGCGGAGTCGCCAGACAGCTCGCGCTCCTCAACGTTATCGAGCGCGAAGGCCTTCCGAGTGGCCGCGATATTGTGTTCGATGTAGGGCGTCTCACGCACCTGCTCGTTTGGCGCCACGACGAAGCGCTGCGTCAATCCGGCCGCCGCCGCGCCCGCGACGCTGACGCCCGCGTACACGGCCACGGCCGCAATGATTGGCCACCACGAGGTCGCGGTCGCCGTCTGAAGCAACGCCAGAGCTGCCGCCACGACGGCTGCGACCATCAGGATTCGCAACGCCGGGATCCTTATGGCCGCGTCCACGTTCAACACGCCGTGAATGATGCCGGCCGGCGTTGTAAGGAGCTCCGGAACGTCGAGATATGCACCGAAGGCAAACACAAGCAGCAGCGCCGCGGCGAGTGCTGCCAGGTGTCGTCTCGCCGGGCCGGCGATCCTCACGCCGCGACTAAGATCCACCGCGCCGGCCAGCGCGTACACGACGCCAGCCAGCACGGCCGAGACCACGACGAGCGCGAACAGATATCCGCGGAACACGTCCAGGAAGGGCAGCCGAAACACGTAGAAACTGATGTCGTGACCGAGCACCGGGTCGACCTCGCCGAAGCTCTGTCCGTGACGAAAGAACAGCCAGGTTTGCCAATGGCTCGACGCCCACAGCCCGAACAGCAAGGCGACCACGCCCGCCGCCGCCCTGGCCGCCAGCTGAACCGCGCGCCGGCTGAGCACGATCGGGCCGTCGCTCGTCGTGAGCACCAAGTCGCGCGGCGACAGGGTTCGCGTGGCCACGCTGACGTTGAGAAACAGGACGGCGAACGCCACCGCTATGCCCGCCGCGGCTAGCCCTCCTCGCGTCGTGAGGGTCCTCAGGAACACCGACTGATACCCCGTCTCACCGAACCAGAGCCAGTCCGTGTAGAAGACGACGGTGGTCGGCAGCAGGATGGCTGCAAGGAGCACTGCCGCAACGACGATGACACGGCGGGAGAATCGCATCAGCCGTTATCATGCCAGAAATCCCAGTCGATTGGATAGGGGGACCCCTGTTCACAATTACGGTGAAATCAGCGGCGGCCTACTAATCACGCTCGGCTTGTTCGGTCCCGTCGGCCGCGCTCTCGTAGTGGCCAGGAGTAAGATACCGTTTCCAGCCCCACTCAATGGTTTGGTTTGGGCGGCCTGGTCAACTCGTGTAGTTCGCGAACCGAATCGAGAAGCCTTGTGCCTTGGGATCGCGCCCGGCGACCGGAAAATTCCATGAATGAGCGACTTCTCACGGCCGAGACGGAGGAGGACTTCCAAGCAGTGGGCTTGCTAGGCCGCGAGGCTCTCATCTCATTAACTCAGGCAGTGTATGAGCCCAGCAAGCACCCTCCTTCCTTCTGACGGCGTCGCTCCGAGTCCCACCGACGCGAAGCGGATGTTGGAAGCGTATGCTGCTGCGGCCTTGCCGGGCTCGACCAACGAAGAAGCGCGCAAGTTCGTGCGTTCGGCCGTTGCCTTTGCTGACTCTCTCCAGCATCGGCGTTCAGCACGCAGGGCCGATGCTGAACTGGCCTTTGCAGGAGTGGAATCAGTTGCCCGGATCGTAGAGATTCTTTCCGGGCAGGCCTCGCCTTCGCGTGAGCCTTGGCAAGGTGTAGAAGTCCAGGGCCGATACTTTGCTTGGTCTGGCCCCACCCTACATGCCACTAGACGCTCGATGGCCCATACCGACTCCGGCGGATCTCCCGAACGCGCTGCGGGCAGTCGGAATGACACCCAGCTTTGGCATGCGCGCTCGCTTGAATCATCACCTTGCCCAAGGCGGGTACCAACTGTTTGAAACTGATCGACGAACCTGGCGTCGCGAGTTGCTCTATGCGGGCCACGGGCGTGCGGTCCTACTCGTAAAAGCCGAGCGCACGTGATCGTTTCGTTCCTTCTGATCGCGCCCACGCGTCAGAGCAGGCTCCGCCGCCGTTGTGGTTCACCATCATGAGGTTTCACGATGAGTACCAGAATCGGCATCGCCACGGTTGCTTTGGTCGTCCTGCCGCTCTTGTGGGTTGGGGCGCAGCGCCTCAAGCCTGGCGAATATAGGATCTACGGGCATGGCACCGCGTCGTGCGGTAGCTGGACCAGCGAGTCGGCGGAAAGTGCGCGCACGAAGACCCCAAGCATTCCTCATGTCGGCTAAAGAGCATGAATACTCGGGTTCGTGACCGGGGTTGGCTGGACCCAGCGCTTGAAGCTCCGCGAGACAGATTCAAACGCCTTGGGGGCGTGGGTGGACACCTACTGTCAGCAGAACCCACTCGAAACTCTCGCCACGACATCCGCCCAGTTCGTGCTCGAACTGCAGGTGCCCTAGCCAGACTGAGTGAATTTCTGACGGCCGTTGTCATCGACGTTGCCGATCATGCGGAGGAAGCGATTGACCGTGCGGTGATCCCGATGAAGCCGTCGCGCAATACTGCGACCGGAGCGCCCCTGAGCCCGAAGTGTAACGATCACAGACCACGCCAAAGCCGGCTGTTCGCCATTGTATCGCTCACGGCGCCGGAATTCCTTACGTGTGTGAAACTCGGGTAGGCTACCTTGTCGCGGAGGTACTCCGCCCGAACCGATTCAACGATGCTTGTCATGCAACAAGAAGTAGTTATGTCCAGCGGCAACGGGCGCAGGGGCGTGCGGTTGGCTTACAGCCCGGCGTTGGGCCCAGAGCCGCGCCGTTGGAGATTCGGCCACATGGCGCCGTGGTGGTGAAAGGGCATTGTCAAGTTGAGGTGGCGACTGGCAGAGTAGACCGATGGCCAGCCAGGCCCCGACCTACGACGGCTACCGGTTTCCGGCTGAGATCATCAACCACGGCGTCTGGCTCTACCACCGTTCTTGTTTGAGCTTCAGGAATGCCGAAGATCTCCTGGCTCAACGGGGCATCACCGTCTCTTACGGGGCTATTCGGCAGTGGTGTCGGACCTTCGGACCTGAGTACGCGCGTACGCTTCGGCGGCGGCGAGGCCGCTTGGGCGACACGTGGCACCTGGACGAGCTGTTCGTGAACATCCAAGGCCGGCGGCAGTATCTCTGGCGGGCTGTGGACCAGGACGGCGACGTGATCGACATTCTCGTCCAGCCCAGACGCGATCAGCGTGCGGCCGAGCGCTGTTTTCGTGAACTCCTGAAGGGGCAGGGCCGCGAACCGCGACGACTGATCACGGACAAGCTACGCAGTTGCTCGGCTGCCCACCGTGCGGTCATGCCGTCGGTTGTGCACAGCACCGAATGATATGAAAACAATCGAGCCGAAGTCTCTCACCAACCGACCCGGCTGGGCGAACGTGCAGAATCTCTGCCGGGTGGACCGAAACCTGCTGCGGTCGGCTCACCACCGTTTGGTCCGAACGCGAGCGTTCATCGAATGGGATGCGGTGACGTGCGCCTGCTGAACGAGAGCGGGTCCTCGGCCTCGAAGGGGGAGGAACGCGCCGTCTTGATCAACTTGACAGTGCCCCGATCGGGCGTGTCCCGCGTGTCGGATCGAGAGAATGTCGCCGGGTACTCGAGGTTCTACGGACCCCACCAAAACGGGGTCGGGAGCGTCGGACTGGGTGTGAGCCCCCTGTTTGGCGCTCCACCATCTCTCTGGGTGGGGAGCAAGCCTCCAAAGGTGTTTCCTAGTCTCCGACTCAACGTCGGCTTCGCGTGGTGAAGACGACACGGCCACCAAACTAACATGGTCGGAGGCTACGTCCACGACATAGATCCGGTGCTTGCCGATGTCGCCGGCGTGCACCTCTGGTGGTATGGTCTCGGCTTCGCCCTCGGATTCCTGCAGATCCATCGGTTCCTGGTCAGCGGCCGCGCGCGCCTGAGCCTCTCACGGCGCGATGCCTGGACGCTGTCCATCCTGATGGTGGTCGGTGTGCTGGTGGGCGGCCGCTCGTTCGCGATCGCGTTTGACGAATGGCCGTTCTACCGGGAGCATCCCGGGCTGATGCCCGCCTTCTGGCTTGGCGGCATGGCGACGCACGGTCTTCTCGTCGGCGCCGCCGCGGCGGTAGGACTTTATGCGGTCGTGCGGAAGAAGCCCTTTCTGACGCTCGCCGACACGCTGGTCGCCCCGGGGGCATTCCTGATGGGGGTGGGCCGATTCGGCAACTTCATCGACGGGCAGATCGTGGGCAGCGTCACCGACGTCTGGTGGGCAGTCCAATTCCCCTACGCCGACGGCTTTCGCCACCCGGTGGTGCTGTACGACGGCGTGAAGAACCTGCTGCTCATACCGCTGCTACTGCATGTCCGCCGGACCAACCCCACGCCGGGCGCCGTCGCGGCCCATTTCGTGTTCTGGTATGCCTTCCCGCGGATCTTCATCGATCTCTTCCGCGACTATCCGACGCACCGGCTTGCACTCGGGACGGGGCAGACGCTGAACCTCGTCATGGCGGCGATGGGCGTCGTACTATTAGTGCGCTCGCGGCTACGGCGATTGGGGCGCTTGAAGAGTACCGTGTCGGGCACGGTTCCGCCGACTCGGGGGAGCGATGCCGCCCCCGACTGGGTGCAGCGCGTCGCGTTCTCCTGCCTGCTCACGTTTTGCCTGACGATCCCCAGCAACTGGACTCAGAACGTTCCGGTCAGGTACGGCGCGCGTCATGCCGGTCTGACGCACTCGTGGCTGTACCCGCCAATCGACTCCTCCTCCGGCAACGCCCGCAGCGCCACCGCCCGCCTCGGACGACGCCGTGCGCTGAGCGGCCGCTACCTGGAGCCTGCGAGGACATCGGGGAATCCTGCGACGAGGCTCCGCCGGCCACTGGCAGAGATCGACCGCTCTCCCAGGTACACATCAAAGAGCGCCCAGCAGAGTGCCCGCGAATCGATCTCCGCCGTGGACCGTTCGCCGACAGTTGTTCTCACTAGGCCGTCAGGGCCGCACGAGAAGACGATCTCGGTGCCTTCAGCTAGTTCGCGCACGCTGAAATAGCCGCGGAAGCGCCCGAGGGCCGCCTCACCGCCGTGCATCTTCAACTCGCTCGCCGCATGCTCCACGCGCGGCTCCAGCGCATCGTCGAACGCCTCCCTCATCGCATCGCCCGCCACATCGCGCGTCATGACAAGGCGCAGGGTCATCGGGATGCGCATGTCGAGCAGCCGTCGAAAGAACGTGCGGTCACGGTTGAGTTCGGATACCGGCCGGCCCGCAAAGGAAGCGAGGTGCTTGTGGGCCGCGTCGGCCTCGACGTACAGGCCGTACGCGTACACCTTCACGCGAAAGATGGTCCGCTGGCGGGTCGCCGTGCCCGTGAGCTGTTGCAGGGGGCCGCCACCGGCAGGCGCCAAGACGACCGGGAACGCCACGCCGCTCTGCCGGTCCACCCTCGACGGCTGAGCGGCAGGCTGGCCGGCCGCGCCCGCGTGGAGAAACAGAAGAGGGATAAGAGCCGCCAACCAAGGCGCAAGCGGACGGCCGTCGCCGAGCGGTCGCCTGGTTCGATGCATCGTGCCCGAACGCGCATGATACACGGGGGATACCGGCACGGTGAGGCCTGAGACGATGATGGGCCACAGTGCGGTTTGTATTCGCACCTCCACCTCAAGATCTCTATGGTGCCGCGGCTGACTCGAGATGTGTTGATGGAAACCGTGAAGAATCCTGAACGGACAGGCCACTTCGTCGAGTCTCTGAAACGCCTGAGACGGGGCCACCAGTCCAACCAACCTCTTGGTGTTATTGAGCGATTCCGTCAAGACAGTTCCGCAGTAGTCGGGCATCATCCGGGGCATGCACACAACGACACCCAACCAGTTACGGTGAAGCCAAGATGGAGCTGTTCATTGAGGCCCTCAACCGGTCCTGGGCAAGGGGATCGACGCAGAAAGCGAACCACACGATTCGCCCGACTCAGCGCTGGTAGGACCAGTACGCTGTCGAGTGTCTTGAACGTTCACGCACCAACCTCATCTGTTTGACCGCCGCGTTCACTCGCCCCTACGCACCTCTTGCGCCGCCCTCTTGTCCTCGTACATTCGTTCGTCCGCTTCCCTGAGCGCAGGAGCAACGTCGGTGATGCCGGGGCCCACCTCGGCGCAACCGACGCTCAGTCCCCCGGTGGATGGCAGCCCCGATGCCTCCAGCGCGGCCCGAAACGCCGCCTTGAGTTCCTCGCTCTTGTGCATCGCGCGATCCAGGGTGCAACACATCAAGGATCACGAACTCATCGCCGCCCCAGCGGAAGACGTAGTCGGACTTCCGCATGCGCTGCTTGAGGAAGCTGGCGACCTGCTGAAGGACCCGGTCACCCGCCTCGTGGCCCAGCGAATCGTTGACGGCTTTGAGATTGTTCACGTCGAGGAACAAGAGCGAGACTGGGATACCGTACCGACGATGACGATCGAGTTTGTGACCAATGACGTCCTCGAAGAAGCGTCGGTTGTAGCAGCCTGTCAGCGAGTCGGTGCCGGCAACTTGGTATAGCTTTTCTGCGTCAACCTCACTGACTCTCTCGTTGGCACGCCAGTGTTCGCAACCCATCTTGTCCTGGGCTCGCGCGAGCCGGCGCCTTCCCTGAAGTTATTGAGACGACACAGAAATACTTAAAATGACTCTAGCGCAACCTGGTGACCATTGTGTCACCTGGAATGAGGTTGGCCTAAGTGACAGTTGAACCAAGACTTAAGACGACAGGTCCATCTGGGTGGGCGGTCAGTGCCTAACGGGCCCTGTGCCAGTACGAGATACCCCGCTAGTCATTCTGTACATTGATCAACTGGGGAGGATGGGTCCTGATGCGCGGGATCTAAATCCTGGCAACTGCAGGGCACCATGGCTGACATTCCGGGGTGGGCTATCAAGGGAGACTGGTTCGATACATGCTAGCAGTCCGTGGTGAAAGTCCGTCTGCATTCGACGAGCGATGCATCCTCGTGGCCTGCGTTGCTCCTCCATCAAATACAGGCGGTATTCTCGGTCGTCGCGCCTTGCCCGCGAGGCGCCTCGCTCGTCTCGGTGCAGCGCCCGACTTTCACCATGATGGTATGGACTCCTCCCGGTTCCGATGCGGCATGATGTGCCGCATCAGCTGATGCCCATCAGCCACAACCAGGAGGAAACCGAAATGGATGCTACGACAGTGGCCGTTGACCTGGCAAAGTCCGTGTTCGAGCTGGCGATCGCCAATGCCCGGTGGCGCGTGTGGTCGCGCCAGCGACTCAACCGCGCACGGTTCGCCCGCTTTCTCGCGCAGACGCCGCCGACCCATGTGGTGATGGAGGCGTGTGGCACCGCCCACTACTGGGGGCGGGTTGCCCAGCAACACGGCCATCGCGTCACCCTCGTGCCCCCGGCGTACGTGCGGCCCTACGTGCGGCGCAACAAGACGGACCGGGCGGATGCGGAGGCGATCCGCGAGGCGATCCGGTCGGGCGAGATACCCCGTGTCCCGGTGAAGCGGGTCGAGCAGCAAGCGCTCGTGGCGCTGCACCGGGTGCGCGAGCAGTGGATGACGACGCGGACGGCGCGCATCAATGTGTTACGCGGGCTCTTGCGGGAACAGGGGCTGCTGCTGCCGGCGGGGGCCTGTGCGGCGCTGCGGGCCTTGCCTGTGCTGCTCGACGAGGCGGCCACCGTGTTGCCGAGGCATCTGCGGCAGGTGCTCACGAGCGTCCACGAGGAAGTGCGGGCGATTGAGGCTCGGATTGCCGGCCTGGAACGGGAATTGCGCGCCCTGGCCGACGCCGACCCCGTCGTGATGCGACTGCGGACGATTCCCGGGATTGGGCTGTTGACCGCCACGGCCCTCGTCGGCACCGTCGGGCACATCCACGCATTCCGGCGCGCGCGCCAGTTTGCCAGCTGGCTCGGCCTGACGCCGCGCGAGTACTCGAGTGGGCAGCGGCGGCGCCTCGGGGGGATCAGTAAACGCGGGGACGTGTATCTCCGGTGCTTGCTCACCCACGGCGCGCGCGCGGTGCTCGCGTCGGCCCACCGGCGCCGGGCGGCCCAGCAGCCCCTCACGCGTCTGCACCACTGGGCGATGACGGTGCACGCGCGGCGCGGCTACAACAAAGCCACGATTGCCGTGGCGAACAAACTCGGCCGACTCGTTTGGGCGGTTTGGCACAAGGATGTGCCCTGCGCACTGCCGGACGCGGCGTAACCCGAGCTACACCTCCACGCGAGATGCTGAGCGAGTGACCCTGACATGGCCCTTCGGTCCGACCGACACCGCATCAGGCTGATAGCAGCCCTGGCGCTCGACGCCGGCACCACGATTGGCCCGCGGTGCGCGACTATCCATGTTGGCCAGGAGGCAAAGGCTCTCCACGGACAGGCCGGATATACGACCGCAACCGACGCGAAGGACCGACCGTCACGACCCACTCGCTTGATCACCGGGAGGAGTCCATATACGGACTGCTAGGTGCAGTATTCCATGTCCCTCGCCTTTGCTCAGGCACCCACGTCTGGCGACTGCCAAGGCATCCTCGCGTGGCAGTCTGAATGTCGTGGCGATCAGCATCATTGACGGCAACATTTGGGCGCGTTGGAAGAACCTGAATATCCTGCATCGACGAAAGCCCAATTCCTAGGCACCTAGCCGTATAATCCGGGCGTTTACCATCAGTGGCCCTGACCCCCGGCACTCGCCCCGGCCCCTACGAAGTCACGGTCCTGACCGGCCAGGGCGGAGTCTGACGCGCCCGGCACACCGCGATGAAGCGCGAGGATGCGCTGAGGGTCCTGCCGGATGCTTTCGCCACTGACCCCGATTGGCTCGCCCGGTTCCAGGAATGGTTCGCCCCGGTGAGGACCTGTGTCTCCCGCTTGACATCGTGCAGGTCATAGGGGACCACCGACAGCGGAGAGTGAAACCAAGATGAGAACTACACTGATTGCCGTTTTCGTGACCGCGCTTTCTGTTGGATGTCAAGAGGCCCCGGCGACTAACTTGAGAGAGGATGCTCAGGGAGTCATTGAGGGCGTACGAGTAAGAGCAGACGAATTACGAGAGCTGTCGGCAGGGGAACTCCAGGATCTCTGGGCCATCGAATACACGTCACTTGAGGTGGCGCATGCTGATGTAGCACGGGTGGACGAGCTGCTTAATAAGATGGGGCAGGAGCGATGGGAGTGCTATCACGTTGGTGAGAACGGGCAGGGACGAGTGTTCTACTTCAAGAGAAGCAAGTCGACCGCGACTGCCTATCTGACAAATCTGCTGAGGCTCGGATCGATAGCCTTCTAGGCGACACCGCTCGCCTCGGTCCCTATGAAATTGGCGCGTCCCTCGGTCAGCTATCAGAGCTGAAAACTGAGAGCTGAGAACTTAAAGCTGATGTTGCCCGGATGATTCAGGAGATCAGGGTCGACACGCAGACAGAGATCGCGTGTTGCAGTTGCACCTTGCTGTCTCTGAAAAAACGTCTCCTAAACCCTGCGGCGTCAGGACGTATCGACGATGGCAGTTGAGCCGCGGCCTGAATGGTGTCTCCATCGGCGTGAAAGAAACGCATTGCCGTCCTGTGTGGCTTCTGTGTCGACGCGACCGGCCGGCCGCGTCGAGATGGGCTACGAAGCGGCTGTTCCCGATAGGGCAGCTTCCCACAGGGCACCGCCTGCGATCAGCTTTCTGTACCTGATCAGCGCGCGCGGTTGATTCACGGCGAGACACGCCACTACGCGATCGCGGCGCCGGTAGAGCGCCGTGAGCCGTCGGTCGGCAAGCGACCCGTCGATGATCACTATCTCGTCGTGCGGACTTGCGCGACCGATAAACTGGATCTTGCGGTCGTACTGGTCCGACCAGAAGTACGGCACGGACGAGAAGCTCGTGCCCGCCGCGGGACCGGCGAGCGCGTTCTCCGCGGCGTGCACCGCCTGCTCGACCGCGTTGGTCCAATGCTCGATTCGCGGTGAATCGCCGTGCCACCGGTTTGCGACCCGGGCCACATCGCCGGCCGCATACACCTGTGGCGCGGCTTCGCCGGAGCCGTTGCAGACGATGCCGTTGTCGAGCGTGAGGCCGCTGCCTTCGAGCCACTCCGTGTTTGGAGTGACCCCGATTCCGACCACCACTACGTCCGCGTCGATCCGTGAGCCGTCGGAGAGCCCGACCCCGGCGACACGCGACTCGCCGAAGACATCCGTTACGGCAACCCCGGTGCGAAGGTCCACGCCGTGGTCGCGGTGCATGGCCGCGACCATCTCGCAGAACGCCGACCCCAGGACTGGGGAAAGCGGGACGGGAAGCGACTCGATCACCGCGACGTACAAGCCGCGAGTGCGGCAGGAGGCGGCGACCTCGAGGCCGATGAACCCTGCACCCACGATCGCGACACGGGGCGCGTTCATCAATTCCCGCCGCAACGCGATCGCGTCGTCCAGACCGCGTAAGACAAGTAGGCCTGGCCGTGGCGCGATGCCCGAGAGGGTCCGGACGCGCGCCCCCGTCGCGATGATCAGCCGGTCGTAGTCGGCAAACGTACCACCGGTAAGCGTGACGCGTCTGGCGCGGAGGTCGACCGACGTCGCGCGCACACCAAGCCGCATGTCGAGCGCGAGCGCGTCGTACCCGTCTTTCCTGCGGAAAAGGGTCTGTTCCGGCTCCCAAGTGCCTTGGAGTACCTGCTTCGAGAGTGGCGGGCGGTCGTAGGGGCGATGCGGCTCCTCGCCAATAAGCGTCAGCCCACCGTCGAAGCCTCGGTCGCGCAGCGTCTCGGCCGCGCGCAAGCCTGCGAGCGAGGCGCCAACGACTACGATGCGACGCAGCATAGGAGCCGCTCACCCTTCGATCGAAATCGCACCCGTTGGACACTCCCGCACGGCCCTGTCCACCTTCGCGCGCAGACACTCCGGCGGCGTCTCGTTCAGGACGTGCAGTACGCCGTCGTCGCCAATCTCGAACACCTCAGGCGCCGTCTCCACGCAGAGCCCGTGGAGGTTGCATACGCTCAAATCGACAACGACCTTCATGATGTCCTCCCGGTCTGCGGCGTCGCTTTCAAGCCCTACTGCGGAGGGTCTACCCTAGCACGGACATTTCCAATATGGGCGATGGCCGGGGCAGGTGTCGAACGCCGGCGTTCCGCGCAGTGTCGGCGATGGGAACGAAGCCTTCAACACGGGTGAACGCGGAAAGGCGCCCTAACATTGACAGGCGGTCGGCGTCCGTGGTCAGCAGATGGAAAACTCGGTCCAGCGAAGCGATATCAAAGCGTCTGCGCGACCCGTAGCTGGATGTGTCTGCCACGACTCCTCTGACCGCCAGGGACTCGGCCTTCGCAACCTCCAGCATCTGTGCGATCCCGATCCACGCCAAGCACCTGGTGACCCCTTCGCGCAGCAATGGGGCATCTCGCCCCTGGCCATAGCCTAGGTCCGGGACGGCAACGCGTGGGTCGCCATAGGAAGTGAAGAACTCAACGAACTCCCAGAATGGCCCTCCGCAGGTATCTCAGCCTCGACGGAGTCAACCGAGCTCGGCATTGCTTGCGTGGCCACTACGCTCAAGACAGCAATTCCTTGAGGATCCCATCGACGAACGGGACCATTCCTGAAGGACCGGAACCAAAGTCTTTCATGTGAACCGTCGTCGAGTTGTCGACGATGAACATGTGCTTGACGATTTCTAGACGCGTCTCCAAGTCGATGTCCGCACCCATGATGACGGCATCGATGGATCCTTCGGCGAAAGCGCCATCTTGCTGGCGCCTACCCTTGATCGCCTCGTTGGCGAAATCAATCCGCTTCCATTTGAGCAGTCTTCGCTCATCGTGTCTGAGGGCTCGGCTCCCTCCTACGAAGTGGAGGTCCGGGACCTAGATGGTGCGAAGTTGACAATGTCAGACGGTCCTCTGTTAATATAAAACTAATTCGTTCGTATTCATGGGCCGCGATTTGATTCGATTGGTGTCGTTGGAACAGGAGAACACGAGATGCCCTATCCGGAATCCTTCATCGCCCCCATGCGCGAGGAGCTGACGCGCCTGGGGGTGCAGGAGCTGCGTACACCTGGAGAGGTCGATGCGGTCGTACGACAGAAGTCAACCACCGTCATGATGGTCGTGAACTCGATGTGCGGGTGCGCGGCGGGCAAAGCCCGCCCCGGCGTCGCACTTGCGCTTCGGCACGCCGCTAAGCCGGACGTCGTGGCGACCGTCTTTGCCGGTGCCGACATCGAAGCCACCGAACGGGTGCGCAGCTACTGCGCCGCATACCCGCCTTCGTCACCTTCCATAGCGATCCTCCGCGATGGCCAGCTGCTGTACATGCTGGAGCGGCATCAGATTGAGAACCAGACTGCCGAAACGATCGCGCGTAACCTCACGGAGGCGTTCGACCGGTTTTGCGCCCCTACCGCGCAGCGGGTGCAGGCGTAGTAAGGATCCTTCATGAAGGACTTCAAAGTCATCGTCAGGGACAACGGCCCCTATCGCCTCGAAGGTGAGGGCATTACGGTCTGCGACCAGGAAGGGCGTGTGTACGGTCTCGCCGGGCGCACCGTGGTTTCCCTGTGCCGCTGTGGGCAGTCGGCCAACAAGCCCTTCTGCGATGGGATGCACAACAAAGTCGGCTTCCAGTCAGCATGCCAGGCCCACGAGTTGCCGCCCCCCCAACCGAAGGCGTCGTCGTGACCGAGAAGGCCCGCGGAGGGTCAGAAGGAGGGGAATGAAGACGGCGGTCGTCGACGAGAAGCGTCCCGCGGGTGGTGACACCAGCAACAGTGGCAAGAAGAACGGCGTTTTTTCAGTAGGGACAATATCGGTTCTGATTCATGCGCATCGCCCTGAACGACGAGGCGGCTCTGCTGGCGAGGGAGATCACGAAAGGGGCCCGCGTTCATGAGACCGGTTCCGTCTTGGTCACGTAGAGTTGCTGGGTAGGATACGCAAACTGAAGCTCAGCCTTCTTGAATTCCTCCATCAACCGAAAGTTAATTGATTGCTGGAGATCCATGTACATGTTGTAGTCCGCGCTGAGTACGTAGTAGACAATCTCGTAGATGAGCGCGAAATCGCCGAAATTTTTGAAGTGCGCCCGGTCAAACCTGGCGTTGTCGTGTTCTTCAATGACCCGCTTGATCGTCGGAGGAATCATCTTCACCTTCTCGACGGGCGTCTGGTAGATCACGCCCACGCTGAAGGTGACCCGCCGCTCGCGCATCCGCTTGTAGTTCTTGATCCGGCTGCTGGTCAGGTCGCTGTTGGCGAAGATCAACTCCTCTCCGCCGAGGCTGCGGATGCGCGTGGTCTTGAATCCCACGTGCTCCACGGTGCCGAGCAGATCGCCAACAATGATGAAATCCCCAACGTTGAACGGTTTGTCCATGAAGATGGCAAAAGAGCTGAACGCGTCCCCCAAGACAGCCTGGGCGGCTAGGGCAACGGCCACCCCTCCAATGCCGAGGCCGGCCACGCCCGCGGTGACGTTGACCCCGAGGTTGGTGAGGATGAACAGGACTGTAGTGGCCCAGATCAGGAACGTGACCACCCAGTTGATGTTCCTCAGCATCGCGGCAGCGGTCGGGTCCTCCCGGGCGGTCCACTCAGTCCATCTCCGGATACCCTCGGCGACGATCCCCTGGATAATCTGCGCGACCTTGACCGTGACAACAATGACGAGGAGCGCGTGTAGCAGCCGAACGATGTTCTCCTGGACGGTCAGCAAGGCCGTGGCGAAGTACAGCGCGGTGAACACATACACCAAGGGTCCGACGATACGTCGAAGCAGATCATGGAGCAGGTCGTCGAAGTCGTTCTTTGTTCGCTGAGAAAGGATTTTCAGATACCTGAGCACGAACCTCTTGATGATCGGCAAAGCGATCAGCACGCCGAGAAATATGGCGGCGCTGACTAAGTACGCTAGGATCGTGTTTCCCATGAATGGTCTGTTTATGATTTCCTGGAAAGCCTGCATGTCCATTTACTGATCTCCTCGCATTCCGATCTTGTGACGCTCAACCCATGTCTGTGACCTGGCCGGGGGGGCCTCAGACAAGATTACAGGACAATCCGATGTTCCTGGAGCCACGGCGACCGCCGCCAGTCTGCGCAGCGAAGGGAACTGTCAAGAGTGACTCGGATAGGCGTAGCCGTCCCTCGACATCCGGCGATCAATCATTCTCCAAGCAGAGACACGTCACCTCCTCTTCCGCGAGGAACGACTGGGCTCTTAGCAGCCGGTGGTAAGCAGCTCGGAGCAGGTGACGTCCGACTCGAAACAGATTGAGCACGAGGCTATGCGCCGACAAGGGTTCTGTGCGTGAACGGAGGATGTGAGCCGGCGCATCTGGCTTTTTCGTTGTCAGGTCGGATCATACGAGACTTCCGCCCGGGGCGGCGTCTTGTGTTCGGCTACCGTGCCAGCCAGGCCTTCACCTTGCACTACCGCAAGAAAGGCTATTGACACATTTCTCAGCCGGCGGTACGGTCGAGATGTCATGGTCAGTCGCGCGCTCGTTCGCCCTCTTGCCTTCCGTAATCTTGGTCGCGGCGTTTCTTGAAAACGTAGCCCCGCTTGGCGTTGCTCGCGGCGAACAGCGAGCATCTTTGCACTCACCGAAGCACTTACGGAGGACTTGAGCCCTGATGCTTCGTACGCACTGCACACGATCGACCTCGCTCTTCTGCTGGCTGCTCGCGATCGCGGCCTGGCTGATGTGTCCGCCGCCGACCGCAGCGGCTGAGCCAGACCCGATCCTCACGCTGCAGGAGTTTTCCCCGTCGTTCCTGGGAATCTACCGGAAAGTCATGCTGATCGAGGACGACATCGTCAAGTATTCAGACAAGTATGGTGTGGATGTCACGCTTGCCAAGGCTGTGTGTCTGTATGAGTCTGGTGGCAACGCCAACCTGCAATCGTCGGCCGGTGCGAATGGCTACTTTCAAGTGATGCCGGCCACCTTTCGGTCGATGCGCGTCCCGTCGAACATCGAAGCGGGGATCAAGTATCTTGGCCAGCTCGTGAAGCAGTTGGGCCGCGAAGACTATGCGATCGCCGGCTACAACGGCGGTCCAGGGCGGGTGGCGGCCAGGCGTCCGATGCCGCTCGAATCGCTGCAGTACGTCATTGGTGTCGGCAGCTACCGCGGTGTGCTCAAGGCGTACGAACCTTCGGTGCGCATGCACGCCGAACGGCTCACGCTCACCGAGCTGCGGCAGGGAGAAGACTGGTGGGCGTTGTCACAGCGCCTGGAGGTTCCGGTCGCGCAATTGAGGCTGCACAATCCGTTTCTGGCCGCGCGTCGGCTCCGGGCCGGCTACGTGGTGGCATATTCACCCGAGCCGCGAGACGATGTATTCGAGGTCATCAACGGCACGTCACGCTTCAAAACCGGCCTCGGCGACAACTACCTGAAAGTCGCCTTCACGCTGGGCGTGGACTTGGATCTCATGCGGCAAGCCAACCAGCTGTGGCGGCTGCAGCCGCCGCTGCACGGCACAGAGCTGGTCATTCCTGTCGATTCGAAAGCGGAGTTCACTCAATACCGCGTTCGCGCGGGCGAAGATATCGCACGGGTGGCGACGCGGATGAAGGCGGATCCGTGGGACATCGTGCGAGACAACTCCGTGTGGAATGAGGAACTCAACGAAGGGATGGTGCTCCGAATTCGCCGTCGGCCGGAGCCGGTGGCACCGGCCTTTCAGGTGCATAGGGTCCGGCGTGGCGAGACCTTGGCCGCACTAGCCCGCCGGTACAAGACGACCGTCAGAGACATTCAGGCTGCCAACGGGCTCGGAAGGCGCACGGTGATTCGGATCGGCCAGACGCTGCGGATTCCATTACGTCGGCCGGAGCCGGTGGCACCGGCCTTTCAGGTGCATAGGGTCCGGCGTGGCGAGACCTTGACCGCGCTAGCCCGTCGGTACAAGACGAGCGTCAGAGACATTCAGGCTGCCAACGGGCTCGGAAGGCGCACGGTGATTCGGATCGGCCAGACGCTGCGGATTCCATTACGATAGTTGAGGTAGGCTGCGCCCCCCCACCGGCCATGTGCTGGTTCGATGACGTGCTCGCGTTCGAGCACTCTTGACCGATTAGCGCGCCTGAACCCCGCGTTGATTTCACCAGGATAAACCGACGAATGTGTGGAATTGTTGCCACCTGGCAAGGGTCTGCCTCGGCCTCGAACATTGAACATGAGATCGATTTAGTGCGAGCCGGGGTGGAGCGCATTCACCATCGCGGACCCGACGGAGCGGGCGTCCGTGCGGTTGGGAACGTGGTGCTGGGCCACCGCCGCCTGTCGATTATCGACGTGGCCGGCGGCGCCCAGCCGCTGCTCAACGAAGAGGGCCGCACCGCGCTCGTTTGTAACGGCGAGATCTACAACCACACGGCGCTGCGCGCGAGCCTCGAGGTGGGCCACGTGTTCCGCACGCTCAGCGACTCGGAGATCATCGTCCATTTGTACGAGGAAATCGGCGCCGAGTGCGCCAAGGTCCTGGATGGCATGTTCGCCTTCGTGCTGACCGACGGCGCCCGGCTGCTGGCCGCGCGCGACGCGCTTGGAATCAAGCCGCTGTACATGGGCCGGCACGACGACGGGATCCTTTGGTTCGCTTCGGAGATCAAGGCGCTCACCGGAATGTGCACGCGGATTGACGAGTTCCCCCCGGGCCATCTGTTCACCACTGAGAACGGCCTGCAGCGTTGGTTCGATCCACCCTGGTGCGCCCCGGTCGACAATCCCGTTCCGTTCGACGCGGCGGCCCTCGCCCAGGGATTGAGGCGCGCCGTCGAGAAGCGCCTCATGAGCGACGTGCCCTTCGGCGTCTCGCTCTCAGGCGGGCTCGACTCGAGCCTCATCGCCGCGCTCATGAGGCCGTTAGTGGACGAGCTCCACAGCTTCGCCGTCGGCCTCGAGGGTGCGCCTGATCTCCAGGCGGCCCGGCTGGTCGCCGAGCACTTGGGCACCCGCCATCACGAGTACGTCTACACGCCGGCCGAGGCGGTGGCCGCCCTGGGGACGGTGATCACGCATCTGGAGTCGTACGATCCGGCCCTCTTGAGGAGCGCCATTCCCAACTTCTTGGTCTCACGACTCGCGTCGGAGTCCGTCAAGATGGTGCTCAACGGCGAGGGCGCCGACGAGGCTTTTGCGGGCTACAGGTACCTGGCTGGGGTCGACGACCCGGTCGCGCTCCAGCGGGAATTCCTTCGGCTGCTCTCCGACCTTCACCACCGGAACCTGCAGCGGCTCGACCTGATGACCATGGCGCACGGCCTCGAAGGGCGGGTGCCGTCCCTCGACGTCGAATTCCTCGAGCGCGCGACGAGCCTGGATCCGGAGCTGAAACTGCACCGCCGCGGCCGCCTGGAGAAGTGGCCGCTGCGGGCGGCCTTCGACGGCGTGCTGCCCGATGCGATCTTGTGGCGCAGGAAGCTTGAGTTCGGGCAGGGATGCGGTTCCGAGTGGACACTGCGGGAGCACTACGAGGCGATCGTCAGCGACACCGACTTTGCCGCTGCGGCCCGTCGTTTCCCCGTCGATACGCCCCGAACCAAGGAAGCGTATCACTACCGACGGCTCTTCGACGAGCGGTTTTCGGACGAGTCGCTGCGCCAGACGGTCGGCCGCTGGCGCGGTACCTTCACCCCGCGAGAGGACGGACATGATCATGTCTGACCTCAATGACAATGGCTTGTTGACGTACTCGGACACCGTGGCTCGTGGCCTTTACGATCGGTCGGTCGGGCGAATTCGGGGTAAGTACGATAACGTGCGCACCTTTTGGGAGGACCGGATCACACGCCTGACCGTGAGGCCGTTCGCTGTCGAATCCGATCGGTGTGTGAGGTTGCAAGGGCGGAAGGCCCGCGTGCTCGACCTAGGCTGCGGCGCCGGTCAGGGGTACGAGTTGCTCACGCGGATCGACGAGCGTGGTCTCAATGTCGACGATGCCCAGCGCTTCGTGCTTCCGGCAGAACGGGTCGGTCTTTTCCTTGGTATCGATCTGAGTCTGGCCATGATCGACCAGGGGCGCCGGAACTATGCGGGGCATCCCGGCGTTCGTTTCGAGCAAGGCGATCTGCGCGAGGGGTTGGTGGCTGTCGCGTTGGAGCTGCCCTTCGACATCTACACCTCATCCTACGGCAGCTTGTCGCACCTCGACGCGGCCGAGCTGACGAACTGTTTGGAGGAAATCGTCCGCCACGCGGAGTCGGGCGCTATCGTGGTCTTCGATCTCATGGGGCGGTACTCTCCCGAGTGGCCCGGCTACTGGCACAAGACCCACGGCAGCAGCAAGATGTACCCGTACTCAATGAGCTACCTTTATGAGGATACCGAGCGTCAAAGAGACGATACTGAGCGATTCCCGCTGCGGTTCTGGACTGGCAAGGAAATCGGTGAGCTGTGTGTGGAAGTCACCGCTGCCACGGGCGTGATCGTGGAACCGGCGTCGATTGTGGATCGCTCCATCTTCATCGGGCGCCACGTCGACACCCAAGAGTTCGGCTGCCGCCTACCGCGGCTACGGGCCCTTGTGAATTCGTTGTACGAGCAAGACCTTCGGACTCCGTTGGAGGAACTGCGGGTGAAGTTCGAACTCATTTCGCCGAACGAGGCGGTCACCCGGTTCTTCCGCAGGCTGACTGAGAGCTGGAATTGCATCGTCGATTTCACGATCGAGCGGCTCAGATCCGGTCGCATCGACTTGGTGGCGCTCGCCGGCTGGTCCGAGTTCCCGGCAGCGCTCCAAGTTGCGTTGATGACGATGGATCGGGTCGTGGAGAGCGCGTCAACGATCAACGTCGGCGACACGCGGGCGAACATTGTGGAGCCCCAGCTCGCCTACGTGCTCCAGCGCCTAGAACACACGCTGCAGGAAGGTCTCGGCTGCGGACACGGCCTGGTGGCCGTGCTACGCGTCGACCCCGACTGACCTCCTTCCTGCCTGAACCGAAAGTGGCATGATCGAAACGACCGACCTGACGAAGCGGTACGGGAACGTCGTTGTCGTCGACCACCTGTCGCTCCGCGTTCACGAGGGCGAGCTGCTGGTGTTGCTCGGCGGATCGGGTTCGGGTAAAACGACGACGCTGAAGATGGTGAACCGGCTGATCGAGCCGAGTGCTGGGCGGGTCACCATCGACAGACAGGATACGGCCGCCGTCGATGTCCACACGCTGCGGCGGCGCATCGGGTACATCTTCCAGCGGATCGGTCTGTTCCCGCACATGACGGTCGCGGAGAACGTGGCCGTAACCCTGACGCTGCTCGGCTGGGATCAGACGCGCATCCGTCACCGCGTCGACGAGCTATTGGAGATGGTCGAACTGGCGCCGGCACTCGTACGAGACCGGCACCCGGCGGAGCTGTCGGGCGGTCAGCAGCAGCGAATAGGCGTGGCCCGTGCGCTGGCGTCGTCGCCGCGCGTGATGCTGCTCGACGAGCCGTTCGGCGCCCTGGATCCACTGACGCGCGACCGGCTGCAGCAGTCGTTCCTGAGAATCCGCCGGCAGCTCAACATCACGGCGATGTTTGTGACGCACGACATGGTGGAGGCGCTCCTGATGGGCGATCGCATCGCCGTTCTGCACGAGGGGCGGCTAGTTCAGATCGGCACGCCGCGCGAGCTCCTGCAGTCGCCAGCCGACGAGTACGTGCGCCGCCTGATGGAGACGCCGACGCGCCAGGCCCGGCTGGTCGACGCGCTGATTGAGGACCGCCCCACGTGACCGAGCAACTCGCTCTTCTCCCTGGCTATCTGACGGCGCATCTGCAGCTCACTCTTCTTTCGCTGCTGCTCGGCACCGCGTTCAGCATTCCGACCGGCATCTTGGTCGCGCGACTGAAATGGCTCGACAATCCGGTGCTCGGCACGGCGAGCGTCATCCAAACGATTCCCAGCCTGGCCCTCCTCGCCGTCATGGTGCCGGCACTTGCGGCGCTCGGCCTTCGAAGCATCGGATTTCTGCCGGCGTTCATCGGCCTTACGCTGTACAGCATCCTGCCGATCCTTCGTAACACGGTCACCGGGCTAGCGGGCGTGGACCCGGCGCTGGTCGAAGCTGCCCGTGGCGTCGGCATGACGCCGACGCAGCGCCTTCGCCACGTCGAGCTGCCGCTGGCGATGCCGGTCATTCTCGCCGGCATTCGGACGTCCACCGTGTTGACGGTCGGCGTGGCCACGCTCTCGACGCCGGTGGGCGCGCCGAGCCTCGGCAACTACATCTTCAGCGGCCTGCAGACGCGAAACCTCACGGCGGTGCTGGTGGGGTGCGCCGCGGCCGCCCTTCTTGCGCTGTGTCTGGACGGTCTGGTGCGCGGGCTTGGCGCGGCCGTCGTTCACCGAAAGACGGGCTGGGCTGCTGCTGTCCTGACGACGATCGGCCTGCTCTATACGTACACGGGGGTGTCGCTGATGCAGGACCTGCGCGGGCGGGACGCCGGGCGGGTGGTCGTCGGCGCCAAAACGTTCACCGAGCAGTACATCCTCAGTCGGATCCTGTCGGAACATATCGAGGAGACGACTGGCGCCGCAACGGAGGTCGTGTCGTCGCTCGGGTCGACAGTGGCGTTCGACGCGCTCCGCGCGGAAGAGATCGACGTCTACGTCGACTACTCCGGCACGATCTGGGCGACGATCATGCATCGCGACACCGCCACCGCCAGCCGCGACGCCGTGCTCGACGAGGTGAGCCGGTTCGTCCGCGAGGAACACGGCATTGAGGTCGCTGGCGCACTCGGCTTCGAGAACGCCTACGCGCTCGCCATGCGCCGCAGGCAGGTCGAGAAAACGGGCATCCGCCGAATCGGTGATCTGATCGCGTACGCACGGCGGCTGGTCATCGGGGGCGACTACGAATTCTTCGGGCGGCCGGAGTGGATCGCCATCCGAGACACCTACGGGCTGGCGTTCGCCTCAGAGCGTACGATGGATTCCTCGTTGATGTATCAGGCGGTGGCCAACGGGCAGGTGGACGTCATCAGCGCGTTCTCGACCGACGGGCGCATCGCGGCCTTGGATCTGGTGGTACTGGAAGACGAGCGCGGCACGATTCCGCCTTACGACGCGCTGCTTCTGGCTGGGCCCCGGCTGGTCCGTGAGCGGCCCGACGTCATGGCCGCCCTGCGCCAGCTCACAGGGACGATCGACGCCGAGCACATGCGTCGAATGAATCTTGCTGTGGACCAGGACGGAGTAAGCCCCGCCGCCGTTGCCGAATCCTTCCTGCGGGAGCTGCGAGAGACGTGGATCGTCGGTGACCAAGTTCCTGCCGTCCGGGGTCGCTGATGGCGTGGTATCGTTCGTCGTCGGGGGGAGCGCGACTGTCCTCTACTCGGCGATGAACGCGACCACCTCACATCCCAGTGTTTCAATGTAGGGCGGGCCGTTTGGTGCTGGACCGGGCGCGCGGCGCAAGCTCGAGATGCTTTGCTCCAGACTATTGTCGCTGACCGCGACGTCGTTCCACGCGACCTGGGATCGACCTGGGATCATGGTGACGGCAGGGGTCCATGTGGCCATGGGCTGCGCGCGCCAGCGAGTTGGCCAGCCCGATGTGGCGGCTGTGGTGCTCCCGCACCGTATGCGGCGCTCTCACTTGGGCGGCGGAGATACCCCCATGGCCGTGACGACTGCGAGGCGCGGATCAATTGCCGCATCGTGGCCAGCCCGTGGTTCACGATCTTTTCCGAGGCTTCTCCACTATGCCCGGTTGACCTCATCGGCGTTCCGGCTGCCTGATTCGATGGCGCCGTTCATCCAGACATACCAGGCCGACGTGTGCTCACCCGCAAAATGAATATGTCCCTCTAGCGTCGCCACATGCGGTTCGAAGAGCGTCCGCTGGCCCACGCGCATCAGGCGCCCCGCGCCGCGCGCCCACGGATCGGTGTCCCAACAATGAGAAAACGCCCCTTCCAAATGCAGCCGAAGTTCAGGAAAGACGCGTTCGACTTGATCGATGCCGTATCGGATGCGCTCATCTTCCGTCATGGCCGAAGCGTGCTCAGAAGAGGAGCCTTGCAGGTACAGTTGTAACAGCCCGCGCTGACCAGACCGATCGAAGGTCGCATCCCAGATTTCACCGGGAATGTCGGTGGTCGCGAAACCGTTGGTGCCCTGATCGCGCCAATACCGCTGACGGACCTGGAACGTGAGGCGCGATAGCGACCCGTACCCCATCTCCTGAATCGCCTGATGCTTTGGCGGTGACAAGCGGGGCGTAATCTCCAGATGACGCAGCACCGGGAACGGAATGGTACAAATCATCTTGTCGGCCGAGACGGTGAGGCGGGTACCCTGATGGCGGTAGATCGCGCGGACGCCGCTGTCGTCCTGCTCGATGCGAACCACAGCGGCTCCATACTGAATCCGGTCGGCGCGTCGCGTGGCGAAGGCTCTCGGCAACAGATCGTTGCCACCGACGATCTTGTACATGCCCTTCGCTCCGTGCCCGCTTCGAAGCAGTCCCATTACTTCCAGCGCAGAATGGCCTTCAAATGGCTGGAACCCGAGTGCCTCATACGCATCGGGCGACAAGCCCCGGCTCACTAGGAACGCCCTGAGCGTCATCTGGATCGTAGGGCTTCAGCGCCTCGCGCGGCCAGCGCGACTGGTCGTCGACGTGATCCAGCGCCTCCCCGAAGGCTTTTCCAAATAGACCATCGAACCCCATGGCTCGCTCTTCTTCGGTGAGATCGACGGGGAACCGTGACAAGTTGGGGGACATCCCAGCTGGTGCGGCGATGCGCGTATCGCGAAGGAACGTCGTAAAGTCCCGGTTCGTCTGGTAAAACGGAGCGAGTTCCAGCCCGAACTGCTTGACGTACTTCAGCGTCCACTCGTGGTTCTCCGGAATCCGCGCGGCTCCAAGCTCGGCATACAGACCACCTGCGAACGGAGCGCGCAGGGTTCGGACGCGTCCTCCCGGCGTTGTCTGTGCCTCAAGGACCGTGACCGTGTGCCCGGCTTGCGTCAGCTCATAGGCGGCGGTCAACCCCGCCAACCCCGCGCCAATGATGACGATGTGTCTTGAGGGTCCCTGGCGGATCAGCGTGCCGGTCTGCGCCATCACGTACGAGGGCGTCAAGTACACAGAGCCAGCTGCCAGGCTGCTCAAGCGGAGGAAGTCCCTACGGGTGAGACCGTAACTCATGCAGTTTCCTTATCTGGCCCCGCCTCTACCTCGATGCGATACCATGCAGAGCCGACCCTTGAGTGAAGGGCGCGATGCGACGGGCGACTCGCTGCCGAGCGGCAGGAGCTTGGAGCCGCACGGATTCCGGAGAACCACGAGTGGACGCTGAAGTACGTCATGGATATGACTCCAGCGCGCTGGTTGTCGTCAGGCTTATTGAAACGGATCAAGAATATACTAGTCGTTCATGAGAACGATGGCCGCTCTGGTTGTTGTTGCGATGCTCTTGGCCGTTCTCCACGCGAGGGCGCCACGGGTCAGCCGTGTGACTGACGGGGACACTATCGTGGTCGAGGGCGTCGGCGGCGTTCGACTCACCGTATGAAAACACTCTCTCCGCTGCCGACGAGCGTGCTGGTGGTTGTAGCCGTTGTGCTGCGGTCGCAGGATGGCTTGGACCTGCCCGATCCAGACTCCTTTTTCGCCGCAACGCGCGCGAACCTAGAGTATAGCAATCGTGTGCAGGACGAATATGCGTACAAGGAGCGCCTGACAGAGCTGCATACGAACCCATTCGGGCGGATTGGGACCGGTGAAGATTTACTTTACGAGGTGATTCCGCTGGCCGAGGACCATGGCTACACGCGGAGGCTGCTCGAGCGCGGCGGGAAGGTCGTCGAGGACGCGGAGATCGAGCGGGTGGAGCGGCGCCCCCCCCAGGAGTCTCGGCGGCGTTCATCGATGGAAGACGTGTTGTCGGTGTTCGACTTCGAGCTGGCCCGGCGGGAGATCTTCGACGGCCGTTCCACCGTCGTGGTCACGTTCACGCCGAGGCAGGGCGCAGGGGCGACCACCCGACAGGGGCGGCTGGCGAGGGCGTTTGGCGGAGAGGTGTGGATCGATGAAGAAGCGAGAGAGGTACGGCACATCGAAGCGACGAGCGTCGAGACGATTTCGTACGGCTGGGGCGTGCTGGCTCGGCTGGGCAAGGGTACCGTGGCGACGCTCGAGCGGCAGCCGGTCGGAGGTGGCGTGTGGATGGTGACATCGGTACGACTGACGGGTAGCGGCCGCGCGTTGTTCTGGCTCCGGCCGCTGGCCGTCGACTACGAGATCGAGTGGTTCGAGTATCGCCGGCTGGCCAATACTCCAGCGAGATAGAGGACCAGACCGCGGTACAGGGGAACTGCAGCCGGATGCCGTCGCGAGCGACATCGGACGACCCGTCCAGCGGGACCTTAGGTGGCCAGTAGCCGCTCGACCTGTGCCGACAGCTCCTCGTACATCAGATTGCCGGGGTTGTAGAGCTGCACGATCCCTTCGCGGTCGATGATGACCAGCGTCGGCGTCGTGCTGACGCCGAAGTCCAGGAAGTTCTGCTGGCTCACCGGTACGCTCATCCAGGACGGGACAGGATACCGCTCTTGGTAGGCGCCTCGCAGATACTCGAGCTCCTGTTCCGGCGTCGCGTCCTGGCCGCGGGCCATGTAGCCATAGAGCTGGGTCGGGCCAAGGATCGCGAGTCCTTGCTCGCCGTAGTTCTCGTGCAACTGCTCGAGGATTGGCAGCTGCTGCTTACAGTCCCCACACCAGTGGGCCCAGAAAAACGCCACGACGACCTTACCCTTCAGGCTGTCGGCTGACGGTAGCGGCGCACCGAGGTAGTGTTCAACATCGAGCACTGGAAACGGCTGGCCTTCCAGACTCAGGAGGAGGACATTCTTCTGCATCCGGGTCTCGATCGAGGTGTTTTTGTAGCGCTCGCGCTGCGTCTGAAGGAACTCGACCGCGCCCGTGCGATCGCCCGTGGCATCCTGCACGCGGCCCAAGACCTCGATGCCGGCGCCCAGTGCGGTCGGGAGCTGACCTTCCGCGTCCAGTTCCCGTTCGTCGAGCAAGGCGAGGCTGCCGTCGTACGCCTCGTGCGCATAGCGGTCGGCCACATCCCAGCGCTCGGCGAAGCTGGCGCCACGACCGAGCCAGGAAGCAGCGACCAGCCACCCGGCCGACGACACATTCTGGTGCGGGCGCTGCTGTTCGATGAGCTCCTGCGCCGCGTCAACCTCTTCGGCCCAGGCCATGTCGCGCATCTGGCCGACGAGCTCAGAGACCTCGATTGCCGAGCCTTGCCCCGTGGCTACGACCCCGGTCTCCCCCGGAGCGGACCCGCAGGCGAGGTTCAAGACTGCTACGAACGCACACGCGAAACCCGCGACTCTCTTTACCACCATGTGGGGGCCTCCATCTCGTCGATTACCGATGCGCTCATGAATTATAATTGTACTCTGCGGTTAGTGTGTCCAGGCTAGCAATTAGGCCGCCGGCCGTCGCCGCCGACTCACCAGCGTGAGGTTCTGTCCGTCGCCCCGTATGAGATCCTGACCCGCATGGCGCCCCGTCCTTTCGCCGTGTTCCGTGCCGTGATTTCGCCTGACCTGCGATGTCGTCACGCTGCTGCGATTGGGCCTGCATTCGCGGGCCGCGGAGAACCTCTTCTCGCGCTCGAGGAGCGCCACCCGCGCCAGACGACCCGCGAATTTGTCAAGCACTACCACAGCGAGTGGAATCACCGGGCCTTGGGAACGAGTTGATCGATGGCACACTCATGGGGGAATGTGTCGGCCGAATTCGCCGGCGTCAGTATCTTGGCAGGCTCTTCGATTACCACGCTCGCGCGGCGTGATGACGCGTGATCGTCGATTCAATGGCTCGGCTCACTGATGGGACATTAGGCCGTTGGGCCGAGTTATGGGACATTGCGCGCGTGCCTTTCGTGATGATAACCGTGTGCTCGTTGTGCGCGGTGAGGCACCCGCTGCGCGTGCGTACCGCCCAGACATCGTCGTCTGGGACGATTGTGTTCTTGCGTTTCCACGTCGGCAGCCAGCCCTACTCCGAGCCGTCCGCACGTCCGACGTCAACGATGCGGTCATCGTCTCGACCTGACACCCGGACTCGCCAGGGACTGCAGCAGATTTCGCAGTCCTGGACGAAGTTGCCCCTGACATCGGGCTCGACGTAGATTTCAATCTGCTCGCCGCAATATGGACAGGTCACCAGAAAGATATCAGCCACGCGGACGCGATTCTAGTTCAGACAAGGAGCAGGTGTGTCTAGTGAAAAGTCCATCGGCCCGTTGTGAACCACACACAGGGCGCAAACGCCATAGAGTAAATGCAGCGGGGGACGTCAAGGACCTCGCGAAGGCAAGCACAAACTCGCCCTGCAGCTCGGAGACGACCTACACAACACGATGCCAGGCACCTGCACTATGATTACGGTGAACGTCAGGCCGTAGAAGCTCTTGATATCGCGATCCCTCGACACACGCTCGCGCAGCCGCCGCGTTGATCAAGGTGCCGTCGTGCTTTTCGACGGGACCTGCGCATTCTGCGAGGGTGCCGTACGATTCATCGCGACGCGTGACCCGCAGGGGTATTTTCGATTTGGTGCGTCCCAGACCGACAAGGCTACGGCGCTCCTGGCCTTGTATGGGATGACTCGCCAGACAGCGCGCAGCCTGATTCTGATCGAGCACGGCCAGATTTATCTGTCGTCGACGGCCTCGCTGAGAATCGCGCGGCGACTATGCTGGCCCTGGTCCCTGCTGAGCGGTCTCCTCATCATCCCTCGCCCGCTTCGCGATCTTGTGTACCGTCTCGTCGCCGCGATTCGCCATCAAGTCGCAGGTCGGTCGAATGCGTGCGAGATTCCGCCGCCGGAGATTCGCGCGCGGCTGATTTAGTCGGCCGGGCCGCCAGAGACTCGGGAATCAGGAGATGCGGATCTTCTTCAATCCGCATTTACGTGATCGAATCAAGTCGCGGTCGTTAGGTCGGACCAATTCGCGGACGAGCGATCTCAGTCAGAACATCCCGAGTTGCAGTTTCGCGGCGTCCGACATCCGGTCTTTGTCCCAAGGCGGGTCCCAGACGATGTCCACGTGCGCGTCGGTGATACTGGGCAGTTGCTTCAGCTTGTTGACGACCTCGACGGGCAGGCTCTGGGCGGCGGGGCAGCCAGGCGCGGTCAACGTCATACGAACGCCGACCACGAGGTCGGCGTCAACGGCAATCTCGTAGATGAGGCCGAGCTCGTAGATGTTGACGGGGATCTCGGGGTCAAAGATCGTCGAGAGCACCTCGACGATCTGCGGTTGCATCACGAGAGTCTTGACGGGGTCACGACGCTCGAAGATTGCACCGGCTGTCGCGCCTGCCTTCGAAGCCACTCGCGCCGCCTTGTCGGCCCGCGCCGCGTCTTCGTCGGTGAGTTTGATGACGTTGTCCGCCATGGCCATCAGTCGCGCCTACTCCGCTTCTGTCGACACGACTTCGTCCCTCGCGTCGACCGCAGAGCGAAGGGTGTGCCAGGCGAGGCTCGCGCATTTCACGCGCGAAGGATAACTGCGGACGCCCTCAAACACGGCCAGCTTGCCCAGCCGTTCTGGAGCGGCGAGCGGGTCGGAGTTCCCGGTCACCATCTGGTGGAATCCGTTGAACATGTCGCGGGCCTCGCTCAGTGTCTTACCCTTGACGCTGTCGGTCATCATCGAAGCCGACGCGTTCGAGATCGCACATCCCGAGCCCTGGAAGCTGGCGTCCTTGATCACGTCGTCCTCGACCTCGAGGTAGAGCGACAGCTGATCGCCGCAAAGAGGGTTGTAGCCCTCGGCATGACGGTTGGCGCCTTCAATCGCGCGGAAGTTGCGCGGCCGGCGGTTGTGGTCGAGGATCAGCTCTTGATAGAGTTCTCGAAGATCGGACACTCGGCAACCTTTCCACTATTCCCAGGAGCATGGCGTCGGCTTCTCGTCTTGAACACCCACCCGTCATCGAGCCGGCCCCGGGTTCGTTACGTAAAGAGTTCGCGCACCTTGTGGAGCGCCGCGACGAGGGCGTCGATCTCCCCGTGGGTGTTGTAGAGTGCCACCGACGCGCGTGCGGTGGCGGGAACGCCCAGCCGCTGCATCAAGGGCTGGGTGCAATGGTGCCCGGTGCGGATTGCGACGCCATCCCGATCGACGAGCGTGCCGATGTCGTGCGGATGTACCCCGTCGATCACGAACGAGAGCACGCCGGCCTTCTCGGGGGCCGTTCCGAGGAGCCTCAGCCCCGGCACCTCCAACAGCGCTGCCGTACCGTACGTCAGGAGCTCGCGTTCGTGAGCCGTAATCCGATCCATCCCGATCGTGGCAAGGTAGTCTACCGCCGCCGCCAACCCGATCGCCCCCGCGATGTTCGGTGTTCCCGCCTCGAACTTGTACGGCAACACGTTGTAGGTGGTCTTCTCGAACGTGACCGAGCTGATCATGTCGCCGCCACCTTGATACGGCGGCATCTCCTCGAGCAGGCGCTCCTTGCCGTACAGCACACCAATCCCGGTCGGTCCGTACAGCTTGTGGCCGGTGAACACATAGAAGTCGGCGTCGAGGGCCTGGACATCCACCGTCATGTGATGGACCGCCTGGGATCCATCAACGAGCACCGGCACGCCGTGCCGGTGTGCCGCCGTAATCATTTGCCGGACGGGGTTGATCGTCCCGAGCGCATTCGACAGGTGGACGATCGAGGCCAGCCGCGTGCGGGGCCCGAGCAGGCGCTCGTACTCGTCGAGCTGCAGCGCTCCTTCGTCCGTGATCGGGATCACCCTCAGCGACGCGCCCTTTTCCTGGCACACCATCTGCCACGGGACGATGTTGGAGTGGTGCTCCATTGCGGAGAGCACCACCTCGTCGCCAGGACCGAGACGTGTCCGGCCGAACGTCTGGGCCACCAGATTGATGCCTTCAGTGGCGTTGCGCGTGAAGACGAGTTCGTGCGGCGCGGCCGCATTGATGAAGCGCTGCAGTGTAGCGCGGGCGTCTTCGAACGCCTGCGTGGCTCGCTCGCTGAGGAGGTGGACGCCACGGTGGACGTTCGCATTGTCGTGGCTGTAGTAAGCGCTCACCGCGTCGAGTACGGCACGAGGCTTCTGCGTCGTCGCGGCGTTGTCCAGGTAGACGAGCGGCGGCTTGCCGTGCACCCTCTGCCGAAGAATGGGAAAGTCCTCGCGGACCCGGCGCACGTCGAACTCGACCTGGGACGGCGCGCCGATGCTGGTGATGCTGGTCATAGCGGGTGCGTCGCGGCCTTCACACCCCGCCCGCGGGCAACTCGGAGAGCAGGCGCGCTTCAAGCGATCGACGGAGCGTCTCGATCCGGATCCCGTTGAGCACGTCGCCCGCGAACGCGTGGATCAGCATGGCGTGAGCCTGTGGCAGGTCGAGGCCGCGGGCGCGCAGATAAAAGATGGCGTCCTCGTCGAGCTGACCCACCGCCGCGCCGTGCGTGCATTTCACATCGTTGGCGAAGATCTCGAGCTGCGGCTTCGTATTGATCTGCGCATCGTCAGAGAGCAGCAACGCCTTGTTCGTTTGCTTGGCGTCGGTCTTCTGCGCGTCGGGCCGTACGATGATCTTGCCGTTGAAGACGACGCGGGCGTGTCCGCTGAGGATCCCTTTGTAGATCTCATGACTGCCACAGTGCGGCTTGGCGTGGTCGATCGTCGTGTGATTGTCGACGAGCCGCCGGTCGTCCGCGAGATAGAGGCCGTTCAACGTACAGTCGCCGCCCTTGCCGTCGAGCACCGCGACGACGTCGTTTCGGACGAGCGCGCCGCCGAAGGCGATCGAGTGCGACGAAAAGACGGCGTCGCGCGTGCCGTGCACGTACATGCTGCCGACGTGATGGGCCCGCCGGCTCTCCTGTTGCAGCTTGTAATGGTCGACGACCGCGCCGGAACCGACCACGACCTCCGTGACCGCGTTCGTGAAGTACTCCTCTCCCGGCAGCCCGACATAGCTTTCGACGATCCGGACCTGACTGCGGTCGCCGGCCACGATCAGAACGCGCGGGTGCGACACGCTGGCGGTCTCGGGCGAAACCGACACAAAGAGCAGCAAAATGGGCCGCTCGATGATCGTGCCAGGCGGGATGCATACAAACGCGCCGTCGCGGAGAAAGGCCGTGTTCAAGGCCGCGAACGCCTGGCGATCTGGCGGGGCGAACCGGCCGAGATACGGCTCCACGGCTGTTGGGTTCGTGGCCAGGACAGACGCCAGACTGGACAGGTGCACGCCGCCCGGCACCTCGCCTCCGGACAGCTCCGGCGCGTAGGCGCCGTTCACCAGCACCAGCCGGCAGCTGCCGGGCGCGCCTGGCCAGCCCTCCACCTGATCCGCCGTGAGGCGGCTCCGACCATCGTGCGCGGGCATAAACGTCCGGTCGGCGATCGGCGCGACGCTCGTGAACTTCCATTCCTCGTCGCGCGTCGTGGGAAAGCCCGCGTCAACGAAGCGCTCGATGCCTTTTCGGCGCAGATCGCGCAGCCACACAGGCTCGGTCGCAGCACGCGTGAGGGCCACACGATCGAAATCGGCCAGATAGGCGTCGGTCTGCGGACGGGACCGGACGATGTGCGCCATGCCGCTAAGCCTTCGCTCCCTGGACGGCGGCGGCCGCCTCGGGCTCGAGCCAGCCGTACCCCTTGTCCTCGAGCTCGAGCGCGAGCGCCCGGCCGCCGGATTTCACGATCCGTCCGGCCGACAGCACATGCACGAAATCGGGGACGATGTACTCGAGCAACCGCTGATAGTGAGTGACAATGATGATGGCCCGCTTCGGGCTCCGCATCGTGTTGACGCCGCCCGCGACGAGCTTGAGCGCATCGATGTCGAGGCCCGAATCGGTTTCGTCGAGAATCGCCAGCTTCGGCTCGAGAAGCGCCATCTGGAAGATCTCGTTGCGCTTCTTCTCGCCCCCAGAGAACCCTTCGTTAACGGACCGGGTGAGCATCCCTGGGTCGATCTCGAGCAGCGCCGCCTTCTCGCGCAAGAAAGCCATGAACTCGATGGCGTCGAGCTCCTCCTGTCCGCGGTGCTTGCGCAGCGCGTTCAGCGCCGCCTTTAGGAAATACGAATTATTCACGCCGGGAATCTCGACGGGGTACTGAAACGCCATGAACAAGCCTTCGCGGGCGCGCTCTTCCGGATCGATGGCGAGCAGATCGCGACCCTCAAACGACACCGAGCCTGCGGTTACCCGGTAGTCGGGGTGGCCGGACAGGGCGCGCGCGAGCGTGCTCTTGCCCGAGGCGTTCGGCCCCATGATGGCGTGGACTTCTCCGGCGCTGACCGAGAGGTCGATGCCTCGGAGGATCGGCGTGCCGCCGACCTGTACGTGGAGGTTGCGAATATCAAGCATGGACACGGCTTAGCCGACGCTGCCTTCCAGGGTGACGCTGAGGAGTTTCTGCGCTTCCACGGCGAACTCCATCGGCAGCTTGCGGAAGACCCCCCGGCAGAATCCGCTGACAATCAGGTTCACGGCGTCTTCGGTCGAGAGACCGCGCTGGCGGCAATAGAAGATCTGGTCCTCGTCGATTTTCGAGGTGGAGGCCTCGTGTTCCACCCTCGCCGACGTGTTCCGGATCTCCAGGTACGGGAACGTGTGGGCGCCGCACTCGTCGCCGATGAGCAGCGAGTCGCACTGCGAGTAGTTGCGCGCGCCGGTGGCGTGCTTGCCGATCTTCACCAAACCGCGGTAGGTGTTCTGACCGTGTCCCGCCGAGATGCCCTTGGAGACGATCGTGCTCTTGGTGTTCCGGCCAACGTGAATCATCTTGGTGCCGGTGTCGGCCTGCTGCCAGTTGTTGGTCGTCGCCACGGAGTAGAACTCGCCGATCGAGTTGTCGCCCTGCAGGATGCAACCGGGGTACTTCCACGTGATGGCCGACCCGGTCTCGACCTGCGTCCAGGTGATCTTCGAGTTCACGCCGGCCGCTTTGCCGCGTTTGGTCACGAAATTGAAGATGCCGCCCTTGCCGTCCTTGTCGCCCGGATACCAGTTCTGGATCGTCGAGTACTTGATCGTCGCATTGTCGAGCGCGACGAGCTCCACGACGGCGGCGTGCAACTGGTTCTCGTCCCGCATCGGCGCCGTGCAGCCCTCGAGATAGCTCACGTGCGCGCCTGCCTCGGCAATGATGAGCGTGCGCTCGAACTGACCGGTGTTCCGGGCGTTGATGCGGAAATAGGTGGACAGTTCCATCGGACAGCGCACGCCCTTGGGGATGTAGGCGAATGACCCATCACTGAAGACCGCCGAGTTGAGCGTCGCAAAGAAGTTGTCTGAGTACGGCACGACGGTGCCGAGGTACTTCCGCACGAGATCGGGATGCTCCTGCACCGCGTCGGAAAAGGAACAGAAGATGATTCCCTGCTCCGCTAGCTTCGTCCGGAACGTCGTCGCGACCGAGACGCTATCGAACACGGCGTCAACGGCGACGCCGGCCAGCAGCTTCTGCTCCTCGAGCGGAATCCCGAGCTTCCCGAACGTCGCGCGAATCTCCGGATCGACCTCGTCGAGGCTGTTGAGAGCCGGCTGCTTCTTGGGCGCCGAGTAGTAGATGATGTCCTGGTAGTCGATCGCCGGGTAGCGGACGTTCGGCCACGTCGGCTCGGTCATGGTGAGCCAGGTGCGGTACGCCTTCAGGCGCCACTCGAGTAACCACGCGGGCTCTCGTTTCTTCTCGGAGATCAACCCGACGACTTCCTCATTGAGCCCTTTCGGGACGGTCTCGGCTTCGATGTCGGTGATGAAGCCGTACTGGTATTCCCGGTTGGCGAGTTCCTCGATCGTGCGTGTCGCTGTGGTCATTGATGGTCCTGTTCGGCGCGCCCGTCAGGGCTGGCGAGGCGAGTGTCGTCTTCTACACTGAACGAGATGCCGCAGCCACACGTGCTCTTGGCGTGCGGGTTCTCGAGGAGAAAGGTGCGGCTGATCAGGCTCGTGTCGTAGTCGAGCACGGTGCCGTCCAGCAGCCGGAAGCTCCTGGGGTCGACGAAGATCATGGCGCCATCCGGACCGCGAAACACGTGATCGTCTTTGCTGGGCGCCGGTTCCAAGGCAAACACGTACTCGAAGCCCGAGCAGCCGCCGGCCTTCAGCGCTATCCGCAGGCCACCCTCCTCCATGTGCTGCCGCGCGAGCAGCTTCCGAATCTGCCGCGC
This sequence comes from Vicinamibacterales bacterium, assembly GCA_965197865.1. Taxonomy (GTDB): domain Bacteria; phylum Acidobacteriota; class Vicinamibacteria; order Vicinamibacterales; family CAVVIG01; genus CBDANZ01. The sequence continues at coordinate 557,847 of CBDANZ010000005.1, forward strand.
GGCGTTTTCACGAATCTCAATCACAGTGCCTCATCATCAAAGCGCAATCCATTTTCTTAGAGCGTCTTAGCACTACGGGATATATACGACTAATTTAGTCCTTTATCTTAGCACCAACCGCGTGGAGACACAAGCCGGAGAGTGGAAACGGCCGTCGAGGCTAGTGCGAGCCCAGGGTCGGCGCGTTCCACGAGGGCAACAGATTTTCGACGTCGTGGAGTCGAGGATTGAGGCTTGCGCGTCGCTCGGGGCGGGTGAGGGCAGCGCTGCGTCGTGTCCGCGCGGTCCGAGTCTCGTGTCCGGTGGCTGCTGTATTGCCTCGAACGGCTTTAGGTAGGGGTTAGTGCCTCGGGTCGACGCCGAAGAGCGGCAACGCGATCCAGTATGTGAAGGCCGTCAACAGTACCAGCCCCGCCAGGTTCAGCCACAGGCCCGCAGTACGCATCTGCGCCATCGTGATGTAGCCCGAACCGAAGACGATAGCATTGAGCGGCGTTGCGGCCGGAAGCATGAACGCCCAGCTGGCCGCCTATCAGACCAGCCCAGCGTGTCATCGCATGTGGGGTCAGACTTTTCGGTTGGCGTTCAAGACGCGATACGCTGGCGTCACCGCCACCGATTCTAGTAGACGTTCACAGCTCGTCGTCTGCAGCACCAGAGCACGTTGCGAAATGTAGTGCCTATGCACGTGTCGCCAGAGAGCCATCTTGCGACTTTTGTTTCCATCGCGGGCCGGCGTACGCCGCAGAAATGCTGGCCTACAATGCGGACGCCCTGGCGGCGCTTCCTGCAGAGACGACAGACTCGTTCGCGCAGCGACGCGCACACTCTTGGCGTCTATGACGGTAGCATTCTTCGAGATTGCCGGATGCCTTGCGTCTTGGGCGTGGCTTTCGCGTGGGATATCCGATGATAAAGTAGGTCGTCGTGATCAATCGAGGCCTAGTCGAATGGCTGCAAGCGTCTCAGCGCATCCTGGTCGTCTCCGGAGCCGGCGTGTCGACTGCCAGCGGCATCCCGGATTTCCGCGGCCCCAGTGGCGTGTGGACGCGCCGCCGCCCTGTGTACTACGACGAGTTCCTCGCGTCGGAAGCCGCGCGGGTGGAGTATTGGGACTTCAAGCTGGAAACCTGGCGAATCTATCAGCACGCTCAGCCGAACCCCGTGCATCATGCCGTCGCGGCGCTGGAACGCGCAGGGAAGGTGGTCTCGGTCGTAACGCAAAACGTCGATGGTCTGCACCGCCGCGCCGGCACGTCGCCGGCCCTGCTCGTCGAGCTGCACGGCACGGACCTTCTTGTCGAATGCCAGCGGTGCCATGCTACGAGTGACACAGCGCTCCACTTCGCGCACTTCAAGACGACGAGAAGTCCGCCTGGCTGCGCCTGCGGCGGCGTCCTCAAGCCGGCCACCATCAGCTTTGGCCAGTCGTTGCACGCAACGGATCTGGACCGCGCCGCCGCCGCCGCCGGCAAGGCCGATCTCGTCCTGGCGCTCGGATCGACGCTTTCGGTCTATCCTGCAGCCTCCATTCCGCTGCTCGCCGCTGAGCGCGGCACCCCTTACATCATCGTCAACCGAGGCGCCACCGAGCACGACGGTCACCCGTCCGTGACGCTCCGCCTGGAGGGCGACGTGACGGCTATCATCCCGCCTGCCGTCGACGCGGCGCTCGCCTCGCGGTCGTCATCACCCTGAGCATTCGCCGCTGGATGAGACGCCGACGCGCTTGCGCAGGAAGTCGAATGGTTCCTCAGAGGTACTGCGACAGCCTGATCCACGCGCGGGTGCCCGGCGCCGCGTAGCCGCCCAGGCCGTCGGCCGCCACACCTCCGTACCCCACCGGAAACAGCGCCAGCACGGCCACCGTGAGCACGGCGCTGCTGATCGCCACGGCGTAGGAGCCGATGCCGGCCGCGAGGCCGATGGCGGCGTTCACCCAGAGGGCGGCGGTCGTCAGCCCGTGGACGCTCTCGCCGCTCCGCAGCATGACGCCGGCGGTGACGCTGGAGCTCATGCCGCGGGCGCCTCGTGGCGACGTCAACCCCAAGGCGTGTGAACTTCTTGCGATGGCTCGATCGAGGCCGCCGATCGGTGTACGGCCGCCAGAAGGGTCTCAGATGGGGAAGCTGCCAACGCTTGCCGACCGCCCACTTGAAGGGCGGCGGCGGTGAGGTCACTCGGCCGGAAAGCCGACTATTCCGATGCGTCTCCCGCTTTACGCCGCGTAACAGACGCAGCAGCGACTTCGCCTCGGCTGCGCGCTTGACTGGCCGGCCGCCAGACTCCGTTGAGCGAGATCGGCGCGCGCGTTCTGGTTGACGCGCAAGGCACCTTACAGAATTGAAAATCTGAGCCGCCGGGGTAAGGCAGTCCTCTCAGGCGCGCATCGGGTCGATGACCGGACCTAATCCAGCCGATACAAGGGTTGATGCTCGACCGTCGCCGAACAACTCACGAGCCGACATCGGATGAGGACCCAGGCGCCTACGTATTGATCGTGCGTGGACCCGATGGGCGGCCTCGCTTCGAGCGGTTCGCCGACGTCGGAGCGTACCGGGCGCGCCTCATTGCGCTGCAGCAGGCCCCTGAAGGCAGCCTCTCAATTGAGGAAGTCGTTGGATTGCTCGACGCCTGAAGCCGACCCCCCTGATACTTCGGCGCTACTTCAAGAGCGTGACATCAGAGGAGCGTGACATGAGAACTCGACCTGTTCGATTCGCCGTGTGTCTGGGAACCGCAGTATCCTCTCGACCTCCGTAAGGTCCGGTGCACAGGTGCCCTTCCTGCGAGGCGCCGATCCCGTCGGGGTGCGGCTTATCAACTGCACCGAGTCGCGGGTGACGCTTGCCAGGTTGGAGACGGGGCTCGGTCTGGGCGTGCTCGACGCTGTGATTGGACGGACCGAACTGATCGTGGAAGTGGCGCGCCGCGACCGTGATAGGGCCCGGGGCGAAGTCGATCAGGCCCTCGTTAGGCGGGCCCTCGGGGAGCTCAAAGGGCTGGCCGGACAGTTTGTGGGCTCATCCAGGGTCCTTCGCAGCCGGGTCTCGGCCATGCGCGCCCAGGGCCTCAGCGATCAGCAGATCAGGGGCTGGCTGGAGGGCGTGAAGAAGCTCAAGGAAATCGAAGGCGGGTGGGAGAAGGTCCTCACGGCCGGACATGTGTCGGAGTGGGCCGAATCGACCGGGATCTCGCCGCACAACGTCGTGACCGTCTGACGTCTCGGGGGTGTCAGAAATTTTGTGTGTGAGCTATTGCCGTTAGTTAGTCCCCCAGCCTGAATCGATCGCCGAACTGAATCGCGAATTGTACCCTGGCCGCCGCCCAGGCGACCGGGGGATTCTTCCACTTCGCCGTGAGATGGCGCAAGGCCAGCCAGATGAGTTTCGTGGCGGCCTCGTCGCTCGGGAAATGCCCTTTGTTCCGGATGCTCTTGCGCACGCCGCTGTGCAGGCTCTCGATCGCGTTCGTCGTGTACACGATCTTCCGCACGGCCGCGGGGAAAGCGAAGAACGGAATGATCCGGTCCCAGTGGCGCTGCCAGCTCTGGACCACGGTCGGGAAACGCCGTCCCCACTCGCCGCCTTCGAATGCGCCCAGCGCCTGTTCGGCCGTCGCGGCATCGTCGGCCTGGTAGACCGGCTTCAGAGCCTGAACCAAGGGCTTGCGGTCCTTCCAGGCCGCCAGGCGGATCGAATTCCGGATCAGGTGCACGATGCAGGTCTGCACGATCGTGTCCGGGAACACGGCGGTGATCGCGTCGGGAAATCCCTGCAGCCCATCAACGATGGCGAGCAGAATATCCTGCACTCCGCGGGCCTTGAGGTCGTTCATCACGCGCAGCCAGAACTTGGCGCCTTCGGTCTGCTCGATCCACAGGCCGAGGATGTCCTTGTGCCCGGAACACCGCACGCCGATGGCCAGGTATACGGCCTTGTTGCGTACCAGGCCCTCGTCACGGATCTTGACCCGCAGCGCATCGAAGTACACGATCGCGTAGGTCGACTCCAGCGGCCGCGCCTGCCACGCTCGAACTTCGTCGATGACCGAATCCGTCACCACCGAAACGAGGTTCGGCGAAATCGCGATGCCGTAGAGCTCGCCGACATGCGCCTGGATGTCGCGCGTGCTCATCCCCCGGGCATACAACGCGACGATCTTGTCGTCGAACCCCGGAAATCTTCGTTGATACTTCCGGATCAGGGCGGGATCGAAGCGGCCGTGTCGGTCTCGGGGAATCGACAGCACCAGCTCGCCGTCGTCGCTGAGTACCGTCTTCCGGCTCGAGCCGTTTCGATGGTTGCCGCCGTCCTGCTCGGTCTCCCCACCGAGATGCACGTCCATCTCGGCGTTCAGCATCCGTTCGGCCAACGCCCTCTTCAGATCCCCTACCAGTCCGTCGGAGCGCAACACCGTCGCGGCGTCTTGCCCCTCCAGTAGTTCATCCAGCAGCTCGGCGCTAAACCTGGTCTCTTGCTTCTCCTTCGCCATACTCGCTCCTTCCCCTTTCGGGAGTCAGCATGGCTCACAAACACAAAATTACTGACAGGCTCGACGTCTCCGACTCCCATCGGCCGTGTCGGTCTCTCTTGTCGCGACCTCGGCGAGTGCCGTTCTGTACAGCATTCGCTCCGGAATCGACGTCGAGGGAAACGGCCTCTATACCGACCGAGGCGGCATGCCTCGCAGCAGCGCGCGTGGAGTATCCGCTCACTCACTGCATGTGTAGCGCACCGTAGATTACCGCTGCCGCGGTTCCTCTCGACATCGGGTCGAAACTTGTTCCTCGACTGGGGGTGCGGGCCGAGAACCTTCTGGACGCCAGGAACGATCAGGCGGTCGGATCCGTCGTCGGCTCACCGCGCTTCGGCCAGCCGCTGGCGGCCGCGCCCGGCCGTTCGTTGCGTGTGTGGTTGACCCTCGGAGGCTGACCCTGCTGCGAAAGCACGCTGGCTTCATCGACCAGCGCCACCTCATTGATGACCCTATCCTGATCGAGCGACATCCGTACGACGTGGGCGTTACCGCATTAAGGCGAACAGGCGACGTTCTTGCGGCAACGACTAGGCGGCAAAGGAAGCGGCGTCGAGGATACTGGATCAGTGCGGGCCCAGATCTCGGACACTCAGCCGAAGAGGATTGGTTTCTCCGTTTTGGATGGTTGGCACTCGAGCACATCCTGATGGTCGCGTATGCAGTGAGGTCAGGCGATGTCGGAACGATCCGCATCATCCGCGCGCGGCGCGCGAGCTGGAAGGAGAGAGCGGCGTACGGCGACCGCGCGAAGGATTGCCTTCTTGGATATTCTAGAAGCCCCCAACGAGCAGCTTCGTGCCGTGCGACGTGTCGGCCGTCGTCCGTTGGGCGATCGCGCGCGCCAGCTCATCGCGGTCCGACTGGGCCCTGAGGTCTTGCGACAGCTGCGAAAGGAAGCGACACGCTGGAACGTCGGCTACCAGACCCTCGTCAACTTCAAGCTGGGATCAAGTTCCTCCATCGCTCGATGTGGTCACCGACCAGCTCGCGAAGGGCAAAGCCGCTCGAGCGGGCTCGAGAGCGCCACATCGACCTGGTGCGAGGAGCGAGTGCCTCAAGTTAGGCCCATGAAGTTGGAGTCACACTAGCTCTTAGTGACGCCGAATCCGTCGATATGCACGTTCAGCAGGTGGTTCACCCGCACGCCCACGATGCCGTCAGTCTTGGCCGTCATGCCGGTCCTCGGAGTGGTGTGGACGACGGTGCCATTGACCACGTACGAAATGGTATCGCCCACGACGCGGACTTCCAGTGCGTTCACCGATTGGCCGTCCGCCCCGGTCTCCTTAACTGCCTCGTGCGCCGTCTTGGCCTTCACGTTGTGTGTCGCCTCGGCAGCCCGGTGCTTCACGAGATAGGTGCCGTCCTGCCCCACGAGGAAGTAGACGTAATTCTGATTCGGACCGTCTAAAGCGTCGCCGCCGAAGACAAGTCCATAGTAGTTGACGTGCCCGCTCGGCTCCAAGAGGTTGAATGTCGCCGACAGCGTGTAGTCGCTCGTGACTGTATTTGCCGGATTCCAGAACGTACCGGCCGGGCCGCTGATCACGTGGAAGCCCTTGCCCATCGCCATAAACTGCACTTTCGGCGTGTTGTCCGGATCGGTGGAGTTCTGACTCCGGTCGACGCGAATCTTCCAGCCGGTTGGGGCCTGGGCCATGAGCGGAACTGCGACGAACGCAATCGAAGCGGCGGTCAAGAGGCGTCGAAGCATGGGTGTAGTCTCCTTATCACGAGTCTCTATAAGGTTACGACGTCGGGCCGAATCAGTCTTGGGGCGCGACCCGCTTCATGCTAGCCGGTTTCGTAGCACTCGCGTTTATATAAGTTCGCTGGTCGGGTGAAGTTCGACAGACTGCTGAGCGGGATCGTGTCTACGCGAGGTATGGTAACAATGTAGGGATCCGCCTCGAGGCCGGGCGTGGCGGTTCTAGCGTCGCGTCAGAATCGGAACAGTCGTGTGAATTTCACCGCCACCTGTCGATTCGACAGCGCCGGGAATCCGGCAATCGCCGCATCCCGTCCCTCGCTATAGACGAAGAAGAAGTCGCTGCCCGGGCGATATTCCCAGCGAAAGCGGGCGTTAAGGCCCACGACGTTGGCGGCGGAGTTGTACTGGAGGAGCGCCGCCACGAACGAGCGGGGCGTGATCGCGTACGTCGTCCGTGCGCTGTAGAGCTCGGTCCGGACCTTTCCCTGCGGCAGGTCGAGCCAATTGACCGAGGCACGCGGCTCCACGGCCAGTTGCTTCGTCACCTCGACGCGTCCGTTGTAGCTCACGGTGTTCCGCGTGCCGCCGTAGAACTCTCCGGTGGTCGCCGAAACAGTGCCCGTGATCTTCCGCTGGGCGGCCACTTGATAGGAAAGCGTGCCCTGATCGAATCGGTACACGCCGGGCTGGACGGTCACGCCTCCCGCGAGGGGAAATGCAGTCTGCGGCCGATCCTCGTTCCGCTCGAACCTCGCCATGACGCTGTCGCCACTCTCGAAGTCGATGCGGAAGTTGCCGCGGCCCGTTCGCGTCTGGAGCTCCGCGCCGGAGGCGGCCTCGATGTTCTCGACGCTGGCGTCCCACGAGAGTCGCCGGATGCCGCGCAGCCTCGGCCGCGGACTGAAGCGGGCGAGGAGAAACATGCGGCGAAAATCGTTACGGGCCAGAAAGCCCGCCTCCGGGTTGAAGGCGTCGCCGACCTTCACGTAGTCGACGTCGAGCCCATACTTGTCTCCGTTGTAGAAAAACCGCCCGCGGTAGCTCTCTTCATCGCCGGTGCTGTCGAGCGTGCGACTGCGCGCGTAGTAACTCGTCACTTCGAGATTCTCGAAGAGCGCCAGGCTCAGGTCAGCGCCAGCCACGACGTTCGCGTCGTGCCCCGACAGCGACGGGGTGCGCGCCGTGGCGATGAGCCCGATGCCGCTGCGGCGCAGGATGTCTTTCTTCACCCGCATCACGGAAAACGTCGTCTCCGGAAGCTGCGCCGACGGAACGGCGTCGGTGCGGATGCTCAGCAAGCCGAGGTTATAGGAGCCCACTTTGCCAAGCAGCCGGCCGCCGACCTGAATCGGCACCGTCTGCCCGTCGTGCAGCCCAATCCGACGGCTGAAGAACACGATCGGGGTCTGCGCCGTGGCGGCGTTCCGCGTGCCGCCACCGAATCGCTGCTGCGCGCCGCCGAAGGTGAACAGGCCCTGCCCTTCCAGAAAGAATTCACGCTTCTCTGGAAAGAAGAGACTGAACCGCGTGAGGTTGACCTGCTGCTCGTCGACCTCCACCTGCGCGAAATCGGTGTTGTACGTGATGTCGGCCGCGAGGCTCTTGGTCAGTCCGTACCGCAGATCGAGGCCGAAATCCCGGTCGAGATCGGTACGAAGCCCGGATTCGGTTGGGATCGTGTTCGAATTGCCCGTGACATACGGCTTCACTTCGAGGTTCAGTCCTGCCGGCGGCGCCTCGATGCCGACCAGCACCGCAGCGGAGGCGACCCTGAACGACCCCATTGGTTCGACCGCCCGTGGTATCGGCATGAGGTACGCCATCTCGTTGTTCCACCAATCCTTCCGAGCCAGCAGCAGGCCCCACACCTGCTCGCGCCGCTGCACGTAGCGCAGCGACTTGAACGGAATGGCCAACTCCGTCGTCCACCCTTGGTTGAAACGCTGGCTCTTCACGTTCCAGACCATCTTGTAATCGAAGTTCACCGAACGGGACTCGTCGGTGATGAGCGCGTCCCGTACCGCGCCGAGGGCGTTTGTCATCACGAAGACGCCGCTGCGGCGATCGAACAGCGTGTCCAGCGTTACGCCGAACCAGTCGTTGCGGTAGACGTTCTGGCTGTCGCGGCGCATCTCGTTCGCGACCAGCCGATCCGGGCGCCTGCTCCAGAGGCGTGCACTGACATACACGGTTCGATCGTCGAAGAAGACCCACGCCTCGGTCTTGTCGGAGGCCGGCTGCCCTTCATCCGGATCGTTTTGGATGAAGTCGCCAAACGAGGGCACCGTCTGGTAGATCTCCTCGTCGAGCCGCCCGTCCAACCTCAGCGGGGTGGTAAGCCTGACAGCCCGGACCGTGAGACGCCCCTGCGCGTCCCGCTCCGACGCGACTGCCGGCGGCACGGGGGCCGGGGGACCGTCGAACCGCACCGAGATCTCAGTCCTCGGAGCCGCTGCCGGAGAGCGCGCGAGCGCCGGGGGGGTGGGACGAACCGTCCCTGCCGGCGCGGCCCGTGGCTGAACCGGGGCCGAGGCACCTGACACCCCGTGGAGGTGGGGACCCAGCTCGGCTGCGACACGGTCCTGGAGCGCGAATATCTGATCGACCACGCCGTCCACTTTGACGGTGCGGGACACGCGACCGCTGGTCACGTCAACCACCCGCGCCGTGATGCGAAGCTGATCCCCCGACCGCTGATAGGAACCCGTCACCACCCAGGCGGCGCCAACCCGCCGCGCAAGCTCAACAGCTCGGCGATCGCCCTGTTCTGGCAGATCGGCACGGAGCTCCCGTTGCATCACCTCGGGACCGATGACCGTCAGCGCGCCCCCCCGGTGCAGACCGGCCATGAGGCTCTCCGCGACGCCCGCGCCGATCCACTCGTCGACGGCTTGGCCGGAGATGTTCGAGAATGGCAGCACGGCCACCGTGCCGCGTGGCCGGACCCGATCAGCCGGCGCCACGCTCGGTTCCTGCGCGTACCCAACCAGGGGCGCGAGACACAGGACTGCCGCGCTGACGATCGCGGTCAACATCGAAAGCCAGCCGGTCCCTAGAAGTGCGGGGCTGATGAATCGCGTCAGAGACATCGGGAAACGCAATAGTGACACCAATCCGCGCGCTGTGATGGCGAGCTTCGAGCACACGACTCTCAACCCCCTCGCCGACAGTCAAGCGCAAGGCTAGAGATAACAGTGAAGACGGCAACGCCGAACTGCTGTGCGTCGCGACGGACCACAGGCTGCCTCCAGCGACTACGACGTTGAGTGTGACCTGATCCTACCGCTCGCTGGCAGGGGTTCAATGCGGAATGAGGGAAAGGCAATAATGAGAGTCAGTGTGTGCGAACTTCTTGAGAATACTGAGGCTGCCCTCAAATTCTTGTAGCGAATGCTGTAGCCAACCCTGATCGGCCAATGAGTGCCGATCCTCACCTTGGTGTCGTGTCACTTCCTGACATCGGTACCGGGCTGATAGCAGAGCTGCGCCCCTTCTGGGAATAGCTGGGTGTCGAGCAATGCGCGAAATGGGAAACGTCCTTCGAAGGTCATATTCATCCATCCGTCGATGAAGCGCGGGTCGGTACGGAGAACGGTATTGAAGTGCTCTTCGAAGCTCGCCCGCTCGGCGTCGTTAAGTTGGTGCACCCAGCAGGTCTGATCTTGATGGAACCGGAAGTCGTTGAATGCCCAGGCCAGCTCGAAATGATTGCCATCTGACGGGCTCAGCGGGCTGTTGGCAAATAGCCGACCGGCTGCGACTTCCGTTCCGATGCGGATCCCGGCAGCGAGCACGACATGCGTGTAAAGAAATACCCAGCCGGTTCCTGCCTCTGGACCCGCGCCGATAAGCAGTCGCACTTCTTGGCCCGCGAGGTGGTGCGGCTCTGCTTGACCGACGGTCACAATGCGCCCGGCGGCCACGGCCAGAACCGGTGTGCCGGCGGCCGAGGGGAGATCGATGCCCGGGTGACCTACCGGACCCTGGTCGAGCGCGCTCCGCACGATGCCGAACGGGTTAATCGGAGCCCCTTCGAGGGAGATGGCCGTCGGATCGATCGGCGCTACCAAATTGTTGGGTGGGATAGCTCGTGTGGCCAGGATCGTTTGCGTGGAGGTAGGCGTGGGGGATGGCGCCGTGGACGCAGTGGCTGGATTTGCGCCCCCACAACCGCTGCAAATGGCAACCACGACAGCGATGCGACTGGCTTGGCGACCGGTCATAGGCTGCATCCGACCAGGACAGAAACGGCGAGGCGTCTAGCGTAGCGCGGGGCGGCGCGCGGTTCAACTGGGACTGGGGTTACGGCTCACGCGAGTGCGCGGCCAGTTATTGCGCCTGGAGTACAATTGTGACGGCTCCGATCCGGCTGCCACAACGGAGGATTTGATGCTGGGTGCAGGATGCCAGCCCAGTTTGCTCAGATGCGGCCGGGGTGCGTTGGTCGGCTCCGCACCACCGACTTCACACACGGTCTGCGCAAGCAGGTAGAACTGCCCGCGCAGCTTCTCCAGGACGCCTCACACTGATCGCCCTGATCGAAGATCCCGTGGTGATTGTGCGTTTCCTCGAGCATCCGGGGCTGCCGACGGACATCCCCGAGGCCCAGCCGGCCCGGGTGCCGCCGCTGCACCTTGTCGGTGATGCGCCTCCGACTGAGGTCGCTGGCGACCAGATCCTCTTCGACGAACCCGCCTGACCCAGCCTGTTCCCCGTCAGCCAGCCAGACGTGCGCCTCAGCGTCTGGAATCACGCTTGACCGCAGCCCCCCGAACGGGCCGACATAATGCCCTCTGTGGAGGTCTGTAATCCGCGCGCGGGGGGGCGCCAATCCGTCTGTCGGCGAGGGGGTTGAGCGTCGAGGGGGCTCTAATATCGTCTATCGTCCCTGAATCCCCTGTACACCCATCGAACAAGCGAGCCGCAGGCGGTCCGCTCGAGCCACTTCTGGCTGAGCTAGAGGATGGCAGCGGCGCCAGGCTGAGCTGAGCGCCACGATCACCACTCAGGCAACGGTAGAGACCTGCGGCGGTTTGATCGGAAGACGATCGAGTAGCAGGTTCGGCGCCACGTCAACACCTGGCGAAGCCTGTTCACGAAGCACGTTTCAGACGGGCGTCAACTATTGCGAGAAACGCTCGCTGGGCCGCTCAGGTTTACCCCAGAGGGAAGAACGTATCGCTTCGAAGGGGGGGAAGAAGGTCGCGCTCGGCGGGCTCGTCGCTGGAATCGCCGATGTTGCACCTCTTGTGGTAGCGGTACGGGGATTCGAACCCCGGTCCCGTGGCTGAGAACCACGTGTCCTGACCCCTAGACGATACCGCCGCTCGCCGATCGAGAACTATTAATCTTACCAAATCTCTATCCTTGGCACCCGGCGGATCAGGCGCCCTCGGGCGAACTCGACAGCCGCGCTCTCTCGACAGCCGTGCTCTAGGGTATGATTGCACGTCCGTTTTGTCGGTTCCCTTGCGCATCTTTCTTCGTGAGGAGGGGTCAATGCGTCTGCGACACGTCTGGGTTCACTCCTTGAATTTGACTCTCGCGGCGTCACTCGTCGCGTGCGGCGGCGGCGGCGAGGAATCGTCCACCGCCGCGCCGGCGCCCGGCGCGGAGAGAGTGGACCCGGCGACCGCCGGCAACGTGATGGGGACCGTCGTGCTGAACGGCACGGCACCGGCCAACGAACGCATCCGAATGAACGCTGACCCAGTGTGCCTAAAAGAAGCGCCGGGTCCGCAAGCCCAGGAAACTTTCGTGATCGGCAGCGACGGCAAGGCGCTTGCCAACGTCTTCGTGTACGTTAAGGACGGGCTGGGCAACTACGTGTACAACCCACCCACTGCTCCCGTGACGCTCGATCAGGACGGCTGCCGCTACCACCCGCACGTGTTCGGCATACGCGTCAACCAGCCACTCGAAATCGTCAACAACGATCCGACGCTGCACAACATCCACGCGCTTCCGGAGAACAACCGGGAGTTCAACACCGGCCAGCCCATCGAAGGGATGAAGATGACCCATACCTTCACCGCGGTGGAAGTGATGGTGCCCTTCAAGTGCGATGTGCACGGCTGGATGAATGCGTACGTTGGCGTGCTGGATCATCCCTACTTCGCCATCACCGACGCCGACGGCAAGTACACACTGGAGGGACTGCCGCCCGGGACGTATACGATCGAAGCGTGGCACGAGAGGCTCGGCACGTCGACCCAGAGCGTAACGCTCGGGCCGAAGGAAACCAAGGACGTCCCGTTCACGTTCAACGCGGCGGTGCCTATCGAGGAGTGAGGGGTCTCGGGTGGTTTGCCCGCCCTGCCTGACCCGCAATGCTTCACAAGTTCGCCACGTTCGTCGCGGGTTGGACTGTGTTGCTCGTGCTGGTCGGAAGTCTGGTCACCAGCACCGATTCCGGGCTGTCGGTGCCCGACTGGCCGACAAGCTACGGCTGGAACATGTTCACGTTCCCGCCTTCGATGTGGGTCGGTGGAATCTTCTACGAGCACGGTCATCGACTGATCGCCTCGAGCGTCGGGTTGCTGACGATTGTGCTCGCCGCCTCGCTCTGGAGGAGCGACCGACGCCGCTGGATAAAGCGGCTCGGGCTCGCGGCACTGGCTGTCGTGATTCTCCAGGGCGTCCTCGGTGGCCTAACGGTTCTCTTTTTCTTGCCGGCCCCCATCTCGACCGCTCATGCGGGCCTTGCGGAAATCTTCTTCTGCCTCACCGTCGCCATCGCGGTGTTCACCTCGCCCCGATGGACCGGCGGCGACAGCCCGGTGGACGATGCGAAGCTGCGGATGGTCGCGACGGCGACAACGGCGCTCATCTACCTTCAGATCCTCATTGGCGCGACCATGCGTCATACGAACGCCGGCCTCGCCATCCCGGATTTTCCGTTGATGTTCGGCCGGCTCTTTCCAGATCACTGGAGCCAGGCGATTACGATCCACTTCGCGCATCGAGCCGGGGCGCTGGTCGTAACGGCGGCGATTCTTACCACGGTGGCGTACGTCTGGTACCACCACTCGCGCCAGCGAGAGCTCGTGCAGTCGGCGATGTTGCTTGTCGCCCTCCTGGCCACCCAGGTGACCCTCGGCGCGCTCACCGTTCTCAGCCGGCTGGACGTCTGGATCAATAGCGCCCACGTTGTCGGCGGCGCGCTCGTGCTCGCGACGTCGCTGGTCCTGACGCTCAGGAGCTGGCGCGTAAGGTTCTCGGCTCGTAGAATCCGGCCTCAGCCGGACTACGCCGCTCTGCCGGGAGACGTCCGGCTGGAGCCGGTCGCCGTAACTGCCACGGGGGCCACGAGTGCTCCTGGAGCGCGGGCGTGAAGACCGCGGGCGCTAACGTCGCGCCGGCGGTGCTTGACGTCAGTCGACGGGCGTCAGGGCTGGTTGCCGACTATGTGGCGCTGACCAAGCCTCGTCTCAACGTGCTCGTGGTGGCCACGAGCGCAGCCGGGTTTTACCTCGGATCGCCGACGGGTCCTGCGCTGGGATCGATGGCGCAGGTCGTCGCGGGGACGGCGCTCGTCGCCGGCGGGGCGGCAGTGCTGAACCAGGTGTACGAGCGCGACACAGACGCGCTGATGCGCCGTACGAGGTTGCGGCCGCTGCCCGCCGGCCGTATTACCGCCCCCGACGCGCGAACGTTCGGGCTCGGGCTGGCGGCTGCTGGTCTTGCGCTGCTCGCATTTGCGGCCAACCTGCTCGCTGCCCTCTTCGCCGCGGCGACGCTCGTCATCTACCTGGCGGTGTACACGCCGCTGAAACGCCAGACTGCGCTGTCGACATTGGTCGGTGCGGTGCCGGGCGCCCTTCCGCCGCTCATTGGCTGGACGGCTGGCCGCGGCGCGATATCGATCGGTGGGTGGGCGCTCTTCGCGATCGTCTTTCTCTGGCAGATCCCGCACTTCATGGCGATTGGTTGGATGTACCGCGAGGACTACCGGCGGGCGGGCTTTCCGATGCTGTCGGTCGCAGAACCTGAAGGCCGACGCGCTGGACGACAAGCTCTGCTGTTCGCCGCCGCGCTGCTGCCAGTGAGCCTGGTGCCGGTGGCGGTTGGGATCACGGGAATCGTGTATCTCTGGATCGCACTCGTGCTTGGGGTGGCGATGGTGTGGCTGTCGGCGCGTTTCGCCGCGACGAGATCAGACGGGGCCGCGCGAGCGCTGTTCTACGGCTCGATTACCTATCTGCCGCTCATTTGGGCGGCGATGGTTCTGGATCATTAAGGATAGTTGACAGTTCACGACCTGCCCGCCGTCAACGCTACGCTCAACGCCGTGTCGGGCATTCTGCTCCTCGTCGGCTACCTCCTTATCCGCGCGCGTCGTGTCGAGCAGCACCGCCGCTGCATGATTGCGGCGTTTGTCGCCTCGACGCTGTTTCTCATCTGCTATGTTGTGTATCATGCGCAGGTCGGCTCGGTCCCCTTCACACGACAGGGTTTTGTCAGGCCGTTGTACTTCACGATCCTCGTCACGCACGTCACCCTCGCGGCAGCCGTGCCGCCGCTGGCGATTGTCACCTTGTCGCGCGGCTTGAAGGGACGGTTTGCCACTCATCGCGCGATCGCGCGGTGGACGCTGCCAATCTGGCTGTATGTGTCCGTGACGGGCGTTCTCGTCTACGTGCTGCTGTACCAGCCAACCTGGTTGCTTTGATTCCCTGCGGATCAGAGGCGCCGCCGCGATTCATATATACTCGCGGGACGCCAGGGCTGGGCTTTCAAGGAGTCTTCATGGTGGGTTCATATGGCCTGCGCGCCGCGCTCGCGACGCTTTCCCTTGCGCTCTCTGCCGGCAGCGCCGCCGCCCAGATTACTGGGCGGGTCGGCGGCGTGGTGCGGGACGACGGCGGCCGGCCGATCAAGGGTGCGATGATCGTTGCCGAACATCCAAACACGGGACCCGCCACGCGTATCGCCACGACGGACGACAGAGGGCGCTTTACGATGATCGGTCTTCGGCCCGGCCGGTGGAAGTTTCTCGCGTGGGCGCTGGGCCACGCGGCCGGCCTGGGCGAAATGGTCGTCCGCTGGGGCCAATGGAATCCTTCAATGACGTTCGTGCTGCGGAAGAACGGGCCCACCGCCGACGCGCCGCTCGGAAACATCTCGGGCAAGGATCTGCAAGCGCAACTCGCTTCGGCCGATGCGCTCTTTGGTCAGCAGAAATGGGACGAGGCGATCGCCGCGTACCGCACGATTATTGCGAGAACGCCGGCGCTCAGCGTGATCAACCTCCAGATCGCCGCCGCGTACCGCAGCAAGAAGGAGTACGCCGACGCCATTGCGGCGTATGAGAGCCTGCTCAGCGTCGATCCCGAGAACGAGAAAGCCACGGTCGGCATCGGGATGACGAATCTGGAAAAGGGCGACCGAAGAGCGGCGGAGAAGACGCTGCTCAAGGCGGCCGAAGGCGCCTCCGCGGGCCGGGAGCTGTTCTATAACCTGGGCGCGATCAAGCTCGCTCAGGGGGACGCCGACCAGGCGGTGGTGTGGTACCAGAAAGCTGCCGCTGCCGATCCGTCGTGGGGCAAGCCGCTGTACGAGCTCGGCGAGATAGCCAGGCAGAAGGGCGACACCGAGCGCGCGGCAACACTGATGAGCAAGGTCGTCTCGGTTGATCCAACATCTCCCGAGGCGGCGCTGGCCAAGGCCGCACTTGCCCAGCTGCCGTAGGTTGTCACACAGCTTTCGCTACACGTTCATCCTCGGTACGCTGCCTGCGCATGCGTCGCTGTTGTCGGGACGGCTGCCACTTGAAACCGGCGTGCGCGCTAGCGTTGGCCAGGGTGCTCGGCTTCTTCGACGGGAACATTCCCAGGGCCCATCTTGAGGGCCGGGCATCGGTCTCGCCCGTGACGGCGCGGAACTCGGAGCGCGTCGCCGAGGTGGCTCGCCTTGCTGACAGGCTCGCGAGCGAGGTGATGGTGGAATACCTGGTCCCGCCGGGTTCGGTGAACGAGAGCGAGGTCAAGGGTGGCGCAAGGATTCTGCGGGTCAGGGCGCTCAGAACGTCTCGTTAATGACGGCCCTCGACCTGCTTGAGAGCTTCTTCGATCAGCCTCTCGTTGTCTTGCTTCGAAAGATTCCGCTGAATGATTTTCGACGCAATCATCACCGAGAGATCCACCGCTTCATGACGGATCTGCTGGAGTGCGCGCTCGGTTTCGAGCTGGATCTGGCGCTCTGCGTTCCGGACGAGGCCCGCGGCTTCCGCGCGCGCCTTCTGCTTCATCTCTTCTCTTAGTCGGTCGGCGTCGGATCGGCTCTGCGAGACGATCGCCTCTGCGTCGGCGTGGGCCTTTCTGATGATCTGGGCCGATTCCTGATGCAGCCGTTCCAGATCCTCTTTGCCCTGCCGGGCGTTGTCTAGCGACTTCCGGATCATTTCCTGACGGCTTTCGAGCGCCTTGAGCAGCGGCCGCCACACGAACCTGGTGAGAAGCGCGAGGAGCACCAGAAACGTCAGGATTGTCCAGATGAACAATCCGGGATCTGGCTGGACCAGGGGATTCATGCCGAGCGTCCTTTCGGATGTCCGCGGCGCGGCGGGCCAGGGGTCGGGGCCGCCGCCCGCCGGATCTAGATCGTCAGCAGCAGCACCAGCAGCGCGAAAACTTCCGCCAGAATCGCGACGCCTTCGAGCAGGAAGAGCGGCAGGTTGACGGCGCCGGTAATCTTGTCGGCGGCGCTCGGCTGGCGGGCGATCCCCTCAGCAGACGCAACCGCCAGCTTCCCGATCCCGAGTCCTGCGCCGATCACGATCATCCCCAGCCCCAGTGGGACGCTGAGCAAATGCAGGACCGACGCGTCGGCGGAAGCCGCGGCCGCTTCCTGGGCGATGAGCGTCGGCGTGTGAGCGATAAGCGCGAGAGCGACGGTCAGGAGGGTGGTCACCATCGCTCTCTGCAAGAACCCTGCTCTGGTCATTCCGGTGTCCTTTCGTGTGATGGGTTTCTCAGTGATGAACGTGAATGGCCATGCCAATGAACACGGCCGTCAACAGCGTGAAAACGTACGCCTGGACCAGGACGACGATGATTTCGAGAGCCGACACGCCGACCGCCAGCGGAACCGCCACCGCGAGGCCGACGCCCACGCCGGCGAGCGGGTTGGGGAATATCTCGGCGAAGAGAAAGACGAAGGACAGAATCGCCAGGATCGCGATGTGGCCACCGCTCATGTTCGCTGCAAGTCGCATCGTCAGGGCGAACGGCCGCACGAACATACCCATCACCTCAATCGGAACCAGAATGATGTAGATGAGCGGGTGCAGCCCGTGCGGGACGAGGTTCTTCCAGTGCTGCACAAACCCGTGCGCCTTCGAGCCGGCCAGGATAATCGCGCCGAACGTGACCATCGCTAGCCCGGCGGTCACATTGTAGTTGCCGGTCGCCGTGGTGCCGCCGTGCAGCAGACGCTTGACGAACGAGTCCTCGTCGGTGTGCAGCACCCAGTGATCGACGAGACCGACGATGTCGAAGAGAGGAATCAGCCCGATGGCGTTCGCGCAGAGAATGAAGAGGAAGAACGTCAGGAGGAGCGGCGTCCACGTGTTCACCCACTTCGATCCGACGTTGGGAGCGACGATAGTGTCGCGCACGAACTCCACGACCGCTTCGAGCGCATTCATGAAGCCCGTGGGAAGCGGACGGTCCTGCTTCAGATATCTCCTCACGACCCACGTCACGCCGACAAGTACTATCGCGGCCACCAGCCACAGCATGAACACGTGCTTGGTGACCGAGAAATCAATGCCGAAGGCTGTCGGCAGATGGAGCAGCGGATGGTCGAGCGCGCTGTTCGAGACGTGCTCAATGATGACCTCGCCGGCGTTGAAGCCTTCGGCGGACGCCTCGGCCGCCACGTGCTCGGGAACCTGCTCTTGGAAAACCATCGCCGTCAGGGTATCGGGGGGCCGGAGGCGGGCGTGCGCGATGCCAGCAGCCGTCGGAGAGCCAGCGCCTGGATCACGAGCAATCCGATGAAATAGCTCGTGAAACTGACCACAAACGGCACGGTGCGAAGCGACAGCACACGCAACATGACCGCGATGTAGGCCCCGAAGAACACCATCTTGCCGACCAGCGCCATCGCCATCACTCCCGTCAGCCGTTCCGGCTGCCGCCGGTAGGTGCGTTCCATCAGCATCCATGCCCCGATCGCCACAGCGAGCGGTCCGAGCATCCCAAACAGGACCTCTCGGCTCGTCTGCTGGTCGAGCACAGCCGCTGCCACGAACCAGGACAAGATGCTGATCCCGGCCATCCCCCCGATGGGTGTCATCGCCGCCAGACCGTCTTCGCCAGCTCGTAGAAGCCGATGATGAGGCCCGTCAGCAGCCCGCTGACCAGGAACCACGGGGCCGTATTCTGCCACCGGTCGAGCGCGTACCCGATTCCGCCGAGCAAGACAATGCCGCCGACGAGCGTATAGCTGGCCGCTGCGGCTGGTCCCGATCTGCGGATGGTCTCTTGCAGATACTTCAGAGAACGCGCGAAGAAGAGATCGCGTTCCTCGTCGGGCATGTCAAACGAGGTGCGGACGCCGTGTGACACGCGCGCGCCCCCCCCGGCTGAAGACGCCACGCCCGTTCCACACGGGGGCGCACACAAACCGTCATTAGTAGCAAAGGCGCCTCGACCAGTGGCAACGCGACGGAACCGGTGCGACACGCGAGCAACCGGCGAGGACCCACGACGACATCAGAGTATAGCGTATACCTTGTGAAAAGCTTCACCAGCGAGGCGCGCCGCCGTCCTCGGCCTCCCGCCGCGTTCAGCACACCGTCGTACCCCGGCCGCGTGCCAGCGCATCTCGCGTGCTGGCGCGCTTGTCCGGCCGCTTCCTCAGCGAATGGCCGCAGCCAGGCCGTCGAGGCCGAGGGAACGAGCGGAGACCTCGGCAAACTGGAACAGCAGCTGCGGGTACACGCCGAGCGCAATCGTCGCCACCACGGCAACGGCGAGCGTCAGCGCGAGCGCAGGGCTCGCCGTCGGCGCCGGTCCCGTTGTCTCCGTCCTCAAATACATGAAGACGACAATGCGCACGTAGTAGTACAGCGACACCGCGCTATTGAGGACACCGATGACGGCGAGCCAGACGTAGCCGGCCTCGATCGCAGCGCTGAACAGCCAGAACTTCCCCATGAAGCCGGCCGTCGGCGGGATGCCGCCGAGCGACAGCATGAAGAGCAGCATGGCAAAGGCGGCGAAGGGATGACGACGATGCAAGCCGCTGACGTCCTTGAGCTCATCGCCGACCATTCCGTGTCGGCGCATCATGACGACAATGGCGAAGGCGCCGAGCTGCATGAATGTATAGACCAGCAGGTAGATGAGTATCGCCGAGATGCCTCGCGGCGTCGCCGCGACGACGCCGATGAGGACGTAGCCGGCGTGCGCAATCGACGAGTACGCTAGCATCCGCTTCAGGTTCGACTGCGTCAGCGCGGCGATGTTGCCAACCGTCATCGTGACGATCGCCAGCGCCTCGAACAGCAGCCGCCAGTCGGCGCTGAACGCTGGCACGCCGACGAGAAAGATGCGCAGCAGCATCGCAAACGAGGCGGCCGTCGAACCGACCGACAGAAACGCCGTCACCGGCGTCGGCGCCCCTTCGTATACGTCGGGTGCCCACATATGGAACGGCACGGCCGCGATCTTGAACCCCATCCCTCCGACGACCAGAATCACGGCGAGCACGATCAGCGGATCTCGCTCTCGGCCGTCGAAGATAGTCGCCATCGCGCGCAGGTTCGTCGTGCCCGACAGGCCGTACAGCATCGACATGCCATACAACAGGATGCCCAGCGAGAAGGCGCCGAGCAGGAAATACTTCACGGCGGCCTCATTCGACCGCTGATTCGGCTTGATGAAGCCGGCCAGAATGTAGAACGAGACCGCCATCGTTTCCAGGCCGATGAAGCTGGTAATCAGATCGAGGCTGCCGGCCATGATCATCATGCCCAGCGTGGCGCACAGGATGAGGAAGTAGTACTCGCCGGGGCTCGCGCCCTCGATCTCGAGGTACCGCGTCGACATGAGCACGGTCATGACGGCGGCGATCAGAAAGATGACCTTAAAGAAGAGCGCAAAGCCGTCGACGGCGATCAACCCCTGGGCGATTTCGACATTCGTCCCGACAAACGGCGCGAGCGCGGCCAGCGTCGCGCCGAGCACGCCAACTGTCACCCACGCGAGGGCGCGGCTTCTGCGCGGAAAGGTAACATCGGTCACAAGGACGATGAGCGCCCCGGAAGCCAGCACGAGCTCCGGCAGGATGTAGTAGAAATCGCGAAGGGACAGGCCAGCCGGCATCAGCGAGGCTCCGCGTCTGGTGCCCGAGGCGGCTCGGCGGTTGAGGCGGCGTCCGGCGCCGGCGGCGCCCCCTGCGCCACTTGGCTGCCTGAGCTGTCCTGCGGGCTCACCCGACTAATCACGCGCTGGACCGAAGTCTCGAGCCGGCGCAGAACCGGGGCGGGATACAAGCCAATCCAGAACACCAGTGCGATCAGCGGCGCGAGGGTCGCAAATTCCCTCGCTGTCAAATCGGTCAGCCTCTCGTTCTTCGGGTTTTCGACCTTGCCGAACATGGTGCGCTGATATAGGTAGAGCATGTAGGCCGCGCCCAGCACGATGCCGCTGGCCGCAAACGCCGCCCACACCTTGCTGGCCAGGAACACGCCTTGGAGGATCAGGAACTCGCCGATGAAGCCGTTCAGCGCCGGCAGCCCGATTGACGACATCGTCATCACCATGAACACCGCGGCGTACACGGGCATCACTTTCGATAAGCCGCCGTACTCCGAGATTTCCCGGGTGTGCCGCCGCTCGTAGACGATCCCGACGAGGAGGAAGAGCGCGCCGGTCGAGATGCCGTGATTCAACTGCTGGACGATACTGCCCGTGATGCCGACCGGGTTCAAGGCGAACATGCCGAGCATCACCATCGCCATGTGGCTGACCGATGAGTACGCCACCAGCCGCTTCCAGTCCTTCTGTGCCATGGCAACCAGTGCGCCGTAGACGATGCCGATGATCGACAGCACGACCATCATCGGGACGAACTCCCGCGTCGCGTCCGGCAAGATCGGCAGGCTGAAGCGGATGAACCCGTACGTGCCCATCTTCAGAAGCACAGCGGCTAGAACGACGGAGGCCGCCGTCGGCGCATCGGTATGGGCGTCTGGCAGCCAGGTGTGAAACGGAAACATCGGGACCTTGATCGCAAACCCGAAGAAGAAGGCGAGGAAGACCCACCACTGCGTGTTGAAGTCCACGTTCAGCTGGTGATACACGGTGACGTCGAAGGTGTACACGCCGGTCACGCTCTCCTGGTAGAAGTACAGCGCCAGGATGCCGAGCAACATCACGACACTGCCGACCAGGGTATACAGGAAGAACTTGATGGCCGAATAGAGCCGCCGGTCGGTGCCCCAGATCCCGATGAGGAAGTACATCGGCACCAGCATCACTTCCCAGAACAGGAAGAAGAGGAGGAAGTCGAGGGCCATGAACACGCCGAGCATTCCGGTCTGGAGCAGCAGCATGAAGATGTAGAATTCCTTCACGCGCTCGGTGATGGCCGTCCACGACGACAGGATGGCAATCGATCCCATCAACGTCGTCAGCAGAATCAGCAGCGTGCTGAAGCCGTCAACGCCGAGGGAATACTCGGCGCCTATCGTCGGGATCCAGGACGCCCGCTCCACGAATTGGAAGTCGGCGTTCTGTGGGTCGTACCAGAACCACAGCGGGATCGAGATCGCAAATCCGATGAAGGCGACGATGTTCGCGAGCCATCGGATGGCGTTCACGTGCTGCCGGTTCACGAACAACAGCAGAAGTACGCCCAGCAGAGGCGTGAAGAGAATGATCGAAAGCAAATGATCCATAGAAAGAGATCGCGCAGACTTTCAAGTCCGCCTGTTACCAGAGAAGCAGATACACGCCCACGAACGCAAAAATTCCAAACAGCATCAGCATCGCGTAGTTCTGAACGAGGCCTGTCTGCAGCCGTCTGAACGAGTAGCTCGATTCCTGCATCATCCAGCCCACAGAGTTGACCGCGCCGTCCACGACGTGGCGATCGGCGAGGCCCGACAGCCAGGAGGTGAAGAGCGTGGCCCATCCCGATCCGTTTACGGCACCGTCCACGACCCGGCGGTCGATGGTCCAGGAGCCCCGCCCGGCGCCCATGGTTCCCGACACGACCGTGGCGTCGTACAGCTCGTCCACGTAGTACTTGTTCAACAACCACCGATGCGGCCCCGCCCACTGGGTCGCCAAGCGCTCCGAGATCTTGGGCTTGGTGACGTAGAACCTCCAAGCGAGCGCAATCCCGACGACGGCCACGAGGACAGAGAACGCCATCAGCACGAGCTCGACGCCGCGCGACGCTTCATGCTCTTCGACTGGAGCCTGTCGGGCGGCCTCCAATCCGGTTGTCGTGCCGGCCTGCACCTCCGAGACCACGAAACTTGGCTCGAGGAAGTGCTCGATGGTGTTGGAGCCGCCAAGCGCGGCAGGGATACCCACAAATCCGGCCACGATCGCGCCGACGGCGAGCGCCATCAACGGAAGCGTCATCGGTGTCGGCGATTCGTGAGGCCCGCGCCAGGCGCCTGCGTTCCCGTGGGCGGGAGCGGGGTTGTGAGCGGGCCCGTGGCCATGGTGGACAGTCTCCCATGCGGGCCCTCGGTACGCGCCGAAGAACGTCATCGACACGAGACGAAACATGTAGAACGCGGTCATTAGCGCCGTCAGGACCGCGAGACTCCAGATCGCCTTGTTGCCGAGGAACGACCGGAAGAGGATCTCGTCCTTGCTAAAAAAACCCGAGAGCGGAGGGATGCCCGCGATGGCCAGGGCGCCGATCATCATCGTCGCGAAGGTGACCGGTAGGTATGTCTTCAGCCCCCCCATGCGGCGCATGTCCTGCTCACCGGCCATGGCGTGAATCACCGAGCCACTGCCGAGGAAGAGCAGTGCCTTGAAGAACGCGTGGGTCATCAGGTGAAACGTCCCGGACGCGAACGCGCCGACGCCCATGGCCGTGAACATGTAGCCGAGCTGCGACACCGTGGAATAGGCAAGCACGCGCTTGATGTCGTACTGAACGAGAGCGATCGAAGCGGCCATGAACGCGGTCAGCACGCCGACAATCGCGACAATCTCCATCACCATCGGCGCGTGTGAGAAGAGCACGGCGTTACGACCGACCATGTAGACGCCCGCGGTGACCATCGTGGCGGCGTGGATGAGGGCCGAAACCGGCGTCGGACCTTCCATCGCGTCGGGCAGCCACACGTGCAGCGGAATCTGCGCCGATTTTCCGACCGCGCCCACAAAAAGAAGCAGCGCGATGAGCGACACGGCGCCGAAGGTCTGTTCGGGATCGAGCCGCGACACGAGGCCGGCGACCTCCTGGAAGTCGAACGTGCCGAAGGTCGAGAAGATCAGAAAGATGCCCAGCATGAAGCCCCAGTCGCCTATCCGGTTCGTGATGAAGGCCTTCTTTCCGGCGTCGGCGGCGCTCTTCTTCTCGTACCAGTATCCGATCAGTAGGTACGAGCAGAGGCCGACGCCTTCCCAGCCCACGAACATCACCAGGAAGTTGCTCCCCAGGACGAGCACGAGCATGAAAAAGCAGAACAGGTTCAGGTAGCAGAAATAGCGGGCCACGCCGCCGCGCGGCTCATCGGCCATGTACGCGGTGGAGTACACGTGAATCAGGGTGCCGATGCCAGTCACGACGAGAATCATCACCCCCGACAAAGGATCGAGGCGGAGTCGCCAGGGCGCGGCAAGAGTTCCGAGGGAACCGTCGTGCATCTGGAGCGGGATTCCCGGAATCCATTGTGCAATCGTGACGTCGTAGGCGCGGGCGTCGGGCGGCAGCCCCAGCAGTTGCCAGAAGGCGAGCAACGACAGCCCGAGTGCGGCCGTCATCATCGTGCAGGCGACGAGGCCCGCCGCCTTGCGCGAGAACATCCGGATGCCGACGAGCCCGTTGACGGCCGCACCGACTCCTGGTAACAAGGGGATGAGCCAGATGTAGTCCATCGCCCGATCTACCAGCGCATCAGATTCATCTCGTCGATGTTGACCGTTTCCTTGTTCCGATAAAAGGCCAGAATGATCCCGAGACCGACCGCCGCTTCGGCCGCGGCAACCGCGATGACAAACACTGCGAACACCTGCCCAACGGCGTTCTGCAGCTCGTTGGAGAACGCCACCAGGTTGATGTTGACCGCGTTCAAAATCAGCTCGATCGACATGAAGATGATGATGATGTTTCTGCGAACCAGCACGCCAATCACGCCGATAATGAAAAGCGTGGCCGACAAGAGCATGTAGTGCGTGGGCGTAATCACAATTCCCTTTTCGCCAACACGATCGCCCCGATCATCGCGACCAGGAGCAGTATCGAGGCGACCTCGAACGGAATCAAATAGCGGGTGTACAACAGCCAGCCTATCTGCTCGGTGTTGCCGGTCACCGGCATCGCTAGGGCCGCAGCGTCGGCCAGCGCCGGCGCCGGTCTGGTGTACCCGTACGCCGCAATCGCGCCGAGCTCGAGGAGCACGGCGGCCGCCAGCCCAAACCCCAGCTTCGTACGTCGGTTTGGATCCTGATGCGCTTCCGGCTGGCGCTTCAGGTTCACCAGCATGACGACAAACAGGTACAGCACGACAATGCCGCCCGCGTACACCAGCACCTGAATTACCGCGACAAACTGCGCGCCGAGCAGGACGTACAGCGCCGCGACGAACAGGAAATCGAGCACCAGGAACAGCACGCTGTGCACGGTGTCCTTGGTGCTGATGACCAGCACGGCGAATCCGAGAATGAACGCCGCGAGCGTATAAAACGTGATGGCTTCGCCCATATGCTCGATGCCATGGTCCAAGTGTGGACCCAGCCTACATCATCACCACTTTCACGATCCCGGTGACCACCAGATTCAGAATGGCCAGCGGGATCAACACCTTCCATCCGAGGCGCATCAACTGATCGTAGCGATATCGCGGCAGCGTCGCTCGCACCCAGATGAAGATGTAGAGGAACACGAACGACTTTACGAGGAACCAGGTCCAGCTCGGGATCAGGTCGAGAATGCTCAGGGCCGCAACACTGGGAAACGGTCGCAGCCATCCGCCCAGAAACAGCGTCGTCGCCACCGAGGAGACGACGATCATGTTCGCGTATTCAGCCAGAAAGAAGAGCGCAAACCGCATCCCGCTGTACTCCGTGTGGAATCCCCCGGTCAGCTCCTGCTCCGCCTCCGGCAGATCGAACGGCGCGCGGTTGGTCTCGGCGAGGGCCCCGATGAAGAAGATGCCGAAGGCAAGCGGCTGGACGAACGCGAACCATACGTGGCCGCTCTCCTGTGCCCTGACGATGCTCACCATGCTCAGCGAGCCGGCCATCAGGACGACGCTGACGAGCGTCAGCGTGACGGCGACTTCATAGCTGATGAGCTGCGCCGACGCGCGGAGGCTGGAGAGGAGCGGGTACTTGCTGTTGGACGCGTAGCCCGCCAGGATGATGCCGTACACCCCGACCGAGGTCACCGACACAATGTACAGCAGGCCGACGTTGATATCGGTGATGTATAGCGTTACCTGCCGGCCGAACAGGCTGACCTCGGGACCGAACGGAATGACGGCGTAGACGATGAGCGCAGGCACCATCGAAATAATCGGCGCCGCCGTGAACACCCACCGATCAGCCCGGACCGGCGTGATGTCTTCCTTGATCATCAGCTTCACGGCGTCCGCGATCGGCTGCAAGATGCCGTAGGGGCCGACGCGCATCGGCCCAAGCCTCGACTGCGTCCACGCGATGACCTTCCGCTCGAGCAGCACCATGTAGGTCACCGCCACGAGCGTCGCGTTGAGCACGATGGCGATCTTCAGCAGCGGGATGATGAAGCTATCGACCATGAAAGTCGCTGGTCCTTTGTCACTGGTCCTTCGTCCGTCCTAGACCTTCGGCGGTCTTGGTCCCTCGTCCTTGTTGCGCGTTTCAGTGGCGACACTCCAAGGGCCAGGCGCCTGGGATGAACCCGGAACGAAGGCCCAAGGCCCAAGGACTGTCACCGATCGACCTCGCCCAGCACAATGTCCGTCGAGCCGATGAGCGCGACAACGTCGGCGACGAAGTGGCCCCGGACGAGGCGTGGCAGCGCCTGCAGGTTGCAGAACGACGGAGGACGCACCCGGAACCGGTACGGATTGGTCGACTTTCCATCGCTTACGATGAAGAACCCCAGCTCGCCCTTCGGCGATTCGATGGCGTGGTAGGTTTCACCGGCCGGCGGCTTGATGAGGCGCGGTACCTTGCCCATGATCGGTCCCTCCGGCAGGCCTTCGACGGCCTGCCGGATGATTCTGAGCGACTGGCGGAACTCCTCGATCCGCACCAGATACCGGTCGTAGGTGTCGCCGAGGGCCCCAATCGGAACTTCGAACTCCATCTCGTCGTAGGCGGCGTAGGGTTCGTCCTTGCGCACGTCGCGGGGGACGCCGGACCCGCGAAGCGCCGGCCCGCTGAAACCGATGGCAACCGCCTCGGGACCCGGGATCACGCCGACGCCCTTGGTGCGTCCGAGCCAGATGCGGTTGTGCGTGAGCAGTTCTTCATACTCGACGATCTTCGAGCTCATGATCTTGCAAAACTCGAGAACCTTCTTGTCCCACCCCGGTGGAAGGTCCAGTGGCAGACCCCCAATTCGCGTCGAGTTGTAAGTTAGGCGCGCGCCGCACAACTCCTCGAAGAGGTCCAGAATCAGCTCGCGCTCGCGGAAGGCGTAGAGAAACACCGTCATCGCGCCCATGTCCATCGCGTGCGTCCCCAGCCACAGGCAATGGCTGGCAATCCGCTGGAGCTCGCAGAGAATCGTGCGCACGTAGCGCGCGCGCCGCGGCACCTCGACCGACATGAGCTTCTCGACCGTCTCGCAGTAGCCCACGTTGCTGGTCGCCGCCGCAACGTAGTCGATGCGATCGGTCAGCAGGATGATCTGTGTCCAACTCCGGTTCTCACTCAGCTTCTCGATGCCGCGGTGCAGATACCCGATCACCACGTCGGCGTCGACGACCTTCTCGCCGTCGAGCCGCAGTACTACCCGGAGCACGCCGTGCGTGCTCGGATGTTGCGGGCCCATGTTGATCACCAGCTCGTCGGTGTCGAACATCGCGCCGCGGACGGTTTGTGTCTCCATCAAGAATCTTGAAGGGTCCTACTCGATTTCCGCCTCGTCCCTCGCTTGGCGCAGCTTCAACCAGTCGAGCGGGTTCTCCATCAACAGCTCCCCAGGCCCCTCGAGCGGGTAGTCCTTCCGCTGCGGATGGCCCTGCCAGTTTTCGGGCATCAGAATCCGCCGTCGATCCGGGTGACCGGTGAAGTTCACGCCGAACATGTCGAAGACTTCGCGCTCGAGCCAGTTCGCCGCGGGCCACACCGGGGTGACCGATGCAAGCGGCTCCGTCTCGGCGACCCTCGCTTTTACGCGCACGCGGTGGCGGTGCCGCGTCGAGTACAGGCAGTAGATGACGTCGAAGCGTTCCGCCCGTGCCGGCCAATCGGTCGTCGTCACATCGGAGCAGACGTCGAACTTCGCGTCGGGCGCATCGCGCAGGTGCCGCGTCACGTCGAGGATCTTGGCCGCGGGCACGATGATCGTCCAGTCGCCCACCCAATAACTAATGTGCGTGACCGCCCCGGGTACGGCCGACTGCAATCCTGCAATGAATGCTGGTGGTGTCTTATCGGCGGGCGGCGGTGGATCGGGGGGGCCCGACGGAGGCACCGCTTTCGGGACGTGATCGGCCCCAGCCGCCGGCGGTGATTTTACGGGTGGAACGGCCGGATCAGCCATTTATGCCCATTCCAATGCGCCTTTCCGCCAAGCGTAATAATAGCCGACAACCAAAATGAAGATGAAGATGAGCATCTCGATCAGCCCGAACAGCCCTAGCCGATCGAAAATGACCGCCCACGGAAACATGAAGACTGTTTCGACGTCGAAGATGACAAACAGCATCGCCACCAGATAGTAGCGAATGCTGTAGCGATCGCGCGCGTCGGTGGCCGGCTCGATGCCGCACTCATACGGCTCGAGCTTCACCTTGCTGTACTTGCTCGGATGGATCAGGCTGGTGAACACGAGGGTAAACAGAGCGAATCCGGTCGCAACGACGATGAACATGGCGATCGGAATATAGGCTGAAAGCATGGGGATGAGGCCGGACCGCGTGGAACCTGAGCACAGCCGCTACTCGGAGGCGGTTGATTTATAACATGCGACCTGAGGGGTGTCAAGAAACCGGGCGCCCCACGTGTTTCCCGCAAATCACAGATTTCAAACTAGTTTTGCTGCCTGTGCGGCTTGACGCTCGCGAAAACCGAGACCTATACTGAACCGATCGAGACCTATACTGAACCGATGAAGAAGCGACGTCTGGCGCAAACTGTCGCTCTCCTCTTGCTGGTAACGGCGAGCGGCTTCACGGGCGTGACAGCGCAAGCGCTCCAGCGTGCCGTTTGGGTAACCGTCCTCGACAAGAGCGGCGCCCCGGTTTCCGATCTCGCACCCACCGACATCATCATCCGCGAGGACAATGTCACGCGCGAGATTCTGCGCATCGCCCGGGCGACCGAGTCCATGCAGATTTCGATTCTGGTCGACAACAGCGAGGCCGCCAAGCCCTACATCAGCAGCTACCGCAAGGCGCTGCCGGCCTTCATCGATGCGCTCACGGCCGATGCCGAGCCGGGTTCAAGACACGAGATCACGGTCGTGGCCCTGGCTCAACGCCCGATCATCCTCGGCGATTACACCACCGATCGAGCTCAGGCGTTGAAAGCCACTGGGCGTCTGTTCTCGATATCAGACAGCGGAACGTATCTGCTCGATGGCATCACCGAGGTGAGCCAGGGCATCGTCAAGCGAGGCGCGTTGCGGCCCGTCATTGTGGCGATCACGACGACCGAGGGCCCCGAGCTCAGCAATCGCAACTACCCGCAGGTGCTCGCCGCACTCGAGGTTTCCGGCGCGGCTCTGCACGTCGTCACCATCGGACGGGCGTTCAACCAGTCGGTGAACACAGGGCGAAGAAACCTCCTCTCGGATCTCCCGGCTATCCCACGAGATCGGAACGTGGTGCTCGGTCGAGGGTCGCAAAGGAGCGGCGGAAGCTACGACACCCTCCTGACGGGTACCGCCTTGACCGGAAAGTTGAAGCGGCTCGCCGCCGAGCTCACCCATCAATATCGGGTCACCTATGCGCGTCCCAACACGCTCATTCCACCCGAGCGCGTCACCGTGGTTTCCGCGCGGCCAGATCTCACGGTTCGGGGGACTGCCGTGGACGATCGCCGCGAGCAGGGACGCCCATGACCTCCCGAATTCGCCAACTGTTTTCGGCACTAGCGGCCCTCGCCCTGGTCGCCTCGGGAGAAGTCGCGGCCACGAGCGCGTCCCAGGACCCTGGGGCCTCTGGCGCGCCGCCACGGAGCCAGCAGCCGGAACGGCCTCAAGCGCTCTCATTCCGCGCCGGCGTCGACGTCGTCTCCCTCAACGTGACGGTCACCGACAGCTCGTCGCACTTCGTCACTGGCGTCGAGGCCGAGGAATTCGAGGTTTTCGAGGACGGCGTCAAGCAAGACATCACGTTTTTCACCCGGGCCAACCTGCCAATCGCGCTGTCGCTGCTTATCGACACCAGCGCCAGCATGGAAGCTCGCCTTTCGACAGCGCAGGAAGCCGCCATCGGCTTCGCCCGCCGCCTCCGGCCTCAGGATCTCGCGGAGGTCGTCGACTTCGACAGCCGCGCGGTGATCCTTCAGACGTTTACGAACAGCGCTTCGGAGCTGGAACAGGCAATTCAAGAGACGTCGGCCGGCGGATCGACGTCGCTGTTCAACGCGATCTACGTCGCCTTGAAAGATCTCAAACGAGTCGTCACCAGCGGCGTGGAAGAGATTCGGCGCCAGGCGATTGTGGTGCTGTCGGACGGCGAAGATACGTCCAGCCTGGTGCCCTTCGAAGAAGTGCTCGACCTCGCCAAGCGGTCCAAGACGGCCATCTACGCGATTGGGCTCCGGTCGGGTAAGCGCTCGTCGAGCCGTGGCTTCAGGGAAGCCGACTTCGTGCTGCGGCAGTTGGCGCAGGAGACCGGGGGCCGCGCGTTTTTTCCGGACCGCGTGAGCGAGCTGCTTGCCATCTACTCGCAGATCTCCGACGAGCTTTCAAGCCAGTACACGATTGGGTACACCTCCAGCAACACCCGACGCGACGGCGCGTGGCGTCGCACCGTGGTGCGCATGGGACGGTCCAATCTGGCCGCGCGAACCAAGCAGGGGTATTACGCGCCGACGGCGCGTTAGGACCACTCGAGATGGATTTCGCGCCGCTCGCTCTTTACGCCGTCGCCCTCGTCGCGTATCTGTGGCATTTCGCCCGGCGCCAGGCCAGCGTCGGACGGACAGCGACGACGCTGCTGGTGTTCGCCGCGCTCGCGCACACCTTCGTCGTCGGCATGCAGACGATGGACGTCGGGCACATCCCGTTTGCGAGCGCCAGCGCCGCCACGTCGACCTTCGTGCTGCTGCTCGCACTGGCGTATTTGTACGTCGAGATGACGACCGATGAGCGTGCCATGGGCGTGTTCATCCTGCCGCTCCTCGTCGCGCTGCAGTCGATCCCCGCGTTCAAGCGGGGAATCGAGGAACGTGCGGCGGTGCTGCAGGGGCCGCTCTTCGGCCTGCACGTCTCGTCGTTGCTCTTCGCCTACGCGTGCTTCGCGCTGGCATGCGTGATTGGCATCACCTACGTGCTCCTGTTCAAGGAAATCAAGGCTAAGCACCTGGGCTTTTTCTATGCGCGGCTCCCGTCGCTGCAGGTTCTCGATTCGATGAACCAGCGCGCCATCGTGGTCGGCTGGATCTTCCTGACGATCGGGATGGTCGTCGGCGCCGTCTGGGCCGGCCAGGCCCGCGCGACGGTACCCGGCGATCCGCGCGTCCAGGCTATGTCGCTCCAGGATCCGAAGATCTTCGTCGCGCTCGTCTCGTGGGCGGTGTACTCGTTCGAAGCCTTCGCGGCCCGGCCGATTGGCTGGGGTGGACGCCGCGTCGCGTATCTGTCGGTAGTCGGCTTTGCGATCGTGCTACTGAACTTCGTGCCGATCAGCTATTTCCTGACGACGAGCCACGACTTCTGAACGGTGGGGTTCGAGGATTTAGGTCGCCGCAATGCACCTGCTCCTGGTTGGAATCAGTCATCGGACCGCGCCGATCGAGTTGCGCGAGCGGCTCGATTTCCAGGCGCGAGGCTTGGATACGGGTCTGCGGGCGCTCGCCGCCCAGGGATCGACCAGGGAGATAGTCGTGCTGTCCACGTGCAACCGGGCGGAGCTGTACGCCACGTCCGACGACGCGGACCGGGCGCGCGGCGAGCTCGTGAACTTCCTCTGCAACTTCCCTGGTGTGGACCAGACCATCGTGCTGCCTCATATCTACGAGCTCGCCGACCTCGAGGCCTCGCGGCATCTGTTCCGGGTGGCGGCGGGTCTCGATTCGCTTATGGTGGGGGAACCGCAGATCCTGGGCCAGGTTAAAGAGGCGCACGCCGCGGCATCCGAGGCACGCGTCGTCGGACCTTTCCTCAACCGGCTGTTCCATGCTTCGTTCGGGGTCGGGAAGCGTGTGCGCACCGAGACGGCGCTCGGCTCGGGCGCGGTGTCGGTGAGCTTCGCCGCGGTTGCCCTGGCGCGGAAGATCTTCGGCGATCTGAAAGGCCGCAACGTGCTCGTCGTCGGTGCCGGCGAGATGGGCAAGCTGACGGCGCTGCACATGAAGTCGCACGGCGTGCACCAGGTCACGATCGTCAGCCGCACGATGGCGCACGCCGCACGGGCGGCTGAAGCCATTGGGAGCGCCGCGGCCGCGCCATGGGACGAGTTGGACACGGTGCTCGGCGCGAGCGACATCGTCATCAGCGTGACGGGTGCGTCGGCGCCGATCTTCACCAAGGCGCACGTCGAGGCCGTGATGCGGCCGCGCCGCAATCGTCCGATCTTCATCATCGACATCGCCTTGCCTCGCGACGTCGAATCCGCGGCCGGCGAGATCGAGCAGGTGTTTCTGTACAACCTTGATGATCTCCAGGCTGTGGTGGCGGAAAACATGACACGGCGGTCCGGAGAGGTGGCGCGAGCGGAAGCCATCGTCACCGAAGAGGTCCAGAAGTTCGGCGGGTGGCTGCGCTCGCGCGGGGCGATTCCCACGGTGGTCGCCCTGCGGCAGCGCTTCGAGGCCATCCGGCGCGCCGAGCTCGAGCGGCTCGAGTTCAAGCTGTCGGCGGTGGCGCCCGAGGCCCGGGCGCGCGTGGACGAAGTAACGCGTCTCATCGTCGAAAAGCTGCTGGTGACGCCCACCGAGCAGCTCAAGTCGGTGGGCGACCCCGATGCGGTCGGGACCTACGCCGAGGCCTTGACACGCCTCTTCGGTCTCAGCCCTTCTCCCCCAGACGAACAGTCCGACCGTGTTTCAGGTCCGGAGGGGCCCGAGCCGGCCGATCCCCGCGCATCGACAGGACGAGTTGAGCCTTTCTCGCGTCCCGAGCTCGTCGAAGCACGCCAGAAAAATCGCGCGGGGCATTGAACCGCTGTGGCTGTCGGGGGAGAACTTCGACTCGGCACACGCGGCAGCCAACTGGCGTTGTGGCAGGCTAGCCTCGTCGCTGCGCGAATCGCCGAAAGCGGAGGTCCGACCTGCCGCGTCGTCGTCATCAGGACGTCGGGCGATCGGCTGCTGCACGCGCCGCTCTCGGAAGTGGGAGGCAAGCGGCTGTTCGTGAAGGAGATCGAGGACGCGCTGCTCGACAGAGACCTCGATCTCGCGGTCCACAGTAGTAAGGACATGCCCGCACTACTTCTGCCGGGGCTTACGATTGCGGGAGTGCTGCCGCGCGAGGATCCGCGCGATGCGATCGTTTTGCCCCTGTCGTCGAAGGTGCAGCCAGAGGCGGACCCCACGGTGACCATGAAGGCCAGCCTGAAGGCAGGCCATGCAGAAACAACTGTGGCGTCCGGTTCAAGCCGAACCGTCGACGCGCTCGTGAAGGCGCTGGGCCAATCGCCGCGGATTGGCACTAGCAGTGTTCGGCGGATCGCACAGCTCACGCGCCTCTTGCCGGGAGCGCGATTTACGCCAATCCGCGGCAATCTCGATACCCGGCTGCGGAGGCTCGACGCGGGCGAGCACGATGCGCTGGTGCTCGCGGCCGCCGGCCTGCGGCGCCTCGGGTTCGCCTCACGTATCTCGGTGGTCCTTCCCGCCACGGCATGCGTTCCGGCGCCGGGGCAGGGAATTATCGCGGTCGAGACTCGAGAAGATGACGACGCGACGAGAGGCGTCGTGGTGGCTATCGACGATCCGCAGGCGCGGGCGGCGCTCACCGCCGAACGTGCGCTGGTCGAAGCGCTTGGCGGCGGATGCCAGACGCCGGTCGGCGCGCTCGCCTCGCCCATCGATCAAGACCTGCTCGAGCTGGTGGCCGCCGTTGTGTCCGTGGACGGCGTTCGCGCCGAGCTGGCAACAGCCCGTGCGGGGCGAACGGAGGCTGGCGCGCTAGGCCACCGCGTTGCCGGTTTGCTCCTCGCCAGAGGCGCAGCCGACATTCTGGTGGAGGCGCGCCTGACATTCGGAGCGGTGCAAGGAATACAGCCATAGAACCACGATGCGAAGCATCGTCTATCTCATCGGCGCCGGTCCGGGCGACCCCGGCTTAATTACGGTCCGCGGCTGCCAGTGCTTGGTCTCGGCCGACGTCGTGCTGTACGACCATCTGGTCAACGTTCGGTTGCTCAGGTACGCGCGCGCCGATGCCGAAAAGATCGATGTCGGCGTTGCCGCCCCCCAGCCGCTCGAGCAGGAGGCCATTTGCTATCTGCTGGCGGAAAAGGCGCGCGAAGGCAAGATCGTGGCGCGCCTCAAGTGGGGCGACCCGTTCATCTTCGACCGGGGCGGCGCCGAGGCGCTTTTCCTTCACGAGCAGGGCGTGCGATTCGAGGTCGTGCCGGGAATTCCAGCCGGCATCGGCGCTGCGAGCTACGCAGGCGTTCCGCTCACGTATCCAGGCGGCGGTGACACGCTGACCTTGGTCCGCGGCCACGAAGACGAAGGGAAGACGCGGGCAGCGGTCGACTGGATCAGCCTCTCGCGGCTGGACGGCACCATCGTGTGCTATGCGGGACCCGACCAGTTGCCGTACCTGCTGAACGCTTTGCTGTCGAGCGGCCGTTCCGGAGAGGATTCGGCCGCGCTGATTTACAGCGGTACCTTGCCCACTCAGGAGACCACGCTCGGGTCGCTGTCCGAGATCGCGCGCAAGGTGAAACAGTCGAGCGACCGCCGTGCGGCGATCCTCGTCGTTGGCCGTGTCGCCAAGTTGGGCGAGCACCTTCGCTGGTTTGACGCGCGACCGTTGTTCGGAAAACGCGTTCTGGTGACGCGCCCCCAAGAGCAGTCGGCGGAGCTCGTCGACCTCCTCGAATCGCTCGGCGCCGAAGCCGTCGAGGCGCCCATGATCCGCATAGTGCCGCCGGAAGACTACCGGAGGCTCGACGAAGCGTGTGCGGTCATTCAGCGCTTCAACTGGATCGTATTCTCCAGCGCCCATGCGGTCGAGGCGTTCATCAAGCGGCTTCTGGCCACGCCGTTCGACTTCCGGGCCCTCAACGGCGTGCAGCTGTGCGCGGTCGGCCCCTCGACGGCCCAGCGGCTGGCCGAGCACGGTTTGAAAGTCGATCTCATTCCGGACGCGTATCGCGCCGAAGGGATGCTTCAGGCGCTTTCGGAGGCAGGGAACGTCCGCGGACTGAAAATACTTCTCCCGCGGGGCGACATCGGACGCGAAGTCGTGGCCGACGAGCTGCGCCGGCATGGTGCCGAAGTCACGGAGGCGATCGCGTACCGAACGGTCGCCGTCGATCCGGAGCGCGAGGGCGGCCCCGATGTCTATCGTATGCTTCTCGATCGGCGGCTCGATATCGTGACCTTTACGAGCCCCTCGGCCGTCCGGAACTTTATGCAGGTGCTGGGCGCCGAGCCGGCGGCCGACCTGCTGCGGACCGTGGCTGTCGCGTCGATTGGTCCGGTGACAGCGGAAGCCGCGGTGCAGTACGACGTCAAGACGACGATCATGCCGACCGAGTACACGATTCCGGCGCTGGTCAGCGCGATCGTCGCACACGTAACACGTGGACCTGAAGGGCCCGCGCTACAGGTGTAGGGCGGCCCTTCCAGGGCCGCCAGCGAGGAATCCATGAATCCCGTGCACACCACCCACACCACCTTGAAGATGACGCGCCGGCTGCGCCGCCTGCGCACGTCGGAGACCATACGCGCCCTCGTCCGCGAGACGCGGCTGTCCCCCGAGCTGTTCGTGTTGCCGCTGTTTGTCTGCCAAGGCGAAGGAGTCCGGCGCGAAGTGCCATCGATGCCTGGCGTGTGCAACCTGTCGGTGGATGAAGCGGTGAAGGAGGTCGCAGCGGCGAGAGGCGACGGCATCCGGAGCGTGCTGCTTTTCGGCCTGCCGGATCGGAAAGACGATGTTGGATCGGCGGCCTACGATCCGGAGGCGCCGGTGCAGTCGGCCGTCCGCGCGCTCAAGCGCGAAGGGCTGGACGTACTGGTGATGACCGACGTGTGCCTCTGCGAGTACACGCATCATGGCCACTGCGGGATCGTAATCGACGACGAGATCGCGAACGACCCGACGGTCGATCAACTGGTGCGAGCGGCAGTCTCACATGCCGCCGCCGGCGCGGACATCGTCGCGCCGTCCGACATGATGGACGGCCGCGTCGGGGCCATCCGGCAGGCGCTCGACGAGCGCGGCTTTGAGAAGGTGGCGATTATGTCCTACGCGGCGAAGTATTGCTCCGCGTTCTACAGCCCCTTCCGCGAGGCGGTCGCGTCGGCTCCGAAATTTGGCGACCGCCGCTCGTACCAGATGGATCCGGCCAACGTGCAGGAGGCGCTTCGGGAAGTGGAGCAGGATATCGAGGAGGGCGCCGACATCGTGATGGTCAAGCCGGCACTCCCCTATCTCGACGTGATTACGAGAGTAAAGGACAGGTTTGGCTATCCGACCGCCGCGTATCACGTGAGCGGCGAATACGCGATGCTGAAGGCGGCGGCGCGGAATGGCTGGATCGACGAGCGCCGCGCGATGATGGAAACACTGACGGCCATCCGCCGCGCCGGCGCCGACATCGTCATCACGTACTACGCCCGAGAGGCCGCCCGCGCTATCGTTTGAAGCAGACCTCACCACGAAGGACACGAAGAACCCGATCTGTTAAGTTACTGCTTCGTGCTCTTCGTGACTCCGTGATGTTTATGCGAACAGCGAAATCACGCGGCCTGTTTTCTCGTGCGGTAGGGATCCTCCCAGGCGGCGTCGACAGCCCAGTTCGGGCGTTCACGTCGGTCGGTGCCTCGCCGTTGTTCATCCAGCGCGCGTACGGCGCCCGGCTGCAGGATGTCGACGGCAACGAGTTCATCGACTACGTGATGTCGTGGGGGCCGCTCATTCACGGCCATGCGCTGCGCGACCTTGTGAAAGCGCTGGCGGCCGCCGCGGGCCGCGGCACGAGCTACGGCGCGCCGAGT
Source organism: Vicinamibacterales bacterium (assembly GCA_965197865.1). Classification (GTDB taxonomy): domain Bacteria; phylum Acidobacteriota; class Vicinamibacteria; order Vicinamibacterales; family CAVVIG01; genus CBDANZ01. Next base: position 594,801 of record CBDANZ010000005.1, read on the forward strand.
CCGCTCGAAGTGGACCTCGGCACGCGCGTCCAACGCCTCATACCGTCGATAGAGCGCATACGGTTCGTCAGCTCCGGGACCGAAGCCGCCATGAGCGCCGTGCGCGTGACGCGGGCTGCCACCAGCCGCGAGAAGATTGTCAAGTTCGAAGGCTGCTATCACGGCCACGCCGACTTGTTTCTCGTGCAGGGCGGATCGGGCGCGTTGACGCTCGGCGTGCCGACGAGCCCCGGCGTCACGCGCGGCGCCGCTGGTGACACGCTCCTGGCGAGCTACAACGATCTCGGGTCGGTCCACCGCTTGTTCGACGCCAACCGCGGGCAGATCGCCGCGGTCATCGTCGAGCCAATCGCCGGCAACATGGGCGTCGTGCCGCCTTCAGACGGCTTCCTGCGTGGGCTGCGGGAGGTCTGTAGCGCTGACGGCGCTCTACTGATTTTCGACGAGGTGATCTCGGGATTTCGGGCCGCTCCGGGCGGCGCGCAGGCACTTGCCGGCATCGTGCCGGATCTCACGTGCCTTGGAAAGATTATTGGAGGTGGATTGCCCGCCGGCGCGTACGGCGGACGCGCCGATTTGATGGACTTGGTCTCGCCAGCCGGCCCCGTGTACCAGGCCGGCACGTTGTCAGGTAATCCGCTCGCGATGACCGCCGGGATTTGGTGTCTCGACCGACTCAGACCGCGGCTGTATCGACAGCTTGCCGCGCTCACCTCGCGCCTCGCCTCGGGCCTCGCCGACGCCGCACGGGAGGCCGGCGTCGCGCTTCAGGTCAACGCCTTCAGCTCGATGCTCACGCCATTCTTCACCGACCGTCCGGTCCATGACTACCAGTCGGCGACAAGCGCCGACGCCCAGCGCTACGCACGATTCTTCCGCGGGATGCTCGCGCGCGATGTCTACCCACCGCCGTCTCAGTTCGAAGCATGGTTCCTCTCGGCCGCGCATACCGCCAGGGACGTGGATCAGACGATTGCGGCGGCACGGGGGGCGATGAAAGCCGTGAACAAATTAAGGGGAAAAAGTTAGAAGGCAAGAGTTGGCATGGCGCTGGGCTGAGGCTTCTCGCATGTGCCGAACTTCTTTAGCCACGCGGCCCGGTCGAGGCGAGACGGCAACCCGAAACATTGACTTTGCGACACAGACGACAGGAGTGGGAACTTGCTTTCAGCGACCAAAGTGCTCTGCAAGTGCCCCCGGCGGCGGTGTAGACTGCGGCTATCAATTGCGAAAGGGGAATGCCGGATGCGCTGCCTGCGTCACTTGCTGTGTTGCGTCCTTGCGACGGCCGGTACCGTTACCGCGTCCGCGTCGCAGAGCCCGCCGATCAAATCGGATCAACAGACCCTCATCGAGCTCGAGCAGAGTTGGAACGAGGCGCTGTATCGTAAGGACGTCGCCTTCGTCGAGAACATCCTGACCGACGAGTTCGTTGCGACGTACGATGATGGCAGCCGAGGCGACAAGACAAGGGAGCTGGCCCTTGTGGCTGAGTTCAATCAGCAGGTGGAGTCGTCCGTTCAGGACGAGTTCACGGTGAAGGTCTACCGCGACACTGCAGTGGTTTGGTTCACGCTGCGCTTGGTCGGTATCCAGCAGGGGCAGCGGGCAGAAGTGACGTTTCGCTATACCGACGTGTTCGTGCAGCGCAACGGGCGGTGGCAATGCGTGTCGACCCATAGCACCAGAGTGAACCCGAGGTAGCTCACCGCGAGGTCTCGTTCGCCCTTGCGCGGCCGTGCCGGCGGGATTCCCGTGGGGAAGCGCCAGGGCTGGAGGCCCTAGCCGCTCTTCCTGGCGTATTTCGTGGCGATGTAGGCGTCCACGAGCTGCTGGAACCCGGTGGCCAGCTCGTCGCACGTCCCGCGCAGCGTGGTGATGTGCTCGCCGTCGATGTAGACGGGACAGTTCGGCGCTTCGCCGGTTCCGGGAAGGCTGATGCCGATATTGGCGGCTCTTGATTCGCCCGGCCCATTGACGACGCATCCCATGACGGCGAGCGTCATCGTTTCGACACCTTCGTGCTCGGCCTTCCACTCCGGCATCTTGTCGCGGATGTAGTCCTGGATCCGTTCGGCCAGCTCCTGAAACGTGCTGGTCGTCGTACGGCCGCAGCCCGGACACGCCGTGACGCTCGGTGCAAACGAACGCAGCCCCAAGGCCTGCAGGAGTTCGTAGGCCGCGTACACCTCTTCGCGGCGATCGCCGCCCGGCCGCGGCGTCAACGAGACGCGAATCGTGTCGCCGATGCCTTCGCCAAGCAAGATGCCCATCGCCGAGGCCGACCAGACGAGGCCCTTGAGGCCCATGCCGGCCTCGGTCAACCCAAGATGGAGCGGCTGATCGGTCCGGTGGGCCAGTGTCCGGTAAACGGAGATGAGATCGAGAGGCCGCGACGTCTTGCACGAAATGACGATTTGATCCTTCCTGAGGCCGCTGTTGATAGCGAGCTCTGTAGAGTTGACCGCCGAGAGGATCATGCACTCGTTGATGATCTCTTCCGATGTCCTGCCCAGATCGCGATCCGTGTTCTCTTGCATCTTCCGGACGACGAGCTCCTGGTTGAGAGAGCCGCCGTTGACGCCGATGCGGATCGGCTTCCCCCGATCCACGGCCACCCTGCAGATCGTCGCGAACTGCTCGTCGCGCCGCTGCCGCGTCCCGACGTTGCCGGGATTGACGCGGTACTTGTCGAGCGCCGGCGCACACGCCGGGAATTTTGTCAGGAGCAGGTGACCATTGTAGTGAAAGTCGCCAATGAGCGGCGCGGTGCAGCCGGCATCGAGCATGCGCTGCTTGATCTCCGGCACGGCAGCCGCCGCCTCGGGCACGTTCACGGTGACGCGCACCATCTCGGATCCAGCCTCGGCCAGCTCGATGCACTGGGCCGCCGTCGCGCGCGCGTCCGCCGTATCGGTCATCGTCATCGACTGGACAACGACGGGCGAGCCGCCGCCGATCTGGGCGCGACCGACTTTCACGCTGACGGTCTTATGGAGTTTGATCGATGACATGGTGTGCGCAGGACTAGAGTCCTGCCTAGCGCTTCGAAACTCTCATGATAGCATCGTCGGTCGTGCGCGCCGTTGTCGTCCGAGAGTTTGGCGGGCCTGATCGGATGGGTGTCGAAGAGCGGCCCACGCCGCAGCCGGGACCGGACGAAGTGCTCGTGCGTATTCGCGCGGCCGGCGTCAACCCGGTCGACACGTACGTCCGCACTGGCACGTACTGGCACAAACCGATGCTGCCCTACACTCCAGGATTTGATGGTGCCGGCGAAGTCGAAACCACCGGTACTCACGTCAAGGATTTCAAGCCGGGGGATCGCGTCTACATCGCGAACGACAACGTCAGCATGGCTGGCGCAGGAACCTACGCCGAGTACGCCGTCTGCAGTCTGGCACAACTCCATCGGCTGCCATCGCCCGCGTCGTACGGCCAGGGAGCCGCGCTCGGCGTGCCGTACGTGACGGCTTATCGCGCCCTCTTTTTTCGGGCCGGCGCCAGGCCGGCCGAGACGGTGCTGGTGCACGGCGCGACCGGCGGGGTTGGTGTCGCCGCTGTCCAGATCGCGAAATGGCACGGCCTCACCGTGCTCGGCACCAGCGGCACCGCTCGCGGTCTCGAGCTTGTCCGCGATCAGGGGGCCGACGGCGTTTTCAACCACACGGCCCCGAACTATCTCGACGCGATTCGTGACGCAAGCGGCGGTCGGGGCGTGGACGTCGTTCTCGAAATGGCCGCCCACGTCAACCTCGACCAGGACCTGTTGCTCCTGGCGCGCGGCGGTCGCGTCGTGGTCATCGGAAGCCGCGGCCGGGTCGAGATCGACCCGGGGCAAACGATGCGGAGCGACGCCGCGATTCTCGGGATGACGCTCTTCAACACGAGTCCGTCCGAGCTCACCGAGGTTCACGCGGCGCTCGCCGCGGGGCTGGCCTGTGGCGCGCTTCGTCCGATCGTGGGACGCGAGATGCTCCTCGCTGAGGCGGCGCGCGCTCACGAAGCAGTCATGGAACCGGGCGCGCTTGGAAAGATCGTCCTGGTCGTGTGATGTGCCCTGTCCCTCGATTGTGTCCGTGAAGATGGCGTGTCTTTGGTGGTAGTGGTTCTCTTGCTCGGCCTCGCGCAGGCGAAAGGATGTTCATGAGAACGATCTTGGCTCTTGCAATTACGTTCGCCGTCACGGCCGGCGGTTGGGCACAGACAACGCTGAAAAGCATTCCACCCCCGTCCGATGTCGCTGCTCCGCCGTCCGATGCGGTGAAAAGCAGCTCCGGTCTCGCGTCGAAGGTCATCAAGCCCGGCACCGGAAAGACGCGGCCGCGCGCCACCGATTCGGTCACCGTGCACTACAGCGGCTGGACCACCGACGGAAAGATGTTCGACAGCTCAGTCGTCCGCGGCGAGCCGGCCACCTTCCCGCTCAATCGCGTGATCGCGGGATGGACCGAGGGCGTGCAGTTGATGGTTGAAGGCGAAACACGTCGATTTTGGATTCCAGAGCCGCTGGGCTACAGGGGCGAAAGGCCGCCGTTCGGCATGCTCGTCTTCGACGTGGAACTGCTCAAGATCCAGTAGGGCGGATGGAACGGGTAGGTCTCGCCGCCGCACCTGCTCTGTCGGTTCTTTCAGTAATGCGTCGGCACGCGCGCTGGAAGCGTTCCGTCAGCAGGCGGCGCGCTTCGTCGGACACTAGCCCGAGGCGCGACCAGCTGGCCTGCAACCGACGCACTTCCTCTGCGGCCGCTTTCAGGCGACTGTCCTCGTCCATTGTTCCGCCGATCGTGGTAGCAGCCAACGCTTCCTTCAGCATGGCGGCAAGACGCGTCGAGGGCGAGAACGCCAGGTCGCGCGCGGTCTCGTTCAACGACGGCCCGGCGACCGAGGTCGCAAGATCCTCCATGCGGCGAGCGAGCACATCCATGCGTTTGCGATTGGCCTCCAGATCCAGATCCGAACCCGCAAAGGCCGCGTGCCAGCGGGTGGAGACTCGCGCGAACGCCGCGGCAAACTGCCTGTCGAGCGCCTGCGCCCGTCCTGGATCGACCCCGCGTGCCAGAACCTCCTGCTGCCACCTGGCCAGAAGCGCGCGCGCTTTGGCCAGCAGATCGGGGGGCGGCGTGGCTGGGTCCGCCGAAGCGGCGTCCTGGCCGTCTGGCGCGAGGGCGGCCAGCTCGGCACAAATCGCCTCGCGCGCGGCGATTCGCTCGGCGCGGGCGAGCTCGTGACGCTGCCCGTAGCGCAAGAAGAAATGATCGCACGCGCCATGGAAGCGCTGCCAGATCGCCTCGGAGCGCGTCTTTCTGACGGAGCCGATCGTTTTCCACTCGGCTTGCAGGCGTCTTGTTTCCGCAGCAGCTGATTCCCAGTCGGTCGATTCGGCCAGCGCTTCGGCCCTCCTGTAGAGCGCCTCCTTCCTCGCGAGATTCTCGGCCCACATCTGTTTGCGGCGGGCCAGGTCCTCGTGGCGCCGTGTGAAGAATCGATCGCCACCCGCGCGGAACCGATCCCAGACTGCCTTCTCGCGTCCGTGCGAGACGGGCCCAATGGTTTTCCACTCGGCTTGCAGGCACTTGATCTCGTCGGCCGTTTGTATCCAGTTCGTGGAGTCGGCGAGCGACTCGGCCTTCTCGCAGAACGCCGTTTTCCTGGCGAGGTTCTCGGCGCGGGTTCGGGCCTCGGCCGCGAAATGCGCTTCGCACCTCGCCCACGCTTCGTCGTGCGCAGCTTTGAATCGGCGCCACAACCGATCGGCAGGCGCGCGCGGTACGTCGGCCACCGTTCGCCACTGCTCCTGAAGGACATGGACCTCGCGCGCAATCGCTTCGGGATCTTCCAGCGCGCGGAGCGCTTCCATCTTCGCGCAGAGCTGTTCCTGTACACCGACATTGGCCCATCGCTGCCACTCGTCGGTCTCGCGCAGCTCCTGCAGCTTAGGGACGAGCACGGCCTGCACCGCCTTCAGCCGCCGGGTCACGTCTTCGTAGTCCTGTCTGGTCGGCAGCGGTGAAATCGCCGCCAGCGCCGTCCGCACCTCGCGCAGCGCGTGCCAGGCGGCTCTGAGCGAGAGATTCGGTTGGGTGGCAAGCGCGGCGACGCGGTCAATCAGATGCTGCAGGCAGGCCAGCGCTTCGCGACGCGCCCGTGCGTCGGCTTCCCGCGCTTCCGTTTCGCGCGCGACGACCTGCGATTCTGCTTCACCGAACCGCCCTGCCAGTGCTTCATCGCCGGCGGCCGCGGCCGTGAGATCTTTCCATTCGTGGCGGGCGATGCCGAGTCGCTTTCGGGCGGACGTCAGATCGGCGTCGGCAGCCGCCGCCTCGGCGGCCTCGACCAGTTCGGCCAGGCGCCCGTGGCGTCGCGCAAGCTCCCTTGCTCGACGCTCCTCGACTTCGCGCGCCTGAGCCTCGGCCTGTTCCTCCGCGTGTCGTCGCGCCTGCTGGGCGGCGCGCATTCGTTCGGCTTCTTCGGCTCGAATCCGCTCGACTTTGAGATCGAAGGGCGGCGGCGCACCGTCGGTCTCAGCCTGAAGCGCGACTCTCTTGGCGCCCTCGCCGTCCGATTGCGGGGGAACGATCGAGTCCTCGTTCCGGCCGGGTTGAAGCCGGACGGCAGGCGCATCAGAGCTTTCGGCCACCTCGTGGGCTTTGCGGATGATGACGCGCGCACGCTTGGCGGCGCTCTTGTTCTTGCTCCCGGCGGCAATCTGTTCCAGCTCCGCGCGATCGGTCACAAGGTCCAGCGCTGCAAGCGCTGTATCTTTGTACTCGCTATTCATCGCGACTGCGAGCATTTCCGAGTGGTCCGCGCGCTCGCGCAGTCGCTCGAACGCCCCGCGGCGCGCCGGTTCGAGCACGGCATGTCGGGCAATCGATCCGAGCGAGTGCAGGTCGCCGACGCGCGACAGCGCGCGAAGCGCAACGATCTCACGGCTGCTGGTCTTGGCAATCTGGGCGAGGACGCGCACGTTGGCTAGCGTGTCGACCGCATCGAGGCTGTCGGATTCCGCCGTGCCTTCGAACGCTTCGAGCGCGATGTCGCGCAGCATCGTCGCCGCCGCGCGGCGGACGTCCTCGTCGCGATCGTCGCGCGCGATGGAGCCGAGCGCCGCGGGATCCATCAGCTTCGACACGGCCGCGAGGCGCACGCGCGCGTTGTCGTCCTCGTGCGCGATCTCGCGGATCAGCTCGCGCTCGTCGAGTGGAATTTCGTCGACGTAGGCGAGCCGCACGGCCGGATTGGGATCCTTGTGGCGGGTCGGCGTCCGGAAGCGGTCGAGCAACGTCATGGCAGCGCTCCAGCCTGGTCGCCGGCGACCAGCTTGGGACAGCCCGTAGGGCCCCAGGGTCGATCCGTGTCATTCTAGTCAACAGCGTGCGGGCTGTCCGCTCCTCGCGTCGTATGTCTTGCCTATAGATCGGTATTCTCCAAGATTACGGATCGCCGCGCTGGCGCTCTTGGTCGGGGCGGCGTCTGGAACGACAGGCTGCGATAAGCTCGGATTCGGTGACAATGGCGGACCCACCGGTCCGAACCCCCCAGCGCCCGGTTTGGCCATCTTCGACACGGCCCTGGGGGCGAGCGACGTCACGGGCATCGGCCCCAGCGCACCCTGCCTCATTCCCTTTGCCGACTGTCCCAGCGGCGAAGGGTAGGTCTTTGTGGCAGCGAACGACCTCCGCTCGCGGGGCCACACGGTGACTGTCACGAACCTCGGGATTCCCACGGCGACCATCAGCCGTGCGTTTCAGGATCTGGGACTCCAACACGATCATTTCGTGCCGTTCAACTTCATCGACAGCCAGGTGCCGTTCATCCCGTCGGGCGCCGGCTCGGTCCACGCTGCCGCCTGCCGAATGCAGCAGTCCGTGAGCAGGGACAGTCGCTCCTGTAGCGTTTCGAGCGACCCGTCCCCTACGCACTCGACCAGAATCTTGAACTCCTCGATCGCCTTGAACCGCTTGAGCGCATCGATGTGCGCGGCGGCGCCCCCCACACGGTCGAGCGATCTCTCTACTTCCTGAACGAGGCTGATGCGCATCGGGCGCACTCCGCATGACCTGGGTGGCAAGCCAGTGGAGGTACTCCGGATCGCGGATTAGAATCTCGGTCAGGAACGGTGACGTACCCATCACGTCGATCAGCACGCTGAGCGCGTGGGGATCGTCGACCAGGTAGTGCAGGAACGTGGTCCGGGGATGGCGGGTGGCGACGTATCGCGAGAATCCCACCAGGGATCTGGGACACGCAGCAAGGCGTCCAGCAGGGGACCGGCGAGCTCGCCCATCGCCTCACGAACCGGCCCGTCGGCGATGGCCTGCAGGTGTTCGTCTGCCGCAGCCGGGTCACGAAAGCCCCGGCTCTTAAGGTACTCCCGGGCCTGGTGCTCGGTCAGGTTGGGAGAAAGAAAGAGGTCGGAGGGAGACACCCGGCCAGCTTCTAGCCGATTAGATGTCGTAATACAACGCGAACTCCCATGGATGCGGTCGCAGACGGAGCGGATTAACTTCCTTAGCGCGTTTGTACTTAAGCCAGGTCTCGATCACGTCCTTCGTGAAGACCTCGTCTTTCAACAGGAAGTCGTGATCTTTCTCGAGCGCATTGAGCACTTCCTCGAGACTGCCGGCCGTCTTCTGGACTTTCGCAAGGTCTTCGGGCGGTAGATCGTAGAGATCCTTGTCCAGGGGCGGCGGCGGCATGATCTTGTTCTGGATCCCGTCGAGTCCCGCCATGAGCAGGGCGCTGAAGGCCAGATAACCATTGCACGACGCATCCGGGAATCGGACCTCGAGGCGCTTGGCCTTCTCGCTACGCGAGTACACCGGGATGCGGACCGCAGCGCTCCGGTTGCGCTGCGAATAGATCAGGTTGATCGGCGCTTCATAGCCGGGCACGAGTCGACGGTACGAGTTGGTCGTCGGCGCGCAGAACGCCAGCAGCGCCGAGGCATGCTTGAGAATGCCCCCAATGTAGTAGACCGCCGTCTTGCTGATGTCGGCGTACGTGCCGCCCTCGAAGAAGAGATTCTTGCCGCCCTTCCACAAGCTCTGGTGCACGTGCATGCCCGAGCCGTTGTCCTGGAAGAGCGGCTTGGGCATCAGCGTGACCGTCTTGTTATGCTGGCGAGCCACCTGCTTGATGACGTACTTGTACTTAAGAATCTTGTCACCCATGCATCGCAAGCTGTCATAGCGCATGTCGATTTCGGCCTGACCCGCGGTGCCCACCTCGTGGTGCTGGACCTCGACCTGGACGCCGACCTTTTCCAACGTGAGCATCATCTCGGTGCGGATGTCCTGCAGGTGGTCCATCGGCGGGACAGGAAAGTACCCCTCCTTGTACCGCGGCTTGTACCCCAGATTCGGCTTTTCTTCCTTCCCGCTGTTCCAGAAGCCCTCGACTGAATCGATGTAGTAAAAGCCGTAGTTGTAACTCTGGTCGAAGCGCACGTCATCGAAGATATAGAACTCGGGTTCCGGCCCGAAGTACGCCGTGTCGGCAATACCAGTCGACTTGAGGTAGCTTTCAGCCTTCGTCGCGACATAGCGGGGATCGCGCGAGTACCACTCGCCGGTTATCGGATCGCGTACGCTACAAATGAGCACGAGAGTCGGCGCCGCCGTGAAGGGATCCAGGAACGCCGAAGCCGGATCGGGCACCAGGAGCATGTCGCTTTCCTGAATCTCCTGGAAGCCGCGGATGCTGGATCCGTCGAACCCGATGCCTTCCTCGAATATCTCCGAGGAGAACTCCCTCGCAGAGAGCGTGAAGTGCTGCCATAAGCCTGGCAGGTCGACGAACCTGAGGTCGACAGCCTGCACGGCATGCTCTTTTATCAGCGACATCACATCGTTCGGTTTCATCGAACCTCCCTCTTCGCTCGTCAAGAAATGGGGCGCAGGCGGCCGAACTCGGCCCAGCAGCTAAAGAATTTGGAGTGGAAGCATAGCCGATCTGGCCCCGGAAGGCCCGCAAAAAAAGCGGCAGCCCTCGGGTCCCCTGGCGAGCGCGGTACAATTACCGCACTTTGGCCAAGGGAAAGACACGTTCCGAACAATCACTGTTCGACAACCTGGACGCCATTGATTCGAGACAGCCCGGCCGCGAGGCCGCGGTTCGATCGGCGCTCGTTAGCAGCGGAGCGAACGGGCCCGGCAGCACGGCCCAGGTCGCCCTACACGAAGCAGCGCAGTTGCGCTATCTGAACTACGCGCTCTCGGTCATCACCGCGCGGGCGCTGCCCGACGTGCGCGACGGCCTCAAGCCGGTGCAGCGCCGCATCCTCTACACGATGTGGCAGCAGAACCTCACGGCCGACGTCAAATTCCGCAAGTGCGCGAAGGTCGTGGGCGACGTGATGGGGAGCTTCCATCCACACGGCGATGCGGCGCTGTACGAGACGCTCGTCCGGATGGCGCAGCCGTTCTCTTTGCGGTATCCGCTCGTCGAAGGCTCCGGCAACTTCGGATCGCTCGACGGCGATGCCGCGGCGGCGATGCGGTACACGGAATGCCGGCTCGCGCGAATCAGCGAGGAAATGCTCTCCGAGATCGAACAGGCCACCGTCCACTTCCGGCCAAACTACGACGGCACTAAGACGGAACCGGTGGTGCTGCCCTCACGGGTCCCCAATCTGCTCGTCAACGGTACCACAGGCATTGCCGTCGGCATGGCGACCAACGTTCCCCCGCACAACCTCGGCGAGGTATGCCTCGCGCTCCTGAAGCTCCTCGACAACGAGGACATCGGCAACGCGCAGTTGTGCCGGTACATCAAGGGGCCGGACTTTCCTACCGGTGGACAGATTCTCAATTCGCAGGAGGAATTGAAGCAGATCTACAAGACCGGGACCGGGAGCGTTCGCCTGCGCGGGACGTGGAACATCGGTCCGGAGACCCGGCCCACGAAGACCATCTACATCGACAGCATTCCGTACACGGTGAACAAGGCGCAGCTCGTGGAGCAGATTGCCGAAGTGGTGCTCTCGCGCAAGCTTCCGCAACTCGTCGACGTCAAGGATCTGTCGACCGAGGACGTGCGGGTCGCGCTCGAGCTGAAGAAGGACGCCGACGAGAAGATGATCATGGCGTACTTGTTCAAGCACACACCGCTCCAGATCAGCTTCGCGGTCAACCTGACGTGTCTCGTTCCGACCGAGAACCAGGAGGTCGGCCGTCCCGAACGGCTGGATCTGAAGCAGATCCTCTGGCACTTCCTTCACTTCCGGCTCGAGGTGGTCACGAGACGCCTGGAGCACGAGCTCGCCTGGCTCCGGAAGCGAATTCACATTCTCGAAGGCTTCGAGGCCGTCTTCGACGCGCTCGACGAGATCATCCGGACCATCCGGAAGTCGGACGGCAAGGCCGACGCGGCCGAAAAAATCATGAAGCGGTTTCACCTGGACGCGGAGCAGACCGACGCGATCCTGGAGCTGAAAATCTACCGGCTCGCGCGGCTCGAGATGTTGATCATCCGCAACGAGCTCGAAGAGAAGCGCAGGCGCTGGCGGCAGATTGGGACCCTCCTCAAGGACGAAGACAGCCGCTGGAAGCTTGTTCGCGCCGAGGTCGAGGAGCTCCCGCAGAAGTACGGCCACGGCAAGGTCGACAAGCGCCGCACGCTCGTTGCGAGCGACAGCGCGGAGCCCGAATACTCGGCCGACGATTTCATCGTCGAAGAGGACAACGTCGTGATCGCGTCGCGCGACGGTTGGGTGAAGCGGCAGAAGGAAGTGAAGGACCTTGCGACGACGAGGCTGCGGGAGGGCGACTCAGTGGCGGCGGCGTTTGCCGGCAGCACGCGCGCCACGTGTGTGTTCTTCAGTAATTTCGGCGTCGCGTACAGCTGCCGCATTATCGACGTGCCGGCGTCGACCGGCTACGGCGAGCCGATCCAGAGCCTGTTCAAGCTGAAGGATGGCGAGAAGATCGTCGCGGCCTTGAGCCTGGATCCGAGGGCCGCCGGCGACATCGCACCTCGGGGTACGGATCCTCCACCGGCCCATGCGGTCTCGGTCACAAGCGACGGCTACGCGCTGCGGTTCGGCCTCAACCCGTTCGTCGAACCGAGCACACGTGCCGGACGACGATACGCGCGGCCCGCAGGCCGCGCGGAAGTGACTGGCGTGATGAAGATCACTGGTGAGGAGATCCTCATCACGGCGACTTCGGAAGCGCGCGGTCTGCTGTGCCGCGTGGACGAGGTGAACTACCTTTCGGGCCCTGGCAAAGGCGTCATCCTGATCAAGCTGATCTCAAAAGACGATCGCGTGCTCGGCTTCATGGCATCGAGCGGCGATCGCGATCTCTTGACAGTTGAAACCAGCCGCGGTGCCGAGCAGACACTCAGCACCGCGAAGTACGAAGTGACAGGCCGCGGCGGTAAGGGGCGCGAACTCCTGCAGCGCGGTCAGTTCACGCGCATCGTTTGGCCCATGCCCGACGCCCCGCCCTTGCTGACGACCTATTGACGACCTATTGACGACTTGTTGACGACTTGTTGACGACTTGTTGACGACTTGCGACTTATGGCTCGTGACTCTTCAGCGCTGCCCTTCCGGGAACCCGATCCACTGCTTGACGAGTGCCACCTGATACGTGCGCCCCAGCCTGGCGTCCTAGACGGGCAATGCGGCGACGGCTCCAGCGAGTGGAGGGCGTAGATCCATTCGATGCCCGTCGCTTCAGGATCGTCCGGGCAAGCGCAAGCTCGTGGATGCGCATCAGCGCGTCGCTCAGCCACCAACAGATCTCCGGCACGTCGGCGCCGTCGATAAGTGCCCTCTGCTACGCACCGGCAGCTTCGACGTTATCGCCTGCCGCGGCAAGTGTCGCGGCGAGGTACGTGAGAGCGGCCGAGCTGTCAGAGTCGGGGTGAATCGCCGCTTTGATGCTGATCTCGGCCCTGGCGTACTAGTCCAACGTAGACAGCGCCACGGCTTTCTCGGACGCGCCAAGTCGACCCGGCGCGATGTGCGCGTGAAACGTCTAGCAGTCCGTGGTGAAAGTCCGTCTGCATTCGACGAGCGATGCATCCTCGTGGCCTGCGTTGCTCCTCCATCAAATACAGGCGGTATTCTCGGTCGTCGCGCCTTGCCCGCGAGGCGCCTCGCTCGTCTCGGTGCAGCGCCCGACTTTCACCACGGACTGCTAGAGCGTGGAGGGACGCGACGCGTCGCTACGGTGAAACGCCCGCGCGAAGAGTCTCGTCGCCGACCGGCAGGAACGGCTCGCTCGGCGACGAACCATGATCGATCCGGCGAGGCTAGGAGCCGGCCGCGCGGGCAAGCGCCAAGGTTCCGCCGGGAATGGGTATGTCCTCTGAAATGGGCGCAGCGGCAACGGAATGAAGCGAAAATGCCGCTACAATCGTGATCGAGAGGACAGTGCGCCGCATCTCGTTCTGAGACACACTCCATACATGGCCGCCGCTCATTACACTGCGAAAGACATTACGGTTCTGGAGGGTCTGGAACCCATCCGCAAGCATCCCGGCATGTACATCGGCGGCGTCGGATTGGTCGGTCTTCACCACTTGGTCTGGGAAGTCCTCGATAACTCGGTGGACGAGGCGATGAACGGCTACGCCTCGAACGTTCGCGTCACGCTCCACGCGGATGGATCGTCGGTCACGATCGAGGACGACGGCCGTGGGATCCCGATCGACAAGCACCCGAAGAGCAAGAAGAGCGCGCTGGAGGTGATCTTCACCGTCCTTCACGCAGGTGGCAAGTTCGAGCGGGGCAGTTACAAGACTGCCGGTGGACTCCACGGCGTCGGCGCGAGCGTGGTCAACGCGCTCTCGAAAGAGCTCGTCGCGACCGTCAAGCGCGACGGCGCGATGTGGGAGATGCGCTTCAAACGGGGGAAGCCGATCGCCGCGCTGAGGAAGCTCGGTGCCGTCCGCGGAACCGGCACCACCGTGTACTTTCATCCCGACGCGGCCATCTTCCCCAAGATCGAGTTCGATCCAGCGGTCATTCGCGAACGGCTCGAGGTGACCAGCTATCTGCACAAAGGCGTGAAAGTCGTCTTCGAGGATGAGACGACGAAGACGAAGACCACCTTCGAGCACCGCGAAGGGCTCGTGGACTACCTGAAGGCCATCGTCGTCGGGCGCGGCGCGAAACCCGTCCATGAAGCTCCCTTTGTGCTCATCAGGGAAGAGAGCCTGCGACTTGACTTGGTGCTGCAGTGGACGGAAGCGACAGACGAGCACGTGCGCTCGTACGTGAACGGGATCCCGACCGGCTCGGGCGGCACGCATGAAAACGGGCTGCGCGCCGGCATCGGCAAGGCCCTGCGCAACTTCATCGAAACGCACAATCTTTCGCCGAAGGGCGTGACGCTCACGGCCGAAGACATTCGCGAAGGACTCACAGGCGTGCTCAGCCTGTTCGTCCAGGAGCCTCAGTTTCAGGGCCAGACCAAGGATCGGCTGAACAACCCGGAGATGGTCTCGGCGGTCGACGGCGTCGTGCGGCCGGCGCTCGAGCACTGGCTCAACCACAACACCAGCGTGGCCGAAGCGATCGTGGCTCGCATCATTCTGGCGGCGCGGGCGCGCGAGGCGAGCCGAGCGGCCCAGGCCGAGGTCTCCCGCAAGAGCGCCACTTCGTCGCGCCTCAACCTGCCGGGGAAGCTGAGCGACTGCACCAATGCCACCAGCGAGGGCAACGAGCTCTTCATCGTCGAAGGCGATTCGGCAGGGGGATCGGCCAAGCAGGGACGCGATCGGGCGCGTCAGGCCATTCTGCCGCTGCGCGGCAAGGTGCTCAACACCGAGAGCGTGTCGCTCGCGAAAGTGCTTGAAAACAAGGAACTCTCCGATCTCGTGACGGCGATCGGCTGCGGTCTCGGCAGAAACTTCGATCTGGCGAAGCTGCGCTACGGGAAAATCATTATCCTCGCCGATGCCGACTCGGACGGTAACCACATCGCCACGCTCCTGCTCACGTTCATCTACCGGCACCTGCCGCAGCTCATCTCGAGCGAGAAGGTTTTTATCGCACAGCCGCCGCTCTACCGCATCGACATCGGCCAGGACACGTTCTGGGCGATCGACGATCGGCATCGCGACCAGATTCTCAAGCACCACGGCCTGGGGAAAAAGTCCGGGAACGGAGGGCGACCCGAGATCACGCGTTTCAAGGGCCTGGGCGAGATGATGCCGAGAGTCCTGTGGGAGACCACGCTCAACCCTCGCACCAGGCGGCTGCTGCGCGTGGAGATCACGGACCAGATCGTCACCGATCGCGTGATCAACGAGCTGATGGGGAAGGACGCATCGGCGCGTTTCCGGTTCATCATGGACAGGGCTGACGAGGCCGATGAACTCGATGTGTGAAGCGTATCGCCGCTCGGTGGTGATTGCCGTCGGCCTGACGGTGCTCGTTCTGGTGTCGACGTTGCTGCCGTCGGGCGGTCTCACCGCGTCCCGTTCGCTTCAGACGCCGGAACAGTTTTTCGGTTTCGCCATCGGCGCGGACAACCGGCTGGCGCGCTGGGACAAGATCGTCGAGTACATGGAGCTTGTCTCGGCGCGCTCGGATCGCGTCCGCATCCGCGACCTGGGCTCCACCACGAGCGGCAATCCGTTCATCGCGCTCGAAATCAGCTCCCCCGACACATTGAAGAACGTCGAGCGATTCAAACAGCTCGAGCGCCGGCTGTATTTCGGGACTGGCACACCAAGCGCTCGCGACCGCGACGAGATCTTCCGCGAGGGCAAAGTCGTCGTCCTTGTGACGGCAGGCGTGCACGCGAACGAGGTCGGGCCGACGCAGATGGCGCTCGAGCTGGTTCACCGCCTGGTGACGGACGACTCGCCAGCGACGAGGAAGATTCTTGAGAATGTGATCTTTCTGCTCGTGCCGAGCGCGAACCCGGATGGGCAGATCATGATCACGGATTGGTTCAACACGAATCTCGGCACGCCGTTCGAGGCGAGCCCGTTGCCCTACCTCTCTCATCCCTACGCCGGGCACGATCTGAATCGTGACATGTACATGTTCACGCAGCGAGAGAGCCAGCATCTGGCGCGCCTCGTCTGGCACGACTGGTTTCCCAGCGTGTGGCTCGACCAGCATCAAATGGGCAGCTACGGTCCCCGAATGTTCGTTATGCCGGCGGCCGACCCGATCAATCCGAATGTGCATCCCCTCATCTACCGGTGGAACGGCATCCTCGGCCAGTCGCAGGCCGCGGCGCTCGAAGCGGCCGGCAAGGACGGCATTATCTATAACTCGACGTATACGAATTTTTGGCAGGGCGCGCTGGCATGGAGTGGCTGGTGGCACAATCAGATCGGACTACTGACAGAAATTGCCAGCGCGGGCGTCGCGGGGCCGATTGACCAGTTGTACGCCACGGCCGGGCAGGCGGGCGCAGTTCCCGAGGGACGAGGCGCGTTGCGTCGCTTCGACAACGCGCCGCTTCTGCCTCCCTCCGATGTCACGCCACGTACGGAGTACCCGCGCCCCTGGATGGGCGGGCGCTGGACGCTTGGTGACATCGTCGATTACGGTCTCATCTCGACGCTCGCGTTGCTTGAAACGGTCGCCGATCGCCGCGAGGCCATCCTCCGCCAGATCTACGAGGTGAACCGTCAAACCGTCGAGGATCGCAAGTGGACCGACACTTCCGCGATCCTCGTGCCGGTCGTCGAGCAGCAGGATGCGCGCGAGGTCGATCACCTTGTCGATCGACTCGAGATGGGGGGTGTCGAGGTCTACCGGGCCGACCGGCCGTTCGAGTCCGAGCGGCGCACGTACGCCGCCGGCACGTTCGTCATTCCGATGACTCAGGTCTTCGCGCGCTACGCGAAGGACCTTCTCGAGCCGCAGACGTATCCGGGGGTCGGCGATGGATCGAACGCGCCAGTCGAGTCGCCCTACGATGTCACCGCGTGGTCGCTCGGCATGCTGTTTGGCGTGAATGTGGATTTCGCGAACGGCCCGCTTCCCCCAGGCGTCCGGCTGAAGCGCGCTCGCGGACAGCCGAGAACGCCCGGCCGGGTGATTGGCCGCGGATCGCGATTCGTCTTCGACTATAAGGGCCCCGACACGGCAGTTGCTATCAACCGGTTGCTCAAGGACGGCGCGCGCATCGAACTCGATCGGCGGTCTCGGGTTGCTGTGACCCACGTTCCCCTGGAAAAGATTGAAGGTCTCGCGCGCGACCTGAGACTCTCGGTGGAGGCGATGGACCCCGCGGCGGATCCCGACGATCAGTCGACGTTGGTGGTTCGCCCGCCGCGCATCGCGGTCTACGCTTCATGGACCGACGGAAACAGCGACGAAGGATGGACACGCTGGGTGCTTGAAGAATACGAGTTCGTGCCGACAAGGGTGAACAACGCCGACATCCGGAGAGGCGAACTCAGCCAGCGGTTCGACGCGATCATCATCCCCGACCTGACGCCGCGCGACATTCTCCAGGGTTACAGCGCGGAATCGATCAGGCCGGAATACCGTGGTGGCATCGGCGAAGCCGGCGCCCAGAATCTCGCCCGGTTCGTCGAAGACGGAGGCACGCTCGTCATGCTTGGCGCCGCCTCCGATCTGGCCATCAGTCGGCTGCCGATTCCAGTCAGGAACATCAAGCGCGACTTGCGGCGCGATCAGCACTTCGCGCCGGGCACGATTGTGCACCTCCAGGTGGACGTGTCGCACCCGCTCGGACAGGGCATGGCGGCCCAAACCTACGGCTTTTCCAGCAACAGTCCCTTCTTCGCGATCGTCGAAGGCGCGACGCCGTTCCAGACGACGGTGGCCGCTCGGTTTCCCTCCGTCAACGTGCTGGGATCGGGCTGGCTCCGAGGGGAGGAGCTCATGGCGGGCCGGGCGGCGGTCGTCTTGGTCGAGATGAACCGCGGGCGTGTGGTGCTCTTCGGCCTGCGGCCGCAGCACCGCGGCCAGACGCACGCCACGTTTCCGATGCTCTTCAATGCGCTCTACCTTGCGGCCGCGGAGCGCGAAGAGGTCCGGACCCCCCAGTGAGACTAAGGTAGCTAGATCGACGCCTGCACGACCGCCTTGGCACTGCGGTGCTCGTCGACCACCTTTGGTAGCAGCTTCTTGCTCAGGTACACTTTCGACTCGGTGTTGTCAGCCCCGTTGCGTTCGTACTTCACGACGTCGAACCTAAGGTGATCCAGCGTGCCGCGCATGTCGTAGAACTTGTTCTTCGTCTTGACGACAATCTCGTCGAATTCCCGCTCAATCGCCCACACCTCCTGCTGTTCGGTGAGCGCGCGGAAATGCCCCTGCCCGCGCCAGTTACGGCGGGTACCGCCGATCCACGTGTAGAGGATGCGCCGTCCCTCGAACTGGACGGCGCGGCCCAGGCGAGTCACCAGATCGGCGAGCTTGGGCTCGGTTTCGGCGATCGTGGTTTCGTGGACGACCTTGAACGAAACCGGCACCACAGCCGAAGGGTCGTCGGCGAGCGGCGCGTTGGCCAGAAGAATCAGATGGGCGCGGCCCCGCAGGCGACGGACTATTTCCGTCGCGGTTTTCTTGCGCGGGAACTCGCCGAAAAACTCCTCGGTGTACTGGATCTCGAGCGCACCTTGCTCGAGTTCGTACTGGGTAATGCGGTATTCCACAATCCGAAGCCTCGGCGTTCCGGCGAATCTACGGCTGTCGCTGTTCGACTTTCGCCCACGCGTCACGGAGCGACACGGTCCTGTTGAAGACGAGCGCGCCCGGCGTCGAATCCGGATCGACGCAAAAGTACCCGAGCCGCTCGAACTGGAACCGCGCGGGCACGGCGGAGGTCGCCAAGCTGGGCTCCGCCCGGCACCCGGTGAGCACTTCCAGAGAGGCCGAGTTGAGATAGTCGAGGAAGCTCCGCCCTTTCTCCGCGCGCTCGGGATCCTCCACCGAGAACAGCCGGTCGTAGAGCCGCACTTCGACGGGGATGGCGTGCGCTGCCGACACCCAGTGGAGGGTGGCCTTGACGCGACGCTTGTCCGGCGCATCGCCGCCGCGTGTGGTGGGATCGTACGTGCACCGGAGCTCGACGATCTCGCCGCGCCCGTTCTTGATCACGCCGGTGCAGGTGATGAAGTAGGCACACCGCAGGCGAACTTCACGGCCCGGCGACAAACGGAAGAACTTCTTCGGCGGAGTCTCCTTGAAGTCGTCGCGCTCGATGTACAGCTCACGCGAGAACGGCACCTTGCGCGTGCCGGCTGAAGGGTCCTCAGGATTGTTGATGACATCGACGTACTCGACCTGACCCTCCGGATAGTTCGTGAGGACGACTTTCACAGGACGAAGCACCGTCATCACTCTGGGTGCCCGGCGATTGAGGTCCTCGCGTACGCTGTGCTCGAGCTGCGCGACGTCGATCACATTCTCTTTCTTCGCCACGCCGATCCGGCCGCAAAAATTGCGGATCGACTCGGGCGTGTAGCCGCGGCGCCTCAGGCCGGTGATGGTCGGCATCCGCGGATCGTCCCAACCCGACACCTGCCCCTGCTGCACGAGTTGGAGCAGCTTGCGCTTGCTCATCACCGTGTAGTTCAGATTGAGCCGCGCGAACTCGATCTGCCTCGGGGGGTCGCGCTCGACGAGACTTTCGACGAGCCAGTCGTACAGTGGTCGATGGTCCTCGAACTCGAGCGTGCACAGCGAATGCGTGATCCGCTCCACCGCATCGGACAACGGATGCGCGTAGTCGTACATCGGATAGATGCACCAGGCGTCGCCCGTGCGGTGATGGGTCGCGTGCCGGATTCGATAGAGAGTCGGATCGCGCATGTTGAGGTTCGGCGCCGTCATGTTGATCCTGGCGCGCAGCACGTGCGCGCCGTCCTCGAACTCCCCCGCGCGCATCCGCGCAAACAGATCGAGGCTCTCCTCGACGGGGCGATCGCGATAGGGACTGTCGCGCCCCGGCCCGGTCAGCGTGCCCCGGTACGCCCGAATCTCGTCGGCGGAGAGGCTGTCCACGTACGCCTTCCCGCGGCGGATCAACTCGACGGCCAGCTCGTACAGCTTCTCGAAGTAGTCCGACGCGAAAAACAAGCCGTCCCATTTGAATCCGAGCCACGCGACGTCTTCCTCGATCGCCTCGATGTACTCGACTTCTTCCTTGGTCGGATTCGTGTCGTCGAAGCGCAGGTTGCACGTGCCCCCCCGCTCGGCGGCGACTCCAAAGTTGAGGCAAATCGACTTCGCGTGTCCGATGTGGAGATACCCGTTCGGCTCGGGCGGAAAACGGGTGGTGACGCGGCCATGATGCTTCCCGGTTGCGAGATCCTCGTTAATGATGGCGCGAATGAAGTCGACTGGGGCCGCAGCTGCGATGGACTCGGGGTCTTCCGGCATAGGGAAGGACCTATTTTATTCGACCAAACGACCAGCGGCCTAATACGCTACCAGGAGGCGCGCTGCGCGATTGATTTGCGCTTCGCTCGCCAGAAAGAACTCTTCGAGGGGTGGCGAGTAAGGCACCGGCGTGTCGAGTGCCCCGATGATGCGGACGGGCGCGTCGAGAGATTCGAAGGCTTCTTCCTGAATGACGGCTGCGAGACTCTCGCCGATGCCGCCCGTTCGCGAGTCCTCGTGGACGATGAGGATCTTGTGACAGCGTCGCGCAAGCGCAAGAAGCGCGTTGCGATCCAGAGGCGAGAGAGTGCGCAGATCCAGGACGCTGGCCTCGATGCCATCGGCGGCCAGACGGGCAGCCACGCGCAGGCCCACGTGGACGTAGGCGCCGTAGGACACAATGGCCAGATCGTCGCCCGCTCGCCGCAGTGCCGCACGGCCGAGAGGAATGGGCGCGGGCGCTTTTTCCGGGAGTGTCTGCTTGATCCTGGGATCTCGATAGAGCGCGATGTGCTCGTAGTAAAGGACCGGATCTAGATCCGCGACGGCTGAGGCGAGAAGCGCTCGTGCATCGTGGGGCGTCGATGGCACCACAATTTTCAGGCCCGGCGTTCGGTAGAACCACGCTTCCGTGTTCTGCGAGTGGTAGGGACCTGCCTGCCGCAGTCCCCCAAACGGCATGCGCACCACCATTGGCACGTCGGCGCCCCATCGGTACCGTATCTTCGCCGCGTTGTTCACAAGCTGGTTGAAGCCGGTCGCCACGAAGTCGTTGAACTGAATCTCGCCAATCGGACGATGGCCGGCGAGCGCCGCCCCCACGCACACGCCGAGAACGGCGCCCTCGGCGAGCGGCGAGTTAATCAACCGGTCGCCGAAATCCGCAAGCAGCGGGCGCAGCAACAGAAACGCGCTACCGTACTTGCCGCCGACATCCTGGCCGTACACGAACACGCGGGGATCGGCGCGGAGGGCGTCGGCCACACCGAGCATCACGCCCTCGAGCATCGTGCGGCCCTTGGGATCGACCGGCGGCCCCGTCTCGAGCCATAGCCGATCGGCTGTCGTGTCCGCCTTCAAGCGGACCTGCGGATCCAACACCTCAATGTGGACACGCGGCGGCTCGCCTGCCAGCACCCCCGCGCCAGCCGTCCAGCCTTCGGGCCAGGGCGCGTCGACGATGGTGTGCGCCTCCCGCTCGACGATCGCCTCGGCGTCCTGTCGCAATCGCTCGAGCTCCCCGGTCGTGATGACACCGTCCGTTTCGAGCCGTGCGCTGTAGGTGACAATCGGATCCCGCTTCGACCAGTACTCATAGAGCTCGCGATTGACGTATCCCTGTTCGGTGACCGCCGGATATCCCCACGACGGACGCGGATCGCGCCCGAGATACAACATGTCGTCATGGTGCGCATGCCCGCACATGCGCATCGCGACGAGCTCGATGAGCGTCGGTCCTTTTCCTGCACGTGCGCGCTCGGCGGCCCAGGCGAATGCCGCGGCGATCTGGTCCGGGTCGGTGCCGTCGAGTGTGACGGCCGGAACGCCGTACCCGGCGGCCTTGTCGGCAAATACGCGCGCCGCCGACTGTTCCGCCACGGGCGTGGACAACGCCGCCTGATTGTTCTCGACACAGAAGATCGCGGGCAGCCGCCGGACCGCGCACAGATTGATGGCTTCGTGCCATTCGCCAAGCGACGACCCGCCCTCGCCGATAAACGACACCGCCACTCTACCCGAGCCGTCGCGCCAGAACGCCATCGCTATCCCGGCGATCATCATGGCCGCGATGCCCAGCGGCGCAGCGGGCGGAAGAATGCCCCACTCGAAGTCGCCGATGTTGAAATCCTTGCCCTCAAGCGGCGGTCCCGCTCTTGCCATCTGCGCGTTCAGCGCCATGCGGACCGTTGCCGGCTCAGGGCGCATCGCCAGCGCGACGCCCAGATCCCGAATCAGCGGCGCGACCACGTCGCCGCGCCATTGTCGGTTGGGGCCGCGGAAGGCCGCGCCGCGGCGCAGTCTGATGCCTGCGGCGTAGATTGCCTCCTGGCCAAGCGATCGGAAGCCTTTCCCTTGAAAGACAGCGCTCGCGTACCGCACCTCACCGGCGGTAAAGAAGGCCTTCAGTCGGTTGTCGGTCGCGCGCGTCAGGATCATGCCGCGCAGGATCTCGCAGCGCTCGTCGCGGGAAAGCGATGCTTGGATGGCCTCACGGCGCAGGAACCCATCGCAATCGTCGAGGAGCTCCTCGGTGGCCTGCCGTAGCCGCGTTTCAGCCCGCGTGCGCGGCGTGGTTTCCGGAAGGCCGGCAGCCAGAGGCCGAGCCTCCAGCCGACGCGACAGTTCGCGCCTCAACGCCGGGCCGAGCACCTCGATTGCAGCGTGGTCCTCGGGGATGCCGCGTGGATCCGGCATGTCTGGCGCGGCCTTCGGGGCGACCGCGTCGAGCGTGTCGAGCACGTCCTCCAGCGCGAAGGGATGGCGTTCGACAATGAACGCGGCGAGGCGACTCGCGATTCCGGTCAGCTTACGCAGTTCGGTGGATCTGGTCATCATACGGGTCCACTTCAAGGCGGACACTACCGATGATCTTGGGTCGGCCTGGGGGTGGACGCTCCGTACGGTATGGTAGCGGAACATGCCGTACACCACATTGATCGAGACGGAAACGCTCGCAAGCCACCTAAACGACCCGATCTACGCGATCGTTGACTGCCGATTCAGCCTTGACGACACCGCGTGGGGAGAGCGTCAGTGGGCGGAGCGCCATATTCCAGGTGCCGTGTACGCGCATCTGGATCGCGATCTCTCTGGCGGAAAAACAGGCATCAACGGTCGTCACCCGTTGCCCGACGTTGCGACGATGACGGAAACCTTCGGCCGGTTCGGGATCAGCGCGGGCGTTCAAGTGGTGGCGTACGACCAGGATTCAAACGCCTACGCCAGCCGCTTCTGGTGGTTGCTTCACTGGCTGGGCCACGACCACGTCGCGGTGCTCAACGGCGGATTCGAGAAGTGGATCGACGAAAAACGTGCGACAGCCGCAGGCCTCCAGGCTCGTGCGGCTCGCGAATTCGTCGTGGTGCCGCGCGCTCGGGCGGTGGTGGAGGTTGACGAGGTCGCCGCACTGGTCGGCCCCGCGGGCTGGCGGCTGGTCGACGCCCGGGCGCCAGAACGGTTTCGCGGCGAAGTTGAGACGATCGACCGCGTGGCCGGCCACATTCCAGGCGCGACCAACTACTTTTTTAAACGGAACCTCGACGAGGGAGGCAGGTTCCGCACGCCCGAGGAGCTGCGCGCGCAGCTTCGGGAGGCGCTCGGCGGCGTCGGCTCCGATCGCGTCGTGTGCTACTGCGGGTCGGGGGTCACGGCGTGCCACAACTTACTCGCGCTCGAGCATGCGGGACTGCGCGGCGCTCGGCTGTTTCCGGGTTCGTGGAGCGAGTGGTCGGCCGATCCGGCAAGGCCGGTGGAAATTGAGAAGTCAGTGGACCCTGGCGTGGCGCATTGAAGTGGCGCATTGAACTTGTTACCGGCGCGGCGCAACCGTCGCCAGTCCTCGTCGAGGATCGTGTACAGCACGTGATCGAAGTACTCGCCGTTGCGCAGAAACGACTTTCGCAGAATGGCCTCCTGCACCGCGCCGACCTTGCGGAGCGCGCCGATGCCGCGGCCGTTCCGCACGGCGGCGCGCGCCTCGAGCCGGTGCACACCCAGTGTCTCGAATACAAATCGGATCACCAGCTCGGAGGAAGACCGGCGAGAATCGGCCTCACGCGACGTTTTCTCGAAGTTTGTTTCTTGGAGACATGTAGAGCCGCACCGTGTCATTACAGGTGTTCGAAATTGCACTGGCCTCTGCAACTCAGAATGCATCACCACCCGCGAGTCGGTCGAGAGCGGACGGGAAGTCGGTTCACGTCTGTTTCCAGGCTACCCGCCCCACAACGTCGGTTCAGTAGCGGGCGGGTTCGTAGGTGAGGGACGGGGTGAGCCAGCGCTCGACCTCTTGAATCGACGTCCCTTTCCGGCGGGCATAGGTGGCGATCTGGTCTTCACCGATCCGGCCAACTGTGAAGTAGCGCGACTGTGGGTGTGCGAAGTAGAGGCCGCTCACGCTGGCCGAGGGCGTCATCGCTGCGTGCTCGGTGAGCTCGATGCCGGCCGACCGCGCATGCAACAGATCGAACAGCTTGAACTTCTCGCTGTGGTCCGGGCAAGCCGGGTATCCAAATCCAGGACGGATGCCGCGATGCCTCTCGGCGATGACGTCGTCGCGAGTGATCCGCTCGGCTTGGTCGCCGAATCTCCACTCGGCGCGCGCGACCGAGTGCAGATACGAGGCGAACGCCTCGGCAAGCCGGTCCGCCAGCGCCTTCACCAGGATTGCGCTGTAGTCGTCATGGGCGCGCTCGAATCGCCGTACGAGATCCTCGGCGCCGATACCGGAGGTGACTGCGAATGCCCCGAGATAATCCGTTGCCGGCGCCAACCTATCGGCGACAAAGTCGGCAAGCGACAGGTTCGGCTTGCCGTCGGCGATCGCCTCCTGCTGACGCAGCATGTTAAACCGCGTGAGCTCGCCGCGGCGGTCCGAATCACAGTAGACGATGATGTCGTCGCCGTCGCTGGCGGCCGGCCAAAAGCCGTGCATGCCCCTGGCCGTGAGCAGTCGCTCGCTGACGATGCGATCGAGCAGCGTGCGCCCGTTGTCATAGACCTCGCGTGCCGGGGCGCCGTACTGCGGATGGTCGAGTATCGCCGGAAAGCGTCCCTTCAGTTCCCAGGTCGTGAAAAAGAACGTCCAGTCGATGTAAGGCACGATGTCTTCAAGCGGCACATCCTCGATCATCCGCCATCCGATAAACGAAGGCGTCGGCAGCGACTGCGACGCCCAGTCGATCTTAAGTCTGTTCATCAGCGCCGCCTCGTACGGCAGGAGCGGCCGCTCACGCCGCCGACTGTACTGATCTCTCAGCTCCGTCTGAAGCGCGCGGTTTCCTTGTTCGAACTCGGTGCGCTGGACATCGTCCAGCAGACTGGAGGACACGTCGACGACGCGCGACGCGTCGAGGACGTGCACGGTGGCTTCGCTGTACTCGGGCGCGATCTTCACCGCCGTGTGCTGTTTGCTCGTCGTGGCGCCGCCAATCAGCAGGGGCACATGGAATTCTCGGCGTTTCATCTCCTTGGCAACCAGTACCATCTCGTCGAGCGACGGCGTGATGAGACCGCTTAGGCCGATTAGATCGGCCTTCTCGTTGATCGCCGTCTGAAGAATTCGATCGCAAGGCACCATCACACCGAGATCCACCACGTTATAATTGTTGCACCCCAGCACCACCCCGACGATGTTCTTCCCGATGTCGTGGACGTCCCCTTTCACGGTCGCGAGCACGATCTTGCCTTGTGCCTTTTTCTTTCCTTCTTCCGACTTCTGACTTCCCCCTTCTTCCTCGGACCGCTCCATGAACGGATCGAGGTAGGCCACCGCGCGTTTCATCGAGCGGGCGCTCTTCACCACCTGCGGCAGGAACATCTTGCCGGCGCCAAACAGATCGCTGACGACCTTCATGCCGTCCATCAGCGGACCTTCAATGATGTCGAGCGGACGCGCGTATTTCAGCCGAGCCTCCTCGACGTCCTCGTCAATGAAATCGACAACGCCGTGGACGAGCGCGTGCGATAACCGCTCCTCGACGGTGCCGGATCGCCACGACAGTTCCTGTTCCGGTCGCTTCGCGGCGCCCTTGATGGTTGCCGCGAACTCGACGAGGCGCTCGGTGGCATCGGGTCGGCGATTGAAGATGACGTCCTCGACTCGCTCGAGCAGGTCGGGGGCAATGTCCTCGTAGACGACGAGCTGACCGGCATTCACGATCCCCATGTCCATGCCGGCCTTTATCGCGTGATAGAGAAACGCCGAGTGCATCGCCTCACGCACGCCGTCGTTGCCGCGGAACGAGAACGACAGGTTGCTCACGCCTCCGCTGATCTTGACGCCAGGGCAGGTGGCCTTGATGATTCGCGCGGCCTCGATGAAGTTGACCGCGTACGCGTTGTGCTCTTCGAGGCCGGTCGCGATGGCAAGAATATTGGGATCGAAGATGATATCGGTCGGATCGAACCCGGCGCGTTCGGTCAGCAGCCGATAAGCGCGCTGACAGATGCCGACCTTGCGGTCGATCGTGTCGGCCTGGCCCTGCTCGTCGAACGCCATCACGACAACCCCCGCGCCGTAGCGCCTGACAAGTGCCGCCTTCTTCAGAAAGTCCTGCTCGCCTTCCTTCAGACTGATCGAGTTGACGACTCCTTTGCCCTGCACGCATTTGAGACCCGCCGTGATGACCGACCACTTCGAGCTGTCTATCATGATAGGCACGCGCGCGATCTCAGGCTCGGTCGCGATGTAATTGAGGAACTCGGTCATCTCGCGCTCCGAGTCGAGCATGCCTTCGTCCATGTTGACGTCGACGAGGTTCGCGCCGCCGCGAACCTCGTCAAGGGCCACCGTGGAGGCGGCCGCGTAGTCGCCGACGGATCGAATCAGGCGCGCAAAGCGCGCCGATCCAGTGACGTTGGTCCGCTCGCCAATCATCTGGAAGTTGGAGTCGGGCCGGATCGTCAGCGTCTCGAGGCCTGAAAATTGGGTGAAGTGTCCTACCACGGAGGACACAGGAGACACTGAAGAAGGAGCCTGGTGGAGACACAGTACCGGACGCGGCGCTACGTTTTCGACCGCCGCTGCAATCGCCCGAATATGATCCGGGGTGGTGCCGCAGCAGCCGCCGACGATGTTGACGAAGCCGCTCTTGGCGAAGTCCTCGAGGTAGCCGGCGGTGTCCGACGGGCGCTCGTCGTACTCCCCGAAGGCATTGGGCAGCCCGGCGTTTGGATAGCAACTGACGTAGCACTCCGCGATCCGCGCGAGCTCGGCGACGTAGGGCCGCATGTCGCGGGCGCCCAGCGCGCAGTTGATCCCGACGCTGAAGGGCCTGGCGTGCGCAATCGACACGCAGAAGGCGTCGATCGTCTGGCCCGACAGCGTCCGGCCGCTCCGATCGGTGATGGTCACTGAGATCATCAGCGGTAGCCGAACGTGCCGCTCTTCGAACACTTCCTCGATAGCGACAATGCCGGCCTTCGCGTTAAGCGTGTCGACGATGGTCTCGAGGAGCAGCAGATCGCAGCCGCCGTCGATGAGACCGCGCACCTGTTGCTTGTAGGCTGCGCACAACTCGTCGAACGTCATGTTGCGGAACGCCGGGTTGTTCACGTCGGGTGAAATCGAAAGGATCCTGTTGGTCGGCCCGATGGAACCGGCGACGAACCGTGGGCGGCTGGGCGTCCGTCGGGTCCATTCCGATGTGGCGGCATTCGCCAGCCTGGCCGCCTCGAAGCTAAGCTCGTACACCAGCGCCTCGAGCCCATAGTCGGCCTGGGCGATCGCCGTGCTGTTGAATGTATCGGTTTCAATGATGTCGCTGCCCGCCTCGAGATACGCGTGGTGAATGCCAGCTACGATCTCTGGCCGCGTCAGCACGAGCACATCGTTATCGCCCTTCAGGTCGCGCGGATGGCTCCTGAGACGATCGCCACGGAAATCGGCCTCCGTCAGCCCGTGCCGCTGGATCATCGTCCCCATCGCGCCGTCGAGGACGAGGATCCGTTGTGCGAGCAGGGCGCCTAGCGTTTCGCGGACATCTGGGATCATCGGTTAGGGTCTCTATTCGCGTCTTCGTGCCTTCCTAGCGGCCTTTGGTTTCGTTCCCGAAGCGATCAGCACGGTGAACGGGTCGCCCGCCTTACGCGCACCGACGCCGACGCGCACGTCGCGCAGCCCCCCCACCGTCAGCAGCCGCGAGAGCTCCTCGTCCCTGAACCCGAGACGGCGGTCGCCGAGCTTCGCTCGTACCCACTCTTCGCCGTGCGTTCGAAGATCGAGCACGAGCACGCGGCCGCCAGGCTTGGTAATGCGTGCGGCTTCCGAGACGGCTTTCGCCGCGTCGTGCGCGTGGTGCAGCGCCTGCGAGAGCAGCGCGACGTCCACGGTTTCATCTTTGATCGGCAGCTTGTCGAGCGCGCCGAGCTTCCAGATGACGTTCGACACGCGCCGGCGCCGCGCCAGGCCTTTCGCGCGATCGAGCACGACGGTGGACCGATCCACGGCAATCACGCGCGCCGCCCAGCACGCGGCTTCGATCGTCAAGTAGCCTTCGCCGCATCCGAGATCGGCGACTTTCAGCGGTGGCAGCAGCAGGCCGATGGCGCGCGACCAGGCCGCCCAGCTTCGACCGGGCACGAGCTGCCGCGCGTCGCGCGCGTCGGGGCTGCCGTGCGTGTCGAAGTTCTCTTTTCGGAGCCGCAGGACTTCCTGGAGCCGCGCTTTGTCGGCGCGAACCACCGGATCGGAGCCGCCGCGCTCGAACTGTTCCGCGAGTGCGGCCCACAAGGTGCGATGCCCATCGTCCTGACGCTCGGGTGCCAGGCGGTAATAGGTGAAGCGGGTGTCCTTTTCCTCGACAACGAAGCCGGCGTCCTTCAGCAGCCCGAGGTGCCGCGAGACGCCCGACTGCGCCAGGCCCAGGATCCCCGTCAGCTCGGTAACGTTCAGCCGCTCGCGGGCGAGGACCCTCAGCAGGCGGAGGCGCGCCTCGTCGCCGAGCAGGCGGTACAGCATGGAGGCCTGACGCATATCCATAAATCTACATCTGTTGATAAGACACCGCAACCCTATCGTGGGCGCTGCAGGACGCCAGGGACACGGAAACACGGCCGTGGACCGCTATCTCGTCGCAGAAGCTCGCCAGCTTTTTGGGAGGGACGCACCGGGGTTCTGGTTTGGCGAGTGTTTCGCTGGCCTGGGTCATGCAGGTGGCGTTACGCTGAGGGGCTGAACCGGAATGCGTCTCGTAGCGGGCGGGAATCGTATGCGGCTGTTTCCTGTGCTGGTTGCGGCACTGCTGGGGGGCGCCTCGACGAGGGCGCAGGACGCTCGACCGTCCTCGTCCGGTCAGGCCGCATCCTCGGCGGAGGACGCCGCCGCCTCGAAGCTCCCGGTGTCGATCCACCGTATCCGCGAAGCGCTCACGCACCCCCCGCCGGCCAAGTCGCTCCTGAATAGCTTCGACAGACCCCCTGATTTCAAGGTCCAAATCGAAGAGCGCCGAACGATAGAGGAGATCCTCTCGGCGCTCGATTCTTGGATCGGCCCGGTGCCGGCCGGGGGACTGTATGCCTATGAGCAGCAGCGGCGGCTTTTCAACCCGCTCAAGGATCCGCTAGCGCAGCCTTACGCTGCTTTCAGCGGCGCTGAGCTCCTGACGATTGCGGTCGAGAACCTGATGATCAAGTACCTGGGCGGCCGTTTTCTCGACGCGGTCACAAGCGCCGAGCGGGCGCAGGCCGAAAAGGCGGCGCGAGCCGAAGTCGCGCAGGCGGTTACCCGGTACTGCGACGCGAAACCCAATCGGCGCGAGAGCGTCAAGATCTGCGCGAGGTGATCCAAATGTTTCCGTCGATCGCTTGTCATCTCCGGCTGGTCGTCGCTGCAACGCTTCTCGCGTGTGCCTACCCGTCCACGGCCTCGGCACAGTATTTCTGGCCAAACAAGGTCCAGTACAAGGACCTCGATTTTCAGGTCCTGAAGACCGAGCACTTCGACATCTACGATCCCGACGGCGGAGCGGTCGAGCCGGTCGCCGCCTTCACGAGCGGCAAGGACCTCAACCCGGAATGGGCGCCAGACAGCCGCGCTCTCTTCTTCATTTCGGATCGCGACGGCATCGCGAACCTGTACCTGGTCACGCTCGACGGCGAGGTCAGCCAGATCACGACGGTCTCAACCGGCATTAGTGGAATTACCGGCTCGAGCCCGGCGCTATCTGTTGCGTCGCGGACCGGCACGGCGGCCTTCAGCGTATTCGACGCTGGCAACTATCACGTCTACACGTTGGATGTGGGCGGCTTGTCTTCACCCGGAGGGGCCGGACCGACTCTGCAGCCTGTCGAGGCGACCGGCACCGGTGCTCCAGTTGCGGCCACGCTGCCGCCGCTCGACCGTCAGGCCAGCGACGTCGTGGCGTTGTTGGCAGACGCGTCGTATGGCCTGCCCGCGAAGCAGGAATACGAAGTCGCCCAATACAAGTCGCGCCTGTCGCTCAAGGCCATCGGGCAGCCCACGCTCGCGATCGGCGCGGATCGGTTCGGCGCCGCCATTGGCGGCGGCATCGGCTTCTCCTTCAGCGACATGCTTGGCGATCAAAGGCTTGCAACGGCCGTCCAGTTCAGCTCCCTAGGCGGGAGCTTCAGCGCGAAGAACACAGGAGCCCAGATCGCGTACTTGAATCGGGCAAAGCGCTGGAACTGGGGCCTGGTCGGCGGGCAGGTGCCGTACCTGACCGGCGGGGCGCAGGTCGGTGTCGGCGCTGTCAACGGCCAGACGGCGTTCATTCAGCAGACCATCATCTTCCGGCAGACGGACAGGAGCGTGGGTGGTCTGGTCGCGTATCCGTTCAACCGCGCGCAACGCGTTGAGTTCCAGGGCGGCCTGAGCCAGATTTCCTTCGATTAGATCGTTCAGACCGAGGCGTTCTCGACACGTACTGGCGAGCGCATCCTGCGCGATTCACGGGAGCAGTCGCTGTGCGATCCGCTGTCGCTGGCGACCTCATCAGGTGCGCTCGTGTTCGACACGTCGGTGTTTGGCGCCACGAGCCCGGTGCAGGGGCAGCGGTACAGGTTCGAAGCGGCGCCGAGCTTCGGCGAGATCAACTTCATTAGCTTGCTTGCGGACTACCGACACTATTCGTGCCCGTATCGTTCTACACGTTTGCCGGGCGCGTGCTGCACTACGGACGGTACGGCTCTGGGGGCGAGGACAATCGACTGTTCCCGTTGTATATCGGCTACCCGAGCCTGGTCCGCGGCTACGACGTGAACACGCTCGACGCGAGCGAGTGCGTGCCAACGGCGACGAGCGAATGCCCCGCGTTCGATCGCCTGATCGGCAGCCGCGTCCTCGTCGCCAACCTCGAGTTCCGTTTCCCGCTGCTCAGACCTTTCGGCGTTTCGCAGAGGATGTACGGACCGCTCCCGGTGGAGGTCGCCTTGTTTGCCGATGGCGGGGTGGCCTGGGACCGCCAGGCGAACCCATCGTTATCTTGGCGGCAATGCCGAAGGGGTGTCGAGCGTCGGCGTCGGCCTCCGCGTGAATTTGCTCGGGTTTGCCGTCGGCGAGTTCGACTTCGCCCGTCCGCTGCAGCGCCCTGGCAGGGGGTGGGTGTTCCAGTTCAATCTCTCGCCGGGCTCTTGATAGATAGGACTGGGCAGACGGGATAGGCGGCGAACCTGGCATGGCCGCAGGCTCTCCCCTCGTGCCCTACCGGTGCAACCCACCCGATCGGCTTGACCCTCAGCCAGTTGAGGAGTATTCTCGCCGCTCTGGGCCAACGCGACGAGGTACTCGAGAGGTACCCCGGCGTCTGTGAATCCTGTCGCCAGGGTGCGCCGGCTGCCGCAATTCTTACCCGTCTTGAAACCCTTATCGTTCACCATCTGCTGTCCTAACACCGCCTTGTCGGAATCCGCCTTTTCGGTAGAAACGGCGTGCTCCATGTCGCAAGGAAACCCGTGGTCGGTGCAGCGTCATTTCCGGTTTGGTGGACTCTTATTACCTGATTACTTGAGGTGAGCCACTGTGAATTCCATTGCCCGCGTATCGATCGGTGCCGTCGTTTTCCTGATGCTCGCAGAGATCGGTTCCGGACAGAGGCCGGCAGACTGGCCGCAGTGGCGCGGCCCGAACCGCGACGGGGGGCTGGCGGCATTTACCGCACCCGCGGTCTGGCCCGAGCAGCTCACTCAGAGATGGAAGGTCGAGATCGGCACCGGCCACGCCACGCCTCTCGTCGTGGGCAGCAGGCTCTACATGTTCTCGCGGCAGGGCGAAAACGAGGTGATGAGCGCGCTCGATCCAGAAAGCGGCAAGACGATCTGGCAGACCGGCTATCCGGTATCGTTTGCGATGAACTCCGCCGCGGCACCACACGGCCGGGGCCCGAAGTCGACGCCGGTCTTCGCCAACGGCCGGCTGTACTCGATCGGCATGACCGGTATCGTCACGGCATTCGACGCGGCTACTGGAAGACAGCTCTGGCAGGAACCCGGCTCGAGCGTTGTGCCGATCTATACGACGCACTCGTTTTCGCCTCTCGTCGATCGAGGCCTGGTCGTCTTTCACGTGGGCGGGCACGACAAGGGCGCGCTCACGGCGTTCGACGCCGTTACAGGCGATGTGAAGTGGAGCTGGAACGGAGACGGTCCTGGATACGGGTCGCCGATCGTGGCGGAGCTGGGCGGCGCTCGTCAGATTGTCACGATCACCCAGGCCAAGGTTGTCGGCGTGGACGGCGCAACTGGCGCGCTGCTCTGGGAGCGCCCCTTTGTGAGCGGAAATGTCACGAACTCGATTACGCCAATTCTCTACGGCCAGACTCTCATCGTGTCGGGCAACGGCGGGCCGACTGTGGCATTCACCGTGAGGAGACAGAACAACCAGTGGGTCACCGAGGACGTGTGGGAGAACGTCGAGACGCCCTACCGCATGTCGAACGGCGTGATCGTGGGCTCGGCGCTCTTTAGCCTGTCCACGCGCAACAGGGGGCAGTACTTCAGCGTCGATGCCAAAACGGGAAAGACGTTGTGGACCTCAGACGGGCGGCAGGCCGGCAATGCGGCCATCGTCCGAGCGGGCGACTTCGTGTTTAGCCTTGAGGATGACGGCGAACTGGTGGTCTTCGGGAGCGGCCCCACGTTATTCGAACAGGTGCGCCGATACAAGGTGGCGGAGTCTGCCACCTGGACCCAGCCGGTCATCTCGGGCAATCGTGTGTTCGTGAAGGACGTGTCGACGCTGGCGCTGTGGACGCTGAACTGATGCTCAGTAGGTCTGGCGTGCGACCCATTCCCTGAGAAGCGAATCAACGACGACGTACCGATCGTTCTCGCGACTGATCAGATCGTTGCGCAACAGGGCAGCGAGCGCAGCCTGGACAGTGGATGGTCCGCCCAGCCGGTGTCGTTGTCGTACGTCGGCCGAGAGCAGCTCACGCCCCTCCTGTAGCACGACGGCGCGCAGCACCCCGCGTTGAGCGAGCGTGAGACGCTGCCACAGCTCCTCGAACATCATCTGCTGTTCGGTGAGCAGGTGCCGCAGCGCCTGGTGCAAATCGTCGAGCGTCGCCCGGCGGCGGCCGCCGGCGCGTACCTCGTCCCAGGTTTCGTGCGCGAGCCGCTGCACGTCGTAGGGCAGATTACCGGCGAGCTCGACGATTGCCGCGCCGAGCCTGGGCTCTGGACGAATGCCTGTGCGGTTGAATCGGGCCTCGATGAACGCCGCAAACTCCTCGGCCGGTATCTTGTCCAGGCGCATCACCGGACCCGCCTTGTAGAACGGGCGCCTGGGGCCGAGCATGTGCTCTATCAGGCTCTGTTCGGATCCCGCAAAGACGTAGCCGACCGTGCGTTGGTATTGCACCGCAGTGCGCATCGTGTGCTCGACCGACCCGCCGTTGAAGCTGCCAATCGCCTGAAACTCATCGAGCGCGACCACAACCCTGCTGCGCCGCGCGTCGGCGAGCCGGCCCGGGAGCGCGAAGACCTCTTGTGCGAGGCGCGAGATGTCGCCTTCGGACCGCACGCCTGGAAACGAAACTGTCGGGGCGCCGAGAGGAGCGACATCGTGGCTGTAGCGCACCTCGGCCCGCGTCGATCGAATGACCTCGCGAAGCCACGTTCGAGCCTGCCCCCACTTCGTATCGGCGACCGTGAGCGCCCGCGCGTAACCCTCGAGAAACGCCACGTAGGAGCTGAAGCTGCTGACCGTCACGTTCACGGTGAGCGCTCCACGGCGATCCATGGTCACGAGGGCGCGCCGGATGAGCGACGATTTGCCGTACCGCCGCGGGGAGATGAGGAACACTTTCTGGGCCGCCGCGAGGTCGCCGACCAGACGGTCGAGCTCGACGACGCGGTCGACGAAGGCCGATGCCGGCACAACCTCACCGTAGACGAAAGGATTCTCCATTACGTTAAATAATGTATCTATTACTCAGTATAGCGTAACATAAGAAACCATTCCAGAAATTCGTTCTTGAGGACTTGGGCGCTATTTATTGGCGAGCAAGCCGACGTGCGAGTCGCGTAGCGGAACGTCAGGGCGCGTCTGAAGACGCGCGCTACATCAGGAGGTTACGAAACCAGCTGGCATGATTCGGTCTCTCAGGTCCGAGGGTCGAGAGCAAGTCTGCCGGTGTAGAGCGCCATGCCGACGACAGCATCGACGCCGTTGGCGTCAAGATCGTCGATTTCCTCACGCGTCGTGATGCCGCCGGCCGCCGTGACGCGCCGCGTCGTGGCGCGGCGCACCGCGAGAATGGCGTCACGATCGGTCCCCCCCATCAGCCCCTCTGTATCCACGTGTGTATAGAGAAACTCACCGCAGTACGGCTCGAGCGCGCGGACCGCTTCGACGGCGGTGATCGGCAGGGGCGTTTTCCATCCGTGGATCACCACGTGGCCGCCGCGGCTGTCGACGGCGGCAATCACCCGATCGGAACCGACCGCGTCGGCGAGCTCGCCGGCAAAGTTGAGATTCGGACGCCCGTCCCTGAACAGCGCGGAGCCGGCAATAACTTGCTGCGCGCCAGCTGCGAGAATGTCCCTCGCGCGTTCGACCGTGCGGACCCCGCCGCCGACCCGACACGACAGTGACGCCGCGATTCGACGCACGAGCGCAAGGTTGTCGCCGGCGCCCATGGCCGCGTCGAGATCGATCACCTGTACTTTGGGACATTGCTCGAACCGTTTCACCCAGCCGAACACATCATCGTCTTTGATCGCGATCCGCTCGCCCTGCACGAGCTGCACAAGCGCGCCGCCTTTGAGGTCAATCGATGGGATGAGCACGATCGTCAACCACGACGACACGAAGAACGCGAAGAAAACACTTTGACGTGGTTCATAAGCGGACGGGGATGCCGTGCCGGCGCAAGTGTTCCTTCAGCGTGTGCACGCCTGTTTCAGCGTAGTGAAAGATCGACGCGGCCAGCGCTGCGTCAGCCGATCCGCGCGTGAACACGTCCACGAAGTCGGCCAGGCCCCCAGCACCGCCCGACGCAATCACCGGAATCGAGACGGCGTTCGACACTGCCCAGGTCAGGTCACAGTCGAATCCGGTCTTGGTTCCGTCGCGATCGATCGATGTCAGGAGGATCTCGCCTGCGCCGAGCTCCTGGGCCTCGCGGGCCCACTCGACGGCGTCGCGGTTGGCGGCCGTCTGTCCGCTTCGCGCGTAAACCGCAAAACCGCCGCCTTCGCGTTTCGCGTCGATGGCGACGATCACCGCCTGGCTGCCATACCTGACGGCGAGCTTCGTCATCAGATCAGGATTGGAGAGGGCGGTCGTATTGAGGCTGACCTTGTCAGCCCCCGCCTCGATGGCGGCGGCCGCGTCGCCTTCCGTACGGATTCCGCCACCGACGGCGAGTGGAATGAACAGCTCACGCGCGACGGCGTGGATGGTGTCGGCGAGCGCGCGTCGACGCTCAAGGGTGGCCGTGATGTCGAGGATGACGAGCTCGTCGATCCCTTCGCGGTTATACCGGCGCGCGAGCTCAGCCGGATCGCCGGCGCCGCGCAAATCTTCGAAGTTGATGCCTTTCACGACCTGGCCGTCGCGAACGTCCAGGCAGGCGATGATGCGTTTAGAGAGCAATCAAGAGCCTCTCACCACGAAGGGCACGAAGGACAAAAAACCTATCTAACCGGCAAGACGCACAAAGTTCAGGAGAATTCGCAGCCCGACGTCTCCCGACTTTTCGGGATGAAATTGAACGCCGGCAACCTGGCCGCGCTGCACAACCGAGGCAAACTCGTCGCCGTGTTGGGTCACGGCGACGGTGTCGCCGGTGACTGGCGCCACATAGCTGTGCGTGAAATACACCTGCGCGCCGCCGGCAACGCCTTCGACGATGGACGCGTCGCGCCGGCGGTTCAGGGCATTCCAGCCGACGTGGGGAATCTTCAGCACCTCGGCCCCGAATGATGCCCCGCTCAGCCGAGAGCAGCGGCCTCCGAGGACTCCGAGCCCCGGGCAGTCGGGAGCCTCGTCGCTCCCGTCGAACAGCCACTGCATCCCAAGGCAGATGCCGAGGAGCGGGCGGCCTTCGCCGATGACACCGAGGATGGCATCGGTCCAGGCCCGGTCGATCGAGCGCGTCGAACCGAAATGACCGACGCCGGGAACGATCACGCCACGGGCGCTGGCGAGCGCCGCAGGTGTCTCTGGCACGAGCACGTGGGCGCCGACGGCGGCGAGCGCCTTTCTTACCGACGTGAGGTTGCCGGCTCCGTAGTCGATGAGGGTGATAGACATTCGCGCTTTCCGCGGCGGCTCTGAAGAGACCGCCTTACAACAGTCCCTTCGTGCTGGGTAGCATGCGCGCAAGCCGCTTGTCTTTCGCGCACGCCACCCGCAGCGCGCGC
Organism: Vicinamibacterales bacterium; assembly: GCA_965197865.1. Classification (GTDB taxonomy): domain Bacteria; phylum Acidobacteriota; class Vicinamibacteria; order Vicinamibacterales; family CAVVIG01; genus CBDANZ01. Next base: position 631,684 of record CBDANZ010000005.1, read on the forward strand.
GCGAACGCCTTGAATACCGCTTCAATCTTGTGATGGCTGGATCGGCCGTACATCACTTTCACGTGCACATTGGCTCGCGCGCCGGAGGCGAACCCTTCAAAGAAATCCTGGACGAGCTCGGTCTGCAGATCGCCCACACGCGCGGCGGCGCCTTTCAGATCGACCATCGTGTGCGGCCGCCCGCCGAGATCGATTGCAGCCACTGCCAGCGTCTCGTCCATCGGCATGACGAAGTACCCCGCGCGATTGATGCCGCGCCGATCGCCGAGCGCCTTGGACACCGCTTCACCAAGCGCGATGCCGAGATCCTCGACCGTGTGATGCTGGTCCACGTCCAGATCGCCAGTCGCCTTCACCGCGAGATCGAAGCCGCCATGCCGCGCGACGAGCTCGAGCATGTGATCAAGGAAACGGATCCCGGTTGACACGCGGTAGCGGCCCCTACCTCCGAGCGTGATCGACAGCGCGATCGCCGTCTCCGTCGTCCGGCGATCGATCACTGCGCGGCGCACAGGACCTCTTCCAGAACCTTGAAGGCACGCCGCGTGTGTTCCACGATGCCGGCGGTCATCCGAATGCAGCCGGCGCAGCCTGGCTCGCCCGCTCGATCGCGCAGGTACACGCCGAGGGCCGCGGCCGAGCTCACGAGTTGCTCGGTGTGATCGCCAGTGCGAATGAGCACGAAATTCGCGTCACTCTTCCAATACTCGAGGCCTAGCCGGTCACAGGCGGCATACACGATCGCCTTCGATTCCCTCACCTGTCGCAGGTAGTCTTCGAAGTGGCCGCGGTCCTGAAGCGCCGCCTGAATCGCGACAACAGCCGCGATGTTGACGCTGTAGACGCCGATGGCGCGGCGAACCGGATCGAGCACGGTGGGAACGCCGACTAAAGTGCCCAGGCGCAGGCCGGCCAGGCCGTACGCTTTCGCAAACGTGCGCCCTACGATGACATTGTGATAGCTCGTGAGCTCGGGAACGAACGTGGTCTCCGCGAAATCCGCGTACGCCTCGTCGACAAATACAACAGCACCCGGCGGTACCTGACGCGCGATCGTCATGATGGCGTCGCTCGGCATCGAAATGCCGGTTGGGTTGTTCGGGTTCGTGAGAAAGACGATCCGTGTATTCGGCGTGATCGCCGCCAGCACCTCGTCGAGCGCGAAGGCGAAGTCCGGTCTCGGTGCGACAGAGACGGTGCGTCCTCCAACGACCGAGGCATTGAGCTCGAACATGTCGAACGCAGGTTGCGGGACGACGACTTCGGGAACGGAGCCGTCGGCGAGCGCACGTAGATATACGATCGCGACGGCCATGATGCCTTCGTCGAGGCCGTTGGTCAGGGCAAGCCGGTCGGGCCCGACGCCGAGGTGACGGGCGCAGGCCCCAACGGCATCCTTGTACGGCGGATAGAAGCCGATTTGATTGGCGCGAAGCGACGCCAGCGCGGCGAGCACCCGCGGCGAGCACCCGCCAGTGTTCTCGTTTTGATGCAGCCGCAGCCCGTCGTACAGCTCGGGCGGCTTGTCGTAGTCACTCATGACAGACGAACCTCGATCGATTCGGCGTGCGCGCGCAACCCTTCGGCGCGCGCCAGCGTCAAAATGGTCGGCGCCAGCCTCGCAAGACCGTCGCGCGTGATGCGCTGCACCGCCATCACCCGCACGAAATCGGCGGCGGAGAGACCGCCGCGGAAGCGGGCGGCCCCGGCAGTGGGCAGCACGTGATTCGATCCGGTGGCGTAGTCACCCGCGGCCTGAGCCGTGAAGGGTCCGACGAACACCGAGCCGGCTGTGATTGGGCGCCGTACGAGCCCCTCATCGTCGACCACCAAGTGTTCGGGGGCGATCCGGTTGGCGAGCGCCATCGCCTCGTCGACGGTTCGCGTGACAATCGCGGCGCCGTGCGCGGAGAGTGACCGCCGAACGACGTCGTGTCCCGCGGCCTTCCTGGCGACGATCTTCGCCACGCGGGCGGCCAGATCGCGGTTCCAGGTGATGAAGATGGACCGCGCGTCTGGGTCGTGCTCGGCCTGCGCGACAAGATCGGCGGCAATCCAGCGTGCGTGGGCTTTCCGCGCGGTTCCCGAGACGACAACGATTTCTGTCGGGCCGGCGTAGAAATCAATGGCGCAGTCGCCAGAAACCCGCGCCTTTGACGTGGCGACCCAGCGGCTGCCAGGACCGACGATCTTGTCCACCCGCGGAATGGTCTTCGTGCCGTAGGCGAGCGCCGCCACCGCGTGCGCCCCACCGACGCGGAAGAGCCGTGTGACGCCGGCTTCGAGCGCGGCCGCCATCACCACCGGTTCAGGTCGTGGACACACGACGATGATCTCGCGAACGCCCGCCACGCGCGCGGGAACCGCAGTCATCAACAGCGATGACGGCAAAGGAAAGCGGCCGCCTGGAACGCAGCAGCCGACACGCCCGATCGGCTCGACACGCTGTTCGACCGTGACGCCGGACGCGACCTCGAGGTTCCAGTGCTTGGGGATCTGCCGAAAGGCCACGCGCGCGATGCTCCGGGCCGCCCGACGAATGGCGCGGCGGACGTCGGAGGGCACCTGCGACGCGCCGGCCCGTATTTCGTCCGCAGAGACTTCGAGTGGAGGCGATACGCCGTCGAACCGGCTGGCAAACCGGATGAGCGCGGCGTCGCCCTCCTTTCGGACGCGCTCGACGATCGCGGCCACTCTCCGGTCGAACGCGCGATCAGCCCCAGGGGCGCGCGCCAGTGCGCGCTCGAGCGCCTGGCGGTTCCGTGCGTCGATGATTCGGAGCATAGCTAGAGCACGATCTTGTTGAGCGGGTACTCGACGATCCCCTGGACGCGCGCGATCTTCAGGCGCGGAATCAGATCGCGTACCGTGCGCTCTTCGATGATCGTGTTCACGGCCACCCATTCCTCGTCGCTGAGGGCCGAAATCGTCGGGCGCTGGAGCGCGGGCAGGAGCGACAGGACGCCGGCCAGATCCGCGCGCCGGACGTTCAGCATCAACCCCACGCGTCCCTGCGCCTCGATGGCCGCCTTGAGCAGGAGCGCGACGCCATCGAGCTTCGTCCGTTTCCAGGTATTTCCGAGCGCAGTCCGGTTCACGATGAGCTGCGTGCTCGATTCCATCACCGTATCGAGGCTCTGCAGGCGGTTCGCGCGCAGCGTCGAACCGGTTTCCGTCGCCTCCACAATCGCGTCGGCTAGGACCGGCGGCTTTACCTCCGTGGAGCCCCACGAGAACTCGACGTTGACCTTCACCTTCTTCCTCTCGAAGTACCGCCGAGTGACCCGCACGAGCTCGGTGGCGATCGTCTTGCCTTCGAGGTCGGCCGCCGACCTGATCGATGAATCCTCTGGAGCGGCCAGCACCCACCGAACCGTGCCGAAGCTCTGCTTCGCGTACACTAGGTCGGCGATAGGTTCGACGACGCCGATCGTGCCGTCGCCGAGCTCGTGCTCGAGGATCCAGTCTTGACCGGTCAGGCCGGCGTCGAGCACGCCGTCCGACACGTGGCGCGCCATCTCCTGGGCACGAATGAGCATGCACTCGATCTCGGGATCGTCGATGGTCGGAAAATACGACCGCGAGCTCACGTGGATGTTGAACCCCGCGCGCGCGAAGAGCTGAATCGTCGCGTCCTGCAGGGAACCTTTCGGTATGCCGAGCTTGAGTTTCATGACAAGAGCCCTACCGTGTCTTCCGTGGTAAACCGTCGTTTGGCAGCGCACGATAGAAGCACGAACGCTCGCCCGTATGACACACTATTCCGTCACCCAGCCGTTTCACCTTCACGAGCACCGAATCATCGTCGCAATCGATGAGCATCTCGACCACCTGAAGGCGGTTCCCCGACGTCTCGCCCTTGGTCCACAGCTTGTGGCGCGTCCGGCTGAAAAATGTGGCGAAGCCAGTCCGCTTCGTCAGCTCGAGCGCTTCTTCTGTCATGAAACCGACCATCAACACCTCGGCGCTTTCGGCGTCCTGAATGACGGCCGGAATCAACCCCTCGAGTTTCGAGAAGTCCATGAAAATCACCTGAAACAAAAAAACCCGCCGCGTTGATGAACGGGGCGGGTTTGCCGTCTTGCCGAAGGTTACCGGTCGATCTTACATCACCCTACATCACGCGCAACCCCGCCCCGTTGGGGCTGAAATGACGGTGCGCATGATGGCCGCAAGCAAACATGACAGCGTTGAGCCTACCCGTACCGGCTCGCCCCTGTCAATTTCACACCGGGGACCTGGCTCCCCGGGTCTTGCGCGTCATCTCTTTCGCAATCATCACTTCGGTCGATTTGATGATCGCGAGCGCCTCGTCGCCGCGGCGGAGTTTGAGTTCGCTCACGGCGTCCTTCGTAATGATCGCCGTCAGCGACTGATCGCCGACCCGCAGCCTGATCTGGGCGAGCAGCCCGTCGATGCGCACTTCTTCCACGAACCCGCGGAGCTGGTTCCGGCCGCTCAGCGACACAATCACGCCACGCGGCGTTCGCTTCCGTTTCGGCGTCCCGGCTACGCCGCGCCGGGCCAGCAGTCGATCGAGCTCCGTTTCGGCGATCCGGTGGTGACCGCCTGGAGTCTGCGTCGTACGGACACGGCCCTGGTAGATCCACTGCTTGAGCGTGGAGTACCCGACGCCGAGGCGCACGGCCGCGTCCCGTACCGTGAGATTTACCATTCCGGCTTGAGTCGGCTAATAAAATCGACTCTAATTATATTAAATAGGATATACGTTGTGAAGCAGGCTTTGCTCATCACAGTAATTGCGATGGCGGCGCTTCTACCTGTCGGGCCCGGATGTCGCCCCAGGCAGGATCCCGCTGCGGTATCGATCGCCGCAGCCGCCGACCTGCGGTACGGGCTCGACGAGCTCGTAGGCGAGTTCAGGACCGAGCACCCGGAAGTCAATATCTCGGTCACGTACGGATCGTCGGGGAATTTCTATGCCCAGCTCCTGCGCGGCGCTCCGTTCGACCTGTTTCTGTCGGCCGACGTCGCATATCCTCGCCAGTTGGCCGACCGCGGTCTCATCGTCCCGGAGTCCGAATTCAGCTATGCCGAAGGTCGAATCGTCGTCTGGACGCTGGCGTCGTCGTCGCCGTTCAGCGTCGAGGCGCTCGGACTCCAAGCTTTGGCGGACCCCTCCGTGACGCGCATCGCGATCGCGAACCCGGAGCATGCCCCGTACGGCCGGGCAGCAGAGGCCGCCATACGGAAGGCGGGCCTGCTCGACCTTGTCAGGCCGAAGCTGGTGTTCGGCGAGAACGTTTCGCAGACGCTGCAGTTCGTGCAGAGCGGCTCGGCTGAGGTTGGGATCGTGGCGCTCTCGCTGGCGCTTGCGCCGCGGGTGGCAGCAGAGGGCCGCTATTGGCTCGTTCCCTCCGATCTGCACCCGCGAATTGAGCAAGGGGGAGCCATCATGCGCTCGGCCAAGAATCTAGAAGTCGCGCGGGCATTTCGCGCCTTCCTGCTCAACCCAGAAGGGCGGGCGCTGCTCCAACGATACGGGTTTTCGACGCCCAACCTCGAGTTTCGGGCGCCGGAGGTCGGGGTCCGAACGCCCGACCTCACCCCCGGGCCTGCTGCGACGGGACCGTGACATCTATGGACTGGACCGCGCTCGAAGTCAGCGCCCGTCTTGCTGTTGCGACGATGGTCGTCCTGCTGGTGATTGGTGTGCCGATCTCGTATTGGCTGGCATTTTCGACGTGGCGCTGGAAGTTTCTCGTCGAGGCCGTCGTGGCCCTCCCGCTCGTCTTGCCCCCGACGGTGCTCGGGTTCTACATCCTCATCGCGATCGGTCCCGCCAGCCCGGTCGGCCTGCTCTACGGCAGCTTCGCGGGACAGGTGCTGCCGTTCACATTCGAGGGACTGCTGGTCGCGTCGGTCCTCTACAGCCTTCCTTTTGCGGTGCAGCCTTTCGCAGCGGCGTTTTCCGCCGTCGACAGACGTTTGCTTGAAGCGTCGTGGTCCCTCGGCATCTCGCGCGGCGTCACGTTCAAACGGGTGGTGATGCCTCTCTCGCGCCGAGGGCTGGTCACCGGGATGGTGCTCAGCTTCGCGCACACACTGGGCGAGTTCGGCGTCGTGCTCATGGTGGGCGGCAACCGGCCGGGCGTCACGCGAACGATCTCGGTGTCCATCTACGACAGCGTGCAGGCGCTCGACTATGCCACCGCGTGGCACACGTCGCTGCTGCTCCTCGTGGTGTCGTTCGTCCTCCTCGCCGTGACCTACTCGCTGCAGAAGACGGTCTGGGCTGTATGGCCGATGAGCTAGTCGTCAGCATCACCAAGCGGTTTGGAAGCGGCGCGACCGTGACCGCAGACCTCCAGGTGTCGATGCGCCCAGGCTCGATTGTCGTGCTGTTCGGGCCGTCCGGCTCGGGCAAGACGACGCTCGTTCGAGCCGTCGCCGGGCTCGAGCGGCCCGACGCCGGGACGATTCGCTTCGCGGGCGAGACGTGGTTCGACGCCGGCTCGTCGACCTTTGTCGGACCCGAGCGCCGCCGGGTCGGCTACGTCTTCCAGGAGGCGGCGCTGTTCCCGCACCTGACCGTGCGCGCCAACATCGAGTACGGCGTCAACACCCGGGACGCCGGCGCCGTGGCGCGGGCCGGCGAGCTCGTCGACATGCTCGCGCTACCCGATTTGGCAGACCGCTACCCGCGGCAACTGTCCGGCGGCCAGGCCGAGCGCGTGGCGCTCGCGCGGGCGCTGGCGTCCAGCCCGCGACTGCTCCTGCTCGACGAGCCGTTTGCGGCCCTGGACACGCCGGCCCGGATGGACCTGCGGCGCCTGCTGCGCGCGTCGGTCGAGCGGCTCGGGATCGCGGCGGTGCTCGTCACGCACGATCGCACCGAAGCCATCGCTCTTGGCGATCTCATGGCCGTGCTCGCTTGCGGACGCGTCAGACAGGTAGGATCGGTACTTGACGTCGTTCGCCGTCCGGCCGATTTCGTGGTCGCACGATCGGTCGGCGTCGAGTCGGTCGTGCCGGCGCGCATCGTCGGCGAGGCGGACGGCCTCGTGGAGCTTCGTATCGGCCCCGCGACGCTCAGGGCCGTGGACGCCGAGTGGAAACACGATGAAAAGGACGTATTTGCGTGCATTCGAGCGGAGGATGTCACCCTGGAGCGGACGGCCACCCGGAACGCGAGTGCCCGGAATCATCTGTCCGCCCGGATCCTCAACATGGAATCGGACGGACCGCTCGAGCGGGTGACGCTCGACTGCGGGTTCCCGCTGGCCGCGCTGATTACCCGTCAGGCCAGAGAAGAGATGGCGCTCGCCGAGGGCGAGACCGTCGTGGCGGTTGTGAAAGCCACGGCGGTGCACCTCGTGCCGAAGATGTAGGCTGGGTGTGCTTCCCATAGCGACCTCGGACGCTCCCGTCTTCATCGCCCGAGGCCTGACCAAGGTCTACGAGATGGGCGAAGTCACGGTCGAGGCGCTTCGCGGGATCGACTTCGATATGCGTAAGCTCCTTGCAGCGTTAGTGGCGGTCGCGTTCGTTGCGGCTTTGGGCGTTCCTGCCGTCGCGGCGGCGGAAACCATCACGGGCAAGCTTATCGATCAGGGCTGCTACTTGAAAGACAAGGTGAACAACACCGGCGTCGACCACAAGATGCCGGCCGACATGGCGGGCTGCGCCGTCATGTGCGCGAAGAAGGGCATGCCGCTGGCGCTGCTCACGACCCACGGCAAGGTCTACACTATCAAGGGCGGGTCTGGCGGCCGACAACAACGCCAAGTTCGTGGGCACATGGCGCACACCGTCTCGATCACCGGGGATGTGATGACCGCAGCGGGTGCGAGGTCGATCACGGCCGATGATCTGAAGATGGTCTCCAGGTAAGAGCTGGAAACCATTTCGTAACCCTTGGCAGGGTCAGCCTTTTCGCGGATCTGCCACCCCAGCGCGGCTGCCGCGCTGGGGGCCCTGGCTCCTTGGCCGGCTGTCAAGAGTCGTGAAAGGGCCGCTAATACCGATAGTGCTCCGGTTTGTACGGCCCGTCCGCCGGCACGCCGAGGTAGTTGGCCTGCTCCTTGGTGAGCTTCGTGAGCTTCACGCCCAGGTGATCCAGATGCAGCCGCGCCACCTCCTCGTCGAGATGCTTCGGCAACATGTACACCTTCTTCTCGTACTTCCCGGTGTTGGCTTGCAGCTCGATCTGGGCGATCACCTGATTCGTGAATGACGCCGACATCACAAAGCTTGGGTGACCGGTCGCGCATCCCAGGTTGAGCAGCCGCCCCTCGGCGAGCATCATCACGGAGTGGCCGTCCGGGAAGCGCCACTCGTCATACTGCGGCTTAATGTTGATCCGCTGGATGCCCGGGTGCTTTTTCAGCCCGGCCACGTCGATCTCGTTATCGAAGTGGCCGATATTGCCGACAATCGTCTTGTCCTTCATCCGCGCCATGTGATCGATGCTGATGACGTGGCGATCGCCGGTCGCGGTGATGAAGATGTCGGCATGCGCCAGGACATTCTCGAGCATGTTCACTTCGTAGCCTTCCATCGCCGCCTGTAACGCGCAGATCGGATCGATCTCGGTGACGATGACGCGGCAGCCCTGACCCCGGAGCGCCTGCGCGCATCCCTTGCCGACCTCGCCGTAGCCGCACACAACGGCCACCTTGCCGCCGAGCATCACGTCGGTCGCCCGCGCCAGGCCGTCGGGCAGCGAGTGGCGGCAGCCGTAGATGTTGTCGAACTTGCTCTTGGTCACCGAATCGTTGACGTTGATGGCCGGAAAAAGGAGCGTTCCCGCCTCCATCATCTGGTACAGGCGATGGACGCCGGTGGTGGTCTCCTCGCTCACACCGCGGATCGACGACGCGATCCGCGTCCACCGCGCGTTGTCTTTCGCCATCGATGCCCTGACGGCGTCCAGAATGACGCCCCACTCCTCCGGCTCTTTCTCCGGATCGAACGCGGGCACTTTGCCGGCCTTCTCGAACTGGACGCCTTTGTGCACCACTAGCGTGGCGTCGCCGCCATCGTCGACGATAAGGGTCGGGCCGGAGGCGTCGGGCCACTCGAGCGCCTCGCTCGTGCACCACCAGTACTCCGGAAGTGTCTCGCCCTTCCATGCGAACACCGGCGTGCCTTTCGGATCGCGCGGCGTGCCTCCCGTTTCGGGCCTACCGACGACAACGGCCGCCGCGGCGTGATCCTGGGTCGAGAAGATGTTGCAGGACGCCCAGCGGACGTCGGCACCGAGCTCGCCGAGCGTCTCGATCAGCACCGCGGTTTGAACGGTCATGTGCAGGCTGCCCATGATGCGGGCGCCGGAGAGGGGTTTGCTGCTGGCGTGCTGCTGCCTGAGTGCCATCAGGCCGGGCATTTCCTGCTCGGCAAGTCGGATTTCCTTGCGCCCGAAGTCGGCAAGCGACAGGTCCTTCACCTTGTAGGGCTCGCGGCGGGCGGCCTCCGCGATTGGAAACGAATGAAGCTTTTCGGTGACTATCGCCATGCCACTTAGAATAGACGCCTTTTCGCCTTACTGCAAAGGAGCCTCTTAGACCACTTCTTGGCGAGTGAGTCGAGACCGGCGCGCCCGAGCTCCTCCGAGCTCATAACAACGTGAAACTGGACGTCGGCATCAAACCGCATCGTCTCGCTGCTTGCGGGAACCGGAGTTCGATTGAAAGGAGCACGTCGAAACGATCCGCGTCGATTTGCGCCGCCCCGAGTTCGGCGTCGGCCGCCCGACTTTCCGACTGCGTCATGGCGAGCTCGGCGTCTGCGTGGCGCGGATCCTCGGGCCGCGCGCCCGCCCGGCGCAGCCGAAACTGGGCATCGGCCGCGCTCCGCGCGGGGCAGCACCCGCCGCACGCCGCCGGCACTATCGCCAGGGGGAATTTCGGCGCCGTCAAACGGATTCCTGCACGGAGTACATGCTGAAGGCCTCGATTCCGCGGTGGCGCCGCACGCAAGCGCGTGGTGCATCGTCTCCTGGACATGCTGGACGAACGCGTCGGGGGTAGGCGATGCGATATCGGCCGGATGCTGCGCCGCCATCTCCCGGCGAATCGGGGCGCCCACAAGGTACACGACGATAGGCGGGAGCATGCTGAAATAGGCGGCAAGCGGATGAACCTTTCGGAAGGCCTTCAGGTCCACGCGCGCTCCGGCGTAGCCGCGGGCGGAGGACTCGACGGCGGCGGCCGCCAGGATGCGGTCTAGCGAGACTCTGGCCGGGCGGGCCATAGAAATTAATATAGTTCGTTAATTGCAACGTCGGGGCGGTCCTGTCAAGGCGCCATGGATCGAGCAGGCGGCACAGGTCTGGGATCCTCGGGGGGGGAGTGAATCATGAAAATCGTGATAGCCGGTGGCACGGGCTTCCTCGGCCGATCGCTAGCTGACGCGCTCGCGCGAGAGCCCGCGACCCTTCAACACGACGTCATCATCCTCACGCGCCAGCGCGTGTCTTCGGGCCGTCCGTCGCAGCCGCGCCTGCTAACCTGGGCGCCCTGTGGCGCCGTAGGGCCGTGGGCGGCCGAGCTGGACGGCGCCAGCGCCGTCGTGAACCTGGCCGGCGAGTCGATCGGCGAACGCCGCTGGAGCGACGCGCAGAAACAGCGCATCCTCGACAGCCGGCGGCTCGCGACCCGGAGCCTCGTGAGCGCGATCCGACAGGCCACGCGACCGCCATTGGTGTTCGTCAGCGGCTCGGCGGTCGGCTACTACGGACCACGCGGCGACGAAATCGTCACCGAGGACGCACCGGCGGGCAGCGATTTTCTAGCGCACGTCTGTCTCCAGTGGGAGGAGGAAGCGGCTCGTGCCGAGGGGCCTCGCACGCGCGTCGTCCGTCTTCGCACCGGCCTCGTGCTCGCGCGCGACGGTGGCGCGCTTCCGAAAATGCTGCCGCCGTTCTGGTTCGGGGCCGGCGGGCCCGTGGGGTCGGGACGCCAGTACTGGCCGTGGATTCATCGGCAGGACTGGATCGATCTCGTTCGCTTTGTCATTCAGACATCAGCCGTCTCCGGCCCGCTGAACGCGACGGCGCCGAACCCGGCGACGAATGCCGAGTTTGCTCGCCTCCTGGGTCGAGCGCTGCGACGGCCCGCGCTACTGCCGACGCCCGGGTTCGCCATGAAAGTGCTCCTGGGCGAAATGGCCGGAGCGCTCCTCCTCTCGGGTCAGCGCGCGGTGCCGGCGAAAGTCGAAGCTGCCGGATTCAGGTTCACGTTTGGAGCCCTCGAGGATGCGCTCCGAGCCATGTTCCAGAAGCGATAGCCGCCTTCCGGAATAAAGGCCGAGGTCCCGGCGCGGCATCGTGTAAACTGATGCGCTTAACACACATGGAGGGTGTGGGATGAGGCGCTTCTTATCGTCATGGTTCCTGGTGCTCGCTCTGGCCACGGCTGTCCCCGCAAGACCGGCTCTCGCCAAACAGGCGCAACCGCAGCTGCGCCCACCGGACGTGATTTTCGTGCCGACGCCTCCCGAGGTCGTCAAAGCCATGCTCGAGGTGGCGGCTGTCGGCAAGAACGACATCGTGTACGACCTCGGTTCCGGCGACGGCCGGATTCCCATTGCGGCAGTCAAGGACTTCGGCGCGCTACGCGCCGTTGGAATCGATATCGATGCGCAGCGCATCCGGGAAGCGAACGACAACCTGAAGGCGGCCGGCGTCGGCGATCGCGTCCGGTTCCTGAATCAGGACCTGTTCGCGACCAACATCAGCGAGGCGACCGTCGTCACGCTCTATTTGCTGCCGAGTCTCAACCTGAAGCTGCTGCCCAAGCTGAAGGCCGAGCTTCGACCGGGGACGCGGATCGTCTCGCACTCTTTCGATATGGGAGCCGAGTGGAAGCCGGAGAAGACCCTCACCGTCGATAACCGCACGGTGTACTTCTGGACGATACCGAAGCAATAGCTGGAAGGAGCTTCGATTCGAAAGGCCCGACGCTTGTGACATGGGCGTTGAGCCAGGCGGACTCCGGGGTGTCAGGAGCCTTGGCGCTCCAGGCGCTCGGGGCGCCTGAAGGTACGTGCAACTTCTGCCACGGCAACAAGATGGGCACGTTCTGGGGAACGGTCGCTGGAACATCATTGACGATCACGATGTTGTTTCCAGCGGAGTCGAGGGCGACCGGACACCGGCGTGCACCGCAACACTCACCGGCACAGCGACCGGGATCGCTCCCGACCGACTCGAGGCCACATTGTCTGCCGAGGATTCGTGCGAGGGCTGGTCCTGAATGGGACGGTGTCGCTGGCGTGCGATCAGAGATAAAACCACGTCTAAATCATACCGGTCGAACAAGCGGACCGTTACTCCACCTCGCGCCAGTATCTATAGTTTCGTAATCACCTGAGACTGATCAGGTTCGCCAGAAGCTGGTAGGCGCCGTCGACGCCGCGCGGCAGCTCACGCCAGAGGTTAAGACCCACGTACACCCAGCGCCCCTTGCCGTAGGCGGCGACGACCAGCGCGCCGCGCTTCACGCCAGGATTGTTCGGAAACGGATCCTCGAGTTCGATGAGATCGCGGTATCTGGAGTCGCCGGAGGCGAGGAAATACAGGCCGCGCTCTTGCACCCAGTTCTTCCATGCCTCGTCGGTGATCTTGTTGGGGGTGTTGAACACGGGATCGGAAGGCGTGAGGATACCGACCGGCGCGATCTCATCGGTGATGCGATTACGGGTGACCTTCGCTGGGTACGGTCCGTACTGCGCCTCGTTGAACTCGAACTTGTTGTACTGCACGATGAGCGTCCCTCCGTTCCGGACGTACTCGAGCAAACGGCTGTTGTTCGCGCGCAGATCCGCGCGGCGCTCGTACGCGCGCACGCCGGTGACGATCGTGGGGAACCGCGACAGATCGCCCCAGGCGAGATCGTCGGCGCCGATCATCTCGACCTTCGCACCAAGCTGGGCGATGGCCGCCGGCACTTCGTCGCCCACGCCCATCACGTAGCCGACCGTGAGGTTCGGCGCCGTACGCACGTCGATGACTTTTACTCGCGCCTCGGCCTCGTGATAAATGTGTTGTCGCGTGATGTGGGGGTACTCGATTACCTGATACCCTCGCGCGAACGCCTGACCGCCCGTCACATCAGTTTTCGCCTGTGCGCTCACCAGATACTCGCCCGACACGAGCGCGGCCGCCGGCCCGACCTGGAAGCGGACCGTTCGCGATTCATCCTCACGCGAGAATTTGATCGGCTGCTGCGTGGGCGTCGATATCCACCCTTGCGGAAGGATGAGCTCCACCGCGCTTTCCGTGGGCCCTCTTGAGCCGTTGACGACCGTCACTCGAACTTCGCGTCGCGGGCTCGCGGTTCCTGGCGTGCGGCCGACCGGTTTCACCGATGCGCCCTGTGGCGCTGCCCGTCGTGCCGCGGTTCCCACCGCCGACGCGGGGGCGGGAACAATCAAGACGTCCGGAGAAATCTGCACCGACAGGGCCGGCACGACCAGGAGCTCCGATCGCTTCTCACCGCTGAAAATATTGCCCCCGTACCGGTACTGCACGGGCAGCCCAGAGATTACGTCTTCGTCAACGCCGGCTGCGAAGGCGAGCGTTACTTGGACGTAGAAGGGGGTCGGCCGGTGCGGCAGGCCAAACGGCGCATCGGGGTCGAACGTGTAACGGCCGGCCTCGCCCTCCCGGTGCCAGTACGGTTCGGCTGGCCGCGCGTCTTTCGGCACCGTGAGCGTGGGCTCGCACCGCGCGGTCTGACCTTTGCCCAGCGTCGAGATCGGCGACGCCGTCGCCAGGGGCGCGCCTCTGCGCCCACGTCCGCCTCCGCCTCGTCCTCCTGCTCCACCGCCGACGACCTCCGTCAGCGTGCACGCGGCATCGCCGTCGAACCCGCTGAATTTCACCCGTTTGACCATGACGGCTGCCGCCCCACGATTGGCCACCACCAGCGACACTCGCACCGGCTGTCCGGCCACGACCACCCCATCGTCGGCAAGCGCTTCGACGCGCACGGCGTTGGCGATGAGGATCGCCTGCTGAAACTCGCGTTCCTTCTGTCGCAGCCGGAAATCGATCTCGAAACGACCGTTGTCGTCGATTGAAAGGGCGCGGAGCCGCGCACGGAGCGCCCGTACAGCACGCAAGCCGGCGAGCAGCGGCTGCACCGTCGCCTCGTTGCCGGTGAGGTCGAATCTCCGCTGCGCGTCCTGTACGGCCGACGCGATCGCCTTGAGTCCACTCGTCAGCTCCCTGGGTGGTCGCGCACCCGCGAACTGTGCCAGGCCGGCAATCGAGCTGTCGACGCCGTCGAACAGGGATCGTTCGATGCGCTGCGCCTGGCCGGCAATCGTCGACTCGACCAGCTGGAAGCTGCCGACGGATGGACCTGGCAGCGAGAGCACCTGCCCCAGTCCCTGGCATTTGTGCATGCTTCTCGCTTCGAAGCCGATTTCAGAGTAAGTCCTGCCCAGCAGCGAATCGTACACGCCCAGATTCACTGACAGCGATCTTGTCACCCGGTTGGGGACAGCTCCAGGGCCGCCCTGTGCGGAGTAGTAGAACTTCTTCGGCTGCCACACGTGCAGGCCGTCCTTCAACTGTTCCGGGTATTTCGTCGGATCGCCGGCAAGCTGGTACGCCTCACGCGCGAGAACGGCCGATGCCTGGTGATGCTGACCGCCGCCTCCGCCGTCGGGCCGGAGCGCAAGAATGACATCGGGACGGACCATCCGGATGAGCCGAACGAAATCGCCGACGATTTCCTCTCGGCCCCACTTCTCGAACGTCTCCTCGATGCTGAACGAAAAGCCGAAGTCCACGGCGCGCGTGAAATACTGCTCGGCGCCGTCGAAGCGGTGCAGCGCCGCCAGTTCTTCGGTCCGCAGGACGCCGAGAGCCTCGAAAATCTCCGGTCCAATTTCGTTTTGGCCTCCGTTGCCACGCGTCGCTGTCGCGAGCGCCGTGCGGTAGCCCTGGCCGCGATTCAGCATCACGAGCAGCCCGTTGTTCTCATCGTCGGGATGCGCTGTGGCGTGCATGAAGATGCCAGTATTGGCCAGGTGCCGCAGCGCGAGTCCCAGAGCGACTTGCCCTTGCTGCCCGTCGAGCGGCGTCACGCGCATCTGCGTGCGCGGCTCGAGCGTCGCGAGGCCGACGAGAACGCCGACGAGAACAACGACGACGACGATACGCAGGTGTTTAGGAGCCATTTCGCAGCCTGGTAGTGTCCGCCTGGAGACGGATTGTTGCGAGTATACCGCCGTCGTTCTACCTCCCCGCCACGCCCAGGTTGGACGCTATTTCAGAACCTCGGTAGTTTCCGCCCTTAGGCGGACTTTGGCCGGCTGAGCCGGCCACTACCAGCTCCTCTAGCATCGCCTCGCGAGGATTTCTTCGTAATACGACTCGTACAGCGGCACGACCTTCGACTCGCAGTGCCGCTCGTGCGCGATCCGGCCGGCCGCCTCGGCCGCACGGCGGTGCAGCGCCTGGTCGGTGAGGAGCCGAAGTGCCGATCGAGCCATGCCGTGCAGATCCTCCGGCGCATGCAGGAAGCCTGTGGCGCCGTCCTCGATGACTTCCGTCAACCCGCCGACGCGGGACGCGACGACCGGAACCTCGCACGCCATCGCTTCCAGCGCTGCAAGGCCAAAGCTCTCCTGGGTCGACGGCAGCAGGAATACGTCGGCGGCCGACAGCAGCGGCACGACTTGATCTTGTTCGCCTAGAAACTCCACGTCGTCGGCGACGCCAAGCGTTCTGGCCAGACGCGACGCGTCGAAGAGCTCCGGGCCGTCGCCCACCATCAGCAGCCGAGCCGGGATCTGCTGGTGGACTTCGGCGAAGATCTCAACGACGGCTGTGATGCGCTTCACAGGGCGGAAGTTGGACACGTGGATCAGAATCTTCTGACCCTCCGGCGCCAGCGTCTCGCGCAGATGGTTGATGTTGCTGCGGCGATGGATCGTGCAGTCGATGAAATTTGGAATCACTCGGATGTCGCACGTGACGCCGAGCTCGCGAAGCGTATCCGCCTTCAGGCTCTTGGAGACCGCTGTCACCCCGTCCGACTGCTGAATGCAAAAGGCGACGGTCTCGGAATACGAGCGGTCGCTTCCAAGCAGCGTAATGTCGGTGCCGTGCAACGTGGTGACCAAGCGAGGTACCGACGGACTGTGACCTGCCGCGAGAATCTGTCGCGCCAGGTATCCGGCTGTCGCGTGCGGGATCGCGTAGTGCGCGTGCACGATATCGAGCCGCTCGTTACGCGCCACCTGGACGATCTTGTTGGCCAGCGACAGCAGGTACTGAGGCTCTCGGAACAGCGGGTACGACGGTGTTTCGACACGATGAAACCAAAGCCCCGGCTGGTAGTCGCCCAGCCGCGCCGGCGTGTCGCTGCTGATCACGTAGACATGATGGCCGCGCGTAGCGAGCACCTTGCCGAGCTCGGTGGCGATAATGCCGCTTCCGCCGATCGACGCGTAGCAAACGATGCCGATGTTCATCGAGGATCCTTGATGAGGCTGGTGCGGACCAGGGGTTGGTGAACGACAATGCCTTCGGCCCACCGGACACCGACCTCGGCGCCGAACTGCGCGTCGCGGCTCTCAATGAGCTGCCTGAACAGCGGCGAGTTCAGACGGGTCGCGGCCGCTCGAGACTGCGAAAGTTGAAATTGGCTCGCGTGGCAATCGAGCGCGGCGCACTTGCGATCGTAGCAGTCGGAGACGTCGACGACAAAGGACGGCGCCGCCACGTCGTTGATGAAGTAGTAGCAGATCCAGTCCGGCTTCCACGCTTCGCCCTTGGCGTCGTAGCGGCGAAGCCCGGCATTGAACGCCGCTTCCGTGAGGACTTCGCTCGCCGCCTCGTGATCCGGGTGGCGATCGGACCAATAGGGAATAGCAAGCGTCCGAGGCTGCTGAGCGCGGATGAACGCGACCGCCTGTGCCAGATGGGACGGCTCTTTGCCGATGCACCGATCGGGCCATCGAAGGTTCTCGCGCCACGCCGCGCCGAGAACCTGGCGTGCGGCCTCCGCTTCGGCGAGCCGCTGCTCCACGGTACCGTTGCTGCTCATCTCACCCGCGGTCAGATCGCATAGGCCCACGCGCAGCCCGAGCGCGGCATGCCGGGCCACCGTGCCACCGAGTCCGATCTCGATGTCGTCGGGATGCGGTCCGAACACCAGTAGGTCGATCATTCAGTCACCAGTCATCACTCGACTGTTTCATCGATTGAACCCGAACACTTCGTCGGCCCGATCCATCTCGCCGAGATGGTGCCGGAGCAGGAGGCGGCTGGCGAGATACGCGCCGGTGACGCTGTGGCTGGAGTCGCCGAACGCGAAAAGGTGATGGGGGTAGTTGCGGTGCGGACCGATGTAGGGAAGGCCGTCGGCCGTCTGAGCGTACGAGCATTCCCATCCGTACTCCGGCATGATTCCTGAAATGTCCGGATACAGTGTCGACAGCTCGTACATCAATTGCCCCGTGCGCTGAACGATCGTCTTGTCGCGCTGGCGCGACCGCACGTTCTCCGCGTCCGCCCCAGAAATGAGCAGACGCTCATCGTCCACCCATCGCACGAGGTGGGGAAGCGGGGCCAAGTCGCGCACCACCAGGGCTCGGCGCCCGAGCCGACTGCGCACTTTGGCGGGCACCGGTTCGGTCAGCCCGAGATAAGCGCTCTTGAACCAGAAATGCCGTGCAAGCGACTTGAAGAGCGCAGTCGGTACTCCTGTGGCGATGATGACGCGGCGGGTCCTGATGGACCCACCTGCGGTCTGCACCTCTGCGGTTCTGCGGGTGAACTTCGAGCGCCTGGCGGGTGACTGTTCGAAGAGCCGGGCGCCCCGCGCGCTAGCCGCGGCGGCCAGGCCGATGGTCGCGCGATAGGGGTCGAGTGTCGCGCCGTCGCGGCTGCGAATGCCTGCTGTCGCGCTGAGCGCCGTATCGCTCGCGATGGCGCGCACGTTTGCCAACGAGGCATCGAGGCCGCTGTCGCAGCGTGCCTTCTGTTCGCGCCGAAGGCGCTCCGCCTGCTCCGGCGTCGTTGCAACGAGCAGCGTGCCTCGCGGCTCGAGATAGCACCTCAGGTTCAGCCGCCGGACGAGCGACGAGAAATCGAGCGCGGCCCGGTGCCACGTCTGCCACGCGTGGCGCGCCGCGCGGAGCCCGAGGGTCTTCTCGACGTCGATGAAGCTGGCGCCAGGATTATCGCTAGCCCAACCGGTTGAACGTCCGCTGCTGCCCCGCCCGATGTGCCCCTCTTCGACGAGTGCCACCTTGATGCCGGCGGCCGCGAACGTGTACGCGGTCGCGCAGCCGACAAGGCCGCCGCCGACAATGACGACGTCGATGTCGAGGCGGCCACGGAGTTGTGGATACGAGGGAACGCGGGACTTCGGGAACCGGTCGATCCATGGGGAACGGCCGTACTTGGTCATCGTGAGTTATTGTCGACGATCTCACCTTCAACGCGCTCACGGTTGAGCAGGGCGCGCTTACGGCCGATGCCCCACCGGTAATCGCCGACGCCGCCAGAGGCGGACACCACGCGATGGCATGGGGTAGCGAGGGCAAGAGGGTTAGCAGCACACGCCCGGGCGACGGCCCTCGCCGCGTCGGGCCGTCCGATCGTGGCCGCCACGTCGGAGTATGAGCGCGTATCCTCGTACGGGCCGGCCCCGAGCGCCTTCCAGACCTGCCACTGAAACGCGGTGGCCTCGACGTCGAGCGGCAGTGCGAGACGGGGCCACCTTCCGCCTAGGTGCGCGACGATTTCGTTGGTCCATCGCGCGAGCCGGCCGCGATCTGGCACGGTGTCCGCCGAGGGGTATTCGCGCGCGAGCGCGCCCTTCAGTTCCCCGTTCGACGCGCCCATCGCCACCGCACAGACGCCCCCTGTGTTGGCCGCGCCCAGCAGTCTGCCGAGCGGCGAATCCACAATCGTGTGCCCGATTTGCATCCCGTCCTCCGCGGCGATAGGTTGACAGCGTCATGCCCAGCTTCGGCACGGCGCCCTCGTAGAACCGGCTGCTCGATCCGTATCTGGCCCCGGTCTGATTGTTCCGGCGGAGCGATCGATGTCATGTGAAACACTGTGCCGCCGGCAGCACCCGCGCTGTTATCCGTTCCTTTCCTTGCGGTCAAATTCTAGGGCCTTCCAGACCGCAGATTGCAGGTTTCCGTTTCAGATCGACCATTTCAATCTAAGATTCGCAATCAACGTGAAATGTGCGTTTCAGGAATCCGCATCTGACGAGCTCATTTAGTGCGCATTGTCATTCTCGGTAGCGGCGGCGTGGGCGGGTATTTCGGCGGCCGGCTTGCCGCTGCGGGCGCCGACGTCACGTTCATCGCCCTGGGCCGACACCTCGCGGCGCTTCGCGAGCACGGCCTGCGTATCGAGAGCCCTCGAGGAAACCTGCACCTGCGCAAGGTCAAGGCCACCGACGACCTTGCCGCGGTCGGTCCAGCTGACATCGTCTTTTTCGCGGTGAAGCTGTACGACACCCAGGCGGCCCTTCGCCTGCTGCCTTCCCTAATCGGCGGGCAGACGCTGGTCGTGCCGTTTCAGAACGGCGTGGACAGCGTCGGCGTGCTGGCCGACGCGATCGGACGCGAGCATGTCGCTGGAGGTACCGCATACGTGGCGGCGGTCATCACCGAACCCGGGCTTATTCGGCACACTGCGATGGATCGCCTGATTTTCGGGGCGCTCGACGGCGCGCCATCGCCGCTGCTTGAGGAGTTGCTGGGCGCGTGCCGGAACGCAGGCTTCGAGGCGACGCTGAGCGAGCACATCACGATCGACATTTGGGCGAAGTTCGCGCGCCTGACGGTCTTCAGCGGGATGACGGCGGTCACCCGGTGCGCGATCGGTTCCCTGCGCGACGATCCCGAGCTGTCGGCGATGATGAAGGCGGCGCTCCTCGAAGCGATCGCGGTCGCCCGCGGAAGAGGCGTGCCGCTGCCCGACAACACGTTCGACAACATCGAGGCGGCTGTGTCGGCTCTGCCGCCGAACGCGAGGTCCTCGATGCTCGAGGATCTCGAGCGCGGCCGGCCGCTCGAGCTGCCGTGGCTGAGCGGTACGGTGGTGCGAATCGGCGGCGAGGTCGGCGTCGCCACGCCAGCCCACCGCTTCATCGCAACGGTCCTCAAACCGCACGTCAACGGCTCTCCGCGATGAGGGCGTACTGGAGCTGATCGACGATGCGCCCGTCTTTGATGGCGCGGCAGCGGAGGCGCGTCTCGAGAACGTAGCCGGATTTTTCGAGTACGCGGCACGACGCCGTGTTGTAGGCGAAGGGCGCCGCGAACAGGCGGATCAGATGGCGCCGCTCGATAGCGTAGCGTGTCAGCACGCCGAGTGCTTCGGTGGTGATCCCGCGCCCCCAGAACACTTCGCCGAGCCAGAAGCCCATTTCGGCCGACACGTGCTCGACGACCCCCTGCAGCATGGATCCGACGCCGCCGACCGGCAGGTCGTCGACGGCAATGGCAAGAAACGTTTCCGGCCGCATCCTAGATGGCGCGCCGCTGATGTCGAGTCCCTCGTTCGGCACGCTGCGCGCCTGCAGCGCGGCGCGCAAGTCGTCGGCAATGACGCACCAGGTTGGAACGGGCCGCACTCGACAAGCAACGCGCGGCGATTCTTCGGCGTCAAGATCGATTCGCTGAAGTTGATGCCGAGACCGGCCAGCAGGCCCCTGTGATCACGCGAGCGAGGTTGATCTTGCCCGTGCGGACTTCCTTGGAAGCCATTTCATGAAATGGCTTCTATCGTATGCGCGGATGTTAGCACTTCGCGTGACTCAAGGCAGCGATTCGCGGAAGACCTGTTCGGCGATTTCGTCGCGGTACGCTTGGAGTTTCGCGCGCAGCTCGGGCCGCGATGTAGCGAGAATCGCGACCGCGAGCAGGCCCGCATTGGCCGCTCCGGGGGCGCCGATCGCCACGGTGGCCACGGGCACGCCTCTTGGCATTTGCACGGTCGAGAGCAGCGAGTCGAGGCCGCTGAGGGCGCTAGCGACCGGCACGCCAATCACCGGCAGCACCGTGTGGGCTGCAACGACGCCCGCCAGGTGGGCGGCGCCGCCGGCGCCGGCGATGATCACTTCGAAGCCTCGAGCCGCTGCGGTCGCTGCGTATTCGGCCGTCTCGGCCGGCGTCCGGTGGGCCGACAGAACTCGGGATTCGTGCGCGACGTCAAAGCGGGTCAACATCTCATCGGCCTGGCGCATCGTCTCCCAGTCCGACTTGCTGCCCATGATGAGGCCGACGAGCGGACGCGTCTCCGGCATATGGGGTTATTGTATGGAATAGAATCCTGTTTATGAAGCGCGGCGTCCTGTTCGTTCTTCTTCTCGCCTCTCCGACGCTTGCGCAGACACGAACTTCGTCACCGCCCCAGCTCGAGGTGAGCTACGCGCATTTCACGCTTCCAAACGGCCTAGATGTGATCCTCCATGAAGACCACAGCGTACCAGTTGTCAGCGTGAATGTCTGGTACCACGTCGGCTCCGCGAACGAGCGCCCCGGACGCACCGGATTCGCGCACCTGTTCGAGCACCTCATGTTCATGGGTTCGGGACACGTGAAGCCGGGCGAGTTCGACGCGTGGCTCGAAGGCGCCGGCGGTAACAACAACGGATCGACGGACAACGATCGGACGAACTACTGGATCAACGCGCCGTCCAACGCGCTCGAGCTCGCGCTGTTTCTTGAATCGGATCGCATGGGGTACCTACTCGACACGATGACACCGCGGACCGTAGACGCGCAGCGCGACGTGGTCAAGAACGAACGGTGGCAGAGCTACGAGAACCGCCCATACGGCGAGGCGGATCTCCTGCTTTCCGAGATGCTGTATCCAGAGGGCCACCCGTATCGCTGGCCGGTCATTGGATACATGCCCGACCTGACAGCGGCGAGCTACGAGGACGTGGTGGCGTTCTTCAATACGTACTATGCACCTGGAAACGCCAGCCTCGTCGTGGCCGGCGACATCGATTTGGCCGCGGCCCGCGCGCTCGTCGAAAGGTGGTTCAGCGACGTCAAGGCTGGCGCGGCCGTCGAGCCGATGACCATTCCTGGCCTCGTCCTGAACAACGTGCAGAAGAAAACGATAACAGACCGCGTGCAGCTTCCGCGCCTGTCGCTTGCGTGGCTCACACCGCGGCGCTTCGAACCTGGCGACGCCGCGCTCGACATCCTGGCAGACGTGCTCAGCGGCGGCAAGAACTCGCGGCTATACAAGCGGCTCGTCTACGACATGCAGATCGTGCAGAGCGTAGAGGCGTTTCAGGCGTCCCGATCGCTGTCGTCGTACTTCCTGATCGAGGTGACACCGCGGCCGGGCCACACAGTTGATGAGGTTCAGAAGGTCATCGACGAAGAGCTTGCAAAGCTTCAGCGCGAGGCACCGACCGATCGTGAGGTCCAGCGCGCCATCAACAAGATCGAGTCGTCGTTCTACAACCGGATGGAGCGCGTCGGTGGGTTCGGCGGGAAGGCCAACCAGTTGAATGCGTACTTCTCTGCAACAGGCGACCCCGACTGGTTCAACGAGGACCTCGCCCGCTACCGCGCGCTGTCGCCGTCGGACATCCGTGCGGCTGCCGTCCGGTTTCTGCCGGCAACCCGACGCGTCGAGTTGACGGTTGTTCCGGAGTCCGGAACAAGCAGTCAGCGACCGTAGACTACGAAGACACAAGGGAAAGGAAGGCACACGATTGCGCATGGCTGCCGAGTTCTTCGTGCCTTCGTGGTGAACCGGCACTGGAGATGAGCATACTGATGCGTCCACCTCTTTCAGTAGCCGCACTTATTCTGGTCGGCATCACCCTTTCGGCCCAGTCGCCCGACCGAAGGCTGCCTCCGGCCTCTGGCCCGGCGCCCGCACTGAAGCTGCCGGTGATTCAGAAGCGCAAGCTGTCGAACGGACTCCCCGTCTGGATCGTGGAGTTTCACGAGGTGTCGGTCGCGCAAGTGAGCCTGGTCGTCAGCACCGGCAGCGCGGACGACCCGACTGGGAAGTACGGCCTCGCAAGCCTCACGGCCGCGATGCTGACCGAAGGCGCGGGATCGCGTTCGGCGCTCGAGATTGCCGACGCGATCGACTTCCTGGGTGCGAGCCTCGGCGCCGCAAGCAGCATCGACTTTTCAGCCGTGCGCCTGCACGTGCCGGTCGCGCGACTCGCCGAGGCGCTGCCGATCATGGGTGACGTCGCCCTCAGACCGACGTTTCCAAACGACGAGCTCGAGCGGCTACGACAGGAGCGTCTGACCGACCTGCTTCAAGCGCGCGACAACCCGCCGACGATTGCGTCACTCGCCTTCCTTCGGGTCCTCTACGGGCCAACCCACCGCTTCGGCACGGTGGCAGCGGGGGACGCGGAAACGATTAAAGCGTTCACGACCCAGGATCTGGCAGGCTTCTATCGAGCGACGTTCCGACCCGACCAATCGACGCTCGTGGTTGTGGGCGACGTGGCGCCCGACGCGCTGACGGTGTTGCTCGACTCGCACTTCGGCGCGTGGAAGCCTCAGGCAGCGGCTGCTCCGGGTGTGACGCTGCCGGCAGCCGAGCAGCCAGCTCGCCGGCGGATCTATCTCGTGGGCAGGCCTGGCGCGCCGCAGTCCCAGATCCGGATTGGGGGGATTGGCGTGCCGCGCTCGACGCCTGACTATTTTCCGATCCAGATCATGAACACGATCCTCGGGGGATCGTTCAGCTCGCGCCTCAATCTCAATCTGCGCGAGCAGCATGGGTACTCGTACGGCGCCTCGTCGGCCTTCGACATGCGTGTGGCGCAGGGGCCCTTCTCGGCGCAGGCCGGCGTGCAGATTGACAGGACCTCGGAGTCGCTCACCGAGTTCTTCAATGAGCTGAACGGAATCCTGAAAGCGGTGCCGGCCGACGAGCTGACGCGCGCGAAAAACTACGTCGCGCTGCGCTTCCCGGGAACGTTCGAAACAACCGGCGACATTGCGCGACGGATGGAAGACGCGATCGTGTATCGTCTGTCCGACGATTTCTTCTCGCGCTACGTTCAAAACATCGAGGCGGTCACGGCCGCCGACGTCCAGCGCGTCGCGCAGAAATACATTCGGCCCGACCGCTTCGCCGTCATCGTCGTCGGCGACCGTAAGACCATTGAGCCTGGGATTCGCGCGCTGAATCTCGGACCGATTACCTTCATGACTGTCGACGAGGTCTTCGGAACCGCCACGCGATGATCTCGATCCTGTTGTATTCCCTCATTGCGAGGCTGCTGGTGGCCGCAGCGGCAGGGGAACCGAGCAGGTCGGCAGAATAGGTAGTGGAAGAGAAACGGGATGAAAATACTTTGCTTTGTCTAGCGCGACCCTGAAAGGGTGGCGCTCCGGGTAGGGCTATCGCCGCCCTGAAAGGGTCGTGCTACGGACAGGCTGCAAGAAGCTGATCGTCATGCCGACGAGGACGACGACGACGGCGCCGATGACGTTGTGCCAGAGGAAGGCCACGTTGGTGTAGGTGGCCGCCCAGGCGACCGATCCCATTCCCGCAATGAGCCCGATGAAGGCCCCGTTGCCCGTCGCGCGCGGAAAGCCGACCGCGAGAATGAACACGCCCAGAATCGACCCGTAGAAAAACGACCCGAAGCGGTTCACGACTTCGATGAGCGACCCGAGCTCAGCCGCCCAGACGGCCACGGCGCTCGCGAACAGCCCCCAGAACCCCGTTGCCGCGCGCGAGATCCGCAGGTAATGCACGTCGGCTGCGCGCGGGCGCGCGAAGCGGCGGTAGAAGTCGATCACGGTCGCCGTGGATAGCGCTGCGAGCTCAGCGGAGATGGTCGACATCGCCCCGGCGAAGATAGCGGCGATCAACAGGCCGACCAAGCCGAGTGGCAGGTACGTCGTGACGAAGGTGGGAAATACATAGTTGACGTCGTTGAAGGTCTGGTCGCCTGTTGCCTCCCGCACGAGCGCTAGGGCCTCTGCACGAACCGCGCGCACGGCCGCCTCGCGTGTGACGAGCTCCTCACTGGCCGCCGCAGTCCGTTCAGGATCGCCGCCGGACTCTGCCGGCGCCAGGGCCAGGGCGGCCGCCCGTCGCGCTGCCGTTGCGACTTCGAAGCGCTGTTCAAGGATCTGATAATCGCTGGCGCGCGGTCCCTCGCGGACCGCTTGCTCGTGCACCCGGTTGAACAGCATCGGCGAGGGCGTAAACAGATAGAACAGGAACATGAACACGCCGACGAGCAGCACCAGCGCCTGCAGCGGAATCTTCAAGTAGGCGCTCATCAGAAGCGAGCTGCGCGCGGCATCTATGGACTTCGTGGTCAGGTATCGCTGCACCTGGCTCTGATCGGTGCCGAAGTACGAGCAGAAAAGAAACAGCGCTGCTATCGTTCCAGACCAGAACGTGTACTGATTCGTGAGGTCGAAGCTGAAATCGAACGTCTGCAGATGTCCTATGGCCCCGGCAATCCGAAGCGCCTGAGGCACGCTGACGTCCCGGGGCAGCTCGAGCACCAGCACCACGAACGTCGCCACGAGGCTCCCGACGATGAGCACCATCTGCTTCACGTCGGTCCACGTGACCGCCTGCACGCCGCCGAACATCGTGTACACCGCTGTCGGCAGCGCGATCAGCAGCACGGTGTTCGTGACGCTGATCCCCATGACGACCGCCAGCACGACGGCCGGCGCCGAAATCACGACGCCGAGCGACATGCTACGCGACACCAGGAAGAGCAGGCTCGTGAACGCGCGCGTCTTCACGTCGAAGCGCTGCTCCAGATACTCGTAGGCGGTGTAGACATTCGCGTTGTGGAAAAATGGCACGAGCGTCATCGACAGGACGATCATCGCGATCGGCAGCGCATAGTAGAACTGGAGGAAGCGCATGCCGTCCGCATACGCTTGGCCGGTGGTGCCGATCATCGTGATCGCGCTCAACTGCGTCGCCATCACGGACAGCCCGGCGGCCCACCACGGCAGGCTCCGGCTCGCGAGGAAATAGCCTTCCAGCTCGCGGCTCTTCTTCGTCAGACGGAGCCCGTCCCAGACGATCCACGCTAGGTAGACGGCAATGATCGTCCAGTCGATCCAGTGCATCAGCCGAAGTACTGCTGGAAGACGTAAAGCGCGGCGAGTATGATCGCCCAGACCAGGACCACGCGCAGGTACACGCCGCTCGGCCGCGGGCGCCTCACAGCGCCCGACTCCGCTCGGCCTCGTTGAGGACGTAGGCGACGTACTCGGGAGCAAACGACATCGACAGTGTCATCTAATATAGACCGATGCCGAGCTTCTCACTTCGTGCGAGGCCGCAGCGGGGCGATTTATTCCCGCCGCGCACGATTCGCGATGCCGACGTCCTCAGATCGCACCTCGAGGACGCCGCACACTTCCCCGGCGGGCATGCGACGGAGCTTGTGGCACCGGTCACGGAAGCGGAGGTCGCCAGCGTGTTGCAGACCTCCGCTGCGGTTCTGTCCATCGGCGCCCAGTCGTCGCTCACCGGCGGCGCCACGCCCATGGGAGAGACACTTGTCAGCACGGCGCGCCTGAACCGGATCGAGTCGATCGGCAGCCACAGCGCTCGTGTGGGAGTGGGTGTCACCCTTGCCGCGTTGGACACGGCGCTCGAGGCGGCCGGTCGTTACTATCCGCCGGCGCCAACCTTCACGGGCGCGTTCGTTGGCGGCACCGTTTCCACCAACGCCTCCGGCGCCGCGACGTTCAAGTACGGTACGACACGCGATTGGGTGGAAGCGCTGACCGTCGTGCTGCCGGGTGGCGACGTCCTGGACATCGAGCGAGGAGTCACGCGCGCTCACGTCGATGGCTATTTCGACCTGCACCTCGCCGTCGGCACAACTCGAGTTCCGGTTCCGAACTACCGCATGCCTTCGGTGCGCAAGCTCTCGGCCGGATATTTCGCCATGCCGCAGATGGACCTGATCGATCTCTTCATCGGCGCCGAGGGCACGCTCGGTGTGGTGACCGCCGTGACCCTCCGTGTACTGCCCGTCCGTCCGGCCCTGTGCCTGGCGCTCGTGCCATTTACCGATCGACGAGCAGCGCTCGTCTTCGCCGACCGTCTCCGCAGCACCGCCCGGGACACCTGGCGCGGACGAAGCCCGCGCGGCATCGACGTGGCGGCCATCGAGTACATGGACGCGCGCTCACTGGCGATCGTTCGCGAAGCCGGCGTCGATCGCGCCAGCGGCGTGAACCTCGCGGCCACACCGGAAATGGCACTGCTGGTGACGCTGGAGCTTGCTTGCGGCGTCGGGCCCGATCAGGCGTTTGACGAGATCGGCCGTGCGCGCGATCCGCATGCGCCCGACACCCCGCTCGTGCGCTTCTGCTCGCTCCTCGGCGACGCTGGCGTGCTGGACGATGTCGAGATCGCGGTGCCTGGGGACAAGGCGCGGGTCGCCCAGCTTCTGGCTATCCGCGAAGCCGTGCCTGCCGCGGTCAACCAGCGTGTCGGCCGCGCCAGGCAGACGATCGACCCGCGAATCGAGAAGACGGCGGCCGACATGATCGTGCCGTGCGATCGGATCGGGGAGCTGCTGGACATCTACGGCGCAGGGGCTCGCCGACGCGGCCTCGACGCGGCCGTCTGGGGCCACCTTTCAGACGGCAACCTCCACTGCAACGTGATTCCCCGCTCGTTCACGGAGGTCGAGTCGGGCCAGGCGGCCATCCTCGAGTTTGGCCGCGAGGCGATCCGCCTCGGCGGTGCGCCACTCGCCGAGCACGGCGTCGGTCGCAATCCGGTAAAGCAGCAGCTTCTCCGCGATCTGTATGGAGAGGCCGGCATCGAGGAGATGCGCCGGGTCAAACGCACAATCGATCCCGAGTGGAAGCTCGCCCCAGGAGTATCGTTCTCGGAACGGTAGCTCCCGAAACGGTAGCGCGACCCTTTCAGGGTCGTGAGTTCAACCAACGCTCACGAAATGTTCGCTGTGCCGGTGTTAACGATCCGCCGGCCGACTCGATTGGCACGACTTCCAGGCTCTGGTTTTCTCCAAGCGTGAGCTTCGTCGTCTTGGCAACGCCCGTCCTGTCGACAAAGACTAGGGCAATCGTATCGCCGGGCTTGCGGCGTCTCACAACATCTGCCACATCTCTAGACGATCGAATGCGATCGCCGTCGAGCTGGCGGATCTCATCGCCAAGGTCGAGCCCGGCGGCGTACGCGGGCGAGTCGATCGGCGGTGGCGAAGCGACGTGCGCGGCCCCGCCTCGGTCCTCGAGGCGCACCTGCCCGAGCCACGCGCGACCCGCGTTCGACTTGCGGAGCACGAGCCCGGCGTGCAGCAGCAGCTTCGGATAATCGGCGACTTCGTAGCCCTGGATGTAGCGGGAGAAGAAGTCGCGCGCAAAAGCTGCGTCGCCGCTCACTTCTGCGAGACGCGCCTCAGCATCCGACATCGTATAGGGACGATCCACGTAACCTTCGCGGCTGCCGTCCGGCTTCCCGTGGACGCGCCACATCGCACGCATATAGTCGTCGAGTGTCACGCGCCCATCCGACCGAGCCCGCAGCGTGAGATCAAGCGCCAGCGCAAGGGCGCCGCCAAACTGGTAGTACGAAATCACCGTTCTCGACCAGTTCGTCCGATCCTGCGGCCGCCCCTGGTCGGTGAATGGCGCCATCCGGCTCATTTCCTCGGCCGATCGGAGCCGCGCCGGGTTCAGCACAACGCTGCTGACGAACCCGGCAAAGGTGCGGGCCATCCATTGCAGATCCACGATACCCGCGCGACTCATCGCCAGGGGCCCGAAGTACTGCGTGAAACCCTCTCCGAGCCAGAGTTCACCGGACATGTTGGCGCGCTCGAGGTCGAAGGGCTCGAGGGAGCGGGGCCGAATGCGCTCGACGTTCCAGCCATGGAAAAACTCGTGCGCGGCGCCGTCGAGCAGCGACACACGTCCACTTCCGAGCGAGCTCGACGAGGTCAGCACCGTGCTGTTTCTGTGTTCCATTGCATCGCCTTCGGCATAAGGAAGATAGTCGGCGAGAAACGTGTAGTGGCCAGGTTCGTACGCCGGATACTCGCCGTAGATCTCGCCCTGCTCGCGTACGATCTTTTCGACGTCTCTCACGAACGAGTCAAGCTCTGCGTTGCTGCCGGTGTGATGGAGCGCAAAGCGGAACGCACGGTCGCCAATGGAAAACTGGCGCATCGAAAAGAGACCGAACTCGACCGGGCTGTCCATCAGATACTGCAAATTCAACGCGGTGAACTCGAAGGGCGTGCCGCCGGGATGGAGCTGCGTTGCCACCTGCCAGCGCTGGCCCGATGGCGGCTCGAACACAAGAGTGGCCGGCCGATCGTCGAGGTCGCGGGCCCACATGATCGCGGCCGGCATGTTGATGTGGGCGTGCGTCGTGTCGATCGCGAGGTACGTTCCGTCGACTCGATCGCCGAACACCTTGTACTTCACGGTTGCCGCTCCGCCATGGCCGCCGACGACCCAGCCGTGCGGGTCCGATCTCGTCGCCGCGACTTCGCGGCCGTCGGCTTCGTACGCGCGAACGTCGTAGACGTTTTTCGCGAAGTCGTGGAGCGAGTACCGACTTGGCGACGACTGGCTCATCCTTAGCTCCAGCGGCCGGCCGCCCAGCTCGGAAAACGACACCTCCACCTGCATCCAGTGGTGCTCGGGCTCTGGAAATGTGAAGCGATAGCGAACCGTTTCCTGCGCATCTGGCGAGGAGGCTGGCGCAAGGAACACGAGCAGGAGCGCGAGGGCGATACGGCGTCTTGCGACGCTCTCATGCAGCCGCGCTTGATCGGCCGGAGAAATCAGAGCCATGCTACTTGAACAGATCGTTGAAGGCCTGTCTCGCGCTGGTGGGGCCGGGCGTGCTGGTCTGTCGTTCGACGGTGGTGCGCGGCGAGAAGAGAGCGCACAGGTTGCGTTCGTCCTTTGGCGCAACGCGCACGGCCAGCGCCTCCTGGGTGCATTCCCACCGCGCGCTCGTGTCGAACGACACGCAGTTAATGCAGCTACGCAGGGCCACGCCGCACCGCGAGCAGCGGCTGTCGGATTCGACGGGCAGTCCTAGGCGGTTACCGCACCGCGCGCAGCGGAAGACTTCGTGACTGGCCATGAAGTTCGGCGTCCGAGGACCCGAGGGGTCCTGCCGCGGGCGGCCGGGCGCCCGCGGCTCCTGCGGCGGTTTCTCGCGCTTGGGCTGCCGTTCCCGCGGTTCGTCCTGATAGCCTCGCTGCCGGTACTTTCGTTCGGACATTAGATACTCCGGGAGCCCACCGGTCATCGCATTCTACGATATTCTTTTTCCGTCTCTGTGGCGCGCTCAAGCTTCGTTCAGGTCTCCCTCTGCGAGGCCATGCGGGCAGTGGCGTCCTTCGTGTCTTCGGCGCGGCGGGCGCGGCGCTGCTCGTCTTTTCCTTCGTGTTCTCCTTCACGCCGCTTCGGGCGCAAGCTACCCGGGCCCTGACTCTGGTCAGGTTTGCTGAAATCACGAGGCTTTTCGATCCCCAGCTCTCGCCAGACGGCCGCCGGGCCGGCCGAGCTTGCCGAGGATCCTGCCCTCCAGATCGACCTCAAAGATCACGGCGTCTTCCATGACATCCGGGTCGGCGGTGTGGGCGACGTGCAGAACCTGGCGCGAACCGGGCGTGATGCAGAGTACGGTTGGCGTGCCCACGTTGAGGAACTGCTTCTTGACGGTGCCGTTGCCGTCGAAGACCTGGACTCATCGTTGCGTTCGGCGGCCACATCGACGTTGCCGGCCGTGTCCCAAGCCACGTCCGTTTGGCGATTGAGCTGCTCGCCCTCCGCGCCGCGCGACGACGACGGCGACAGACGTCAGACCTCGCCTCAATTTGCCCCTCCGATAATAGCTAATAGGAATTGCTCTCGAACTGACTTTCGATCCACCTGCGAATCCATACGAGCCGGCGCCGGGGTTCAGGACCGATCATCGCGGAGGCTTCTGCTGTGTTAAGGTAAGTAGCCCCGGCTGATACCGAGCCCGCCCGCGGTGTTGAGGAGCCTGGCTGGAGGCGGTTTCACGACAGTGGCGCGGGACTTCAGTCCCGCCTGTAAGACGGTCCTGATTCCCACAGCTAGTGGGAGAACGACGATGAGTGCATGGCAGTTCGCGCGGCGAACGGTGTTGGTGCTTGGGATGTCTGCGGTCGTGGCGTCCGCCGCGTTCGCGCAGGAACAGACCAAGCCCTTCGAGCCGTCGGTTGGACTGGAGGGCAAGGACGTCGTCTGGGTGCCGACGTCGCAGGCTCTTGTGGAAAAGATGCTCGACCTCGCCAAGGTCACGCCGCAGGACTACGTGATCGACCTCGGATCGGGCGACGGCCGCACCGTGATCACCGCTGCGAAGCGCGGCGCGCGCGCTCTCGGGATCGAGTACAACCCCGACATGGTGGAGCTGGCGATACGCAATGCGGCGGAGGCTGGCGTGACCAACCGAGCGACGTTCGTGAAGGCCGACCTCTTCGAGACCGATTTCTCGCAGGCCACGGTTATCACGATGTTCCTACTACCCGACATCAATCTGAAGCTGCGCCCGAAGATCCTGGACATGAAGCCCGGCACGCGGATCGTGTCGAACACGTTCAGGATGGACGACTGGCAGGCCGACGAGACCGCCACGGTAAGCGACGAGTGCGACAGCTGGTGCACGGCGCTGTTCTGGATCGTGCCGGCCAAGGTCGGGGGTAACTGGCAACTCACGCAGGGCAAGCTCGCGCTCACCCAGACCTTCCAGATGATTGCCGGCACGCTCCGGTCCGATGCGAACAGCGTGCAGATCAGCAACGGCCGTCTGCGCGGTGACCAGATCACGTTCAGTGCGGGCGGCGTATCCTACACCGGCCGCGTCAGCGGCAATTCGATCCTCGGCACGATGACCGGCGGCAGCAACTGGTCAGCGACACGCACGGCCGGGTAACGGCTGCCTGCGATTCATAACCTGGCGGGCGGGTTTGAAGACCCGCGCTACTACGAGGGGGAGCGCATGTTTCTCGCCAGGGACATCATGTACTGCAAGCCGGGACAGGCGCGTCCGATGGTCAAGAAGTTTCTGGCCCTCAGCAAGCTGGGGCAGTAGCTGGGTTTTGGCGCGATGCGCGTGATGACCGACGTCAGCGCGGAGCACTACTGGACGGTCGCGTCGGAGGTAGAGGTGAAAGCCTCGAAGAGTACGCCGAGATGTCGAGGAAATCGATGGAAGTCAAGGAATTCAAGGAAGCAATGAAGGGGTACCATGATCTGCTCGATCACGGCCGGCGTGAAATCTACATGATCGAGACATAGCGCACATTCAGCGCGCGGGCAGGATGACCAGGAATTCGGTGCGCCCGGGCCGCGAGTCCACCTTGATTTCGCCATCGTGTCGATTGACGAGCCGTCGCACAATATCGAGACCCAGACCGGTGCCGTGACCGACCGGTTTCGTGGTGAAGAACGGATCGAAGATCCGTTCCCGTATCTCGGCGGGAATGCCGGGTCCATCGTCCACCACGTGCACGACGACCGAGCTTCCCTGGCGGCGCGCGGTCACTTCAACGTGACCGGACGCCGGCGCGGCGTCCAGCGCGTTGTCGACGAGGTTCGCCCACACGTGATTGAGCTCGCCACCGAAGCCCTGAACGCGAGGAAGGTCCTCCGGCACGTCGATGGTCACGCCTACCGAACCTCGCCCGCGCTTTGGACTGGAGGACGGCGAGCGTATGTAGGTGAGCTCCTGACCGACCTCCACCGGGCACGCGGCGGCCGCTTGGTCCATATAGGTGGAGCCTTTAACGGCGGCAACTAGGCGGTAGATGCGCGAGGCGGCCGCCTCGATCTCCGATACCAGCCTACGCGTGACGCAGGCGGCGGCGATCGACCGCAGCGCGGCGTCGAGCGTCTGGCCCTGCAGCACCTCAGCGAGCTGGTCGAGCCGCTCGATGGTGACAGCCGATTCAGCCAGCGCCTCTGCGGCCGTTACATCCGCCCCGGAATCCGCGAGCCACCCGGCGATCAAGTCCTCGCGATCGGCCTGCTCGAGTGGCGTGCGCACCACCTGCAGCGCCGCCGAGAGGCACTGATCGCGAACGCGATCCACGGCATCCAGCTCGGTCGCCGACAATCCCGTGCTCCCGAGTGCGCGGGAAGTCTGATCCATCTCGGCCAGGCGTTCGGCGAGCCCCTCGGCGCTGCGTGCGACGGCCGAGGCGGGGTTGTTCAGCTCGTGCGCCAACCCCGCCGCCAGCCGGCCGAGCGACAGCATCTTCTCATCGTGCCGGTCGCTCGACGTGAAGTGGCGGGCACGGTCGAGCATCACGTGCACGAGGACTTCGGTCAGCTCGTAACAGGCATGAATTATCTCCGGCAGCTTGCCGCGATCGACGGACAGCGACTCGATCGGCTCTTCCGCGACAACGCTGCCCCGGGGGGGTGACCACCCGCGAGTACGGTAGGACGCCGGTGACGTCACCTCCGCGCCAATCCATCACCTTGCGCGGTCCCACGCCACGATCGACGTGGATCGAAAGATGGCTGGAGAGCACCATGTGCAAGGCCGTCACGGGACCGGACTTCGGCGTGACCGCATCGCCCGGCGCAAACCGGCGCACCTGGCCGTGGGCGGCGATCCACTCGAGCTGTTCGCGCGGAACGCCGGCAAGCGTCCGGTGCGCGGCCAGGCGATCGACAAGATCCGCGTCGGTCATCGCATCTGTCGCCTCATGACAGGGTCCATCAAACGTACCACTTCTATACTCAGCCGACCGAGGTACCGCTCGCGGTGCTGGTGTACAGCAGCTCCGTACTCAGGAGACTAGCGTGTTTCGATACTAGCGATCCGGAGTCGACGCCTCCCGTCCACGGAAGGTTTCGGCCGAGCCGGCAGCCTGAAACGCGAGGGGCTGCCCCGCCGCCGTTCCCGTCACGCTGTACCGGCCGCGCAACTGCAGGAAATCCATCCCGCTCCCGAGCGGTCCCCCCTCCATGCGATTGACAACGAAATCTTCGACGGCAAACGCAAGCGTGAGATCGATCGAGGGACTTCGGCCGCGAACGGTCAGGCGCTCGGGGCGCGAGGTGCCGGGCGCGTTCACTTCGTCGATCGTCACGTTCGTGGCGTACCCGATCGATCCGCCCGGGCCGATAGCCACAAGCAGTCCCGGGATGCGATCCGGATCGGCGGCATCTCTTGGTGGAAACACGCGGCCGTACACGACAGAGATATCGTCGTGCTGCACCTGGCCCCACTGCCAGGACACTCCCTGCCAGAAGCCCCAGTTGTGATCGTGGTACCCGACGCCTTCGTCGAAGCTGACGCGCTCGCCGTCGACGACGAGCGTCCCGCCGAGGGAGCCAGAGATCACCGGTACGACGTAGCCCGATCGCCACTCGCCGGCGCCATGGATCTCAATTGGAGGTATGAGTCGGCTGGGTACGGCCTCGATGAACAGATCACCCGCCGCTCGGCGGCCGCCCTCGCCGCCCAAATCGAGCGAGATGTGATACCGCGTGCCCTCCAGTCGGATCCGGTTGACGCCAATGGTCAGCTCCGGCGCCGCGGCAACGGCGGCAGCGTCTAGCGCCGCGGTGGCATCGAAGGACTCGACCTGGCCGCCGCGCTCCACCTGCAGCCACACGCCTGCCGCGCGCAGGCCGTCCGGCCGGGCGGGACCGACGAGGAAGGTCAGATAGAACCGCGCCGCTTTCGACCTTCCGTTGAAGTAGAGCCACTCCGCCCACGACGCCGCGCGCGCGGGAACGTCGGGCACGGGCCGGAAGCGATCGATGTCGCGGAGCACGTCGGCGGGATCCGGCGAGGCCCAGGCGGCGTCGGCAGGCGCATCGATCCAGGCTGCGACGCTAGAGACCTCCGGATCGCCGAGCGCCCTTTCCAGGCTTGGAATCCCGCCACGAGCCCGCACGGGCGTCGCGCCCTCCTCGCGAATCAGGTACAGCGTGGTGCGTGTCCACGGCGACGCGGCACGGGCGCGGCCCGCGAGGGGTGAGGTCTGCAGCGTGCTCGTCAGCAGCACGCGCGCGGCCGTGATGCCAGCGGCGGTGCTCGTGACGATCACGTCGCCACCGCCGACGAGAACCGGCGATCGCGCCTGCTCCAGCACGATCTGCGAGACTCCGAGCAGAGTCGCCATCACCGCGATACCCGTCCCGAAGCCGGCCGCCAGAACGGCGCCCCGGACCGGGTGGGTGAACAGGGACCGCTTGGCGAGCTTCATAATCACGTTCGCCTCTCCTCGCCCACGACTCGGCCGTCGCGCATCGCCAGCACCCGGTCGGCGCGTCGTGCGAGCAGTTCGTCGTGCGTGACAATCACAACGGCGGTGCCGTCGGCGTTCACGCGATCGAGCAGCGCCGCAATCTGTTCGCCCGTCCCCTGATCGAGTTCGCCCGTTGGCTCATCGGCCAGAAGCAGCCGCGGCCGGTTCGCCAGCGCCCGCGCGATAGCAACGCGCTGCATTTCGCCTCCGGAAAGCTGCGACGGGCGGTGATCGGCGCGCACCGAAAGCCCCACGTACTTCAGCAGTTCAGCGGTACGCTCCATCCGCTCGATCCGGGGCACCCCGGCTTCCGCCTGGGGTAGCTCGACATTCTCGGCGGCAGTGAGCATTGGCAGCAGGAAGAAGCGCTGGAAGATGAAGCCAATGCGCGTCAACCGGATCGCGCTTCGTTCACGATCGCCGAGCGTCGCCACATCGTGGTCTTCGAACAAGAGCGTGCCGCCACTGGGTGCGTCCACGCACCCAAGCAAATGGAGGAGGGTCGATTTCCCGCACCCCGACGGGCCGCAGATCGCGACGTGGTCGCCCTCGCCGATACGTAAACCGACCTCGCGCACCGCGACGACCGGACCTGCCGGCATCGGGAACACGCGCGTCACCTCGCGCGCTTCGACCACAGCTCTGAGGACGGGGACTCCCGGCTCGAGCGTCACGAGACCGTCTCATTCCGAAGCGTCGTCGCGATCGGGAGCCGCGCGACGACGCACATCGGATACAAGGCCGCGACAATCGCGGTTGCGGCGAGGAGGGCGACGTGCACGGCGACGGCACGTGGCTCGAACACGAAAAAATGCAACTCCGCCGGAATGCCGGGCATGGTTTTCAGAATCCAGTCGAGCCACGCTGCGAGCGCTATCCCGAGCGGCAGCGCCAGAGCGCCGCCGATGCCGACGATGAGCGCGGACTCGCACAGAACGTCGGCCACGACGCGACGCGCGGAAAAGCCCAGGGCGCGGAGCGAGGCGATCTCCCCGAGCCGCTGGTTGACCGACACGGTCAGCAGCACGGTAATGAGGAGCAGGGCGAAGGACAGCGTAACCACGGCGAGCACTGTGGAGATCTGTCGGAAGTACGAGAACCTGGCTTGCTGCAGACGCGCGACAAGCTGCTCGTTCGTGAGCGCGACCAGATTCGGCTCGAGCCGCTCAATCGCGAGGCGGGCCGTCTCGCCGTCAACGCCCTCGGATGAGGCCACCAGCACCATGTCCGCCTCATCCCGGCCTTCATTGCCGCATGCGTGGGCAGCGTCGATGAACGTGGTTGAAGCGCTCAACTGCATCGGGTCGTCGAAAGGGAATCGGGCGATTCCCACGACGACCATCGTAATGGGGGGCAGGATGGACCTGCGGGCGCCGCAGGAGGCTCGAAGCCTCACCTCGTCGCCGGGCCGGCGTCCGAGCCGGTCAGCCAGCGTGCGATTCAGGAGTACCTCGCCGGTCGGTCGGCCACTTCCAGAAAGATCGTGTCCCTCGACAACGGTCCACGGTCGCCTGCGGGACGCGGCTGCGCCGAAGAACGAGACTAGTAACGGCCGCGCGCGGTCGCGTGACTCGATCTCTGCCACATCGATCAGGAGCGGCACTGCTTCGTCGACTTCCGCAAGCGTTGCCATCGCCCGAGCGACCTCGACTGCGCCGGGAATGCGCGGCCCGCTTCCGGGCACCGACGGCGTGGAGGTGACGCGGACGTTGAAACCGCCTCGATCGAGGAGGCTCTGCATGGA
Organism: Vicinamibacterales bacterium; assembly: GCA_965197865.1. Classification (GTDB taxonomy): domain Bacteria; phylum Acidobacteriota; class Vicinamibacteria; order Vicinamibacterales; family CAVVIG01; genus CBDANZ01. Next base: position 668,665 of record CBDANZ010000005.1, read on the forward strand.
GATCACGAGGCCGCGCGACAAGAGCAGCATGTCAAGAAGCAGGGCGCCCACGGCGGCGACACCGATGATGCCAAGGAGGGTGCGAGCGGGCTGACGCACCAGGCTCCGCCACGCGAACGCGAGTACCTTCATCGGCGGGCCAGGGAAAGGACGCTCTGGCGGAGCAGCGTCCACGACGCAGCAACGCTCGCCAGCGCGCCGAGCGGCACGGCGATAGCGATCGATCGCAACGCTACGCCCGGCGTGATCCGCACGAACACGAGTGCCGTGTCGTAGTGCCACTGAAAATAGCGGTTGATCAGGCCCTCCGCCACGACCGCCAGCCCGAGACCGAAAACGGCGCCAGTCACGGCGATGAGCAGGCCCTCGACGAACACCTGCGCTAGGATCCGCCTCGTCGTAAGGCCGATCAGCCTGAGGATGCCGATCGTCTCGCGCCGCTCGTCGACGAGCATCACCGTGAGCGCGAGCAGGAACACGGTGCTTGCCACGATGGTGACGATGGCGATCGCGAGATGGAAGCGTTCGAGCACGACAAAGGTGTTGGCCTCGTCGGACGCTCCCTGAACCGGCTGCACGATGACGCCCGGAACGCGTGCCGCCACGTCACGTGAGAAGGCCACCGCATCGTCGGGGTCCAGGAGCGCGATATTGATGGCGCCGACCCTCTGCCCCGAAAGAGGATCCGCCGGATCGGCACCCATTTCGAGCAGATCGGGCAGGTGGAGGCGCACCTCGTGCTTCGACGCGCTGATACGTATCGGGTCTGGGGAAGGTTCGTAGATGCCGGCCACGCGAAACTCGCGCGACTTCCCGCCAGACGGCTCGGTCGACAAGCCGACGACGGCGCCATCAGGAATGCGGAAAGCTTCAGCAAGTTGCCGTGAAATGAGGACCTTCGGCAGTGGCTCGTCGGCGCGCGCATCTCGCACCGTCGTGGCGGTCGCGAGCGCCATCGCGAAACAGACGACCGCCACGAGTGCGGTACGGATCATCGATCGGATTATAGCGGCTCGAAAGTCCCCATCCCCCTACATCCTCCTGAGCAGATTCGGGTACATCCTCCGATAGTCCTGGCTGCGAAACGCTCGGCCGGCGGCACCTTCGCGTCTTCGTTCCGCACGTAGCGTTGCTCGCCAGACCACTTTGCCGTTGGCCGCGCCGACGCACGCCGCGAAATCAAGAGCATCGCCGCGATCTTATCAACTTGCGCCAACACGCGACTTCAAGACTCGGCGGGCGGGTCTGAAGCCCCGCGCTACGTCAGTAGCGCAGGTCTCTAGACCTGGAGAAGCCGCGACGCATGGTACGATCTTAAGGTGTCGTCCGTTCACTCATCACTTCCAATCAGCCTCCGCCGCCGGCGCGCCATTACCGCGGGCCTGCTCCTCGGAATGAGTCTCGGCGCCCTCGAAGCGACGGTCGTCAGCACCGCCATGCCGACCGTCATCGAGACGCTTGGTGGACTTGCCTATTACAGTTGGGTCTTCGCGGCTTACCTGCTCACATCGACCGCTTCGGTTCCTATTTGGGGTCGGCTTTCTGATCTGTACGGCCGGCGACGGCTGTATCTGGTGGGCATCTTCGTCTTCATCGTCGGCTCGACGTTATCGGGTGCTGCCACGACGATGACCGAGCTCATCGTGTTTCGCGCGATCCAAGGTCTCGGCGCCGGCGCGGTGATCCCGCTCAGCATGACGATTGTCGGCGAGCTGTACGCGCTCGAGGAACGCGCGCGCGCGCAGGCGTTGTTCAGTGGCGTGTGGGGCATCGCGTCGATCGCGGGACCGCTCGTCGGCGGCTACATCACCGACGTGATCTCGTGGCGGTGGGTATTCTTCCTGAACCTGCCGTTCGGCCTGCTTGCGACCGTCGTCATCGCGGTCTGGTACCCGCCGACGGCGCGAACGGCAGCGGCGCGGGTAGACTGGCCGGGCGCGGCGCTGATCTTCGGCGGCGTCACGGCGCTCCTCGTCGCGCTCAGCGGCGCGACCGAAGCGGTGATGCCCTGGCTGGCCGCGACGGCGGTGCTGCTCTTTTTCTTCTGGCTCGTCGAGCGCCGGACGGCCCATCCGATTCTTCCGCTCGAGCTGTTCCGCCACTCCATCGTCTCCTGTTCACTGATGGTTGTATTCATGACCGGCATGGCGATGTTCGGTGTGATTGCGTTCTTGCCGCTGTTCGTGCAGGTGGTGATGGGCGGCACGGCGACTCAGGCCGGGCAGGCGCTGACGCCGCTGTTCCTCGGCTGGGTAACCACCTCGATTGTGGGTGCGCGGCTCACGGTCCATGTCGGCCATCGGCTGGTTGCCATAGTGGGTGGCGCGCTGCTCCTGGCCGGGTTCGTGGCATTGGCGATGATTGATGCGGACGCGACGCTCATGGCGCTGCTGCTCGCGGTGTTCGTGCTTGGCTGCGGCATGGGACTGTCGATGCTGTCGCTGCTGCTGGCCGTCCAGCACGGCGTCGACCGTTCCCTGTTGGGACTCGCGACCTCGCTGAACCAGTTCTCGCGCAGCGTGGGCGCGGCGGTCGGCGTGGCCGCGATGGGCGCCATCCTTGTGCGCGGTCTCTCAGGCGTGGACCTCCCGGGCGGCGTGCACGGGACTGCGTCCGGAGTCCTTCAGCTCGAAGGCGCCGCCCGCGTACAGTTTGCGTACGCGCTCAATCGCGTCTTTGCGGCGGGAGTGGTGATGTCGGCCATCGGGCTGGTGGCGTCGTTCTTTCTGCCGCCTGTTGATTTTGCCCGCGGCGTGCCCGCCGGTGCTGGTGAGCAGATGCTTGCGGCCGAAATGACCAGCCTGGAGCCGGAGAGCGAGCTCGAAGCAGTGGCCCCTGCTGCTTCTCGAACACCATGATGTCGACCTCATTCGAACCACTGGTACGGTCCCACTAGCTTCCAACTAGAGCACATTACGCGGGTGACTACCCGAGCGCTGTACTTCAACGACACCCTGGCGGTCGGATGGGTGAACGATGTGGCTTACTCTTATTCATCCAGACGCGGAGATCGTCCAGACCCGAAACGACCCCGCCCGTTCAACGGGGTTGATCAAACGCGCCGACACGGCCGCCAGTTAGCCAGGGGCGTGGGCTTCGCGATGAGCATGGCAATCTATTGGCACGCCGGTAGCGCCCGCAGCTTCGCGCGAATGGAATCCGTGCTGCCGCCTAGCTGTACCGGCCAATCGTCTTTCATGAATAATCCGCGTTGGCGATACAATAAGCGGCCGAGCAGACGTCGCGTGATTTCCTGGAGGTGTGTCATGAAGCGAGCGATCGGACTCACGGTTCTTGTGGGTGCAGGAGCGATAGCCATCAGCGTTGCGTCCCTCACCGGTCAGCAGGCCCCGCCGGGCGCAGAGATCCAGAAGGTCAAGGACAACCTGTACATGATCACCGGAGGCGGTGGGAATACGGTGGCGTTCGTGACGACCAATGGCGTGGTCCTTGTCGACACCAAACTCGCCAATTGGGACCAGGCATTTCTCACCAACCCGGGCGGTGCGCCAATCAGCTTCGACACCGAACTCGCCAATTGGGGCCAGGCAATCCTCGACAAGGTCAGGACCGTCACGGACCGGCCGGTGACGACGATCGTCAACACCCATACACACGGCGATCACGTCGGCAGCAACGAGTTTTTCGGCACGAACGTCGAGATTGTCGTCCACGAAAATACGAGGGTGAACATGCAGAGGATGGACATCTTCACGGGCGACAACGTGCGATTCTTGCCGAAACGAACGTACAAAGACAGGCTATCACTCGGCAGTGGCGACGACCGGGTCGACCTCTACTACTTCGGTCCCGGCCACACGAATGGCGACACCTTCGTCGTGTTCCCGGCGCTGCGGACGCTGCATTCAGGCGACATGTTCCCGGGCAAGCAAACGCCCTTCATCGATGGGAACAACGGCGGCAGCGCGATAAACTACGGGACGACGCTCAAGAAGGCGGCGAACGCCATCACCGATATCGACACCATCATCACCGGGCACAGCCCGTTGCTGACCCCAGCCGACCTGAAGGAATACGCCCAGTTCAACCAAGACTTCATCACCTGGGTGCGGGGTCAGATCAAGGCTGGAAAGAGTGTGGAGGATTCGGCAGCCGAGTACCAGCTTCCGGCCAAGTACCAGGGCTACACGATCTCGACGTTCCTCGGTGGCATCCGGAACAACATCCAGATTGCTTACAACGAGCTGAACCGCTAGCCTGCAACGGGAACGTCTTCCTGGGCGGGCTGCGGGAGGGCAAGGTGCCGCGCACGGGCCAATCGGATCTGTCGCGAGCGGCCGTCGCTCTCAAGAACGCCACGACGAGCGCTGCGCCTTGCCGTGTCGTGTCCCCTGTTGGACGCAATGGCGATATCTTGGGGGTCGGTCGATCGAATTTTCCTTAACTTGACAATACCGTTTGAAGAGCTGAAGGCACGGGTGCCGCGACCCTGACAGGGTCACGGCCAAGCCCACATCACGCTTTCGATGAATCACGTTCCTGAGGGGGGCTGAGCGTTCCGCTGACGGACGGCAGCGACTCGGCGCGGCTGGCCGACCACCGCCAGTACGCCGCCACCAGGCTCCCGATGAGTGAATGAAACAGGCTCGAGATCGCGCTGGGAATGGCCACCAGCGGATCGACGAAGTTCTGGCGCGCGAGCACGACGCCCAGCCCGGAGTTCTGCATCCCGACCTCAATCGAGATCGTGCGCGCCGTGCGGACGTCGGCCGCCGTGAGGCGGGAGACGGCGTAGCCAAACAGGAAGCCGGCGGCGTGCAGCGACGCGATGGCCAGCACCAGTCGAGGGCCCGCCTCCAGGATCGCCTCGCGGCCCGCGCCGATGATCGAGGCGACGATCAGCGTGATCATCACCACAGCGGCGAGAGGTGCGACCGGCAGGATGACCCGCGTCACGCGGGGAGCCCAGCGCTTGAGCAGCGCCCCTCCTAGGAGCGGAAGCACCACCACCTGCACGGTGCTGAGGAACAGCCCGGCCGCCGGCACGTCGATGCGGCTCCCCGCCAGCCCCGCCGTCAGCGTGGGCGTCATCAGCACGGCCAGGAACGTCGACGCCGCCGTCATTGCGACCGACAGAGCCAGGTTGGCGCGGGCGAGAAACGTGATCACGTTCGAGGCCGTTCCCCCAGGGCAGCACGAGACGAGGATCAGTCCGACGGCAAACGGGGTCGGAAGTCGATAGAGCGCAGCAAGCACCCACCCAAGCAATGGCATCACCGAGTACTGCAGCACGACGCCCGCGCTCAGCCACCGGCCCCGCACGACCACGCCACGCACATCGTCAAGGCTGAGCGTCAGCCCCATGCCCAGCATGATGACCGCCAGCCCGAAAGGAATGAGAGGTCCGGTGAACCAGGTGAACAGGCCCGGACGCCACAGCGCCGCGACGCTGGCGGCCAGCACCCATAGCGGAAACGCGTTCGTCAGGCCCGCGATCACGGCGCGGCCACTCCAAAGGCCACGTCGACAGTCATGAGGCGGATCGGGGTCCCGGTTTCTTTGACTTGGCACGGCGGCTCGGATACGACACGTCCGACATCGTGATGTCTTGGATCGAGGAAGTGAAACGCGTGTTCGCGGTGCGGGGCGGCCAAGTGTCGCATGTTCCCCGCGCAGGCCGAGGCCAAAGAGCGCGGCCCTTTACCCAATGGAGAACGGTGGCGTTCCAAACAGCGGACGGTCAATCGCTTCCTCCGCATGATCCGCAACATCGATGACGACGGCGGTCAGAAACTTGAGCAGTCTGGCTAGGGTGCTAGTTCGAGGACGAGCTGTGCATGCGCGATCACGCCAACGAATCAAGCTATCGAACGGCCAGCGGCCAGAACAGCTAGCTATTCGTCGGTGAACTATAAGGTGAACGGCAATGCGACCTCGAACATGAAGCACTTTCAGCATATCAATCGGGAAGGTCGCAGTGAAGATCTCCGGACGGTTATGAGACAGAAGGGCTGTCCGAGTGGATCATGCTGATGGCCGCCCCGAGCGCCCATATCAGGAATCCGATGATCCCGATGAAGGTGAGGATCCCCAAGAAGCTCTCCTCGTCTCCGGTCACCGGCCACAACGTGCCTATCGCGACCAGAAGAGCGACCAGCAACCCGAGCGAGCCGAGCCATTTGGCCATGACCCCACTCTGGAGCACCATCACCGAAGCTCCGAGCAGGAATACCGCGGCGCTCCACTGGAGGACTGTTCCGATCATGACCACTTCAAGGGCGGCCAGGGTCTTTACGGTTTCATTAGATGCCGCTGAGAGCATGTGTTCTTGGGCGAGGACCGCCCAGAACCCTTTTCATCGCACTTTCAAGGCGGTGACGGGTGTGACGCCGTGTGCCTATGCGTCCGCCCATCGTGCGGAACGCGTGCGCGAGGCGCTCACGAAAAGCGCAAGTGTGACCGAGGCGATCTACGACGCCGGGTTCAACTCAAATGGGCGCTTCTATGCGGCGGCGCCCGGGTTGCTGGGCATGCAGCCCACGAAGTTCCGCTCCGGTGGTAAGGGCGAAGTGATCCGATTCGCTGTTGGCGAATGCTCATTGGGCTCGTTTCTCGTAGCCGCGACCGACATAGGCGTCTGCGTGATCTTACTAGGTGACGAGCCTGATGCGCTCATCACGGATCTTCAGGATCGCTTTCCCGGAGCCGAATTGATCGGTGGAGACGAGCAGTTCGAACGGCTCGTTTTCACCGTGGTGGCCTTTATTGAGAAGCCGCGTGTCGATGTGCGACTGCTGCTGGACGTGCGGGGTACGGCGTTTCAGCAAAGAGTGTGGAAGGCGCTGCGACAGATCCCAAGTGGTACGACGGTAAGCTATGCGGAGCTTGCCAAGCGCATTGGTGCTCAGAAGGCTGTACGCGCGGTAGCACAAGCCTGCGCGTCCAACACCATCGCGGTCGCGATCCCATGTCACCGCGTCGTCCGAAGCGACGGAGCTCTTTCCGGGTACCGATGGGGCGTCGAGCGGAAACGTGCCCTTCTCAAACGGGAGGGCGCGTCGTGACCGCTGCTGCGCGGTCATCGGGAAGGAGCTTCGGCCTGACACTTGCTGTGCGCGCAACGCTGACCGAGGAGGTCAGTAGCGCAAGAATCTCCAGTTACTCACAATGCTAGATCAAGCCATAAGAGATCAAAGCAGAGGACTCCAAGGAGTCTGTATCGCCGGTCGGGTCACCATTCACGAAACCAGATCGGTTCGAACCTCAGACTGTAGTGTTTCGCGTGGCGAAAGGCTCTAAGCTGAGTGACGTGCTCGTACGGCGACCTGTCTAGAATCAGTGAGGTCCGGCGTGTCTAGAGGCGGTGCTCAGATCTGCAGATATTGACTTGACGCTTCCGCACCGCTTGTGCGATTGGTTGAACAAGGCGTGGCCCTGTCGCAGGTGCGTGATCTCCTGGGCCATGCCTCGATCACGACGACCGAGCGCTACGATAACCAGACGTTCGCAGCACTGAAAGCGACGGCGGAGCGACTGGAATCTGGCAAGTCTTTCACAATTCCTTCACAATCCGGGGCCGCAACGAGGAACGTCGCGCTGTTCTCCGAGTGGAAGAAACGCGCAAATGGTTAAAGAAGCGGGGTGTTAAGGATTTGGCTGGGAGGCAGGGATTCGAACCCCGATACCGTGGTCCAGAGCCACGTGTCCTACCGTTGGACGACCTCCCAGTACCAGCCCGGCGCCAGGCGAAGGGCAAGAACTTTCGATTATAGCCGCGCGAAAGTCTGAGCGACAAGCGCGCCGCGCTGACAGCGGCGACTCAACCGCACGAGCGGGCAATCAGTCGGAGCGTGGCCGCGAGCCGCGACAACGTACGGTCGCGGCCAAGCAAGGCGATCGTCTCGAAGAGGCCCGGACCGGCCGTCTTTCCGGTGATCGCCACACGGACGCCGTGGACAAGCGTCGCCGCCTTCGCGCCTCGAGCGCCGGCGACCCTGCGGAGGGCCGCCTCCGTTGACACCACGTCCCAGGCGGTCAGCTCGGCGAACTCGGCATCAACGGCGCGCAGATGCTTGTCCATCCCCTCGCTCAACAGATGCTTCGCGACGGCAGTTTCGTCGTAGTCCACCGAATCTACGAAAAAGAACCGGCCGATTGAGGCGAACTCGTCGAGCCTTTTCGCACGCGGCTTCAGCAGCTCCAGGACGGCAAAAAACCACGCGCAGTCAACGCCGAAGTACGACTCGTCCCAGATGCCGGCGGCCTCGAACGACGGACGCAGCCGGCGCGCGAGCTCGGCCACCGGCAGCCGGAAGATGTGCTGCTGGTTGAACCAGTCGAGCTTTTCAGGATTGAAGACCGCATTGCCACCGTTGATTCTGCGGAGATCGAACGCCGCCATGAGCTCGTTGCGTGTGAAGAGCTCCTGATCGTCCGCGCCTGGCGACCAGCCCAATAGCGCCAGAAAGTTGACCACCGCCTCGGGGAGATACCCCTGCCGCGCGTACTCCATGACGGAGGTCGCGCCATGCCGTTTGCTCAACCGCTTCTTGTCGGCGCCGAGAATGAGCGGCACATGCGCAAACTCGGGGACCGGCGCACCGATCGCCCGATACAGGAGAAGCTGCTTCGGAGTGTTCGAGATGTGATCGTCCCCGCGCACTACATGCGTAATCTTCATCTCCACATCGTCGGACACAACCGACAACTGGTAGGTCGGGTGGCCATCCGACCGCAGGATGACGAAGTCCTCGATGTGGGCGTCGTCGAACTCGATTCTGCCGTGCACGAGGTCGTCGAACGCCGTGATCCCGTCTGGCACACGAAAGCGGACCGCACGCGGCACGTGGTCCCGCTCACGTGCCGCCGTCTGGTCGGCTGTCAGATGGCGGCAGGTCCGGTCGTACCGCCAGCCGCCGTCTTCGTGCTTCGCCGTCTCGCGCCTGGTTTTTAACTCCTCCGGCGTGCAGTAGCAGTAGTAGGCGCGCCCGCTTGTGACAAGCTGTTCGGCCACCGCGCGATGTCGATCGAAACAGTGAGATTGAAAATACGGGCCCAGAGGTCCACCGACGATCGGGCCTTCATCCCAATCAAGTCCCAGCCACCGCAGTCCATCGAGAATGCCTTCGACCATGTCGGTCGAGGACCGTTCGACGTCGGTGTCCTCGATGCGCAGAATGAAGACGCCACCCTGCCTGCGCGCGAAGAGGCAGTTGAAGAGCGCCGTGCGCGCGCCGCCAATGTGCAGGTAGCCGGTGGGGGACGGCGCGAAACGCACACGGACCATTCGAACATTCTAAGGGCTCTCCAGCTTACGGCTTCGGGCATCCTTACTTACCCTTTGCTGAGACCCGCCCAAACGCAGGCTCAAGCTGCCCTAGGTTCCCGGCTAGGCGCCTCGGGCCGAGATTCGCATGCGCGAAGCCTCGGCACGGCTGCCTCGGAGCCGACCGAGGTATGGAACATGTTCGACGACAAGAACCTGTAACATTTTCGCGCCGTGCTGGGACAGGCAACCCGAACGCGAGGTGGCGACCGAGTTGCGCCGCGATCACATCAACATTTCTTAAAGCGATAGTTTCACGGTCGTGTTCGATACGTTCCATGATCTCCGCAACGGGTTTTTCTTTCAGACCAATCCGTTTGGGCCGGGGAGGCGGATCTGCGCGAAGGCGTGGAGCGCCTGAACGGGGCGACCGGGACAATGTCCTGGGGCAATCGCCCGAACGCACGCGCGGATGCCACTCGGTAATCCGCGTCAGTCATCGATGCCGGGGTGGCGGAACTGGCAGACGCACAGGACTTGAGAAACTGTCCCGCCTTTCTCGGATCCGCCGAAAACTGAACAATCGGAATACATCGACCTTCTTTCTACAACGCGTAGAGTTACGAGCGTCTAGCTAGGCCGGCGGTCGACACGCGCACGCTGGCGCTTGAGTTCGCCGAGGCGGAGCGGCAGGCGCTCCAGCGGGAGGCGTGGACGGGACAGGCCTGAGCATCCGCTTGTGAGACTTCGTGAAATCATGCGTGGAGCCGCAGTCATGAGCGCTCGAAGATCCTTCCAGACTCGTCGGGCATTACGGCACAGACGGCCAGTCAGCTCATGCTATCGGTAGGCCGCACTAGGGGCCGGCCGGAAGACGTGGCACCGTCGCGCGTTCGCACAGCGGTGCGGCAAACCGGCCACGGAATGTGTCGCGAGGCACCCGAACCGCGCGCAACACGCGATAGGTCCGACGGCCTCATCAGTGCCGGCGATCTGGCCGGTCTTCGATCCGATCGCGGAGGCCGCCGTCATGCCGACCATCTCGACGGTCTTCACGGCGGTCGCGCACGTCCTCGCGGCGATCGCGACGATCCTCCCGGCGATCCCGAACGTCTTCGATGCGGTCCTTGCGGTCCCAATGACTCTTTGGGGTTGCCGCGAACGCCGCGGACCCTTGGAGCCAGCGCAGCTACCACGAGGGCTGCGAACAGAAACCTTACGGCTTTACTCATGACGTTCGTCTCCAGGAGGATACTGATCCGGTTAGACTTCCATGGCCCGCAGAAGGCTTAGTGGCCCTGGCTATTGTGAAAAGGCGAGACGGACAGAAAATTCGTCGAAAATCGCGTGGCGGCTGTGGGCCTGGTAATGACGGAACGTGATCGCGAGTTGTTGGTTGAACTGCCAGGGTATGCGAGGTGGAACCACGCCCTGGTGGAATTGGCAGGCGAAGCGGCGAGGCTGAGCCGGTTGGCAACAGCGTACGATCTTGCAATGGCGCATTACTGGTTCGACCCGCGTCCAAGTTCCATGTTCAGAGCGTTTCCTTCACCGTGGTGGATGCGTCGATGCAGGCGGCCGAGGGCCCGGCTCGCTTGCGACGTTCTGAATCAGATGACCGACTTTGGCAGGCCAGTGTCGTACGGCATCGGTCGGTCCCCCCTGGAAGCCTGCCGCGCTCCCCAAACTCGAGTAGCGCAGATACCAAGTGCAGTCCGCGGGTCGAAACACAGCTAGGTCAGTCTTGCCAGCGCCGTCATAATGGCAGACACGGGTGTTCCAGCCCGCCCCCATTGGAAGCCTACTGCGGTCCCCGTGCTGGAGTACCGGAGATACCAGCTCAAGTGAGAATGACACTTAGAAGCGCGTGTAGGGCTGTTGTCGCGGTTCTGATGGTGGTGTCGACGGCGCTGGCGCAGCCCCGCTGGACGGACACGTTCGCCGTCAGTCCGTTCTCGAATATTACCGGGGCCGCCGAGGACGACTGGATGGGCGCCGGCATCGCCGAGACAATTGCCGCCGACCTGACGTCAATCAGTCAGGTGCCCGTGGTGCAGATCCCGTTGGCGAACGCCGCCGTGGGCGCCCGGTGGATGGTGACCGGCGGGTATCAGCGCGTCGGATCCCGCCTGCGCATCACGGCGCGGATCACGGACGTCTCCACCAACACCATCGTCCATTCGGCGCAAGTGAACGGCGATGTGGCCGAGCTCTTTGCTCTGCAGGACCAGCTCGCCGCCGAGTTACGGACGGGACTACCCAGGGACACGATCGCCGTCAGTCCGTTCTCGAATATTACCGGGGCCGCCGAGGACGACTGGATGGGCGCCGGCATCGCCGAGACAATTGCCGCCGACCTGACGTCGATCAGCCAGGTGCTCGTGGTGCAGAGCCCGTCGGCGAACGCCGCCGTGCGCACCCGGTGGATGGTGACCGGCGGGTATCAGCGCGTCGGATCCCGCCTGCGCATCACGGCGCGGATCACGGACGTCTCCACCAACACCATCGTCCATTCGGCGCAAGTGGACGGCGATGTGGCCGAGCTCTTTGCTTTGCAGGACCAGCTCGCCGCCGAGTTACGGACGGGACTACCCGGCGGCGCCGGTACGGACGCCCGGCTCGGCCCACCACCCGCCGACCCCGCGGATGCGCCAATTGCCGCAGCCTCGCTTCCAACCGCACCGCCCTCTGGTGGCGCGGCCCGGGGCAGTTTCGCCTCGATGCCAACGAGCATCATCGATGGTCCCGCGGCGCCGGAGGCCCCGGCCACGCTGACCCGCGACGCCGTCGGTCGCGTCACGGTCCGGGCCGTCCGGCTCGAGGCGCCGCTCGAACTGGACGGGTCGCTGAACGAAGCCTTCTATGCCACCGTGCCCCCGCTGGATGGATTCATCCAGCAGCTCCCCGACGAGGGCGAACCCACCACCGAAGGGACCGAAGCGTGGGTTCTCTACGACGCGCAGAACATCTACGTGTCAGCCCGACTCTGGGACACGGCACCGGAGTCCGAGTGGGTCGCCAACGAGATGCAACGCGACTCGCGCCAGCTCATCAACAACGAGAGGTTCCTCGTCTCGCTCGACACCTTCTACGACCGCCGGAACGGATACGCGTTCCAGGTGAACCCGATCGGCGGGTTTTTCGACTTTCAAATCACCGACGAAGGTGATCCCAATATGGACTGGAACCCGATCTGGGACGTGCGAACCGGCCGTTTCGAGGGCGGCTGGACGGTCGAGATGCAAATTCCGTTCAAGTCGTTGCGCTATCGGCCAGGCAGCGCCCAGATCTGGGGACTGCAGCTCGGGCGACACATTTACCATAAGAACGAAACGATCTTCCTGACCCCGGTGCCGATCTCCGGAGGTCCTGGCGAGTTCCGACTGTCCGCCGCGGGTACCGTCACCGGCATCAACGTGCCCGATGGCAACCGGACGTTCGAGATCAAGCCCTACGCGATCGGCTCGAGCGCAACCGACCTCAATGCGGACCCACAGATCAGGAACAACGGCGACGGCGACTTCGGCGTCGACGTCAAGTACGGCCTGACGCAGAATCTCACCGCTGACTTCACCTATAACACCGACTTCGCGCAGGTTGAGGTGGACGAGCAGCAGGTCAACCTGACCCGCTTCAGCCTGTTTTTTCCAGAGAAGCGTGAGTTCTTTCTGGAAGGGCGCGGCACCTTCGACTTTGGCCGCGGTGTCACCTTCGGCGTCGGTGGCGGACCGGGCGGCAACGGCGGCCGGCCCGGCTCCGGCGGGTTCCGCGGCGGCCGCCTCGTCCCAAGCATCTTCTTCAGCCGCCGCATCGGGCTCGAGTCTGGTGACACGGTGCCGATTCTGGGCGGTGGCCGCTTGACCGGCAAGGTAGGCGATTTCAGCGTCGGTGCCCTCAACATCCAGACCGACGATGTCGAGGACTCTGGCGTCACCGGCACGAACTTCACGGTCCTGCGGCTCAAGCGCGACGTCCTCCGGCGCAGCAGCATTGGCGGCGTCTTCACCAGCCGGTCGGTCTCGCTCGAAGGCGAAGGCTCGAACCAGGCCTTCGGCGTCGACGGCGCGTTCTCGTTCTACGACAACGTGAACTTCAACGGGTATTACGCGCGCACGCAGACCCCGGGACTGGAAGGCGAGGACGACAGCTACCAGGCGGCCTTCACGTACAATGGCGACCTGTATGCGCTGGGTGTCGACCACCTGCTCGTCGGGGACAACTTCAACCCCGAGGTCGGCTTCCTGCGACGCACCGACTTCCGGCGCACGTTCGTGCAGGCCCGGTTCAGCCCCCGACCGTCTTCCCTGGAGCTCGTACGCCGGTTCATATGGGGCGGCAGCCTCGACTACATCGAGACCGTCGCCGGTCAGGTTGAGACCCGGGTCGCGCGAGGAAACTTCCAAACCGAGTTTGAGAATAGCGATCGATTTAGCGCGGACGTACAGCGGAGCTACGAGTTCCTCTTTGACCCCTTCGAGATTACGGACGACGTGACCATCCCGGTCGGCGGGTACGAGTTCCAGGACTACTTCGCGTCGTATTCGATGGGGGCCCAGCGGCGAGTGGCCGGTGCCTTCTCGGTGCAGCGTGGTGAGTTCTTCGACGGCAACATCACGACCGTCGGCTATTCGCGCGGCCGAATCGAGATCACGCCGCAGTTCTCGTTTGAGCCCAGTGTGTCGGTCAACCGCGTCGAGTTGCCCCAGGGCAACTTCACCACGAACCTGGCGACGACCCGAGTCACCTACACCTTCACGCCACGCATGTTCTTCGGGGGGCTGCTGCAGTACAACTCAACACGGGACACCTTCTCCACCAACTTCCGACTGCGATGGGAATATCAGCCTGGGAGCGAGCTGTTCGTCGTCTACAATGACCAGCGCGACACGGAGCTGGTCGGTGGTCGCGGCTTTCCGAAGCTGGAAAACCGCGCCTTCGTCGTGAAGTTCACACGCCTGTTTCGATTCTAGACGCGCTGCTCACTTGTGTTGAGCATCGGCGAGCATGTCTCCAAGAACAACGGGTCAGTGCGCTCCGTGTTGCCGCTCATGAACGCGCTGAAGCGTTCCCCGCCTTTCCAGGTGCTCATCATGTCCAAGGAATCGCGCCTCGGCCGCATGGCCGGTCATGGGGCACGAATGAGAGGAGCATGGCCATGTCGAAGACGTTTCGTCACCGTCCACATCGGCCGGATAGTTCGACGAGCGCCCACCAAGGCGCGGGGGCGTGACATCCGGTGGGCGCTGAGAGAGGGGAAAACGGCGCTGGGTACCACACGACACGTTCTGGTGACGGGTTCGACAGGAAACCAGGGAAGGGCGGTCATCGAGGGCCTACGGACTCGAGGCCATCGCCTCCGCGCGTTGGTCCGAGACCCAGGTGCAGGCGAGGCGTAGGCCGGCGGCTCGGCGCAAAGCTCGCCGCCGTGTGTGGATGTGTGATGACGGTGGCCGTGCGGCGCCGGCGTCAGCTAAGCGACCGCCGGATCTTCCGGTCAGTCAACGGCATGGAGCTGATAGTCCTTCAACAAGATGTCGGCGTCGGCCGCGTCGTCAGGCAGAACCTGGAGCCAGAGAACTCCCATCTCATCAGAGGGGTGCACTCCCCACCGGACCCGCCGCGGTGGGTAATGCGGGTTGCGCACGTTCGCGTCCGAGTTGTCGTAGAGATATTCCATCTTGAGCGTGGACCCGCTCGGAAGCTCGATGGGTCTCGCGTATCGATACTGTTCTGCCCAGTGGGCATCCCACTCTTTGATCCATAGGAGCCACCTCATTGCTCCGTCTGGAAGCGTCGCCGTGGCCCTTATCTCCTTTGCTAGGTTGTGCGCGTGCGGGTAGACGCTCAGGACCTGGAGGCCCACCGGCAGGACGTAACTATCGACTACCGCATGATCGCGGCTGCCGGCAGGGATGTCGATTGTTCTGGAGCTCAGTTTGAGCAGGATCGGGTCGCGCGCCGGCGGTGTCGGGGAAAAGTACAGTGCGATGCTCGGTTGGATCGACTCTGGAGTGCCAGTCGGCCGCAATTGCAGTTGCATGACGAGGTCGCTTCCCGGTTCGAGCCGCCACGCCATGCCGTCGGGTTCCACCCATGGCGTCGATCCGGGCACCCAGACACTCAGGCGGTCCCCTGGGCCGTCCATGTGGTCGAGCAGCATGCCAGGGTACCCGGGCTCACGATCTCTTGCGTCGAGCGTTCGAGCCGTTGGCGTCCGGTCGATGCCGACGACCGCGTGACGAAGAATCCTGGAGTTGTCAGGTCGAATCTCCATGGCTCGCACGTAACGCGTGGAAGAGACGGGAGCGGGGATGACGAGAGTCCGAAGAACCTCCGTGCCGTCCGCGATCAGCGTGTAGGGCTGCGGCGCGCGAACAACCATGTCCGGCTCACCAAGGCGCCAGCGGTCGGAAAATGTCGGCACGGGGGGAGGATCCGGCGCTCCTTCGGGAGCTCCGTCATCGACCCACCGTTGAAACATCGCGATCTGATCTGAATGCAATAGCTTTGCGTTCAGGAATTCGTTCAACTCTGAATCAGGAAGCCACGGTGGCATGGCCCGGCGCAGCATGCTCACCAAGAGCGGCCCGGAGCGGCTTTGCACATCTTGATAATCGAGGAGTGGAAGGGGCGTCTGCTGACCCGGACGATGGCAGTACGTGCACTGCTCGAAGATCATCGGCGCGATGTCCTGGTTGAACGTCAGACGGCGCGGCTGGGAGCCGTCGATCGCATCGCCCGGATCGCCGCCGCGGCACCCCGAAAGCGCCGTCATGATCAGGCTACCGAGGAGTACCGCGAGCAACCACGCGTCCTTCACAGTATAGAATCTACCATTTGTCCGTCGTGGCCCCGCCTATTACGCCTACAAGATCGACACGACGACCGGAGCGGATTTCGCCCAGCCCGGCCATGTTGGCCAGGCCGACTACGTGACGTGCCAAGACTTACGAGAATTACGAGGCGATAGAAACAGAATAGGGACAATCGCGCCCGTGCTGGGGGCTGCGGGGGTTCCTAAACGTCAGACTCAGACTTTCCCCCCCCCTTGAGAACACTTACGCCGATGCGAATCCCCGCAAGTCTCCATGGTGATGGGTCAGGACCTCATCCTGACCTGGCCGTCGACTTAAGAAAAGCCGCACACCGACTCGAGTTTTCGTTTACTGTGTGACGCATGGATATCGAGTCGACTGAGCGCGCCACGTATGCCGACAGCCTGAAGGTGGGATGGTTCCTTACCTGGCGCTCAGCGGTTGTCGCACTCGTTATTGGCTGGGGTTGGGGTTTCGTCGCGTTCCCGCTCGAGTTGGTCTACACGGACGAGTGGGCGGATTTCACTGCGGTTGTTTCTGGTGCACTTGGGGGCTTCTTCCTTGGCGTGCCCTGGGCAGTCCGGATGATGCTAAAGAAACCGTTCCATGGGTTCCGTATTCAGCTCGTTCGTGTCAGCGAGTGAGGTGCTGGGGCTGCACTGACTAGTGCCTAGGTTCCGCAGACAGAGTGCGTCGAAGGTCAAGATTCTGGCCGATTCAAAGAGTATGGCGGGGGTGGCCCGTTGGTCGTCCAAGAGTCGTCGTGCCGGCAGTTCGACGCTGCCGTCTCGCCGAGCTGCATGCCGTCGCCCGGGTTAGACGCGCCGCCGGAGCCAGAACGTCGCGACCAGCAGCCCCGAGGCGGGCAGCCAGCTCGGGACGGCTTACTGCAGGGAGGACAGTGTTACGGATCGTCCCGATGTGTCTCGGCCTGGGAGCGGCGTTTGCCGCACAGCCGGTCGACGTAGACCTGGCGGTGAGGCGCGTCGGCAACTACGTCGAGCAGTACTACACGCGCGTGCAGAGGTTCCTGCTGGAGGAGACAGTAATCTTGCAACCGCTCACCCCGAACTGGTCATTCGACGGCTTTGCGCGGCGGCTGGAATACGAGCTTCGTGTCGAATGGAATCCGTCGGCAACGAAGGAACCGGCGAGGGTGGTCCGCAAACTGATCCGCGCGAATGGGCCGTCGCTCGGCCCGCCTGATCAGCCGGATTGCATGGACCCGCGCACCATCTCCCCCGAGCCGCTGGCGTTTCTGCTGCCGGATCGGCGCAGCGCGTTCAATTTCGAGGTAGCCGGCTCGACGCGCATTGACGGCCGCGAGGCCGTGATGCTCGATTACCGAGTCCTGGCGCGCGAGCAGCCTCAGGTGGAATGGAGCGGCCACTGCGCCTGGGTCGACCTGTCCGGCCGTACGCGCGGGCGCGTCTGGGCGGATGCGGACACCTTCGAGATCCTCCGCTTCGACGAGCACCTCGTTGGGCCTGTCGACATCCCGAGGCCGCGCGAGCGGCGCGCCTACGGGCCACGATCGTTTACCTTCGAGCGAGCCGATACCTCAATTCGTTACAAGCTCGTGACGTTCGAGAATCCGGACGAAACTCTCATGCTACCGGAGCGGATCGAGAGTATGACCATCGTCAGGAACTCCGGCGTTCCTCGGCTGCGCACCACACAGACCTACGACAACTACCGCCGGTTCGTCACCGATTCGCAGATCGTCCGGTAGTTTGTTTGGTGCCTTCACACTCCGCGACCCTCTTCACCCCCGATCAAGGGCGTTGTGTTTACTGAAAGCTCGTCAGCGCCGAATTCCTGAGGCAGAGTGGCGACCGGGACCATTCTGGCCGGATGGCCCACGCAGCTTCGCGTCGTCCACATAAGATCGTTCGACATGGAGAAGCCAGACTCGATGTGGGTGCGTAAGGTGTTCATGGCTGGCGGACAAGATCCGTTCAACGCGATGGATGCTGACGCACGCGACGCGCTGTCGCTGATGTATCAGGTCGTCACTGGGCGGGATGGCTTGGTGCGGCACGCCCTTCAATTCTTGCTGCCAAGTTACGCAGGCGACGAACGTACTCCGCACTCATATTCCGAAGCCTCGAACTAGACGAAGGGAGTGAGAACCATATAAGCAAGCAGCAGGTTGACTGGTCGAAGGTCGATCTTGAGGCCATCACGAAACAAATTCTCGACAACGCCGTGGCCGAGCTCCGCAAGACCGAGCAGAAGGCGAGACCATCGGCGACGCCGGTTGACGAGTTAGAGGCCGAAGTAACGCGGATCGTCAACGCGGGGACCGGCTTGACGCGCGAGCTGGTCGTCATGGGCATCCTCATGAACAACGCCGACCTCGCGCGCCGGCTGAAGCGGTTCATCGAAGAGCAAGACGGCGGCCGCGAGAAAGCGCTGCGAGCCATCAGCGACCGCGCAATCGCGGTCGGCTTGGAAAAGGGCGGCGGCGCGGCGGCGGAACTGGATTGGCGTGCCCGCGCGCGAATGCAGAAGGGCGACGAGTCGTCGCGGTTCAACCGTCCACAACAAAGGCGACCCCGAGAGGTCGCCTTTAGATACTCACGCCCTGCCGTGGCCAGTGCTGCTGGTTGTCTTGTTTCTGTGCGAGCGCCCACGGCTGGTACGGAATGATCCCGCCTTCGACGACGCCGATCGATCCGGGCACCGAGCTGGCGGCGCCCAGGGCCAGCGCGGGCGCGGCGGGCACTTCCGCCAGCGGATGCACACCCGGTTGCGTCACGAAGCCTGGCCGCGCCGCATGCGCCTCGAGATCCCAATTCGCTTCATTCAAAGTCTGCCAGACACCGCTGAAATTCGGATGTCCGTCGAGTCGCGCCAGCCGCTGACCCTCGCCCGAGTTCTGCGCGTGCACAATGGCGACGATCGAGACTGGTCCCACGGGCCAGCGCAGGACGCAGTGCGCAGAAAACAGTTACCGGCCGCCCGGGCCCCTCGGCGGTGTGACGACGTTCAGCGTGGTCGGATCGGGGCCTCGTCCCGCGGCAAAGTCGGCCTCCAGCTTGCGCGTGCCTGCGAGCACGCCGAGCATCCCAAAATTTCCCTCGTGGCACCGCGGCTCCCGGTAGATTCGATTGTACTTATCCTCTTGCTTGCGGTACTCCTGTTTGACGGTCCACGGTTTCGTCCACGTCGTCTTGTCGTCCATAGTGGCGACGTATTCGAGCGTATCCGGGCCAGTGCGGGTCCAGCGTTCCACGAGATGGAGGTTCTCGGTGGTGGATCCCACACGGTAAGTTGGGACGCCCGATCTCGGGAATTCGGTCTTGCCGCTGAAATTGGTGACATCGACGACCAGCGTATCGCCCTCCCAACGGCCACGCGAGTCTCCCCACCAGAAACGGACTGACTGCGGGAGATGCGGACTTCCATCCACAGGGATTGTTCGGTGCCAGGCTTGGCCTTGCCCGGTGTCGTAGAAAATCGAGACCCTCTTCGGCGACTGCACAATCTGACGGAAGCCACCGAAATCCGGCAGGTTACCTGACATGCACCGAATGCTGAGGCCCCGTTCTTCCGGACCGTCGGAACGATTGAATTTTCCAATCGCTGGGTAGTACTTGAGCGGTCGGGGTTTCGCGTTTGGATCGTACTTGCCGCCCTCACATCCAGGAAGCTGGTCCTTGCACCGGTTCGTGGGTAGCACCAGCGCGAGATAGAACGCGCGCCACTCCTCTTGTCGCTTCAGTGCTTCAGGCGTGAGGGGCGGTATGCGCCCGTCTGGCGGATCCACAATCAACGACGTGCGCCGACTCGTGTGTTTCCGAGAGGTGAACACCGCATTGTAGGCGCCAGAGACGTCCGCTTCGCTTCCTGGCGCTGCGCGCCTATCACTCCCTAGCTGCCTTGCTCGCTGCGTGTCCAGTTCGGCAATCTCTGCATCGGTCAGGGACTCGCGTCCGGCAAACCTTTCCGGCCGCTGCAGGGGTGTCTGAAATTCGTCGGTCCATATGCCCTGCAGGTCCGGTTCGTCCCACGAGGTCTTGAGCGCCGACGCGGCTGTTGTCGACGTGCGACACGCGGCGCCGGCCAGCGCCACCATGGCGATCGCGACCATGACCTTCAACTCGAGAGATCGGCGTTTCATGTGCCCCCCAACCAACTTTGACGTTCGGGTCGCGCCGCTCATTCGAATGCCTTCAAGTTCCGGACGAAAGATCCTGATTATATACTTCACGCGTCGACGATCAAGCCGTCCGGTCTCCGTTAACAGATGAGTCAGGTAGCCGACATTTCCGATCTCGGACGAGGCGGGTGCGGCCGAGATCGACAGCTCGTTCGCAAGGCCGCAGATGACGTCTGCTGGGTGCTTGTGCGAAAGTATCCTGCTCGAGTCGCGGATCTATGGCGATGGAAGGCGATGGGGACAAATCGCGTGGACAATCGCCCGCACGCAAGCGCCGATGCCAAACAACGGTCCGAGTAAGTTGTTGCTATAATGGAATTTCTCACTTGACGCCGGGGTGGCGGAACTGGCAGACGCACAGGACTTAAAATCCTGGGTCCCGCAAGGGGCGTGTGGGTTCGAGACCCGCCCCCGGCACCATGGTTTCAAGGAGTTACGCGGAGTGCCGGCTGTTACTGTCCATTTATCGGCAGAGCCGCCCAGCTTTTTCGTTAATGCTCTCTCATTCGTCAATGTTCTACTCAAGGGAGCTTGCAGCGCGTCTATGGATGACCCGGGTCGTGGCCTGCGGACTCGTCTCGTTGATGCCCGGCACCGCGGTCTTCGCCCAGGGGACGGGCACACTGATCGGCGCGGTTGAGTCCAGTCAGAACGGGCAGGCCGTCGCGGGTGCTGCTGTCGTCGTGGAAGGCACGGCCTTGATGGCCGTGACGAACGCGGTCGGTCGCTTCGAGATCGTCGGCGTACCCGCGGGTGAGCAAACAGTACTCGTATCGGCGCCTGGCTTTCTCGAACTCCGCGTCCCGAGCATCGCTGTGCAGGCCGGTCAAGCATTCGCACTCACGGTTGAGCTCGACACCACGCCGAACTTCATGGAAGCGGTGCAGGTGACCGCCACCAAGACGGCGTTGAGCGTGGGTGAAGTTGCCGCGCAGACGACGATCATCGATCGGGACACAATCGAGCTCCAGGGCGACCAAACTCTCACGCAAGCGATAGGAAACGCCCCTGGCGTGTTCGTGAGCACGCAGCTGGGTATCTTCGAATCTGTCCTGATGCGAGGAATGCCCCGCCAAGGTAACGAGTTCACGAACACACTGCTCCTGATCGATGGTGTGCCGCAGACCAATTCGGGAAACGATGCCCGTGTTGTTGCCTTGCCCATCAACGATGCGAGCAGGATCGAGTTGGTTCGTGGTCCGAACTCGTCGTTGTACGGTCGAACGGCGATCGGCGGCGTGATTAACGTGCTAACCGCCAACTCTACGGCCACGCCGGAGGTAACCGCGACATTCACGGGCGGTGAGTTTGGCGCGGCGAAGAGTGTGTTCAGCGCTTCTGGTCCGATCAGCAACTGGAGTGGGTTCTACCTGTCGGCGGCCCACGAGCGCAGCGGTGGCTACTACGTCAATAAGACGACCGATGATTTCGTGATGGGCAACACAGCCGTGTTCGTCAAGCTAAATTTCGCGCCTGATGACCGGTCGTTCGGCAGCATCAGCGTGAACCGGGTTATCTCGGAGAACAGCACGCCCACTAACGAGCCGGTCATCGACGGTCGCCTCCTGCACGAGATCGAGCCGCGCTTCGAACGGTTCACCAACTTCAACATCCCTGGCCGCAACTACCAGCAGCGGGAGGGGCGCGTAACGTTGAACTACACGCGGCAACTGACGTCCTGGGTACGGTTCGTCGAGGTCTTCGGCTACCGGGACGTTCAGTTGAAGTTCGACGAGGACGGCGACTTCATCGGCACTCCCGTCGATTTCGACACGCATATGGTGACGATGTACCCGTTCAGCCAGCAGCAGGATGAGGATGTTTTTTACGAGGAGGTCCGCCTCGAGTTCGAGAGCGCCACCAGCGATGTGGAGCACGGCCTCACGGTCGGCGGCACGTACGAGCGCAACAAGGGCCAGATCGCCAGCGACTTCATCTTCAACGACCCGGACCTGTTCGGCTTCGCGATCGACTATCTGAATCCAGTCATCCCCGACCGCAACGAGTGGCAGCACTTCGAGGGCAGCCGGGGCTACAATCTCGGCATAGCGGCACTGTTCGCCCAGTACGTGGTCGGGCCCGCGCCGCGCCTGCTCGTGACCGCTGGCGGACGCTACGACCGACTCGACATGGACGTCACGCGCGCCGGTGGCCCGCTGGTCGAGGCGACCTTCGATGCGTTCAGTCCCAAGCTCAGCGCTACGATCAAACTCCTGAGCACGGGCGGCGCGGGTCCGGCACTCAATATTTACGGGGCGTACTCCCAGTCGTTCCTCCCGCCGCGGCGCCCCAGCTCGCTGACGCCTGCAGACGTCCCACTGAACCTTAAGCCCGAGGACATCGACAACTACGAGGTGGGCCTCAAGGGGAGCCTCCTCGATGGCCGTCTCTCACTCGACGCCGCATACTTCTACATGATTGAGGACGGCGTCGTCCTTAGCCGCCGCGTGGGGCCGTTCTTCTTGCCAACCAACGCGGGCCAGCGGAAGTACAAGGGTTTCGAGACCGGCGTGGCGATGGCATTCACGCCGCAGGTATCCGCCTTCGTCAATGGGAGCGTCTATCGCCACCGTTTCGGCGACTTCGTCATCCAGTCCGATGGCGGCGATACGGTACTCTCGGGCAACCGGCTACGGATGTCGCCCGACTACCTTGTGAACTGGGGCCTGTCGGTGACGCCGGATGCGGCCGTCAACGCCAACGTGGGCGTGAAGCACGTGAGTGACATGCAGGGCAACGACGACAACTCCTTCGGCCTCGACGGTTACACCGTGGTCGACGCTGCCGTGTCGTGGGGACGTGGCCCGCTGCGCATCACGCTCTCGGCCCACAATTTGCTGAATGAGGAGTACTACTGGAACGGTGACGGCGAGTCGGCCGATCCGGCGAGCCCCCGCCAAGTGCTCCTGACGACATCGGTTCGATTCAGGTAGGACGCGGCCGAGAAAGGACGTCGCTGTGCGCGACTCTATAGCCCGTCCCTGGCGGCACCAACCGCAATGACAACCTTGTGTTTCAATGGGGCCCCACGGGCGAGGATTTCACGGGCCAATCCGGGGTCCTGGACCTCGCTCGGTTTCTTGGGATTCCCGCGAGCGAAGCGGACGACCTCTCGGACCATCAGCCCGTGTACGCCGTGTTCTTCACACGCACCGGGATACGCGGTAGAGGTCGATCAGTTCTCGAAGAGGGAGGGAAGTAGCCCCAGTCGATCAGGGCGCTCACTTCAGACGAGCCGAGGCGGGTGCCGGGGCTTAGCAGTCCGTGGTGAAAGTCCGTCTGCATTCGACGAGCGATGCATCCTCGTGGCCTGCGTTGCTCCTCCATCAAATACAGGCGGTATTCTCGGTCGTCGCGCCTTGCCCGCGAGGCGCCTCGCTCGTCTCGGTGCAGCGCCCGACTTTCACCACGGACTGTTAGGGCCACGGGTGGTGGCGCTGATTATAGTGAGAATGATAGGAGCGCTGACCGGCGCCGTCGTTCAGGAGTAGGACGTTGAGCGTGTCGTAGTGGACCGTTTGCCGAGGTGTTTCCCGAGCCGGCAGTCCGCAATGCTGTCACGGGCGTCGTTGTGAGAAAGGGCGGCTTCGAGGGGAGGGGTTTCTGGTGGTGCTGGAAATTCGGCTTGGCCCGATGTCTTGGTGGGGAAGCCTAGAAAAATGAGCCTGTCGAGGGACTCGATGCCTTCATGTCCCCCCGCCCAATCCATTCTATGCTTCCAATTCATCCTGACGCTTCAGCCAGTTCCTTGAGATAGGTCACAAACGATCGTCCCTCGTGTCGCTGATAACCTTCAACCAGCTCGGTTGAAAGGTCGCTGAAGTATTGGTCATAAACCGTTGTCCGTTCGTGGAGAAGGGGAGACGGACAGTAGCAGACCTCGCTCCACTCGATGTCGCCGGAATCCGTCACGACCGCCCGGTGCATGGAATCGACGATCTCTTCTCCGTCAGGCTGTTGACGCCCAATCGTACCGTCGAGCAACCTGCGCCGCAGTTCGGTAGCGGTGTCTTTCTTCAACCTTGCCCGTACCTTGTAGAACATGTCGTTATCCTCTCAGCGAGGAGGAGGGCTCGCGCCCCATGCCGCCCGCCTCGAGGGGCGCGCCAATCTCATAGGGGACGCGGCGGGTGCCAGGGTCAGGGCCATAGGTCGTGAATGCTCGGATCATACGGCTGGGGTGCCGAGAAAGGGCGGCTTTGAGGGGAGTGGTTCTTGTGGTGCTCTAGATGCCGAGAGCGTTTGTTTGTCGCCATGTGTCGCAATCTAGATGGCTATCTAAGCGTCGAACCAAAGAGGCCTGAGCCGCTATACTCTCCGTTTATGGAGATGCGGCAGCTTGCTCATCGTTTCTCGTGGGGTCGATAGCTGCGAGCCAACTGATGCCGTCTACTTCCAGAGTGGTTCGGCTGCTCGACTATGGACTCGCGTCGTCGCCGTCCCCGGAGGTGGCAGGCTTGTCCGAGAGAGAGGCTGCGAGACGGCTCGGCATCCCTCGATCTACCCTGCAGCGATGACTGGCCCAAAATCCCGGCAAGATCGCCCGCTGTAATCCTCCGCGAACCGGGCTTTTCTGACGGTCGATCAGGATGGCCCGGAATCACCGCTTTTCTGATACCCTGCTGCCGCGCCAGTGATGACGCAGAACGTCGTGCGTGTCCGCCTTCGAGGGTTCACCTTCGGCCGAGACTCCTGGCTCGACGGGGCTTCAGGGTCAGCGAGTTCGATCCGGCGAAGCTCTTGTCCGCTGCCGTAGTCGATCAGACGCAGAAGCATCGAAAGCGACCGCCTGGCGAAGAGCGGAACATTTAGGAACAACGAAGGGTCGTCAGCGGATCGTGAGCGATAAACCGAAGTCGTCGATCTTCATCGAGGGCCGTTCGCGGACGAACGTGTCTCTGAATTTTCAAGGAAGAGCATTCGACGAGTTTGATCTCTATGCGGATGCCTACCTCGAAGCCGCGAAGGCCCTCTTCTAGAAGAACTTCGAGCCGTTCACGCATTCTTCCCTCGACATTCTGCCTATCGCCTTTCTTTATCGACACGCGACTGAACTTTATCTGAAAGCCATCGCACGAAAGGGCAATGCGCTGCTCTCGCTTCGTGGTAAGCCGCAGGGACGGATACAGCACGTTCACTCGCTCAGCCAACTGCTTGCCGACGTGAAGCCGATCTTCGAGTTCATGGGTCCGGTATGGGAGAAGCAGCATAAGGGATTCCGACAGCTTGTTGAGGATCTAGGAAAAGATAATGTGCTCGACATCAACGATCAATCAGGTGACATGTGGCGATATCCGGTTCGCCGAGCCCGGAAAGGTGACGAAGAAGGATGGGATCATCTACCAGAGTATTTCAGCTTTGATGTGCGAGAGTTTGTGGCGCGACTCGACGTGTTGACCGGAACGTTGTCGAACGCGTGTGTGTATCTTGATATGGCGCTCGATCATGCTTACGAGCTACGCGCCGACTACGACCCAACCCAGTTGGGCGTGCCCCGAGCGACCGCCCATCGGTGGCTCTCGCAGTCTCCAGGCGCGTTTCAGAAAACCTCGCCAGCTTTCGCTTAAGCAGCTCGCCGAAAGACGCGGAAAACTGGGCCTCGTCCTGGGGCCCCTCGTGTTTCATCAATCAGTTGTTTTTTGGGACCGAGGAAGGCCGATCTGAGCGCATCTTACCCACGCATGACCCGTCGTTGCCTCTACCTGCGCTCACTCGATCATCGCAGTTCGTTCTTTGACACGCTGAGCACGTCGCTCGTTCATGCCTACAGTGTCATGCCTGAGCTCGCGAGTCGCCCCTTACGCCATGCACGAGCTTTCATGATGTAGAAGATGACCGGCGTGATGATGAGGACGTGGATGGTCGAGGTAATCATCCCCCCGACGATGGGCGCCGCAATCGGCTTCATGACGTCCGAACCGATCCCCGTGCTCCACATGATCGGCAGCATGCCCGCCATCACGACGCTAACGGTCATCAGCTTCGGGCGAAGCCGGAGGACCGATCCGGCCACCGGCGCATTCCAGATGCCCTGCTGGGTGATCTCATCACCGCGTCGAAGCCGCTTGTCCAGGGCGTCGTGCAGGTACACGACCATTACGACACCCGTCTGCACGGCAACGCCATACAACGCGATGTACCCCACCCAGACGGCCACCGAGAAGTTGTAGCCAAGCCACCACTGCAGAATCACGCCACCGGTCATCGCGTAGACGACCGAGAGCATCACGATGACGGCCTCCGACACCGAATGGAACGTCAGGTAGAGCAGCATGAAGATGATGAAGAACACGATGGGGATCAGGATCTGCAGCCGCTTGCTCGCCCGGACCTGGAATTCGTACTGCCCAGTCCACTTCAGCGTGTAGCCAGGCGGGAGCGCCACCGCGTCGGCGACGGCCGTCTGTGCACGGTCGACATAGCCGCCGATGTCTCCGACTCCGGTGTCGATGTATACGTATCCGGCCAGCTGACCGTCTTCATCGCGAATCATGGCCGGGCCTTGCGACAGGCCGATCGCGGCCAACTGTCCGAGCGGGACTTGCGCGCCCCGCGGGGTCTTGACGAGCACGCGCTCCAGGTCCGGCAGATCCTCCCGAAAGTCGCGCTGGTACCGCACGTTGACCGGGTAGCGTTCGCGTCCTTCAATCGTTCGGGTGATGTTCTGGCCACCGACGGCCGATTGGATGACGTCCTGGACGTCCTTGATCGTCAGACCGTGCCGTGCGATCGCCTCGCGTTCGATCAGAATGTCGGTGAAGTACCCTTGCGCCACACGCTCGGCGTACACACTGCGCGTGCCTTCCACATTCCCGAGCACCTGTTCGATCTGCTGTCCAATCCGCTGTATCTCGTTGAGGTTCGGACCAAAGACCTTGATCCCGATGGGCGTTCTGATGCCGGTGAGCAGCATGTCCAACCGGTTCCGAATCGGCTGGGTCCACGTATTTGGAAACCCGGGAAACTGCAGGGCCTCATCCATCTCGGCCTGGAGCTGCTCGACGGTCAGCCCGGGTCGCCACTGGTCCCGGGGCTTCAGGGTCACGGTCGTGTTGACCATCCCCATCGGCGAATTGTCGGTCGGTGTCGTGCTTCGGCCGACAGTCCCGAAGACCCGCTCGACCTCCGGAAACTGGAGCAGAATCTTGTCCTGCACCTGGAGAAGGCGCGTCGCCTCGCCGATCGAGAGCCCGGGTGGTGAGGTGGGCATGTAGAGCTGAGACCCTTCGTAGAGCGGCGGCATGAACTCGCTGCCGATGCCGAACACGAGCGGAATGGTCAGCGGCACCACGGAGAAGTTCACGAGCAGCGCCGTCCATCTCCACCGCAGCGCGAGCCGCAACACGGGTGCGTAGAGCGCTGAGAAAAGTCGGGATGTAGGGTTTCGCGACTCGGGTCGAAGCCCGTTTACCCCTGATGAAGATCGTCATCAGGACCGGCACCAGCGTGATGGACAGCACCGAGGCGAACACCATGGCAAAGGTCTTGGTGAAGGCCAGTGGCCGAAACATGCGCCCTTCCTGTGCCTCGAGCAGAAAGACCGGTACGAAGGAAATAGTGATGATGGCGAGGGAGAAGAAGATCGGGCGGCCAACCTGTTTGGCCGCGGCCGTCACCACGCCCGGCTGGACCTCAGGTGAGGGCACGGCGCCCGACTCGTCTGGCTCCGAGACGCGGCGGTACGCATTCTCGACCATGACAATCGACGCATCCACGAGCACGCCGATGGCCAGCGCCAGTCCCCCGAGCGACATGATGTTGGACGACACGCCGAGGTGCGCCATGGGGATGAACGACGCCACCACGGCGATGGGCAGCGCGAGAATCGAGATGAGCGCCGACCGCACGTGGAAGAGAAAGATCAGGATCACCAGCGAGACGACCACGGCTTCTTCGATGAGGGCCGTGCGCAGCGTCCCGATTGATTCGTTGATGAGCCACGAGCGATCGTACGTCGGGACGATTCGGACTCCTTCGGGCAGAGCCCCCTGGATCTCCACCAGCTTTGCCTTGACGCGGTCGATGACGTCGAGCGCGTTCTCGCCGAACCGCATCACGACAATCCCGCCGACCACCTCGCCCTCACCGTCCAGCTCGGCTGCGCCCCTCCGCATGTCCGGACCGATGCGGACCTGCGCGACGTCTGACACGCGAATCGGCGTGCCCGCGGCCGAGGCCCCCAGCGAGACGCGCGCGATATCGTCGGCCGACTGGAGGTATCCCCGCGCGCGCACCATGTACTCGCGCCCGGAGAACTCCAGCAGCCGGCCTTCCACGTCGTTGTTGCTTGCCTGGATCGCGCGCACGATGTCCTTGACGGCCAGGTCGTAGGCCGCCAACTTGTTCGGATCGAGATTCACCTGGTACTGCTTGACGAAACCACCGATGCTCGCGACTTCGGCCACGCCGGGGACGGAGGCGATCCAATAGCGCAGATACCAGTCCTGTAGCCCCCGTAGGTCCGCTAGCGTCTGCTGCCCGCTGTCATCGACCAGGGCGTACTCGAACACCCACCCCACCCCGGTCGCATCTGGCCCGATCACCGGATTGACGTTGTCCGGCAACTGCCCGCGGATGCCCTGCAGGTACTCGACAACCCGGCTCCGCGCCCAGTACATGTCGGTGCCGTCCTCGAAGATGACGTAGACGTACGAGATCCCGAAATCGGTGACGCCGCGGACCGTCCTGACACGCGGTGTCGACAGCAGCGCGGAGACAATGGGGTAGGTGACTTGGTCTTCGATGAGATCGGGGCTGCGTCCCGTCCACTCCGTCGACACGATCACCTGCACGTCGGAGATATCGGGCACCGCGTCGACCGGTGTCGCCGTGATCGCCCAGATGCCCCAGAGGGTCAGGACGAGCGTCCCGGTAAAGACCAGGAACCGGTTGCCCGTGCACCAGTCGATGAGGCGTTCGATCATGCGGTGACCTCGCGATCCTTCGGTCCCTCTAGATATGTGTCCCGACCGTCCGCTTCAGTGAAGCACGCCGTTCGATGCCGGTCGGACCGTCAGCGGGCGACCACACTCAGCTGTCTGGATCCCAGACGCTCGTCGTCCTTGCTAACGTTCACGGTGACGTCCCACCGGCCGCTCATCATCACGTTCCACGTGCCCCGATAGACGCCATCGCCCACCGGAGGCAGTTGTGCCTCGTCGCGCATCGCTGGCATGTTCATCGAGGGCATTGCCGCCATGAACAGCACGACCGACACGTCGGCGTCCTCCACCGGTCGTCCCTCGGGATCGCGGACCGTGACCTCGAAGGTGCTCTCCCCGGTCCGCGGCGGATCGGGATCGGAGCGGAAGGTGATATCCAGGCGCTCGCCAGGGGCCGCGAGGCTGGCGGCCGACGGCCACGGCTCGAAAGCCTGTACCGAGGCGCGCAGCTGACTTTCCGAATCGAGGAAGAAGGTCGCGTTGGTGGCGACCACCTCGCCGGCCTCGAGCCCGTCGAGGATCTGGACGCGGTCGCCGAGGCGCCTCCCGACCGTCACATCGCGCGGCTGAAAGTAGCCGTCGCCCTCGCTCACGAAGACGAGCCGGCGCGATCCGGAATCGAGCAGCGCGTTGGTCGGAATTGTCGTGCTCATCCCGAGGGGCACCTGCAGTTCAACGTTGGCGTACATCCCCGGCCTGAGGCGTCCCCGAGGGTTATCCAGTTCGAACCGCACTTTCACACTGCGGGTGTGCTCCTCGACGAAGGGGTAGACGTAGACCACCTGACCCCTGAACCGTTCGCCAGGATACGCGTCCAGGGTGACCGCCGCCTCCTGCCCGACGTCGACGAGCGCCATCTCCTGCTCATAGATGTCCGCCTCGACCCAGACGACCGACAGATCGGCGATCCGGTAGAGCGTCTGGCCGGGCATCACGTGCATGCCCTGCACGACCGGCTTGTCGATCACAAACCCGCCGACCGGCGAGCGAAACGTGACCGTCGGTTGAGCCTGCCGCGTCCGATCGAGGGCGTCTAGCTCCTCGGAGGGCAAGTCCCAGAGTTCGATCCGCCGCCGCGCCGATGCCACAAACCGCTCGGCGTGTTCGCGGGCGTCGGGCACCTGCGAGTCACGCAGCTGATCCTGCGTCCGCAGCGCCAGCAGGTACTCCTGTGCGGTCGTCAGCAGCTCGGGACTGTAGACGGTGAACAGCGGGTCTCCCTGCTGGACGGGCTGTCCCGTGTAATCCACCTTCAGGTCCTGGATCCACCCTTCGATCTTCAGATTCACGTCGGTCAGCCGCGTCTCGTCGTACCGCACGAGCCCAACGGTTCGAAGCGCTTGGGTCACTGGGGCGCGCTCGACCGGCGCAGTCCGGACGCCAATCAATTGTTGGCGGCGCGGGTCAAGCTGCACCTCCACCCGAAGATCGACGATAGCTCGATCCGTAGAATCCATCGCCATCGGCGAAGCCGACATGTCCCTGTCCGCCGCGGGCATGGCGCGGGAGCGGTTGGCCCCAAACAGAGCGCCGATCACGGGCACGTGCACGAGCCGATCACGGAGTTCATACAACGTTCCCACCAGCGCTGCGGTGACGGCCACGAGGGCCACCACCACGACGGCGCGCCGTCGAATACGCTCACTCATGGTCCACGCTTCCGTTCTCGATAGCCGCCACGGTCGTCGTCTCCCTGGTCATGTCCGGCGCCAGATCCGTACCCACCGCGCGCTCGAGCTCCGCCAACGCCTGCTCAAAATCGCTTAGCGCCTCGTGGTAGGTCACTTCGTCGTGGAGGCGCACTTGTTCGTTGTCGATGATGGCCAGGAAGTCAGCCCGATCCGCCTGATAGGCAATCCGCGAGACCTCGAGCGTCTGGCGTGACTGCGGCAGAATCGTCGTCCGCAGCAGGGCGGCGCGCCGCTCCGCGGTCTTCACGCGGATGTACGCCTCTTGGACTGTCCGGCGCAGGGCGTTCTCCACACGGCGCACGTGCGCCTGCTCGGTCGCGATCTTGGCCGTCGCCTCCGCTTTGCGGACGTCAAGACGGCCGCGAGCCCAGGGAGCGGTGGGCCACGTAACGCCCACCCTGGCCGACCAACTGTTGCGCTGACGCGTCATGAGGAAATACCCGCCTCCCACGAAGAAGTCTGGCTTGTACTCGCGTGTCACCAGGGCCAGCTGCGCCTCAGCCCGTTCGAAGACGGTTCGAGCGGCGGTCAGCTCGGGCTGGTGCTCGAGGGCGAGTCGCTGCAGCGTGTCTGCAGGCGGGAGCAACAACCGTTCTCGCGGTGCGGCCAGCGGCCCGATCGGCGCGTCAGGCTGCCGATCGAGGAGAGTGTTGAGTTGGACTTCGGCGAGGCCCGCTCGCTCCTCCAGCGTGATGAGGTGATCGTGGATTCGTGACAGCTCGAGCACAGCCTTCAGCACGTCCTGCTGCGACATCCCCCCGGTGGCGTACTTCGCCTGGGCCACATCAGCGAGCTGGCGCAGGAGATCCACACTCGTGTGGTGCACGTCGATCTCCTGCCTTGCCAAGAACAGCGCGGCATATGTGCGCTTGACGCGATCGACCACCTGGCGCGCGCGAACCGCAACGTCCGCCTCGGCCAGGTCGACCTCCTTGCTGGCCACCGCCTCGCGCAATCGGCGCTTGCCGAATCCTGGAATGTCCTGGCCGAACATGAACATGTACATGTTCGCCTGTGCCGGATTCAGCGTGTCGATTGGCCATTGCCAGATTTGCGCCTCGAAGGTCGGTGCCGGGAGGAACCGCTCCTGTGCGGGTCGCTCTTTGGCCGCGTCAAACTCGCGGCGCAGGGCAACCAGCTCCGGGTGGTGTGCGAGCGCTTCGGTCAGGGCGGTCTGCAGCGTCAGCGCCGCGCCGCGGTCCGGTGCGTGATGATCCTGAACCTGACTGATCTGTGCGCCAGTGGCGGTCGCGAATGCCGTCACGAGGAGCACGAGCACGGTCGTCAATGAACGATGGTCAATCATGTTGCGCCTCACTCGAACGCACGGCCTCTGAGCCGCCGCTAATACGTCCAAACGCCGAAAGAAGTGTGGGGGAGCGCGGGGCGCCGCCGATGGGCACGCGAATGCTCTCGACGCGGACCGCACCGAGAGGCGAGTGTTAGATCAGGAAGACTGAGAGGAACAGGTGCCTGGGTCGATCGGGCAGTTTGAAGAGCGCGAGGTCGAAGGACACGAGCGCCAAGGCGTTCAGGTTCGCCCGCGGCTGCGGCAGAGGTGCCGCCGGTCCGCTCACGAGGGCAGGCGCCAACAGGAATGACTTAGAGGCGATCACCCGCGCCGAGTCCAGCTGTGGGACTTCCGTCCGGCAGCAGCTCATCTCCATGCCGGCGGCCCCGCAGTCGTGATCCATCGCGAGACAGCAGGTCTGCTGCTCCGGCGTCAGGTCGCCCGTCACACACTCCGCCCAGGCGGCGCCGGCGACTGCAAGGACGAGAACCCCGAACAGGAACTGACGAAGGAATCGACGCATGCGACCTACGCATTGTGGCCGTGGGTGGGTCACACCGCCTGTCAATGTGAGCTCCAGGCTGGCGGTTTGCCAGGGCCACAGGCTATTCGGTGGGCGACGGGTCGTCCACTTCACACGGAGGGAGTGCGTCAATATTTGACTTGCGTGACGGGTTTCTATCTTGGCGGGTTCCCACCGAATTGGGCCCGAGAGGGAGAGCAACCATACGGAACTTGTTCTATGTCGGGGTCGCCGTCTTAGTTGCCGCAATTGCGCTGACTTACGCGCAACTCCCGCCGCGCACCGTGGGGCGCTATGTCGTGGCCCAAGCCAACGGCGACTTTGCCAACGTTGTATGGGTGCTGGACACACTCACTGGCGAAGTCGCGGCCCATCAGCTTGCGCGAAGCGAGAACGCGCAGGGAGAGTTTGCGGGCTGGGTCGTCGAGCATGATGTATCTGACGCTGGAATGAGGCGAATGCTTGAAGCCCTTTCCAGTGGTCCGCAGCGAGGGGAACAGGCCAGGGTGTTCAGTGAAGCCCTTGCTCGCCGAGGCCAGGAGTATCACTGCAGAGCGATTGGTCTGGTGTTGAGGATTCTTGCTGGATGTCCGGTGGGCTCGATGGTGGCTCCATGAATACCTGATCGCACTCGTCCCCAACGCTGACGGATCATTTGGAGTAGGCGATTAACCGTAACGGTGCTACCGTCTCGCGGGCCGAGCGCGGTTGTCAATCGGCGAGCAACGGCACGGTGGTCGTACCAATGACCTCGTCGCTGAACGGGTCCTCCCCGGCTGGCTGACCGGGCATGCCGATGCTGATATCGAGGCGCGGGCCTACCGCATGCGCAGTCCCCCTTGGCAGCATGCCCAAATCCTCCAGCACACGGATCCCTGGCTGATGTTTTCCCATCTCCGCCGCCGTCAGCACGCTCGTAACCTTAACTGTATTGCCTGTGGCGCTCGGGGCTTCTCGGCTGGCGCCGCCGATGTTCCCGCGGCGTGGCCGCGCCTCCCGTTTGTTCACCGGAAGTCTAAGGGGCGAGTAATCCAGCCTTGTGAGTGGAAGCGCTATTCGTATCATGTCGTCATCGCACCCGCAATTCGACGCGGCGAGCAACCCGCACGCGCGCCGACCGCGGAACAGGGGCGAGACGTAGAGATCGCGAGCCGGCCGGGGCTCATTCGCCTTCGTGGCCACACAACCGACAAGGCCGATGCGCATGCCCTTATTTAAGGCGTTACGGGCGGCCATGCGGGACCAGCGCAAGGCGCTAGCCGATCTGCTGCTCGCCGCGCTCGTCAATCTCCGTCATCGCCTCGATTCCGATCTAATCACTTGACCTCCCAGCGACCCACCCACCGCTCGATCGCGCGGCCAGCGGCATCGCGAGCGCCGAGGCCAAACGCTAGGGCGGCCGCCACGGCAATGGCGCCGAGGAGTAGGCCGAAGGCTAAGGTGACGATTTCATTCGCCAGGCCCATCTGGCGAAGCGCCATCGCAGCCGCGAGCACGAGAATGGCGACTCGTGTCACCAAGGCCAGCACCGAGGCTTGAGCAGTCGCGCTCGCCTGGACCGCAGCGGCCGCCAGATTCCCGAGGTACAGCCCGATGCCGAAGATGATCAGACCGAGAATCACCTGACCGCCAAAGAGCACAAACTCGGTGATGAGGTTGCCCAACGCCTCGAACCCCAGCAGCCTGGCCGCCTCGATTGACGCAAAGAGCATGATGGCGACCGGAATCAGCGTGCCGACGATCGCCGACGGCGCCCGGCCGTCCGTCGGTTCGACGCGCTGTCCCAGGCCGAGGTGGGCCAGCACGTTGTTGAAGCCGACACCCGCCAAGAGGTTGCTGACGAGATCGGCTATCCACTGGGCCACCAGGTAAGCAATGGTGAGAAGAAGGACGGCGGCGAAGAGCGTGGGGATCACCGCCAGGATGGTGCCCAGCATGTTACTGGCGGGCTGGGTCACTGCTTCAAGTGCCAGCGTGTTGAGCGAAGAGATCAAGACGGGGATCAGGATCAAGATGTACACGACCGTCCCCGCGACGGAAGAGAGCTTCGTAGCCCCGATCACCCGTGCCAGCCCGGCAGTCTCGCTGACGCGGTCGAGACCCACGGCGGCGAGCAGATTGGTCACGATGCGCTGCACGAGGCGGGCGAGAAACCAACCGACCATCAGGATCAACCCGGCGGCCAGCAGGTTCGGGAGGTACCCCAGCACCTCGTTCAGCAGTGTCTGTACCGGCGTGAGCAGGCCTTCGAGCGCGAGCGCGCCCAGAATCGCCGGGAGGAACAGGAGGAAGACAAGCCAGTACACCGCGTCGCCAAGTGTCTGACTCAGCGGCATCCTCTTTTCTTGCCGCTCGGTCGGCTCGCCTCCCAGGCGCTCGTCCAGCCTGAAGGTCCCGAGACCGCCGGAGACGATTCTGCGCAGAACCGTGGCAACCACGCCGGCAATTGCCAGGAGCAGGGCCGCGCCGACGAGTCGCGGTGCAAATTCCGTGAGCTGATTCAACAAGGCATTGAGGGGCTCCGTGATGATCGTGAGGTTCAGCGCCTGAAAGAACGCCACCAACACGAACAGCATGACCACGTAGTAAAAGGCCTTGCCGACATACCGTTCGATTGGCGCTTCCTCGGCCCTGGCGTCTCCCATCAACCAGCGCGCCACGCGGTTGTCCAGTGAGGTTCGGTGCAAAGTGCCGCGCACCAGGGCCCCGACGATCAAGGCAACGAGCCAACCGACAACCAAGATGGCCAGAGCACCAAGCAGGTTGGGTAGGTACCCTCCAACTAACTGGGTTGCTTGATCGACCATCCCCTGAATCACGTTTGGCATAGCTCCTCCTTTATGTCGCTCGTAGAATGACGGTGTTGCAGCCGATCGTGACTGCCGGCGAGACTTTCCTCGTCCAGGCCCTCCAGCACGATCCGAATCTTCTCCTCAGCTAAAAAACGTCGCCGGGTCTTCCGTCGAATCTCCTGGACAACCTTCTCCGGGCTGTCCTTGCTGCCTTCCTTGCACATCGGGATCCGCTGTTTCTGCCTGAGTCCAAGTATGGCTCTCGTTGATGAACTGGTTGATCTTGTACTGGCAGCGTACTAGTAAATCCTGCGGCGTTCTCGGGTAATCGTCAGCGATCCATACAGAAGCTGACTGTCTAACGCCCGACTGAGGCGATGCTCTCCAGGATCGTTAGGGCAAGCGCTACGGATTCTTGTTCAATCAGCGGATCTTCAGCGAAGAATATGGTCGCCCTTAGCAGTCCGTGGTGAAAGTCCGTCTGCATTCGACGAGCGATGCATCCTCGTGGCCTGCGTTGCTCCTCCATCAAATACAGGCGGTATTCTCGGTCGTCGCGCCTTGCCCGCGAGGCGCCTCGCTCGTCTCGGTGCAGCGCCCGACTTTCACCACGGACTGTTAGGGGAGACAATCGTACGCCCTTCCGGAAGGAGAAGATCTGGCAGCAACGACAGACTGTCGTTCGGACCATCCGACCGCATGAGCAGATACTTATCCCACCCGAAATCTGAGATGTCTCCCGATAGACTCATGCTGATGTAGTTGAACACCTGTATCTCTTCGGGGACCGACAGTTCCTCAAACCTCTCACGCAGAACCTGAGTGGTCAGGCTCTCGAAGCTCTCGTGTCGCCAATCCTGCACCCAGACTATGAGGTCGAACACCAAGCTCTGCGGCAACCTCTGCAGCCAGTCGAGCAACGGTACGCCTTGAAGCGCGCCTCCGAGATTGAGCCAGGCTAGAACTCCGGACCCCTCATCGAGCCGACTCAGCGCGGTGTGAATCGCTGCGCCTGCTGAACTCGGGCCGGCGATCACGATCTGTTCTTCACCCAGACGCTCTAACGCGTTCGCAATGACGTCCGCACATTCCAGAACCGTCCCGATCGGATCGACCTCGACGAACTCGACCTGAAATCCCAGGTCTGAGAATAGCAGTCCGTGGTGAAAGTCGGGCGCTGCACCGAGACGAGCGAGGCGCCTCGCGGGCAAGGCGCGACGACCGAGAATACCGCCTGTATTTGATGGAGGAGCAACGCAGGCCACGAGGATGCATCGCTCGTCGAATGCAGACGGACTTTCACCACGGACTGATAGGCCATGATCAGCGTGGCGCAGCACGGCTATTCGTGGCTGGGGCCTCGGAGGGCCTTGGGAAGGCTTGAGGCGTGACACCCTTGACCGCATGGACATACGCCGGACGAAACAGGTCCCGGTAGCTGATCGGACGCTTGCTGTCGCGGCGGTCAGCCGTGCGCCTCATCAGCAAGAACATCCGCAGCATTTGCGGGGAACGAGGAGCGTGAGCGAGAAGCTTCGGGCCTGTCACGAATAGGTCCTGCCTTGTCGCCAAGTAATTACCTAGCATAAGCCCGGGCGTGTTTAAGAGCCCCTGTTGCGTTAGGCGCGAGCAATCCAGACAGGTGCTGACCGGCTCAACTGTACTCCGCAATGGCCTATAGCCAGCGAGGCGCCTTGGCCTGATAGTCCAAGTAAGTCTGACCAAACTGTCGGATCATGTGTCGTTCTTCGGCCGCAATCACTCGCCACCTCGGCCATGCTGCTACAGGCGCCACGAGCACTATCACCCACGCATTGTTCATCCAGAGTCCAACTTCGGTCTGCAGAATCAACAAGCTCAAATACATGGGATTGCGGGTGTAGCGGAATAGTCCAGTGGCGACAAGTGCCGTGGCCGGTCGATCGGGTCTAATCGGCGTCTTGGCCTTTGTGTGCTCTCGAAAGCTCAAACCCGGACCAAGGACTAAGGCGAGCAAGACAAGTGCTGTGCCGAGCCAGCCGGTGAAGGTGACAGGAGGAACCCCTAAAGGGAAGACCTGATCGATCGCCGCTCCGATCAACAAGATGGCAGCCAGGGTGACAAGCGGCGGCGGAATTCGTACACCTGGGACCCCTATCTTCAGGGTTGTGACTCTTCTCAGGTCTCTGTTGGTCCAATGGTCTACATCCTTAATCTCTTGAACGATGACGATTGCGGACAGTTGAACTAAGCTGCGTGGCTGCGCCGCGGTGATGCTATGGGAATTGCAACGTGGCGGGGGCGTGACGGGGTGGCAGTTTTGACTGGCGTGAAGGGGCAGCCCGCGTCGAGTGATACGCGGGGGATGAGCCAGCGACCAGCGGTAGGTTTCATCGTGCACCAACGCCACGTCAACTTGACAGTGCTGGCTTGCCCGTGCCAGAAGAGGAGCGTCGTGCGGATCGCCACTAGACGACTCGGAGTTGCGGTGGCCGCTTTCATTGTCTCGAGCATCGTTGGCACCGCCTGCGCCCCGTCACTGCTCGCGCCGTTCGCCGCGATGACCGAGTACGAGTACTTCCAGAGTGGCGGCATCCGGCTCTACTATGCCTTCGACTTGCTGGAAGGTGTCGAGCGACCTCCGCTCATCGTCCTCTCGCATGGGTCCAGGCGGGTTAACACGGAAAGCAACGCGAGGTACGCGCTGGCGCTGATTCAACGCGACTTCGCCGTCTTCAGGTTCGACAAGCGCGGTGCTGGGAGGTCGGGGGGTATAGAGCCAGAGCCCCGCAGCGAAGAGGCTCCCTTCGACGAGAATCGTACCGGGGATTGAGTTCCAGAGTCCGAAACCCACCATCGGCCCACCGGGCCAGAGCGGTAGGTCGGGCCTGTGGGTGACGAGATCCAGAGCCCAGTGATCGCTCGCGACAAACGCTCTGAACCGTACCGGGTTTCTCGGAGACTGGATTCATGGAATCAGGCCACCTTGGCCTGCTCATAGTACTGCGCTTCAAACTCCGCCGGCGGCACGTCTCCAATC
Organism: Vicinamibacterales bacterium; assembly: GCA_965197865.1. Classification (GTDB taxonomy): domain Bacteria; phylum Acidobacteriota; class Vicinamibacteria; order Vicinamibacterales; family CAVVIG01; genus CBDANZ01. The sequence goes on from CBDANZ010000005.1 coordinate 707,129, forward strand.
GGTCCCAGCAACCGCCGCATGTTGAACCAATCCACCCACTCCAGCGTGGCGAATTCCACGGCCTCGAGCGTGCGCCACGGCCCTCGTCGTCGAATCACCTCCGTCTTGTAGAGTCCGATCACCGACTCGGCGAGGGCGTTATCGAACGCATCGCCTTGGCTCCCGACCGATGGCGCAATGCCGGCGGCCGCGAGACGATCCGTGTACCGCATCGAAAGATACTGCGTGCCGCGATCGCTGTGATGCACGAGGCTGGTCAGCGCGTCGCCGCGGCGCGCGTAGATGGCCTGCTCCAAGGCGTCGAGCACGAAGTCCGTGCGCATCGAGGCCGACACCCGCCAGCCCACGATGCGCCGCGCGAAGACGTCGATCACGAACGCCACGTAGGTGAACCCACCCCAGGTCGCCACGTAGGTGAAGTCTGAGACCCAGAGCTGATTCGGACGGGTCGCCACGAACTGGCGATCGACGAGATCTGCGGGCCGGCTGCCATTGCCCGCGTGCGTGGTCGTGATCCACGCGCGCCCACGCCCCGCGCCTTCCAGGCCCATCGCCCGCATCAGCCGACCCACCGTGCCTCGTGCCACGCAGAACCCTTCGCGACGCAGCTGTTTCCAGACCTTGCGCGGCCCGTACACCTGATGATGCTCGTCATACACCCGCTGAATCTCCGGGCGCAGCGCATCATCGCGTTGTGCCCGGGCCGAGCGACGCGTCGGATCGACCTGCGCCGCCCGATGGCGGTGATACGTCGAGGGGGCGATCGGCAGCACGGTGCAGATCGGCTCGACCCCGTACTGATCCCGATGGTCGTGAATGAAGCGAACCATCACTTCCCGCGGCGGTCGAGCTCCGCCTGGGCAAAATACGCGGACGCCTTCCGCAGGATCTCGTTCGCCCGCTTCAGCTCGCGAACCTCGCGCTCCAGTTCCTTGAGGCGCTCTCGCTCGCTCGTCGTCAACCCTGGGCGATAGCCGGCGTCACGCTGTGCCTGGCGTACCCACTTCCGTAGCGTCTCGGCCGTGCAGCCAAGCTTCGGCGCCACCGACTGCAACACGCCCCACTCCGACGCGTGGGTGGCGCGATGCTCCTCGACCATCCGAACCGCGCGCTCACGCACCTCCGGAGAAAACCGACTTGGACGTCCCATAGACCCCATCCTCCCAAGTAATGAGGTCTCCGAGAAACCCGGTACGGTTCAGATACTCGGGTTCGTGTCCGGGGTTGGCTGGACCGAGCGCTTGAGGCTCCGCGAGACAGATTCAGACGCCTTGTGGGCGTGGGTGGACACCTACTGTCAGCAGAACCCACTCGAAACTCTCGCCACGGCATCCGCCCAGCTCGTGCTTGAACTGCAGGTATCCTAGCCAGACTGGCGGGGGCAACCATCAGAGGATTATCGCGCGGACGTTACCTCGACTGCGCGTTCGCCCGTTCCACGACCACCCGGCGCCGACCGGTCCATTCAAGCGAGCCTGACGTTCTCGCCTCGCGGGCCCTTCGGACCTTGTCCTCGCTCGAAGGTGACGGCCTGTCCCTCACGAAGCTCGTCGAAGGGCGTCTGCACGCACGCCGAGTTATGGAAGAAGTACTCGTTCCCGTCGCCAGCCAAGATGAAGCCGAACCCCTTGTCACTGACGAGCCGTTTGATCGTGCCGTTCATTGGTGCCATGGAATCTCCTTGCAATGCTGGGAGTTGTGATACGGAGGCCTGACGTTGTAACCATGTTCCGGTGAGCTGAAACCCGGCCGCCGGAATGAGTGTCAGTCGCGATCGCGGCGCCGGGCGATTGATTTCTGGTGTGAGTCGCGTGACACGCGCTCAACACGGAACCAAAGTTGGCCCGGTCGGCGCGCTCCCATCAGTCCTGGAGAGGGGGCACTACTCGAACGCTGGCGGGCTCAGTTCTGGATGACGCGATCACTATACACCCATTGGGCCCTCTGCACGTATGAGGCGGTGGGGGACTTGCTCGTCTGTTCCCCGCGGATAAGAGAGCCGCGCCCCCCTGGGACTTGGCGGCCTTCAGCGGTTCACGGAAGGGCGACCATAGGTGCTCCCGATGTTCGTGGCCTCTTGCGCCGCCGGCTTCGTCGACGTGACCGCCCACACGCTCGACCTGCGTTGACCGAGTTTTCGCCAACTTGACAATGCCGGCCGGACGCGCGCGTCTCTGGATGCCCGCGGCCTCCAGGTGCTCGACGCACTGGACGATATCCCGGCCGCACGTCACATAGCGGTCGCCGCGGTATCGCTGGCGTGGCTGCGTGCTCAGGCGACCGTCGTCGCCCGTTGTGTCCCAGAACTGGGCCGAGTCTTCCGCCAATCATCAAGACGCACCACGCGGCGCGACGGTATTCATTCAACGACTCACGAACCGCTGACGGTGGCGAATGCGATGGCAGCCTTCGACCGGTTCAGGTGCGATCATCCCGGCTCTGCGCGCGGCTGCCTGAGCCTAACCCAACGCATTGTCGAGCGCCATCATCACCGCGAACCCGCCGACAAAGCCGACGGTGGCCACATCGGGCGTGCCACTACGGACGGTTTCGGGAATCAGTTCCTCGACCACCAAGATCTGTTTTGTCTTGTGCCGGGCTCGCCGACCGGTCCACGATGGCAGTACGTCGGGCCGAGCGGTCCCGATGATGAGTAAGGTCACCTGCGCACAGCCGTCTCGGTTGAGTTGAGTCCGGGCGCCAACCTTTTCGGCGGGTCGGCAAGCCACACATTCCTTGGCCAGTTCGCGCGGAACGACAATGTGTATACGACACTGCGGTACACCTTCTGAGGGAAAGAGGATGAAGGCCGTACTATCCACCACGAACTGCTTCAGCGGTCGCCTCACGGCTCGTATCGCCGACGAGCCGCTTCTTCCCGGCTTCGAGGAACTCCTTGCTCCAGCGGTAGTACAGATTCGGCAGGCCTTTCTTTCCGGCACAGCGTGGCGTTGCTTTCTTGGCCGCGCAGGCCTTCGAGCACAACGGAATCTTCTCTTCGGCCGAAAACAGCCGGCGCGTCTTCCGGCGGAACTTCTGAACGACCTTCTCTGGGGTGCCTTCCTTCGCCATCGGGATCCTGCTCTCGTGGCTCGGAAGTGTCTCCTATTTTCGCAGCCTCAATGGTCCAAAAGGGTCTGACCCCCTACAGTGATGAAACCGCTTCTACGGACTTCTAGCGTGGAACGATGGTGACCGCCCGCAGCGGCGCGCCGCTCCCCTTCGCGATCTTCATCGGCAGCGCGACGAGAAAGGCGCCGCGCGGCGGCAGGCGGTCGAGCGCGTTCAGGTTCTCGAACGCGGGGATGTCGCGTTCGTAGAGCGCGCGATGTGATTCGAACAGCGTGGACTGACCGTAGTCGATGCTCGGCGTGTCGATGCCGACGGCTTTGACGGGCCGGCTCGCGACCAGCCAGCGTGCGGCGTTGGGATACAGTCCTGGAAAATGCAACCGGGCTACCGCTTCGGGGCCGCGGTCGGCCGTGCCCAGATAGCGGGCCGCATCGGGCCAGCGGCTCGAGAAACCGGTGCGAATGAGTACGATCGAATCAGATGAGATTTGGCCGTGGTCTTGCTCCCATCGCGCGAAGTCGTCGGTTGTGACCCGATAATCCGGATCGCGCCCACACTGCTCGACGACATCGAGGACCACCGCCGGTCAGAAGAAGCGAGAGAGCGGAATCTGGTCGACCGTCTGATGTCCGGCCGCAAAGTGAATCGGCGCATCGAGATGCGTTTCCCCATGCTCGGCGGTGAAGAAGTTGTTGGCGGCGTAGTAATAGCCGGATGGGGTCACGCCGTCGGCGACTTTGTCCAGACGGAATCGATCCGAAATCGGCCAGAAAATCGTCTACTCGTCGTACGCGTGCGACAGGTCGACAAGCTCGCCGGAGGGAAAGTCTGGCCGCGAGGAAGAAATCGAGGACGGTGACAAAGAGCGGGCGCTTGCGAACAGCAAGGCGCCGGCGACGCACGATAGTTGCGACACATCTGCTCCTCTCACTTCGTGCCGACAAGATCCGATGTGTTACCCTATTCCTATCCCATCTTGCCGAGAATTCGACCCATCTCGTCCGCCGAGAAGGCCCGCAGCGCCTGAGTTCGCACGTTGCCCAGGGCGCCGACGCTCAGAAGAATTGCCGTCAGCGACGCATCGTCGGGCGCGTCGACAAGAGTGACGATGTCGTAATGCCCGAGCGTCCGCTAGACTTCTTTGATGTTGCCCCCCCCCCACCCCAGCTTTCTTGGCCATCTCCTTCAGTGCACTGGCGCGTTTGGTGGTGTCCTTGACGTTTCGAATACCCTGGTTCGTGAATTGACCGAGCACGACGAAGGTTGGCATGGCGGTCCTCCCGGAGATGCAGAATATATCCGAGACCGTGCGCGTCTGCTCACACGACCGAGTATTCAGGCGTAAACTGGCCGCATGGACAAGTTGGCCGCCGGCGTCTCGTTTCTGGACCTTCAGTTTCAGGGTCGCCCCCGCATCATTGCCACGGCAGTGCTGCACGGACCCGGGGGGGTCGCGCTCCTCGATCCTGGCCCTTCCACCACGGCTCCCACGCTTCGTCGAGAGCTCCGCGCGGCCGGCATCGCGATGACCGACGTGACCACGATACTGCTTACCCACATTCATCTGGATCATGCCGGCGCGACCGGCACGCTCGTGCGGGAAAACCCCCGGCTTCGCGTTTATGTGCACGAACGGGGCGCTCCTCACCTTGTCGACCCTTCGAAACTCGTGGCGAGCGCCAGCCGTCTCTACGGCGACCAAATGGACACCCTGTGGGGTGAAGTGGGTGCCGTGCCGGCAAGCGCGCTGCTGGCGCTCAAGGGCAGGGAGCGCGTAGAAGGCGGCGGCCGTGCGTTTGAGGTCGCGTATACGCCAGGCCATGCTTCGCATCACGTGAGCTACCTGAATGCCGACACTGGGATCGCTTTTGTGGGCGACATGGCGGGAATCAAACTGCACGCGAACGGCTACGTGCTGCCTCCGACGCCTCCGCCTGACATCGATCTCGAGGCATGGCACAGGAGCCTTGACACGATTGAAGCGTGGCGTCCCGAAACCCTCTTCCTCACGCATTTCGGTCCACACGGGCCGTCGAGGCCGCATCTGGGCGAGCTTCGGGACCACCTCGGCCTGACCGCGCGGCTCGTGAAAACGTCGCTCGCTCGCGATGAAAGCGACGAGGCGCGCGAAGCGTGGGTGGCCGGCGAGATCCGCCGCGAGCTCCAGCACCGACTTGCCGACGCCGAGAGCATGTTATACGAAATGGCCGGGCCACTCGATCTGAGCTGGCGTGGTTTGGCGAGATACTGGCGGAAGCGAGACAGTCGACAGGCGGACTGAAGGACTACGCAGTAGCCACCTGAGTCGTGTCGCTCATATTGGCCGGGCGGCGCTTTGGGTCGACCATCAGGCGAAGCGCCAGACCCTGCCGGCCGTCGTCGCAGACCTCACTCGATAGACTGCCGAGAGAATGCGGCCTTGGCGCAGCGACGAGGGAAGGGGCTCGGAGTCGTGCGCTTCGCGTTCGAGCTGAAACTGAACGAGACGGTAGAACGGGATCGACACCGCGGCCCGGCACTCAACGAATACGCCGAGCTCGCGCACGTCACGCCTGACGACGCTCGCAAACCGCCCGGGTTCGCCGTCGGGCCGCCAAAGCCGGGCTCCGACGCTGCGAGCATGGCCGCGCGCGCCCCAGCCTACGAGCGCGGCCATCTCCTGGCCCATCAGGGCCGCCGGCACGAGGCCAAGAAACGAAAGCGCCGAATAGCGTGCCCCGATATCGACCGGATTGATGAAAATCTCGCGGAACCGTTCCACGCGGGCGCGGGCGGCGAGCTCCGTGCCCTCGTCGGTGATCGCAATGAAGTGGTCGGCCCACCCGTGCAGGCCGTGCCGGAAAGGCGCCGCAAACGCGTTCGGCTCGATCGTGGTTCCCGACTTGCTGGTGAAAATGTAGAACGTGCGATCGCGTGGTGTCGAAACTGCCAGTGCCGCCGCCGGGTCGGTCGAATCGAGCGTGCGCAGACGCAGCCACCCAGGCGCGACGCCGAGCGTTGCTCGCAGGACTTCGACCGCGAGACTCGGTCCGCCCATTCCCAGCAGCACGACGTCGGTGAACCCATCGCGCCTGACGGCCTCGGCGAACGCCTGCAGCCGCGGCAGCGATTCGGCCATCTGCGAGGGCGAGGTCAACCATCCGAGCCGGTTCGCGATTTCCTGCTGCACGCCTGCATCGTTGCTCCATACGGAAGGTTCGCGACACCGCAATCTCCACCGCAGCGCGTTCGGCGACGGCCGCGTGCGCGCTGGTCAGTTGTGCGAGCGGTCCGGGCGAGAACTGGAAGCTGCCCTGGAGCCGGTCGCGTCTGGCGGCGACGTTGAGCGCCGGCCAGCGAGTGAGTAGATCGTGCGTACTCTGCATGGCTGTAGAATATCTTACAAGGCCAACTCTCGATTGTGAGCTGTGAACTGTGTGCTGTGAGCTGTCTTACTGGTGCCGCCGGATTCTCGCTGCTCTGTGCGCGACCGTGCTTGTAGCTGCCACTGGCTGCGAGTCGCCGAGCGAGCCCGTTGAATCGCCCGCCGATCGCAGACTGGAAACCGACGCGCCACCAGCCGGCGGTGCCCTCCCGACGCGGCCCCGGATCGTTGCGCTCGGCGATAGCCTTACAGCCGGCCTGGGCCTGTCGTTGGATCACGCGTACCCCGCTCTGCTCCAGCAGCGCCTCGATGAGGCCGGTCTGAACTACGAAGTGATCAACGCTGGCGTTTCCGGCGACACCTCGGCCGACGGGCTGAGCCGGCTGGAGTGGAACCTCGACGGCGACGTCCGCGTCTTGATTGTGGCGCTCGGCGGAAATGACGGCCTGCGGGGTCTTCCCCCGGAACAGCTCCAACGCAATCTGTCGGAGATCATCGTACGGGCTCAGGTGCGCGGCATCGCCGTAGTTCTGGCGGGCATGGAGGCGCCCCCTAATTTCGGAGCGACCTACACGACCGCGTTCCGTCAAGTGTTTCCAGAGCTTGCGAAGAAGTACGACGTGCGACTCGTGCCCTTTCTGCTCGAGGGCGTGGCGGGCGTCGAGGCGTTGAATCAGCGCGACCTGACTCACCCCACCGCCGAAGGGGCGCGCAAGGTCGCCGACCACATCTGGGGGGAGCTCCAGCCGATCGTTGAGGAGCGGTAACGTCTTGGCATGATTGAGCTCCGAGACGTCTCCAAGACCGTCATGAGCGGCAGCCAGCCCCTGACGATTCTTCATCCGCTGACCTTCACGATTCCGCGCGGGCAGTTCGTGGCAATCGCCGGGCCGTCGGGGAGTGGCAAGTCGACGCTTCTCGGTTTGATTGCCGGCCTGGACGCACCGACGTCGGGGTCGGTGCTGATTGACGGCGTGGACATCACGGGTCTGAGCGAGGATGCGCTCGCGAATCTTCGCGGCGAGAAGATCGGCTTCGTCTTTCAGTTCTTCCATTTGATTCCTTCGTTGACCGCCCACGAAAACGTCGCTGTGCCGATGGAGATCACGGGCGTTTCCGATGCGAGCCAACGGGCCCTCGCGCTGCTGGAGGAAGTCGGCCTTAGCGGACGCGCGCACCATTACCCGTCACAGCTCTCGGGCGGAGAGCAGCAGCGCGTCGCGATTGCACGCGCCCTCGGCAACGATCCGCCGATCGTGCTCGCCGACGAGCCGACCGGCAATCTCGACAGCGCAAGCGGGCATCACATCTTGAAGCTCCTTCAGGACATCCATCGGTTCCGGGGCACAACCCTTCTGCTCGTGACACACGACAGGGAGCTGACGGCCATAGCGGAGGCGCAGATGGTCTTACGGGATGGGCGGGTCGTCGAACAGGTTGGACCGGTGCTCGCGCCGCTCGTGGCCGACGAAGGCCGGCGACGACGATGAAGTTCGTGCTCGCCATGGCCGTCCGAGAGACGCGGTCGTCGTGGCGACGGCTGCTGTTCTTTTTCGTCTGCATCGCCATCGGCGTGGCGTCAATTGTGGCGCTGCGGTCCGTGATTCAGAGCGCTCGGGTAACGTTCAGGCTTGAGGCCCGGACCCTCATCGCGGCTGATGTCCTGATCTCGACGAGACGGGAGTGGACCCCACAGGCGCGCGAAGCGATCGAACGGCAGCTGATCGCGGCGGGCGCGCTTGCCAAGACCGAGACAATCGAAACGCCCACGATGGTCCGGCCGGTTGACGGCAGCCGGCCCCTGGTTCGCATCGTGGAGTTGCGCGCGGTCGGCCCGGAGTTTCCACTCTACGGCGAAGTCGGCCTGGAGGGTGGTGGGGTGTATTCGCACCGACTCCTTCAGAACCGTGGTGTCTTGGTTCGCCCCGAGCTGCTCACGGCGCTCGACGTCGGAGTGGGCGACAGTGTGGTGATCGGGCAGACGAGGTTCACGATTCGCGGCGTCATCACGGACGAGCCGGGCCGCCGCGTCGGCAATTTCAGCCTCGGGCCGCGCGTTTTGATTGACTACGCCGACCTGTCCTCGACCGGTCTTCTGAGCGTCGGCAGTCGCGTCCGGCGCGTGATCCTCGTGCGCATCCCAGAAGCGCGCATCGAGCCGCTGGTGGACGCGCTCCGCGCGGAATTCAGGGAAGAATTCGTCAGCGCTCGGTCGTACCGAGGGGAAGACGACGAGATCGGCCGTGATTTCGATCGAGCGGAGAACTATCTCAGCCTGGTCGGACTGGTGATCGTAATTCTCGGTGGCATTGCGGTGTCGAGCGTCACGCGCGTGTTCATCCTTCAGAAGATGCGGAGCATCGCAGTTCTCAAGTGCGTAGGCGCAAGAAGCGGCCAGATCATCGGCGTGTACCTACTGCAGGTGCTGGCGCTCGGACTCGCCGGTGGGCTACTTGGCGTGGTGCTGGCCCGCGCCGTAATTGCGGCGATTCCGCTCGTGATCGGCGAGTCGACGCCGTTCGTTGCGGAGGTTGAGTTCGGCGTGACCTGGAGCGCGGCGATTCAGGGCCTGGGCGTCGGCGTGCTCGTGACGCTGCTGTTCTCGGTCGTTCCGCTACTGCAGGTCCGCCTGGTGAAACCGTCGCTGCTCCTGCGCGACGAGCCGGCGCACGGGCAGAGCCGCGACTGGGTGCGCTGGGGCGCGATCGCGGCAGTCACGGCGGCGCTGGTGGCGGTGACCGGTTGGCAGGCCGGGTCACCGCAGCTGGGCGCGATTGTCTCGGTCGGGTTCTGCGTCGTGGCGTTCGCGCTGCAGTTCACGGGCTGGCTGCTGGTGCGGGCGATCGCATCGCTGGCGTTGACGCCGTCGTTTCCACTCCGCCACGCGATCCTTCATCTTTCCCGTCCTGGCAACCAGACGCGCGTGATCCTGCTGGCGGTCGGACTCGCGGCGTTCTTCGTTGTCGGCGTGCGATCGCTGCAGGCAAATCTGCTGGAGGAGTTCGCCGTCCGGGTTCGCGAAGACGCCCCCGACATGTTCCTGATCGATATCCAGCGCGATCAGGCCGACGGGATGCGCGCGTTCCTCGCCGATCCGTCTCGACTCGCGGGGCCGTTTCGCCTCATTCCGGTTGTCCACGCCCGCGTGACCGGCGTGTTCGGTCGCCAGACTAGGCTGGACGACCTGGAAGATGTTCGCGCGCACGGATCGCTGGCGCGCGAGTACACCACCACGTACCGCGATCACCTCGAGTCCAACGAAAAGGTCGTCGCCGGCCAGTTCTGGTCCGGCCCTTCGGCCGACGCGGAAGTCTCGGTGGAGCAGAGGCTGCGCGAGCGTTTTCAGATTGAAATCGGCGACTCGGTTCGATTCGACATCCTGGGCCGCATCGTCAACGCGCGCGTCACTAGTATCCGTGAGGTGGATTGGCGCGACTCGAGGGCTGGCGGCTTCATGTTCGTCTTCCGTCCCGGCGTGCTCGACCAGGCACCGCAAAACTTCATCGCGCCGCTCAAGGGACCCGTGCGCGCGGACGCCCGTGCGCGTTTTCAGCACGATCTCGTCCAGCAGTTTCCAAATGTGTCGGTGATCGACTTCCAGGAGATTCTCCAGACGGTTCGAGATATCATGTCCAAGGTGACGCTGGCTATCAGTGTCGTCGGCGGCCTGGTGCTCTTCAGCGGCGTGCTGATCTTGGTGGGCGCGGTCGCCATGACCAAGTTCCAGCGCGTCTACGAAGCCGCAGTCTTCAAGACACTCGGCGCGAATACGAGAACGATCAGCAAGATGCTGCTGCTGGAGTACGGCGTGCTCGGGCTGCTGGCCGGTACCGTGGGTTCGCTCGGCGCCGTGGCGCTCACGTGGGGCGTCAGCCGCTACGCGCTGGACATTCCCTGGCGGGTGTTGGTCGGTGAACATCTGGCCGGCGTGGCCGTAACGGCCGTGCTCGTGGCTGCGATCGGCGTCCTTTCCAGCCTCGACGTCCTGAGGCACAAGCCGCTCGCCACCCTTCGCGCGGAGTAAGATCGCGCCGAACCCAACCGCGTCACGTCGACTGGGCCGATGCGACCGAAGCCATTCCGGCCTTCCTGACGGTTATTCATGATGCCGTTCGCGGTCGGCATTACCGAAGGCGTGGCGTTCGGGTTGATTGCGCACGTCGTGCTCAACCTGGCGTCGGGTCGCGGCACAGCCGTGCACCCGCTGCTGTACGTGTTCGCCGCGCTTTTCGTGGCGCGCTATGCGCTGCTCCCGGAGGGGCAACGTCAGGGTCAGGGCCCGCGGCCTATCCCCGAGCGGCCCGAGCGATCGGAGAGTGTTCTGATGTAATGTTGTACCAGTCCTCCTGGGGCTTGGAGAAGCGGGAGTCGAAGGTTTCGATGGATGTGCCGACTTACAAGGACGCGCTTCTCAGAAAACGTGGCGAGATCCTGGAGACGGGAGGTATCAAGCCGCTCCAGGCATCGATGGAGAACAACACGCGCCAGGGCGACATGGCGGATCAGGCGACCGGCAACAACGAAGTCCACATTCGGCTCAAGCTGAAACAGACGGACGCGAAGATCCTGCAGGCGATCGAAGAGGCGCTCTGGCGAATCGAGAAAGGCACCTACGGTGCCTGCCGCGACTGCGCCGAACCCATCGCCGAGGCCCGGCTGAACGCCATCCCGTGGACGCGCGTCTGCATCACGTGCAAGGAAAAGCAGAACGTGTAACCACCCGGATGCCGGTGACAGCGGCTCTCGCGCTTGGATCGAACCTTGGCGACCGCCGGTCGCACCTTGACTTCGCGGTCATTCGTCTCCGGTCCTTCTTGTCTGACCTTCGCGTTTCCTCGTACCGTGAAACGGCGCCGGTGGGCGTCACCGGCCGGCAGCCGGATTTCCTCAACGCCGCAGCCATTGGAGGTTGTACGCTGCCGGCCCGCGATCTTTTGGCGGCCCTCCTCGCAATCGAGCGCGAGCGGGGGCGCGAGCGGCCCGCTCTGGGTGCGCCGCGGACGCTCGATATCGATCTCGTGCTGTTCGGAAGCGACGTGATGAACGACCCGTCCTTAGTTGTGCCGCATCCCCGCTTTCGGGGACGGCGGTTCGTTCTCGAGCCGCTTGCCGAGATCGCACCGGACCTTGTCGATCCGGTCACGGGTCGGACAGTGGAGCAGTTGCTCAGAGTGATGGCCGAGACGGGAAACTGGTCGTGCACGACCCGGTTACCCGGGTCTCCTACTCGAAGCGCAACGCGTCGATCGGGTCGAGACGGGCGGCCTTGCGCGCCGGGTAGAAGCCGAAAAAGATCCCGATGATCCCGGCGAAGGCGACCGCACCGATGACCCAGTCGGTCGGGACCAAGGTTGGCCATTGCAGCATCTGGGTCAGGAGCTGCGCGGTTCCGAATCCCAGGCCGACGCCCAGTAACCCGCCGAACATGCTGATCACGACCGCCTCAACCAGAAATTGGAACAGCACGTCGCGGCTTTTGGCCCCTACCGCCATCCGCAGACCGATCTCCCGCGTGCGCTCGGTCACCGACACGAGCATGATGTTCATGATGCCGATTCCGCCGACGATCAAGGAGACGAACGCGACGGCCGCCAACAACCCGGTCATGGTCTGTGTCGTTTGAGTTCGGATGGCAGCCAGGTCTTCCTGCGAGCGGATCATGAAGTCATCGTCATCGCCCGGGATCAGCTTGTGCTGTGCGCGCAGGACCTCGGCGATCTGTTCGGAGACCAGTCCTACCTCGTCGGCGGACGCCGCGGAGACCGTGATCCCCTGAATGTTCGTGCCGTCTCGTCCCCGCAGCTTCTTCTGTACCGTCGTGTAGGGTACGAAGATGGTGTCGTCTTGGTCTTCGCCCATCGCTCCGGATCCCTTGGGCGCCATGACACCGATGACCTTGAACGACTGCTTCCGAATCCGGAGGGTTTCGCCCACCGGGTCGACATTCGCGCCATACAGGTGCTCGCTCACGATCAAGCCGAGCACGGCGACCTTGGCTGCGCTCCTGACATGGGTCGCCGTGAAAAACGCACCGTATTTCGTGGGCCAGAAGCGGATCAGCGGGAGCTCGACGTCGCACCCTTCGATCCGCGCGGACCAGTTCTGGTTACCCGCAATGACCTGGTCTCGGGTGTTGACGCTGGCCGAGATGTATTGCACGCCCGGAACCTGCTTGCGGATCGCTTCCAGATCTTTCACCTTGAGCGTCGTGGCGGTTCCCATGCCACCGTGAACGCCACCCCGCCGGAAGTTTCCGGCGCGGATCATGATCAGATTGGTCCCAGCGGATCGGATCTGTTTCTCGATCGCAAACTGGGCGCCGCCGCCGAGCGCCACCATGGTGATGACCGCCGCCACACCGATGATCATGCCGAGCATGGTCAGCATCGTGCGCATCTTGTTCCGGTTCAGCGCTTTCACCGCCACGCGAAGAATCATGAAGAGGGACATAGGAGACCCCGGCCTGATGTGATATACGTCCTGACCTTACGCGTGTTGACGAGTGCCTGCCGTCCGACGAACGTCGAGCTCAAGTTTCGCGTCCGGCGGCAAGCTCGCCAACTCGTCACGTGCAAAGCGCCGGGCGCCGGTTGGATGGTCCGTCAGAATCTTGCCGTCTCGGAAGCCGACGATCCGTGTACTATACTCGGCAATCTCCCGCTCGTGGGTGATGAGGAGCACCGTGATGCCCCGCTCCTCGTTCAGGCGCTGGAAGATGTCCATGATTTCTACGCTCGTCCGCGAGTCGAGGTTCCCGGTCGGCTCGTCGGCGAGCAGGATCGACGGGTCGGTGACGAGCGCGCGCGCGATGGCCACGCGCTGCTGCTGTCCGCCCGAGAGCTGATTGGGATGGTGATGCATCCGGTCGGTTAGTCCGACGATGGCCAGGGCTTCCTGCACGCGCCGGCGTCGTGCGGAGCCCTTCATGCCGCTCCCGTTGTACAACAGGGGTAGCTCGACGTTCTCCAGTGCCGAGGTCCGGGTCAGCAAGTTGAATCCCTGAAACACGAAGCCGATCTTCTTGTTGCGCACCGCGGCCAGCTCGTTGCGCGCCAGCTTGGACACGTCGGCGCCGTCCAGGAAGTATTGGCCGCTGGTCGGGTGATCGAGGCAGCCGAGAATGTGCATGAAGGTCGACTTGCCGGAGCCCGATGGCCCGGTCACCGAGACAAAGTCACCGGCTTCGATCTCGATGGACACCCCACGCAGCGCACGGACCTCCACTTCACCGAGCGCGTAGACTTTCGTCAGGTCACGTACTGAAATCACGGGCATGGATGACCCACTCACACCGGGTTATCGCCGCCGCCCGAACGGCCTCTGAGGGATTAACGGCGAGCGGGCTGCGCCGCCGCCGGCCGGCCGACCCGGCCCTTCGTCTCCGATCGTCACACCTGTGACGAGCTCGGCACCGGATGCGATGCCTCCATGGAGGAGCTCGGAGAACAAGCCGTCCGTAATCCCCAACGTGACCTGTACGAGCTGGAGTGCCACCCCGTCAAAGAGCCAGACGCGACCGGGCGAGACGGTCGACGGGAGCGGTGCAAAGAGTGCGTCAATCGTCCGTGCTCCTCGTTCCACGGCAGGAATCGCCGGCTCCTGGTTCGCCGCGGCCAGCCGGCGCTGCTCACCACCCGGTCCACCCTGACCGCCCCCGGGTCCGCCGCCACCACCGAACTGCTGTCGCATCCGCTCGCGCTCCTCAGGCGACAGGTTCTGCATCCGTTCCATCATCTGGAGGCGCTCTTCGGGATCCATCTGTCCGCCTCCGAAGCTACCACCTGCCGGACCTTGCGCCGACCCTGGCGCGCCGCTCCCGGTAAACCCGCCTGGCGCCGGCTGAGCTCTCACCCCCGCCGCCGCATCCGCTGCTGCCGCGCTACCTCTTCTGCCTCCTCGGCCGCCTTGCAGCTCTTCCGGAACCGGCTGGTTCAACGCGGCAAATATCTGAGGCGTTGGCCGGAAACGCAGCGCCACATTCGGGATGCGAACCACGTCGTCGCGCCGCGCGATCTCGAGCGTTACGGTGGCCGTCATGCCTGGTTTGAGCTTGAGGGCGGGGTTGGGCACATCGATGACCGTCGCGTACGTGACGACGTTCTGCAGGACGACCGGCTCCAAGCGGATCTGCGAAACCGTGCCGTCGAACTCCTCGGCCGCGTAGGCATCCACCGTAAAGGTCGCCGCTTGACCCGGTCGGATACGTCCGACGTCGGCTTCGTCGATGTTGGCGATGACCCTCATCTTGGTCAGGTCGGCGGCCAGCACGAACAGCTCTGGCGCCGACATGCTCGCCGCCACGGTCTGTCCGACGTTGACGGCCCGTGAAATGACGATGCCATCGATCGGAGCCCTAATGATGGTGTGCTGGAGATTGACCTCGTTTTGGTTGAGGGACGCCTCAGCCTGTGTCACTTGCGCTTCCGACGACTTGATCTGGGCTTCGGCCGAGCGGACCACCACTTGCGCCGCTTCGAGCTCGGTCTGGGGAATCAGGTTCCTTGCGGCCAGTCCCTCCGCCCGAGCGAGATTGGTCTTCGCATTTTCGGCGGACACGCGTTGGCGCTCGACATCGGCCTGTGCGCGCACCAGGTTGGCCCGAGCCTGCTCGATCTGGGTCTGGAACAGAGACGGGTCGAGCCGGGCGATGACCTCTCCCTTACGGACGATCGAATTGAAGTCGGCGGAGAGATTCTGAATGATCCCCGACACCTGGCTGCCAACCTGGACGGTCGTCACGGCCTCCAGCGTGCCGGTCGCGCCGACGGTGTCGGCGATCACGCCACGGGAGGCCGTGATGGTCGTGACCGCCGGGATAAACTCAACCGTACGCATGCTGTAGTACGCGTACGCGCTAAAACCCAGGCCGACGAGGACAAGCGTGATGAGGGCCTTCTTCATGGTGTCTGCTCTACTTCGGTCGCAGACAGCCTCGCGCGGCTGTCGGATTCGACCTAATCAGTCGGAAACGTCGCCGTAAACCCTCTCTAACCGCCGCCACCACCACCGGAGACAATTATAATCCGCGCCCCGGACAGCGACGTCTGTTGGGCGCGCTCGAAGTCGACGAGCGCTTTCTGATAATCGAGCAGCGCCCGCAGCTCGGTGTCTTGAGCAGTGGCCACGTCCCGCTGGGCTTGCACGACGAAGAAGTTGGTCGACGTGCCGACCTCGAACTTGCTCTGCTCCGCGTCGAGCTGCTGCTCGGCCAGCTCGCGCGCAGATCGGGAGGCTTCGATCCGCTCGAGGATGCTCTCGAGTTGGACTGCGGCGTTGGTCACCTCCGTGGCGACCTGCAGCTCGAGCTGCCGGATCTGGACCTGGGTCTGCTGAGTCTGCACCCGGGCCCGCGCATACGCGGCGTCGGCCGCGCTCTGGCCGAGCGGGTAGCTCACCTGGACCTGAACGTTCCACATGGGGAACTGGGTGTCGACGAGTTGGTCGATCGCATTGCCGAATCCTCCCGGGATGATGGCGGAGACGTTGCCACCCAGGCCCGTTCGGAGGGTCTGCGTTCCGCCTTGACCCTGGAGCTGGTAGGTGCCGATGAGATCGACCGACGGGAGGGTGTCATTGCGCAGCGCGCGCAGATTGATGTCGTTGATGTCGAGTTGCCGTCGCGATCGGGTCAGGTCAGTCCGCTGATCCAATGCAGTTCGGATGGCCGCGTCCAGGTCGATCGGTTCGGGACTGAATGTCGGTAGGTCGGTCGATCGGACCTGCGCCAGCCATAATTCGTCGGTGGTGCCGTCGACGATGAGCCGCTTCAGCGCCAGTTCCGCAGTACGCAGGTTCTGTTCCGCCTGGGCAAGCGATTGTCGCCGTGCGGCGGCCTCCGACTGGGACTGGACGATGTCGATCGGCGCCATTGTGCCGATCTCGACGCGGGCGCGATTGTCCTGAATGAGCTGTTCCGCCAGCTCGAGCGCCTGCCGCTGAACCTCGACGGCCTGAACGGCATAGGCTAGGTCCCAGTACGCGTTGCGGACGTTGGCGACCGTGCTGGTCACGGTCTGCCGAAGGTCGACGTCGGAGATCTCCCGATTGAGCCGGGTGACCTGCAACTGCTGGCGTGTGGAGTCGATCGCGAAGCCACGCAGCAGCGGCTGCGTGTAGGACGCCTGGAAATTCGAGCGGAAGCTCGGGTTGAACGTTAAAAACGCGTTGCTCGACTCGGTTCGCGTATTGTTCCAGCTGACCTGAAAGCTCCCGCCACCCCAGGGCACGGCTTGGTTCAACGAGCTGTTGACCGTGGCGGTATCGCTCACGACTCTCTGGCCGCCGTCGAGCTGCGTCTGGGACGGGTTCGTTCGTGAGGTGTTGCTGAACGACGTGGTGAACGTCGGGCGATAAAACCCGTACACCTGCGCCAGCGACAGGTCGAGCACTTGAGGGTTCAAGCGCTCGACGGCGATGTCAAGATTTCGCTCGAGCGCGCGTGCGATCGCCTCGTCGAGGGATAACTCGACTTGGTTGCTGGCCTGCGCGGGGGGTCGCTGGACCTGCGCTGTGGCCGGCTTGAGGATCTCCACGATTCCCTGGTCGCCCCCCCCCTGGGCGCCGACGGAAGGTGCGGCGAGGAACACGGCCATCAGGCCAGCGAAGAAGGGAAGTCTAACCAGCGACATAATTTCAACTCCTGATTCGGGCGTTGGTGCATGAATAGGAAACATCCCGCAATGATCCCAACCGTGGCGGCCCTCACCGACCGATGGCGTGCGACTCGGGTCTACCGAGGTCGGTCATCCGATTCAGGACGTTACACGCCAACCGTGCCTCAGCCAGCTGCCCTTCTGGCGAGCGAGCTCGAAGAGCATCCCCGATGATCGACTTGTACCTGAGGAAGGGATTCTCCGCGCGGACCTGCCGATGGTAGCCCGACTCCTTACTTCCAGCGTCGCCGTCTGATCAGATTAACGTCCCTGATCGTGCGGTCGCGAGCGATCGACCGCGGCCCGCGTCGAGATACCCTTGCCGTCTTGGTGGGTGGAACGACCACGCTCGCGTCCCGCGCACCCGCGGCAATAGAAGGCGATCGTGTCGTAGGCCGCGTCCCCCGTGACGCGGGCAAGGTCGCCTTGCACGGCATCGATCAGATCGACGCCGGTCGTTGCGTCATCGGTCTGCGCGTCGGTCAGAGCTTGGGCGACGATCACTCCAGAAGGGTCAACAGCCACATAGAGCTTCTTCCAGCCTCGGCTGCCGCGTCCGCCGCGTTTCGCGGCGGCCCATTCACCTTCGCCCATGATCGACAATCCCGTGCTATCAACGATGAGATGAATGCCTTCCACGGTGGGAATTCGACGAAGCGCGAGGTCGAGCTGCCGGCCGCGGCGTGACAGTGTCGTGTGATCGGGCGCGGCGAGCTCAAGGCCCATCTGCCCGACAAGCGATGTCAGAAACCCTCCGCCAGACGGAGGGGCAGATTGAAGATGAGCCTGAGCGTCAGCGCGGTTTCGATGGCCAGATCCGGGTACTTCAACTGCCCGCCCCGCCTGGCGACGCCCGCGGGCTCCCAGGTGGCGACCGCGTCCGGCGAGAACCAGACCGTGACGTCGCCTCGCTGGACGAGGGCGCGGTCGTAGGCGGCCCAGTTCGCGGCGCGGTACTTCGCCTTGTACGTGGGATGGACTCTCGACCTCATTCCCCCAGTCTTGGCCGACCGCTCTCCGCTCTTGAGAATATTCAGCGGAACCCGGTCTCCTCAGCCCACAGGATTCATGCACCAAGGCAAGAAACAGCTGTTACGGTTCCAACCGATCGCATGCCTCGCATCGATATCCTCATCCTCTGTAACAAGGGTTCAAGTGTAACAAGGGTTCAAGCTAGAATGGCGGGCGTCTCGGCGAATCGGATGGGTTCCGTGGCGGCGACTCAGGCCGGGCCCCCGACCCTCGGTACGGTTCCGGCGCTTCATCAATCCTATCCAGTTATCCAGGCGCAGACGCTGGTCGGCAGTAAGCACTCTGCGCATACGCATCAGCATCAGCGACCGGGTCTTGTTGGCACAGGCGCGCGCCGTTTCGGCGCGGTCGATCTGACGGGAAAGGGTCGCTTCGTGGTTGCTGTCCGCGTATCATCCGCGACAGTTTGGTCTCAACCCGGTCGAGTTCCGCCCATTCCAGGCGAAGCTCCGGCACCGTCGTTTCAAAGATCTTGTCGATCTGCGCCGACCGGTCGGCCGTAAGGCCCAACTCCTTGGTGGTCGACTCCGACTTCCACTATCTCTGCCGCGGGACCTGCTGTTCGGCCAGCGCAGGGGTCACTGCAAGGCCCAGCAGAAAGGCGGCCGCGAGCAACCGGCGAGAGCTAGCCTGCCTCATGTGCAAACCTCTGGATAATGAATGTTCCTAGTAGGAGATACGGTCAGGGGACGGGAGGTGCTTACGTCGCAGACCTTGCGTGGACTACAAATAGTGGAAGCCGTTCCAGGTTTCATCCTCGTCAATCGCTGATGGACAATAACCTACCTGTGAAAGCGCATGGACCCTCCAAGCCTCGTCACGATTTCGGGCCGGCAAAGCGTGCGAGTTTGAGGACTGCTGTGCCGACCAGATTGTCTGGCGTGGACGCCCCAGAAGTCAGACCAATCGCCACTGGCCCAGCGGCGGGCAGCCAGCCTTGGGTCGTCACTACTGGTTTCGTCCCGACCGGACGGTGCCGGATCTCATCGGCCGAAATCAGACACTCCGGATCGGCAATGTGGAAGGTCGGCCGCAGCGCCGCACAGATGCGCGCGAGGTTGCCAGTATTGCTGCTGTTGTAGCCGCCGATCACGATCATCAAATCGATCGCCTTTCCCGCGAGCAGCGAGACGACCGCGTCCTGCCGATCCTGGGTCGCGCTACAGATCGTGTCGAACGCCTGATAGTGCGAGTCTAGCTCGGGCTCGCCGTACCGGTCGGTCATGGCCGCCTTCAGCATGTCGCCAATCTCCAATGATTGGGACATTAGCATGGTGGTCTGGTTCGCCAGGCCAATCCGCTGCAGATCACGGCCTGGATCGAAGTCGGGGGACGCGGCGCTTGTAAACCGCTCCAGGAATGCCTGGCGGTCGCCTCGCCCGCAGATGTAGTCACAGACGATCTCGGCCTCGCGGTCGTCGAGGACGACGACAAACCGCCCGCCGTACTCGACCGCATGGGACGCGGTCGCCTGAGTTTCTTCGTGCCACACCTTGCCGTGGATAACCGAGGTGTACCCGTTCTCCGCGTAGCGGCGGACGTTCTTCCAGACATTCAGCACCGACCCGCAGGTGGTGTCGACAAGCGTGCAGTCACGTCGATCGAGCTGCTGCAGTATGGCCACCGTCACGCCGAACGCGGGCAGGATGACGACATCGTCTTTGCTGAGCCGATCGATGGCTCCGGGCGCGTCGCTCAGGAACTGAATGCCCATCGCGCGAAGCTGGTCGTTCACGTGAGGGTTGTGGATGATCTCACCCGTGAGGTAGACCTGACGACTGGGAAACCGCCGACGCGTCTGATACGCATAATCTACGGCGCGGTCGACGCCGTAGCAGAAGCCGAACTCGCGAGCCAGGTGCACCGTGAGCCGCTCCGCGCGGTAGGTGAAGTCGTCGGCCTTGATGCGATCGATGAGCTCGCTGTGATAGCTTTCGGCCAGCGTGCCAGCGACGGCGTGCTTGAGGTCGAGGCCTTTCCGGAAGATGACCGAGGTCATCTTCTCACTCTAGTGCAATCTCCCGGACCTGCGGTGTCAGCATGTCGAAGGTCCTGAGCTCGGGCGTTTGCGGTCCGCCAAGGGCGGTCTTGAGCTGCGACAGGAAGGCGTCTGCGTCGATCGAGGCCGGCTGCAGGGTGACCGCCACGGCCGGCGGTGCGGTGGAG
Organism: Vicinamibacterales bacterium; assembly: GCA_965197865.1. GTDB lineage: Bacteria > Acidobacteriota > Vicinamibacteria > Vicinamibacterales > CAVVIG01 > CBDANZ01. The sequence continues at coordinate 727,415 of CBDANZ010000005.1, forward strand.
GCTGGCCGCGAAACGCCCATCGCCGGAACGCGGGCTCGCGAATCGTAGGACACCCCGACCGCAATGCCGACCAGCAGGCCCGCCGCCGATCGGCCTCCTGCCGCTCGGGTGGGAACAATTGGTCGAGCTCGGCGTCGGCCTCCAATCGCAGATCGTCCATGGGCCGCTCGAGCTCGCGGTAGTGGCCTCCGCACTCACCGCAGTCGGCCAGATGCGCAGCGGCGGGCGGATCGACCGGCTCACCCGAGCGCTCGGCCACATAGCACTCGAACAGCCGTTCTGCCGGCAGGTGATGCACGCGGCCTATCACGACTGGCCTCCCAGGAAACCGCGCAGTTTTCGCGCGGCCCGAAACAGGTGGACCCTCACGGTCGACTCGTTCAACCCAGTTATCATGCTCACTTCACGCGGCGTGCAGTCGCCGTAGTGACACAACATAAAAACGGTCCGCTGACGCCCCTCCAGCCGGTCGATGACCGCGGCGAGCTTGGCGCGCCGCTCGCGGGCCAGAAGCCGCGACTCCGGGTCCGGTTCGCAGCGGCCAAACAGTTGCGCGTTGCCTTCCGGCGCCTCCCCGGCCGGCGCGAACCATCGGTCGCGCCGTGTCCGTGCCCTGCGGCGATCGAGGCAGCCGTTGATGAGAACGCGCGTAAACCAGACTTTGAACGGCCACGCTTCGCGATACGATGCAATGCGGCTGAACGCTTTGACGAAAGCATCCTGGACCGCCTCATCTGCGTCGGCAGCATCCTCCCGAAGGTACTGATAGGCGATGCGCAACGCGCGGCGCTGATGCCGGAGAACGAGATTCCCGAAGCGGCCGCGCGCCTCGTCCATAGTGCCGCGCTCCACGAGCTGGCGGATCTCAATTGCGAGCCGGGTATCGTCGGAGAGCTGCCGCTCGAGCCGGCACCCGTCGGCGGGCATCGAGACGGTAGCCGCGGCGCGGGCCGAGTCGCTGCGGCGAGCCAAGCGCTGGTCATTCATAAAGACACTACGATGCAAACTGGGGACTCTTTACAGCTTACTTCATGGGCCCCGGTGATTGTTTGACTTCCGCGGAACGCGGCGAGTACGATCGCCGAATTCGGTGTATGTCACAGCGCCTCGATATCGTTAAGGAGCAGCGCATGAGCGCGGTCGTTGAACGGGGCCTTTCTTTGGACACGGAAGGAATCGAAGGGGTCCGGGTCCGGTGGAATCTGTCGGTGCCCGCCCTCTACGAGGAAGCTGTCAGGCGCCAGGAGGGGGTCATTGCGGCAGAGGGCCCGCTGGTCTGTCGGACCGGACACCATACCGGCCGGTCGCCGAACGACAAGTTTCTTGTCCGCGAGGCGTCGGCCGAGAAGAACGTCGCATGGGGCGCCGTCAACCGCGCCATGAACGAGAGCTACTTCAACACCCTCCACGGCGACTTCCTCAATTCGTTGCAGGGGGCGGACCTCTTCGTGCAGGATTGCCAGGCCGGCGCTGATCCGCAATACCGGCTGTCCATTCGCGTCATCACTGAGTTCGCCTGGCACAGCCTCTTTGCCCGCAACCTTTTCATCGTCGATGCCAATCGGGAGACGGCTCCGCACGTGCCCGAGTTCACCGTGATCGGCTCGCCGAGCTTCAAGGCCGACCCGAAACGACACGGCACGAACTCCGAGACCGTGATTGTCGTGAACTTCGCGCGGCGCCTCGTGCTCATCGGCGGCACGAGCTACGCTGGAGAAATCAAGAAATCGATCTTCACGGTCCTTAACTATCTGCTGCCGCTGCGCGGGGTCCTGTCGATGCACTGTTCGGCGAACCTCGGCCCGGAGGGAGACGTCGCGTTGTTCTTCGGGCTGTCGGGCACGGGTAAGACGACGCTATCGAGCGATCACGAGCGGCGCCTGATCGGCGACGACGAGCACGGCTGGAGCGAGCGTGGTGTGTTCAACTTCGAAGGTGGCTGCTACGCGAAGACGATTCGGCTGTCGGCGGAGGCCGAGCCGCAGATTTTCGCTGTAACCCGACGCTTCGGAACCGTGCTCGAGAACGTCGTCTTCGACGAGCGGACACGCATGCTCGACCTCGACGACGATCACTTCACGGAGAACACGCGCGCGGCCTATCCGACTTCCTTCATTGCCAACGTCGAGTCTTCGGGCCAGGGTGGGCACCCCAAGAACATCATCATGCTGACGGCCGACGCCTTCGGCGTGCTGCCGCCGATCTCGCGCCTGACACCTGAAGGCGCAATGTACCATTTTCTCTCCGGCTACACCGCCAAGGTCGCGGGAACCGAGAAAGGCGTGACCGAGCCCAAGGCGACGTTCAGCGCGTGCTTTGGCGCGCCGTTTCTGCCGCTGCCGGCGGGGCGGTACGCCGTGATGCTGGGCGAAAAGATTGTTCACCATCGAGCCCGCGTATGGCTGGTGAACACCGGCTGGACGGGCGGCGCCCATGGCACGGGGACGCGCATGAAAATTAGGTTCACACGCGCGATGATCCGGGCGGCGCTCGCCGGCCAGCTCGACAATGTGGGCTACGAGAACGATCCGGTTTTCAACCTGCAGGTCCCGCAGAGCTGTCCCGAGGTGCCTTCCGACGTGCTGAAACCGCGCAGCACCTGGAGAGATTCGGCAGAGTACGACCGCCAGGCGTCCAGGCTCGCGCACATGTTCGTCGACAACTTCAAGTCGTTTGAAGCCGACGTCGCGCCGGGAGTGCGGGAGGCGGGTCCAAGGGCCTAGCGTGAACCGTGTGAACCGTTATGAAGCGGTCATCGGTCTGGAGGTTCACGCGCAGCTCGAGACCGCGTCGAAGATATTCTGCGGCTGCAGTACTGGGTTCGGCGCCCCGCCCAATACAAGCGTCTGTCCGGTGTGCCTCGGGGTTCCAGGCTCGCTTCCCGTGCTGAACCGCACCGCGGTCGACTACGGCATTCGCGCAGCGCTCGCACTCGGATGCCGCATCAACGAGAGGTCGATCTTCGCGCGCAAGAACTACTTCTACCCGGACCTGCCCAAGGGTTATCAGATTTCGCAGTACGAGCAGCCGCTGGCGAGCCAGGGCGCGCTTGAGTACCAGACCCCGGTTGGGCTGCGGCATGTCGGCATCACGCGGGTGCATCTGGAAGAAGACGCGGGCAAGTCGCTCCACGAAGGATTCGCCGACTCCGAACGCAGAACCTATGTGGACTACAACCGGAGCGGGACGCCGCTCATCGAGATCGTGACCGAGCCGGATCTAAGGTCAGCGGGTGACGCGGCGGAATTCTTCAGCCGGCTGCGCGCGATCCTGGTGTGGCTGGAGGTGAGCGACGGCAACATGGAGGAGGGCAGCCTGCGCTGCGATGCGAACGTGTCGGTGCGGCCCTCCGGCACCTCTCCGCTCGGGACCAAGGCAGAGGTGAAAAACCTCAACTCTTTCCGGTTCTTGCAGAAGGCGCTCGCCTACGAAATCGATCGACAGATCCAGGTCCTCGACGAGGGCGGGCGTGTCGTGCAGGAGACCCGCTTGTGGGATTCCGCCTCGGGCGTGACGATGTCGATGCGCGGCAAGGAAGAGGCGCACGACTACCGCTATTTCCCCGAGCCCGATTTACCGCCGCTGGTGGTCGACCCGGCGCGCGTGGCGGCCATCAAGGAGGCGATGCCGGAACTGCCCGAGGCGCGGTGGCGGCGATTCGTCACGCGCTACGAATTGCCAGACTACGACGCCGGTCATCTGACCGAGTCGCGCGCACTCGCCGATTTCTTCGAGACGACCGTCGCGGCCGGCGCGCCGTCGAAGGCTGCCAGCAACTGGATGATGGGCGAGCTGGCGCGGGCGTTGAAGGAAACTGGCCGCGGGATCGCCGAGTCGCCCGTACCGCCCGACCGGCTGGCGGAACTGCTCGGTCTGATCGAGAAGGGCGAGATCAGCGGCGCGATCGCGAAGGGCGTCTTCGAGAAGATGTTCGGGTCGAGTCGCGCCGCGAGCGACATCGTGCAGGCTGAAGGACTGACGCAGATCGACGATGAGTCACAGATCGTCGGCCTGATTGCCGACGTCCTTTCGCAAAACACCGACGCCGTTCGGCAATACCACGCGGGCAAGTTCGCGATCTTCGGGTTTCTGGTTGGGCAGGTGATGAAGGCGACCTCGGGCAAGGCGAACCCGAAACGGGTCAACGAACTCTTGAAACGATCACTCGACGGCGGGTGAACCGGGTTGTGCGCTAGAATGACGGCCGTGGGTGCACAGGCAGCGTGATAGAAACCTATCGCCTCTCCAAACTCTACAACCGCGGCGTCTACGCGCTGCGGGACCTCTCGCTGGCGATCAACAAAGGCGAGTTCATGTTTCTCACCGGACCAAGCGGCGCAGGCAAGTCGACCTTTCTGCGCCTGCTGCTGCGGGAAGAACTGCCAAGCGAAGGTGAGCTCAGAGTGGGGGGCGCAATCTGAAGGAGTTCGGCCCGTCGCAGATCCAGAGCTACCGGCGCTCGATCGGGTTCGTCTTCCAGGACTTCCGTCTGATTCAGCGATTCACGGTCTTCCAGAACGTCTCGTTCGTCATGCGCGTGCTGGGTGAGTCAGCGGCGGTGCAGCAGCGGAAAACCTTCCGGGTGCTCAAGTGGGTGGGGCTGCAGCACAGGATCAGCGCGTTTCCTGAGGAACTGTCGGGTGGCGAACAGCAGCGAATTGCCATCGCGCGGGCGCTCGTCAACGATCCGCAGCTCGTGCTCGCCGACGAACCGACCGGCAACCTCGACCCGGATCTCTCATCCGAAATCATGAACCTGTTCCGCGAAATCAACGCGAGCGGCGCCACCGTAGTCGTGGCGACCCACGATCGCGAACTCATTCGGCGCGTCGGGCGACGCGTGATCACCCTCGATCAAGGTCACGTCGTCGAGGCCGCGTGATGCGGGCCCTCGCGTACGCCTTCAACGAAGCGATAAGGAGCGTGTGGCGCGGTCGGCGGTCGGGGATTCTCTCGGCCGTGACGATCGCGGTGGCTCTGTTCGTGTTCGGCGGTTTTCTGCTCATTACCTCGAACCTCGAGCGACTCGCGGTCGAGTGGGGCCGATCGGCCGAGCTGTCGGTCTACCTTGACGACGAGGTGACGCCGACGAGCCGGGGCGCGATCGAGCTCCTGCTCAGCCCCGGTCCGGTCGTCGCGGGATATCAGTACGTTTCGAAGGCCGTGGCGCTCCAGCGCTTTAAGTCGACGTTTGGCGATTTGGCAAGCGCCGCGGAGACTCCGGAGGGGAATCCGTTGCCAGCTTCGTACGAGGTCCGCCTGGTGGCGGTGCCCGGCGCGGAGGAGGCCATTGCGGCGCTCGCGGCCAGACTGCAGGAATCGCCAGGTGTCACCGACGTGCGGTACGACCGGCAGTGGCTCGACCGTTTGCTGGCGGCCGTCACCGTGGTCCGCGGTGTGGGGTTGACGCTCGGGGCGGTGCTGGCGATCACCGCGGCGCTGACCGTGGCCAACGTCGTACGCCTGGCGCTGCATGTCCGACGTGACGAAATTGAAATCATGCAGCTCGTCGGCGCGCCGCAGGCCTACATCCGTGGACCGTTCGTCGTGGAGGGCGTCCTCCAAGGTGGCACTGGCGCGGCGCTCGCCCTTGCGGCGCTGGCCGCCGCCTTCCTCGCCGTCCGGGGGCCCTACCTCGTGCCGCTGGCAAGTGCGGTGAACTTTGTCATCGGTCCGCTTTCTGGCGCCCCAGCTCTGCCTGGCGCTGGTCTTGGGCGGGATGCTCGTCGGGTGCCTGGGTGGCCTGGTGGCGGCGACCGGCCGGACCTAAATTAGCTCGTTGACACACGATTTCGCACGGCACTACACTGGAATGAGTTCGAACCCACGCCCGAGGACCTGCATGCCACGATTCGTGACCGATTCGGGGCCCATCAGCGTGCGGCACCCGATCACCGAGTTTTACAGGGAAGAGTTCATCAAACATCACCGTTGCCTCCAGCAGCACCGGCCCTATTTTTCAGAAAACGCCATTACCGACGTCGAAGCCGCGCTCGTGCGGATCATGGGACAGCTCGAGCAGCTGTGCAGGAAAGACAACGCTGACGAAGTGGTCAGCTCCCTTCTGAAGAAGTTCGACGTTATCACCGGCCTCTCTGCCTGGTCCGATCCCGAGCACACGCACTGACCCAGTCTCTCGCAGATCTTCGGCTCGACGTCCTGGCGATTGTCCGGGCCGCCCTTGGTGCGGTCGATCCGGGCGTCCTCGTGGAACGTGCGCTGACGGAAGCCGAAGATGTCGCGCAGGCCTTGAGGTCCGCCGTCGTGGCGGGCCTGAACGGCCCGGCCTACGTCTTGGTTGCCGCGGGAAAAGCGGCGCATGGGATGGCCACGTCGGCCGTGCGACTGCTGGGAACGCGTTTGCGACGGGGCCTGGTAGTTGCCCCGGTTGCCGTCGAAGTCTCCGGTCCACTCGAGGCGATTGTGGGCAGCCATCCTGTTCCGACGCCCGCCAGTGAAGGCGCGGGACGCCGCGCGCTCGCCTTCGCGAAGGACGCGCCTCCCGACGGAGGCCTGCTGGTGCTCCTTTCCGGCGGTGCGTCGGCGCTGATGGCGGTTCCGGCGGACGGCGTCACGCTCGAAGAGAAGGCGCGCACGACGAGTCTCTTGCTGCGCGCCGGCGCCGACATTGGGGCACTCAACGCCGTTCGGAAGCACCTGTCCGCCATCAAGGGCGGCTGGCTCGCCTCGGACGCCTCGGCGCCCTCGTTCACGCTCGCGATCTCCGACGTCGTGGGCGATGACCTGAGCGTGATCGGATCGGGACCGACGATCGCCGATCCGACAACCTTTACCGGTGCGCTTGAAGTGCTGCAGCGCCACGGCGGAATTGACGCCTATCCCGCCGCGGTTGTTGCCCGTCTTGCACGCGGGGCGCGAGGTGAGCTGCCGGAGACCCCGAAGCCGGGTGACCCGCGCCTCGCCCGAAGCCGCTCGTGGGTGATCGGCGGGCGCCATGCGGCGATGCGTGGGGCCGAAGATGAGGCGCGGCGCCGCGGGTACGTAGTGCGTGTGACCGAGGCACCGGTGACCGGCGAGGCGCGCGACGCGGCTCGGTTGCGCCTTGCCGCGACGGCGGCCGAAGCCTCCGGCGGCGGCCGGCCGCTCTGTCTGATCTCGAGCGGGGAGACGACGGTTCACGTCACCGGACCCGGACGTGGCGGACGAAACCAGGAATTCGCGCTTGCAGGAGCGAGCGCCCTCGAATCACTCGGCGCGTCTGCGGTGCTGGCCAGCGCCGGGACCGACGGCGTCGACGGTGCAACCGACGCGGCCGGGGCGCTCGTCGACTCGAGCACCATTGAACGCGCCCGTCGCGCCGGCCTTTCTCCGCAGCCGTTTCTCGACGAGAACGACGCGTACGCCTTTTTTAACGCGCTCGGCGATCTGATTCACACTGGTCCCAGCGGCACGAACGTCGGCGACCTTCAGGTTCTCCTGATAGGGCAGGGCCTCAATGCCCCTGCGGTATAGGTATAGTCGAAATAATGTTTTCACGCGATGACATTCTCGCGCTGATGCGCGAGCGGGTGCACCATCCCGCCGGCATCCGCGAGCTCCTTCAGGTCCTTAAAGTTCCCCGCGTTGAACGGGCCTCGTTCAGGCGTCACATCAACTCGCTGGTAGCGGTCGGCGACCTCATTCAGATCCGCGGGCAGCGAGTTGGCCTCCCCGAGAAAATGGATCTCTACGTGGGCCGGCTGCAGGCGCATCCTTCCGGCTACGGCTTCGTTGTTCCCGAGCGGCCGCTCGAAGGCGGGGGCGACATCTATATTTCGGGTGCCCGGCTCAACGAAGCAATGCACGGTGACCGTGTCATCGCCCGGATCGAGCGGATGAAGGAAGGCGGCAAGGTCGAGGGCCGCATCATCCGCGTTCTCCAGCGCGCCAACGCCTGGGTCGTCGGCCGATACGACCGCGACGAAGACGCCTCGGGCTACGTCGTGCCGTTCGATCGCCGCGTGTTGCTGGATGTCCAGGTGCCGCCTGGCCAGGAGGGCGGCGCCTCGCCGGGCGAGATGGTCACGGTCGAGCTGACCAGGTGGCCGACTTCGACGCGTGGGGCCATTGGCCGTGTCGCCGAAGTCTTGGGCCACATCGACGCGCCCGGCGTGGACACCAAGATCATCATCCGGAAGTACGGCATCGCGGACGCGCACCGGCCTGAAGCGGTCGCGGAGGCGGTCGGTCTCGGCACAGGGGTGTCGGAGCGCGACATCCATGGACGCCGCGATTTCCGCAACCTCGTCACGGTGACGATCGACGGCGAGCATGCGCGCGATTTTGACGATGCGATTACGCTCGAGACGCTGCCGAACGGCCACTTCTGGCTTGGCGTGCACATCGCCGACGTCTCGCACTACGTACAGGAAGAAGGCCCGCTCGACCATGAGGCCTACGAGCGCGGCACGTCGGTCTACTTTCCCGAGCGTGTCGTGCACATGTTCCCCTCGGAGCTGGCCACCGGGCTGTGCAGTCTCAACCCTGGCGTCGACCGCCTCGTGCAGTCGTGTTTTGTGGAAGTGGATCGACGGGGAACCGTAGTCCGGTACGAGTTCCACGACGGCTTGATCAACAGCAACGAGCGGATGACGTACACAGTTGTAAACGCCATCCTGACAGATCGCGATCCTGAGCTGATGAAACGCTACTTGCCCATCGTGCCGACCCTGGAACAGATGCGCGAGCTGTTCCGGATCCTTAACGAAACGCGCCGCCGGCGCGGATCGATTGATTTCGACTTACACGAGGCTGAGGTCGTCATCGACGAGGGCGGCATGGTCGAGGCCGTCATCGCCCTGCAACGGAACGTCGCGCATCGTCTCATCGAGGAGTTCATGCTCCTGGCGAACGAGACGGTCGCCGCGTACCTGGAAGCGCAGGAAGAGCCGTCGCTCTATCGGATCCACGAGCAGCCCGACGTCTTCAAAGTGGCCAGGTTCGAGGAGTTCATCTCCGGCCTCGGCTACAGTCTGGGCGCGTCGCCGACCTCGCTCGGGCCACGGCACTTCCAGAAACTGCTTGAGCGGGTTCACGGCAAGCCAGAAGAAAACCCGATCGCGTTCCTCATGGTGCGCACGATGCAGAAGGCACGCTACGCGCCAGAGAACCTTGGACACTTCGGACTGGCCGCATCGAGCTACACACACTTCACATCGCCAATCCGCCGATATCCCGACCTCGTCGTGCATCGCGCGCTGCGAGCGGTCCGTCACGGTCTACTGGACGAGGAGACGCGCGAGCAGTGGACGGAAGACCTCCCGGAAATCGCTCGGCACACCTCCGAGATGGAGCGCCGGGCGAACGAGGCCGAGCGCGAGCTCCTGGAGTGGAAGAAAGTGAAGTTCATGGCCGACAAGGTCGGCGATGAGTTCGAAGGTTACGTTACCGGCGTCGCGGCCTTCGGGTTGTTCATCGAGCTCGTCGAGCATTTCGTCGAGGGTCTTGTTCACGTCTCGACGATGGCCGACGACTACTACCGGTTCGTGGAGAGCGCGCACATGCTGCGCGGCGAAAACGGCGGGAAGGTGTACCGCCTCGGCGACAAGGTGAAGGTCCAGGTCGTCCGCGTCAACATGGACCTTCGACAGATCGATCTAGGCCTCGTCGATATCCTCGCCCGGGTCCGAGAAGGAGAGCGCGGCCCCCGGCGGTCGAAGGCAAGGCCCAGGCACGGGCATGGGAGGAAAAAAGGCAAGAGGAGGAACGTAAAGCTCAGAGGGCGACGCTAGCTACTTTTCCCTTTTGCCTTGCCTTCTTACTTCCTATGAAGTTTGTCGTCGTCGGGACCGCGGGCCATATCGATCACGGCAAGAGCGCGCTGGTGCAGGCGCTGACCGGCACCGATCCCGATCGCCTGAAAGAAGAGAAGGCGCGCGGCATCACCATCGACCTTGGCTTTGCGCACGCTCAGTTCGAGGACGTCAACTTCGCGTTCATCGATGTTCCCGGGCACGAACGGTTCGTGAAAAACATGCTGGCCGGCGTTGGCGGCATCGATCTCGTTCTGCTCGTAGTGGCGGCGGACGAATCGGTGATGCCGCAGACGCGCGAGCACTTCGATATCTGCCAGCTTCTGCGGATTCCGGCCGGGATCGTCGCGCTGACCAAATGGGATCTGGTCGACAGCGACACGCTGGAAATGACGCGCCTCGAGGTCGGCGAGCTTGTGGCCGGTTCGTTTTTCGAGAGCGCGTCGGTCGTGGCGGTTTCCTCGAAAACCGGGGAGGGCCTCGATCGGCTACGAGCGGCGCTCGTCGCCGCCGCGGCGGCGAAGGGTCGCGGTCGCACGTTGGAGGGGCCAACACGGCTGCCGATCGATCGCGTCTTCTCGATGAAAGGATTTGGCACAGTGATCACCGGCACGCTGGTGTCCGGACGGGTGCGTCCCGACGATCGATTGCTCGTCGTCCCCGACGCATCGGTCGGCCGAGGCGTGTCGGTGCGTGGCGTGCAGGTGCACGGGACCCGCAAGGCGGAGGCGGTCGCCGGAGAGCGCGTCGCCGTGAACCTCGGCGGCGTCGACGTGGGAGACTTCGAACGCGGTCAGGTCCTTGTGAGTCCGGGCGCGTTCGAAGTGACCCGCGCCGCCGACGCGAGCCTGGAGACGCTGGCGAGCGCCGGGCCGCTCAGACACGGTGCTCGCGTCCGCTTTCATCAGGGCACTGCCGAGGTCATCGGACGCGTGTCGATCATCGGTCCGGCCGAGGGCGGGACGCAGCTGGCGGTCGGACCAGGTCAACGGGTGTATGTGCGCCTGCGGCTCGAACGCCCCGCGATTCTGGCGCGAGGTGATCGGTACATCCTTCGCGCCTACTCGCCTCCCTTGACCATCGCGGGCGGGGAGATTCTCGATCCCGCCCCCCCCCGAGCGGCCATTCGTACCACGACGGCGATCGACCGCTGCCGGAAGCTGGGGGCTCACCCCGCCGGGTCGATCGAGGCGGAGCTCGCCGCGGTGGTTGTGATGGTGGAGGAGGCGGGTTCGAAGGGTCTCCCTATGTCGGCGCTGATTTCGCGATCGGGCATCAACGGTCGCGACATCGACCCGCGCGTCGCCGAACTCGTGCAGGCGCACGGGGTTCGGCGCGCGGCCGACGTGCTGGTTTCCGCGACAATCCTCGACCGGTTGAAAACGTCCATCGTCGATCTGCTGGCTCGGCACCATGTCGCGCAGCCGCTTTCTCAAGGGATGCCGCGTGAAGAGGCGCGTGAGCGGCTGTTCCGCCATGGCCACCCCGCTGTGTTCGAGCGGGCCGTTCACGATCTGGCGGACGCGGGTGTCGTGATCGCGCGCGATCGATTAATGCTGGCGACCTACCGCATTCGGCTCTCGCCGGAGGAAGAGCGGGCGCGAGACGGCATTGAGAACACGCTGCGCGCTGCGGGCCTGACGCCGCCCGACGTAGCTGCGCTGGCTTCTCGAGTGGGCATGACGGCCTCTGTCGCTGATCGCGTGTTGAAGCTGCTACAGCGACAAGAACGGGTTGTGAAGGTCGAGACGCTGTTCTTTCACCACGAAGCACTGAAAGCGCTGAAAGATCAGGTTGTGGCGATAGGAAAAAGTGGAACGAGAATCGACGTCGCGAGTTTCAAGGAGCGGTTCGGGGTGACGCGCAAGTTCGCGATCCCGCTACTCGAGTATCTCGATCGCGAGCGGGTGACCCGACGAGTCGGCGATTCAAGGCTGGTTCTCTGACTTGTGGTCGGTCGTCTCGTTCTTCAACCCATCTTTGAAATTCTTGATCGCGCTGCCGATGCCGCGCCCGAGCTGGGGTAGGCGGTTCGCCCCGAAAATGATGATCACGATCATCAGGATGATCACCAGCTCAGGCAATCCAAGTCGTCCCATGATGCACTCCTCCCCGGCCGTGATAAGCCCGGTCGCCGAATGAACGATCGACTGGCGGACCGAGGAACTCAGTCGATTGTACTACCACGGGCTCCCCTAGGTGGGCGACCAGGCCAGGACGCGGCCTGCCGCCACCGTGATACATTACGCGAGCATGATCGATGTCGAGACCGGACAATTCACTGTGGGAGTCTTCCAGGACGTGGCGTGGGCAGAGAAAGGGCTCGAAGCCTTGCGCAAGGCCGGCCTGCCGGCTGAGTCGTTGTCGATTCTTGCGAAAGGGAGCCCCGAAGTGGGCCGGCTCATCGAACGGACTCTCGGCGCGCCAGGCGAGCCGCTCGAGCTGACCGAGACCGGCGCCGTACTGGCGCGCGGCCCGCTCGTTTCCGCGCTGCAGGGCTCGACCCGCGATCTCGCAAGGTTCGGACTGGCCAGCACGATGCGGCGGGTCGGCTTTCAGGCTCACGACGGCCGCATTTTCGAGGTGCTCACAGCGCGAGGCGGCGTGCTCGTCGCGATCCGCAGCGCGCCGCTCGCCGCCGACGCGCTGGCGGTCCTTCATGCTTACGGCGGCGGCAACGCCGCCATCGGGGCATGGACGGGCCGGGTGTAGGCACCCGGCGTAGACACGCCGTCCTCGCGCTTCTGCCGTTCGTCTTGACAAGTAATCCACAAATAAGCCTGGATCTTGAGGCACCCTTTTTGCAGTTGCAGCCGTGAGGATTCGTGCGCGAGAATATTTCTGCACGTCAACATCCGTTCCCAATGGCAAGAACCACCTCACCGCGAGGACGCCAGAGCGACCTTTCCGCCGGAGATCTTTCGGCGCACGTCGATGGGGTGCATCCCGCGGAGGTGCCGTTCCTCTTCGAGTGGCAGCCGAAGCGCTTCGGGTGGTCGCTCGTCACGTCGTTCGCCACCAACGTGAGCTTCATCCTGCTGCTGGTGCTGGTCAACAGATTCGCACCGCGCTCGCAAGGGGTGACGGCGTTTATGCCCGAGGCAAGCGACCGGCTCGTCTGGTTGAGCGGGCCGGGTCCGGGCGGCGGCGGCGGCGGCGGAAATCAGATAAAAGAACCGCCCCGCCAGGCCGAGATCCCCGGCAAGGACGAAATCACCGTTCCCGTCGTCGAGCCCCTGAAGGTCGAGCCGCAGCAGCGGCCCAAGGTGGAGCCGAACCCGGTCCAGCAAGTGAACATTCCCGTGCAGACACTCGCAGCCGCGACAGATTCGCTGCCTGGCGTGATCGAAGCTCCTCTCGGACCGCCCAGCTTGTCGCAGGGTTCAGGCAGCCTGGGCGGCGCCGGCACTGGAAAGGGATCCGGTATTGGTTCGGGGGCCGCCTCGGGTCTCGGCGTGGGGTTCGGCGGTGGAACGGGAGGCGGCGCCTATCGCCCTGGCAACGGGGTTACGGTGCCTCGCCTACTGCACGAGGTGAAGCCATCGTACACCTCCGATGCCATGCGCGCGAAAATCCAGGGCACGGTCCTGCTCGAATGCATCGTCCGACAGGACGGGCTGGTCAGCGATGTGCGTGTGGTCCGCTCGCTCGACCAGATTTTCGGTCTCGATCAGGAAGCGATCAACGCGACCCGCCAGTGGCGCTTCGCCCCGGGGACGCGCTTTGGCGATCCGGTGCCGGTGCTCGTCACAGTCGAGTTGACCTTCACGCTGCGCTGAAACCGCGATTGGGTCCCTACTTCTGCCTTCTAACTTCTGACTCTTAGTACATCCCGCCCATGCCGCCGCCCCCCGGCGGTACTGCGGCTTCCTTCTTGTCCTCAGGAATCTCCGACACGAGCGCTTCGGTCGTCAGCAGGAGCGACGCGATGGACGCTGCGTTCTGGAGCGCCGCACGGACGACCTTCGTCGGGTCGATGACGCCAGCCAGCACTAGATTCTCGTACTTGTCGGTGAGGGCGTTGAACCCTTCCTCGGCCTTCAATTCCCGGACCTTGGCCACCACGATCGAGCCTTCCTCGCCGGCGTTCTGAGCGATCCATCGCAGCGGTTCCTCGAGGCCGCGCTTCACGATGTTGGCACCGATCTGCTGATCGGCCGACAGCTTGAGCCCGTCAAGCGCCTTGGCCGCGCGGAGCAGCGCCACGCCGCCGCCGGTCACAATCCCCTCCTCGACGGCCGCCTTCGTGGCGTGCATGGCGTCCTCGACGCGCGCCTTCTTCTCCTTCATCTCGGTTTCGGTGGCCGCTCCGACCTTGATGACGGCAACGCCGCCCACGAGCTTCGCCAGCCGCTCCTGGAGCTTCTCTTTGTCGTAGTCCGAGGTCGTATCCTCGACTTGTGTGCGGATCTGCTTCACGCGTCCCTCGATTGCCGCCGAGGTGCCGCCGCCCTCGATGATCGTCGTGTTGTCCTTGTCGATCGTGACCTTCTTGGCCTTGCCGAGGTCCTCTATCTTGATGCTTTCGAGCTTGATGCCCAGGTCCTCGGTGATCGCCCGGCCGTTGGTCAGGATCGCGATGTCTTCGAGCATCGCCTTCCGGCGATCGCCGAAGCCGGGCGCCTTCACCGCGGCGGCCTGCAACGTACCGCGCAGCTTGTTCACGACGAGCGTCGCCAGCGCTTCACCCTCGATGTCCTCCGCCACGATGAGCAGCGGGCGGCCGAGACGCGCCACCTGCTCGAGCACCGGCAGCAGGTCTTTCATCGAGCTGATCTTCTTTTCGTGGATCAGGAGGACTGGGTTCTCCAGGACCACCTCCATGCGCTCGGGATCGGTCACGAAGTACGGGGAGAGGTAGCCGCGATCGAACTGCATGCCTTCGACGACATCGAGCGTGGTTTCGAGTGTCTTGGACTCTTCGACCGTAATGACGCCGTCCTTGCCGACCTTGTCCATCGCTTCGGCGATGATCTTGCCGATCGTCTCGTCGTTATTTGCCGAGATGGTGCCGACCTGCGCGACCATGTTGGCGCCGACTTTCTTCGATATCCTTTTCAGCTCGGTTGTGATCGTCTCGACCGCCCGCTCGACGCCGCGCTTGAGGTCCATCGGATTGGCGCCGGCGGCGACGTTCTTCGCGCCCTCGCGGTAGATCGCCTGGGCCAGTATGGTGGCCGTGGTCGTGCCGTCGCCCGCGATGTCCGACGTCTTGCTCGCCACCTCGCGGACCATCTGTGCGCCCATGTTCTCGAGCGGATCCTTGAGGTCGATTTCCTTGGCGACGGTGACGCCATCCTTGGTGATCGTCGGTGAACCGAATTTCTTGTCGAGGACGACGTTCCGGCCCTTGGGGCCAAGGGTCACCTTGACTGCATCGGCCAGCTGGTTGACGCCGCGCAGCACGGCCTGGCGTGACTGCTCGCCGTACACAATCTGCTTTGCCATTTCTGTGTTCTCCTCTAGGGCGGCCCTTTCAGAACCGCCAATTTCCGCTGGCCTGGAAGGCCCGCGCTACTTCTTCTTCTTGTCCTCGACGACCCCGAGCACTTCGTCCTCGCGCATGATTAGGTATTCCTGACCGTCGAGCTTGATTTCCTGGCCTGAGTACTTGCCGAAGAGAATGAGATCGCCGGCCTTAACGTCGAGAGGAATTCGTTTGCCGTCGTCCTTCGACTTGCCGGCGCCCACAGCGATGACCTTGCCCTGCTGCGGCTTTTCCTTGGCGGTGTCCGGGATGATGATCCCGCCGATCTTCTGTTCACCCTCCTCGAGGCGTTTAACGATGATGCGGTCGTGCAGCGGTCTGACGTTCATGCTCTGCATACTCTGTACTCCGTCTGTCCCGACTGTTTTGGAGATCCTTGAGCGTTGATGCCCCAGCCTGAAGGCCCGGCCGCCCAAAGCTGCCTGCCACGGATGGCTCTGAAGCTGGTTAGCACTCGACAAGAGCGACTGCTAATTATATGTCACCGGCCGGCACTGTCAAGCTGGGAGCGCTGCTGTAGCAAGCTGGGAGCGCTACCTTAAGACCGAGCAGGCATGAGCGGCCGCCGGCGGGATCCCGGCTAACCCGCCCTACGTTTAATCTTGTACGTTCCCATCTTCCGCGTGAGGGTGTTGCGGTGGATACCGAGGGTCTCGGCGGTTCGGGTGAGGCTGCCGTCAGAAGCGTCCAACATGCGCGCGATGAAACGCTTCTCGAATTCGTGGACGGCGTCGTCGAACTGGACGCCTTTGTCGACCATATCCTCTATCAGCCGTTCCAATCGCTCGGAGATCATTGGAGCTCCCGGCCTGTGAGGCGGCGGAACGCCTCGACGTATTTTTCCCGCGTCTTGACCACCACGTCGTCGGGAAGCGAGGGGACGGGCGGCTGCTTGTTCCATTTGATACGTTCCAGGTAATTGCGGACGAACTGCTTGTCGAAGCTCGGTTGCGGCCCACCTGGGTTGTAGCTGTCGCGCGGCCAGAAGCGTGACGAATCGGGCGTGAGCACTTCGTCAATCAGGATCAGCCTCGCCGGATCGGGACGCCGGCGATTTTCCTCGTCTTTGCCGGTGGGCAGCAAGCCGAACTCGAACTTGGTGTCGGCCACGATGATGCCGCGCGATTCGGCATGGGCGGCGCCTTCGGCGTAGAGCCGCAGGGTCAGCTCACGGACGCGCGCGAGCACCGCGGGGCCGACTAGATCCGCCGCCTCGGCCTCGCTGATATTGATGTCGTGGCCGGTTCGCGCCTTGGTGGCGGGCGTAAAGATGGGCGCCGGCAGGCGGTCTGACTCGCGGAGGCCGGCCGGCAGCCGGATTCCGCACACGTGGCCGCTGGCCAGGTAATCTTTCCAGCCGGACCCCGAAAGATAGCCTCGCGCGACGCACTCGATCGGCAGCGGGCCTGTCTTTCTGACCAGCATGGACCGCCCGGCCAGGACGGCTCGGTCATGGCTGGAGTCGACTGGGAGATCCGAGGATTCGATCGAGAGGAGATGGTTGTCCACGACCGACCGCGTGCGCTCGAACCAGAATGCCGAGATCTGGGTGAGCACTTTACCTTTGTCTGGAATGCCGGAGCCGAGGACGAAATCGAACGCCGAAATGCGGTCGGTCGCCACAATGAGCAAACGGTCGCCGAAATCGTAGATGTCGCGAACCTTGCCGTGTCGCTCGGGCGCACGATGAGCGAGTGAAGTCTGGAGAACGGGAGACGCAAGCGGCAAGGGAATTCCTCAGCGCCAGGGGGAAGGCTGAAATCTTACAAGGACCGAGGCGCGCTCCGCAACAACAACATATAGTGCGAGCGATCCAGGAAGGCGCTAGGGCGTTATAGTAGTGGACGGTCGCATGCGATCACATATCCGTACGATTGTCGTTGTCGCGCTGGCCCTCGCGCTGCTGGCCCTGTTCTTCAATAATGTGGATTGGCGCGGCGTGGTGCACGAGATCCTGCATGCGCGTCCCGAGTGGCTGGTGCTGTCGCTCGCTACGATGCTGGGGACTCTAGGGATCCGTGCCTGGCGGTGGCAGTACCTCCTGGAGCCGCTTGGCAAGCCGAGTTTTGCCAATGCCTTTCGAGCGACTGCCGTCGGATTTGCGGCGCGCAGCGTGCTGCCGGCCGCTGCCGGCGAACTGGTCCGGCCCTATTTTCTGTCCCGCCATGAGCCGCTCAGCGCGACGGGCGCTTTCGCAACGATCGTGATCGAGCGCCTGCTTGATACCATGACCGTCCTCATCTTGCTGGCCTGGTACGTGTTTTTCTCCGAGCCCGACCTGACCAACGCGAATCTGGCGGCGCTGGCCGCGGTGAAGTGGGCGGGCGCGGCTGCGGGCGTCGTCTCGGTTTCCGCGTTAGTTGTGCTGTTTTTCGTCGCCAAGGATCCGGCCGCTCTGGCGCGCACGTTCGTCCGTTTGGAGCAGGTGGTCCCGTCCGTGTTCGCTGGTTTCATCGCGAGGATTGCCGAAAATTTTGCGAAGGGGCTCGGCGCGATTCGCCGGCCCGGACAGCTTCTGGCGACACTTGTTTGGTCATTTCCCCTCTGGCTCTGCATTGGCCTCGGGATCTGGTCCGTGGCGAAAGCCTTCCAACTGAACGTTCCGTTCACGGGGTCGTTCCTCTTCATCGCGTTGCTCGTGATTGGCATCGCGGTGCCGACGCCGGGCGCGATCGGCGGTTTTCATGAAGCCTTTCGCGTGGGCGCAACGGTCTTCTATGGAGCGCCCAATGACGCCGCGGTCGGCGCGGCCATTGTGCTTCACGCGTTTTCCGTGGGATCGGCGCTCTGCCTCGGTCTTTTCTTTGCCGCGCAGGAAGGGCTGAACCTGGCAGGGATGCGCGACCTTGCCGATGAGGCCGAGACCGGCCGGACCGCGTAGGGCCTTCGATCGATGAAATGTCCATATTGCACGTATCTGGGGGACAAAGTCGTCGACTCGCGCGAAAGCAAAGAGGGCGAGGTGATCCGTCGGCGTCGCGAGTGCCTTGGGTGCGGGAAGCGCTTCACCAGTTACGAGCGTATCGACGAGATCCCGTACATGGTGGTGAAGAAGGACGGCACGCGCGAGTGGTTCGAGCGACAGAAGCTCATCGGTGGGCTGCTCAAGGCCTGTGAGAAGCGTCCGGTGACCGTGGCGGCGCTCGAGGCGATCGCCGATCGCGTCGAAGCCACGCTTCATGAGCGGCCGGAGAAGGAGATTGCCACCGCCGACATTGGTGGGTTCGTGATGGAGGAGCTCAAGAAGCTCGATAAGGTGGCCTACGTCCGGTTCGCGTCGGTGTACCGCCATTTCCGGGATCTTGGCGAGTTCATGAGCGAGCTCAAAGATCTCTTGAACGTGAAAGAATGATGCCGACCCGCTGGTGTTCCTTGTGTGTTCGTGTCCTGGTGACTGCAGTGATGCTCGCGCCTGCCGGCGGCCTCCTCCGCGCGGCAGAGCCCGACCTGACCGTGACGCCAATTCAGCGCGACGGGCAGGTGCTCGTATCTTTCGAGCTGACTGACGCCTTCTCGCCCGACGTGCGCGACGCGATTCAGAGCGGGCTGCCGACGACGTTTTCGTATGAGATCGACATGCGGCGCGGCGCGGCGATCTGGTTCGATCGGACCATTGCCTCGGTGACCATCGCTGCGAGCGTTCGCTTCGACAATCTCACCCGCCGGTATCAGATGTCGCGAGCCTTTGACGGCGGCGTCGAGGACGCGCGTCCGACTGAAGACGAGGACGCGGTTCGCCGCTGGATGACGCGGTTCGAGCAGATTCCCGTCTCCGCCACCTCGGCGCTCGAGACCAATGCCGAATACTACGTCCGCGTTCGCGCCAGCGCTCGGCCGCGCAACTCCTTCTGGTTTTTCCTGCCGTGGGACCGTGGGTCGATCCTCGGCGTTGCGAAGTTTACGTTTATTCCGTAGAAGTGCCCGCGACTGTGACATCCATCGCGCCGAGACGCATGAGCGGGCCCGCTCCCCCCGCGCGGCCTCGCAGGGGACCTCCATTCCGTGACAACCCGCGCCTGATTCTGGCGGGCATCGCCATTCTGCTCGCACTGCTGGCTGCGCTGGTGGCCCTCGCCAGCAACACACACAGGTTTACCCCGGACTTCCTCACCGAGTTCGTCCTCTACGCGCTGTCAACCGCGAACCTGACGGTGCTCGTGGTGCTCGTGTTTGTGCTCGCGTGCAACATCGCCAAGCTCGTGATGGAGCGGCGGCGCGGCCTGCCGTTCGCCCGGTTCCGGGCGAACGGCAGGCCCTGTTGCTCGGCATGGCGCTCGTGCCGACGATCATCGTGCTGCTGGTGGGTAGCGAGCTGATTCGCACGAACATCGACCGATGGTTCAACGCGCAGATGGGGGACATTCTCGCGTCGGCGAACCGAATTGCCGGCGACTACTACTACGAGCGTCAGCTGCTCGTGAGCGAAAACGCGACGCGAATTGCCAGCAGGCTGGCGGCCGTGGATCTGACGAGCACCGACGTGGGGCCGATCCGCGATCTGCTGTCGCCCGATGTTGCGATGCAGCGTGTCCAGATGGTCGCGGTGTACTGCGTCGGGCCGGCGATTGGGGCGTTGCCGGGTCTGGAACCGGTGCTCGACGTCGCGGCGCCCGCGCTGCCGCCTGGCAGCTCAAGCCCTCGGCGGATCAGCCGAGACGCGGTCGATTGAAACGCTCGGTCCTGCCGGCGATTTGCTGCACGCGGCGGCGGTGATCCGTGGCCCAGACGGCCGGCCGAAAGGCGTCGCGGTGGCGACCGATCATCTCACCGGCGAAATGGCGGATCGCGCCCGCCGCATGACCCAGGCGTTCGAAAGCTACAACCAGCTGCGCGTCCTGCGGCGGCCGATGACGGGCGTGTATCTGTCGATCTTCTTGATGGTCACACTGCTGATTCTGCTTGGCGCCGTTTGGATGGGATCCTATTTAGCGAAACGCATTACACGCCCGGTGCTGCTGCTAGCCGCCGCCGCGCGCGAAATCGGCGCCGGACGCCTCGACCAGCGCATCGATCCGCAGAGCAACGACGAGTTCGGAGCGCTCACCGAAGCGTTCAACACGATGGCCGGCGAACTGGCCGCGAGCAGGCGCAAGGTCGACCGGTCTACCATCGAGCTCAAGCGAAAACACGTCGAGGTCGAGGGGCGCCGGCGCTACATCGAGACGATTCTCGAGCGCATCACGACCGGGGTGGTGTCGGTCGATAGCAGTGGAGCGGTCACCATGATCAACGGGACCGCCGCGCGCCTCCTCGGCTTGGAGCGAACGGCGGTCGGACAGCCGGCAGCCTCGGTGTTCGATCGCGCAGATCTTTAGCCGTTCGGGGCGCTCGTCGCGGGCGCCCTTCGACCGGCTCAGGGCGTGGCGAGCTCGTCGAGCCACGTCGGAAGCGCGAAGACGGCTCCGGCGGCGCAGGAGATTGCCATGCCGCGTATCAACCAGGAGCTGCACCTGGCCGCCGTGGCCACGCCGCTCGTGGGCGACAGCGGCATGCCGGATGGCATGGTGCTCGTACTCGACGACGTGACGCCGCTGATTCGGACGCAGAAGGTCGCCGCGTGGCGCGAGGTGGCGTGTCGACTGGCGCACGAGATCAAGAACCCACTGACGCCGATTCAATTGTCTGCCGAGCGCCTGCGCCGGCACTTCGCGGGCGCGCTTTCCGGTGCCCGTGCGCTGGTGGACGAGTGTACCGAGACCATCGTCGGCGAAGTCGAATCGCTCAAGGGACTTGTCGACGAGTTCTCGCAATTTGCGCGCATGCCGTCGCCCCGTGCGACACCGACCGATTTGCAGCAGCTCGTTGGGGATACGCTGGCACTCTATAACGGCATTTTCGCGGACGTGCGTATCGAGCGGCGGTTTGCGGCCGGTGTGCCGCTCGTGCGGCTCGATGCGGAACAGATTCGCCGCGTGATCATCAATCTGGTGGACAATGCCATCGAAGCCACGGAACGCGGCGGCCAAATTGTCGTCGAGACGCAACATGACGCCGTAAACAACATCGTCCGCCTGGTTGTAGCTGACGATGGTCCGGGGATACCGTCGGCCGAACGCGAGAAGCTGTTTCTGCCGTACTATTCGACCAAGCGCCGCGGGAGCGGCCTCGGCCTCGCGATTGTGCGCCGGATTATCGCCGAGCATGGCGGCAACGTCGAGGTGGGCGACAACACGCCGCGCGGCACGCGGTTTGCGATCGAACTGCCATGCTGAGTCGATGAAGCCAACGATCCTGATCGTCGACGATGAGCCCGGCGTCCGGACGGCACTGACTGGCGTGCTGCGCGACGAGGGCCACACCGTCGAGGCTGTGGCGAGCGGCGAGGCGTGCCTCGACCGGGTGACGCGCGGGTCCGTTGCTCTCGTACTGTTGGACGTCTGGCTGCCGGGGATGGACGGCCTGGCGACGCTCGCGCGGCTGCGCGAGCGACAGGTCGACGCTCAGGTCGTGCTCATCTCCGGCCACGGCAACATCGAATCGGCGGTGCGTGCGATCAAGATGGGCGCCTTCGACTTTGTCGAGAAGCCGCTTTCGCTCGAAAAGACCGTGTTGGTCGTGCGCAATGCCCTCCGGCAGCATCGGCTTGAGGCCGAGAACCGGGTGCTGCGTGCCCGCGTGGACCGAACGCAGACGATGGTGGGCGAGAGCTACGCGATGCGGCAGTTGCGCGAACAGGTCGCGATGGCTGCTCCGACCAACGGCCGCGTGCTCATTTATGGAGAGAACGGCACCGGCAAGGAGCTGGTGGCGCGGACGATCCATGCGCTGAGCCGGCGGCGAACCGCGGCGTTCGTCGAGGTGAACTGTGCCGCGATTCCCGAGGAGCTGATCGAAAGCGAGCTGTTCGGCCACGTGCGCGGGGCGTTTACCGGCGCGGTGGTCGACCGGCGGGGTAAGTTCGATGTCGCCGACGGCGGCACAATCTTTCTCGACGAGATCGGTGACATGAGCCGCAAGACCCAGGCTAAAGTGCTGCGCGTGCTGCAGGAGCAAACCATGGAGGCGGTCGGCGGCACCGCGCGCATCAAGGTGGATGCGCGTGTGATCGCGGCGACCAACAAGGATCTTCCGGCCCAGATTCGTGCCGGCAACTTCCGCGAAGATCTCTTCTTCCGGCTCAACGTCATCCCGATTTTCGTTCCACGGCTCCGCGAGCGTCAGGAAGACATCTCGCTGCTGGCGGACCACTTCATGGCCGAGTTCGCGCGGGAGTACGGCCGTCGGCTGAAGAGCTTCGAGCCCGGCGCGGTGGCCGTTATTCAGCACTACCCGTGGCCGGGCAACGTGCGGGAGCTGCGGAACGTGATCGAGCGGTTGATGATCATGGTGCCAGGCGACTTAATTTCTGCGGCGGATCTGAGCTTCCTCGATCAGCATGCGCTAACGCGCGCTGATCCCGACGAGGCGTCGGCCGGACACCTGACGCTGCACGAAGCGCGGGACCGCTTCGAGTGCGACCTGATCCTCCGCACGCTGGCCGAGCAGCAGGGTAACATGTCAAAGACCGCGGAGGTGCTCGGCGTGGAGCGCAGCAACCTCTATCGGAAGATGCGCGCGTTTGGGATTGCGCCGTCCAGGCGGATGGAGCCCGAGGAAGAGGCTGTGTGAAAATTATTCCATTTTGAGTTTTTCTTCGAGAATCTGATCGGCTGAAAAACCTTTGAGTTCCAGGTAGTAGGCCGCGGCTTTTGTGAGTGCCGCGGAGGCGACCAGGCCGACGATCTGGCTTTCGAGCACGGTCACACCCAACCGGTCCGCCTCGCGCTTGACGACCTCGAACACGCGGAAGATCGGCGTCTTCTCGTAGTTCGTCAGGTTGATCGACACTTGCACGATCCCGCGATCCTCGAGCTTGATGCCCATTGCCTTCACAAAAGGGAAGCCACCGGAACTTTGTCGGATCGTCGCCGCGATCTGTTTCGCCACGTCAAGGCGATCGGTCGCCAGGTTGATGTTGTAGGCGATGAGCGGCATGCGCGCGCCGATGACTGACGCGCCCGCGCTCGGATGGGGAGCCGGCGGACCGAAGTCGGGCGCCCAGCCCGCACCGGCCATCTTGGCCGACAGACCCTCGAATTCGCCTCGGCGAATGTCCTCGAGGTTCTTACGCGCCGGGTTGGACGAGGCCTCCTCGTACAAATAGATCGGGATTCGGAAACGCTCGGCCACGGCGGCTGCGACCTTTCTTGCCAGGGCAACGCAGTCGTGCATCGCGACGCCTTGGATGGGCACAAACGGCACCACGTCGACGGCGCCCAGACGCGGGTGCTCTCCGCGATGAGTGCGCAGATCGATGTCGGTGATTGCCCGGTCGAAGAGCGCGAGGCACGCGTGCTCGAGCGACGGGGCGTCGCCCACGAAGGTGAACACCGATCGGTGGTGCGACGGGTCGGAGGAATAGTCCAGGAGCGTCACGCCCTCGACTCGGCGGATCGCGCTGGCCATCGCGTCCACGACGTCGCGCCGGCGGCCTTCGCTCACGTTCGGAACGCACTCAATGACAGCCATGAAACTGCAGCTTGCAAGCAGATTGCAAATTGAATTCCCGATAGATTGTAGATTGACCAGAGCGATCTGCACTCTGAATGTTATAATTGACCTGTCTCCAACCACTTAGCACATGTCTGATTGGCCTCGATCCGACGCTTCGAGCGCGCCTGACGGCACGGCGGGCTCGGATCGGGACGCGAAGATCGAGCAACTCCTGCTCGTCGGCCTGGATCACTACTTTGCAGAGCAGTAAGAGCAGGCGGTCAACGTCTGGACCCGGGTATTGTTTCTCGATCGTAGTCACACACGCGCGCGCGCGTACATTGAGCGCGCGCGCAGCGCCCTGGCCGAGCGCCAGCGCCAGTCCGAGGAGCTGTTGCAGAACGGCCTGGCGGCCTTCCAGCGCGGCGAGGGCGAGGAGGCGCGTCGGTTGCTCGAGGTGGCGATGCTCAAGGGCGCGCCGTCCGACGAGGCGCTGGCCGTGTTAGATCGACTCAACCGACTCGAACAGGGCACCCCCGTTCGGCCGAGGCCGAGCGCGCCGAGGGAGCGCCATTCGCCGACCTTGTCTCAGGCGCCCGGCCGCGCGGCCGGTTCGGGCGTCGGACTCGCGGGATGGATCGCGCTGGTTCTCGTGATCGGTGCCGCCGCGTCGGTCGGGATCATCTCAAGCGGCGCCCAGTGGCGATCGGTGCTTCCGCTGCAGGCGGTTCCGCCGCCATCGCTTTCCTTGCCGACAGCGGCGGATTCGGGACCGCCGATTCCGCTTCGCGGCGAAACGGTCCTTGCTCGCGCGCGGGCGCTGGCTGCGGGCGGGAGGCTGCGTGATGCGCTCGCGGCGCTGGATCTCGTTCGTCCGACGGACGCGCAGCGCCCCGACGCCGATCGCCTGCGTGCTGACATCCAACGGCAGCTCATTGGCCTGCTGGACGCTTCCGCGCGATCGGTCGACTGGGAGAACAGCGACAGACCACTCCCATGAAATGTCCCAAGTGCGGATACCTCGGCTTCGAACACGTCGACCGCTGCCGCAATTGTGGAGATGACTACTCGCTGGCGCCCGCGCCCGCGCTGAATCTACCCGAGCTCCCGATGCGCGACGGTGACGCGAACGTCTCTAGTCCGTCCGACGACCTGACGCTCATCCATGCCGCTGCGCCGGTCCCCCGACCGCCCTGGGAGGTCACGCCGGACCTGGCGCGTGTCTTCGCCCCTTCGCCCACCTCGAGGCAAGGCTCGCTGCAGGCGCCGTCGACCGAGCTCCCGCTCTTCGGGGCTCTACCGAGCGACGAGTTGCCGCTCATCACGAAACCGTCGCCTCCGCGCGCGCCCCTTGCCGTGAGACGCGCAACGCCGGAGGTGCCGCGAGTTCGGCCCGAGCCTCTACGCGCGCAACTGCTGGATCTATCAGGACCGACGGCCCAGACGTCCGACGCGGGGGTCACCCCGTCGGTGCGCTCGGGTGTCAATGAGTGGCCATCCGGCGCGGACGCCGACGCCGCGGTCGTGCCCGCAAGTGTCGGCGCGCGTCTTGGGGCCCTCGCAATCGACCTTGCGATCCTCGTCGCCATCAGTGCGATGGTGGTGTATTTCACCATGGAGATCTGCGGGCTCACCGTAAGAGATCTCCACATCCTCCCCCGGGGGCCGCTGGTCGCTTTCCTGCTTCTGCAGAACGGCGGCTACCTCGTGGCCTTCACCGTTGGCGGCCAGACGCTGGGCAAGATGGCGGCCGGCATCAAGATCGTGCCGGTCCAGGGCAATGGGTCGCTCGGTGTCGGCCACTCGCTGCTCCGAACGTTCGTATGGGTGCTGCTCGCCGCGCCCGCCGCGCTCGGATTCGTCACGGCGCTCTTCAACCGCGATCGGCGGGGTCTGCACGATTACTGTGCTGGCTCGCGGGTGGTTCGAACGGTCTAGAGAACAGAAAGAAACGCCCGCGGCGAGTCGGCGATGGAACCAGCTAAGAAATCTTTCCGATCCTTTCTTGCGCTTTCGCTCGCCACCGTTCTTGGCGTTGGCTACATTCCGTTCGCGCCTGGAACTGTTGGATCTGCCGTCGGCCTGTTGCTGTGGGCCGGGCTGCCGCCCTCGCCCGTGGCGCAAGTCGCGACCATCCTGGTGCTGTTTGTCGTCGGTGCGTGGAGCGGCAGTGCGGCTGAGCGGCACTTTCGCGCGGTCGATCCCGGCCCAGTCGTCATCGACGAGGTCATGGGGATGCTCATCACCCTCTTGATGAACCCGGTCGAGTGGGGCGGCGCCCTGGCTGCCTTTCTCCTGTTCCGCGCGTTCGACATCGTGAAACCATATCCCGCTGACCGGTTCGAGCGGCTCTCCGGCGGCGTCGGCGTCATGGCCGATGACGGCGTGGCCGCGCTGTACGCGAACCTCACGCTGCGTGCGGCCTTGGCGTTTGGAAATTGGATCACCTGGTGATTACCTGATTATCCGATCACCAGATGTCATGAAGGCCTGCATCATTGCCGTAGGAAGCGAGATGTTGACGCCGTTTCACGTCGACACGAACTCGCTCGCCATCACTGAATGTCTGAACGCCATCGGCTGCGACATCCGTCTGAAAACGGTCGTCGGGGACGACGTCGAGGAGCTCGCGCGCCAACTTTCGGCCACCATCGGCAGAGTCGACCTGGTCGTGTGCACTGGCGGTCTCGGTCCGACCGATGACGACATCACGCGTGAGGCAATCGCCCATGTTTTTCAGGTGCCTCTCGAGGTGGATGAGACGATAGTGGAGGCCGTCCGCGCGCGCTTTACCGAGCGAGGCCTGGCCATGCCCGAAATCAACCGTCGGCAGGCGATGGTGCCGCGCGGTGCGGTGGTGGTCGAGAACACCAATGGAACGGCGCCCGGACTGTGGCTCGAGCGCGAGGGCACGAGCATCGTGGTTCTTCCAGGTCCTCCTCGAGAGATGATGCCGATGCTTGACGCCGTAATTCGCGAACGGCTGAGGCCGAGGGCGAAAGGTGCCGGGCTGTTTCGACGTGTGCTCAAGATCACTGGACCCACGGAATCCGATGTCGACGCATGCGCGCAGCCGATTTATTCGCGCTGGCTAGGGCAGCCTGTGCCGATCAGCACAACCATCCTGGCGGTGTCCGGTCAGATCGAGCTGCACCTGACCGCGTCAGCGTCGAGCCGCGCGGACGCCGACCGAGCACTCGAGACGGCGGCCGCTGAGCTGCAGGCGGTGCTGGGATCGGCCGTGTACAGCACTGATGGGCCGCCGCTGGAAGCGGTCGTCGGCGATCTGCTGCGGGCGGCCGGCTGGACGGTGGCTGTCGCCGAGTCGTGCACGGGCGGGCTCTTGACGTCGCGCCTGACCGACGTGCCCGGCAGCTCGGAGTACGTCGAACGCGGCGTGGTCTGTTACAGCAATCACGCCAAGGTGGGACTGGTCGGCGTGTCCGAGTCGCTCATCGCACAGCATGGCGCGGTGAGCGAACCGGTGGCGCGAGCGATGGCCGAGGGCGTCCGCGCGCGCGCCGGCACGAGTGTGGGTATCAGCGTGACGGGTATCGCCGGCCCGGGCGGCGGCACGCCCGAAAAACCGGTCGGCACGGTCGCCATCGCCGTCGCAACGGATGCCGAGGTTCACGTGCGAACGCTGAAGTGCCTCGGCGGACGCGAGATGGTGAAGTTCCAGGCCACTCAGGCGGCGATGAACATGCTGCGGCTGATGCTACCAAAGAGGAATTAATCTCTTGCACGATCGCTCGGACCGCCGGCAACGGCAGCCCGGCTGCGCCGCGGCGCAGTTTTCTCCGGCGCGAGCCCCGCATTTGTCCCTGCGCCCAGCGCGGCCAAGGACCCGAACGCGGTCTCGAGGACGCTTCACGGCAAGCGGGGTGCCCCATGAAACTGCTATATAGTTCCCTAACTTCGCAATTCCTCAGTGCTCTGGCTCGCCTCGAGGAAGCCTTCGAACAGCGGCCGGAACTCGCCCGTGCGCCAGAAGTTCTCGGGGTGCCACTGGACGCCGAGGCAGAAGCGCGCCGCTGGATCCTCGATGGCTTCGACGACGCCGTCGGGCGCGGTCGCCGACACCCTGAAACCCGGCGCGGCCTGCTTGACGGCCTGATGGTGACGGCTGTTGGTCTCGCACGAGTCGGCATCGCTCAGACGCTCGCGCATCAGGCGCGCGAGCAGCGTGTCCTTGTCGAGCCAGACCTCGTGCGCCAGATCGAACGGTTTGTGCGGAGGCACCGAGAGGCGGTGTTCGAGCGCGCCCAGCACCTGCGTGGGAATGTCCTGCACGAGCGTGCCGCCGGCGGCGACGTTCAGCACCTGCATGCCTCGGCAGATCGCGAGAATCGGCAGATTACGGCGGCGTGCTTCAGCAACGAGCGCGATCTCGAACCGATCGCGGTCGGGAGCGACGTCCACGACGGTCGGATGCGGGGGCTCGCCGTACTGCGCCGGGGCGAGATCCTTGCCACCGGTGAGCAGCAGGCCGTCGATGGCCCCGACGACATCCGACACGGCTATCGAGGCGTCTAGCACGCGGACCTGGCCGCCTACGTGAAGGATAGACTGCCGGTAGTCTTCGATCTTCCGGCACGCCGTGATTCCGATCAGAGCCGTCTTCATTCGAGTCACTATTCAGTCGTTTCACCACGAAGGACATAGGGGGAAGGGCATCCTGCTACATCCGCGCCGGAACTTCAATCCCCATCAGATCGAGCGCGCGGATGAGCTGCGACCGGAAATAGGCCACCCCCGCCGCGCGCCAGCGCTTCCGCTCGACCTGTTCCTCGTTGAGAATCGAATATTGATGGTAGAAGGCGTTGAAGAGCTGCGCGAGGCCGAAGGCGTACTTGGCCAGGGCCGAGAACTCGAGCGATCGCACGACCTGCTCGACGACCTCGTCGAGTCGTGAGGCCTCAAGGACGATCGCCCACAAATCGGGGCTGGAATAGGCTTCACCGGAGCTGGAGGTGAGCTCGTCAGATGGTGTTGTTGCGAGGCTCGCAATGACGCCAGCCTCCGTCAGGCCATCCCGCTCCCTCAGCTTCTCAAAGATGTTGTGGGCGCGAACCACCGCATACTGCAGGTACGGGCCGGTCTCGCCCTCGAAACTGAGCGCCTCCGCCATGTCGAACACGATCAGCTTGCTGCGCGAAAACTTCAGCATGAAATACCGGATGGCGGCCACGGCGATCTGCGACGCGGTGCGCGCGAGCTCCTCAGGTGCCAGCTCCGGATTGCGCTCGGCGATTTGATGCGAGGCCTTGGCGACGAGCAGACTGAGCAGGTCGTCGATTTTCACGCCGAGGCCTTTACGACCAGACACCTCGATGAAGGGCTTCGTCGCGTCGGCTGACGCCGGCGTTTCATATCCCAACTCGCGCGCGGTCGCGTGCGACAGCGCGACCATCTCGTACGAGAAGTGAATCGAGTTGTCGGCCTCCTTTTCATGGCCAAGGGCTCTCAATGCCTGACCGAGGAGCGCCTGCAGATACATCTGCCGGGAGTCGATCACGTTATAGATACGGCCGGCGCGGCCGAAGGGCGGCGCAGAAAGGTCGCCGTCGGCAACGGATGTCGTGGCCCAGAGCGTCCGTCCGTTCGGTTGCTCCGCGAAGCGTCGATAGTGGAAATCGCGGCCGAGCAGGCCGAGTTTCCAGAACTGATTGGCGATGTCCTTTCCAACGTAGGTGACGACGCCGTTTGATCGAACGATGACTTTCTCGCGCGGGTCTTCGGTCGAGGGGGATAGCTCGGCGTTAGACTCGCTCGGCGCGACGGCTTCTGCGTGCGTCGTCGCGGAACCCCCTGGGTCTTCAGGTTCCGTCTCGGCGGAAGCGGCCTCGGCCCGTTCGTCGATCCGCATGACCCAGCAGCCGGCCAGCCGCCCGCGTTTCTGGAGGAACACGACGGCCTCTGCCTTCAGGATCTCGAACGCACGCGCCCAGAATTGCAGACGGAGGATGTCGCTCTCATGAGTGAGGAGGTCGTACGAAATGTTCAACTGCCCCATCGTCTTGAGGTGCGCGCGCACGATGCGATCCACGATGAACGCGCCCATTTCAGCCGTCTCGGCGTCGCCGCGCTCGAGCGCGTGGAGCGCGGCCGCGCGGATTTCAAGGCGGCTCTGGTCTTTGTCGTACCAGTCGGTGACGCGCGAGTAGAGGTCCCAGCAGTAATAGTCGAACCGCGTGGTGTCGGCGATGTGCCTGACCCCTTCGAACGTCTCGTGCTCGAGCTCGCGGAACCCGATGATGACGTCGGCGACCTGGACACCTGTGTCGTCGATGTAGTTCTGCACCTCAACCGGTGTGCCGCGGAACCGTAGTACGCGAATGAGCGTGTCTCCCAAGGCCGCATTGCGTAGGTGACCGACGTGCGCCGCCTTGTTCGGGTTAATGGCGGTGTGCTCGACAATGGTCTTCGGCTCTGCGGCGTGGATTGGGATTAGTGACGGATGGCTATGGACACGGGCGAGGAGGAATGCCGGGCGATCGAGATAGAAGTTCAAGTGCCCGCTGGGCGCGGCCACAACGCGCGCAATGCCGGGAATGGGGCCCACTACGCCGGCGATCTCCTGCGCGATGGCGCGAGGCGCTTTTCGCAGCGTGCGCGCAAGCTGAAACGCGATGGTCACCGCCAGATCGCCCAAGGCGCGACTCGGCGGCACCTCGACCGCAAATGGCGGCACGTCGCGCAGTCCGAAATGCCGAGCCACGACATCGGTGACGGCGTCCTGGACCTGACGTTGGAGGTTGAGCATCATGCGACGCGCTGAAATGACGGTAAGTTCATGATACGATTACAGTTTGTGACCGAATCGCACCTCGATCGCGTGGTAGTCGGCCAGCGTGTTCACGTTGGCCAGAAGCCGGCCGCTGTCGCCAAGCCGTTGGAGCTCATCGCCGGTGACCGTGCGGAGCCGCACGTCGGCGAACAATTCGTCCATTTTGAGTCGCCGACAAACGAGCCGCGCGGCGATGGCCGGCTGACAGGCGTGCGTGTAAGCAGCGCAGAGCGGATGATAGCCGCCCTCGGTCCGCGGCACGACGACGTCGGCCTCGCGCGTGAGCGCGAGCAGATGCCCGAGCAGCTCGGCGGTGACAAACGGCATATTGCCCGCGACGACCACCAGCCGATCCTCGCGCGCCGCGGCAAGCGCCACATCGAGACCGCCCAGCGGTCCGCAGCCGCGCACACGATCGCGGACCAAGCGCACGGCAATCTCATCGCAAAGTTCCCCTGTGACGCCTTTTCGTGCCGCGGCGACCCGACCGCCGACGATCAGAATGTCGTCGGTGAGGCGGGACAGCTCGGTGATTTGCCGCTCCCGTATGAATCGGCCTCCGACGACGAGCGTGCTCTTGTCACGCCCGCCGAAGCGAGTCGCCCCGCCGCCGGCGAGAATGGCCGCGCTCGGCATCTCGTGTTGATCTTAGCTCCAAGTCCGGCTGAACCCGGACGCCACAACCTAGCCGAAGCCGGACGTCACGCCGCGGCGCTCGCCGCTTGACGCATGCGGGAAGCCAGCATCGGTCGCGTGCTCCTCGCCAGCCTCCACCAGGGGATTGCCGACATCCGGCCTACACGTCTGGGCTTCTACGAGAACTGGTTGCACGCCGAGGGCTTGCGAGAGGGCAAGATCGGCCTGGGGCCGCTCAATGCCGTCCTGAGCTTCTTGAGGCAGGAGGGCGATGCCTATGAAACGATCACGAGCCGCGCCGGCGAATATGCTGCGGAGTGGACCGTGGAATCCATGCCGCAACTGCAGCGCGCGCTAATCAAAGCAGCACCAGTCTGGCTTCGTCGCCGGCTCCTGCTTCGGGTCGGGCGAAAACTGGTGAGACGGAGCTTTCGAGGCAGCCACTCGACGTCGAAACTCCGCCGAGGCACGGCGAAAATCGATCTGCGCGGTTCGATCTTCTGTTCCGTGCGTGAGCCGGTCGACAGCCCGCTCTGCAGCTTCTACGCGGCTGCCTTCACGCGCCTCCTGTTGTTGTTCAACCTGCAATCGAACGCTCGAATCGTGGCGTGCCGAGGCACCGGCGAGGCGTCGTGCGTCATAAGAATCGCGCCGACCAACGGCGCCGCCGCGCAGGGTGGCGAGGTGGAGGCCAGATGAGACAAGAAGCTGTTCTTGCGCTCGCGCTCGTGTGGCTGCTCGGCGGACCGCAGACGGCCGCCGCCCAGGCACCTTCACGGATCTTCGCGATGCCCTTCGAGACCGTCACTCACGACAGCCGCATCTTCTGGCTCAGCGAGGCGTCGGTCGTGCTTCTCGCGGACAAACTTGAACGAGCTCGGCCAGCACGCCGTCACACGCGGGGAGGGACGTGAGGCGTTCGAGGCTCGCTTCTTGGAGGCGAAAGGACAGCGCGGGCGCCCGCACGAGGGGGAGCGCACGCGCTGGCCGCTTGACCCGGCATCAGAAGACGCCCTGCGGGTGGTCGATCGATCAGGACAAAGGTAGCGCGACCCTTTCAGGGTCGCGGCGGACGCTGGCCTGAAAGGCCCGCGCGACGTGGTACAATCAATCCCGGTTTCGGCCCCCACATGCCCGACGACGGCTTTCATGAGATCCAACTGAACGGAAAGCAACTAGTTTTCCTGTTTATGGCCGCCACTGTCGTGTCGGTGGTGATCTTTCTGTGTGGCGTGCTCGTCGGACGCGGTGTGCGCAGCGAGCAAGGCGCCGTGGCCGAAACCGCAGCCCTCAGCGAGGTGCCAACCGCCGACGTCGCCGCCACGTCGTCGAGCGCGCCGAACGCCGTGTCGGGCTCCGATCCGAGAGTGGCCGCGCGGCCGCCCGCGGTCGATGATCTCAGCTACTTCAATCGGCTCGAACAACGGGAGACGCCGCCCGAGGAACTGAAGCCGGCGTCGGGCGAAGCCAGCCGCCCGGAGTTGGTGACGCGATCGCCGTCTTCGCCGGCCCAGCCTTCGCTCCGTGAAACCGAGACCGCGTCGGTGGGGGCGGGTTCTCTCTCCCAGGGGTATGCCGTCCAGCTTGCGGCGCTGAACTCACGCAGCGAAGCGGACGCCATGGCCGAGCGGCTCACAGCCAAGGGATACGCCGCCTACGTGCTCGTGCCACCGAGCGGCGCGCCGGCGGTCTACCGCGTGCGGATCGGCACCTTCAGCACCCGGCGCGATGCGGAGTGCGTCGCCGCGAAGCTCCAGAAAGAAGAGCAATTTCAGCCCTGGATCACCCGCTGACGGACGCCCGGGAGACCCCGGCTCGGACTGACTCGTGTCGAACGATGACGACGCGGGCCTGAAAGGCCCGCGCTACACGTTGGGTACCCGTTCCCTCGACTTCGCGCTGGCAGCCTCGTCCGGCGTCCTGCTGGCGTTCAGCTTTCCACGCTTCGGTCATCCCGCGCTGGGCTGGATCGCGCTGGCACCGCTACTGGTCGCCCTCGAGCGAGGATCTCTTATTCGAGCTTTCACGCTCGGGCTCGTCGCCGGAGCCGTGTACTTCACCGGAACGCTGTACTGGATCACGCGGGTGATGGTGGTTTACGGCGATCTCCAAACGATTGTGGCCGTGCTCGTCAACGCGGCGCTCATCGCGTATCTCGCGCTGTTTCCCGCGATCTTCTCTCTGATTACACGCCGGATGATGATGGCCTTTGGCCGTCGTGCGCTCATCGCTTCGCCGCTCGTGTGGGTAGCGACGGAGCTGGGGCGCACACATCTATTCGGCGGCTTCCCGTGGGTGCTACTCGGCTACAGCCAGGCGAGCGTGCTGCCGATCGCGCAACTCGCCAGCCTGTTCGGCGTCTTCGGGATCTCGGCACTGGCTGTGGCGGCCAGTGCGGCGTTGGGCGATGTCGCGGTCAGGCTGTTCGCCGACGGTCCGGCTGAAGCCGGACACTACGTCAACAGGAAATATCTGCCAGGGGTCGTCGTTGCAGCGCTTGTTCTTGTTGTTGCTGCGTGGGGAAGCGCCCGTGTCGCGCGTGGCGAACTGACGCGGACCGGCCAGCCGTTTACGGTCGCGCTCGTACAAGGCAACGTGGATCAGGCGGAGAAGTGGGACGCCGCCCGCGCGGGCACCATCTTTCAGAACTACCTGGACATGACACGACAGGCGATCAGCAAGGGCGTCGACCTCGTCGTGTGGCCGGAGTCGGCCACGCCGTTCGTCTTCGAAGATGACCCGGCGGCGGCTGATCAAATTCGGGCGCTCGCTCGAGAAGCGAAGGTTCCCATTCTCCTCGGCAGCGATCAGATCGAACGCGGAAGTCCGACCCGATACTACAACTCGGCCTACCTCATTCGCGCCGACGGCACGACGGCCGGTGTGTACCGCAAGATGCACCTGGTCCCGTTCGGAGAATACGTGCCGTTCAGGCGCGTGTTTTTCTTTGCCGCCCCTCTGGTGGAAGCCGTCACGGATTTCTCGTCTGGGGAGTCAGCGGTCCTGCTACCGGTCGACGGGCACTCTGTGAGCACGGCCATCTGCTATGAGATCGTCTACCCGCACCTCGTCGGTCGATTCGTCCGCGCCGGAAGTGAGCTGCTGACGACAATCACGAATGACGCGTGGTTCGGTCCGACGTCGGCGCCGTACCAGCATTTCGAGCAGGCGTCGATGCGCGCTATCGAGAACGGTCGGTACCTGGTCCGGGCGGCCAACACGGGCATCAGCGGTGTCGTGGATCCGTACGGCCGGATCGCCGCGCAGAGCCGCATCTTCGAGCCCGCCGTGATCGTCAGTCAGGCGCGCTTCCTGCAGGTGGCAACCGTGTACATGCGGACCGGCGACGTCTTTGCGTACGCGGCCGTGGCCGTGACGATCGTGATGCTCGTGGTGGCGCGCGGCTCCTCCCGTCGTAGAATGAAACAGTAGATTTGCACGTCGCAGTCTGCCATTTTTAACTGTGAGGATTGCCTGAATGCCTACCGTCGACGATTTGAGGCGCCGCTACGAAGATCTCAGCAAGCGAGCGGTCGATCTGCGGAGCTATCTTTGAGGCCTCCCGACCCGACGAAGAGCTGACCCGCCTCGAAGCGCGCGCTGTCGCGCCCGATTTCTGGAAAGACCAGGCCGAAGCACAGAAGGTGCTGCAGCGCCGCCGACGGCTCGAGCAGGACTGCGAACTGGTGGTGTCGCTCAAGAAGAAAAGCGACGACCTGGCCGTCCTCGTGGAGTGGGCCGAAGCGGGCGAGCCGGTCGATGCCGAATTCGGCCATGCACTCGAGGCACTCGATCAGGAGGTGCAGGCCGGTGAGACTAAGGAGATGCTCAGCGGCGAGCACGATCGCAAGAACGCGATTGTGACGATTCATCCCGGCGCCGGCGGCACCGAATCGCAGGACTGGGCGGAAATGCTACTGCGAATGTACCTGCGCTGGACGGAACGCCGCGGCTTCAAACGGGAGATGATCGACCACCAGCCCGGCGACGAGGCAGGGTTGAAGAGCGCCACGCTGACGGTCACGGGCGAATACGCCTACGGCCTCTTGTCGGCCGAAGCGGGCGTCCACCGCCTCGTACGCATTTCGCCGTTCGACCAAGCGGCGCGGCGTCACACGTCGTTCGCGTCGATGTACGTCTGGCCGGAGCTTTCCGCGGACATCGACGTGGAGATAGACGAGAACGATCTTCGGATCGACACGTATCGCTCGAGCGGCGCCGGGGGTCAGCACGTCAACGTCACCGATTCGGCCGTTCGCATCACGCATCTGCCAACGGGCATCGTCGTATCCTGCCAAAACGAGCGATCGCAGCACCGCAACCGCGATTCAGCGATGAAGGTTCTGAAGGCGCGCCTCTACGATCTCAGGACAAAGGAACAGCAAGCGAGGCTCGCGCAGATCAGTGGTGCGAAAAAGGAGATCGCCTTTGGAAACCAGATCCGGAGCTACGTGCTGCACCCGTATCAGCTCGTGAAAGATCATCGCACAAAGGAACAGGTCGGGGACGTCAACCGTGTGCTCGACGGCGACATCGACGGCCTCATCAAGAGCTTTCTCCTGAAAAAGGCGAGCGGCACGCTCGGCGAGGCAGTGGAGGACGAGGCGGACTAGCGGTCGCCGTCGAGCCCACCCGGCTGGGTGCCGGCGATGAAGGTCTCCGTGATGGCGTCTGGGTGTTCCGGAGACGTCGGGGTTCCGGTGGCGCGATCGACGGACAAGAACACGATATTCTCTGGCGCTTCGAACTGAGGTGGGCTGTCCTTGTCGGACCGGCCGGCGACATAGGCCTTCATGAAGTCGATCCAGATCGGCAGCGCAGCGGCCGCGCCGGTCTCGTTCGGTCCCAGCGATTTGTTCTCGTCCAGACCGGTCCAGACGCCGACGGTGATGTCGGGATCGAAGCCGATGAACCACGCGTCGGTGTTGTCATCGACCGTGCCGGTCTTCCCAGCCAGCGGCCAGTTCAGGCTCGCGGCAGCCGAGGCGGTGCCGCGCTCGACGACGCCAGAGAGCAGGCTCGTCATGACGAACGCTGTGTCCGCGCGGATGACGTTCGCCGGCTCGGCCCGGTTTTCCTCGAGCAGGTTGCCGTCGCGGTCCATCACCCACTGAATCTGGAACGGCTTCATCTGCACGCCCCTGTTTGGAAACACTGTGTAGGCGCTCGTCACTTCCAGGAGCGTGCCGTCGCCAGCGCCGAGCGCAATCGACAAATACGGCGGGAAGTCCTGCCCGAAGCCGAAGCGCTTAGCATACGCAAGCACCTGAGCGGGTTCGAGCATTTCCATCATGCGGATCGCGGGGATATTGCGCGACTGCTCCAGGGCGCGTCTGAGCGTGATGGGGCCCTCGAACTCGCGGTCATAGTTTCGGGGCGTGTACATCTCGTCGGGACCGGACGGATAGCTGACCGGTTCATCGACGATCACCGACGCCGGCGTGAAGCCGCGATCGATGGCGGTGGTGTACACGATCGGCTTGAAGGTCGAGCCAAGCTGCCGGTACGCCTGCACGGCACGGTTGAACTTGCTTCGGCCGAAGCTCCAGCCGCCCACCATCGCCTTGATCTGCCCGGTGCGGTTGTCGATCGCGACGAGCGCTCCCTCGACAATGGGCGTTTGTTCCAGCACAACCGAGACGATGCGGGTGGCCTCATCGATCTCTGTGATCTCGACCTCGATGAGGTCGCCCACCTTGAAGAGACTGGCGGCCGACGCGCGGCCCGTCCACCCGAAGCCTTCACGCGTGAGAGTTGCGTGATAAGGGCCTATCCGCAGCCGCGCGCCGCCTGCTGGCGCGGGCCGACCGATCGCGGTCACCACCGCCGGCACGATGTCGTCGACCTCAATTGACCGGTTCCAGCGGTCGTCCTTGAATCCGTCGATCGTGTGCCGCTCCACGACGACGTTCCTGGTCGGACGACGGAAGCCGCGCCGCTTGTCGAGGCGGCGCAAACCGTCTGCGAGCGCGCGATTGGCCGCGTCCTGCAACTTCGTGTCGAGCGTCGTTCGGACCGACAGGCCGCTCTCGTAGAGACGCTTGGCGCCGTAGCGCGCCTCGAGGTGCTTCCGCACCTCCTCGAGGAAGTACGGCGCCACCGACTGCTGCTGATCCGGCTCGCCGCGCACCACGATCGGCTTGGCCTTCGCCTCCTCGGCACGCGCTTGCGTGATGAAGCCTTCGTCGGCCATGCGCTCGAGCGCGTAGGCGCGCCGCCTGAGCGCGGCGGTCATGTTCACGTACGGGCTGTGCCGTCCGGGAGCCTGGATGATCCCGGCAAGCAGCGCCGCTTCGCCGAGAACCAGGTCCTTCGCCGATTTGCCGAAGTAGAGGCGTGCGGCCGACTCCACGCCGTAGGTGCCGTGGCCGAAGAGCACCTGGTTGGCGTAGAGCGTGAGAATCTCGCGCTTCGTGTACCGCTTCTCAATCCGGATCGCGACAATGGCCTCTCGGATTTTCCGGTCGAGGCTCATATCGCCCAATTCGAAGCCCACGGCCTCCGGAAGAAGGTTGCGCGCGAGTTGCTGCGTAAGCGTGCTCGCTCCGGCCGGACGCGACGTGCGCCGTGCGATGATGTCACGCATGCCCTCGAGCACATCCCGCATGAGCGTGACGGCAATCCGCGAAATGCTCAGTCCGAAGTGGGAATTGAAGGTGCCGTCCTCGGCCGCGATGATGGCCAGCCGCAAGTCGGGCGCGATGTCGTCGTAGCCGACCAGCAGGCGCCGCTGCACCGCGAACTCGCCGATCGGCCGCCCGTCTGCCGAGAACACGCGCGTGATCGTGCTCGGGTTGTAATTGTCGAGCGCGGAGATCTGTGGGAGATCGCCGGCATACGCGAAGAGGACGCCGCTGAGGATGCCGACGAGCGCCGCCGTAATGAACAGGGCGGCGACGCCGGCATTACGAGCGAATCGGACGACGTAGTGGGCCACGAAGAGTCAGTGTACCACCTAGGGGCGGCCTGACCGCCGTCGCCCGGGCGCCGCAGCTCCGCCTGAACCTGGCGCTTGTTGCGCCGGCGCGGCCCTTGGGGCGGCGCCGCGTGGCGTCGCGCTCATGGCCGGCGGCGACGCCGATCGCGACGGCCTCGGCGGCGACGGTGGGATACGTAACGGCTCAGTCCGAGAAGCGCTGGGAGCGGCGCGCCGACTGCCCACTGATGACCGTCGACTGTCGAGTGCCGGTTGAGGACCAACGACTAAGGAGCGTGGTCCGGCCACGCCACAGTTCCGCTGTCTTGCGGTCGCGATCGCCGCCGACTGCGGCGACGTCATCCCAAGTCGTGGAACCGCGTGCGGCGGAGACACAGGCGGCTTGGATGAGACGGTGAAGGAGGTGTTCGCCGGAATCACCTCCGGGGCGACCGCATATTTGTGTGCGACGAATTCATAACCACCGAAGAAGGGTGAGGGCACCTGAACCCACCCGGTCCACGGATTGCCGAAGACCATCGTCAGGGCAAAGACAGGTCCGCCGTCGAACCCAAGCGGACACCAGCCGACAAATCCCGGCGCTGCCGACCAGGCCACCCAGGCCGGCGCCCAGTGCCGGTCAGGGATCCAGAACCATTTATTTTGTGCGAAGCCCCAGCGGCCGTAGTGATGCATGGGCCAGGCCCGGATGTCGTGGCCGATCCACGTCCATCCGTACGGACGAAGCGAGGCCCAGTAGCCGCGGTAGTACGGGCGCCACGTCGGTGCGACGGCGGGATACCACACGTAGCCGTGCGGCTGCTGGTAGTACCACGAACCGTATCGATCGAATGTGCCGCTGTACATGTGCAAGTCTCGCGGCAAGTACTGCGCCGACCGAGTTCCGAGGCGTGCCTCGCGCCGCTGGGTCAACCAGCGATCGAAGGCATCGAACCGCGCGGAGTTGAATGGAAACGGATAACTTGGCGCTGCAAGGTCGCGCGCCAGCGTTCGCTCGCCGTCTCCCGCCGTCGTCGACCCGTGCTCGGTCGAAAGCGACGTGGATCCGCGGAAGACCGCAAGCTCGATCTCGGGCCCGCCCGGCGCCGAAAGAAGCGCCACGCGATATTCGCCTGGACCGTTGGTGGTAGCCGACGCGACCGGCGTGTCGATCTGATACCGGACCGTCCTCGACGGATCGGAGGAGCCGGCCACGACGAGCATGACGCGACCCTCCGTCAGTCGGAGCAGCGTTGGGGACTGAAGATCGAGCACACCGAACTGGTCGAGGTTGAGCGCCGAGCCGTCAGGAAACAATACCTCCACGCGACCTTGTGTCGTACGGAGACGATTGCCAGGCAGGAACGGCTCGCCGGCGGCCGCCGACTGCGCCTGCCCTTCGCGTTCGAGCATCGCGGTTCCGTCAACAAATGCCACGTGTGCTGGAGGCGGCTCCTGTGCGCGCGCCACAGAAACAGTCACTGACAGCAGCGCTGGAACGAGCAGACTTGTACGTGGACCTACGAAGGGGGGCGCGGAAAATCCATAGACCGCCTCGTACGAGGAGGGGCAGGACTGGCTAGCAAATCAATGATACCGCGATAAGCAGGCAACCCCCTTGAACTTCTTGTGGCTTTGATAGTGACAACAACATACTCAGGTTATATACTCTGGACCACATCAGGCATACCGGGCGGTCCCGGTTCACGGGGGCAGCATGAGCAGAATTATCGGAATCGACCTGGGCACGACCAACTCGGTTGTCGCCGTGATGGAAGCCGGCGAGCCAGTGGTGATTACCAACCCGGAAGGCGCGCGAACGACACCGTCGGTTGTCGCTTTTGCGAAGACAGGCGAGCGGCTCGTCGGGCAGGTCGCCAAGCGGCAGGCCGTGACCAATCCGGAGAACACCATCTTCTCGATCAAGCGGTTCATGGGCCGCAAGTTCGACGAGGTCAGCGAGGAGATGAAGATGGTGCCGTACCGGGTCGTTCGCGCCGGCAACAGCGATGCGCGCGTTACGGCGACCGGCAAGGAGTACTCGCCGCCGGAAATCTCCGCGATGATCCTGCAGAAGCTGAAGCAGGCCGCGGAGGAATACCTCGGCTCGGGCGTGAACCGGGTGGTGATCACGGTGCCGGCGTACTTCAACGACGCGCAGAGGCAGGCGACCAAGGACGCGGGACAGATCGCCGGCCTCGAGGTAATGCGTATCGTCAATGAGCCCACGGCCGCCGCGCTCGCCTACGGGCTCGACAAGAAGAAAGACGAGACGATTGCCGTCTACGATTTCGGCGGCGGCACCTTCGACATCTCGATTCTCGAGGTAGGCGAAGGCGTTGTCGAGGTGAAGGCCACCAACGGTGACACGCATCTTGGCGGCGACAACCTCGATCAGCGCATCATCGACTGGATCATCACCGAGTTCAAGAAGAGCGACACCATCGATCTCGGTAAAGACCGGATGGCGCTGCAGCGCCTGAAGGAGGCGGCTGAGAAGGCGAAGATGGAGCTCTCCACGGTGGTGGAGACCGACATTAGCCTGCCGTTCATCACCGCGGACCAGGCCGGTCCGAAACATCTCCAGATGAAGCTCACGCGGGCGAAGTTCGAGCAGCT
This sequence comes from Vicinamibacterales bacterium, assembly GCA_965197865.1. Classification (GTDB taxonomy): domain Bacteria; phylum Acidobacteriota; class Vicinamibacteria; order Vicinamibacterales; family CAVVIG01; genus CBDANZ01. The sequence goes on from CBDANZ010000005.1 coordinate 768,088, forward strand.
CGTGGACGATCTGCTACAGAAGACCGTAGGGCCCACCAAGCAGGCGCTGGCCGACGCCGGCCTCGATCCCTCGAAGATCGAAGAGGCCGTGCTCGTCGGCGGCTCGACGCGGATTCCGAGAGTCCAGCAGATCGTCAAGGAGCTATTCGGCAAGGAGCCGCACAGGGGCGTCAACCCCGATGAAGTTGTCGCCGTGGGCGCGGCCATCCAGGCCGGCGTGCTCGCCGGCGACGTGAAGGACCTCCTGCTGCTCGACGTCACGCCCCTATCGCTCGGCATCGAGACGATGGGCGGGGTGATGACGACGCTGCTTGGGCGGAACACGACGATCCCGACGCGGAAGAGCGAGATCTTCTCGACGGCGTCGGACAATCAGACGAGCGTCGAGGTGCACGTGCTGCAGGGCGAGCGGTCGCTCGCGCGCGACAACCGCACGCTCGGCAAGTTCCATCTGATCGGCCTCCCGCCGGCGCCGCGCGGCGTACCGCAGATCGAAGTCACCTTCGACATCGACGCGAACGGCATCGTCAACGTGTCGGCGAAGGACCTGGGCACCGGCAAGGAGCAGAAGATCACCATCACGGCGTCGAGCGGCCTCAGCAAGGACGAAGTGGAGCGGATGATGAAGGAGGCCGACTCGCACGCGGACGAAGACCGAAAGCGGCGCGAGGAGATCGAGGCGCGCAACCACGCCGATCAGGCGGTGTACGGGGCCGAGCGGTTCGTCAAGGAAAGCGGTGACAGGTTGTCGCCCTCCGATCGCGCGGCGATCGAGTCGGCGGTTGAATCGCTCAAGAAAGCCATCGAATCGAGCAGCTCGACGGCAATCAACCGGGCGATGGAGGAGCTGACCCAAGCGCAGCACAAGGCGGCGGCAGCTCTGTATCAACACGCCGCGAGTGCGGGCGGCGGAGCTGGCACGGACGGGAGCACCGACTCAGCCGGCAGCGCGAACGCGGCAGGATCCTCGACAGCCTCCGGCGAGCCAGCCGGTGGCGACGTCATCGACGCAGAGGTCGTGGACGAGGGCAAGCAGTAAGAGCGTGCTCTCATGGATTTCTATGTCCTGCTTGGTGTCGAGCGCAGTGCGTCGCCGAACGACATCAGGCGCGCGTATAAGCGGCTCGCCCGCCGGTACCATCCGGACATCAATCCTGGCGATCACATTGCGGTGGAACAGTTCCGGCAAATTGCCGAAGCGTACGAAACGCTGAGCGATGCGGCCCGCCGGCGGCAGTACGACACGGCGGGGCCGAGCGGTCCCGCCGCCGAGCACCCCACGTTCGGGTTTGAAGGCTTCGACTTCTCGGTCAGCGTGAGCGGCGAATCGGCGCCCACCTTCGGCGATCTGTTTGCCGACGTGCTGCACCGCGGCGCGCGCCGAAGAGACGGCGAGCCCGAGCGCGGCTCAGACCTGTATCAGTCGCTTGCCTTGTCCTTCGAGGAGGCGGTGCGAGGCGGACAATGGTCCATGGCGGTGACGCGGCAGGTGTACTGCCGCACGTGCCGGGGGGCCGGCCACCTGCCGACGACAGAAGGCCGGTGTGGCGTCTGTTCCGGCAGCGGCTTTGTGAAGTCGGCTCGCGGTCACATGGTGTTCTCGAAGCCGTGCCCGCAGTGTCGCGGGAGCGGGCGGCAGGCCGAGGGGCGGTGCACGACCTGCGGTGGCGACCAGATGGAGACACGGACCGAGCCGCTGATCATTCAGGTGCCGCCTGGGCTGGCCGACCGCGCGCGCGTCCGCGTGCCGGGCAAAGGGTATGCGGGCAGAAACGGGGGCGGGGCCGGCGACCTCTACGTCACCATCTTGGTCGAGCCGCATCCGCTGTTCCGTCGCGAGGGCGGCGATCTTCACATGGTCGTCCCGATCGCGATTCACGAGGCCGCACTTGGCGCGAAGATGGACGTGCCGTCGCTCGACGGCCACACGCGGCTGCGCGTGCCACCCGGGACCCAGTCGGGGCAGCGCTTCCGGCTGCGCGAACGCGGCGTCAGGTCGGTGCGCGGCCAGCGCCGCGGCGATCTGGTCGTCGAAGTGCGGCTGGTGCTGCCCAGGCTGCTCGATGAGCGGTCGAAGGAGCTGTTGAGGGAGTTCGGGCGGATTAACGGCGAGGACGTCAGAAGAGACCTGAACAGGAGCTAAAACACGGGTTTGGCGGCCCATGAAGAAAAGCGGTAAGGCCTACTTCATGATCAGTGCGGTGGCGCAGAAGTACAACGTCCATCCGCAGACGCTGCGCCTCTACGAGCGCGAAGGGCTGCTGAAGCCTTCGCGCACCGAAGGGAACACGCGGCTGTATTCGGAAGAAGATCTCGAGCAGCTCGAGACGATTCTGTCACTTACCCGAGACCTCGGCGTGAATCTCGCCGGCGTGGAGATTATCCTCAACATGCGCCGCAAGATCGAGCGCATGCAGCACGAGGTCAACGAGTTTATGGAATACGTCAAGCGCGAGTTCGCGCGCGGGATCGACGACTGGGAGCAGCGTCTGTCGACCGCGCTCGTCAAGTCGTCGCCGACCGATCTGGTCCGCGCGGCGCCTCACAAGAACGAAGACTCGAAAGCCAAGAGTCAGAAGTGACGCCTTTCGTGTATGCTTCTCGCGTGTGGAGACGGCATGCGGCAGGCGGAGAGGATCTCGGAACGCGCTCTGCCTATCTCCGCGAGATCGCCGAGCTCCCATGCCTCACGGTCGATGAAGAGCGCCAGCTTGGCGCAGCCATTCAGCGCGACAGCGACGAAGCCGCGCTGGTCCGCCTCGTCGAATCCAACTTGCGATTCGTCGTCAGCTACGCGAAGCGATATCGCGGTTTGGGGGTGTCGTTCCTCGATCTGATTGACGAGGGCAATCTCGGGCTGATCGAGGCGGCGCGGCGTTTCGACCCGTCGAGAAACGTCAAGTTCGTCACTTACGCCGTCTGGTGGATCCGGGAGTCGATGATGCACGCGCTCTCGGATCAGACGCGCGCCTTTTCGTTTCCGCCGAAACTGTTTCCCGTGCTCGGCCACGGCGTCGACGATATGTCGCTGAGCGATTCGGCGTCGCCCGATGGATCACGCGTGGTCGCCGATACGCTGCCGCAGAAGCAGGTGCCGCCAGTCGAGGACGAGATGATCCATCAGGTGGATCTCGATGAGCTCGAATCCGCGTTGGGCAACCTCAACGGCAAGGAGCGAGAGGTCGTTCGGCTGCGGTTCGGCCTGGAGGACGATATGCCGCGGACACTTCAGGAGATCGGCGATCGACTGCACCTGTCGCGCGAGCGCGTGCGCCAGATTGAATCGTGCGCGAAGGACAAGCTCCGGCGTTCCGCGAAGCTCCGGAGCCACTTGAATTAGGTGTTGGGCCCGACCTGGCCTGCCTGCCCTGGCGCTAAACGATGCCGTGTCCCCTCTGTGACGACACCGGTTGGAAGCCGACCGAAGAAAACGGTTCAGCCGGGGGACTAGCCGCATCGAGCGGCCGTGGCCGCCGCGTCGTGCGGTGCGACTGCTGGCTAGCGAGGGTGGCGAGCGAGGCGCTCGCGCAGGCGAATATCCCGGCGCGCTACAACGCTTGCGAGTTCGCGAGCTTCATCACCTATCCCAACGACCGGCTCCTGAACACCGTCAACGCTGCCAAGCGCTTCGCCGACAGGTTTCCGGTGGTCGACAAGGGGTTGCTCATCATCGGTCCGCCGGGAATCGGCAAGACCCACCTCGCAATTGCGGCGCTCAAGCAGGCCATCCGGACGACCGGCGTTAGGGCTCGTTACTACGATACGCGGGGGCTACTGACGCAGATCCGCAGCACCTACAATTCGCTCACCAAGACGGCGGAGATGGACGTCATCCGGCCCGTGATGGAAGCCAGGCTGCTGGTTCTCGACGACCTGGGCGCTGAGCGGTTGACCGACTGGGTCGAGGAAACGATGAACGTGATCGTCAACTCACGGTACAACGCGCGGCTTCCAACGATCTTCACCTCCAACTATGAAGATGTGCCCGACCGGGAGGACATGAACTCCCTTCTCGTAAGGGTTGGGTTCCGCCTGCACTCCAGGCTTCGCGAGATGTGCGAGCTCCTGGAATACGATGGACCCGATTACCGGTTTCTGCCCCCCAATGCCGACGGCGAGGACATTTACAAGCTCTGGAAGGGTCAGCCCCGCCGAAGGCTCCCGTCCCGGGCGTCAGGCTTTGCGCGCGCGCAGAGCCGCGAGCCCGCGGCGCGCGACGGTAAGGCCGATCTGAAGTGGCCGGGAGGTCGGGCGGGATCGTAGAGTCGCGATGCTGGGCCTCTATATTCACGTTCCCTTCTGTTCCGCCATCTGCAACTACTGCACCTTCAACCGCGGGTTGTTCGACGCGCGGCAGAAGGCGCGGTACGTCGATGCGCTCATCCGCGAAATATCGGTAGCGCGGCCTTTTCAGGCAGACACCATCTACTTCGGCGGGGGGACCCCGTCGCTGCTCGAGCCCGACGAGATCGCGCGCGTCATCGAGGTCTGCGAAGCCGCATTCGACCTTGCGTCGGACCGCGAGGTCACGCTCGAAGCGAATCCAGAAAGTGTGACTACCGAGCGTCTTGCCGCCTATCGAGCCGCGGGCGTGAACCGCGTCAGCTTCGGCGTTCAGTCCTTCCGAGACGACGAGTTGGGCCGGCTGTCACGGCTGCATGACGCGGCGCGCGCGCGCAGCGCTTTCCACGAGGCGCGTCGGGCCAGCTTCGACAATGTCAGCCTCGACCTGATGATGTGGCTGCCGGGCCAGCAGGTCGACGACTGGCTCGAGTCAGTCGATCAGGCGATCGCGCTCGCGCCGGAGCACCTATCCCTGTATTTCCTAGAGTTGTATCCGAATGCGCCCCTCAAAGAGGAGATGGTGCGTGCGCGGTGGTCGCAGGCGCCCGACGAGGATGCGGCGGCGATGTATGTGGCGGCTATGGAGCGGCTGGAGGCGGCCGGATACCAGCAGTATGAGATCTCCAACGTGTCGCGCGCCGGATGCCGCTCCTGCCATAACCTGAAGTACTGGACCGACGGCGAGTGGGTCGGGTTCGGCTGCGGCGCGCATTCCACGCGCGGCGGCGTCCGCTGGAAGAACGTGTCGGGCACCGACGACTATGTCGATCGGATCACCCGAGGCGGGCCTGCCGCGTCCGATATTCGCCGGCTTTCCGTGGGCGAGCGCCTGGGCGACGCCCTCTTCACGGGCTTGCGCCTGGCCGACGGGGTAGATGAAGCGGCCCTTGAGGCGCGCTACGGAGTGGATGTCTGGCAGCGCTACGGCGACCAGCTTCAACCCCACGTTGAAGCTGGCCTGCTCATGCGACAGAATAAGCGGATGTGGCTGACGCGCCAGGGCATGCTGCTGGCCCACGAGGTGATGGCAATTTTCGTCTAGCGGCGAACGCCAGAAAGTACGCTACAGTAACACTCCGTTGAATCCCCTTTCGTGAAGGAGGCCGCGATGTCTCGAACGTACGCGCCGGCTGCCGGACGCCGGCCAACATGGATCGCTCTCGCGTTCGTTGTCGGCTTACTGGTGGCCGCACCCGCATACCTGCAGACGGCAGCGCCGGCTCTACGGGCCCAGGCGGCTGCCACCGAGCGTCTGTTCCCAAACGACGGCGGCATGGTGTTGAACTTCATTAAGCCCGACAAGACCGCCGACTTCGAAGAGGTCATGGCGAAGCTCAAGGAGGCGCTGCAGAAGAGCGACAAGCCGGAGCGACGGGAGCAGGCGGCGGGCTGGAAAGTGCTCAAGTCTACGGACCCATCCGACGGCAACGTGCTCTACGTCTTCATCATCCAGCCGTCAGTGAAGACGGCCGATTACGAGGTGTCGAACATCATCGCCGAAGGCTTTGAACCGACAGAAGCGAACACCATCCTGCAGAAGTACTCCGACGCCTACGCTCAGGGCATGAACATCGTGAACCTCGATCTGATCCAGGATCTCGGCAGGTAGCTCAGAAGGTCAGATTCACCCCGGCATAAACGCGGTGCGCTGGCGAGTGCAGCGCACCGCGTCCGAGCTTGAACACGCGATAGTCCACGCGCAGGCGCAGCGGTCCCACCAGCGAAATCTTCAGACCCCCTCCGTTGTTCAATGCAAAGCCGGTCTGGATGTTTGTGCCGAGCGTCTCTCGATAGATCCCGCCCCCGGTCGTCACGTACGCCTGAATCCAGAAAATGGGGAACGGCATCTGCAGCAGCACGTTGCCCATTCCGGTCCGAAGCGCAGGCGCCTCGGTCTGCGGGTCGTCGGGCGTGTTGGCGTACTCGAACTCGAACCCCAGCACCAGGAGCCTGGCGCCGAGCGCAAATCCGCGCGTCGTCCGGTTCGCCTGGGTCGTGTTCGCGCCGATGAAACCGGTGACATCGGCGAACACTGGTGAGGCGAAGGCGACACTCGACAGCACGACCAACGCTCCCAGGCGCACGCTCTTCATGAAGCCTCCCGCGCCATGATAGTACAATCGCGTCGCCGAAGCATGGCAGTCTCCCGTCCCCAAGGTTGACGAGCGATGGACTTCCGACTGAGCGCGGAACAGGAGCTGCTCCAGAGGAGCGTCCCCGAGTTCGCTGAAACCGAAATCCGGCCGCATGTCAGAAAGTGGGACGAGGAGCAGCACTTCCCGAGCGAGCTCGTGCCGGCGCTCGCGCTTGGGCTGCTCGGCGAAGAGGGTCAGGGCTTTGCCGGCGCGATGCAGGTGCGGGACGGCGGGCGGATCGGCATTGCCGCGCTGTCGGTGGGTCTTGCCCAGGGTGCGTACGAAGCGGCGCTGCACTATTCGCAAGAGCGTAGGGCTTTCGGTAGGATCATCAGCGTATTTCAGGCTATTCAATGGAAGCTGGCCGACAACGCGACGAGAATCGAGGCCGCTCGGCTGCTGACCTACCGCGCGGCTTACCTCAGAGATCACGGCCGCAAGACGACCCTCGAATCGTCGATGGCGAAGCTGTATGCGAGCGAGATCGCGGTCAAAGCCGCTGACGACTGCGTGCAGATTCACGGCGGCTACGGGCTGGTGAAGGATTATCAGGATGAGAAATTCTTCCGCGACGTGAAGCTGACGACCATCGGTGAGGGCACGAGCGAGATTCAGCGCCTCGTGATCGCGCGGCAACTCCTCTCGCGATGACCCCGACCGCCCCCGCTTTGGCCGACCGCGTGCTGGCTGGCGATCCGCGTGCAATCGCCAGGGCGATTTCCCTCATCGAAAACGAAGATCCTGCCGGCGCGGATCTCGTCCGCGCCATCTTCGGCCGCACGGGAAAGGCGTATCTGATTGGCGTAACCGGTCCGCCAGGCGCCGGCAAGAGCACGCTCGTGGATCGGCTCACCATGGAGCTTCGGTCGACGAGCCAGAAGGTCGGCATCGTGGCCGTCGATCCGACGAGCCCGTTCACCGGCGGCGCGGTGTTGGGCGATCGCGTCCGGATGCAGGCGCATGCGTCCGACGAAGGCGTCTTCATCCGCAGCATGGCCACGCGGGGCCATCTCGGCGGTCTGGCGCGCGCCAGCGGCGACGCCGCCCTCGTGCTCGATGCGGCCGGTATTGACGTCGTCTTTATCGAGACGGTGGGCGTCGGCCAGGACGAGGTGGACATCGTGCGCACCGCGGACATGTCGATCCTGACGCTTGTTCCTGGTTCCGGCGATGACGTACAGGCGCTCAAGGCGGGCATTATGGAGATTGCCGACATCCTCGTCGTCAACAAAGCCGATCACCAAGGCGCCGATTACCTGGTCTCGGCCATCGAAGCGAACCTCGCGCTTCACGCGTACGGACCGGACGAGTGGTGCCCGCCGGTTTTGAAGACCGTGGCGACGAAGGGGGACGGTGTGCCCAAGCTCGTCGAGACGATCGCGAAGTTCCGCGATCACGCGGGCCCCCGATCCGCGGGCGGCAGGACGGCATTGGCTGCCCGGCGCCGCGCGCGAAGCGAGTATCGCCTTCGCGAGTTGGTGACCGAGCGCTTCATGGATCGGCTCGAGCATGAGGTGCTGACGACGGGAGAGCTGTCAGCGCTCGTCGATCGCGCCGCGGCGCGTGAGGTCGACTTGTACACAGCGGCCGACGAGCTCCTGGCTCGGGCGCTACAATTATCAGGTCGCCCGATCGCCCGATCGCCCAATTAATGAAGGCCGTCCTCGATCACGTCGGTATCGCGGTCCGCGATCTTGCCGCGGCGCTCGCGTTCTACCGCGACGGGCTCGGGCTCCAGGTGGAGGCGCCGGAAGAGGTTCTGTCGCAGTGTGTACGGGCGCACTTCGTGCCGGTGGGTGAATCCAGTCTCGAGCTCCTGGAGGCGACCGCCGCCGACTCCCCGATTGCCACTTACGTGGGCAAGCGCGGCCCCGGGCTGCATCACATTACCTTGCGCGTCGAGGACATCGCAGCCGCGCTGGCGCAATTGAAGGCGCGCGGAGCGAAGCTCATCGACGAGCAGCCCAGGCGGGGCGCCGAAGGTGCGCTCGTCGCGTTCATCCACCCGTCGAGCGCGCACGGCGTGCTCGTGGAGCTCAAGCAATTGTCGCCTGTGGCACAGGACTTTGGTCCTGCACACACCCGTTACACACTGGGCGATCTCGAACTGACCCTCCTCTGCGACGGCTTTTTCCGTCTCGACGGCGGCTCGATGTTCGGCATCGTGCCGAAGGTGCTTTGGTCCGGACAGGCGCCGCCCGACGATCGCAACCGCATCACGCTTGCCATGCGCCAGCTCCTCGTGCGGGGCGTACGGACCATGATCATCGATGCCGGGATGGGCGATAAGCAGAACGAGGATTTCTGCGACATGTACGGGGTCGAGCGGACTCGCCATCTCGATCACTCGCTCGCGGCAGCGGGCGTCGCGCCCGACGAGGTCGACATCGTGCTGGCCACGCACCTGCATTTCGATCATGCGGGCGGATTCACGATGCGCGACGCTTCAGGCCGGTTGCGGCCGCGGTTTCCGCGAGCCCGCTACGTCGTGCGGCGCGGCGAGTGGGACGATGCGGCGCACACGCACGCGAGAAACCGGGACATCTATATCGCCGACGATTTCCTGCCGTTGGCAGAAGCGGGCGTCCTCGAACTGGTGGATGAAGATCAAACCATCATGCCAGGCGTCCGAGTGCGACGGACGGGAGGTCACACGATGCACCATCAGATAGTGCTGCTTGAATCGGGAGGCAAGCAGGCGGCCTTCGCCGCCGACCTCGTCCCGACCGCCGCGCACCTGTCCGACGCGTGGATTGCGGGACTCGATCTCTACCCCATGGACACGCTTGCCGCCAAGAAGGCGCTCTTGAGGGAAGCCGTGGACCGCAAGACGCTGGTTTTCTTCGGCCACGATCCGGTGGTCCCGGCTGGCTATATCATCGAGGACCACGGCACGTTTTCCGTCCCACGACCACGATGAACACGTTCTCTCCCGCGATTGGCATTATCGGCGGCAGCGGCCTCTACGACATGGCGGAGCTGACCGACCGCGAAGAGCGAACACTGACGACGCCGTTCGGGGATCCATCGGGTCCCTATGTGATCGGGACGCTCCGCGGCCGCCGCGTAGCGTTTCTGCCGCGGCACGGTGTCGGGCACCGCATTTTACCGTCGGAGCTGAACTTCCGCGCCAACATCTACGGCTTCAAGGTCCTGGGCGTCGAGCGGATTCTGTCGGCGAGCGCTGTCGGGAGCCTCAAGGAGGAGTACCGGCCGCTCGACGTTCTCGTGCCGGACCAGTTCTTCGACAGAACGAAAGGCCGGATCGGCACGTTTTTCGGCCGCGGCATCGTCGCGCACGTGGGGTTCTCGCATCCGTTCTGCGGGGCGCTGTCCGCGATTGTGGCCGACGCGGCGGAGGCGGTCGGCACGAAGGTGCATCGAGGCGGGACCTACGTCAACATGGAGGGTCCGCAGTTCTCGACCCTGGCCGAGTCGAAGCTGTACCGCGCGTGGGGCATGGACGTCATCGGCATGACGAACCTGCAGGAAGCCCAGCTCGCGCGCGAGGCGGAGATCTGCTACGCCACGCTCGCCCTCGTCACGGACTACGACTCTTGGCACCCGGATCATGATTCGGTGACAGTGGATCTCATCGTCTCGAATCTCCTGCAGAACGTCGCCACGGCGCAGAAGACGATTGCGGAGGCCGCCTCGCGCATCGATGGTCCCCGCGCGTGCGGGTGCAAGGACGCGCTTCTCTCCGCGATCATTACCAGGCCGGAGCACGTGCCGGCTGAGACGAAGAAAGAGCTCGAGCCAATCATCGGGAGATACATGAAATGAACCCATGAAGGTCATCGTCACCGGATCGATCGCCTACGATTATCTCATGTCGTTTCCGGGGAAGTTCACCGAGCACTTCCTGCCGGAGCATTTCGATCGCATCAGCCTCAGCTTCCTGGTCGACTCGATGGACAAGCGCCGGGGCGGCTGCGCGCCGAATATCGCGTATACGCTCGCGCTGCTCGGTGAGCGTCCGTTGCTGTTGGCGACGGCAGGCGAGGACTTCGGCGAGTACCGCGAATGGCTCGAGGCCGCCGGCGTCGACACGAAGCACGTCACGGAGGTGGCGGGGAAGTTCACCGCGTCGTTTTTCTGCAACACGGATCAGAACAACAACCAGATTGCCTCGTTCTACACGGGTGCCATGGCCGACGCCGGCCAACTGTCACTCCGTGCGGTCAGGGACTGCGGCCTTGCCATCATCTCGCCCAACGATCCGGGTGCGATGATCCAATACGTCGACGAGTGCCGGGCGCTCGGCATCCCGTACATCTTCGATCCCGGTCAGCAGTGCGCGCGCCTGTCTGGCGACGAGCTGAAGGAGGGGGTCGTCGGCGCGACGATTGTCATCTGCAACGACTACGAGTTCGAGCTACTGAAGCAGAAAACCGGCCTAACGGAGTCCGACATCCTGGCGCGCAGCGCTGCCCTCGTAGTAACCCGCGGCGAGCACGGTTCGTCGGTCATCACGCTGAGCGATCGAACCGATGTTCCCGCGCTGGCGCCGCGCCGCATCGTCGACCCCACTGGCGTGGGCGACGCGTTTCGCGGCGGCCTGATGAAGGGCATCGTTCTCGGTTTGCGGTACCCGGTGTGCGCCCAGATCGGCAGCGTGGCCGCCACCTACGCGCTCGAACACCTTGGCGGCCAGAGCCACACGTACTCGTGGGACGAGTTCCTGGAACGATATGCGAGCCGCTTTGGACCGTTGGAGACTACTCGGAGTGTGAGCGAAACTTAGTTGGAAATTGAAGCGGCTCCAAACCCTGTGGTTTGATGACGTTGCGAGACGAACATCACGCCACGAGAGAAAGGAGCCGAGATGAGCAGTGTCCTACGATCGGTCAGGAAGCGCAAGAAAGGTCGCACGTTGGGCGCGGTCGACGTCATCGCCCGAGAGGGGTACGCGGAGCTGGAGGTCGATGCCAAGGTGGAATTGATCCGGTCCTTGATTCCGCTGGGGTTGCTGCACATCGAGGAATTGCTCGACGAGGAAGTGACCGCGCTGGCTGGCGAACGCTACGCCCGCAAAGACCCGTCAGTCGGCGGGCGCCGTCATGGGAGCAACCCCGGGACGGTCGGGTTGGCCGGCCAGCGCGTGCCGATTCGCGTGCCCCGGATTCGCCATGTCACGGAGCGCGAGATTCCACTACGGTCGTACGAGGCGCTGCATGGCGATCGCGCCGTCAATGACCTGTTGTTGAGGCGCGTGCTGTATGGGATCTCGTGCCGCAACGACGCGGCGGCCGCCGAGGCGATTCCCGGGGCGATCGGCCTGTCGGGGTCGACGGTGTCCCGCGCGTTCATTCAGGCCAGCGCGACGAAACTCCGCGAACTCCAGGAGCGGGACCTCTCCGGGGAGGACGTTGTGGCCCTCGTGCTGGACGGCAAGACGTTCGCCGAGGCGACGATGGTCGTCGCGCTGGGCATCACGATGACGGGGGACAAACGGTTCCTGGGCTTTGTCGAGACGGACACCGAGAATGAGCAGGTGTTGACCCCGTTCCTCCGGTCCTTGGTCGAGCGGGGCCTCGATGTTTCCCAGGGGCTTCTGGTGATCGTAGATGGCGGCAAGGGGCTCCGGACGGCCGTGCGGCACGCCTTCCGCCACCGCGCCCTGGTGCAACGGTGTCAATGGCACAAGCGCGAGAACGTGGTGAGTGACCTGACCAAGCGTGAGCAGCCGGTGTGGCGGCAGCGTCTCCAGCGCGCCTACAACCGTCCGGAGTACGACGAGGCCCTCGCCGCCCTCCAGTTGCTCCAGCCTGAGCTGGCGGATCGGAACCAATCGGCGGCCGGCAGTCTGGCGGAAGGCCTGGACGAGACCCTGACGTTGCATCGCCTCGGCGTGTATGGCGTGCTGGGCCGGTCGCTGAAGACGACGAACGGCCTCGAGTCCATCAACGCGCTCATTGAGGAGCGCTGTGCGAAGGTCGATCCCTGGCAGAACTCAAGTCAACGCCAGCGCGGGCTCGCCACGGCGCTCCTGGACATCGAGCCGCGTCTACGCAAGGTGATGGGCTACCGGCACCTGCCCAGGCTTCGTGACGCATTGAAGCGAGAGTTGAAGATCGACACGACGACATCGAAGACGAAAGCCGCGTAAGCCATCAGGAGTCGCGGAGAGTTTCAACTAAGAATGGGCTTGACTCGACTACTCCAGCGCCTGCCGGAAGCGATGATACAGGTACGACGTGAGGAGCAGCAGCACGCCCAGGCTGAGCACACTCGACACGCGATAGATCTGATCGAGCTCGGCCAGGTCCACGGTAAACACTTTCAGGATGGTGAGCCCGAACACCACGATCCCGGTGTACCGAATCGGCGCGTATCGCTGGCGGATGCCGGCGACGATCAGCCCCGTGGCGTAGACAGCCCATGTGATCGAAAGCATCAGCTCCCGTCCGAAGCGACCGGTTCCTCCAGGCGGGGCGCCGAGGGCCCAGTACGCGCGGATTTCCGACGTGAGGAGCGAGAGCGTGAGAACCTGCGCAGTGACGAGCGCGAGTCCCACCTCGAAGGCATGAGCCTGGCTGCCATCGCGCCGATGATGGATCCACGCCGTCGCGTAGGCCAGCGCAACCAGAAACGCGCCACATCCCGCTCGTCGGTTGAGGAACACAACCTGATTGATCGTTGGTGCGGCGAACTGCAGCCCCAGGAGCTGGACCGACGCGAGCGCGAAGAGTACAAAGCCGCCGAGTCGCAGCCACTCCCGCCGTTGGCGGAGACCGAGCCACATCACCGCGGCACCCTCGGCGGCCCAGCCCATCGTTACCCACGCGCCATCGAACTGGATCGCGACGGCGACTGCGAGCAGCGTGAACGCCAACGTCGCAAAGTGCAGAGCGTGATCGCGCCGACGCGTCGCGAGCCAGAAGGCCATCGCGCCGTGCCAGAAGGCAAACATGAAGGCAATCGGCGCGGTGGCGGAGACGTTCACGGCCTCGATGAGCCAGTTTGCCCCACCGTACGCTATAAGCCCGTTCAGATGCAGCGCCGCAATGTCCGCGCGCGTCAACTGATGACCCTCGCGCAACGTGGCTTCGAAGTGCGCCAAGAGGTGGATCACGTAGATGGCCGTGACGGTGATAAGGCCGGCCGTGAGCCAGGTGCGGCCGGTATGGCCGCTAATCCACGCGAGAAACGGTGCAGCAGCCGCGAGCAGAACGACGAGGCGGACGGCGGCCCCTCCGATGCGGGCGCCGAGCATGCAGCTGGCCGTCGTTCCGCCCAGGACGAACACGAGCAGCGGAATCGAGTGCGGCGAGAGGATCGCAATCGAGGCCAGGTAGTACGCGAGCGGCGCCGTCCAGAGAACCGCTTCGACGAGGCCGGCGAGCGCGTGCGACGATCGCCGGTTCTCGCGAAGAATGTAGAGAAACATCGCCAGAAACAGCGTCAAGAAGAGCTCGGTGACGAGGTATTTCGACGGCGTGTAGAAGCGAACCGCCCAGCCGAGCACCGTCAGAAAGGCAAAGCCATAGCTGACCGCGTTCAAAGTCGGCCAAAGGCGCCGGTGCGCGAGGTACATCGTGCCGGCGATGAGGACGGCGTCGTAGGTGAAGAGCGCGACCTGCGTGTCGACCACGCTCGGCAGAAGAAACGGCGTGGCAAACCCGCCGCCCACCGCCAGTAGCGCGAGGCCCTGCGCCCGCTGCCGGTCCGCCATCCAGGCCGCCAGTACGGTGATGACGCACATCAACGCGAAGGCGAGCGGGCGTCCAATCAGGTGATAGAGGGTGAACGCGGCGTACGTGGAGATGTACAAGACGGCTGCGCCACCACCCGAGATCGCGTGTCCGTAGAGGCTGTAGCCGGCGCGGTCGAAGCGGGTGCCCGCATAGATCAGGACGAGCCCCGCGACGGCGCCCTGCACGACTCGGGCGGTCTCGCCAATCCAGCCGCTCTCGAACGCCAGCTTTTCAAAGTAGCTGACGCCGACAACGATTGAGGCGACCCCGATGTACAGGAGCCATCGCGATCCGATCTGCGTCTCGAGCGAGTCGGTGGCGCTCTGAAGGTCCGGCCGGCCAGCTTGACGCGAAGGCGTCAGTCCGACGCTTGGAGGAGGTTGGGTCCAGAGGCGAGATTCCGGCGGGATCACCGGTGGCGGCGTCGGAGAGGGCCATTCGCGCGCGGTCGGCGGCGGTGCGGAGGTCTGCGGTTCTTCGGTAGTGTCCTGCCCTAGCCGGACCGGCGGCGCGCCCATCGCGATCGCCCGTCGCGCCTGCTCCAGCGCGGCGATGCGTTGACGGAGGTCGTCGAGCATCAGCTTCAGCCGCGAGGTTCGTGACCACACGTACATCACCACGGCCACGCCGCCGACGAGAAGCAGGATTAGGAACATACGTAGCGCTCCCTGGCCACCAGCCTGACCTCGATCGTCGAGCGAATTGTACGCCGCGAAAGGCTCTGGGTCTCTTCTGCATCGGCTTGGGTGCGGTGCCGCCTGCCGTCTGCATCGTGGAGTTCACCCGGAGCGGGCGGGGCACGTTGTCGTCGATCGATCCGCCTCGTCACCTGGTCGTTCGCGGCATTGGCACGTATACCGACGATCTCAAGCTCCCGGGGCTCCTGCACGCCACCATCCTACGGAGCCCGCACGCGCATGCGCGCGTGCTTTCAATTGACACCAGATCGGCGCGCAGAATTCCCGGCGTCGTCGCGGTCCTGGTCGGCGCCGACATCAACGACAAGTGCGGCGTGGTGCCATGCTCCGCGTCACTGCCAGGCTTGAAAGCGCCGCGACACACCGTGCTCGCCGGCGATCGGGTCTACTTCGTCGGTCACGGCGTGGTAGTGGCCGTCGCCACCGATCCCTACCTGGCTCGCGACGCGGTCGAGGCCATCGAGGTGGACTACGATCCGCTGCCCGCAGTCGTCAATCCCGAAGAGGCGCTTAAAGCCGGTGCGCTGCTGACGCATCCGGACCTCGGCACCAACGTTGCCTACACGCACACCATGGGGGGCGGCGACATCGACGATGCGTTCCGCCGCGCGGACAAGATCATCGGGCAGCGCCTGAT
The DNA here is from genome assembly GCA_965197865.1 of Vicinamibacterales bacterium. Lineage (GTDB taxonomy): Bacteria > Acidobacteriota > Vicinamibacteria > Vicinamibacterales > CAVVIG01 > CBDANZ01. The sequence continues at coordinate 783,602 of CBDANZ010000005.1, forward strand.
CCATCAGCGGCTCACGCCGATGCCGATCGAGCCGCGCGCTGGCGTGGCTTCGTTTCATGCGGGCGAAGGCACGCTCACGATCTGGACGGCGACGCAAGTTCCGCACCTAGTGCGGACGCTCCTGCCGGGCATGATCGCCATCGCCGAGAACAAGCTGCGGATTATCGTTCCAGAAGTCGGGGGCGGGTTTGGCGCGAAGCTGAACGTCTATGCCGAGGAAGCGCTCTGCGGTCATCTGGCGATGCGGCTCGGCGCGGCGGTCAAGTGGGTGGAATCGCGCCGCGAGAACGCGGCGGCGACCATTCACGGCCGGGACCAGATTGGCAACTATAAAATGGCCGTCAAGAGCGACGGAACCATTGCGATTGGCGCGATGGCGACCCATTACGCCATCGAATCGTCCTCTGTGCTGTGGGACCGCTGTCCGCTGCTCTCGGAGACCGCCGCGCAGATCGACGACGTCCAGATCCGCAACCGGGGAACGATCGGCGGCAACCTGGCGCACGCCGATCCGGCTGCCGATTGGCCGGCCACCATATCTCGCGCTCGATGCCGAGCTCGAACTCGCCGGGCGCAAGGGTCGGCGAACGGTTCGCGCGGGCGATTGTTTTCGTCGACTTGTTCCAGACCGCGATCGGCCCCGACGAGATCCTGTGCGAGATCCGCGTGCCGGCCACGCCGCGGTCGGTCGCCTACGAAAAGACCGAGCAGAAGGCGAGCGGCTTTGCGCTGGCCGGGGTGGCGGTGGTCGTTCCCCGCGCCGGAGACCTGCGGATTGGGGTGACCGACATGACGGCGAAGGCGTATCCTGCCGACGCCGCCGAAAGGGCGCTGGACGGCCGCCCGGCGCCGAGCCCGGAAGCTATTGCCCGGGCCGCCGCGCTGGTGGGTGGAACCGTCCAGGCGCTGGGCGACATCCACGCGTCGCCCGAGTTCCGCATCCACCTCGCCAAGGTCAACACGCGGCGGGCGCTGATGCGTGCCTTTCAGTTGACATGAGATTGACCGCGGCCACCTCCGTGGCGGCTTCTCGCGAGGCGGTCATTGCGGCGCTGGTCGATCCGGGCGTTCTTCGTCGAATTATCCCGGGCTGCGAGGAGTTGCTCGAGACTGCTCCCGACACGTTTCAGGTGCGGGTGCAGATCGGGGTGGCGGGACTGAAAGGCAGCTACACGGGGTCCCTCACCCTGCGCGACCGTTGGCCGCCCGCGTCGTTCACGTTGTCGTTCGATGGAAAGGGCAGTCCCGGTTTCGTGCGCGGCACGGCTGAGGTTCGCCGTGCCAGCAGGGGCGATAGAGGTGGCGGAGCCGAAACGAGCGACAGTGCCGCGACCCACGCTGGCACCGACGTCGGCTGCGACGCCGACGTGCAGGTCGGCGGGCTGATTGCCTCCGTCGGATCTCGGCTCGTCGACGCCATGGCGCGCAAGCTCGCCGCCGACTTCTTCCGCCAGCTCGCTGTCGAAATTGCCGCAACAACGCGCGCATCCGACAGGGTAAACTAACCGGTCGTGCGTGCCGCAGCCGAAGGAATCCAGACCGGTGGCCTCGCGCTGTTGTGCCTCGCCGCCTGGGCGGTGCCGGGCGCCGGACACCTGTGGCTGGGCCGCCGCTCCAAAGGTCTGGTCTTTCTCGTCGCGCTCCCGCTCATGTTCGCAATCGGCCTCGCCATCTACGGACAACTGTTTTCGTTCACCCTCGGGGATCCGCTGATCGCGCTCGCCTCGCTCGCGGCTCTTGGGATCGGGATCCCGTACTTCATCGCGAGCACGCTTGGTGCCGGCGCCGCCAACGTTTCGGTCGTGACCTACGAATACGGCAACGCCTTCATCATTGTCGCCGGCCTGCTGAACTTGCTCACCGTGCTCGACGCGTACGACATCGCGCTGGGCCGCAAGTAATGCAGAGCCACCTCCTGCTGCTCGTCATCTTCGCCTTTTTTGTATCGCTCGTGTTCGCTCTCCTCGCCAGAGACGACGCCCGCGAGCAGTTGCAGTTTGGCGGTTTGCTGATGGCCGGCTTCATCGCCGTGGCCTTCGTCCTTGGCTGGCTGATGTATCCGTTCCCGCTGTAAGAGGGTCAGGTATAATTCGTGGCCGCTATGGCCTTTGACAATCTTCTCGTCGAACGCGACGATCGGGTGGCCATCGTCACGATCAGCCGCCCCAAAGTCCTCAACGCTCTCAACACCCAGACCCTCGACGAGCTGCGGCGCGCCATGTTCGACGCCAAGCAGGACGACGGCGTGCGCGTCGTGATCGTCACGGGCGCGGGCGACAAGGCGTTTGTTGCGGGCGCCGACATCAACGAGCTCGCGGGACTGTCGCCGACCTCGGGGCGCGAGCACTCGCTCACCGGACAGGACGTCTTCGATCTCGTCGAGAACCTCGGGAAGCCGGTCATCGCGGCGATCAACGGATACGCGCTCGGCGGCGGCTGCGAGCTGGCACTGGCGTGCACGCTGCGGATCGCGGCCGACAGCGCGAAGCTTGGCCAGCCAGAGATCAATCTTGGCATCATTCCGGGGTACGCCGGGACACAACGACTCTCGCGACTGGTCGGCAAGAGCAAGGCGATGGAGATGATCCTGACCGGTGCGCCGGTGGGCGCTGCGGAGGCGGAGCGGATCGGCCTGGTCAACCGGGTTGTGCCGGTCGCCGCGTTGATGACCGAAGCGCGGAAGCTGGCGGACGAGCTCGCCCGTCAGGCGCCCATCGCGGTGCGCTACATCATCCACGCGATCAACCAGGGCTTCGAGATGCCGCTTGCCGAGGGCGCGATGTTCGAGGCGACACTCTTCGGGCTCGTGACGGCAACCGACGACATGCGCGAAGGCACCCGCGCATTTCTCGAGAAGCGGAAGCCTGACTTCAAAGGATGACAGCGCGTGCGGCCACGCGAGCCCGAGGCTATGGGGATCCGCGGGCGAGCGTCAGCGTCAGTTCGCGCCGGGGGTGAGGCCCCCGGCACCAGTTTGGAAGGAAGCTAGCGCTTGCGTTCATGCGCACGATCGAAGGCAGTCAGTCAGCGAGCGGCCTGAGGTTCGCGATTGTTGTGTCGAAGTACCACGACTTCGTCACCGACCGCCTGGAGGCCGGCGCGCTTGGGGCGCTCGCGGCGGCGGGCGCCAGTGGAGAGCAGATCACAATCGTGCGGGTGCCGGGCGCGTTCGAAATCACGACGGCGGCGCGCCGGGTCGCCGAAAGCGGGGCGTTCGACGCAATCGTCTGTCTCGGCTGTCTGATTCGCGGCGAAACGCCGCACTTCGAGTACATCGCGTCGGCCGTGTCGAACGGCCTCACCGAGTTGGCCGGCGCCACCGGCGTGCCGATGACATTCGGCGTGCTCACCACGAACTCGGTCGAAGAGGCGCTCCAGCGTGCAGTCGACGGACCGTCCAACAAAGGCTGGGAGGCGGCCTCGGCCGCCGTCGAGATGGCGACCCTCGTGGCCGAGATTCGGCGCCAGAAGACATGAAGAAAGAGGGGCGTCATCTCGCCCGAGAGGCGACGCTTCAAATCTTGTATCAGTGGGAGATCGGCCGGACCGAGGTCAAATGCGCCGCCGACACGTTCTTTTCAGAGCAGTGGGTCGGCGCGTTCCCGCCCTCCGACGAGCTCCACAGGTTTGCGTCCGCGCTCGCCGGCGACACGGTCCGGCGCCTGCCCGCCATCGATCCCCTGATTGCCGAAACGACTGAGCGCTGGAGGCCGGAGCGCATGGCCGTCGTGGACCGGCTGATTCTGCGGATGGCGGTGTGCGAGCTGCTGCGGGACCCCGAGACGCCTCCCGCGGTCGTTATCAACGAGGCCCTCGAGCTGGCGCGAACGTTCAGCACTGAGGAGTCGGTGAAGTTCATCAACGGCATGCTGGACGGGATTCGGAAGAAGATAGAGTCAAGCACGGAGTCACGAAAGCACGAAAAAGACCTCTGAGATGTCGTCCCTGGAAGAGCAGATCCAGCAACGCCGCTCGAACCTCGCGGATCTCGCCAAGCTTGGCGTCGAGATCTACCCGCGTAAGTTCGGGCGCCGAAATACGGTGTCGGAGCTCGTCCAGGGGCACGGGGCAAGAAACCGGGACGAGCTCGAGGCGGAGCAGGTCCATACGGTGACCAGCGGGCGCATCCTGGCGGTCCGCCCGTTCGGGAAAGCGAACTTTCTGGCCATCTCGGACGGCGAGGCGAAGATCCAGGTCTACGTCCGGCAGGACTCCCTCCCGCCGCTCGACTTCCAGATCTTCAAGCTGCTCGACTTTGGCGACTGGATTGGCGTCGAGGGACGGTTGTTCCGCACGAAGACCAACGAGCTGACGATCTGGGCGTCTGGTCTGCACTTTCTGGCCAAGTGCCTGGTGCCGCTGCCGGAAAAGTGGCACGGCCTGATCGACGTCGAGATTCGGTACCGGCAGCGCTATCTGGATCTGATTGTGAACCCCGATTCACGCCACGTCTTCGAAACGCGCAGCCGCGTCGTGGCGGCCATCCGCGAGTTCATGACGGCTCGCGGGTATCTCGAGGTCGAGACGCCGATGATGCAGCCAATCGCGGGCGGCGCGCTGGCGCGGCCGTTCATGACGCATCACAATGCGCTCGACATGGACCTTTACCTCCGCGTGGCGCCGGAGCTGTACTTGAAGCGGCTCGTCGTCGGCGGGCTCGAGAAAGTATTCGAGATCAATCGGAGCTTCAGGAATGAGGGGATCTCAACGCAGCATAACCCCGAGTTCACGATGATGGAGTTCTACGAGGCCTACGCCGACTACCAGGTGTTGATGATGATGACCGAGGAAATGATCGAGACGGTCGCGCGGCGATCGCTCGACGCCGACAGGATCACGTTCGGCGGTCATCAGATCTTGCTGGCGCCGCCCTTCGCCAGAGTGTCGCTGCGCGACGCGATCCGCGAGGCGGCGTCTCGACGGCTGGAGCGTGACGTGACGGACGCCGAACTGCGGGACCGCGCGGCGGCCGCCGGCCTGGCCAGGGAGGTCGGCCTCGAGATAAAGCCGGGGCGTGGCGCCGGCTCGATCGCGACGGACCTCTTCGAGGCGCTCTGCGAGCATCGGCTGATTCAGCCGACCTTCGTCTACGACTTTCCGACGGAGGTGTCGCCACTGGCAAAACAGAAGGCGGGCGATGCGGACACCGCCGAACGCTTCGAGCTCTATATCGGCGGGTTCGAGGTGGCCAACGCGTTCAGCGAGCTGAACGATCCGATTGAGCAGCGCCGCCGGTTCGAAGACCAGTTGAAGAGCCGCGCGGGCGGGGACCTCGAGGCGCACGAGATGGATGAAGACTACATTCGCGCACTCGAGTTCGGGCTGCCCCCCGCCGCCGGCGAGGGCGTGGGCATCGACAGGCTCGTCATGCTGCTCACCGACAGCTCGTCGATCCGCGACGTGATCCTGTTTCCGTTGATGCGGAAGAGAGAATGAAGGCGTGGAGACCCCCTTCGAGCTTCACGTCGCCCTCCGCCACCTGCTCGCTAGGCGCAAGCAGGCGTTTATCTCCGTCATCTCGCTGGTCTCGACGCTCGGCGTGACAGTCGGCGTGATGGCGCTCGTCATTGCGCTGGCCCTCATGACCGGTCTGCAGCAGGAAGTCCGCGACCGAATTCTGGGATCGAATCCGCACATCTACGTGTGGAAACTGGGAGGCATCGCCGATTATCGCGGCGAGACGGAGACGCTGCGGCAGATGCCGCACATCGTCGGAGCCGCGCCGGCCATCATCGACCAAGCGCTGGTCTCCGTCCTGCAGGTGACGGTGCCGGCGCAGATCAAAGGAATCGATCCGGCAGTCGAAGAGCAGGTCACCGACATCAAAGCGGCCTTCCAGGCCGGGAACCTGGACGATCTCGCCCGTCGATCCGAGGACGAGCCGGATGGAATTCTCCTCGGCAAGGATCTCGCCGCCAAGCTTGGCGCGGCGGTCGGCGATTCGGTGTCGGTCGTGACGCCGCAGGGCACCCTGTCGCCGGGGGGAGTCATGTTCCGGCCCAGGCGCCTGCGCTTGGCCGGCACGTTCAGCCTCGGCTTGTACGAGTTCGACTCGACCTATGGCTACGTATCGCTCGACGTGGCCAAACGACTGTTCGGCAAGACCGACGTCGACTTGATCCAGTTGCGTGTCGACGACATCTGGGAGGCTCCGGCGATTGCGGCATCCATCGTCGACAGGCTGGGCCCCGAGTACCTGACCCAGGACTGGCAAGACATGAACCGGTCGCTCTTTTACGCGCTATCGCTCGAGAAGGTGGCGATCTCGCTCACGATCGGGCTGATCGTGATCGTGGCGGCGCTCAACATTGTGGCCTCGCTCATCCTGCTCGTCATGGAGAAGCATCGCGATATTGCGATCCTGAAGACGATGGGCGCGAGTGCGAGGAGCGTGACGAGGATTTTCATGCTACAGGGGCTGATCATCGGGACCATCGGCACCATCGTGGGCGCCGCGGCCGGCTACGCCGTCGCGTGGGTGGCAGATCGCTATGAGTTGGTCAGCGTCCCGCTCGACGTGTATCAGGTTTCGCATGTGCCGTTTGTCGTGCTGCCGCGCGATCTCGCGCTCGTCATCGTCTCGGCGGTTCTCGTATGCTTCGCCGCGACGATTTACCCGTCGCGCCAGGCCGCCCGCCTCGATCCCGCGCAGGCTTTGCGCTACGAATAAAAGTGAAACCACGAAGGCATGAAGGTCACGAAGGCGTCCAGGCCGGGTCGCGTACAAGAGATTCTTCGTGTCCTTCGTGTCTTCGTGGTTGCCTGTAGATTCGATGCCCTTCCTCGAAGCGCGCGGGATCCGTAAGAGCTACCAGACGGCGGGCGAGCCGCTCGTCGTCCTGCGCGATCTCGATCTGGCCGTCGACACGGGCGAGATGGTGGCGATCGTCGGTACGTCCGGCGTCGGCAAGAGCACGCTGCTTCACGTGCTCGGCGGCCTGGACCGGGTCGATCGCGGCGCCATTTCAATTGCCGGCACCGAGTTGACGGCGCTTGGCGACCAGGAGATTGTGGCGTTTCGCAACAGGTCGGTCGGCTTCGTGTTTCAGTTCCACCACCTGCTGCCGGAGTTCAGTGCGCTCGAGAATGTGGAAATGCCGATGCGCATCGCAAGAGCGCCGCTGTCGGATGCACGGCCGCGTGCCGGGGAGCTCTTGCGGCGGGTTGGCCTCGGCGAGCGCCTGACCTCTCGGCCCGGCATGCTGTCAGGCGGCGAGCAGCAGCGGGTTGCCGTCGCGCGCGCTCTCACCATGCGGCCGGCGGTCCTCCTGGCCGACGAGCCCACGGGCGATCTCGATGAGCAGACCGCCGATTCGCTTCAGGCGCTCCTGCGTGAGATGCACGCCGCCTACGGGCTGACCTCCGTTATCGCCACGCACAACCCTCGTCTTGCCGGAAGATGCGATCGCATCTTGCGCCTCGAAGGTGGGCGATTGGTGGCGACCTAACAGAGGCGGGTCCAGAAGGCCCCGCCCTCTATGCTCAACCCTCATCTCCTCGAATTCTGATCCCCACCTTCGAGCCGTAGTGCCGATCTGGGCCTCGCCCGATACGTCGTTCAGGCACCAGCGTCACGACGCAAGCGTCCGAATGGTGGGGCGCGGACCCTAATGCTCGCAGGCACCTCTGTGCAGATTGGCGTGGGGTCCGATCGAACGATGCCGTATGATGCCGTATAATGTGGTCATCGATACACATGACCCCAACGCAATCGGCTTTCACCTAGGCTGGCAATGTTCGAACGGTACACGGAAAGGGCGCGACGAGTACTTTTCTTCGCCCGCTATGAGGCCAGCCAACTCGGCAGCATTTCCATTGAGACCGAACACCTCCTTCTAGGCCTGATTCGCGAGGGCAAGGGGCTCACCAGCCGGATCTTCGCGCGCTCGCACCTGTCGCTCGAGAACATCCGCAAGGACGTCGAAGGGCGGACCGTGTTCCACGAGAAGGTCTCAACCTCGGTTGAGATCCCATTCAGCGCGGAAACCAAGCGCGTCTTACAGTGTGCGGTCGAAGAGGCCGATCGGCTACTCCACAACTACATCGGCACCGAGCACCTGCTGCTCGGCCTCCTGCGCGAGGAGCGCTCGGTGGCGGCCTCCATCCTCACGGAAAAGGGGATGCGGCTGAACGCCGTGCGCGAGGACATCGTCCAGCTCCTCAACGAGAAGACGACGCTGACGCGGGTGAAAGAAACGCCGCTGCTCGCCGAGTTCAGCCGCGACCTGACAGATTCGGCCATGAAAAGTCAGCTCGACCCGCTGGTCGGCCGGGAGCACGAACTCGAGCGCGTCCAGCAGGTGCTCTGCCGCCGAACGAAAAACAACGCCGTGCTCATTGGCGAGCCGGGCGTCGGCAAGACGGCCATCGTCGAGGGTCTGGCCCAGAAGATCGTCTTCGGCGGCGTGCCGCATTTCCTGGCCGACAAGCGGATTCTGGCGCTCGACATCTCCCTCATCGTGGCCGGGACGAAGTATCGCGGTCAGTTCGAAGAGCGCCTCAAGGCGATCATGAAGGAGCTGACCGACAACCTGAACATCATCGTGTTTATCGATGAGCTGCACACGCTGGTGGGCGCCGGCTCGGCCGAAGGCTCACTTGACGCCGCCAACATCCTGAAGCCGGCCCTGTCGCGCGGCGAGATCCGCTGCATTGGCGCAACCACGCCGGCCGAGTACCGGAAGTACATCGAGAAGGACCGTTCGCTCGAGCGACGTTTTCAGGCGATCAAGGTCGATCCGCCGAGGGAGCGCGAAACGATCGACATTCTGATCGGCGTGAAGGACCGCTACGCGAATTTCCATCACGTCGAGTACACACGAGAGGCGATCGAGGCGGCCGTCTTCCAGTCGAACCGGTACATCACCGACAGGTTCCTGCCCGACAAAGCCATTGACCTCGTCGACGAGGCAGGCGCGCGGGCGAAGCTGCGCGATGCCAGCTACAGCGAGGAATTCGGCGAGATCAACAAAAGCATCCGGGTCGCCGTCGAGCAGATGGAGAGCGCCGTCTCGCAGAAAGACTTCGAGAAGGCGCAGTTCTACCGCGAGCAGGAAGTGACGGCCCGCGAAAACCTGCAGTTTGTTCGCGAGAAGTTCGACGTCAAGTCTGGCGCCAGAAAGGTCGTCGTGGGCAAGCAGGAGATCAACGAGGTTGTCTCCAAGTGGACTGGTGTGCCGCTGACGTCGATCAACCAGGACGAGAGCGACAAGCTGCTGCGCATGGAGCAGGAGCTCCACCGCCGCGTGATCAGCCAGGAAAAGGCAATCTCGGCCGTCTCGCGGGCCATCCGCCGCTCGCGCTCGGGCCTCAAGAGCCCGAACCGTCCGGTCGGCAGCTTCGTGTTCCTCGGCCCGACCGGTGTCGGCAAGACCGAGCTGGCGCGCGCGCTCGCCAACTTCCTATTCGGAAGCGATCATGCGCTCATCCGCTTCGACATGTCCGAGTACATGGAAAAGCACTCGGTGTCGAAGCTGATTGGCTCACCGCCCGGGTACGTCGGCCACGAGGAAGGTGGTCAGCTTACCGAAAAGGTGAAACGCAATCCGTACTCGGTTGTGCTGCTCGACGAGATCGAGAAGGCGCATCCCGACATCTTCAACATCTTGCTCCAGGTGTTCGAAGACGGGCACCTCGCCGACGGCCTCGGGAATCGCGTGGACTTCAAGAACTCGATCATCATCATGACGTCGAATATCGGTGCTCGTTTCATCCAGAAGAAGAGCTCAATGGGGTTCCAATCTGCTGACACCGGCGACATCGCCAAGAACGTGTCCGACATGGTCCTTGGAGAGGTGAAGCGCACGTTCAACCCCGAATTCATCAACCGCATTGACGAGATCATCGTCTTCGAAGCGCTGAACGACGACGACCTGCGGCGGATCATGGGGCTGCTCGTCACCCAGATAAACGAGAACCTCGTCGACCATGAGTTGAAGATCTCGCTCGCCCCCGAGGTGGTCGACTGGGTGATCGAGCTCACCTGCAAAGACCGCTCGTACGGCGCGCGGCCGCTGCGCCGCGCGATCCAACGCTATGTCGAGGATCCACTCTCCGAGGAGCTCATCCGCGGACACCTGCGCGGCGGCGAGATCGAGGTCTACCGCGACTCGGGCGAGCTCGCCTATCGGCCCGCCGGAGAGCTTGAGGCCAGCCGCAAGCTCGCGTGATTCCCTAGGCTTCTTCCGGCTGTAACCCCTCCACCGTTCGTCTGATATCTTTAGTAGTATGCTAAGGTCTGTCCCCATCTCATGGGGAAGCCGAGCATGTCCAAGGATTTAGCGCTTGCCGCCTCGCTGATGGGCCTGGTGGCCACGACGGCGTTCGCCCAGGAGCCGCGCGGCGGCGTGGTGGCCAATCCCACTACGATCTGCGGCGTGCCGGTCCCGGCTCCGCGAGCGCTGCCCCCGGTCAACTCCGGGCCGGTAGTGTACTTGATCAACCCGTGCTTCGAAGCGCAGGGCAACACCACGCTCGTCGATCCGCAGACGTATCTTTACTACATTCAGGTCAGGCCCAGCCGGCCCTCGGAAGGTGTGTGGATCCCCTACACCGAAGAGACTGAGAAAACGATCCGCGAAGACTTCCGCCGCCTGTACGACACCAACTTCCTCGACAACATCTCGATCGACGTGCAGGACTACAGGTTCTCTAACGGGGTTGTGGGCAAGATCATCGTCTACAACCTGGAGGAACGGGAGCGCGTGAAGATCGTCGACGGCGTCGGCTCGAAGAAGATCGACTGGTCGAAGGTCCTCGAGAAGTGGAAGGAGCTAGACGCGGAAATTCGGACCGACAGCTTCATCGATGCTGGCCTGGTGCGCAAGGCAGCGGGCATCATCCGCCTCATGATGAGAGAAAAAGGCTTCCAGTTCGCGGAGGTCAGGCCGGAAACCGTCCCATTGCCGGGCGGCCCGAAACTGGTCCACCTCACGTTCCACATGGACGAAGGCCCTAAGGTCCAGATCCGGAAAGTCGAGTTCCTTGGCAACCACGCGGTAAGCGATCGCAAGCTCAGAGGCAGGATGAAGGGGAACAAGCCGCGCTGGTTCCTGTCGTGGATCACGCGCCGAGGCACCTATCAGGAAGACAGGTTCGCCGAGGACGCCGAGCGCATACTGGAGTACTACCGCGATCGCGGGTATATCACAGCGCAAGTGGGCGACCCAGACCTGAAATATGTCGGCGACTCCGACGACAAGAAGACGCGCTGGGTGGAAATGAGCGTTCCGATGGTCGAGGGCAACCGCTACCGCGTCGGTGAGGTCGCCTTCGACGGCAATACCGTTATCGAAACGGAAGTACTCAGAACGCTCTTCGACCTCAAGCCGGGCGACTTCTACAGTCAGAAGAATATCCGCAAGGGTTTCGAGAAGGCGCAGGCGCTCTACGGGTCGAGCGGATACTTCGAGTTCACCGGCTATCCTGACAACAGCCCGCGCGATCTGCCGGACCCGGCCGATCGAGAGGCGCCCGCCGCGGCGCTCGAAAAGCCAGCCGGTCCGCCGATTGTGGACGTAACACTGCGACTGGAGGAAGGGGAGCAGTATTTCGTCAATCGCATCACGTTTACTGGCAACACGACCACACGCGACAACGTGATCCGGAGGGAAATGCGACTGTACGAGAACGGCGTGTTCGACAGCGAATCGCTGAAGTACAGCATCACGCGAATCAATCAGCTCGGCTACTTCAAGGCGCTCGAGGGGCCGGGGAGGGACGTGACCTTCGACAAGACGCCGGGCGCCGAGAACAAGGTGGACGTGAGTCTTCAGCTCGAGGAGCAGAACCGCAATCAGCTCACGTTCGGCGCCGGCGTCTCGCAGTTCGAGGGCTTCTTCGGCCAGATGTCGTTCCAGACGGCCAACTTCCTCGGGCGTGGCGAGAGCCTTACGCTGTCGCTCCAGGGAGGCCAGCGCGCACAGAACTACACGCTCTCCTTTACTGAGCCGTTCCTCTTTGATCGCAACATCACGGGCGGCCTGAGCCTGTTCAAGACCGAGGTCCGGTATATCGGCCAGTTCACGCAGGAATCGGCCGGCGGCACTCTGACCTTCGGGTTCCCGGTCGGCACGGGCTTCACCCGCATGTTCACCAACTACAGTTACCAGCGGGTGCGCGTCAGCGAAATTAACGAGGCGTTCACCGATCCGGCGCTGCTCGCTCGCAATCCGTTCCTGCGCGATTCGCTGCTCATCGGCGAGGACGGCGAGCGCACCATTAGCAAGATCGCCCCGACACTGATTCACAACAGCGTGGACCATCCGATCTTCCCGACGACGGGCAAGCGGATCACGATTGGGACTGATCTGGCCGGGCTTGGCGGCAACACGAACTTCTACGCTCCACACGTCGAAGGTGTATGGATTCTTCGGCAGAACGCCAAGATGTCACTGGCGATGCGCGGGCAGGTGCAGTACATCGACACCTTCACGGGATTCAAGGACCTTCCGTTCTTCGAGAAGCTGTTCCTCGGCGGCGAGTACTCCGTCCGCGGGTTCGACATCCGCTCCATCGGCCCCTCGGATCCCACTACGGGTCTGGTCCTCGGCGGCAACAAGATCCTGCTGTTCAACATCGAGCAGAGCTTCAGCATCGCCAGTGCGGTGCGTCTGATTTTCTTCTACGACGCTGGCCAGGTGCAAGGCAGAGGACAGCCCTTTTCCTTCATCGAGGAGATCCACGAGCCGGTGCCGCCGCAGGGTCCGATCCTGTTCGCTCCGTTCGCGACCGTTTCGCTGATCGACCCGGCCGCCCCTGACGCCGAAACCGTCGCGGTTCGGAGGTCGGCGTTCAAGACGTCGACCGGGGCCGAAGTGCGATTCTTCATGCCGGTGCTCAACGTACCCTTCCGGCTGATCTTCGCCTACAATCCGCAGCGCAAAGGCGTGCTCAACAACAGGCTTCAGCCTCAGAACGCGTTCCAGTTCCGGTTTGCGGTTGGCACGATGTTCTAGCAAGGCCAGGCAGGACAGGGAGGGCGCGAGTAAGCAGGTAGGGCCTACGGACCCCACCGGCTTCGGTCCAGCGGATATAATTACGGGCTTGCATTGCTCGCGAAAGGATTTCGTGTAATGAGAAGCTTTATTGTTGCTGCGTCGCTCGCCCTGATTGTCGGCGCGGCGCCGATTATCGCCCAGACGCCCGCCCAGGCGGCCACTCAAGAGCCGACTGGCCCGACACCGCCCGTGCCGACGGCCCCAACGCAGCCGACGCCCACGCCGACGCCTTTCCCGCAGGGCGCCAAGGTGGCCTACGTGAATTTGCAGGGCGTCTTTCAGCTCTCGGCCGAAGGTAAAGCGGCGGGCACCAAGCTAGAGGCGCTGACGCAGCAGAAGCAGGCGCAGATCGGCGACAAGCAGAAAGCGCTGCAGGCCGCGCAGCAGAAGCTGCAGACCAGCTCCGGCGTGATGAGCGACGAGGCGCGCGCGGAGCTCGGGAAGAACATCGAGCGACAGTCAGTCGAGCTCGAGCGCCTACAGCAGGACGCACAGACCGATGTCACCGACGTCCAACAGGACCTGAACAACGCGTTTCAGAAGAGACTGGCCCCGATCCTCGAGCAGCTCGCGAAGGAGAACGGGCTGCAGATGCTCTTCAGCGCGGGCGACGCTGGCCTGATCTGGGCTGAGGCCGGTCTCGATCTCACGCTCGAGGCCGTGAAGCGACTCGACAGTGCGACCGCCAAGTAGCGCCGCGCTGTTCACGACGGTCTGGCGCTTGTCGCCGTCCGCTAGCAGTCTGTGTTTAAACCCTGCGATTCACGCGGCGACGGGTAGCAGCTCAAAACAATGACGCGGCGACGACCCCGGCGATCGATCAACGAATCTTGGTTCATGGTTCCCCCAGAGAGCGCCGAGGCGCGCCCATACGGCGATGAAGACAGCCAAGACGCCTGCGGCGCGGCCCTGCAAGCGCCGTGGCGTGCCGATGCCGAGGCACTGGCGCATCGCGAGCCCCAAGTTGAAGCCGCCGCCATGAATCAGTAGACGCTTCAAGATGTTGTCGTGTCCCCGCAAGTGCGTGCGTCGCATCCCGCCGGTCTCATAGAGGTGGGCAAACGATCGCTCGGCGAGTTCCGCCCGTCGCCGCCGCAAGCGTCGCCCGCGGGCGCCCCGGAGACGGCGGCGATTCCCATGGACGGGCGCGTACGCATCCGGCGCGTCGGACCAATCGCGCCGGCCACGGTCGGGTTCCGAAATGTACGACCGCAGGCCCACCGCAGCCAGGTCTACCATCGTCTCGTTGCTGTGATAGCCCTTGTCCGCGACGATGTCCTCCAACCTCCCGCGCGCGTCGGTCGTCGCGTGCGCGGCTTCCACCTGTTCGGCCGCCGTGATCGCCGCCGTGACAAGCGTCCTCGTGTCGCCCTGATCGGCGCCCTGCACCGTCACCGCGACCAACGCGCCGCTCTCCAGATCGATCGCATGCTCGGCTTTGTGCGCCAAGTGCGTCTGGCCGTCTTTCATTTTCGCGACCTTCGCATCAGGATCGCTGGGGCTGGTCCACTCGCTGTTCGAGGTTTTCTTCTTCCGCGTGCGATCAAACCGCGCCAAGACTTCGCGCGTCGGCGTCTTGATCCCCGAGGCGGCGGCGAGGCGGGTCAGATACGCCTGGTAGGCTTCCCCCGTGTCCCGGCGCACGATACTCCGCATGGCGGCGTTGGCCTCCAACGTCGTCGCGTCGATCGCGATCGTCCGGCCCTTCAACAGGCCGGCGGCCGCCAGGCGCTGCTGGACCCACGTGAACACCGCCCGGTGCGTCTCCACATCGATCACGCGGCGGGTGCGCGAAATCGTCGAGTGATCCGGGGCCGCCTCCTCCAGCCCGAGTCGCAGGAAGCTCCGCACCGCCAGCGAGTCCGCCGCACGCCATGCGATGCCGCGCTCCGAATCGATGCCTTCGAAGTACCCAACCAGCAACAAGCGGAAGTAGCGACCGGGCGCCAGACTCGGGCGGCCCAACACCGGCGCGTAGAAGGATCGACAGGCGTCTTCCACGAAGGTGTCGAAGCCGTCGGCATCCAGCAACGCATTCAAGCGCGTGTAGAACGGATGCCCAGGCGAGACCGGCAGATCCGACGCGGCAATCCACAACGGAGGTTGTTCGGGGTCGCGGGTGCCCATGGCCATGCGCCACAGTGTAAGGAGCGGGATCGATCCTGTCGATCCCCTCGCCAATAACAAGGGGCTGCTCGATCGACTTTCACCACGGGCTGCTAGGGGTGGGTAACCTGCACTTCGTAGGTGAGCGGCTCGACCACCGAACCCACATCGTACACGCGCACACACAGGCGGCCCGCGCCGGACACCACGGCGGTGACAGTGTTCCCCTCCGTGGTTTTGTCGTTGGCGAGCACAATCTCGCACGCGGTCCCGTTCCAGGTGCCGAGACTCAGGCCGACCGGCACGGTGTTGTCGGGCTCGACCCTGCTCAGCGTCGCCGTGACGCTGCCGGTGCCGGTCACCGTGAACGGATGTGTCTCGGCATCGTTCCGGTTCAGTGTGGCGCCGAAGGTTTCGGTGATCAGGCTCGGCGCCGTTGGCGCGGGTGTCGTCGGGGCGTCGCTGCTGCAGGCGGCAGCCGCCAGCGGGATGACGACAAGGAAGACTTCGAGGCGCAGCATGAGGTTCCCCTGAATCTACCACGACGGCCGGCCCGGCTGAAGCAGGGACGCCGCATTGGTCGTGGAACCGTTTTGGTAGACTGACGGCCGGGTGGCTATCAATATTCCGCAGGCGCTCGATCGGCTCTGCTATCGGCATCCCTCGATGCTGGTGGATGCCATCATCGAGCACGAGCGAGGGCGCCGGCTCGTGGCGGTCAAGAACGTCACGGTCAACGAAGAATTCTTCCAGGGGCACTTTCCAGGTGCGCCGCTCATGCCCGCCGTGCTTATGCTCGAATCGTTCGTACAGGGGGCGGCGATTCTGCTCCTCGAGCGTGAAGAGGCGCCTCCCAGGATGCGCGTGTACCTTCGCGGCGTCAACGACGCAAGATTCCGAAAGCAGGTTGTGCCGGGCGACCGGCTGCGGCTCGAGGTGGGGCTCGGGCGCCGACGCGCGGCGCTCGCGCGCGCGCAGGCAGTGGCGTACCTCAACAACCAGGTGGTCGCGGAATGCGAGCTGTTGCTGGGGGTGGTTCCGGATCCGGGCGACGTCGATCCGACTGCGAAAGTGCACACGACGGCCGTCATCGGCGAAGGCACGACGATTGGCCCGCATGCGGTCGTGGGGCCGCACGTCCGCCTCGGGGCCCACTGCAAGGTTGGCGCGTCGGCGGTTGTCGACGGATGGACCGAAATAGGCGCCGGCACCGACATTTTTCCGTTTGCCTCGATCGGGCTGATTCCGCAGGATCTGAAGTTCCGCGGGGAGGAGACGCGCCTCGTCATTGGGCGGCGGAATGTGTTCCGCGAGTTCGTCACGATTCATCGCGGTACGCGCGGCGGCGGCGGCGTGACGCGGATCGGCGACCACAATGTTTTCATGGCCTACGTACACATCGCGCACGACTGTCAGGTTGGGAACGACACGATCTTCGGCAACATGGCGACGCTCGGCGGCCACGTGATTGTCGAGGATTTCGCCAACGTCAGCGCCGGCTCCGGGGTGCATCAGTTCTGCCGTGTCGGCCGGCACGCCTTCATCGGTGGCTACTCGGTTGTGACAAGAGACGTCCTACCCTATGCGCGTACAGTCGGCAACCGCGCACGGATCTACGGCTTGAACACGATCGGGCTGACACGGCGCGGCGTTCAGCCTGACGTGATCGGCAGGCTCAAGCGATCGTTCCGTTACCTTCTGCAATCGAAGCTGAACACGACGGGTGCGCTGCAGCGGATCGAGCAGGATCTCAAGCTCGCCTGCCCGGAAGTGCAGTACCTTGTCGAATTCATCCGCACGTCGAAGCGTGGCGTCATCCTCAGGCGTGCGACCAGACGCGCCGAAGAAGTACTGGCCGACGAATAGCACTCCATGACCGTTCCTAGTCTTCTAGCCCTGGTCCTTTGTCCGTTTCTAGCCCTTTGGCGTCCTTGGTCCGTTGTCCTTCGCACGCGCACACAGGACCAAGAGCACGCGCACCAGGGACCAAGGACTGGGTACGGACCAAGGGCCAAGATCTAAGGGCCCTGGACGACGATGAACCTGGGACTCATAGCGGGCAACGGTCGGTTCCCGTTTCTCGTGCTCGAGGCCACGCGCGGTGCAGGCCACGAAGTGACGGTCATCGCCATCAAGGAAGAGGCATTTCAGGACCTCGCTGCGGCGGCGGCGCGCCCGCCTGAGGCTCGGCTGCACTGGGTCTCGCTCGGTCAGCTCGGGAAGTGCCTCAGCCTGCTCAAAGAAGCCGGCGTGACCCAGGCGGTTATGGCAGGCCAGGTGAAACACACCAAGCTCTTCGCTGACATCATGCCCGACGTGACACTGCTCGGCCTGTTGACGCGCCTCAAAGTGCACACGGCCGATGCGCTCATTTCAGCGGTCGCCGACCTCCTCGGCGAGCACGGCATCACGCTGCTTGACTCCACCGCGTTTCTAGCGCCGCTCCTGGCGCGCGAGGGCGTGCTGACCAGACGCGGTCCAACCACCGACGAGCAGGCTGATCTGGAGTTCGGCCACCGCGTCGCCGACGCGATTGCCGGTCTCGACATCGGTCAGACGATTGCGGTCAAGTCGGCGGCGGCCGTGGCTGTGGAAGCGATGGAGGGGACCGACGCCGTCATCGCCCGCGCCGGCCAGCTTGCCGGCCGCGGCGTGCGGATCGTCAAAGTGGCCAAACCGAACCAAGACATGCGTTTCGATGTGCCCGTCGTCGGGGTCTCGACGATCGAAGCCATGAAAGCGGCTGGTGTCACTCTGCTGTCGGTGGACGCCGGCAAGACGCTCATGATCGACGGCGAGGCCATCATCAAGGCTGCGGATGAAGCCGGCATTACGATCGTTGGGCGATCCGAACGACGGGGGTAGTTATTCACGTCTGCAGCTAATTCTCCATGCCGCTACGTATCGGAGTGATTGGGGTCGGTTCTCTCGGGCGGCATCACGCGCGCATTCTGTCATCGCTCTCCGGCGTCGAGCTCGTCGCAGTGGTTGACATGAACCGCGCGCGTGCCGAGGAGATAGCCGGTGCCAACGGCACGCGGCCGCTCGTCGATGCTCGCGAGCTCCTCGACCGGGTCGACGCGGTGACGATTGCCGCGCCGACCGACGTCCATCGCGACCTCGCGATATTGTTTCTGGAGGCGGGCGTGCCGGTCCTCGTGGAGAAGCCGATGGCGCGGTCGCTCGAGGAAGCCGATGACATGATTACGGCAGCGTCGCGGGCCGGCGTGCCGCTTGCCGTTGGACATACCGAGCGCTTCAATCCCGCCCTCACCGCGGCGCGACCGCTGCTCGTCGATCCGCGTTTCATTGAGGTCCACCGGCTCGGCCCGTTTCCTGAACGCAGCCTCGACATCGACGTCGTTTTCGATCTAATGATTCACGATCTTGACGTTGTGCTATCGCTGGTTCACGCCGAGGTCGAGTCGGTGGAGGCCGTCGGCGTGCCGGTGCTGACGGGCCGCGTGGACATCGCGAATGCGCGACTGCGCTTCGCCAATGGCTGCGTCGCAAACGTCACGGCCAGCCGGATCAGCCGTGACCGGGTGCGGAGGATCCGGTTCTTTCAGCCGGCCGCCTACGTGTCGATTGATTACGCCACTCAGAAGGTCGAGGTGTGGCGGCTGGTCACGGACGCGGGACCGATCCCGTCAATCCAGGGAGGCGAGCTCGACGTGGTCAACGAGGAGCCGCTCCGACGGGAGCTGGCGGATTTTGTGGACGCGGTCGTCTCGCGCTGCGCTCCGCTCGTGACCGGCGAGGCCGGCCGCCGCGCGCTGGCGCTGGCCCAGCGAATCATGGTGAAAATGACATCAGCAATGACCCGATAACCACGAAGGCGCACGAAGCCCATTGGCTCTTCGTGTCCTTCGCGGCTTCGTGGTGTACTCTGCCTTTCTTATGCATTCAGACCTCGACGACCTTCTGGCCGACCTTGGGAAGCGGGAGTTATTGGCTCGCGTTACCGAGCCGGTGAGCCCCGATCTCGAGATCGCCGCCGTAGTTGACCGCGCTTGCAAGATGCCAGGCGGCGGACCGGCTCTGCTGTTTGACGCGCCAACTGGATTTGACATTCCGGTGGCCGCCAATGTCTTCGGTTCGATCGATCGCATGTGCGTCGCGCTTGGCGTGGCGACGCTCGACGATCTGGCGTCCGAGATCAACGAGCTGATGACGCCTCAGATGCCCGAGGGCCTCATCGACGCCCTAAAGATGCTGCCAAAGGTTTCGCGACTCCGCGACCTGATGCCGAAGACGGTCAAAGACGCTCCATGTCAGGAGGTCGTCGCGCGCGACGGCATGCTCGACCAGTTGCCGATCCTCAAGTGCTGGCCTGAGGATGGGGGCCGATTTATTACGCTGCCGCTCGTCTTCACGAAAGATCCCCAGACCGGTGTTCGCAACATCGGCACGTACCGCATGCAGGTGTTCGACGGCCGTACGACTGCCATGCACTGGCAGCGCCATAAGGGCGGCGCCCAGCACTACCGTGTCGCCGAGCGGCTCGGCGAGCGTCTCGATGTGGCCGTGGCGCTGAGCCCCGAGCCGATCCTGACCTATTGCGCGACGGCGCCGATGCCTGAAGGGCTCGACGAGCTGCTACTTGGCGGCTTTCTTTCGCGGCGGCGTATCGAAATGGTCAAGTGCGTCACCGTGGATCTCGAGGTCCCCGCCAGCGCACACATCGTGCTCGAAGGTTACGTCGAGCCGGGCGAGCGGCGACACGAGGGCCCCTTCGGCGATCACACCGGCTTCTACTCGCAGCCTGACGACTATCCTGTTTTCCACCTGACGTGCGTGACGCGGCGGAAACGGCCCACCTATCTGACGACTGTCGTCGGCATTCCGCCGATGGAGGACTACTACCTCGGCATGGCTAGCGAGCGCATCTTCCTGCCGATGATTCAGAAGACCCTGCCTGAAATCGTGGACATGCATTTTCCGGCGGAGGGCATTTTTCACAATCTCGTGATCATCTCGATCGACAAGCGGTATCCTGGCCACGCGCGCAAGATCATGAACGCGGTGTGGGGTCTGGGCCAGCTAATGTTCTCCAAGACGGTGATCGTCGTCGACAAGGATGTCAACGTCCACGACGTGCGCGAGGTGGCGTGGATTGTCGGGACGCACATGGATCCACAGCGTGACGTGCAGATGACGAAGGGCCCCCTCGACGACCTCGACGATGCAGCCGATTTGCCGGCGTATGGAGGAAAAATGGGGATCGATGCGACGCGGAAGTGGGCATCGGAGGGCTACACGCGCTCCTGGCCGGCGCGGATCAGGACGACAGAAGCCCTCGGCCGTCGTGCCGCGGACATATTTAGTCGGCTGCAGGAGACGCGGAAGAGGGGCGTGTAGCGCAGGTCTTCAGACTGCTTGCACGGGTCATGAATTATGGTCCCAACAACCGCGCCCAACATGTTCCTGCGGCGATTCATCGGGGTGGCGGCACTCGACCAGTCGATCTACGAAGAGGTCGAAGCCGATCCGGACGGGACGGTGCAGGCGTTTGCCGTCGTCGTACTGTCGAGCGCGGGCGGCGGTATTGGCGCGCGCGGCTTCGGCGGCACGAGCGTCGCCAGCTTCGCCTTCTTCAGCGTCGTCGGGTTGCTGGCCTGGGCGCTCCTGACGTTCGAGATCGGCGGACGGCTCATGCCGGGTCCCGAGACGCGGGTCGAGGTGGGGTAGTTGCTGCGGACGATCGGATTTGCGTCCACGCCCGGCCTGCTACGAGTGCTTGGAATCATGCCGGCGGTCACGGTTCCGGTCTTTGTGGTGACCTCTGTGTGGATGCTTCTTGCGATGATCGTCGCGCCGTACGGGCAGGCGCTCGACTATCGTAGCAGGGCTCGGGCGGTGGCGGTCTGCGTGCTGGGATGGGCGCTGGCGATCACCATCGCGCTGGTTCTTGGCCTGGTGTTCGGCCCGACGGTTTCCTGACGCGCGACTTGATATGATTTCGTGGGCATGACTGTCACCGAGGCTGAGCTCACGACTCTTGCGGCCAGCCACGACATCATTAAGATCGGAATGCTCGCCGACGAGGCGCGGCGGGAGCGGCACGGTGCGCGGACGACATTTGTCCGGGTCGCCGACGTCGGTGTGGAGCCGGGATCGGGATTAACGGTGCCGCCTTCCGCCGGCGAGATTCGAATCGTGGGAACGCCGGCGACGCGGGCGTCCGCGGTGAAGCGCGTCAGGGAAGCGGTTGCGGTGGCGAACCAGATTCCGGTCTCGGCGTTCTCTCTAGCCGATCTGGAACACCTCGCCGCCGGCGAAGGGGTCACTCTACGAGCGCTGCTCGAGGAACTGCGAGGCGCTGGGCTCGAGCTCGTCGCGGAAGCGCCCTACGATCGGCTGCAGGACCCGCGGCGTTCGATCGAGGAAGTCAATATCGCCGGCCTGACGCTGGCCCGCCTTACGATTCATCAGTTGGCGTCGGCCGACGTGCCCAGGCCGATGCAGAAGATCGTGGACCTCCAGCGTGCGGTGGCCGTGGTGCGCGTCTTTGCGCCGTTGCCACGAACGCCGAGTCCGGCCGTGCCGACGACCGGCTATGAGGACGTGAAGCGCGTGGCGCTCGCGCGCCTGTTCCTGGACCAGGTCCCGTCGATTCAAGTGGACTGGTCGCTGTATGGACCGAAGCTGGCGCAGGTGGCGCTCACCGTCGGCGCCGACGATGTGGACGGCGTGTCGGCGTCCGACGAGTCGTCAGAGGGCCGCCGCCGCGCGCCGCTCGAGGAGATCCTGCGAAACATTCGCGCGGCTGGAGGGGAGCCTGTCGAGCGCGATGGAAGATTCGCGCCAATTTCCGCTCACCCGGTGAAATGAGACGGGTGCGCCTCGGCGCGGTGGGGTACCTCAACGCGCGCCCTCACATCTACGGTCTCGAACGCTCGCCCGGGTTCGAGGTGCGCTTCGACCTGCCCTCGCGTTGTGCAGAGCTTCTGCACGAAGGCGAAATCGACGTCGGGCTGATTCCGTCCATTGAATATCTCAGGGGATCGGCCGGTACCGCTCAGGCCGGTGGTCACGAGGCACACAGCAAACACGAAGGCCCGTACCGGATCGTGCCGGGAGTGGCGATTGCTTCGCGCGGGCGCGTCGAATCGGTTGCGCTGTACACAACACGGTCGTTGGCCGATGTGCGGTCAATTGCGCTTGATACGAGCTCGCGGACGTCGGTCGCGCTCGTCTCTGTCCTCTGCGCGCGTGAATTCAGAATTCATCCGACGCTTGAGCCAGGCGGGCCCGATCTCGAATCGATGCTCGTGCGGTCGGACGCCGCTCTGCTCATAGGCGACAAGGCGTTGTTTCTGGATCCAGAACAGTTGACAGTCAACCCTCGACGGTCATCTATCGAGAAGATCGACCTCGGCGAAGTGTGGACCCGCACGACCGGCCTGCCATTTGTCTATGCGTTCTGGGCCGGACGGTCCGACGCGCTCACCCCCGACGACATAAGGGCCCTGCAGGAGGCCCGCAACGGCGGTGTGGCGCACGCGGAAGAGCTCGCGCAGCAGTACTTCAGCGACTCGCTCCGCCAGGCCATCGCTGCGAAGTACCTGCGGGATAATATCAAGTACGATCTCGGCCCCGAGGAGCAGGCCGGGCTCGAGCTGTTCTACCGGTACGCTGTTGAAGCCGGCGCGGCAACCGCGGTGAAGCCGCTGCGATTCTATTATTAGATGGCGGGCCTGAAGGCCCACACTACGCCGGATAGACTTAGCGCAGGTCTTTCGACCTGCCACGACGATGACGATTGAAGCGATCGTTGATAAGGTTCGCACAGGCAAGCGCCTGACGGGCGACGAGGCGCTGGATCTCTATTACCGCGCGTCGACATCGCTGCTCGGGCGCCTGGCCGATGAGGTCCGCGCGCGGAAGCATCCCAACAACATCGTCACCTACATCATCGACCGCAACGTCAACTACACGAACGTCTGCGTTGCGAAGTGCAACTTCTGTGCGTTCTACCGGCCGGTCGGTTCAGCCGAAGGCTATGTGCTCGGCTTCGACCAGTTGTTCGAGAAGATCGATGAGACGATTGCCGTCGGCGGCGTCCAGCTGCTTCTACAGGGCGGGCACAATCCCGACCTGCCGCTCTCCTGGTACGAAGATCTCTTTCGTGCGATCAAGGAACGGTATCCTTCGTTCAAGCTGCATGCGTTGTCGCCACCAGAAGTCATTCATCTTTCGAGGTTGTCGCAACAGCCTGTTCGGCTCGTGCTGGAGCGGCTGATTGCCGCCGGCCTCGACAGTATGCCTGGCGGGGGGGCGGAGATCCTCGTGGACCGCGTCCGCAGACTGCTGCGCTGCTACGGAAAGGCGAGCGCCGACCAGTGGCTCGACGTCATGCGCCATGCCCACCACGCGGGGCTGCGGACCACGGCGACTATGATGTACGGGACCGTCGAAACCGACCAGGAGCGGGTCGAGCATCTGCTACGTCTCCGTACGCTGCAAGACGAGACCGGCGGCTTCACGGCGTTCATCGCGTGGAGCTATCAACCAGAGCATACTGAGCTTGGCGGAACCGAAGCGACGGGGATCGACTACCTGCGCACGCTGGCGACCGCTCGCGTTGTGCTCGACAACTTCGACAACCTCCAGGCGTCGTGGGTCACGCAAGGCGGAAAAGCGGGGCAGCTCAGCCTCGCCTACGGGGCCAACGACATGGGCAGCGTGATGATCGAAGAGAACGTGGTCCGCGCCGCCGGCGCCAGCTACTGCATGGACGAAGTCGAGATTGTCCGCAATATCGAAGACGCCGGGTTTGACGCCAAGCGCCGCAACATGCACTACGAGATCCTCGGCGATCCCATCTTCCGCGAGCGCGAGGTTCCACGGATGTTGGAGCTCTCGACGGCGCGGGAGGCCGGCGGCGGCGGCACGCCGGATGAACTTCGCCGGTATCCGGCGAGAAGCCACGCCGGCAAGACCGAACGATTGCATGATCCGCTACCGCGCCCTCTGGCTGCTCCCGATTGGCGAACCACCGATTCGTGACGGGTGGGTCGCGGTCGACCGGGGCCGGGTGATCGCCCTTGGGCGCCGGGTTCCAGGCCACAGGCAGGATGAGCACGACCTTGGGAACGTGGCCGTGCTGCCGGGTCTGGTGAACGCGCACACGCACTTGGAGCTGTCGTACTTGCGGGACGAGGTTCCACCCGCCCCCAGCCTCGTGGTCTGGATTCGCAGCGTTATCG
Organism: Vicinamibacterales bacterium; assembly: GCA_965197865.1. Classification (GTDB taxonomy): domain Bacteria; phylum Acidobacteriota; class Vicinamibacteria; order Vicinamibacterales; family CAVVIG01; genus CBDANZ01. Next base: position 807,918 of record CBDANZ010000005.1, read on the forward strand.
CGGCCCGCCGGCTTCGACCTGACTCCGCTGCTCCGGAAATCCTCCACGGCGTCGAATCCGCCATCGACGAAGCGGTCGCCTGCGGCACGGCGCTCGTCGGCGACATCAGCAACACGCTGGTTACCTTTGGACCGCTGACCCAGAGCCCGCTTGCCGCGGTTGTCTTCTACGAGCTGATTCAGTTTGTGACTGCCGACGCCGAGCGGCTGGTCGAGCAGGCGTTGCGTCAGCTCGACGCGCTAGCGCCGACCGCCTCCGTCAGGACGAGCCTGGCTGCGCACGCGCCGTATTCGGTGGCACCGCTCGTGTTCCGCGCCATTCGGCGCGCGATCGACCGCGATTCGTTCTCGCCCTGTAGCGTTCACCTGTCGGAATCGGCCGAGGAGGTCGAGTTTGTCAAGACAGGCCGCGGTCCGTGGCGGACGTTTCTCGAGAAGCTGGGTGTGTGGGATCAATCGTGGGTGGCGCCTGGAGTGAGCCCGGTGCAGTTTCTCGACGAGAGCGGGTTCCTCGATGCGCGCGTGATCGCGGTTCATGGCGTGCAGATGTCGGCGGCCGACCTAGCGCGACTCGCTGCGCGCGGCACCACCGTTGTCGCGTGCCCGCGGAGCAACGATCATACGGGCGTCGGCGCGCCGCCGATCGAGACCTTTTACGGATCTGGCGTGCGCGTGGCGGTCGGCACCGACAGCTTGGCGAGCGTGCCCGATCTGAACGTGTTCGCCGAACTGGAGGCCATGCACGCGCTGGCGCCGTCGGTGCCGGCATCGGCGCTGCTGGACAGCGCCACACGACAGGGCGCGCGCTCTCTCGGCTTCGAGTCGCAGTTCGGATCGATCGAGCCAGGCAAGCACGCGCGACTAATTGCCGTGGAGGTGCCGCCCGCAGTACGCGACGTGGAAGAGCACCTGGTGTCGGGCATCCAGCCGGAGCAGATACGGTGGGTAGAGACGTAGAATGGCCAGCTGGCGCCATGTTCAAACGCGTAAGCGTCTACCTATCGTTCGTTCGATTCGGCCATACGGTGTTTGCGCTGCCGTTCGCGCTCGCTGGAGCCCTATTGGCCTCGAGGCAGGCGCCGCTCACGTGGCCGAAGGTCGCCTGGATTCTTCTCGCGATGGTGGCGGCGCGGAGCGCGGCGATGGGGTTCAACCGCCTGGCTGATGCCCGGCTCGACGCGCTGAATCCGCGGACGGCGAACCGCGAGATTCCGCGTGGCGCCATGAGTGCGCGCGAGGCCGTCGTCTTTGTGGCGGCCTCATCGTCGATCTTCGTGTACGCCGCGTGGCGGCTCAGTCCCCTCTGCCTGCTGCTGTCACCGATCGCGCTAGCCGTCGTGTTCTGGTATTCGCTGGCGAAGCGCTACACGACCTGGACGCAGCTGTTCCTCGGCCTCGCCGTGGCCGTGGCGCCCGTTGGCGGATGGCTCGCCGTGGGGGGCCGCGGCGGCCCGGAGCCGTGGCTGCTCGGTCTCGCGATTGGATCCTGGGTGGCCGGCTTCGACGTGCTGTACGCCTGCCAGGATGTGGAGTTCGATCGCGCGAAGGGCCTCAGGTCCATTCCGGTCCGCTTCGGCATGCCGACCTCGCTCGCCATTTCACGCGCGCTGCACGTCGTGGCTGTCGCGTGTCTGCTGGCGCTTGCCGCGGCGACGCCGTTGCCGTGGTTCTATTATGTGGGCGTGGGCGCGGTGGCGCTGTTGCTCGTATACGAACAATCACTCGTTCGCGCCACCGATTTATCGCAAGTGAAGCGCGCCTTCGATCTGAACGGCTACGTCGGCGTTCTGTACCTGCTCGTGTTGGCGCTGTCGATCTATCAAGGTTGAAGACCTATGGCTCCTTCGTCCGTCGAACGCGTCCGGCGCTCGGTTGCGGTCGCCATCACTGGCGCAAGCGGCGCGATTTACGCAACGCGAACGCTCGCGGCCCTGCTCTCGCGCGGTATGCACGTGGAGCTGGTCGTTTCCAACTACGGACGCCGCCTTCTCCATGACGAATTGGGCGAGGAGGCCGCTGTCGAGCGGCTGACGCCGTATCTGGTCGGCAAGTACGGGCAGGACGTCTTGGCGGGAACCCTGACGGTGCACAACAGCCGAGACCTCGGCGCGACCATCGCGAGCGGAAGCCACGACTGTTCCGGGATGGCCATCGTGCCGTGCTCGATGAAGACGCTAGCGGGTGTCGCTCATGGGCTCTCACGCAACCTGATCGAGCGCGCCGCTGACGTGATGTTGAAAGAGCGGCGCTCCCTCGTGATCGTGCCGCGCGAGACCCCGATGAGCCTCCCGCAGCTCAGGAACATGATGCTCTGCGCCGAGGCCGGCGCCACGATCTTGCCGGCCATGCCCGCGTTCTATCAGCTTCCGAAGACTCTCGACGACCTCGCAGACTTCATGGCCGGGAAGGTCCTCAACGCGCTGGGGTTCAACCACGCTTTGTATCCGCCGTGGAAGGGCCGGGTTGATTCGTCGCAGGCCTGAAAGGATCGCGCTACACGTGACGCGGGGTCGCTGTGACGCCGTTGGTGTAGCGCGACCCTTTCAGGGTCGCGCAGCGACGATGATTGAACATCTCTGGTTCTTTCAACTAGACGGCTGCGGCAACGATCGAATCGGTTCTTGTAGAGAGATTGCGCGGGGTCTTGCGTCCAGGCGAGGGCAGCGTGCAAAACGATGTTCGCGAGGAGCACCACGGCCGCGGTGGTCCGCGAACGCCGTCGGTCGAGGAGTCGCCAGCAATAGACGGAGAAGAGGAAGGCGACGGGTGCGACGCCGCAGAAAGCGTGCGCCTGGGAAGGCTCAATCACGAACCAGCAAGTGATCTAGACGAGGCACACGGTAAAAGGTGGCGAGGCAGCGTACGATCGGCCACTTAGGGCTCGGCCGATTGGCGTCGGAACCACGACACTAGTATCCAGGTGGGCTGCACGCTTCCCGCGAGCCACGGGACGAGCGCGAGTGGAAGGATCCACAGGTACTGCTGAACAAACGTGATCCGCTTGGCGTCGTCGGTCTTGACGAACCGGTCGATTTCGAGGCTCGCGAACGAGAAAAACTGGGCCAGGATCAGCGCTTCGAGAAGTACCACGCGAACAGGTACAGGGTGCCGCACAAGAGCACGTTCAACAAGACGAACGGCGATTCGGGGAGGGGTGCGAGTCTGAGCGGAACGCCGACCAGCAGCGACTGGAGCGCGCCGGGAATCTCGCTCTTAGTCCAGACGACATCGGGTCAGAAATACGGCCAGTAGCCGGTGGCGTATTAGCGCAGACCCATGAGAAAGATCTGCGTCTCGTCCTCCTTGAAAAGCTCAGACGAAAGTCCGAACACGAGACGTCTAGTAAGTAGCGCAGCAAGCGGCGCCACCCACTTCTTGGTCGTCTCAGGATGCAGTACATTAACGTGGTTGCCAGATCTTTCGAAGTCGCCTTCCCGCATTGCCGGGATGTTCGACGCGATTGCCCATCGCTACGATTTTCTCAACCATCTACTGAGCGCCGGGATTGATCGCCGGTGGCGGAAGAAAGCCGTCGAATCGCTCCGGCTCACCGGGCGCGAGCGGGTCCTCGATCTGTGCACCGGCACAGCGGATCTCGCGATTGCCGCTTGCGGCGCACGGCCGAGGGCTGCGCAGGTGGTGGGCGTCGATTTTTCCAGTGCGATGCTACGCGTCGGCCGGCAAAAGCTGCAGACCCATGAGCTAGTGGACGCCATCCGCCTGGTGCGCGGCGACGCCACGCGGATCCCGATTGCCTCGGCGTCAATCGACGCAGTCACGATCGCGTTTGGGATCCGAAACGTCGAAGACACGGCGGCCGCGTGTCGGGAAATCCATCGTGTGCTCGCGGCCGGCGGCCGCCTGGCGATCCTTGAGTTTTCCGTTCCTTCCACGCCACTCGTCCGAGCCGCCTATCTCTGGTATTTCACGCGGGTGCTGCCGCGAATCGGCCGACTCATCTCCGGTGACGGCGCCGCGTACGGCTACCTACCGGCCTCGGTGGGAACGTTCGCCCCGCCAGGAGAGTTTGCGAACTTTCTGCGACAGACCGGTTTCACCGACGTCAGGGCCATCCCACTAACCTTCGGCATCGTTTGTTTGTACACGGGGCGCAGAGGCTTGGGGCCGGGAGCCGAGCGGCGATATACTCCTGTAACATACTGATGTACTTTGATTTCGAGGATTACCGGCCCGACATCACCCCGGTGGGGCGAGCCATCTCGTGGCGCGAAGGAATTCTCATTTCGATCATCGTCCACATGGCGATGATTCTCTTAGTCATCACCGCACCTGACTGGCTCACCCTCCCTCCGGAGACGGCGCCCGACAAACTCGCGCTGCGGCAGGACCGCGAGGATCCTCCGATACGATTCACCTTCATACAGCCGCGTGTCGATTTGAAAGCGCCGACGCCGCCCGAGCGCGGCGAGGCGTCGGATCAGGATCGGAGGGCGCGTGCGCCCGAGCTCGCTCCCGATCCCGCAGACCCGCTGCCGTTCGCTCGCGGCAACACGCCGGAACGCGTCGACTCGTCGGACGATCAAGCGGCGCGCGGAAAGGGGCCTGCGCCGGATCCGTCCACAGGACAGCAGGCGCGAGCCGAGCCGCCGCCGATGCAAAGTAACTTGAGGCTGCCGTCGCTAGCCGAACGATCGCCGTCAGGCGGCTCCCTTGGCAAGTCGCTCAGGAACCTCGGCCGTTACCTCGAGCGCGACCAGTTTAACAATCCGCCTGGCGGCGCCGGCACATTCGGTCCGGCGATTCAGTTCGACACGAAAGGCGTGGAGTTCGGGCCCTGGATCCGGCGGTTCATCGCGCAGGTCAAGGGCAACTGGCTGATCCCGCTGTCCGCCATGTCGATGAGCGGCCACACCGTGCTGACGTTCAACGTGCACAAGAACGGCGTCATCACCGATCTCGCCCTCGCGCAGCCGTGCCCGATCGAGGCGTTCAACCACGCCGCGTACGGCGCCCTGGCCGCATCGAACCCGACGCAGCCGCTGCCACCCGAGTATCCCGCCGACCGAGCGTTCTTCACGGTGACGTTCTTTTACAATGAGCAGCCGCCCTACTAATCCAGGAAGGCACTTGAATCGACGTACTGCTGCTCACGCAGCGCAGGACTTCATCCTGCCTCGCAGCGGCGGCAGGTCTAAGGACCTGCGCCACACTCGTCGATACAAGTGCTTAGGTTCTATTCGGCGTTCTCTGTTCCACGAACGTGAACACGAACGGAGAAGTGAGAACCGAGAAGTGTGAACCACGTGCGATGCTGACGCGCACGCAGCAGCTCGGCCTGCTCCTTCTCTTGATCGTCTTCATCATCTGCGTGCTTTCTCGCGTCCGTGGCTGACCCGAGGTCCGCGCCGCTGGTTGTCGCCGTTCTGGGACCGACGGCGACCGGGAAGAGCGCGCTCGCCCTCGCCCTGGCCGAGGGGCACCACGGCGAGATCATCAACTGCGATTCGACGGCCGTGTACCGCGGCTTCGATATCGGCACAGACAAGCTGCCGTCCGCCGAACGGCGCGGTATCCTACATCACTTGATCGACATCGTCGATCCCATGGAGGAGTACACGGCGGCGCAGTACGCACGGGACGCGGCAAGAGCGATCCACGAGATTCATGCCCGAGGTGGACTGCCACTGGTGGTTGGCGGCACGGGGTTGTACTACCGGGCGCTCACACGTGGACTGTTTCCGGGGCCGGGCCGGAATGCGGCGCTGCGCCGACGCCTCGAGTCGGTAGCCGAGCGTCGCAGCGTGACGTTTCCGCACCGCATGCTCCGCCGCATCGATCGGGAATCTGCCAGGCGAATTCAGCCACGCGACCTGAAACGCATCGTGCGCGCGCTCGAGGTCTACTTTCTCACCGGGCGTCCGCTGACCGCTCACTTCGCCGAGACCTCGTCGCCGATTTCAGAGGTGAAGGTCGTCGCCGTGGCGCTACGCCTACCAGCCGACCAGATATCGATTCGCGTCACGAGACGTGTCGATCGGCAGTTCGAGAGGGGCTTGCTCGATGAGATCCGCGGACTGCTCGCTCGCGGCGTTCCGGAGAGCGCGCGGCCGCTGGGCGGCTTTGTCTACCGGCAGGCGCTGGACCACCTGCACGGCGTCCGCGACGAAGCCGCCACGCGCGCGCTCATCGCGCAGGAAAATCGTCGCTACGCGAGGCGCCAGTTGATCTGGTTCCGCAAAGAGCCTAATCTAATCTGGTTCGACGGCTCAGGGGAATCGCCGGTCACGATCGCCGCCGTGAGCCAGCTCCTGGACGAACGACTGAAGGAAACCCTCCGGTAGTGACCACTCAATCCGGCCCGCGTCGGAATCCAAATCGACCGAACCGAACATCCAGGACGCGTTTCTCAGCTACGTCCCCCTCGAGAGGCTCACGGTCACCGTGCGGATGGTGGACGGATCTAAGCTCGCGGGCCCCATCACGCACTTCGATCGCTTCGCCCTGGCCATCGACCACGCCGGCTCCGATCACATGATCTTCAAGCACGCCATCGCGGCCATCAAGACGCCAAAGAAGGTCGCGAGCTACTTGTCGTCCCAATAGCGCGTGGCCGCGGCTCCCACTCGGGCCATCGTCATCGTGCTGGACGGCGTCGGGATTGGCGAGCTGCCCGACGCGTCGGCCTACGGCGACCAAGGCAGCGATACGCTGGGTCACATCGCGGAGCATGTTTCGTTGAAGCTGCCCAACCTGCGGGCACTTGGCCTGGGCCAGGTCGCCGACCTTGGGGGACTCGTTGGGGATCTGGCCTCACGTCCCATCCCGGCAGCGGTCGGGCGCATGGCGGAGGCGTCGGCCGGCAAGGACTCGGTGACGGGCCACTGGGAGATGATGGGCCTGGTGCTCGATAGCCCGTTTCCGGTCTTTCCCGACGGCTTTTCGCCGGCGATCATTGCGGAATTCTCGCGGCGGACCGGCCGCCGCGTGCTGGGCAACAAAGCGGCCTCTGGCGGGGCGATCATCGACGAGCTCGGCTTGGAGCACGTGCGAACCGGCGCCCTCATCGTGTACACATCGGCCGACAGCGTGTTTCAGATCGCCGCACACGAAGCCGTGGTGCCGGTTCAGGAGTTGTATCGTGCGTGTGAGATCGGACGCAAGCTCGTTGGAGAGGGGCTCGGCGTTGGGCGTGTGATTGCCCGGCCGTTTGTCGGCGAGCCCGGTCGCTTCACACGGACCGGCAACCGACGCGATTACACGCTGACGCCAACGGGTGAGACGCTGCTCGACCACCTCAAGGCCGCCGCACATCCGGTCGTCGCGATCGGAAAGATCGACGATCTGTTCGACGGCCGAGGCATCACGCACGCGATTCATACGGCGAACGACGATGAAGGCGTCGACCAGGTACTGTGGCAGATGGATCAGGCGCGCGGCGGTCTCATTTTCGCGAACCTAGTGGATTTCGACACCCAGTACGGCCACCGCAACGACGTCGAAGGATACGCGCGCAATCTCGAGCAGTTCGACCGCCGGCTCGCGGATCTCTTGGGGCGGTTGCGAGACGACGACCTGCTCATTATCACAGCGGACCACGGCAACGATCCGTCGACGCTGAGCACGGATCACTCCCGCGAGTACGTGCCCCTGCTGGTCACGGGGGCGAGCGTGCGGAAGGGAGTCAATCTGGGCACCCGCGAGACATTCGCGGACGTGGGACAGACGCTGGCCGAGTGCCTTGACGCCGGCCGGCTCGCGTACGGCACGAGTTTTCTGCACGAGATCATCAAACGGCGACCCTGAAGGGTCGCCCGACGCCCCTACGGACGGCGCTGACTCCATATGGCCCTGACCATCCGCAAACAGCTCGAGGCGCGTGAGCGCAACGTGCTCGCCCCACAAGCGGCCAAGAGCGAGGAGTCGCGCGGCCGCCTGCGCCAGGAGCCGCCAGACGATGTGCGCCCGGTCTTTCAACGCGACCGCGACCGCATCATTCACTGCAAGGCGTTCCGCCGTCTGAAGCACAAGACGCAGGTCTTTTTCGCTCCAGCTGGCGACCATTACCGCACGCGCCTGACCCACACGCTCGAGGTGTCGCAGATTGCGCGGACGATTGCCAAGGTCCTCCGCCTGCACGAAGATCTGACCGAGGCCATCGCGCTCGGCCACGACTTGGGACACACGCCTTTCGGCCATGCCGGCGAGCGTATTCTCGACATGCTGATGCCAGGCGGCTTCAATCACTATGAGCAGAGTTTGCGCATCGTCGATGTGCTGGAGAACGATGGCCGCGGACTCAATCTGACGTGGGAAGTCCGCGACGGCATCGCCAAGCACTCGAAGGGCAAGTGGGGCGCCCCGGTCGGCATGGCCGAGCCGGTCCGGGCGAGCACTGTCGAAGGCCAGATCCTGCGTGTGGCCGATCTCATTGCCTACGTCAATCACGATATCGACGACGCTATTCGCGCCGGACTGATGCGAGTCGAAGATCTGCCGCGCGATCTTGTCTCGACACTCGGTTCGTCCTCTTCAGCGCGCATCGGCACGCTCGTGAGGGACGTCGTCACAGAGACGCTGGCCGCAGGGTTGTCGGAGATCCGCATGAGCCAGAGGATTCTCGACGCGGTCGTCTGTTTGCGCGCCTTCCTGTTCGATGCGGTCTACGAAAACACGACCGCGACGATCGAGTTCAGAAAGGCCTCCGACATTCTGTCTGGTCTCTGGGAAAAGGTGCGCGAGCGGCCCAATGAGTTTCTCGACAGCGAGACGATCGACACCGAAGGGCTGGACGCCGCCGCTCGCGACTTCGTCGCCGGCATGACCGATCGCTATGCCATCCGCCTCTTCGAGCAGTTGTTCATTCCAAAGCCGTGGGCCATCGAGTGAGGATCTTCAGATTCCTCGTGGTATATTGAGGGATTCATGCTCTCGCTGAACCTGAGCAGGATCCGGACGGCCCACGAGCGGTTCGAGCAGGTTTACTCACGCGAGCAGCTCGGCGGCGAGGACGACGGCCTCAGGGTTGCCGCGCCGGCGAAGCTAGCGTTCGACATTTCGAAGGACAACGATCAGTTCCGGCTGGTCGGCCAGGTACAGACCGTGCTGGAGTTGGTGTGCAGCCGGTGTCTGGATCCGTTCACTTGGCCCGTCGATTCATCGTTCGACCTCCGGTATCAGCCGCGCTCGCGCAACATCGGTGCCGACGAGCGCGAGATCGAGGAAGACGATTTGACAACGGCGTTTTGCGAGAACGAGACGATCGACATCGGTCAGTTGATGCGCGAACAATTCTACCTCTCGCTTCCCATGAAGCCGCTCTGCCAAGAGGACTGCCGGGGACTCTGCGGCCAGTGCGGTACGAACCTGAACGGCGGATCGTGTAACTGCTCGCGCGAATGGGACGATCCACGGCTCGCGGCGCTGAAAAAGCTGAAAGCTGAAGGTTGAATGCTGCAGCTCTCAGCTGCCCGAGTGAGTACATATTATGCCAAATCCAAAACGACGACACTCCAAGACGCGGACCGCAAATCGCCGGACCCACGATGTGCTGAAACCTCTGAGCCTCAGCGAGTGTCCACATTGCCACGAGCCCAAGCTTCCGCACCGCGTGTGCCCCAACTGCGGGTACTATCGGGGACGGCAGGTGAGGGCAGTCGCCGAAGATTAGCGTCGACCTTTACCGTTGGTTGCGTTCATTTTTCCAGGACAGGGATCACAAAGGGTCGGCATGGGGAAGGCGCTCGCCGACGCCTTCGCGATTTGCCGCGAAACCCTTGACGAAGCCGATGCCGTGCTCGGCGAGCCGCTGAGCCGTCTCTGCTTCGACGGTCCGGAGGATCGATTGAGGCTGACCGAGAATGCACAGCCGGCGATCTTGGCGGTGAGCGTGGCGGCGGACCGGTTGCTTGCGTCGAAAGACCTGCGGCCAGTGTGGGTCGCCGGCCACAGCCTCGGCGAGTATTCCGCGAACGTCGCCGCCGGTACGATGACATTTGCCGACGCGCTCGGTCTCGTGCGTCGGCGCGGTCGCTACATGCAGGCGGCGGTGCCGGTCGGCATCGGGGCGATGGCCGCGGTGCTGGGGCTGGGTGCCGACCAGGTCCTGCAGGCATGCGACCAGGCCGCCGAGGGCGAGGTTGTGAGCCCAGCCAACCTGAACGGTCCCGAACAAGTGGTGATCGCCGGCGCGCGCGAGGCCGTGGCTCGGGCGGCCGACCTCGCTAAGGCGCTCGGCGCGGCGCGCGTCGTGCCGCTTCCGGTGAGCGCGCCGTTCCACTGCGCGCTCATGAAGCCGGCCCAAGAGCGGCTCGACCCAGAGCTGCGCGCGCTCGCCGTTCAGCATCCGCGCGTCCCAGTCGTGGCGAACGTCGACGCCGAGCCGAAGCGTACCGCGCGCGAGGCCATCGAGGCACTCGTCGCCCAGGTCTCGGCGCCAGTACGGTGGGAGGCCGTGGTACGGCGCCTTGCGTCCGAGGGCGTCACAACGTATGTTGAGGTAGGTCCTGGAACCGCTCTGAGCGGGCTGGTTCGCAAGATTCATCGCGAGGCGTCAACTGCGAGCTTCAGCTGCCCGGAAGACCTGGGCCGCGTCGAAGCTTTGATTCGGGTGTAGGGCGGTGTTGTGTCTCGGCCTTTCGAGGTGCGCTGGCAACGGCCCGCCGTCCGTGTGTTGTGGGCCATGTTCGATCTCTCCGGCAGAATCGCGCTCGTCACCGGCGCCTCGCGCGGCATCGGCCGCGCTATTGCGCTGCGGCTGGCCGGACAGGGCGCGACCATCGTGGCTGCCGCTCGCGACGAGCATGCCGGTGACACGGCCGCTGCGATCGCGGCCGCAGGTGGACGTGCTGACGCGGTGGGTGTGGACGTCACTGACCGGGTGGCCATCGAGGGGCTGCCGGCGTCGGTCGTCAATCGGCACGGGCGCCTGGACATTGTGATCAGTAATGCAGGCATCGCCCGAGACCAGCTGTTGGTTCGGATGAAGCGGGAGGACTGGGACGCCGTCCTCGCGACGAACCTGACGGCCACCTTCACCCTCGTGCAGGCGGCCCTGCGGCCAATGCTGAAACAGCGCGGCGGTCGCGTCATCGTCGTGAGCTCGGTCATCGGGCAGACGGGGAACGCCGGCCAGACGAATTACGCGGCGTCGAAAGCGGGACTGATCGGATTCGCCAAGGCGCTGGCGCGCGAAGTGGCCTCTCGTGGGATCACGGTGAACGTGATCGCGCCGGGCATAATCGACACCGACATGACCCAGGCCATCACCGGGTCTGCGCAAGGGGACTGGGCCGCGCAGATCCCGCTTGGCCGCCGCGGTGCGGCGGACGATGTGGCGGCGGCGGCCTGCTTTCTTGCGTCGGACGAGGCAGCGTATATTACGGGGCACGTGTTGGCGGTAAACGGCGGGATGTACATGTAGCGTCGATGAGGAGGCGTGATGGCGGTAGCTGACAAAGTCAAGAGTGTCATCGTGGAGCAGCTGGGCGTGGACGAAGAAGAAGTGACGCTGGACGCATCGTTTGTCGACGACCTGGGCGCCGACTCGCTCGACACCGTCGAGCTTGTCATGGCGTTTGAAGAAGAGTTCGGGATCGAGATCCCGGACGAGGACGCCGAAAAGATCACGCGCGTGAAGGAAGCGGTCGAGTACATCGATGCCCACGCCAAGCCCAAGAAGTAAGGGCCCCACGAACAGCAGCAGCGATGGTGACTAATCGGCGAGTGGTCGTGACGGGCATCGGCCTCGTGTCCTCACTCGGCATCGGGACGGAGGCTAACTGGGCGGGTCTTGGCGCGGGCAAGAGCGGCGTCGGGACCATCACCAAGTTCGACGCGTCGCAGTTCCCCACCCGCATCGCCAGCGAGGTCCTGGGCTTCAATCCGCTACAATTCATCGAGAAGAAGGACGCCAAGAAGGTGGACGTCTTCATCCAGTACGCGATTGCGGCCTCGCAGTTCGCGGTGGATGACGCTCGCCTACAGATCACCCCAGAGCTCAGCACCCGCGTCGGAGTGTTCATCGCGTCGGGGATTGGCGGATTCACCACGATCGAGCGCGAACATCGCGCCCTGCTCGAGGGCGGCCCGCGCAAGATCTCACCCTTCTTCATCCCGTCGGCGATCATCAACCTGGCGGCCGGCCAGGTCTCGATCCGCTTTGGCGCCAAGGGTCCCAATTCGGCGACCTGCACCGCCTGCTCTGCCTCCGCGCACGCCATTGGTGATGCGTACCAGGTCATCCTCCGTGGCGCCGCCGACGTGATGATTGCCGGCGGATCGGAGGCGGCGATCACGCCGATGGGCATCGGCGGCTTCGCCGCCATGCGCGCGCTCTCGACGCGCAACGACGACCCCCAGCGCGCCAGTCGCCCCTTCGATAGGAACCGCGACGGCTTCATCATCGGCGAGGGCGCTGGGGTGATCGTTCTCGAGGAGTTGGAGGGGGCCCGGCGCCGAGGTGCGCGGGTGTACGCGGAGCTCGTCGGCTACGGCATGTCGGCCGACGCCTATCACATTACCGCGCCGTCGGAAGATGGCGACGGCCCGTTTCGTGTTATGCGAGCGGCCATCGACAGCGCGGCGATCGACCCGAGCTCGGTGGCGTATATCAACGCGCACGGCACGTCAACGCCTCAGGGAGACAAGCTCGAAACGCTGGCGATCAAGCGGTGCTTCGGCGACCACGCACGCCGGCTGGCCATCTCGTCGACCAAATCGATGACCGGCCATCTACTGGGCGCGGCCGGCGGGTTGGAGGCGGGCGTCACCGCCCTCGCTGTGTACCACCAGACGGCGCCCCCCACCATCAACCTCGACTATCCGGATCCCAAGTGCGATCTCGACTACGTGCCGAACACGAAACGGTCCATGCCCATTGAGCACGCGCTGTCGAACTCGTTCGGCTTCGGCGGCACCAACGCGGCGCTCCTGTTCAAACGTTTTGACGCCAATTCCTGACCGCGGCGCCGACAGGTTCCCGCCAACTCCTGACGAAGGCCCACCACGGCCGCCTTTGTGGCTGGACGTTCGAGAACGCACTGACACCGAGACGTCATGAAGATCGCGGTCTGCATCAGACAGGTCCCCACGCGCGACTGGCAGCCGCGTCTGAACGACGCCCGCACCTGGATCCGCGAGCAGGACGCCAGCTACGAGATGAACGAGCCCGACGCCTACGCCCTCGAGGAGTCGCTGCGTCTCAAGGAAGAGCACGGCGGCGAGGTCGTGGTCTGTTCGGCAGGACCCTCCCGCGTCTCACAGGTCATCCGCGAGGCGCTCGCCCGTGGCGCCGATCGCGCGATTCACGTCGAAGATGATGCGCTGGCGAGCGCCGATGCGTGTATCGTCGCCGGTGCGCTCGCGAGCGCGATGGGGGAAGAAAAGTTCGATCTGATTCTGACCGGGTTGCAATCTGACGATCAGGGCTTCGCACAGACCGGCGTGATCCTTTCCGAGCGGATGGGCCTCCCGCACGCGACGATCATCATGGAGGTCCAGATCCCTTCGACGCAGGTCTTTCGCGTCAAACGAGAGCTCGAAGGCGGCTGGTTCCAGTGGGTGTCGATGCCGCTGCCAGCCGTGCTGACGATTCAGAGCGGAATCAACCAACTTCGCTACGCGACGCTTAGGGGGATCATGGCTGCGAAGAAGAAGCAGGTGCGCAAGGTGGCTGTCTCCGTCGGCCCCCACTCGCGCCAAGAGATTGTGAGTCTTTACGTCCCACAGAAAACGAAGAAGACCCAGATCCTCTCCGGGTCGCCCGTCGAAGCGGCGAAAGAGCTGGTCAGAAAGCTGAGAGACGAGGCAAGAGTGATCTAAACCACGAAGACAGAAAAGAACCGAACCTTATAGATGCGTTCATGATCCTCGTCATCGCCGAACAACGGGATGGAAAGCTGAATCGTGCGACGTGGGAAACGATCGCTGCCGCACAACAGCTTGCCGGCGGGCAGCCGATCGCTATCGCGGTTCCAGGCGGGACCGCCGCGGCACAGAAGGTCGCGGCGGAGCTCGCCGTGGCCGCCGTTCAGGAAGTCGTCACGGTCGAGAGCGCCGCGCTCGAGCCCTACACGCCGGACGGTTATACGGCCGCGCTGGAAGCGGTGGTCGGCCAGCTTTCCCCATCGCTCGTCGCGCTGCCGCACACCTACCAGACGCGCGACTTTGCGCCCAAGCTTGCCGCGCGAATGGACCGGTCGATCGTCACCGACGTCACGGGCTTCAAGAACGTGAGCGGCCAGCGCGCGTTCGTGCGGCCGATGTTCCAGGGCAAGCTCACCGCCGACATCGTACCGTCCGGCGCCCTGCCGCATTTTGTGACGTTTCAGGTCAGCGCCTTTCGCGCCGATCAGGCCGAGCGCGGCCCATCCCCCTCGCCGGTCCGCGCCGTCCCGGTCAGTATCGACCCTTCCACGATCCGCCAGAAACCCGAACCGCCATTTCGGGAAGCCAGACAGACCGTCGAGCTCTCGCGAGCGGAGCGGATCGTCGCCGTCGGGCGTGGGATCAAGGAGCAGAACCACATCGCGATGGCGCAGACGCTTGCCGAGGCTCTTGGCTCCGAGCTTGCCGCGTCGCGGCCGATCTGCGATGCGGGATGGTTGCCCATGGAACGACAGGTGGGGAGCTCGGGCCAGACCGTCGCCCCGAAGCTGTACCTCGCGCTCGGCATCTCCGGCGCGATCCAGCACGTCGTGGGTATGAAAGGTTCCAACGTCATCGTTGCAATCAATAAGGATCCGGACGCACCGATTTTTGAAGTGGCCGACTTCGGGATCGTCGGAGATCTGTTCGAGATCGTGCCAGCTATTGTCGCGGAATTGCAGAAGTGACGGACGTGGAGCGGGAAACTCTTGCGGTCGACGTGCTGATCGTGGGCGGAGGACCCGCGGGCCTCTCGGCGGCGCTGAGGCTCGGGCAGCTGCAGAAGACTTTCGGTGGTGAGCCGCTTCGTGTCGCCGTTCTCGAGAAGGCGCGCGAGCCGGGCGCCCACATGCTGTCGGGTGCCGTCCTCGATCCGTCGACACTCCGCGATCTCATTCCAGACTTCGAGGCGAGGGACGCTCCGCTGGCCGCGGCTGTTCACGAGGACCGCGTCTACTTCCTGACCCCACGCCGAAAGATCAAATTCCCGTTCACACCGCCGCCGCTCTCCAATCACGGCAATTATGTCATCTCGCTCAACAAGTTCGTCAAGTGGCTTGCGGGGCTTGTCGAGAATGAAGGAATCGATCTCTTCACCGGGTTCCCGTGCGCCGACCTGCTCATGGACGGCGAGGCGGTTGTTGGCGTCCGCACTGGGGACCGAGGTGTTGGCAAGAACGGTGAGCGCAAGGCGACATTCGATCCTGGCGTGGACATCCGTGCCAAAGTCACGATTCTCGCTGATGGCGTGCGTGGCAGCCTCACGAAGAAGTTGATCCGGCGTCTGCAGCTCGGGCATCGAGATCACCCGCAGGTCTTCGCGATTGGGATCAAGGAGCTGTGGGAGGTGCCTGCCGACCGGCTGCCGGCGGGTACCGTGATCCACACCATGGGTTACCCGCTCCGATCCGACGAGTTTGGCGGCGGGTTCATCTACGCGATGCCAGAAGGGCAGGTGGCATGCGGCTTTGTCGCCGGACTAGACTACAGGGATCCGATGTTCGATCCGCACGTGGCGTTCAACCACTTCAAGCGCCACCCGCTGGTCAAAGACATCTTGAACGGCGGTCAGATGGTCCGCTACGGCGCCAAGGCACTGCCAGAGGGCGGCTGGTACACGATTCCGCTCTGTTACGGCGACGGCGTGCTCATCGTTGGGGACGCAGCCGGCTTCATGAACTCGATGCGGTTGAAAGGCATTCACCTGGCCATGCGCTCGGGGATGCACGCAGCCGAGACCGCGTTCGGTGCGATCCGGGCTGGCGACGCGACGGCGACCCGGCTGCGGCAGTTCGAGACCATGATCAACGAGGGACCCATTCGGCGCGAGCTTTATCCGGTGCGCAACGTCCATCAGGCGTTCAGGTTTGGTTTGCTGGCAGGGCTCGCGTATTCCGGTCTGTCACTGGTCACCGGCGGCTGGTGGTTCAGACCGATGCCCAGCGCGATGGGCCACGACCGGATGGAGAAGCTGTTCGAGTACTCTGGCCGGCATGGTCGTCCAGTTCCGGAAGGGGCGACCGACGCCATCACGCCCGATCGTCAGCTCACCTTTGACAAGCTCACCAACGTCCACTACTCGGGCACGCGTCACGACGAGGATCAACCCGAGCACCTGCTCGTGCATACGGACGTGTGCCACACGATCTGCACCGAAGAATATGGTAATCCGTGCCAGCGCTTTTGCCCGGCGAACGTCTACGAGATCATCGCGGACGGCGCGGGGCCGAAGCTTCAGATCAACGCGTCGAACTGCGTGCACTGCAAGACCTGCGACATCATGGACCCGTACCAAGTGATTACGTGGGCGACGCCTGAAGGCGGCGGCGGACCGCAGTACGACGGCATGTGAGCGACTGGCGCGCCTCTCGGATCAGGCGGCTTAAAGCCGCGGGTATCTCGGCCGTCGGCTACCGTCTGATCGCCGGTCTCGGCGCGACCCTGCGATGGCGCACTGAAGGCCTCGAGCACCTCGACGCCATTGCCAAAACGGGTCGGCAGCCGATCATGGCCTTCTGGCACGGCCGCATTCTTCCCGCTACGTATTACTTCCGCCGGCGCCGCATTGTCGTCATCACGAGCGAGAACTTCGACGGCGAGTGGATTGCCGGGATCATCGAGCGGTTTGGCTACGGCACGGCGCGCGGCTCCACGTCGCGCGGAGCTGGAAAAGCGCTCCTCCAGTTGATGCGCGATATGGCGGCCGGCAAGCCTGCCGGCTTTGCCGTCGACGGCCCGCGAGGCCCCTCGCGCGTGGCCCAGCCTGGGGCCGTGTGGCTCGCTAAGGCGACCGGCAATCCCGTCCTGCCGTTTCACCTCGAGACCGATCGGTATTGGACACTGAAGAGTTGGGACCGAACACAGATTCCGAAGCCGTGTTCGACCGTGTCGATCGCAATGGGAGCGCCCATCGACGTACCGGCAGAGGCCGACGAAGACGCGATCGAAGCGGCGAGGCGGATGTTGGAAAAGAGACTGCACGTGCTCGAGGTCCGCGCACTTGAGTTGATTCGCGGCTCCGGTTAGTTAGCGCATGTCCTTCAGCGTTATTTCGTCCGAACGTTTCGCCGATCACCAGACGCCGCCGGGTCACCCCGAGTCGCCCGAGCGCGCCGTCGTGATGGACGTGGTGGCGAACGAGTGGCGCCGGCGCGGAGGCGAGGTTGTCGCGCCGCGCGAGGCGACAGACGAGCAGCTCGCCAGGGTCCACGACGCCCAATATCGCCGCCGCCTGGCTGAGGCGGCTGGCTCGGCGGTGGCGCTGGATCCCGACACGTACACGTCTCCCGAAACTTACGAGATCGCGCTTCTCGCGGCCGGGGCGGCGGTTGACGCCGTGGAGCGTGCGCTCGGCGGTCAACATCAGCGGGTGCTTGCGCTCGTGCGTCCGCCAGGCCACCACGCCGAACGCGGTCGTGCGATGGGGTTCTGCTTGTTCAACAACGTCGCGGTCGCCGCGGCGCATGCGCGCGCGCTCGGCGCGGCGCGCGTGGCGATTGTCGACTACGACGTCCATCACGGAAACGGGATCCAGCACACCTTCGAGACCGATCCGAGCGTCCTGTATGTGTCGACACACCAATTTCCTTACTATCCCGGCACCGGTGCTGTCGACGAGATCGGAAGAGCCAAAGGCGAGGGGTTCACGGTGAACCTGCCGCTCGAAGTCGGCGCGGGGGATGAGGACTACCAGCTCACGTTTTCCGAAGTCATCCAGCCGGTGCTTCGGCAGTTCAAGCCCGAGTTACTCCTCGTGTCCGCTGGCTTCGATGCGCACGAGCGCGATCCGCTGGCCGGTATGCGTCTCAGCGCGGCCGCCTTCGCGGCGATGACGCTGGAACTGAGAAGCGTGGCGGAGGAGTGCTGTGTCGGCCGGATTGCCACGATCATGGAAGGCGGCTACGATCTGCGCGCGCTCGGCGAGTCGTTGCTGGCCGTGATCGATGTGCTGGCTCCTGACGAGGCAGGTGCGGTTCGCTGGCCGGCGCCTGGTCCGGTGCCCCCATCGCGCGGCCGCGCGACGGTCACCGCTGCGAGGCAGGCGCTCGCACGCTTCTGGAAGTTTCAGACCGGATCGTGTGCACTAAAATAGCGAACAGGGGAATGACCGAATACAGGCCGCAACAGCTCGACAAGAAGTGGCAGCAGCAGTGGACGTCGTCGAAGGCGTTCGAGGTCGAGGCCGATCGCTCTCGCCCGAAGTTCTACTGCCTCGAGATGTTCGCGTACCCGTCAGGGCATGCGCACGTGGGCCACGTCCGCAACTACATCATCGGCGACGTGATGGCGCGCACCAAGCGGATGCGCGGGTACAACGTGCTCCATCCATTCGGGTGGGACGCGTTCGGGCTGCCGGCCGAGAACGCCGCCATCCAGACCGGCACGCACCCCGAGAAATCGACCTTCGACAACATCGCCCACATGAAGGACCAGCTCCAGCGGCTCGGCATCAGCTACGCGTGGGGCCGCGAGATCGCCACGTGCCTGCCCGAGTACTACAGGTTCAACCAGTGGATCTTCCTGAAAATGCTCGAGCGCGGTCTCGCGTACCGCAAGCGATCGACGGTGAACTGGTGTTCGAGCTGCCGGACCGTGCTCGCAAACGAGCAGGTCGTCGATGGCGCCTGCTGGCGGTGCGGTACCCCCATGGTGACGCGCGAGCTCGAGCAGTGGTTCTTCCGCATCACGGCGTGCGCCGACGAGCTGCTGGCGGGCCTCGACACGCTGGCCGGGTGGCCCGAGAGAGTCGTCGTGATGCAGCGGAACTGGATTGGCCGCTCCGAGGGGGCTCGCATCAAGTTCCCGGTCGTTGGCTCGAGTCCGGAGAGCCGGAAGGCAGGCGTTCCCAGGGCGGATATAGAACTTTTCACAACCCGAATCGACACGATCTACGGGGCGACCTTCGTGCTGCTCGCACCCGAGCATCCGCTCGTCGACACGTTGGCGACTGAAAGTCCAGACCCGGCTCACTTTCGCGAGCGCGTCACCGAGTTCCGCGCGCTCGATCGCGAGGCTCGGCTCACCGGCGCGATTGAAAAGGAAGGCTTCGATACCGGGCGCAAGACGATCAACCCGTTTACGAAACAGGAAGTGCCGATCTGGATCGCCAACTTCGTGCTGGCCGAATACGGCACGGGCGCGATCATGGCCGTTCCGGCGCACGATCAACGCGACTTCGAGTTCGCACGCAAGTACAGCCTACCGATCAAGATTGTGGTTCGGGCTGGAGACGAGCCGGGTTCGGTCGACGCCATGGCCGAAGCATTCAGCAACTACGGCTGTCTAGTCGAGTCCGGCGAGTACACGGGACAGGAAGCGCCGGAGGTGATCACGCGGATGATTGCGGATGCGGAGCGCTGTGGTATCGGCACCGGCGAAGTTCAGTACCGCTTGAAGGACTGGGGAATTTCTCGGCAGCGCTACTGGGGCACGCCGATTCCCGTCGTCTACTGCGAGAGTGATGGCGTGGTGGGGGTTCCCTACGAGCAGCTTCCCGTGGAGCTGCCCAAGGTGGCGACCTTCACGGGCCGCGGCGACTCACCGCTTGCACAGGTTCCGGAGTTCGTGAAGACGACGTGTCCGAAGTGCGGCGGTCCGGCGCGTCGGGAAACCGACACGATGGACACCTTCGTGGACTCGTCGTGGTATTTCCTCCGCTTCTGCGACCCGCGGAATACTTCGCTGCCTTTCGGCGCGGACCCCTGCGCGTACTGGATGCCGGTTGACTTCTACAGCGGCGGCGTCGAGCACGCGATTCTGCACCTGTTGTACTCGCGCTTCTTTACGCGTGTGCTACGCGACGAAGGGCTGGTCGGATTCGACGAGCCGTTTAAGCGCCTGCTCACGCAGGGGATGGTGCTCAAGGACGGCGCCGTGATGTCGAAATCGAAAGGCAACGTTGTCGATCCAGACGACATGCTCGCGAAGTACGGCGCCGATGCGCTTCGCGTCTACGTGATGTTCGTTGCGCCTCCTGAAAAAGAAGTGGAGTGGAGCGACGCGGGCCTCGAGGGCAGCTTCAGATTCCTCCTCCGCATGTGGCGGCTGGTGGACCACTGGGCCGAGACGATCGCAGGCGAGGGCACCTCCGCTGTCGGCAACGAGGGCAGCGAGGCTGAGCGGGCGCTGCGGAGGAAGACCCACGAGACCATTCGCCGCGTCACGGTCGACATCGAGGAGCGGATGCATCTGAACACGGCCGTGTCGTCTCTGATGGAGCTCGTCAACGCGTTGTACGCGTTCAGCGCCGCGACGCGGGGAGACATGCCGGCGTCGCCAATCGAGCGGCCGCAGACGATCACCGTCCTCCGAGAGGCGATCGACGCCCTCGTGGTGATGATTTCCCCCTTCGCTCCGCATACGGCCGAGGAGCTGTGGTCGAGGCTCGGTCATCGGGAGGGCCTTCGGTCGGCCGCGTGGCCCACGTTCGATCCAGAGGTGGCGAAAGCCGAAGAGCTCGTTGTGCCTGTGCAGATCAACGGAAAGGTGCGGGCCCGGGTGAGGGTTCCAGCTGGACTGTCCGACGATGAGCTCCGCGACCGCGCGTTAGCAGACCTGGCGGTGAAGAACCGTACGACGGGGAAGACGATTTGCAAGGTGATGGTGACGAAAGGGCCGCTGGTAAGCGTAGTGGTGTCATGAACAGATTCGCCTCCGTTTGTGTCCGTGGGCTCCGTGGTACAGGGTCTTGGCTGGCGTCGCTTACGACGCTGGCGACGCTCGTGATGGCGGCGTGCGGGTACTCCCTCGCGGGTCGCGGCTCGTTTCTGCCACCCCACATCATGACGATCGGCATCCCCACATTCACGAACCGGACCACGGTCTTCAACCTCGAAACCTATCTCACCGAGATGGTTCGCTCCGAGTTTATCGGGCGAGGCAAGTACCAGATTCTGTCCGAAGCGGGGAACGTCGACGCACTGCTCACGGGCGAAGTATCATCGGTGCGGTTCGATCCCGTCAGTTTCTCAGCGGAGCAGCTGGCGTCGCGCTACGTTATCACCATGACCGCCAGTGTAGAGCTGCGCGATGTCGGCGAGAACAAGGTCCTGTGGGACAACCCGAACCTCGTGTTCCGCCAGGAGTACGAGGCACAGAGCGGCGCGAACGCGCTCGACCCGGCGAGCTTCTTCGATCAGGATCAGAACGCGCTCGAACGGATGAGCACCGACTTCGCACGCACCATCGTCAGGGCCATCCTGGAGGCGTTCTGATGGTAGGTCTGAAGACCTGTCCTACACGCGTCGGGTGTCTTTGGGCCCGAAGCCTTCGTGCCCTTCGTGTTATGGTGGTTGTCTAATGTCTGCTGCGGCCCCCGCCGCCGTCTCAAAACAGATCGCATCCGGGACGGTCGATCCGCTCTACCTGCTTCAGGGCGAAGACGAGGTGGAGAAGTCAGCTCTGGCTCACGAGTTTGAGGAGCTGGTCGACGAGGGGCTGCGTGCGTTCAACGTCGAGCGCCTCCATGCCGGCGACTGGACGACGGGTGACAAGCTGGCGTCCGGCGTCGCGACGCTCGCGGCGGCCCTGCGCACGCTGCCAACGATGGCGCCGCGCCGCGTCGTTCTCATATTGCAGGCCGACACGCTTCTGATGCCGAAACGTGAGAGTCAAGCAGCCACCCGCGCGCTCGACGAGCTCGAGGCGCTCGTGAACACGCCGAAGCCACAGGCGACGATGGTGTTTATGGCGGGCTCGCCTGACAAGCGGAGCCGCATGTACAAGCTGCTCGCGAAGCAGGCGACGGTGGTCGAATGTGGGGTGCTGGAAGATCAGGGCGACGCCGAGCGGTGGGTGAAGACCAGGGTCGCCGCCGGCGGCGCCGAGATCGCACCCGCTGGCGCTCGGCTCCTGGCGGAGCGGTGTGGCACCGACGTGAAGCGCCTCCGAAACGATGTCGAACGGCTGCTGCTCTACGCGTTGGGCAAGAAGACCATTCCGCTGGACGACGTCCAGCAGATCGTGGGACCTGCGCGGCTGCAGGACGACTGGGCGATGACTAACGCCATCGAAGCGGGCGACGGCGCAGTCGCGCTCCGCCAACTCGCCCTGATGCTCGACGCCGGGGCGCCGCCTGAAAGAATTCTTGGCCAACTTGGCTGGGTCGTGCGTTCGAAATCTCCCCAGCTTGCGCCGGGGCGACTGAGGGGCGCGATCCACGCCGTGTTTCGGACCGACCTCGACCTCAAGCGCTCCGTCGGCGATCCGCGAGCGCTCCTGGAACGGCTCGTCGTGGAATTGTGTGGGTAGGCTACGCCGCCTTGGACCTAGACAGAAGACGCGTCGCGAGCCGCGACTTGTAGCGGCTCGCAGCGTTGCGGTGGATGACGTTCCTGCTCGCCATCTTGTCGATGAGCGAGATGGTTTGCTTCATGGCCCCCTTCGCGGCGGCGAGATCGTTGCCGTCGATCGCCACGCGGATACTCTTGAGCGCGTGCCGCAGCCGGGAACGGAACTGGCGATTGCGCGCGCGACGGGCCAGACTTTGCCGGTGCGCCTTCACTGCTGATGCGTGCGTAGCCACCTAATCAATATCCTCCAGAACCTGTAATCCTAGCACGGTTAGCGAGGCTTCTTGTCCGTGTACTTCGGAATCTCGCGGCCGTCCTCGGTGAGGTCGACGGTCTTGTAAATCAGGGTTCCAGGCTGGCGCGTCGGTTGCCCGACAATCTTCTTTACCTTCGACACGTATTCCCGCGTTTCACGATACGGCGGCACGCTCTCGCCGTACCTGTCCACGGTGTTCGGCCCGGCGTTGTAGGCCGCGAGCGCCAGGACCTCGTCGTTGTTATACCGATCGAGGAGTTGCCGCAGATACGCGACGCCGGTTCGGATGTTTTCAATTGGGTTGAACGGGTTGCGAACGCCGAATTGCCGCGCCGTCGCTGGCATCAACTGCATCAGCCCGATGGCGCCTTTCCTCGATATGGCACTGGGGTTGAACGCCGACTCCACCTGAACGACGGCTCGAACCAGGTCCGCCCGGACGCCATTGAGACGTGAATGCTCGACAATCAAATCATCGTACCCGCGGCTTTGGGCGGGATCGAGGTAGGTCGTCGCGCGGAACTCTTGGGCCTGCGCGACTGGGTACGAGCGAACCAACGTGCCCTGAGCCGGCCGGTCCGACAGCACGAGGTTCCCGTTCGCGTCGCGCCAACTGTAGATCTGCGCGCTTGCCGGCGTCGCGCAGCCGAGCAGCAGCACGATCGCTCCGCAGAGCACGGCTTTAGTCCTGCCGTTCCGGATCAGCATATCCTGCATTCTCAATAGTTTACACCCAGAGCATCGTGGGGACAACCCAACCGTAGTGTTATCGGCTCTAAGTGCTGAAAGGGCCAGGGGCTGGACCCAACAGTCTTGAAACAACGGCTTCGGCCGCCCCGAGCATCTCGTCGATCTTCTCCGGTCGCCTCCCGCCCGCTTCGGCAAAATCGGGCCGCCCGCCGCCGGTTCCACCGACGAGGGGCGCGATCTCTTTGACAATCTGTCCTGCCTTCACGCGGCCAGTCAGATCGGGCGTGATGGCGACAACGACTTGAACCCTGCCGTCGGCGGCTGAAGCCAGGACGACGACGCCGCTCTTGATCTTCGCTTTGAGCGAATCAGCCAGGCTTCGCAAGGCGTCCTTGTCGAGATCGGGGACGTTTCGGCGCGCGAGCTTCACACCCGCGATCTCGATCACTTCGTCGCCATCGGATGTTCCGGTACCGGCGCCCATCGCCAGCTTCGTTTTGAGCTGGGTGACCTCGCGAACCAGCCGCTTTGCCTCGCTCTGCATCTTGTCGATGGCTTCCACGACCTGATCCGGGTTGACCTGCAGCGCGTCGATGAGACGATCGAGCACCGCACGCTGCTCCTGTGCTGACTTCACCGCGCCCATTCCCGTAAGCGCCTCGATGCGGCGCGTGCCGGAGGCGACTCCGCCCTCCGCGACGATCGCAAAGAACCCGATGTCGCCTGTGGCCTCGACGTGCGTGCCGCCGCACAACTCCAGACTGAAACCGGGCACGCTTACCACGCGAACCGTGTCGCCATACTTCTCGCCGAAGAGCGCCATCGCTCCGGAGGCGGTTGCTTCCTCGGTCGGACGGAGTTCGGTCTGAACCGGCGTGTTCCGGACTATCTGCTCGTTGACGATCCGCTCGATGCGGTCCAGTTCGTCGCGAGTGACCCCCTGGAAGTGAACGAAATCGAACCGCAAGCGATCGGGCGTGACGAGCGATCCGGCCTGGTTCACGTGTGCGCCGAGCACCTGGCGCAGCGCGGCGTGAAGGAGGTGGGTGGCCGTGTGGTTTCGGCGCGTCGCATTACGCAGTGCCACGTCGACTTGCGCGGCGACGATGTCGAGCCGTTGGAACGTTCCCTGAATGACGCGGATCTTATGGATGCGGGGTGTTGAAGCGGGAGGACGAATCAGTCGTTCAACGATGGCCCGTGCCGCTGTGCTCTCCGCGAGGATCTCTCCGCTGTCATCCACTTGACCGCCCGCTTCACGGTAAAACGGAGTTTTCGCAAGCGACATGTAACCGGTGTCAGGCGCCGTGAGTTTCGGCGCGGGAGTGCCGTTCGCGTCCCATATCATCAAGAGCGGACCGACGCTTCTCGTGGTCTCGTACCCAATGAAATGGGTTGGTGCGGCTTGAAACAGCTCGCGTGGGACGTCTTCCGGCCCGCCGCTCGGCACCATCCAGGCAAACGCTTCTTCGACCTTCTTTTCGTGTTGGAAGGCACTCTTACCGCGCGCCCGGTCGCGCTGCGCGTTCATGTCCAGGTCGTAGCCGGCCCGATCGACGCGGACGTCTTGAGTTTCCGCCGTGTCCTCGATGAAGTCGTAAGGAATCCCAAACGTATCGTACAGGCGAAATGCGACAGATCCGGGCAGGACCCGATCGGGCGATTCCAGCACCTTGGCGATCTCCCCCTCGAGACGTGGCAGGCCGTCGGCCAGCACGGCATCGAACCGCTTTTCCTCGACGAAGATCGTTTTCTCGATCATCTCGCGATTCGTGCGAAGCTCCGGGTACTGGTCGCCCATTTCGCGGACCAGGACGGCGACGATCTGATGGAGGAAGGGTTTGGAGATGCCGAGGTGCTTGCCGTGACGCATGGCCCGCCGCATGATCTTGCGCAGCACGTAGCCGCGCCATTCGTTCGACGGGATGACGCCTTCGCCAATGAGAAAGGCGGTGGCCCGACAATGGTCGGCTACGACGCGCATGGAAATGTCCTGCTCCGCGTTCGCGCCGTATCGCACGTCGGCCAGCTCGCAGATTCGGTTCAGAAGCGGCGTGAATAGATCCGTGTCGTAATTGGAGTCTTTCCCCTGCAGGACGGCGGCGATCCGCTCGAGGCCCATGCCGGTGTCGATCGACGGAGTGGGAAGCGCCGTGAGCGCGCCGTCGGCGGCGCGGTCGAACTCCATGAACACGTTGTTCCAGATTTCGATGTCGGGGTCGCTGCCGGTGTCGCGCCTGTAGTAGATCTCCGAGCAGCGGCCGCACGGACCAGTGTTGCCCATCTGCCAGAAGTTGTCTTCGGCGCCGAGCTCCAGGATGCGGTCTGGTGGCACAAGCGTCCGCCACACGTCGTACGCCTCATCGTCTCGGGGGACCGCGCGTTCGCCCTTGAAGATGGAGACGACAAGACGGTTCGGAGGTAGGAGCCACACCTCGGTGAGCAGGATCCATGCGAGACGGATCGCATCCGCCTTGAAATAGTCGCCGAACGAGAAATTCCCGAGCATCTCGAAGAACGTGTGGTGGCTGAACGACGGCCCGACGTTATCGAGGTCGTTGTGCTTGCCGCTCACACGCAAGCACTTCTGCGAGCTGGCCGCGCGGATGTATTCGCGCCTCTCGCGGCCGAGGAATACAGCCTTGAACTGATTCATTCCGGCGTTGGTGAACAGGAGCGTGGGATCGTCTGGCGGGACGAGCGGCGCGCTTGGGACAACTCGGTGGTCGTTCTTCTTGAAGTAGCTGAGGAACGACGCGCGGATCTCGTTCGCGGTCATCGCTTTATTCTAATCGGGGTCGTGTTTCGTGACTTCGCAGTCCTGGACGAAGGGGCCGCCGACGTCGCACCGTCGCTTAAGGCTTCCGGCGGCGGGCGGTGAGTGCCTTCATAACGCGATCCGCTTCGAATCCCTGAGTGATGAGGTATCGATACAGCCGCTGAAACTCGTGGTCGTTGTCGAGTCGGTCGCGGCCGAGCAGCCGCCTGGTGAGCGCGGCCTCAAGGAGCGTGTCGGTGTCTACTTCGGCGAACACGGCATCCACGGCCTTTCGCGCTGCCGCACCCGCGATCCCGGCGCGCTCGATCTCGAGTCGGACCCGCAGCCTGCCGCGACGCTTGACGGAGGTAGCCGTTCGCGCAATGGCTTCCGCCACGCGCGCATCGTCGATCGCCCCTTCTTGTTTCAGGCGGGCCACCGCATCGTCGATGGCGGCCGACTCGTATCCACGGCGCGCGAGGCGCTGCCGGAGTTGGGCCTCAGACAGCTGGCGTCCGCCAAGCAGTTTGAGGCCATCGAGGTAAGCATCGGCCGCGGACATCAGCGCCGATTATAGAGTTCGGAGCCCCCTGCTACCCCCCCCCCGAATCGCGTGACCCCCGGCCCGCCACCGCCGAGGATCGTCCTGGCCATCTGGTCGCGGCTCAGGTCTGAGGTCGTCGAGATTTCCTGGACCTTGAGTTTGAACTCGTCCACGTTGGACGCCCACCGCAGCGCTTCTTCGTAGGAGACGAGCTCCTGCTGGAAGAGGCCGAAGATCGACTGATCGGAGGTCTGCATGCCGTATTGAGACGTGCCGTCCGCGATCGCGCTTGGAATGAGGTGGGTCTTTTGCTTGTCCACGATGCAGTCGCGGATGAACGGCGTGCTGATCATCACCTCGACCGCCGCCGCGCGCCCATTGCCGTCGGCCCGCGGAATCAGGCGTTGCGAGATGACCGCCTTGGGCACGCTGGCAATCTGCAACCGCACCTGCTTCTGCTGGTGCGGCGGGAACACAGCGATGATGCGGTTGATCGTTTCCGTCGCGTCCAGCGTGTGCAGGATGGAGAAGATTAGGTGCCCGGTCTCAGCCGAGAGGAGCGCCGTTTCAATGGTCTCGAAATCGCGCATCTCGCCGACCAGGATGACGTCCGGATCCTGACGCTAGGCGCTGCGCAGCGCCTGGGCAAACGAGCGCGTATCGACGGAGACCTCGCGCTGGTTGATGAGAGACAGCTGGTCGCGGTGGAGAAACTCGATGGGATCCTCCACGGTCATCACGTGCGTGCAGCGGCTCCCGTTGATGTGGTCGATCATCGCGGCGAGCGTTGTGGTCTTGCCGCAGCCGGTCGTGCCCGTCACGAGAACCAGGCCGCGATCCTCGGCGGCGATCTTCGTCAAGGCAGCGGGCAGGCCCAGCCCTTCGACCGTCTGGATCTGCATCGGGATGACGCGCAGGATCAGGCCGACGGTGCCGCGCTGCTGAAAGATGTTGCAGCGGAACCGTCCGAGGCCCGGGACGCTGTAGGCGAGGTCCACTTCCTGCGCTTCCTTGAACTTCTGGTGCTGCGCCACGGACATGACCGCCGCGCTCATCGTGACCACGTCTTCGCGGTCGAGCCGCTTTTCGTCGGTCGCCGGAATGAGGTCGCCGCGGACGCGCATTATCGGGTAGGCGCCGACCTTGAGGTGCAGGTCCGACGCGGCGTTATCGACGGCGATCTTGAGTAGATCGTTGACATGCATGGCTTGGTAAGCCTGTACTCCCTATCAGTTCCGCGCCACCTGGACCGCAGGCTTGTGGCGCATGGCGTCCTCCTCGGCGTAGACGTAAGTGAGCCACCCGGAAGTGTCGGGCACCTCACCGTTGATCAGGTCGAAGAACGCTCGCTGCAGCGCCTCGGTGACAGGCCCGAGCCGGCCGGCACCGATCTTGATCTTGTCAATCGATCGAACGGGCGTCACCTCCGCGGCGGTGCCGACGAAGAAGACCTCATCGGCGAGGTAGAGCGACTCGCGAGGCAGGTTGGTTTCGGTGACGCTGAAGCCAAGATCGCGCGCGATGGTGATGATCGAATCGCGCGTGATACCGCCAAGAATCGACGCGCCGAGCGGCGGCGTGTAGAGCGCGCCGTCACGCACGATGAAGATGTTCTGGCCGCTGCCTTCGCTGACGCTGCCGTACACGTCGAGCGCGATGCCTTCGGAGTACCCGTCGGCCAGCGCTTCCATCTTGATCAGCGCCGAGTTGGCGTAGTTTGCCGTGCTCTTGGCCATGGCGGGCAGCGTGTTCGGCGCCATGCGCGCCCAGCTGCTGATCTTCACGTCCACGCCCTGCTCTAGCGCGTCGTGACCGAGGTAGGCGCCCCACTCCCACACCATGATCGCGGCGTCGACCGGGTTGGCGAGCGGGTTCACGCCGAGCGTGTCGTAGCCGCGGTAGACGAGCGGCCGGATGTAGCATGCCTTCATCTTGTTGACGCGAATCAGATCGAGCACCGCCTCGCGCCAGCTGGCGAGGTCAAGCGTGTACTCCATGCGGTAGATCTTGGCCGATCGGATCAGCCGCTGCAGATGGTCGTCCAGGCGGAAGCAGGCCGACCCCTTCGGCGTCGCGTAGCACCGTGCGCCTTCGAAGACGCCGCTCCCGTAGTGAATGACGTGCGATGCGATATGAATCGTCGCGTCCTTCCATTCGACCAGCCTGCCATTCATCCAGATCTTGCCCGTGCCCGGAAACCCCATTGCGTTGCTCCATTCACGATTCTAGCAGTCCAACCAGACCATCGTATCGGCTACTGCGCTTCTCCGCAGAAGGGACAGCGGTCGGAGCGAGCGTGC
Organism: Vicinamibacterales bacterium; assembly: GCA_965197865.1. Taxonomy (GTDB): domain Bacteria; phylum Acidobacteriota; class Vicinamibacteria; order Vicinamibacterales; family CAVVIG01; genus CBDANZ01. Next base: position 836,859 of record CBDANZ010000005.1, read on the forward strand.
AGCGGCTTGCTGCAGTGCCAGCAGAATCGAGGCTGTGGCGCCTCGCGCGCTCTCAGGCGGGTCTGAATATTCTGGACCTCGTCGTGGACAGCATCGGCAGCCTGAGTCTGACGGGTCAATCGTCGAGGCGGATCACCACCAATCGCCAGCACGTCCTCGAGTAGCTCGCCTGCGCGCTTGTAGCGCGCGCGGATCTTGGGCGCCATCGCCTTGAGGACGACGTTGCTGAGGGCCGTGGGCACCTTCGGGTTCTTGCGCCGCGGCGACGAGAGCAGCTCGCCGCGCATCAGGCGCTCGAGGTCGGCGAGCGCCGGCGTGTCGTAGGGCAGGGCACCGGTCAACATCTGATACATCGTCACGCCGAGCGAGTAGATGTCGCTGGAGAAAACAGCCTTCCCCTGAAACTGTTCCGGCGCCATGTACGGCGGGCTTCCGATCACGGTAGTTCCATGCGCCGCGATCTCCAGAAAGCGAGAGGTCCCGAAGTCGGCGACCTTGAGCAGCCCCTGTTCGGTGACGATCACGTTGGCGGGGCGCAGATCGCGATGAAGCACGCGATGTCGATGCGCGTGGTCGACCGCGTTGCAGATCTGACAGGCGTAGTCGAGCGCCACGCCCAAGTCGAGCGCGCCCTGCCGTGCGATGATCGATTCGAGTGTCTCGCCCGGCACGAACTCCATCACAATGAAGAAGATGTTCTCCTGCTTTTCGGCGGTGAGAATCGCAACGATGTTGGGGTGATTGAGGCTGGCCAGGAGCCGAGGCTCGCGCAGCAGCTCCCCGAAGTCGTGGCTTTGTTTGTGGGGAACCTTGAGCGCGACTTTCTTGTCGATCCAGGTGTCGTCGGCCAGGAACACGGTGCCGAAGCCGCCGCTGCCGATTGTCTCGAGGATCTTGTACTTGCCGATGATCTGTCCGCGAAAGAACATGCGGCGCCGAGTATAGCAGGGCCTCGTATAATTCCCGCGTGCATCGCTTCTTCACTCCGACTCTCGATCCCGGAGACGAAACGGTGACGCTCCCGAAGGACGAAGCCGAACATCTCACGCGCGTGCTCCGGCTCGGCGTCGGCGATGTCATCTCGGTGTTCGACGGCCGCGGGCTGGAATTCCTGTCGCGCATCGTTGGCGCCGAGCGCGGAAAGGTGCGCGTACAGGTGCTGTCGCGCGTCGAGCCGGCCGCGGAGTCGCCCTTCGCCCTGACCCTCGCGCAGGCCGTCCTCAAAGGCGACAACATGGACGATGTCGTGCGCGACGCCGTCATGCTTGGCGTCGTCGCGATTCAGCCGCTCGTCACCAAGCGTACCGAGACGACGATTGCTGCGCTGTTGCGCGGGGCGCGCCTCGACCGGTGGCGGAGAGTGGCGCTCGCTTCGGTGAAGCAGTCGCGCCGCGCCGTTTTGCCCGACATTCGGACACCGCTCACCCTCGAAAGCTGGCTCGACAAACCACCGCAGGCCGTCCGGCTAATGCTCGTCGAACCGAGCGCCGACGCGGGTACCGAGTCGCTCGCGAGGCTCCGCGGGGAATCGATTCCAGCCGATGCGTGCGTGATGGTTGGACCGGAAGGCGGGTGGGCTGAAGCCGAATGGAGGGCGGCGCGAGATCACGGCGTCCGACTCGTCACGCTCGGTCACCGCACGCTACGCGCCGACGCGGCGCCGATCGCGGCAATCAGCGTGCTGGAGGTCCTCTGGGAGCAGTAGCGCAGGTCTTCAGACCTGCCCGTGAGCGTAGCGCAGGTCCTTACCGGAGCGCCTTGTGCCGAACGCTCGATGAAGATCGCCATATGATAGTTTGGTGCTTCTGGTTCATGAGACTCAGGTTAACGTTCGAGTTGGGTGAACGAATGGCGCTGCGAACCCTGAACCGAACCTGAACACGAACCGAGACACTAGAACCGAGAACCGTGAACGGAGCCGCGCAGTCCGCCCTTGTCTGCTTCTGTCTGGCGATAGCTGTCTGCGACGGCCCGAAACCGTCGCCGCCCGCGCCGTCGCCCTCGCCCGGATGGTCCGAACGGATACGACTCGCCAACGAGCTTGAGGGCAGCCGTTGCGTTCTGCGTGAACACGACGGTGTAGGCGCCGGGCCGCGCGTTGAAGTGAGAGAAGGATACGGCGACGCGTCCGCTCGACGAGGTCGGTGGTGGCGACCGAGTTCAGGCTGCCCGAGTGCGGATTCCCGAACACGTTCGCAGCGAGCAGCTCGGCGTGTTCTCTGACCTGACATTCCGCGTAGAGGCTGCCGCCTGTGTAGTCCAGATACACGTGCCCGTCTCGATCGAGCCGGCCGTATTCGCTGACGCGCAGCGCGTCGAGCGCCAGCGTCGTGTGGTATTCAGGGTAGCTCTCGAAAAATGCGCCGTACGCTCGACGTTCGCCGGACGCGTCCTTCATGTGTGCGTTTCGGGCCTATGGTAACGGGTGCCGGCACACTGATGGCCGTCGGCGCCTGGTCGCGTACTCGTGGCGCTACCTCCTGGTAATGAGAGGATCGAGATCTAGCACCAGCCCATGTTCCACATGGTGGATGTTGTCTTCAGGCGGACGAGAGCCGGATGAAAGCCGATGAACTGTACGTTAGCAGACAGGAGGTGAAAGATAGCAAATCATAACATCGTGTGGACGACGGCAGGCCGGATAGTGTCCGCAGGCAGGCAGACATCCGGTCGGCGAAGCGCGCGTCAGCCGGCGGGAGGATGGCGCGAACGGTCGGTTTGTTCATCTGATTCTCCGTCAGTCAAACAAAGCTTGGCGCGACACTACCACAATATGGTGTGAATCGAAGGAGACCTCACCCTTCAAACGATCCTTGGCGGGTGGTGCATAATGACGCCATTCCGCAAGACCTTTGGAGGAGGTGAGATGCGTGCAGCCCCGCCCAATGCCGATCCGAGCGCACCACGATGACTGCCGAAGAAATGGTGGCGCTGTCGAAGCGGCACACGATCTTTGAGTGGTCGGCGCAGGCGGACGTGGATCCGATCCCCGTGGCGTGCGCCAAGGGTGTGTATTTCTGGACGCCAGACGGGAAGCGGTACCTCGACTTCAACAGCCAGTTGATGTGCGTGAACATCGGCCACGCCGACCCACGCGTCATAAAGGCGATCCACAATCAGGCGGCGACGCTCGCGTACGCGGACCCCGGCATGGCCACCGAGCCGCGGGCGAGGCTCGGCGCCAGGCTGGCCGCCATCGCTCCGGGCGACATTGACACGTTCTACTTCACCAATGGCGGGGCCGACGCCAACGAAATCGCAATCAAGATCGCCCGCCTGTATACCGGGCGACAGAAGATCCTCGCTCGCTATCGTTCGTACCACGGCGGGACGGCCGGCGCGATCTCCCTGACGGGCGATCCGCGGCGCTGGACGGTCGAGCCGGGCATACCGGGCGTCGTGCGTGTCCCCCACCCCTACCACGGAATCGACCGCGAGTCGGACTCGGCGGAGCGCGCGCTTGAGGCGCTCGAGGAGATCATCGAGCTCGAAGGCTCGAAGACCATTGCAGCCTTTATTCTCGAGCCGGTTACTGGCACCAACGGTCTGCTGGTCCCGCCCACCGGGTATCTGGAAGGCGTTCGCGAGCTGTGCACGAAGTACAACATCGTGATGATTTGCGACGAGGTGATGTCGGGCTTTGGGCGAACTGGCGAGTGGTTCGCGGTCGATCACTGGAAGGTCGTGCCCGACCTCCTCACGATGGCGAAGGGTCTCACGAGCGCCTACGTCCCGCTCGGCGCGGTCGGCATCCGGCGCCCAATTGCGGATTACTTCCAGGATCACATATTCCCGGGGGGGCTCACCACCAACAGCCACCCGCTGGCCTGTGCGGCGGCACTGGCGACGATCCAGGTCTATGAGGACGATTGCCTCATCAAGAATGCCAGGCGAATGGGTGTCCTGCTGAAGGAGTTGCTGGCAGATCTGCAGGTGCGGCATCCGTCGGTTGGCGCCGTGCGATCGATCGGGCTCTTCGGGCTCGTGGAGCTCGTTCGCGATCGCCGCATGCGCGAGCCGATGGCGCCGTTCAATGGGACGTCGCCGGAGATGACCGCGCTCGGCAAATTGTTCCGTCGGGAAGGCCTCTACACTTTCTTGCGATGGAACACCTTCTTCACCAACCCGCCACTGTGCATCACCGAAGGCGAGCTCCGCGACGGCTTCGCCATCATCAACCGCTCGCTGGAGATCACGGACCGGTCGGCGTGGTAGAAGCCATTTCGCCCTGTGTGGCGATCATGGGGCTGCTCGATTGGATCGGGGTGGCGCCGTGACCCAGCATGCCGAAACCATTGGCGACAGTGATCCGGACGGACGACAGCATGCTCGCACGGTGCCGCTCGATGAGCCGCTGCACGGTCGGCGATTTGTGGGTCTTGACGTTGTCTAGCAGCCCGATATCGCCGCGGCAACCTTGCCGAAGGACATTGTCACGAGTGTCCGTTCCCTAGGAAGCCCCGAAGGAGAGCGGGTTGTCGCGGCGTATTGTTGACAGCGACTTCAGAAATGATTGTGTAGGGGAACCAATTGGGTGAAACGGACTATCCTGCGGACGAACAGGCCATCGTGGTGATGGGACGGCGCGCGGGCTCGAAGGAACGATCAATGGATAGAGCAACTTCACTGGTTCAATGGTGGTGAGGCAGGGATTCGAATCCTATAAGTGCATTTTTCTAGATTGGTGATGGCGCGTGACTGTGGCGATAAGGTTGGGACGAGAAACAGACCCTTTCTGTGAATGGCATTGGCCAAGCGACTATGCGGCTAATATCAAGTGGTGCGGGGAAAGCAACGATTGTATCTGGCGCGATGTCGCAAGCAGGACTTCAGATTGATAGCATGCATTTGGCTAGCAGTGACGGAAGCCAGTGGCCTGATCCTGACTTTCGCAGCTGGGAAGGCAGCTCTGGAAATATTCATGAGTTTGACTGGAGCAACTGACCCGCCGATGTGGCGGGCAGCGCATTACGAAGTCGTCCCCGCGATACGACCCTCGACCGGGACGTGGCGATCAAGGTGCTCTCCGATGTCTTTGCCAGCGATCCCGACCTGGTGATTTGGCGGACGATGCCACTTTCCACGAGAGTCAAGACACCAGCCGAACACAAGGAGCGGTAGCGATGTGAAGATTTCTTATCGAAGTTTCTCATGAACCAGAAGTGCGAGCCTTCGCCCGAGTGGTTCACGTGTTTCTATCAAGTGGCTCCCATTTCCTAGCACAGGCAGACTGGGGATGTGAGGATGGCAACCACAACGCTTGGATGATCGTCGATGTGGATAGCAAGGAAGACGCGCGTACCATCGTGCCGCCTCCGTTTGGCGCGCAAGCACGAATCATCGGATTGAGCAAATTCACGATAGACGAGATCGAGGGCATCCTGTGCGGTCAGCGGCTTTGAAGGCGGCCTGCCGTGGTGATCGTCATCCCATCCAAGGCGCCGCCCAACCATAATCACTGCAGCGGACGCCTAACAGTCTGTGTTTAAACCCTGCGATTCACGCGGCGACGGGTAGCAGCTCAAAACAATGACGCGGCGACGACCCCGGCGATCGATCAACGAATCTTGGTTCATGGTTCCCCCAGAGAGCGCCGAGGCGCGCCCATACGGCGATGAAGACAGCCAAGACGCCTGCGGCGCGGCCCTGCAAGCGCCGTGGCGTGCCGATGCCGAGGCACTGGCGCATCGCGAGCCCCAAGTTGAAGCCGCCGCCATGAATCAGTAGACGCTTCAAGATGTTGTCGTGTCCCCGCAAGTGCGTGCGTCGCATCCCGCCGGTCTCATAGAGGTGGGCAAACGATCGCTCGGCGAGTTCCGCCCGTCGCCGCCGCAAGCGTCGCCCGCGGGCGCCCCGGAGACGGCGGCGATTCCCATGGACGGGCGCGTACGCATCCGGCGCGTCGGACCAATCGCGCCGGCCACGGTCGGGTTCCGAAATGTACGACCGCAGGCCCACCGCAGCCAGGTCTACCATCGTCTCGTTGCTGTGATAGCCCTTGTCCGCGACGATGTCCTCCAACCTCCCGCGCGCGTCGGTCGTCGCGTGCGCGGCTTCCACCTGTTCGGCCGCCGTGATCGCCGTCGTGACAAGCGTCCTCGTGTCGCCCTGATCGGCGCCCTGCACCGTCACCGCGACCAACGCGCCGCTCTCCAGATCGATCGCATGCTCGGCTTTGTGCGCCAAGTGCGTCTGGCCGTCTTTCATTTTCGCGACCTTCGCGTCAGGATCACTGGGGCTGGTCCACTCGCTGTTCGAGGTTTTCTTCTTCCGCGTGCGATCAAACCGCGCCAAGACTTCGCGCGTCGGCGTCTTGATCCCCGAGGCGGCGGCGAGGCGGGTCAGATACGCCTGGTAGGCTTCCCCCGTGTCCCGGCGCACGATACTCCGCATGGCGGCGTTGGCCTCCAACGTCGTCGCGTCGATCGCGATCGTCCGGCCCTTCAACAGGCCGGCGGCCGCCAGGCGCTGCTGGACCCACGTGAACACCGCCCGGTGCGTCTCCACATCGATCACGCGGCGGGTGCGCGAAATCGTCGAGTGATCCGGGGCCGCCTCCTCCAGCCCGAGTCGCAGGAAGCTCCGCACCGCCAGCGAGTCCGCCGCACGCCATGCGATGCCGCGCTCCGAATCGATGCCTTCGAAGTACCCAACCAGCAACAAGCGGAAGTAGCGACCGGGCGCCAGACTCGGGCGGCCCAACACCGGCGCGTAGAAGGATCGACAGGCGTCTTCCACGAAGGTGTCGAAGCCGTCGGCATCCAGCAACGCATTCAAGCGCGTGTAGAACGGATGCCCAGGCGAGACCGGCAGATCCGACGCGGCAATCCACAACGGAGGTTGTTCGGGGTCGCGGGTGCCCATGGCCATGCGCCACAGTGTAAGGAGCGGGATCGATCCTGTCGATCCCCTCGCCAATAACAAGGGGCTGCTCGATCGACTTTCACCACGGGCTGCTAAGAGCGCCACTGACACTCTGGCCGTTACCCCGCGATAAACGCCGTAGGGATTACCGATCGCGGAGATCCCAGGAATCGTTCCACACTTGGCGACTTATCAGGAGTGATGAGCAACCGCCGGCGCTGAGACCGGACGGTCGTCTCGATCAGCGCTCTGAAGACAGCCCTGCGGTCCTGACCGCGTGTGAACCAACCGTTTCTCAGCCGTCAGCGACCAGCCACTGGTAAGAGAGGGCCTGGCCCTTGCCCAGGCCCTCAAGCCGGGAGCCTCCGACGCGCCTCGAAAGGGGCTTGATGACATCAGCGGTTTGAGCAGAGACGTGAACACAGATTTTACCTGTGCGAAACTGGCCTGAAACGTTTGCGAGGTAGTGTATATCGCATGAACCTGAACGACTCATTATTCAGGCGCCCACGCAATTCGCGCCAACGTCATCTTCCGTTTCCGTACGGAGTGGTGCAACTGCTGCTGATTATCGGCCTTTGCCTGGTAGGGACGACCGGCCACGCGCAGACGTCTGGGTCTGAGGCAAAACCGTGGTGGGAACGGACGACCTTCAGCGGGGATTTCCGCTCCCGCTACGAGGGGTTCCACCAGGGGGAGCGCACACCCCGCCATCGCGGGCGGATGCGCCTCCGCCTGCGGCTTGATACTGAGCTCAACGACGACACCCACTTCCAGCTGCGCGTCACGAGCGGCGACCCGGGCACGCCGGTCTCCACCAACCAGACCTTCACCGAGTTCTTTCTCCCTAAGTCCTTCAACCTCGACCGCGCCTTCCTCACCTACAACCCCGGGGCGGCCGCGGCGCTCACGCTCGGGGCCGGCAAGTTCGCCTTCCCGCTCACCCGAACCCAGATGGTCTGGGATGACGACCTCAACTGGGAGGGTGGTTACCAGCAAGTCGCCTGGGATGTCGGCTCGCGCGTGGCCGTGCAACTGGTCGCGGTGCAGACGACCATCAATGAGGTTAAAGTCGACAAGAACGCCGTCATGGTGGCCGGGTACGGCCAAGTGCGCGTCGACTTCGGTGCGCACGCCTTAGCCTTCTCAGTCGCCGATTACGGTTTCGGCCAGGTTGACCAAGTGGCCATCGCCAGCGCCACTGGGCCACTCAAGAGCAACAACACGAATCGGCTGGCGCGTAACCCGGCCGGCGAGGTCGAAGGGTTTGTCTCCGACTTCAATCTTGTCGATGTCATCGGGGAGGTGACCTTCGCGACCCGCCGGCCGGCCTATCCACTCCGGCTCCTGGCCGACTGGGTCACCAACACGCGCGCCGCGGTAGACGAGGACACGGGGCTCTGGCTTGAGGCGGCCTATGGTCGGGCGACGCAGCCGAAGACTTACGCGGCAGGTTACACCTTCGGGCGCATTGAGCAGGACGCGGTGCTCTCGCCGTTCATGTTCAGCGACATCACCGGGAGCAATCTCTGGTTGCACATGGTGGAGGCCTCCTACGTGCCGCTGCCGCGCCTGAACCTAGATCTCACCTTGCACTTTACGAAGCGGCTGGTGGTCCCCGCCGACGTGTCGAACCCCTGGCTCTTGCGCACGCACATCGCCGTTCGGGTAGGGTTCTAAACCAAGTAGGATCGGGGGGCATGGGCTAACAGTCCGTGGTGAAAGTCCGTCTGCATTCGACGAGCGATGCATCCTCGTGGCCTGCGTTGATCCTCCATCAAATACAGGCGGTATTCTCGGTCGTCGCGCCTTGCCCGCGAGGCGCCTCGCTCGTCTCGGTGCAGCGCCCGACTTTCACCACGGACTGCTAAGGTTGGGGCTGGCGGCTCGTGGGGTTGAGCGGCGTGGACTGGGAATTGGGACCTAAGAGCGCATAACAAAGCCTCTCCTGCACGCTCGACGATAAGCGAATCGACCCGTGGCGGCTCGATAACGTGGGCGGCTATGGCCGCCGCGCTACTTTCAGATGCGTTGTGGGATCTTGTCGGACCGTTCTCGCCGATTCCACCCGTCCACTCGCCGGTTCGATTACACCGCCCACGGGAGCAACACAATGTTGCCGGTGACCTGACGCCAGACGAAGCAGCGGACCTCCTACGCACAACGCGCAAGGCCATCTACGTCAAGATCGAACGGCGACAGCTTCCTGGCGTGACCCGAATGAGCAAGCGGATTCTCATTCGGACGCAGCATCTGCTAGATTGGCTCCACCAAGAGTGCGCGTCATCGCTGCAGGAGTGAACAGCGATGAGCGTCAGAGTAGTTCCTTACACGAATGGCGGCTTCGAGGTGGACATTCGCCTCCGGCTGCCGAACGGGTTGCGGCATCGAGCGCGGCGAGTTCTCTCGCATTCCTCGAAGTCGGCGGCTCAACGATGGGGTGCGGACCGTGAGCGATATCTCTTGCAGCACGGTCCTGCCCAACCACCGAAGGAGGTGCCTACCATCGAACAGTTCGCACCCAAGTTACTGGACGGATATGCGAGGCAAACCGTCAGAAGCCGAGCGGAATCGAGGCAAGAGAGACGATCATCCGCATGCATTTGGTTCCGTTGCTCGGCGCCAAGAGGTTGGATGCGATCAGCAATGAAGTCGTTCAGGGCCTGAAACACGCGCTCCAAGACAGAGCGCCGAGAACCGTCAACAACGTGCTGACCGTGCTGAACAAGCTACTGAAAACCTCCGTCGAATGGGCCGCAATAGACCGGGTACCCTGCACGATCCGGCTGCTGCTGCTTCCCAACTCCTCAGCGGCCTTTCACGACTTCGACGAATACGAGCGGCTTGTTGCGGCGGCCAAGTCAGACCCTAACGCCTATCTAATTATCCTCATGGGCAGCGAGGCTGGCCTTCGGTGCGGTGAAATGATGGCTCTCGAATGGTCCGACGTGGACCTCTCGAAGGGGCAATTGTGTGTTGAACGCTCGGAGTGGAAGGGTCACCTCACAATCCCGAAGGGCGGACGGTTGCGTTATATCCTGCTCACCACGCGGCTGACGACCGCACTCCGCGAGCACCGGCACCTGCGCAGCTCGCGTGTGCTCTGCGAGAGCGATGGCGCTCCGCTGAGCCGACAGCAGGTCCAGTACCGCGTCAAACGCGCCGCTCGGCGAGCGAACGTCGAGGACGGTGTTCATGTCCTTCGTCACACGTCTTGCTCGCATCTCGCCATGTGTGGGGCACCAGGGCGGGCCACCCAAGAACTCGCGGGGCATAGTGAGTTGGGCACAACCCAACGCTATATGCACCTGAGTCCGATGGCGCTCGATGCGGCGATTCGGCTACTGGATCAGCGGCCCGTCCGTTCCGACTCGGGGAGACAGTGGGGAGACGGTCGCTGAGGCCACAGCGAAGGCCAGCGGTTAGAAGGACTTAACTGGCGGTGAGGCAGGGATTCGAACCCTAACGATGGATTTCTCTAACGCAGTGATGGGACACAACTTCTGGTCACAAGGGTTTATTTCCCTGTCGCTTACGGCCTACTTGTTCTCCTCTCTAGTCCCCGTGAGTCCTCAGGAGTAGACCCGAGTAGTGGAGAGATAGCGGAGTGGGCGTCGCAATAGCAACGGGCCCAGGGTCGTTGCAGGCGCGCTACCGACAGGCCGTTCATGCGGACGCCTCGCCGGCCGAATCGACAGCCGTCAGACTTTTTTGAGCAGCCGGTTGTCCAGAACCGTCTCCGCCCCCAGCAGCTTCAAGTGGGCATGCTCTGGCCGCAGATCGACGACGTCAGTCGACGTCGCCTCGCGCGTGGTGTCGCCCACGAGGCGCTTCTTCCCGGCCTCGAGAAACTTTGTACTCCAGCGTTGGCGCTTGAAACACCGTAACGTATTCCAAGACAATGACTTGTAACTTTCCAATCGATCGCCTCCCCTCATCGTGTCCCTCGTTCTCAATCGAATGCCAGCGGGCCTAGAACACCGTGTGTGGACGCCTCCGTACATGCAAGCGTTTTTCTTCGGATGGTTCGGGCATGCGGTCAGGTGCTATCGTGTGTCCGGCCTCATTGATTGCGGCTGTCACACGCCGCGGGCCTGTATGAAGATACGCGGGTCGAGTCCAAAATCGTCCATGTGTGCTCGAAGGCACTAGGTGTTCTTTCTGGCTTTCCCGACCCCGTCTCGGTGACCGTTTGCCCGTACCCTCCTCCGACCTGTTCGCATGCCCGACGGCGCCGCACCGGCTCCTGCCTGCTCAGGCGGTGACGGCCGACGCCCGGTAGTCTTCGTGCTTCGTCATCAGTGCCCAGGCGATGCGCGCCATCGGTTGGCCAGCGCCACCGCGACCAGCATGCGCGGCTTGTGCATCAGCATCTGGGCGAGCCAGGGGTCCTTCGTGGCGCCGTGCCACACGGCCCAGCGAAGTGTCGCCATCGCGCCGGCGACCAACAGCCGCCGGAGGTCGCGCTGACCCATCTTCGAGATCGTGCCGAGCTTCGGCTTCCCGCCGGTCGAGCGCTGCCAGGGAACCAAGCCCAACCACGCCGAGAAGTCCCGGCCGCGCCGGAAGCTCTCCATCGGCGGCGCGAAGGCCTGGGTCGCCATCGCCGAGAGCGGCCCGATGCCCGGGATGCTCATCAGCCGCACCGTCTGTTCGTCTTCGCACGCCTGCTCACGCAGTTCCTGCTCCAGCCCCGCGATCTTCTCGTCGAGCTCGGCGACCTGACCGAGCAACAGCGCACCCAGCTCCCGGACCGGGTCCGGCAGCCCCGAATCGGCATCCTCAATCGCCGCTGCCAGCCGCCCCAGATGCGCCGGTCCCCGCGGTGCAATGACGCCGAACTCGGCCAAGTGTCCCCGCAGCGCGTTACTCGTCTGCGTGCGCTGACGCACCAGTAGCTCGCGCATGCGGAACAGCATGCCCCACGCCTGCTGCGCCTGCGTCTTCACCGCCACGAAGCGCATCGTCGGTCGCGAGGCCGCCTCGCAGATCGCTTCCGCGTCGGCCGCGGCGTTCTTCTGCCGTTTCACGAACGGCTTCACGTAGACCGGCGGGACCAGCTTCACCGCATGACCGAGCTGCCCGATCCGGCGGCCCCAGTGGTGGGCACTCGCGCATGCCTCCATCGCCACGACGCATCGCGGGTGCGACGCGACAAAGTCCAGCACCTTGTCCCGGCTCAGCTTCTTGCGAAAGGCAATCGACCCGTCTAGCCGTGCGCCGTGGAGCTGAAAACTGCGCTTCGCCAGATCGATCCCGATGATGGTAGCGTGCTCCATTGGATGCCTCCTCCTCCAGGTGGTGTACCGATACCTCCACCTTGGCACATCGCGATACCGTCGGGAGGAGGCGTCCACCCCATCATCCATGGACGGATTGAGATCGTGGACCCACGAGTACCGCCATCGCAGATCAGCGCCCCGGCGCCGTCCCCAGCCGTTGAGCCCTTCGTGGAGCTTCACGAGCAGCCGATACGGCTGCCCGCTTCGAGCCGTGCCGCCTCGTCGCGCACCGGAGTGCCCTGGTCGTCGCGGGCCGTCCTGGTTGGCCCGCGCCTCGGCGAGCGAGACGAGCGCGCCGCTGCCGAGCCCGAGTTCGCGGCGGTGACTCCTCTGCGCCGGTGACTCCGCGTCGCCGTGACCATCCTCGTTTCCCCAGCCGGCCATTGACGGCTGGCCGTCGGGTGTGGTCAACAGTGTCCTGAACCGGAACTCTCGTCGATGCGAGCGTTCACGTAGTCGACGTCAGATTCTGTGCTGCGCTTTCGGGATTCCGGGCCTTGCAAAACGCGATCGGAGGACCGTCAGCGGGCCAGAACCACGCCGGCAGCCTATGATCGGAGAGAGCATCACCGATCGGAACCCACTCTCCGCGTTTACCTATGCAGATCAGACAAGACAGGGGCACCCCGTGGCGGGCCGCTCAAGAGCCGCCGCTAGGCTTAGTAGTCGCTGTCGGGTGTGTACGGCCGGCTCCAGAGCACGATGTGCAGAACCACCGACTTGAACCAAGCCTCGTACATCAGGTCGACCTCATCCTTGGTGTGTCCCTTGTTTTCCAGAAACGGGCGAATGGTCGCCATGATAGGATAGATGAACGCGATCATATAGCGCAAGGGGACGATCGGGGCTGCATCCACGTCATCCGTCTTGTTCTTCTTGGCGCGGTGGTGCCGCAGCGCGACCTCGTGCTGGTAGTCCAGCCACGATTGGTCATGGTCCCGCTCGCATGTGTCACGAATCCACTGCCCGAAGCGCTCGCGAACCGCCGCCAAGTAGTTGCCGACAGGCTCTCCGTCCTCGCCGGCGAAGTAGGCGAGAAGGTGCGCGTTCGAGCCGACGAAGCCGTACCAAACGTCCAACACGTCCTCAACTTGGTCGCTGAGAACTGCGCCGGCTCGCCGCAACGCCGAGCGGTCCTCGTCGGTGAACAAGAGTGTCTCTTGGATCAAGCCAAGGTCCTCTAGAGAGAGTGGCGAGCGAGCCAAGTCAGCCGCTCCGTAGGTGTATCCGGGAATCGAAGTAGACATAAGTCCTCCAAAAATATGTATAGAGTCGATACTTACGTGCAGGATAGACGACCGCCGTTCCGCCCTCCCTTTGTCAAGCTCTGCATCCGATAATTCTCCCACCCTTTCCGACGGCAGGACAACCGCAACCCTGCCATTCGAGCAGCCGGGTACACGGACTGAATCCAATGTCCGTCATCTCGTGAAGTCGTCGTACCGGTTCTAAGAGACGGTGACGCCGAAGCTTGCGCGCGGTCGAACGCGGTTCGCACGCCAACCTCGATGTTGTCGCTGGTCTCCGCCCGCAGATTCGCTTTCGGCAGCGTCGTGTACCCGCCGCGCGGATTGGTGAAGCCGGTCTCGTGCGGGCCGCGCAGCTCCCAGCCGCCGATGCGATGATCGATGGCGGCGCCATCGGCCGCTAGGGCGATTCCCCGCAAGCGCGGCCCGCGAGCAAGCTTCTCCCATGTGCGCCCGGGCGAGAGCACGAGTCGGCGGAACCCGGGGCTGGTGTTCTCGATGGAATGCGCGTGGACGCGACCGATGAGGCCGCCGTAGACGTACAGCGCGCCCTCGTGAGAGATCACGACGCCGATCAATGATACCTGGGCCGCCTCATTGCTGAGTACCGCCCTCCAGTCGGTCTTTGGCGTCCCGCGTGGTGGCAGCGCCGATCGCGGGAGAGCAGCGGAATCGAACCCTGGGTCAGTCGATCGTGACGTACCGCTCCAGGCGCTCGACTTCGTCGTCATCGACATACTTGCCGATCTCCCGACGGAACTGCTCGATCTGACGGTAGGGCCGATACTCTTTGAACTCGCGAAGCATCCGGTTGCCCAGACTTAGAATCGAGAGAATATCCGCGTCGCTCGCGGTGTTCAGATTGATTGGGACGAAGACGAATTGCTCCAGGCGCGCCACCTCGTCGTCGTTGACATACTTGCCGATCTCTCGACGGAATTCCGCCATGTGAGCGTAAGGTCGGTACTCCTCGAACTCATGGGCCATGCGTGCGCCGACACCGGGAACCAAGAGAATCTCTTCTTCCGTCGTCGCGTTCAGGTTCAACGGCAGAAACAGCCGGGAGTAGAGCTCGTCCTGCGCGGCTTCGTCCAGGGACCGCCCAACCAGCGCGTGGACCTCGAGCATGTTCCGAAACGGGCGCCCGTCGACGATTGTAGACGCACGGGCTGCGTTCATGTGCGGCAGCGCACTGAGTTCAGCTTCGGTTGCGGTATTCGGATTCAGCACGCCCATGTTACGACCGACCTGCGCGTGGACCAGCGCAATGCATGGCAGAACAAGCGACACCGCAAGAAATCGGATCAAGATTCTACATGTCATCGTGTGCCTCGTATGCGTCGTGAGACGAACGCTCCGTCTCCCGAGTTACCGAAAATATAGGATGCCGAAAGGTATACAGGAGTCCGACCACGCCCAGCTGCACCATCGTGCCTGGAGCCAACAGCGGCATCGCGCCGGTCAAAGACTCCCAGATCAATTCCCGCCTCGTCGCCGATGGGTTCATCTCTAGCTCGAATTCCACATTGCTTTGATAGTGTAGGTAGATGCCAAGAGTGCCGGAAGCGACAAACAGAAACATGGACACCTGAAAGACCCGGAGGATGACCCGCACGCGGATCAGGATCCACGCCGCCAGGAAGGCCAGGGCCAGGAGGATCATTCCTCCGGGAATGAGTTGGGGCAGCTCGGCGTAGTGTCCCAGCAACATCAATTCGATTCCCGTGCCGAGGGTACCGAGGAAAAACACCGCCAGCAGCATGCCGCGGAGGACACGTACGGTCTGGGTGTCGCGGGCATCGGAAACAGCAGAACCGGGCATTAGTTCAGTTCAGAAGCTTTCCCTGGATTGACGCTTGGGCTTACGCGTACTTTCACCAGTTGATCTTGCGCTGTCGTAACACCAGTGCCGGCGGACTTGCGGATCGTGGCGTGCTACCCACCGGCGCCGGGCCGCATCGTGGGACCGGACAGCCAGTCTCCTGCCCCAGTCAATGCGTGGCGCACTCGCGGACGGCCCCGCGTGTAAGCAGCCGGATGTGGGCTTCGCAGATGAGCGTCGCCAGCTGACGAAATTCCTCAGGCTTGAGCGTTAGTGTGACGCGGTTCACGCGCAGATGGAGAAGGCCGTACCCGCACTGATACACGGCCAGCTCCGATCCTTTCGCCAACGTCTCCGATTCGTAATGACAAAACATGCGTTCCCCTTCCAACCTGCCGCGTCGGCCGCCGCTACCAGTCGTACCCCAGGGATGCGACGGCGCTGATGCCGGGGCTCGAGTACCGATCAATCACCGGGTCGTTTGCCTGACGTCCGCGCACGTTCCACCACGCAAAGTATTTGGTGTCCGTCAGGTTGAGTAGGCCAAGGCGAAAGGTGAGGTCCTGGGCGAGCGAGACAAAGCCCACGAGATCGACGACCTGGTAGGCGTCCGGCGCGAACTGCTCCTCGTCGCCGTGCCGGTAGGACTCGACCATGCGGACGGACAGCTCGCTGCCCCAGCGGCCCGAGGGACGGACGTAGCGGAGGCCCAGCACCCCTTCATTCGGCGCAATGGACCCGAGCGGCGTCTCTTCGGCGAGCGCCTGGACCGCGGCGGCCTTCGAGATTTCGACGCCGTCGATGTGCGCGTAGCTCCCGCGAATCATCACGCTGTCGGTCAGATACGCCTCGCCGCGCAGTTCGACGCCCGTGATCTCTGCTTCTTCGAGGTTCTGGCTCTGAAATTCAAGCAGCCGGGTACGCGGGTTGAACCCAATGTCCGTCATCTCGATGAAGTCGTCGTATCGGTTCGAGAAGGCGGTGATACCGAAGCTCGCGCGGTCGAATGCGGTGCGCACGCCCACCTCGATGTTCTGGCTGATCTCCGCGCGCAGATCTGGATTCGGCAGCGTCGTGTAGCCGCTGCGGGGGTTGGCGAACCCGGTGTTGATGGCGCTGTAGGGCGGTGCCAGGAATCCACTGGCGTACTGCGCGTGCAGGGTCACGACGTCTGTCACCTGCGCTGCCACGCCGAGCTTCGGCGACACCGCCGCGTCGGAGAAGTCGGCTGCCGTGGGATTGAGGCTCGCGATGTAGACCGGGTCGTCCTGGTTGGCGTCGAGCGTGAACTGGTCGTAGCGCACCCCGGGCACGAGCGTCACGCGACCAAACTTGAGCTCAGCCTGGAGGTACGCGCCGGCTTCGACGACGTCGCTTTCGGGGAAGTACTTGGTCGGGAAGATCAGGCTCGTCGGCACCGGCGCCCCGGTGATTGTGTTGGTCTCGCTCCGGTCTCGCCAGATGTCGAAGTGGTCGGCCTTGTAGCTCGCGCCGAACGTGACCAGTGCGCCGTCATCCGGATCGCCCAGCCACTTCTGGCCCTGCGCCGATCCACCGTAGCCGACCTGCTCGTAGTCGAGCGTGCCGTGCCGCAGAGAAGGGGTTGGCGGTCCGAAGCCGAAGGTCATGCGGTGGCGGTCGATGACCTGCGACGTGTCGTTGAACTGGCGGTATACACGCCACGACAGTTGGTCGAGGCCGCGGTCAACGAGCGTGTGGTCGAGCGAGAGACGCCGGCGGTCTTGCGTGTCGACGGCATCGGCATCCAACGTGTGATATGAGAGAAACCCTAAGTCCAGCAGTCCCCGATCCGAGAACCACTCCGTCTCGATGTGGGTGTTGTACAGCTCGGCTGCCGCACGCCACGTGTTGCCGGGCGCAGCGGTGAAGACGAGTTTGGCCAGCAGCTGTGTGCCCCGAACGTCCTGCGGATTTGGCACGGTACGGGTGTCGTCGGCGGTGTCCACGGTTCCCTGGTTGCCGATCTCGTGGCCCCGGCTGACGCTTGTGAAGAGCGAGCCCTGGAGCCGGTCTGTTCCGCCCGCAAGCGCGAGGTTCCCGCTGACGTGACCCGCGCGGCCATCCCACGTCGTCTTGGCGCCGATGTGGAACCGCTGGCCGCGGAGGTAGTCAGCGGGATCCTTGGTGAACAGCGACACGACGCCGCCGAGGGCATCGCCGCCGTAGAGCGCCGAGTTCGCGCTCCGCACGATCTCGACTGACTTCAGCGCGTCGAGATCGAGTCCCACTTGATGGACGTTGAACGGGCCAAAGTCGAACTGCTCTGACGTTTGCACGCCATCCACCTGGGTCATCACGCGATTCCCGCCGATGCCGCGGATGTTGAAGCCGTTGAGACCGAGACGGGTCACGTGGTTCTCGATGTAGACGCCCGGTTCGTACTTGACGAGGTCGGCGAAGGTCTCGATAAGCCGGGCCTGGATAACCTCGCTGTCGATGACCGAGACCATACCTGGGGTTTCCCGTACCGGTGCCGGCCGGAGCGTCGCCGTCACGGTCACGAAATCGAGAAAGGTCAGCAGATCATCGGTCGACGGCGCGTCGGCGGGTTCCATGGGGGCGCCCGGTTGGTCGGCCGCCTGCTGCTCGGTCGACTGCCGGCTGGCCGTGTCCTGCTGCGCCGATGCGGCACCCGGGTTGGCCAGGACCATCAACAGCGCCGCGAGCGCGACCGCCACGGCTGTTCCAGGTCCACGGCCGATCGGTAGGGGTTGTTGTGTGAGTGCCACTGCTATACTCCTGTAGGGTTTCCGGCAGCGCACCATGCGGTGCCGGTGCTCAACTGGGCGTCCTCGCGCGGTTCCTAGGCCATGTGCGGGGACGCTCGTCTCCAACGCCGATACCGGCTCTCCTTCGTTCTCCTCCAGGTCTGCTCCACTCAGTCAGGTCGGCGGATCTCAGTCCATGGGTCGCCCCACCCGGATCACGTCGGTCCCGGCACGGATCACGATGGCGTCGTTCACGATGGCGAAACCAGTGACTGGCGCGTCGACCGACAGGTGGTTCGTCGATATCACCTCCGGCGCGGCGGCCGAGGCGCGGAGCACCTGCGTGACGCCTTGCTTCGTGAAGAAGTAGACGTGGTCGTCATGGCCGAGCGGCGTCGCCCACGTCGACGCAGGCAAGCGATGGGTCCAGTGGACGACGCCCGAATCCGGCGCCAGACATCGGACGGCGCCGACCGGATTCACCCAGTAGACACAGTCCCTGTAGGCGAAGGGCGATCCGAAGTTGGACATGGACCCGGCCGTCCACGCTACATCGGCGCGGCCGAGCGTGCCTGTGGGGCCACGGCGCAGGGCGAGGTTAGCCTTCACGGCCATCCCACCGACGATGATGAGGTCGTCCGTGACGGTTGGCGACGGCACATGGTTACCCTTGAGCTCGGCGAAGGACCAGAGCAGTTCGCCGGTGTCGGGATCAAACCCCTCGATTCGGCCGGCCGCACTGACGACGATCTCGCCGCCGTCCGGCGCGAGCACGGGGGTGCTCCAAGCGACGCCGGGGTCACGGTCGGCCTTCCACCACGTGTCGCCCGTGGCCGGGTCGACCGCCAGCAGATACGAGTAGGTCCGGCGCGTCAGCAGCACCACCACGGTGTGGTCAGTTAGTAGCACGGAGTTCCCGACGCCATGGTTACCCCCGACCGATCCGTAGTCGGCGCTCGAGTCAAGCCCATTCTTAGTTGAAACTCTTCACGGCTCCTGATCATTACGCGGCCTTCGTGTTCGGCGTCTTCCTTTCGATCTTCAGTTCCCGCTGCAATGCTTCGCGAAGCTTCGGAAGGTGGCGGTAGCCCACGACCTTGCGGAGGCGCGGTTCGATGTCGACGAGCGCCGTCGCCAGCCACCGCTGGCGCTGGCTCGAGTTCTTCCACTGGTCGACCTTGGCGCAGCGTTCCTCGACCAGCGCATTGACGGACTCGAGACAGTTGGTCGTCTTGAACGAGCGTCCCAGCACGGCATAGACGCTGAGTCGGTGCAAGGTCAGGGTCTCGTCCAGGCCCTCCGCCAGACTGCCGGCGGCCGACTGGTTCCGGTCGTCCAACTCGCCGTGGAGCTGCTCGAGGGCAGCCAGGGCCTCGGGGTACGTCGGTCGGTTGTAGGCGCGCTGGAGGCGCCGGCGCCAGTCCCCCTGCTCGCTCTTGGGCAGGTAGCTCACCACGTTCTCGCGCTTGTGCCACTGGCAACGGTGCACCAACGCCCTGTCGCGGAACACCTTCTTGACCGCAGATCGCAGGCCCTTGCCCCCATCGAGAATCACCAGCAGACCTTGCGACGCATCGAGACCGCGGTCGACCAGCGAACGAAGGAAGGGCGTCAGGACCTGCGCGGCCTCCGTGTCCGTCTCCACGAAGCCAAGGAAGCGTTTCTCCCCTGAAATCGTGATGCCGAGAGCGATGACCATCGTCGAATCGGCGAAGGCCTTGCCGTCCAGGAACAGGGCCACTACGTCCTCACCGGACAGATCCCGCTCCTGAAACTCCCGCAGCGTCGCCGCACTGGCCTGGATGAAACTCCGAGACACCGTGGAGCTCGACAAGCCGATCGCCCCAGGAACCGACTCAGCCGCCGCCTCGTAGTTGCGGCAGGAGATGCCGTAGAGCACGCGCTTCAGCAGGACGTCATTCACCTGGCCGTCCTCCCGCGCCGCCTCGTAGGAACGCAGGGGAATCTCGCCTCCCGCGACGCTGCGCACGCGCGGAACCCGGATCGGCACGCGTTGGCCCGCGAGGCGGACCGTCCCGGGGTTGCTTCCGTGACGTCGTCCCCGCACCAACGATTCTTTGCGCGCATGACGAGCACCGGCCAACTCCGTGACCTCGTCATCGAGCAGCTCCTGGACGTGCATCAGGCCCAGCGGCACCAAGGCCCGAATCATCTCCACCTTGGCGTCCACATCGAACCCGGCGTACTCCTCGCGGCTGATGATGTCCACCTCCCCCAGACGACGGGACTTCTTGCGTTTCCTGACCGATCGTAGGACACTGCGCATCTCGGCTCCTTTCTCTTGCGGGTTGATGAGCTCTTCGCAACGTCATCAAACCACAGGGTTTGGAGCCGTTTCAATTTTCAACTAAGTTTGGCATACCCTCCGGCGCTCAGGTCCCGATGCCAGACGGTCTCCCCGTCATGCGTCAGGGCCATCAGGTCGCCGCTCGCGAAGAACGTGTAGACGTGCTCGGCGTCGACCGCCGGAGTCGGTGCTCCCTTCGACACGTAGTCGTTCCACGCAAGCGGCTCGCCGGCGTTGAACGACCGCCGCCACCGTTCGGATCCGTCGTCGAGATCGATGGCGCTGACCCAGAGGGTTTCCTTCATCGTCCCGTCAATGGACGTGAGGAAGACGGTGCCGTCCCAGATCACCGGACTTGATTGTCCGAACCCGGGGAGTGTCACACGCCACGTCACGGCCTCGTCGGACCAGATGAGCGGCAGGCGCGCCGCGCGGCTCACGTTCGTGTCCGTGCCTCCTCGAAAGCCGGGCCAGCGCGTGGCGCCCCGCCCGGTCTTGGTGTCACCGGTCGGCACGTCGCTGGTTTCCGCGTCCTCGTCAGCGGGCACGACATCAATCATTGCGAGGTGTCCGGCCCGTGAGGCACCGCCAACGGCGAGCACATGGTTCCCGAAGAGAAAGAGCTGGTGCATGAAACGCGGGTTGTCGAGAGTCGCCACCAGCTCCCAGGACTCTGCGTCGGCAGCGAGGCGGTAGACCTTGCCGTCGGCCTGACTCATGACGATGCGCCCGGCGTTGCTCGCGGCCGCCACGCCGAACCCTTGCAGGCTCCCGGCCTCCGGCAGGTCGGGGCCTGCAGACCACTCACCGGTCGCGACATCGAGGACATCGACCTTGAGCACCGCCCCGTCGTCCGGCGTCAACCCGCCCAGCGCATAAATGTGCCCGCCGGCAGTTACGGCGGCAAGCGCCCGTCGCTTGAACGGCGCGGCGATCGCCCGCCACGACGTGCCGCCATCGAGGTCGAGCGCGAGGACCGTGTCGGCCCAGACGGCGTCAGCGTCCGGGCCACGCAACTCCCATCCGCCGACGACGTAAAGGACGTTGTCCGTCACCACGGCGTCGTGCGAGGAGCGTCCCGCCGGCAACTCGGGCAGCGGCGCCCAGCGATCCGTCGTCACGGAGTAGCGGGCGGCGGCCCGGCTCGAATGGAGCACTTCCGGCGCCGTGGCGACCGCATTGGAGGCCACCATCCCGCCGACGCGATAGATCGCCGCGCCATCGGATACCAGTGCAGTCCCCTGCAGGCGCTGCCCCCGTGCGAGCTCTTCCCACGTACCGTCCGGCGTGAGGACAACACGGCGGAAGCTGGGGCTGATGTTTGCGATCGAATGCGCGTGCACGCGACCGACGTGGCCGCCGTAGACATACAGCGCGCCGTCGTGGATGATCGCCCCGAAGCTTGCGACCGCTTCGATCAGGTCGGGCGGGCGCCATGCGCCCAGGGTGTCGTCCTGTGCGGCCGGCGGGGAGGCCGCCGGCAGAACCAGCGTGAGGGTGAGGCCGGCGCAGAACAGCGACGGTGCAGCACGAGTCATGGGGATGTCCCTCTAGCTGTTGAAATTTAAAGCGGCGGCTCCCTGCTGGTCGTGATAGACGGCCGGTGGGAAAACCTGGGGCTGAAGCCCCCAGAAAGGAGCCGCCATGAAGAAGTTTGGCACAGGCGTTCGTGGGCGCCAATCAGCATTGCCGGCACCACGGCACCTTCCATTGGTCGACATCCTGGTCGATGCACAGGCCGAGCTCCAAGAGCTGGTCGTCGCGTCGGGCCTGAAGGTCCTCGCGGCGATGTTGGAAGCGGATCGCGTGGCCGTGTGCGGTCCGCGGTATGCGCATCAGCCCGCGCGGCGGGCGTCTCGGGCGGGCCATGCGCCCAGCGAAGTCGTGCTGGGGGGCCGCAAGGTCGCCCTGCGTCGGCCGCGGGTGCGGCGCGACGGGCAGGAGGTCGCGCTGCCATCCGTCCAGGCCTTTACGAACACGGATCCGCTCACCCGGCGCGTGGTCGAACAGATGCTCATCGGCGTGGCCACGCGCCAGTATGGCCGGAGTCTAGAACCGCTGGGGGCCGACGTCCGCACGCGGGGCACAAGCAAGAGTGCCGTGAGTCGGCGGTTTGTGGCGCAGACGCAGGCGCAACTCGATGCGTGGCGGGCAACGCCGCTCGACGACCTCGAGCTGGTGGCGCTACTGATCGATGGGGTCCACGTCGGCGGCCACTGCATCGTCGTGGCGCTGGGCCTCGATAAAACGGGCGCCAAACACCCGCTGGGCCTCTGGGAAGGGTCAGCGGAGAACACGACCGTGTGTCAGGGCTTGCTGACCAATCTGCAGAGCCGTGGGCTGCGGACCGACCGCAGTCTGCTCGTCATCCTCGATGGAGCGCAAGCGCTCCACACTGCGGTGATGCAGACCTTCGGCCCCGCAGCCCTGGTACAACGATGCCAGGTGCATAAACGGCGCAACGTGCTCGAGTATCTGCCCGAGGCCCAGCGTCCGTGGGTGAAGGCGACCCTCACGCGCGCCTATACGCACACCGACATCAAGGCGGCCCGGCGCTTGTTGCAGGACTTGGCCCGGCGGGTGGACGTCGATTATCCGAGTGCAGCCGCCAGCATACGGGAAGGGCTCGACGAGACGCTCACCGTAGTCGAGTTGCCGCTCTCGGAGCGGCTCCGCCGATCGCTGGCGACGACCAACGCCGTCGAGAGCCTCCTGAGCCGGACACGCCACGTGAAGCGGAACGTGAAACGCTGGCGCGGGGGTACGATGGTGCTCCGCTGGGTCGCTGCCGGTGTGCTGGAAGCGGCCAAAGGATTCCGGCGGGTGAAGGGGTGTAAGGACATGCCCGTGCTGGTCGCCGCGTTGCGAGCACGTGACGCTCAGCTGGGGCTCGATGAATCGTCGGGGATGGTTGCGTAGTCGTCACCCGAGCCGCCGCTGAATTTCAACAGCGGATGGGACAAGCCCCGAGTCATGACGCTCTCCTCATTGCACGTCATGACGACCGTCGCCTATACTGAAACAGGCGAGCGTCCGTCATACGTGCTCTGTGTGATGGGTCCGTTTACCGGACCACGCGCTCGACTGGCTCGCCGGGTGGTGCAACACCCGGCGAGCATTTTCCTCATGTCGTGTTGACGCTGATCATCAACACGTTTCCTCTCGAGCGACCACACCGGCCACCCGATTCGAGCCAAACGCTAGCTGCGAAGGCCGTTAATATTGAGACTGAGTCTCAATATTAACTTAGTGGAAGTATATATGCGACCAAATTGATCGGTCAAGAGGGCAAACTCAGATTCGTCGCCGTGGCTCGGCCAGAGCGACCCGTCTATCCCACGCATCAGGCTCGTGTGGCCTCTTCGGCGCGGGAGACGCCTGCCGCGCGGGCCGGCTTCGCCTACGCAATCACTGTACTTGTGGGGTGCAGCTGCCGTCCGCTTGGCGTGGCACCACGCCGCGACGCCAGCACAGCTAGCTAGGCCCGACGTGCGAGGAATCTGAGGATCGCACGTGTCATGGGAGCCATTGCTTGGCGCCCGAGGAGTGCTTTCTCTACCGAACCCGGCTATGGGACACTAGAGGCATGATCTTCGATCCGATGTATTTCCTCTTCATCGTGCCCGGGTTGGGACTCTCGCTGTGGGCCAGCGCGCGCGTGAAGCGGGCCTTCAACAAGTATTCCAAGGTGCGCGCCGCACGAGGCCTGACCGGAGCCCAGGCTGCGCAGGAGCTCCTGCGCGGGGCGGGCATCACGGATGTGCGTGTCGTCCGGTCGCAGGGCCTGTTGTCGGACCACTACAACCCGGTCAACAAGACGCTGGCCTTGTCCGAGTCCGTGTACGATTCGGCCTCCATCGCGGCCGTTGGCGTGGCGACTCATGAGGCGGGGCATGCCATCCAGCACGCCCAGCACTACACGCCGCTTTGGGTGCGGTCAGCGCTGGTGCCGACGGCCAACGTCGGCTCCAGTCTTGGCTATTTCGTGATGCTGATCGGGTTGTTCTTGTCCGCTACCAAGATGGTGCTGATCGGCGCGATCCTGTTTTCGGCCGTCTTGCTCTTCCAGATTGTTACCTTGCCGGTCGAATTCAATGCGTCGAGCCGCGCGAAGGCGCTGGTGGTCGAGTACGGCATTGTCACGCCCCACGAGCGTGCAGGTGTAGACAAGGTGCTGAATGCCGCGGCGCTGACGTATGTGGCAGCGGCTGTGAGCACGCTGCTGACGCTCTTGTATTTCCTCTGGCGCTCGGGGTTGATCGGGGGACGTCGGTAGTCGTCTCCTCGTTCCGTTCATCGCCGTCCCGCTCGCCGGTGCCTAGCCTGCTGTGGCTCGGCGGCCTAGACGCCGCGTCCGAAGGTGCTCTCTTGATGAGGTCTTCCACCTCCTTGATTTCGAACTTGCACAACCTCACGACGGTTGTTTAGCGGCGATACGTCGGCGGTAGCATGTTGCGGACTTCATGCTTGCTGCCGACACTTGATCCGGGTCACGAAGCGGGCCACGGCGGCCAACAGGGGGGGGGGGGGGGTACTCGCGATAACTGGAGTTATCGCGAGTAAACATCAGTGCCGTGCCACGTGCGTACTGCCTAGTATCCGTGCCGGTTTGCGTGATCAATCGCTTAACCGTGTACGGATGATCCGTTGCGAGAACCTTTACTAGGTCTCCATCCGTGCGAACCGTGCCACGCACCGCCTCGACAATCGACTGCCTGATGGCCGCTCTTTGCGCATCGTTCACGATCCCGTACTTGCCGGTCCAGTAGTAGTAGAGCTCGTTAACGGGGCTTGTCCCATCCGCTGTTGAAATTCAGCGGCGGCTCGGGTGACGACTACGCAACCATCCCCGACGATTCATCGAGCCCCAGCTGAGCGTCACGTGCTCGCAACGCGGCGACCAGCACGGGCATGTCCTTACACCCCTTCACCCGCCGGAATCCTTTGGCCGCTTCCAGCACACCGGCAGCGACCCAGCGGAGCACCATCGTACCCCCGCGGCAGCGTTTCAGGTTCCGCTTCACGTGGCGTGTCCGGCTCAGGAGGCTCTCGACGGCGTTGGTCGTCGCCAGCGATCGGCGGAGCCGCTCCGAGAGCGGCAACTCGACTACGGTGAGCGTCTCGTCGAGCCCTTCCCGTATGCTGGCGGCTGCACTCGGATAATCGACGTCCACCCGCCGGGCCAAGTCCTGCAACAAGCGCCGGGCCGCCTTGATGTCGGTGTGCGTATAGGCGCGCGTGAGGGTCGCCTTCACCCACGGACGCTGGGCCTCGGGCAGATACTCGAGCACGTTGCGCCGTTTATGCACCTGGCATCGTTGTACCAGGGCTGCGGGGCCGAAGGTCTGCATCACCGCAGTGTGGAGCGCTTGCGCTCCATCGAGGATGACGAGCAGACTGCGGTCGGTCCGCAGCCCACGGCTCTGCAGATTGGTCAGCAAGCCCTGACACACGGTCGTGTTCTCCGCTGACCCTTCCCAGAGGCCCAGCGCCACGACGATGCAGTGGCCGCCGACGTGGACCCCATCGATCAGTAGCGCCACCAGCTCGAGGTCGTCGAGCGGCGTTGCCCGCCACGCATCGAGTTGCGCCTGCGTCTGCGCCACAAACCGCCGACTCACGGCACTCTTGCTTGTGCCCCGCGTGCGGACGTCGGCCCCCAGCGGTTCTAGACTCCGGCCATACTGGCGCGTGGCCACGCCGATGAGCATCTGTTCGACCACGCGCCGGGTGAGCGGATCCGTGTTCGTAAAGGCCTGGACGGATGGCAGCGCGACCTCCTGCCCGTCGCGCCGCACCCGCGGCCGACGCAGGGCGACCTTGCGGCCCCCCAGCACGACTTCGCTGGGCGCATGGCCCGCCCGAGACGCCCGCCGCGCGGGCTGATGCGCATACCGCGGACCGCACACGGCCACGCGATCCGCTTCCAACATCGCCGCGAGGACCTTCAGGCCCGACGCGACGACCAGCTCTTGGAGCTCGGCCTGTGCATCGACCAGGATGTCGACCAATGGAAGGTGCCGTGGTGCCGGCAATGCTGATTGGCGCCCACGAACGCCTGTGCCAAACTTCTTCATGGCGGCTCCTTTCTGGGGGCTTCAGCCCCAGGTTTTCCCACCGGCCGTCTATCACGACCAGCAGGGAGCCGCCGCTTTAAATTTCAACAGCTAGAGGGACATCCCCCGTTAACGAAGTGGAGGCTGACAGCATCATGAAAACGCGCTAAGCAGTTCTTCAGCTCTGACGAAGGGGCGGCCCGACACCACGCTGCGCATGCCAGATCGCAAGCACGCGGATCTCGTCAGCGCGCGGCACGTAGTAGACGTGATATCGCGTCTTCTTCAGTAGCACGCGTCGCATGCCCGGCACGGGCGACAGCCGATACAAGCGGCCTACGTACGGTGCATCGCCGATGGTATCGAACGACTCGATCAGTTCTTCGAAGAACAGATTTGGCGAGGAGGGACGGTTCGTTCGCCACCAATCGTCAACGTCACGGATCTGCGCGTCCACTTCGGGAGTGGTTCGGACGGGTAGGTTCACCGCCGTTGACGCAATTCGTCCACAACCGCCGACGCGGGCCGAAGACGCCCGGCTTCGGCCGAGCGCCAGGATACGGACAAGGCTTCATGCAGGGCGCGGCGCTCCGCGTCGGTCAGATCATCCCCGTCGTCGTCAGCAACGAGGTCGACAACCGTCCCTTCGGGCAAAGTTGTCGGCTCGTCAAGAACGAGCCGGCCCTTCTCGACCCGCGCTCGGAGAGGACTCATGCACCTACTGTACGGCCTGCGTAGCGTCCCTGCAAGCCTGCTCCGCTACTCGACACCGGGATCGATCTATTATCGAGTTTGTGGCCGGTCTGAACTCACATGCGAGAATTCTGGCGACCTCCTCGTGCGAGCGTGAGCGGAGCCGCCGGTGGAACTGCCGATCGGCGGTAACTGAACGCTCTCAATACGGTATCGAGCACGAGGTCCAGTTCCTTGCCCACGTCTTCGGCAAGGAAGCGCAACACCAGGTAGCCATTCTCCTGTAGCACCTGATCCTTGCGCCTGTCGCGACGGTACGCGACCGGATCCGCGAGGTGCTGCACGCCGTCGAGTTCCACCGCCACACGCGCATCGGCGCACAGCAGATCCACTTCGAGTCTTCCCAGGCCGTCGAACGCGATTGGCAACGACACGTTGAGGCCGAAACGGCCCTTGGTGTCCGCCAGCGTTTCGAGGCGCCGATACAGGAATGCTTCCATGGCACTTCGCGCTCGATCGGCGCCATCGGCATCTGGAAGCATCGGACGAGCGGTGTGGATGAAAAGGCTGGCTAGTGGCACATCGACGCCATCACGGACAAGCCTGCGCACGCTGCCGGAATAGTCGCGCTTCCACACCGGGTCCGACGGAAGCACGACATCGGCAGGCCAGCCCGGTATGGCGCTGGCCGGCACGACGATGTCGTAACCGACGGCCTCATAGCCGCGGCAGCGCCGATCGAACATCCGTGCGAGCATGGGTACGTTGAGGTCCGCGTAGTCGTAGATGCGCACTTCCCGCTTGCCGTCATAGAGGCGGTGCAGCCGGCCCGCGTACTGCGCGACGGTGCCGCGCCACGAGACGGGCAGGGTCAGAAACAAAGTATCCAGGCGCGGATCGTCGAATCCCTCTCCGACATACTTGCCGGTGGCCAGGATGACCCTGGCCTCATCGCGCGGGATGGCTGCGAGGCGATCGGTGACGGCCTGCCGCTGCTTCTTACCTAACCCAGCTCGCAGCACCACGAGGTGACGGACGCCCGGGGCGAGCGTGCCCTCCAGGCGATCGAGGTGATCGTTCCGCTCCGTGAGCACCAGCGGCGATCGGCCGTTGTCCGCCGACTCTAGCACGTCGTTGCAGATACAACGGTTCCGCGGCTCATCATCGACCAGCTCTTGGTACAGCGCCTGGAACTCGACTCGCTTGTCGGCGTCGGGAGTTCTGACCGGCTGGAACGTCGTCGGTTGCACGAGTACGAGATGCTCGAACGGTCGCGCGGCCGCCTGGGCTCTCGCGTTCACTCGGTGCCGGACCGGTCCGCACTGCATGAAGATGATGGGATGGTGACCGTCCTTGCGTGCAACGGTCGCTGACAGGCCAACGACGAATCGGGCCTTGGCTTGGCGCGCGACCTGCTCGAAGTTGTGAGCCGACAGGTGATGACACTCATCAACGATCAGATGGCCGTAGTCGGCCACGCGGTCACTGACCACGCCCCTCCTAACGAGACTCTGAATGACGGCGACATCGAGCAGCCCGGTCGGTCGGCTTCGCCCGCCGCCAATTCGACCGATCGACTTCGCCGGCATGCCGAGGAACGCCGAGAGCCGCTCGATCCACTGGTCGAGCAGTTGGCGACGATGTACGAGGACGAGCGTGTTCACGCCCCGCTGCGCGATCAGCCACGCAGCGACCACCGTCTTGCCAAACGCGGTCGTGGCGGCCAGCACGCCAGCGTCGTGCGCCAGGATTGCGCCGGCCGCCGCCTGCTGCTCGGGTTGCAGCTCACCTTGAAAGGTCACTTGGAGAGGGCGGCCGGCGTGGCGCTCGTCGCGAATGGTCGCGCGAATGCCGAAGTTGCTCAGCGTTTGGCGAACCTCGTCGAGGCATCCTCGCGGTAGGCCGATGTGATGCGGGTGATCTTCAGCGCACGCGATGATGCGCGGCTTGGCGTAGGTGGAGAGTCGCATGGCCTGCATCTTGTAAAACTCGGGATTCTGAAAGGCCGCCAAGCGAAGCAGCCGGTTTCGGAGACCAGGATGCAGCCTCTCCTTGGCGATGTAGATCTGATTGCCGAGAACCAGCTCCAGCGTCTGAGGCAGGTCGCCGACAATTGGCGAATCCCTGCGGTGACGCGATGGAGGAGCTGTCCACGGCTCCTCACCTTCGCTGTCTTGTGGAGGCAGGCGCACGCCGAGGATGCGACCACGCTGTTCGGCGTCCTGGACGATTCGTTCAGCCTCCGCTCGGCTGATCTTGCGCACGCCCGCGAGGAACGCCCATTGGTCCGCCCAAGGCTCGAATCGGTCGTCGAGGAAAAGACTGTTGCCCTGCCCGCGTGATCTCCTTTGTAACGGCAAGGCGATGAGGTTGCCGAATCCGCCGTGGGGCAGCGTGTCCTGATTCGGAAAGAGACGGTCGTACGAATCCAGTCCAATGTCCGGACGCCCCTCCATCGTCTCGGTCAGGAGATACGATCCCAGCCTTCTTGACAGCGCGGCTGGCATGGCCTCTTCAAAGAACAGCCAGACGTGGGCGCCTCGCCCGGAGCGCGATCGTTCCAGAGCGGCAGGGAGGTGCAGGCGTCGGCACGTGTCGAGGAACGCCGCAGCATCTTCGTGCCAACCGGTCTTGTCGAAGTCGACGGCCAGGAAGAAGCAGGTCTCCTCCAGGAGCAACGGATAGACACCCGCGACGAAAGGTTGGCCAGCATCGTCGCGGCCGGACAAGTGCCAACGGATGACGTCTTCCGTCACCGGGAGAAATCGACGGTGGGGGCAGTCGGCGCACTTGATGCGCGGCTTCTCGCAGATGCCACGCACCCATTCGTTCGCGCAGGCGGGCGCATACCCGGACTTGCCGGTCTTCCGGCTCTCGAATCGACGCGGGTAGACGTCTTCGCGACCCCGAAACAGGGATCGGAAGAGCGCAATCTTGGCCTGGGACGACGACGACTGATTGACGGGGCCGTTCAGTTCCATAGGCGCAACTCGCCCACGTCAGCCCGTCAGCGGCACGTTCCGCTCACGGGTGGCGCCGGCCGCGACCAGCAACCCTTCGCGACCGTCGTGAGCGTCGAGTTCGAGGTAGAAGCCTGGGATCTCGTCAAGCGTTTGTCCCTCGGCCACAAGGCCGATGGCGTGAGCGACCGGGATTCCGAGGTGGAGTGCCTCCCCGCCGGTGATGACGTGGCGCAGATGCCGCAACCCCATCGGAAAGGATTGTAGCAGTGCGCGTACCCTGGCCGGCCACTCCACCCCGCACACGACGCCGGTGTATGACCGCCAGCCGCGGACGGTGACGCGGAATTTCGTCGAGCGTATCTCCGCCTCCGGGGTCCGCGGTCGGGCGGGCGGGTTTCTCCTTCCCGGAGTCCATACAGGCGGCCGCGCAGTCTCGCGGCACTGCACCCCGGCTTGGTGCCAGAGGCGATGCGTCCGATCGGGGCTCATCACGTGTCCCTCCCGGCTCAAGAAGATGCGAATCCGGCGATACCCGTCGCGGGGACTGGGCCGCCACGCGGCGCAGCGCGGCCACGGCGGAGGCGTCCGCACCGCCAGCCGCGACGGGTCGCCCACCGTCGATCGCGCGACTGAACACGCGGCGGGCTGACAGACCGCGTGATCGGGCCTACGCGACCTGCGGCCGGCGCACGTGGGCGCCTCCCATGTGTTTCGCGTGATCTCCTTGAGAACGTCGATCGTCAGGTCGCGGTCCGCCACCATGGTCTTCAGGCGGCCGTTTTCCTGTTCGAGCTGGCGTCAGCGTGTGACGTCGGACGGCTCCAAGCTGCCAACGGGCTTCCGCCAGCTGTCGATCATCTGGGCACTGACGCCGTGCTGCTTCACCACATCCGGAACCGGCTTCGCGTCGGCTTCCCGGAATGTCGTGACCATTTGCTCGTCGGCGAATCGGGTCTTCTTCAGGGCGCCCTGCTCTCAAGCGTCAGCTGGTCCGAAAATCGCCAGGCAGGTCAGGGAACGATGGGATAGGTTTGGCACTCCAATGCGCCCAAACGAACATCCCGCCGCGACGTTGAAGACCGCGATGATCAGAGCCTGCGACACCCCACCGAGAAAACCAAGCGGGTTGCCCCGTGCCAACAGCGCTCCGTTTGCAAAAGATTCGATGAGCACGAGAACAGCCAGCACGCCAACGTTGAAGACCCGATGCAATGGGTATTGAGCAGCCCGCCTCAAGGCATGATGCTGTCTGAAGTTATCTAGATCTCTACGGGCATCAGCGACGGCTCTGCGCAACTGAAAGAGGACGTCTTTTCCATCAGATACGTGGCCATGGAATTCACTCGTTGCGGTGGTCGAAGCTGCCTCCAGTGCCGCTGCTCGGCTACCGATACTGAGATTGGCGAATCTATCCGAATAGGAACGAAGGTAGCTCGTGAGAGACTCTTGGGAATCTGCCAGAGCAGATTCACACTCGGAGACGATCTGATTTTCTATCTCGTCGAAAGTCGTCTGGGTTGACGGTGGCTCGTTCCTTGTGCCCCTTGCGGTGCCCTGCTCGTAGAGCGACAGCCGTCCCTTCAAGCCCTCGACATCGAGTTCTGGGAAGAGACGCCCCGACTCTAGGTAGTTGTGGCGTGGTTTTCCAGGAAGGCCGAGAAAACGCTTGAGCCAGTCCAGCCATCGCATCGCTTCGCTTCTCCGACCAACAGTCCGCCAATATGACCTACTGGAATGGACCCCGGCCCGGCGCCGACACTTCTTCAGCGGCTACTCGCGGGTGAACGTCAATCTGCACGTCTACGTGCTGGCCGAGCTTGTTGAGCACGGTCATCAGACGATCAATGGTGAAGTGGTCAAGCTGCACGTTGCGAATGCGGGTAAAGTCCGCATGGCTGACACCGGTGCGGCCCTCGGCCTTACGCGTCGCAAGCCCTTCGCCGTTAAGAATGCCAATGATAC
Source organism: Vicinamibacterales bacterium (assembly GCA_965197865.1). GTDB lineage: Bacteria > Acidobacteriota > Vicinamibacteria > Vicinamibacterales > CAVVIG01 > CBDANZ01. The sequence goes on from CBDANZ010000005.1 coordinate 868,785, forward strand.
GGGCGGCCAGAAGCGCCTTGGTCTGCTGCACGTCGGCGTCCGCGCGGCCGAAGTCACGGAAGACATTGCCGCTGCCGTGTACCAGCCCACAATCGTCGGCTGTCTTGCTCACGGTTGTAAGTCCCTCGTCAATCGTTTAAGCCGCTCGCGGGTCAGATCGATATCCTTCTTCGGGATCTCGATGTCCTGCTTTGCCTTCTTCAGGAAGGCATGCACAACCCAAAGCCGCTCCCCGAGCTGCAGCGCGTAGACTGTCCGATACGCATCGGTGTGGTACTTGAGCGCCACCTCGAATACGCCGGTGCGGTGCCGAGCAGCAGTGGCATCGCACGGGTCGTCGATTTTGGGGTTCCAGGGTCGGCACGTCCAATGGTTTCTATGACGACGGCGGCCGGGAGATGCGGATCCGCCCGTCGCGGATCGTGACAACTGTCTGTAATTCCAAGGCCGACCGATGCCGCTCAAGAACCTCGGCCATCAAGGCAATGCGGCGCGCCGCTGGCACATCCGGGAGGCGCACCAAGCCTGCATGCTGAACTTCCCGTACATAGACAAGCTCCCCGAAGTCGGTATCGATCGTCACCAGTATTCTGCCTTCGGCGGCGGCGCGGTCGAGGAGCGCCCTGTCGCCCGGATCGGCTCCACGCTCCAGGGACTCGACGTCATGCCCCTCGGCGCGCAACCATTCCGCCAGACGATGGCCAGCGCAGCGATCGACAAGAAATCTCACGACTCCGCGACCGACACGGCAGCCAGCGTGTCCTTGGCGATGACCGCATGCGCGTATGCGGCACACGCGCGAATGTCGTCCGGCTCCAGGTCGGGGTAATCCTCCAAGATGGCTTCTTGCGTAACTCCTTGTGCTAACAGGCTCAGGACGAGTTCGACTGAAATCCGCATATCGCGAACCGTGGGTTTGCCCCCGAAGACCTCTGGGCGCGCGGTGATGCGTGACAACAGCTCAGCATTTGTCATACGCTTTTTCTCTCCGGTTTCTGGCTCGTGCCGCTCCCCGCCGACTGGCACCCGGCCGCCGTCTTCCTCGCCAGCCTAGCCCCGGGGTCTTCCAGAGAGCATGAGTTGACTCCGGCCCCCATGGCTGGCACTTCCTGACTATAGATACTACTGCTCTTCGTACCCGACCGGGGTCATCCCTCCCAGCGCACCCTGCAGATTGCCGACAGGCTCCAGACCCGCTTCATCATTTCTTCCCATAATTGCTTATTCATCGTCACGTTATAGAGGTTGCACTTCGTCCGCGAGTGTACGTCGCCAGCCCAGTGTAGACCACTGCGGCAATTTTGGAAGAGAGACTTCCTGCTGTTGAGCCACTACCGGCGGCCAGTATAGATTCTCGCGCTTCCGTTGTGCCAGCGTCCTCCGTTTGATTCGTTCGCGCCGAGTCAGGATGGCGGACCGACGTCCTGCGTACACGTCAGCGGGGGTGACGGTGTCGAGCGCTTCGTGCGGGTGTTGGTGGTTGTCGTGCTCGACGAAGCGCGCGACGGCGCGCTCCAGGGCCCACGGGGTGTGCTACAGCTCCAGCGTCCCCACGTTCTTCATCGAGCGGTGGTAACGCTCGATCTTGCCTTGGGTCATCGGGTGGTACGGCGCCGCCCGCGTGTGGTCCAGCCCGTGCGTCTCCAGGTAGGTGGCCCGATCACCCCACATCTTGGATCACCTAACCAGCCGAATCTTCTTTCCGCGCGACGCCTGTTGTCGCGCCCTTCCCATTGAAGGTGTGGCTAGGCGGTCGGGGGTGGTGATGGAACCCACCGCGACGCACCCGAACCCCGAGAGGGCCCAGACTGGGCCGTGCCGACGGGGTGGTCGCGTGTGCGTGGTGACAGGAGGACGGCCCGATGAAACGTGACTGGCGTTGCACGCATTGCGACAAACTCCTCGGCGTCCTGGAAGGGGCTCGCCTCCACATCCGGTTCGCACGCGGTCACGAGTACATCGTCGGCTTCCCAGCGGCCAACGTGTGCCGCCGCCAGCGGGCCGAGGCCGCCATCCGCCGCTTCGAGGCGGAACAGCGGTGAGTCCTCCGACCGCGTGTCCCCGTCGAGGTGGGCTTGTCCCATCCGCTGTTGAAATTCAGCGGCGGCTCGGGTGACGACTACGCAACCATCCCCGACGATTCATCGAGCCCCAGCTGAGCGTCACGTGCTCGCAACGCGGCGACCAGCACGGGCATGTCCTTACACCCCTTCACCCGCCGGAATCCTTTGGCCGCTTCCAGCACACCGGCAGCGACCCAGCGGAGCACCATCGTACCCCCGCGCCAGCGTTTCACGTTCCGCTTCACGTGGCGTGTCCGGCTCAGGAGGCTCTCGACGGCGTTGGTCGTCGCCAGCGATCGGCGGAGCCGCTCCGAGAGCGGCAACTCGACTACGGTGAGCGTCTCGTCGAGCCCTTCCCGTATGCTGGCGGCTGCACTCGGATAATCGACGTCCACCCGCCGGGCCAAGTCCTGCAACAAGCGCCGGGCCGCCTTGATGTCGGTGTGCGTATAGGCGCGCGTGAGGGTCGCCTTCACCCACGGACGCTGGGCCTCGGGCAGATACTCGAGCACGTTGCGCCGTTTATGCACCTGGCATCGTTGTACCAGGGCTGCGGGGCCGAAGGTCTGCATCACCGCAGTGTGGAGCGCTTGCGCTCCATCGAGGATGACGAGCAGACTGCGGTCGGTCCGCAGCCCACGGCTCTGCAGATTGGTCAGCAAGCCCTGACACACGGTCGTGTTCTCCGCTGACCCTTCCCAGAGGCCCAGCGGGTGTTTGGCGCCCGTTTTATCGAGGCCCAGCGCCACGACGATGCAGTGGCCGCCGACGTGGACCCCATCGATCAGTAGCGCCACCAGCTCGAGGTCGTCGAGCGGCGTTGCCCGCCACGCATCGAGTTGCGCCTGCGTCTGCGCCACAAACCGCCGACTCACGGCACTCTTGCTTGTGCCCCGCGTGCGGACGTCGGCCCCCAGCGGTTCTAGACTCCGGCCATACTGGCGCGTGGCCACGCCGATGAGCATCTGTTCGACCACGCGCCGGGTGAGCGGATCCGTGTTCGTACAGGCCTGGACGGATGGCAGCGCGACCTCCTGCCCGTCGCGCCGCACCCGCGGCCGACGCAGGGCGACCTTGCGGCCCCCCAGCACGACTTCGCTGGGCGCATGGCCCGCCCGAGACGCCCGCCGCGCGGGCTGATGCGCATACCGCGGACCGCACACGGCCACGCGATCCGCTTCCAACATCGCCGCGAGGACCTTCAGGCCCGACGCGACGACCAGCTCTTGGAGCTCGGCCTGTGCATCGACCAGGATGTCGACCAATGGAAGGTGCCGTGGTGCCGGCAATGCTGATTGGCGCCCACGAACGCCTGTGCCAAACTTCTTCATGGCGGCTCCTTTCTGGGGGCTTCAGCCCCAGGTTTTCCCACCGGCCGTCTATCACGACCAGCAGGGAGCCGCCGCTTTAAATTTCAACAGCTAGAGGGACATCCCCGTCGAGGTCCCGTCACCCCCTTTGGCCTGTGGAGGCGCATGACGTGACGGACGACGGAGGCGCGGACACCATGATCAGCACAGTCGACGCCACAGCCCTGATTAACGAACTCTTCGAAGAGGAGGCCCCCGTTATCGGCGGCCTCGTCGCCGTGCACGAGATGGACGACGACCTGGTCTGGCGTCTCATCCAAAACTTCGACGTGATCCGCGGGCAGATCCTCCGTCGCTCGAGGACTAGGCCTCGGCCGACGGGAAGACGCCGCTCCGTCGGATCACCCTCACGCCCCATCCGGCCATCGAGGATTTCCTCCTCTCGCTGAGGCGGGCGTGATCCGTTCCGACGCCGCCGACCATCGAGTGCACGCGCCACGTCCGCAGACTCTCCGAGCAGGAGACCGACGAACTGGTCGAGGCCGTGGCCGACCTGATCGTGCACGTCCTCACAGGCCGACGCGATCCGGCGCGCGTGGAAGGCGATGGCCCGGAACGACACCATGCACGAGACGGCGAACAACCTGCTGTCGCCACACGACGCCCGGCCGCCGGTCATGGGATTGCACGCCGTGAGTGTGCCTGGGCGTAGGGACGCGATCAGTGCCGCGCGGGGATGGACCCCTCGGTGACGGCCGTCTCGCGTGCGGCGGCCCGGCTGCGCGGAGGATGACGGGTGGCGCGAGATCGTACCGACGCGGACAGCGGCGACCTGCTGCCGGAGGTGCTGTTCCTCGACGACGTGGCGGCGCTACTGCACTGCTCGCCGTCGACGATCAAGCGGCGGCTGCGGGCGCAGGTCTTTCCAGTGCCGCCGCTGCCGGGGATCGACAAGCGGCCGCGGTGGAGTAAGGCGTCGTTCGCACAGCGGCTCGCGGTCGGCGGGTCGGACAGAGCCGTGCCAAGCCGCCGGAGGTGGACAGCATGAGCGCGGCCGGGCGAGTACGGAGAACGGCGGATGGTGTGGACGTCGAACAAGACGCCCCGCGAGATCGGCGCGTTCATGGGGGACGACTGGCTGGCGAGCCGGATTGTGGGGCGGTGCCACGTGATCGGGCTGGAGGCGCCTGCCGGGCCGTGGTGGTCGACTGAGGGTCGTCAAGGCGTCGGACTGGAGCATGGCATCACGATCAATCACGGCCATGATGGTCGCTCGGTGTTTGAGCGACATGGCGTCAGTGTGTCGGGGTGTGCGCCCCCCCTTCCCGGACGGGAACAATCGGACCTGAGCGACCACACCCGGGGGTGTCCTGTCTGCGAAATAGGACACCCCTCCTGGGCCACAAATCGACCGATTGGTGGGGGGTCGCTCAGGTCCAGAGCTTTTTCCATCTGGGTCCAGCGGATGCGAAAACGGTCATACAGATCGGGCGGAAAGTGGCCTGATGGTGCGAAAAGCCAGGCCGGAATGTTGCGAAATAGGGGCTGGAGGTATTTCGCACTCCATTCAGGTCCAGAGAGGGCATGTGACGGGTATCACGAGAGGGCGGTGTCTCGTCGCGACCATCATGGCAGCGACGGTCGGTCTGAACCGATGAATCTCGACGTGAACTACTCCCCGGAACGGGCGGTTTCCGAACGGGACCACGGGCATAGTCGGGACCAAAAGCAGGAACGGGACTAGGGGTGCGATCGGGACGTTCTTCGGAGCGGTCATCGACGGGAGTTCGACGCGAGATACCCGCGCCGGTCGCTCTCGGATCAGGTCGAGGGCGTGGTGCGCGATGTCGGGACGTTCCGGACGGTGGCGCTGGTGGATATCGCCAACCGACAGTTCGACGGGCACCCGTTCGCCGCGCGGCAAGGGATCGCGCAGGCGGATCAGCAGGACTGGATCGTGCGGCAGCAGGCGCAGGGTCCGACGGGGAGACCCTACACGCTGCTCGTGGCGCGGGCACGGGGGGTGGCCGCAGCCAGCGCGGCCGCAGAGGCGGCAGTCGGGAGTACGAGGTGTTCGAGCTGTGAGGCCGTGGCGGGTGGCCGTCGGGCTGACGATGACGGGCGGGGCGCTCGCGGTGTGGGCGCTGTGGCTCGAACTCGCGCACCTGCGGCCGTATGGGCCAGTCCGGTCCGCATCGGCAGCCGCACGGTCCGGTGGGTCGAGCAGGCAGTGCTCGACTTCATCACCACCCGTCCCCGTGCCGACTCCGAACGGCCCACGCTGTAACGGCCCTGCACGACGACCGCCGGGCCTCGTTGTCCGTCGGCCGAGGCGACGATGGGTGCTGGCTCCTGACGTGTCACGCCGGAGGCGCGCGCGTTCGACGCCGTCGTCGGGGCGCTCGGCATCGAGGCGCGTGATCTCTGCCCCTCGAACGAACCACCGAGGTACGCCCACGCGCCGTGCTGGAACTCCATCGTCCGGCTGGAGGAACGGGTAGGCCGAGAGTCGCCACCGATGACGCGCACGTCGCTGCCCCATCTCCTCACGACGACCGAGGTCGCGGATGTTCTCAGGACGACCTCCAAGGCCACCTACGCGATGATCGCCCGCGGACAGCTGCCGGGGGTGATTCGCATCGGTCGTCGTGTGCTTGTGCGGGCGGACGAGCTGATAGACTGGCTCGACCAGAAGCGTGTGCCATCGCTGGAGGAGTAGACAGCGATGAGCGTCACAATCAGACCATATCGAACTGGCGGATGGGAAGTGGACATTCACGTGATCCTTCCGAACGGTACGCGCGCACGAAGCCGGACACGGAAACGCACGTCGAAGTCCGCGGCACTCCGCTGGGGGCTGTCCCGCGAGCGTGCCTGGCTCGTGGATCGACTCCCAAAATCCAGGAAGGAGGTGCCAACACCCGAGACAGTGGTGCCAACACTCGCAGGGTTCGCTGAGCGGTTCGTGGACGGCTACGCGCGGGCGAACCGCGAGAAGCCCAGCAGCATCGCCGCCAAGGAGATGATCCTGCGTGTCCACCTGGTTCCTCGCCTGGGGGCGCGACGACTGGATGCCATCCGGAGCGAAGACGTGCAGCGACTGAAGCAGGGACTCGGGTCGAAGGCCGTCAAGACGGTCAACAATGTCCTCACGGTGCTCAACGTGCTCCTGAAGACCGCGGTGGAGTGGCAGGTCATCAGCCAGATGCCCTGTACGATCCGATTGCTGCCTGTGCCGAAGTCATCATCAACCACCTACCACGACTTTGGTGACTATGGGCGCCTGGTGAAACAGGCGCAGGCGGCAGATGCGCGAACCTATATCGCGGTTCTGCTCGGCGGCGAGGCGGGATTACGGTGCGGGGAGATGCTGGCGCTGGAATGGCCGGATGTGGATCTCCCCAAACGACAGCTGTGTGTGCAGCGATCCGATTGGAACGGCCATATCACGGCACCGAAGAATGGGCGGTTGCGATACATCCCGCTCACCGTCCGACTCGCAACGGCACTCCGTGCGCATCGACACCTGCGCGGACCGCTGGTTCTATGCCAGGAGGACGGGAGCCCGCTGACGCGACAGATGGTCCAGAGTTGGATTGGTCGCGTGGCGCGGCGTGCCGGCCTGTCGCACCTCGGCGTACACATCCTGCGCCACACGTTTTGCTCCCATCTGGCGATGCGGGGTGCCCCCGTCCGGGCCATTCAAGAACTGGCCGGACACGCCGACCTCTCGATGACCCAGCGGTATACGCATCTAAGTCCGGCCGCGATTGAGGGGGCCATCCGGCTGCTGGATGGAGCCAAACACGATCCAGTAGGTGGAGAGATAGCGGAGACGGAGAATAGCGAATCGTTAAGTTCTTAATGTAGAACAAGTTAAGTGGCGGTGAGGCAGGGATTCGAACCCTGGGTACAGGTTTTAGCCCGTACAACGGTTTAGCAAACCGCCGCCTTCAGCCTCTCGGCCACCTCACCGTATCGAAATTGCTAGAGCCGCTTTCACAACCGGCCCGGGTCCTGCCCGCGGCCAGCCCACGGATGCTCAGGCCGAAACATGACCACGGCTGACGGCCTTGCGCGCCCGTTGGCGGCCCGGCCTCGGCCACCCGCAGGGTTATGAAACCGAAATTCTGCGAGTGTCAGCCGAACTGTTCAGCCTTGGACGGCGGACTATACCCAAACTGTGCCCAAGCCGGACCGACGCTCGCATAGGACTCCGTCGCAGGCAACATTATAGCCTCTCGTCCACCCCCTTCGGGGCATCGAGCGTGCCCATCGCGGTGTGCTGTATCCCTTCGTTCGATTCACTGGCACGGCATTCTCCTTGCGGCAAACATGGACGGGGTCCCGGGACTCAGTTTCAGCGGGATTGGTCCAGGTGAAACTTATGTGTATCGATTCCAGGGCAGACAGGGCGGCACGCACTGGTACCACAGCTACTCCGCCTTTCGGGAGCAGCTCGGTCTGTACGGACCGCTGATCATCGAGCCTCGGGAGCCCGGGCCGTTCCGCTACGACCACGAGCGCATGTGGTGATGCTCACCGACTGGACAGACGAGAAACCGGAGTGGGTCTTCGAAGAACTGAAGAAGCAGTCCGACTCGTACAACTTTCACCAGCGGACGGTCGGCGACTTCCTGCGCGATGTTCGAAATCGCGAACTGAGCCGCACGATCGCCGACAAGAAGGCGTGGGGCGAGATGCGTACGAACGCAACCGATCTCGCCGACGTCCCCGGCTACACGTATCTGATGAACGGTGCCGCGCTGGCCGGCAACTGGACGGGACTCTTCCGGCCTGGCGAGCGCGTCCGGCTGCGTTTCATCAACGGCTCCGCGATAACCTACTTCGACGTCCGCATGTCTTCGTCTTGGGCAACTCCTCAATCAGATCGAACTTGGCTGCCATGCCGCCGTGCCGCAGCCCACCGTGCACCGTTGGCTGACCCTTCTCGAGACGTCCTATCAACTCGTACGCTTGCCGTCCTATGCTGTCAATCGTACGAAACGGATCATCAAGAGACCCCGAAGGTCTATTGGGCCGATACCGGACTCGCGCTCCATTTGGCGGGCGGCGGCGAGCCGTGATCCCGAAGCGCACCGCCTCGTAGGACGAAATCGACCTCCTCGCTGGTGGCCGTCGCTGCCCGTCAGCACGCCCTTCGCGTAGCTCGCGCGAGCACCGTCGCGTGGAGACCGGCGGCAGCAACTGGCTGCGTGTGTGCCCTGAGCTGCCGATGGTCAGCAGCAGACAATCGGTAAGGAATCAGATGCGGCATCCCGGATGCAGACTCGATCCCCGATGTGACATCTGGGTCCGAACGGCTTCCATGGTCGGTGGTTCCGGCTGCCGCTTGACCCCCTGTTGGTTCCAGGCCCACGTGCACGCTTGTTTGAAGTCGAAGGCCTTGTCGAAGCTGGTGCGGACCTTGACCGCGGCGGCCGGCTGGGCAGCGGCCGCAACTCCGACGGCGATCGCAAGGGCGATCAGTCTAGGTTCCGGACGATTGGCGACACGTTCATGCGGCGCTCGCGCATGGCCCCTTACTTCTCGATTCTCACATCGCTCAACCGAACGGGTTCGATCGGCTAGCGGCGACGGCGGCTGCCCTTACGGGCCGCCTTGCGCGTCCGCTTGCGAGCTCCAGCCTTCTTCTTCGCAGTCTTGCGAGCTCCAGCCTTCTTCTTCGCAGTCTTGCGAGCTCCAGCCTTCTTCTTCGCAGTCTTGCGAGCTCCGCGGCGTTTCGCCGCCCGCTTCTGCACGCCGGCCGCCTTGCGTGGCCGCGACGATGCCCTGGCGCGCCCGCCGCCGGCCCGACCGAGAGACTGGCCGCCTCCAAGATCGAGCCCCGCATCGGTTTCGGGGCTCGTATCGATATCCAACAGATCTGCGCTGTCGGTCACCTCGTCGTCTGGCAATCCCATCCCGCCGTCATCGAAATCATCTTTCATGAGGCGCCTCGTTTCGGGGCTGCGGCCCCGGCGGTAAGCGGACCGAACCTGGTCCGTGTGCACTACGAAACCCGTGGCTACGGGCGCCTAGTCTGCCCCGCCTCCGCAATGCCTGTCAACGAGCACCGCTTCGGCAAGGCGAGCCCTCTACTTGCGAGCATAAAGATCGATGATTGCTTCGATGGCACGGCGACAAACCGCGCAAAACGGTACCTGGTTTCGGCTGAACATGATGCAGTCGGCCGCGGGCCTGAAGTAGCCGCGCGCCTCGTAGTTGGCGCCCTCGAACGCGCCCACCGTGCCTGCGTGCGGGCCGGTGCCGAGTAGCGCAATGTCGTGCGCCATCTGCTCGCGGAAGAGCGCATCCATCTCCGCTTCGGGTCGGTCCTCGGCGCGAATCAGACGGCGGCGTTCCTGAATGCGTGTCGAATACTTTTCGTGCTCCGCCTTTGGCCAAGGCGTCGGCAACGGCGTGTCGGTAGTCACGAGATCCTTCCACTTCAGCGCCGTCGGATCGAGGAGCGCCGTGACGTTCGGTTCCCACGGCTCGACGCGATCGGTGGCCGGTAAGTAGGCCACGTCCAACGTGTAGTACTCGTCGGCAAGCGCCGCCAGGTGGTGGCCGAACTCGTGCACGAAGACGTACGGCGCCCACACGCTGTTGGCCGCAACAGTACCGTAGAGGCCGTAGATTCCGCCGCCGCCGTACGTCGCGCTGTTGGTGAGGATCTCGACGACCTCGTACGGCGCGTTGGAAGCGATATCGCGAAACGCCTTGTTCTCGAAGGTGAGGATGTAGCGCTCGGAATCGAACGCGTCGTAGGTGGCGCCGATCGGGGATCGCCGGAAGATGTGCTGTGACGGCCGCGAGATACCCGACTGCGCGGCGGCTGGCGAGAGACCCCACACGTTGATGTCGCGCTGCCGCTCTTTGAACGGCATCGTCTCCAGCAAAATGCGCGTCAGCCGCCTCGCGTCGCGCTCGAACTTCCCGCGCTCAGCGGCGGTGTAGCCGTCTCCGAGAATCAGCAGATCCAGCTTCTCCAGAGGATCGCCGGCCTCGTGAATCTTGATGAGTGGCCCAACGGCAGGTGCGGGGAGCGCCGGCAGACCCCGTGCGATGAACTTGTCGGCCGGGTCGATGATGAAGGTCCAGATGTCCTGAAAGACATTCTTTGCGTCGCGTTTCTTCACGACGACGCGCGCCGGCTTCCCAACGGCTGGAAACCGCAGCGATTCGGAAAACGTCCGGTTCATCAGCTTTGCCTCGGCGGTCGTCTCCCATTCGCCGTAGATCGAGTTGAAGCCACGTGAGTAGATGGCGCGTCCGTTGTCTTGGTCGAGGATTTCGAAGAAATACTTGCCGTTGTTGGTGGTGTCGAGCGGTCGCGCAGGGTTGCCGGCCCACGGGAGCGGCTCGATCAGAATCCGATCGAGGCTGAACCACTCTTCCTTGTCGTTGCCCGTGTGGTAGTAGTCGACCCTCATCGTCTCCTGCGCGGCCCCCGCCCGAGCCGCGGCCAGAAACAGCACCAGAACCAGCATGAGTCGTTTCATGATCGAGCTCCCGTTTGGTAAAGAACCATAACACGGGGTCCTGAACCAGCCGATACGCTCCATTAGAACCGGCCCGCAGGGCAGGAACTGGCCACGTGGCGCTCAACCACGACCTCGAAATCCTGAGCCCCCTGCCCAGATGCCAAAGAAGGCAGGGCAGTGATGATCACGAGAGGCATAGTGAACAACGTACGGAGCGTTCGCATTGAAACCTCCATCGAAGAATCAAGAGGGAGACGACCGAACCTCGAGAACGGCCATGTCACGCGCGAACGCCGTTGCTGCGCGCGCACCCGCTGCTCAGCGGAGGCGTGATCTTAGGACCAGTCTTTGGGCGCCGGACCACCTATCTCAATGTGGGAACCGAGCGGTGGCTCGAACGGCCGTCGTTCGTCAGGCTCGGGGTGGCTGCATTCCTCGACGTCGCGCACGCGTCTGGCGGATTCACCGGGGCTGCGCGCGAGCCGATCTATGCGTACGTTGGCACCGGCCTGAGACTTCGCCTGCCGGGCAGCGAGGGCACGCTCCGCGTCGATTACGGCCGCGGCCTCCGCGACCGAGGCGCTGCGTTCACTATTGGAGTAGTCACGCAATTACCGTAGGGGCAGCGCGGGCCTTCTAGGCCCGCGCTACTCGACGTTGTTCAGGCCCTCCGTGAGCTCGATGTAAGTTCCCCACGGGTCGGTGAGAAAGGCGATCGCAATCCCGAGCGACGGGACTTTCGAATACGGTCGATCCAGCTTGAGGCCCTGGCTCTCGAGCCGCTGGCAGAATTTCTCCAGATCTCTCACTTCGAATCCGATGTGATCGAGGGCGCGGCCGCGCGTGCCGACCACGGGCGCCGGCGCGGGCGAGTAGGTGAGGTTCACGCCAGGAAGATCAGCCGCCTGAAACGACCCGCGCATGCCAGGTTTGGCCCCAAACGTTTTCACGTACCATGCTCTCATCGCTTCCACGTCTGGCGCCGCAAAGTGGATGTGGTGCAGACTGATCGACTCGCTCATCGCCTTGTTCTCGACGATCTCCACTTTCGTCTTGTCCGGTCCCATCGTGAAGGCAACGTAGGTGTTCTGATCCGGAAGGAATCCGAGATCGTCTTTCACCTCGTATCGGGCGGGCAGCTCGGCGCGCGTGACAATCGGATAGCCAGCGGCCTTCACTTTGTCGACCATCGCGCGGGCGTTCGGCACCAGGAACCCGACGTGGTTGACGGTCGTCCCCTTTGTGCCGCCGCTAGGCGCGCGCGCGGTAAGAAACACAAGGACGTTCGGGAACTTCACGATCTCGGCCGGCGAGGTCCGAACCTTCACCGCTGTGCCGCCGAGCGTGTCGACCCAGAACTTCTTGTGTGGGTCAATGCTCGTGGCCATGACGTGATGATGACCGTACACGACTGGACCGTCTTTGGCGGCGGTGAGCTGGGCCGCGGCGGGGGGCGGGCACACCAAGGCGAGGAGCGAGACGACAGAAACGAACGTGATCTTCATGGCCCCTCCCACGGGAAGGGCCATTTTACGTCACGCAAGCCTGGCCTGGTGGTCATGTCGTGGGCCATTTCTGGCACGCTCGTCATCTCACGCTGTTGTCAGCCAGCGGAGGCCACCGACAGGCAAGATCATGTGTGGATCATCCAACCGTCTCGCTACAGCCCAGCCGAGAAGAGAGCCAGGCTGCGTCGGCAGTGATAGAATTCGACGCGAACTGGAACTACATCCAGGGATGGGGCGGATTTGCCGACGCGTACGACTGGCCCGATGAGGAGCACGGGATTTGGGTCGACGACAAGGACTTCGGCTGGCGGTGATCGACACAGAGGCCCTTGTCTGCCGCAACTCGACACCGCCCATGCGGCCGCCAAGGAGCGGTGCAAAGGGGGAGTAAGCTCGCGTGGTTGGGACGGTTCGAGCCGCAGGTTTACGCCATCATGAGGATGGTGTTCAGCTTTCTCTTCCTGTTCCACGGGCTTCAAAAGGTATTTGGCCTCCTCGGAGGCCGCATGGCCGATGTCGCGACGCTTCGAGGTGTCGCCGGGTACATCGAAGTCATCGGCGGCCCGCTCATCATGTTCGGGCTCTACACGGTGCCCACTGCGTTCATCTGCAGCGGCGAGATGGCGGTCGCCTACTTTTACTCGCATCAGCCGCGGGGGTTCTGGCCGATTCAGAATCCCGGCGAGACTGCCGTGACGAACTGTTTCGCGTTCCTCTACATTGCTGCTCGCGGAGCGGGGATGTGGAGCCTCGATTCCGCCAGGCTGGCGAGAAAGGGCAAGTAATTCAGCGCACCTTTGGCGTTCGCTGGTTCGTAGCCGTCGTCTGCATCCTGCCCGTCATGGCGGGCGCGCAGTCTCCAGCATGTCTTGCTGCACTGACACCACGGACTGTAGGACAGCAAGTACCAGAGCTGCGTGCCAGTCACTCAATGCGCTCGCGGATGCCGTCGATGTGGTGGTGTACGACAAATTTCAAGGGGATACACCTGGACCCCTGAGGTGCGCAGCCGGCAGCTCGTTTTCAAGATGACTTATCTACTGTCGCCATAGCCGCTCGAGGGCGTTTCGGTCGCGGCTGTCGGAGGTACAAAGCCGCCAGCTGCTCGTGAAGGAGACGCATTTGCTGTTGCGTTAGACGTTAACCCCGTGCGTTCCACAAGGAGCTAAGTCAATGTCTCATGCCTCTTCCAGACTACCGCGCCCGAACCGGTGGCTCGTTCATCTCCTACTCTTCGGAATCCTAGCGCTTGTCACGCTGCCAACGTCGGCTTGGGCCGGCCAGAACGTGATGACGAAAGAATCGGCCGCCGCCGTGAAGGTATCGTTCGTCGCCGACCTCGAGAACATGCGGGCCAAGTATCTCGGACTGGCCGGGGCCTTTCCGCAGGACAAGTACACCTGGCGCCCGATGGAGGGCGTGCGCTCGGTGGCTGAGGTCCTGATGCTCATCGCGAGCGAAGGCTACGGGTTCGCCCCGACCGCATTCGGCGGAAAGGCGGCTCTGAGTCGGGAGGAGATGGGTAAGCTGACCGGAATTACCGACAAGACACAAGTGATCGACCATCTGACCAAGGGCTTTGCCTACGCCAAACAGACGCTCGAGGCCATCGACCCGGCTACGCTGGTCGGCCGACGGAAGCTCTTCGGACAGGAGCGCACGACTCCAGATCTCGCCCTGTTTGTTGGTGGCGACATGCACGAGCATCTCGGCCAGCTCATTGCCTACGCGCGCATGAATCGGATCGTGCCGCCTTGGAGCAAGTAAGCGGCCGTTCGATAACCCCCGGGAGAAATTGGACACGGTGGCTGCTGGCCCGCCGGGGTCGATGTCGAACACGATGTTGTCCAGCCGCGCGTCGTCACCCGACCGCCCCCGATGCCGGCGGGATGATCGAGATCGAGATTTCTCCGAATGCCGACGGACTGTTTCCGAGCGGGACGTTCCACTAGGCCGATTGCTGGGCTGCGTCGAACCGTTCGCCAGGCATGCGCAGGGCACGGTTGGAGGTCGCCAACCGCGCGCGAGGAGCGATCGGCCGGAGCAAGAGACGTGTGGCTCGTCCCAGGCGAACACCACGGGCGACGGCGCTCAGCTGCCCGGCGTCCAGATACGCGACGCCCCGCCGCCGGCCAGGGCGAGCGTGAGCGAGTTCAAGCGTTTCACGAACGTGGCCGGGTCCTCGAGCTCGCCGTCCTCGGCGAGCATCGCCTGGTCGAACAGGATGTGGCTCCAGTCGGCGAACAGCGCCGCGTCCGATTCCTGTTTCAGTCGCCGCACGACCGGATGATCCAGGTTGATCTCGAGGATGGGCTTGCTGGCCGGCACGCGCTGGCCCGACTCGCGGAGGATCCGCTCGAGATGGCGGCTCATACCCTCCTCGTCGCCGACTAAACAGGCAGGCGAATCGGTGAGCCGGTGCGTGAGCCGCACACGGCTCGCGCGGTCCTTCAGTACGTCCTGGACGCGTGTCAGCAGATCCTTGTACTCGTCTTCCTTCAGCCCGTCGGCGACCGTTGACGAAGCCTCGCCCAGCTTGCTCACGTCGAGGCTGCCGTGTGCCGCCGAGTGCAACCTCTTACCTTCGAACTCTGTCAGGTGGGAGACGACCCACTCGTCGATGCGGTCGGCCAGCAGCAACACCTCGACGCCGTTCTTCCGGAACACTTCCAGGTGCGGGCTGTTCTTCGCGGCCGAGAAGCCGTCGGCGGTCACGTAGTAGATGGCGTCCTGTCCGGCCCGGTCGCGGCCAGCGTAGTCGGTCAGCGACACGGTCTGGTTGGCGCTGTCGGTGCGGGTCGACGCGAAGCGGAGCAGCTTCGCGATCTGCTCCCGATTGGCGGCGTCCTCGACAATGCCCTCCTTGAGCACCCGGCCGAACTCGGTCCAGAATGTGCCGTACTTCTCCTTCTGATGTTCGGCCAGATCCTCGAGCAGGCCCAGCACCCGCTTGACCGAGGCCGCGCGGATCCGCGCCACGTCGGAGGACTGTTGCAGGATCTCGCGCGAGACGTTGAGCGGCAGGTCGCCCGAGTCGACAATGCCGCGGACGAAACGCAGGTAGGCAGGCAGGAGCTGCTCGGCGGCGTCCATGACGAACACCCGCCGGACGTACAGCTTTACGCCGTGCCGCTCGTCCCGGTCCCACAGATCGAACGGGGCGCGGCGAGGAATGTAGAAGAGCTCGGTGAACTCCTGACGCCCTTCGACCCTCGCGTGTGTCCATGCCAGCGGCGGCTCGAAGTCGTGGCCGACGTGCTTGTAGAACTCCTGGTACTGCTCCTCGGTGATCTCCGACTTCGGCCGCGCCCAGAGCGCCGACGATTGGTTGACCTGCTCGTCCTGGTCGGTGATGACCTGGGCTTTCTTCGCCGGCTCCCACTGCTCCTTCTTCATGAGGATGGGGAACGTGATGTGGTCGGAGTACTTGCGGAGGATCTCGCGCAGGTGCGATCCGGACAACAGGTCGTCTTCCTCCGGCCGAAGGTGCAGGGTGACATCGGTGCCTCGCGTCTCCTTCCTGACGAGTTCCAAGGTGTAGTCGCCTTCGCCGGCGCTCTCCCACCGGACGCCTTCTTCAACCGGGGCACCAGCGCGGCGGCTGAAGAGGACGACTCGGTCCGCAACGATGAAGGACGCGTAGAAGCCGATGCCGAACTGGCCGATGAGCTGGGCGTCTTTGGCGGTGTCTGCGGCCAGGCGCTCGAAGAACTCGCGCGTCCCGGATTTGGCGATGGTGCCGATGTGATCGATGACTTCCTGCCGCGACAGGCCAATGCCATTATCCGACACGGTGATCGTGCGAGCGGACCTGTCACAGCTCACCCGAATGCGGAACTCCGGATCGTCTTCGACAAGCGCGCCATGGGCCACGCTCTCGAACCTCAGTCTGTCGCACGCGTCGGACGCGTTCGAGACGAGCTCGCGCAGGAAGATCTCCTTATTGCTGTACAAGGAGTGAATCATCAGATGCAGGAGCTGCTTGACCTCGGCCTGGAACCCGAGCGTTTCCTTCGTTGACGTGCCGGTGGGGAAGGTGGTGTTTGGCTGGATTTCCATTTTGGTGGCCAATGTTCGAGAGAAACTCTACGCTCGCGTTCCAGGCCGCAAACGCGTTTTCCCTTCAGTGCATGCCCAAGGTCGTCGAAGAACTTGGAAATACCTGGGATCTTCTGGCTTCTTCCAAGAGGTGCATGGAAAGCCGATCTGCTGTCTGCTTTGTCATTTTCTCTCTGCAGAAAGATCGTCGCCTAACGCTTCGCGCTGAGCGTGGTTAGGCTGCCCTCCTTTTCCAGACAAACGTGGGGCCGGGAGCGGTCACGAAGATATCCGACACGGACACATTTACGTTTACGCGACGCAGTTGCAAACGACGGCGAAGCACGGTAGCTCACGAAACTAGATATGACGATACACGATAACATGGCCTAGCAGTCTGTGTTTAAACCCTGCGATTCACGCGGCGACGGGTAGCAGCTCAAAACAATGACGCGGCGACGACCCCGGCGATCGATCAACGAATCTTGGTTCATGGTTCCCCCAGAGAGCGCCGAGGCGCGCCCATACGGCGATGAAGACAGCCAAGACGCCTGCGGCGCGGCCCTGCAAGCGCCGTGGCGTGCCGATGCCGAGGCACTGGCGCATCGCGAGCCCCAAGTTGAAGCCGCCGCCATGAATCAGTAGACGCTTCAAGATGTTGTCGTGTCCCCGCAAGTGCGTGCGTCGCATCCCGCCGGTCTCATAGAGGTGGGCAAACGATCGCTCGGCGAGTTCCGCCCGTCGCCGCCGCAAGCGTCGCCCGCGGGCGCCCCGGAGACGGCGGCGATTCCCATGGACGGGCGCGTACGCATCCGGCGCGTCGGACCAATCGCGCCGGCCACGGTCGGGTTCCGAAATGTACGACCGCAGGCCCACCGCAGCCAGGTCTACCATCGTCTCGTTGCTGTGATAGCCCTTGTCCGCGACGATGTCCTCCAACCTCCCGCGCGCGTCGGTCGTCGCGTGCGCGGCTTCCACCTGTTCGGCCGCCGTGATCGCCGTCGTGACAAGCGTCCTCGTGTCGCCCTGATCGGCGCCCTGCACCGTCACCGCGACCAACGCGCCGCTCTCCAGATCGATCGCATGCTCGGCTTTGTGCGCCAAGTGCGTCTGGCCGTCTTTCATTTTCGCGACCTTCGCATCAGGATCGCTGGGGCTGGTCCACTCGCTGTTCGAGGTTTTCTTCTTCCGCGTGCGATCAAACCGCGCCAAGACTTCGCGCGTCGGCGTCTTGATCCCCGAGGCGGCGGCGAGGCGGGTCAGATACGCCTGGTAGGCTTCCCCCGTGTCCCGGCGCACGATACTCCGCATGGCGGCGTTGGCCTCCAACGTCGTCGCGTCGATCGCGATCGTCCGGCCCTTCAACAGGCCGGCGGCCGCCAGGCGCTGCTGGACCCACGTGAACACCGCCCGGTGCGTCTCCACATCGATCACGCGGCGGGTGCGCGAAATCGTCGAGTGATCCGGGGCCGCCTCCTCCAGCCCGAGTCGCAGGAAGCTCCGCACCGCCAGCGAGTCCGCCGCACGCCATGCGATGCCGCGCTCCGAATCGATGCCTTCGAAGTACCCAACCAGCAACAAGCGGAAGTAGCGACCGGGCGCCAGACTCGGGCGGCCCAACACCGGCGCGTAGAAGGATCGACAGGCGTCTTCCACGAAGGTGTCGAAGCCGTCGGCATCCAGCAACGCATTCAAGCGCGTGTAGAACGGATGCCCAGGCGAGACCGGCAGATCCGACGCGGCAATCCACAACGGAGGTTGTTCGGGGTCGCGGGTGCCCATGGCCATGCGCCACAGTGTAAGGAGCGGGATCGATCCTGTCGATCCCCTCGCCAATAACAAGGGGCTGCTCGATCGACTTTCACCACGGGCTGCTAGCAGTCCGTGGTGAAAGTCGGGCGCTGCACCGAGACGAGCGAGGCGCCTCGCGGGCAAGGCGCGACGACCGAGAATACCGCCTGTATTTGATGGAGGAGCAACGCAGGCCACGAGGATGCATCGCTCGTCGAATGCAGACGGACTTTCACCACGGACTGCTAGATGGCACTCTCGTGTCCTGACTCGCCGGTGTCAGATCCGGCATGCAAGTCCTCTTCGACGGTGTGGATGTGGTGGGCAGCGAGCCGGCTGGCGATCGCATCGCGGTGGCGCGACGATCGGCGATCGAACTAACTCGAGTTCATCGCCGGCGAGTGTCGCGACATGCCAGATGGCAACTTCGACGGGATGGTCATTGCGGACGTCATGCGCCATATGCCGTATCCGGAGCACGGGAAAATCATCGAGGATGTGTACCGGAAGTGAGGCCTGGCAGCGTGCTGGTCATTCGCATTGAAGAGTCGCCCTTCAGGAGATGAAATGAAAAATCAAACAAAATGACGGTATTCTATAAGTGGATTGTTATGCCTGGACAATTGGATGAGCTCAAGGCTATTCATAAGTGATGTTCTCAGGCCGTCGTCTTAGTTCGATAAACCTCATGACGTGGGGTGAAACTCCCAGGGCGAAACCGGGTCGGTTCTTGGGACGAAGAACGGAACCGTTGCTGCGGTGAGGACCTGCGGATCGGGCGCGTCTCTGGCAGATGCGCACAAGGTCCCGAAGGCAACCCCGTGGGCCTTCATGGCGGGCACATGCTGCCGCGTGGCCTCCACCGCGTACCGGCGGTCCGCGCGCGGATCGCCGTGGTGGCCGTCGTGCATCACGATAATATCGCCGGGTGATGCGCGGCGTGCCAGCCGACCGGCAATGCTCTTGCCTTTGCGCGGCCGAAACCAGTTCCAGTCCCACATTCCCCAGCTCCAACCAACCAGCCGGTAATCAATCCGCACCAAGGCTTCGTACATCGATCCACCGCGTCAGCCGGCATGCGGCCGGAACAGGCTACACGGGCGCCTCCCCGCGAGCTGCTCGATGCGGTCGGCATTCCGCATCAGGGTCGCGGCCAGATCCGAGGGTGACCTAATCATCAGCGCGCGCGTGTCGGCGTGAAGCGCCACGGCATGCCCTTCCTCGAACATGCGCCGCACGGTTGCGGCAGTCGACTCCGTGAGGTGAGCGTCGATCAGGAAGAATGTCGCGTGCGCGTCGGCCTCAGCCAGCACGTCAAGCAGGTGCGGTGTCGCCAGAGGATTCGGTCCATCATCGTAGGTCAGGTAGACGGTCCGCGCCCCACCCTCATGCGGCATGTGCCAGATCGACCGCGAAGGCGCAAAGCTCTCGAGCAGAAACGGGAACGGCGCAGTGTGTGCCAGTACAATGGCGGCAAAACCCGCGACGAGGAACCAGAGCATGAACTCTTGGTACAACCATAGCAGAACCGCTGCCGTGCGCGTGCGCGTGCAACGTGTCGCGCCCGCGTGGTGCGTACGCTCGGGCGTTCAGTCTTTCGGGGGGGGGGTGGGGGACGCGCAAGAACAGACTACTGCTAGAGCTGGCTCTGTAGCCCATGCCGTCGGTGGTGCGCTGCCGCGCTTTCTCGCGCTCCAGCGGGCCGGCAAATGCAGTCAGGCTGAGGGCAAACCTAGCTAGGCTGGGCATGAGCGTATCGAAATGGAGATTCCGCAACTCCTTGCTCAGCCAGAACGTCGTATACCGTTTACTGTACGAGGACCTCACCACGCGCTGGCACGAAACGACGTCCTGGTACGATGCCGACAAAGTCTGGCGTGTGAAGTCTTATGGTCCGATTCGGTGGTGGGAGGTAGGTAGTCTGCCAAACGAGGTCCGCGAGCAAGCGCAGATGGTGAGAGACATCGAGCGTCTGCGGACACCCCTGTCAGAGGCCGAGGTGCCTATGCCGGTCGCTCCCAGATTCAGGCGGCATCTCTGCGAGATCTCCGACAACATGCCGCAGCCCAGAGACGACGCGCGCCATGCGCTTGTAGACGATCTTGTCGGGCGTGTCCTCGGCCGTGTGGTACGGCGGGTAGCGGAACAGCGCCGTGTCGGTAATCATGATCGCCGGGTACCCGTGTTGCCAGAACGCCCAGTGGTCCGACCAGCCGATGCCCGCGATCCATGCGGGGGCCGCCGTACCCTCCGACGGAAACGCCGCGTACCGGCGAAACGTCCCAACGGCTCGGCGGACGAGCACACGTGAGCGAAAGTTTCCGACAAAGGCGATGAAGTTGGCCTCGCGCGGATAGAAAATCCCGAACAGCGGAAGCGGATACCGCTGGCTGCCGGGGGTGTCGGAGTACGCGCCGATCGTCTCGAGCGACAGCATTGCCACGATGCGCTCCCCTCTGGCGCGCGCGGCGCGGGCGTAATGCAGACTCCCCATCTCGGGCGTCTGGAAGAAGGGCGGCTCCTCGTTTGAGAACGCGACGAAGCGGAGCGTGCGCCCGGGAGCGGCGCCGCTGAACGCCTCCGCTAATTCCAGCAGGGCGGCCACGCCCGTCGCGTTGTTGTTGGCGCCCGGGCACCCGGCCACCGAATCGTAGTGCGGCCCGACCACGACGATCTCTCCGGGGCTGACAGCGCCACGCCGTTCGGCCGCGACGATGTCCACGCGGCGGCCGCCGCTGTCGATCTGCTGCACGCTGACGGCGTAGCCGAGATCGCGAATGCAGCGCTGGACGTACTGCGAGGCGGCTTGTAGCTCTTTGAACCGCCAGACGTGGCGTTCGCCGATCTCGCCCGCCAGATGCCACACGTGGCCCGCGAGCCGAGCGGCCAGCACGTGCTCGGCGGGAGTCAGCGCCGGCAGCGGTCCCGAGTGGGTTCGGCCCGGCATCGCGATCATCGGCACCAGCAAGATCAGTCCGGTGCCGGCCAGCGCGAGGAGCAGCGCCAGGGGCCGCCCCGCCTTGCGCAGTACGGCGTTCTCCATTCAATCGTCCGTTGGCCAGTGATCAACTCGCACCTCGACACTCGCCCGCCCCCGCTGAAGGGCGCGGGTGAAGGCACGCCACAACAGGGCGCGGATCACGCGCCGCGTGGCAGGGACAAGGCAGAGAAAGCCGACGATGTCGGTCAGGATGCCCGGTGTGATCAGCAGAGCGCCGGCCAGGAGAATGATGACCCCCTCCACCATCGTCGGACCCGGCAGCTGCCCGCCAATAAGTTCCGTTTGAATCCGCCGCAACACCGCGACACCCTGACGTCTGGCAACCAGGGCGCCGACTACGCCGGTCGCGAGAATCAGGACCAGCGTGTCGCCGGTCCCGATGCGGCGGCCAATTTCCAGCAGCAATGCCAGTTCCAGCAACGGAACCAGTGTGAAGAGCAAGAGCAGCTTGGCCAGCATCAATTCCAATGGTGGCACAGGAGGCCCACGAGTAGTTGATTTCGCACTAGTCGCCGCTTCTTGAGGTGCGCGGTCGCGACTACCGTCGTCGTTCACCCCATGGTCGATCATCGCCCGTCGGCGTGTACTTCCGCCCGTCGTGCCTCCGCAGGGATGCGCGCGAGGGTGAGCTGCCGCTCGATCCGTCTTCGTACTCAACTTCGACGGCCGCGTGCGACGGTGCCGCCCCTCGTGACGCGGTGTAGCTTGAGGTTGCGCCCGTCCCTCGACCGCATTGTCGACGAGCTCGGCGCGCTGCTTGGCCACGTTGCGCCTTCGAGCCGGTTGGTGCTGGTGTAGGCCACTCGTTTGGTGTGTTTGTCGCGCTCGCATGTGCCGCGCGGCGTTCCACCCGGGTGGCCGGCATAGTACTGGTGGACCCGCCAACAGAATGGCTGACCATGACCCGGCAGCGCGTCCAACACTTAAGCCCAGAAGTCGTGCGCCATCACCGTGTTAGAGAAAACGCATTCCTAGGGTTCGAATCCCTGCCTCACCGCCAGTGAAACTTCTCTTGCTGCTTCCCTTCGCCGAACTCGCTGTTTCGAACCGGGCTATCCTATGGAACCCGCTGAAGGGCGCAGCGTGTGTCTGCGAATCGTACACAGGAGGATTCAACTATGTCGCAGAAGGAAAAAGTTCAGCTCATGATGGTCATCGTGGCCCCGCCTGGCGCGGGTTGCGGAGGGCGCGCATATTCAAGAGTCACGCGCCGTGGATGGAGTCAACACATCATCGTGGCGGCGACAAGGCTCTGCTCAGCTATAGCGTGTCGAAGGCGCCCGAGCTGTCGAATCCCATGGACCCCGGATCTGCCCAGACTGGCAACGTATGTTACGTGCTGACTGAGGTGTACAAGACGAATGCCAGCGTGACGAACCACTTTCAGCAAGCGGCATCGAGCTGGAAGGACTTTCCGGCGATCGGGGCATGGCTACAGAAGTGCAAGCTCACTGGGGTCCCAGCTGCTCCGATCATCAACCGTTTGTGGTGAGCAGCCGGGTTTGTTGGGTGGGACTGCGTCGGCACCTTCTTCGTTCGTATCGGCAAGACTTGATTTCAGCTCTCAGTGTTTCAGCTCTGAGAGCTGCCGGATACGAAAATGGAAGGGGCTGTAGAATCTTGCGAGCAGCCACTGCGCGTGGGACTGCCTGAAACGGCGGTCACACGCATTGAAGGTGCAATCGAGCTGCCGGGTCCTTAAAGCGATTCTAGAAAAGCGATTTTCAGAAAGCTCTCGTACTCGCCAGCGGGTGAAACACCGGCGCGTCAAAGTTCCGGCTGCGTTCGATCAACCGACGAGCTAGTTGCCTACTCGGAGGCGTGCTTCGACCGCGGATGGTTGAGGTGAGCGCGTCGCCAGCTCAAGTGAACTCCGCCGCCACGTGCCCGTCTATAGGTGTGCCTGCAACGGCTCGTGCATCCGCCGGCTGTGCTCCAATGACATCAGCACGACATCGGCCGTCACGGGCGACCGTCGGAAGACGTCCACGCCGACCGCGTCGGCAATCGCGTTCATCACGGCGCCGTAGCCGGCCCCGACAGGCGGTTCGCCGGCGCCGCGCGCCCCGACCGGCGTTTCCGGATCGGGAATATCGAGCGCTGCCCACTGCAACGTTGCGGGAATGTCGAGGATCGTGAGCGGCTTGTTGTAGTGGAACCGCTTGGCCAGCGGCACGCCGTAATGCTGGTCGTAGACCCACTTTTGACACAAGGCATGCCCGATCCCCAGACAGCTCCCTCCCTGAATCTGTCCGCCGAGGCTGCGCGGGTTGACTACCGTGCCCACATCAGCTACACCGAGATAGTCAACGAGCACCGGTTTGCCGGTCTCGAGATCGACCTCGACTTCGGCAAAACCCGCGACAAACGAGTACGTATCCCCGTCACGCGCATAGGTATCCTTCGCCACACCCATCAGCCCCAGCCCGGCCAGCGCCGCCGCCGACGTCTTCGTGTACGCGTGGACCTCAGCGGGCAGCGCGTGCCCGTCATAGGGGCCGCCCAGCTCGATGGCGCGGACGGCCACCCGCGCGTAACTCATGCTGCGCCCTGGGTTGCCACGTCGATACACGCGCTCGCCGCCGAGCTCGTAGTCCTCCGGCGCACCGCCAAGATCCCGGGCCGCGATTTCCTGCAGCTTGCGCCGGGCATCCATCGCCGCGGCCCGGTTCGCACGCGTCATCGCGTGCGTCGTCTGGCTAGCGACCGACAGGCAGGACCACGGCGCGTGTCTGCTCGTGTCGCCCCAGACCACCTGCACCTTCTCCCAGGGTATAGCCAGCACCTGTGCGGCCACGCGCGCCAAGTCGAAGACCGAATGGGTACCCAGATTTCCGACGCCACTCTGAACGTACAGCTTGCCGTCCGGCCGAATCGTCATCAGGCCGTCATACCCGACCGATCCTGAGCTGTGCGTCCCCACGGCGACACCGACACCGCGAACCTTCGAGCCGCAACGCTGCCAGGAGCGTGCCTTGCGCTCGTTCCAGTTGAAGAGTTCGGCGCCCCGATCGAGCGCCTGCTTCACATAGGCGCTCGTTATATAGCGGCGTTCTTCGTTCGGCCCCGGCGGTCCGTAGATCGCTTTGCCTTCGGGTGAGTTGACTTTTCGGATCGCCACTTGATCGAGGCCAAGCTGCTTGGCCGCTTTCGTGATGACCGGCTCCAGTATACCGATGCCCTGCATCTCCCCAGGCGACCGCTGGAAGAGGCGCGTCGGCGTGTTCGTCACGACGTTCACCGCGCGCCACCGCATCGCCGCAGGCTGGTAAATCAGCGACACCGCCCTCCCTGCCGACCGGTGATCGCCCCTCGGCCCATATGCGCCGGTGTCCTGGAGGATGAACAAGTCGAGTGCCATGATGTGGCCGTCGGCGCGGAAGCCGACCTTCGCGCGCCCAGTCATGTTGGTGCGCGCGTGGCCGATGTAATGCTCTTCCTCTCGACTGATCCGCATCATTACGGGCGCGTTGGTCTTCTTGGAAAGCAAGGCAGGTATCGCCATCGAGATCGCCCCGATGCCCTTGCTGCCGAACCCACCGCCGGTGTACTCGGAGATGAACACAACCTGCGACGGATCGATGCCCACCCACCGTGCGAGCCCGTCGACGTTGCGCATCACGCTCTGCGTCGAACCGTGCAGATACAGCTTGCCGTTCTGCCAGTACGCCATCGCGCTGCGCGTCTCGAGCGTCTGATGACTCGTCGACTGCACGACGAATGTCTCGTCCAGGACGAGCGCAGCCTCGCTGAAGCCGGCCAAGAGGTCGCCGAATGCCCATTCTTCTGGCGCCGGTCCGAGCGGTAGCCGTCCCTCTTCGGCCTCGGCGAAATCCTGCTCGGTCCACTTAAGCGTCGACAGCCGAGGCGGCGCCCTGTTGCCTTCAGGCGCTTCCCACACGTTTCCCTCCAGCCGGGCATTGGCGCCGGTGGGTCGCAGGCTCTCCAACGGATCGACCACGAACGGCAGCAGCTCGAGATCGACGACGATCCGTTCAATCGCGTCGGCAGCCGTCACTTCGTCCACGGCGGCCACCGCGAGGATGGGCTCCCCTTCGTACAGCGGTTCGTTCGTCAAGGCTGGCGTGCCGCCGCCCACGTCGGGTAGATCGTCGGCCGTGAGGATCGCCCTCACCCCCGGCATCGCGAGAGCCGCACTCGCCTCGATGCGTCTGACTCTCGCGTGCGGCATCGGACTGAGCAGGAGCTTGCAGAAGAGCATCCCATTCGCGCGAAAGTCCTCCGCGTACTTCGCCTTGCCCGTGACCTTGGCCACGAGGTCCGCCGGCGTGTAGTTCGTGCCGATTAACCGGTTGTCAGCCACCTCAGGACCTCCCACAGGTCTCCTGCCGATCAGAACCCCTATACACCCAAGCGTTCTCCGCGCGACTATACACCCACGCGTTCTCCGTACGGCCGCATTTCTTCGCCGCCTGAGCCAGAGGTTAGCCGATTCGTTTCCGGAAGCGCCCCGCGGCAAACGTCAGCACGACAATACCCATTACCAGCAGGGTGAGGTACTGGGTCTGGAGCGCCTCGATCCCCGCGCCTTTCAGAAAGATCGCGCGGACAATCTCGAGATAGTGCCGCATCGGATTGACCAGCGTCAGCCACTGGAACAGCTCGGGCATACTGTCGACCGGAAACATGAACCCCGACAGCAGGATCGTGGGCATGAAGAACAGAAAGGTCGCCATGAAGGCCTCCTGCTGGGTCCGCGACACGGTCGAGATGAACAGACCCACGCCCAGACAGGGCAACAGATACAGCACGCTCGCCAGCAGCAGCTCCGGGAAGCTTCCGCGGAACGGGATCTCGAACCAGAACAGGGCAATGGTGAAGACCACGGCGAGATCGACGAGGCCGATCGCGGCGAACGGGATCGTCTTGCCGGCGATAAGCTCGCTGGCCCGGAGCGGGCTGACCATCAGCTGCTCGAGCGTCCCCATCTCGCGTTCGCGCACGATGGCCAGCGATGTGAGCAGCAGCGAGACGAGCATGATAATCGCCCCGCCGACGGCCGGCACGTTGTAGTCGCGGCTTTGGAGCGCCGGGTTGAACCAGGCGCGATCGTTGAGCTCGACGGCCACGACAGGCCGGCCGGGGCCGTACCTTCGCCCGTACGTCTGGACGATCCGCTCCGCGTATCCCTGCGCCACCGTCGCGGTGTTCGAGTCGGTGCCGTCCATCAGCAGTTGAACCTGGGCCGTGCCCCTCTGCAGGTCTGTTTCGAAGCCGGCGGGAATCTCGATCCCGACGATCGCATCGCCGTGGTCTAGGGCTCGCACCAGGTCCGCCGATCGGCGCGATCGTCCGACGATCCGGAAGTACCCCGACGAGGTCAACGTGTCGAGCAGCCCGCGCGACGCCTGGGTTCCGTCGAGATCGATGACGAAGGCAGACGTATTCCGGATGTCGGTAGAGACCGCGTACCCGAAGACGATGAGTTGAATGACAGGCGCCACAAAGATCACGAGGCGGAGGCGCGGGTCGCGAAAGATCTGCCTGAATTCCTTGCGCACCATCTCGGCGACCCGCTCCACCTTGGCCAGGCGCTTCATGCGAGTACCTTGCGAAAGCGGAACATCGCGAGCGCCAGGCCGACGCCCGCAAACGCGATCATCAGCAGCCCCTGGGTGCGTAGGACCTCGCCGCCGACGCCCTTCAGGAAAATGCCTCGCGTGACGACGAGGAAATAGCGGGCGGGAACCAGATGGGTCACCGTCTGCAGCGCGGGCGGCATGGCGTCGATGGAAAACATGAACCCCGACAGCAAGAACGCGGGCAAGAAGGTCGCGATCATGGCCATCTGCGTGGCGAGCAGCTGCGACTTGGCCACGGCCGAAATGAACATCCCGAGGCCGAGCGCGCCGACCAGGAACATGAGCGAGAGGACCATCAGCAGCGCCGGGCTTCCGCGGAACGGCACCTGGAACAGCCACACGCCCAGTACCGAGCTGATCACGACGTCGATGAGGCCGATGGCCAGGTAGGGCAGGAGCTTCCCGAGCACCACTTCGACGCGCGAGACCGGCGTGGCCGCCAGCTGCTCCATGGTGCCCCGCTCCCACTCGCGAGCAATTGTCAGCGAGGTGAGGATCGCGGCGATGATCATCATCATCACGGCGACCAGCCCCGGCACGATCGTGTTCCGACTTAAGAGCTCTTCGTTGTACCAGACACGGCTGGCCGATACGATCGGCGGCCGTCCGATTCCCTCCGTCAGCCGGACGCGGGCCGAGTAGGTCTGCACGACTGCCTGCAAGTACGCGAGCACGATGGTGGCCGTGTTGGCGTCGCTGCCGTCTACGATGGCCTGCAGCTCTGCGGGGCGGCCGGCGTCGACATCGGCCGCGAAGTCGGGCGGAATCACGAGCACCAGCTCGGCAGCGGCTCGCTCGAACAAGGGGCCAATCTCGGCCGGGCGCGTGAGGTGCCCGGCGAGCTCGAAGTAGCCGGACGCCCACAGGGCGTCGAGCAGAGAGCGGCTTGGGCCCGACGAGCTCTCATCGAGCACGGCGGTCCGGATATTGCGGATATCCCACGAGATGGCGTATCCGAACAGGACCAGGAGGAGGAGCGGCAGCGCGAAGGCCAGGATCAGGCTCCGGGTGTCGCGCCGGAGCTGGATGGTTTCTTTTCGCGCGACCGCTAGCAGCCGTCTTGCGCTGATCATCGTTCTAGATCGCGTCGAGCTGCCACAACATAAACAATCCAATAATCCGGGCTGGTCGACGGGCGCGCCGCCCGCAGCCTGTACAAGAGCGATGAAGACGTCCTCGAGCGATGGCGCGATCGGCTGCATGCTCCGCACCTCGATCTGATGCGCGGCGAGCGCTGCCGGGATCCCATCGAGCGCGGCCGACGTGTCCTCGACGGTGACGTGGAGCGTGCGGCCGAACAGCGCGAGCTCGACAACGTCCGGCACGCGTTCGAGCACGGCGAGCGCGCGGGCGCTGTCGGAGGTCTGGACTTCCAGCAGCGGGCGCGTCAGCGCCTGGCGCAGCCCCTGCGGGGTGTCGAGCGCGATGAGCCGGCCGCGGTTCATCAGCGCCAGCCGGTGACAGTAGTCTGCTTCTTCCATGTAGTGCGTCGTGACGAAGACCGTGGTGCCGTCGGACGCGAGCGTGTAGATGAGGTCCCAGAAGCTCCGGCGCGAAATGGGGTCGACGCCAGAGGTCGGCTCGTCGAGGAACAGGATCGGCGGCTCGTGCAGGACGGCGCAGCCGAGCGCGAGACGCTGTTTCCAGCCGAGCGATAGCTCGGCGGTGAGCCGGCGACGCTGATTGACCAGGACGGCCATCTCCAGGACCCAGTCGCGGCGCGCCGGGCGACGAGACCGGAGGACGCTGTAGAGCCCAGAGAAGAAGGCGATGTTTTCCTCCACGGTGAGATCGGGGTAGAGTGAGAACAGCTGCGACATGTAGCCGATGTGCTGGCGGATCGCCTCCGTCTGGGTCATGATGTCGAAGCCGGCGACCGTGCCGCGCCCCGAGGACGGCACCA
This sequence comes from Vicinamibacterales bacterium, assembly GCA_965197865.1. Lineage (GTDB taxonomy): Bacteria > Acidobacteriota > Vicinamibacteria > Vicinamibacterales > CAVVIG01 > CBDANZ01. The sequence continues at coordinate 897,492 of CBDANZ010000005.1, forward strand.
GCAGCCCGTTCAGCATCTTGTATGGTCGTCGTCTTGCCGGCGCCGTTGGGGCCGAGAAAACCGAAGACCTCCCCCCGGTCCACGGCGAAGCTCACCTGGTCGACGGCCGTGAAGTCCCCAAAGACCTTCGACAGTTGCGCGACGTCGACGCCGTACGGTCGGTTCATGCGGCCTCCGCCTCCGCGATCCGTTCGATGAAGACATCTTCGAGCGACGGCGTCACGGGTCGGATGTCGACCACCGGGACCCCGGCTTCCTCCAGGAAAGGCCGGATGGCGGCCGCTGCGGCCGCTGACTCCACGCTCAGATGCAGGCGATCGCCGAAGAGGGCGACCCGGCGCACCGCCGGGTGACGGCGGGCGACCGCCTGGGCCTCGCGCGCGCGTGGCACTCGCACCTCCAGGATCTCACCGGGAAAGTGGCGCTGGAGCGTGTCGGGCGTGTCGAGCGCCAACCGCTGTCCGCGATGGATGAGCGCGAGGCGATCGAACCGCTCGGCCTCATCCATGTACGCGGTGCTGACGATAGCCGTCGTTCCCTGGGCGACCATCTCGTGCACGATGAGCCAGAGGTCCCGTCGCGAGATGGGATCGACGCCGAAGGTCGGCTCGTCGAGCAGCAGCACCTCCGGCTGATGCACGAGCGCGCACGAGAGGCCGAGCTTCTGTTTCATCCCGCCGGAGAGCTTGCCGGCGAGCCGATCCTTGAACGGCCCAAGGTTGGAAAACGCGAACAGTCGCTCGAGGCGCCCGTCGCGGTCGGCGCGAGGAACGCGGTACAAATCGGCGTAGAAATGGAGGTTCTCGAGAACTGTGAGATCGGTGTACAGCCCGAACCGCTGCGACATGTACGCGATGGCGTGCTTGACACGCTCCGGGTGGCGCCGCACGCTGACGCCGTTGAGCCACGCGTCGCCCGCCGACGGCCGTAAGACCCAGGCCAGCATGCGGAGTATCGTCGTCTTGCCGGCGCCGTCGGGTCCGACCAGGCCAAAGAGCTCCCCGCGGCCAACCGTCAACGAGAGCCTATCCACCGCCGTCAGGGCACCGAAGCGCCGGGTCAGGGCGTCGACCCGCACGCTCGGATCGGGGTCGCTCACGGTTGCAGCTCCAGCCTGACGTCGGCCGGCATGCCCGGTTTCAGCTCGAGCGCCGGATCGTCGAGGATCCGGACCTTGGCGGCGTACACGAGGCGCACGCGTTCTTCGGTGGTCTGGACGCTTTTCGGCGTGAACTCCGCTTCGGAGGCGATGAAGACGACCTGACCTCGGTACTGCTTCTCCGGGTAGGTGTCGGCGGTAATCGCCGCCGGCATATGCAGGTGCACGGCCCCGACGCGCGGTTCAGGTACGTAGATCCGGACCCACCGGTCGGCAGGATTCATGATGGTGAGCACGGCCGACCCCGGCGGCACGATCTCGCCCGGTTCGCGATGACGCAGCGTCACGATGCCGTCGAACGGCGCGACGATGGTCATGTTGGCGAGCGTAGCGTCGAAGGTGCGGACCGCCGCTTCCGCCTGCCGGACCTGCGCGCGCCGCGCTTCGATCCGCTCGCGGCGGGGGCCAGCTTCGAGGAGCCGCACCTGCTCTTCAACCTGCGTCACCTGATTTCTGGCGACCTCGACCGACGTGGCCGACTTGTCGAGCGCCTCGCGGCTGACGGCGCCACCCTCGAAGAGCCGCGTGGTCCGATCCAGGTCGCGCTCGGCGTCCGCCAGCCGCTCGCGCACGGCGCCTAGCGCGGCTCTCGCCTGCGCAATCTCCTCCGGCCGGGAACCGCGCTCGAGCTCGAGCAGCATCGCCCTCGCCACGGCCACCTGCGCGACCGCCTGGGCACGCCGGGCCTTGAGCTCGGTCCGGTCCAGGTGCGCCAGCGCGTCGCCGGCCCGAACGGCGTCGCCTTCTCCCACGTCGAGCGTCGCCACACGTCCGGTCGCCTGAAAGCCCAGCTGGGCTTCGGTGGCTTCGACCGTGCCGGACGCCACGAGGTCGTTAGTGGCTGGAGCCGAATCGCGCTGGAACTGGTCGCACCCGGTCAGTGCCGTCACGGCTCCGAGCATCATCGTGACGAGGACGGCCTTCGATTTCATGGCGACACCTTCACCTGCCGCCGCAGTCACTCGGGACCGAGCTCGCCGGTGACGCGCGCCACCTCAATCCGCGCCGCGAGCTCCGCGTACCGCGCATCGACCAGGCTGGCGCGCACCGCCAGCAGGTCGGCCTCGGCGGCCAGAAAATCGGTCTGGGTTCCTGTCCCCGTGTCGAGGCGGAGCTGTTCGATCCGCGCGACCTCCTCGAACTGCTCGGCCGCCGGGATCAGGCTGGCGCGCCGGGCCGCGGCTTCGCTCACCGCCGACAGCGCCCGGTCCAGCTCGCCGGCTGATTCGGTCTCGAGCAGCCGAAGCCGCTCAACCGCCACGTCACGCGCCGCGGCGGTTCGTGCGACCCGCTCGCGGACGGCGCCGCCGTCGAAGAGCGGATACCTGACCTGCACGCCGCCGCTCCACTCGTTCGTGAAGTGGCCGGCCGCGCTCCCGAAGTCGATGAAAGACCCGACGAGGTCGAAGCGGGGCAGGCGCTCGCTTTCCGCCACGGCGATAGCCGCCTCGGCGACGGCCACCCAGCGTCGCGCTTCCTGAATCGAGGGGCTGGTCTGCCGCACCGTTTCGAGGAGCCGTGTCTGGTCCGGCGTGCCCTCCGCCGGCAGCTCGAAGGGAACCAGGCGCGCCGCGCGCGTCTCGTCACGCGTCGCATCGATCAAGCGGGCTAGCTCGCGCTCGGCGATGTCCAAGGCTTCCACGAATCGGACGCGGTTCGCGGTCGCGTCCGCGAGCGACGCGGACACGCGCAAGACCTCCAGGCGGGCGGCGCGGCCCACCTCGAGGAGCTGCCCAACGCGTTCCTGCTCGGCCTGGAGCACCGCGATTCGCCGGTCGTGGGCGTCGAGGATCTGTCGCTGGCTCAGGATGCGCGCATAGCTGGTGACGACCCGCGCCGTCACGCGGTCGCGCACGCCTTCGATAGCCGTGCCGGCCGCCTCGGCCTGGAAACGGGCTTGATCGATCCGCGCTTCTCGGCCGCCGCCGTCAAACAGCGTGTAGGAGCCGTCGACGGCGGTCTGAAACAACGTCTGGTCGAACGGAGGGGTGCCGCCCGGCGTGAACCCGTGGATCGGGCTGACGACGGTCTTCTTCTGATACTGATTCGCGGTGGCGCGCAGGTTCAAACGCGGCCGGCGCGTCGTCTCGACCTCGCGTAAACCGGCGGCAGCCTCCACGCGACCCGCCTCAGCCGCGCGGATTGAAGGGTACCTTTCCAGCGCGCGCTCCACTGCGTCGAGCACCGTCAGAGACGGCCCGCGGGCCTGCTGGGCCGCGCCTCGCGCGGGCGCCAGAAGGCGACTGAAAGGCCGACCAGGTGACACAAGAAGCGTCGGGCGGACATGGAGCACCTCGCGATCGAGCGATCATCGCTCGGTTTGCGCCGGCCAGCAGAACACACCGCCCGCGCCGAGCGTCAACCCCTGCGCGCGCGCCCGTTCGAGGACACCAAGGAGCGCCAGCCCTGGGATCTCACGGCGCCTAGACCCGATCCAAGCACACAAGCGGACAGGCTCAGAGGTCTTTCGGCCCGGGCCTCTAAACTAACACGCCCGTTGATGGCGATCCGTCATCGGGCCGCCTCCTCATGCCGTTGAGGCCAAGTGCCGCGCCGATGGGGACGGCGCTCTCCATGAGCTCCCCGGCCGTGCAGGCGACGATCCAGCGGCGGTAGAACGATAGGGCATGCCTTGCAGCATCCGCCCCATCCATCAGACGCAGTGTACCCAGAGTGCCAAGTGCGTACCCTTGCAGCTGACAACATTCCCGGCCCGAAATCGCCGAACCATTCCGTCCACGGAACACCCAGTTGGCGGCGCGGGCGCAGAACATTCCGCACCCTGCCCCCGGCTCCGCGCGAGCCCGGCATCGGCGGTTCAACGCGTCCCCACACGTCGGCATTCGAGGTGTGAATGCCCGCGATGCCGAACACGGCCCCGGGGGCCACCGTCGCACCAGGCGCGACGGTCAGGCTCCTCACGTGGTCGTAGATGACCTGGTAGGTGCCGTCGGCAATGTTGCGTTTCTCGATCTTGGACGGACGTGGACTGGCGTGACCCGGGCACTCCGCGCCTCCGTGCCGCGGTCCTTCGCGAATTCTCATTTCTGGAGCGCGACAGCCCTATCGTCCGATTGAGAACTATGGGGGCAAGGGCTGCGCGCACGCGCCTCGCAGGTCAGCTAGAGTTCACATATGACCCTCCATCGGGCTTCGGGCCGATGGCGTCTCGGCCTCGTCCTCGCCCTGAGCACCGCAGCCTTCTGGGCGACGCTCCCCGTGGCCCTCAAGGTGGCGCTCGAGGTGGTGGATCCGTGGACGCTCACGTGGTTTCGCTTCCTGGTTGCCGCGGTGCTCATGGGGACTTGGCTCGCCCGGCGCGACAGGCTGCGCGGCTTCGGCCGACTGCGAGGCATCCAGTGGCTGCTTCTCGGCGTGGCGGCAGTCATGCTGACCGGGAACTACGTGCTGTACCTGCTCGGCCTGCACTACACGACGCCGGGAAACGCGCAGCTGCTGATCCAACTGGCGCCTCTCCTCCTGGCCGTAGGGGGCATCTTCGTGTTCCGCGAGCGCTTCGTTCGCGGACAGTGGCTCGGACTGTCGGTACTCGTCGTCGGTCTGCTCGTGTTCTTCTTTGACCAAGTCAGCCTCGACGACAAGGGGACGTACCTCGGCGGCTCGCTTCTGCTCGTGCTCGCGGCCGCAACGTGGGCGATCTACGCCCTGGCCCAGAAGCAGCTCCTGCTCAACCTCCACTCGACGGCCGTGATGGGCTTCATCTATGGAACGGCTACCCTGATGCTCTGGCCCACCGCCGACCCGAGTCGGCTCCTAGAGCTGGATCTCTTCCACGCCCTGGCAATCATCTATTGCGCGCTGAATACGCTGGGGGCGTACGGGGCCTTCTCTGAGGCGCTCGCGCACTGGGAGGCCTCGCGCGTGGGAGCCGTCCTGGCGCTGACGCCCTTCCTGACTTTCCTGCTCATGGAGCTGCTCGCGTGGCAGACCCCCGGATTGATCGCACCGGAGCAGATCGCCGTGCTCGGATGGAGCGGTGCCGTGCTGATCGTCGGCGGCTCGATGGCCGTGAGCCTGCTCGGGCGTCGGCCGGCGGTTCGGACCGCCTGATGTCCAATCGATCGCCAGCTTCGGGCTGGGGCGACCGTACGATGTCGGTTAGCGCCCTTACGCGAGCAGAGCAGCTTGCGCGCGCAAAACTCCGGCAAGCGGCTGCGTCTACTGCGGGCCCCGAAACAACCCGTTGCAGCCGGGAAGGAAAGCCAAACTCCCGATTTGTGCCACGATCAAGGGGGGAGCCGCGACCCTGGTGAGTGAACCCGGCGAGTCACGCAGGAAGTTCGACCGGTCAATTGTCGAGGGCAGCCTCGGCCGCGCCGTCTGGCGCCTGGCGTGGCCCGCCATGGTGCAGAACATCATCGGCGGACTGCAGGGCATCGTCGACCAGGCCATGGTCGGCAATTACGTCGGACACATCGGGAACGCCGCCATCGGCGTCAGCCTCCAGATCTTCATCCTGGGCATCGTGTTTGTCGCCTCCGCCTTCACCGGCATGGGGGTGCTCGTGGCGCGATTTGCCGGCGCCGGCGATGCCGACAAGGTGAACCGGTCGGTGTACCAGGCGATGCTCGTCAGCTTCGTGCTCGCGCTTGGGTTGCTCGCGCCGCTCGGCTACTGGCTGGCGCCGTCGCTGCTGGCCTTCATCAACGCGGCGCCCGAAGTCCAGGTCGAAGCGCTCCCCTACCTCCGGATCCTGTTTATTTCCAGCATCGGCATGCTCATGTTTTTCATGTTCAGCGGAGCGCTCCGGGCGGCCGGCGACGCGAGGACGCCGATGCACCTCGGAATCCTGATGACGCTGCTGAACATTCTGCTCAACGTGATCCTCATCCCGTCGTTCGGGACGCGCGGTGCCGCCGTGGGGACGGCTATCGCGAGCATCGGGGTCGGCGGCATCTTCGTCTGGCTCCTCGTCTCGGATCGCCTCGTCATTCATTTCTCGCGTTCCATGCCCTTGCGGCCCGACTGGGCAATCATCCGGTCGCTGTTCCGATTCGGCCTGCCCGCCGGCTTCCAGGGCATCGTCATGAACCTGGGAGGCGTGCTGATGCTGCGGTTCATCGGATCGCTGCCAAACAGCGCCGAGGCGCAGGCGGTGTATGCCGTCGGCTACACGGAACTGTTCTCGCTGGTGACGTGGACGTCGATTGGGTTGATGGGCGCCGCCGCGGCGGTTGCCGGTCAGAATCTCGGGGCCGGGCATCCCGATCGGAGCGCCCGCGGAGTGCACGTGGCGTCATTCATCGGCATCAGCCTGGCCGCCGCGGTAGCGGTTCTCTTCCTTGCAACCCCCGAGCTATTCCTGGCCCTGTTTGGGATGACAGAAGGACTCGTCGTGGATCTCGGCCGTCAGCTTCTTTCGTATCTGGCCGTGTCGGGTCTCTTCGTGACCGTGGCTCTCGCCTATACGGGAGGCCTCCAGGGGACGGGCGACACGAAGGGCCCGCTCTATATTTCGATCGTCTCGCAGGTGGTTCTGCCCGTCGGGCTTTGCGCGCTTGTTCAGGCGACGCGAGGGTTGCAGCCGTCCGATATCTGGCTGGCGATCGTGGTCGGCCACATCGCGCGCGCAGGTTTGAGTGTGCTGCGGTTCCGCCTTGGCAAGTGGAGAGAGATCGCCGTCGACGTGGGGCCGGCGACGCGATATCCGAACGCCCGTTGAAGATCGCCTCGAGTTCCCGTTCGAGCTCTCCCTCGCCGATGGGTCCCTTCACTCGGCCACGGCCCAGTGCAACGTGCGTCCAGATCCTTCGCGCCACGGTTGACGGCCTTGCGCGCCAGCGGGCGCCCGGCTCGGCCACCCTCAGGGTTGTGACCGCTTCGAATAAACCTGTCGGCCGGCGTGTCTCCGGCCGTTTGGGCGGCGGCTTCAGCCTTCTCCTTCCACAGTATTCATCGGACTCGATCGATACCGCGCGTCACTTCGGCGCTGTTGAGCGTCGGCGCTTTCGCAGCCCGCTGCCGACCCAGTAGTAGGCGACCGCTGCACGAGAGCACGTGAGCGCAGCGATCGTCAGCCGTAGGCGTTTGGTCATCATCTGGCTCTCGGGTGGCGATCCTTACCACCGGTCGCGTCTTTCCTGTATCCGCTCGCGAATCGCGCTGACCTGCTCCTGCTGTGTCTCGGTCAGATTGAGCGCGCCGACGTACTGACGGCAACCGTTTTCACCATAGGGCCTGGTCATCACCGGGACTACGTGGGCGCAGGGCCCGCGCCAGGGCTGGCCTGGACGTGGGCCGCGCAGCCTGTTCGGCGGCGGTCGCTCGGTCTTTCGACCGCATGGCCAACGACCTGACCAGTCGCGCGCGCGCTCGAGGCGTCCGACAAGGCCCGGCGCCAGCTGCTTGCCGATGTGTCACACGAGCTGATGACGCCGCTGACGGCGATGCACGGGTACCTTGAGACACTCACGATGTCCGAGCTGCAGATCGAGGCCGCCACTCGCGGACGTTAATCTGGGCATCGTGAGCGACGAGACGCACCGGCTCGAACGCCTCATCGGCGACCTGCTCGAACTCGCGTGCCTCGAGGGCGGCGGCACGGCCATGAGGCGCGAGCGGGTGAGCGTGACGGCGCTGTTCGACCGCGTGGCGACGCGGCACGAACGCGAGCTTGGCGACCGAGCCGTCCGGCTCGTCGCGCGCGTCGACCCCGGTGCCGAGCACGTGACTGGGGATCCAGATCGCCTGGAACAAGCCATCCAGAACCTCGCCGCCAACGCGCTGCGCCACGCCCCGGACGGCGGCGAGATCTCGCTTGCGGCGACGCCGGGCGAGGACACCGTCCGTCTGACCGTGTGCGACACCGGCCCCGGAATCGCCCAGGAGCACCTGCCGCTTGTTTTCGACCGCTTCTATAAGGTGGATGCGGCGCGCAAGGCCTCAGGGGGGTAGCGGTCTCGGGCTATCGATTGCTAAGGCGATCGTCGAACATCACGGCGGTACCATCTCGGTGCGGAACGACAACGGCGCCGTATTTGAGATCGTGCTGCCGAGACCTTCTGAACAAGCCGCCGAAAAGCAGGAGCGCTGCAGACGGGAATTATGAAGGGTCGTCAGCTCTCAATTTGATTGCCGTCATCATCAACCCGATCTCCCGCGGCGCGCGCCCTGGGGCAGAGCGGCGCCGCGCCCACACGGGCGCGCGCAAGGCCGTCAGCCGTCGGCATGTTTTTCGGCCTGAGCACCCGTGGGCTGGCCGAGGACAGGACCCGGGCCGGTTGTAAGACGGGCTCTTGCTATAGCTGAAACATTCCCGGACCGGTCGCGCACGACCCGCGAGACGCGGTTCCCGGCGCACACGACCGCGCGGTCTGCGTTCAAGACACTGTATTCGCCGAAGTGGGGCGAGCCGGCGGACGCCGGCTCGCCCTGACAAGGAAGACAAAGACCGAAAACACGAGGATCTATGCTATCTCCGCAGGGATTCTGGGGGCAAGTCAGATCACCTCACCGAACGGCTGCCGATCGACGTCGAAGTGTGCGTCTACCGGACGATCCAGGAGGCCCTGACCAACGTCTCGCGCCACGCGCAGTACCGAAGTGTCCCCGGAGTCGCTCGACGCCGGTGGCTTCCTTATCGAGATAGACGGCGCGCGACGCGTTAGTCAGTTAATCAGGCAACCGGCATGTGGATGAGGTAGTTCATCCCGCCTTGGTTTAGCCACACGCGCACATATTCGTTGCCCTTCAACAGCTCGGTCCGCTGCTCGTTGTTCCCGGGTCCCGGGCTCTTGGCGACCTCCTGGACCTCCGCGGCGGTGAGCACGACGGCGAGCACGCGGCCCGTGACTTTCCCGTCGCGGAGAAATTCGATCCAGCGTCCGGTCGTTGCCGGCGGCTGGCCATCGACTGCCGGGGCCTCCTCGCTCGTCACGCGCAGGCGATAGGTGCCGGCCGGCAACCGATTCCCGTCGGCGAGCACGGCGCGCGGTACCACCGTGCGATCCGGTGACCGGCGTTCGGCCTCCGTGTGAGCGGCGGTTTCGGCTTCTTGAATCGTGTTGCTGATCTGGCTGGCCGCCTCGCGGGCCGCTTCGGCCATCTGCTGTACTTCCTGCAGCCGGCCCGCGGAGAGCAGTGCGTCAACCTCTCCCAGCGACGTTTCCGCCGCGGCCACGTCGGTCTTCAGCGCCTCCACCTCCCCTTGGGGAACCTTCTCGAGCGACGCCGTCGCGTCCCCGAGCGCGCGCTTCGCGTCGGCAGCCACCCGGCTAGCCTCCGTGCGAAGGCGTTCCTTCTCGGTGTCGACGGCCTGCTGGACGCGGTCGGCGGCCGTCCCCGCGGCGGCGGCCAACTCGCTGACGCTGTCGTACGAACGGGTGAGCGCGAACCTCTGATTCTGCGCTTCCATTTCGGCGTCGAGTTGAGCCACCGTGTCCTGCGCCGCCTTGTAGGCGTCTGGCGCGTAGAGCACACCTTCGGCCGCCATGGCCTGGACCTTGGCTGTGGCCGCGTCAACTTCCGCCGTGGGTGGCTGAGCACAGCCTGCCGTCCAGACTGCGAGTGACGCACCAAATAGCACCGCTGTGAGTCTCTTCATTGGCTTGTCCTCCTTGTGGCAATCCGGCCGCCCGTCCTCCTCCGCGACTTGCGGAGCTGCGTACTGGCATCAATTGCGAGGGGCAAATCATATGCCATCGGGCAGCGCCTTCGTTGCCGGGCAGGCTCTTTCGCCGTGAGCAGCCAGCTCGAGCGTGGAAAAGGGGAAGGCATCATGAAAAGCGATCAACAATGGCCGATCGATGCTGACGCGTCTGCGCCGTCAACACCGACCAGTTTAGGACGCTGAACGCGGTGACGGCGGCGACCACGAGCACCCAAAAAATAGCCCAAGCGCGTATGGCATACCTCCCTTGCGACATTACTACGAATGAGACGCAAAGGCGATACCAGGCGACTCAGCCCATGTTCTCAATGGGACACTACGCTAACGCAACAAGACCTACACTAAACTGTCAAGTTAGCCGGAGGGTTGCTGGTTCGAGAGGTGGGCGTACCGCATCACCATCCGTAGCCCCCTGTGGCCCAGGAGTTCCGCCACCGCGAGGAGGCTGACGCCGGCCATCACGAGCCGGGGCGCGTGGTTGTGCCTGAAATCGTGCCAGCTGAAATTCACGATCTTGACCTCGTTCGGCGCAGTATGAAAGGCGGTCTTCACGTCCAGGACCGGTGTGCCCTCGTGCCGTGAGTCGCGCGGATGCAAGAGAAGATGTCCGCGGAGTCGAAATATACGGCTAGTGAGGCCATGTAACGAAAGTACTGAGTGAAGTGACTATGTGGTCAAGTGACCATTTGGTGAAGTGACTATTATTGTAAGGAACACACCGGGTATGTGCCCAACGAAGAGGTCGAGCATGGGATCAACGCGCTGCTGTAACCGATACATGCGTCGTCAGATCCTGGTGTTGCTGGCGGCCTCGGCCGTGGTGGCGGCGGTTCCCGTCGGCGCGCAGGTCCGCGCCTTTACGGCGGAGCTGTCGCCGATCGTCGAAAGCGACGACGTTCGGGCAGGCACGACCGTGCGGACGGCGCTCGGCGTTCGCTTGCCTGAAGGCCTTCACGTCAACTCCAACCAGCCACGCGACCCGCTGCTCATCCCGATCGTGCTCACGGTCGATCCGCCTCCTGGGGTGTCTGTTCTGGAGATCGTGTACCCGGAGCCGACAGATCTGCGACAAGAAGGTGCGGACCAGCCGCTCAGTGTCTTTGAGCGCGCCTTCGCAATTGGCGTTCGTTTAGAGCTGGCTGAGGATCTCGCGTTGGGCCCTCTGGTGGTTCTCGCGCGCCTTCGCTACCAGGCGTGCGACGAAACCGTCTGCTACAGGCCGCTCACGGTCCCCGTGGAGTGGACGCTGCGCGTGGTGCCTTCGACGGTGCCGGTGGCTGCGCTACACGACGATGTCATGAGCCGGATTGCGTTCGGGCGTGGCGAGGCGCCGCCGGCGGCGCCCGAACCGGAAGCTCCACGCGCGGCGTTCTCCAGCCGGCTCGATGGCGTCGACGGGCTCGCCAAGCTCGACGACTTCTCGGTCCTCGCTACAGCGGGTGGCTACATGGGGGCGCAGGATTTCCTGACGTTCATTCGCAACGCCGAAGCGGGTGTCCAGGAGCGCGGATGGTTTGAGGGGCGCGGTCCGCTCGCGATCCTTCTCATTGTTTTTCTCGGCGGATTAGCGCTGAACCTGACGCCGTGCGTCCTGCCGATGATTCCGATCAACCTCGCGATCATCGGGGCGGGTGCGCAGGCCGGGACCCGGCGCCGAGGGTTTTTCCTGGGCGCCACCTACGGCGCCGCCATGGCCTTTGTCTACGGCGTTCTCGGCCTCGTCGTGATCCTGACGGCGGGCACATTCGGCACGATCAATGCCTCTCCGTGGTTCAACGCCGGGATTGCGGCGCTGTTCGTCGTGCTGGCGCTGGCGATGTTCGATCTCGTCCCGATCGACCTGTCACGTTTCTTGAGCCGCTTCACGGTCGGTGACGCGAAGCGAGGCACGTTCCTGGTGGCATTCACTATGGGTGCGGTGGCCGCGCTGCTGGCGGGCGCCTGCATCGCGCCGGTGGTGATTCAGGTCGTGGTCTTCTCGAGCAGTCTCTATGCGGGCGGCACGACGGCTGCGCTCGCGCTGCCGTTCTTGCTCGGGGTCGGCATGGCGATGCCGTGGCCTATCGCCGGCGCCGGAATCGCGTCGCTGCCAAAGCCTGGCGTCTGGATGGCGCGGGTCAAGCAGGCGTTCGGGATTGTTATCCTCGCGACCGCCGGCTATTACGGTTACACGGCGTACGGCCTGTTTGCGGATCGTTGGGTGGACCCGGCGCAAGTAACCTCGAGTGTCGAAGAGAAGTTGAAGGAGGGGTGGCACGCGTCGCTCGCCGACGGCCTGGCCACGGCGGAGCGCGAAGGGAAGCCGGTGCTCGTCGATCTTTGGGCGACGTGGTGCAAGAACTGCCTGGTCATGGACAAGACAACGCTTGCGAACGCGGAGGTGATGGCCGCAACGGCCGGTTACGTGAAAGTCAAGTTCCAGGCCGAGAACCCGGACGAGACGCTGACGAAGGAAGTGATGCACCGCTTCGACGCCGTTGGGCTACCCACCTACGCCATTCTCAGGCCGCGCCCCTGAACGTGTGGTAGCACTTCGATGAGCCGGTCTGATTGTCCAGCGGCGGCCGCGACGGCGCAGACGGAGACCACGAACGCCCCGTGAAGAACAGCGATTCGCACGTCAGGTCTCTCCCTCATTAATTTTCCGCTTCAGGTGGTTGTCGCGCACGCTAAATGAAGGCTCATGTGAGATCCTTGACAGCAGGCGTAGCCGAGGGCGGCTATTCTGTGCACCGTGTTTCACGTTCTCGAAGTGTTTTATGGCGAGCACTGCATCGCCTGCCACGAGGCACGCCAGTGGTCCGCCAGTTTGCCGCCTCCCGGCGCGACGTCGTCGTCGTCGAACGCGACTTAGAGAGCCGTTTTCACCTAGCGAAGCGATATCGAGTGATCGCCACTCCCGCTGTTGTCATCGATGGAGGCGCCGTTATCTACGGCGTACCCAGGCCTACCGCGCTCGCAGCTCACCTAGATGCGTCCCGCCCTCCGACGCTTTCGGATGAGCGACTCCGATGACGCCGGAACAGAGGCGTATACTTTGCTTAGATGGCCGCCCATTCGAAGCTCTGGTAGCTCCAGCGCTTCCGGGTACTCAACGCTCTCACGGATCAGCAGAAGCGAGAGGTCGACCGCATGGCGCGCATGCTGGAGGTCCCTCGCGCCGAACGTATCTATCTCGCCGGCGATCCGAGCGACGAGATTTTTCTTCTCAAGGCTGGGGTCGTGAAGATCACGACCGCCGGCCCGGGTGGTCAGGAAGTCATTCTCGCGTTTCTCTACCCCGGCGACATTTTTTAGCGAGCTTGCGATCGTCGACGACTCGCCGCGCGATCGCGTCGCAACGGTGCACGAAGACGCGGTGCTGTGCGCGCTCAACCGGGAGCAGCTCCTGCGGATGGTCCAGCAGTCGCCGGTCCTCGGCTACCAGATTACGAAACTGATGGGGTACCGCTTGCGCCGGTTCCGAACGCGTGTCAGGAGCTCCTCTACAAGAGCGTGCCCGCGCGCATCGCGCACACGCTCGCCGACCTCGCGGCCGATTATGGGGTGCGTGACGATGCCGGGATCCTGATTCCGATTCGACTCAACCAGGCCAATCTGGGAAACCTGGTGGGCCTCGCGCGCGAGACCGTGAATATCGTCTTGCAGGACTTTCGTCAGCGAGGCCTGGTCGAAGCGGATCGACATCACATCCGCATCAAAGCCCCGGAGCGGCTACGAGCCGTGACCTAGCGATAGATCCGCTGCCGGAGACGGGAGGCGGTTTCACGGCGTCTAGTGGTCCCAGATTCTCACCCGAGAGCGCAGCTGGTCGTTCTCGCGGACCCTCGGGTTGAGCCTCTCGGTTGATGGAGTTGATGGCCCGCGCTGAAGTACGCCCACCGAGTCAGGTCCCGGCTTCTGGCGAGTCGGAAAACCCTTCACGAGCCTCAGCGGGAGACGCTGCGCTCGTCCAACGGCTTGTCGACGGTGACGAGGCGGCGTTCACGGGTCTGGTGGAGCAGTGCCGCAGTCGCCTTGTGCGGCTGGCCATGCTCTTCGTTGTCGACTGCGCGACCGCCGAGGAGGTCGTTCAGGACACTTGGCTTGCCGTGTTGACAGGGCTCCGATCATTTGAAGGACGCTCCGGCCTCAAGACGTGGATTTTCAGCATCCTGACCAACCGCGCTAAGACTCGGGGCCAGCGCGACAAACGTTCGGTGCCGTTCTCGGCTCTGGGCACTCCAGACGATGAACCAGCCGTCCATCCGTCCCGTTTCAAGTCCTCCGGCATGTGGTCGGACCCCCCCCCCCGAGCGATGGGACGAAGGCACGCCGGAACGGCTGCTTCTGCAGCGCGAAACCCGAGTCCTCGTTGACCAGGCGATAGCGGAGCTGCCAGCGGGTTAGAGGGCCGTCATCACCTTGAGGGACGTAGAGGGACTAGATTCGGCCGAAGTCTGTAACACCCTCAGAGATTAGCGAGACTAACCAGTGTGTGCTGTTGCATCGCGCCAGGGCCAAGGTACGGATGGCGCTGGAGCAGCACCTGCAGCGAACATAATCTTCGATGCTGACCTGTCGAGAACTCACGGAGCTCGTGACCGATTACCTGGAAGGCCGGCTGCCTTTCATGGACCGGCTGCACTTTCGCCTGCACCTCGGCATGTGCCGGCACTGCCGCGCCTATCTCGATCAAATCAAACAGACGATTCGCACCCTCGGAGGGGTGCCTTCGGAGGGAATTCCGCCCGATGTCCGCGACGCGCTCCTCGCGCGGTTCCGCGACTGGAAGCGAAGCGGTAAAATCATCAGCCCCCTGCACCACATTTGAAGTCGTAGCCGATCCACAGGTCGAACCGTACCTTTCGAAATGCGCCGCTTCCGCCCTGGCTGGCAAACACGACGTCTTCCCACTCCCGGTTGAACAGCGTCCGTCACGACCAGTCGAAATAAATCGGGAAACCCAGCGCGAATGTCTCCAGGCCGAGGCCGCTTGAGGTACTGGTCGAACTGCGGGAACCCTGCGCGGAGCGCCTGTACACTGAAGGGTGGCCCTGCAAGAGCCCTCCGAGAAATGACCGGGTCGCGCCTTGCCGAGCAAGGCCGTCACGAGCCTGCACCTGGAGTGCACTCCAGAGTCAAGGGACCCGCGTCGCTGTCGCGTCCTTTGAAGCCGTGCCGCACCAGGGTTTTGGGAGCTGCGGTCATAACGATTTGGAGTCTGGTGGGACAGTTCGAAAGAACGGGGAGGTGCGTGTGGCTGGAGTGTTGAACGATCCGCTCGATGTCGAAGCCGCCGTACGGGGCAGGTACTCCGGCGCCGCTCGCGCCTGCGAGGCCGAGCTCTATTGCCCGACGAGGTACGACCCCGACCTGCTCAGCGCTCTTCCCGAAGAAGTGATTGCTCGCGACTACGGATGCGGCAACCCAATCCAGCACCTGCGCAAAGGCGAGACCGTCCTCGATCTCGGGTCGGGGTCTGGGAAGATTTGCTTCATCGCGAGTCAGGTCGTCGGCCGTCATGGTCGCGTCATCGGCGTCGACATGAACGACGAGATGCTGGACCTGGCGCGGCGGCACGCGCCCGAAGTCGCGCAGCGCGTCGGCTACGCGAACGTGAACTTCAGCAAGGGACGAATTCAAGATCTCGCACTCGACCTCGAGCGGCTGGATGCGTATGCGGCCGCGCACCCCGTTCGAAGCGCGGACGATGTCGATCGACTGAACACCGAAATGGCGCGGCTGCGCACCGCAGAATCGCTCGTCGCCAGCAATTCAGTCGACGTCGTCGTCTCAAATTGTGTGCTCAATCTCGTTCGACCGGATGACAAGTCACGCCTCTTCAGCGAGGTCTTCCGCGTCCTGCGTCCGGGCGGCCGCGCCGTCATCTCCGACATCGCGGCCGACGAGGACGTGCCGGAGCATCTGCGGCGCGACCCAGAGCTCTGGAGCGGATGCATTTCCGGAGCGCTTCGCGAGGATCGGTTCCTCCAGGCATTCGAAGAGGCCGGCTTTTACGGCATCACAATGGCTGCCAGGGGGAACGAACCGTGGCGCACGGTCGAGGGGATCGGGTTCCGCAGCGTCACCGTCGTGGCCTACAAGGGGGAAGAAAGTCCCTGCTTAGACCAGAAGCAGGCGGTCATCTACCGCGGCCCCCGTTCCGCGAGGTCAAAGACGACGACGGGCACGTGTTGAGGCGTGGGGTGCGTACCGCGGTTTGCGAGAAGACCTTCCGGATCTTCGCGCGCGAACCATATCGATCTCATGTGGAGCTGGTCGAACCGCTGGTTCCTGTTGCGGCTGATGAGGCCCGTCCGTTCCTGTGCGCGAAGGGGGCCATCGTTCGCCACCCGCGCGAGACGAAGGGCGCCGACTACCACGCGACGACAGAACCGGCAGGAACGGTGTGTTCTCCAGCGGGAGGGTGCTGCTGATGACCACCGCGATTCAAGTTCTCCCGAGCGAGCCGGCCGAGACGGGTTCTGCTCCTACGGTCCCGACGTTCGCAGCGACACTCGCCCGTGACGGACTCTGGCCCCTGATCCGGCAACGCGTGACGACACTGCAGGTGAACGTCGGTCGGCTCTGCAATCTCGCGTGTCATCATTGCCACGTCGAAGCCGGGCCGAAGCGAACCGAGATCATGGCTCACCGCGTAGCCGAGCGCGTCGTTCGGCTGCTCGATCTGAACCCAGGCGTCGAAGTCGTCGATCTCACCGGCGGTGCGCCCGAAATGAATCCTAGCTTCCGCTTCCTTGTCGACGAGGCGCGCCGCCGCGGGCGGCAGGTCATCGACCGCTGCAACCTGACGATCTTTTTCGAGGACGGCTACCGGGACCTGCCGGAGTTCCTCGCGGCTCGCAAGGCCCAGATCGTCGCGAGCCTGCCGTGTTATCAGAAAGAGAACGTCGACAAGCAGCGCGGCCACGGGGTCTTTGACGGAAGCATCGAGATGCTCAAGCAGTTGAACACGCTCGGATACGGTCTGCCCGACTCGCCGCTGCAACTCGATTTGGTCTACAACCCGCCCGGGGTCTCCCTCCCGCCGCTGCAAGCCAAGCTCGAAGGGGAGTATCGTCACGAGCTGGCGGATCTGTTCGGCATCGAGTTCCATCGGCTCCTGACGATCACGAACATGCCCATCAGGCGGTTCGCGGCCATGCTGGCGCGAACCAATCAGCAGGACGCGTACATGGGTCTGCTGGTCAACCACTTCAATCCGGCCACCGTGCCTGGATTGATGTGCCGGTCGCTCGTCAGCGTCGGCTGGGACGGGCAGCTCTACGACTGCGATTTCAACCAGATGCTGGAGATTCCGCTCGGCGCATCGGCCGCGGTCGGCGCACGCACAATCTGGGAGATCGACTTGTTCGACCGACTCGAGGCGCGACGAATTGCGACTGCTGGACACTGCTTCGGCTGCACGGCTGGCGCCGGCTCGAGTTGCTCTGGAGCGCTGGCATGATCGAAAGCCTCCTTATTATCGTCCATATCGACGCTGTTGGCGTACGCGAACGGCGCCAACGACGTGTCGAAGGGCATCGCGACGCTTGTCGGCAGCGGCGTCACCAACTATCGGCGCGCGATTCTCTGGGGTGCGGCTTGGACTGGGCTCGGCGGCGCCGTAGCGGCTCCCGTGACTGGCGCCATGCTGGCCACATTCGGGGAGGGCCTGCTGGCGGCTGAGGTGACTCCGTCTTTCGCGGCCGCGATAGCGGCGCTCGCGGGAGCGGGGGCGTGGGTGTTCATTGCCACTCGTACGTGCCTGCCGGTGTCCACGACTCATGCGCTCGTGGGATCCGTCGGTCGGTGTCGGCATCGCGGCCTACGGCACGGGGGGCGTCGCGTGGTCCGCGCTCGGCGGCAAGGTGGCGATGCCGCTCCTTGCGAGTTCGCTCGTTGCGTTCGTGTTGACGTGGCTCATGTCTCGGGGGCTGACGTTCACCTTTGGTCCCGGCCGAGCGGCCGGCAACTGCGTCTGCGTCACCGCCAAGCCGTCGACACAACTCACCTGGAGCACCCACGGATCGGCCGCCCTCGTGGCGGCGCCAGTGGCCAGACTGTCGGTGGCGACAGGCGACGCCGAGGGGGTCGGGCGGCGCAGCCGACGGCGCTCCGCATCACTGCCGGCCATCTGCACTGGCTCTCGAGCGGCGCGGTCAGTTTCGCGCACGGCGTGAACGATGCGCCAAAGATCGTCGCGCTCGCGCTGTCGGCCGTGATCCTGCGGTCGGGGTCCGCTGCCATCCACACGCCGCGGTTCTTCGTGCTCGTGATGGCCGGCATGGTCGCCGGGAGTCTCGTGGCTGGCCGTCGCGTGACCGAGGTCCTGGCCGAAGAGGTGACGCCCATGGATCACCGCGAGGGACTGGCGGCTAACCTGGTGACGGCGACACTCGTGACGACCGGCGCCGTCTACGGTCTCCCGATGTCCACGACCCACGTGTTGTCTGGGGGTATCGTCGGCGTGGGCACCGCGCGCGGATCCCTTAATGGGGAGAGAGCGCGCGAGATTGGGTTGGCCTGGGTGGTGACCCTGCCGGTTGTAGCGCTGCTCGGCGCCGGCGCGTACACGTTCGCGCGGATTCTGCAGTGGTGAGGTTTCGCACAGCCCTATGAATCGCTGGATCGGCTACGGATTGGGCGTTGGCGTCGGAGTGCTGCTCATCGAGGTGGCGCTCGCGCTGCCGCTCAGCCTATGGGCTGAGCGGCTCGTCGAGTGGATTCGTGGTGCGGGGGCGGCAGGAGTTGCCGTTTACGCGGGCGCGTACATCACCGCGACGCTGCTCATGCTTCCGGGATCGCTGCTCACGGTAGGCTCCGGTCTGGCGTACGGGCTGACTCTCGGCACGCTGCTCGTCTCACCGGTCAGCGTGACGGCGGTGACCCTGGCGTTTCTACTGGGCCGAACGCTGGCACGTCCCTGGGTGGCGAAGCGCACGAGCCGGAACGTGCGGTTCGCCGCGATCGACGCCGCGATCGGCCGGCACGGGTTCAAGATCGTCGCGCTGCTCCGGCTGTCGCCTGTCATACCGTTCAACCTGCTCAACTATGCGCTCGGGCTTACGCGTGTGGGGGTGCGTGACTACGTCCTGGCGTCGTTCATCGGCATGCTCCCGGGCACCCTTCTGTATGTCTATTTAGGCTCCGCCGTGACGAGCCTCGCCGCACTGGGGAACGATCGCGGGCCGGGGGGCACGGCGCAGCAGATCCTGTACTGGGCCGGTCTTGGTGCGACGGTCGTCGTGACGCTCTTCATCACGAGGATTGCGCGGCGCGCCCTCGCCGAAACGCTTCAGCGCGAAGGCGAGCCGGTTGTCTCTGGTGAGGCGAGGGCATGATTGTCGCGGTGCCGCCGCCTTCCGTCATCGTGCCGGCCGACGAACACGATCGCGTGCTCGTCGGCCACGTCCATCCGCCGGACTGGATCAATCCGAGGCCGCCGGCCGGCCGCTACAACCTCGTCGTCATTGGCGGGGGCACCGCGGGCCTGGTGTCGGCCGTAGGCGCCGCGTCACTCGGCGCCAAGGTCGCAATCGTCGAGCGGCATCTGATGGGCGGCGACTGCCTGAACTTCGGCTGCGTGCCGTCCAAGGCGCTCCTCAGCGCGGCCCGCGCAGCCGGCGATGCTCGCCACGCCGGCCGGTTCGGTGTCAGGACCGTGGGCGATCTTCAG
The DNA here is from genome assembly GCA_965197865.1 of Vicinamibacterales bacterium. Lineage (GTDB taxonomy): Bacteria > Acidobacteriota > Vicinamibacteria > Vicinamibacterales > CAVVIG01 > CBDANZ01. Next base: position 916,941 of record CBDANZ010000005.1, read on the forward strand.
GTGGATTTCGAGGCCGTGATGACACGCATGAGGCGCCTTCGCGCCGGCATCGCGGTGCATGATTCGGCCGCGCGGCTGACCCGACTCGGTATCGATGTCTTCTTCGGCCAGGCGCGCTTCCTCGGGACCGACGCCGTCGAGGTCGACGGCCGGAGGCTCGCGTTCTCACGCGCGATCGTGGCCACCGGCAGTCGGGCCACGATGCCTCCGATTCCCGGTCTGGCGGACAGCGGCTGCCTGACCAACGAGACGATCTTTTCGTTGACCGCGCTCCCTCACCGGCTGATTGTCATTGACGCCGGCCCAATCGGCTGCGAGCTGGCGCAGGCGTTCCAGCAGTTCGGCAGCGCCGTCACCATCGTCTCTCTCGACGAGCGGGTGTTGCCGCGCGAGGATCCGGACGCCTCGGCCGTCGTGCACCAGGTGCTGGTGCGTGAAGGCATCCGCCTCGCTCTTGGCGCACGTATTCTGCAGGTCGACCGCCGGCCTGGATTCTCCGGCGCGGCCGTTGTCTTCGAACGAGACGGCGGAACCGAAGAGGCGATCGGTGACCAGGTTCTCGTCGCCGTCGGTCGCGCTCCCAATGTGGAAGGGCTCGACCTCGCGGTGGCCGGCATCGACGCCGACGGGTCGGGCCTGGTCGTGGACGATCGGCTCCGCACGACGAATCGTCGGGTGTTTGCGGCGGGTGACATCTGCTCGCCGTACAAGTTCACGCACGCGGCCGATGCGATGGCGCGTGTGGCCGTGCAGAATGCGCTGTTCTTCGGCCGGAAGAAGGCCAGTCGGCTGGTGATCCCCTGGTGCACGTACACGGCTCCCGAAGTGGCGCACGTCGGTTTGTACGAGGGCGAAGCGAGTCGTCGCGGGCTGGATGTCCTGACCTTGACGGTGTCGCTCTGCGACGTTGACCGCGCGGTGCTCGAAGGGGACACAGAGGGCTTCGCGCGCGTTCACGCAGAACGCAGGAGCGGCCGGATTCTTGGCGTCACGCTCGTCGCCGGTCATGCCGGCGAGATGATCGGTGAAATGGCGCTCGCGATGACGACGGACGCCACGCTCGGTACGCTCTCGCGCACGATTCACCCCTATCCGACGCAGGCAGAAGCCTGGAAGAAGCTGGGCGACGCGTGGAATCGCACAAGACTTACCCCGCGCGTGCGCGCACTGTCCAATATGCTGTTTCGATGGCGCCGGTAGCAAGAGCCATGCATCGAGCGTCTATTTGCGTGTTTGCAAAACCTCCGAGACCAGGCGAAGCGAAAACTCGCCTGATCGGCGAGCTCGACGAGGGTGGGGCGGCGGCGCTTGCCGAAGCGTTCTTCCTCGATACGTGGGCCGCCGTGTCGCGGATCGACTGGGCCCAGCCCGTGCTGGCGACGACCGACGTCACGGCGCCCGAGTGGAAGCTTCCGCCCGGCATGATGATTTGGCCGCAGGGGCAAGGAGATCTGGGCCATCGGCTGGAACGTGTCCTTCGGCGCGCTCTCGAGACGCATCCGATTGCCATCGCTGTTGGAACCGACGCGCCGGGGCTGCCCGTCGCGTTGCTGGGCGCGGCGAGAGACGGGTTGGGCACATCAGATGCGGTGCTCGGCCCGAGCGACGATGGGGGATTCTATTTGCTGGGTGTTCGCCGCTACCCGGCTGGCTTGCTCGATGGCATCCCGTGGAGCACATCGGAGACCTTCGTCCGTACACAGGGCCGCCTGCGCGCCAGCGGTCTGAAGACGACGGTGCTTCCACCCTGGTTCGACGTCGATCGGCCAGGCGATCTCGACCGATTGCGCTCGCTCGTGCTGAGCGGCCGGATCTCGGCACCGGAAACTGCGCGCGTGCTCGCGAGCCAGGTGGCTCAGGTCGAAACGTGAGGGGCCCTCAGTTGCCGCCCACACGCATCTCGGTCATCGTGCCGGTACTGAACGAAGGAGCGCGTATCGGCGCTCAGCTGGTGCACTTGAGACAGTTGGCCGGCCTCCACGAGGTGATCGTTGTCGATGGCGGCAGCACCGACAGCACGAATCAGCTCGTCGCGGCAGCGGGCTGGCCTCAGTTGGCCGTCTCATCGCGCGGCCGCGCGATACAGATGAATGCCGGCGCGCGACTGGCGACCGGCGACGCGCTGCTGTTTCTTCACGCGGACGTCACCTTGCCGGGCAACGCGGCCTCGCTCGTCGCGCAGACGTTGGCAGATCCAAGGGTCGTGGCCGGCGCCTTTCGAACGCTCACCGTCGCCGAAAGCCAGCTGGACTGGGTGGCGCCGTGGCTGCGGCTGGCCGATCTGCGATCGCGGTATACGCGCCTCCCATATGGCGATCAGGCGCTGTTTGTTCGCCGAGCGGCCTTCGAGCAACTCGGCGGGTTTCCGGCGCAACCGTTATTCGAGGATCTGGAGATCAGCCGCCGCCTGCGAAAGACCGGTTGGATTCGCACCGTGCGGGCGGAGGTGCGGGTCTCGGGGCGCCGGTTCATGGCTCGGCCGTTCTACTACGCAATCCTCATGAATGTTTTGCCCTTGCTGTATCGCGTCGGCGTGCCGGCGGCCCGCCTGGCACGCGCCTACGGCGACGTGCGCTGATGCCGAAGCGACGGCGACGAGGAGTGGAAGCGTGGCCCAAGCCGTGAGAGGAAGTCAGGTTGGAAAGCCGGCGATTCCGTTCGAATTGCCCGATGCCGAAGGGCGCAGCCATCGCCTCGCCGACTACAAGGGTCGTTGGCTTCTGCTGATGTTTCATCGGCACCTCGGTTGACTCCCCTGCCGGCGGCATCTGCTGCAGTTGCAGCAGCACGAACGGGCGTTCGAGGAGCTGGGGACGCGGATTGTGGCGGTGACGTTCGAGACCACGCTGTTCGTGCGTGCATACGTGGCGGAAACAAAGATCACGTGGCCCATTCTCAGCGACCGCGACCGCACGCTGTACCGCCACTACGGGATGCATCGGGGCCATCTGCGGAACATCTGGGGACAGAGAACCTGGTGGGCCTACGGGAAAGAGCTTGCGCGCGGCCGGCGACCGAGGTACTCGGGCGCGGATACGCGACAGCTCGGCGGCGATGTTCTCGTCGATCCTGCAGGCATCGTGCGACTGCAGCATGTCGGCACCGGGCCGGCTGACCGTCCCTCCGTCGTGGCAATTCTTGAAGCGCGACGGCAGCAGCCGTGAAGCATCAAGCCGAGGGTCGTTCCTCCGCCGCCGAACGGAGGAGGAACGCCTCGCGCCACGGATACTGAAACCGGCCCTTCGCGGCCCAGTGTGACGTGTTCAGATTGCCTGGCCGACACCGGCGTGGCTGAGACTCGCCGGATGAGGGCCCCGTCCACTGCAGCAGTCGGCGAGCTGGCCGTCGATCACCACCGCCGGGACGGGCGCGGACGCCGAGGTTCTTGGCCCGGCGCGCGACGGCCAGATCCTTCATATCCAACACGGTCACCTCGCACGACGCGCATGCGAGGCTCTTGACCAATTCGACAGTAGCGGTGCACGCGGGGCAACCGGCAGTGAGTCAATATTTCGTTTGGCAGCCATTTTCCCTCCAGAGCGCCCGTTCAGACTCACTAAGGCCAGCCCGCACACCTCGTGCATTACAGGCGCATATGCTGGGCGTGTGTCGTAAGGGCGGTTGCGATGACGGTGAACTCTTAGGAGAATCCTGATGGCAAGACCGGCAAGACGACCAGCAGACAGCGTGGCCACGATTCCGGCTCTCGAATCGGCTCCTCGGTTCGTGCGTTTTCAGGGGCTCCCTTGACCGACCGGTCTGTGCCAACCGATCAATCTAGAGGCAACATCTTTATGTGCTGTGACTTACGGTCTTGCAGTCTTGATCGTCCCAGCCGTCGGGTATACTGGACAAGCTGACGGTAAGCCTTAACCCGACCGCCCGAAGTTCTGGCACCGACCGTTCAACCTCGCGTTTTCCTGCCAGAAGTTCCAGCCCGTTGCCTTGAGGGCCAGAGATCCTCTGGGCCGGAGGCGCGCCCGCCAATGGCGCCGGTCGCTCGAGGCCGTGTTGGAGGACCGCTGACTGATGAGATCAACGTTTACGATCGAGGTCGTTGTGGCGTCTGTCATGGTTGTTAGCCTGTGTGGATCCGCGCTACTGTCGCTGCACGCCACGCGGGGTGACATTACGCTCGAGCCCGCATCCCAGACGCCGACGCGGCTCCGCGCCGAGGTGACGGCCTATTCGTCCTCGCCCGACGAAACCTGGGGCAATCCGCTGATCACCGCCAGCGGCCGCCTGGTCGCGGACGGGGTCATTGCTTGCCCGCGCCGCTTCCCGTTCGGGACGCGGTTCCGTATCGGCTCGCGGGTGTACACCTGCTGGGACCGCTTGCATCCGCGGTACGATCACCGCTTCGACATCTGGAAAGCGACCAAACAGGAAGCGCTCAAGTTCGGCCGGCGGCGGCTACTGGTCGAAGTGCTCTGATCGTCTGTTTTGAGCTGAAGGCACTCGCTCAATCGGGCCAGCAACCGATCGCCCACGAGCGGTCGCGATTGACGGCGTCACCTTGGATACGGGCGGATTTGGTCTCGCGGACAAGTGAGGTACGGTCCCACTAGTCACGACATCCCCTCGATCACTTCTTCTTCTGGGCTTCTTCGGCGGCCTTTTCTTGCGCGCGAGCCCCAGTGAGGACGCCCGTCAGGCCGAAATTCCCCTCGTGACACGCGGACTCAAAAATCAGATTCTGCTCCTCGTTGTGCTTTCCCAGCTCAATGAGTACTGTCCAGGTTCTCGTCCAGGTCGTGGGATCGTCGATCAGGATTTCGCGCTGTAGCGTGTTCGCGTCCACGCGTGTGAAGCGTTCGACCAGATGCAAGTTTTCGTGGGATCCTCTCGGGCCGAGCGTGAACTGCGAGATTGTCTGGAATTCCACTTCAGGGCTGAAATTCGTCGTGTCGACGACCAGCGTCGTGCCGTCCCAGCGGCCGCGCGAATCCCCCAGCCACAGGCTGATGTGTGAGGGCAAATGCGGACTGCCATTCGTCGGGATGATGCGAATAGACCCTCCTGCGTGCCCATACTCAAGATACATCGTCACGTAGCCGGGAGACTGAACAAGCCGCATCGTGCCGTCACCCGAAGGACCTGCGCCAAAACCGGGCAACATGTTCCCGAGACAGCGCTCCGCGAAGATTCGATCCTCCGGGTTATCGGTGCCCGTCAATGCGTACTGTGAAGGTTGCGCGGGGCGCTTGAGTGCCTCGGCCGTCAAGGGCGGCATTTTCCCATCCGACGGGTCCACGATCAGCGATGTTCGCCGGCCCGTCCTTAACCTCGAACCGAAAACGGCGTTGTAGGCGCTTTGGACGTCCCGTACCGAACCTCGCGGCGGACGGCGATTTCCACCAGGATCCTGCGCTATTTTCTGATCCAATGCAGCCCGCTCCTCGTCCGTGAAAAACTCTTTCGCCGCATATTCCGGGGGACGTTCCACCGGCGTTCCGGAGTTGGTGGTCCAGATTCCCTGGAAGTCCGGTTCACCCCACGGCGTCATGGGCGGTGTCCAGGTCTTCGCCCCACTGGACCGAGCCTGGCTCGCGACCAGGATTGGGGACAGCGACAGAACAATCACACCGGCCACCACACCAAGTACCGCGAGAAATTGATTCCTCATGTGAAGCTCCTCTGAGGGTCACCATGCCGGTGCTTTGGAGACGCACATAACGCCGCTCGTCACGCGGCTTGACCGTTCATGATCAACGGGCCTCGGGCGGATTGCCTGACACCTGACGGTCATATGCTTCCTCGCCAGGCGGAATCTTGCGGGTGACGTCGATGACCATCGTCTTTCCCTCCCAACGCTCGACCAATTGCTCCTTTCGAAGGTGGCCAAGGAAGGTTTCTTCGACCATCTGAACGCACCTGAATTCGAGTAGCTGCGCGTTGGGCTCCAGACGACGATAGAGGGGCATGCTAATCTTCCAAGGGCGCGTAAAGACCTTTGGGTCCTCAATCGTGGCTTCGTAGCGAATGGCGTCGGGGGTCATCGGTGTGTACCGTTCGACCACATGCAAGGCGTCGCTGTGAAAATTTCCTGCCCTGTCGAACCACGTGTAGGAATTGAGTTGCCTCACGTCGACCACCAGGGTATCCCCATCCCACCTGCCGACTGAGTGCCCCATGTAGGTATCGTCGGGCGGCGCCTCCACCTTATCGAGGTGGATGGTGCGCTGCGTCGTTGCAAACTCGAAGATCATCATGATTTTCTGGGTGCCATGAATAATCTGAAACGGACGCGGCAGATACATCGCGCGTGGGACACCGGGCATGTAACATTTCAGTTCCGGGTCACGGTCCAGCCAGTTGTCGAAGTTCTCCTGCTTGCGGGCCGCCGCCCACGGCTGGTACGGAATCTCCTCGCCCTCAACCACACCAAGCCCGGCAGGAACCCAGCCGGCCGAGCCGAGCGCAACGACGGGAGCCGCGAGCACGGTCAGGTCCTTGCGCGCTGACGCGCCCCTCCATTCGCCCGAGTTGGTGAGGCCGCGCTGCGCCACCATGGGGCGCGGGACGTGGGTCTGAAGGTCCCAGTTGGCCGTGTTGTGGGCTTGCCAGATTCCACTGAAGTCGGGCCTCCCATCCGCGACACGTGGGAACTGGGGGGCCGGGCCCTGACCGGCGGTCCGTGTGCCGTTGAGAGAGAGCCCCACGAGCATCGTGGCGGCCGCTACGCCGATCATTGAGGCGCTGAATCGATTGTTCATATCTTCGGTCTCCCTGATACCCTGCAATACGTTGCGAGCCGTCTACTTCTTCTGTGCGGTCCCTGCGGTTTTCTCTATGGCGCGGGCCCCGGTAAGGACGCCGGTCAGGCCAAAATTGCCCTCGTGGCAGGCAGACTCGAAGATGCGATTCTGCTGCTCGTTGTCCTTTCCGAGCTCGACCTGGACTGTCCACGGTCTTGTCCACGTCGTCGGATCGTCGATCAGAATCTCGCGGCGCAGCGTATCCTGCTCCACGCGCGTGAAGCGTTCGACGAGATGCAAGTTCTCGTGGGATCCTCTGGGGCCGAGCGTGCGTTGTGAGATCGTCTGAAACTCCACTTCGGTGCTGAAGTTGGTCGTGTCGACGACGAGCGTCGTGCCATCCCAGCGGCCGCGCGAGTCTCCCAGCCAGAGTCGTGTGCGTGGCGGCAGATGCGGACTCCCGGTGGTCGGGATGATACGGATGGCGCCTCCTGCATGGCCGTACTCGATGTACATCGCCACGTACCCGGGAGACTGAACAATCCGGACCGTGCCATCACCAGACGGACCTGCCCCAAAACCTGGCAACATGTTCCCGAGACAACGCTCCGCGAAGATTCGGTCCTCGGGGTTGTCGGTCCCCGTTAGTGCGTACTGTGTGGGTTGCGCGGGACGCTCTAGTGCTTCCGCCGTCAAGGGCGGTATTTTTCCGTCCGGGGGATCCACAATCAGCGAGGTTCGCTTGCTCGTCTTAAGGATCGCGTTAAAGACGGCGTTATACGTGCCCGGGTTGCCCGGCCGCGGAGGCCGCTTACCTCTGACCGATTTCTTCTTATCCGCCGCAGCCACTTCCTCGTCGGTGAGAAACGCTCTCCCGGCAAACTCGGCGGCACGTTCTAAGGGTGTTTCGGAGTTGGTGGTCCAGATTCCCTGAAAGTCTGGCTCGCCCCACGGCGTCTTGGGCGGCGTCCATGTTTTCGTCGCGGCCGTCTCGGTCGTCGTCGCGGTCGTCTGGCTCTGGGCGGTGACGAAGACCCGAGCCAGCGAGATGACGGTCACGGCCGTCAGCGCAGCGATCACCACGAGAAATCGATGTCTCATCCTGCCTCCCTCACCCACCTCGATGGGCCGTTGCGTCCAGCGATACACCTGGTTGCGGCTGAGGCCAAATCGCGCGGCCACGTGGCTCGGGTCGCCGCCTTCTGCGGGGTGTTGGCGTTTGACATGACGGGGGTCCCCTGCGCGCGATTGCCTGGAGCGACGACGACACAACAGGTCGAGCTCGTCAATCGAGACAGCATAGGGCCAGCTTTGTGGGGCGTGTCCGGCGAACCCCACCAGGTCACAACGGTATTCTACCTTCAAGCTGGTGCCAGCAGGGCATCGTTGTTGAAGATGTCATATGAAATCTCCCATTCGTTTCTCACACGGTAGATAGATGACGACATACTTACCGGCGGAAGCATACGCACAGGGTAATTCCGTCACCGGGACACTTCAACAACCCGGTTTTGAGCGGTGGCCCGACCCCGAAGGTTCAGCACGCCACAGTGCGACATCCCACAACGAAGAGTCGCCGCGCGGGCGACTCTTCCCACGCCATTCCTCGCTCCAGCTCTCCGGCTTACCCCGAGTTCAGTTAGAATCGCAGGGGGATGCACTCGCCGCCAGTTCGGTGCGCTTATTGAGGGACACTGTGACCACATCGCATACTCAGCTCGGGTTGGCGGCAGCCGCGGTGCTCGGAATGCTGCTGGTGACCGAACTGCGGGCTCAAGAACAGGTCGATTCGGCGTTCGCGCGGTTCTGGGCCGCGAAATCGACTGCTGGCGCCGTCGCGCTCGTTGATGATGTCCTCCGCTCGCGAATTACGTTCGACGAAGCATACCGGCGGCTTCAACAAGGGAGGCCGTACACCGATCAGCCAACTGAACTGGTCGAGTTGGCGAACCGAACACCCGACGGCGTGATGCACAGCTTTTCAGTCTTCATTCCACCGACCTACGACCCGCGAAAAAAATCTCCTGCTCGGTTCCAGTTGCACGGGGGCGTCGGACGTCCACGTCCCGATAGGTCCACGGCCATCACCGTGGCATCGGCGTTCGCGCAAGGAGCGTCAGACCACATCTTCATCATTCCTCAAGCCCAGCGGGGCGCTGAGTGGTGGCGCGAGACTCAAATCCTCAACGTACGGGGGATCCTCGACCGAGTCAAACGCCTCTATAACATTGACGAAAATCGCGTAAGCGTCTCCGGCGTGTCCGATGGCGCCACTGGAGCGTATTACTTCGCGATGCGCGACACGACTCCATTCGCCAGCTTCCTGCCGCTGAACGGTATGGCACTGGTGCTCGCCAACCGTCAGCTCGGCGTGGACGGGGCGATGTTCCCAAGCAACCTGCGCAATAAGCCGTTCTTTGTCGTCAACGGGGGGCGGGACCCGTTGTACCCCAGCAGGAAAGTGGATCCGTACATCAAGCGCTTCAAAGCGGGTGGCGTGGAAGTGGATTATCGTCCACAGCCAGACGCAGGCCACAATCTCCGCTGGTGGCCAACGATGAGGGAACCATTCGAAGCCTTCGTCCGCGCACACCCCCGCAAGCCGCTGCCCAATCGTCTCACCTGGGAAACGTCGTCAACGGATAGCTCCAACCGCGCACATTGGCTCGTCATCAATGGCCTCGGAATGACACCCGGCGCGGCACCCACACTCGACGATTTGAACACGGCTCAGCCGGAGCCGACCGATGATTTCGGCGTGCGCGCCATAGGGGCACGCATCACGGAGATTGTCAAGGGCTCGAATGCGGACCTGATCGGCCTCAAGGCGTTCGACACGCTGGTCGAGCTAGATGGGCAGACGGTCAGGATTGCATCCGATCTCACGGAGGTGTTCGGAGCGATCAAACCTGGCACTGAGGTGGAACTGCTCGTCGCCCGCGCCAACTTACCGGTGGAGTTGAAAGGCGTGTACGACCCGATGAGCATCCCGCCCGAGCCTATCACGCTCTTTCCGCACGACGCACCGTCGGGTCGCGTCGACCTCGTGCGAACAGGCAACACCGTTGAAGCTCTGGCCAAAGGCGTAACGGCGTTCACGCTCTTGCTGTCCCCGGACCAGTTCGACTTCCTTCAGCCCGTGAAGGTCGTTGTGAACGACCGGGTCGTGTTCGAGGGACGCGTAAAGAAGAGCCTGACGACACTGATGAAATGGTCGGCGCGCGACAACGATCGCACGATGTTGTTCGGCGCTGAGCTCCGAGTGGATCTGAAGAAGTAAGAGCGGGACACTGATCGACTCGTTGCCGCCCGCGACCACGTCACGAGCGGTCACGGCCCGAGTGCGGTTAGCCACTTCCGAAGCGTTTCTTCCGGCACGGCCGCGGCCAGCCGTTCCCGCGCCGCCATGATTTTCTTTGAAGCGACGTCCGTGCCCGCTCGAGCGGCGGACCGCATCGCGAGCGCGACCGCATGCGGGGCGGAGATCGGACCGCCCTGGAGCAGCGGCTCGATTTCCTCGTACGACCGATCTTCGACGGCGATCGCCAACAACGCCTGAGCGACGATGAACGGCATGCCGGTCGCCTGCATGGAATACATCAGTGCGCGGAGCGGCCGCGCCCGTTCCGGCCGGAGCTCGAGGGCGTTAGTAGCTTGCGGCGCGTCTTTGTTGACGGGGATACCGGCAGCCAGCACGTGCAGGTCGTGCCATTCGTCGTCGAACAATGCCACCGCTGCGTCGCGCACCGCCACCATGTCGCGCGTTTGTCCGAGCGGCGACGCGAAATACTCGCCAGCGGCCATCGTCACGACGAGCCGGTTCTTGCTCTTGCGGCGCAATCTGATCGTGACGCTGCGCTCATCGGCTCCCTGCGGCTGGGCTTCGGCGGCGCCGACTCGAACGGCTTCTGCCAACGTCAGATTGGCCGCTACGGGTGCGCCAGCCGGCCTGTCGTCGGGTTCGAAAATGAAGAGATGCTGAGACGGTAAGGACTCGTTCAAGTCGAGGAGGCGATAACCGGCTGGCTTCCATTCCGCGAGCACTTGACGGACTGACATCCGATGCGTCGGGCTGACGTACGAGGCGCTGTTGTCCTCGGCGCGGGCTTCGACGAGCGCGACCTTCCCCCGAGGACCGAGCGTGACGCGCATCTGGCGCAACATCTCCGGTCCGTTGTCGAACTCATGGTATGCGTCGACGAGCAGCAGCCAATCGACCCCGCCTTTGGGCAACTTCGGATCGTCGGTCGAACCGAGGACCGGCACAATACCAGTCACTCCTTCCGCCTCGGCGCGCTGCTTCATCAGATCCAGCATTTCCGGCTGGATGTCCTGACAATACACCTTGCCGGTCGGCGCGACGATCTTCGCAATCCGCCTAGCAAAAAAACCAGTGCCGCAGCCGACGTCGGCGACGACATCGCCGGGCTTCAGGGCCATCGCGCGAATCAGTTCGTCGGGATGCTCTTGTGCCTCGCGCTCGGGGCGCTCAAGAGAGTCGGCGCTTCGAAAGCTTAGAAGGGGAGCCGGACGGCGATCCGGGATCTCGGCGACTTGCATTGAGGTGGGCGGCTCCGCGATGCGTTGCGCCTGTGCGAAAGCGTGTCCGAACGATGCAGCCGCCAGCGCGACACACGACACCAAGAGAGACAGCCAGGACCAAAAGGATTGCGGGTGGCGCATGAGAGCTCCTTATCGCAGCCGGCCGGGAACGCCGTTTTCCCCTGTGCGTTCGGGGATTTGCTGGAACGCGCCCCCATCGATGGTTTCGTCGTAGTTCGGTTGCCGACACGTCCACGTTCGACCGGTCAAGGAGGGATACAGTATGAGGAAGACACGCCATTCCCAGCATCCCGGGCAAGGGAATGTCACGCCTCGGCCGACTGCCTGATCCAGGACGAGTCGGCCGGCTCCAGCTGCGATAAGAACGGTCACGCCTTATGGAGCCCGCCAGAAGGCTTCAGCGAGTGGACGGTGCTGGGGCGGCTGCCTGAGGAACGTGAAGCCCCTGGCCAGACGACCGGCTGCGCCAGTCACGCTGTTCGCGGCGTGTGTCGCACGATCGGTGGCGAGTTGGCAGCCGTAGTCTCCGAGTACGATCCGGCCGCCAATCGCGAGTGACGCAGCAAACCCCAGTACGCGCACTCTTACTTGTGCACCTCCGAGAATGTCCGGGATTTTCATCTTGGCCGTCTGGGATGTGCAACGGTCTGACGCAGAGGCCCTCTGTGAACGGCCGGATCTTTTTCTCGCACCTTCCAGATCCTGAACCGTCCGGTCAGTCTGAAGCGGAACCGATTATAGCACTAGTGTGCCTGGCCAGTTCAAAGACCTCATCTTCACGCTTCGTGGCCCTTCCTTACAGCCAAAGCCGGTTATTGCACTCCCCGGGTGTTGGTCCGTCGGACCGCGGCGCCCCGGCTGTTGTACAACGCACGTCTACGCATCAGGCCATGTCACGCCACAGTGGGTGCCAGCGCCTGGCGAGGTACTAGGCGAGGTACTAATTGAAGTTCGCGATGCTCATACCAGCTATCATCCTGGGCGTCGTGTTTAAGCGGGCGAGTGCGAAGGATCCACGCTTCTGGGAGCAGTCAGCTTCCAGGCAGAGGCGGTTAGGGATATCCTGCAGGTTGACCGGAAAGCCAACATGGCGATTTCCGTTGCCCCAGTATGATGCTGAGGATTTGTTATCGTGACGGGCTCAGCAGACGCGAGACAAATGGGTGACGGAGTGCGAGACCTCGGAGACGAAGCAAAGGGCGGCAGCCGTTATCGCGCTTCTAGACGGTGGTCCTCGTATCAACCACAACAGGCGACACTGGATGGGAGACGGGCGCGGCCGACACTTTACGAAGAATTCCTTAGCGGTAGGAACGGAGCTCTTCTTCTGGACTCGATGATTCGCGCCGGCGCCAGCCTCCTCATCTTCGGCATCCTTTTGGCTCGACCCGGTGAGGCCGGCCAGCGGGCCGCCTCATTCGCCTCGCCCGTATCACAAACGGCGCCGGCGGAAGCATTGGAGCTCCCGTTCACGTTTGACGGCCCCCCGGCCCCAGTGCCTCCAGAGGTGATCGCTCGCGACGCGGTGGGCCGCGCGACCATTCGCGTCGTGCGTCTCACGGCGCCGATTCGGGTTGACGGACGACTCGACGAGGCTGTCTACGCGAGCGTGCCGCCTATTTCGGATTTCATCCAGACGGAGCCGCTGGAGGGCTCGCCGGCGACCGAGAAGACCGAGCTGTGGGTGCTCTTCGACCACAACAACGTGTACGTCGTCGCCCGCTGCTGGGAGAGCCATCCGGAGCGGATGGTCGTCAACGAGATGCGGCGAGATAGTCTGAACATCGTGCAGAACGAAAATGTTGCGTTTGCGTTCGATACCTTCTATGACGGGCGGAGCAGCGTCTTGTTCAATGTGAACCCCCTCGGCGGTCGGATCGATGGCCAGGTGACCAATGAGCGCCAGATCAACTTGGATTGGAATCCGGTCTGGGACCTCAAGGTCGGGCGGTTCGAGGGCGGCTGGACGTTGGAAGCCGCCATCCCGTTCAAGTCGCTTCGCTACCGGCCTGGACGCGCGCAGATTTGGGGGTTCAATGTCCGGCGCATGAACCGCTGGAAGAACGAGCTATCGTTCCTCGCGCCCATCCCGGCCTCCGTAGGGATGGGTGGATATTTCAGGTCATCGCTGATGGCGACGGTGGTGGGATTGGAAGCACCGTCGGGCGTGAGAAATCTCGAGATCAAGCCGTACGCGATCTCGGACCTGACGAGCGATCTCACCGCCAGCCCGACGATTTCCAACGATCTGGGCGGAGATGTTGGGGTCGATGTGAAGTACGGCCTGACGCCGAACCTGACGGCCGACTTCACCTACAACACTGATTTTGCACAGGTCGAGGCCGACGAGCAGCAGGTCAATCTCACGCGGTTCAGCCTGTTTTTTCCGGAGAAGCGCGAATTCTTTCTCGAGAATCAGGGCACCTTCGCGTTTGGCGGCGCCGCGACCAGTGGGCGGAGTGCGGGCGCGGGGGACACGCCGATTCTGTTCTACAGTCGGCGAATTGGTCTCCATGAGGGGCGGGCGGCGCCAATCCAGGCCGGCGGGCGCCTGACGGGCCGACTCGGTCGGTTCAGTCTCGGCGTGTTGAACATTCAGTCCAGCGATGAGCCGCGATCGGGGGCGCGAGAGACGAGTTTCTCGGTTGTGCGAGTCAAACGCGACATCCTGCGCCGGAGCAGCATCGGGGCGCTGTTCACCAGGCGGTCAGTCGGCCAGGGCGGCGACGGGGCCAATGACGCGTACGGCGTGGATGGGACGTTTGCCTTCTTTGACAACCTGGCTATCAATACGTACTGGGCGCGGACGCGTACCGCCGGCTTGTCGGGCCGGGATACCAGCTATCGTGCGCACCTGGATTACAGGGGGGATCGGTACGGCGCCCGACTCGAGCGCCTCGTCGTGGGTGACCACTTCAACCCGGAAGTGGGGTTTGTGCGACGTGACGACATGCGCAAGAGTTTCGCCCGATTCCGGTTCAGCCCGCGCCCACGGTCGATGCAGTCGATCCGCAAACTCTCGTGGATCGGATCGCTGGCATATGTCGAGAATGGCGCCGGCCTCCTGGAGACCCGGGACCGGGACGCCGAGTTCGACATCGAGTTCCAAAACAGCGATAGGTTCATTGTCGCTTATCGCGACACCTAC